>NZ_JABEPR010000001.1 GCF_013044515.1 Sphingomonas sp. ID1715
TGGCGAGTGGCCGACTGTCTTCGGCGACCCCAAGATGACCACCGCGCTGCTCGACCGCATTACCCACCACTGCGACATCGTCGAGACCGGCAACGACAGCTGGCGCTTCAAACACCGCAGCTGACGCCCGAGGCACCCGGCAGAGAACGCTTCGCGCTGGTTGCGCCTCCGGTCGGGCTACGCCCGCCCTACGCCGCAACCAGCGCGAACGGCGCGCCCGTCATACCTGTCACGCTGCTCGACGAAGGGGGTCTCTTTTGGACGCCGATAGGGGGTCCTTTTTGGACGCCGATTGACACCGACGAGCTGCACGTCCTGACTGACGGCGGCTACTCCAACGCGCTCGAGGTCGCCCGTTGCGAGGCCGACGCGATAATCGTGTCAGCGCCCATCAAACGGGGCGCGATGAACACCGAGCATTTTCGGCCGACCCAGTTCGTCTACGACGAGGAGAGCGACACCATCAGGTGTCCCGCTGGCGAGATCCTCCGGCCATCAGGCAAGCATACCCGCAACCGGGCGATCAGATATCGCACCTCCGCCTGTAAAGACTGTCAGCTGAAGAGCCGATGTACGCCGGGCGCCCAGCGGACGATCCACCGACTTGTTGATCAGAGCGCACTGGATCGCATGGAGAGGCGCGTCTATGCGGACCCAAGCCTCATGCGGATCAGGCGATGTACGGTCGAACATCCCTTCGGCACCATCAAACGAATGTCCGGCGGCGGTAGATTCCTTACTCGAGGCCTACGGAAGGTGAAGGCGGAAGCGGCACTATCGGTCCTGGCGTTCAATATCATCCACGCCGTGAACGCCTTCGGGTCTGAAACGATGATCGCCAAAGGCTGAGGGCCCTCTGCAGCTTTTGCGAAGTTCGCGCGGACCACGCCGTTCGCAAGTTTCTGCACAGCCTGGGGGTGTCCCCGCAGAAGGGGTCGGTCGAGACGAAAGGCTTGGCCGCAGGGGAAGGCTTTCCCCTCCAGCGATGATTACCTCTATGTTTATCTTGTTGGGTAAGCCGAACTTCACATCTTACGACTATTATAGTCGCATCCCTAAGTGTCAGTTGAGTTGGACGGCGACCGTGTTGTTGCATATCCAGAACAAGATATTGCGGATGATCGCCAACAGCGAACCTGTGGCTGACACGGCGCGCGAACTCTGTGCCGACATTGAGACACTGATGTCTGGCGTGATCTGCTCGATCCTGACGGTCGATCAGGCCGGACTTTTGCATCCGCTCGCAGCGCCGAGTCTGCCTGCGGACTATTCTTCTGCACTGGATGGGATGATGGTCGGCCCGGAGGTCGGGTCCTGCGGCGCTGCGGCTTATCTGCGCGAACCCGTCATCATCGAGGATATCCGACGTGATCTGCGCTGCGCCCGCTCCATGGGACTCATAGAAGGCCTTGGCGTGAGCGGATGCTGGTCCTTCCCTGTCGTCAACGCGGGCGGTGACGCCATTGCCGTCATCGGCTTCTACAGCGAGCAAGCGCGCTCGCCGAGCGCTTCTGAGCGCGCGCTGGCGGACGCCTGTGTCGATCTCTGTGGTCTCGCGCTTCAGCGGCATGAGCGAGCCGTCGACCGCGAGCGCCGCGCGAACATAGACGCGCTGACCGGACTTCCCAACCGCTCGGGCTACAACGTCGCGATGGCGCAGATTCCGTGTGACGTCCCGGGGGCCTGGGCCCTCTTCATTATCGACCTCGATAATCTGAAGATCGTAAACGACACGTTCGGCCATCTGGCCGGTGATGCTCTCATCAAGGCGGCGGGGACCCGGATCGCGCGGGCGATGGCGCCGGACGTCAGCTTCCGGCTGGGCGGCGATGAATTCGCCGTCATCATTCAGAACCCCGGCTCACTCGCCGATCTGAATGCGGCGGCGGAACGCGTGCTGACAGGATTGGAGCGCAGCGCCGATTGCGAGGGGCATGCCGTGGCGCCTCGTGCGACGATCGGCGGCGCGGTTCTGGGTGTCTCCGAACGGAGTGCCATGGCGGTCAACGAGGCCGCGGATTTCGCGCTCTATCACGCCAAGGAGACCGGGCGCGGCGGCTTCGTGCGCTACTGGCCGGGAATCGGCACGCGGATCACGCGGCGCCGGGACGCGATACGCGATGTGGCCGATGCGCTCGCCGATGATCGCATGGAAACGCATTACCAACCGATCGTCGGTCTCGATACGGGCGAGATCGTCGGGCTCGAGGCGCTCTGCCGCATGCGCACCGTGACGGGTGAACTCGTCAGTGCCCTCGCTTTTCGGGAAGCGACCAGCGACGCCCATATCGCTGCGGAGCTTACGCAACGTGTTGCGGTGACGGTTGCGCGGGACATCGCCTTCTGGCGGGATCGGGGTCTGGTTATCCAGCAGGTCGGCCTCAATGTTTCGACCGCCGATTTCTATACGGGCAGCCTGGCTCAGAAACTCGAAGACGCCTTCGGTCGCGCTGGCGTCCCGCTCGGCGGTTTGATCGTCGAAGTGAGTGAGGACGCATGTATCGGCCGAAGTGATCGCGTCGTAGCACGAGAGATAGAGGCATTGCGCGCTGCAGGCGTCCGCGTGGCGCTGGACGATTTCGGTACTGGCCACGCGTCATTGACGCACCTGTTGAATATGCCGGTCGACATCATCAAGATCGATCAGGCGTTTATCGGCCGTCTATGGCCGGACGATCCGAGCTTGGTGATCGTGGAGGGCTTGATCGATATCGCCCGCCGCCTCGGTATCGAGATCATCGCCGAAGGGATCGAGACCGAGGTGCAAGCAAGCCAACTCTGGTCTATGGGCTGCAAGATCGGCCAGGGGTACGCCTTCGCGCGCGCCGGTGACCGCGATGCGACGGCGACCCTACTTCGCCGCCACGCCAACGGCGTTGAGGGCGCGACGCCTCTTTTCGCCTATGGTTCGGCGGACAGCACGCCGCAATCAAGGCGGCGCGCCGCTGCATCGTGAACGCCGCAGTGCATCGTACGTCTAGCGAAGGCGCGCGGCGTGTCGTCGAAGGATGGATGTGAAGGCGACGAGGCCATGGCGTTCGAGCGCGTCCACGAATTCGGTAACGGATGGCGTCGTGCGCCTGAGGTTTTCCCGAGCCCGCGCGATACTACTGAGAAGGGCTTTCGGATAGGCTCGGTGCAGGGCCGAAAGGAAGGCGTCGGGCGACACTGCGGCGATTCCGTGAGGGGCGATCTGCGGAGCGGGGAAATCCTTCAGGTTCCAAGTCACGATCGTCTCGGCACCGCCAGCGATCGCGGCCGCAAGCACATGCCGGTCATCCGGATCGGGCAAGGAAAGGCTCGGGATCAGGCTCCGATGGTTGGCGACATTGGCGTCAGGCAGGACGGCTTTCATCATGTCGCGGGTGGTCTCGAAGCGCGCGACCGGTGTGCCGGGGGAATTGGCGGCCAGATTGCGTATCCATTCCGCGTGAATGTCGTCGGTCCAGCGCGCGGCAACTAAGCCATCGAAGGCGCACTGGATCAGGACGTTGCGCAGATGGAAGGGATAGAGGACGCAGGCGTCGTAGACCGCGATGGGCGGTCTAGAGGCCATGGTTGACGACAAGATCCTCTGTGTCCTCAGCCAGGGCGTCCATCGCCTTCTGGCGGGCGTCCAGCGTCTCCTTCAAGGCCAGCACGTCCTTCAGCGATGCCCGGCGGTGCTTTCCGACGTAGCGGAACGGCAGATCGCCGATGTCCATGCGATGGACGACGAGCGGACGCGAGATGCCCAGGATCACCGATGCGTCGGTCGGGCTCAGCTCTTGATCTTCCGTGAGCACGGCGACCCTCTCGCCGTTCAGCAGGCGAGACAGCAGCGTCTCGACGGCGCTGATGGCGGCCGGCGGAAGGGACAGGGTCTGCTCCCGTCCATCGCGACGCCGCACATGCAGCTCCACGTGATCGCCCTCTGCCAAGGTTGGCAGAGGCGTCACGGTCTTGCGGTCGCGGTCGGACAGACCGGCGAACTGAACCACTTGGCTGGCCATGATCGTGTCTCCTGACCATCCAATATAAGGGGTGCGGGGCTTAACTGCAATAACTGAAACCCCCATCGCGCGATCAAGCTGCAAGCAACTGCTCCGCGTCCTCGGCCGTGTCCTGTTCCGTAGCGGCGGCCTTCTGGAGGAACCGCGCAAGGGCGGCTTTCCGTGAGTCGCGGTCCAGGGCGTAGGCCGTCTGTTTGAACTCGATCCCATCCAGAAGCCCCTGAATGTAGCCCGAGATAGTGTCGGCGGCCATGATGAGCGCGGTATCGAGCGTATGGATGTAGTTGCTCGTGACCGATCCCTTCGCATGCCCCACCAGCGCGGCGATCGTGACTTCGGTGAAGCCGAGATCGTTGGCGATACTGGCGAAGCTGTGCCGCAGGACGTGTGGGGTGATGTCGGCGAGCGCGGTGTCCGCGAATATCTGCTCCCAATGGTTGGGGAAGCTCCCGAACGCATTGTCATCGCCTTGGCCGGGGAAGACGTAGGTGCCGCTCCGCTCTTTCCGGCGCGCTTCGAGATACTCTACGACAGGTAGGCCGATAGGGCGGATCGAGCTTCCTTCCTTGCTGTCGATCAGGCGGAGGCAGCTTGAATCCGTATCAGCCTCGGTCCAAGCCAAGGTGATCATTTCGGTCCGACGGCATCCGGTCAGTGCGAGCTGCCGGATGATGTCGACCGACAACTCATACTTCTCGTTGGCGGCGGCTTTGGTCAGGATGTCACCGAGCAGGCGATATTCGGCTTCGGTCAGGCGCCGTCCGCGTACATTGTCCTTCGGCCGCCGAACGCCGTGGACGGGATTGATGTCGATGATGCCTGCTTCAACCGCGTAGGTGAGGATGCCGCCGAACAGCCCGATCGTGCGGGTAGCCGTTCCGGCGCCGCCGCGTACGATGGCGCGGCCGCGCAGCTTCTTCGTCTTGACGCTGCAGCGGGTCTTGCCGGCCATAATGTCTTTCAGGGCCTTCGTGATGTCGGCCTTCACGAGGTCCTTGACCCTCCGAGTGCCAAGCAAGGGCACGATGTGGCGCTCGATGCGTCCTGTATCCGAGAGGATCGTGCTCGCCTTCTTTGGCCGGCCACCCTTACCCAGGATGAGGCCAGCCTTGAGATCAGCGACGTAGAGGTCACACAGCTCCTTGACGGTGATCGCCTTGTTGTCGAGCTGCTTCTCCTCGGCGGGATCTTCACCCTGAGCAATGCGGCCCAGTTGGACCTTCGCTTCCTGGCGCGCGCGCTCGGGCGTCCAGATGCCATGCAAACCGATGGTGAACCGACGCGAACGCTTGCCGAGGCGATACTGGATGACGTAGCTGCGCTTGCCCGACGTGAAGACGCGGAGGCCGAAGCCGGGGAGTTCGTCGTCCCAGATGACGTAATCTTTGGAGCGGCTTTCAGCGGCGTCAACGACTCTTTTTGTGAGCTTAGACATGGGCTTTCTCCGACCCAACAGCGCTCTCTCGCGTAAGCACCACGTAAGCAAGCGGGCGAAAACTGTGGCGAGACAAAGCGTACCTCCGGCGGAAGGCGAAAGCAAATTCTTTAGCGATTACAGTGAGATAGGCGGTCATCGGCGGTTCCTGGCGTTTATTGGCGGAGCCAGCGATAATCCCTCCGAAGGCAAAGGCCACACGTTCGAATCGTGTCGGGTGCGCCATTTTCTTACCATCGCCGACCCCTATATCCTCACCGTCATCAGCGATGAGGCGCGAGGAGTTATGAGCCTGGTATTGCCAGCTGGACTGGCCGCACGCATGTCGAGCGACCGCCTGTCGGGCTTCGAGAAAGAGCTGGCGGCGGAAAAGGTCTCGTCGCTGGGAAGGGCAGGGCGGCGGCTGGAGCTGGCGCTTGCCCGCTGGCGCGAGCCGCGGCCGGAGGACGACGCCGAAGACCTGTTGTTCAACGCGGCAGAGGCGGCGCACGCCTATATGATCCAGCGGGAGCTGTGCGGCTTTCGCGATCACAAGTCCGCCTTTGCACATTATCAGGTGCCTGCCGCCGTCATCGCACGGATGGGCGCGGCGCGGCGCTGACCCTTCGGTCCGTTTCGGATCGAACTCCTTTTGACCCGCTCCCCGGCCCCGGACACCTTCGCGCAAACGCGTGATTTCAGGGGGGATTCGGATGCGCCGCTTGCCGGTTTACTTGGTGCTGGACGTGTCGGGCTCGATGATGGGCGAGCCGATCGAGGCAGTCCGCAACGGCATGCAGATACTCGCAAGCACGCTGCGCACCGACCCCTATGCGCTGGAAACCGCCTATCTGAGCGTCATCACCTTCGACGGCGAGGCGCGGCAGGTGGTGCCGCTGACCGAACTCGTCGCCTTTCAGCCCCCGCAGATCGACGCCGGTTCCACCACGTCGCTGGGCGCGGCGCTGAAACTGATCAGGGAGTGCATCGAGCGCGAGGTGCAGAAGACCACGCCCGACGCCAAGGGCGATTGGAAGCCGCTCGTCTTCCTGATGACCGATGGCGCGCCGACCGACGATTGGCAGAAGGGACTGGCCGAGTTCAGGAAGGCCAAGGTCGGCATGGTGATCGGCTGCGCGGCGGGGCCGGGCGTCGACACTTCGGTCTTGAAGCAGATCACTGAGAATGTCGTCTCGCTCGACACAGCGGATTCGAGCACGATCGGCGCCTTCTTCAAATGGGTGTCGGCAAGCATCTCGACCTCTTCCAAAAAGGTCGATCTGAACAAGTCGGACGCTGGCGACATCAGCGAACTGCCGCCGCCGCCGCCCCAGATCAGCCTGGTCTGAGCCGATGCGGAGACTGCCCGTCTATCTGCTGCTCGACACGTCCGGATCGATGCGGGGCGAGCCGATCGAGGCGGTGAACACCGGCCTCAAGGTGATGATGAGTTCCTTGCGACAGGACCCCCATGCGCTGGAGACGGTGCATATCGCGATCATCACATTCGACGCGGAGGCCAAGCTGGTGGTGCCGCTCACCCCGTTGGACGAGCTGCAGGTGCCCGAGATCGTCACGCCGGAATCCGGGCCTACGCATCTCGGCATGGCGCTGGAGCTGCTCGTCGGGCGGCTGAAGCGGGACCTGATCCGCTCGACGCCCGAGCGCAAGGGCGATTGGGCGCCGTTCCTGTTCGTCATGACGGACGGCAAGCCGTCGGACACGATGCTGTTCGAGGATCATTGCCCGATCGTCCGGCGGCAGGGCTTTGCGAACATCGTCGGCTGCCTGGCAGGTCCCAAGGCGCGGCGACAGGATCTCGAGCCCCTGTGCGACCACATCGTCTCTTTGGACACGATGGACAGCGCTGCGTTCAACTCGTTCTTCAAATGGGTGACGTCCACCATCGCCGGCGGCAGCCGCTCGATGGGCCTGCAGGGCGAGGTGCCGCTGCCGCCGCCACCGGCCGAAATCCAGCTGGTGATCTGATGCGCAGGCTTCCCGTCTTCCTGCTGATCGACGTCTCGGAATCCATGGTCGGCGACAGCCTCTACCAGCTCGAACAGGGGCTGACCGAGATCGCGCGCACGCTGCGCACCAACCCATATGCGTTGGAGACGGCTTATCTGTCCGTGATCGCCTTTGCCGGCAAGCCGCGCACCCTGGTGCCGCTGACCGAGATGGCCATGTTCCAACCGCCGGAGCTGCCGATTGGCGGCGGCACGGCACTCGGGGCGGCGCTCGCTCATCTGATGAAGGAGATCGATCGCCAGGTCGTCCGCACCACGCCCGACCGCAAGGGCGATTGGAAGCCGCTCGTCTTCCTGCTGACCGACGGCCACCCCACCGACGATGCCGAGGCGGCGATCCTTCGCTGGATCAGCAGCTATGCGGCGCGGGTCAATCTGGTGGCGGTCTCGATCGGCGGCGGCGCCGACCACAGCCTGCTCGGCCGCCTCACCGAGCAGGTGATCCTGTTCAACGATCAGGCGCCGAATGCCTTTGCGCGGTTCGTGCAATGGGTCAGCATGTCCGTGCAGGCGCAAAGCCGGAGCGTCGACGCGGTCGGTGATGCCGCGCCCGTCAGCCTCGCCAAGAGCGATGCCGACCTGATCGCACCTTTGCGTGATCCTCATTCGGGAGAAATGGCGAGCGGGGTGGACGATCGCTACGCGGTGATCGTCGGCAAGTGCGCGGAGAGCCGACGGCCCTATCTGATCAAATATGAGCGGATGAAGGCCAACCTCGAAACCGGCGATGCGCGACTGGCGGGGCTGTTCTACCAGAACAGATACACGCTGCGCACGGCGGTACCGGTCAAGAACAGCTATTTCGAGCTGAGCGACGACAGCGGCTCGACGGCAAAAATCGCATCGGCCGACCTGATCGGCGCGCCCAGTTGCCCGCACTGCATGGCCCGCTTCGGCATGGCCATGTGCGGCTGCGGCGGCGTGCACTGCATCGAAGGGGAAGTGGAAGCGGTCTGCCCCTGGTGCGATCGCGGCGCGACCTACACCGCGGTCGATGAGGATGCGCCCGGACCCGCCATCAACCGGGGGCGGGGATGAGCGGATACGAGCCGTCGCGACTGGCACGCAGCGCGATCGAAACCCTTCTCCACGCGATCGAACACGAGCCGGTGCCCGACACCCATCTCTTCCACGAAGACGGAATGGACCCGGCATATCAGCGCGCGCTGGCCGTCCTCCGCGCCTGCGCCGCGACCGAAACTCGCGCTGCTCCGGCGGCGGAACTGGACGATGCGGGTGCGGAGGCTGCGCCGGAAGAGCCTCAGGTCATCATCTCGCGCTTTGGTGACGGCCCTCAGCCTGTGAAGAAGTTCGACCTTGGCGCGACCCAGTTCACCACGCCGCCGATCCTCCCCAAGGAAGCGGCCGATCCTGTGGCCCGCGATGAGCCTCCCGCCGAGACGCAGCCAACTGGGGAAGCGCCCGATCGGGTGAGCCTGCTAAGGGATGACGAGCCGGCGCAGCCCATCGCCAAGCCTGAGCCAGCGCAGCAGTCGATGCTGGCGATCAGAAGGCGGGTTGCACTTAAGAATGCGCGGGCAGGCGAGCCCTACAGCGCCGAACTCGCGATCGACGGCGCGCGTGACCTGAGGCTGGTCGACGCCGGTCAGACCGGCCTGTGCTTCGATGAGGCGAGCGGCAGCCTGTCCGGCACCCCCAGCGACGCTGGCGATCATGAGATCCAGCTTACCGGCGTCATCGATGGGCGCGCCGCTGAGATCACCGCGACATTGATCGTGGTCGCGGACCCGAAGTCGCTCTGGACATCGCAGGACAGCAACAGCTCCGATCCTTATTGGAAGCCGGACGAACATTTCTCCGCACTTACCGGACCGACGTTGCGCATGATCGGAGCGAGCAAGCGTGGGCGTTCGCATGCCAAGAATGGCGGCTTCCGGGAGGATGATTTCGCGTTTGCAGTCCATGGCGAGTGGCACATCGCGGCAGTGGCGGATGGCGCGGGGAGTGCGGCCTATTCGCGGCTCGGCTCGAAGCTGGCGGTGGAAACGGTCGTGCGCGAACTGCCGCCGCTGATCGACAGACACCTCGGCGACGACTTCGCGCCGCTCCTCGAGTCGCGTGCGGACGGCCAGATCAGGACCAGGCTTTACGAAACGCTGGTGACCGCGGGGTTCAAGGCGGCGGAGGCGCTGCACCGGCAGGCCGAACAACTGGATGAGACGGTGTCCAAGCTGTCGACGACGATCATCGCCCTGATCGCCCGTCGTTACGGCACGCGCTGGTTCGTGGGCTCCTTTTCGATCGGCGATGGCGGCGCGGCGCTGTTCGATCTCGCCGCTCCTGCCGTGCAGCCGCTCACCTCGCCGGACGCGGGCGAATATGCTGGGCAAACCCGTTTTCTCGCCAAATCCGAGTTCCTCGACAGTGCCGAAGTGATGAACCGGGTTCACTTTGCGATCGCGGACCGGTTCACCGCCATCGCGCTGATGAGCGACGGGATCACCGATCCCAAGCTGCCGACCGACAAGGTGTTCGCCGATCCGGCTGCCTGGACGGCGCTGTGGCACGACGATCTCTGCAAGGATGTGGATCTTGCCGCCTCGGACGGCGACATCGGCGAGCAATTCCTCGCCTGGCTCGATTTCTGGTCGCCCGGCAATCACGACGATCGCACGCTCGCCCTGCTGCTGCCGAAGGAGGGCTGAGGCCGTGGCGATAGTGCGCCTGCAGACGCTCGACGGCCGCACGGTCGAATATGACGATGCCAAGCTGCTCGGGCAGGGCGGCATGAAGGACGTCTATCTGGGCGCGGACAAGAGCTATGTCGTTGCCTGGTACCGTGACAAGCTGGACCATGCGGGCCAGGAGCGACTGAAGGCGATCGTCGGCTCCTACCGCGAGGGGATTCAGAGCCGCGAGGGCGGCGACTATTGGCGCGACCTGTATTGCTGGCCGTCCTCGATCGTGCAGGATGGGCAGCGGATCGGCGTCGTCGCCCCGGTTTATGGTCAGAACTTCTTCTTCAAGCACGGCTCGGTGCAAGGCGATGTGCTCGGTATCAAGGGCAAGGAGAAGGAGGGCAAATGGTTCGCCTCCGCTTCCAATCGCGCCAAATATCTGGCGGCGGAAGAGAAGGGGACCTGGCTCAGCTATCTGCAGGTCGCGCTGTCGATCAGCCGCAGCGTGCGGCGCCTGCACGCGGCCGGCCTTGCCCATTCCGACCTGTCCTACAAGAATGTGCTGGTCGATCCTCTGACCGGCAAGGCGTGCATCATCGACATCGACGGGCTGGTCGTGCCGGGCAAATACCCGCCGGACGTCGTCGGCACGCCCGACTTTATCGCGCCCGAAGTGATCGCGACCCAGCATCTGGCGAAGACCCACCCGGCGCGGAAACTGCCCTCGACGGCGACCGACCGCCACGCGCTCGCGGTGCTGATCTACATGTACCTGTTCTACCGCCATCCCCTGCGCGGCGGGAAAGTGCACGACATGGACGCGACGAAGGACGAGGAGCTCACCATGGGCTCCAAGGCTCTGTTCGTCGAGCATCCGACCGATGCCAGCAACCGGGTCAAACCCGCCGATCTGAAGCCTGCGCAGCTTCCCTGGGGCGATCCGGCGAAGATGCCGCACACGATTGCCGGGCCGCTGCTCACCGATCTGTTCCGCCGGTCCTTCATCGACGGGCTACACAATCCCGCGCTCCGGCCGACCGCCGCCGACTGGGAGACGGCGCTCGTCCGCACCATCGACATGGTCCAGCCCTGCTCCGCCAAATGCGACATGGGCTGGTACGTCTTCGACAACAGTACGAAGCCGAAATGCCCTTATTGCGGTACTGCCTATCGGGGGCAGTTGCCGGTGCTGAACCTCTATTCCAGCCGCGGCGGCACCGATTTCAAGTCCGACAATCACCGGCTGATGGTCTGGGACGGTCAGTCGCTCTTCCCATGGCACGCCAACCGCCTGCTCTTCCCCAACG
Source organism: Sphingomonas sp. ID1715 (assembly GCF_013044515.1). Classification (GTDB taxonomy): domain Bacteria; phylum Pseudomonadota; class Alphaproteobacteria; order Sphingomonadales; family Sphingomonadaceae; genus Sphingomonas_B. The sequence continues at coordinate 11,383 of NZ_JABEPR010000001.1, forward strand.
AACATCTGAAGCCCGAACACCGCAGGCGTGCCGGCTATTTCCAGAAGCATCAGGGCGACTGGTATCTCGTCAACGAGAATTTGCCGACGATGCATGACGCCGATGCGAGGCAGGATGTGCCGATCGGCAAGAACGTCCGGCTGAAAGACGGCGCCAGGATCCTGCTTGGGCGCGAGGAGGGCGGGCGGCTGATCCATGTTCAGCTGGTGACCGGCTGAGCCTTTCCGCTATGGCGGACGCCGGAGGTGGAGCATGGAGCAAGTGACCGGCGGCTGCCAGTGCGGGCGGGTTCGCTACCAGGTCGGCATCGAGGATGACGAGGCCTATCTCTGCCATTGTCGCATGTGCCAGAGGGCGACGGGTGGCTTCGCCGCGGCGTTCAAGAATGTGAAGCGCGACAATCTGCGCTGGCTGGGCGACGAGCCCGACTGGTATCGAAGCTCGCCGATCGCGCAGCGGCCCTTCTGCTCTCGCTGCGGCACGCCGCTTGGTTTTGCCTTTGTGGAAGGCAGCGGCAATATGGACCTGACCGTCGGCAGCTTCGACGATCCCGGCCGGTTCAAGCCGACCAGCCATTTCGGCGTCGAGAGCATGCACGAGGCCTGGCTCGACACGACCGGGCTCAAGCGGATGCGCTGCGACGAATATCAGGCGCTGATGGACAAATGGGCGAAGGCTGGCGCGGTCCCGCCGACCTGATAGGGAGGCGGGATGAAGCCGACCACCCACTTCTTTACCGCGCCCGACGGCGTGCGCCTCGCCTGGCACGAACTTGGGGAGGGCCGGCCGGTCATCCTGATCCACGGCTATATCTCGTCGGCCGATATGAACTGGATCCGCTTCGGCCATGCGGCGAAGGTCGCCGCCAAGGGGTTTCGCGTGATCATGCCCGATCTGCGCGGGCATGGCGCCAGCGACAAGCCGCACGATCCCGCGCTCTACACGCCCGACATACTGGCCGATGACGGATTTGCCTTGCTCGATCAGCTCGGGCTCGCGGACTATGATCTGGGCGGCTATTCGCTCGGCGCGCGCACCGTCTCCCGCATGCTCGCGCGGGGTGCTGGCCCCAAGCGCGCGATTCTGTCGGGCATGGGATTGGAAGGGCTTACCCAGACCTCGCGCCGCGCCGGCCACTTCCGCGAGGTGCTGACCAATCTCGGCAGCTTTCCGCCGGGAACGCCCGGCTATAATGTCCAGACGTTCCTCAAATCGACCAAGGGCGATCCGGTCGCCCTGCTCAACATCCTCAACAGCTTCACCGACACGCCGGAAGAGGTCATCCGCGGGCTCGACCTGCCGGTGCTCGTCCTGTGCGGAGATGAGGATGACGATAACGGCTCCGCCGCCGCCCTGGCAGAGGCGCTGCCGCGCGGCGAGCTGGTGCTGGTGCCCGGCGGCCATATGAGCGCGGTCGTGAAGCCTGAGCTGGGGAACGCCTTGGCCCAGTGGCTCGCGACCACTTGACCCCGCGCAGGCCACGGCTTTTAGCGGCTTTCACAAGATCAGATTGCGAGAGGGTTTCGATGAAGAAGACGATGATCTCGGCGCTTGCCCTGGCGGCGGCGCTGGCCGGCGGCGCGGCGGTTGCGCAGAATGCGGCCGCCCCGACTAAGGCCGATGCGGATGCCTTCGTGGCCGATGCCGAGAAGCAGCTTTCTACCTTCGGCGTCGACGCCGCGCGCGTCGCCTGGATCAACAACACCTACATCACCGACGACACCGACGCGCTGTCGGCCAAGTACGGCACGATCGGCACCGAGATGTCGGTCAAGTTCGCCAAGCAGGCGGCGACCTTTCAGAACGTGCCCGGGCTGTCCTTCGACACCAAGCGCAAGCTCGACACGCTGCGGGGCGGTCTCGTGCTGCCCGCGCCGACCACCCCCGGTGCGGCGGGCGAGCTGAGCGAGATCGCGACGCGGCTGAACTCCACTTACGGCAAGGGCAAGGGCACGCGCGGCGGGCAGCCGATCAGCGGCAGCGACATCGAAGCGGCCATGGGCCAGAGCCGCAACCCCGACGAGCTCAAGGAAATGTGGGTCAGCTGGCACGACAATGTCGGCAAGCCGATGCGCAGCGACTATGCCCGCATGGTCGAGATCGCCAACCAGGGCGCAAAGGAGCTCGGCTATCCGGACGTGGGCGCCATGTGGCGCTCGCAATATGACATGTCGCCGCAGGAGTTCGCGGCGCTTACCGATAAGCTCTGGGCCCAGGTCAAGCCGCTCTATGACGAGCTGCACTGCTACACCCGCACCAAGCTGAACCAGAAATATGGCGACGCTGTGCAGCCGAAGTCCGGCGCCATCCGCGCCGACCTGCTCGGCAATATGTGGGCGCAGGAATGGGGCAATATCTACGACGTCGTCGCGCCCGCGGGGGCGGGGGATCTCGGCTATGATGTGGGCGAGCTGCTCAAGGCGAAGAACTACGATTATCTGAAGATGGTGAAGGCCGGCGAGGGCTTCTATTCGTCGCTCGGCTTTGCGCCGCTGCCCGAAAGCTTCTGGCAGCGTTCGATGTTCCTGAAGCCCGCCGATCGCGAAGTGGTCTGCCACGCCTCGGCCTGGGACATCGACAATAAGGACGATCTGCGCATCAAGATGTGCATCAAGGTGAACTCGGACGACTTCACCACCATCCACCACGAGCTCGGCCACAATTACTATCAGCGCGCCTATAACAATCAGCCCTATCTCTATCTGAACGGCGCTAACGACGGCTTCCACGAAGCGATCGGCGACTTTGTGGCCTTGTCGATCACGCCGGAATATCTGGTGCAGATCGGCCTGCTCGACCGCGCGCAGGTGCCGAGCGCGGACAAGGATATCGGTCTGCTGCTGCGCCAGGCAATGGACAAGGTCGCGTTCCTGCCGTTCGGCCTGCTCGTCGACAAGTGGCGCTGGGGCGTGTTCTCCGGCCAGGTCCAGCCCGCCAACTACAACAAAGCATGGACCGATCTCCGCCTGCAATATCAGGGCATCGTGCCCCCGGTCGAGCGGACGGAGGCGAATTTCGATCCCGGCGCCAAGTATCACGTGCCCGGCAACACGCCCTACACGCGCTACTTCCTGGCCCGGCTCCTCCAGTTCCAGTTCTATCAGGCCGCGTGCAAGCAGGCCGGCTGGAAGGGCCCCCTCCACCGCTGCTCCTTCTACGGTAACAAGCAGGTCGGCGAGCGGCTGAATGCGATGCTGGAGATGGGCGCGTCCAAGCCCTGGCCCGACGCGCTGCAGGCCTTCACCGGCAGCCGTGAAATGTCGGGTGACGCGATGGTCGCGTACTTCAAGCCGCTGATGACCTGGCTGAAGGCGCAGAACAAAGGGCAGAAGTGCGGCTGGTAAGCGCCTGAAGACTGCGACCCGAAACGGGACGCAGTCAAAGCTTCGTCAAAGCTTCACCAAAGCGTCACCGGCACATGCGAGGCCGGCGCCGCGACCGGGGGAAGTCAGTCAACCTCTCTCTCGATTGCTCTCACCGAGGGCCTGGGTGCTCGGAAGCCGGCCGCTTCCCGGGTCGAGGCCCTCTGTCTGAAGATCTTGGAAGGGGTGTTCCATGAAGACTATGCTCTTGGCCGCTGCCGCTTTGGCCGCGTTCGTTGCCGGCGCCGCTCATGCGGAAACGATCAGCAATCCTGCGAGCGGCTCAAACGTCGGTCCGCTCTGCGGCTGGCCGTATCAGGGCGGCGCCTGTCAGACCGTGTTCATTGGCGAGAGCTTTGCCGCCTCGACATCCGGCAACCTGACGAGCCTTCAATTCTCGCTGCTGGGCGGATCGACCCTCACCTCTGTGCAGGCCATCGTCTATGCTTTAAATGGCCCACTGGGTTCGACCTTCACGCCGGGTGCGGAAATCTGGCGTAGTGCCGCCGTAGCCGGCAGTTCCGGCCTGCTCGAGTTCAATCCCGTCGGCGTGAAGCTGACGGCGGGGCAGAATTATGTCGCCTTCCTCACCACCTATTACACCACCGGCACGGGCCAGGCGAGCGTTGCCTCCTGCAACGTCTTTATTGGTGGCCCGGCCTGCCAGGCCGCCAACGCGAACCCGAGCCTCGGCCGGGCGATCACGGGGCGCGCCCTCGGCGCCAATCTCGACGAGCTCACCTTCACTCAGGTCGTAAACGGGTCGCAGGACCTGACCTTCTCGGCGACCATCACGCCTGTGCCGGAACCCGCCAGCTGGGCGCTGATGCTTGGCGGATTCGGTCTGATCGGCGGCGTCATGCGTCGTCGGGTGGCGAACGTCACTTACGCCTGAACTGGTCGTGCCGCGGGAGATCGTCTCCCGCGGCCGCCCAGCCGATCCGGCTGGCATAGAAGATGTGGAACTCCGGCCGGACCGCGTCCGGATCGTCGAGCGTCGCGATGCTGAAGTCGACCGTCCCCGGCTGGTGGTCGACCTTCATGTACAGCGGCGTGCCACAGCGGGTGCAGAATGCGCGGTGGCCGGAGCTGCTGGATGGGATTGTGCCGAGCGCATCCGCGCCTTGGTCCAGCTGCCAGTCGCCGACTGCGACGCTTGCAAAGGCCATGGCCGGGCTTCCGGAGTTGAGCTGGCAGGTCCGGCAGTGACACCAGCCCGCGTCGAACGGTTCCGCGCCAAGGCGATAGCGGACCGCGCCGCACAGGCAGCCGCCGGTCAGCTCGGTCATGACCGGTAATCCGCGTTGATTGAGATATAGCCGTGGGTCAGGTCGCAGGTCCAAACCGTGGCGCGGCCATCGCCCATGCCCAGGTCTGCCCCGATTTCGACATCCTGGCCCTTCAGGTGCGCGGCGACGGGGGCTTCGTCATAGCCCTCGACCGCACAGCCGTCGCGCGCCACGATGGTGTTGCCGAAGCGAATCGACAGGCGGTCGCGCTTGGCCGGTTCGCCGGCCTTGCCCACCGCCATGACGACGCGGCCCCAATTGGCGTCCTCGCCGGCCACTGCCGTCTTCACCAGCGGCGAGTTGGCGATGCTCATCGCGATGCGGTGCGCGCTGGCGTCGCTGGTCGCGCCGGTGACCTGAACCTCGATGAACTTGGACGCGCCTTCGCCGTCGCGTACCACTAGCTGCGCGAGTTCAAGGCACAGCGCATCGAGCGCCGCAGCAAAGGCGTCCGCGCCCGCATCGTCGAACGATGACAGAGGAGTGTTGCCGGCGCGACCGGTGCCGAAAGCAAGCACCGTGTCCGATGTCGAAGTGTCCCCGTCGACGGTGATGCAGGAGAAGCTGCGGCGATTGGCGCGCTCGAGCAACTGCTGAAGAAAGCCCGGTTCCACTGCGGCATCGGTGAAGATGAAGCCGAGCATGGTCGCCATGTCCGGCGCGATCATGCCAGAGCCCTTGATGATGCCCACCAGCGTGACGGTGCGGTCGCCGATCACGGCACGCTGCACGGCTCCCTTGGCGAAAGTGTCGGTCGTGCCGATGGCTTCCGCTGCGTCCCGCCAGCTGCACTCCGGCGCGGCAAAGGCGGCGTCGAGCCCCGCTTCCGCCTTGTCGATCGGTAGCGGCACGCCGATCACCCCGGTCGAGGCGACGAAGATGTCGGACGGCTGGCAGCCCAGATGCGCGGCAGCGCGGGCGGCGATGGCTTCGACCGCAGCGCGTCCGCGCCCGCCGGTGAAGGCATTGGAGTTACCCGCATTCACGACCAGTGCCCGTGCCCGGCCGAGCGTCAACGCCCTGCGGCACCATTCGACCTCGGGCGACGCACAGGCGCTGCGGGTCAGCACGCCCGCAACCGCGGTTCCCTCATCCAGGGCGACGAAGGTCAGATCGCACCGATCCCACTCCTTGTAACGGGCGCGCGCCACGGCTGGCTGTGCTCCGGCGATCGGCAGCAGGTCGGGGAAGGGACGGGCGAGGGGAGAGATGGCGGACATGGGCGTGCCCTAATCCCGCTTCCCCGCACGCGCCAGAGATGGTTGACCGGTGCGGAGACGGTGGACGGAAGGCGGGGGCGATACTATGTGCCTGATCTGTTTCCGCTGCTGTGCATGGGCTTGGCTTTGCGCTTTCTGATTCTCCTGTCCGCGATGATCGCGGGTCTGACCGGCCTCATCGCCGGCAGCCCGGCATCAGCGCGTGCGGGCGAGCCGACCATGATCGCCGCTTCGCTCGTCTCGGGAACCGAGCAGGCGCGGACTTCGGTGGCGGTTCGCCAGTTCGCAACGCGCCACACGTCCCTGCGGTCGGACGAAGCACGGCCTTTGGCCCGGAGCCTTCCGCTTGCTCCTCAGTCGCACCCGGTGAACGAGCGCCGCAACGAATAGCGCGTGCTGACGTCTTTACCGATTCAAGCGCGGCTGAACGGCCGCACCCAGCATCATATTCAAGGGTTCATCCATGCTCGCCGCAGTCGCCAAGGCAATTTTCGGTTCGTCCAACGAACGTTACGTCAAATCCCTCCAACCCATCGTGAACCGCATCGCCGGCTTTGAGACCAACATCTCGGCCCTGACCGATGACGAACTGCGCAACCAGACCGTGCTGTTCCGCGAACGGCTCGCCAATGGCGAAAGCCTCGACAGCCTGCTGCCGGAAGCGTTCGCGACGGTGCGCGAGGCGGCCAAGCGCACGCTCGGCCAGCGGCACTATGACGTGCAGATGGTCGGCGGCATCGTCCTGCACCGCGGCGAGATCGCGGAGATGCGGACGGGCGAGGGCAAGACCTTGGTCGCGACGCTCGCCACCTATCTGAACGCGCTGCCGGGCGAAGGCGTGCACGTCGTCACCGTCAACGACTATCTCGCCCGCCGCGATTCCGAATGGATGGGCCAGATCTACCGCTTCCTCGGTCTCACCGTCGGCGTGATCGTGCCGAACCTGACGGACCAGGAGCGCCGCGATGCCTATGCCGCCGACATCATCTACGGCACCAACAACGAATTCGGCTTCGACTATCTGCGCGACAATATGAAGTACGAGCGCGCGTCGATGGTGCAGCGGCCGTTCAACTTCGCGATCGTCGACGAGGTGGACTCGATCCTGATCGACGAAGCGCGCACACCGCTGATCATCTCCGGCCCGACCGACGACAAGTCCGAGCTTTACAAGCAGGTCGACGCGATCGTGAAGCAATTCGTGCCCGAGGATTACGAGCTCGACGAAAAGCAGAAGTCGATCATCCTGACCGAGGACGGCACGGAAAAGGCGGAGCGCATGCTCGAGGCCGCCGGGCTGCTTGAGGGCTCGAACCTCTATGATTTCGAGAATACCCAGGTGGTTCACCATTTGAACCAGGCGCTGCGCGCCAACGCCATGTTCAAGCTCGATACGGACTATATCGTCAAGGACGGCAAGATCGTCATCATCGACGAGTTCACCGGCCGCATGATGGACGGTCGCCGCTGGTCGGACGGGCTGCACCAGGCGGTCGAGGCGAAGGAAGGCGTGACGATCGAGCCCGAGAACCAGACGCTCGCCTCGATCACCTTCCAGAACTACTTCCGTATGTATCCAAAGCTCGCCGGCATGACGGGCACCGCGGCGACGGAGGCTGGCGAGTTCCACGACATCTATAAGCTGAACGTCGTCACCATCCCGACGAACAAGCCGATCGCGCGCGTGGACGAGGACGATCAGTTCTACAAGAATATCAAGGACAAATTCGCCGCCATTGCCAAGTCGATCGAAGAACATAGCGGCCGCGGCCAGCCGGTACTGGTCGGCACCGTGTCGATCGAGAAGTCGGAGCTGCTCAGCCAGTTTCTTCGCCAGCTGAACGTCCCGCACAATGTGCTGAACGCCCGTTTCCACGAGCAGGAAGCGCATATCGTGGCACAGGCGGGGCGTTCGGGCGCAGTCACGATCGCGACCAACATGGCCGGCCGCGGCACCGACATTCAGCTCGGCGGCAATGTCGAGTTCCGCGTCGAGGACGAGCTGAAGGGTCTGCCCGAAGGCCCGGACCGCGACGCTGCGATCGCCCGCATCAAGCGCGAGGTCGAGGAAGAGCGGCAGAAGGTGATCGAGGCGGGCGGCCTGTTCGTGCTCGGCACCGAACGGCACGAGAGCCGGCGCATCGACAATCAGCTGCGCGGCCGTTCGGGCCGGCAGGGCGATCCCGGCCTCAGCCGCTTTTACCTGTCACTCGACGACGACCTGCTGCGCATTTTCGGCCCGGACACGATGTTCGCCAAGATGATGAACGCCAATCTGGCGGACGGCGAGGCGATCGGTTCGCGCTGGCTCAACAAGGCGATCGAGACCGCGCAGAAGAAGGTCGAGGCACGGAACTACGACATCCGCAAGCAGCTGCTCGAATATGACGATGTCATGAACGACCAGCGCAAGGTCATTTACGAACAGCGCACCGACATCATGGATTCGGACGCGCTGCAGGATGTCGTGGAGGACATGCGCCACGAGACCGTCAATGTGCTGGTCGGCGAGGCGTGTCCGCCGAACAGCTACCCCGAGCAATGGGACATTGCCGGCCTCAAGACCCGGTCGCAGGAAGTGCTCGGCATCGATCCACCCGTCGAGGAATGGATCAAGGAAGAAGCGGTCGATCCGGAAATGGTCGAGGAGCGGCTGCGCGCGCTCACGGACGAGGCGATGGCCGCCAAGGCTGGCGAGCTGGAGCCGGGTACCTGGACACAGGTCGAAAAGAGCGTGCTGCTCCAGTCGCTCGATCTCCACTGGAAGGAGCATCTGTCGACGCTCGACGCGCTGCGCCAGGTCATCCACCTGCGCGCTTATGCGCAGAAGACGCCGATCAACGAGTATAAGCAGGAGGCGTTCGGCCTGTTCGAGCGCATGCTGGAGGTGATCCGCGAGGATGTGACGCGCGTCCTCTCCCATGCCCAGTTCATGGCCGCACCGCCGCCGCTGCCCGCCATGCCGGAGTTCGTCACCACCCATATCGACCCGCTCACCGGCGAGGACGACACATGGGACGGCGAAAGCCTGGGCGAAGGCACGATGACCCTCCCGCCGTTGCAGGTTGCCCGGCCGCAAATGGCCGATGAACTCGGCGACGATCCGGCGCAGTGGGAAGGCAAGGTCAGCCGCAATGCGCCGTGCCCGTGCGGATCGGGGCAGAAGTACAAGCACTGCCACGGGGCGCTGTAAGGGCCTAGGTTCTCCGCTCGCTTCGAGCGTAGTCGAGAAGCGTATCTCGACTTCGCTCGATACGAACGGCTACTCCTAAGCCTTGCTCGGTCTCGCCCTTCTTTTCGCCCTCACCGCCGCGCTCTACGCCAGCGTCGGTTTTGCCGGCGGTTCAACCTATAATGCGCTGCTTGCGCTGGCTGGCGTGGACCACCGCGTGTTCCCGGTCGTGGCGCTGGTCTGCAACCTGGTCGTCGCGACAGGAGGCACGATCCGCTTCGCCCGCGCGGGGCTGGTGCCATGGCGTCGGCTCGCGCCGTTACTTGCGCTCTCGGTGCCCGCCGCGTGGATCGGCGGGATGGTGCCGGTGTCGAAGCAGCTCTTCCTGCTGCTGCTCGGCTGCTCGCTGATCGTGGCGGCCTTGCTGCTGCTCCTCCAGCAGGAGCGGGAAGCGGAGGAGCGTCGCTGGCCGTTGCTCGGTCCCGCCTTGGCTGCTCCGATCGGGCTCCTCTCCGGCATCGTCGGCATTGGCGGCGGGATCTTCCTTGCGCCGGTCCTGCACCTGATCGGCTGGGAGCGCACCAAGCGCGTCGCCGCCGCCGCCTCGGTCTTTATCCTCGCCAACTCGCTCGCCGGACTGGGCGGACAGCTGACCAAGCTGGCTGGATCGCCTGAGCTGGTCGATGTCGCCTTGGCATATTGGCCGCTCGTTCTCTCGGTGCTCGTCGGCGGTCAGATCGGCAGCCGAATCGGCATCGAGCTTCTTCCCGCCGCCTGGCTGCGTCGCTTAACGGGCCTGCTAATCCTCTACGTCGCGGTGCGGCTGCTGCTGCAGGCGTGGAGCGCATGAGCTTTCAGCGTTCGCTCGGCACCGTCGGCGTGCTGCTGCTGACCCTCTCGGCAACGACGCCGGCCTCGTCCGTGTTCGTGATCGTGCCGGAGATGCTGCAGGTCGCCGGGAGCGGAGCCCTGATCGCGATGCTGCTCGCAGCGGTCGTCTGTGTAGCGACGGCGTTCGTCTATGCCGAGCTGTCCTCGGCCTTTCCGGTCGCGGGGGGCGAATATGTGATGGTCGGCCGCACGCTCGGGCCGCTCGCCGGGTTCGTGATGCTGGCGATCAACCTGGTCAACAATCTGCTGTTCCCGGCGGTGATCGGGTTGGGGCTGAGCGACGTGCTTTCGGGCGTGCTGCCGGGCCTGCCGGTGATCCCGACCGCCATCACGATGGTCGCGCTGTCGACGCTTGCCGGCATACTTCATATCCGCCTGAACGCCTGGCTCACCGGCCTCTTCCTGCTGGCTGAACTGGCGGCGCTCGCCGCGATCATCCTGCTTGGCTTCGCAGAGCCCATGCGCGGCGTCTTCGATGCACCCGTGATGGGCGCCGACCTCATGCCCGCGACGCCGACCAGCATCGGCCTTGCCACCACCGCCGCCATCTTCGCGCTGAACGGCTATGGCCTTGCCGTCTATTTCGGCGAGGAGATGCACGAGGCGGCCGACCGCATCGCGCGCGTGGTGTTGCTGGCGGCCGGGCTTACGATCGCGTTGGAGCTGGCTCCCCTGGCGGCCGCCATCGCTGGCGCACCCGATCTGCCGACGCTCTTCACGCACGCCGATCCGTTCGGTTGGTTTGCCCGGGCGCGCGGTGGGGACCTGGTCGCGGATCTGCTCGCCATTGCAATCGCGCTTGCGATCCTGAACGCGGCCATCGCCGGCATTCTCGCTTATGCGAGGTTCTTCTACTCTACGGGACGTGACGCGATCTGGGGCAAGCTGCTCGACCCGTGGGTGACGCGCATCCATCCGCGGCTGGGATCCCCCTGGATCGCGACGGTGGCGGTGGGCGCGGTGAGCTGCGCCGCCTGTTTCCTGCCGCTGCGCTTCCTGCTGGTGCTGAGCGGGGCAGGGATCGCCGTCACCTATCTCGGCATCGCGCTGGCAGCAATCGTCGGCCGCCGCACCGGATCAACGAGCCATGCCGCCTACCGGATGCCCTGGTTTCCGATCGCGCCGCTGGTAACCGTCATCGCTCTGGTAGGCGTGTTCTTGGCAAGCTGGCTGGATACCGAGACTGGTCGTCCCGGCCTGATCGCGACTCTCATCCAGATGCTCGCCGCCGCGCTTTATTATGCGCTGGTGCTGCGCAGGCGCGGCGGCTGGACTGTCTATGTGGGGGATCAGCCCCCGGCAGCGGCCGCCTGAGCCTCGAGCTGATCGGCGGTCATGCCGATCACCAGCCCGTTCGGACCCGCCGCGATGGCGGCCTTCGGCAGGCGGACCATCTTGCCGCTCTTCAGCTTGACGGTCACGAACTCGCCCTCGACCTTCTCGACGGTCGCGGCCTGGGCACCGCCGCTGCCATTGACCACCGCACCGGCCTTCAGCGCATCGGCCGTCTGGGCTTTGGCCTGCTCCACCTGGGCGTTCAGCTGGTCGCGCGACAGACCGATGACGAGCCCGTTCGGGCCGGCTGCAAAGGCGGTGCGCGGCAGCCGCACTTCATGCTTGTCGGTCTTGACGACCGCGAAATCGGCGCCCGTGGAGGCGATCGTTCCGACGGCTCCGCCATCGGGGCCGCTCACCTGAGCGCCGGCCGTGATCTGAGGAGCGCCAGCAGCGGCAGGCGTGGCAGCAGCCGACGGGGTCGCAGCCGGTGCCGGCGCGGCAGTCTGGCCGAACGCGGGAATGCTGAGCAGGGCGGTCGTGGCGACCGCCAAGGTCCGGATCGTGTTCATCGCAAACTCCTTGAACTGTTCGTCAAGGAAACGTTGCATCCGCGGAACCGGTTTCTTGGCCTGCGACAAGCTGACCGTAGTGCGGGATCGCTGGCTCCCCGGGCCTGATTCGAACAGGCGGCCGTCCGATTAACAGTCGGATGCTCTACCGCTGAGCTACCGGGGAACGAGCGAGGCCGCGCCTATAACAAGCCTTCCGCCCAATGCAAGCCGCTCAAACGATGAACTGTTCCATGGTGATGCGGTCGTCGAGCGCATGTTCGGGATCGAACATCAGGCACAGGCTGGCGCTGCGGTCGATCGAGACGGTGACCGCTGCCACGTCGCGCACTTCGCGCTGGTCGGCGACCGCGCTGACCGGGCGCTTGACCGGCTCGAGCACGCGGAAGCGGACAGTGGCGCTGTCCGGCAGGATCGCGCCGCGCCAGCGCCGGGGCCGGAACGGGCTGATCGGCGTCAGCGCGTGCAGCGACGATCCGAGCGGCAGGATCGGGCCATTCGCCGAAAGATTATACGCGGTCGAACCGGCGGGCGTGGAGACCAGCACCCCGTCGCAGACCAGCTCGTCCAGGACCACCCGGTCGCTGACGGTGATTTCCAGCTTTGCCGTCTGCCGCGTCTCGCGCAGCAGCGAGACTTCGTTGATCGCGGGCAGCACGCTTCGCTCTCCGTCCACCGTCTCAGTTTCCATGCGCAGCGGCGTGACCTCGAAGCGCCGGGCGCGGGCGAGCCGCTCTTCCATGCGATCCAGGCTCCAGTCGTTCATCAGAAAGCCGACCGTGCCGCGATTCATGCCATAGACCGGGACGATCCGCCGCCGCTCCAGCATCTGGTGGAGCGTCTGCAGCATGAAGCCGTCGCCGCCGAGTGCCACGATCAGGTCCGCATCCTCGACCGGCACCCAATCCCATCGCGCGCGCAGCATCTGCTCCGCCTCCTGCGCAGTCTCGACGGTCGAGGCGACCAGGGCACGCTTGGCGATCATCTTGGGCGAGGGCAGATCATGGCCTGGGGGGTTTATGGTGGGGCGGCGCATGCGGCAAGCCATTGGCAGCGTCCCGGAAATCGCTACCATGGCCCAAAATATAACGGGGAGCGTCGATTTGGCCGAAGTGGCGGCCCCTGCCTCGGGCGAGGCGGCGGCTCTGTTCATTCTTTCGTTCCGGCACCGTGACGAACTCACCGACTGCGTGAGCCGGGGAGGGTGGCGGTCGATCGCCGCGCGACGGGCCGCCGGCGCCGAGCAGCGCTTCATCGCCAGTGGGGCGACCATCGCGCTGGTGGACGGGCGCGGTGCCTTCGACGAGGCGATCGGCGCGATCCGCGCGCTAGCCGATGCCGCCGAAGCCAATGCCGCCAGCCTGCTGGTCCTGCTCTCCCGCAACGATGTCGCGCGATTGGGCGATGTGTTCGCCGCCGGTGCCACCCACTATCTCGCCAGCCCGTTCAACGAGGCGGAGCTGCTGCAGGCGCTGCGCTTCGCAGCGCGGCATGCCGAACGGCTGGGGGGCACGATCAGCCGTCCGGCGCTGCGGCAAAAGGAGGATCTCAGCTGGACCTATCGCAACGGCCAGCTGAACCTCAGCGAGGCGCTGGCGGGGCAGCTTGGCGTGGACAACGGTACGATCTCGGTCCGTCAGGCCTATCGCCTCCTGTCGCGCGGCGATCGGGATGCGGCGCGAGCGGCGCGACAGCGGCTGAAGTCCGGCTATGGCACGACCGCCTTCTCCCATAGCCTGTCGCAAGGCGGCCGGGCGGTTCATCACCTTAATGTCGCCGAAGCAGGGGCATCGGGTCTGGTCGAGCCGCTCGGCGCGGAAGAGGGGTCTGCTCCCGGCCTGCGACGCGATCCACTCACCGGGTTGATGGACGGAGCCGCCGCACGGCGTTGGCTGGCCGCGCGTGCTGCGGAGGCGCGGCCGCTCGGACTGTTGCTGGTCGGGCTCGATCGGCTGGAGCTGGTCAATAATTTCTATGGCCGCGCCGGCGGTGACGCACTGCTCCAGGCGGCGGCGCGGCGGATCGAAGGCGCGGTACGGGCGGCGGTGGCCGCTCGCGGCTGGATCGCGCGCATGGCCGGGGCCGAATTCCTCGTCGGGCTCACCGACGCCGATGCCGAGGAGCTCGGCCTGGTCGCCGCCGCCATCCAGCAGGCGGTCGAGCAGCGCTTCGTGGCCGCGCCCGACATCTTCTTCCTGACTGCCAAGATCGGCGGGGTGCTGAGCCTAGGCGAGGAGCCGGGGCAGGCGCTGCGGCGCGCCAGTGCCGCGCTCGCCGATGCGCGCGACGTGCAGGGCAGTGCGATCCGCATCCTGGACGCTGACGGCGCCGACCCGCTTCCCCGCGCCGCGCGGCTCGCCGAGGAGTTGCGGCGCGCGATCGGTGACGAGCAGATCGAAACGCTCTTCCAGCCGCAGGTCGACATCGTCAGCGGGCGGATCGAAGGCGTCGAGGCGCTCGCGCGCTGGCGTCATCCCGAACTCGGCGAAGTGGGCGCGGACGCGCTGTTCGCGGCGGCGGAGCGGGCCGAACTGGTCGCGGTGCTGACCGAGCACATCCAGCAGCGCGCGCTGACGATGGCAAGCGCCTGGCCCGCGTCGCTTAACCACCTGCGCCTGTCGCTGAACGTGCGCCCGGAGGAGATCGCTCGCGCCGGCTTTGCCGAGGACATGCTCGCCCGGATCGACGCCAGCGGCTTCCCGCGCAGCCGGGTAACCCTCGAGATTACCGAGGAGAGCTTCATCGACGATCTCGCCTCGGCGGCGACCGCGCTGGCGCAGCTGCGGCAGGGCGGGTGCCGGGTCGCCATCGACGATTTCGGCACCGGCTATTCGAGCCTCGCCTATCTCAAGGCGTTGCCGCTCGATTATCTGAAGCTCGACAAGCGGCTGAGCCAGGACATCACCGGCTCGCCGCGCGACCGGGTGGTGGTGCGCGGCGTCATCGACATGGGGCGCTCGCTCGGCATCGGCGTCATCGCTGAAGGAGTGGAGACCGAGGAGCAGCTGGCGCTGCTGGCCGCCGAGGGTTGCACGCTCTACCAGGGATTTCTCTGCGCGGCCCCGATCGGCGTGGAGCAGTTGGTCACACTGGTGGGCGCGCGCTGATGCCAGCGCCCGCCGGCACGATCACGCGCAAGTCGATGGCGATCGCCGCCTTCTCGACCGTGGTCGAATGGTATGATTTCACCCTCTACCTCTACATGGCGACCCTACTCTCGCGCGTCTTCTTCGGCGGGGGCGAGGCGTCGCTCGCAACGACGCTCGGCGGGTTCGCGGTCGCCTATCTGATGCGCCCGATCGGGGCTGCCGTGTTCGGCTATTTCGGCGATCGCCATGGCCGTCGCCCGACCATGCTCGCATCGATGGCCATCATGACCGGCGCCATGCTCGCTACCGCCCTGCTGCCCACCTACGCCGCGATCGGTTCGACTGCGGGATTGCTGTTGATGTTGCTGCGCTGCCTGATGGGCTTTTCAGTCGGTGGCGAATATACCGGCGTGGTCGCCTATCTGCTCGAAGGCGCCCCTCGAGAGCGCCGAGGCTTGATCACCTCACTGGCCGCCATGGCGAGCGAGATAGGCGCCTTGTTTGCGGCGGGGGTGGCGGCGATCACTGTCAGCGCTTTCGACGCCGAGACCCTCGAAGCCTGGGGCTGGCGCATTCCCTTCTTCGTCGGCGCGGTGCTGGCCGGCAGCGTGTTGCTCGCCCGCTCGACCATGCAGGAATCGCCCGAGTTCGAGCGGCAGGTGGCACGAGGCACGGTACCGGCGCGACCGCTGCGCTTCGCGCTGCAATATCGCGCGGCGATCGCCCGCGGCTTTGCCATCTCGGCGCTCGGCTCGATCACTTACTATGTCGGTATCACCTATGTGCCGGCCTTTCTGACCGAGACGAACAGCTTGGGCGAAGGGCAGGCGCTCTGGCTCTCCACGCTTGCGGCGGTCGTGGTCATTCTGGTGACGCCGGTCGTCGGGCTGCTGGCGGACCGGATCGGGCGCAAGCCGATGCTGCTCCTGCTCTGCGCCGGCGCCGCCTTACTGCCGGCGACGATGTTCGCCTGGATGGCAGCCGCTTCGGACCTGCGGGTGCTGGTCGGCGCAGTCATCCTCGCCGCGGTGGGCGGCGGCGTGAGCGCAGTCGGCGCGGTGACCACGGCCGAGCTGTTTCCGGGCGAGGGTCGGCTCAGCGGCCTCGCCCTCGGCGCCACGGCCGCGACGGCGATCTTCGGCGGCTTCGCCCCCTATGTGGCGCAACGCCTGATGGCCGCCACGGGATCGCCGCTGGTGCCCGGCTTCATGATCGCGGTGGTCGCGATCGGAGTATTACCGGTCCTGCTGACGATGCCCGAGACGCGGCCGCGCGCCTAGGCCGCGAGCTTCGCCAGCCCACGCGACAGCTGCAGCGCGCCATTCAGCCGCTGCTTCGGGTTCGCCCAGTCGCGGGTGATCACGAGCTTGGAATCCGGCCGCAGCTTGGCCGTCTCGCCGATCTTCTCGACATATTGCAGCACGGCCGGCACGTCGGGCGGCGTGTCGTTGTGGAAGGTCACGACGGCACCGCGCGGTCCCGTTTCGATCTTCGACACGCAGGCCGCCTTGGCGTTGAGCTTGATCTCGATCAGCCGGATCAGGTTCTCGGTCGCGGCCGGCAGCTTGCCGAACCGGTCGATCAGCTCGGCCGCAAAGCCTTCGATCTGCTCGGCATTGTCGAGTTCGTTGATGCGCCGATAGAGCCCCATGCGCAGGTCGAGATCGGGGACATATTCCTCCGGGATCATCACCGGCACGTCGACGGTAATGGTCGGCGAGAACTCGTCGCGGCGCAGTTCCTCGGCGCGCCGGCCGCCCATCTTGGCTTCGGTGATCGCCTCTTCGAGCATCGACTGGTAGAGTTCGAAGCCGACTTCCTTGATGTGCCCTGACTGTTCGTCGCCGAGCAGGTTTCCCGCGCCGCGAATGTCGAGGTCGTGGCTGGCGAGCTGGAAGCCGGCGCCGAGGCTGTCGAGATCGGACAGGATCTTCAGCCGCTTTTCCGCCGTGTCGGTGATCGCGGTGTCGGCGGGCGTGGTCAGATAGGCATAGGCGCGGATCTTGGCGCGGCCCACGCGGCCCCTCAGCTGATAAAGCTGGGCGAGGCCGAAGCGATCGGCATTGTTGACGATCAGCGTGTTGGCGCTCGGAATGTCGATGCCGCTTTCGATGATGGTGGTCGAGACGAGCACGTCGTAGCGGCGGTCGTAAAAGGCCGACATCCGCTCCTCGACTTCCGTCGGCGACATCTGGCCGTGCGCGACGACATAGCGCACTTCCGGCACGTCCTTGCGGAAGAACTCCTCGATGTCGGGCAGGTCCGAGATTCGTGGCGTGACGAAATAGCTCTGACCGCCACGATAATGCTCGCGCAGCAGCGCCTCGCGCAGCACGACCGGATCCCAGGGCATGACATAGGTGCGCACGGCCAACCGATCGACCGGCGGCGTCTGGATCACCGACAGCTCGCGCAGGCCCGACATGGCCATCTGCAGCGTGCGCGGGATCGGCGTCGCGGTCAGGGTCAGCTGGTGAACGTCGGTCTTCAGTGCCTTCAGCCGCTCCTTGTGCGTGACGCCGAAACGTTGTTCCTCGTCGACAATGACGAGCCCCAAAGACTTGAATTCGATGCCTTTCGCCAGGATCGCATGAGTGCCGACGACGATGTCGATCTTGCCCTCGGCGAGCCCTTGCTTGGTTTCCTTCGCTTCCTTGGGCGGCACCAGCCGCGACAGGCGGCCGATCTGTAGCGGAAAGCCCTGGAAGCGCTCCCTGAAGGTATTGAAATGCTGGCGGGCGAGCAGGGTGGTCGGGCAGACTACCGCCACCTGCAGACCCGACATCGCAGCGACGAAGGCGGCGCGGAGCGCGACTTCGGTCTTGCCGAAACCGACATCGCCGCAGACCAGCCGATCCATCGGCTTGCCGGCGGACAGGTCGCCCAGCACATCCTCGATCGCGCGGTCCTGGTCGTCCGTCTCTTCATAGGGGAAGCGGTCGGCAAAGGCCGGGTAGCTGCCGCTGTCCGGTTCGGCGACTTCCGCGGGACGGAGCGCCCGTTCGGCGGCGGTCTTGATCAGCTCGTGCGCGATCTCGCGGATGCGCTCCTTCATGGCCGACTTGCGGCGCTGCCACGCCTCGCCGCCGAGCTTGTCGAGCGCCACGCCTTCGCTCTCGCTGCCGTAGCGGGAGAGCACTTCGAGATTTTCGACCGGCACGTAGAGCTTGTCGCCGCCGGAATAGCTGACCGCGACGCAGTCGTGCGGCGTCTTGGCGACCGGGACCTGGGTCAGCCCCTCGTAGCGGCCGATGCCGTGATCGACATGGACGACCAGATCGCCTGGGCTGAGCGTTGCCAGCTCATTGAGGAACGCATCGGCCTGCTTGCGCCGCTTGCGCCGGCGGACCAGTCGGTCGCCGAGCATGTCCTGCTCCGTCAGCAGCGCCACATCGGGGGTGGTGAAGCCGTGATCCAGCGGCAGGACGACCAACGCGGCATTGGCCTTGTCAGCAGTGCCGAGCGCATCCTGCCAGTCGTCCGCCGCCCTGGCCCCCTTCAGCCCATGGTCGCCGAGCAGGTTGGCGAGCCGCTCCCGCGCACCATTCGAATAGCTGGCAAGAACGACGCGGCGGCCATCCTTCTTGAGCTTGGCCGTGTGCTTGACGACGGCCTCGTAGACATTCGCGTTCTGCGCACGCTCGGGCGCGAAGTCGCGGGGGCCCTCGACGGCAAAGTCCAGGCTCTTCTCGCTTTCCGGCGCCGCGAAGGGCGTCGCGAGGTGCACAGGCTGGGCATCGATGGCGTCGCGCCACTCGTCCGCAGCGATGTAGAGACGCTGCGGCTCGATCGGACGATAGCTGCCAGGCTGCGCGGTCATGGCGCGCTGACGATTCGCGTAATAGTCGTCGATCGCTTCGAAGCGCTGGTCCGCCGCTGCGCTTGACCCGAAGTCGCGAACCACCACGGCATCGTCGCCAAGATGATCGAACAGGGTGGTCAGCCTGTCTTCGAGCAGCGGCAGCCAATGCTCCATGCCGGCCAGACGGCGGCCTTCGGAAACGGCCTCATAGAGCGGATCGCCGGTGGCAGTGGCGCCGAAAGCCTCACGGTAGCGGCTGCGGAAGCGCTTGATGCTCTCCTCGTCGAGCAGCGCTTCGGATGCAGGCATCAGCGTAAAGCCGTCGATGCGGCCAATGGTGCGCTGGTCGGCCGGATCGAACTGGCGGACGCTCTCGATCTCATCGCCGAAGAAATCGAGGCGCAGCGCAAACTCCTCACCGGTCGGATAAAGATCGATCAGGCCGCCACGGATGGCGAACTCACCGGCCTCGGCAACCGTGTCGACCCGCTGATAGCCGTTGGCATTGAGCTTGGCGGCGAGCTGGTCGCGGTCGATCCGCTCACCGGGCGCGAGTTTCGCGACCAGCTGGCGGATGCGGAACGGCGTCAGCGTGCGCTGGGTTGCCGCATTGGCCGTGGTGACGAGCAACTGCGCGGCGCCCGGCTTTTGCTGGAGCCGGTGCAGGGCAGCAATCCGCTCCGCCTGGATACGCAAGGACGGCGACGCGCGATCATAGGGCAGCACGTCCCAGGCCGGAAAGGTCAGCACCTCCAGTTCGGGCGCGAAATAGCCGGCCGCATCGACCAGCGCGCGCATCGCCGCTTCGTCCGAGGCGATGAACACCGCACGCTTCGACGATGCCCGGGCAAGGTCGGCCATCAGCCAGGGCAGGAACCCGCCGGGCACCGAGGCGAGGGTGAGCGGCTGGGAAGCGGAAAGGATCTTCTTCAGGTCGGGCATGTCTTTAGCCCGTTCGGGTCGAGCGAAGTCGAGACACGTTTCTCGACTTCGCTCGAAACGAACGGATTCTCCTCAATCCGAAATCGGAATATAGTCGACGCGGCGCAGCTGGTTCATCATCTCGCCTTGCCAGCGTTCCGGCACCGGCGCCGAGCCGATCGCCCAGGCCATGATGTCTACATCCTGCTCGTTCATCAGCGCCTCGAACCAGCCGATCTGGTCATCGTTCCACCCGGACGCGTGGCGGTCGTAAAATCCTCCGACCAGCAGGTCGGCCTCCTTGGTGCCGCGGTGCCAGGCGCGAAAGCGCAGGCGTTTCAGGCGAGTCTCGCGATCCATTCAGGCTCCAAGGACGATTGCCCGAACGACGCTAGGAGCGTCTCGGGTTTCTGGTTAGACGCTGCACTTAGGCATGCGACCCGAAATCCTCAATCCGCTGTTCGCCGAAGTGGAGGCGCTGAAGGGCATCGGGCCGGGCCTGCGCAAGCCGCTGGAGCGGCTCGGCCTGAAGCGCGCCGTCGATGTTGCCTTTCATCTGCCGAGCGGGTGGATCGACCGGAAGCGCGTGACCATTCTCGACCAGGGGGATGTGGGGCAGGTCATCACGATCGCGCTGACGCCCGTCGATTACCGCCAGGCTGCTGGCCGCGGTCCCTTTCGCGTCCATGCGACCGATGCTCAAGGCAACTATGTCAGCCTCGTCTATTTCGGCGGCAATCCGGGCTGGGCGAAGAAGCTGCTGCCGTTGCACGAGACGCGGACGGTGTCGGGCAAGCTCGAAAGTTATGGCGAGTGGCTGCAGATCGTCCATCCCGATCTGGTGCTGAAGCCGGGCGAAGAAGCCCCGGCAGCGCGCGAGCCGGTCTACCCCTTGTCGGAAGGGATCACCTCTCGCCGCCTGAGCCAACTGGTCGAACAGGCGCTCGACCGCGCACCCGAACTGCCGGAATGGATCGAGCCGAGCGTGCTGCGCCAGCGTGGCTGGACGCCATGGCGCCAGGCGCTGGCTGCGGTGCACGCCGATCCCGCCGACCAGAAGGCGCGGTGCCGGCTCGCCTATGATGAGGTCTTCGCCAATCAGCTGGCGTTGATGCTGGTGCGCGCCTCGACCCGACGGCGGAAGGGGCAGCCGCTTGCAGGCGATGGTCGCCTCCGGGAAGCGCTCAAGCTTCCTTATGCACCGACCGGCGCGCAGAGCCGGGCGGTGCGGGAGATCGAGGGCGATCTTGCCCAGTCCACCCCGATGCTACGGCTGCTGCAGGGCGATGTCGGGTCGGGCAAGACGCTTGTCGCCTTGATGTCGCTGCTGATCGCGGTGGAGGCGGGCACGCAAGGCGCCTTACTGGCGCCGACCGAGATCCTAGCTCGCCAGCACTTCGAGTCCCTCACCCGAATGCTCGCCGGGCTGCCCGTCAATGTCGCCATCCTGACCGGACGCGAGAAAGGCCGGAGCCGTGACTCGACGCTGATGGGTTTGGCGGATGGCTCGATCGACATCCTGGTCGGCACGCATGCGATCTTCCAGCAAAGTGTGAGCTATCGCCGCTTAGGCCTTGCTGTGGTTGACGAACAGCATCGCTTCGGTGTCGCCCAGCGGCTCATGTTGAGCGCCAAGGCCGAGCGCCCGCCGCATCTGTTGGTGATGACCGCCACGCCGATCCCGCGCACGCTGACGCTCACCCAATATGGCGAAATGGACGTCAGTCGGCTGGACGAGATGCCGCCCGGCCGTCAGCCGATCGAAACGCGCGTGATCTCGGACGATAGGCTGGCCGAGGTGGTGGACGGGCTCGGCCGGCACATCGCCAAAGGC
This sequence comes from Sphingomonas sp. ID1715, assembly GCF_013044515.1. Taxonomy (GTDB): domain Bacteria; phylum Pseudomonadota; class Alphaproteobacteria; order Sphingomonadales; family Sphingomonadaceae; genus Sphingomonas_B. The sequence goes on from NZ_JABEPR010000001.1 coordinate 32,810, forward strand.
GGCCAGGCCTATTGGGTCTGTCCCCTGGTCGAAGAGAGCGAGAAGAGCGACCTCGCCGCCGCCGAGGAACGCGCCGCCACCCTGCAGCTCCGGTTCGGCGAGCGTGTCGGCCTGGTGCATGGCCGCATGAAAGGTCCGGAAAAGGACTCCGTCATGGCGGCGTTCGCGAGCGGGCGGCTGTCTGTGCTGGTCGCGACCACCGTGATCGAGGTCGGTGTCGATGTTCCGAACGCGACGCTGATGATCATCGAACATGCCGACCGCTTCGGCCTCGCCCAGCTCCACCAGCTGCGCGGGCGGGTGGGGCGCGGGGAGGGCAAGTCGGTGTGCCTTCTCCTCCGCTCGGGACAGCTCAGTGAAACCGCCCGGTCCCGGCTGGCGCTGATGCGCGACACCAACGACGGCTTCCGGATCGCCGAGGAGGACCTGATGCTGCGCGGTCCCGGCGAGTTGCTCGGCACCCGCCAGTCCGGCGAACATGTCTTCAAGCTGGCCACGGCCGAGCTGTTGGGCGAGCTGCTGCCGATTGCCTCGCAGGACGCGCGCCTGCTCGTGGATCGGGACCGGGGCCTGGAAGGAGAGCGCGGCCAGGCGGCGCGGCTGGCGCTTTATCTGTTCGAGCGCGACGCCGGCGTGAACCTGCTCAGAAGCGGGTAGCGGTCAGGAGCGGAAACGCTTGACCAGGTTGGTGCGCCTGGTTTCCCAGTTTTCGAGCTCGAGCGTCTCTTCCGACTCCATGCCGACGATCTCGTCAGAGCCCAGATCAATCCGCTCCACCTCGGGGTGAAGGGCGTCGGCGACCGAAAGCAGAGGCGGGCGCGACGGGTCTTCGGGGTTCTCACCGATGACCATCGCCGCACGGCCCGATTTCAGCCTCACGAGCGCGCCGACCGGATAGATGCCGACGCTCTTCACGAAAATCTCGAACATGTCGGGATCGAAATGCCCCGTCCAGCCACGCATCGTCTGCACCGCTTCGACCGGGGTCCAGGGTCGCTTGTAGCAGCGCTCCGACGTCACCGCGTCGTAAACGTCGCAGAGCGCGGCCATGCGCGCGAACAGGGTGATGCGATCGCCGGTCAGGCCATCGGGATAGCCGGTGCCATCGAACCGCTCGTGATGGTGCAGGCAGACGTCGAGCGCATTGTGATTGACCCCGCTGCTGCGCGCGAGCAGGTCGCGGCCGCGCACCGGGTGCGTCTTCATCACCTCATATTCTTCGTCGGAGAGCGCGCCCGGCTTGTCGAGCACTTCGGGCGGCATGACTGCCTTGCCGATGTCGTGCAGCAGCCCGGCCATACCGGCATCGCGCACGGCCGCTTCGCCGAAGCGCAGCTCGCGCGCCAGATTGATCATCAGCGCGCAGACGGCGACGGAATGCATATAGTGGTATTCGTGCCGGCTCTTCAGCTGCGCGATGCTGATAAAGGCCTGCGGATTCTGGTCGATCGAGCTGGTAATCTCGTCGACGAGCGGCACCAGCTTCTCGGCCTTGATGGCCTTGCCGAGCCGGACATCGGAATACATGGCCGAGACGACACGCTTTGATCGACCGAACAGCTTGACCGCCCGGCCATAGCTGCCGGCGAAGGTAGCCGCGGGCTGTTGCACCGCTCCATAGGCCGGGCTGAAAGCCGGGACAGGGCGCGCCGGCGGCTGCCAATCGGCGGCGGGGGACCTGATCTCAATTTGTGGCGCCGGGGCAAGGCCGCGCTCATCGTCGATGAACACGCCGGCCACCGCGCTTTCGCGCACGCGCTGCAGGTCGCTCTCCTTGGCGATCACGAAGCGAGTGCGCCAGAACGGATGATCAAACCACGAGCCGTCAAAGCCCTGGATGAACATGCCAAGCTGAACTTCGGCCGGTGAAATGCGCTGCAGTGCTATGGTCCCGCCCTCCCGAGCTACGGGTTTTACGGTCCAGAGGTTAGCGACTGGTGAAATCCACCTCCCTCGTGCTAGGCAGCCCCCAAAGGAGTTGGATGATGAAGAGACTGGCTGGCTTCGTGATCGCCCTGGCATTCGCAGCGGGAACGGCAAGCGCCGCGGATTGCTGCAAGGAAGGCGCCGAGTGCTGCAAGCAGCACCGCGACTGCTGCCACCATGAAAAGGGCAAGCCGGAACCGAAGCCCAAGGCGGCTCCCGCGGACTAGCGGACCTCTTTCGCGAGCGCGCCGAGCAGCTCGAGATATTGCGCCAGGTCGATCGGGCGCACGAATTGACACCCGATCCGGCCGGCGAGCGCCCAGCGGACTTCCGCCTCCCGCTCGCCGAGCAGGGGCAGGCGGATGCGCAGCGGCGTTTCGGGTTCGATCTCGGCTTCCGTTCGCGCCATGAACCCGCCGGCCGAGATGTTGACCAGTTGCAGCGGCACCGTCTGTCCACCCGGCAGCATGCCGCGCGTACGATGATAGACTTCCTCGCGCGGCGCTTCGCGGCGATCCTGTTGCACGCGCGCTCCGAGGCCGAATGCGGCCATGACGTTCCTCCGGCTTCTCCGGCTCAAAGCTAGTCGCGCGGCCTTAACGGCGGCGCAAGGAACAGCGTTAAGCGAACCTTGCCGCCGCCTAATTGTCGCCGTGTCCGCGCTCCCGCTCCACATGTTCCGGAATGGTGCCGTGACGCGCGTTGCCGGCGGCAGGCAGGGGGTGGCCGTGCTCCTTCGCGTCGGCAGGCCGATCTTCCGGCTCCACCTCGGCATCGTCGCGGCCGATGATGATCTCGGGGTCGTTCTCCTTGGCCATGGCGGACCTCCTTGCATGCTCGGGCCTGCCGACTAGAAGCCGCGAGCAGGGAGATTGTTCATGGCGGATTTCTGGCCGGTCGAGAGTGAGAAGGTGTCGCTCGCGAAGTTGTTCGAAAGCGACCCGAGCCGGCTTGGTGCCTTTACCCTGGGCGCGGCCGGCATCTATTTCGACTGGTCGAAGACGCACCTGACAGAGGATCTCGTCCGGCAATTCTCGGCGCTCGCGGATCGACAGGGCCTGCGCGCGGCGCGGGACGCGCTGTTCGGCGGCCGTGTCGTCAATACCAGCGAAGGTCGTGCTGCCGAACATACTGCCGAACGCGGCGAGGGGCACCCCGATAGCGTCGCCCGAGCGCGGACCTTCCACAATCGGATGCGGGCCCTGCTCGACGCGGTCGAGGCCGGGGCACTGGGCGACATCCGTCATGTGCTGCATATCGGCATCGGCGGCTCGGCGCTCGGCCCCGACCTGCTGATCGACGCGCTCGGCCGCGATGCGGATCGCTATGATGTCGCCGTGGTGTCGAACGTCGACGGCGCCGCGCTCGAAGAGGCGACGCGGGACTTCGATCCGCATGCGACCTTGCTGCTGATCGCCTCCAAGACCTTCACCACGACGGAAACGATGCTGAATGCCGCGAGCGCGCTCAGCTGGATGGCGGAGGCAGGCGTCGAGGATCCTTATGGCCGTGTGGTCGCGCTCACCGCTTCGCCCGAAAAGGCCATGGAGTGGGGCGTCGACGAAACGCGTATCCTGCCCTTCTCCGAAAGCGTCGGCGGGCGCTACTCGCTCTGGTCCTCGATCGGCTTCCCGATCGCGCTCGCGCTCGGCTGGGACGCGTTCGAAAGCCTGCTCGAAGGCGCGGCCGAAATGGACCGGCACTTCCGCCTCGCCGAGCCCGCCCTTAACGCCCCGTTGCTCGCGGCCTTTGCCGACCTCTACTACACGCAGCTGCGCGGCTGCGAGACCCGCGCGGTCTTTGCCTATGACGAACGGCTGCGGCTGCTGCCGTCATATCTGCAACAGCTGGAAATGGAATCGAACGGCAAGCGCGTGACCCCTGCCGGAGAGCCGCTCGCCTGGCCCACCGCGCCGATCACCTGGGGCGGCGTCGGCACCGATGCCCAGCATGCCGTCTTTCAGCTGCTCCACCAGGGCACAAGACTGGTGCCGCTCGAGTTCGTCGCGGTCGCCGAGGCCGGCGACAATCAGGACGAGGCGCATCACCGCGCGCTGCTGACCAACTGCTTCGCGCAGGGCGCCGCGCTGATGACCGGCAAGGACAGCGACGATCCGCAACGCGCCTATCCCGGCGATCGACCGTCCAGCACGATCCTGCTCGAACGGCTCGACCCTGCCACGCTCGGCGCGCTCATCGCGTTCTACGAGCATCGCACCTTCGCCAATGCGGTGTTGCTCGGCATCAACCCGTTCGACCAGTTCGGCGTCGAACTCGGCAAGCAGATCGCCCGCTCGATCGACGAGCAGGGCACCGACGATTTCGATCCGTCCACCCGCGCGCTGATGGCGAGGGCATTCGATTGATCGCGCTGATGCTTGCCGCCGCGGCACTGACCGTGCGCGGCGACCGGCTCTTCATCCCCGCCCGCATCAATGGCGTTGCGACGGAAGCGGTGCTCGATTCGGCTGCCGAGTCGACGATCGTCGACGATGATTTCGCGCGCCGGATCGGCATGGGCAAGGGCAAGGCGGTGACCGCCCGCGGCTCGGGCGGCAAGGCGGAAGCCGAGCTCGTCGAACATGCGCGACTGGACGTGTTGGGCGTAGACCTGCCGGACGTGACGCTCGCCGTCATCGATCTCGACGATGTCGGCAAGCGGCTGTTCGGACGCAAGCTCGACGCCATCGTCGGACGAGAACTGTTCGACGCGGCACGCCTTCAGATCGATATCGAGGGCGGTCAGGTTGCAGCGATTGGCAGGGACCGGCGCCCCGCAGGCACCAAACTCCCGCTCCAGACCTTTCACGGCATCGAGACCATTCCGGTGACGATCGAAGGCTTTGCGGCGCGGGCCGAGTTCGATCTCGGCAACGGGTCCGATCTGCTGATCGGCAAGGCCTTTGCCCAGAAGACCGGATTATGGGCACGGAGCCATGGCGTAGAGGGCGGCGGCGGCATTGGCGGTGCCGTGCAGCGGCGGATCGTGACGGTGCGGGCAATCCGTATCGCCGGCGTGACCTTCCGCGACGTGCGCGCCGCGATCGACGAGCAAGCCAATGCGGCGGACGCGAATGTGGGCGTGAAACTGCTACGCAAATTCCGGATCGTCACCGACTTCGCGGACAAGGCCGTGTGGCTGCAGCCGCGACATGGTCGATCGAAGTGATGCAGGAAAGTGATTGGCGATACGCGCACGAGCTCGCCACAAGCCGGCCGGAGGTGAGGAATGGCTGATTTCGACTATGACCTGTTCGTGATCGGCGGCGGCTCCGGCGGTGTCAGGGCTGCGCGCGTTTCCGCGGCGCACGGCGCGCGGGTGGCGCTCGCGGAGGAGCACAAGGTCGGCGGCACCTGCGTGATCCGCGGCTGCGTTCCGAAGAAGCTGCTCGTCTATGGCGCCCACTTCGCCGAAGACCTGGCCGACGCCCGCCGCTTCGGCTGGGACGTGCCCAGCTGCGCCTTCGACTGGCCGACACTGCGCGACAATGTGCTGGCAGAAGTCGAGCGACTGAACGGCGCCTACACGACCACGCTCGAGAACAACAAGGTCGAGATCATCCTGGAGCGGGCGACGGTGTCCGGACCCAACAGCGTCCGGCTCGCGAGTGGCCGCGAAATCACGGCGCGTTACATCCTGATCGCAACCGGCGCGTGGCCGGCGGTCCCGCAGGTGCCGGGGGCCGAACATGGCATCACGTCCAACGAAGTCTTCCATCTCGAAGCCCTGCCCAAGCGTGTGCTGATCGCCGGCGGCGGCTACATCGCCAATGAATTTGCCGGCATCTTCCATGAGTTCGGATCGGAAGTGACGATCCTCAATCGCACCGACGTGATCCTGCGCGGCTATGACGAGAGCGTGCGCGACCGGCTGCTGCAGATTTCGATGACCAAGGGCATCAACTTCCAGTTCAACTCGACCTTCAGGAGCATCGAGAAGACGAACGAGGGCCTGCACGTCACCTTCGATGGCTGCGAGCCGATGGACGTCGACGTGATCCTGTTCGCAACCGGCCGCGTGCCCCACACCAAGGGTCTCGGCCTCGAAGAAGCCGGCGTCCAGCTCGACAAGCATGGCGCGGTGGTGGTCGACGAAGACAGCAAATCGTCCGTCGACAGCATCTATGCGGTCGGCGATGTCACCAACCGCGTTCAGCTCACGCCCGTGGCGATCCGCGAGGGCCAGGCCTTCGCCGACACCGTGTTCGGCAACAAGCCCTGGCGCGTGGATTATCACTGCATTCCCTCGGCCGTGTTCAGCCATCCGCCGCTCGCCGGTGTCGGGCTGACCGAGAGCCAGGCGAAGCAGAAATATGGCGCGGTACGCGTCTACTCGTCGGACTTCCGCCCGATGAAGAATGTGCTCGCCAACCGCAACGAGCGCGCGCTTTACAAGATGGTGTGCGAGGCCGAGACTGACCGCATTCTGGGCCTGCACATGATCGGCCCGGACGCGCCCGAAATCCTGCAGGCCGCAGCCGTCGCGGTGAAGGCGGGTCTCAACAAAAAGGCGTTCGACGACACCGTCGCCCTCCACCCCAGCATGGCGGAGGAGCTGGTGCTGCTTCGCTGAAGTGCTATATTGCGCGAAAGTGTAGGAGCGCGCCGATGCCGCAGATCAATGTGTCCGTGCCGGAGGGTCTCAAAGACTGGATCGAACACCAGATCGGCGGTGGCCGATATAGCAGCGCGAGCGATTATATCCGCGAGCTGCTCCGCAATGACGAGCGACGCGCCCAGCGGCTGGCGACCCTGCAGGCGGCGATCGATGAAGGGCGCGCCTCTGGCCCCGCCCGCGAGTATAAGCAGGTCTTTGATGACCTGCGGAGGAAGCGTTCCGAAGCGGCATGACGCGCCTCGTCATTCGGCCGCGGGCTGAAGCCGACCTTATCCGCATCGAGGAGTTTAGCTTCGACAACTTCGGCGCTTTAGTCGCTGAGGAGTATATGGGCGCGCTGGAACGGGCACTCGATCGATTGTCGCAGCTTCCTGAAAGCGGGCCGGAATATGAGGGGATCAGGCCGCCAGTTCGCTCCTTGAGCGTTCGCAAGCACCGCATCTTCTACGATTATGATGGTGAAATCGTCTCAGTCGTTCGAGTTCTCCACCAGGCGATGGTTCCGGAAGATCACCTTTGATCAAGGAACCCATTTCCTTTCCCTGATCCACTTGGTGAAGAGATATTTCGTGCCGCGCGTGACCGGCAGGCCGGCGTGCTTCGACAGCGGGTCCACGCTGCGGTCGGGCAGTGCACTCGTGAAGATCAGCGCGTCGCCCTTGCGGCCCTTCACCTTCAGGTCGATTTCGGGGAAATAGGTCTCGCCGCCTTCATAGTCGTGGTTCAGATAGACGAGCACCGTCTTGAAGCGCTGATTGTCCTCGGATCGGACGAAATCGAAATGCGGCTTATATTCCTGCGCGCCCTTGTAGCGCAGGATCAGCGTCGCCTCGCCTTGCTCGTAAGCTGTAGCGCTGACGGCGGCGAGGCGCCGGTTGAGCGCGTGGACGGCCGGATCCTCGATCATCCAGTGGATGCTGGCCCCGTCTGACGTGCGGATCGGATCACGGACGGGCCGCCCGGAGGCATCGTTCACGACCGAGGGCTCATATTCCTTGTCGACGAGCTGGCGCAGATAATCGCACTCGGCCGCGGTGAAGAGCCGCTCGACCCGACGCACGTCAGGCCGCTCCGCCAACACCTCGGGAGCGAACTGCCGCACCGGATCGCCCCGGCCGTCCAGCGACATTTTCTCGATCAGCTGCAGCGCCGCCTTGCGCTGCGGCAAGCGCCGGGCTTCCTGCCTCAGGCGCTCCAGCGCCGCCGGCCAGTCCCGCGTGCCGGCGACGCCATTTGCGAGCAAATTGGTGGTGGTCGTTGCCGCCTGCGCGTGGCCGAGATCTCCGGCGCGCCTCCACATTTCGCGCGCGCCAACCGGGTCCTGCGGCACCATCCCGCCGCGCCACTTCATCTCCGCCATCATGGCGAGCGCCTGCGGATGCTGCTCGGCCACGAGGCGTCCGATAATCAGCACGGCTTCCGCATTGCGGCCCGCAACCGAAAGCTGGACCGCCTGCTGAAGCAGGGGATGGAGAGGAGGGGACTTGCTCATGCTTTCAGGGGCACCTGCCGGCGCCATTCGTTCGGCCTGTCGATCACCGGAATCCTCAGTTCACGTCAGGCAGACTGCCGGTTCGCGACCAGATCATCGACCACCGCGGGATCCGCCAGCGTGGACGTGTCGCCCAGGCTGGAGACATCGCCCTCGGCGATCTTGCGCAGGATCCGCCGCATGATCTTGCCGGAGCGGGTCTTGGGCAGTCCGGGCGCGAACTGGATCGCATCGGGCGTGGCGATCGGGCCAATCTCGGTGCGGACCCAGGCGGCCAGCGACTTGCGCAGTTCGTCGCTCGGCTCCTCGCCGACGTTCAGCGTTACATAGGCATAGATGCCCTGGCCCTTGATCTCGTGCGGCATGCCGACGACGGCGGCTTCCGCGACCTTCGGGTGGAGGACCAGCGCGCTCTCCACTTCGGCAGTGCCCATGCGGTGACCGGAGACATTCAGCACGTCGTCCACCCGGCCGGTGATCCAGTAATAGCCGTCCTCGTCGCGGCGGCAGCCGTCGCCGGTGAAGTACTTCCCCGGATAGGTGGTGAAATAGGTCTGGAAGAAGCGGCCGTGATCGCCCCAGACGGTGCGCATCTGCCCCGGCCAGCTCTTGGCGATGCAGAGATTGCCCTCGGTCGCGCCCTGCAGGACATTGCCGTCCGCATCGACGATCTGCGGATCGACGCCGGGCAGCGGGCGGGTAGCGGAGCCGGGTTTCAGGTCGGTGGCGCCGGGCAGGGGCGCGATCAGGGCGCCGCCGGTTTCTGTCTGCCACCAGGTGTCGACGATCGGGCAGCGGCCTTCGCCCACCACCTGGTGATACCAGCGCCACGCCTCGGGGTTGATCGGTTCGCCAACTGTACCGAGCAGTTTCAGTGACTTGCGGCTGGTCTTTCGTACCCACTCATCGCCTTCGCGCATCAGCGCGCGCAGCGCCGTGGGCGCGGTATAGACGATCTCGACCTGGTGCCGGTCGACCACTTCCCAGATACGCGAGGGCGTCGGCCAGTTGGGCACCCCTTCGTACATCAGCGTCGTCGCGCCATTCGCGAGCGGGCCATAGAGGATATAGCTGTGTCCCGTGACCCAGCCGATATCGGCCGCGCACCAATAGATCTGCCCCGGCTTATAGTCGAAGACCAGCTCGTGCGTGTAGCTGACCCAGGTCAGATAGCCGCCGGTCGTGTGCAGCACCCCCTTGGGCTTGCCCGTCGAACCCGACGTGTAGAGGATGAAGAGCGGGTCTTCCGCCCCCATCGGCTCGGGCGGGCAGTTCGTCTCCACGCCGGCTGCGGCGTCATGGTACCAGACGTCGCGCCCGTCCCGCATAGACAGGTCGCCGCCGGTCGCGCGCACCACCAGCACCTTCTCAAGGCTCGGCGCATGCGCGGTCGCGGCATCGACATTGGCCTTTAAGGGCACCTTCTTGCCGCCGCGTCGACCTTCGTCGGCTGTGACGACGATGCGGCTGTCGCAATCCTGGATGCGGCCGGCGAGCGCCTCGGGCGAAAAGCCGCCGAACACCACCGAATGGATCGCGCCGATCCGTGCGCAGGCGAGGACCGCGAACGCCGCCTCGGGGATCATCGGCATGTAGATGGTGACGCGATCGCCCTTTTCGACGCCTTGAGCCTTCAGAACATTGGCGAAGCGGCAGACTTCGGCATGAAGCTCGCGATAGGTGAAGCGCCGCGGCTGTTCGGCTGGATCGTCCGGTTCCCAGATGATCGCGAGCTGGTCCGGTCGAGTCTTCAGGTGCCGATCGAGGCAGTTGGCGGCGGCGTTGAGCTTGCCGTCCGGATACCAGCTGATGTGGAAATCTTCTTCCCGGAACGACCAGTCGCCGGCGATCTCCGGCCGCTTGATCCAGTCCAGTCGCCGCGCCTGCTCCAGCCAGAAACTGCCCGGATCGGCCAGCGATCGCCCGTAGATCTGCGTGTATTTGTCGGAGTCGACGCGGGCGCGCTTCGCCCATTCGCTCGGAACCGGATAAAGATCGGCCATGCACCCTCCTGCGCCGCCGTTCATCGCCGGGCAGGGTGCCGAACGCAAGTCAGGTGATCGTGTAAGGAACGATATCGCGCCGTTCTGGAGCAATTCGGATCGCGCGGTCGGTGGGCGGAAAGGCGCGCTGGTCGCAATCCGTGCGCGGGCAGATGCGGCAGGAAATGCCGATCGGTGTTGCGCGTCCGCGTTCCAGATCAAGGCCGTCCGCATAGACGAAGTCGCCCGCGTGGGTGACTTCGCAGCCAAGCGCCACGGCATAGCGGCGCGGGCTGCGATCATAGCGCCCGGAAGGCTTCACCAGGCCCTTGGCCATCGACACGTAGCGGACGCCATCCGGCGTTTCGGCCAATTGGACCAGAACCCTGTCGGGGATGGCGGCGGCCTCATGCACCACCCAGAGTGGACACGCGCCCCCGAACCGGGCGAATTGCAGCCGGGTGGCCGAGTGGCGCTTGGTGATATTCCCCGCCAGATCGACGCGGCAGAAGAAGAAGGGGATGCCGCGCCCGCCCGGCCGCTGCAGGGTGGACAGGCGGTGGCACGCCTGTTCGAAACTGACTCCAAACCGCCGCGACAGCCGGTCGATATCGTGGCGCAGGGTCCGGGCGCTCGTGCGGAACTTCTCATACGGCATCAGCAACGCGCCGGCAGCATAGTTGGTCAGGCCCAGTCCGAGCAGGCGGCGCGCCTCGACGGTGCGCAGGGCAGCGCTCTCGGCAATCGCCGCGATGTCGCGCCCCATTTCCAGCGCGACCAGCTGCCAGGCGAGCTGGAAACGCCGGCTCTCCGCCGGAAGCGCCGATCCGAGCAGGAGCGCGCGCCGTGAGGCGTCGAAGCGCCGGATCGCCGAGGCGTCCAGCTCCGCCATCTCCTCTACCGTCACGCCATGAGCTCCGGCGAGGCGCTCGACGAGCGCATTGTCGCTGGCGCCGCGCAGCTCCGCCGCCAGCGCCTCGGCGCCGCGGTCAAGCAGGTCGATATAGTTGCCGGCCTCATGGAACCAGTCGCGGATTTCGTCCCAGGGCAGCCGCGCCCCCTGGTCCGCGCCGGCGCCGATCGTTTCGTCGAGGATCTGCAGCCGTTCTTCGGCGGCGCGAAAGGCGGAGTGGAGCGCGATCAGGCGGTCGGCGAGTTCCGGCTGTTGTTCGGCCAGGCGCGCGACCAGGTCCGGGGCAAGGCGTGCGTCACCGAAAAGCGGATCGTCCAGCACGGCGCGGGCGGCGGCGAAGCGCGTGGTGTGATCGTCGGCTTCGAGCGCGTCCAGCTCCAGGGGAAAGGCGCGGCCGAGCGCTGCGAGCACCGCCGAGGTGAGAGGGCGATCGTCCGTCTCCAGCTGGGACAGGTAGCTGACGGAGACTCCGAGCCGCTGTGCCATCGCAGCCTGACCCAGCCCGTTCCGACAGCGGAGCGCTCGGAGGCGTTGACCGGCAAATAGTCTGCGTCCCACTGGGCACTCCTCCGCTGCAGTGTTTGCAAACTACACGTTCGCAACTTCGCAACTCCACATTTGCACTCGCGCGCGATCCCGGCAATGGCGAGGCATGCAGACCATTCTCGACGAACTTGAACGGCACCGCGGACAGGCGCGGCTCGGCGGCGGGCAGAAGCGCATCGACGCGCAGCATGCCAAGGGCAAGCTGACCGCGCGCGAACGGATCGAGGTGCTGCTCGACGAGGGCTCGTTCGAAGAGCTCGACATGTATGTCGAACATAACTGCGTCGATTTCGGCATGCCGGACCAGGTGGTGCCGGGCGACGGCGTCGTCACCGGATCGGGCACGATCAACGGCCGCCTCGTCTTCGTGTTCAGCCAGGACTTCACCGTCTTCGGCGGCTCGCTGTCGGAACGCCACGCGTCCAAGATCTGCAAGATCATGGACATGGCGATGAAGGTCGGCGCGCCGGTGATCGGCCTGAACGATTCGGGTGGCGCGCGCATCCAGGAAGGCGTCGCCAGCCTCGCCGGCTATGCCGAGGTGTTCCAGCGCAACGTGCTCGCGTCCGGCGTGGTGCCGCAGCTCAGTCTCATCATGGGCCCCTGCGCAGGCGGGGCGGTCTATTCGCCGGCGATGACCGACTTCATCTTCATGGTGAAGGATTCCTCATACATGTTCGTGACCGGTCCGGATGTGGTGAAGACGGTCACCAATGAAGTGGTCACCCAGGAAGAACTGGGCGGCGCCGTTACCCACACGACCAAATCCGGCGTGGCCGACGTTGCGTTCGAGAACGACATCGATGCGCTGCTCGCGGCCCGCGATTTCATAGACTTCCTGCCGCTCTCCAACCGCGAGCATGTGCCCGAGCGCCCGACTTCCGATCCGTGGGACCGGGTCGATGAAAGCCTGGACACGCTGATCCCGGCCAACGCCAACCAGCCCTATGACATGCACGAGCTGATCCGGAAGACGGTGGACGAAGGCGACTTCTTCGAGCTGCAGCCGGCGCATGCGGGCAACATCATCATCGGCTTCGGCCGCGTCGAAGGGCGTACCGTCGGCATCGTCGCCAACCAGCCGATGGTGCTGGCCGGCGTGCTCGACATCAACTCGGCGAAGAAGGCGGGCCGCTTCGTGCGCTTCTGCGACGCCTTCGACATTCCGATCGTGACCTTCGTGGACGTGCCCGGCTTCCTCCCCGGCGTCGCGCAGGAGCATAACGGCATCATCAAGCACGGCGCGAAGCTGCTGTTCGCCTATGCCGAAGCAACCGTCCCCAAGATCACCGTCATCACGCGCAAGGCCTATGGCGGCGCCTATGACGTGATGGCGTCCAAGCATCTGCGCGGCGACCTCAATTATGCCTGGCCCACCGCCGAAATCGCCGTGATGGGCGCGAAGGGCGCGGTCGAGATCATCTTCCGCGGCAAGACGCTGGAGGAGATCGCCGAGCGCACCGCCGAATACGAGGCCCGCTTCGCCAACCCGTTCGTGGCGGCAAGCAAGGGCTTTATCGACGAAGTGATTATGCCACATTCGACGCGGCGGAGGATCGCGCTGGGGCTACGGAAGTTGCGCAACAAGCAGCTCGAGAACCCATGGAAGAAGCATGACAATATCCCGCTTTAGCCTGTTCCCCGGCGAAGGCCGGGGCCCATCCTTGTCGCCGGGCTGGACCCCGGCCTTCGCCGGGGAACGCGCATGAAACTCGGCCGCTTGAACCATGTCGGGGTCGCGACCCCGTCGATCGAAAATTCCATCGCCTTCTACCGCGACGTGATGGGGGCGGGGGTGATCCGGGAGCCGTTCGACTTGCCGGCGCAGGGCGTGAAGGTGTGTTTCGTCGACACGCCGAACAGCCAGATCGAGCTGATCGAGCCGCTGGGCGAGGGCTCGCCGATTCACGGCTTCCTCGCGAAGAACCCGGCGGGCGGCCAGCATCATCTCTGCTACGAAGTCCCGGACATTCACGAGGCCAAGGCCTGGTTCGAGGCGAAGGGCGCGAAGGTGCTCGGCGAGCCGCGCATCGGCGCGCATGGGACACCGATTTTCTTTGTCCACCCCAAGGACATGGGCGGGGTGCTGACCGAGATCATGGAGACGCCCAAAGATCATTGATGGACGGCTGACGCTTTTCTCTTCCGTTCGCTTCGAGCGAAGTGGAGAAGCGGAGCTGGGCGTCATGCGCGTTTCTCGACTTCGCTCGAAACGAATGGATTGGGGTTCAAGCCTGTGACCGATTACCAGACCATCCGCACCACCCGCACCGGCGACGTGCTCACCATCACGCTGAACCGGCCGGAGCGCCTCAATGCGGCTCCCCCGGCGATGTTCGACGAGATTGCCGACACGCTCGACCATCTGGGCGGTGCCCGTGCGGTGCTGATCACTGGCGAGGGTAGGGCTTTCTGCTCGGGTGCGGATTTGGCCGCGGGCGGCGCCGAGGCGGCGGCAGGCGGGGGGCAGAAATCCTATCGTGCGCTCACCCGCAGCTACAATCCGACGATGATGAAGATCGCGCGGCTGGACGTGCCGGTTGTGACAGCCGTGAACGGACCCGCGGCGGGTATCGGCTGCAGCCTCGCGCTCGCGTCCGATTTCGCGATTGCGGGTGAGAGCGCCTATTTCCTCCAGGCCTTCGCCAATATCGGGCTGGTGCCGGATGGCGGGGCGAGCTGGATGCTGGCGCGGATGGTCGGCAAGGCGCGGGCGACCGAGATGATGCTGCTCGGCGAGCGAATTCCCGCCGCCAAGGCCGAAGCATGGGGCCTGATTTACAAGGCGGTGCCCGATGCCGAGCTGATGGACCAGGCGAACGCGCTCGCTGCTCGCCTGGCCGCCGGCCCGACCCGCGCGCTCGGCCTGATGCGCCAGGGCCTCGCAGCCGCGCTGGAGAGCGACTACGCCAAGGCACTGACGATGGAGGCGGAGCACCAGCGCATCGCCGGCGACAGCGAGGACGCGCGCGAGGGCGGCCTGTCCTTCCTCGAAAAGCGCAAGCCGGCGTTCAAGGGAAGATAGGGCATGCGTGCCGCGTGGAGCCAGAGCGATGACTGACAAGCACACACTGGACGACTGGTCCGCCCTCGCCGCGAAGGAAGTGAAGGGCCGCGACCTCACCTGGCCCACGCCGGAAGGGATCGCCGTCAAGCCCCTCTACACGGCGGACGACACGGCCACGCTCGACCCGGGCCTGCCCGGCTTCGCGCCGTTCACGCGCGGCGTGCGCGCGTCGATGTATGCCGGCCGCCCCTGGACCATCCGCCAATATGCCGGCTTCTCGACCGCCGAGGAATCGAACGCCTTCTATCGCCGCAACCTGGCCGCCGGGCAGAAGGGCCTGTCGGTTGCTTTCGATCTCGCCACCCACCGCGGCTATGACAGCGACCACCCGCGCGTCACCGGCGATGTCGGCAAGGCGGGCGTTGCGATCGATAGCGTTGAGGACATGAAGATCCTGTTCGACGGCATTCCGCTCGACCAGATGTCGGTTTCCATGACGATGAACGGCGCGGTGATTCCGATCCTCGCCTTCTTCATCGTCGCGGCGGAAGAGCAGGGCGTCTCGCAGGACAAGCTCGACGGCACCATCCAGAACGACATCCTCAAAGAGTTCATGGTGCGGAACACCTATATCTATCCGCCCGAACCGAGCATGCGGATCGTCTCCGACATCATCGGCTACACCTCGGCCCATATGCCGAAGTTCAACTCGATCTCGATCAGCGGCTATCACATCCAGGAAGCCGGCTCGACTATCGTGCAGGAGCTGGCTTTCACGCTGGCCGACGGGATGGCTTATGTCCGCGCCGCCCAGGAAAGTGGGCTGGATATCGACGCTTTTGCAGGGCGTTTGAGCTTCTTCTTCAATATCGGCATGAACTTTTTCATGGAGGTGGCGAAGCTCCGCGCCGCCCGCCTGCTCTGGCACCGCGCGATGACGATGCTGGGCGCGAAGGAGGATCGCTCGAAGATGCTCCGCACCCATTGCCAGACCTCGGGCGTGAGTTTGCAGGAGCAGGACCCCTACAACAACGTCATCCGCACCACGATCGAGGCAATGGCGGCGGTGCTGGGCGGGACCCAGTCGCTCCACACCAACGCGCTCGACGAAGCGATCGCGCTGCCGACCGACTTCTCCGCCCGCATCGCCCGCAACACCCAGCTGGTGATCCAGGAAGAGACGGGGATCACCAAGGTAGTCGATCCGCTGGGCGGCTCCTATTATGTCGAAGCGCTGACGAACGAGCTGGCCGAAAAGGCGTGGGAGATCATCGAGCGGGTCGAGGCCGAAGGTGGCATGGCTAAGGCGGTCGCCGCCGGCTGGCCCAAGGCGATGATCGAGGAAGCCGCCGCCGCCAAACAGGCCCGCGTCGATCGTGGCGAAGACGTGATCGTCGGCGTCAACAAATACAAGCCGCTCGAAGAGTCCGAAATCGAGATCCTCGACGTCGACAATCACCGCGTCCGCGAAGCCCAGATCGCCCGCATCGAGCGGGTCAAGGCAGGACGGGACGAGGCGGCGTGCCAAAGTGCACTGAAGGCTCTGAGGAAGGCTGCTGCAAATCCTCCCCGGAACGGGGAGGGAGACCATGCGAAGCATGGTGGAGGGGGCCCAGTCACCAGCACCCAACCGGAGGGCCCCCTCCACCAATCGGCTGACGCCGATCGGTCCCCCTCCCCGGTCCGGGGAGGATCAAATCTCCTCGCCCTGGCCGTCGAGGCCGCCCGCGCACGCGCGACGCTCGGCGAAATCTCCAAGGCGATGGAGGATGTGTTCGGCCGCTATGGCACCGTGCCGACGCCGGTGAAGGGCGTCTATGGCGGCGCCTATGCCGATGACAGCCGCTGGGAGGCGGTCGTCGCCGGCGTCGAGGCGTTCGAGCGCCGCCGTGGCCGCAAGCCCCGCATCCTCGTCGCCAAGATGGGGCAGGACGGGCATGATCGCGGCGCCAATGTGGTCGCCTCGGCCTTTTCCGATTTGGGCTTCGAGGCGATCAGCGGGCCGCTGTTCCAGACGCCGGAGGAGACGGTGATGCTCGCGCTGGAGAAGGATGTCGACGTGGTCGGCGCCTCCAGCCTCGCAGCCGGTCACAAGACGCTGATCCCCGAGCTGATCCGGCTGCTGAAGGAAGCTGGCCGGCCGGACATCCGCGTCACTGCGGGCGGGGTCATCCCGTCGCAGGATTATGAGTATCTGCGCGCGGCTGGGGTGGCCGGCATTTACGGACCCGGCAGCAACCTGGTCGAGTGCGCGGCCGACGTGCTCCGCCTGCTCGGCCACAACATGCCCCCGGTCGAGGAGGCTGCGGAGTGACGGAGGTGGCAGAAAAGAATCCGTTCGTTTCGAGCGAAGTCGAGAAACGCGCGTCCACGCACTCCGAGCCCCGCTTCTCGACTGCGCTCGAAGCGAACGGAGTAAGGATCGATTGGACCCGCGAGGAAATCCGCGCCCTCTTCAATCTCCCCTTCACCGACCTCCTCTTCCGCGCCGCGACCGTCCACCGCACCCACCACGCGCCGGATCAGGTCCAGCTTTGCACCCTGCTCAGCATCAAGACCGGCGGCTGCCCGGAGGATTGCGGCTATTGCTCCCAGTCCAAGCATGCGAGTTCGGGCGTCAAGGCGACCAAGCTGATGGACCCGCGCGCGGTGCTGCAGATGGCCGCGCAGGCCAAGGATGCGGGCTCGCAGCGCTTCTGCATGGGTGCCGCCTGGCGCAACCC
This sequence comes from Sphingomonas sp. ID1715, assembly GCF_013044515.1. Classification (GTDB taxonomy): domain Bacteria; phylum Pseudomonadota; class Alphaproteobacteria; order Sphingomonadales; family Sphingomonadaceae; genus Sphingomonas_B. The sequence continues at coordinate 50,017 of NZ_JABEPR010000001.1, forward strand.
GAAGGACCGCGACATGCCCGCCATCGTCGAGATGGTGAAGGGCGTCCGCACCATGGGGCTGGAGACCTGCATGACCTTGGGCATGCTGACGCCATCCCAGGCCGAGCAGCTCGCCGAGGCCGGCCTCGACTATTACAACCACAATATCGACAGCAGCCCGGAATATTATGAGCGGGCGATCACCACGCGGACGATGGCCGACCGGCTCGACACGCTGGCCAATGTGCGTGGCGCGGGGATCAACGTCTGCTCGGGCGGCATCGTCGGCATGGGCGAGACGCGGGAGGACCGCGTCGGCTTCATCCACACGCTGGCGACGCTGGAGCGCCATCCCGAAAGCGTGCCGGTCAACGCGCTGGTGCCGGTCAAGGGCACGGTGCTGGGCGACATGCTCGCTGACACGCCGATGTCCAAGATCGACGATATCGAGTTCGTCCGCACCGTCGCCGTCGCCCGCATCACCATGCCGCTCAGCATGGTGCGGCTGAGTGCGGGTCGCGAGAGCATGTCCGAGCCGACCCAGGCGCTCTGCTTCCTCGCCGGCGCAAACAGCATCTTCACCGGCGACAAGCTGCTGACCGCGCCGAACGCCGGTGACAATGCTGACGCGGCACTGTTCGCGAAGCTGGGGCTGAAAGCTGCTCCTTCAGTGAGCGCGGAAGGCCACGTCCAATGATCCTCGCCCTTCTAATCTCAATGGCGATGCAGACTGAAGTCAACTGCGACGATGCTGTCACTCAGCGGGACATGAACTTCTGCGCGGGCAAGGATTACGCGGCCGCCGATGCCGCACTCAACCGGCAGTGGGCGCGGACATCGACCGCGATGAAGGCGGCTGATCGCGACTTCAACCGACCCGATGGCGGCCCTGGGTATCATGCGGCTTTGTTGGCGGGCCAGCGAGCTTGGCTCAAATACCGGGACGCACACTGTGTATCAGAAGGATATGGCGCAAGGGGAGGTAGTATGGCGCCGATGCTCCTAAACCTGTGTCTAGCTAAGCTCACCAAAGAGCGGACCGAGCAGCTTAGGCAGTTGGCAGTCGAGGAATGATGTTCAAGAAAATCCTGGTCGCCAATCGCGGCGAAATCGCGTGTCGGGTGTTCCGCACGGCCAAGAAGATGGGGATCGCGACGGTCGCGGTCTATTCGGATGCGGATGCGCGGGCGCCCCATGTGATGATGGCGGACGAGGCGGTGCGGCTGGGGCCGGCGCCGGCGGCGGAGTCCTATCTGAAGGCGGACCTGATCCTGCTCGCCGCCAAGGAGACGGGCGCGGACTGCATCCATCCGGGCTATGGCTTCCTGTCCGAACGCGAGAGCTTCGCGCGCGCCTGTGCGGAGGCGGGGATCGCCTTTGTCGGGCCGCCGCCGAACGCAATCGCTGCGATGGGCGACAAGATCGAGTCGAAGAAGCTCGCCAAGCAGGCCGGCGTCAATGTCGTGCCCGGCTATCTGGGCGAGATCGCCGACACCGAAGAGGCCGTTCGCATCGCCAAGGACATCGGCTTCCCGGTGATGATGAAGGCCTCGGCTGGCGGCGGCGGCAAGGGCATGCGGCTGGCCTGGAGCGAGCAGGACGTGCGCGAAGGCTAAGCGTGAGGGCCTCGCCAGCTTCGGCGACGACCGCGTGTTCATCGAGAAGTTCATCGAAAGTCCGCGCCACATCGAAATCCAGGTGCTGGGCGACCAGCACGGCAACATCGTTTACCTGAACGAGCGCGAATGCTCGGTGCAGCGCCGCCACCAGAAGGTGGTCGAGGAGGCGCCGTCGCCCTTCGTCAGCCCGAAGATGCGCAAGGCCATGGGCGAGCAGGCGGTCGCGCTGGCCCGGGCAGTCGGCTATTATTCGGCGGGCACCGTCGAGCTGATCGTCTCCGGCGCCGATACGACCGGCGAGAGCTTCTACTTCCTCGAAATGAACACCCGCCTGCAGGTCGAGCATCCCGTGACCGAGGAGATCACCGGCCTCGACCTTGTCGAGCAGATGATCCGCGTCGCGGCGGGCGAGCGTTTGGCGTTCGGCCAGGAGGATGTGAAGATCAACGGCTGGTCGGTCGAAAACCGGGTGTATGCCGAGGACCCGTATCGCGGGTTTCTGCCGAGCACGGGGCGGTTGGTGCGGTATCGCACACCGGGCACCCAAACTCCGTTCGCTTCGAGCGAAGTCGAGAAGCGGGGCTCGGAGCAGGTGGACACGCGTTTCTCGACTTCGCTCGAAACGAACGGAAGGGTAAGGGTCGACGACGGCGTGGCGGAAGGCGGCGAAGTTTCCCGCTTCTACGACCCGATGATCGCCAAGCTCATCACCTGGGCGCCAACGCGCGAGGAAGCGATCGACGCGCAGGTCGCCGCGCTCGATCGGTTCGAGATCGACGGCCCGGGCCATAATATCGATTTCCTCTCCGCGCTGATGCAGCATCCGCGCTTCCGCTCGGGCGCGCTCACCACCGGCTTCATCGCCGAGGAATATCCGGACGGGTTCCACGGCGCGCCGGCGTCGGACCCGCTCATCGACCGCATCGCTGCCGTCGCCGCGATGATCGGCCTGGAGACCGACGCCCGCGGCGCCGAGATCAGCGGCCAGCTCAACGGCCATGAAGGCGTCGCCGCCGAGCGCGTGGTCCGGATCGGCGGGCGCGACCTCCACGTCTCGTTCGACGAGGATGAGGACGGTCTGATCGCCACGATCGACGGCGATCGCAGCCTGTCGCTTGCCGGTGACTGGGCGCCTGGTCAGCCGCTGTTCGACGGCACCGTCGACGGCGAGCCGGTCGCCATCCGCGTCGAGCGCAAGGGCCGCCGCTGGAAGCTCACCACGCGCGGCGCTTCCCACCTTGTCGACGTCTGGCCGCCCCACGTGGCCGCGCTCACCCGGCACATGATCGAGAAGGTGCCGCCCGACCTGTCCAAATTCCTGCTCTGCCCGATGCCCGGCCTGCTCGTGTCGCTGACGGTCAAGGAAGGCGACAAGGTCGAGGCCGGCCAGCCGCTCGCCACCGTCGAGGCGATGAAGATGGAGAACATCCTCCGCGCGGAGAAGGCGGGCACGGTCAAGCGGGTCGAGGCGAAGCCGGGCGACAGCCTGCAGGTGGATGCGGTGATCCTGGAGCTGGAATAGTCGCTCATTCCCGCTCGTCCCGAGCGAAGTCGAGGGGCGCTTGTGCCGAACTCCGAGCCACCGCCCCTCGACTACGCTCGGGACGAGCGGCTTAGGTAATCCACCACCTCAGCACCAATGCTACCACGCCTAGCGCCAGCACGCTCGCCGCCCAGATCGCGGCGAACCAGCCGATCCGCTGCAGCCACAGCCTAGTGATAGCCGGCCTCGGCAACCTTGCCGCGGAACACCCAATAGCTCCACGCCGTATAGGCGAGGATGATCGGGATCAGCACCGCGGCGCCTACGAGCATGAAGAGCTGGCTCTTGGCCGGCGCCGCGGCCTGCCAGATGGTCACCGCGCCGGGCACGATCTCCGGAAAGATCGAGATGCCGAGCCCCAGCAGCGACAAACCGAACAGCGCCAGCGTATAGAAGAACGGGCTGCGCTCATGTCCCCTGGCGAGCGCGCGGAAGAGCATGACCGCAGTGATCGTCACCAGCAGCGGCACCTGGGCGGTCGCGAGCACGCCCGGCCATTCGAACCAGCGCTTCCAATATTCGCCCTCTAGGAACGGCGTCGCCGCGCTCACCGCGCCGATGGCGAGCAGGGTGGCGATGGCCAACGGACTGGCCCAACGGCGGGCATCGTCATGGATGCGGCCTTCCGTCTTCCACATCAGCCAGCAGGCGCCGAGCAGCGCATAGCCGGCGACGAGGCTGGCGCCGGTCAGCAGCGAGAACGGGCTCAGCCAGTCCCACCAGCCGCCGCCATAGGCGCGCCCTTCCACATGGATGCCCTGCAGCAGCGCACCGAGCGCGATGCCTTGGGCCAGCGTCGCGGTCAGCGACCCGGCGAAGAAGGCCCAGTCCCAAAAGGCGCGGTGTGCGGGATCGCGCCAGCGAAACTCGAACGCGACGCCCCTGAACACCAGCCCCAGCAGCATCGCGATCAGCGGCGCATAGAGCGCCGGCAGGATGATCGCATAGGCCAGCGGAAAGGCTGCCAGCAGCCCGCCGCCGCCCAGCACCAGCCAGGTCTCGTTGCCGTCCCACACCGGGGCGATCGCGTTCATCGCCGCGTCCCGCTCCTTGCCCACCTGGAAGCTGGGGAAGAGGATGCCGATGCCGAGATCGAACCCGTCCATCACCACATACATCGCGACCGCGAATGCAATCACGAAGGCGAACACGACGGTGATGGTGGGATCGGGGGTCATCCGGCGTATCCGATCCTTCGAGACGAGCCTTCGCCTCCGCTCAGTCTCTCCTCAGGATGAGCGTAGATGGGTTTCCCGCTCATCCTGAGGAGCCGTTGAGCCTGGCGAAACGGCGTCTCGAAGGACAAGTTTGCACCGGACGTGACGGCGGCGTGGAGCACTCTCACCGCGCGCCCTCCGCCACGTCCGCGCGCGGGTCGATGCGGCGATCCACCTGGCTTGCGGGCGTGATGCCGGCCGTGCGGATCGGCGCGTCGGCGGGGCCGGGCTCGTGCGGCATTGGCGGGTGAGCCATCAGCTTCAATATGTACCAGGTGCCGAGGCCGAACACGGCGAAATAGACGAGGACGAACGCGACCAGCGACGTCGCCACGGCAGGCGCGGCGAGCGGCGCCACCGAGTCCGCGGTCCGCAGCACGCCATAGACGGTGAAGGGCTGGCGGCCGACTTCGGTCGTGACCCAGCCCGCGATGACGGCGATGAAGCCGGTCGGCCCCATCAGCAGCGCCCAGCGGTGCAGCAGCGGCCAGTCGTAGAGCCGCCTCCTCAAGCGAGCGATCAGGCTCGCCGCCCCGAGCGCCGCCATCAGCAAGCCGAGGCCGACCATGATCCGAAACGACCAGAATATGATCGCCACCGGCGGCTCGCGGTCGTCCGGTATTGTGTCGAGGCCCGCGAGCGGCGCGTCCGGATCATGCTTCAGGATCAGCGACGACGCCTTGGGGATCTCCACCGCATAGTCGACGCGCTTCCCGGCCTGGTCGGGCAATCCGAACAGGATCAGCGGCGCGCCCTTCGGGTGGCTGTCGAAATGCCCTTCCATCGCCATCACCTTGGCCGGCTGGTGCTCGAGCGTGTTGAGGCCGTGCATGTCGCCGAGCAGGATCTGCAGCGGCGCGACCAGCGTCAGCATCCACATTGCCATGCTGAAGCTGGTGCGAACCGCCTCGGTGCTGCGGCCGCGCAGCAGGTGAAAGGCGCCGACCGCTCCCACCGCCAGGGCGGTCGTCAGATAGGCCGCCGTCACCGTGTGCGCGAAGCGATAGGGGAAGCTCGGGTTGAAGATGATCTCCCACCAGCTCGCCGTCGGCAGCAGCTGCCCGGTCGGCCCGACCGAAAAGCCGACCGGCGTCTGCATCCAGCTGTTCACCGACAGGATCCAGAAGGCGGAAATGGCCGTGCCCAGCGCGACCATGCAGGTGGCGAGGAAGTGCATGCCCCGGCCGACCTTCTCCATGCCGAACAGCATGACGCCCAGGAAACCCGCTTCCAGGAAGAAGGCGGTCAGCACTTCATATTGCATCGGCGGGCCGATCACCGGCCCTGCCTTGTCGGAGAAGACCGACCAGTTGGTCCCGAACTGGTAGGACATGACGATGCCCGACACGACGCCCATGGCAAAGGCGACCGCGAAGATCTTCAGCCAATATTTGAACAGGTCGAAATAGCGGCTCTCACCGGTCTTCAGCCACAGCCCCTCCAGCACCATCAGGTAACTGGCGAGGCCGATCGAGAAGGAGGGGAAAATGAAATGAAAGGAGACGGTGAAGGCGAACTGCGCCCGCGCGAGCAGGAGCGCGAGTTCGCCGTCGGTCACGCGACCTCCGCCTCCCGCCGCTCGGCAAGCTTGCGCTCCCAGGCCAGGGCGTCCTGGATGATGGTGTCGAGATCGTCGCGCTCTGGCCGCCAGGGCAGGGCGGCGAGGATCGCGCTGTTGTCGGCGACCAGCTCGGGCGGATCGCCGGCGCGGCGCGCTTCCATCCGCCGCTCGATCGTCATGTTGGTGACCCGGTCCACCGCGTTCAGCACCTCGAGTACCGAAAATCCGCGGCCATAGCCGCAGTTCAGCGTGTAGCTCCGTTGCGGCTCCGCAATCAACGCCTCCAGCGCGTGCAGGTGCGCCGCCGCGAGGTCGCTGACATGAATATAGTCGCGGATGCCGGTGCCATCGGCCGTGGGGTAATCCGTGCCATAGACCGAGACATGGCTGCGCTTGCCGGTCGCAGCCTCGACCGCGACCTTGATCAAATGCGTGGCGCCCGCGGTCGACTGGCCGGTGCGCCCCTGCGGGTCCGCACCTGCGACATTGAAGTAGCGAAGCGCGCAGTAATTGAGCGGATGCGCCGCGCTGACATCGCGCAGCATCTTCTCCGTCATCAGCTTGGATTCGCCATAGGGATTGATCGGCCGCGTCGGTGTGTCCTCGGTGATCGGCACCACATCCGGCATGCCATAGGTCGCGGCAGTCGAGGAAAAGATGAAATGCCTCACACCGCATTCCACCGCGCTTTCGATCAGCGAGCGCGATGCGGCGGTGTTGTTCTTGTAATATTTCAGCGGCTTCTCGACCGACTCTGGGACAATGATAGAACCCGCGAAATGCATGATCGCGCCCACTTGGTGCTGGCGGAGCGTCTCCCGAACCAGCACTTCGTCGTCGATCGAGCCCTGGAAGAACGCCGCGCGCTCATCGACCGCCCAGCGAAAGCCGGTCACCAGGTTGTCGATCACCACCACCGGATAGCCGGCGTCGAGCAGCGCGAGCACGGCATGGCTGCCGATGTAACCGGCGCCGCCGGTCACCATCACGGTAAGCTTGGTCATGAAGTCCCCTTAGAACGGCGTGTTGACCGGTAAAAGCCTGCGACCCATTGGGGGTTCCTGCGTTAGGGGCCTCGATGACCAGACTCTTCCATATCAGCGACGTGCATTTCGGCTGCGAGGACAGCCAGGCCATCGATTGGGTGCGCGAACGCATCGCGGCCGAGAAGCCGGCGGCCGTGCTGCTGACCGGCGATCTGACGATGCGCGCACGCACCCGTGAGTTCCAGGCTGCCTGCGACTGGATCTTGTCGCTCGACGCGCCGGTGACGGTTGAGGTGGGCAATCACGACCTGCCTTATTTCAACCTGCTCGAGCGTTTCTTCACGCCTTATCGACGCATTCGCCGCATCGAGCGGCTCGTCGAGCGCGAACTCGCGCTGCCCGGCGTATCGATCGTGCCGCTCAAGACGACCGCGCGGGCGCAATGGCGGCTGAACTGGTCGCGGGGCTGGGTCGGCCCGCGCGCGCTTGCCCGCAGCCTCAAATGCATCGACGTCATTCCCGATCGCAAGGTGGTGCTGGTCACGGCGCATCATCCGTTGGTGGAGATGCGCCGCGGCAAGTCGCTGACCAAGGGCGGCGAGCGTGCGCTGGCCGCGCTCGCCGAGGCGCAGGTTACCGCCGTGCTCAGCGGCCATGTCCATGATCCGTTCGACCTGGTTCATGAGACGCCGAATGGTCCGATGCGGATGATCGGCGCCGGCACCCTGTCGAGGCGCGTCCGCTCGACGCCATGCAGCTTCAACGAACTGACGATCGAGGACGGCGAGGTGCGGGTGAAGGTCCGCACCTTCGGCGAGCAAGTGCCGACGCCCGAGATGCAGATCGACGACGTACCCCCGAACGCGCTGCCGCCCAAGGCCGGCGAGCCGGTCGCCCCAGTCGCGGCGAGCGTCTAACAACTCCGTTCGTTTCGAGCGAAGTCGAGAAACGCATTTGACGTCCTCGACGCTTCTCGACTTCGCTCGAAGCCAACGGTTGAAGGCTAGGCCGCCTCCAGGCAGCGCATGCCTGCCTCACATTCCGCCCCGTCCGCATACAGCACGCAGTCCACCTCGCCCCCGCGCGCGACGCTGTGACGCCGGACGACGCGGCCGGTCGGCCGAAAGCCCAGCTTGCGGAGCACTCGGCCGGAGGCGGGATTGTCGACGAAATGGCCGGAGCGGATGCAGTCGAGCTTCAGCGACTCCCGGCCCCCGCGCAGCAATGCCGCGGCGGCCTCGGTCGCGAACCCCAGGCCCCAATAAGAGCGGGCGATCCAATAGCCGAGCTCATGACCATTCCCGTCCGGATGAATGCCGACGCCGCCGACCAAGCGCGGCGCGCCTGACGTGCGGGCGAAGACGAGCAGGCTCAGCGGCCACTCGGCTTCCTGCTGGGCGCGGAGATACGCTTCGGCATCGTCGAGCGTGTAGGGGGAGGGGATGCGCGCGGTGTTGCGCGCGATCGCCGGATCGCTGGCGATGGCACGCTGCACGGCAGCGGCATCCTCGATCCAGCCGGGCCTCAGCAACAGCCTGTCGGTACGCACGAACATCCTCGCTCTCCTTTTATCGAGCGCGCCTTGCCGTCATTCGGTGACGGCGCGGCGACAATGGAGAGGGAGAAAAACAAAAGGGAGACCGGGGCTACCCGTCTCCCTCGTCATCCACCTTGGTGGACTTTCGGGTCGCCCCAGTGGCGACCCGTTTTCACGTTCGCCCGTTACTCGGCCGCTTCGGCCATAATCGCGTCGACCGAGACATATTTGCGGCCGAGCTTGCCCTGGTGGAATCGCACGCGGCCTTCCGCGGTCGCGAACAGGGTGTGATCCTTGCCCAGGCCGACATTGCGGCCCGGATAGGTCTTGGTGCCGCGCTGACGCACGATGATGTTCCCGGCGAGGACTTCCTCACCGCCGAACTTCTTCACGCCGAGGCGGCGGCCCGCGGAATCGCGGCCGTTGCGCGAGGAGCCGCCTGCTTTCTTATGCGCCATGACTAACTACTCCTGATCTTCGTTTCGGCTCAGGCCTCGGCGGCCGGGGCGGCAGCCTCGGCAGCGGGCGCTTCGGCGGCCGGCTTGGCGGCGCGCGCCTTCTTGGCCTTGGGTTCGTCGTTCTGCTGCGCGCCGACGCTCAGGATCTTGAGGATCGTGTGCTGCTGGCGGTGGCCGTTGCGACGGCGATAATTGTGGCGGCGACGCTTCTTGAAGACGATGACCTTCTCGCCCTTCGCCTGCGCGACGATCTCGGCCGCCACGGTCAGGCCGTCGGTCGACTTCAGTTCGCCGCCTTCGCCGGCCAGCAGGACGTCGCCCAGGGTCACCTTGGCCCCGGCTTCACCGTCGAGCTTCTCGACAACGATCTTGTCTCCTGCGGCAACGCGATACTGCTTGCCGCCCGTGCGCACGACTGCGAACATGGCCCTCATCAATCCATCAAAGCTGAACGCCGCGCGGAAACCCTTCCGCACGGGAAGTGGCGCAGCTAGGTGAGCCGGCCCGGCTTGTCAACCAAAACCGCGACTGTGGCGCAGCGGTCACAGCATTGCAGAATCGTGACACGCCGGCGCACGGACGCTTTGCGCCCGTGCCGAAACAGGACAGTCTCGGCCTATCACACGAAACGGGGAATTATCCTATGAACCGAATGATCTATCGTGCCGCACTGGTCGCCGCCGTGTCGCCGCTGGCGCTGTCGGCACAGCCGGTGTTCGCGCAGGCGGTGGTGAGCGCGGCCGACGACAATGCCCCGGCCGATGCCGATGCGACCATCGTGGTGACCGGCACGCGCCGGGCCGACCGCACGCTCGCCGACAGCCCGGTTCCCGTCGATGTGATCACGGCAGAGAGCCTGACCACATCGGGCTATACCGAGACGAACCGGCTGCTGAACCAGCAAATCCCGAGCTTCAACTTTCCGCAGCCGTCGATCACCGACGGGACCGACGTCGTGCGACCCGCGACGCTGCGCGGCCTGAATCCGGATCAGACGCTGGTGCTGCTGAACGGCAAGCGCCGCCACACCTCGGCGTTGCTCAACATCAACGGGTCGGTCGGTCGCGGCACCTCGGCCGTCGACATCAACCTCATTCCCTCGATCGCCCTCAGCCGGGTCGAAGTGCTGCGCGACGGTGCCGCCGCCCAATATGGCTCCGACGCGATCGCCGGCGTGATCAACTTCCAGTTGCGGGATCAGCCGGAAGGCGGGCGGATCACCGTCAACTACGGTCTCTATAATACCAATGTGCGCGGCATCCGCGACGTGACGGGCATCGTGCAGGGTCCTGGCGGCACGCCGCTGCTCAACCCGGACGGCACGCTGCAGGTCACTCGCGCGGACAGCGACCGGCATGTCACCGATGGCCACACGCTGACCGTCGCCGGCACGATCGGTCTCCCGATCGGCGATGGCGGTCACCTGAACCTTTCGGCCGAACTGCAGCGTCGGGGGCCGACCAACCGCACCGGTCCCGACGTGCGCCGCCAGTACAACCTGATCGCCGGCGCCTTCGATCCCCGCGAGCTCACCTTCGACCGCTACAGCCACCGCTATGGCGACGCGAAGACGTCCGACCTGAAGCTGTTTATGAACTTCGGCACTCCGCTCAGCGACGCGGTCGAGCTCTATGGCTTTGCGACCTATGGCTATCGTGACGGGGAGAGCGCGGGCTTCTACCGGCTTGCCAACGACGCCCGCAACGTGCCGGCAATCTATCCGGACGGCTTCCTGCCGTTCATCAACACCGACCTGAACGACTATCAGGGGCTGATCGGCCTGCGCGGCGAGGCTGCCGGCTGGCGCTACGATCTGTCGGGCAGCTATTCGCGCAACGCCTTCGACTTCAAGATCACGAACACGCTGAACCGCTCCTTCGGTGCGGCTTCGCAGCTTGCCTTCGATTCGGGCGGACTGCGTTACACCCAGGCCATGGCCAATCTCGATGTCAGCCGCGACTTGAGCGTCGGCTGGCTCAAGGACCTGACGGTCGCGGGCGGTCTCGAATATCGCCGCGAGACTTTCGACATCCGGCCCGGCGAAGTCGCCAGCTATGCCAATGGCCCTGCCGGCGGTGCGCCGGGCGCCCAGGTGTTTCCAGGCTTCCAGCCGGTGATCGGCGGCCAGCGCGTCGACCAGCAGCGGGCGCGGCACAATGTCTCCGCCTATGCCGAGGTCGACGCCGACGTGAACGACCGCATCAACGTCCAGCTCGCAGGCCGCTACGAGGATTATTCGGACTTCGGCTCCAGCTTCAACGGCAAGCTTGCCGGCCGCTTCGAGTTCGTCGACGGCTTCGCGGTCCGAGGCGCGATTTCGACCGGCTTCCGCGCGCCCTCGCTGCAGCAGCAATTCTATGCGGCGCAGGCGACCAACAACGTCAACGGCGTGCTGCTCGACACCGTCACGCTCCCGGTCGACAATCCGGTGGCGATCGCACTCGGCGCGACGCCGCTCGATGCCGAAAAGTCGCTCTCCTATTCAGCGGGCTTCGTGTTCACCGCCGTCCCGCGGCTGAACGTGACGGTCGACTTCTATCAGGTCGATATCGACGATCGCATCGTCGTCACCGACAACCTGACCGCCAGCCGCGATGCAGCCGGCAACCCCAGCGGCGCCAATCCGGGCCGCTCGATCGCCCAGATCCTCAACAATGCGGGCTTCAACACGGTCAGCGCCGCGCGCTTCTTCGTGAACGGCCTCGACTCGCGCACCCGTGGCATCGACGCGGTGGCGACCTACCGGTTCGAGCTGGGCGATTTCGGCCGGCTCAGCGCGACTGCCGGCTTCAACTACAACAAGACCAGCATCCGCCGCGTTCTCGCAGCGCCCGGACCGCTCGCCAACATTCCGGGCCTGGTGCTGTTCGGGCGCCAGGAACAGGGCCGCCTCGTCCGGGGCCAGCCACGCACCAAGATCAATCTCGGCCTCGATTACGATGTCGGGCGGTTCGGCCTGACGTTCCGCGCCAACCGCTTCGGCAAGGTGGAAGCGACCGGCGGCGAGATCGGCCCGGCCGGCAGCGGCGTGTTCAATGACAACTTCCTGAAGGCGCAGTGGGTCAGCGATGCGGAAGCCCGCTTCACCTTTGCCGAGCGGTTCGAGGTCGCGGTCGGCGCCAACAACATCTTCGACAGCTATCCGACCCCGGTGCCGGTCGGCCAGGCGGGCGTCAGCGCGACCAACGGCGCTGCCGTCTTCTACCCGCAGACCAATTATGTCGCGCCGTTTTCGAACTATTCGCCGAATGGCTTTAACGGCCGTTTCATCTATGCGCGCGCAACGGTGAAGTTCTGACGCCTTAAGCGGAGGAGCGAGCCGGTTGACCCGACTCGCCCCTCCCGCTATGGGGACCTGCTTCCGGGGCGCGGGCTCAAATCCGCGCCCCTGTCACATTCCAGCCGAACCCTAGAGGACCATCAATGGCGAATACGCCGCAAGCCAAGAAGCGCATCCGTCGCAACGCCCGTCGCGCCGACATCAACCACGCGCGCATCAGCCGCATCCGTACCTTCGTCAAGAAGGTCGAGGCCGCGATCGATTCGGGCGACAAGGCTGCGGCGACCGCCGCCATCGCCGCCGTCCAGCCGGAGCTGGCGCGGGGCGTCGCCAAGGGCGTGCTGCACAAGAACACGGCGTCGCGGAAGTTCTCGCGCCTGACGAAGCGGGTCTCGGCGCTCGCCTGAGCGCCTCCGCACGCCAGTTCAGCGGTTCGACAAAGGGCTCGTCGGCAGGGATGCCGGCGAGCCCTTTCGTTTGTGACGATGTCGTTACGGCCAAGTTACGGTTCTTCCATGATTCGTTCTGCGGCCATTTGGAACAACAGGTGAAAACCCGCAGAAATCGGCCGTTTTTCAGCGTTCAAACGGGAAAATGGCGGAAATCCGAGTCAACCTGGATTATTTCCGAAATGCGACAAAGCATCGCTTGATCGACTCACGAACCGAGCCCTACAACCCGATTCCCGGCGCTCGAATCGATGCTCCGGGGCCTAGTTTTGAGAGACAGTCAGCAGGCGCTGGAAACCTCGGTTTTTGGCGGTGGGACGACTTGTCTTCAGCAAACCGCCAGGCAGCCGGGGGGCTGGGACGGGCACAGGGGAGGGGCGATTGGGTCCAATGCTGGTGCGTGAGAAAAATATGGATCGGGGCGAACAGGTCTCGGGCGCCTGGGCGGCTATCCGGGAAGGCCTGAAGCGCGACTGCGGGGCACGGCTGTTCGACCATTGGTTGAAGCCGATCATGCTGTCGGGGATGAGCGACAAGGGCGACGTGGTGCGCCTGACGCTGCCGACGGAGTTCCACGCGAACTGGGTGCGCGCCCATTATGCCGACCGGCTGCTGCTGGCCTGGCGTGCGGCGCTGCCGAGCGTCCGCGAAGTCCGCATCGATGTCGCGCCGAACGAGATCGTTACCCGCATCTACACCGCCGACGAAGCCGAAGTGGTGCCGACCGCGCCTCCGGCGCCCGGCTTCGACGCGCGCCAGACCTTCGACCGCTTCGTCAGCGGCGACGAGAACCGCGTCGCGCTCAATGCCGCCAAGGCGCTTGCCAATGGCGAACTGAGCTTCTCGCCCTTGTTCATCCATTCGGCGACGGGGCAGGGCAAGACCCACCTGATGAACGCGATCGGCGCCGCCTATCGCGCCCGCGTGCCCTCGGCGACGATCCTGTTCATGTCCGCCGAGCGTTTCATGGTCGAGTTCGTCTCGGCGATGCGCGACAAGGATACGCTCAACTTCAAGCAGCGGCTGCGCTCGGCCGACCTGCTGATGATCGACGATGTGCAGTTCATCTCGGGCAAGGGCTCGACCCAGGAAGAGTTCCTGCACACGCTCAACGAGCTGACTGGCGCCGGCAAGAAGGTGGTGATCAGTGCCGACCGCGCCCCCCAGGCGCTGGACGGCGTCGAAAGCCGCATCCTGTCGCGGCTGGCGAGCGGCCTGGTGGTCGACATCAAACCCGCGACCTTCGCGCTGCGCCTCAAGATCGTGAAGGCAAAGCTCGCCACCATGGCCGACGTGCAGATGCCCGAGGCAGTGGCGGAACTGCTCGCCGCCCGCATCCAGACCAGCGTCCGGGAACTGGAAGGGGCGCTCAATCGGTTGACGGCCTATGCGCTGCTCAACGATCGGGCGATCGACCTTGCGTTCGCGCAGGAGGTGCTGGGCGAGATGCTGAACGCATCGACCCGCCGCATCACCATCGACGAGATCCAGCGCGCCGTCTCCGCACATTACGGCATGCGCCAGGCTGAGATGGTCTCGGCCCGCCGCGCCCGCGCCGTCGCCCGTCCGCGCCAGATCGCGATGTATCTGGCCAAGCGCCTGACGCCGCGCTCGCTGCCGGAAATCGGCCGGCGCTTCGGTGGCCGCGACCACACGACCGTGATCCACGCCGTCAAGCAGATCGAGCGGCTGCGCGGCGAAGACGCCGACCTTGACGCCGACGTCCGCACGCTGATCCGTCAGCTGGAGGCATAAGGCGCGGCGCTGCGGTCGCGGCGCTGAGAGGCGGCCGTGCCAGAAATCCGGACCGAACGGCTTCGGCTGCGACCCGCGCTGGCGTCCGACGTGGCGGCGTTTCACGACATCTTCAGCGACCCTGCCGCGATGGCATTCTGGTCCACGCCTCCGCACAGGGACCTGGCCGAAACCCAAGCCTGGGTCGCCGGGATGATGGCGATCGATGCCGGCGAAGGGGAAGACTTCGTCATCGAACGAGAGGGCCGGCTGATCGGAAAGGCAGGTCTGTATCGCTTTCCCGAGATCGGGTTCATCCTGCATCCCGCGGCCTGGGGGCAGGGCTATGCCCGCGAGGCTCTGATCCCGATCCTGGACCGCGCCTTTTCCCTACACCGGCTGCCCTTCGTCGAAGCGGACGTGGACCCCCGCAACACCGCTTCGCTCCGCCTTCTTGAGGGCCTCGGCTTCGAGGAGGTGGGCCGGGCCAGCCGCACCTGGAACGTCGGCGGAGTTTGGTGCGACAGCGTCTATCTGCGGCGTGATGCCGACAAGGCCAAGGGCAGCTAACGACCCGTAGCGGACCTTCATTGCACACTCGCCGCCGGACAAGCCGCGACGACCAGCCTTCGGCAGATCAGGCAGGCTTATCAAGCGGCCGAACGGGTGTGCCCTTTTTGGTAGGCGCGGACGCGTTCTGCTTGGGCGGTCCCTCCTTCTTCGCCTTACGTATCTCTTTGTTGCTCTTCCGCTGACCCTTGGCCATCTACTCTTCCTTTATTTCGTTCGTCGGGCTCTCCGCTCGAAACGCGCCATGCTCCCAGCCCGCCGCCCAACTTCTCGCCTCCACATGCGCATCCGGGAATGGACAGGCTCCACGATCGAGCTTGTCTCGGTAAGCGGCCATGCCCAACCAAAAGGGATCAGTGCGCACCGCTGGATGCTGGCCGTTGTCATTCACTCAGGGGGCTCCTCGGGTGCGGAGCGGCGTCCTCGTTATTCTCCCTTCCAGGATCTGGCTCTTGAAGGCTCTGGCAAACTGCGCTGCGGCATCGGCGCTCGCGAAAACGACCCTCGTCCCCGCCGGGTGGAGCGACTCTATGGACGTTATTCGCGCCTTTTGCCTCAGTGCCGTGGCTTCCACCTCGGCGCGGGTGGCACTCAGATTTAAAGCTCGGCTCATGCAAACGACTCCGACTGTTTGGCCCTGCTCAGACGGTTGCGATCTGGACCACGTTGCGGTGGGGGTACCGTGTTCCGGCCAGCCTCTCGGCGAAGCCGACCGCATCCGCGACATGCCTTGAGCGGCTCGCAAGCGCGCCAAACCTGGCGTGCAGCAACGAGTGCTGCTCGCCAGCCAAAAGCTTGATGATGTCCATGGTTCTCTCTTCCGTATGCGACAGCCGGGATCGGCGAAATGTCACGGGAAGCGCGCTACGACCGCACGTGATAGCTAGGCTGTACCATGCTTTCCTAAAAAGACCCCATGTAATCGCCAGTTTTCTGACGTGCGTGGCGAATGAGAGAAAAAAAAGACGAAGAATCTAAGAAATGTTGCGGTGTTTTCATCATTGGATGTTACAAGGGCCTATCACCGGAATGATTGACGCTCATCTCGTGCCAGAGGGGAATTGATCCTTTCGAAGACGAAGGAGCTTGTCGCATGAACATTCTCATAAGGCCCGCTCAGGACCGGGGCAGGCTTTCTCCGATTATCACGCCTGCTCAAGTGCTGCGCGGCCATGCTGCCCAAGCGGCGGCTCCTGTGACGGCGAACGTTCGCGGCACAAAGGGTGCGGGTCGGAAATTCTAAGCAAGTGGAAGGAGGCTTCGGATGGCCGATATCACCCGAACTGTGTCTAACCCGACTTCGAGCGACGCCGCCGAAATGGAGCGGCTGGGTATCACCGCGACGACCGCTACATATTTTCACTGGCGCGGCTATCGCTACACGACAGCAAGGGACGCATTGCACGCGGCGAGACATGCCGAGCGTGCCAGCCCAGCGACCGCCAGTGGCTAATCTGCTCCACAACCTCATTGGTCATCACAAGGCCGATCCGTCCCAGAATCACTGGAACCGGGGGCGCTTCGCCAGCGCGTGCGCAACATGCGGGCGCGCAATGGAAAAGCTCCCCGGCCTGGAGTGGAAGCTCACAGGGAAATCTCGACCATTCTGACAAAAGGGGTGGTTGTTCCGTTCGTGCGCGTCACGCTCCTCCCAGTCCCAGCTGGACATCGATCACATTCATCAATGCCGCACGCGGCAAAGGAGACTTACCATGGCTCTCGATTATGACCGAACGCTTTCGCAGCTCTACGATGAGCGCGAAGATATCCGCATCCGACTCAGCCTCGCCGGCGATGTGCCCCGCCCCGATACACGGGCCCTGCTCAACGGACGCGCCAGGCTGATCCTCCTGGAAGCCGACATCGTGGCACGCCGCCGCGCCCTCGGCCACGCGCAACCCATCCAAGTTGCGCTTAGGTAGCTCGGAAAGAACAACCGGCAGGTCTGCCACCTAAATGAGCCGAGGGCGATGTCTGCTTTCCACTCATTGCGGACATCCTCTGGAAGTCACGCGCTGACTTCCAACCCTACGATGCCGGACGCCTGCTCGGAAGCGGGATGCTGATCTTCACGGTCTGTCCGGAATTGCCGGGGAAGCCGGTGAACATCGCCTGGATTAGGTTCGGGACCAGCCAGGGCAGATCGTCGGAGCGGGAGGTCGCGCGCGCGGTGCCTTCGAACACGCGCTCGCCGCCATTGGTGCGGTTGATCTCCATCCGCAACTGGCTGTCATAGACGGTGTAGCTGCGCACTTCGCTGCCCCAGTCCGAGCCCCAGAACGGATCGTAGAAGCCCCAGCGGCCCCAGCCGCCTCGGCCCCAGCCTCCCCAGCCGCGATAGGGGTAACCCCAATAGCCGCCCCAGCCCCAGCCGCTGAAGCCGGGCGTGGTCGTCACCTTTTCGCGGCCATTGTCGACATAATAATCTAGCGAGACGACCAGATTGGCCGAGCGGGCGTCAGTGGCCGGGCGGTAGCCGAAACGCTGCAATTCCTGCGCGACCAGGCCAGCATAGGAGCGGAACTCGATGCTGCCGTCGAGCTTCGGGTCGACCGGCTGGATCGTGAACGTCTCGCCTTGCGGCGCGGGCAGCATCGAAAAGCGGTTCACCCGCGCATCGAATGTCTGCGCGCAGCCGCCAAGCGCCGCCAGCGCCAGCGGTGCCGCAGCGACTGCCAGCATCTTCTTCCTGAACATCGATCGACCCCTCGCGCGAATTTATGCGATCTGAATGGCTTGGTGCAGCTGAACTTCGCTTGAACGCCGATATAGCTCTTCTCATCGTCACTTTCGAGCCGGGCGTTGCCCCGACCGAGGGAACGGACCGCGCGAGTAATGGTTAACGCCCCAGATCGCGGCCAACGCGACACTGCCGGGTCGCACCCTGATGGCAATGATAAAGGGGTGTTCCATGGTCTATCGAAGAAGCGCTCTCGCAGCGGCGATGCTGATTGCGGGCACGGCCGTGCCCGTGGCGGCAGCGCCTTTCACCTATTTCACCGATTTCAGCACCGGCGTAGGCCCCGAGTTCACGCTGACCAATGTCGGCGTGAACAGCAACGACGCAGGGATACTGGGTCAGCTGGAAGGCGGGGTGGTGACGCTCGCGCAGACCACGCCCGGCGCCGGGTCGGGCACGATCCGCTTCGACCTGCTCGGCTTCCGCTCGATCGACGGGGCGAATTGCTGCACCGACACCTTCCGCTTTTCGGTCAATGACACCGAGGTGTTCAATGGCGTGTTCGCGCTCGGCGGTGGCGGCGGTGAAGGCTTTAACGGTCCGCCGGGCACCACCGTAACCGGCGGCGGGCCGGTGCGCACGATCACCATTCCCGTCACGCTCCTCGCCGGAGCCAACAGTTTCGCTTTCACTTATGGCACGCTGCAGGGCTTTGACGACGAAGCCTGGGGCTTGGACAATGTCGGCATCGACGCGCAGGTCGCCGTCAATGGTGTTCCCGAGCCTGCCACTTGGGTGGCCATGGTGGCCGGCTTCGGCTTGTTGGGCGGGGCGACGCGCCGGCGCGTCGCAAGGTCCGGGATCGCCTGACGCGAGAGGAGGCCGGAGCGTCCGGCCTCCTTATCCGCGCGAAGTGCAGAGGCCCAGCGCGGCATAGGCTCCGTCCAGCCGCGGCTGAGCCAGCGCCCGCGCACGGGCCGCGCCCTGCTCAAGGATGCGGTCGAGTGCTGTGGTGTCGGACCGCAGCTCCAGGAACCGCGTGCGGATCGGGCGTAGCGTCTCGACCAGCCGTTCGGCGAGTGCGGGCTTGAACGCGCCGAACCCCTGGCCTGCGAAGTCGGCCAGCACCTGGTCGACGCTCTCGTCATTGAGCGCTGCATAGATCGCGACCAGGTTCTTGGCTTCGGGACGGCCGTCCAGCTCAGCCGCGGTTGCGGGCAGAGGCTCGGGATCGGTCTTCGCCTTGCGGATCTTTTGCGCGATCGTGTCGTCGTCGTCGGCCAGGTTGATGCGCGACGCGTCCGACGGGTCGGACTTTGACATCTTCGCGCTGCCGTCGCGCAGGGACATGATCCGCGCCGCCGCCGGCGGGATGGTCGGCTCGGGCAGCACGAACAGCTCGGTGCCAAAATCCGTGTTGAACTTGGTCGCGATGTCGCGCGCGAGCTCCAGATGCTGCTTCTGGTCCTCGCCGACGGGCACATGCGTGGTGCCGTAGAGCAGCACGTCGGCCGCCTGTAGCACCGGATAGGCATAAAGGCCGATGCTCGCGCCTTCGCGGTTCTTGCCGGACTTTTCCTTGAACTGGGTCATCCGGTTCAGCCAGCCGATCCGCGCGGTGCAGAAGAGCAGCCAGGCGAGTTCGGCATGGGCAGGCACCCGCGCCTGGTTGAACAGGATGGCCTTGTCCGGGTCGACGCCCGCCGCGAGCAGGGCAGCCGCCATCTCGCGGGTGTTGGCGGTCAGCTCGGCCGGATCGTTGTACACGGTGATTGCGTGCAGGTCGGCGAGGAAGAAGAGCGTGTCGCCGCCCTTGGCCGCATTCTCGTCCTGCATCCGCACCCAGTTGCGAATCGCGCCCAGATAATTGCCCAAATGGAGATTGCCGGTCGGCTGGATGCCGGAGACGATGCGCATGTCAGTCCTTCGTTGCGGTCGCGGCGCGCCGGCTCACCAGCGCCCGCAGGTCGCTGACCCGATACGCACCCGTCGCAAAGCAGGCCAGAGCGTAAATCGCTGCACCGCCGCCGGTCAGCACGCCCAACGCCACGGCGCGCTGCAGGAGGTGGCCGGTCAGGTACGGCCAGGCGAGCGGCGCCAGCAGGTAAAGCGCACCGCCCATCAGCAATGCCGCGAGCGCAAGGCGCGGCAGCCGCCGCTTCAGCCGCGCATCGGGGGCGAAATGGCCGCGCTTCCTGAGCGTTCGGTAGAGCAGCGCGACGTTGATGCACGAGGCGAGCGCGGTCGCGAGGGGCGGGCCGACATAGCCGAAGCCGAGCGCGCCGAGGCCCGGGATCAGGAGCAGGTTGCCGACCAGGTTCACGCCGACCGACATGGTCGCGAACCGCACCGGCGTCCGCGTGTCCTCCCGCGCGTAAAAGCCCGGGGTCAGCACCTTCACCAGCACATAGGAGGGCAGGCCGATCGAGAAGGCCGAGAGCGCGAAGGCGCAGGCGCTTGTGTCTTCGGCGGTGAACGCGCCATGCTCGAACAGCCCGCGTACGATCGGCGCCGACGCGAAGATGAACGCGACGGTGGCGGGCAGCGTGAGGAACAGCGCCAGCTCGATGCCGCGATTCTGCGTGTCCATCGCCTCCGCTTCCTTGCCCGAGCCGAGCAGGCGCGAGATGGTGGGGAGGAGGATGGTGCCGAGGCCGATGCCGATGATGCCGAGCGGCAGCTGATTCAGCCGGTCCGCATAATAGATGTAGGAGATCGAGCCCGGATCGAGCAGCCCGCCGGCGAGGGCCGTCGAAATGGCGAGGTTGATCTGCACCGCGCCCGCTCCCGCGGCGGCCGGCAGGATCAGCTTCATCAGCTGCCGCACATCGTCGGTGAGCTTGGGCATGCGCAAGCGCAGGCTCGCGCCCGCCTGCCGGCACGCGATCACCAGCCAGGCGAGCTGCAACGCACCGCCGGCGGTCACCGAGACCGCCTGCGCCCGCGCCGTCTCATAGGGGCTGTCGCCGTGGAAGAAGACCAGGGCGACGATCATGGCGATGTTGAGCAGGATCGGCGCCGCCGCATTCACCCAGAAGCGGTTGAGCGAGTTCAGGATGCCGCCCAGCAGCGAAGCGAGCGAGATCAGCATCAGATAGGGGATGGTGATCCGCGACAGCGTCACCGCAAAGGCGAATTGCTCCGGCGTCGGATCCTTGAACCCGCCCGACAGCCCCCAGGTGATCGGCCAGGCCGCCACGATCATCGCCGCGGTGAAGAGCAGCAGCACCGGGAACAGCACCGCCAGCGCCTGTTCGGCAAAGCGGATGCCGGCGCTCGTCTCGCCCGTCTCGCCGACCTTGCGGTTGAACATCGGGATGAAGGCGGCCGAGAACGCCCCTTCCGCAAACAGCGCGCGGAACATGTTGGGCAGGCGGAACGCGACGAAGAACGCGTCCGAGGCAAAGCCCGCGCCGACATAGCTCGCCTGCAGCGTGTCGCGCACCAGCGCCAGTACGCGGCTGACGAGCGTCAGCCCGCCGACCGAAGTGAGGGAGCGGGCGAGGGACACCTTAGCCATGTGCCCGATCACCGTTCGCTTCGAGCGAAGTCGAGAAGCGTATCTCGACTTCGCTCGATACGAACGGAGCTGCGTTCAGCCGGCTCAGGCCTGCCCCGCCGCTTCGCCCTGGGCGAGCTGCCCGGCTTGCTGCGCCTGCTGCATGTAGAGGCCGGCAAAGTCGATCGGCTCCAGCATCAGCGGCGGGAAGCCGCCGTCGCGCACGGCATCGGCGAGAACCCGGCGGGCGAACGGGAAGATCAGCCGCGGCGCTTCGGCATAGCAGAAGGGCTGGATCTGCTCTTCCGGGACATTGCGGATGCCGAACAGCCCGGCATAGGAAAGTTCGACCGCAAAGGCGACGCCCTGATCGCCATGCGCCTTCACCTCGACCTTCAGCACGACTTCGTAGACGTCGTCGGCCGCCTTGTTCGAGCTGATGTTGAACTGCACGTCGATCTGCGGCTGCACCTGCCACTGGTAGACGGCCGGCGAGTTCGGGTTCTCGAAGGACAGGTCCTTCACATATTGGGAGATGATGCCGACCTGCGGCATGTTGTCGGCGCCATTCGCGAACTGTTCTTCGCCCTGCGCGCCCGTTTCCTCGACCATGAACCTCGAACCTTTCATCGGGATGATTAGGGGCCTTGCCCCATCGGAGCGGGCGGTTAGCAGCTAGGGGGCGGGCCGGCAATGCTCGGCGGGGGATCGGAACCGCTTGCCCAAGCATTTGAAACACGCGCGCGGCGCGCCTATGTTGCACAGGTTCTCGTTTCGGAGGTTAGGTGGTCGGCATCGTTCTGCTCGCTATGGTCGCGGCCTTTCTGGCCCTGCGGCTCTACATGGTGCTCGGCAAGCGCAGCGGCCATGAACAGGCGCTGCCGCCCAAGCCGGCCGAGGAACGGCTGGCGCCGGTCCAGGCGCCGCGCGCCACCGCCGAGCCGATCGCCGATGCCGGTCAGCCGAGCGACAGCGTGATTGATCCCGATGCGGCGCAGGGCGTCCGCGCGATCCTCTCGGCCGATCCGAATTTCGACGTCGCCCGCTTCGTCGAAGGCGCCAAGGCCGCTTACCGGATGATCCTCGAAGCCTTCTGGCGCGGTGACGAGGACGAACTTGCCTGGCTGGTGGCGCCCGATGTGCGCGAGGCGTTTGCCGTCGCCATCGCCGAGCGCAAAGAGGCTGGCCACACGCTCGACAATCGTCTGATCGCGATCGAGACGGCGCGCATCGTCGAGGCGCGGATGGAAGGCCGGGTGGCGTTCGTCACCATGCACTTCGTCGCCGACATCGCGGCGGTCACCCGCGATGCGGAAGCCAATGTGGTCGCCGGCACGCTCGAAGACGCGGTGTCGACCAACGATCACTGGACGTTCAGCCGCAACCTGCGCGAGTCCGATCCGAACTGGCTGCTGGTCGAAACCGACGAGGCGGCGTGATCCGGCGCCGGGGGGCACTCGGCCTCGCCCTGCTGCTCGGTGCCTGCGTCCCCAAGCCGAGCCCGCCCATCGCGCCGCCGCCGATTGCGCGTCCCGCTCCCGTGCCGACTCCGACGCCCAGTCCCGTACCGCCCGCCAACGCGCGTAGTCTCGGTCTGCGGCCTGGACCGGCGGTCGCATCGCTTCCCGTCTCCACAGAGGCTGCTCAGCGTGCGCTCGCGGCCTTTCGGATCAGTTGCCCCAGCCTCCTCCGTCGCAACGACACGTCCGGCATCCGCGCGGATTGGCGCGCCGCGTGCGATCACGCCCGCACCGAAGCCGACGCCCAGGCCTTCTTCGCCACCGCCTTCGAAACCGCACAGGTTGGCGACGGCGCGGCGATGGTGACCGGCTATTACGAGCCGGAAATCGCCGCCGCCCATGATCCGGCGCCCGGACTCGTCCCCGTGCTGCGGCTGCCGCCAGACCTGGTCGAACAGCAAGTGCCGGTCTGCCCGCCCGCGATCGATCCGCTCACCCAGCAGCCCAATCCGGCTGCCTGTCCGTTGCAGAAGCAGCGCGGCCGGATCGTCGACGGCCAATATATCCCTTATTACGACCGGGCGGAGATCGAACAGGGCGCGCTTGCCGGCCAGGGGCTGGAGATTGGCTGGGCCGATCCGATCGACCTGTTCTTCCTGCAGATTCAGGGGTCCGGGCGGCTGCGCTTCGCCGACGGCAGCATCGTGCGCATCGGCTATGCCGGTCAGAACGGTCATCCCTATACCGGTATCGGGTCGCTGATGCGGCAGCGCGGTCTGCTCGGTCCGGGCCAGGCGAGCATGCAGGGCATGGTCGCGTGGCTGCGCGCCAACCCGGAAGCGGGCACGGCGCTGATGCACGAAAATCGCAGCTATGTGTTCTTCCGCGAACTGACCGGAGCCGGACCGCTCGGCGCCCTCGGCCTGCCGGTCACGCCGCAGGGCAGCGTCGCGGCCGATCCGCTGTTCACGCCCTTGGGCGCACCCGTCTTTGTCGATGTCGAGCATCAGGTGGCCGACGGGCTGTGGATCGCGCAGGATACTGGCGGGGCGATCAAGGGACCGAACCGGTTCGATACGTTCTGGGGCGCGGGCGAGCAGGCCGCGCAGATCGCCGGCGGCCTGCTCAGCCGCGGCAAGGCCTGGCTGCTGCTGCCGATCGGCACGCTCGACCGCTTGGCGCAGGAGGGCAACAGTGCAGGGGCGCCGGCTCAGCGCTGAGGAAGCCGATCTCTGGGCCCGCGTGATCGCCAGCGTGGAGCCGCTGGAGGGGAGGGCGGCGCGCCAACCTCCCGACCTGCCGCTCCAACTTCCGAGCTCCCCGGCAAAAGCCGGGGCCCGGGAGTCCCCCCCACCGAGGCAAAAAGGAGCTGGACCCCGGCCTGCGCAGGGGAACGCGAACACCCTGGACGGCAGCTGGGACCGCAGGCTCGGGCGCGGTATCGTCCAGCCGGACTTTGCCGTCGATCTGCACGGCCACACGCTCGACAGTGCCTATCGCACACTGGATGCCGGACTCGACCGCGCGATCGCCCAAGGCGCGCGCGTTCTGCTGCTGGTCACCGGCAAGCCGCGGGCGCCCGGATCCGGCCGCGGTGCCATTCGCGCGGCGGTCGGCGACTGGCTCGCCGCTTCGCGTCACGCCGACGAGATCGCGGCGGTGCGCGGCGCGCATCCACGCCATGGTGGTGCCGGCGCGCTCTACATCATCCTCAAACGGCGCCGTGAGAGGGCAAGTTTTTAACTGTTTCTCAGCCACGATGTGCGCTTCGCAAGGTTGAAGGTGCGCGCTGCCACGATGGAGAGGATGACGCTGAAAAGCAGGGCGATCGCGTTCGCCTTTTGCACCGGCGCCGTCGCGTTCATCCTGGCGCTGCTGGCGACGGCACGCAGCGGCATCGAAAGCGGCGATTTCGGCCACTCGCTCATTATCGCCATCGTCTGCGGAGTGATGTGCTGGGCATCGGCCGAGCGCGCCATTGCGGGCTATGCCGAAGCCGTCGACGACTCGATCGAACGGCTCGCCCGCGCCGCGGACGGTGACCTGAGCACACCGACGCCGTCGCGCGTGGCCACGGTGCTGCCGGATCTTGCGACATCGCTCGACGGGCTACTCAGCCAGGTGCGGACCAACTTCGACCGCGTCCATTCGCTCGCGATGTTCGATCCGGTAACCCAGCTCCCCAACCGTACGCACTTCCGGCGCGAGGCGGCTGAGCTACTGGACGCGCTGGCACCTGCCGATCTCGCTGCGCTGTTCTTCATCGACCTCGACAAGTTCAAGTCGGTGAATGATAATTTCGGCCATGCTCAAGGCGATCAGCTGCTTGTAAAGGTTGCCGACCGCTTGCGGGCGGTGAGCGAATCCGGTGAGCGGCTCGGTTTCTGCCAACCGCCGCTGATCGCGCGGCTTGCCGGAGACGAATTCACGATGCTCGTGCCCCGCCTCGGCTGCGCCGAGGAAGCGGAGCGGATCGGCGATGCGCTGCTCGACGCGCTCAGCGAACCTTATGAGCTGCTCGGCATCGAAGTCGATGTCGGCGCCTCCATCGGCGTCGCGCTCAGGCCGGACCAGGGGCAAAGTCTGCACGAGCTGATGCGCGCGGCCGACATTGCCATGTACCATGCCAAGGCGAATGGTCGGGCGCGCGTCCAACTGTTCACGCCCAGTCTTGCCGCGAGGATGGCCGACCATCTGCGACTCGAGACGGAGCTGCGCCAGGCCATCGAGTCGGAACAGCTCGCCTTCTTCTTCCAGCCGCAAATGTGCGTCGCGACCGGGGCCGTCATTGGCGCCGAAGCGGTGTTGCGCTGGCGGCACCCGGCGCTTGGCTTGCTCACCCCCGACCGGTTCCTGCCGCATGCCGAGAAATCGGGCCTGATTCACGAAATCGGCTATTGGGCGGTGGAGGAAATCGCTGCGGCGCTCGGCAGATGGGAGCGGCTCGGCCTCACCACGCGCATCGCCGTCAACGTGAGTGCCCGTCAGATGGGGCGGCCGGATTTCTTTGCGCAGGTGCGCCACGCGCTCTTGCACCATCGTGCCTCGGCCGATCTCCTTGAACTGGAGATCAATGAATCGATCGCGATGCGCTGCGACGAGAGCGCGATTGCGGGCCTCAAGCGGCTGCGGGAACAAGGCGCGACCGTCGCAATCGACGATTTCGGCAGCGGCTATTCGAACCTGTCGCGCTTGCAGGACATGCCGATCGATCGCGTGAAGATTGCCGGCACGCTCATTGCCGATCTCGCCACCTCTGAGCAGACGCGCGCCGTGGTTCAGTCGGTGATCGCGCTGGTTCATGGCCTGGGCTTCGGCGTCGCGGCGGAAGGGGTGGAGAGCAGCGCCCAACGAACGATATTGGAAGTGGCGGGCTGCGACTATCTCCAGGGTGCCGCGATCGCCGCCGCGATGACCGAGACGGACTTTCACGCCTGGATCGGCGAGCGATCGAGCGGCCTCCGGCGCGCCTGAGCTTTTTCGCTGTCCTACCATGCGGTCGCTGTGCCAGCATGGGCGGATGAGCACTCTTTCCCGGACCTTCCCGACAGCGAAGATTCACATGTTGCACGTGCAGAATGTGCGGAATGTGCGGAATGTGCGTTTTGAGGTGCTGGCATGACGGACACGGCCGCGAGATCCGCGCCCCAGCCGGAGCCGGGATTGCTCGCCTCCATCCGCCCCTATCTTGAAAAGGCGCCGCTCGCCTCGCTGGCCCTGGGCCTGTCGTCCGCCTTTCCGCTGACGATGATCACCAGCACCCTGTCGAGCCGTCTGGCCGAAGCGGGCATCGACAAGAAAAGCGTGACCGCCTTCTCGCTGGTCCTGCTCGCCTATAACTTCAAATTCCTTTGGGCGTGGATCATCGAGGGCGTGAAGCTGCCGCTCCTCCACCGGCTGGGGCAACGCGTCTCCTGGCTCATCCTGCTAGCGGTGCTCGTCTCCGCGGCCGCATTCAACCTCGGCCTGGCCGACCCGAACACTTCGGTCATGCAGGTGGCGGTCGCCGCCATCCTGCTCGGCTTTGCAGGCGCCAGCTTCGACATCGTCATCGACGCCTATCGCATCGAACTGCTCGAACCCCGTCAGCTCGGCGTCGGCTCCGGCATGGGACAATATGGCTGGCGTATCGGCTCGGCGCTGGTCAGCGCCGGCGCATTGCTGATCGCGACCCGCGCCGGCTGGACGGCCGCCTATATAGCGAGCGCGGTCTTTGCGCTCCCGGCGGTGCTCACCGCCCTGATCATGGGCGAGCCCTCGCGGCACAAGGCCGTGCTCGGCCGCGATGACAGGCCCGGCATCGTCCAAGCCGTGGTCGGGCCTTTCGCCGAGTTTCTGAAGCGGCGGGGCGCCCTGCTGGTCCTGCTCTTCATCTTGCTGCACAAGATCGGCGACACGCTCGCCAACCTGACGCTGCGGCTACTGTTCAACGATCTCGGCTATTCCAAGGACGAGATTGCCGTCTACGATGTCGGCGTCGGCTTCTGGGCTTTGCTGATCGGGGTGTTCGTGGGCGGCGTGCTCTATGCCCGGCTGGGCATGAAGCGATCGGTGCTGTTGAGCCTCGTCCTGATGGCCGTCTCCAACTTCGGCTTCGCCGCTCTCGCGCTCGCCGGCCATAGCAACACCGGCATGGCGGGCGCGATCGGGTTCGAGAATTTCGCCAGTGGTATCGGCGGCGTCACCGTGGTCGCCTATTTCTCCGCCCTGACCGATCTGCGCTTCACGGCCGCGCAATATGCACTGATCTCGGCCTTTTCGAGCATCGTCGGCCGCGTGCTGACCGGCATCACCGCCGGCGCGCTGGTCGAATCCTTCGGCTATGTGAATTTCTATCTGCTCACCACCGTGGCGGCGGTGCCGGGCATCCTGCTGTTCTGGGCGATGATGCGGGCCGGGCTGATCGACTCGTCGATCGGCAGCGCGGGCCGCGAAACGGCTAATCCAGATCAGTCGGACTGAGGGGGAGGGGAACTCAAAACGTTGCCGGTCCGTTCTAGCGGCATACCTCGCCCCTGACGGAGCCCCTCAAAAGTGGCAACAAAGCTTAATGCGGCCAACACGCCGCAGTTCTTGAATAATGCCTTTCAGCGGACCCTCGCCAAGTGGAACCGCGAGCGGCTCGCCCCCGGTTTTCCAGACGAGGATTGGCGGCGCGGCTTCGACCGGCAGATGCAGATGCTCCGCCTCGAAGGCGCGTTCCTCGACGAGCTGCGCGCGGAAGTGCAGGACGACCTCGCCGATGTGCCGGAACAGGCCGACGCATTCGTCGCCTGGTTCGAGGCGCTGCAGGACAAGGGCCCCGGACAGAACCACCCGCTCTTCTCCTGGCTGGCGGAGACGGCGACCGAAGGCCAGATGCGCTGGTTCCTGACCCAGGAAGCGGCAGGCGAAGCGGGCTTCGACGATCTCGTCGCCATGACCCAGGTCAAGCTTCCGCATGGCCCGAAACTCGAGCTTGCGGAGAATTACTGGGACGAGATGGGTCGCGGCCAATATCGCGGAATCCACGGCCTGCTGCTCACCGAACTCGTCGAGACGATGCAGATCAAGCCGGACATCGATACCACGGTCTGGGAGAGCCTCGCGCTCGCCAACGCCATGACCGCGATGGCGTCGACGCGGCGCTATGCCTGGCTGTCCGTCGGTGCGCTCGGCGTCGTCGAGCTGACGGCGCCGTGGCGGTGCGAATATGTGTCGGCGGGCCTGAAGCGCCTCGGCTACGGTCAGCGCGAGCGGCTTTATTACGACCTCCACGCCAAGATCGACATCAAGCACAGCGAAGGCTGGAACAACAACGCGCTGAAGCCGCTGGTCGAAGAGGATCCGCGCCGGGCCCGCTTCATCGCTGAAGGTGCGCTGATCCGCATGCGCTGCGCCGAACGCTGCTTCGAACGCTATTCGGAGCTGCTGGAGAACGGCGCCGAAATCTACTGAGGCAGTTCGCCGTTCAGCTCCAGGATCTGGCCGGCGAGGTAGAGCGAGCCGGCGATCAGGATTGGCGACTCCAGACCCGCGAGCGCTGCCGGCACATCTGGCGCGGTGCTCGCGCCCAGGCTTAGGCCTCGGGCGAGGGCAGCAATGTCGTCCGGCGCGTGGTGGTCATGCCCGTCGATCGGCACCGCAGTCACTGAGCGGACCACCGGCGCCAGCAGCCGCAGGAAGGACGACACGTCCTTGTTGGCGAGCATGCCGATGACGAGGTGCAGCTTTCGTCCGGCGAGCGCCGCTGCCAGCGCTTCGGCAGCCGAAACATTGTGACCGCCGTCCAGCCACGCCTCGCGGCTGCCGACCAGTGGTCCGGCGCCGAGCTGCTGCAGCCGCGCCGGCCAGCGCGCGCCTTCTATTCCTGCGAGCATCACCACGTCGGGAAACCGGATCGCTTGCTGGTGCCGCAGCATGGCGACGGCCAGGGCAGCATTTTCCAGCTGATGGGCGCCGGCGAGCTGCAGGGGAGGAAGGACGAGTTCGCCGTACCCGTCGCGATAGAGCCGACCTTCGAGGAACCATGCCTCGCCCCGCTTCAGCCGTCGCGCGCCTGCTCGGACGACAGCCGCGTCGACGCTGCGCTCCGCCTCATCGGGGTAGGCGAGCGTGACGATCGGCACGCCTGACCGCGCGATGCCTGCCTTTTCGCCGGCAATCTCGGCCAAGGTGTCGCCGAGAAAGCTCTGGTGGTCGATCCCGAGGGCAGCGATGCCGCAACAGGCAGGGGCGGGAACGACATTGGTCGCGTCGAGCCGCCCCCCCAAGCCGACTTCGACGATGCAGGCGTCCGCCGGTGTCCGGCTGAACACGAGGAAGGCTGCGGCCGTCGTCACTTCGAAGAAGCTGGCGTTCAGATCCTCCGCCCGGTCGAGCACTTCCTCCAGCAGCGCCGCGAGCATTGCGTCTTCGAGCAGCGCGCCCGCGACCCGGATACGCTCGTTGAACCGCACCAGATGCGGGCTGGTATAGACATGGGCGGTAAGGCCCGCGGCTTCGATCGCCGCGCGGAGAAAGGCGCAGGTCGACCCCTTCCCATTGGTCCCGGCGACATGGAAGACCGGGGGCAGGCGCCGTTCGGGGTTGCCCAGCCGCGCGAGCAGCGCCGTGATCCGCTCCAGCCCCAGAATGTCGCGACCGGGCGAGAGGCGGGCGAGCCGCTCCAGCTGCCGCTGCACGGCAGGATCGGCCGAGCGGGCAAAATCCATCGGGCTAGGCGGCGGCCTTCACCGGCGCGAGATAGGCGAGCAGCCGCGCAAGCGTGGCGGGCAGCTCCTTACGCTCCACGATCATGTCGAGCATGCCGTGTTCGAGCAGATATTCAGAGGTCTGGAAGCCCTCGGGCAGCTTCTCGCGAATCGTATTCTCGATCACGCGGCGGCCGGTAAAGGCGAGCGTCGCCTTGGGCTCGGCCAAGTGCACGTCGCCGATCAGCGCATACGACGCCATGACGCCGCCCGAAGTGGGATCGGTCAGCACGACGATATAGGGCAGACCCGCTTCCTTCAGCTCGGCGACAGCGACCGTCATGCGCGGCATCTGCATCAGCGAGAGGATGCCTTCCTGCATGCGCGCGCCCCCGGACGCCGTAAAGACGATGTAGGGCAACCGCTCGGCAATGGCCGCGTGGATGCCGGCGATAAACGCCTCGCCGACGCCGACGCCCATCGAGCCGCCCATGAAGGCGAAGTCCTGCACGCCGACGATGGCATCAAGCCCGCCGATCGCGCCGCGCGCGTTCAGCAGCGCATCGGGTTCATTGGTGCTCGCTCGCGCGGCCTTCAGCCGGTCGGCATAGCGCTTGGAATCGCGGAACCTCAGCGGATCCTCGGGCACCTTCGGCGGCGGCAGCAGCGTGAACCTGCCCTCGTCGAAAATCTGGCGGAAGCGGGTGCGTGCGCCGATGCGGCCATGATGGTCGCAGCTCGGGCAGACCGACAGATTCTCTTCATATTCCTTGGTGAAGATCATCTGCCCGCAGCCGGGGCATTTGTGCCAGAGATTGTCTGGCGTGTCCTTCGCGGTGACGGATTGCGTGACCGACGCGATGGCGTTGCGGACGCGATTGAGCCAACTCATGCGGCTTGCTCCTGGCGAGCGCCGGCCAAAGCCTGGGCCAGCGAAGCGGTGAAATGACGTACGGCGCTGGGCGCATTGGCGCCCTCCGAACCGACCAGCTCGACGATCGCGGAGCCGACAACGACGCCATCGGCCACACGCCCGATTGCAGCAGCCTGGTCGGGGCTGCGGACGCCGAAACCGACGGCGATCGGCAGGTCGGTGCCGCTCCGCAGGCGGGTCAGCGCCGCCTCGATCGACTGCTGCGCGGCCTGCTGCATGCCGGTAATGCCCGCGACCGAGACATAATAGACGAAGCCCGACGCGCCCTGCACGACCTGGGGGAGTCGCGCGGCATCGGTGGTGGGAGTGGCCAGGCGGACCAAGTGGAGGCCTGCATGGCGGAGCGCGGGCCCGAGCGCATCATCCTCTTCGGGTGGCACATCGACGCAGATCACGCCGTCGACGCCAGCTGCTGCGGCTTGCCCAGCAAACCAGTCGGCGCCGCGGGCGAGCATCGGGTTGGCATAGCCCATCAGCACCAGCGGCACCTCTGCGTGGCGCGCCCGGAAGCCGCGCGCGATCTCGAGCAGATCGGCAGTTCGTGTGCCGGCCGCCAGCGCGCGGAGGTTGGCACGCTGGATCGCGGGCCCGTCCGCCATCGGGTCGGTGAACGGCATGCCGAGCTCGATGATATCGGCGCCGCCCTCCACAAGCGCGTCGAGAATCGCGGGTGTCTCGGCGGGAGAAGGGTCGCCGCCGGTGACAAAGGTGATCAGGGCGGCGCGGCCCTGGCCCCGGCACCGCGCAAAGGTCGCGCCGAGCCGGTCCGTCACAGCTTTACCCCAAGCGCGTCCGCGACCGTGAAGATGTCCTTGTCGCCGCGGCCGCAGAGATTGGCCAGGATGATCTGGTCGTTCTTCATTTCCCGTGACTTGCGAACTACTGCTGCGATAGCGTGGGAAGGTTCGAGCGCCGGGATTATCCCTTCGGTCCGGCACAGGAACTGGAACGCGTCCAGAGCTTCGCGGTCGGTCGCGCTCTCATAAGTGACGCGGCCGATCTCGTGCAGCCAGCTATGCTCGGGGCCGATGCCCGGATAGTCGAGCCCAGCGGAGATCGAATGCGCCTCGGTGATCTGCCCGTCTTCATCCTGCAGCAGGAAGGTCTTGTTGCCATGAAGGATGCCGGGCCGTCCGCCGGCAAGGCTTGCGGCATGAGCGTGAGTATCGAGGCCATGTCCTGCCGCCTCGATACCGAGCATTGCAACGTCGGGATCGTCGAGGAAGGGGTGGAACAGGCCGATCGCGTTCGATCCGCCGCCGATCGCGGCGACCAGCAGATCCGGCAGGCGGCCTTCGCGCTCCAGCATCTGAGCGCGCGCCTCGCGGCCGATGACCGATTGGAAGTCGCGGACCAGTTCGGGATAAGGATGGGGGCCGGCGGCGGTGCCGATGATGTAGAAAGTGTCCTCAACGTTGGCGACCCAGTCGCGCATCGCCTCGTTCATCGCATCCTTGAGCGTGTGCGCGCCGCTTTCGACCGGCCTCACCTCGGCGCCGAGCAGCTTCATGCGGAACACGTTCGGGCTTTGCCGCTCGACATCGCGCGCGCCCATATAGATCGTGCAGGGCAGGCCGAAGCGCGCCGCCACAGTCGCGGTCGCGACGCCATGCTGGCCAGCGCCGGTCTCGGCAATGATGCGCGTCTTTCCCATGCGCCGCGCGAGCAGGATCTGGCCGATGCAGTTGTTGATCTTGTGCGCGCCGGTGTGATTAAGCTCGTCGCGCTTGAAATAGATCTTCGGGCCGAAACCTGGCGGAGCACTCTCGCGCAACGCTTCGGTCAGCCGCTCGGCGAAATAGAGGGGGCTGGGCCGCCCTACATAATTTGCGAGGAGATCGTCGAACTCGGCCTGGAATGCCGGATCGGCCTTTGCCGCGCGATAGGCGGCTTCCAGTTCCAGGATCAGCGGCATCAGCGTCTCGGCGACATAGCGGCCGCCGAACTGGCCGAAATGCCCGCGTTCGTCGGGCTGGGTTCGGAGCGAGTTGCTGAGCGTCATAGAGCGGCGACCGCTTGGAGGAAGCGCGCGATCTTGTCCACATCCTTGACGCCGGGCGCGCGCTCGACGCCGGAGGACACGTCGACCAGGCGTGCGCCGGTCACTGCCGCCGCTTCGGCGACATTGTCCGCGTCGAGCCCGCCAGACAGTGCCCAAGGCGCCGGATGCGTAAAGCCGTCGAGCAGCTTCCAGTCGAAGCGCAGGCCCATGCCGCCGGGGAGACCGCCTTCCGGTGTCTTCGCGTCGTAGAGAATCCGGTCGGCCAGCCCCCGCCAGCTTGTGGCCTCGTTCAGGTCGCTTCGGGTCCGGACCGGAACAGCGACCCAGAGCGGCAGCCGGAACCGCGCCTTGATGGCCGCAGCGCGAGCGGGGGAAACCTTATGAAGCTGTAGCGCGTCCAGCCGTCCGGACTCGACGGCACAGGCAAGCAGGGGATCGTCGGGCTCGACGAACACGCCGACCCGCTTCACCTGCGCCGGCACCCGCCCGGCGAGCCCCGCCGCTTTCTCCAACGTCAGGTGGCGGGGACTTGGGGGAAAGAAGACGAAGCCGACATGGCTCGCGCCGCCACCGATCGCCGCGTCGAGCGTCGCTGGCGTGGAAAGGCCGCAAATCTTGGCTTGGAGGCGAGGCAAGACATATTCCTGAACGATAGAGCGGTATCTTTACGCCGTCCGGGCGTCAGATTTATGCAGCTGCCGTCACAATGTGGCCTCGATCGCCCGCGCGGCAATATCGGGGTCTTCGGCACCCGTGATCGGACGGCCGATGACGAGGATCGATGCACCGTCATTCAGCGCCTGGCGGGGCGTGACCACACGCTTCTGATCGCCCGCGCTCGCATCGGCGGGGCGCACGCCGGGAACGACGAAGAAGCCGCCGGGCCAGAGCCGCCGCGCCGCCTTCACTTCCGCACCCGAACACACCACGCCATCGAGGCCGGCTTCGCGCGCGAGGCTGGTCAGCCGCTCCACCTGGGCATGCGGATCGGCGGCCACGCCGACCGACTGCAGATCTTCGCCGTCGAGGCTGGTAAGCACCGTCACCGCCACGACCTTGGTATTCGCCGGTGCCGCCGCCTTCGCATCCTCCATCATCGCCCGACCGCCGGCGGCGTGCACGGTCAGCACCGCCGGCTCCAGATCGCGGAGCGCCTGCACCGCCTTGGCGACGGTGTTGGGAATGTCGTGCAGCTTGAGATCGAGAAAGATGGGCAGGCCGAGATGCGCCATGTCCCTGACGCCGGACTGGCCGTTGGCGGCGAAGAACTCCAGCCCGAGCTTGATGCCGCCGACATGGTGGCGGACGCGGGTGGCGATCGTCTTGGCTCGCTCCAGGTCCGGTGTGTCCAGCGCGACGAAGACAGGGCCTTTCATGCGCCCCCCGGCGGCACCGGCGCGATCGGGGCGGCGGACGGCAGCGGATCGGAAGCGGCTGGCGCGGCGCTCTCACGCGGCGGCGCGACGACGAAGCCCGTCGCCGCATGCTGTTGTTTGCGCAGGCGGTAGCGCGTCGCCTGCCACAGCAGCAGCGGCGGGATCAGCCCGAGCAGGAAGAAAAAGCCAAGCAGCAGCGGCAGCTTGGCCTCCAGGATCATGCCGTTCCACAGATTGACCGGCACCATGTTCCAGTTGTTGAAACAGAAGAGCGCGACGGTGACCGCCACTACGATCCAGAGCAGGGTCTTCAAGAACGACATAGCGTGTTCTTACGGCGTCGAAGCGAACTAGGCTAGCCGATCTCC
The DNA here is from genome assembly GCF_013044515.1 of Sphingomonas sp. ID1715. Taxonomy (GTDB): domain Bacteria; phylum Pseudomonadota; class Alphaproteobacteria; order Sphingomonadales; family Sphingomonadaceae; genus Sphingomonas_B. Next base: position 84,441 of record NZ_JABEPR010000001.1, read on the forward strand.
GCTCTGAGTCTGGCGACGAGGCCGGGCACGGCTAGCAGCCGCGGCGCCTCCTCGTCGAGGATGGCGTGGAACAGGCTGCGCTTGAGTTCGGCGGCGGTGCCGGGTGGCAGAGTGCGGTGAGGGGGAAGGGTGGAAAGCACGATGTCGATCAGGCGGTCGGCCCCGTGCAGCCGGCCCCACAGATAGTCGTTCTCGCGATAGCCGCGGCTGAAGAACGCGCCGAAGCTGTTGAACCGGATGCCCTTCAGCGTCGCCTCGGCACCGCCGGCGCGGATCGTGGTGGCATCGTCCGGCGAGATGCGGTCGACCTTTACCGCTTCGAACTCGCCGTCGCGCTCGCCGATGATCGACAAAGTGGTGAGATCGTAAAAGGCAAAGCCCAGATAGGCGAACAGCATCTCGCGCTTTTCCGAACGCGGCAACTCACTCAGCGCTTCAGAGAGCATGCGGTCGGCTTCGTCGTCGATCCGGCGCAGATCGCGCGCCACCCCGATGGCGTCCAACACCGCCCCGGCATCCTCCTTCACTCCACAGGCGAGGCCGCACACGTCCTCCGAGAAGAAGCCGGCGACCTCGCGCTCGAGATAGAGGGCGAGGATGGCGTAGATGCAGCGCTCGAACGCCTCGCAGGCGGGGGCGAGCCGCGCGTCACCCTCCTGGATCATCGCCAGCTTGCGCGCCAGAAAGCGCAGGCGGCGGATGCGGAAGCCCAGATCATGTTCGCGGAAGAAGGCGATGGCCGGCGGCGTGGCGCCGCCGCCGCGCGCGGTCACCCGGTCGAGGCCACGACGCTGCAGTTCCGCCCAGATCGCCTCCCGCGCCTGGGTGCGGGTGGGACCGACGCCGCGCGGCGTCAGGCGCCGTACAAGACCGGCCAATTCCTCTACGATGCCGGAGAGCTTCAGATGGCCGTAAGCCGCGTAGGCAGGGCCGGCCCGCCGTGCCGCCTCAGTCTGGGCCCGCGAGCGCCAGGTCGCAATGCGTGCCGGTGTCGGGCTGTCGAGGAAGAAGCTGCCGCCGAACAGCTGGACGATCGCCTCGTCCACTTCGTCCTTCAACGCATCGATGACCCGCCGCATCCGCTCGCTGCGCTCGGACCGGCCCTGCAGCGCCTCGAGATTGTCGCGGATCGGCTGTTCGCGCGGGATTTCGGCGAGGGCGCCGAGGATCGTCGAGAAAAATCCGGGCGCGTCGCTGCCGCCGGTGCCGCCGACGCGAATGCTGCGGATGCCGGGCTTTGGATCGATGTAGACGAAGCGGCGGTCGATCTGCCGGCGCGCGGAACGGTTCTTCAGCGCGTCCATCGCCGGCTTGAACGGCGCGTTGGAGAGCACCGAACCGTCGATCAGAACGGCTTTGTCAGCCATCGCCGCTGCGGCGTGACGGGGCAGGGCGCGGGCCAGGAAGGCGTTGCGCTCCGGCCAGTCGACGCCGCGGCGCTTCAGGACCGCGTCGAGCTCGGCAACGGTGAAAGGCGGAAACGCGCCCGGGAAGCTCGCCGTTGCCCGGGCGGCAAAGGCCAGTTCCGCCGCCACGCCCAGGTTTCGCTCCGGCCCGCCCCGGTCGGAGAAGCCGACGATCAGCCGATGCTCGGTCTCCGCCACTTCCGCCGGGCTGTTGAGGCGCAGGCGCTGCGGATGGCCGCGGAAGTCGGTGACGGTGACGAACAGGTCGAGCGGCTGTTCGTCGGGCAGGAGGGGTGGCCCCGCTGGCGACGCCGCCATGGCGTCGAGGGCGTCGAGGAGCAGGCCGGTGAACACTTCGCCGCCGAAGGGCGGTTCGAACCAGCGCGAGCGAACGAAGCCGGACAGCTTGCGCCGCACCTCGGCACGGGTATCGGGGTCAACGCTCTCCATCGCCTCGCCGCCGCGATCGGCGAGCATGGCCAAGGGGATCGCCCAGAGCTTGGACAGGCGGGTCGCCCGCGCTTCAGGATCGATCAGGCGCTCGACATCGGCCTCTTCCAGCCACAGGTCGGTCAGCGGATCCAGCGACTGGCCGGTGGCGATTGCCTGGGCGAGGAAGATGCCGTTGATCCCGCCCGCGCTCGCCCCCGCAATGATGTCCGAAAAGACGCTGAGTCGGAGGCCGGTATGGGTCTCCACCCGGTCGAGCAACTGGCGGTAGACTTCCTGCGAGCCGGTGCAGAAGCGGCCGTCGTGGAAGGAGCGGCTGGCGCGGGCGAGGCGCCAGATCTCCTTGGTGATGCCGTGCATGTAGACGGCAAGGCTGATCCCGCCATAGCAGATCAGCGCCAGCCGCAGCTCCTTCTCCCGCATGGGCGGAGCGTGACGCAAAGCCGTCAATCTGTCGAGGCGAAGTCTGCCCAGATGGGCAGATGATCCGACGCCCGGCGTGCGGCGGGCGATAGGTGGACACCGCATTCGACGAGTTCGAGGCCGGAGAACATGATTCGGTCTAATGCCGCGACCTGTCGCCGCGTGTGGAAGCTGCGCCCGGTGGGGGCGAAGGCGAAGTGATGGCTGAAATCGCGCAGGCAGCCGCCCTGCGGCGTCCATTCGTTCAGGTCGCCCATCATCACCGTCGGCAGCTTGGCGCGATGTTCGACATGGTTGAGGATCGCCCGGCTCTGCCGCCGCCGCCACAGCCCCGACAGGTCGAGATGCATGCCCACCGCGCGGATCGTCGTGCCGCGCACGACCAGGTCCGCCGTGACTGCGCCGCGCGGCTCGAGTGCCGGGATGTGGAGCGCGTCGCACGCCGCGATCTCGACATCTCGGCGCACCAGGATCGCATTGCCGTGCCAGCCAATGCCGCCGGTGCGATGGGGCAGGGCGACCGGGCGATAGGGACTATGTTCCTCGAGCAGATGCGCCGGCAGCGCACTGATCCGCTCGCCGAAGCGGCGGTCCGCCTCCTGCAGCGCGATTACGTCTGCGTCGAGTTCGCAGAGCACTTCGATCGTGCGTTCGGGATTGCGCCGGCGATCGGTGCCGATCGCCTTGCGCATGTTGTAGCTCGCAACCCGGATCATCGCCGCTGCCCTAGGCACGAAGCGCGGGCGCGGCAACGCTACGCTGTCGCTATTTGGCAGGCGCGGGCTTCAGATAACGATCGAACCATTCGAGCGTGCGCCGTCGCGCATCTTCCTGATTTTCGGACTTGGCAAAGCCATGGCCCTCGGCCGGATAGAAAACGGCGTCCACGGTCCGGCCATTCGCCTTGACGAGCTTCACGACCTCTTCCGTCTGGCCCTTGGGCACACGCACGTCGTTCTCGCCCTGCAGGTTGAGCAGGGGCGCGCGGATCTGGCGCACATAGGTGAGTGGGGATTGACGCTCGTAAGCCGCCTTGTCCTTGATCGGATCGCCGACCAGCCCACGCTGATATTCGCGCAGGCCGCCGACCGCATTCTCCCACATCGAGAACCAGTTGATGATGCCGTATTGATTGACGCCGGCGGCGAAGACGTCGGGCCGCTTGGCGAGCGCCATCAGCGTCATGAAGCCCCCATAGCTGCCGCCGGTGATCCCGATCCGCTTTGGATCGACATAGCCCGTCGCGGCCAGAAAGCGGGCGCCCGCCACTACGTCTTCAAGGTCGGCGCCACCCAGGTCCTTGACGTTGGCCTGCTGGAAGTCGCGGCCATAGCCGGTCGAGCCGCGGAAATTCGGTTGCAGCACGAAATAGCCACGCGAGGCGAACATGGTCGCCTGACGCGAGAAATAATCCTGCGCCTGACTGGTCGGTCCGCCATGGGGAATCACGATGGCGGGATTGCTGCCGTCGCGCTGCAGGTTGAACGGAATCGTCAGGATCGCACTGATCGGCGTCCCGTCCGCGCTACGATAGGCGATGATGCGGGACTTCGGCAGGCCGGCCGGATCGAGGCTGGCGATCGACAGGCGAGTCACCTGCTCGGCTGCACCGCTTATGGGATCCACCGCCCATAGATCGCCTGGAGCGTCCGCGCCGTTGCGGAGGACAAGCAGCCGCCCGTCGCGAGTCCAGGGCTGGGCCGAGTTGCCGAATGCGTTGACCCCCGGCGCGAAGGCGAGAGGGCGCTCTTCGCCGCTCGCCACATCGACGATAGACAGGTCGGAGCGGCCATCGGCATTGGTCTGCACGGCCATCATGCGCCCATCGGGCGAAAAGCCGCCGGCGAACTGCTCCCAAGGCGTGGGCCTGACCCAGCGGACCTTGCCTGTCGCCAGGTTCATGATGCCGGCGTGGAGCTGGCCGGTGCCTTCGTTCGAACTGAGCGCCAGCAGCTTGCCATCGGCCGATACGCCGGCGCCCAGCACGATCGCGCCAGCTTCCTCCTTGCTCAACGGCGTGGCCCTGCCGCTCGCGAGGTCGATACGGTAGAGAGTGCAACGGCTCGACGTGATCTCGCCGCGATTGGCGATCAGCGTGCGGCCGTTGTCGGTGAAGCCCACGGGCTGCCACACCCGCGACGGGTCCGCCTCGCGTGTCAGCAAGCGAACGGTGCCGATCGCGCGGTCGAGGATGGCGAGATCGACGACGGTTCCCGTCTTTGCCCGCCTGGTCATGACGATACCCTTGCCATCCGGCGTCAGCCGCGGATCGCTTTCCGCCGCGTCGCTGGTGCTGGTGAGGTTGACCACCGCGCCGCCGGCGAGAGGTACGGCATAGATGTCGAACAGTTCGTCGCCGCCACTGTCCTGAGTGAAGAGCACCTGATTGTCCGGCGTGACCTCGAACGGAGTCTGGGCTTCGTTCGACGAGGTCAACTGGACGGGAAAGTTGCCGCCCAAGTCGACACGCCACAGATTATACCGTCCAGTCAGGTTGGGCGCGATGACGACGGATTTGCCATCCGGCGCCAGCGCCGCCCCGAACATGCCCCGCACGGCCGACAAGTCGGTCAGCGGCACCGCTTTGGCCTTCGGGTTCTCCGGCGAGGTAACGGACTTCGGATCGGTGATCGTCTTTACCGGCGTGGCGATCGGTGCGGCCATTGCCGCCGTGCCAAGCAATGCGGCCGAAGCCAGTAGAATCCCGCGCATGATTTCTCCCCTGTTTTCAGGGAAGAGGCTAAGCGGGCATCAGCTTTGCGGCAATCCGCAATCAGGTCACCGCCACAAAGCTGTCCATCACGCGTTTCCGCCCGGCCTGTTCGAAGTCGATCTCCAGCTTGTTGCCTTCAATCTCGGCGATGGTGCCATAGCCGAACTTCTGGTGGAAGACGCGTTGGCCGAGCGCGAGGTCGCTGCGGCCCTTGTTGCCGAGGCTGACGGCGGAGGCGCGGGCTTCGACGACGCGGGCGGGGGCGGGATTGAACTGGTCGCCGCTCACCGCCCGCTGCCAGCCGGGGCCGCGGGTGGCACCGCGGGCGACGTTGGCAAAGGGGTCGGCGCGTTCGGACCAGTTGGCGCGCCACAGGCTTTCGCCACCGGTCATGCTGGTTTCTTCCTCGACGTGGCCGGCCGGCAGTTCGGCGACGAAGCGGGACGAGATCGAGCTGGTCCACTGGCCGTAGATGCGGCGATTGGCGGCGTGCAGGATGAAGCACTTACGTCGCGCTCTTGTGATTGCGACATAAGCGAGGCGGCGTTCTTCCTCCAGGCTGGCGACGCCGCCTTCGTCGAGCGCGCGCTGCGAGGGGAACAGGCCTTCCTCCCAGCCCGCGAGGAAGACGGTGTCGAACTCCAGTCCCTTGGCGGCGTGGATGGTCATGATCGTGACCTGCGCCTCGCCCGCGCGCTCGTCATTGTCCATGACGAGGCTGACATGCTCGAGGAAGGCGCCAAGCGTCTCATATTCCTCCATGGCGCGGACGAGTTCGGTCAGGTTCTCGAGCCGGCCGGCGGCCTCGGCCGAGCGATCGGCCTGCCACATCGCCGTGTAGCCGCTCTCGTCGAGGATTTGGCGGGCAAGCTCGGCATGGGGCAGCTGCGCCGCCATGTCGCGCCAGCGAGCGATGTCGCCGATCAGATTGCCTAGCGCGCGCCGCGCCTGAGGCGTGATCTCGTCGGTATCGAGGATACGCGCCGCGGCGAGGGTGAGCGGCACGCTCTGGGCGCGGGCGAGGGCGTGGACCTTCGCCAGTGCCTTGTCGCCAAGCCCGCGCTTGGGCGTGTTGACGATGCGTTCGAAGGCGAGGTCGTCGCTCGGCTGATGGACGACCCGAAGATAGGCGAGGGCGTCCCGAATCTCGGCCCGCTCGTAGAAGCGGAAGCCGCCGATGATCCGATAGGGGATGCCGATGGCGATGAAGCGGTCTTCGAACTCGCGCGTCTGGTGCTGGGCGCGAACGAGGATGGCGCAATCGTCGAGGCTGCCGCCCGCGCGCTGCTGATCCTCGATCAGCTCGCCGACGCGGCGCGCCTCCTCGGGCCCGTCCCAAACGCCGAGCACGCGCACCTTCTCGCCCTCGCCATGTTCCGTCCAGAGCGTCTTGCCGAGCCGGCCGGAGTTCGCCGCGATCAGCCCGGACGCCGCGCCGAGGATGTGGGGCGTGGAGCGGTAATTCTGCTCGAGCCGGATGATAACGGCGCCGGGGAAGTCCTTCTCAAACCGTAATATGTTGGCGACTTCGGCGCCGCGCCAAGAGTAGATGGACTGATCGTCGTCGCCGACGCAGCAGATGTTCTTGCGCGCCTGCGCAAGCAGCCTCAGCCAGAGATATTGGGAGGCGTTGGTGTCCTGATATTCGTCCACCAATATGTATTTGAAGCGCTGCTGATAGGATTCGAGCACATCGCGGTGCGTCTTCAGGATCACCAGCATGTGGAGCAGCAGGTCACCGAAATCGCAGGCATTCACGGCTTTCAGCCGCGCCTGATATTGGGCGTAGAGCTCGGCCCCACGGCCATTTGCGAACAGCTCGGATTCGCCCGCGTCGATGTCCTGCGGCGTCCAGCCCCGATTCTTCCATTTGTCGATCAGCCCCGCGAGGCTGCGCGCCGGCCAGCGCTTCTCGTCGAGATCGGAAGCGGCGATCAGTTGTTTGAGGAGCCGTAGCTGGTCGTCGGTGTCGAGGATGGTGAAATTGGACTGGAGGCCGACCAGCTCGGCATGGCGGCGCAGCATCTTGGCGGCGATCGAATGGAAGGTGCCGAGCCAGGGCATACCCTCGACGGCGTCGCCCACCATGCGCCCAATCCGCTCGCGCATTTCCCGGGCGGCCTTGTTGGTGAAGGTGACCGCGAGGATCTCGGACGGCCAGGCGCGGCGGGTATAGATCAGGTGGGCGAGGCGCGCGGTCAGCGCCGCCGTCTTGCCGGTGCCGGCGCCGGCCAGCACCAGCACTGGTCCTTCGGCGGTGAGCACCGCTTCCCGCTGCGGCGGGTTGAGGCCGCGGAGATATGGAGGCTCGGGCGCGTTCGGGGCAAGCTGACTCACGCAGGAACAGCTAGGGAACGCGGGCGCCTGCCGCAACCTCCTAACGCCGTCCTAGCGGCTACTCACATCCTTCCCTCTTCGCTTTGCGACCAGGCGGCCGTCGATGGCGGCGAGACCAAGGGCGATGAGCGCCATGCCGGCATAATGACGCGGCTCCAGTGCCTCGCCGAGTGCGAAGGCGCCGAGCAGGATAGCGGTGACGGGGATGAGGAAGGTGACGAGCAGGGCATTGGTCGCGCCGGCGCTCTCCAGCAGCCGGAAATAAAGCCAATAGGCGAAGCTGGTGCAGATCAGCGCGAAGCCGGCGATCGACCACCAGGTGACGGCCGCGGGCATGGGCAGGCTCCAGGGCTGTTCGAGCGCGAGGCTGAACGGGAGGAGCAGCAGGCTCGCGCCGATCAGCTGGCCGGTCGCCACCGTGAGCGGCGGGATGCCGAGCGGCTTGAACCTTCGCGCATAAACGGCGGCGAAGGCGTAGCTGAGCGTCGCGCCGAGGCACATCAGGATGGCGATCGCCTCGCCATCCATGCCGGATTTGGCGCCGATCATCAGCGCGACGCCCGCAAAGCCCAGCAGGACGCCTGCGATCTTCGGGCCGCTCGCGCGCTCGTCTCGCGTGAGGAAATGGGCGACCAGCACGCCCCAAAGCGGCGTCGTGGCGTTGAGGATCGAGGCGAGGCCGCTTTCAATCCTTAACTGCGCATAGGCATAGAGCACGAAGGGCAGGGCGTTGTTGAGCAGGCCCAGCGCCAGGAACATGCCCCAGATGCGCGGGGTGCCGGGCAGGCGCTCGCCGCGTAAGGCAAGGAAAGCGAGCAGCGGCAGCGCGCCCAGGCTGACGCGGAGCAGCATGATGGTGATCGGCGGCAGTTCCTTCAGCGCGACGGCAAGAAAGAAGAAGGACCCGCCCCAGAGCACGGAAAGCAGCAACAGGATGGCCCAGTCGCGGCCGCTCATCGCGTTGTTCATGGCCAAGGTGTGGCACCGCACGGGAGCGGAGGCCATCCCGATCCTTGCGGGCAAAGCATAAGTCCAGCTTGTTACTGCCGGCGCAGCAGCGTGACCTTGGCCTTGCCGTGCGTGCGGACCGCGTCAGTGTCAAAGCCGGGCACCTCGACATCCTCGGTGAACGCGGTCTCGATACTGACCCAGGCGCCGGTTTCGAGCGCCAGGCGGGGCAGCACCTTCTGGCCCAGGCTGGACCCGTAGGGCGGGTCCATGAAGACGATATCAAACGGCCCGCCGGCAAAGCCCTCGGCCGCCTGTGCACGGATGTCGGTGCCGATAGCGCCGAGCTTGTCGATATTCGCTTTCAGCGCTGCCAGCGCGTTGCGATCGCGCTCCACGAAGGTGCAGTGGCCGGCGCCGCGCGAGAGCGCTTCCAGGCCCAGTGCCCCGGTGCCGGCAAAGATGTCCGCGACGCGCAGATCCTCGAAGCTGCCGACGCGGGAGGTCAGCATCGAGAAGAGCGCCTCGCGCGTGCGGTCGGCGGTGGGGCGAGTGGCGTCGCCCGGTGGAGCGATCAGGGCGCGCCCGCGCCAGCGCCCGGCGATGATCCTCACTTCTTGGGTCCTACCCGATCCGGGGAGGGGGACCGCTCGCGCAGCGAGCGGTGGAGGGGCCGAGCCGGAGGCGAGGATCCACGCTTCGCTTCGCTCCGCCCCCCTCCACCACGCTTCGCGTGGTCCCCCTCCCCGTGCCGGGGAGGAGCTTGCTTCAGTGATTTCCTGAACACCACCAGGTCGTGCTGGCGCACTTCGTCCACCGCGCCGGCGGGCATGTCGGCGAGCGCGAAGGGACCGTAGGCGGTGCGGATCAGGCGGGAGACGCGCAGGCCGAGATGCTCCAGCACGCGCCGCACTTCGCGGTTCTTGCCCTCGGCGAGCGTGAGTTCGATCCAGACATTGGCGCCGGTGCGGCGTTCGAGATTGGCGTCGATCGAGCCGTAGCGAACGCCCTCGATCTCGATGCCGTCGATCAGCTCCTCCAGCTGTGCCTGCGTGACATTGCCATAGGCACGGGCGCGATAGGTGCGCGGTACGCCGGTGGACGGAAGCTCCAGCTGGCGCTTCAGCTCGCCATCGGTGGTGAGGAGGAGCAGCCCTTCGGTGTTGAGATCGAGCCGGCCGACCGGCATCAGGCGAGGCAGGTCCTTGGGCAGACGGTCGTAGATGGTGGGGCGGCCTTTCGGATCGCGCTCGGTGGTGAGCAGGCCGGCGGGCTTGTGATAGCGGAACAGGCGCGCAGGGGTGGGCGGCTTCACCGGCTTGCCGTCCACCGTCACCCCATGCAGCGATTCGAGCAGGGTGGCGGGCGTGTCGATGACCGTGCCGTTGATGGCGACGCGACCCTCGGCGATCATCCGTTCGATCTCGCGCCGCGACGCGACGCCGGCGCGCGCCAGCAGCTTGGCGATCCGTTGTTCTTCCCGTGGCTTAGTTGGCTTTTCGGCCAATTTACCGCTCCCAAAATCTTTTGTGTGGCGCGTTTCGATTTCGTTCTTCATGCGTTGTGATCGACGGAGAGGAACGCGCGCGGTCAGGCCGCGCTCCATGACGGAGGAAAAGCGGGGCGGCAATGCTGTTCGGGAGGAAGGTGCAGCGGATCAAGCGGATCCTCATCGTCGAGGATGAGCCGCTCATCGCCTTCGATACCGAGCATTCGCTGACCGAATCGGGCTATCAAGTGGTCGGCACGGTCGACTCCGTCGAGGCCGCGCTCGAGTTGGTCGCCAAGCAGAAGATCGACCTGCTCCTCGTCGATCTTGGCCTGACCGACGGCGGCAATGGAGTCGAGGTGGCGGCCGAAGCGCGCCGCTATGGCATGCACGTGCTGTTCGTCACCGGCCGCTGCCCCAAGGGCGCCGAGTCGCTCGGCATCGGCTGCCTGGAGAAGCCATTCACCCAGCGCGACCTGAAGGCGGCAATCGATTCGATCGAGACTTTGCTCAGCCGCGGATCGGTGAAAAAGGTGCCGCCCGGCTTGACCCTGTTCGGAGAGAACGCCTCGGCGGCGTGATTGCCCGCTGGGGAACTACAGCCGCGCTTCGACCTGATCGTGGAAGGCGCGAATGCCGGTTTCCAGCGTGCCGAGCGTCAGCTGTTCGATCGCGCCCGTGCTAAGGCCCTGCTGCCCAAGCGCGGCCGCGCGGAAATCCTCGCCGCCGAACACGCCCTGATCGAGCAGACGCCAGCTGCGCCGCCAGTGGGAGAGTGCCTTTTCGGTCTGCGGCGGTTCCGGGATTAGCATGAAATCCTCGACCAGCGTGCGGTCCACCGACTGCGGCATCAGCACCATCAAGTTCACATAATCCGGGCTGGCGATCAGGATGCCGCCGGGAAAGATCTGATAGGCGTAGGTGATCGCCGAGCGCAGCGCCCCCCAGTCGCTCAGGTCGATCTCGTCGAGCTGCGCGGCGCGGCCGACGGCCGAGCGTTGGTGCGGACCGACCCTGTCGCCGGCAGTCACCCCGTCCTGGAACATCGGGCCGATCGTCTCCGCATGCAGGCGCTGGACGTGATAGCTTTCCGAGAAGGCATCGACGATCAGCTTCCAATTCGCCTTCACGTCGTGCGTGTTGCGGGCGAAGAGATGCTGGCCGGCGAGGTTGAGCGCATCGAAATCCTGGGCGAGGGCCTTCACCTCGGTGAAGTCCGCCGCCTCGTCGAACGCGAACCAGATCAGGCCGCCCGCTTCGAGCGAAGGCAGCTCCCTCAGCCCGTGTGACGCCTTGTCGAGGCCGGGGAAGGTGTCGGGGCGCGGCAGGCCGGTGAGCCGCCCGTCGAGCGCGTAGGACCAGGCGTGGTAAGGGCAGATGAGGCGCGGGGCACAGACCGGCCCGTCGCCTTCGATCAGCCGCGTGCCACGATGCCGGCAAACGTTCAAGAAGACATGCGCGACGCCGGCCTTGTCGCGCGTGACAAGCAAGGGCTGACCATAGCCATCGTGCGGCACCGCCATGTTCGGCTCGGGCAGGAGCGCGGACGGGCAGATGACGTTCGGCAGCCTGGAGAAGAGCGCCGTCCACTCCTGAGCATGCCGCGCCGGGTCGGTGTACGCGGAGGCAGGCACATGGGAGATTGCCTCGCCGCGCGGCATCGTGCCCCCCGCGAGAGTGTCGGCAAGGGCGAGTTGGCCAGCGGTGGGCGTAAGCGCATTCATGGTCGCGAAGTGTGCGCCGACTCGCGCAAGGGCTCAAGTGCGCACAGCTTGAAAGCGGGACGGCGATCGGGAAGAGCGTTGCGAATGCTTGCTCTCGCATTGGCTTTGGCAGCGGCCGCACCTGATGGGCCGGTCCGCCTCGCCACTTATCACTACCCGCGCTACGATCGCGCCAAGGCATTGGAGCCGCTGCGCGTGCTCCTTCAACAACGGCTCAGTCGCCCCGTTATAGTGGAAGTGCTGGCCACCCCCGATGCGCTGCGCGATGCCGTAAGGGCAGGGACGGTCGATATCGCGATGACCAACTTGTCCAGCTATTTGGGTATGGCCGGAACGCGTCGGCTGGATGCTGTTGCCGTCCTCGACGTGCCTGCGGCGACGCTGGAGCGTTATCGCGGCGTGTTGCTCGCGCGAAAGGAAGCGGGGGTGGAAGCGCCCGCTGCGCTGCCGGCCCGCGCAGGCGCGCTCCGCTATGCGGAGGTGCTGCCAGGATCGACGTCCGGCGCTTTGGTGCAATCCATTTATCTTCGCTCCCTGTCCACCGACCCAGCGCGATTCGCCGTGAGGCTATGGGCGGGCACTCATGACGGTGCATTGGCAATGCTGCTCGACGGCAGGGCCGATGTCGCGGCGCTGGCCGAAGAGCCTTGGCGGAATGCGTCGCCTGAGGTGAAGGCGCGAATGGTTCAGCTCTGGCGCTCCGAGCCGCTGCCGCCGGGACCGCTGATCTGCGTCAGTCGCGTCGGCTTCGACTGCGGCGCAGTGAAAAGGCTGGTGCTGAGCAAGGCAGCCGCGCCTGCCGCAGCCGAACTGGCGCGCGGCTGGTCGGAGACGGAGGGCGCCGCTCGGTTCAGGAAAGTCCGCCGCGACTATGCTCAGTTCCGCCGGTTGTGAAATGCAGGCAAGATGATAGGCTTGGCTGCGAGCCGCAGGGAAACGGCTCCCAAAATGGAGGGGCAGATGGAGTGGGCGTTGTTGCCGCTAAAGCGCTATGCGGATTTCAGCGGGAGGTCGCGGCGCAAGGAGTTCTGGTTCTTCACCCTGCTGGTCTGGCTGGTGGCAATGGTGCTGCTGTTCGTCAGCGGGCTGGGCGCGGCGATCACGGATCCCACGTCCTTTGCGGCGCAGGGTGGATTCGGATTGGGCTTGATCCTGCTGATCCTGTTCTCGCTGGCACTCTTCATCCCCGGATTGGCGGTTCAGGTCCGCCGCTTTCATGATCAGGACAAGTCCGGCTGGTTCGTGCTGCTCAACTTCATCCCCTATATCGGCGGCATCGTCGTGCTGGTGTTCATGTGCCTGGAAGGCACGCGCGGGCCGAACCGGTATGGCCCGGACCCCAAGGAAGGCGACCTAGCAGCGGCCGCCGAATAGGACGTTGCGAGGCCGCGCGCCCTAAGCTACGGAGTGCGGCCTTCGCTGCGGGCGTGGTGAAACTGGTAGACGCGCCGGACTCAAAATCCGGTTCCGAAAGGAGTGTCGGTTCGAGCCCGACCGCCCGCACCACCTTCTTCGTTCAATGATTTAGAGGCCTTTCGCCTCGTTCAGGTCCTGCAGCCGCGTGCGGGCCAGCCGCGGCTCACGGTCGAGTGCTCCGGCCAGCTTGATCTCCCGGCGCAGCTCGTCGCGCTTCTCATGGATCGAGGCGATGACCGGGCCCATGGCGACGCCAAGATCGACCAGCACCGCCTCCGACAGCTGCAATGAGCTTTCGAGTGTCTCCGGCACGGCATCGGTCACGCCGGCGCGGTAGAGTTCGGCGGCATGATCCGTGTCCCGGGCGCGTGCGACGATAGTCAGGTCCGGAACCCAGCCGCGCACGCGCCGGGTCAGCCGCACGCTCAGCACCGGGTCGTCCATGGTCAGCACGAGCGCGTCGGCATGCCCGAGCCGCAGCCGATCGATGAAGTCGGGCCGCGAGGCATCGCCGAACAGGACGTTATAACCGTCCTTCCGGGCGGCCGAGACCGCGTCGATATCGCTTTCGACCGCGGTGAAGGGCTTGCCGTGCATGCGCAGCAGGTCGGCGACCATGCGGCCGACCCGGCCGAAGCCGATGATCACCGTGCCGACGCTCGCCTGCTCAGGCGGTTCGTCGGCGGCATGTTCGAGACGCCGCGCCAGGTCCTTGCCGACGCGAGCGAGCAGCGGCGTCAGAGTAAGACCGATCGCGGTCACCGTCTGCCAGAAGGCGGCGGTGCTGGCGCCGATCAGGCCGGCACTCGCTGCCGCTCCGAGCACAATGAGAGTCGTCTCCGACGGCGACGCCATCAGAATGCCGGTCTGCAGCGCCGCGCCGCGCGTCGTCCTGATCAGCCGCAGCAGCAGGAAGGTGACCAGCGTCTTGAGCAGCATGACGCCGACCACGGCCATGACGAGCGACTGCCAATTGGCCGCGATCGCGCCCAGGTCGAGGCTCATGCCGACCGTGATCAGGAACACGCCGAGCGCCAGGCCACGGAAGGGCGCGGTGATCGATTCGACTTCGCCGCGATAGTCGGTCTCGGCAATGCTCAGGCCCGCGATCAGCGCACCGACGATCGGCGACAGGCCGGCGGCGCTGGTCGCGAGGCTGGCGACGATGACGGCGAGCAGGCTTGCCGCCAGGAACAGCTCCGGATTCTTGGCACGGGCGGCCTGGGCGAACAGGCGCGGCAACAGGAATCGTCCGGCGAGGAGGAGAGCCGCGACAACGAGGATGCCGAGCAACGCGGTGGAGCCGAGGCTCGCGAGCGTGGCCGCGCCGCCGAACGCGCCGAGCACGAAGATGATCGGCACCAGCGCCACATCCTCGAACAGCAGCATGGCGAATGCGGGTCGCCCGACCGGTCCGTTGATGCCGGTCATCGGGAGCACCAGCGCGGTGGAGGAAAGGGCAAGGGCGAGGCCGAGCCCGAAGGCGCCGGTCCAGGGCTGGCCGAGCGCCAGCAGCGCGCCGCCGATCAGCAGTGCGGAGAGGCCAAGCTCCGCGGCTCCCACGCCGAACACCAGTGCCCGCATGTCCCACAAGCGGCGCAGCGATAGCTCCAGGCCGATGGCGAACAGCAGCAGCACGATGCCGAGCTCAGCGAACGGCTCGATCGCGTGCGGATCGGAGATGGTGAGGTAATAGAGCCAGGGCGCCTGATCGACCAGCCGGCCGAGCCCGAAAGGACCGACCAGTGCACCGACCAGGATGAACCCGATCACGGGATTGACGCGGACGCGCGCAAATGCGGGAATGACGATGCCCGCGGCGCCAAGGATGACGAGAGCGTCGGAAAAGCCGGTCGAGTTCAGACTGAGTGCCACGGCGACCTCTTAAGCAGCCGAGGCGCCGCTTGTCAGCCATAAGGAGGCGAGAATTGGCCGAACATCAGCTCGTCATCGCCGGCGGCGGTCCGGCCGGGATGATGGCCGGCCTGTTGTTCGCGCGCGCGGGCGTCCGGACGCTGGTGCTCGAGAAACATGGCGACTTCCTGCGCGACTTTCGCGGCGACACGGTGCATCCGTCGACCCTGGACCTGATGGACCAGCTCGGCCTGCTCGACCGCTTTCTCGAGCGCCCGCATGACAAGGTGCGGACGCTCGGGGGACGTGCGGCCGGGCGCCAGCTCACCATCGCGGACTTTTCGCATCTGCCGGTGCGCGCGCCCTATATCGCGATGATGCCGCAATGGGAGTTTCTCGATTTCCTGGCCGATGAAGCGCGGCGTTATCCGAGCTTCACGCTGCGGATGAACGCGGAGGCGGTAGGCCTCCATATGGAAGAGGGTCAGGTTACGGGCGTCGAACTGGCCTGCGGCGAGATCTGCGCGGCGTGCCTCGTCATTGCCGCCGACGGGCGCCGGTCGGTGCTGCGCGGGGCCGCCAGCCTGCCGCTCAGGGATCTTGGCGCCCCGATCGACGTGCTGTGGTTCCGCCTGCCGCGAAAAGCGGGCGATCCGGAGACCACCGGGGGCACCTTTGGCCCCGGCACGCTCGTCGTGCAGATCAACCGCGGCGATTACTGGCAGTGCGCCTATGTCGTTCCGAAGGGCGGCGCCGAAGCCCTGCGCGCCGCCGGGCTCGACGCATTCCGGCGGACCGTCGCAGCCGCCAGCCCGACGCTGACTGAGGCGGTGCAGGCCCTGACCGACTGGGATCAGCTGAGATTGCTTTCCGTATCGCTCGACCGGCTTGAGCGCTGGTGGATGCCCGGCCTGCTCGCCATCGGCGACGCCGCGCACGCCATGTCGCCGGTGGGAGGCGTCGGCATCAACCTTGCCATCCAGGATGCCGTCGCGGCGGCCAACATCCTGGCGGAGCCGCTCGCCCAAGGTGCACCCGTATACTCGTTGCTGGCGAAGGTGCAGCAGCGCCGGTTGCTGCCGACCCGCATCATCCAGCGCGCGCAGAAGACGATTCACGATCGCTTGCTGAAGCCGCTGATTTCAGGCCAGATCAGCTTCGAGAAGCCACCGCTTGCGATGCGGCTGCTGAACCGCGCGCCGCTGCTGCAGCGCATTCCCGCCCGGTTGGTGGGCCTGGGCGTCCGGCGCGAACATATCCGCTCGCCGGACGCCTTTGGGAGTTAAGCCCAGCTCGCCATTTCCTTTTCGAGATTGGCGCGGATGGTTTCGAAGAACTGCTCGGTGGTCATCCAGGGCTGATCCGGGCCGATCAGGATGGCGAGGTCCTTGGTCATCGCGCCCTGTTCGACGCTGGCGATGCAGACGCGCTCGAGCGTTTCGGCGAAGCGGGTAACGTCCGGCGTGTTGTCGAAGCGGCCGCGATATTTGAGGCCGCCAGTCCAGGCGAAGATCGAGGCGATCGGGTTGGTCGAGGTCGCCTTGCCCTGCTGGTGCTGGCGGAAATGGCGGGTGACGGTGCCGTGCGCGGCTTCCGCTTCCACGGTCTTGCCGTCGGGCGAGAGCAGCACCGAGGTCATCAGGCCGAGCGAGCCGAAGCCCTGCGCGACCGAGTCGGACTGCACGTCGCCATCGTAATTCTTGCAGGCCCAGACAAACTTGCCGCTCCACTTGAGCGCGGAGGCGACCATGTCGTCGATCAGGCGATGTTCGTAGACGATGCCAAGCTTCTCGAACTGAGGCTTGAATTCATTCTCGAACACTTCCTGGAAGATGTCCTTGAAGCGCCCGTCATAGGCCTTGAGGATGGTGTTCTTGGTCGACAGATAGACCGGCCACTCGCGTAACAGGCCGTAATTCATCGAAGCGCGCGCGAAATCGCGAATCGAATCGTCCAGATTGTACATGCCCATGGCGACGCCGGAGGAGGGGAATTGGAATACCTCCTCATCGATTACGGTGCCGTCATCACCTTCGAAGACCATGCGCAGCTTGCCGGGGCCGGGTACGCGGAAGTCGGTCGCCTTATACTGGTCGCCAAAGGCGTGGCGGCCGACGACGATCGGGTCGGTCCAGCCGGGGACCAGGCGGGGGACGTTCTTGATCACGATCGGCTCGCGGAAGACGACGCCGCCCAGGATGTTGCGGATCGTGCCGTTCGGCGACTTCCACATCTTCTTGAGGCCGAATTCCTCGACGCGCGCCTCGTCCGGGGTGATGGTCGCGCACTTCACGCCGACGCCGTATTTCTTGATCGCTCGGGCGGATTCGACGGTGATCCTGTCCTCCGTCTCGTCGCGCTTTTCGATGCCGAGATCATAATATTCGAGATCGATGTCGAGATAGGGCAGGATCAGCCGCTCGCGGATCCACGCCCAGATGATCCGCGTCATCTCGTCGCCATCGAGTTCGACAACGGGGGTTTTCACCTTGATCTTGGCCATGGCGTGCGTCTTCCTGAATATGGGTTGCCGCGGCTCTTAAGGGTGGCGTGCGGAACGATCAACGGCCCATCCGGCGTTGTGCACGGGCAACCCCACGCCTAAGCAGGTCGCCATGGCATCTTTAGAAAAGCCGCCGGTCGTCACCACCAACGTGAAATGGCGCTGGCCCTCGGTCCACCCGGACGGACGCAAATTCGTCCTGATCTCGGCGGTTCTCGCCTTCATCTTCGTCTTTTTCGTGTGGGACGAGCTCGGCTTTGCGCTGATCGGGCTGACCATCTGGGTGGCGGCCTTTTTCCGCGATCCGATCCGCAGCGTGCCGCAAGGGGAGGGGCTGGTGATCGCGCCGGCCGACGGGCTGATCACGCTGATCCAGAGCGTGCCGCCGCCGCGGGAACTCTCCGGACCGGATGGCCTCGGCGAAGCGCCGATGATCCGTGTATCGATCTTCATGAGTGTGTTCGACGTGCACATCAATCGCAGCCCGATTGCCGGCACGATCCGGCAGGTCGTCTATATCTCGGGCAAATTCCTCAACGCCGATCTCGACAAGGCGAGCGAGGACAATGAACGCCAGCATTTTCTGGTGGAAGGCGCCGACGGCACGCGGATCGGCTTCACCCAGATTGCAGGCCTCGTCGCCCGCCGAATCGTGCCGTTCGTGAAGCCCGGCGATACGGTCGGACGTGGTCAGCGGGTCGGGCTGATCCGCTTCGGCAGTCGCGTCGACGTCTACCTGCCGGCGGGTACGACTCCACGGGTGGCGCTCGGCCAGCGGACGATCGCCGGCGAGACGGTGATCGCGAAGATCGGCGAGAGCGAAACCGTCACCGGCATTCCGCAATGATGCCGGAACGCCCCCGCCGCGGCATCTCGCTGCGCGCGATTGCGCCCAATGCCGTGACCGCGCTCGCGCTCTGCACCGGCTTGAGCGCGGTGCGGTTCGCGATCGCCGACCAATGGGCGCTGGCGGTCGCAATGACGATCACCGCGGGCGTGCTCGACGGCATGGACGGACGCATCGCCCGTGCGCTGAACGGCCAGAGCAAGTTCGGCGCCGAGCTCGATTCGCTGTCGGACGTGATCGCGTTCGGCGTTTCGCCCGCGCTCGTGATGCACCTTTGGGCGCTGCAGCAATGGCCGCGGCTCGGCTGGATCTTCGCGCTTGCCTATGCCGCCTGCATGGCGCTGCGCCTTGCCCGCTTCAATGCACGCATCGATGTCGAGGACCAGCCGCACAAATCGGCGGGCTTCCTGACCGGCGTCCCTGCCCCGGCGGGGGCGGGGCTGATGCTCTTGCCGTTGATCCTGTGGCTCGCGTCGGATCAGCACTGGGATTGGCTGCGCGACTATCGCCTGGTCGCCCCCTGGGCTGCGCTGATCGCGTTTCTGGCGATCTCGAGCGTGGCGACCTTCTCCTGGGGCTCATTGCGGCTCCGGCGAAGCGCGAGGCTTCCTGCGCTCGTCATCATCGCCGTGGTGGCCGGCGCACTGGTCTCCGCGCCATGGGAGACGCTGACCGTCGTCTCCATCGTCTATCTCGCGCTGATCCCGTTCAGCATCCGGTCCTATGGCCGCGTCAAGCGGCGGCGGCGCGCCGCTGCGGTATCGCCCGAAGCTCAGGCCGGCTCCACGCCCGCTGCCTGACGCGCACGCGGGGCGCGGCGGCGCGGGCACCGGCCAGTTCCTCGCCGCTGAGGATTGCCATGACGCGCTGCCATTCGCCCCGCAGCATGGCCGTGATCATCCCAAGCGCACCGAGCGCCGCCAGGGTGAAGAAAAGAGCCGAGAAAATCTGCGCCATCCGAACCTCCCTGAGGTCAGGAGCATCAATGCCCCATGACTCCGTTGGTTCCTATGTTCCCGATATGTTCCACGTCTGTCAAGCTTGCTTTTGACTCAGCTCACCGCTAAGGGGCCGCGCATTCCGCATGGATGGCACACATACCGGTGCCCTGAACTTGCTTCAGGGTCACAGCCGTCCAGAGGTATAACCGGGTAGGAGATACATATCATGGCGGCACCCACCGTCTCGTTGCAGGCGCTCATCGAAGCGGGCGCGCATTTCGGTCACCAGACGCATCGCTGGAACCCCAAGATGAAGCCGTACATCTACGGCGATCGCAATGGGGTCCATATCCTCGACCTCTCGCAGACCGTGCCGCTGTTCGCGCGCGCGCTGGACTTCATCAGCTCATCGGTTGCGGCCGGCGGCAAGGTGCTGTTCGTCGGCACCAAGCGCCAGGCGCAGGAGCCGATCGCCGAGGCCGCGCGTCGTTCGGGCCAGCATTTCGTCAATCACCGCTGGCTGGGCGGCATGCTCACCAACTGGAAGACGATCTCGAACTCGATCAAGCGCTTCAAGGCGCTCGAAGAGCAGCTGGCGGGCGACACGCACGGCCTGACCAAGAAGGAAGTGCTGCAGCTGACCCGCGAGCGCGACAAGCTCGAGCTGTCGCTGGGCGGCATCCGCGACATGGGCGGCATCCCGGACGTGATGTTCGTGATCGACGCCAACAAGGAAGAGCTCGCGATCAAGGAAGCCAACACGCTGGGCATCCCCGTCGTAGCGATCCTCGACTCGAACGTGTCGCCGGACGGCATTGCGTTCCCGGTGCCGGGTAATGACGACGCCAGCCGCGCCATTCGTCTGTACTGCGACGCGGTTGCGACGGCGGCGACGCGTGGCGGCCAGCAGGGCCAGGCGCAGCGCGGCATGGACATCGGCGCGATGGCCGAGCCGCCGGCCGAGGAAGCGCTGGCTTCAGAAGAGCCTGCGGCAGCCTGATATTTTCACCGGTTTGGGCTGAGCTTGTCGAAGCCCTCCCTTTTCTTGCCTCGGTGTAAAGAAAGGGAGGCCTTCGACAGGCTCAGGCCAAACCGGATTGAGACACATTCGAAGGAGCATGACATGGCGGAAATCACGGCCGCGATGGTGAAGGATCTGCGCGAGCGCTCGGGCGCCGGCATGATGGACTGCAAAAAGGCGCTCGCCGAGACCAATGGCGACATCGAGGCGGCGATTGACTGGCTGCGCGCCAAGGGGCTCGCTTCGGCGGGCAAGAAGGCCGGGCGTACCGCCGCCGAGGGCCTGGTGGGCGTGGCGACCCAAGGCACCAAGGGTGTGGTGGTCGAGGTGAACTCCGAGACCGACTTCGTTGCCAAGAACGAGCAGTTCCAGGCGTTCGTGCGCGACGTGACGCAGCTGGCGCTGACCACTGGCGACGACGTTCAGGCGCTGCTCGGCGCGACGCTGAACGGCAGCACGGTGCAGGAGGTGCTGACCTCCAACATCGCGACGATCGGAGAGAACCAGAACCTGCGCCGCGCCAAGACGCTGAGCGTCGGGCAGGGCGCGGTCGTGTCCTATGTCCACAACGCCGCGGCGCCGGGCATGGGCAAGATCGGCGTGCTGGTCGCGCTGGAAGGCGATGCGCCTGCCGACAAGATCGAAGCGCTCGGCAAGCAGCTGGCGATGCACATCGCGGCCGCTGCTCCGCTGGCGCTCACCGGCGAGGGCATCGACCCGGCGATCATCGAGCGCGAAGCCGCCATCGCCAAGGAGAAGGCAGCCGACAAGATCGCCGGCAAGCCGCCGGAAGTGGTCGAGAAGATCGTCAAGGGTCCGGTCGACAAGTTCCGCAAGGAGAATGCGCTGCTTTCCCAGGCGGTGGTCTTCGACGGCAAGACGCCGGTGCAGGACTTCGTCGCGGCGGAAGCCAAGGCGGCGGGCGGCTCGATCCGCATCGCCGACTTCGTCCGTTTCCAGCTTGGCGAAGGCATCGAGAAGCAGCAGAGCGACTTCGCTGCCGAAGTCGCGGCGACCGCCGGCGTGAAGAAGGCCGACCCGGTCGCTTGATCCTGTGCCCCGGCTCAGGCCGGGGCCCATACTCGTTAACGCCTGGACTCCGGCCTGCGCCGGGGTGCAGGCTATGCTTGGCAGCGGCTCCGTCGCTGACTAAGAGTCCGCGCCTTGCCTCCCGATCGGAACGTCATGACTCGCCCCCGCTTCAATCGTATTCTCCTGAAGCTGTCCGGCGAAGTGTTGATGGGAGACGGGCACGCGATCGACCCCGCCGTGACCGCCCGCGTCGCCCGCGAGATCGCGGACGTGAAGGCGCAAGGATATGAGATCTGTGTGGTCGTCGGCGGGGGCAACATCTTCCGCGGGTTGGCGGCGGCCGCCAAGGGCTTCGAGCGGGCGACGGCGGACTATATGGGCATGCTCGCGACCGTGATGAACGCGCTCGCCGTGCAGAACGCGCTGGAGCAGATCGGCGTCGACACGCGCGTCCAGTCCGCCATTCCCATGGCGTCCGTCTGCGAGCCGTTCATCCGACGCCGTGCCGCGCGGCACCTGGAAAAGGGGCGGGTGGTGATCTTTGCCGCCGGCGTCGGCAGTCCGTTCTTCACGACCGACTCCGGCGCGGCGCTGCGCGCGGCCGAAATGAAGTGCGACGCGTTGTTCAAGGGCACTTCGGTGGACGGCGTCTATGATGCCGATCCGAAGAAGGTTGCGACCGCAAGGCGTTTTGATACAATCAGTTACGACCGTGTTCTCGCCGATAATCTGAAGGTGATGGACGCTTCGGCCGTTGCCTTGTGCCGCGACAACGATATTCCGATCGTGGTGTTCAACATTCGCGAGCAGGGAAATCTGGCGCGGGTGCTGAACGGAGAAGGCACGGCGACGATCGTACAGACGCAAGGGGAGTAGGATGCCAGCCTATAGCAAGAGCGATATCGAGCGCCGCATGCATGGCGCGGTCGAGTCCCTGAAGCATGATCTGCAGGGGCTGCGCACCGGACGTGCGTCCACGACCATGCTCGATCCGGTGAATGTCGAGGTCTACGGATCGCACATGCCGCTGAACCAGGTCGCGACCGTCTCGTCGCCCGAACCGCGCATGCTGTCGGTGCAGGTGTGGGACAAGTCGAATGTCGGACCGGTCGACAAGGCGATCCGCTCGGCGGGCTTGGGCCTGAATCCGATCGTGGACGGCCAGACGCTTCGTCTGCCGATCCCCGACCTGACCGAAGAACGGCGCAAGGAGCTTGCGAAACTCGCCTCGCAATATGCTGAAAAGGCGCGGATTGCGGTGCGAAACGTCCGCCGCGACGGCAATGATGCGCTCAAGCAGGACGAGAAGAAGCACGAGATCAGCGAGGATGAGCGCAAGCGGCTCGAGACCGAGGTCCAGAAGCTGACCGACGCGACCATCGCTGAGATCGACACAGCGACTGCGGCCAAAGAGAAAGAAATCCTGGGCAAGTGATCCCGCTCAAGGTCAGCCCCGATCAGGCGCCGGCAAACGGCGCGGGGGTTCTGCCGCGCCACGTTGCGATCATCATGGACGGCAATGGCCGCTGGGCGAAGGCTCGGAGGCTGCCGCGCGTGGCGGGACATCGCCGTGGAGTGCAGGCGGCACGCGAAGTGGTCCGCGCGGCGGGCGATCTCGGCCTCGAAGTGCTGACCCTCTATGCCTTTTCCTCGGAAAACTGGCGGCGTCCCGCCGAGGAAATCTCGGACCTGATGGGCCTGCTGCGGCGGTTCATCGTCGACGATATCGACGAACTGGCGGACGCTGGCGTAAGGCTGCGCGTGATCGGTGACTATCAGGCGTTCCAGCCTGACGTGGTGCGCCTGATCGACGGGGCGATCGCGCGCACGGCATCGAACGGTAAGACGACGCTGGTGATCGCGCTCAACTATGGCTCGCACAATGAGCTCGCGCGCGGCGCGCGGCTGCTCGCCGAACGGGTGCAGCGCGGCGAGATGGCGCCGAGCGAGATCACGGCCGAGACACTGTCGGAGGCGCTCTACACTGCCGATCTGCCGCCTGTAGACCTGCTGATCCGCACTTCGGGTGAGCGGCGACTGTCCAACTTCCTGCTGTGGCAGACGGCCTATGCCGAGCTGCTGTTCGTCGACACGCTCTGGCCGGACTTCGGCAAGGTGGAGCTGGCCGCGGCATTGCAGGATTTCGGCCGGCGGGAGCGCCGCTTCGGCGGACTATGAGTTCGAAAGGCAGCGGCGGCTCCGACCTGGGCGTGCGCACCGTAAGCGGTGTGGCGATGATCCTGGTCGCGCTTGCTGCGCTGTGGTTCGGCGGGATCGCCTTCTGGGTGCTGACCTCGGTGGCGGCGATGCTGATGCTGGCCGAATGGGGCGATCTCGTCCAATCCGATCCCAAGCATAAGCGGCTGGCACTGTTCGCGGCGTGCGTGCCGCTTGCGATCATGTCGCCGCTTGCCGCCGGCGTCGATTTCTTCGCCGTCGGGCTGATCGTGGGCGCTGCCTTTTTCGTGACGATCATCACGCGGAAGCCGCGGCTCGGTTTCGGCGTCGCCTATGTGGCTTTTCCGGCGCTCGCGCTGCTGTTCCTGCGCGGACAGGAGAATGGCCTGCTGCTCGCTCTGTGGACGCTCGCAACCGTCTGGGTGACCGACATCGGCGCTTATGCGGCCGGGCGGAGCATCGGCGGCCCGAAGCTGGCACCGAGCGTCAGCCCGAACAAGACCTGGGCGGGACTGATCGGCGGGGTCGCGGCGGCACTGGTGTTCGGCCTGCTGCTGTGGCGCTTCGCCGGGCTGCGGCTGCAGCTTGCCTTTGCCAGCCCGATCCTCGCCGTGATCGCACAGATCGGCGATCTCTATGAAAGCTGGCTGAAGCGGCAGGCTGGCGTGAAGGACAGCGGCACGCTGCTGCCCGGCCATGGCGGCCTGCTCGACCGGCTGGACGGGTTAGTGCCGGTGGCGCCCGCCGCGGCGGGCCTGATCCTGCTGGACAAGTTACTGTGACGCGCAGCGTCTCGATTCTCGGCGCGACCGGCTCGGTCGGCAGTTCGACCCTCGACCTGATCGAGCGCGCGCCGGATCAGTATCGGCTCGTCGCCGTCACCGCGAACTCGGACGTACGTAAGCTGGCGGCAATCGCCCGGCGAACGGGTGCCGAACTGGCGGTGATCGCCGACGAGCGGCGCCTGCCGGAGTTGCGCGACGCGCTCGCCGGCACGCAAACCCGCGCTGCCGGGGGCGAGACTGCAGTGATCGAAGCGGCGAGAGCTGGCGCCGATTGGACGATGGCGGCGATCGTTGGCTGTGCCGGGCTCCAGCCGGTGATGGCGGCGGTCGAGCAGGGCGGCACCGTCGTGCTCGCCAACAAGGAGCCGCTGGTATCCGCGGGCGACCTGATCCTCGACGCGGCGCGGGGGACCGGCGCCACGATCCTCCCGGCCGACTCCGAGCATAATGCGATCTTCCAATGCTTCGACTTCGCCCGGCCGGAACGGGTGCGGCGCGTGATCCTGACGGCGAGCGGCGGGCCTTTCCGTGACTTGAGCTTGGCCGAAATGGCGAACGTCACCGTCGAGCAGGCGGTCGCCCACCCGGTCTGGTCGATGGGCGCGAAGATCTCGATCGATTCAGCCACGCTGATGAACAAGGGGCTCGAGCTGATCGAGGCCGCGCGCCTCTTCCCGGTGCCGGCCGAGCGGATCGAGATCATCCTGCACCGGCAGTCCGTCATTCACTCGTTGGTCGAATATGTCGACGGATCGATGCTGGCGCAGCTCGGCTCGCCGGACATGCGGACGCCCATCGCGCACACGCTGGCCTGGCCGGACCGGATGGAAACCCCGGTGGCGCCGCTCGATCTGGCGGCAATCGGCCGGTTGGACTTTGCCGCGCCAGATTCCGAGCGTTTTCCGGCTCTCCGTCTTGCCCGGGAAGCGCTGGAGGCGGGTGGGGCGCGGCCCGCCGTCCTCAATGCCGCCAATGAAGTGGCGGTCGCCGCATTTCTGGATCGGCGCATCGCGTTCCTCCAAATCGCCGCAATTGTGGAAGAGACGATGGAGCGCTATGACCCGGCGGCGCCTCGACGGATCGAAGACGTGATCGCGATCGATCGAGAGGCCCGCTCCCACGCCGCCGAGGCGATGAAGGTGTTCGTCGATTGAGCCACGCTCCCGGTCTGCTTCTCACCGTCCTGGCCTTTCTTGCGGTGATCGGACCCCTCGTGTTCGTGCACGAGCTCGGCCATTATCTCGTCGGCCGCTGGTTCGGCGTGAAGGCGGAGGCATTCTCGATCGGCTTCGGCCGCGAGATGTTCGGCTTTACCGACC
Source organism: Sphingomonas sp. ID1715 (assembly GCF_013044515.1). Taxonomy (GTDB): domain Bacteria; phylum Pseudomonadota; class Alphaproteobacteria; order Sphingomonadales; family Sphingomonadaceae; genus Sphingomonas_B. Next base: position 109,827 of record NZ_JABEPR010000001.1, read on the forward strand.
GGCTCGGCACGCGCTGGAAGTTCGGCTGGCTGCCGCTGGGCGGCTATGTGCGCTTTGCGGGCGACATGAACCCGGCCAGCCAGCCCGACCCGAAATGGATGATGCTGCCGGCCGAAGAGCGCAACCGGACCTTTTATGCCAAGCCGGTATGGCAGCGCGCGCTGATCGTCGCGGCGGGTCCGATCACCAATTTCCTGCTGGCGATCCTGATCCTGGCCGCGTTCGCAATGGCGATCGGCGTCAATCGCACCCCGCCGGTCGCGGGCGCAGTCCAGCCCGGCAGTGCCGCAGCTGCGGCGGGCATGCTCGCCGGCGATAGAGTGGTTTCGGTCAACGGACGCCGGATGAGCGACTTTGGCGACTTCGCCGAATATGTGATCGCCCGTCCCAACCAGTTGCTTAACGTGGAGGTTCTGCGCGGCGAGCGTGAGCTGACCCTCTCCGTCACCCCAAAGACGCAGTATCGCGTGGACCGCTTCGGCAACAAATATCCGTTTGGCCGGCTCGGCGTGGCGTCGCCCCGGCCGGTGATCGAGCGCGTCGGCCTGCTGGAAGCACCCGGCGTCGCCGTCGAACAGACGATCGGCATCGTGCGGATGATGATCGACGGCCTTGGGCAGATCGTCACCGGCATGCGCAGCGCCAAGGAACTGGGCGGACCGCTGCGCATCGCGCAATTCTCAGGGGAGGCCGCGAGCGCGGGGGCGATCAGCTTCGCTTATCTCGTGGCGCTCATCTCGATTAATCTCGGATTCATCAACCTGTTGCCAGTTCCGATGCTGGATGGCGGCCATCTGCTTTTCTACGGACTGGAGGCGGTGCGGCGGAAGCCGGTCGACCCGCAGGTCCAGGAATGGGCGTTCCGGTCCGGGCTGTTGCTGCTGTTGGGATTGATGCTGTTCGTGACGTTCAACGACCTGTCCGCCTTCGGCCTTCTGCGCGGGCTTAGCGGCTTGATCGGCTAGGCGGGTTCGGGCAGGGCGCGAGCGACTTTTTCTTTGCACAATCCAGCATGATTTTCGGGGTGGGTATCGGGTGACGGCCTCAGTGAAGCAGAATAATCGCATGCGGCCGCTCTCCGCCTTGCTGGCGGGCACGATGCTGACCGGGCTGTCCGCGCCGCTCGCCGCCCAATCCACGGGCGCGCCTGCCCCTGCGCAGCCGGCACCCGAAGCGCAGCCAGCGTCGGTCGCCGCGCCGGCCGAAACCATCACCCAGATCAACGTCGTCGGCTCGCAGCGCATCGAGCCGGATACGGTGCGTTCCTACATCAAGCCGCGGCCGGGCGATCCGTATACGGCCGAAGTCGGCGACCAGATCATCAAGGACCTGTTCGCGACCGAGCTGTTTGCGGACGTGACGGTGCGCCAGGCCGGTGGCGTGGTGACGATCGAGGTGAAGGAAAACCCGGTCATCAACCGCATCATCTTCGAGGGCAACAAGCGGCTGAAGGAGGACAAGATCCTCAAGGAGATCCGGCTCGCGCCGCGCCAGATCTTCACCCGATCGAAAGTGCGTGCCGACGTTGCCCGGATCATCGAGCTTTATCGCCGCCAAGGCCGTTACGCGGCGACCGTCGATCCGCAGATGGTCATGCTCGACCAGAACCGCGTCGACATCGTCTATGCGATCGTCGAGGGCGCCAAGTCGCGCGTCCAGCAGATCAACATCATCGGCAACGAGAAGTTCAAGGACGATCGGCTGCGCGGCGAGATGGCGACCAAGCAGTCGCGGCTGACCAGCTTTTTCAGCTCGAACACCAGCTTCGATCCAGACCGGCTTGCCTATGACCAGCAAAAGCTGCGGCAGTTCTACCTGACCGAGGGCTATGCCGATTTCCGCGTCGTCTCCGCCATCGCCGAACTGACCCCCGACAAGCGCGACTTCATCATCACCTATGTCGTCGAAGAGGGCGAGCGCTACAAATATGGCGACGTGAAGGTCGAGAGCGACCTGCGCGACTTCAAGCCGGATTTCGCCAAGACCATCCTGCCGATGAAGAAGGGCGACTGGTATAACGCCAAGCAGGTCGAGGACACGGTCAACGGCCTGAACGAGACGGCCGGTCTGCTCGGCTATGCCTTTGCCGAATCCGACCCGCAGTTCGAGCGCGACGCCGAGAAGAAGGAGATGAACCTCACCTTCCGCATCGCCGAGACGCCGCGCGTCTATGTCGAGCGGATCAACATCAACGGCAACACGATCACCCAGGACAAGGTCGTGCGGCGCGAGTTCCGCCTGCAGGAAGGCGATCCGTTCAACAGCTTCCAGGTGAAGCGTTCGAAGGACCGCATCCAGTCGCTCGGCTATTTCCAGGAAAAGTTCGAGATCGACCAGAAGCCGGGATCGACCCCGGACCGCGTCGTGCTCGAAGCCAATCTCGAGGAAAAGCCGACCGGATCGCTTTCCTTGTCCGCCGGTTTCTCGAGCCTCGAGCGCTTCATCGTCAACGCGTCGATCGAGCAGAACAATTTCCGCGGACTGGGCCAGACGCTGTCGGCGTCGGTCAACTATTCTTCCTATTCCAAGTCGATCGAGCTGGGCTTTGCCGAGCCTTATCTGTTCGACCGGAACATTGCGTTGGGCGGTAACATCTTCCGTCGCGATTACAGTTCGTTCAACTTCGTCAACGGCAACGACCGGAACACCACCTACAGCCAGGTTTCGACCGGCTTCCAGCTGCGGCTCGGCATTCCGATCACCGAGTTCATGCAGCTGCAGACGCGGTACAGCCTCTCGGTGGACGATGTCGGCCTGGGAGCGCAATATTTCACGAACGGCGTCTGCGATCCGCTGATCGCCGGCCGCTTCCTGTGCGACGCGATCGGCACGCGGACGACGTCTTCGATCGGCTATTCGCTCGTTCACAGCACGCTTGACAACGGCATCCGCCCGACACGCGGCAATCGCCTGGTGCTCAACCAGGATTTCGCCGGCCTGGGCGGCAGCGTGAAGTATCTTCGCACGCGTCTCAATGCCGACAAATACGTCAATCTTGGCCAGGGCTTCGTCGTCAATTTCTCGGCCGAGGGCGGCTATATCCACTCGTTCGAGGGCAAGCGCCTTGATGCCTCCGGCAACGAAGTCGACCCGGTCCGCCTGATCGACCGCTTCTACCTCGGCCAGCCCCAATTCCGCGGCTTCGACATTCGCGGCGTCGGCCCGCGCGTGCAGCGCCAGGCCTATGCGACGGACGCCACAGGCGCCTATATCCCGATCAAGGACGCGAACGGCAACATCACCGGCTATCAGGTGAATACCGAGCGCAAGCAGCTGCTCGCCGACGACGCGATCGGCGGCCGCGCCTATTATCTCGGCCATATCGAGATGCAGATCCCGCTCGGCTCCGGCGCGAGGGAGCTGGGCTTGCGTCCATCGGTGTTCATGGACGTTGGCGCGGTGTTCGGCGTCAAGCGTCCGACGCTGATCAATCTCCCGCCGAACAGCCCTGGCCTGATCCGCGACATTCTGGACACGCAGGGCCGGGCGCAGTGTTTGACGCCGGGGCAGAACGGCGCGGCCGGTACACTGAGCGTCCGCCCCTCCACCGGGTGCCCGACCGGCACGACCAATTATACTCAGACCCTACCGGCATTCCGGGAAGTGTTTCTCGGCGATACGCCGAAGCCGCGCCTGTCGGTCGGGTTCGGCGTGAACTGGAACTCGCCCTTCGGTCCTTTCCGCATCGACGTCGCCAAGGCTCTGATCACCCAGAAGGGTGACGATCCGCAGCTCATCACCTTCAACGTAGGAACGCAATTCTGATGAACATGATCCTGAAGTCGGCCACGGCCGCCCTCGTCGTCCTCGCCCCGGCTGCCGCCAGCGCCCAGCGGCTCAGCCCCGCGGCGATCGCCGTCGTCGACACCGACCGCATTCTGCGCGAATGCACCGCCTGCAAGACGGCGCAGACGCAGCTGCAGACGCAGGTGCAAGCTCTGCAGACCCGCCAACAGCAGCTCGCCGCGCCGCTGCAGACCGAAGCTCAGGCGATCCAGACCGCCGTGACCGCGCTGCAGGGCAAGCAGCCCGACGCCGCGCTGCAGACCCGCATCCAGTCGCTGCAGACCCGCCAGAACACCGCCAACCAGGAACTGGGCCGGCAGGAGCAGACGATCCGTTCCACCCAAGCGCATGTGGTCCAGCAGATCAACCAACGGCTGGGACCGATCATCAACGCCCAGTTGGCGGCGACCGGCGCGTCGATCATCGTCGATCGCGGCGCTGCGCTGGCGGTCGCGCCCAACATCGACATCACCAACACGGTGCTGGCGGCGCTCAACCAGCAGCTGCCGAGCGTCAGCGTGACGCCGCTGCCGCAGCAGGCCCAGCCGGCACAGCCGCAGAGCCGCTAGCATGAGCGCGGGCGAGGGGAGTTCAAAGGGGCCTCTGGACATTACCAGGGTCTTGGCTGCGCTCCCCCACCGCTTCCCGATGCTGCTGGTCGACCGGGTCGAGGAACTCATGCCGGACCAGCGCATCGCGGCCATCAAGGCGGTGACGTTCAACGAAGGCTTTTTTCAGGGGCACTTTCCCGGCCGGCCGATCATGCCGGGCGTGCTGATCGTCGAGGCACTCGCCCAGGCGGCCGGCGTGCTGGCGGTCGAGTCGCTGGGCCTGAGCGGCACCGGCAAGCTCGTCTATTTCATGGCGATCGAAGACGCGAAGTTCCGCAAGCCGGTCGAACCGGGCGTGCTGCTGCGACTGGAGGTCGAGTTCGTCCAGAAGCGCTCGAAGGTGTGCAAATTCGCCGGCCGCGCCACGATCGACGGCCAGGTCGCGGCGGAAGCGAACTTCACGGCGATGATCGCGGACCCGCCCTCCGCCTGAGGTTGTAACAACCGGCGCGGTCTGCTAGCGGCGCGCCTTCCTTTTCAGAGGCCGGTCGGAACCGGCCGCTCCGGAGACGTACGATGAAGAAGGGCGTTCACCCCGATTACCACATGATCACCGTCCAGATGACGGACGGCACGACCTACCAGACCCGCTCGACCTGGGGCAAGGAAGGCGACACGCTGGCGCTCGAGATCGATCCGCTGGCGCATCCGGCCTGGACCGGCGGCACCGGCCGTCTGCTCGATCAGGGTGGTCAGGTCGCCCGCTTCAACAAGCGCTTCGGCGGCCTCACGCTCGGCAAGAAGTAAGGTATTCCCCGGCGCAGGCCGGGGTCCACCGACTTTCTGGGCCCCGGCCTTCGCCGGGGACCGGATCACCGCATGAAATCGGCCGGGTTCGGCGTCGGGCGATTGCAGGCGAACTGATAGCCGCGCTCGCAATCGCGGACCTGCATGCGCCAGACATACATCGCATCGGCATAGGCCCGTTGCTGCCGATCATATTGCGCGGCATTGGCCGCTATGCTGGCGTCGCGGGCGCGCATGGCGCTCAACCAGGACGACATGTCGCTGGCATATTGAGCCTGCAGATCGGCCTGGATGGCGGCGGCGTTCACCGAACTGCCTGACGTGATATTCGCGGTCGAGTTGGCGCGGGCGACATCGTCGCGCGTCTGCGCATTGATCGCTTCGGTGCGCACTTGGGGCTTGTCATAGCCGCGGTCGTTCGGCAGTGGCGCGCGGGGCGTGCCAGGATCATCCTTCGATCCCGGCTGGGTCGGCGGTGTGGTTGCAGCGGCGTTTTGGGCGATCGCGGGCGCGGCGAGCGCGAGCAGGGCCGCGCCGGCAACAAGGCGCTTCAGCATTCCATCTCTCCCTCTTGGACGAACACTGGCCGATTGAACGGCCTTGGTGCCGGAACCGTTCCAATCAGGCGGGATGGAAGGCGCCATCTTCTCCGAGCAGGTGCAGCACGCCGTCGGCGATCGCGAAATAGGCGCCGTGCAGCTTCAGCGTTCCGGCCTGCTCCCGCTCGCGCACGAACGGGAAACTGCGGAGATTGTCGATGCTGACCTTGACAGCCTCCAGCTCCATCGCGCGGCCGACTTCCGGTCCTTCGCCGTGACTATGAACGACACGGTCGCGCGCTGCATCAAGCAGGCTCATCCAGCCGGCGATGAAGCCGCCTTCCCCCGGTGCCGCTTCCTCGAAGCGCCGCGTCAGCGCTGCATTGACGCCGCCGCACGCACCATGGCCCATGACCACGATTTCGGCCACTTCAAGTTGGGTGACGGCGAACTCGAGCGCTGCCGACACGCCGTGCCGGCCGCCACCGGTCTCGAACGGCGGCACCATGGCGGCAACGTTGCGCACGACGAACATCTCGCCCGGCGAGGTGTCGAAGATCTGGCTGGGGTCCACGCGGCTGTCGGAACAGGCGATCACCATCACCTTGGGCGTTTGCCCGTCCTTCAGTTCGGCCCAGCGCTCGCGCTGCTGGCGCCAGCCGGTGTCGCGGAAGCGGTTATAGCCGGCGATGAGTGCGTCCAGGGGCTGCGTCATGGCGTCGGCCGTTAGGGCAAGGAGGGAAGGGGTGGCAAGCCGGGGCCGGGCTCGCTATCTGCGAGCGCATGAGCGAAGCCGATCCGATCCCGAACCTCACCGAGGGAAGACCAGCGCGCATCCGCAAGCCCGACTGGATCCGGGTCAAGGCGCCGACCAGCACCGGTTTCGCCGAGACGCGGCAGCTGATGCGCCGGCTCAATCTTGCGACCGTGTGCGAAGAGGCCGCTTGCCCGAACATCGGCGAGTGCTGGACCAAGAAGCACGCGACGGTGATGATCCTGGGCGACACCTGCACCCGCGCCTGTGCCTTCTGCAACGTCAAGACCGGCATGCCGCGCGCGGTCGACGCAAAGGAGCCGCAGCATGTTGCCGATGCGGCGGCCGAGCTGGGGCTGGAGCATATCGTCGTGACCTCGGTCGACCGCGACGACCTGCCGGATGGCGGCGCGTCGCAATTCGTGAAGGTGATCGAGGCGCTGCGCCGAACCACGCCATCCACCACCATCGAGATCCTCACGCCCGATTTCAGGAACAAGCACGAAACCGCTGTGGAAGCGATCGTTTCCGCGCGGCCCGACGTCTATAACCACAATCTGGAGACGGTGCCGCGCCTCTACCCGACGATCCGGCCAGGCGCGCGCTATTATGCATCGCTGCGGCTGCTGGAGGGCGTGAAGAAGCTCGACCCGTCGATCTTCACTAAATCGGGCATCATGCTCGGCCTAGGCGAGCAGCGGCTCGAAGTGCATCAGGTGATGGACGACATGCGCTCGGCCGACGTCGATTTCCTCACCATGGGTCAATATCTGCAGCCGACGCCGCGTCACGCGAAAGTGGAGGAGTTCGTCACCCCCAAGGCGTTCGACGCCTATGCGGCCATCGCACGTGCCAAGGGCTTCCTGCTCGTCGCTTCCTCGCCGCTAACCCGGTCGAGCTATCACGCCGGCGACGACTTCGCGAAGATGAAGGCGAACCGGGAGGCAAGGCTGGCGCGCTGATGCCTCGCCATTCCGAAACCCGCCAGCTGCCCTACACGCCCGAACAGATGTTCGACCTGGTGGCCGATGTCGCGCGCTATGGCGAGTTTCTGCCCTGGGTGGCGGCGGTGCGGGTGCGTTCGAACAGCGCCACCGAAATGGTTGCCGACCTGATCGTCGGTTTCAAGGCGCTCAGGGAGCGGTTCACCAGCCGGGTGCATAAGGACCGGCCCGGGCACATCCATGTCGACTATCTGGAAGGGCCGCTCAAGCATCTGAGCAATGACTGGAAGTTTCGGCCTGACGGGCAGGGCGGCACGCTCGTCGATTTCTGCGTCGATTTCGCCTTCCGGAACCGCGTGTTCGAGGCGCTGGCCGGCCAGATGTTCGACACCGCGCTTCGCCGGATGATCAATGCGTTCGAGGAGCGGGCGGCCGTGCTCTACGGCGCCCGCGACAGCGCTGCTTCCGGCATCAGCAGTTCCAAAGCGCACAGCGCCGCCTGAAGGCGAACCCCGCCGCGGCCGAGGTCTCCGAACTCGCGCCGCTCGGCCTTGATCTTGTCCGGTGGGGCGTCGCGTTCGGCGCGGGCGAAGACCACCGTGCCGACCGGCTTTTTCTCCGTGCCGCCATCGGGCCCGGCAATGCCGGTGATGGCGACGGCGACATCCACCTCGGCCTTGTGCATCGCGCCTTGGGCCATCGCCCAGGCAGTGGCGATCGACACGGCGCCGAAGGTCTCCAGCACGTCGGTCGACACTCCGAGCATGCGCATCTTCGCATCATTGCCATAAGTGACGAAACTCGCCTCGAACACGTCCGAGGAACCCGAGATTTCCGTGAGCGCGGCGCCAACCAGGCCGCCGGTGCAGCTCTCGGCGACCGCGATGCGCCGTCCGGCCGCACGATTGGCCTCGGTCACCTCGCGCGCCTTCGCGACCAGCTCCGGCGGCAGCAGGGCCTCGGCATGCGGACGATCGTTCATGGAGAGACCTCATACTGGCTGACGGTGGCGACCGCTTGGGCGGAGATGCCCTCGCCGCGTCCGGTGAAACCCAGCCGCTCGGTGGTGGTTGCCTTGACGCTGACGCGGGGCAGGGGAAGCGCCAGCAGTTCGGCAATCCGAGCGCGCATGGCGTCACGCTGAGGGCCGATCTTGGGCGCTTCGCAGACGATCGTCAGGTCGACATGCTCGATGCGCGCGCCCGCTTGGGCGACCAAAGCGGCAGCGTGTTGCAGAAAGCGATCAGAGGATGCGCCGCGCCACCGGGAGTCGCTCGGCGGAAAATGCTGGCCGATGTCGCCGGCGCCGACCGCGCCGAGTAGCGCATCGGTCAGCGCGTGAAGCGCGACATCGGCGTCGGAATGCCCTGCCAGCCCCTTGTCGTGGGGAATAAGCAGACCACCGAGCCACAATTCTTCGCCCTCGGCGAGACGATGGACGTCGAGGCCCATGCCGGTGCGGAAGATGCGCTGGCCGAGCCGTGCTTCGGCGGCGGCGAAATCCTGTGCCTGGGTAATCTTTTCGAGCCGCACGTCGCCTAGGATGGTCGCGACCTCATATCCGACCGCGCGCAGCATCTGGGCGTCGTCGGTCGGCTCCGACTCATTCGTCCAGCTCGCATGGGCGGCACGGATCGCCTCGACGCGAAACGCCTGCGGAGTCTGGACGCGGAGCAGGGCGCTGCGGTTGACGACTTCGCCCAGCATCTCCCCCGATTGCGCGAGCGTGTCAGCCACAGGCAGGACCGGAACGGCGCCTTGATGATCATTCAAGGCGGAAAGGAGGCGGTCGATCACCTCGGCGGGGACGAACGGCCGGGCGGCGTCGTGGATCAGGACGCGCTCGGCATGGCCGATCGCCTCCAGCCCTGTCAGCACCGACAGCCGCCGCGTTGCGCCCCCAGGGGCGGTGGCAAGCAAGGCGCGCCCGGCAAGCGCCTCCTCCAGCATTCCGCGCTGATCTTCCCCCGTGACCACCACCACGCCGGACACATCGGGATGTGCCACGAGGCCGTCATAGGCATGCGCGACCAATGCCTTGCCGGCCAGCCTGCGGAATTGCTTGGGCACGCCGCCGCCCGCGCGCGTGCCTTGGCCGGCGGCGACGATCAGGGCGACGGTCTTGCTCACTTCCGCCCGTTAGCGGGCCGCCGCCTTGTCGAAAAGGGGCGCAGACGCTATGTGCCCGCCCCTCAATGGCACAGTTGACGCCCATCCAGGTCGGCCCGGTGCGGATCGACAGCCCCGTGCTGCTGGCGCCGATGACCGGCGTCACCGATCTGCCATTCCGCCGCATCGTGCGGCGCTTCGGCTCGGGTTTGAACGTCACCGAGATGATCGCCAGCCAGGCAATGATCCGAGAGACGCGCCAATCACTGCAGAAGGCCGCTTGGGATCCGATCGAGGAACCGGTATCGATGCAGCTCGCCGGCTGCAGCCCTACCGAAATGGCCGAAGCCGCCCGGCTCAACGAGGATCGGGGCGCGGCGATCATCGACATCAACATGGGCTGCCCGGTCAAGAAGGTCGTCAATGGCGACGCCGGCTCCGCGTTGATGCGCCAGATCCCGCTCGCGACCGCGATCATCGACGCAACCGTCAAGGCGGTGAAGGTGCCGGTCACCCTCAAGATGCGGATGGGGTGGGACCATCATAGCCTGAACGCCCCCGAGCTCGCGCGGATCGCCGAGGGTCTGGGGGTGAAAATGATCACCGTCCATGGCCGCACGCGCTGCCAGATGTATCGCGGCGAGGCGGATTGGGCGTTCGTCCGGCAGGTCAAGGATGCGGTCGAGCTGCCGGTGATCGTCAATGGCGACATCTGCTCGATCGACGATGCCGAACAGGCGCTCGAGCAATCGGGTGCGGACGGCGTGATGATCGGGCGCGGTGCTTACGGCAAGCCGTGGCTGCTCCGCCAGGTGATGCACTGGTTCGCCACCGGGCACCGGCTGCCCGAGCCGAGCATCGAAGAGCAGTATCACCTGATCGTCGAGCATTATCACGCGATGCTCGATCACTACGGCGAGCTGACCGGCGTCAACATGATGCGCAAGCATATCGGCTGGTACACGCGCGGGCTGCACGGGTCGGCCGAGTTCCGCAACCGCATCAACCAGGAAGCGAGCAGTGCCAGGGCGCTCGCCATGTTGCGCGAATTCTACACTCCCTGGCTGAGCCGCGCCGCGGCCTGAGCGGCTCTCGCGCCAAGTCGCTGTTGCGAAAGCGCAACAGAGGTTTGGCTTGACGGAAAACTGTTGTATCGATGCAACGATGACGGCCGCCCAGGCTATTGATTCACGACGTCCCCGCTGGCGCCGCACCTTGTCGGTGATCCAGCGGCGCTCGCGTTACATGCCGGCGGTGGAGCTGCTGACGCTGGCGGTCGCGATCGCGATCGGCGTGGGCAGCTATTTCCTGCTCGACCGCCAGCCAAGCGATCGGCCGTTGACGCCGCCCTTGGTTGCGCTGCTGCTGGTCGCGAACCTTGTGCCGGCCATTGCCCTGCTCGTGCTGTGGGGCCGGCGCGTGGCGAAGAAGCGCGCTGCCCAGTCGCCAGTTGGAGGGGGAGGGCGGCTGCACGTCCGCCTCGTCGCGCTTTTTTCCGTGATCGCCGCCGTGCCGACGCTGCTGGTCGTGATCTTTGCGTCGCTGCTGTTCCAATATGGCGTCGAGTTCTGGTTCTCGGACCGAGCGCGCGGCATGCTCGAAAATGCCGGCGAGCTGGCGCAGGGCTATTATCAGGAAAAGCGGCAGGACGTTGCCGCTGAGACCGTCACCATGGCCGGCGACCTGCGCGACTATCTCGGTCAGGCGCGATCGGATAGCCCTGAGTTTGTCGAGGGCTATGGCTGGCAGGTGCTGTCTCGCGAGTTCAGCGAGTCGGCGATCGTGTCGATCGGCCCAGACGGTACCGCCCGCACCCTCGCCATGGTGAACCCGGATTCGCGCCCGGTCGAACGACGAGTCTCGCCGGAAATCGTCGGGCGCCTGCTGCGCGGGGAGAGCGTGGTGGTGACGGACAGTCCCGACCGCATCGAAGCCGTCACTCGGCTGCAGCCCAACACCAACACCTTCCTCTACAATTCGCGCATCTCCGATCCGCAAGCACTGGCCCAAACCGCGCGCGCCAAGGCGGTGCTGAAGGATTATGACGCGTTGCTGGAGCGCTCCCGCGTGCTGCAGCTGCGCTTCAATGCCGCGCTATTGCTGATCTCTCTGCTGGTCGTCGGTGCCGCCGTGTGGATCGCGCTGCGGGTCGCCGACCGGCTGGTGCGGCCCGTCGGCGAATTGGTCGATGCCGCGCGGAAGGTAACCGCGGGCGATCTCTCCGCCCGGGTCGCGACGCCGCGGGAGCGGGACGAGATCGGCACGCTCGCCAATGCCTTCAATCGCATGACCCGGCGGCTCGAGGAACAGACGCAGCAGCTCGTCGGCGCCAACGACCTTCTCGACCGACGCCGCGCCTTCACGGAAGCGGTGCTTTCCGGCGTCACGGCCGGGGTCGTGTCGGTAGACCCCGATCGCAGCATCCGCCTGATGAACAGTTCGGCCGCCGCCCTGCTCAAATCAGGCGATCATGCCGTCGGCAGGACGCTCGACGAGATCGCGCCGGAACTCGCGGCCATGCTGGGGAAGGGCGATTGCGAGCAGGTTGTGCAGCTGACCAGCGGCGGCGAGCCGCGCACGCTGGCTGTCAAGATCGTGGTCACCGATCCGGGCTCGGTCCTCACTTTCGACGACATCACCGAGCAGCTGCTGGACCAGCGTCGCGCCGCCTGGTCGGACGTCGCGCGGCGGATCGCGCACGAGATCAAGAATCCGCTCACGCCTATCCAGCTCGCCGCGGAACGGCTCCAGCGCCGCTATGGCAAGGAGATCGAGAGCGACCGCTCAACGTTCGACCGGTTGACCGAGACGATCGTGCGGCAGGTCGGCGACTTGCGGCGGATGGTCGACGAATTCTCGTCCTTCGCGCGGATGCCCAAGCCCTTGTTCCGCGAGGAGCCGGTGGTCGATATCGGTCGCCAGGCGCTGTTCCTGCACGAGGTTGCGCACCCGACGATCCGCTTTTCGTTCGACGCGCCGGAGCCGCCGCCGCTGCTGGTCTGCGACCGCCGCCAGCTCGGCCAGGCGCTCACCAATATCGTCAAGAACGCGGTAGAAGCGATCGAGCGGAAAGAGGAGATCGGCGAGGGCTTTGTGAGCATGCGCATCACGGAGCCCGATGAGCGCCGGCTGATCATCGAGGTCGCGGACAATGGCGCCGGGCTGCCGGCCGACCGCAGCCGCCTCTTCGAACCTTATATGACGACCCGCGCCCGCGGCACGGGCCTCGGCCTCGCCATCGTCAAGAAGATCGTCGAGGAACATTTCGGCACGATCGAGCTGAAGGATCGGGACGGGGGCGGCACTCTGGTCTGCATCTCGCTCGATCGCGAAGCGCTGGCGCCGCTCGCCGACGCCAATGCGGAGATTGAAGAAGAACGCGCGCCGATCGCGCTGACACGGAGCTGAGGAGTGGCGCTGGACGTACTCATCGTCGATGACGAGCAGGATATTCGCGATCTCGTCGCCGGCGTGCTGGAAGACGAAGGCTATACGGCGCGCAGTGCCGCGGACAGCGATGCGGCGCTGGACGCGATCCGGGACCGGCGGCCCTCGCTGGTGCTGCTGGACGTGTGGCTGACCGGGTCGAAGCTCGACGGCCTGGAACTGCTCGACGAGATCAAGCGGCGCGATCCCTCGCTACCGGTGCTCGTGATCTCAGGCCACGGCAATCTCGACACCGCCGTTGCCGCGGTGCGCAAGGGCGCCGCCGACTTCATCGAGAAGCCGTTCGAGGCGGAGCGGCTGCTGCTGCTCGTCTCGCGCGCCACGGAAACCGAACGACTCCGGCGCGAAAACGCCAATCTGAAGGCCCAGGTCGGTGGCGGCGACGAGCTGACGGGCAGTTCCTCGGCGATCAACCAGGTGCGGGCGACGCTTAAGCGTGTGGCCGCGACGGGCAGCCGGGTGCTGATCTCCGGGCCCGCCGGCGTGGGCAAGGAGGTCGCGGCCCGCCTGCTCCACATGTGGAGCCCGCGCGTCGAGGCGCCCTTCGTCGTCGTCAGCGCCGCGCGGATGACGCCCGAGCGGGTGGAGGAGGAATTGTTCGGAGTGGAGGAGGGGGGCGAGCTCGCTCGACCCGGCCTCCTGGAGCAGGCGCATGGCGGAACGCTCTTTCTCGACGAGATCGCCGACATGCCGACCACGACCCAAGCCAAGATCCTGCGGGTGCTGACCGACCAAAGCTTCGCGCGGGTCGGCGGCCAGCGCACGGTCAAGGTCGATGTGCGGGTGGTCTCGGCGACCTCGCGGCACCTGCCGGACGAAATCGGCGCGGGGCGCTTCCGCGAGGATCTCTATTACCGGCTGAACGTGGTGCCGGTGCACCTGCCGCCGCTGGCAGAACGGCGGGAGGACATCCCGGCGCTGGTCGACCATTTCGTCGCCCGCTATGCGTCCGAACGGCGGGTGCCGACGCCCGAGGTGGCGATGGACGCGATGGCAGCTCTCCAGGCCTATGACTGGCCGGGCAATGTCCGCCAGCTGCGCAACATCGTCGAGCGCACGATCATCATGGCGCCCGGCGACCGCATCGGGCGGGTCGATATCGACATGCTGCCCCCGGAGGTGCTCAGCGACCAGCCGCAGCTCGCCTCCAATGCGGCGCAAACCGCGATGATGGGCGCGCCGCTGCGGGAGGCGCGAGAGACGTTCGAGCGCGAATATCTGCGCGTGCAGATCCGCCGCTTTTCCGGGAACATCTCGCGCACGGCGAGCTTCATCGGCATGGAGCGTTCGGCACTTCACCGGAAGCTGAAGCTGCTGGGCCTCGCCGATGTGAAGGACGAAGAGTAGCGACTCGACGCTCCGTGGCTTTGCGGCTATGGAGCGGGCGCTTCCACAGGGGGAGCCGAGAAGCCGCCAACAAGAGCGGAGGCATGACATGGCCGACAGGGTCAATAATCTTCAGGACATCTTCCTGAATTCGTTACGCAAGTCGAAGACGCCGGTGACCATGTTCCTGGTCAAGGGCGTCAAGCTTCAGGGCATCATTACCTGGTTCGACAATTTCTCGGTGCTGCTGCGCCGGGATGGCAATTCGCAGCTTGTCTACAAGCATGCGATATCGACTGTGATGCCGGCTGGTCCCGTCGATCTCGCGCTGATCGAGAAGGCGTTCACCGACGGACAGAAGAAATCGGGCGGCCTGCAGGAAGTGTTCCTCAATGCCGTTCGCCGCAGCGAAGAGCCGGTAACGATGTTCCTCGTGAACGGCGTGATGCTGCAGGGGGAGGTGGCGGCATTCGACCTGTTCTGCCTGCTGCTTCGTCGCGAGAGCCAGACGCAATTGGTCTACAAGCATGCCATCTCGACCGTGCAGCCGGCGCATCCGCTGAATCTGGCTGAAGAGCAGGCGCAGGGCGACTGAAGCACCCGTTTGATCGGGTGGCGATCGTTCCTATCTGTAGGCCATGACCGGCTTCCAGCGTGACTATGACGAATTCGCCCGCGGCGCTCGCGCGGTGATCGCCTATCCCGACCTGCGCAATGCGGACGGGCGGGACACGTCCGCACGCCTGGACGAGGCTGCGGGCCTTGCCGAAGCCATCGGCATCGAAGTGGTCGAGCGGCTGGCTTTTCGCGTGCGCGCGCCCAAGCCCGCCACCCTGTTCGGCAGCGGCCAGGTCGAGGAGATCGCCACCGCGGTCCGCGCGCAGGAAGCGGATTTGGTCATCGTCGACGGCGCGATCACGCCGGTGCAACAGCGTAACCTGGAGGAGGGGACCAAGGCCAAGGTCATCGACCGCACGGGCCTCATTCTGGAAATATTCGGCGAGCGTGCAGCCACTGCCGAGGGCCGGCTGCAGGTCGAACTCGCCCATCTCGACTATCAGGCGGGACGGCTGGTGCGCAGCTGGACCCACCTCGAGCGGCAGCGCGGCGGCTTCGGCTTCCTCGGCGGCCCCGGTGAAACGCAGATCGAGGCCGACCGCCGGCTGATCCGCGACCGCATGGCCAAGCTGCGGCGGGAACTGGAGACGGTCAGCCGCACGCGCACGCTCCACCGCGACCGACGCAAGCGAGCGCCGTGGCCGGTAATCGCGCTGGTCGGTTACACCAATGCCGGCAAGTCGACGCTGTTCAACCGCCTGACCGGAGCGGACGTGATGGCGGAAAATCTGCTGTTCGCGACGCTCGACCCAACCATGCGGCAGATCGCGCTGCCGGGCCTCGATAAGGCGATTCTTTCGGACACGGTCGGCTTCGTGTCCGACCTGCCGACGCAGCTCGTCGCCGCCTTTCGGGCGACGCTCGAGGAGGTCATTTCCGCCGATCTAATCATCCATGTCCGTGACATTGCCCATCCAGACAGCGATTCCCAGCGCGCCGACGTCGAACGTGTGCTGGCGGAGATCGGCGCCGAGGCGCCCAAGATCGAGGCGTGGAACAAGCTCGACAGCCTCGATCCAGAGCAGCGCAGCCTGGTAGAGGCCGATGCCGCGCGCCGGGACGATGTCGTCCTGATCTCCGCGCTTGGCGGGGAAGGGGTGGACCGTCTCACCCGCCTGGTTTCCGATCGGTTAACCACTGCCAATCGCCTGCGACATATCGAGCTGCCGCTGACCGAGGGCGCTGCGGCGGCCTGGCTGCACGAGCATGGCGAAGTGGTCGGCCAGGAGACGATCGATGGCGACCGCATCGCCTATGACGTGCGCCTGTCGGACGCGGAATATAGCCGCTTTCAGGCTCGTTCCTTCGCCTGCTAATCCGCTCGTCCCGAGCGAAGTCGAGGGGCGGAAAGCGCGCCCTCCGACTACGCTTCGCTCCGCTCAGGACGAGCGGAAGATTTTGCTCGCAGCCAAAGTTCTTCCTTTTCTTCCAGGGAGCGTTCGACAAAGCTCTGGTCCATCGCTTCCATCAGGCGGAAGCGGCGTTCGAACTTTTCGTTCGCGCGGCGCAGCGCGGCTTCCGGGTCGATCTTCAGATGCCGTGCGAAGTTGACGACGGCGAAGAGCAAATCGCCGACTTCCTCTTCCACGCTCTCGGGTGGGGCCGAAGCGATTTCGTCCAGTTCTTCGAGGATCTTGGCGCGGGCGCCGCTGGCGTCGGGCCAATCGAAGCCGGTGCGCGCGGCACGCTTCTGCAGCTTTTCGGCGCGCAGCAAGGCGGGCAGCGCCCGCGCGACGCCGGCAAGAGCACTCGAATCGTCCTTGGCGGCACGCTCGGCGGCCTTGACGGCTTCCCAGCCGGGGGATGCGCCGTCGCCGAACACATGCGGATGACGACGCTCCATCTTGTCGGAAATGGCGGTGAGCACGTCCGCAAGGTCGAAGGCGCCAAGTTCCTCGGCCATGCGTGCGTGGAACACGACCTGCAGCGCTAGATCGCCGAGTTCGTCTTTCAGCGCCTCGAGGTCGTCTCGCTCGATCGCGTCGGCGACCTCATAGGCTTCCTCGATCGTATAGGGCGCGATAGTGGCGAAGGTCTGCTGGACATCCCATTCGCAGCCATGCTCAGGGTCGCGCAGACGCGCCATAATGGCGGCGAGCTTTTGCAGTGCGAGGGGGCCAGATTGTTCGTCCATTTCAGAGTCCGATAATATACATTATGTAAAGCACGATCATGTTCCGCTGCTCCGAGCAGGCTGCTTCGGCTCAAGGACAAGGCTTTGTCCCTCCACCCTCCAGCTGCGCAGCGAAGACAGGAAGTTCATGCCGAGGACGTTGGTGTCACCGAATGCCGGCGCCACCACGACCGCCAGATCGGTCGCGACGATGGGCCCGACGCTGAGCCGTTCGACACGCGCGCGGCGTGCTTCGACCGGACCATTGGCCGTGTTGATCAACACCGGAAACCCGCCGCTGTTGACGGCAACACCGGCGTCTCGCGCGGTGTCGCTCGACAATGCCGTGGTTGTCGCGCCGCTGTCGATCAGGAACCGGACGGACGTGCCGTTAACCCGGGCGCGCACCCAGAAATGCCCGTCGGGCGCCATCGGCACGCGCAAGCTGCCGCCGATGGTCTGGCCACGTTCGCCGAGCACATCGCCGCCGACGCGCTGTGCCACCGCGCTCAGTTCCTCACGATAGCTATAGCCGACCAACAGTGCCGCGAAGATCAGCACCCAGCCCGCGGCCATCCGCGCGGCCTGTCCCAATGGCAGCCGCCGCGCGAGCAGGCTCGACCCGACGAGCACCAGCATCAAGGCGGTGCCGATCAGCTGCGCCGCCTGGCCGTCGTTCAAAACTCGATTACCTGATTGTCGAAGCCCGGTTCGACTCCGCTCGGCAGTTCGGCGACCAAGCTCCTGTAATCCATGGAGTTGTCCATGTGAGTCAGCAGCGTTAGCCGGGGCGACAGCGCATCGGCCCAGCCTAGCACTTCGGCCAGATGCGGATGCGTCGGGTGCGGCCGCCGGCGCAGCGCATCAACGATCCAGAGGTCGAGCCCGGCATAATGGGTCAGCATCGCAGCGGTCATCGCGTGGAAGTCGGTCGCGTAGCCCACCGCGTGCTCGTCGGCCTCGAAGCGCAGGCCGGCCGACGTGATCGAGCCATGCGGCTGGTCGACCGTGCGCACGACAATGTCGCCGATCGTCATCTCGTCCCTCAGCTCGGCAAGGCTGCAGGTGGCCGGATAACCGTCTGCGCCTTCGAACACATAGCCGAACCGGCGCATCAGCACCGCGATGGTCGCCGGCCGTGCAAAGCCGGCAATGGGCGCGCCGCCATTATGGTAAAGCTGGCGTAAGTCATCGAGGCCGTGGACATGATCGGCATGATCGTGCGTCCAGATGACTGCATCGATCTGCGCCGTGCCGGCGTCGAGCAGCTGCATGCGCAGGTCTGGCGAGGTATCGACGAGAATGCGCGTGCACGCGGTTTCGACGAGGATGGAGACCCGGCGGCGAGCATTGCGTGGCTCGGCCGGGTCGCACTGCCCCCAGTCATTCCCGATCCGTGGCACGCCGGACGAGGTCCCGCAGCCGAGGATCGTGACCTTCATGCGGTAGCCTTGGTGAACAGCGCGCGGAAGTTGCGCGTCGTCGTCTCCGCCAAGGCTTCGACGCTGGTGCCGCGCAATTCGGCCAGGAACCGCGCCGTATCCGCCAGGAAGGCCGGCTCGCAGGTCCTGCCCCGGTGCGGCACCGGTGCGAGGAACGGCGCGTCGGTTTCGATCAGCAGCCGATCGCCCGGCAAGCGCCGGGCCGTCTCCTGCAGGTCGCGCGCATTCTTGAATGTCACGATACCCGAAAGCGAGATAAAAAGGCCGAGTTGCAGTGCCTTGTCGGCGAATGCTCCGCTGGCGGTAAAGCAGTGAATTACGCCGGTATAGGCGCCCTTCCCCATCTCGTCTGCCAATATGTCAGCGGTGTCTTCCTCGGCATCCCGAGTGTGGACGATCAGGGGCAGCCCTGTTTCGCGTGCGGCGGCGATGTGCGCGCGAAAGCTCGCGCGCTGCCGGTCGCGGTCGCTATGATCGTAATAGTAATCGAGGCCGGTCTCGCCGATCGCGATCACCTTCGGATGCGCTGCCTTGGCGACCAGTTTGGCAGTATCCACGTCCGGATGTGCGTCGGCTTCGTGCGGGTGGATGCCGACCGACGCCCAAATCTGCGGATCCGTCTCGGCCGTGCCGATGATCGCATCCCATTCGTTCTCACGCGTCGAAATGTTCAGCATCGTGCCCACGCCCGCCGTCCGCGCCCGCGCGATCGTACCGGCCTGATCCTCGACCAGGCCCTTATAGTTCAGATGGCAATGGCTGTCGGTGAACATCAGGCCGGCAGCTCGAGCCGGGGAAAGATCGGGCTCGGCGGCTGCAGTTGCGCGGAGTCGATCCAGCTCCGGTCGTCCAGGTCCGCAAAACTCCTGGCATCGACGCCGAGAAGGTCGAGCAGTTTGTCGGCGGAAGCGGGAATGATCGGGCGTATCGCGATGGCGAGGTCGCGGATCGCCAGCAGCAAGGTGCGCAGCACGGCCTCCATCCGCTCCGGGTCGGTCTTGCGCAGCGCCCACGGCGCCTGCGCGTCGACATATTGGTTGCAGGCGAACACGGCCCGCATCCAGGCCTCGCATCCCTGGGCGAGTGCAAGTTGCTGGAAGGCCGCGGGCAGTTCTTCACGGCATGCGCGCGAGACGGCGTCGAGCAGTTCAGCATCGGCAGGATCGCCGCGCCCGGCTGTCGGCACGCGCCCGAGGTTCTTCGCTATGAAGCTGAGCACCCGCTGCGCCAGATTGCCGAAGCTGTTGGCAAGATCGGCATTGGCGCGGGTGACGATCGCCTCGTCCGAATAACTGCCATCCTGGCCGAAATTGACCTCGCGCAGCAGGAAATAGCGCAGTGCATCGACGCCATAACGCTCCGCCAGCTCCATGGGATCGACGACATTGCCGGCCGATTTGGACATCTTCTCGCCACGGTGAAGCAGGAATCCATGCGCGAACACGGCTTTCGGCAGGGGAATGCCCGCGGACATCAGGAAGGCCGGCCAATAGACGGTGTGGAAGCGCGTGATGTCCTTGCCGATGATATGGACATCAGCCGGCCAGAACGGTGCGTCGCCCGGATAGCCGACGCCCGTCAGATAGGACGTCAAGGCGTCGACCCAGACATACATGACGTGCCCGTCCGATCCGGGAACCTTCACGCCCCAATCGAAGCTGGTGCGCGAGACCGATAGATCGGCGAGCCCGCCTTCGACGAAGCGCAGCACTTCATTGCGGCGGCTCTCGGGCCGGACGAAGTCCGGATTGGCCGCATAGTGGTCGAGCAATGGCTGCTGGTATTTGGACAGGCGGAAGAACCAGGTCTCTTCCACCGTCCATTCGACTGGGGTGCCCTGAGGCGAGAGCTTCTGCCCCCCTTCCCCCTCGACCAGTTCCTTCTCGTCGTAAAAGGCCTCGTCACGGACCGAGTACCAGCCTTCGTAGCGGCCGAGATACAGATCGCCATTCGCTTCCATCGCCTGCCAGATGGCGCGGCTCGCTTCGTGATGGGCGGGCTCCGTGGTACGAATGAACCGATCGAAACTGATGTTAAGGATGCGGTCCATCTCCTGGAAATAGCTAGACATTTCGTCGGCAAGCGCCCGCGTCTCGACGCCGCGGTCGCGCGCCGTCTGGGCCATTTTCAGGCCGTGCTCGTCCGTGCCGGTCAGGAAGAAGGTCTCGCGGCCCATCATCCGCTGGAACCGCGCGATCGCGTCAGTGGCGATCGCTTCATAGGCATGGCCGATATGCGGACGGCCATTCGGGTAGGCGATGGCAGTGGTGATGTAGAAGCGGTCGGCCATGGCTCAGCCTTTAGCGGCTGAGCCACCTTGGGCAAGCGCGGCCACATAGGAGCCGAGCTGGAACACGGTCGCCTGCGGGTCGAGCGAAAGGCCGATCGCACCCGAGGCGAGGTCGCGCGCCTTGCTCCAGTTGACGAGCGCCTGCTCCAGCGCCGGCCCCTGCCGGGCCTTGGCCTGCGCGGCGATGAAGGCGGGCGCCCGCTCCAGAAACGCCTCATAGCGTGGCTGCGCCGCCTTTAGAGACAAGGTCTTGGCGAGCGACACCCTGGTGGCGTTGCTCGGATCGCCCGTCCTAGCGAGCTGGTCGAGCGCCGTGTCGAGCGCGCCGATGTCCAGCCCGGCAAAGCGCAGCGCCTGGCCGGGGGCGCCCTCTCCCGCGTTTATGAGCGCGTCGAGCTCCGCCCCGCTCGCCTCCGGCAGATGCGACTGCAGGACGGCGCGCATGTTCTCGTCATCAAGCGGGAGAAAGCGGAGGGTTCGGCAGCGGGATCGGATCGTGGGCAGCAAGCGGCCGGGCATGTGACTCACGAGGAAGAAGACGGTGCCGGCGGGCGGCTCCTCCAGGCTCTTCAGAAGGGCGTTGGCCGCGCCCCGCTCCATGTCGTCCGCAGCGTCGATGACAATGGCGCGGCGGTTCGACAGCGAGGGCGCCACCGAGAGGATGCGGTCGAGCCAGCGGATCTGGATCACCTTGATGTTGCGGCCCAGCGCCTCGTCGCCCTTGCGCTCGTCGAGCGGCAGCACCTCGTCCGGCTTCTTCCAGACCTCGCGCTCGACCAGACGATAGTCCGGGTGGCTGCGCGCGGCGAAGAGCTTGGCGATGCGGTGTTCGGGATCGACGTCGAGGCCCTCACCGTCTACGTTCGGATCGGCAGCCTCGGCGAGCAGACGCAGCGCCGCGGCCTTGGCAAAGCTCGCCTTGCCAACGCCTTTCGGCCCGACGAGCAGCCAGGCATGGTGCAGCCGCTCGCCGCGCATCGTGTTGAGAAAGGCCGCGCTTTGCGCCTCCTGCCCGAGGAGCGGTGTCACGGCAGCAGGTCCGCAAGCTGGCCCAGCAGACGTTCCGTCACCTGCTCGGCGCTCCCTGAAGCATCGACGAGGCGAACCCGGTCAGGATCTTGCCGCGCGAACTCGCGAAATGCCGCGACCACCTCCGCGTGAAAGTCCGGGTCACGGCCCCCGATCCGGTCCGAGGACCCACCGTCCCGCGCATGCGCACGTGCGGCCGCTTCCTCATCGGCCAGGTCCAGCACCAGGGTGCGATCAGGCAGCACGCCGCCGCTACCGATCGCATGCAGGCGCAGCACATTATCGTCGCCCAGACCCCCTGCAATTCCCTGGTATGCACGCGAACTGTCGAGAAAACGGTCGCAGACGACCCATTTGCCGGCTTGCACTGCGGGGCGAATGGTCTTGGCGAGATGATCCGCGCGTGCGGCGGCGAAAAGCAGCGCTTCGGACGGCATCGACCAACG
Organism: Sphingomonas sp. ID1715; assembly: GCF_013044515.1. GTDB lineage: Bacteria > Pseudomonadota > Alphaproteobacteria > Sphingomonadales > Sphingomonadaceae > Sphingomonas_B. The sequence goes on from NZ_JABEPR010000001.1 coordinate 132,028, forward strand.
GTCGCCCTCGCCCTCGAGCAGCAGCCCGCGGATGGCCTCGGCGCCATCGCTGCCACCCGGCTCTCGCGTCAGCACCACGTCCAGGCCGCGGGCGCGGAGCGCATCGGCGAGGCGGCGCGCCTGCGTGGACTTGCCGACCCCTTCGCCGCCCTCGAGCGTGATGAATTTGCCGCTCAAGCGAAGAAGGAGGTGAGCGCGGCCCAGATGCGGCCGAAGAACCCAGCTTTGCCGACATCGCTTTCGGCGACCAGCGGCATAGTCTGGGGCGGCGTGTCGGGCGTCGACACGACCAGATCGGCTACGTGCTGCCCCTTCCTGATCGGCGCCTTCAACGGCCCGTTATAGACCACCTTCACCTGCACGTTAGACGCCGCGCCGCCCGGTAACGTCACGGCGAGGTTGCGCGGTGCGATCAGGCCCACCTGGTCCTCGTCGCCCAGTTGCACATCGGCGGTCTCGACCCGCGCGCCCTGCTTGAAGAGCGGCTTGGCCTGCCAGGCGCGGAACCCCCACTCCATGAAGCGGACCGATTCGGCGATGCGCTGGTTGAAGCTGTCGAGCCCTGAAATGACCATCACCAGCCGCCGGCCATTCTGCTCGGCGGAACCGGTAAAACCATAGCCGGCCTCTTCGGTGTGGCCGGTCTTCAGGCCATCGGCGCCCTGCACCCGTCCGAGCAGCGGGTCGCGATTGGCCTGGGTGATCGGGTCGCCGCCGCCCAGTGTCTTGCCCCAGGTGAACTCGGTGCGGCTGTAATATTTCTTATAGAGCTGCGGATGGTCGCTAATCGTCGCCGCCGCGAGCTTGGCGAGATCGCGCGCGGTCACCTGCGTGCAGCCTTCGTCCGGCCAGCCATTGGAGTTGCAGAACCGGCTGCCGCTCATCCCGAGCCGCCGCGCGGCCTGGTTCATGCGTTCGGCGAAGGCCTGTTCGGTGCCGGCAATCCCTTCCGCCAGCACCACCGACGCGTCGTTGCCCGACAGCACCACGATGCCGTTCAGCAGATTCTCCACCGAGACCTGCTCGTTGGGGCTGAGGAACATCGTCGACCCCGCGGCCGGCCCGTGCCATTTCTGCCAGGTTTCCGGGCGAACCTGGAAAGTCTGGCCCTCCTTCAGCTCGCCCTTCTTGATCATGTCGAACGCGACATAGACTGTCATCATCTTCGCCATCGACGCCGGCGGCATACGGCGGTCGGCATCCTTCGCGTAAAGCTCGGCGCCCGAGGACAGGTCGAGCATATAGGCGACCGGCGCGGGCGTCTCGAATGGCGGCGCGGCGGCGACGGTTGGAGTGGCGAGTGCGACGAGGAAGAGCGAACCGGGCAGATAGGGCTTCATTCGGATACTCACGATGCTTGGGCGACTTCGTCCGCCAGCAGCCCTACCGAAAGCGCGTAGAAATTGGAGCAGTTATAATCGAGGATCGCGCGGTAATTGCTCGTGAGCAGATAAGCCGTGGCCCCCGGGCCGTCCGGCTCCAGCAATGTCACCAGTTCGGCATCGCGCAGGCGCGCCCCCCCGGCCTGCACCACCCCCCGCGCGCGCCACTCCGCGACCGTCATCCAGCGGGTGTGGCGTTCGTGCACACGCGGGCACCGCGGTGACGTGACCTTCCCCGCCACCGAGGTCCGGTCAAGATAAGGCGGGACGCTCGCCGCCACACCCCAGGGCCGCCCCGGTCGCCAGCCGGCGCTGACGAAGTAATTGGCGATGGAAGCAAGCGCGTCGGCCTCCGACGTCCAGATGTCGACGCGGCCGTCGGCATCGCCGTCCCGAGCCAGGCGGAGATAGATGCTGGGCAGGAACTGCGGATAGCCGGTCGCGCCCGCCCAGCTGCCCTTCAGCCGATCGCGCGGCACGCCGCGGTCCATCATCTTGAAGGTCGCGATCAGTTCCTTGGTGAACAGCTCGCGGCGTCGGCCTTCATAGGCCAGGCTGGCGAGCGAGCGCGGCAGGTCGAAGTCGCCGGTATAGGAGCCGTAATTGGTCTCATGGCCCCAAATGGCGACCATGATTTCCTCCGGCACGCCGGTCTGCGCCTCGACGCGCGACAGCAGCGGCCGCAGCGCCTGGTATTTGGCCCGGCCACGATCGATGCGCGCGCGGTCGACATGCTTGACGCGATAGGGTGCAAAGGCCGGGATCGAGGCGGAAGGCGGCGCGGCGGGGTTGCCGCCCGGCTGCGCGCGGTCGAGCTCCACCACCCGCGGGTTGAGGCTTAGGGTCGGCAGCACCTGGTCCAGGGTCCGTGCACTCACGCCCTCGCGCAGTGCCTGCTGGCGCACCTGCTCCAGAAAGGCCTGAAACCCCGTTTCGTCCTGAGCCGCGACGGGTGCTCCTACACCGAGCAACATCGCGGCGGCGGCAATCAACTTACGCATGCCGGCACCTCTTCCCGCTTTTGCAAGACTGCCACAAGCCCGCGCCTCGAGAACAGAGTTTTCTTGCGTCCCGTTCCCGAAGCGATAAGCGCTTGGCGGCCGGACAGGTGGCCGAGTGGTTTAAGGCAGCGGTCTTGAAAACCGCCGTGGGTGCAAGTCCACCGTGGGTTCGAATCCCACCCTGTCCGCCATGCTCCCTTGCGAATTGCACGGAACGTGAGTCAGCGCGCGCCCGTTCTGCTCTCCGGCCGTGTAGGGCCGATTTCCAGGAGAGCATCGATGAACAACACCGTCGTGTCCGCTGTGTTCGACAGCTATGACGAGGCCGAACGCGCCCTTTCCGAGTTGCGCCGAGCGGGGGTGCGCGAGAGCGCAGTGTCCGTCATCGCGCAGCGCGACGGCAAGACGACCGAGACCAGCGACGGGCATACGACCGAACATGATGGGCATGGCAGCATCATTCGCGGGCTGATCGGTGGCGGCGCACTTGGCGCCGGCCTCGGCGTCGCGGCGCTTGCGATTCCGGGTGTCGGCCCCTTGGCGGCAGCCGGCGCGATTGCCGCTTCGGCCGTGCCGGAAGCGATCGGCATCGGCGCCGTCATCGGCGCGGCGGCTGGCAGCCTCAACGAAGCGCTCCACAAGCATGGCGTCAGCCATGAAGACGCCAATTACTATGGCGAGCGGATCAAGCAGGGCGGCATCTTCGTCTCGGTCGATCCGAGCGACGCGGGCATCACGCGCGATGCCGCGGAAGATATTCTCTATCGCCATGGCGGGCACAGCTCGACTCGCGCACGCGCCACCACGAGCGCTTACTGATGATGAAAGCGGGGCGCCTCCGGAGAGGCGCCCCGCTTCACCGATCGGCCCAGCTGACGATCTTCACGCGCTGGCCGGGCCGCAGCCGGTCACCTCGAGAGAGCCCGTTCAGCAGCTGGAACAGCTCGCGAGGATGAGCATCGGCCATCCGCCCCGCTAGCGTGTCGATTGTATCACCCATCGCCACGATAACCGTTCGGATCACGCGCGGGCGCAAGCGCGCCACTTCGTCGGAAGAGAGGCGACGGAAGGAACGGAAAAGCTCCGCCACCCGGTCGAGGCTCGGCTCGGTCGGGGGCGAAAGGATCGCGAAATGATAGGCCTGACCATCGCCGCCCTCATAGGCGGCGATGCTGATCGGAACGGTCCCCTGCCGCGATGCTACCGAAAGCTGCACGAAAATGGCGGGAAGTCCGTTCACCAGCGCCTGCGAGACCTGGGCTTGCGCCTCCCCCTGCCCGACAATCTGCCGGACCAGCGCCTCGGCGTAACGGTCGAGCCGCCCATCGGGCATGGCCCCGCCGCCGAACTCCCCGCGCAGGCCGCGCGGGCCGGTAAGCATGATCGCCTGCGGACTGTTGGTCAGCGTGAACCCCGGCGGTGCCGTAAAGGCGATGCGCATGAGCGGATGCACGAAGCTGCGGCCGAGGACGAAGCCCTGCTCCGGGTCATCGGCATAGAGCAGGCCGTCCACTTCCGCGAGATAGGCTGCCTCGTTTTCCGGTAAGGTGTCGGGATTGGGCTCGATCTTGCGGGCCAAGCCCTGCGCGCGCGCGATGCGGTTCTCGGTCAGCGGATGGCTGCTCGCCCATTCGGGAATGGCGCTCGCCTGGTCGCGCCCGCTGGTCGCGGTCAGAAACTGTTCCTGCCGGCCAAGCGCCGCCAGCATGTCCGGCGCGGCGTGGGGATCATAGCCTGCCGCTTCCAGATAGCGGATGCCGAGCGCGTCGGAGTCGTATTCCTGCGCGCGGGAGTAGCGCAGCGTGAAATATTGCGCCGCCTGGCTGGCGAGCCTGGTCAGCTGTTCCGACCCGGTCAGGCTGACCGCGATGACGCCAATGGTCCGCCAGATCGACCGTTGCTCCTGCCGCCGCGAATGGGCCCCGACGATATGGCCGACTTCATGGCCCAATACGGAGGCGAGTTCCGCCTCGCTGGTCACGATCGCGAACAGGCCCCGCGTGACATAGATGTAGCAGCCGGGAACAGCGAATGCATTGACGACGTCGGTGTTGACCAGCGTGAAGGTGCACTGCCCTTGCAGGCCGGCAGCGGTCGCCATCTTCTCGCCCAGAGCCGCCACATAGCGCGCTTCTTCGCCCGCATAGGCACCGCCGAACTCCGCAAGCAGCCGGGGATGCTGCTCGGCGCCATAGACGCGGTCTTCCTCCGACACTCTCGCCACAGGCTCGGGGCCGCCGCCACAGGAGCCGAGCAAGAGCGAGGCAGTGACGAGGCTTGCGAGGGGGCGAAGGATGCGCGGCATGACGGCTCAACCGGATATGCAGGCGAAAGGTCCCGCAGCAAGACCTCAGCTAGTCGCGCGCGCCGCGACGTGAGGCACATTCTCGCCGGCCTTGCGCGCCAACTCGTCCGAATGAGCGAAGGGGTCGGAGTTGCCGTGTGTCCGGGCGTAGAGTTCATCGAGCTGCTCGATCAGGCGCCCGCCTTCCTTGCCGCCGGTGATGCGGATCAGCGCGTCGATTTTGGCTTCCATCCGGTCGTCATTCTCCTTGGATGAGGGCGAGCCGATGTAGAGGAAGTAGGCGAGGCCAACGACCTGCCAGAGCAGCTGCAGGAATTCGGATTGCCAGTTCTCGAACACGTCGCGCGCCCATTCGGTCAGGAATGCCGAATATTCAGGCGTCTGGCCGTGGTCGGTCGCAGTGTCCTGAAAGGCAAGCCAGCCGAAATGCAGGTGCAGGACCATCGACACGGCGAAAAAGGCCAAGGTCAGCCACGCATAGCCGTATCGCTTGAAGAACCCCATGCGCATCTCCGCCTCCATTGTTCCGCATCGGGAACGACGTGACTTGGGTGAGGTTCCGTTTGCGCGGCGGTGGACAGGCTCGCTCCCGGGATCATATGCTGCTCGTCGGAGAGGGAGCGAGCCGATGGGCTATGTCGAGGATAAAAGGCTGCACGACCTGATCGATCTTGTCGGGATGCGCGCGCAGGCGACGTCCGTCGGACTGGTACAGCTGGCGATCGAGCTGAACCGTGCCGGCGTGCTGGACGATGCCGCCGTGGACCGGATCAAGGACGCGATCGCCAAGGAAATCTGCCTGAACCGGCCCAAATCTGTCCCGCAGGAGCATTTCAGCGCCAATCTCCGCGCACGGCTCGATCGGTTGTTCGCGGGCGAGGAGCCGGTCGGCGACGCACGCGTACTTCAGGACTGACGTCGGGTCAGCCGCTGCAGCGCGAGCAGTGAAGCGAAGGCGACCGCCGCTTGCACGGCGAGCCCACCGACCCACCACCCCGCAAGGCCGAAGGGCAGCATCAGCCAAATGAGCAGGTCCGTCTCGGCCAGCCAGAGCGGCCTCGGAGCCGCCTTGCCGACCCAACGCTCATGTTCAAAGGCTGCGCTCACGAGGCCGAGGGTCATGATCGAGAGCGCGATCGATCCCCAGCCATAGTCTCGCAAGTTCCAACCGAGCGCGAGCTGGGCCGCGGCAGCGGCGGCCAGGCGCAGCTGGCCGGCGCGATGCTGGTCCCGACGCAACCGCAGGCTCAACGCCCCTAAATGGCGGCCAAGCGAGTCGAGCGGACCTGAAAACAGTGCGGCTAGAAGCGCCGGCCAGCGCCAGCCTGAGAGCAGCAGCAGCGCGCTTAGCCCCAGCAGCCCCGCCGAACCGGTGCGCAGCCAGGCGGGATCGATCATTGCGTGCATCGCCTTGGGGGCGAGCAGGCGCGCGACCGGCTCGAACAGATAGCGGTCGAGCAGGCCAGTCGGCCGGCGCGCTGCGCCGCGGCTGATCGCCTGTTCGACGAGCTGCGCCGCCGCAGGGTCGTCTACCCGCGCCAGGATCGCGACGCCCTCCACCGGAACCCGCGACGCCCCCGACTGGACGGCGTTGCGTAGCAGAGTCGACTGTAGCTCCCACTCGCCCAGCATGCGCGCGGTTCGGCGCACCAGTTCGCCGTCGGCGAGCAGCAGCCCCGCCCAGCGTGCATTCGCGTCGATCAGTTCCCAGCCGCGGGTGTCGGCGGCATCGGCGAGTACCAGGACAGCGGGCGCGGGCGTGGCGAGGATCCGCTCGATGGCGGCAAGGTCGCTGACCACGCCATCGGCCAGTAGCAGGATCCGCTCGTCGGTCTGTACCCGCTGCGCGACATCGTCGACCTGTCGCACCACCTCGATCGCCAGGCCGTCGGCGCGCAGCCGTGCGACCGCCTGGGCCAGCATGGGGCTCAGCCGCTCGGCGATGACTATGATACGCGCGGCGCCCGCCTCCGCGATCAGCCGCGCCTGATGCTCCATGACGGTCTGGCCGGCCACGGGCAGCTCCGCGCGCAGGCAAGCGCCATCGGCGGCTTCCTCGCCCGCGACGATCAACCCGGTCAGCATGATGGCCCCCGCATGGAGCCTGCGCTTAGGCCCTAATCGGCCGGCGCAAAAGCGGGATCAGAGCGCGACGGCGGCGACGCTGCCCTGCAACTCCACCAGCAGCCGGGAGTTGCGTGCCGAAGCGGCGGCGCGGCCGGCCTGCTCCATGAGGCTGGTTGCGCCAAAGCTTGCCGCAAGTCCCTTCAGCCGCAGCGCCGCGTCGCGCCACTCATCGTCCGACGCCGCTTCGGCCATCGCCCGGCAATGACGCTCGGCGCTTTCGATGAACGCGCCGCGCAGTTCCAGGACAAGGCTCTGATCGTCGCCAAAGGCGGCCGCGAGCGTGGTGTTGAGGGCTTGCTCGAAGGACATGGCGCCTGCTTATCCCCGAAATCCTTAAGGCCCGGTAACCTCCCGCTTGTTCTCAGGCCCTCAAAAGCTGTTATGCTCCGGCCATGACCGGGGGCAATATCGTCGGGCTGAGGCCCGAACCGCAAGACGATCTGATCGAGGAAGATGTGACGGTTCTCGTACCCGAGCCCGTGTTCGAGGAGCCGCCTGCCCGACGTGCCGGCGAGTGGATCGTGCCCGTGCTGCTCGCGCTGGCGGCAGTCGCCTGGATATCCTTCGTCGTCTGGTCGATTGCGGCGCGGCAGGATGCTTTTGCCAATCTCGCGATGATCATCGGTGCGGCGAGCGCGCCCCTTGCCGTGCTGGGCGTGGTGGGCGTGCTGGCGCTCCGCACCAGCAGGCGCGAAGCACAGCGCTTTCTGTCCACCGCGCAGGGCATGCGTAGCGAGTCGGTCAGGCTGGAAGCTCAGGTCGCCCAGCTGACCGCGCGACTCGACGCGAATCGCGAGGCGCTCTCCGATCAGGCGATTCAGCTGACGCAAATCGGCGAAGAAGCGGCGGCACGCCTGGCGGGAATCGCCTCCGGCTTCCGGACCGATGGCGAGGCGCTCGATCGCCACGCCGACACGTTGGTCGAGTCGGCCGGCAAGGCCAGCAAGGAACTGGAACTGCTGCTGAACGCGCTACCCAAGGCGCAGGAACAGACCGGCGGCATCGCCATTGCCCTGGACGCCGCTGGGGGCGCGGCGCTTGCCCAGGCCGGCGCTCTCGAAGCGCAGCTGTCGGCTCTGCTCGCTCGTGGACGCGAGGCCGACGAGGTCGCGAGCGGCGCGGCCCAACGACTGGCTTCGCACCTCGCCCGCATCGAGAGCACGACCGAGTCCGCGCGGGTCCAGCTGGACGCGACGGCCGAGCAGATGAACGAAGCCGTCCAGGCATCGCTCGCCCGAGCGGCGGAGGCGCTGGAAGAGGCGCGTCGCAGCGTGGAAGCCCAAGGCTCGGCGATGCTGGCGCTGGTCGATCAATCGCGCGCAGCTCTGGACACCACCGGCACCGACGTGATGACTGCCCTCGCCGCCCGCATCGAAGCGATCGGCACCGAGATAGATGCGATCGGCCGCTCCATCGCCCGGCACGACACCAGCGGCACTGCGCTGGTCGACAAGCTCTCCTCGGGCGTCGCGGACATCGAACAGCGGCTCGCGCGGCTGGATGAGGACGGCGGCACGCGCACCGAGCGCCTCGCGGGTGCCGTGCAGGCGCTCGGCGATCATGCCGAGCGGCTGGCCGGCGCACTCGCCAATGCCGGTGACGCTGCGGACAGCTTCATTGGGCGGAGCGAAGCGTTGCTCACTGCGCTCGACGCCAGCGCGCGCGAGATCGACGAGACCCTGCCGGCGGCTCTCGCCCGGCTCGACGGCTATGCGGCCGCCAGCCAGGAGCGGCTGCAGGCGATGCGTCCGGCGATGAGCGAGGTCGAGAATGGCGCGACAGCAGCCCTCGACCGTCTCGCCCAGACCGAGAAGCTGCTGCAGCAGCAGCGCGAGGCGGTGGAGCTGTTCGGCCAGGCCGCGGAACGCCAGCTGCAATCCGGCAGGCGCGGCGTCACGGAGTTGTCAGACGCGCTCGATCAGGCCCAGGGCCAGATGGCGGCGGTCGCCGATGGCTCCGGCGCGCAGCTGATCGAAGTCATGCTCCGCGTGCGCGATGCCGCGGCGCAGGCGGCGGAGCGGGCAAGGGAGACGTTCGAGCGGATCGTGCCCCAGGCGGCAGCTTCCATCGGCCATGCCGCCGATCGGGCGCTTGAAGAAGTCGTGGCCGCACGAGTGGAGAAGCAGGTACTGTCGGTCGCGGAAGCCGCCGAGCGCGCCGTCGCCGCAGCCAATGCGGCCGCCGCGATGCTGCACGACCAGATGGCGCAGGTGGAACAGGGCGCAGCGGCGCTGGAAGCGCGAGTCGAGCAGGCGCGCGAGCAGGCCGATGCCGCCAATCGCGAGAGCTTCTCCCGCCGCGCGTCGCTGCTGATGGAGGCGCTCAACTCGACCGCCATCGACGTTGCGAAGATCCTCTCGAACGAAGTCACCGACAGCGCCTGGGCGGCCTATCTGAAGGGCGATCGCGGCGTCTTCACCCGCCGCGCCGTGCGCCTGCTGGAGGCCGGCGAGAGCCGCGCGATCCTGTCGCATTACGACAGCGACCCCGAGTTCCGGGAGCAGGTGAACCGCTACATCCACGATTTCGAGGCGATGCTGCGCAACGTCCTCGCCACACGCGACGGCAGCCAGGTGGCCGTGACCCTGCTCTCCTCCGACATGGGCAAGCTCTACGTCGCGCTCGCCCAGGCCATCGAGCGGCTCCGCGCCTGACGGTCAGTTGGACGGCGAGAACAGGTCGAGATCGGCGGGGCCGATCCAGCCATTGACGTAGTTGGCGTAATAGAGCCCGAACAGGATCGCCGAGACGATCGTCGTGCGCACGGCCACCCGCGCGATGCTGAACTGATGAGGGGCACTGTCGGCCTGTCCGGGCACGCGCTCGGCTCCGGCCTCTTCATGGGTGCGGACGCCGAAAGGCAACACGAAGAAGACCGACAGCGCCCAGAACAGCAGGTAGATGGCAAGGATTGACGTCCAGCGCATGCTACACCCTCAGTAGCAGGACATCGACGATCGGCTTCTTGCCCGTCCATTCGACGGCCTTGCGGCGAACGGCGAGCCGGATCGACTCGCGCATTTTGTCCTCATCCTTGCCGCCGGCGCGTGCCGCCTCGGCTGCCGCGTCGCAGGCATCGGCCAGGAACTCGTCCTTATCCTCTTCGACCGGAATGCCTTGCAGGCGCACCTCGGGCTCACCCTTCAGGCGCCCTGCCGCGTCGAGCGCGACGGCCACCGACATCTGCCCGTAGGCGGCGATGCGGCGCCGCTCGTTGATCGTCGAACCGTCTGCCGGCAGAATCACATCGCCGTCGAGGACCAGCCGCCCTGCCCGCTCCTGCCCGACAACGCGCGGCCCGTCGGGCGAAAGCCGCACCATCGTGCCATTTTCCTGCACGATCGAGCGGGGCACGCCCTGTGCCTCGGCGAACCGCGCCTGTTCGGCCATGTGTCGACGCTCGCCATGGACCGGTACGATGATCTCCGGCCGGATCCACTTGTACATCAGCGCCAGTTCCGGGCGGCCGGGGTGCCCGGAGACGTGCACATGCGCCTGGCGATCCGTGATCATCTGGATGTTCTTCGCGGCCAGCGCATTCTGAATGCGACCAATCGCTATCTCGTTGCCGGGGATCTGCTTCGACGAAAAGACGACCAGATCGCCTTCGCTGAGCTTGATCGGATGCTGGTCGAAGGCGATGCGGCCGAGCGCGGCGCGGGCCTCGCCCTGCCCGCCCGTTGCCACGATCATCACCTCGCGCGGCGGCAGCTTCATCGCGGATTCGAAGTCGATCGGCTCCGGAAAGTCGCGCAGATAGCCGACGCTCTTTGCCACCCGGAGGATGCGATCGAGCGAGCGGCCGGCAACGCAGATGCGCCGGCCGGTGTCCTGCGCCACCTGGCCCAAGGTCGCCAACCGCGCCGCGTTGGACGCGAAGGTGGTGACGAGCACGCGGCCCGTCGCGCCGGCGATCACGCCGTCCAGCCCCTCGCGCACCGCGGCCTCCGAGCCCGATGCTTCGTCGTTGAACACGTTCGTCGAATCGCAGACCAGCGCCAGCACCCCCTTGTCGCCAATCTCCTCCAGCTCAGCGGCGGTCGAGGGTGTGCCGAGCAGCGGCTCCTCGTCCAGCTTCCAGTCGCCGGTATGGAAGACGCGGCCATAGGGCGTCTCGATCAGCAGCGCATTGCCTTCGGGGATGGAGTGGGCAAGCGGCACATATTCGAAACCGAACGGCCCCAGGTGAAACTGGCCGTGTTCGCGATCGATCACGTGCAGCTTCACCTGCTCGCTGATGCCCTCCTCCTCGAGCTTGCCGCGGATGAGGCCAGCGGTGAACGGCGTCGCATAGAGCGGCACGCCGAGGTCGGCGGCCAGATAGGGAAGCGCGCCGATATGATCCTCATGCCCATGGGTCAGCACGATCCCGAGCAGATCGCCCGGCCGCTCCTCGATGAAGCTCAGGTCCGGCAGGATCAGGTCGATGCCCGGATATGCCGGATCCGCGAAGGTGATGCCGCAATCGACCATCACCCATTTTCCCTCGCACCCGTAGAGGTTGACGTTCATGCCGATTTCGCCCGAACCGCCGAGCGCGAGGAAGAGAAGTTCTTTACCGGGAGTCATGTTGTTCCTTGCTTTGCCCCCACTCCGTCATCCCGAACTTGTTTCGGGACAAGCTTTCCAGCTTCGGATCGTTGGAGGCCCTTTGCCGAAACAAGTTCGGCATGACGTTTATGTAGGGACTTGCTTAGCCTTTTACACGCTCCGCAAGCATCGCGAGCCCGCGTAGCGTGAGATCATGCTCGACCGCGTCGAACGCTAGCGTGTGCTTCTCGAACAGGACCGCCAGGCCCCCAGTGGCGATCACTTTGGCAGGCCGCCCGATCTCCGCCTTCATCCGCGCGATCAGACCTTCGATCAGGGCGACATAGCCCCAATAGATGCCGATGTTCATCTGATCGACGGTGTTGCGGCCGACAACCGAGTTGCCGACAGGCGCCTCGATCGCGATGCGCGGCAGCTTGGCGGCGGCATTGACCAACGCATCCAGCGACAGGTTGATGCCCGGCGCGATGATCCCGCCCTTATACGCCCCGCGATAATCGATCCAGTCGATGGTGGTGGCGGTGCCGAAATCGACCACGATCAGGTCGCCCTCGTGCAGCGCATGCGCCGCGATCGCGTTGACGGCCCGGTCGGCACCGAGATTCTGCGGCTCCTCCACATCCAGGTCCATGCCCCATTCGACGGGCGCGCGTCCCGCCACCAATGGCGTCACCCCAAAATATTTGGTCGACAGCACCTCGAGATTGTGGAGCGCGCGCGGCACCACGGTCGAGATGATCACCTTGTCGATCGCCGACCGCTCGAGCCCTTCGAGGCCGAGCAGCTGCGTGATCCACACCGCATATTCGTCGCCCGTCCGCCGCGGATCGGTCGCGATACGCCAGCGCGCGCGAATGCCGCCTGATCCGGGCTCGACGAGCGCGAAGACGACGTTGGTGTTCCCCGCATCGATGGCGAGCAGCATGGCCGTTTCCTTCAGATCGTGAACACATCGCCGGCGTGGATGACTTGGACCTCGCCCGAGGGCAAGCGCAAGCGGAGCGCGCCCTGATCGTCCAGCCCGTCGAACAGCCCCTCGAGCGGAGGCAGGTCCGGCAGCCGCACGGAGAGGGCAGTGCCGAGCGGATGCGCACGGTCGAGCCAGCGCCGGCGCACCTCGTCGAGCGAGCGACGCCATGCCGTCAGCCAGCGGGCGAAGGCATCGGCAAGGTCACGCAGGAACAGCTCGGCGTCCGGCGGCGTTGAACCTTGAGCGGCCAAGCTGGTCGTTTTCCGATCCAGACCGTCCGGATGGTGCGCGAGATTGACGCCGATCCCGACCACCACCGCGTCCCCGGTCCGCTCGAGCAGGATGCCGGTCAGCTTCGCATCGCCGATGAGGAGATCGTTCGGCCATTTGATCGTGGCGTCCGCGCCATAGGCACGCAGCGTCTCTTCCAGCGCCACCGCGGCGACCAGCGCCAGGGTGGCCGCACCGGTATCGCCCGCACGGAGCCGTACGATGGTGCTCGCATAGAGATTACCCGGCGGCGACACCCAGGCGCGGCCAAGCCGTCCCCTGCCCGCCGTCTGCTCAATCGCCCGCAGCCACAGCCCTTCGGCCGCGCCGTTCGCAGCGAGCGCCAGCATGTCGGCATTGGTGGACGCGGTCCGCTGGACCGTGCGGATCTCGATCAGAACAGCGCCCGCGCCGCGTTGATGCTGACGATGCCCAGCGCCGGAATCAGGAAATAGCCGAGCGGCGACATGGCCAGCGCCGACAGCGCGATCAGCCCGCCTTCGACCTTGTTGTCGACCGGCCGATAGGCAGGCGCGGGATCGTCGAAGTACATCGTCTTGACGATCTTCAGATAATAATAGGCGCCGATCACCGAGGCAGCGATGCCGATGGCGGCGAGCGGCCACAGCCCGGCCTTCACAGCCGCGTCGAACACCACGAACTTCGACCAGAAGCCCAGTAGCGGCGGGATGCCCGCCAGCGAGAACATGAAGATGGCAAGCGCCAGCGCAAGACCGGGGCTGGTTCGCGACAGGCCGGACAGGCTGGCGATCGTTTCGACATTGCGCCCTTCGGCATCGCGCATCTGCAGCACCACCAGGAACGAACCGAGCGTCATCACGATATAGATGGCCATATAGGTCATCACCGCCGCGACCCCGTCCACCTGCCCGGGCTGCACGGCGGCAAGGCCGATCAGCGCGAAGCCGACATTATTGATCGACGAATAGGCGAGCAGGCGCTTGATGTTGGTCTGGCCGATCGCCGCGACGGCGCCCAGCACGATCGAGGCCAGCGCCGAGAAGATGACGATCTGGCGCCATGCCTCATAGGCCGGGCCCATCGCCTCGACCGTCACACGCACCATGAGCGCGACCGCCGCGACCTTCTGAACCGAGGCGAACAGCGTCGTCACGGGCGTCGGCGCGCCTTCGTACACGTCGGGCGTCCACATGTGGAACGGCACCGCCGCGATTTTGAACGCGATACCGGCAAGCACGAACACCAGTCCGAACAGCAGGCCGGTCGAGACCTCGCCGCCGAACGCCGCCGCGATCGCATCGAACTGCGTCGTACCGGTGAAACCGTAGAGCAGGCTGATACCGTAAAGCAGGATGCCGGAGGCGAGCGCGCCGAGGACGAAATATTTGAGCCCGGCTTCGGCCGAGCGATTGTCCCGCCGCATGAAGCTGGCGAGGACGTAGGACGACAGGCTCTGCAGTTCGAGGCCGACATAGAGGGTCAGCAGGTCGGACGCCGAGACCATCATGCCCGCGCCCACCGCCGACAGCATGATCAACACCGGATATTCGGCGCGCAAGGGACTGCCATTGCGTTCGAAATAGTCGGGTGCCAGCACCACCGCGACCGCGGCACCGGCATAGATCAGCACCTTGGCGAAAGCGGAGAAGCTGTCCGCGCGGTACAGGCCGCCAAACGCATCGCCCGCCGGGTTCAACGACGCGAACACGGCCACGACGAAGAAGATCACGGCAGCCCAACCGATCCAGCGCGATGCCTTGTCGCCGGCATAGGCCGCGCACATCATCAGCGCGATGGCGCCGAGCGACAGCAGCACCTCGGGCGCGGCGACCAGAAGATTATGTGCGTAGTCCATCAGTGGTGCGCCTCGGCCTTAGCTGGCGCCGCGTGGGCGGCGGAACCGGCAGCGAAGCCCGGATCGAAGCTTGGGCGGGCACGATCGATCCGCGCGACCAACGTGCCGATGTCCTGGCGCATGGGGGCGAGGAAGCTTTCCGGGTAGACGCCCATCCACAGCACCACCGCCGCGATCGCGCCCAGGCTGAGGATCTCGCGCCCGTTCAGATCCGGCAGCGTCGCCGCCTCGGGCGTGCGCGCTACCCCGAACGCGATGCGCCAATAGAGATAAAGCGCATAGCCGGCGCCCAGGATAATCCCGGTGGTGCAGACCGCAGTCGCCCAGGTCGACACTTGCCATGCGCCCATCAGCGAGAGGAACTCGCCGACAAAACCGCTCGTCCCCGGCAGACCGATCGAGGCCATGGTGAAGAGCAGGAACAGCACGGCGTATCGCGGCATGTTGTTCGACAGCCCACCATAGGCCGCGATCTCGCGGGTGTGCAGCCGGTCGTAGATCACGCCGACGCACAGGAAGAGCGCGCCCGAGACGAGGCCGTGCGAGAGCATAACGATCATGGCGCCTTCAAGGCCCTGGCGGTTGAAGGCGAACAGGCCGATCGTCACGATCGCCATGTGGGCGACCGACGAATAGGCGATCAGCTTCTTCATGTCGGCCTGCACCAGCGCGACCAGCGAGGTGTAGACGACGGCAATGCCCGAAAGGACCAGCACCAGCGTCACCAGTTCGCCCGATGCTTCCGGGAACATCGGGATGGAAAAGCGGATAAAGCCATAGCCGCCCAGCTTCAGCAGCACGCCGGCCAGGATTACGGAGCCAGCAGTCGGCGCCTGCACGTGCGCGTCGGGCAGCCAGGTATGGACCGGCCACATCGGCACCTTGACCGCAAAGCTGGCGAAGAAGGCGAGCCAAAGCCAGGTCTGCGCCTGGACCGGGAAATCGGTCGCCATCAGCGTCGGGATGTCGGTCGTCTTCGCATAATTCGACATCCACAGCATCGCGATCAGCATCAGCACCGACCCGAGCAGCGTGTAGAGAAAGAATTTATACGAGGCGTAGATGCGGTTCGCGCCGCCCCAGATGCCGATGATCAGGTACATCGGGATCAGGCCGGCTTCGAAGAAGATGTAGAACAGGAACAGGTCCTGCGCCGCAAAGGTGCCGATCATCAGCACCTCGACGAGCAGGAAGGCCGCCATATATTCCGGCACCTGCTTCTCGATCGACGTCCAGCTGGCGAGGATGCAGATCGGCATCAGGAACACGCTGAGCATGATCAGCATCAGCGCGATGCCGTCGATGCCGAGCGCCCAGGCGAAGCGGTCGCCGAACAACGGCAGATATTCCTGGAACTGCCACTGCGATCCGCCCTGCTGGAACATTGCCCAGAGCAGGATGCCGAGCGCCAGGTCGATCAGCGTCGCCGCCAGCGCCGTCCAGCGGGCGCCATCAGGCTTTAGATAAAGGCAGGCGATCGCCGCGGCGGTCGGCACCGCGAGCATGATCGACAGGATGGGAAAGCCGAGCTGGTTCATGCCGCGATCGCCCAGGTGGCGAGGCCGGCCAGGCCGATCAGCATGACGAACGCATAGGTGTAGACATAACCCGATTGAAGGCGGCCGCTAACCCGACTGGTGCCCGCGACCAGCGCGGCCGCGCCGTTGGGGCCGAAGCGGTCGATCGTGCCCTCGTCACCGCGCTTCCACAGGAAGCGGCCGAAGGCGAACGCCGGACGCACGAAGATGATATTGTACAGTTCGTCCCAATACCATTTGTGCTGCAGGAAATCGTAAAGGCCGCGGAAGGTGGCGGTGAAGCGCGCCGGCACGGACGTGTCACGGATATAGGCCCACCAGGCGATCAGCAGCCCGGTCAGCATCGCGAAGGTGGCCGATAGTTTCACCCACAGCGGCACTTCGTGCATCGCGTGCATCAGGTGCGTGTCGAAGGCGAGGCTGCCGTTCCAGAACTCGGCGCCGTGCTCCGCGTTCAGGAAATAATGTTCGAACGCCCAGCCGGCGAAGACCGCGCCGACCGACAGCAGCACGAGCGGCGTCAGCATCGACCAGGGGCTCTCATGCGGATGATAGCCGCCGGTGCCCTCCGCCACATGGTCATGGCCGGCATGGTGGGCGGCGGGCGTGTGCCCCGCATCCTCCTGCGCCGGGGGATTGTCGTGATCATGGCCATGGCCATGCGAATCATGGATCGCGTGCTGGATATGCTCCGACGCCGCCCAACGGGGCTTGCCGAAGAAGGTCAGGAAGACCAGCCGCCAGCTGTAGAAGCTGGTCAGCAGCGCCGCGAACACGCCGATCGCGAAGGCGACCCGGCCGATGTCAGAGCCATTGCCGTAGGCCGCCTCCAGGATCGCATCCTTCGAATAGAAGCCCGCGAAACCGAAGATGCCCGCGACGCCGACGCCGGTGATCGCCAGCGTGCCGAGCGTCATGGCGACGAAGGTAATCGGAATCGATTTCCGCAGGCCACCATAGAAGCGCATGTCCTGCTCATGGTGCATCGCATGGATGACCGAGCCCGCACCCAGGAACAGCAAAGCCTTGAAGAAGGCGTGCGTGAACAGGTGGAACATCGCCGCGCCATAGGCGCCCACGCCGGCGGCAAAGAACATATAGCCGAGCTGCGAGCAGGTCGAATAGGCGATCACCCGCTTGATATCGGTTTGCGTGGTGCCGACCGTCGCCGCGAAAAGCGCGGTCGCGGCGCCGACGACCGTCACCACCGTCATCGCCGTCGCGCTCGTCTCGAACATCGGCGACATGCGGCAGACCATGAACACGCCGGCGGTGACCATCGTCGCGGCATGGATCAGCGCGGAGACGGGGGTCGGACCTTCCATCGCGTCCGGCAGCCAGGTGTGAAGGCCGAGCTGCGCCGACTTGCCCATCGCGCCGATGAACAGCAGCAGGCAGAGCAAAGTCATCACGTCGAAGCTGCCGCCGAGGAAACCGACCGTCGCTCCAGCCATGGTGGGCGCGCGCTCTAGGATCTCGGGGATCGAGACGGTGCCGAACACCCAGAAGGTACCGAAAATGCCGAGCATGAAGCCGAAGTCGCCAACCCGGTTGACGACGAAGGCCTTGATCGCCGCCGCATTCGCGCTCGGCTTATAATACCAGAAACCGATCAGCAGGTAGGACGCGAGGCCCACCCCTTCCCAGCCGAAGAACATCTGGACCAGGTTGTCTGCCGTCACCAGCATCAGCATCGCGAAGGTGAACAGCGACAGATAGGCGAAGAAGCGTGGCTGGCTATCGTCCTCTGCCATATAGCCCCAGCTATACAGGTGGACGAGCGCCGAGACGGTCGTGATCACGACCAGCATCACCGCCGTCAGGGTATCGACCCGCAGCGCCCAGGCGACCTGGAACGGACCCGAGCTGATCCACTGCAGCACCGGCGCGACATGGGCGTGCTCGGTGTGAGTCAGGAAGCCGATGAAGATCGGCCAGCTGAGAGCGCACGAAATGAACAGCGCGCCGGTCGTCACCGTCTTGGCAGCGGTGTTGCCGATCGCGCGATTGCCGAGCCCGGCAATGATCGCCGCCAGAAGCGGCAGAAAGACGATCGCCTGGATCATCCGTGCATCCTGTTGGCATCGTCCACCGCGATCGTGCCGCGGTTACGGAAATAGATGACGAGAATGGCGAGCCCGATCGCCGCTTCGCCCGCCGCGACGGTCAGCACGAACATCGCGAAGATCTGCCCGACCAGATCGCCCAGATAGGCGCTGAACGCGACCAGGTTGATGTTTACGGCGAGCAGGATCAGCTCGATCGCCATCAGGATTACGATCACGTTCTTCCGGTTGAGGAAGATGCCGAGCACGCCCAGCACGAACAGGATCGCCGAGACGGTCAGGAAGTGGTTGAGGCCGATCATAGTTCGACCCCCACCCCGACCGGCTGGTTGACGTTGCGCGTGGCGTCCTCGGGGCGACGGAGCACCTGCAGACCTGGCTTCTGCGCCTTGTAGTCCTTGCGCTCGCGATGGGTCAGCACGATGGCGCCGATCATCGCGACCAGCAGCACCAGTCCGGCCGCTTCGAAAATGTAGAGGTAGCGCGTGTAGAGCAGCTGGCCGAGCGCCTGGATGTTCGACACGCTCGTGGCAGCCATTGGCCTGCTGGACAGGGCGACCGGGCCGGAACCCCGCACCGTCACTGCAATGATGATCTCCGCCAGCAGCGCGACCGCGACCACGCTGCCGAAGCCCAGATAGCGGGTAAAGCCCGCCCGCAGCTCGGCAAAGTCGATGTCGAGCATCATGACCACGAAGAGGAACAGCACGGCGACCGCGCCGACATAAACGATGACCAGCAGCATCGCGATGAACTCGGCGCCCAGCAGCAGCATCAGCCCGGCGGCGTTGAAAAATGCCAGGATCAGCCACAACACGCTGTGCACCGGATTGCGGGCGGTGATCGTCAGCAGCGCCGACAGGATCATCACACCGGAGAAGAGGTAAAAGGCGAACGCCTGGATCATCACCGGTCCTCCCCTGCCTCGCAGGGGAGGGGGACCGCGATGCGCAGCATCGTGGTGGAGGGGCCCGAACCGAAGCGGAGGGTTGCACCGCCGGCTACGCCGCCGGCCCCTCCACCATGCTTCGCATGGTCCCCCTCCCCTGCAGTGCAGGGGAGGATCTGGATGACAGAATCTCGCATGGCGGCGCGCTTAGCGATAGGGGGCATCGGCGGCAAGATTGCCGGCAATGCTCCGCTCCCACCGGTCGCCGTTCTCGAGCAGCTTCTCCTTGGTGTAGATCAGCTCCTCGCGCGTCTCGGTCGAGAATTCGAGGTTCGGCCCCTCGACAATGGCATCGACCGGGCACGCCTCCTGGCAAAGGCCGCAATAGATGCACTTGGTCATGTCGATGTCGTAGCGCGTCGTGCGGCGGCTGCCGTCCTCGCGCGGCTCGGACTCGATCGTGATGCACATGGCCGGGCAGATCGCTTCGCACAGCTTGCACGCGATGCAGCGTTCCTCGCCATTCGGGTAACGACGCAACGCATGCTCGCCGCGAAAACGCGGGCTCAGCGGGTTGCGTTCATACGGGTAGTTGATCGTCGCCTTGGGCTTGAAGAAGTAGCGCAAAGTCAGCGCATGCGCCTTCAAGAACTCCCACAGCGTGAACGCCTTGATGTGTTGCGCGAGGCTCATGAAACACCTTGGTAGCGGGTCAGCATCAGGACGCCCGAAACGATGAACACCCACAGGATCGACAGCGGCAGGAAGACCTTCCAGCCCAACCGCATGATCTGGTCATAGCGGTAGCGCGGGACGGTCGCCCTCACCCAGCTGAAGATGAAGAAGAAAAAGAAGATCTTGCCGAACAGCCAGAGGATGCCCGGAATGTCGAACCAGGGGATCAGGTCGATATTGAGCGGCGGCAGCCAGCCGCCCCAGAACAGGATGGCGTTCAGCGCGCACATCAGCAGGACGTTCGCATATTCGCCCAGCCAGAACAGCGCGAACGCCATCGACGAATATTCGGTCTGGTAGCCGGCGACGAGCTCCGATTCCGCCTCGGTCACGTCGAACGGCGTGCGCGCCGTCTCCGCCATGGAAGATATCAGGAACACGACCCACATTGGCAGCAGCAGCGGGTTCAGCACGAAACCGTTGAAAATACCGAAGATATGTCCCCGCTGCGCATCGATGATGCCCTGCAGGTTGAACGTGCCCGCCCAGAGCACGACGGTGATCAGTACGAAGCCGATCGACACTTCGTAACTCACCATCTGCGCGGCGGCGCGAAGGGCAGAGTAGAAGGGGTATTTCGAGTTGGACGACCAGCCCGAGATGATCACGCCGTACACGCCCAGCGACGAGACGGCGAGGATGTAGAGCAGGCCGACATTGATGTTGGCCAGTACCATCTCCGGCCCGAACGGAATCACCGCCCAGGAGATCAGCGCGACGGTAAAGGTGATGATCGGCGCGAGCAGGAACAGGCCCTTGTTGGCCGCTGTCGGGATGATGGTTTCCTGCAGGAACACCTTCAGCCCGTCGGCAAAGCTCTGCAGTAGGCCGAAGGGACCGACCACGTTGGGGCCGCGCCGCAGCGCCATCGCCGCCCAGACCTTGCGATCGACATAGATGATCATCGCGACCGCCAGCATCAGCGGCAGCGCTATCAGCAGGATGCCGATCAGGGTCGCGACGAACCAGCCGCCTTCATAGCCGAGGTAAGAGGCGAAGAAGTCGGTCACTCCGCAGCCTCCGCATAGTCCTGGCCATGCGTGATTTCGGCCGAGCAGCGCTGCATCGTCGGGCTGGCGCGGCAGATTGAGTTGGTCATGTAGAAATCGGCCACCGGATAGGCGATCGGTCCCAAAGCATCGACCGGCAGCGCCGGCGGGTTCCAGGCCATCGGCGCGATGGCATTCTCGACGCCCAGCGCCGGCACTTCGGCGACCATGGCCACGCGCAGCTGGTCGAGCGTGTCGAACGAAAGCGGCTTGCCGAGCACATCGGACAGGGCGCGGAAGATCCTCCAGTCCTCGCGCGCCTCGCCCGGCGGAAACACGGCCTTTTCGGCAACCTGCACGCGGCCTTCCAGGTTCACGAAAGTGCCACTCTTTTCGACATAGGAGGCAGCCGGCAGGATCACATCGGCGGCGTGGGCGCCCTTGTCGCCGTGGTGGCCGATATAGACCTTGAAGCTGCCGGCGAACTTAGTGAAGTCCACCTCGTCCGCGCCCAGGAAGAAGGCGAGCTTCGGCGCCGCGGCAACCACGTCCGCGATCCCGCCTTTCCGGGCATAGCCGAGCATCAGCCCGCCCATCCGGCTCGCCGCCAGATGCAACACGTTGAAGCCGTTCCACCCGTCACGAACGAGATTCAGCTGTCCAACCAGTGCCAGCGCCGCACCCAGTGCTCCCGCCTTGAGCGCGCCACCGCCGACGATCACCGCTGGCCGCGATGCCGCCCCGAACACCTCGGCCACCGTCCCCGGCAGCTTGCCGAGCAGCGCAAGGTCGTTGCCCAGCCATTCGACCTTGTAGGTCAGGTCGGTCTCAGGCCCGATCGCGAACACCCTGGCACCGCGGCGGATCGCCTTGCGGATGCGCGTGTTGACCAGGGGCGCTTCAAGGCGGGGATTGGTGCCGATCAGCAGGATCGCGTCCGCTTCCTCAATGCCGGCGATGGTCGTGTTGAAGTTGACGGCGGCGAGGCTGGACGTGTCGTAATCCATGCCGGTCTGTCGCCCTTCGAGCAGCTCCGACCCGAAGGACCGCAGCAGGGCCTTCGCCGCATACATGGTCTCGCAGTCGACCAGATCGCCGGCAATCGCCGCCATCGAACCATCGGCGTGCCGCGCGATCTCGGCGAAAGCTTCTTCCCAGGTCGACGGCTGCAGCTTGCCGGCGCGGCGCACGAACACGCGGTCGAGCCGCCGCCGTACCATGCCGTCGATGGCGTGACGCGACTTGTCCGACAGCCACTCCTCGTTCACATCCTCGTTGATGCGCGGCAGCACCCGCATCACCTGCCGCCCGCGGCTGTCGAGGCGGATGTTCGACCCGACCGCGTCATGCACGTCGATCGACGGGGTCTTCTTCAGCTCCCAGGGCCGCGCCTCGAAGCTCTGCGGCTTTTGCAGCAGCGCGCCGACCGGGCAGAGATCGGCGACATTGCCCGAAAGCTCGCTGGTCAGCGCCTTCTCGAGATAGGTCGTGATCTGCATGTTCTCGCCGCGGCCGATCGCGCCGATTTCCTCGACGCCGGCGACCTGCTCGGCGAAACGCACGCAGCGCGTGCATTGGATGCACCGATTCATCGATGTCTTGATGATCGGGCCCATATACTTGTCGGTGACCGCGCGCTTGTTCTCGTCGAAGCGAGAAAAGCCACGGCCATAGGCCATGGTCTGGTCCTGCAGGTCGCACTCGCCGCCTTGGTCGCAGATCGGGCAATCGAGCGGGTGGTTGATGAGCAGGAACTCCATCACCCCCTCCCGCGCCTTCTTGACCATCAGACTATCGGTGCGGACTTCCTGATTGTCGGCCGCGGGCAGCGCGCAGCTGGCCTGGGGCTTGGGCGGCCCCGGCTTCACCTCAACCAGGCACATGCGGCAATTGCCCGCGATAGCGAGACGCTCGTGATAGCAGAAGCGCGGGATTTCCTTGCCTGCGGCTTCGCAGGCCTGGAGGACGGTCGCGCCCTGGGGGACCTCGACTTCGATCCCGTCGACGGTGAGTTTAGGCATTCAGATACAGGCTCCGGGCCGAGCCTCTAGACGGGGGTTACAGGCGGGGCAAGGGCGGAAGAGAAGCTTGTTCCCCGGCGAAAGCCGGGGCCCAGGAGTCGCCCGGAATGGACCCCGGCCTGCGCCGGGGAACAGGCTGTTACTGCACTCCACCCGGCCGGAACGCAGGCCCGGCATAGGTCATCTGCCCCGCCCAATAGCGGGCCGACACGTGATAGGCTGCCTGCACGATGGCGCTGCGCAGCTCCGCCTTGCCATAGGCCATGCGCGACGCGCCCTGGCAGGCCGACAGCCATTGCCCAAGAGAGTCGAACACCTTGGCTTCCTGCTCGGAACCCGGCTCGCTCTTGATCAGCTTTTCGGTCCCGTTCGGGTTGCTCCGCGCGACGCAGTCGGCGGTGAGGAACAACGTCTTGGTGGGGTCTTCCGCGCCCATCAGGTCCTTTTCGACCGGCAGCGAGAAGTTGGCGAGATCATAGACCGCGCGCTGCGGCTGCACGCCGAACTCCACGAAGTCGCGCTTGAACAGTTCCTGCGCCAGACCGCCGCGCAGCGCCGATACGGTCACCGTTGCATTGGCCGCGTCCTGACATTTGCCTGCGACGCCGAGAGAGACGGCGGACCAATCGACCTGACCGCCCGTCAGCGGCAGCGACTTGAGCAGGCCAACCGCGACGCCTCGATCCGTGCGGACGATGCATTTGCCGAGCTGAACAGCGCTGACGGACGGGCTGCCACTGTCCGCCAGGGCCGGCGTTGCCGCGGCAGATGCCGCCAGCGTGGCGAGAATGAGCAGCTTCCCCATCTGAACCCTCCTTCGCATCGGCGCCGTGCGCCTTCCCTGTGCCTTCATCATGCTCCGGCACCGGGGTTTTGAAAAGAGGCTGTTACTCGGCCGCTTCGGCAAACTCCGCATGGCCGCGTCGCGCAACGATACGGCGTTCGAGTTCGGGGCGGAAGTGGCGGATCAGGCCCTGGATCGGCCAGGCGGCGGCGTCGCCAAGCGCGCAGATGGTGTGGCCTTCGACCTGCTTGGTGACTTCCTCCAGCATGTCGATCTCTTCGATCTCGGCATTGCCTTCGCGCAGCCGCTCCATCACCCGCCACATCCAGCCCGTGCCTTCGCGGCAGGGCGTGCACTGGCCGCAGGACTCGTGCTTGTAGAAATAGCTGAGCCGGCTGATCGCGCGGACCACGTCCGTCGACTTGTCCATGACGATGATCGCGGCGGTGCCGAGTCCGGACTTCAGATCCTTCAGCGCGTCGAAATCCATCGGGCAGTCGATGATCTCGTGCGCCGGGACCAGCGGCACCGACGAACCACCGGGGATCACCGCCAGCAGATTGTCCCAGCCGCCGCGAATGCCGCCGCAATGCTTCTCGATCAGCTCGCGGAAAGGGATGCTCATCGCTTCCTCGACCACGGTCGGCTTGTTCACATGGCCGCTGATCTGGAAGAGCTTGGTGCCCTCGTTCTTCGGTCGCCCGAAGCTCGCGAACCAGGCCGCGCTGCGCCGCAGGATGGTCGGCACCACCGCGATCGACTCGACATTGTTGACGGTGGTCGGGCAGCCATAAAGTCCCGCGCCCGCCGGGAAGGGCGGCTTCAGGCGCGGCTGGCCCTTATGGCCCTCCAGGCTCTCGATCATCGCGGTTTCTTCGCCGCAGATATAGGCGCCAGCGCCGCGATGGACGAACACGTCGAAATCATAGCCTGAGCCGGCGGCGTTCTTGCCGAGGAAGCCGCGGTCATAAGCCTCGGCGACCGCCGCAAACAGCGTCTCGGCCTCCCGGATATATTCGCCGCGAATGTAGATGTACGCCGCTCGCGCGCGCATCGCGAAGCCGGCGATCAGCGCGCCCTCGATCAGCTTGTGCGGATCATGACGGATGATCTCGCGGTCCTTGCAGCTGCCGGGCTCCGACTCGTCGGCGTTGATGACGAGGAAGCTGGGTTTGCCGGGCTTCGGCTCCTTGGGCATGAAGCTCCACTTCATGCCGGTCGGGAACCCCGCCCCGCCCCGCCCGCGCAGCCCCGACGCCTTCACCTCATCGATGATCGCGTCTTGGCCTTTCAGCATCAGGCTCTTGGTATCGTCCCAATCGCCGCGGGCTATGGCCGCGTCGATGCGCCAGTCCTGGAACCCGTACAGGTTGGTGAAGATGCGGTCCTTGTCAGCGAGCATGGCTCAAGCCTCAGATAAAGTGCTGCACCCCAAGAGCGGTTCGGGCTGAGCTTGTCGAAGCCCTCCCTTCTTGCTTGGGTGAACAGAAAGGGAGGCCTTCGACAAGCTCAGGCCAAACCGGGTGGAAGGTGCGAGCGAAAGCACTACGCCGCCCATTCCGAACGATAATCGTGATTTTCCGAGACCATCGCGGTCAGGGTGGTCGGCCCGCCCTCCGGCGCACTCGTCTGCCGGCCGATCTGCGACAGGGTCTTGGGCTGCTCGCCCTTCGCCAGCGCATCGAGCACGGCCAGCGTGTTCTCGAAGGTCAGATCCTCGTAATTGTCGTCGTTGATCTGTACCATCGGCGCGTTGGCGCAGGCGCCCAGGCACTCCACTTCGGACAGCGTGAACAGCCCGTCAGCGGTGGTCGTGCCCTTCTTCAGCCCACGCTCGTGGCAGGCGCGAAACACGTCGTCCGAGCCGCGCAGCATGCAAGGCGTCGTCCCGCACACCTGCACATGATAGCGCCCGACTGGCGCCAGATTGTACATGGTGTAAAAGGTCGCGACTTCGTAGGCGCGGATATAGGGCATATCGAGCTGCGCCGCGACGAACTCGATCACCGGCACCGGCAGCCAGCCTTGCGTATTCAACTCCTCACCCACCTGTCGCTGGGCAAGGTCGAGCAAGGGCATCACCGCCGATTGCTGCCGCCCCGCCGGGTAGCGCGCGATGATCTCGCGCGCCTTCTCCTCATTGGCGACGGTCCACGTAAATGCGCCCCAACGCGCGCGGACTTCCGCCTCGTCCGGGATTTGAACTGCGTCAGCCATCAGCGGTCACATTCACCAAAAACGATATCTATTGCACCCAACACCGCCGTGACGTCGGCCAGCATGTGGCCCTTGCACATGAAGTCCATCGCCTGGAGGTGGCTGAAGGCGGTCGGACGGATCTTGCAGCGCCAGGGTTTGTTGGAACCGTCCGAGACGAGGTACACGCCGAACTCGCCCTTGGGGCTTTCGGTCGCGACATAAACTTCACCCGCGGGCACGTGGAAGCCCTCGGTATAGAGCTTGAAGTGATGGATCAGCGCTTCCATCGAGCGCTTCATTTCGCCGCGCTTGGGCGGCACCACCTTGCGGTCGAGGCTGGCGATCGGCCCTTCCGGCATCTCGTTCAGGCACTGCTTCATGATCCGCGCCGACTGGCGCACCTCTTCCACGCGCACCATGAACCGGTCGTAGCAATCGCCGCGCGTGCCAACCGGGATTTCAAAGTCCATACGGTCATAGACGTCATAGGGCTGCGACTTGCGCAGATCCCACGGGATGCCGGCGCCGCGGATCATCGGGCCCGAAAAGCCCCAGGCGAGCGCGTCTTCCTTGCTGACAGTCGCGATATCGACGTTGCGCTGCTTGAAGATGCGGTTGTCGGCGACGAGGCTGATCGCGTCTTCGAACAGGCGCGGCAGGCGCTTGTCCAGCCAGTCGCCGATATCGGCCAACAGCTTCAGCGGCGCATCCTGGTGCACGCCGCCGGGCCGGAAATAGGCCGCATGCATACGCGCGCCGGACACGCGCTCATAGAAGTTCATGCAGTCTTCGCGCAGCTCGAACAGCCACAGGTTCGGCGTCATCGCGCCGACGTCCATGATGTGGGAGCCGAGGTTCAGCAGATGGTTCTTGATCCGCGTCAGCTCGGCCCAGAACACGCGCAGATATTGGGCTCTGAGCGGCACTTCGAGGTCGAGCAGCTTCTCGATCGCCAGGACGTAGCTATACTCCTGGCTCATCGGCGAGGCGTAATCGAGCCGGTCGAAATAAGGGACCGACTGCAGATACGTCTTGTTCTCGATGAACTTTTCGGTGCCGCGGTGGAGCAGCCCGACGTGCGGATCGACCCGCTCGATGATCTCGCCGTCCAGCTCCAGCACCAGGCGCAGCACGCCGTGGGCGGCCGGGTGCTGCGGGCCGAAGTTGATCGTGTAGTTCTGGATGTCGATATCGCCGGCAGTGTCGGGTTGTGCCGGCTCACGAAGGTCGATCGCTGTGTCAGTCATCGCTCAACCTTGTGCTCCGGCGAAGGCCGGAGCTTTGTTACGCAGGGCTCCGGCCTTCGCCGGAGCAAGGTGGAGGTGAGAATTACCCATTCTTGCCCTCCGGTTGATCGGTGGTGCGCGGGGGGACCGGCTCGGCGGTTTCCGGCTGCGCCTTGTCGGCGGGCGGCTCGGCAGGGGCGCCGTCCTGCTGGACCGGCTTCTCGTGCGGCTGGTTGCCCGGATGCGGCTGGCCGGCCCCGGTTTCCCTGACCGACTCCGTGACCTTGGCTTCCTCGACCGGCGGCTTGGCGGCGGTCGACGTGACGGTGCCAGCCTTGGCGATCTGGTCGGCGGTCAGCGGCGTCGGCGCGCCCTTCGCCTCCGGCACCGCCTTCTCGTCGCCCGGCAGCACATATTCGGCGCCTTCCCAAGGCGAGGTGAAGTCGAACGCGCGGAAGTCCTGCGCCAGCTTCACCGGCTCGTAGATGACGCGCTTATGCTCTTCCGAATAGCGCATCTCGACATAGCCCGTCATCGGGAAGTCCTTGCGCAGCGGATGGCCGCGAAAGCCATAGTCGGTCAGGATGCGCCGCAGGTCCGGATTGCCCTCGAACAGGATGCCGTACATGTCGTAGGCTTCCCGCTCGAGCCAGCCGGCGACCGGCCACAGTCCGGTCACGCTCGGCACCGGGCTGTCCTCGTCGGTCGAGACCTTGACGCGGATACGGTGGTTCTTGGTAACCGACAGCAGGTGATAGACGACTTCGAACCGCTCCGGCCGGGACGGATAATCGACGCCGGCGATCTCCATGAGCTGCTGGTAATGGAACTGGTCGCGCAGCGTGCGCATCACGTCCAACAGAAGGGTGCGCTCGACGGTGAAGGTCACTTCCTCCAGCCGCTCGACCGCTTCGATCAGCGCGCTGCCGATCGCCGGCCGAATGGCCGCGATCACGCCTTCGTTGCTGGCAATTCTCGGTGCGGGGCTCAACATCCGGCCACCTCAACTCCGTTCGCTTCGAGCGAAGTCGAGAAGCGGAGCATAACGTTACGCGCGTCTCTCGACTTCGCTCGAGACGAACGGATGGAAGGTAAGCAGGCCCTCACCGCTCGATCGTCCCTTCGCGCCGAATCTTCCGCTGCAGCTGCATGATGCCGTACAGCAAAGCCTCCGCGGTCGGCGGGCAACCGGGTACGTAGATGTCGACCGGCACGATGCGGTCGCAGCCGCGCACGACCGAATAGCTATAGTGGTAATAGCCGCCGCCGTTCGCGCAGGATCCCATCGAGATCACATATTTCGGCTCCGACATCTGGTCGTAGACCTTGCGGAGCGCCGGCGCCATCTTGTTGCAGAGCGTGCCGGCGACGATCATCACGTCCGACTGGCGCGGAGAGGCGCGCGGCGCGGCGCCAAACCGCTCCAGGTCATAGCGCGGCATGTTGACGTGGATCATCTCGACCGCGCAGCAGGCAAGACCGAAGGTCATCCACCAGAGCGACCCGGTCCGCGCCCATTGGAACAGGTCTTCGGTCGAGGTGACGAGGAAACCCTTGTCCGACAGCTCGGAGTTGAGATCGTTGAAATAATTCTGGTCCGGCAGCGTCCCCTCGGGCGGGAACTTGTTTTCGGCCGGCGAGAGCATCACTCCCATTCGAGCGCTCCCTTCTTCCATGCGTAGATATAGCCGAGCACCAGTTCGCCCAGAAAGATCATCATCGCCCACCAGGCCGCCCAGCCGGTGCCCATCAGCGACACCGCCCAAGGGAAGAGAAATGCCGCTTCCAGATCGAAGATGATGAACAGGATCGCGACCAAATAGAAGCGCACGTCGAACTGACTGCGGCTGTCCTCGAACGCCGGAAAGCCGCATTCATATTCGCTGAGCTTTTCCGGGTTGGGCTTGTGCGAGCCAGTGAATCGCGCCGCGACCATCGGCAGGAAGACGAAGGCGCTCGACAGCAGCAGCGCCACGCCCAGGAACAACAGGATCGGCAGATAGCCGGCGGCGACCGACGCCATTGGGAGAACTCCGACAGAGACTTGGGCGGGCATCTAGGCCGCTGCCCGCTGCAGCGCAACCGTTTCAGGAGTTAGCGCAGCGCACCCGCCACGAGCTTGTGCAGGCGGGTGTGGAGGCCGTCGTTCGCGGCGAGAAACTCGCTGCGTTCCATCACGCGTTCGCCGCCGCGGAAATCGGTGACGAAGCCCCCGGCTTCACGCACCAGCAGCACGCCCGCAGCCGCATCCCAAGGCTGCAATCCGGACTCCCAGAAGCCGTCATACCGCCCGGCAGCGACCCAGGCGAGATCGAGGGCGGCCGAGCCGAAGCGGCGAATGCCCGCGACTTCCGGCGCCACCGCGCCGAAGATGCGGCTCCATTGCGCGAGATCGCCATGGCCCTTGAACGGAATGCCGGTCGCGATCAGCGCGTCCGCCAGGTCGCGGCGCGACGAAACGCGCAGCCGCTGGTCCTGCAGCCAGGCGCCACGGCCCTTTTCGGCCCAGAAGCTCTCGTCAGTCAGGGGCTGATAGACGATCCCGCTGGTCACTTCGCCCGACGGCTCCTGCACCGCGATCGAGATAGCGAAGTGCGGGATGCCGTGGAGGAAGTTGGAGGTGCCATCGAGCGGATCGACGATCCAGCGGGGCTTGGACGGGTCGCCCTCGATCTCGCCGGCCTCTTCCATCAGGAAGCCCCAGTCGGGCCGCGCCTTCTTCAGCTCCTCATAGAGCGTGCGTTCGGCGCGCTGGTCGGCCTGGCTGACGAAATCGGCGGGACCTTTGCGCGACACCTGCAAATGCTGGACTTCATTGAAGTCGCGCCGCAGGCGCGGTGCCGCCTTGCGCGCGGCCCGCTCCATGACGGTCAAAAGGCCTGAATGACTGGGCAATACCAAACTCCGTTCGTCTCGAGCGAAGTCGAGAGACAATGGGTGCGGACTACGGCGTATCTCGACTTCGCTCGATACGAACGGACCTTGTTACGCCGCCAGCAGACTCAATCCGCCCGCTTAACATATTCCTTGTTGTAAACGTCCACGACGATGCGGGTTCCGCTGGCGATGTGCGGCGGCACCATCACGCGCACGCCATTATCGAGCACGGCCGGCTTGTAGCTGGACGAGGCGGTCTGCCCCTTCACCACCGCGTCCGCCTCGACGATCGTCGCTTCGATCTGGTCCGGCAGCTGGACGGAGATCGGCTTCTCCTCGTGCAGTTCCAGCACCACGTCCATGCCGTCCTGCAGGAACGCTTCCTCGTCGCCCAACATGTCGGACGAGAGTGAGATCTGGTCGTAATTGTCCTTGTCCATGAAAACGAGCATGTCGCCGTCGCGATAAAGGAACTGAAAGTCCTTCGTGTCGAGCCGCACCCGCTCCACCCGCTCGTCGGAACGGAAGCGGTTGTTGGTCTTGCGGCCGTCGATCAGGTTCTTCATCTCGACCTGCATATAGGCGCCGCCCTTGCCGGGCTGGGTGTGCTGGATCTTGACTGCGCGCCACAGGCCGCCCTCGAATTCGATGATGTTGCCGGGACGAATGTCCACGCCGCTGATCTTCATGTGACCGACCTTGAGAAAGACTGGAAAGTGGCGCGCCTCTAGCGGGCGGTGGGCTTTCCGGCAAGCAGCGGGTAGGGATTGACGTTGCGCCCCTGCCACCAGCCTTCGCCGCTGGCCATCCGCTTCACCTCGAAATGGAGATGCGGTCCCTCAGGGCTGGCATTGCCGCTGGACCCCACCGTGCCGATCAGGTCGCCCGGCCGCACCCGCTGCCCTTCGCCCAGACCCTCACGATAGGCGTCGAGATGGGCATAATAATAGACCGTCCTGCCGTCCGCGCTCCGCACATAGAGGGTGTGTCCGCC
This sequence comes from Sphingomonas sp. ID1715, assembly GCF_013044515.1. Lineage (GTDB taxonomy): Bacteria > Pseudomonadota > Alphaproteobacteria > Sphingomonadales > Sphingomonadaceae > Sphingomonas_B. The sequence goes on from NZ_JABEPR010000001.1 coordinate 162,789, forward strand.
GGGCTTGCTTTCGAAGATCTTCTCGATCCTGCCCGGCGCCGCCGCGACCACCGGCGTACCGCGCGGCGCCATGATGTCGATGGCGTGATGCTCGCGTGCACCGCCTTCCCGCGCCTGGCCCCAGGTGTCTGTCAGCTGCGCGGGCTGCACACCGGCCACCGGCAGGACCAGGTCTCCGCCCGGCGCCTCGGCGGTCGCGGGAGCAGGTTCGGGTACCTGTTCAGCTCTGCCGCCGAAGCGCAGCATCAGCCCGACCACCCCGGCGGCGGCGACGAACAGCAGCAGCAACAACCAGCCGAGACGTGTCACGGCTCACTCCTGAAATACGGCCGGCGTACCCGGCTTCACCATCAGCGACAAGCGCGCGACGTCCCAGTTGGTCATGCGGATACAGCCATGGCTTTCCGACCGCCCGATCGTCTGCGGCTCCGGCGTGCCGTGGATGCCATAATGTTCCTTGGTCAGGTCCATCCAGATCACGCCGACCGGACCGTTCGGGCCGGCGGGGAGCATCTGGTCGGTCTGGCCCGCCTTCGCATCCCAGAACAGGTCGGGGTTGAAGTGGAATTTCGGGTTGTAGGAATGGGCGGTGATCTTCCACTTGCCGATCGGCAGCGGATCATGTTCCGATCCCATCGTCACCGGGAACTGGCCGACCAGCCGCTCGCCGGCGAACACGCGCAAGACGCCGTCCGATTTGTCGACGACGATCCGGTCGCCCGTTGGCTGGCGCGGGTCCACGTTCAGGCTCGACAAGGTGCGCTGCCAGCCGGCGTCCTTCACCCCGCCATAGTCGCGGGACGACGGCATGATGTTCGGCACAACGATCGGCTGCCCGACCCTGAGCGGTGTTTCGGGGCTGTTCAGCGCCACCAGTGTGGTCGGACTGGTGTGGAAGCGTTCGGCGATCTTTTCGAGTGCCGTGCGGTAGCAGAGGCATGGGAGCTTCGCTTGCTGGGCGGGTTCCTTCGGCATGGGGTTGAGGAAGGGACCCGACACGTCCTCGCGCGCGACGGCCACGGTGATGGTCGGCCGATTGGCGCGATAGGGATAGAGCGTGCGCAGCGTCGGCTGGTCGATCTTGCCGCTCGGCTTCAGCCCGTGCCGCTCCTGGAAGCCGCGCAGGGCGAGCCGCAGCGACTCCCCTTCCCGGCCGTCGATCACGCCCGGCGAAAAGCCGAGCCGGTCGAGGATCACCTGCACATGCATGATCGTCCGGTCCGGGCCTGCCGAGGCGGCGCGTGGCGATTGAGTTTCCTTTGGCGCCTGCGCCCCAAGCGAGGCTGCGACGCTCCCGGCGACCACTATCATCAAGACCTTACGCACGCACTGCACCTCCACGATTGATCCAGGTCAAACGCGAGGTGCGGCCAATCTTTCCCGGGTGCAGCTTTGTCGCCGGTCACAGCTGGTTCGTCGCTTCTGTGCAATACGACTCGGCAGGATCGGCGTATCGGCCCCGCCACAGGAGTTGATCACGTGCGTAGCGTTGCCAATGATGACAAGACGATCGCGCCAGCCGCAGGCCGGTTCGGCATCGCGCGTGCCGACGTCATGGAGTTGCGCATCTATCGCCCGGCCGGCTGCCCGAGCGCCGAACAGTTCGCCGCCCGCTTCCACGTCGCCAACGATCCCGGTCGGCGGCCGAGCGTCGCCTAACCGAGCAGCGCGGCGAACCGCCTGACCGCCTCGGCTTCGCCCTCGGCGGCGTTCCACACTCCGCCGCACACCGCCAGGAAGTCAGCGCCGGCATCGATCAGCGGCTGCGCATTGTCCGGCGTGATGCCGCCGATGGCGACGCAGGGGATCTCGAAGATCGTCGTCCACCAACCCAGGATCGCCGGTTCGGGATGGTGCCGTACCTCTTTGGTGCTGGTCGGATAGAAGCTGCCAAAGGCGACATAATCGGCGCCCGCTTCCCCGGCCTCCATCGCGAGATGCTTGCTGTCATGGCACGTCACGCCGATCTGCGCCGCCGGCCCGAGCACCCGCCGAGCCTCGCGCGGGTCGCCATCCTCCTGTCCAAGATGCACGCCGTCCGCGCCGATCCGCTTGGCCAGGCTGATCGAGTCATTGACGATGAAGGCGACATCCCGCTCGCGGCAGATCGCCAGCAGCGGCTCGGCGAGCGCCGCCGCCTGGTGCTGGTCCACGCCCTTCACCCTGAATTGGAAGGCCGCCACCGGCCCGGCGTCCAACGCGCGCTTCAGCCGCTCGGGAAAGTCGCCGGTCACGTCCGTTGGGGAGATCAGATAGAGTTGGCACGGCCCCCGCTCCTCGTCGCGAGAGAACAGTTCGGCGAATGACTCGTTGGGCATCGATGATCCGTATCGGCTGCTCCGGCTGGAACTACCGGCATTGGCGCGGGGCATTCTATCCCGAGGGTCTGCCCGTCAAGCGCTGGTTCGATCACTATGCAGCGCATTTCGACACGGTTGAGGTGAATGCGAGCTTCTATCGACTGCCTGAAGCCGCCACCTTCGCCAAATGGCGCGACCAGGCGCCGCCTGGCTTCCGCTATGCAGTGAAGGCGCCGCGCTTCATCACCCACATGCGCAAGCTCAAGGACTGCGATGACAGCATGGCCGAGTTTCTCGGCCGTGCCCGACACCTCGGCGAAACTCTCGGGCCCATTCTCTACCAGCTCCCGCCGCGGTGGCGCTTCGATCGCGAGCGGCTGGAGCGCTTCCTCCATCTGCTGCCGACGGACCTCACCCATGTCTTCGAGTTTCGCGAACCGAGCTGGCTGGAACCGGAGGTGCTGGCTCTGCTCGACAGCCACGACGCCGGCTTCTGCGCTCACGACATGCAAGGCCTCTCGACCGAGCGAGCGGCCACGGGCGCTGTGGCCTATGTCCGCTTCCACGGCGCCGGCGGCAAATATTGGGGCCGCTACGAACAGGAGACCCTGACCGGCTGGGCCGACTGGCTCCGGGATCAGCAGGCCAAAGGCCGCTCCGCCTGGGCCTATTTCAACAACGACATCCACGCCGACGCGGTCGCCGACGCCAAGGCGCTGCAGTCCTTGCTAGGGACTTCAACTCCCTCACTTCGCTGTTGATTGGCTTTGTGCAGCAAGCGCGGCGCGAAACGCGGCCGGATCGTCCAGCCGGTGCGCAACGGCAGTCACGAGTCCTTTTCGGCCAGTCACCGGTTCCATGAGGTCGATCCAGACGTTCGGATAGGCGATCAGCGCGAGGTTCGCGACATCGCGCTGCTTTAGCTGATCCCGCGTCCACGCGTCACGCAGCCGGGCGATCACCTCGATGGGGATGCGGAGCTCCCGAAGCGTGCCGACCCGCATGACCAGCATGGCACCTTCGATCATGACCGGCAGGCGGCGAAAGGAGAGGATCAGCCGCACCATCCATGCCATGCCAGCCAGGGTGAGTAGCGAGACGATCGCCGCCACCCACGGCTTCCAGAGCGCCAGCAGGAAATGCAGCACCAGCAGCTCGAGGCTGGATAGCGCGACCAGCACCCACATCATCGGAGCGACGCTGCGGTGATAGTCGAACCGCAGCGCCTCCCCCGCCATGGTCAGGCGTCGACCAAAGTCTTCCGCGTCGAGGCCCGGTGGATCTCGTCGATCGCTCCGCCGAGCGATGCGCCGAACTCATCGTCGCTCATCTGGTGGCGCAGGTCTTCGAGCAGGGCGCGGCTGAAGCTGGCGATCATGCCCCGATTCTTCGCCAGCTCGGCGCAGGCTTCCGGCCGGGCATAGCCACCCGAGAGGGCGACGACCCGCAGCACTCGCGGATGATCGACGAGCGCGTCGAACAGACCGGCCTCGGCCGGGATCGACAGCTTCAGCATCACCTTGTCGCTGCCCGGCATCGCGTCGAGCGCCTTCAGCAGCTCGTCGCGCAGGATGCGGTCGGCGTCGGCCCGTTCCGGGCTCTTGATGTTCACTTCCGGCTCGATGATCGGCACCAGCCCGTGCGCCAGCACCTGCGCGCCGACTTCGAACTGTTGCTGGACGATTGCCGCGATGCCCTGCGCATCGGCAAGGTTGATGACGGACCGTTCCTTGGTGCCGAACACGCCCAGACCCTTGGCGCGGGTGAGCAACTGATCGAGCTCCGGCATCGGTTTCATCAGCTGGACGCCGTCCGCTTCCGCCTCCAGACCCTTGTCGATCTTGATAAAGGGCACCACGCCCTTCTCGATCAGCGCCTGGGGAACGGGCTTGCCTTCCACCTGCCCGTCCATGGTGCGCTCGAACAGGATCGCGCCGATGACCTTGTCGCCGTTGAAACAACCGGCCTTGATGATCCGGCTGCGCATATCGTGGATCAGCGCGAACATCTCTTCGTCGCTGCTCCACGCGCCTTCCTCGATGCCATAGCCCTTGAGCGCCTTGGGCGTGGACCCGCCGCTCTGGTCCAGTGCGGCGATGAAGCCGTTCCCCGCAGCGATCTTCGCAGTCATTTCGGCCGTGTTCATGATATCCCCTGAGATGTGATTTTGCTTCGCGCTAGAGCCGCGCGCCGGATTGCACAACGTATCGGATGCTTAACGGTTCAGCGCCGCGACGCCCGGCAGTTCCTTCCCTTCCATCCACTCCAGGAATGCGCCGCCCGCCGTCGACACGAAGGTGAAGTCGTCGGCCACGCCCGCCTGGTTCAGCGCCGCGACCGTGTCGCCGCCGCCGGCGACGGACACGAGCGAGCCTTCGCGGGTCAGCGCCGCCGCCGTCCGCGCGAGGCTGACGGTCGCCGCGTCGAAAGGCGCCGTCTCGAACGCGCCGAGCGGGCCGTTCCAGACGAGCGTCCGGCAGGTCTTGAGCACATCGGCCAGCGCCTCGGTCGCGGCCGGGCCGACATCGAGAATCATCTCATCCGCCCCCACCTCGTGCACGTTGACGATGCGCGTCGGCGGGTTGGGCCTGAACTCGGTTGCGACCACCACGTCATAGGGCAGGTGCACGGTGCAGTTGGCCCGGTCGGCAGCTTCCAGGATCTGCTCGGCGGTGCCGGTCAGGTCATGCTCGCATAGCGACTTGCCGACATTCACCCCGCGCGCGGCGAGGAAGGTGTTGGCCATGCCGCCGCCGATGATCAGGTGATCGACCTTGGTGACGAGGTGCGTCAGCACGTCCAGCTTGGTCGAGACCTTGGCGCCGCCGACCACCGCTGCGACCGGATGCTCCGGGTTGCCCAGCGCTTTCCCAAGTGCCGCAAGCTCCGCCTCCATCTGCCGCCCGGCAAAGGCGGGCAGCCTGTGCGCCAGCCCCTCGGTCGAAGCATGCGCCCGGTGAGCAGCGGAGAAGGCATCGTTGACGTACAGATCGCCGAGGGCAGCGAAGCGGTCGATCACCGCGGGATCATTCTTCTCTTCGCCGCCGAAGAAGCGCGTATTCTCGAGTAGCGCCACATCGCCCGGCTGCAGCGCCGCCACCGCCTTCGGACCATTCTCCCAATCGATATATTGTACCGGCCGGCCGAGCACCGCCTCAAACGGCTTGGTCACGAGCGCGGTCGAAAACTCTGGCGAGGGCACTTTGGGACGGCCGATATGGGCAAGCACCAGCACGATCGCACCCTTGTCAGAGAGTTCGGCGACGGTGGGCACCGCCGCGCGCAGGCGCGTATCGTCGGTCACCTTGGCTTCGCTCAAGGGCACGTTCAGATCCTCGCGGACCAGCACGCGCTTGCCCCGGATGTCGCCCATATCGTCGAGCGTCTTGTAGGTCATTCCTCACCTTCGATGATGATCGGGTCGCCGACCCGGATTTCGCCGTCGCTCAGCACGCGGCCGAGCACGCCGCCGCGCCAGTCCGGCTTCAGCGCATCCATCAGCCCGGACGCAACCTGCTCCATGCGGATGCAGGGATCGCATTCCATGGTCGTCTCGATCCGCGCGGTCCCGCCGATGCGGATCACGGCGCCGCTGCGCTGCGGCAGGTCCAGGCCGTCGACCAATAGATTGGCACGCCGCTCCTGCCAGGGCACCTCGGCCCCGATTTCACCGAGCGCCGCCTGCCAGTCGCCAAGCTCCATCAGCGACACCTGGCGCTTGTTCTTGCCGTTCTTGACGATCCCGCGCGCGTCGCCCGTCACGCCCATAGCGGTCGAGAGGAAGGCCCGCTCGATCACTTCCATGGGCGCGCCGGGATACGCCTTGCGCGCTATGCCTCTGAGCGTGCCGGTCAGCCGAGCCTCGCCATCGCGGTCGCCGTATCGACCATGCGGTTCGAAAAGCCCCATTCATTGTCGTACCAGCTGACGACGCGGACCAGCTTGCCATCGATCACGGCAGTCTCGAGGCTGTCGACCGTCGACGAAGCCGGCGTGTGCATCAGGTCGATCGAGACGAGCGGCTCGTCGGTATAGTCGAGCACGCCCTTGAGCGCGCCTTCCGACGCCGCCTTGAGCAGCTGATTGACTTCTTCCTTGCTGGTGTCGCGCTTCGGCGTGAAGGTCAGGTCGACAAGGCTCACGTCCGGCACCGGCACGCGGATGGCCGAACCGTCCAGCTTGCCCTTGAGCTCCGGAAGCACCTCGCCAACGGCACGCGCGGCGCCCGTCGTCGTCGGGATCATCGACATGCCAGCGGCACGCGCGCGGCGCAGGTCGGAATGGATCTGATCGAGGATCTTCTGGTCGTTGGTGTAGGCGTGGACCGTCGTCATCAGCCCGCGTTCGATGCCGATCGCATCGTTCAGCACCTTGGCGACGGGTGCGAGACAGTTGGTGGTGCAGGACGCGTTGGAGACGATCGTGTGCCCCGCCTCCAGCTTGTCGTGGTTGACGCCATAAACGACGGTCAGGTCGACGCCCTTGCCGGGTGCCGAGATCAGCACCTTCTTCGCGCCCGCGGCAATGTGCTTCTCGCACGACGCACGGTCGGTGAAAAAGCCTGTGCATTCGAGCACCAGATCGACGGCATTGTCCTTGTGCGGCAGGTTGGCCGGGTCCTTCTCGGCGGTCACGCGAATGCGCTTGCCGTCGATGATCAGGTCATTGCCGTCGGCACTCACCTCGCCCGGATATTTGCCATGCACGGAGTCGCGCTTGAACAGCCACGCGTTCGATTTGGCGTCGGCCAAGTCGTTGATCGTGACAAGTTCCAGCTCGTTCCCGCCCCGCTCCAGCATCGCGCGGGCGACGAGGCGGCCGATGCGGCCGAATCCGTTGATGGCAACTCTGACGGTCATGTTTGCTCCTTAAGATTTCAGCGCCGCAAGGATCCTGGGCGCGATCGCGTCGGGGGTGAGCCCGAAATGCCTGTAGAGGTCGGCGGCCGGCGCCGACGCACCGAACCCGTCGATGCCGAAGTTGAGGCCGTCCGCGCCGGTAAACCGCTCCCAGCCCAGTGTCGTTCCGGCCTCGATCGAAACCTTCAGGGCGTCCGGGGGCAGCAGGTCGGCGCGATATTCGGCCGGCTGCGCCTGGAACAGCTCCCAACTGGGCATCGACACCACGTCGGCGCCGATGCCGGCTGCCTCCAGCAGCTCGCGCACGCCGACGGCGATCTCGACCTCGGACCCGGTCGCCATCAGGATCGCCCGCCGCGGCTGCTCCGCCGCACGGAGCCGATACGCACCCTTGCCCGCGAGCATGCCGCCTTCAGCGCGAAGTTGCGGCAGGTTCTGCCGGCTGAGCGCGAGCACCGCCGGTCCCTGTTTGCGGTTCAACGCAAGTGACCAGCACTCGGCCGTCTCGACCGCATCGCAGGGGCGGTAAACATGCAAATTGGGAATCAGCCTCAGGCTGGTCAGATGCTCGATCGGCTGGTGGGTCGGCCCATCTTCACCCAAGCCGATCGAGTCATGGGTGAGCACATAGATGACCCGGACGCGCTGCAGCGCCGACAGGCGGATCGCGTTACGCATATAGTCGGCAAAGACGAGAAACGTGCCGCCATAGGGAATGACGCCGCCATGCAGTGCCATTCCATTCATCGCCGCGGCCATGCCGAACTCGCGAATGCCGTAATAAAGATAGCGACCGGAATAGTCGTCTTTGTTCAGTGGTTTGGTAGCCGCTGTTTTGGTGTTGTTGGAACCGGTCAGGTCCGCCGATCCGCCGATCAGTTCGGGGATCGAGACCGTGAGCGGCTCCAGCGCCATTTCAGAAGCCTTGCGTGTTGCGACCTTCTGCGGCTCGGCAAGCAAGCCCGTCAGATAGGTTTGCCCGGCGGTATCGTCCTGCGGCAGGTCGCCGCGCATGCGCCGCTCGAACTCTGCGCGGTCGGCGTGGTTCGCAAGCCGGGCGGACCAGTCCGCGCGTACGGGCTCACCGCGCTTGCCCGCCTGCAGCCAGGCTTCGCGGATCGCATCCGGGATCACGAACGGCTCGTCGATCCAGCCGAGCGTCTGACGCGCCGCCGCGACCTCGTCCTTGCCGAGCGGCGAGCCATGGGTCTTCGACGTGCCCTGCTTGTTTGGCGCCCCCTTGCCGATAATCGTGCGGCAACCGATCAGCGAGGGGCGCGGCTCGGCCAGCGCCGCGTCGATCGCCCGCCGGATGTCGGCAGGATCATGGCCGTCGCACGCGACGAAATGCCAACCCGATGCTTCGTAGCGGGCACCGATATCCTCGCTGGTGGACAGGTCCGTCCCGCCGTCGATCGTGATGCGATTATCGTCCCAGAAGACGATCAGCCGGCCGAGCCCAAGATGCCCGGCAAGGCCCACCGCCTCGTGGTTGATGCCCTCCTGCAGGCAACCGTCACCGGCAATCACCCAGGTGCGGTGATCGACCAGCTCACCGCCGAATGTCGCATTCAGATGCCGCTCGGCAATCGCCATGCCGACCGCCATCGCAAAGCCCTGGCCCAGCGGCCCGGTCGTGCATTCGATGCCGGGCAGCTCGAAATTTTCCGGGTGACCCGCACAAGGGCTGCCCAGCTGGCGGAAGTTCTTGATGTCTTCTGTCGTCGGCCGAGCATAGCCTGTCAGGTGCAGCAGCGCATAGATCAGCATCGATCCATGGCCCGCGGAAAGTACGAAGCGGTCGCGGTCGGGCCAGCCCGGCTCCGCGGGATCGAACTTCAGATACTCAGTAAACAACACAGTCGCGACATCCGCCATGCCCATCGGCATGCCGGGATGGCCGGAACTCGCCGCCTCGACCGCATCCATGGCCAAGGCGCGGATCGCGTTGGCGAGCTGGTCGTGCGAAACGGTCATGTGCGGTCCCGAGGACGTGGAGGAGAGGACGCATGAGTCGCGTCCGGGCGCCGGTGCTTTGCGACCTTCGCTGCGGTGCGTCAACCGCCGCTGCGGAACCGGCGTTTGCGTCGGCGCTTATCCGTGCTAGTTAATATTCCGTGACAAACGACCGGCTCGCCAAGGCAATCGGACGGCTCGACCAGGCGCTCGCGCGGGTGGAAAGGGCATCGGACCGCGTCGCCGCACGTCCCGATCCCGAATTCGCGAGACTGGTGCAGAGGCATGCGCGATTGCGGGAGCGGGCGCAGGAGGCGATCCGGGCGATCGATCGGCTGACGGGAGCCGCGTGAGCCGGCTCTTACGGGGGGACTATGGCCGAAGTGACGATCGAAGTCGGCGGGCGCCGCTATGACGTAGCCTGCCGCGATGGCGAGGAAGAACAACTCCGGCATCTCGCGCGCCTGCTCGACGAGAAGGCGACACAGGCCCGGTCGGCAGTGGGTAGTGTCAACGAGGCGCGGCAGCTGCTGATCGCCGGCCTGCTGCTCGCCGACGAGTTGCAGGACCTGCGGAACACCGCGCATGCACCGCTTCCGCCCGATGCCGACGCGGCACTGGCCGATGCGGTCGAACAACTCGCCAGTCGGGTGGAAACGCTCGCCGAGCATCTTGAGAGCCGGGCCGTAACTGCCTAGATTGGTCGTGACGGGTACTGCCTGGTGCGAGCCTCAGCATTATCCCTGAGCCGATTACAGATCCTTGGGGGCTGTCCCTGGCCGGGCCCTGGCCCGATCCACATGGTTCCCACCTGACGTTTGGGCGTCAGAGGATATTCCTGGCCAACGGCCTTGGCGGTCCCGTCACCTTCAGCTTTTCGTCCGTACTTCCAGGCAGTCGCGTTTCTGGCGGCGCTGATTGGCGCAAAAGCGCTCGGCTGCGGCACGCGAAGGAAAGCCGGCCAGACGCAGCCGGGTGATCGCGCGATCGGTCCGGAAGCTGGGCTGGAAGCTCCCGGCGAGTCGGGGCCGCAACTCTTGCCATAGACGCCGAGCATTGCCCGGGACGGCAAAGGCGCCAAGCTGCACTTCCCATTCGGACAAGGGCTTTGCCGGCGCGATCTGGGGCGCCTGCACTGTCACCCGAGGAGCAGGTTGCACGGGTACCACGGCCGGCGTCGCCATGATCGCCAGCGCCTCCCTCGCAGCCGGCAAGCCGGAGCGGGCTGCGCGCGTCATCAGCGCTTTGGCCTGGGCCGGGTCCGGCGGCGCGATTTCGCCGGCAAAGTAAATGGTGCCAAGCGCATATTGCGCGCGCGCATCCCCCGCTTGTGCCGCCGCCTTCAGCCACGGGAGCGCGTCCCTGCCCTTACCGTCCTGGAACAGCACGAGTCCGAGTTCGCCGCCGGCCTTCGGGTGGCCGAGCTGTGCCGCCTTTTCCAGCCAGCGCGCCGCTTCGCGCGTATCGAGCGGCGCCTCGTCACCAAGCTTATAGGCGCGCCCCAGAGCAAAGGCCGCTTCGCGATCGCCCGATATGGCGGCCCGCTTCAGCTCCTCCAGCGTCGGCTGCCCCATCGCTGCCGCCATCGCCAAAAGGCTCGCCAACGCAATCTTCAGCGCCATGCCCCTTCCCCGCTGCCCGCAAACATGCCCGGACGGAAGGATGAGCGCAACTCACCCCATTGCGAGCGAAGCAAGGCCGATCGCGAGGCCCGCATGCGCCGAGGCAATCAGCAGCAGGTAGGTGGCAAAAGGCTGTTTGCGGGTCTTGTGACGCAGCAGCCGCTGCCCCAGCACGGCGCCGAACGAGCCGCCGACCAGCGCCAGGCCGAGCAGCTGGCGCTCCGGCGTTCGGCGGCGACCCAGCACCGCGCTCTGCTTGTCATGCCAGAAGGCGCCAAAGGCCCAAAGGTTGAGCAGGGCCAGACTGAGCGCGATCCGCATGGGCAGGAACTAGCGGTCGGAAGCTTCCGCCTCGTTACCGCCTCAGATCATCGCCATACCGCCATTCACATGCAGCGTCTGGCCGGTGACGTAGCTCGCCTCCTTGCTCGCCAGATAGGCCACCGCAGCGCCCACATCGCCACCTTCACCGAGCCGCCCCGCTGGGATCCGGCCAGTCAGCGCTTCCTTCTGCGCGTCCGGTAGCGCGTCCGTCATCGGCGAGGTGATGAAGCCGGGAGCAACGCAGTTCACCGTGATGCCGCGGCTGGCGAGTTCCTGGGCCAGCGCCTTAGACATCGCGGTCAGGGCGCCCTTCGACGCCGCATAATTGGCTTGGCCCGGATTGCCGGTCGTGCCCACCACCGAGGTGATCGAAATGATGCGGCCGAAGCGCGCCTTCATCATCGGCTTGGCGGCGGCACGGCAAAGTCGGAACGCGGCCTCGAGATTGACGCGGATCACCTGATCCCATTCCTCATCCTTCATGCGCAGGATCAGGTTGTCGCGCGTGACACCCGCATTGTTGACGAGAATGTCCAGCTTGCCGCCAAGCGCCTCGACGGCCTGGGGCACCAGCGCATCGACAGCCGCAGGGTCCGATAGGTTGCACGGCAAGATGACCGCCTCGCCACCCACCTGCCCCGCGACGTCGCGCAAAGCTTCCTCACGTGTACCCGACAAGGCCAACCGCGCGCCCTGCGCCGAAAGCGCCTTTGCGATCGCCGACCCAATACCCCCCGACGCCCCAGTCACGAGCGCGGTCATTCCGCTGAGATCGAACATGTTCTTACTCCTGTATTTGGTTCGCGCAGAGACGCGGAGTCGCAGAGGGGCCGTGCTGGTTGATCAATCTGCGGACATTATCCTTGAGCACTGCTCCACCGAAGTTGATAAGCAGCCCCAAAGGCTGGCCCGTCAGTCTAAGATAGGTCAGCAGCTGCTTGGCATGGGCCGCATTCAGTCTTTCGACCGACTTGATTTCGACGAGAAGTCTATTGTCGACAAGCAGGTCGATCCGAAACGCACCCTCAAACCGTAGGCCGTCAAACGCGATGTCGATTGGCCTTTGACGCTCGACGGCATATCCCTTTCGCGCGAGCCAACCGGCAAGCACCGTTTCATACACGCTTTCCAGCAGACCGGGCCCAAGCTCCTGATGCAGCCTGAAGGCTGCATCCACGACGTCCCCGCTTACAAGATTGATGTCTTTCAATCGCCAGGTCCCTCAGCGTCTCTGCGTCTCTGTGCGAACCTAAAGCGATTTTGTGAGCTGCTCCACGTCGTCCATGCTCACGACGCTCAGCGCTTCGGCGTCGGGGACGATGCGCTTGATCATGGGGCCGAGGACCTTGCCGCCGAACTCGACGAAATGGTGGACACCGGCTTCCTGCATGGCGAGTACGCTTTCCCGCCAGCGGACGGTGCCGGTGACCTGATCGACGAGCAGGCGCTTGATCTCGTCGGGTGCTCCCACGGGTGCGGCGGTGACGTTGGCGAAGACGGGGACCAGCGGCGCGCGGAGATCGGCCTTGCCAAGGGCATCCGCCATCGCGTCTGCGGCCGGCTGCATAAGCGGGCAGTGGAACGGCGCGGAGACCGGGAGCGGCATCGCCCGCCCCCCGGCCGACTTGACCAGTTCCGAAGCGCGCTCGATCGCCGCTTTGTGGCCGGAGATGACCACCTGTCCCGGCGCATTGTCGTTGGCCACGGTGCAGACCTCGCCCTGTGCCGCCTGGCCGGCAATGTCGGCGACCTGGTCGAAGTCAAGCTTCAGGATCGCGGCCATCGCCCCTTCGCCGACCGGCACGGCCGCCTGCATCGCCTGCCCACGCAGCTTCAGCAGCCGCGCGGTCGTGGTCAGGTCGATCGCCTCGGCCGCGCACAGCGCCGTATATTCACCGAGCGAATGGCCGGCGACGAAATCCGCCTTGTCGGCGAGGCGAACGCCCCCTTCCCGCTCCAGCACCCGCAGCGTCGCGATCGCATTGGCCATGATCGCCGGCTGGGCATTTTCGGTCAGCGTCAGCGTATCGGCGGGCCCGTCGGCCATCAGCCGGAACAGGTTCTGGCCGAGTGCCTCGTCGACCTCCTGAAACACTTCGCGGGCGACGCCGCTGGCGTCGGCGAGCGCCTGCCCCATGCCGACCGCTTGGCTGCCCTGACCCGGAAAGATGAATGCGCGCATGTCTGACCCCTTGTCGAAGGGGGTGCGGGTAGAAAGGTCAGGTCGCCGATGCAAGCGGCGGACGACGGCTCCAGCCCGGCGCAGGCGGCCGGGGCAAGCGCGCTTCGGGGATCAGCTGCCTAAGCTTGCGTGCGAAGCTGCGCAGGCAGACCTCGCTCTCGCCGAGCGGCCCCGCCACATAGCTGGGCGACACCATGCCGGCCTGCACCCGCTCGATCAGCTTGGTGTCCTCGGCGTTGACCTGCCGGTTGATGCGCCAGTTGAGATAGCGCGCGGCGCGCATCTCGCGCCGCTCGTCGGGCAGTGCATAGCTGATCTCGCGGATGGTGGTGGTCGTCGGCCCCGTCGGCAGGAACTGCATGAAGTCGATCTGGTCCGGGTAGATGTCGAAGGCGACATTCGGCCAAAGCTTGTAGTAGAGCCACAGCCGTTGTTGCGCCTCGGGCAGGTGATCGACGCGTGGCAGCAGGCGCTGATAGGCGCGCTCGCTCGGATTTGCCGACAGTCGGTCGACCAGCAGGCCCGACATGCGGTCGACATGTTCGTTGGCCTCGATCTCATAGGATCGCCCGAACAGACGCGTGAGCCCCGGATGGCCGACCGGGATGTGCAGCCCATCCGAATAATTGTCGGCAATCGTCTTCCAGTTGAGCGCGCGCGGGCGCAGCGTGACGCGTCCGATCGGCTGCAGATCTTCCAGGCGATACGGCGCGATCTCATCCTCATAGGGAGCCATCATCTCGGCCACCGCCGGCGCACCGGGCTCGAGCGTCACGAAGACGAAGCCGCGCCACACCTCCAAGGTGATCGGCACCAGGCCGAGCTTTGCCTGATCGAGACCGGGATATTCGCTCTTCACCGGCACGCCGGTGAGGCGGCCATCGAGGTCATAGGTCCAAGCGTGGTACGGACAGACTAATCTTTTCGCGCAACCGGCCTCGCCATCGACCAGTCGGGAGCCGCGATGGCGGCAGACATTGGCGAAGGCCCGCACCACGCCGTCATCGCCGCGCAAGACGATGACGCTCTCCCCCAGATAGTCGAGACTCCGCCAATCGCCGGGATGGGCGAGCTCGTTGAGGTGGCAGACGACCTGGGGCGCCGCCCTCAGGAACCGCGCCCGCTCCGCCTCGAAGAACTCGGAATCGTGATAGAGCCAGCCGGGAAGCGACAGGTGATCGTCGGGGTCAACGCCGAGCGCGAGATGGGGCGCAGTGCTCATGGGTGTTCTCTACTCCCGACGACGCTCCTCCGAAAGCCTGAGGCAATGCCCTTACCTGGCACCTTTGCGATAATAGCCGCCGCAGACGCGGTTCAGCCCGAACAGATCGCTGCCAGTCCCGAATTTCGCATCGGCAAAGGTCACCGCTTTGGGCGCGACGCTGGTGTTGGGCATCCGCACTTTCATCATTGCCGCGACCGCCACCAGGTCATCTTCCGAAACTGGCGCAAAGGCGGGCGGGGCCACGGTATCGAAGAAATGCACCGCCTCGCTGTTCCGCGACGTGATCCGCCCGGACGTGATGGCGAGCCGTTCAAGCTCCGTAACATGTTTCCTGGCGTCGAAGTCGCCGAGATAGAGCACTTCGCCGGCGCGGACCGTGAACTGACGGCTGCCACCGTTGAAGCACACTGCCCAATAATCCTGCCGCGACAGGCTGCCGAACACATAGGTGCCCGGTTCGACGTCGGACACATAATAGCCATCGTAGAGCAGCTTCGGCTTGGCAGCGATCGAGCGGCCTGCACCGAACAGGCCTTTCATCACGCCCTCTGCCGGGTCGTAAGGGGCGATATGCAGACGATAGGCCGACTGGACCGTGGGCGGTACCGGCAGCTGCGGCGACTTGAAGATAATCGCCGCCATTTTCGATTCCGGCGTGATCGCAATCTTCTCCGCCCTTTGCTCGGCGTTCGTCATGGCGGGAGAAATAAGCACGGCCAGCGCGCATAAGTGACGTGAAAGCTTCATGTTTCCCCTGAACGACGTGTCGGGCTAGCCCGATAGCGCGAGATGATCAACGAAAGGTTCCGGGCCTGGCATCCCTCGGCTCTCCTCCGAGGCAACAGAGAGGGATGGTCGCACGCTGCTGGTGTGATAGCCTCGCGCATATAAAAGGAGAGGACACATGCACGATCTGGTCATTCGCGGCGGCATGGTGGTGGATGGATCGGGCCGGAAGCCGTTCGTCGCGGATGTCGCGATCGATGCCGGACTGATCAGTGCCGTCGGCACGGTGCCTGCGCCGGGGCGCGAAGAGATCGATGCCGCAGGCAAGATCGTCATTCCCGGCTTCGTCGACATTCACACCCATTATGACGGCCAGGCCACGTGGGACGCGGAAATGGCGCCCTCGTCCTGGCATGGCGTCACCACAGTCGTGATGGGCAATTGCGGCGTGGGTTTCGCGCCCGCCGCGCCCGATCGACATCAATGGCTGATCGGCCTGATGGAAGGCGTGGAGGACATCCCCGGCACCGCACTTGCCGAGGGTATGAGCTGGGATTGGGAGAGCTTCCCGGACTATATGACCGCGCTCGAGAAGCTGCCGCGCACCATCGATGTCGGCTGCCACGTCCCGCACGGTGCCGTCCGCGCTTATGTGATGGGTGAGCGGGGTGCGCGCAACGAGGTGCCGACCGAAGTCGAGATCGCCGCGATGTCTCGCATCGTCGAGGAAGGTCTCCGGGCCGGCGCGCTCGGCTTTTCGACCAGCCGCACCGTCATTCACAAGTCAATCGACGGCGAGCTCGTGCCCGGCACCACCGCCACCGCCGAAGAACTGATCGGGATCGGTCGGGCAATGGCGCGAGTCGGCCACGGCGTGTTCGAAATGGCCTCCGACCTGCAGCCAGACTGGAACGAATTTGGCTGGATGGGAGCCTTGTCGAAGGAGACGGGCCTGCCCGTCACCTTCGCCATGCTGCAGTCACCGCTGAAGGCGATGCACTGGACCGAGCAGATGGCGTCCACACGCGGCGCGAACGACAATGGCGCGAATGTGGTCGCGCAAATCTCGCTGCGCGGCACCGGAATCTTGATGAACTGGCGCGGCACGGTCCACCCGTTCCGCATGCGGCCGAGCTGGCAGGCCATCGCCGACCTGCCTTGGCCGGAACAATTTGCCCGGCTGGCTGACCCGGCGTTCAAAAAGCAGTTGCTCGCCGAGCAGAACCTGCCGCCCGAGCATCCCGACATCGCCCCCCTGCTCATGATCGTCACGGGCGGCTGGGGTATGCAGTTCCCGCTGGGGGACGTGCCGAACTATGAGCCGGGGCCGGACCAAAGCATCGCCGCCCTCGCCGCCGCCAGCGGGAAGAGCGCGGCCGAGATCGCGTACGACCTGCTAATGGCCGACAATGGCAACGGCTTCATCTATCTGCCGCTCCTAAACTACGCCGACGGCAATCTGGATTTTGTCCGCGACCTGCTGTTGAACCGCGACGACATCGTCATCTCGCTGTCGGACGGCGGCGCCCATTGCGGCACCATCTGCGACGCCGCCTCGCCGACCTTCCTGCTCCAGCACTGGGTGCGGGATCGGGCGCGGGGCACCATCCCCCTCGAACTCGCCGTCCGCCGACAATGCCGCGACACGGCGCTGCTTTACGGGTTGAACGACCGCGGGCTGCTCCGGCCCGGCTATCTCGCCGACCTGAACGTGATCGACATGGAGGCGCTGGCGCTCGAAAAGCCGTACCTTGCCTGGGATTTGCCCGCGGGCGGCCGCCGCTTGCTCCAAAGGGCGCGCGGCTATGTAGCGACGGTCAAGTCGGGCCAGATCACGTTCCGCAATGGCGAACTGCAGACGGCCCGCCCGGGCAAGGTCATCCGCGGCCCGCAACCCGAACCGCTCGCCATCGCCGCCGAGTAGCGGCAGCGAGGCTCGTCAGGCGATCGCCGCCCGACGGGCCTTGCGGCGCATGGCCCCGCCGACCAAGCCGAAGCCGCCGATCATCATCGCCCAGGTGGCAGGCTCGGGCACAACGGCCAGGCCGTTCAGCTTGAAGCCATCAATCTTGCCGTCGGCGTTCGTCCAGTCGGAACCGATCAGCCAGAGATTGCCCCAATGCTGCTGGGGATTGATATCGCGGGTGCTGTTGCCGGTCGACGAGGTCAGCGACGAATAGGTTCCCGCGAACAGGCCGTTCAGCACGGACACAGTCTTGTCGTTGATCAGCGGCGCGATGTTGCTGTTCCAGGGATTTTGGGTCCAGCCGTATTTGATCGTGGCGTCGCTGTCCTTGGTCCCGCCCAATACGCTGAACGTGTTGAAGGTCGCCGACATCAGCTTCACCGGCGCGTTGAACTGCAACAGGATGAAATCCTTGCGCACGCTATTGTCGATGGTGTGCCGGTTGTCGGCGCCGCCCGCATCGTCGTCGGAAATGACGCCGAGGCCGCCATCATAGACCATCAGCTTGGAGTCGCGGACATATTCGACGCCGCCAACCTTCTCCAGGCTCCACGCGGTCACCCGCACCTGGAACGTGCCGAGTTGGGGCGAGGTGGCGCTGAAGATGCGCGAGTTGCCGTTCGAGATGTTGTTGTTGCTGCCCTGGGTGAAATCGAACACCGCGGGCGCCGGAATGGCGGCCGAGGCTTCGCTGCTCACGGCAGCGGACAAGAATGAAGCTGCAACGGCAGCACCCAAAGCATAGCGACGCATCTGAATCCCCCTGGTGCCATAGTCGCCACTTTGCCCCAGCAGCGACTATTCCGCCGGCCTTATGGCACAACGCTGGCGTTTCGTCATTAACCTTTGCAGTGCGCCTTGTCCCATGCTGGGACAGAGCGAACCTATTCCGCCGCCAATGCCATATCGCCTTCGTCGACATCCGGCTCCGGGTCAGCGCTGACGCCGCGGTCGAGCGCAGCCTCGTCGGCGAACACCTCAGCGGCGTCTTCGGGGAAGATGCCGAACCGCGCCGCCACGTCCGGCGCGTAGCGCAGCAGATCGGGACGCAGCTTGAGGATCGAGATATCCTTGGCCTTGCCTTCCATCATGACGTCGAAGGTGAGCCCTTCGGCCATGCGCATGAAGGTAGCGAACTCGAACGGATTGGTGAAGTCGCTATGTCCGGTCCAGACCGGCGGCAGCAACACCGTCTTAGTCCGCGCCGTCGCCTTGACTGGCGCCTTGGTCACCTCGCCCATCTTCGAACTGCCCCTCCCGGCTTTGGCGGCCGCGCGCTGTTTCGGCGTGATCGCCCGCTTCACCTCTCGCAGCTCGGTCCGGGGCGAGGAGAAGTGGATCTTCGGCCGCACACCCTTGGGCCAAGTGGCGAGGAAGCGCTCCAGAGTGGCGCGCATATCGAGCCGTTCCGGATTGAGGCACCAGAAATGCTGATAGTCGAAGATCAGGCGTACACCGGTGCGTTCGTGAAGCCACAGCACGTCGGCGGCGGAGAAGCGGAGATCGTCATTCTCCAGCACCAGCCGTCGCCGCACATGGTCTGGGCATTGCTCCCACCCCTCGATCCAGCGCGCGCGGCTGGCCTCCCGATCGTCATAGACGCCGCCGACATGCGTCACCATCACCGCCTCGTCGTCGCACTCCATCCGGTCGAGCATTTCCGCCTGTGAGGCGAAGTCCCAGATGCTCTTCCTGGTGAGCGCCGGATCCGGGCTGTTCAGCAGTACATATTGGGACGGGTGGAAGCTCAGCCTTATGTCATAGGCCCGCGCCTTCGCGCCGAAGGCACGCAGTTCGGCATCGCTTTCCGCGACCATGGCATGGAATTGCGGCATTTCAGGATGGGTGGCGTAGGGCGCCAGGTCCGAGGACAGCCGGTACATGTCCAGCCGCTCCGTGTGCAGATAGTCGAGGATCTCGCTAACATGCTCGAGCGAGCATTTGAGATGTGGGCTCTTCTGCCACCGCCGCGTGTCGTTGCTTTTCAGGCCGGGTTTTCCCATCACCTTCACGGGAAAGCCGAGGCGGAGCGGTCGGTTCGGATCGGTCATGCGACGACAACGGCTTGGCTCCGCTTGCGCTCCGCACCATTTTCGTGCATTGGCGCCGGCGCGGGGCGGGAGCGTGTCTCTCCGCCCTGTTTGCATTTGAGACGACAGCCGGAGGGGCGTCCGCACGGGGCGGCGTCAGCGATCGGCCAACATATGAAGGAAGACCATGGCTCTTTACGAGCATGTGTTCCTTGCGCGCCAGGATCTGGCACAGGCGCAAGTGGACCAGCTGGCGGAAGCCGCTACCAAGATCATCGAAGACAATCAGGGCAAGGTGGTGAAGACCGAGACCTGGGGCCTTCGTAACCTCGCCTATCGCATCGCGAAGAACCGCAAGGCGCATTACGTGTCGCTCGACATCGACGCGCCGGCGCCGGCGATTGCCGAGCTGGAGCGCCAGACGGCGATCAACGAAGACGTGATCCGCTATATGACCGTTCGCGTCGATGCGCACGAGCAGGGTCCGTCGGTGATGATGCGCAAGAGCGATCGTGACCGCGGCGAGCGTGGTGAACGTGGCGATCGTGGCGAACGCCGCCCGCGCCGGGACGACCGCGAAGAGATGGGACTTTAAGACATGGCACGCCCCTTTTTCCGCCGCCGCAAGAGCTGCCCCTTCGCCGCGAAGGACGCGCCGCGCATCGATTACAAGGACGTTCGTCTGCTGCAGGGCTTCGTGTCCGAGCGCGGCAAGATCGTCCCCAGCCGCATCACCGCGGTCTCGGCCAAGAAGCAGCGCGAGCTCGCCCAGGCGATCAAGCGTGCGCGGCACCTTGGCCTCCTGCCCTATATCGTGAAGTAAGGAACCGCCCTCATGGACGTTATTCTGCTTGAACGCGTCGAGAAGCTGGGCGGCATCGGCGACGTCGTCTCCGTGAAGCCGGGCTTTGCCCGCAACTTCCTGCTGCCGCGCAAGAAGGCGCTGCGCGCCAACGAAGCCAATCGCAAGGTCTTCGAAGCCAATCGCGCGCAGATCGAGGCGGACAATGCG
This sequence comes from Sphingomonas sp. ID1715, assembly GCF_013044515.1. Lineage (GTDB taxonomy): Bacteria > Pseudomonadota > Alphaproteobacteria > Sphingomonadales > Sphingomonadaceae > Sphingomonas_B. Next base: position 182,991 of record NZ_JABEPR010000001.1, read on the forward strand.
AACCGCCGCGCCGACGCCGAAAAGGCGTCGAAGAATGTCGACGGCAAGTCGGTGACCCTGATCCGTCAGGCCTCGAACACCGGCCAGCTTTATGGTTCGGTGTCGGTGCGCGACATTGTCGAGGCGCTCGAAGCCGACGGCGTCAAGGTTCAGAAGAACCAGGTCGTGCTCGACAAGCCGATCAAGGCGATCGGGGTGAACACGGTGAAGGTCGCGCTCCACCCGGAAGTGGCCGTGACGATCACGGTCAACGTCGCCCGTTCGCCGGAAGAGGCGGAGCTGCAGGCTCAGGGCGTCGACGTGATGGCGGAGATGTTCGAGAAGGACGCCGCCGGCTTCACCGAAGCGTTCGATCCCAATGCCGAGCCCGGCGACATCGCCGCGGCCACCGCGGCTCCAGAGGGCGACACGGCTTCGGCCTGATCGCCTCCCGCGCAACAGAAAAAATGGGCTCCGTTCTCGGGTGAGAACGGAGCCCTTTTTGTTCAGCCTAGTGCCGCGTCCCTTCTCGTCATCCCCGCGAAAGCGGGACCCAGCATTCTACACTTCACCCTCTGGGTTCCCGCTTTCGCGGGAATGACGAACAAGAGGATTCAGGGACAGTTGCCCGGCTTCGGCGCCGGATCACCCGCCCCACGAACGGCCCAGCCGCCGCCCAGATTATAGGCCTGTCCCACACCGACCCGCTGCAGCGCCTGGCAGGCGGTCGCAGCCGCAATCGCCTCAACCGCGACGCCGCGATCGGTCGCGCGCTGGGTGTAGAGCGCGCGACGCTTGATATTGATCTGCTCGACCTCCGCGCGGACATCGGCACCGACCGAGCCGCGAATACCCAGATAGCCGTCCGCTCGCTCGCCCACCTGCCCTGCCGCCACCGCCGCGCTCACCGCGCCGCCCTGGGCCAGTGCCACGCCGCCCAGGCCAAGCAGCGCCACCGCGCCAAGGCCGATCAGAATCTTGCTGCGCTTCGTCATTTCGGAAACAACTCCGGGTTTTCCTCGATCAGCTGCTGCGCATCCCGCTGCAGCCGCACGAGCACTTCCTGCTTCACATTGACATTCAGGTTAATCTCGATCGGCCGCTCGGGCGCACTGACCTGCACGCATCCGGCCGACACCATGATCGGGAGCAGCCACAAAGCCCTCATGGCCCTTTGGCTCGCACCCCCTGACGCCCACGTCAACATTGCGTCCTTCATCGCTTATTCCCGCTTTCGGAGGGCTGAACGGTGGTTTCGAAGCCGGGCCCGAGCCGGTCTTCGATCAACAGGCTCGGGTCGCCGAAGCTGCGCGACATCGCGATCAGGCCGCGGAACGGCGCCGTAATCCTGATGTTGAAAACAAACGGGATGCGCTGCAGCTTGCGCGCGAGTTGGCCGCCGACCCGCGCGATCAGGCCGGTGGCGACCGGCTCGATCGTGCCGCGACTGACGCCGGCAAAGCGGATCTGGCTGACCATCTCGCCATCGATGCGGCCGTCGAGCGCGATCGTCATGTTCTGATACTGGATCGATTTGAGAGCATCGAAGGCAATGCCGCCCCAGATGCCGAGGTTCGCGTTCGAGACCTGGCCGTTATAGGCCAAAGTGCCGCCGCCCTGCCGCGAGGCGATCGACCCGCCGACGATGCGGCCGCCGTCGCGATCGAAGATCATCGGCAGGGTGCCGTCGAAGGTTCCGGTGGCGTTGATGTTCGAGAATTCGAGCTGATTGACGAATTTGGCGGCGTCGAGCCCGCGAATGTCGAAGGTCAGGGCACGCGCGGCTTCCTCGGAGAAGTCGAGCAGGGTCGGTCGCAGCAGCAGCTCGCCGCCGGCAAAGGGCCAGCGTCCTGCCTCGATCTGCAGCTTCAGACCCGGCACGATCCGATAGCGGACCTCGCCATTCTCGACGAGGATGCCGGGGTTGACCGTGCCGACCGTGACGGTCTGTCCCGGCGCTGTCTCCAGGCCGAGCAGATCCGTGAAGTGGATATCGGTTGCCACGTCCGTCGCCGGGCCGAACGGCGCGGCAAGCGCGGCGACCCGGATGCGGAAATCACCGCTGCTGGCGACCCGCTCGGGCGTCCACGCGATCCGTCCCTTGCCGGAGAGGCTGCCGTCGACATCCGCGACCACGCCGAGCGTCAGCCGCGTCAGCCGCTCGGGCTGCAGCCCCTCGCGCTCAAAGCGTACGCCATCGACATCAAGGTCCGCGCTGCCGACGCCGCTGCGCAGATCGTGGCGCAATTGCACCGCCACGACGCGCGTGCCGCTCCCGAGCTCGAGCAGATGCCCGGAGGCGCTCAGGCCGCTCCCCCTTATACGGAGCGCGAAGTCGCGTGATACGAGCGGGTTGAAGCGTCCGGGCTGCGGCGCGTCTGACAGGGTCAGGCCACCGCGCAGGTCCAGCACGCCGCCCGAGAATCGCCACTGCCCGGCGGCATCGCTGACCAGCAGCGGCACCTTGCCGATCTGCCCTGAAGCGCCATTGAACCGACCCGACACCCCCTTGCCGAACGCACCGGTCAGATCCGCCACATCAAGGCGACTGATCCGGTCGTCGCGGCCGAGCCGCGCGCTCAGTCCAGCAATGCGGAGATCCTTCCCATCGAATCCAATGCGAGCGGCAGCCAAGGAAATGGGGCTCTCGCCCAGCGTGCCGCGCAGGCGAGGAGCGTCGATTCTGCCGGCCAGCCGGCCTTGGTCCATCAGCGCGCCGCCGCTCGGACAGAGGCGCAGCGTCGCAGGCTGCAGGTTCAGGCCGGAGACGGCCAGGCTGCGAAAGCTGAGCGCCTCGCACTGGCGGTTCAGCACCAGGCCGGCACTCCCGAAGCTGCCGCTCAGCGGGAGGCGGGCACCCTCGACCCGGCCGCCCAGCAGCGGCCCGCTGACGTCCAACACTGTCGCGAACCGGCCGCCCGCGAACCGCACCGGGGCCAGGACGATGCGCGAGTCGCCCGCCGCATAGGGCTCCATCACCGCGACGCCTGACAAGGGTCCGCCCGGAGCCGACTGCCGCAGGTCCGCCGTTATTTGAGGCAGGCCTGCGCCCCGAAGCGTGAGTCGCCCATCCACCTGCGGTCTGCCACTGCCGGGCCAGACGAGCCGGATGCCCTCGCGGCTGGCGAAGCGCAGCGCTGCGTCCTCACTGACCAGTTCCGCGGCACCGATCCTGAGTGCCCCTTCCCCTCCTCGCAGCGATGCACTGAGGTTCGCGTGCAGGTTGCCGGAGTTGGCGAGTGCAGCGCCACGGTCCGCAAGGGCACGGGCAAGCGGTTCGAATGGCGTGCCGGCGGCCCTGCGAGCGATCCCGTCCAGACTTGGTGCATCCGCCACCGCCAGCCGCGAGGCGGAGAGCGCGCCTTCGAAGCGGAGGCTTGCCGCGCGCGGGACACGCGCTTCGTCGAGCCGCTCCGCACGCGCGGTCTCGACTACATATTGACCGCCTATGGAAGCGCTCGCGGCGCTTGCAGGCGCACCGGACGGAGCGACGGCCGTCAGCCGCAGCATGCCGGTAGTGCGGCGCACGTCGCCCGCAAAGTCGATCTGGCCCCGTATTCCCGTCGCGCTCCAGCCGGCTGTGCGCGTGGCCCCGCTCGCTAAGGAGACATCGCCGCGCCACCCGTCAAGCCCCGGTTGCAAGGTCAGGTCAAGCGCGCCGCTGATGCCAGCCACAGCTGCAGAGCCGCATTGAACGCTGCCCGCCTGAACCGGTCCGGCGAAGCGCGGCCGGGAGCCTTGCGTCGTCACTTTTCCCTTCAAGCCCGCGCCCGCCACCTCGCAACCGGAGATGCTGAGCTTGGGCGCCGCCAACGCGAACGCCCCGGCGAACCCGCTCGCCAGATTGCCTTTGCCGGCGACCGCCAATGCCACGGGTCCGGCAGGCGTCGCCAGTATGAGGTGCGCATCGCTGAGCGACACCGGCAGGTCCGGCAGGCGGAACGGTTTGCCCGTGGGCGCCGGCAGCAGTCGGTCGACCGCGCCCAGCCGGAGCCGTCCATCCACCATCCGCCCGCGCAGCCGCACGCCCTGCGCCCGGATCGCCTGCACTTCCGGTGCGCCGAAGGTCGGGCGCAGATCCACTTCCACCCACTCCGCGGTAAGGTCAGGCGCCTTCGGATCGCCGATGCTCAGGCCTTCCAGCCGCTGGGTGCGGAAGCCGATCCGCTTCACTTCGTAGCGCGCCGGCACGCCGCGCCGCGCGAGTTCGCGATCGATGACATTGGAGGCGATCGGCTTGCGCGCGAGCCACAGTGCCAGCAGCAGGATGGCTAGCAGAAGCAACACGGCCAGCGCGAAATGGCGGCCACGCGATCGGCGGCGAACCACAGCTTCCGGCTCGACCTCAGCCATGACAGGCCCTAAGCCTCGCCCTCATGGCGGGGGAAGAGGACGGCGCGGGGCATCGGGCGCGCTTACGCGAGCGGCTGCTGCGGCAGGGCCCGGATGCGCTGCTCGACCACGAGATCGTCGAATATTTACTCGCCCTCGTCATTCCGCGCCGCGATACCAAATCGCTCGCGAAACGCTTGCTGAACGAGTTCGGTGGCATTGGCGGCCTGTTCGCCGCCGACGCCGAGGCGATCGAGCGCGCCGGCTTTTCGGAAACATCGGTGGCTGCGCTCAAGATCGTCAACGCCGCCGCCCTGCGCCTGCTCGCCGCCGAGATCAAGGCGCGGCCGATTCTCGGCAGCTGGAACGCGCTGCTCGACTATCTGCGCGCCGACATGGCGGCGCTGCCGATCGAGCGGGTGCGCGTGCTGTTCCTCGACGCCAAGAACGGCCTGATCCGCAATGAGGCATTTAGCGAGGGCACGACCAGCGAAGCCGCCATGTACGCCCGTGAAGTGATCCGCCGCGCCATTGACCTCCACGCCTCCAGCCTGATCCTGGTCCACAACCACCCGAGCGGCGACCCCTCCCCCTCGAAACAGGACATCGCCGTCACCCGCGACATCGTCGAAGCCGGAAAGCGCTTGGGGATACAGGTGCACGACCACGTGATCGTCGGAGCAAGCGGGCACAGCAGCATGCGGGCGATGGGCTTGCTTTAAGGTAGCATGTGTCGGTTGCCGACCCGTTGGGGACCCGCCTCGGGTAGATTGATGGCTTGCTCCGTGCGATGCTGACGAGATGAACAGTGTCTCGTTCGTAGGTTTTGCGCTTTTGTGCGCCGGCCTTTTCTTCTTCATCTCGGGGATCAGAACCGGCGAGATTTGGGCCGCGAAGGTGCATTTGAAGCTCAGCCGGCGGCACCAGCCGGTGCTCTTCTGGTTCACTGCGGCGGTGTTTCTCTTGCTCGTTGGCGTTGGGGTCGTATTTCTCCTGAACCCGCTCGGACTATAGAACCTGGGCGACGTAATGGCAGTCAACCACCCTCAGCGGGCATTCGATCAACCTTAGGAGCCCAATCAGCTCCTGCTCAGCCGTCGGCGGTTCGCGCGGACCTTTCGCCGGTAATCGGCGACTGCCTTAACGCCTGCGGCCGGCATTGTCGCGCCGAGCTGGCCCAGCATCGCTTGCCGGAACAATGACGAGGCGGCGGCGACCTTCTCGCTGACCATCAGTTCCGCCTCCGCGCTCGCCGCCGCGCCCCCGGCGGCGAGCTTCAGGGTGCGGAGAGCAATCACGGAGGACGACTCCGCCCCCAGCATCCACATGTCGAGGCCGAGCCGGAACCAGGGCCCTAGCGGATCAGCCCTTGTCGGCATCGCGCATGCTGTTCTTCTCCGGATAGTCGTCCGGCGAGACATTGCTCTGGTTTTCGACGGCCTGGTGGATCTGGTCCTCTTCGCCGTCATTGACGCCCGGCGCTTCGGCCAGGTCGCCTCCGCCGCCGACCGCGTCATTGTCATAGTCTTCGCGCAGATTGCCGCCGCCGGCGCCCGCGCCCGATCCGCGCACTTCGCCATTGCCGGCGATGAACGGCCGCTGGCCGCGGTCGCTACCCTCGTCCTCCGGCGTGCGGTTCTTGTCGAGCGTGGCCGAATCCGGCCGCTTCGCGTCGCCGGGCAGCTGATGCTCTGTCGACAGATTGCCTTTGAGGTCCATGTCATCGTCTCCAGACCGAGTGCTCCGGCAAAGGCCGGAGCTCTGCGGCGTAAGGCTCCGGCGTTCGCCGGCGCACGTTTCAGGCCAGCTTGAAACCTTCCTTGTTCATCGCCGCGGTCAGCGCCTTGTTCTGCTCAACGCTGAGCTTCGCCTTCAGCTGCGGGAAGATCTGGTCTTCCTCCTCGCGCATATGTTCCTCGATCGAGGCGCGGAACTCCGCGACCTTCGTCAGGAATGCCGGCGATTCATTCGGCATGTTGTCGAGGTCGTAGAGATACTGCTTCACATAGCCGTGATCGTGGTTGAGGTGATCGGCCTGCTCCGTCTGGCCCGCATCACGCAGCGCCGGATAGACCGCATTTTCCTCCTGCAGCGCATGCTTGGCGAGCGCGTGCTTCAGCTGCATCAGCAGCATCGAACGCTTGGTCGTGTTCTTTTCGGTCGTCGCCTGGAGCGCGTCGAACAGCTTCAGCGTCGCGGCATGCTCGGCGGCCAGCGCCTCGTCCCATTCGCCGGCGAGGAAGGTCGGCGCCTGCACCGCCGTCTTGCGGCCGAGATTGGCCATCAGCCCGACCGCGACACCGGCCGCGGCCGCGCCGATCATCGCGCCGGTCGCGCCACCGAAGATGCCGCCTTCAGTATTGCCGCGGCTCCCGGTGGAGCGCTGCTGGCTGGAGCGGGTGCGGTCGGAAGCGTCGGTCGCCATTGGTGATCTCCTGTCGATGAAAGCGTCAGCGCAACAACCCGCTGCCTCGTCCGCCGTTCCCACAGACCGGAACCCGGATCGCGACGGCGGGTTGAGTCGGCCAACGAAAGCAGGAGACCTGAAATGAAAAGCTTGATTGTCATGGCATTGCTCGCCGGCGCGGCTCCAACCCTCGCCCAACCGGTCCCGCAGGCGCCGCAGCTCCAGGCGCGTGTCGCTGCCCCGACATATGTGGCGACCGCCGCCTCGTCCGACACCTACGAAATCCAGTCGAGCAAGCTGGCGCTGGAGCACGCCACCAACCCCGATGTGCGCAACTTCGCGCAGATGATGGTTTCCGATCACGCCAACACCACGGCGGCCGTAATGGCGGCAGCCAAGCAGGCCAGCATCGGCATGCCCGGCGGCCCGAACCCCAAGCACACCGCGATGCTGAAGGCGCTGCGCGAGATGAAGCACGCCGACATGGAACGCGGCTATGTCGACCAGCAGGTTATGGCGCATGAAGAGGCGCTGGCGCTCCACCAGGGCTATGCCGCGCAGGGCGACAATCCGGGTCTTCGCGCCGCCGCCGCTTCGGCCGTGCCGATCGTGCAGCGTCACCTCGACGAGATCCGGCGCATCCAGACCGCCATGGGCGGGCCCATGGCCGGCCATCGCGGCCATTGATCAGATCAGGTCGATGACGCCGCGTTCCGTGATGTAGCCGGTGACCAGCCGAGCGGGCGTGACGTCGAAGGCAGGATTATAGGCGGGCGAGCCGGTGACTCTGATGGTTGCCGGCTCGCCTGTTCCCGTGGGGCCGCTCAGCCAGGCGAGTTCGTCGCCGTCCCGCTCCTCGATCGGCACGTCCGCGCCGGAAGCCAAATGGCGGTCGATCGTCGTATAGGGCAGCGCGACATAGAAGGGCACGCCATTGTCCCGCGCGGCGAGCGCCTTCAGATAGGTGCCGATCTTGTTACAGACATCGCCATTCGCGGTGACCCGATCGGTGCCGACGATCACCAGATCGACCTGCCCACGCTGCATCAGGAGGCCGCCCACATTGTCCGCGATGACGCTATGCGGGATGCCATGGCCGTCAAGCTCGAACGCGGTGAGCAGCGCCCCCTGGTTGCGCGGCCGCGTCTCATCCACCCAGACGTGTAGCTTCATGCCCCGCTCGTGCGCGAGGTAGATGGGCGCGGTGGCGGTGCCGTAATCGACCGTCGCCAGCCAGCCCGGGTTGCAGTGCGTCAGGATGTTGAGCGGCCGATCCGGGTTCCGCGCGTACAGATCCTCCAGCAGCTTCAGCCCATGCTCGCCGATAGCGCGATTGAGCGCCACATCCTCGTCGCAGATCGAGTCCGCCTTGGCGAAGGCGGCTTCGGCGCGCTCCGACAATGGCAGGTTGCGCACGGCCTCCCGCACCTGATCGAGGGCCCAGCGCAGGTTGACGGCGGTGGGCCGCGCCTGGTTCAGCTGGGCATGGGCCTGGTCGAGCGACAGCGGATCGTCGCGGAGCGCCATCGCCAGACCGTAAGCCGCAACCGCGCCGATCAAAGGCGCACCGCGCGTCCACATCTCGCGAATGGCGCGGAACGCGTCGTCCGCGGTGCGCAATTCGATCCATTCGACGGACCAGGGAAGCTTGCGTTGATCGAGGATGCGGATCCCCGCCTCGGTGCGCGCGACCGAGCGCACCCATTCGCCATTGAGCTTCAATGTCGGATGCTTTCGAACGTGTCGCCACGGGTGCGATCGATCAACTGGGTCTGCAGCCCGGCGTCCTTCGCCGCCTCGATCTCCTGCACATTGTCCGACAGGAACAGGATTGCTGCCGGCTCTTCACCGATCGCCTCGGCAATGCGGCGATAGGATGCGCTTTCGAGCTTGGAGCCGAGCGCCAGATCGAAATAGCCTTCGAACAGCGACGTCAGATCGCCAGCCTCGCTATGGCCGAAGATCAGCCTCTGCGCTGCCACCGAGCCCGAGGAATAGACGAACAGGCGCAGGCCGGCCTCGTGCCAGCGGTTCAGGGCCAGCACGGCGTCGGGATAGACGTGCCCTTTCAGCTCGCCTCGCTCATAGCCTTCCCGCCAGATGCGCCCCTGAATGTCCTTGAGCAGCGGCTCCTTGCGATCCTCGTCGATCCACTGCTCCAGCGTCTCGGCCGACAGGCCGCACGCCTCTTCAGGGTGTGCGGCCAGGTAGGTGCGCAGCCGCGCGCGGGCATAGGGGAACAGCGTCTCGGTCACGAACGCGATGCTGCTCGTCGTGCCTTCGATGTCGGTCAGGATCGCGCGGATCATGCGTCTTCAAGGCGCGGAAAGCGATCGGCGATCGAGTCTCCGGTGAAATCCCCCACCCACCCATCGGGGGTGCGGAAGAAGCGCATGGCGGTGAACTCCGGCCGCGGTCCCATGTCGAACCAATGCCGCATGCCCGCGGGTACGGAGACCATGTCGCCCGCGGTGCACAGTAGGGTGTGGACATGACCGTGCGCGCGCAGTGTGAACAAGCCCTGCCCCGCGAGGAAGAAGCGCACCTCGTCCTCGGCATGGCTGTGCTCGGACAGGAATTTCTGGCGCATGGCGGCCCGATCCGGGTGATCGGGCGCGACGCCGATCGTGTCGATGGTCGTGTAGCCAGCGGCGCGTAGGGCTTCGACCCTGTCCTGATAGTCGCCGACGGGCCAGTGCTCGAAGCGCACGCCGATCCGGTTCAGCGCGCCGGCGATCTCGTCCGGGTCCTGCGTGCGCCCGAGCTCCTCGCCCGTCTCGGTGAAGATGGTCAGCTGCGACATACCCGCAAGCTCCTTTCCGCAACCTCTGCTTCGGCCAGCCACTCCAGCGCTTCGATCACCCGCTCTGCCTCGGCAATGTCGCGGCCCCAGCCATACAGGCCGTGCCCTCGGATCATATAGGCCGGCGCCTTGCCGAGCCGCGGCATCACGGCGGCTTCGATCTCGGCCATGTCCTGGCTGTTCTCGACGAGGGGAATGGTGACCAGCTCTTCGTGACCGGTCACGTCCGGTAACGCCTTGGCGAGCTCATGGCCTTCAATCACCCACTCGTCATCGAGCACGCGGCCAAGCGCCACGGACGGCGCTCCATGACTGTGAAGAACACAGCCCGCCTCCGGGAAGCCGCGGTAGATCGCCAAGTGCAGATGGGTTTCCGCCGATGGGCGGCCCGGCTGGCCGCTGCCCAGCACCATGATATCGCGCGAGGTGAGCCGGCCCTTGTGCGCGCCGGAGACCGTGATCAGGACACGACCATCCGGCAGGCGCGTCGAATAATTGCCCGATGTCGCCGGCGCCCAGCCGCGCGCATGAAAGGCGCGGCCGATATCGATCAGCGCCGCTGCGGCATCTTCCTGGGTCATCAGTAGGGCGGCGCCTGGCGCTGTCGCTGCTGAAGCGCGGCCTCGGCCCACCACTCCAGATCAGCCGCAAAGCGCGGAAAGGCTCGCGCCAGCGCCTTGCCGCCATCGCCCGTGGGCTTGTCCTGCTCGTCCAGCGATTGCGTGATCTGCCCCACGCCGATGGTGCTCGAGATCACGACCATCCCCATCTCGGACAAGGTGCCGTGCCATGTCAGCGCCGAACGGGCGCCGGCGAAGCGTCCTGCTGAATAGCTGAGGATGCCCGCCGGCCGCCAGAACCATTCCTCCAGAAAATGGTCGGTCAGGTTCTTGAGGCCCGGCTGCACCCCCCAATTATATTCGCCCACGACGAACACGAACCCGTCGGCGGCCCTGATCTTTGCGGCAAGCGCGGCCATCGTCGGCGGTGCGTCCCCCGGAGCATATTCCTTGAACATGCGGTCGAGCATGGGCAGCCCGACTTCCATCGCATCGATCAGCTCGACATCATGTCCCCGCCCGGCGAGTTCCGCGACGGCGTAGCGGGCAAGCCGGATGCCGGCGCGGTCCCGCCGATAGGAACCGTAGAAGACGAGCAGGCGCATCGCTCCTCCTTACAGCGCCCGCAGCCCTTGTCGAAGCCCCCGGCTTCTTCTCTAAGGCACCCATGAACCCGCTTTTCGCGACCATGGCGGCGACGATTTTCGAGCGCATGTCGGCGCGGGCGCGGGAGACCGGCGCGATCAACCTGGGCCAGGGCTTCCCGGACTCGAACGGCCCGCCCGACGTGGTGGAGGCGGCCGCCCGCGCGCTGACCGAGCGATCGAACCAATATCCCCCCATGGCCGGGCTGCCCGAGCTGCGCGAGGCCGTCGCTTCTCACTATGCCCGGCACCAGGGGCTCGACCTCCGGCCGGAGGAAGTGATCGTCACCTCCGGCGCCACGGAAGCACTGGCCGCAGCCATTCTCGCCCTGGTGTCGCCTGGCGACGAAGTCGTGCTCTTCCAGCCGCTCTACGATGCCTATTTGCCAATGGTCAGGCAGGCTGGAGGAATTCCGAAACTGGTGCGGCTCGCACCGCCGGATTGGAAGATCACCGCCGAGGCGCTGGATGCCGTCTTCAGCGAGCGGACCAGGGCCGTGATCCTGAACACGCCGCTCAATCCCGCCGCAACCCTGATCGGCGCGGAGGAGCTGGCGCTGATCGCCGAGCGCGTCACCGCGTCCAACGCCGTGCTGATCAGCGACGAAGTGTGGGAGCATCTCGTCTTCGACGGTCTCCCCTATGTATCGCCGATGGCCTGGCCCGGCTTGCGCGACCGCACGATCAAGATCGGGTCGGCCGGGAAAATCTTCTCTCTGACGGGCTGGAAGACCGGCTGGATGTGCGCCGCGCCGGCGCTCGCCCTGCCGCTGTCGCGCGCGCACCAGTTCCTGACTTTCACCACGCCGCCAAACCTGCAGGCGGCCGCCGCCTACGGTCTCGGCAAGAGCGACGATTATTTTGCGGAGATGCGCGCCGGCTATGCCCGGTCTCGAGACCGCCTGGCCAAAGGACTGACCGCCTCCGGCTGGTCGGTGTTGCCGAGCCAGGCGACCTATTTTCTCAACATCGACCTGGCCGCCTCCGGCATCGACCTCGACGATATCGCATTCTGCGATCGTCTGGTGGACGAGTTCGGCGTCGCCGCCATCCCGGTCTCCGCCTTTTATTCGGATGCCCCGGTGGCCAGCATCGTCCGGCTGTGCTTCGCGAAGCAGGATGCGACGCTCGACGCCGCGATCGAGCGCATGGCGAAGGCGCTGAAGGCCTTACGCGGCTGAGCGCTTCTCCGGCACTTCCTCGCTCGGGCGCTCTTCCATCAATGCCTTGACCAGCGGCTGCATCTTGGCGTCGAACTTTGCCAGCATGACATGATCATCGGCATTGTCGAAATGGCTGACCAACTCGCGGCCATTCCATTTGTGGAGCGCAAAGGCGGGGGGATCGGCGATGATCATCGCGCGGTTGTCCGGACGGCCGGGGTCGATCGGAGCGAGGTCGAGAGCAACCTGCGGCGCGGTCGAGGGGCAGATCGAAATGGTGGTGCCCTGCCAGGCCACGCAGATCGGGCGATGGAGATGCCCGCAGATGATTGCCTTTACCTGGTGATGGCCGGCAATGGCGCTCGAGAAGCGCTGCACCCACGGCTCGTCGGGATGCGTCGCCATCCACTCGATGCCGACATCGACCGGGGGGTGGTGCATGACGATGATTGTGTCGCGCTCCGGCTCTTCAGCGAGGCGCTCGCGTAGCCACCGCGCGCGCGTCTCGCAGAAAGCGCCGCCGTGACGCCCTTCCTCCAGCGTGTCGAGAATCAGGAAGCGCAGGTTTCCGCTACTCACCTCATATTGCACAAACTCGTCGGTGACGGGAATTTCCGGATATTCCTCACAAAAGGTTTCGCGCAGGTCGTGGTTGCCGAGGCACGGCCAGACCGGAAAGGGGCAGACGGATAGGGCGTTGCGCAGGCGCTTGTAGCTCGCCAGATCGCCGCGATCGACGAGGTCGCCGGTGGCCAGCAGCAGATCCGGCATGGGCCGCATTGCGGTCAGGATCTTGAGCACGTGATCCAGCCGCTTCCTATTGAACTCGCTGGGGTTGTCCGGCTCGAACCCCAGATGGATATCCGTGATCTGCGCGATCAGCATGCTACTCGCCTGTTCTGCCCAACCACTCCCCATCTCCCGCACCCCTAAACGCGCGAGATGGACGTGTGGTTAAGCGACCCCTCAGCGCCAGCGCACCTGCAGCATCGCCACCTGGTTTGCCGGAGCCGCCTTTCTCCCCCCACGCTTGAGCACCCAGGGCGCCCCCTCGTCGGCGTGATAGTCATGGCACATCGCGCAGCCCGAAGGTGTGCCGGAACGCACAAGCCGTGCGTTGGTCGCACCTTTTTCGCCGGTGTGGCAGGATTGGCAGTTGGCAACGCTCGGCAACAATAAATCGCTGGAGTTGTTCGACTTTTCAGCCGCGTGGCAGTCACGGCAGCCATAGCGGCGATTGCCATTCTGCCCGCGCACGTCGAGATTGTCGTGCGCCCGGTGGTCGAACCATCCCTTTTGCAGATAGCGGACCGGCTGCGCCACCGGTGCGATTCGCACCCCGTCGCCGCCGGTGAAGCTCACCTTGTGGCACTCGCCGCACACGCCGCCCGGCGCGAAGGTCGCGCGGATCAGCGCATCGCCGCGGCCGGGCAACAGGGCGGCGTTGCGCGCCAGATCCATCGAACGGCGCTCGGCATTGACTTCGCCCGGCCGGCTCCGCGTGTAGCGGGCAATCGGCAGTCCGGTCGGGCGGAAGCTCCCGCCCGAGCTGTAGAAAGCGCGAATGTCCGCGATCACCTGCGCGGGCTGGCCATGCGGAAGCTGACGCACCGTACCGCCGACCGTCTGCAGTCCCAGGCTGTGACAGGCCTGGCACGCCGTTTCCATCCGCACCGGCTGGTAGCGCGTGCCGCTCGGATCGGTCTTGTGGCAATCCTGGCAGTCCATGCCTTCACCCTGGCCCGGCGACACGCGACGCCACATCTGCGCGACCCCGTTGGTGGAGGATAGGTGCTGGCCATGGGTGAACTTCAGGCCGTTTTCCATCTGCAGCGGCTTGTCGAGGACCGCGCGCTGCATCTTCCACCCGAGCAGCGGATTGCCGCCTGAGCGCGCATCGCGCCTGTCGAACGGCACGGGATGCGCCTCGTCATAGCCGGCCAGGATCATCGGCCGGAACTGCGGATGCTTCAGCCCGAAGTCGCTCGCGTCGCCGACGCCTGACTTGAAGCCGGCGCTCTGCAGCCGCCCCTTGAGCCCATCGTGGCAGTCGGCACAGAATTGCTGCTGTGTCGCCGGCATCGCTCCGGCACCTTCATGCTCCGTGTGGCAGTCGACGCAGCGGCCCTCCGGCACGTTGAAGGTGCGTTTGAAGAAGGACTTCACCCGACCGCCGAAGTCCGCCTCCCCGCGCGCGGCGAGCATCTGATCCAGGGGGGCATGATCATAGGCGGCCGGCCCCGGACGCCCTGGGCCCGTGAGCGAAGCGCGCTGCAGCCCGGCTGCCTTTTGCTGATGGTTGTCGGTGTGGCAGGCGACACAGGCATTGTCCCGCACCGCGACGAATGCATCCGTGTGGCAGGCCTGGCAGTCATTCTCGAGCTCCGCGTGCGCCTTGCTGAGCTTACCCGTTTCCCAGGTTTTGTCGGCGTGGAAGCCATTCGGGCGGATCTTCTCTCCGCGAGAGGTGGCATAGGTATAGACGGGCCAGGCGAGAAAGGCGGCGAGCACCAGCGCGATGAAGGCATAGGCGCTGATCCGCTTGCCGGGCAGCAGTCCCCGCAGCGTGAAGACCGTCTGCTGGTCCTTTGCCTCCGACGCGTCGGACAGCGCCTCGACGCGCTCGACCGTGATCGTGATTGCGCCGTCTTCCTGGCCCAGCGTCAGGCGGTGGCTGCCGAAGCGCAGTTCGGCACCGCTATTCGCTGGCTCCAACTCGGCCCGCATCACGGTTCGCCCGTCGAACCCGAAGCCGAGGCCCGAGACTGACTCCACGACGATGCGGCCGGGCGATGGCTCGGAGATGACCGCATGCTTGGGCTCGACCGCGAGGTCGGCCAGATGCACGTCGTTGTCAGTCAGCCGGCCGACGCTGATCTCCAGCCCCTGAACGGTCGTCGGACGAACGATCTCGCGCCCATCGGCGGTGCGCGAAACCTGGCGAATAATGAAGCTCATGCCCCCCGACCGCCCCTTACCAGTAGAAGAACACGGAAACGATGTGCGCCGACAGCGCGGCGATCAGCGCGAAGGTGATCGGCACGTGCACGTACAGCCACACCTCCAGCAGCGACTTGATCTTCAGATGTCGCCGCACGCGCGCCAGTATGGCCTCCTTGCGCGTCAGCAGGGCGTCGATCTTCTCGAGCGGATCGTCGCCGACATTGGGACGATAAGCCGTCTCCCGCCGGATCTCGGCCTGGGCGGCGCGCGTCGCGCAGTTCGGGTAGCGCCCGGTCAGCCGCGCCCAGACGCCGCCGCCGAACGCATCCTGCTCCAGCGACGCCTGCACCAGATCGGCGTGACGCTGCTCGAGCGGCTGGGCGGAGTCGTGCAGCTGGCGATCGATCGAGCGCAGCGCCTCCAGCATCTGCGTTTCCGTCATCATGTCGCGATTGTCGCTGAGCATGCGCGGCAGCGCAGCATACATCGAGATGCCGTAAATGCCCGACAGGATCACGACCATCATCAGCGCATAAGCGAGCGTATGGACGTTCCAGCCGAACTGGAACCCGGTGTGCAGCGTCGCGATCACGATCAGCGACAGGCCGAGGTAGACGTGCGCGGAGGTCCAGCTCTTCAGCGACCAGCGCCCGCGCGTCATCGCCCGCTTGCGGACGCCCAGCAGCGTCAGCCACAGGATCAGCAGCGCCCCGATCGTACCCAGCACATAGCCTTCGGCGCTGCCGCCATTGGGCCGAGGCTGTACGTCGATCATCAGATAGGCGACGATCGCCGTCAGCGAGAGGATCGACGCGATCTTTGCCCAACGGAAATTGCGGTAGCGGAGAAAGCCGTCATGGGTAGAGCTGCGCTCGCGCCGGGCAGTGGATTTGAAGGCCTGGGTTGCCATCACGCCTGCTCCAGCCGCGCGATGGTCAGGAACTCCTCAGGCGCGACGCGGATCGCGGCGCCCGTCGGGCAGGCGCGCACGCAGGCGGGGCCGCCCTCTATGCCCGAGCACATGTCGCACTTGATCGCCTTTTTCGGCTTCTCTCCCTGCGAATTACGCTCCGACCATTCATGGCTCGGCTCGCCCGGACCGGGGCCGCGTCCGAAGAACAGCCAGCTGAGCAGGCCCGGCTTCTTGGGGGGCACCTTGTCCATGCGGATCACGCCATAGGGGCAGTTGCGCTGGCAGTTTCCGCAGCCGATGCAGGTGTCGTCGATGAACACCTCGCCGTCCGGGCCGCGATGGATGGCGTTGGGTGGGCAATCGGCCATGCAGTGCGGATGCTCGCAGTGGCGGCATGAGGTGGGAACGTGCAGGTGCGCGTAGGTCTTGCCCGCCTCGCGATCGAGCCGTGACAGGCCATCATGGCTGTCGGCGCAGGCCTTTTCGCAATTGTCGCAGCCGACGCAGAGATTTTCGTCGATCAGCAGCACGTCGGTTGCTTCGCCGATGCCGTTGTCGACCAGGAATTTGGCAGTGGCCGAATACATGTCGACCACGCCCGAAAAACTGTCCTTCTTCGCCTCGATAAAGGCATTCAGATCCTGGCGCGCGGCCATGTCGCGCTGCACACGCTCGGCGAGCGCAGGATTCCTCGCCATCAGCCGCGCAAACGCCTCGCCCGGCAGTCGGATCACGTCCGACTTGATTGCGGCGCGCACCGTGGCGGTCCGGCGGCCGCCCCCGATGAGCGCCATCTCGCCGACGAAGGAGCCCGCCGGCAGATAGGAGAGGAACACCGGCTTGCCGCCGACCGTCTTCTCGACGATCATCGATCCGGAGCGGATGACGTAGATGTCGTTCCCCTCCTCGCCTTCGGTGATCACCGCGTCCCCGGCCTTGATCGTCATCACCTGCGCGCCGGCGGCGACTTCGGCCACGTCTTCCTTCTTCAGGCCCGACTTGAACAGCTGCAGCAGCTGCCGCTCGGTCGAGATGCGCGCGATGGCGGCGCGTGCGGCCGGCACCTGGCTCTGCAGGCGAAGCGCGGCGGTGCGCGGGATTTCGACGACGATCGCCGGCTCGCCCGCGCGCACGGTCGCGCCGCGGCGCCGGCCCGAGATCAGACCGACTTCGCCGAAGATTTCGCCGGTGCCGATCGGCACGGTGATCGCCGGGTTGGTCGGGTCGACCTCGACCAGCACCGACCCCTGAGCGATGCCGAACAGCGACGATCCCGGCTCGTTGCGTTCGAAGATGATCTCGCCCGCGCCGAACGCCTTCACTTCGGAATCGAGCATGAACTCCCGCATCTGCAGCGGAGACATGCCTTCCAGGATGCTGACGTTGGTGCGCAGGAATTCAAGCCACTCGGAAACGCTGCGACCGCCCGGCAGGCCAGCGAACTTCTTCTCGAGGATCGGTTCGTCGGCGGGCTTCAGGTCGAGGTTGCCGTTGATGAACTCGACGACGTCATAGCCCTGGTTCATGCAGTGCTTGATGAGCGGATAGCCGGCGAGCGCGCCGATCACGAAGATGCCCGGCACCGTCGATTCGAACACCGGCGACAGCTTGGGATAGGAGACGCGGTCGGCGCTCGTGAATTGCACGCCGGTGCCTGCCTTCACCCCCTTCATCATCTTGCCGGGGTTGCGCGGGTCCTCCCGGTCCTCGAACTCGGCGCAGCAGCCTTCGACGAACGCGCGCGGCGGGGCGGAACCCATGCGTGCGATCACCCGGTCGCAGCGGATGCGGAGCTCGCCGTCGCGGGTGTCGAAGACGATATGCCCGGGTTCGAAACGGTTGGTGGTCGTCTCGGTCAGGATCTGGATGCGGCCCTGGTCGCGCGCGGCGAGCAGCGCCTTGATGTTGGCGTCCTTCGCGGTCGAGAAGTCGGCCGAGCGATTGATGATGGTGACGGTGTTGCGCTGCTCCGGGTCGGCGGCGAGGCCGAGGGCATTCTCGATGCCCGCGTCGCCAGCGCCGATGACGGTGATATGCTCGTCAACGAACTCGCCCGGATCGTCGAGCGTGTACTGGACGTTCGCCTGCTCGACGCCGGGCACGCGCAGCAGGTTCGGATTGCCCTGCGTGCCGATCGCAAGGACGATGTTCTCTGCGCGGACCTGCTGACCATTAGTCAGCGCGATGGTGAAGTCGCCCTTGGCGCCGGTGATCGCCTTCACCTCGGCGTTGAGCATCACATTGACGCCGTGCCCGGCGGTCTGCTCGTCCCAGGTGCCGAGCACCTTCTCGCGCTTGCCCGCTTCGAAATCGAGATCTGAGCGAAGGACCAGCTGCGATGGCGTCGCCATCACATGCTTGCCCTTCTGGTATTTGTAGATGGTGTCGGACAGATGGTCCGTCTTTTCGAGCAGGACGTGGCTGAGGCCCAGCTGCGCCGCGCGACCCGCCGCGCTCAGGCCCGCAGGTCCCGATCCGACGATCGCGATCCGGAAGATGTCCGACACGATATTCCCCCACATCTACGCGTGACAGCGGCCGCCCGGCGTTCTCGCCGATGTCGGGCCCGCATGCGCCCCGCCCCTTCTTATCAAGTCCACTTCGCCGCGCTAGTGACTGGCTTCACAAAAAGCGGCGGAATGACAATGGTTGAGATCGAAAAGACTGGTGCTGCGACGAAGACGCGGGTTCCCCCCGCCCGGCTTGCGCTGTTCGCGGCGGCGGCGATCGCGATCGTTGCGGTGGGCGTGGGCGTCTCGCGCAACCGCGCGCCCGACGCTGCTCCCGCCCCTGCCGCCTCGGCGAGCGCGCAACCGGACGTCGGCGCGATGATCTCTTCGCTCGAAGCCAAGCTGAAGACCGACCCCAACAATGCCGAAGGCTGGCGGATGCTCGGCTGGTCCTTCTTCGAGACGGGACGCTATGCAGAGTCCGCCACCGCCTATCGCAAGGCGACCCAGCTGAAACCCGACAATGCCGATTACTGGTCCTCCCTTGGCGAAGCGCTGGTGCTGGCCGGATCGGGCGACGTGCCGAAGGACGCGTCGGCCGCGTTCAAGAAGGCGCTGTCGATCGACCCCAAGGACCCGCGCTCGCGATACTTTCTGGGTGTCGAGCAGGACATGGCGGGCAAGCACGCGGAGGCCATCGACACCTGGATCGCGCTGTTGAAGGACACGCCCGCCGGCGCGCCCTGGGAAGCCGATGTCCGCAAGACGGTCGAGCAGGTCGCGGAGAAGGAGAAGATCGACGTCAAGGCCCGCCTCGCCGGGACCAGGCCACCGGCGCCGACCGGTCCGGCCGCGGCGCTGAACGGCATTCCCGGCCCCAGCCGCGAGCAGATGGCGGCGGCGTCCCGGCTGCCGTCGGGCGCGCAGGAGGAGATGGTGCGCGGCATGGTCGACGGCCTCGCCGCCAAGCTGAAGGCCGATCCGAAGCAGCCCGACCGCTGGATGATGCTGATCCGCAGCCGCATGATGCTGGGCCAAGGCCGCGAGGCGTCCCAGGCGCTGCAACAGGCGATCGCCGCCAACCCGGCGTCTCGCGACCAGCTGGTGCAGGCTGCCCGGACCCTGGGCGTGCCGGGGGCGTAAGGGCCAGCATCTACCAGACCCGCTTGGGCTCAGCCTGTCGAGGCCCCCCCTTTCTTGATGCGGGAGCAGAAGGAGGGAGGCCTTCGGCAAGCTCAGGCAAGTCGGGGTTTAAGGCGGCATGCGATCCATTTGGTTGCAATCCCGAGCTGCGGCGCGCAATTGGCGCCGCGTTATGGCGCAGAAATGGACTCCCGACAGCTGGCGCCGCCACGAGGCCCGCCAGCTCCCGACCTATCCCGATCCCGCTGCACTGGACGCGGCAGAGGCGGAGCTGCGCAACTTTCCCCCGCTCGTCTTTGCCGGCGAAGCGCGCGACCTGAAGGCGGATCTGGCCGAAGTCGCCACGGGCAAGGCTTTCCTGCTCCAAGGCGGCGACTGCGCCGAGAGCTTTGCCGAGTTCCACCCGAACAACATCCGCGACACCTTCCGCGTGATCCTGCAGATGGCGGTCGTGCTGACCTTCGCGTCGAAGCTGCCGGTGGTGAAGGTCGGCCGCATGGCGGGTCAGTTCGCCAAGCCCCGCTCGAGTGACCTGGAAGAGCAGGACGGCGTCGCCCTGCCCTCCTACCGCGGCGACAATGTCAACGACATCGCCTTCACACCGGAAGGCCGCGCGCCCGATCCGCGGCGAATGATCAAGGCGTACAGCCAGTCCGCCGCCACCCAGAACCTGCTCCGCGCCTTCGCGCAGGGTGGCTATGCAAATCTCCACCAGGTCCATCGCTGGACGCATGATTTCATGGGCCGCAGCCCGTGGACCAAGAAATATACCGATCTTGCCGACCGCATCGGCGAGGCGCTCGACTTCATGGCGGCGTGCGGCATCAACCCGGATACGGTGCCGCAGCTCAAGGGCACGACCTTCTACACCAGCCACGAGGCGCTGCTGCTCCCCTATGAGCAGGCGCTGACGCGGCAGGATAGCCTGACCGGCGACTGGTACGACACGTCGGCGCACATGCTGTGGATCGGCGACCGCACGCGTTTCGAGGGTTCGGCCCATGTCGAGTTCATGCGCGGCATCGGCAACCCGATCGGCCTCAAATGCGGGCCGAGCCTCGAGCCCGACACGCTGCTGCGCCTGCTCGACACGCTCAACCCCGCGCGCGAGCCGGGCCGGATGACGCTGATCACCCGCTATGGCTATGACAAGATCGAGGCCGGCTTGCCCAAGCTGGTTCGCGCTGTCCTCCGCGAAGGTCATCCGGTCGTGTGGAGCTGCGACCCGATGCACGGCAACGTCGTGAAGGCCGCGAACGGCTACAAGACCCGCCCCTTCGACCGGATACTGGGCGAAGTGCGCGGCTTCTTCGCGGTGCACCGGGCCGAGGGCAGCTTCGGCGGCGGCATCCACTGCGAGATGACCGGCCAGAACGTGACGGAATGCACCGGCGGCGCCGTCGACGTGACCGAACAGAGCCTCGCCGACCGCTACCACACGCACTGCGACCCGCGCCTCAACGCGGCGCAGAGTCTGGAGCTGGCATTCCTGCTGGCCGAGATGCTGAACCAGGAGCTCGCCGAGCGGCGGAAGGCGGCGGCTTAGCCTCTATGCCGCTTTCTGCAGGTGCCTCCGCCCCAGCAGTTCGGCGATCTGGACGGCGTTCAGGGCGGCGCCCTTTCTCAGGTTGTCGCTGACGCACCAGAAGGCGAGGCCGTTTTCGACGGTCGGGTCTTCGCGGACGCGGCTGACATAGGTGGCAAACTCGCCGACACATTCGATCGGAGTGACATAGCCACCATCCTCGCGCTTATCGACCAGCATGATGCCGGGCGCTTCGCGTAGCAGGCGCTGGGCGTCCTCGGCCGAGAGCTCATTTTCCATCTCGACATAGATGGCTTCAGAATGGCCGACGAACACGGGCACGCGGACGCAGGTGGCGACGACCTTCACCTTGGGATCGAGGATCTTCTTGGTCTCGACCACCATCTTCCATTCTTCCTTGGTCGAGCCATCGTCCAGGAAGCTGTCGATGTGGGGGATCACGTTGAAGGCGATCTGCTTGGTGAACTTCTTGGGCTCCGCCTGCTCGCCGACGAAGATGTTGCGGCTCTGTTCGAACAGCTCGTCCATGCCGTTCTTGCCGGCGCCGGAGACCGACTGATAGGTCGCGACGACCACGCGCTTGATCTTCGCCGCGTCGTGCAGCGGCTTGAGGGCGACGACCATCTGCGCGGTCGAGCAATTCGGGTTCGCGATGATGTTCTTGCGAGTGTAGAGATTGATCGCGTCCGGGTTCACCTCGGGCACGATCAGCGGCACGTCCGGATCCATCCGGTAGAGCGACGAGTTATCGATCACCGTGCAGCCGGCGGCCGCGAACTTGGGCGCGTAGATCTTCGTCGCTTCCGAGCCGATGGCGAACAGGGCAATGTCCCAGCCCTTGGGATCGAAATGCTCGATATTCTGGACCTTGTAGCGGCGGCCGGTCTCGCCGAACTCGACCTCGTCGCCCTGGCTGCGCGACGAGGCAAGCACCGCCAGGTCGTCCAAGGGAAATTCCCGCTCGGCGAGGATGTTGAGCATCTCCCGCCCGACATTGCCGGTGCCGCCGGCGACCACCACCCGATAACCCATTCCGTCCTCCAAATACGTCCGATTGCGGACACTAGATCGTTCGCGAGCGGACACTTCGATGACGTTTGTAGTCGAAAAGCCGCGGAAATCCTTGGGCGATCGCTTTGGCCCGTCTCTTGCGAGGAAGCGAGATAGATATTCGGGAGGTATTATGAAAGTCGCCTTTGCGCTGCCGCTGCTGATGATGCTCAATCCTGCCGCCGACGCACCGCCGGTTGCCGCGACCGCTCAGGCGGCCGCTGCGGATAATCTTTCGGTCGAGGCGCCCTGGACGGCGAAGCTCAGCAAGTCGGACGCGGGCAAGCTGCAGATCAGCGTGATGGAGCGGCGCGGATCGATGCTCGGCGTCGGCGTGGCGCTGGCGGAGCTGGAGGGGCTGACCGCCGCCGATCTCGCCAGCAACCGGTCGGTCACCTTCGTGCTGCGGCGCGAGGCGGGCACCGTCACCTTCAGCGGCCGCTTCAAGGATGGGCTGGGCGAAGGCACGCTGCGCTATACCGGCAACCCGGACTATTGGGCGAAGATCGCGGGAATGGGCCTGCGCTGGGACGAGGGCGAACGGCGCGCGCAGCTGCTCGCGCTGCCGCTGCTGGATGTACGCACCGACTATATCGCCGCGCTGCGGCGGGAAGGCGCGATGGGGACTTTGGGCGACTATGTGGGCATGAAGGCGGTGGGCGTGGCGCCGGAGATGGTGCGCGAAGTAAAGCCGCTGATCGCCGGCGAACTGCAGCCGCACGACCTGATGTCGTTCGCGGCGCTGGGCGTGACGCCGGATTATGCGCGCGAGATGCGGGCGGCGTTCTCGAGCCTGCGCGGCAATGACCTGAGTTCGATGAAGGCGATGGGAGTGAGCGGCGCAGACATCGCGCGGATCAAGGCGCTGGGGCTGGAGGTCACGCCGCAGGGCGCTGCCGGCATGAAGGCGCTGGGGGTCACGCCCGCCTATGTCCAAGAAATGCGGGCGGCGGGCGCGCGCATCCGGACCGCCAACGACGCGCAGAGCTTTCGTGCGCTCGGCATCACGCCGGCGGCGGTGCGGCGGGCGGTCGAGCGGGGTCGCGCCAATCCGAGCGCGTCCGACGTGATGGAAATGAGCATGCGTTAACCCTCCTCCACCTGGAGGGTTGGGGGCGGCTCTGTAGGGGAGAGCCGCCCCTCCTTTTCTTATGCGATCCCGCTCGTCCCGAGCGAAGTCGAGGGGCGCCTGTACCGCGCCCTTCGACTATACGCTGGGCGCTCCGCTTAGGACGAGCGATGTGGGCAGATCAAACCGGGAGCGCGTCGAAGGCGACGGTGAGGCGGGGCTGGTCGCTTTCGAACGGCAGGGTGCCGTGCCACATATAGGAGGGGAAGATGACCAGCCGGCCGACCTTAGGCAACTCGACGCGGCGGGGCGGCAGGTCGAGGCCGAGCGTGGCGTCGGGGATGCCGAAAGCAAGTGCGCCCGCCTCCCCCTGCCCCACTTCCGCCGGCAGGCTGACATAGAGGGCGGAACTCATCCAGCCGGTCTGGTGGATATGGCTGATGTGGAAGCCCTCGCTGCGCAGGCGGACGGACCATGAGGCTGGGAAGCTGATCGCGCTCGCCTTGCGCGAGAGGAACGGATGGGTCGGATCGTCGGGCAGCTGGCGGAGGCGGTTCTGCACGCCGGTCCGTACCTGGGCGACGAGGCGCTGGATCAGCGGGTCCTTGCGGTCGAACAGGTTGCCGCGGGTCTGGGTGCCGCCGCGCAGCGACTGCTCCGCGGGATGCTCGCGCATCGTGTGCAGCTCGGTCAGGCCCGCGGCGAGTTCGGGGAAGAAGCCTTCCGCTGCGTCGAGGTCGACGGGCATGACCAGCCGCTCATAATCGGCGAGCCAATGCTCGCGCGGATCGTCGAGCAGGCGCCAGATGACGGTGAGCAGAGCCCAGGGCGCCTGGTCGAGCGCGTCGATCTTCGTGGCCTTGAGCGCGTGCGCCTCGGCCGGCTTCGGCTCGCCGGCGGCGACCAGACAATGCGCCAGATGCTGGTGAGCTACCGCGAGTTCGGGCGAGCGGGCAACCACGTCGCGCAGAATGTCGATCGCCTGGGCATGCTTGCCGAGCCGGGAGAGGGCGGCGGCACGGGCGATGCGGATCTCCGGATGCGGCCCGACGGCGCGCGCGGCCTGCATGGCCCATTCGCCGAGCTGTTGAAAATCGCGCAGGTCGAAGGCTGTGCGGAGAGCCGAGCTCCAGAGAGCGGCGGAGTCCGGCCGCACGCCCAGCGCCCAGCGATAGGCCTGGAGCGCCTCGTCCCCCCGCCCCAGCTGCGGCAGCAGTTTTGCGAGGGTCTCGTGCGCGTCGGCATGTTCGGGCGCATGCTGGATGATGTCGCGATAGGCCTTCACCGCCTGGTCGCTGCGATCGAGCTGGGCAAGAAGATGGGCGTGGAGCGTGGCCGTTTCGACCGGAACGGACGGGAGCGCGACCGCCGCGCTCGTCTCCGCCAGCGCCTTCTCGGGCTCGTCCTGCTGGCGGAGCAAGACGGCCAAGTTGTGACGGCTGCGTACGTCCTCGGGGTCGATCTCGATCGCACGACGGTATAGTTGCTCGGCGACATCGACCATGCCCCGTTTGGCTTCGAGATGGGCGAGCGCCGCCCAGCCGCGGGCGACCTTCGGCAGCCTGCGGATAAACGTCTCGAGTGCCTCTTCGCCGACATCGAACCGACCGGCATTGGCGGCGACGATGCCGAGATTGATCAGGAAGTCGCTGTTGTCGGGCGCGATCTCCACGGCACGTCGCAGCGCCGAGACCGCCGCCTCCCCCTCCCCCAGATCATCGAGCAGGCTGCCATAGGCATCGAGCAAGGCGCCCGACGCGGGGGCAAGGGCGATTCCTTGCTCGAAAGCTTCCCGCGCCTCTGGCAGCTTGCCGAAGCGGTGCAGGATCGCTCCCCGCGCCAGGAGGCCGTTGGGATGCGCCTGCGTGCCCGGGGGAAGCGCCTCATAGGCGTCCAGCGCGCCCATCAGGTCGCCGGCGCGCAGGCGGATCTGAACGTTCTTGAGAGCCTTGAGCTCGGAAGCAGCAATGGGTCGAACCATGGCGGCTCTGTGCGCGGCAAGCGACGCGCTGGCAAGCCGCCCTCAGCCCTGCGGCAGCGCCTCCGCCAGGATCCGCTCGGCCTCGGCAAATAGGGCCGGATCGACCTGGGCGCCCGAGGCTGCGGCATTCTCCTCGACCTGCGCCGGCCGGCTGGCGCCGACGATCGCGGAGGCGACGTTCGGTTCCTTGAGCACCCAGGCGAGTGCGAACTGACCGAGGCTCAGCCCTGCCTCCGCCGCGAGCGGCTTCAGCCGCTGCACGGCTTCCAGCACCGGGCGTTGCATCAGACGGTCGATGAAGACGCTCATCTCGCTTGACGTGGCGCGCGTTCCGGCTGGCGGCGGGGCGTCCGGCAGATACTTGCCCGTCAGCACGCCCTGCGCGAGCGGCGACCAGACGATCTGCGAAATGCCATTGTCGCGGGAAAGCGGGATGATCTCCTCTTCCGGCCGGCGCCAGAGCAGCGAATATTGCGGCTGGCTCGACACGAACTTCTCCGCGCCGGGGACGGCGAGCGACTCCCGCACCCGCTCCGCGGGCCATTCGGAAAAGCCGAGATAGCGCACCTTTCCTGCCTTCACAGCGTGGGTCAGCGCCATCATCGTCTCTTCGATCGGCGTGCCGGGGTCGTGACGGTGACACTGGTACAGGTCGATCACATCGACCCGCAGCCGCTTGAGCGAAGCGTCGAGCTGCTTTTCCACCTGCGCGCGGGAAAGGCCCCGATCGGTTTCGGTCATCGGAAAGAACAGCTTGGTGGCGATCAGATATCTGTCACGCGGGATGCCGCTCAGCACCGCCCCGAGAAAACTTTCGGCGGCGCCGCGACCATAGATATTGGCAGTGTCGATCAGGTTGATGCCGAGATCGAGCGCGCGGTGCACGCAGGCGGCGGCATTCTCGGCATCCACCCCGACGCCGTAGGTCAGCCAGGAGCCGAGCGAGATTTCCGAAACATGCAGGTCGCTCGAGCCGAGCTGTCGATAACGCATCAAGGTGATCCTCCCGCCAGCCGAACGACTGATGCTGCAGGTCGATCCTTGGAAACAAGCCTGACGATCAGGATTGCCGTTGTGCGTCCGTGCCGTCGGGGGCGCGTTCGAACTGGACCAGCCCCTTCACCCAGGCGTCACCCGCGGCGTCCGCGTGGATCAGCGCCGCCTGGCCGGTCGCGAGCCAATAGGGGAAAGGAACGCTGGTTGGTGCTGCTGCCAGGCAGCGCGATACGAATTCGTCCGCTTGACGCTGAACATCGGGATCGCTGCTGAAGGTGGCGTTGTCCGATAGCACCTCAATGACTTCATAGTGCAGGCCCTTCGGCAGCGGCTCGCTGCGCGACCAAACCAAGGGCGGCATCAGTTGCAGCGGGAACGGCGACCCCCAGGGCAGGAAATAGGGGCCCAAGTCGATGATCCGATTTGCCGTCGCCACCCACAGATGCGGAAAGCGCTCCGGCCCTGACTCGAAGCCCTGCAGCGCGTAGCGATCGCCATGGCGCGATACCACGAGAGAGGTGAAGCGACCGCCTACCGCGTGGCTGCCGACACCGTCGCGGGCCAGCAGTGCGCGGATGGCATAGGCGGAAAAGGCGCAACGGCGGAAAAAGTCGCGCGGAAAGGTCTCGAGCAGGCATGTGAGGACAACGCCGAGCAGCTGTCCGATCCGCTCGGCCTCAATATTCTCGTGCAGCGCGCCCGCGTCTGCATCGCGCAGGACGGGCGCCCTCCCCATCACATCCATCGGCGGAGCCCCCCAGCTCCGCCGGGGAGGGTAGAACAAGGGCTGGCGTTACGTCTTGGATGGAATCGACATCGCGTCCGCCTCCGGCGGCACGTACGTCAGGCGCGCCTCGGGCGAAAAAAGCCGCTCGGCGGTATAGAAGCGGAGCGGCCAATCGCGCCGCCCGCGTTCGCTCAACAGCAGGGCGTTCGTGCGCGCGCGCAGCTCCTGCACCTCAGTTTCACGCGCATGGTCGCGAATGGCTGAAAGATAGGTCAGCGTGATCGTGTGGTGATAGCCTTCGGTGGCCGTGTTCTTGCCGCCGACACTCTCGTTGAAACGGCGGATGAAGCCGGGCAGTTCGGCGTCGAGGTCGAGATCGGGGCGCTCGACGACGAGGTAAAGCGTGGCGCCGAGATGCGCTTCGTGCGTCCAGCGGGCGCGTTCAAGCGTGCAGGCGATCAGGCCTTCGCCAAGGCGCCGGATCTCGGCGGCCGTGGCGAACAGGCGGGGCGAATGGTCCGTCATCGGGATCGGGCTCCTGGTCGTGGCGCCCGATCCGTCAGTGACCGGGCTGATTAGGCGGCTTTGGGGGCGCTTTGGCGGACACCCTCGTCGACATGGCTTTCGAATTGCGCGAAATTGTCGATGAATTGCTGGACCAGCTTGCGCGCGGTCTGGTCGTAGGCATCCTTGTCCGCCCAGGTGCTCCGCGGATCGAGGATCGATGCGTCGACGCCGGGCACGCTCACCGGCACCTTGAAGCCGAAATTCGGGTCGGTGCGGAACTCGGCATTATTGAGGCTGCCGTCGAGCGCGGCGTTGAGCAGCGCGCGGGTCGCCTTGATCGGCATGCGGCTGCCGGTGCCGTATTTGCCACCGGTCCAGCCGGTGTTGACCAGCCAGCAATCGACGCCGCCCTTGGCGATCCGCTCCTTCAGCAGATTGCCGTAGACCGACGGGTGACGCGGCATGAACGGCGCGCCGAAACAGGTCGAGAAGGTCGCATCCGGCTCGGTCACGCCGATCTCCGTTCCCGCGACGCGGGCGGTGTAGCCGGAGAGGAAGTGGTACATGGCCTGATCCGGCGTCAGCTTCGCAATCGGCGGCAGCACGCCATAGGCGTCGGCCGTCAGGAAGATCATGTTCGCCGGCACCGGCCCGAGATTCTTCTCCGAGGCGTTCGGGATGAACTCGATCGGATAGGCGCCGCGGCTGTTTTCGGCGAGCGTGTTGTCGTCGAAGTCCAGTTCGCGCGTGACCGGATCGATCACCACATTCTCGAGCACCGTGCCAAACCGCTTGGTGGTCGCGTAGATTTCCGGTTCGGCCTCGGGAGAAAGCCGGATCATCTTGGCATAGCAGCCGCCCTCGAAGTTGAAGACTGCGGTATCCGACCAGCCATGCTCGTCATCGCCGATCAGGGTGCGGCTGGCGTCGGCCGACAGCGTGGTCTTGCCGGTGCCGGACAGGCCGAAGAACACGGCCGTGCGGCCGTCCGGCCCGACATTGGCCGAGCAGTGCATCGGCATCACGCCCTTGGTCGGCAGCAGGTAATTGAGGATGCCGAACACGGACTTCTTCATCTCGCCGGCATAGGCGGTGCCGCCGATCAGGATCAGCTTCTCGCTGAAGTTGACGGCGATCACCGTCTCTGACCGGGTGCCGTGACGCTCGGGATCGGCCTGGAAGCTCGGCAGGTCGATGATCGTATATTCGGGCTGGAATCCGGCGAGATCAGCCTCTCCCGGCCGCACCAGCAGCGTTCGGATGAAGAGATTGTGCCACGCGAACTCGTTGATCACGCGGACGCGCACCCGGTGCTCGGGTTGCGAGCCGCCGAACAGGTCCTGCACGAACAGGGTCGGCTTCGTCTTCAGATGGGCGAGGAAATCCTGCTTCAGCGCCTGAAAATGGTCGGGGGTCATGCCCTTGTTGGTCTTGCCCCACCAGACGCTCTGCTCGGTCTCGGCATCGCGCACGATGAACTTGTCGTTGGCCGAGCGGCCGGTGTGCTTGCCGGTGGCGACCACGAGCGGGCCGTCCTTCGCCAGCACGCCTTCGCCCCGGCGGACCGCATGCTCGACCAGCGGCGCGGTGGTCAGATTCCAGTGGAGCTCCGCTCCGGTTTCAATGCCCATATGAGCGAGCGTGTAAGCAGGCGCGCGGTTGGCCAAGAGGACCCTCCCCATACAAAGACAAAGGGCGCGCCTCCGAGGACCGGGGCACGCTCCGTTAAGCCGCCGAACTACTCCGGCGGTTCCTTGCCGTCAAATGAACGAGATGGTGAACGGGTTCCCGCGCCGGTTTCGCTTGCCTCTGCAAGGGCTTTCCACTAAGGCGCGCGCGTCCGGCGAGCCCAAGGTCTCGCGGAGGGAGGCGCAACGGGATTCCGGTGCGCCCTTTTGGCATTCTTGTCGATCACCTCTGCGCAACTCGGGTCCGCCTGATGCCTTGCCGGCATGGGGCCGGCGAGGCGGATTGGCCTTGTCCCGACCCAGGTCGGGATAGACCGCCGGAACCAACCGGCTGGCCAGCAACTGTGATTAGGAAGACCAACTCCTTATGGCCACTGCGGCTTTTCCCACGCGCTCCGACTTCGAAGCGCTTCTCAACGAAACTCTGGGTGGTGCGAACGAAGGCTTTGAAGGCCGCGTCGTCAAGGGCACCGTCACCGCGATCGAGAACGACATGGCCGTCATCGACGTCGGCCTGAAGTCGGAAGGCCGCGTGCCGCTGCGCGAGTTCGCGGCGCCGGGCCAGAAGGCCGAACTGAACGTCGGCGACGAAGTCGAAGTGTTCGTCGACCGCGTCGAGAACCACTCCGGCGAAGCGATGCTGTCGCGCGACCGCGCGCGTCGCGAAGCCGCCTGGGACAAGCTTGAGGGCGAGTTCGCCGCCGGCAACCGCGTCGATGGCGTGATCTTCGGCCGCGTGAAGGGCGGCTTTACCGTCGATCTCGGCGGCGCCGTGGCCTTCCTGCCCGGCAGCCAGGTCGACATCCGCCCGGTTCGCGACGTGCAGCCGCTGATGGACATCCCCCAGCCCTTCCAGGTGCTGAAGATGGACCGCCGTCGCGGCAACATCGTCGTGTCGCGTCGCGCAGTTCTCGAAGAAACCCGCGCCGAGCAGCGCACCGGCCTGATCCAGAGCCTGCATGAAGGCCAGGTGATCGACGGCGTCGTCAAGAACATCACCGACTATGGCGCGTTCGTGGACCTGGGCGGCATCGATGGCCTGCTCCACGTCACCGACCTCAGCTACAAGCGGGTCAACCATCCGTCCGAAGTGCTGAACATCGGCGACACGGTGCGCGTGCAGATCATCCGCATCAACCGCGACACGCAGCGCATCTCGCTCGGCATGAAGCAGCTCGAGAGCGATCCGTGGGAAGGCGCTTCGGCCAAATATCCGATCGGCGCGAAGCTCCATGGCCGCGTGACCAACATCACCGAATATGGCGCCTTCGTCGAGCTGGAAGCCGGTATCGAGGGTCTGGTCCACGTCTCCGAAATGAGCTGGACCAAGAAGAACGTGCACCCGGGCAAGATCGTCAGCACTTCGCAGGAAGTGGACGTGATCATCCTCGAGGTGGACGAAGAGAAGCGCCGCATCTCGCTCGGCCTGAAGCAGGCGCAGCAGAATCCGTGGGAAGCCTTCTTCGAGAAGCACCCGGTCGGCAGCCAGGTCGAAGGCGAAGTCAAGAACGCCACCGAATTCGGCCTCTTCATCGGCCTGGAAGGCGACGTCGACGGCATGGTCCATATGTCGGACATCGCCTGGGGCATTTCGGGCGAGGACGCGCTCAACCTGCACCGCAAGGGCGAGACCGTGCAGGCGGTCGTGCTCGACGTGGATGTCGAAAAGGAGCGCATCTCGCTCGGCATGAAGCAGCTCGAGCGTGGCGCCCCGTCGGGAGCCGCCGCCGATGCCTCGCGCCTGCGCAAGGGCGAGGTCATCACCGTCACCGTGCTTGAAGTCCGCGACGGCGGCCTTGAGGTGCAGGCGGGCGACGATGGCGCCACCGGCTTCATCAAGCGTTCGGACCTGGGCCGCGACCGCGACGAGCAGCGCCCCGAGCGCTACCAGGTCGGCCAGAAGTTCGACGCGATGGTGACCGGCTTCGATCGTTCGAAGAAGCCGACCTTCTCCGTCAAGGCGATGCAGATCGAGGAAGAGAAGAAGGCAGTCGCCCAGTACGGCTCGTCCGACTCGGGCGCGTCGCTCGGCGACATTCTCGGCGCGGCCCTCAACAAGGCGCGCGAAGAGAACAAATAAGACGATGGGAAAGCCGCCACTCCGCAAGGGGTGGCGGTTTTTTCCAACTCGACTCGCAAGGCTGCTCGCCTTGCGCTATGCTGTACCAAGTAAGGTAGCGTATTCAGTCGAATGGCGGTCTGGGGGGACCGTCGAAGGTTGGTGGGGGACCAGCGCTCCGGCATGCGGAGGACGCTCCAGCTTTGGCCCGCCAGGCATGAAAGGGAGCCTATGATCCGGTCCGAACTCGTCCAGATGTTGGCCGCCGATAATCCCGGCCTGTCCAATAAGGAGATCGACACGATCGTCTCCATCTTCTTCGACGAGATTTCCCAGCGGCTGGCCGAGGGCGGCCGGGTCGAGCTGCGCGGCTTCGGCGCCTTTTCAACGCGCGCCCGCGACGCCCGCACGGGCCGCAACCCGCGCACCGGCGAGACGGTCGATGTGGACGCCAAGCGCGTCCCCTATTTCAAGCCCGGCAAGGAAATGCGCCAGCGCCTGAACGTATGACGACAATCGCGCGCGCCGCTCGGATCAACCGCACGGGCGGTCCAGATGTGATCGACATCGTCGACGCCACGCTGGCACCGCCCGGCTTGGGCGAAGTCCGGATGCGGCACACGGCGATCGGCCTCAACTTCATCGACACCTATCACCGCAGCGGCGTGTATCCAGTCGAACTGCCGTCGGGCCTCGGCCTCGAGGCAGCGGGCGTGGTCGAGCAGGTCGGCGATGGCGTGACCTTTTGGCGCGCCGGCGACCGGGTCGCCACTTTCGGGCCCCATCGCGGCGCCTATGCGAGTGCGCGCAACCTGGCGGCGGACGCGCTACTGCCCATTCCGGACGACATCTCCGACGAGATCGCGGCGGCGGCGCTGCTCAAGGGCTGCACCACCGAATTCCTCGTCGAGCGCTGCGCGCGGGTGGAAGCCGGCTGGCCGGTGCTGGTCCACGCGGCGGCCGGCGGGGTCGGGCTGATCCTGGTGCAATGGCTGAAGGCAATCGGCGCGCGGGTGATCGGCACGGTTTCGACCGAGGCCAAGGCGGCACTAGCGCGCGAGGCCGGCGCGGACGAGATCATCCTCTACACGCAGGAAGACACGGCCGCGCGCGTGCGGGAGCTGACCGGTGGCGCCGGCGTACGCGTCGTGTTTGACGGGGTCGGCATGGACACCTGGGCGGCTTCGCTGGCGGCCACCGCCCTGCGGGGGATGATCGTCAGCTATGGCAATGCCTCGGCACCGGTTTCCGGGGTGAATCTCGGCGAACTGGCAGCGCATGGTTCCCTGTTCGTCACGCGCCCGACACTGTTCGACTATTACAGGACAGCCGAAGAGCGGCGCGCAGGGGTCGATCGCCTGTGGCAGATGCTCCGCTCGGGACAGGTGCAGGTCACCATCGGCCAACGCTACTCGCTCGAACAGGCCGCGCAGGCGCATCGCGATCTGGAGAGCCGCCAGACCAGCGGCTCGACCCTCCTCCTGCCCTGATCGCGCTCAGCTCTTCAACCGATAGCCGGTCCTGAAAATCCAGGCGACCACGGCCAGGCAGATTGCGAACACCGCGAGCGTGATCGCAAAGCTCGTCGCCACCGGCACGTCGGCAATGCCGTAGAAGCTCCAGCGGAAGGCACCGATCAGATAAACGATCGGATTGAACAAGGTGATCGTGCGCCATGGCTCCGGCAGCATGTCGATCGAGTAGAAGGCACCGCCCAGAAAAGTCATCGGCGTGACGATCAGCAGCGGCACGACCTGCAGCTGCTCGAACCCTTTCGCCCAGACACCGACGATGAAGCCGAACAGGCAGAAGGTAGCGGCGATCAGCAGCAGGAAGGCGATCATCACCAGCGGATGCTCGATCCGCACCGGCACGAACAGATTGGCGGTTAACAGGATGACGAGCGCGACGGTCACCGACTTGGTCATCGCCGCCCCGACATAGCCGAGCACCGTCTCGAACGCCGACAGGGGCGCCGACAGAATCTCGTATATGGTGCCGGTGAAACGCGGCATGTGGATGCCGAACGAGGCGTTGAAGATGCTTTCGGTGAACAGCGACAGCATCATCAGCCCCGGTACGATGAACGCCCCATAAGGGACGCCTCCAATCTCCGTCATGCGCGAGCCGATCGCCGACCCGAACACGATGAAGTAGAGCGAGGTGGTGATGACCGGCACCGCAAGGCCGGTCCACAGCGTCCGTTTGAACCGGTGCATTTCGAACCGGTAGATGGCGAGCACGCCGCGCAGGTTCATGCGCCCCTCCCCTCATGCACCAGATTGACGAAGATATCCTCGAGCGAGCTCTGCCGCGTCGCCAGATCCTTGAAGCCGATGCCCAGGTCCGTCATCCGCTTGATCAGCGAGGCGATGCCGGTTCGCTCCGCCTTGGCGTCGAAGGTGTAGAGCAGTTGATTGCCCTCGTCGCGCAGCTCCAGCTGCCATTCGGCAAGCTCCGGCGGAATGGCTGAAAGCGGCTCGGCCAGGCTGAGCGTCAGTTCGCGCTTGCCGAGCTTCGCCATCAGCGCGTGCTTGTCCTCCACCAGGATCAGCTCGCCGCGGCTGATCACACCCACGCGGTCGGCCATCTCCTCGGCTTCCTCGATATAATGCGTGGTGAGGATCACGGTGACGCCCTGCTCCCTGAGCTCGCGGACCATCTGCCACATGCCCCGGCGCAGCTCGACATCGACGCCGGCGGTCGGCTCGTCGAGGAACAGGATGCGCGGCTCATGGCTCAGTGCCTTGGCGATCATCACCCGGCGCTTCATGCCCCCCGACAGTTCCTTGATCTTCGTGTCGCGCTTGTCCCAGAGCGAAAGCTGCTTGAGGATGCGCTCGATCAACGCCGCGTCGCGCGGCTTACCGAACAGGCCGCGGCTGAAGCTGACCGTATCCCACACCGTCTCGAACTGATCCGTGGTCAGCTCCTGCGGCACCAGCCCGATCGCTCGCCGGCTCTCGCGATAGTCTGTGATGATGTCGTGGCCGTCGACGGTCACCGTTCCGGCGCTGGGCCGGACGATGCCGCAGATGATCGAGATCATCGTCGTCTTGCCGGCGCCGTTCGGCCCCAACAGCGCGAAGATCTCCCCGCGCCCGATCTCCAGATCGACGGGCTTCAGCGCCTGATGGCCGGAGTCATAAATCTTGGTCAGTCCGGCGATACGGATGATCTGGTCCATGCAGTGGCGCCTAGCCGCTCAACCGCCCGGCCGGCAACCACAGGCTTGACCGCACCGCCGCCGCCCCCGATCAAGCGCCGGCGTGCGGACGTGGCGAAATCGGTAGACGCAGCGGACTTAAAATCCGCTTCTCCATGAGAGTGCGGGTTCGAGTCCCGCCGTCCGCACCAGCCGCTCAGCCGATGGTGACTTCCAGCGTCATCTCGGCGTTGAGAAGTTTCGAGACCGGGCAATTGGCCTTGGCGCCTTCGGCGAGTTCGCGGAGGCGGTCTTCGGCGAGGCCGGGGACGGAGGCGGTCAGCTGCAGGTCGGAGCGGCTGATGCGGAAGCCCTCCCCTTCCTGGTCGAGCTTGACACGGGCGGTGGTCTCCAGCGTGCCTTCCTCGATCCCCTGCGCGGCAAGCGCGAAGGACAGGGCCATGGTGAAGCAGCCGGCATGCGCGGCGGCAATCAGCTCTTCGGGGTTGGTGCCGGGCTCGTTTTCGAAGCGGGTGCCGAATCCATACCGCTGATCGGTCAACACGCCCGACTGGGTGGAGATCCAGCCCTTGCCGGCCTTGCCGGTGCCTTCGTAACGGGCGCGTGCGGTGCGGGTGATCATGATCGTTGGCCTCCGATATCGCGGATGCGGAATGATCCGCTCTGCCTCAGCCGTGACGCGGGAGAACCGGACGAGTCAAATGGAAAGCCTCCGCCCCGGCGCTTGCAACCGGGGCGGAGCAGTTGGCCTACTCGTATCGAAGTGCCCGGATCGGATTGGCGCTGGCGACCTTCATCGCATGGCCGGCGATCGTGCCGACGGCGATCAGCAGCGCCAGCGCTCCCGCGGCGAGGAACGGCGTCGGCCCCAGTGCGATGCGGTCGTCGAACTTGTTCAGCCAGTCGCGCATCAGCCACCAAGCGACCGGCCAGGCGATCAGGTTGGCGACGATCACGGGCCGCGTGAACTGCCACACGAGCAACCGGACGATGTCCCGCGTGCGGGCGCCCAGCACCTTGCGGATGCCGATTTCCTTGGTGCGGCGGTCGGCTGTGAAGGCGGCGAGACCGAACAGGCCGAGGCAGCCGACGATCACCGCCAGCACGGCAAAGGCGGCGAAGATCTGCGCCCGGGCCTCTTCGGCATTGTAGAGTTCCTCGACGACATCCTCGCTGAAGCGGCCGTCGAACGGTACGTCCGGCGCGGCCGACTGCCAGGCCTTTTCAACGCCGCGGCGCACGGCCACGGGGTCGCCGTTGAACCGGACGATCATGTGGGTGTGTCCGCCGGTCGAGGAGTTTACGAACATCATCGGGTCGAGCGGCTCGCGGATCGAGCGAAACCGCGCGTCCTTGACGACCCCGATGATCGTGACGGGCATCAGCCCGGCTTCCTCGCTGAACATGGCGACCCGGAATGTCTTGCCGATGATCGCCTTGGGATCGTTATAGCCCAGCCGCTTGGCCGCAAGCTCGTTGATGACGATGTTGCCGCCGCGGGCGGTCAGCTGCGCCTCGGCCACCTTGTCCGGCGGATAGGGGGCGTTGACCTCGTCCATCGGAGCGTCGGTGCGGTACCAGCGGCCGGCGATCAGGGTCATCCCGATCGCGTCCTTCAGGCCCTGATCGACCGAGTAAATGCCGATGGTCACCGGGTCCTTGCGGCCGGGCACCATCACGCCGGTGTTGCTGTTGTTGGTGGTCGCGACGCCGATGCCGGTACGGCCGACCGCCTGAACGCCGGGCACGCGCTTGGCCGCATCGGCGATTTGCTGGCCGCGGCCGATCAGCTGGTAGCGGCTCAGTTCGTCGACCTGCAGGATATGATCGCGCTTGTAGCCGGGATCGACGGTGCGGGCGTAGACGGTCTGGGCATAGACCACGCCGGTGCAGATGATGAGCCCGATCGAGACGGCGAACTGGCAGACGACAAGCGCCTGCCGCAGGCGGCCGGTGCCCGGCGTTTCCGCCGACGACTTGTTCGCCTTCAGCACCGAAGCCGGCTGGAAGCGCGACAGGAAGAAGGCGGGATAAAGGCCACCCAGGATGCCGACGACGAGCACCAGCCCGATCACCGGTAGGATGATCCCGTCCGCGCCGAAATAGCGGAGCCGGATATTGGCATCGAGAAACGCCGAAAAGGCGGGTGTGAGCAGTTCGGCCAGCGCCAACGCGATCAGCATTGCCAGAAAGGCAACGAGCACGGACTCACCGATGAACTGGATGATGAGCTGCCGGCGGTCGGCGCCCAGCACCTTGCGCAAGGCAACCTCGCGCGCGCGTTGGCTCGCCCGTGCGGTGGCGAGATTGGTGAAGTTCACCACCGCCATGCCGAGGATCAGCAGGGCGATGACGGCAAAGGTCGTGATCGTGCCCTTGTCGTTGCCGGGGCGCATCGCGCCGTCCTGGCCTTCACCCAGATGGATGTCCTTCACCTTGACCAGGTGCCAATCCTGTTCCTCGCCGGCGTCGAAGGTGGCTTCGCCGGTGCGCTGGATCGGGATGTTGCGTTTCTCCCAGGCAGGAAGCTGCGCCTCGATCGACTTGGGGTCGGTGCCGGGCCGCAGCTTCAGATAGACGAAGCCATTCTGGCACCCCCAGCAGTCGAGCGCGTCGGGCGTGTCCGCATTCCACGCCACATAGTCGATCCGCGCGATCGCGTTCGCCTCGATATGGCTATTCTTCGGGATGTCCTGGAACACGGCGACGATGCGGAAGTCCCGGCTCTTGCCCCGGCTGATCACGGTCAGCGTGCGCCCGACGACATTGTCGGTACCGAACCGGGCAATCGCCTGCGAGCGGGAGACGGCGGCGGTGCCGGGTGCGTTCAGGTCCGCACGGTTGCCCGAAAGCAATGGCAGTTGGATGACCTCGAGCAGATTGCCGTCGGTGTAGATGAAGTCCTTGATCGTGATGGCGACGCCTTTTTCGATCATCACCGGCTCGGTCGTAAAGGCATAGACCTCCTTTTCGATCTGCGGGAAATCCTTGGCGGCGGCCTTGCCCGCCGGCCAAGGCGTCATCTGGAGCTTGTTGTCCTCTCCGGTCTCCTTCGACTTATACCAGCTCTGGAACTGGTAGACATTGTCGCTGTTCGGCAGCCACTGATCGTAGCTGAATTCATAGCGTACGAAGAGCAGGATCATCAGGCAGGCGGCCATGCCGATGGCGAGGCCTAGGATGTTGATTGCGGCGTAGACGCGGTTCTTGAGCAGTGAACGGACGCCGACAGTCAGGTAATTGCGCCACATCGGGCGGTCTCCTTATTCGTAGCGCAGCGCGCGAATGGGGTTGGCGCTGGCCACCTTGATCGAGTGGGCTGCGATGGTGCCAATGGTGATCACGAGCGCGATGCCACCGGCCAGGATGAAGGGCGTCGGCCCCAATGCGATGCGATCGTCGAACTTGTTCAGCCAGTTGCGCATCACCCACCAGGCGATCGGCCAGGCGATCAGGTTCGCGATGATGACCGGCCGGGTGAACTGCCAGACGAGCAGCCGCACGATGTCGCGCGTGCGGGCTCCGAGAACCTTGCGGATGCCGATCTCCTTGGTGCGGCGGTCGGCGGTGAAGGCGGCGAGCCCGAACAGGCCGAGGCAGCCGACGACGATTGAGAGGACCGCAAAGGCGGCGAAGGTCTTCGCCCGCGCGTCCTCCGTCTCGTACAGCTTGCCGATGATATCGTCGCTGTATTTGGCGCTGAACGGCACTTCGGTGGTGATGCCGCGCCACATCTGCTCGAGCCCGCGACGGACCGCCTCCGGATCGCCCTGATAACGCACCATCAGGTGGGTGAGACCGCCGCCGCCGGTGCGCTGGTTCACGAACATGATCGGGTCGAGCGGCTGCTTGATCGAGCGGAAGCGACTGTCCTTGACCACGCCGACGACGGTGACGGGCACGAGGCCGATCTCATTGTCGACGATCGCCGCGCGGAAGGTCTTGCCGACCGCATCGGCGGGGTTGCGGAAGCCGAGCCGCTGCGCGCCGAGTTCGTTGATCACGACGTTGGCGCCGCGCGCGGCGAGCGCCCGCTGCGCTGCGTCGTCCGGCGGGAATGGCAGGCTGGAATCGTCCAGCGGGCGCCTGTCGTCGAACCAGCGGCCGGCGACGAGTTGCAGCCCCATCGCATCAAAAAAGCCCTGGTCAACGCCGTAGAAGCCGATGCTCACCGGATCCTTGCGGCCGGGCAGCATGACGCCGGTATTGTTGTTGTTATCGGTGGCGATGCCGATGCCTGTGCGGCCCGCCGCGACCACGCCGGGCACGCGGCGCGCCCGTTCGACCAGCATCTCGCCCTTGTCGAGCAGCTGATAGCGGCTGAGCTCGCTCACCTGAATGACATGGTCGCGCTTGTAGCCGGGGTCGACGGTGCGCGCGTAGACGGTCTGCGCGTAGATGACGGCCGTGCAGATGATCAGGCCGATCGACACCGCGAACTGTCCGACCACCAGCACCTGGCGCAGCCGGCCTGAGCCCGGCGTTTCGGCCGAGGACTTGTTGGCGCGCAGCACCGATGAAGGCTGGAAGCGCGAGATGAAGAAGGCCGGATAGAGCCCGCCCAGCACGCCGACCGTGGTGACGAGCAGCAGCACTGGCAGCAGGATGCCCTGCCCGCCCAGATAGGACACCTCGATATCGGCATCGAGAAAGGCGGCGAAGGGGGGCACCAACAGCTCGACCAGCGCCAGCGCGATCACCATCGCCACCAGAGTGACGGTGATCGATTCACCGATGAACTGGATGATCAGCTGCCGGCGGGTGGCGCCCAGTACCTTGCGCAGCGCCACTTCGCGTGCGCGCTGGCTCGCCCGGGCGGTCGACAGGTTGGTGAAGTTCACCACTGCCATGCCGAGGATCAGCAGCGCGATGACGGCGAAGGTGATGATCGAGCCGCGGTCATTGCCGGGCGTCAGCGCGGCTTCCTGCGCCTTGCCCAGATGCACGTCGGGCAGGCTGACTAGGTGCCAGTCGCCGGTGTCGCCGGCATTGAACCGCGCTTCGCCGGCATTCTGGTCGGGAATGTTGCGCTTCTCCCAGGCCGGCATCTGCGCCTGCAGGGCGGCCATGTCGGTGCCCGGTTTGGTGCGCACGAACACCCAGCCCGAGTTGCAGCCCCAGCAGGTCAGGAAGTCAGGCTCGGTCGCGAAGAAGCTCTGAAAGTCCATGCGGCCGATCATGCTGGCGCTGAACGAGCTG
This sequence comes from Sphingomonas sp. ID1715, assembly GCF_013044515.1. Classification (GTDB taxonomy): domain Bacteria; phylum Pseudomonadota; class Alphaproteobacteria; order Sphingomonadales; family Sphingomonadaceae; genus Sphingomonas_B. Next base: position 222,316 of record NZ_JABEPR010000001.1, read on the forward strand.
TTCTTGGGAATGTCCCGGAACACGCCGGTTACGCGGAAATCGCGCTGCTTGCCCTTGGAGATGACTGTGAAGGTCTTGCCGACCACATCGACGGTGCCGAAGCGCTTCACCGCTTCGGTTTCGCTCACGATCGCATTGCCGACCTGTTTCAGCGCATCCTTGCTGCCGGCCACCAGGGGCAGAGGAATGGTGTCGAGCAGGTCGCCATCGACATAGCGATAGCCTTCGGTCGAGGTCGCCTGCCCATCCTTGTAAAAGACCGGCTCGGACGACAGTACATAGACCGAGCTGACGATCTGCGGGAAATCCTTTCGGAGCGCAGCCTGTGATGTGTAGGTCGACATCTGGCCGAAGCTTTCCTCGCCCGTGTCCGGGTCGCGGAACCAGGTCTGCACCTGGTGAATGTTCTTCGCCTCGGGCAGCCATTGATCGTAGCTGAACTCGTAGCGCACGAAGAGCAGGATCATCAGGCACGCGGCCATGCCGATCGCCAGGCCCAATATGTTGATGAAGGCATAGGCCCGGTTCTTCAGAAGCGACCGGATTCCGACCGTCAGATAGTTGCGCCACATGGGTCTGGTCCTACTCATCGAAGAGCGGGTGACGGCGAGCGTCGCAACGCTCGTCAGCCGCTTCGTTCAGTGGTTCTGGACGTGCGTCTGTTCGGGAGCCGTCGGGAAGCCGACGGGCATCAGGTTCATCGCCCGCAGCGTCTCCGTCAGGTCGTTGCGCCTGAGGCGCCGGCGAACGGCGTTGGTCCGTTCGCCTTTCGCCATCCGCCGGAGCTGCCCCGCCGCCGGCGAGGGCGCCGTGGTGGGAGCGGCGACGGGCCGAGCCACCTCAGCCGCGCCCTCGAACGGGCCCGTCACGCCGATCAGCAGCAGGAGCGAGCTGCCGATCATGCAGCCCGCCGACGTTCGACGAGCACGCGGCCGTCGAGCATGTTGACGACGCGGCCGGCATAGTCCGCATGCGCCGGCGAGTGGGTCACCATCACGATGGTCGATCCTTCGCTGTTGAGCTTCTGTAGCATGCGCATCACTTCCTCGCCATGTTGTGTGTCGAGATTGCCCGTCGGTTCGTCGGCGAGGATCATCTTCGGTTCGCCGACCACGGCGCGGGCGACCGCGACGCGCTGCTGCTGTCCGCCCGATAGCTGGCTGGGGCGGTGCTTCGCGCGGTGCGCGATGCCGACCTTGTCCATCACCGCCTCGACGCGTGCCTTGCGCTCCGAGGCGGGGATGTCGTGGTAGAGCAAGGCAAGTTCGACATTCTCACGCACCGACAGCTCGTCGATCAGGTTGAAGCTCTGGAAGATGAAGCCGATGTGCTTCTTGCGGATGTCGGCGAGCTTCGCCTCGGGAAGGCCCGCGACTTCGCTGCCGTTGAAGACATAGGAGCCGCTCGACGGGCTATCGAGCATGCCGATCACGTTCAGCAGCGTCGACTTGCCGCAACCGGACGGACCCATGATCGCGACGAACTCGCCATCCGCGATTTCGAGGTCGATCCGGTCGAGCGCGGTCGTCTCGACGGTGTCGGTGCGGTAGACCCGCGAGAGTTCACGCATGCTCAGCATGTGACGCTTCCTTTCACTGCTTCTGGAGGTCGAGCCGGTCTTTGTCCGCAAAGCCGGTATAGGGAGAGGTCAGCACCTTCTCGCCGGGCTGCAGCCCGTCGAGGACTTCGATGTAATCGGCATTGCGGCGGCCGAGCCGGACCTGGCGCTTGACCGCTTCCGACCCGTCGGGGGTCACCACGAACACCCAGGCGCCGCCGGTATCGTTGTAGAAGCTGCCATTGGGGATCAGCAGCGCAGGCGCCGGATCGCCGAGCGTCAGCTTCGCCTGCAGGGTCTGGCCGCGCTGCAGGCCCTGGGGCTCGCCGCCGACGAACTGCAGGTCGACCTCGAACTGGCCATTGCGGACTTGCGGGTAAATCTTGGTGACCTTCATCTGGTAGGTCTTGCCGCCCTGATCGATCACCGCCTTCTGGCCGACCTGGACGCGGCCGAGATAGAATTCGTCGACGCCCGCGATCAGCTTGTTGGAGCCCGGGCTGTCAATCTGGCCGACGCGCTCGCCGCGGTTAAGCGACTGACCGACCTGGATCGAGAAACCTGAAAGCTGGCCGGAGACCGGCGCGCGCAGGTTGAGCGAGTCCAGATTGGCGCGGGCGAGCGCCAGGCCGGCGTTCATCGACTGGGCGGCCTCGCGCAGCTGCGACAGCTGGCTGGTCTGTAGGCGCTCGTCGGTTGCGCGGGTGCGCTGCTGCACGGCGTAGCGGCCGCGATTAAATTCGAGGTCGGCGCGCGTATCCTCGAACTGCTTGCGGGCCATGAAGCCGCGCTCGGCGAGCGCCTTCTCGCGCGCGAATTGCCGCTCCGACTTGTCGAGCGCGGCTCTCGCTTCATACAGGCCGCGCTCGTCGGCCAGCCGGGTCTGCGCGAGCGCGAGTTCCTGGCTGCGCAGCGAGTTGATCTGCTGGGTAACCTCGGTCTGGCGCGCGAGCACAGAGAGCTGCAGCTCGGCGTTCGATAGGACTGCCAGCAGCTGCCCCTTCTGCACGCTCGCGCCGTCCTCGACGAGCACCTGCTCGACGCGGCCGCCTTCAACCGAGTCGAGATAGACGGTCAGCAACGGCGTCACGCGAGCACGCAGCGGCAGGAAGTCGTCGAATGTGCCCTTCTCGACGGTCGAGATGGTCAGCCGTTCGGCCGCAACGGTCTGCGAATTGCTGCTGGGGGCGTAGGAATAGAAGGCGATGCCCGCGACGGCGATCGCGCCGGCGGCGATGCCGGCCTTCATGCGGTTGGTCAGGCCGCGCCGTTCGACGACCTTGTCCATCGCGCCGCCGCTCACCGGCTCGCGGGGGGACTTGGCCTCAGAATTCATTCGAACGACGCTCATTCACGGGTCTCCACAGGCAGTTCAGCAAGCATCGTGCCAGCCACGAAAACAGATGTAGTCGAGAGAGGATGTCGGGTGTGCGGCTCTCCACCCTGTTCGAAAGCGAACATGACTGTCCGATCCCGGACAGGGTGCCCGCTGCCGGCATCAGGCAAGCACCGGTGCGTCGGCATAATCGGCACAGGCGGTAACCCCCGCATTCGCCGGTTGCGGCATGACGGTTACAAATGTAGTCAATGACGCGGCGACCATGGCCGCGATCGCGAAGGTGAGGCGAATCTTGAACATCCCTCGACTCCTTGAAACAGCTTCACCGGACGGATCGCCCGGACGCGGAATGTTCAGCGAAAGCCGTGCCAAGCCGCGCGAAGCCGCGGAAATCCTCGCTTTTTTCAACCTCGCCACCTTCGGCCATTCCGCGTATGCAAGGCAGCGGCACTTGGCCTATGTCCGTTTTCGAACACGAACTGTGCGGAGCCGGACGCGGTGAGCGCCAAGCCTTTCGACCTTGCTCTCGTCGTCGATGACGACCCCGATATCCTGCTCGCGGCGCGCCTGCTGCTGCGCGAGATGTTTGCCGAAGTGATCGTGGCCGAGCAGCCCGAGGAGGCGCTTGCGAAGACCGCCGGCCGCAGCCCCGACGTGATCCTGCTGGACGCGAACTTCGCCCGCGGCGCCACCAACGCGGCGGAGGGGTTCGAGGCGCTCGCCCGCTTCGTCGAACGTGACCCCGAAGCCGTCGTCGTGATGATCACCGCCCATGGAGGAGTGCAGATTGCCGTGGAAGCGATGAAGAGAGGCGCGACCGATTTCGTGTCCAAGCCCTGGTCCAATGAGCGGCTGCTCGCAACGGTGCGCACCGCAGCGGCGCTCCGCCAGTCGCGCAAGGCGGTCAGCACCGAACGGCAGAAAGTGGTGGCGGCAGCCTCCCCGGTCGCCGGGGGTGAGACGCCACTGCTGGGCAACTCACCCGCGATGCGGCGGGTACTGCAGTTGATCGAGCGTGCGGCGCCAACCGATGCCAACGTGTTGATCCTGGGCGAAAACGGCACCGGTAAAGAGCTGGTCGCGCGCGAGCTTCATCGCCGTTCGCGCCGTGCGGACCGCGTCATGCTGTCGGTCGACCTGGGTGCGGTTGCCGAAACCCTGTTCGATTCCGAGCTTTTCGGTCACACCAAGGGCGCCTTCACCGACGCCCGTGCGGATCGGGTTGGCCGACTGCAGGCAGCCGATGGCGGCACCCTCTTTCTCGACGAGATCGGCAATCTCCCCCTGCACCTGCAGCCGAAACTTCTCACTGCATTGGAGCAGCGACGCGTGACGCCGGTCGGTTCCAACAAGTCGGTGCCGATCGACGTCCGCGTCGTCGCCGCGACCAATCTCGCGCCGCAAGCGTTGTCGGACGAGAGCCGCTTTCGCCCCGACCTGCTTTTCCGGCTCAACACCGTCGAGATCGAGATCCCGCCGCTGCGCCAGCGCCGCGAGGACATCCCGCTCCTCCTCGACCATTATATCAGCCTTTATGCCCGCAAGTACGACAAGCCGGTGCCGCCGCTTTCCGAGGACGTACTGGCGGCGCTCACGGCCTATGACTGGCCGGGCAATGTCCGCGCGCTGCGCCACGCTGCCGAGCGCGCCGTCATCCTGTCCGACGGCGGTCCGCTCGGCGTCGACGATTTCTCGATCCGGCGCCAGGCCGAGCATATCCCGGTCGTGGCGGTGACAGGCGACGCGGACCTGAACCTCGAGCGCGCCGAAAAGCAGATGATCGAGCGCGCGCTGAAGAAGCACGCCTATAATATTTCGCTCGCCGCCAACGAACTGGGGCTGACCCGCGCCTCGCTTTACCGCCGGATGGAGAAGCATGGGCTGTAAGGGCATGGCGGCTTGGCGCTGACGGTCGACTCCGCCGGCTTCAAGGGGCGGTTTGCGCTGGGTCTTGCCTGGCGGATGCTGTTGCTGCTGGCAGCGCTGGCGGCGTTTGCGGGGGCGCTGTCCAACCCGGACCTGGGTGCGGCGCGGATCATCGCGGCCGCGCTCGTGCTTGGCGCGGCGACGATGCTCTGGAACTATATCCAACGCACCAATCACGAAGTCGCCCGCTTCATCGAGGCGATCCGTTTCGGCGACATGTCGGCGAGCTTCGCCCGGCCCAATGCGGGTTCGGGGTTCGAAGCGTTGGGGGAAGCGCTCGACAGCGGCATCCGCGCGATGCGCGACGAGCGGTCTCGCCTGGCCGACGAGAGCCGTTTCTACCAGGCGATCGTCGACGACCTGCCGGTCGCGCTGCTGCTGGTGGACCAGAAACTGCGCGTCGAGCCCGTCGGCAAGACGGCGCGGCGGAAGTTCGGCGCCCTCGATGGGGTGCGCGTCGAGGACTATGAGGTGTTCGGCCAGAGCTTCGCGCAGGCGTTGCGCGGCATGGAAGCCGGTCGTCGTCAGCTGGTCACCCTCACGCTCGAAGGCGGCAGCACGCAGCGGGCGCTGCTGCGCGCCGCGGCCGTCCATCGACTGGGAGGGGCGCACCGGGTCATCACCGTGCAACCGATCCAGGAGGCGCTGAACGCCGTCGAGATCGCCACACAAAGCGACCTGGTGCGGGTGCTGACCCACGAGATCATGAACTCGATGACGCCGGTCACGTCGCTGGCCCGCACTGCCGCCGACCTGATGAAGGGCGCCGACACAGGCCAGGACGAGACGATCGCCGATGCGCGCGCGGCGGTGGAGACCCTGGCGCGGCGCGCCGATGGCGTAATGCACTTCGTCGAAAGCTATCGCCAGATAAGCCGCACGCCGCAGGTCAACCGGCAGACGTTTGTGGCCGCGCCCTTCGCCGGCGAACTGAAGCGCCTGTTCCAAGCCGATTGGCCAGCCGACCGGATCGGCTTCACGCTTAGCGTCGCACCCGAATCGATGATGCTCGATGCCGATCCCGACCTGCTCGCCCAGGTGCTGATCAACCTGCTCCGCAATGGTGCCGAGGCGGCGGAGAGTCACACGGATGCGCCTGAGGTAGCACTGAGCTTTCAAGCGATCCGCGGCAGCGGCGCAACCATTCTGGTCGAAGACAATGGTCCGGGCGTGCCCGAAGCGAAACGGGCGGAGGTCTTCCTCCCCTTCTTCACCACCAAGGCGAAGGGCACCGGCGTCGGCCTCAGCCTCGCCCGCCAGATCGTGCTCGCCCATGATGGCAGCATCGATGTCGAGGACAGCGAACTCGGCGGCGCCCGCTTCCGCATTATCATCTAGCTTCTGGCGCTGAAAGCCGAAGCTGGTTGCCGCTTCGATATGTCGCACCTAGGAGCGGCCGGGTGACCGTCGCGCTGCCCGCCTCTCCCCTCACGATCCCCGATTATCGCTTCTTCTGGATCGCGCGCTTCTCGGCGGTGCTCGCGACGACAGCGATGGTGGTGGTGATCGGCTGGCAGCTCTACGACGTGGCGCGCGCCGAATATGGCATGTCGGTGCGGGACGCGGCTTTCCAGCTGGGCCTGCTCGGCGCCGTGCAGTTCGTTCCGCTGGCGCTGCTGACGCCGGTCGCCGGCTGGGTCGCCGACCGGTTCGAGCGCCGGCTGGTGGCGCGGCTCGCCAACGGCATCGATCTGCTGATCGCCCTGTCGCTGGGCCTGGCGACGGCGACCGACAGCCTGTCCCTGCCCCTGCTTTTCGGCCTGGCCGCGATGCACGGGGTCGCGCGCGTGTTCACCGGCCCCGCCATGGCCGCGATCGCGCCGAACATCGTGCCGCCGGAGCTCCTGCCCCGCGCCATCGCGATGAACTCGATCGCCTGGCAGAGCGCCTCGGTCGCCGGCCCGGCGATGGGCGGAGCGCTCTATGCCGTGGGCGCGGACCTGGCTTATTGGGTCGCCTCCGGCTTCCTGCTGCTGGCGATCGTGGCGCTGACGCCCGTCCGCCGTGTGATGCCGCCGCCGATCGCCGGCAGCGCCCATCCGCTGCGTCAGATGGCGGACGGCCTCTCCTATGTGAAGAACCACCGCTTCCTGCTTGGCGCGATCTCCCTCGACCTGTTCGCGGTGTTGCTCGGCGGCGCGACGGCGCTGCTGCCGGTCTTCGCGCGCGACATATTGAAGGTCGGCCCGGAAGGATTGGGATGGCTGCGCGCGGCGCCTGCCATTGGAGCAGCGGTGATCGCGCTCTGGTTCGCCTGGCGGCCGCTCCACAACAATGTCGGGGTCAAGATGCTGCTTGCCGTCGCGGGGTTCGGCGTGGCGACGATCGTCTTTGGCCTGTCGACCTCGATGCTCGTGTCGATGATCGCCTTGGTGGTGCTGGGCGGGGCCGACATGCTGTCGGTCTATGTCCGCTCCTCGCTGGTGCAGTTGCACACACCCGACACGATGCGCGGCCGCGTGTCGGCAGTGTCGGGGCTCGCCATATCGGCATCGAACGAGCTGGGCGAACTCGAATCCGGGCTGCTCGCCGCGCTGCTCGGCCCGGTCGGCGCGGTGGTGTTCGGCGGGGTCGGGGCGATAGCCGTGACCGGATTTTACGCTTATTGGTTCCCGGAGCTTCGCCGCGCCCGCACCTTCGATCCGCCCGAGACCATCCTTTCCGAAGCCGTGATGCAGGAGAAACCCGCATGAAAGCCGCGAACATCCTCGAAACCATCGGCCAGACGCCGCACATCCGTGTGAACCGGCTGTTCCCGAACAGCGAGGTCTGGATCAAGTCGGAGCGCTCCAATCCGGGCGGCTCGATCAAGGACCGCATCGCGCTCGCGATGATCGAGGATGCCGAGCGCTCGGGCCGGCTGCAACCGGGCGGCACGATCGTCGAACCCACCTCCGGGAACACCGGCATCGGCCTCGCGATGGTGGCCGCGGTCAAGGGCTATAAGCTGGTGCTGGTCATGCCCGAGAGCATGTCGATCGAGCGCCGCCGCCTGATGCTGGCCTATGGCGCGACCTTCGACCTGACGCCGCGCGAAAAGGGCATGAAGGGCGCGATCGAGCGGGCGCTCGAGATCGTCGACACGACGCCCGGCGCCTGGATGCCGCAGCAGTTCGAAAATGCTTCGAACATCGAGGTGCATGTGCGCACCACCTCGCAGGAAATCCTGAACGACTTCCGTGACACGCCGCTCGATGTGCTGGTCACGGGCGTCGGAACGGGCGGCCACATCACCGGCTGCGCCCAGGTGCTGAAGCGCGAATGGCCGAGCCTGAAAGTCTTTGCGGTCGAGCCGACGCTGTCCCCGGTCATCTCGGGAGGCCAGCCCGGCCCACACCCGATCCAGGGCATCGGCGCGGGCTTCGTTCCCGCCAATCTCCACACCCGGCTGCTCGACGGCGTGATCCAGGTCGATCCGGCGGTCGCCAAGGATATGGCGCGGCGGGCGGCCCGTGAGGAAGGCATGCTGGTCGGCATCAGCTCGGGCGCGACGCTTGCCGCGATTTTGCAGAAACTGCCCGATCTGCCCGACAATGCCCGCGTGCTCGGCTTCAACTACGACACCGGCGAACGTTACCTCTCGGTGCCGGATTTCCTGCCCGAGGCTTGATCGCGCTAACCATCAATCTCATCTCAACCATAACTGACAGCGCGGGCGCGTTCTGATATGCGCCCGCGCTTCGTTCTGGAGGCTGTGGATTGTTGGCCCGACTGAAAGCGCATCGTGACACCCGCGACTGGCTGGCGGCGGCATTCGTCATGCTGCTGGTCGCGGCCGGCATCTGGGCGGCACAGGTCCGCAGCGCCGGCTTCATCAGCGGATCGACGGCAGTCGTGCAGTTGAGCGAGAGCGCGCCCCTGCCCCGCAACCTGCCGCCGGCGCCGCCCGTCGAGCCGGTGCAATATGCAGAGATCGCGCCGGAAGACGCGGTCAAGATCAACGCCGAAGTGCCGTTTTCGACCGCGCCCAACCCAGCCGCCCGGCCGTTCAAGCTGTCGGTCGGCGGCGAGGACGAGGCCCGCGCGGTCGATTGCCTGACCGCAGCGGCCTATTACGAAGCGGCGACCGAAGGCACGGACGGCATGCGCGCTGTTGCGCAGGTAGTGATAAACCGCCTGCGTCATCCGGCTTTTCCGAAGTCCGTTTGCGGCGTCGTCTTCCAGGGCTCTGAACGGTCGACCGGCTGCCAGTTCACCTTCACCTGCGATGGAGCACTGGCGCGGACGCCGATCCCCTCGCTCTGGCGCCAGGCGCACGACGTCGCGGCCGCCGCCCTCACCGGCAAGGTGTACAAGCCGGTCGGTCATTCGACGCACTATCACACCAACTGGGTCGTGCCTTACTGGAGCGGCTCGCTCGACAAGGTGGCGCAGGTCGGCACGCACCTCTTCTTCCGCTGGCAGGGTTGGTGGGGAACGCCTGGCGCCTTCCGGGGCGGCTATGCGGGCTCGGAACAGCCGATCGCCAAGATGGCTGCCCTGTCGCCGGCGCATGTAGGTGCCGCCGATGTGCAGATGGCGGAGAGCGACAAGCCGGTCTCGCCCGAGCAGCTAAAGGACCGCGGCGCCAAGGCGCTGAAGATCGTATCGCCCGGCGGCGACGCGTTCGTCGTGGTGCTCGACCGCAAGGTGCCGGCGAGCCAGTATCCGGCTCTCGCCCTCGCCGCCTGCGGACAGAAGGAGTTTTGCAAGTTCATGGGCTGGACCGATCCCGCCCTCGCACCGAAGGGCTTTCCCATTGCCGAGCAGGCGCACCAGGCGCTGTCGTTCAGCTACCTGCGCAACCGGTCCAATGGCTTCGAGAAAATGCTGTGGAACTGCAAGGAGTTCGCACGGCCCGATCAGTCCCAGTGCATGAAGTCGAGCTGAAGCGACTTGGCGGGGGGCGGCAGAGCCCTTAGCCAAGCCGGATGACTGCCGCCCCTTCCCCTGCGATCGACCGGCCCGTCGTGCTGGTCGGGCTGATGGGCGCGGGCAAGACCACCGTGGGCCGGCGGCTGGCGCAGAAGCTCGCCATCCCCTTCGTCGACGCCGACGAGGAGATCGAAGTTGCCGCGGGCCTGAGCATTTCGGAGATCTTCGCGCGTTTCGGCGAGCCCTATTTCCGCGACGGCGAGCGGCGCGTGATCGCCCGGCTGATCGACGGCAGCCCGAAGGTGATCGCGACCGGCGGCGGCGCCTTCATGAACGAGCTGACCCGGCAGCTGATCCTCGACCGCGCGACCGCCGTGTGGCTCGAAGCCGATATCGATACGTTGGTCGATCGCGTCCGCCGGCGCTCGACCCGGCCGCTGCTCAAGGACCGCGATCCGCGCGAAGTGCTCACCGAACTGGCGGCGGTCCGCAATCCCATCTATGCGCTGGCGCCGATCCATGTCCGCAGCCAGCCCTCTCCCCACGACGCCACAGTGCGCGCGATCCTGAAGGCGCTGGCCGGATGACGATTGTGCCCGTTTCGCTCGGTGCCCGCAGCTATGACGTGCTGATCGAGGCCGGCGCGCTCGATCGCGCGACGGAGCTGCTCGCGCCTTATGCGCAGGACCGGCTGATCGTGATCACCGACGAGACGGTCGCGGCCGCGCAACTGCCGCGTATGCGTCACCCGAACCTCGTTCCGATCGTGCTGCCCGCCGGCGAAGCAACCAAGAGCTGGCGCCAGCTCGAAAGCCTGTGCGACCGCCTGCTCGAGCTGGAAGTCGAGCGCGGCGAACATGTCGTAGCGCTGGGTGGAGGCGTGATCGGCGATCTGACCGGCTTTGCCGCTGCGATCGTCAAGCGCGGCATCGGCTTCGTCCAGATCCCGACCACGCTGCTCGCACAGGTGGACAGCTCGGTCGGTGGCAAGACGGCGATCAACGCGCGCGCGGGCAAGAATTTGATCGGCGCGTTCCACCAGCCCAGCTTCGTGCTGATCGATCCAACCGTGCTCGACACCCTCCCAGCCCGCGAGTTGCGCGCCGGCTATGCGGAAGTGGTCAAATATGGGCTGATCGACGACGCGAATTTCTTCGCCTGGTGCGACCAACATGCCGCGGCATTGCTGGCCGGCGACCCTGATGCGCGCACCCACGCGATCGCGCACAGCGTCTCGGCCAAGGCCAGGATCGTGGCCGCCGACGAACGGGAAACGGCGGACCTGCGCGCGCTGCTGAACCTCGGCCACACCTTCGGCCACGCACTGGAAGCCGAAACGGGCTTCGGCGCGGCACTGCTGCACGGGGAAGCGGTCGCGGCGGGCATGGGCCTCGCATTTCGCTTCTCGGCCGAGCGGGGCCTCTGCCCGGAAGGCGATGCGGCACGCGTTGTCGAGCATCTTCGGCGCCTCGGCTTGCCCCATGACGCGGTGTCGGCGGGGGTGGGTGCCCCCGGCGAACGGCTCGCGGCCCATATGGCCCATGACAAGAAGAAAGCCGGTGGCCGCGTGCCCTTCATTCTCGCACGCGGCATCGGCCAGGCGTTTGTCGACAAGAGCGCGGAGCTTGGAGAGGTGGCAGAGTTCCTGGACCGACTGCGCGCTTAACGCAGCCGCCAGGCGAGCCAGAGCCAGCCGACAATCATCAGCGCGCCTCCGATTGGCGTGATCGCACCGAGCGAGCGCGGTGCGCCGAAGGCCATGGCATAGAGCGTCGCCGCGAACAGCGTCGCTCCGCCGAGCAATACCCATAGCGCTGCAGGCGCGACCTGCCGGGCGAGCGCCAGCACCACCACGGCGTGCAGCAGCTGGTAGAGCCCGCCGGTCCGCAGCCACTCCGCCTCCTTGCCCGCAAAGCGGTGCGCACCGAGCGCGCCGGCGGCGATCGCGATCGCGGCGGACAGAGCCGCCAGCTTCTGCAGCCACGGCATCAGCCGCTCTCCGCCGGGATGGGAATAGAGGCGGCCGGGAGCTCCTCGCCGGGGCGGATCATCATCTCGCTGCCCGCGTGCAGATCGTTCGCTTCGGACTGGACACTGAGACGGCGCGTATCGAGGTCGCGATAATAGGCCTCGGCCCGCTCGATCTCCTCGGGTCCGATCTCGAGCGCGGTCATCGCCTGGCGAGCCATGCAGATCGCCGATTCATAGACTTCGCGGACCGTGCCCGCGACTGGCGCGCCGTGCAACGCCATGAGGTGGCGCCGATCATAGGCGCGTACGAAGATCTGCGCATGGGGGAAGCTGTGCGCGATGATCTCCATCTGGCCGCGGTCGAGCGTCGTGCCGTCGATGCAGAACAGGATCAGCTGGGCATCGGCCGCCCCCGCTTGGCGCAACAGATCGAGCCGCGTGCCATCGCCGAAATAGACCTTCATGCCGAACTCGGAACTGACGTCGATCTGGGACGCCTTCTTGTCGATCATCGTCACCGACAGTCCCTGCGCCGCCAGCATGAAGCCGACCGTCTGCCCGAAGCGGCCCCAGCCGACGACGATGACGCTGGCGCCGTCATGCGACGGACCGTCGAGATCAGTCCGTTCGGCCTTGGGCGGTTCCCGGAAGCGACGGCTGAGCTGCATCAGGAACGGCGTCGTGGCCATCGACAGGGTGACGACCGCGCCGAACAGGCTCGCTGCCTCGGGCGCGATCAGCAGTGCGTTCTGCGCCTGGGCGAAGAGCACGAAACCGAACTCGCCGCCCTGGCTAAGCAACAGGCCGATGGCGAGCGCCGGCCGCCACTCCATGCCGAACACGCGCGCGATGGCGAAGATGATCAGACCCTTGATGGCGACCACGCCGGCGGCGGCCGCAATCACCAGCAGCGGCCGTTCGGCGATCGCGCCCAGATCGAGCAGCATGCCGACGGCGATGAAGAACAGGCCGAGCAGCAGCGAACGGAACGGCTCCACATCGGCTTCGAGCTCGTGGCGGTAGGGCGAGTCCGCCAGCATGACGCCCGCGACAAAGGCGCCGAGCGCGCTCGACAGGCCCAGCGCCTGCATCAGCGCGGCGCTGGCGAGCACCGCGAACAGGCCGGCGGCGACGAACAGTTCGCGCTCGCCAAGCCCGCCGATCAGGCGGAACAGGGGCGTGAGGATATATCGCCCGGCCAGCACCAGGCCGAGCACCGCGCCGACCGTGTAGAGGCCGAGCAGCCACCCCGGCGGTGCGTTCGCCGCCTCCGGTGCCCGCGACAGGGCGGCCACGATCGTGATCAGCGGCACGATCGACAGGTCCTGGAAGAGCAGCACGGAAAAGGCGCGCTGGCCGAACGGCGTTCGCAGCCGACCGGCGGATTCGAGCATCGGCAGAACCTGCGCGGTCGAGGATAGCGCGAGGGGCAGACCGATGGCAGTGGCGGCCGCCAGGCTGAGCGGCGTGATCGCATAGACGAAGCCGGTCAGGGCCACCCCACACAGGACGACCTGCAGCAGACCGAAGCCGAAGATGTCGCGCTTCAGCCGCCACAATCGCGAGGGCGACAGCTCCAGCCCGATCAGGAACAGCAGGAGCGCAATGCCGATCTCGGCAATTCCGAGCTTCGATTCCGGGTCGCCGACCAGCCCCAGCATCTCGGGCCCGATCAGCACGCCGCTGAGCAGATAGCCAAGCGTGGCCCCCAGGCCGAGACGGCGGAACAGCAGCACCAGCACCAGCGCCGCGCCGAGCATGACGAAGCCGTCGCGGACCAGTGAAGCGGTGCCGTGCGCCTCCATCAGCGGCGGGCGTCGGCGACCGCGTCGACGATCGCTTCGAACGGCAGGCGGATGGCGCCGTGCCGGCCAGGATGCGCCCGCGCGCGCACGATCCGCTCCAGCCCCGGCCAGGTGCCCGGATCGTCGCGCTCGCCGGCGAGCCAGGTAGCCAGCGCGTCTCGCGCCTCAGTCAGCTCGCCGAGCCGTCGTCCGATCGCATGCGAGGCCATCAGGTTCGCGGAAGCCTGGCCGAGCGCGCAGGCGAAGACGTCGAGGCCGAGTGCGGTGACGCGGCCCTCTTCATCGAGCTTCACATCGGCGATGACCCGGCTGCCGCAAACCGGCGAGCGCCGCTCCGCAGAGCCGTCCGGCCCTTCGAGACGGCCGAGATGGGGAATGGTCGCCGCCAGCCGCAACAGCGCCGTGTCGTAAAGCGGGGCGTTCATCGGCTCTGCGCGGCGGGCGTAGCGGTCCTCCGCCGGTTCACCCAATCCGCCATTGCCCGGCTGCTCGCGTCGAGCAATGTGTAGCTGCGCGCATTCTTCAGCCATTCCGGGCGGTTGGCCGGCCCACCTCGCACCGTGTCGACGACGAGGGTGGCGAGCAGGAACAGTAGCGAGGCCAGGATCAGCCCTTTGACGAAGCCGAAGCCGAGCCCGAGGACGCGATCGACCGGTCCAAGCACCGAGGTGCGGGTGCGCTTGCCGAGGGATTGGGCGAGGAGCTTGCCGAGCAGGAAGGTCAATCCGAACAGAATAACCACCGCAAGCGCGGCGGCGCCGGAGCCGCTTCCCACCGGCGAGGCCAGGGCGTTGGTCACCGGGGTGTGGAGGAATTTGACCGCCAGCACCGCCAGCACCCAGGCGATCAGCGACAGCGCCTCCTGCACGAAGCCGCGCATCGCGCCGATAACGGCGCCGCCGCCGAGCAGGACCAAAGCGATGATGTCGAGCGCCGTCATGACGTCCGGCTAACCCCGGCCAAGCAGATGGTCAACGAGCCCGCCGAGCCGCGCGAAGCCGGACAGGCGGACTCCGGCGCCGTCCTTGATACCGGCCGGCACCAGCGCGCGCTCGAAGCCGAGCTTGGCCGCTTCCTTAAGGCGCAGGGGGCCATGGGCCACCGGCCGCAGTTCTCCCGACAGCGCCACTTCGCCGAAGGCGACGGCATCGGCGGGGATCGGCCGCTCGCTGAGCGCCGACACCAGAGCCGCCGCCACGGCCAGATCGGCGGCGGGATCGGAGAGGCGGTAGCCACCCGCGACGTTCAGATAGACTTCGGCGCTGGAAAAACTGAGTCCGCAGCGCGCTTCCAGCACGGCCAGGATCATCGCCAGGCGACCCGCATCCCAGCCCACCACCGCGCGCCGGGGCGTGGCGCCGCTCGCCAGCCGGACAACCAGGGCCTGGATCTCGACCAGCACCGGACGAGTGCCCTCCAGCGCGGGAAAGACGATGGCGCCGCTGACATTCTCGTCACGGTGCGTGAGGAACAGGGCGGAAGGGTTTGAGACTTCATCCAAACCGCCCTCGCCCATCGCGAACACACCGATCTCGTCGGTGCCGCCGAACCGGTTCTTGATCGCGCGCAGGATTCGATATTGGTGGCTCCGCTCCCCTTCGAAGCTGAGCACCGTGTCGACCATATGCTCCAGCACGCGCGGGCCGGCGATCGCCCCGTCCTTAGTCACATGCCCGACCAGCACCACAGCGGTTCCGCGCTCCTTGGCGAAGCGGATCAATTCGCCGGCCGAGGCGCGGACCTGGCTCACCGTCCCGGGTGCGCCTTCGATCAGGTCGGAATGCATCGTCTGAATCGAGTCGATGACCAGCAGGTCGGGCGCGCTGGTCTGCAGCGTCGTCAGGATGTCGCGCACCGAGGTCGCCGCCGCGAGCTGCACCGGCGCCTGCCCCAGGCCGAGCCTGCGCGCACGCAGCCGCACCTGGTCGGCTGCCTCCTCACCAGATACATAGGCGACGTTCTTGCTAGCCGATGCGAGCTTTGCCGTCGCCTGCAGCAACAGCGTCGATTTGCCGATTCCGGGATCGCCACCGATCAGCGTTGCCGAGCCGGCGACGAACCCACCGCCCAGTGCCCGGTCCAGCTCTGCGATGCCCGTCGGCATGCGCGCCGGCAGCGGAATGTCGGCATTCAGCCCGACGAGTTCGATCGACCGCCCGCCGGACTGGAGGTTGTGCCGGGCCTGGAAGGGCGTGACGACCGCGCCTGCATCTTCGACCAAGGTATTCCATTCGGCACAGTCGGCACACTGCCCCGCCCATTTCGGCGACACCGATCCGCACGCCTGGCAGACATAACGCTTCTGGGGCTTGGCCATGCCCCTGCTTTAGGAACAAAGCGGGACCAACGCTAGAGGCCGAAGGGCCAGGTGTCGTCGCTAGAGCCGTGGTCCTCAGGCCCAGACAAGGCAGTCACTGCCCGAGTCTCGTCGAACCAGACGAAGGCGTCATATTGCCGCGCCAGCGACGCTTCCGAATAGTGGCTCCATCGTTCGGTGTCGGGTCGGTAGATGACGCCGATATAGCGCTCCAGCCGCCCCTCGGTGAGCGCCTTCCGGACCTCTGCATCGGCGCCGTGCAGGTCGAGTAAAAAGCGCGGCACGCCGCTGTTATGCATCAGCCGCTCGAAGCTGTCGGGTCGCGACGGGTTCACCCGCTTGATCTGCATCGGCTCGTCCCAGTCGTCGGCTGCCGCCACGGTGCCGGTGTGAGTGCCGAAGCCGATCAGGCGGACAGCCGCTTCACCCTGTCCTTCGCGGACGAGCTGGCCGAGATTCCACTCGCCGCGGCTCTCGCCCATGTCGGTGAAGCGGGCGTCGCCGATATGGCTGTTATGCGCCCAGACCACCGCCTTGGCCTGCGACCCCTTCCAGCGCAGCAACAGCTGGAGCGTGTCGGCCATATGCTCGTCGCGCAGGTTCCAGCTGGCCGCCGAGCCATGGTACATGGCGCGGTAATAGGCCTCCGCATTGGCGACCAGACGGGCGTTCTGCGCGGCGTCGAGGAACGCATCCGGGTTATCCTGAGCATAGATGGGCTCGCGCGCGAACAGGTCGCGGAGCATCTGCACCACCCCCTCCTCGCAACGGCCAAAGCCTTCGCTGCGGGCGATGGCGCCGTAAACCGCGGGCTCCTCCTTCCAAGGCTTCAGGCACCCATAGCGGCGGCGCGCATCGCCCGCCGCCTCGGGATCGGTCCTCTCCAGATAGCCGATCACCGCCGCAATCGACGCGTTCATATTGTACAGGTCGAGACCGTGAAAGCTGACCGGGTCGGCGACGCTCTGGTTGTGGTCGCGGAGCCATTCGACAAAGCCGGCGAACTCGGCATTGCGCCACATCCAGGTTGGAAAGCGCGTGAACGGCGTCTCCGCCTCAGGGGGAGCAGGCTTGCCGCGGATGGCGCGATCGATCGCCGCCGCATCGGGCCAGTCCGCCTCGACCACAACCAGATTGAAGCCGTGCCGCTCAATCAGCCGCCGCGTGATCGCCGCCCGCGCAAGGTAGAATTCCGACGTGCCGTGGCTCGCCTCGCCTAACAGCACCACCTGCGCGCCGCCGAAGCGGTCGAACGCGTCCGCAAAGGCTGGATCGTCCAACTTCGGGAGCGGCTCCGCCGACCGAGCGATCATCTCGGGAATGGCGCGGGTCTCGACCTCCAGCATGTAATCCTCCGGTCCGATCGATGCAGAACGGATGGGACGAAGAGAGGTTCTGGCTTGTTCACGAGCGAAACGCCTGTTTGAACAGGGCTGGACGAAGGAGTGAGGCATGAATGGGAATGGCGGACCGATCGGCAACGTCGCCTTGTTGATCGATGCGGACAATGCCTCGCCCGACTCGCTGGACGCGGTCCTGACAGTTCTGGCCGAGTTGGGCACCGTGAACATTCGCCGCGCCTACGGCAATTGGAGCAAGACTTCGCTCAAAGGCTGGGCTTCCATGACACACCAACATGCCATTGAACCCCAACAACAGTTTGACGTGACCAAGGGCAAGAGCGCGACCGACATGCGGATGGTCATCGATGCGATGGACCTGCTGTATCGCGGGCGGGTGACCGGCTTCGGCATCATGTCGAGCGACAGCGACTTCATGCCGCTGGCCATGCGGCTTCGGCAGGAGGGTCTGCCCGTCTATGGCTTCGGCACAGCCAAGACACCGGAGTCGTTCCGCCAGGCCTGCACGCGCTTCATCGACGTCGGAGCGCTCGCCGCCTCCGAAAGGGAGGAGCCGGCCCAGTCCGCGTCGAGCGTGGATGAGACGCTGCTCGACCTGCTCGGCGCTGCCTGGAAAGCCGCCAAACGAGACGAGCGCGGGTTCGCAAAGCTCTCCGAAGTCGGCCAGCTCGCCGGCAACCGCTCTTCGTTCGACACCCGCAATTATGGCTATAAGCGACTGTCGGACCTGATACAGGCACTTCCCAACTTCACCACCGAGCGCAGGGACGATGGCGTCCTCTACGTCCGCCGCGTGCGCTGACCCGTTCTACCGGGTCAGCTTCTTGTACGCCAAACGCGTCGGGCGGTCGGCGGCGTCGCCGAGGCGGCGGCGCTTGTCTTCCTCATAGGCTTCGAAATTGCCTTCGAACCATTCGACATGGCTGTCGCCTTCGAACGCGAGGATGTGCGTGGCGAGACGGTCAAGGAAAAAGCGGTCGTGGCTGATGACCACCGCGCAGCCGGCGAAATTCTCCAGCGCTTCTTCCAGCGCACGCAGCGTCTCGACATCGAGGTCGTTGGTCGGCTCGTCGAGCAGCAGGACGTTGCCGCCCTTTTTCAGCATCTTCGCCATGTGGACGCGGTTGCGCTCGCCGCCTGACAGCTGACCGACCTTCTTCTGCTGGTCAGGTCCCTTGAAGTTGAACGCACCGACATAAGCGCGGGTCGACATCTCGTGCTTGCCGACCGTCATCAGGTCGTGCCCGCCTGACACTTCCTCCCAGACATTCTTGTTCGGATCGAGCGCGTCGCGGCTCTGATCGACATAGCCGAGCTGCACGGTCGGCCCGATATCGACGGACCCGGTGTCCGGCTGTTCCTGGCCGGTGATGAGCTTGAACAGGGTCGACTTACCCGCGCCGTTCGGCCCGATGACACCGACGATACCACCCGGCGGCAGCGTGAAGCTCAGATCCTCGAACAGCAATTTGTCGCCGTAGGCCTTGGAGATGCCCTCCACCTCGATGACCTTACCGCCCAGCCGCTCGGGCACCTGGATGACGATCTGCGCCTTGCCGGGCGCACGATTCTCCTGCGCCTCGACGAGCTGATCGAACGCACGGATACGTGCCTTGGACTTGGACTGGCGGGCCTTGGGGCTCTGCCGGATCCACTCCAGCTCTTCCTTGATCGCCTTCTGCCGGCCGGCATCCTCGCGCTCTTCCTGCTCGAGGCGCTTCGCCTTCTTCTCGAGGTAGGTCGAGTAATTGCCCTCGTACGGATAATAGCGGCCGCGATCGAGCTCGAGGATCCAGTTCACGACATTGTCGAGGAAGTAGCGGTCGTGCGTGATCATCAGCACGTTGCCGGGATATTCGCGCAGATGATTTTCAAGCCACTGGACGCTTTCGGCGTCGAGGTGGTTGGTCGGCTCGTCCAGGAGCAGGATGCTCGGCTTCTGGATCAGCAGCCGGGTCAGCGCCACGCGGCGGCGTTCGCCGCCCGACAAATTCTCGACACCAGCATCCGAGGGAGGGCAGCGCAGCGCCTCCATTGCGATCTCGAGCTGGTTGTCGAGCGTCCAGCCATCGACCGCGTCGATCTTGGTCTGGAGGTCGCCCATCTCCTCCATCAGCGCGTCGAAATCCGCGTCCGGTTCGGCCATCAGGGCGGAAATCTGGTTGAAGCGATCGACCATGTCGGCGGTCGCGCGGGCGCCGTCCTTCACATTTTCCAGCACCGTTTTCGACGGATCGAGCTGCGGCTCCTGCGCCAGATAACCGACGGTGATGCCCTCGCCCGCCCAGGCCTCGCCGGTGAACTCGGTGTCGATGCCGGCCATGATCTTCATCAGCGTCGACTTGCCGACGCCGTTCGGGCCGACGATGCCGATCTTCGCATCGGGGTAGAATTGCAGGTTGATGTTACTGAGGATCGGCTTGGGGGCGCCAGGGAAAGTCTTGGTCATCCCGTGCATGACAAAGGAATATTGCGAGGCCATGGGCCCGGATCTCCGCTCTTGAAATGGTGCTGTAAGGATTTGGCGCGCCCCTAGCTTATGCGACCGGGGCTTGGCAAACGCTCGCCCCCATAGTTAGGGCGCTGCCATGCTGAAACAACGCCTTGCGCTGCTCGCCCTGCCCTTCCTCGTCGCGGCGGCGCCGCACGACGCCGAAAAGCTGCGCGACGCCGCGCTGAACGACGACATCGCCTGGCAGCTGACCGAAGGGCTGACGACCGAGATCGGCCCGCGCCTGGCCGGCAGCGAGGCGGAAGCACGCGCGCGTGACTGGGCGGTGCGCAAGCTCCGCGCCATGGGATTCAAGAATGTTCGCATCGAACGCTTCACCATCCCCGGCTGGACGCGTGGCGAGGAACGCGGCGAGATCCTGGCACCCTTTCCCCAAAAGCTCGCGCTGACTGCGCTCGGCTATAGCGGCGCGACGCCGGATCAGGGCGTGGAAGCGCAGCTGGTCGCCTTCGACAGCGTCGCAGCGTTGGAGGCTGCGCCCGCCGAACAGGTGCGCGGCAAGATCGTCTATGTGGGCCACGCCATGCGCCCGGCCCAGGACGGCTCCAGCTACGGCTATTTCGGGACCGTGCGCCGGACCGCGCCGAGCATCGCGGCGAAAAAGGGTGCGGCGGCGATCGTGATCCGGGGGCTGGGCACCGACAGCCACCGCGTGCCCCATACCGGCACCACCAACTTCGAAGGCGTGCAGCCCATCCCCGCCGCCGCCCTGTCCAACCCTGACGCGGACCAGATCGAACGGCTGCTCCGGCAGGATCAGCCGATCCGGCTGCGGTTGCTGATCACGCCGCGCCAGCTCGGCACGATCGAGTCCGGCAACGTCATCGCCGAAGTGCCAGGCACCGATCCGAAAGCCGGCATCATCGCGATCGGCGGCCATCTCGACAGCTGGGACCTCGGCACCGGCGCGATCGACGACGCGTCCGGCGTGGCGATCACGGCAGCGGCGGCCAAGCGCATCATGGATGCCGGCCGTCCGCGCCGGACGATCCGCGTGATCTGGTTCGGCAGCGAGGAGATTGGCGGGCTGGGTGGTCAGGCCTATTTCAACGCACACCAGAATGAGCCGCATGCGCTCGTCGGCGAATCCGACTTCGGCGCCGATCGCGTCTGGCGGTTCGAAACGAAGCTAAACACGGGCGCGGCCGGACTTACCACCAAGCTGGAGCGTGTGCTGGCGCCGCTCGGCATCGCGAAGGGCAGCGGCAATGCGACCGCTGGCGCCGACCTTGGCCCTTGGGCGCGGGCGGGAACCAACGCCGTCGACCTGGATCAGAGCGGCCTGCGCTATTTCGATATCCACCACACCGCGGACGATACGCTCGACAAGATCGACCGCGAACAGCTGGCGCAGAATGTCGCCGCGTGGACGGCGATGTTGGCCGTTGCCGCCAATGCTCCCGAGAATTTGATCAACGACTCGGCGCAATCTCTACCTAAATAGTTTGACTGAACCTCGACTTTTGCTAATCACCCGCGCTGCGACGGCATCGGGCCGCGCGCACGTTATTCCCTTGGGGAGCACAGGAATGAAGAAGCTGATCGTTGCTGCCGCTGCCGCCGGCCTGATGTCGCTGGCCGCTTGCGGTGAGAAGAACGCGAACGAAGCCGCTGCGGAGAACACCTCGGCCGCGATCGAGAACACGGCGGACAATCTCGAAGCCGCTGCCGACAACGCGACCACCGCGAACGCCGAGAACGCGCTCGAGAACGCCGCTGACAACGCGCACAGCGCTGCTGACAACGTCGCCGACAACGAAGCGACTGCTGCCGACAACGCCGTCGCCGCGAACGCGACCGGCAAGTAAGCCGCTTCGGCTTTCGAGCCGAGACGAAAAGAAGGGCGGTTCCCACGCGGGAGCCGCCCTTTTTCTTGCGCACGCCGAAATCAGGCGGCATGGCACGCAGCCGTCGGGGAGTAGCGCAGTCTGGTAGCGCATCTGCTTTGGGAGCAGAGGGTCGCAGGTTCGAATCCTGTCTCCCCGACCACGGCGCAGCGCGAGCCGAAATAGCGAAGCTATTTCGCCTTCGCGCAAGCCCGGCCGGCCTCGCCCCGGCGAGGACCGACGACACGGGCTTTGCCCGTGTCGGCATTTTCAGCGCTGGGTTCCCGCTTTCGCAGGAATGACGAGAAACAAAGAACATCGGACGCGCCGCGGCAAAGCCGCGTCGTCGGACCTCGCTTCGCGAGGCCGGCCGCGCTTGCGCGCAGTGGGAATAGCTTGGCTATTCCCGCTCGCGCTGCGCGGTGGGCCCGGAGGGATTCGAACCCCCAACCAAGCCGTTATGAGCGGCCAGCTCTACCGTTGAGCTACAGGCCCCACCGCGCCCGCGGGCGATAGCGGAGCGGCGTTCACCGTGGCAAGCGGCGACCGCGCCTCGACGTTTGAGTGGCCATGCCCGGCAGAGACGGTCGGCAGACGGAGGCGAAAGCAATCCGGCGTAAAGGCGAGCTGTCCGCCGCAGCTTTCGGCCACGCTGCGCACCAGCCGCAGGGTAAAGCCCAGACCCAGAGGAGAGGCGGCGGCGAGCGTCTCGTCCTCGTCCGGCTGCAGCGCGTCGAGCAGGCGCTGCTCGTCATGCCCCTGGGTGCAGGCCGGCCGACTGACCGCAATCCAGGTCTCGGGCAGGCTGCCGTCGGCGGGCGCGGCGCTGATCTCCACTCGCTCCCCCTCGCCGCCCAGCGCAATGGCGGCACTAAGCAACCGGCTGGTCATCCGCTCGGCGGCCACCGGGTTGAGCAGGGCGGACTCGCACCGCGGCGCGATGGCGAGCGCGACCACCACGCCCCGCTCTGCCGCGAGCGGAGCCAGGGTGCCGGCAATGCGTGCGATCAGCTGGCCGCAATCGACCGGTTCGGGTGCGGCAGGCGGGGCATCGCCGGCGATCCGGCCCGCTTCCTCCAGATCGTCGAGCACCTGCTCGATCCGCCGCGCTTCGGCGAGGATCGACGCGGCGCGAGCGCGGTAAGGCGCGGCAGCAGGCCCAAGCATTTGCTGGTCGATCATCTCGGCAAAGCCGGCGATCGCATTGAGCGGCGTGCGCACTTCATGCGCGAGCTGGCGGAGCGAATCGCTGGTCAGCGTCGAGCCGAGCAGGCCGAGCGGTTCGGCACGTTCGCCCACGCGCGGGCGCCGCGCAACCCCGCGATAGCCGGTGAAGCGGCCGGTCGGTGGATCGAAGCTCGGCACGCCGGAAATCGTCCAGCCCCCGCCTGCCGATCCCGGTGCGGGCAGCAGCAGGCGCGCATCGCGGAACGGACTGCGGCGGCGAAACGCGCCCGCCGCCTGCCCGTCGACCCCCGCCGCGCCGGGTGCCGCGGGCTCGGCGATCGAGATGCCGATCGCCGCGCCGCGGTCGACAAGGTCGCACCAGCGGATCAGCCCGTCAGCCCCGGTCTCGAACGCGAACTCGGGCTGGGCTGGGACAACGGCCGGTTCGAGAGGGGGGGCGGCGGCTTCCGACCTCGGGAGGTCCAGCGAAGCCGGCCCGTCCAGCACCAGATCTCCAGCCGCGAACAGGTCGAGCGCGCGCCGTGCCTTTTTGGGCAGGTCGCGGCGATGACGCAGCAGCGCGCGGGCGACCGGCGACAAATCCGGGATCAGCTGCGCCCAATCCTCGCCGCCCATTTCGGCCACGGCCAGAAAGGGTGCCGATACGATCGTCAGATCCTCGGCAAAAAAGGCGACCAGGTCGGCCGGCAGCTTGCGTCCGCCGAGCAGCAATCCGGCATGTTGGCGGCCGGCGACCGGCACTTCAACCCGCCACTCCCGCAGCCGCTCGAAGGCCGGTTCGCGCAGGGGAGAGTCTTCCGATCCCGATTGGCCGAGCAGATCGACGATCTGCCGCCACAGCGCCTGGCGCGCGGCAGGGCTTTCGGCCGGCTGGCCGAGCGCCGTTGCCAATCTGTCGTCGAATCGCACGCCCGCGCTTCCCTGCCCCCTTGAAGGCTAACGGGATAGCAACCTTGCAACTCCTTCGACAGAGGCGAAAATCCACCGTCGCAAAGTGAGACAATTGCGCCGCTGGGCAATTATCTTCTAAGAAGCGGGCATTACACTGATGAGGTATTGCTTAATGCCAAGCGCGGCACTCGACGCCGTCGATCTCGAAATTCTGGCCGCCTTGCAGGATGACGGCCGGATGACCAATGTCGACCTGGCCGCCAAGGTCGGGCTGACCGCCCCGCCCTGCCTGCGCCGCGTGCGGAGCCTGGAGCAGCAGGGGATCATCGAAGGCTATCACGCCAAGCTCGCTCCCGTCGCGCTCGGGTATCAGATCACCGTCTTCGCGCTCGTCAGCCTCAAGAGCCAGGCCGAACATGAATTGCGCGCCTTCGAAGAGCATGTCGCGATGCTGCCGCTGGTGCGCGAATGCCATATGCTGAACGGCGAGATCGACTTCATCCTGAAAATCGTGGCATCCGATCTCCAGTCTTTCCAGCACTTCCTGACGTCGGAGCTGACGACCGCGCCGAACGTGGCGAGCGTCAAGACCTCGCTCACCATCCGCACGTCGAAGGACAGCCCCGGAGTACCGATCCCCGGGGCCGTCCCTCAAGGTCAGGACGCGGTGCGCGCGCCCTGATCGACCCACAAGGTCCAGAACTGAGCGATCTCAGCCCGCGGACCCGAAGTAACCTGCGCGAAGGCCTGCTTGGCCTCGGCCGCCTGGCCAGCCTTGGCGAGCGCCATGCCGAGCCGCAGATTGGCGGTGTTCGCATCGATGCCACCCTTCTGCAGCGCGAGCCGGTAGAGCGTGATCGCCTTCTGGTAATCGCCATAGCCAAAATAGGCATCGGCGGTGCCCAGAGCCGCCCGGCCGTTCGCCGCGGCGCCGGCGCTCTTTTCGGCAGCGGCGAGCGACGCGCGGTCGGCCGCGACCTTGGTGCCGGCGAGCGTGCCGATCTCATTGATCGCCTTGCTGCTGGCATTATAGGCGCCCTTCGCCTTGCCCTCGTCGACGATCGCCTTGGCTTCGCCAGGCAGACCGACCTTGTCGGCGAGCAGCGCATATTCATAATAGTCGCGCTCGCCCGACAAGGCACCGGCGAAGCGTTGCAGCCGCATCAGGTCGAGCTGGGTCTGATCGTCGAAGCGGTTGGCGTCGCCGAAGATGACCAAAGCGCTGCGCCAATTCTCGGCGGAGGGATAGTCGACCACCTGCGCGCGGGTCCATTTCGCGACCTCGGGCATCACCTTGGCCTTATAGGCCATCGAGGCGGCGCGGCCGTACCATTCCTGCGGCGGCTTGCGGCCGGCGGCCTTCTCCGCCTTGATCGCCTGATCCACGGCGGCGAGGCCCTGCTGGACCTGGTTGCCTTTGAAGTAGGATTCGGCGAGCAGCAGGTTCAGGTCCTGCGTCGGCTGGCCGTTCGCGTCCTTGGTCACATAACCGGCCTGCTGGGCTGCACTAAGCGCCTGGATGGCGGCCGGAAAGTTGTTGGCCTTGTAGGCGAACTGGCCCTGATAGAAGAGCAACTGCCCCTTCATGTCGGCGGGGCCGGAGCCGGACGCGATCATCTCGTTGACCGCCGCCTGCTGTGCGGTGGCATCGTTGGTGCCGGTCGCGATCTGCAGCTTGAACTGGCCAAGCACGAACTTCTCGTCAGCCGTCTGGGCCGCGGAAGTCGCCGCCGGCAGCAGCGACGATGCGGTCGCATAATCCTTCGCCTGAATCGCCTTTTGCAGCGGCGCGGCGGCGTTGCGGAACGCCTTGCCGAGCTGGGGAGCCCAGGCGGCCGGAGCCGCGGCTTCCTTCTTGTTCTTCTGTGCGAGCAGCGGGCTCGTCATGCCGAAGCCGGCGACCAGCGCCAGGCTCAGCGCCAGTTTTGAAACCTTCATCTCCAACACTCTCCTCTCGAGGGACCTCTCGGGCGAATGGATCGCTGGCGCTCCCCTAAACCCCGACCTTGCGCCAAACAAGCGGCGGCATTGCGGGTTGCCTTGGCCGTTTGCCACTGAACCGCGCTTGAACTAACCGGCCGCGATGCAGCGAAATGCGGTGGTGATCGGAGCAGGTGGCGGCATCGGCCGCGCGCTGGTGGAGGCGCTTGAGGAAGAAGGCGTCGCGGTGCAGGCCTTCTCCCGTCCACAGCTTGATCTGCTCAATGAAGCCAGCATCGCGGGAGCGGCTGCAACGGTCACTTCCCGCCCAAGCCTGATCGTGGTTGCCACAGGCTTGCTACACGATGGCGACCATGGCCCGGAAAAGAGCATGCGCGAGCTCGACGCCGCCTGGCTGCAGCGCAACTTCGCGATCAATGCGATTGGACCTGCCCTCGTCGCGAAGCACTTCCTCCCATTGCTGTCCAAGGGCGAACGCTCGGTGTTCGCAGCGCTGTCGGCACGAGTCGGCAGCATCTCCGACAATCGGCTGGGCGGCTGGTACAGCTATCGCGCGTCGAAGGCGGCGCTGAACCAGCTGATCCGCACGCTGTCCATCGAGATGAAACGCGTGAACGATCGCGCTATCGTCGTCGGGCTGCATCCGGGCACGGTCGACACGAAGCTGAGCAAGCCGTTCCAGGGCAATGTCGCGCCGGGCCAGCTGTTCGACCCTGGCCGCGCCGCCGTCCAGTTGCTCGACTTACTCGATGGCTTGGGCGTCAAGGACAGCGGCAGCCTGATCGCGTGGGACGGCACCACCGTCACGCCATAGCATAGGCTATCCACATCTCACGCGCGCGTACGCGTGCGCGCGGGGTGGCGTTCCGCTCCCGCCCCCGCTAGGACGATTTTACCGGCGCGATCCGCGCACCACCAGAAAACACGGAACCCCACTTGGCCACTCTGCCGCCGCCCTCTGCCCCGTCGAGCGACATCGAACCGATCTCCATCGTCGATGAAATGAAGTCGAGCTATCTCGACTATGCGATGTCCGTCATCGTCGCCCGCGCACTGCCCGACGTGCGCGACGGACTGAAGCCGGTGCACCGCCGCATCCTCTATGCCTGCCAGGAAGCGGGCTATGTGGCCGGGCGGCCCTATCGCAAGTGCAGCCGCATCGTCGGCGACGTGATGGGTAAATATCACCCGCACGGCGACAGCGCGATTTACATGACCCTCGCGCGCATGGCGCAGGACTGGTCGATGCGGGTGATGCTGGTCGACGGCCAAGGCAATTTCGGATCGATGGACCCGGACGATCCGGCCGCGATGCGCTACACCGAGGCGCGGCTGGCCAAGGTCGCCAACGCGCTGCTGGAAGACCTGGATAAGGACACGGTCAACTTCCAGCCCAACTACGACGCGTCGGAGCGCGAGCCGCAGGTGCTGCCCGCGCGCTTTCCGAACCTGCTGGTCAATGGCAGCGGCGGCATCGCCGTCGGCATGGCGACCAATATTCCGCCGCACAATCTCGGCGAAGTCGTCCGCGCCTGCCTCGCCTATATCGATAATCCGGCGATCTCGGCGGAAGAGCTGATCGAATATGTCCCGGGGCCGGACTTCCCGACCGGAGCGATCATCTTGGGCCAGGGCGGCGCACGCCAGGCCTACACGACCGGTCGTGGCTCGATCATCGTCCGCTCGCGCCACGTGATCGAGGAAGGCCGGGGCGATCGCCGCTCGATCGTGCTGACCGAAATCCCGTATCAGCAAGGCAAGAACGCGCTGGTCGAGCGAATCGCCGAAGCTGCCAAGGACAAGCGCATCGAAGGCGTGTCCGACATTCGCGACGAGTCCAACCGGCTGGGCGTTCGCATCGTCATGGACCTGGCGCGCAACGCCCAGGTGGATGTCGTGCTCAACCAGCTGTGGCGGCACACGCCGGCCCAGCAGAGCTTTTCGGCCAACATGCTCGCCATTCGCGGCGGCCGGCCGGAGCTGCTCAACCTCCGCGACATTGTCGAGAGCTTCGTCAAGTTCCGCGAAGAGGTCATCACCCGTCGCTCGAAGTTCGAGCTCGCCAAGGCGCGGGACCGGGCGCACATCTTGCTCGGCCTCGTCATCGCGGTCACCAACCTCGACGAAGTGGTGCGGATCATCCGCGCCTCCTCGAGCCCCGCCGAAGCCCGGGCCAGCCTGCTCGCCCGCGAATGGCCGATCGAAGAGATCGCGCCCTATATTCGTCTCGTCGAAGCGATCGAGCATGAAGTCGAAGGCTCGACCTACAAGCTGTCCGACGCGCAGGTCCGCGCGATTCTCGACCTCCGACTGCACCGCCTCACGGCGCTCGGCCGCGACGAGATCGGCGAGGAGCTGCGCGAGCTCGCGACTAGCATCGGCGCCCTGCTCGAAATTCTCGCCGACCGCGTGAAGCTCTATGCCGTCATGCGGACCGAGCTTGAAGCGGTCGTTACGGAGTTCGACACACCCCGCAAGACGCAGATCGCGGCCTCGTTCGAGGGCATCGACGACGAGGACCTGATCGAGCGCGAGGAGATGGTCGTGACCGTCACTCTTGGCGGCTACATCAAGCGCACGCCGCTCGATGCCTTCCGCGCCCAAAAGCGTGGCGGCAAGGGCCGCGCCGGTATGGCGACCAAGGACCAGGATGCGGTCACCAACCTGTTCGTGACTTCGACCCACTCGCCGGTGCTGTTCTTCTCGAACCTCGGCCGCGTCTATCGCATGAAGGTTTGGCGCCTGCCGGAAGGCGGGCCTGCCACCCGCGGCCGGCCGATGGTCAACCTGCTCCCGCTCGCTGCGGACGAGACGATCACCACTGTGCTGCCGCTGCCCGAGGACGAGGCGAGCTGGAGCGACCTTCACGTCATGTTCGCGACCTGCAAGGGCAATGTCCGCCGCAACAGCATGGACGCGTTTGCGAACATTCCGACCGCCGGCAAGATCGCGATGAAGTTCGAAGGCGAGGATGCCGACGACCGGCTGGTCGGCGTCGCTCTGCTCACCGAGAATGACGACGCGCTGCTCGCGACGAAGGATGGCAAGGCTATCCGCTTCCGCGGCGACGACGTGCGCGAGTTCCAGTCGCGCAACTCGACCGGCGTGCGCGGCATGACGCTGCGAGCAGGCGACCAGGTCATCTCGCTGTCGATCCTGCACCGCTCCGGCGCCAACCAGGAAGAGCGTGACGCCTATCTGCGGGCCGCGCCGTGGAAGGAGAATGACCGCGCGCCCGAGCTCAGCGATGAGCGCATGGCCGAGATGTCGGCCAAGGAGCAGTTCATCCTCACCGTCTGCGCGAACGGCTATGGCAAGCGCAGCTCGGCCTATGAATATCGCCGTACCGGCCGCGGCGGCCAGGGCATCACGAACATCGACAATCTGGAGCGCAACGGCCCGGTGGTCGCCAGCTTCCCGGCCGCTAATGGCCAGCAGTTGATGCTCGTCACCGATCAGGCCAAGCTGATCCGCATGACCGTCGGCGACCTGCGCGTGATCGGCCGCGGCAGCGCCGGCGTGCGCCTGTTCAACGTCGCCGAAGACGAGCATGTCGTCGCCGCGGCCTTGATCGACGACAGCGGCGAGGAGGAAGTGGAGACCGCGGAAGGCGGCACGATCGCCCCCGAGCCCGGTGCCACGGTCGGCGAAGACCTGGCGGGCGGGGATGAGGACGGGACTTCCTGATCATTCTCGTCATCCCCGCGCAAGCGGGGACCCAGGAGTCGTCAGTTCAGGAACAAGAAAGCTGGGTTCTCGCTTTCGCGAGAATGACGATGATGAACAAATTTGCCTTCGCTGCAGCCGCTCTCCTCACTGCCTCCCCCGCCCTTGCCGGGCCGAAAGTCGCGATCGAGACCAGCCTCGGCACCATCGTCGCCGAACTTTACGACAAGCAGGCACCGATCACGGCGGCCAACTTCTTGCGCTATGTGGTGAACGGCAAATTCGACGGCACGACCTTCTACCGTGCCGCCCGCAACAAGGCGAACCCGAAGATCGGCTATGTCCAGGGCGGGATCGACAAGGATTATCGCCGCGCCTTTTTCTCGATCGATCACGAGCCGACGAGCAAGACGGGCCTGAAGCACACCGACGGCACGCTCTCCATGGCGCGCAACCTGCCCGGCACGGCAATGGGCGAGTTCTTCATCACCGTCGGCCCCGCACCCTATCTCGACGCACGGCCGGGGAATGTCGGCTATGCGGCGTTCGGGCGCGTGCTCAAGGGCATGGATGTGGCGAAGAAGATCCTGGCCTCTCCTACTTGGATCGGCCGGGGCTCCGGCGCCTTCAAGGACCAGATCATCAAGAACCGCGTCAAGATCATCCGCGCGCGGCGGATCGGCTAGTCGCCCGGCGACACCGCCGATCCGGCCAGCAGGCCACCGTCGAGGGTGAACTCCGCACCCGTGGCATAAGCGGATTCGTCGGACGCGAGATAGACGCACAGCGCGGCCACTTCCTCCACCGTACCGAACCGTTTGAGCGGCGTATCGGCCACCATTGCCGCCATCCGGCTCTCACGATCCGGTCCGTTCCCGATCAGCTTTTCCCACATCGGCGTCAGCACGGCGGCGGGATGCACCGAGTTGCAGCGGATCCTGAGCCCCTGCTGCGCGCACCAGAGCGCGACCGACTTGCTGTGGTTGCGGATCGCGGCCTTGGACGAGGCATAGGCCGCAGCACCAGGGATCCCGACCAGCCCTGACCGCGACGAGATGTTGATGATCGACCCTGTGCCCTGCGGACGCATCGCCCGGATCGCCGCCCGGCAACCAAGGAACGTGCCGTCGAGATTCACGGCGTGCACGGCGTGCCACTCAGCGAGGCTCGCATTTTCCGGATCGTGGGGCCCGGTGCCCGTCTCGAAGCCGGTGACACCCGCATTGTTGACGAGAATGTCGAGCCGGCCATCCCGCGCGAGCAGCGTCGCCACGGTCTGGTCCCAGGCGGATTCGTCCCGCACGTCGAGGACGGCCGAGCGGGCATTAGGGCCCAGCCCTCGTGCGACATCGCCAGCCTCATCGATATCGGTCAACCAGACGGTCGCACCTTCCCGTACAAACGCACGGGCAATGCCTGCACCGATGCCCCGCGCCGCTCCGGTGACAAGCGCGATCTTTCCATCCAATCGCATCACTGGGCCTCAACAAGGCGCGGAACAGCTGGCCGAGTCAGCCGCGAAATGGTGCCGCCTACAGGACTCGAACCTGTGACCCCCGCATTACGAATGCGATGCTCTACCAACTGAGCTAAGGCGGCCGGTGCTTGGAGTGGGCGCGATTATCAGCCGGTTCGGGCGCTGGCAAGCGGCGCATTCCTCACTAAATGCGAGGCATGGCGCGTCCTGCTCCTCCCGCGCTGCCGCCACTGCCGTTCAGCGGGATGCTGAAGCGGCGTATCGCGAGCGAAATCGTCGCGATCTTCAACGACCCCGCACGCGACGAGCGGCCGGTCGTGCGGCGGCCGGATGGGCTGTTCGGACCACGGTCGGTGACCTGGCGGGTGCATGGCGACGTGACTTCGATGATGGTCGGCGGGATCAGCAGCCTGTTACTGCAGATGCTGCACCCGGCAGTGCTGGCGGGCGTGTGGGATCATTCCAACTTTCGCGGCGACATGCACGGCCGGCTGCGGCGCACGGCCAAGTTCGTCGCGCTCACCACTTATGGCGGGCGTGAGGACGCCGAGGCGGCGATCGCCCGCGTTCGCGCCATCCATGGCAGCCTCGGCGGCACTCTGCCGGACGGCACCGCCTATCGCGCCGACGATCCGAAGCTGCTCGCCTGGGTGCATGCGACGGAGACGGTGAGCTTCCTCGCCGGGTGGCGGCGCTACGCCGAACCGCGGATGAGCCTGGCCGATCAGGATCGCTATTTCGCCGAGATGGCGCAACTGGGCGAGGCCCTTGGCGCCAATCCGGTGCCCTGCAGCCGGGTCGAAGCGCTGGCGCTAATCGATACAATGCGCCCGGAGCTGCTAGCCGACGAGCGGACGCGGGAAGTCGCGCAACTAGTGCTGCGCGCACCCGTGCATCGCCGGGCCGCCGAACCGCTACTCCGCCTGACGATGCAGGCGGCGGTCGATCTGCTGCCCGTCTGGGCGCGGCGGATGCATGGTTTGGACAGGCCCGCGCCGCTCATTCCGCTCGTTCGCGCCGGCACGCTCGGGGTCGCGCGAACGCTGCGCTGGGCGTTCGGCTGAGCCGCTTTACGAGGCGTTTACTCCTTTGGCCGCATCATTGCCGCGCAAGACCGTGAAGGAATGAGCGATGGACGCGGCTTATGGCTTCGAGCGCGATGAGGATCCGGCGGACGAAGTGATCATCGAGGCACCGCCACCGGTGATCGGTGGCGCCGAACGGCGTCTGCACGTCCGGGCCTATGAGCATTGGGTGTCGCTGCTTTGCGGTCGGGCCTTCCCGAGCATCGCCGATCTCGACTTTGATGCGCTGGCGGACTTCGAACCGCGTTCGGTGCTGATCGACTATACCGGCGACGTGACCGCGCCGCGCATCGCTCGCATCGGCGCCACGCTACGCGACGAATGCGCCGTTGCCGGCATCGAGTCGGTCGCCGACGTGCCCCGCGGCTCGCTGCTGTCGCGGCTGACCGATCATTATCTGGAGATCATCGCCACCCGCGCGCCGATCGGGTTCGAGGCCGAGTTCACCAACCACCAGGGCATGCCCACTCTTTATCGCGGCATCCTGATGCCCTTTTCCGCCGACGGCGACACGATCGACCATGTACTGGGCGTGATCAACTGGAAGCACACGCTGCCCGACGACCTCACCGACGCGCTGCAGCGCGAAATGGCTAAGCTGGGCGGCCCCGGCAACAGCACTCGTCACTGACCGCGCCCCCGCGGGGTTGAGATCGGCGCCTGCCCGGCGCATAGCGCCTGCTTGGAAGGCCCGCGCTCGACGGGCAACAATCGCAGGCGGAGTTTCATGGCGACGGCCACGCGCAACCGGCAGGACACGCCGGACCAGCAGCTTATCACCGACCTTTCCCAGGCGCTGATCAAGGGCGCCTTGCCAGGCGAACTCGATGATTTCGATGGTCAGGCCCGCGCCGAAGCCGCGGCCTTCATTGCCGAGGCCGCCGCCAAGCGGACGCCCGGCGAGCCGTCGATCCGGCTGGAGTCGGTCGGCCATGGCCGCCGTTACATGCGCCTCGCCCTCGTCAACGACGACATGCCGTTCCTCGTCGATTCGGTAGCCGGCACCATCAGCGCGCACGACCTCGCGATCGACCGCGTGCTTCATCCGGTGCTCGGCGTGCGCCGCAACGAGGATGGCGAGCTGCTAGGCCTGCTGCCTGCCAGCGAGAGCGGCGCGCGCCGTGAGTCAATGATCTACATGGAGCTCGAACGCGCCGACGCGCGTGAGCGCCGTGCGTTGGTCGAGGAACTCGAAGCAGTCCTCGCGGACGTGCGGGCGGCGGTCGATGACTGGCCGCTGCTGCAGCGAGCGCTCAAGGCCGATGCCGATCGACTGCCGGACGGTGAAGGCGCCGCGCTGCTGCGCTGGTTCCTCGACGCGCACTTCACCCAGCTGGGCCATGAGCTGCGGGACCGCGACAATGGCCGTCGCGACCCGCTCGGCATGTCGCGCGCCGGCGGTCATGAGTATCTCGCGCCCGCTTCGCTCGACCGGGCGTTCGATTGGTTCGACAATGGCGGCGAAGCGCCGCTGCTGATCAAGTCGAACCTGCTCGCCACGGTCCATCGGCGCGCGCCGCTCGACCTGATCCTGCTGCCGGTCCGCGACAAGGGTGCGATCACCGCGCTCTCGATCCATGCCGGGCTGTGGACCAGCAGCGCGCTCGGCACACCGCCGAACAAGATCCCGATCCTCCGCGCGCGCCTGTCGGCACTGCAGGAGAAATACGGCTTCGACCCCGCCGGTCACGCCGGCAAGGCGCTGACTCATGCCCTGGCTGCCCTGCCCCACGATCTGCTGATCGCCTTTGCGCCCGGCGAGCTCGAGAAGCTGGCGCTCACCTTCATGTCGTTGGCCGATCGGCCGCGACCCAAGCTGGTCACGGTGACGGGGGCGCTGGGCCGTCACGTCTTCGCGTTCGTCTGGCTGCCGCGCGACGAACTCACCACCGCCCGCCGCCTGACGATCGGGCGCCTGCTGGCGGACTCGGCCCAGGCCAAGATCCTCAACTGGGGCGTTGCGCTCGAAAGCGGCGATCTCGCCCTGATCCGCTACACGCTCGACATTCGTGAGGGGCGTGTTCCCGACACCGAAGCGCTCGACCGGCGCATCGCCGAAATGGTGCGCGGCTGGGCGCCGGGCATCGAAGCGACGCTGGCCGAGCATGTCGACGCCGGCCGCGCCGCCCGGCTGCGGCTGCGTTACGCACAATGCTTCCCGGCCTATTACCGCGGCCGCTACACGCCGGCCGAGGCGGCGCTCGACGTATTGCGCCTGTCCGAACTCGAAGGAGCGCAGGCGCGAGATGTCCGCCTGCATCGGTTCGAGCGCGACGGCGAGCGGCAGCTGCGGCTGAAGATCTTCAATGTCGGCGGCTCGGTGCCGTTGTCGGCGGCGGTGCCGACGCTCGAAAATTTCGGTTTCCGGGTCATCGAGGAAATGCCGGCCAAGCTGGACGACGGGCTCGGCAGCATCCACGACTTCCTGCTTGAGGTGGAAGACGGCCAGCAGGCGGAGGCCTTGCTCGCTCGCGCCGACATCATCGAGCCGGCGATCGCCGCAGTGCTGTCCGGCACCGCCGAGAACGACGCCTTCAATCGCCTGATCGTCACCAACGCGATGCTGCCGCGCGAGGCAGTGCTGTTCCGCGCCTGGTTTCGTTATCTGCGACAGACGGGACTGTCCTACGGCCTGATGACGGTGGTCGATGCGCTGCGCCGTGCACCGGCGGTCGCCCGCGGCATCATCGACCTGTTCGACGCGCGCCACGACCCGGCCAGTGCGTCCGACGCCGGCGCGGACAAGGCCGCACGCGCGATCGACGCAGGATTGAGCCAGGTCCAGGCGGCGGACGACGACCGCATCCTGCGCATGATCCGCAGCGTGGTGGCGGCCACGCTCCGCACCAACGCCTTTTCGCCGGCCGCGGTCGAGGCGTTGGCCTTCAAGCTCGACAGCGCGGCCATTCCCGGCCTGCCGGCGCCGCTGCCCTGGCGCGAGATTTGGGTGTACAGCCCGCGTGTGGAAGGCATCCACCTGCGCGCCGGGCCGGTCGCGCGCGGCGGCCTGCGCTGGTCGGATCGGCGCGACGACTTCCGCACCGAAATCCTCGGCCTGATGAAGGCGCAGCGGGTGAAGAACGCCGTCATCGTGCCGACCGGTGCCAAGGGCGGCTTCTTTCCCAAGCAGCTGCCGCCGGCATCGAACCGGGACGCCTGGCTCGCCGAGGGGACGGAATCCTACCGCGTCTTCATCCGCTCGCTGCTTTCCGTCACGGATAACATCGTCGGGGGCTCGGTCGTGCATCCCGATCAGGTGATCGCCCGCGATGGCGACGATCCCTATTTCGTCGTCGCCGCCGACAAGGGCACCGCGACCTTCTCGGACGTGGCGAACGCGATCGCGCTGGAACGCGGTTTCTGGCTGGGCGATGCCTTCGCGTCGGGCGGCAGCCAGGGCTATGACCACAAGGCGATGGGCATCACCGCCAAGGGCGCCTGGGTGTCGGTGCAGCGCCACTTCGCGGAGCAGGGCATCGACGTGCAGACGCAGACGATCCGCGTGGTCGGCTGCGGCGACATGTCGGGCGACGTGTTCGGCAACGGCATGCTGCTCTCCAAGGCGATCAAGTTGGTCGCCGCCTTTGATCACCGTCACATCTTCATCGACCCCGATCCTGATCCCGCCACGAGCTGGGCGGAGCGCGACCGGCTCTTCGCCCTGCCCCGCTCCAGCTGGGCCGACTATGACGAGAAGCTGATCTCCAAGGGCGGCGGCGTCTTCCCGCGCAGCGCCAAGACGATAA
Organism: Sphingomonas sp. ID1715; assembly: GCF_013044515.1. Lineage (GTDB taxonomy): Bacteria > Pseudomonadota > Alphaproteobacteria > Sphingomonadales > Sphingomonadaceae > Sphingomonas_B. Next base: position 257,779 of record NZ_JABEPR010000001.1, read on the forward strand.
CCCTGTCGCCCGGGGCCCAGGCGGCGCTCGGCATTACCGAGGCCGAGCTGGAGCCGGCTGCGGTGATCTCCGCGATCCTGAAGAGCCCGGCCGACCTGATCTGGTTCGGCGGCATCGGCACCTATGTGAAGTCGCGCACCGAATCGAACGCCGAGGTCGGTGACCCCGCGAACGACGCGCTGCGCGTCAATGCCGAGGAACTGCGGGCGCGAGCGATCGGCGAAGGCGCCAACCTCGGCGTCACCCAGGCCGCTCGGATCGCCTTCTCGCAGCTCGGCGGCCGCATCAACACCGACTTCATCGACAACTCGGCCGGCGTCGACTGCTCGGACAATGAGGTCAACATCAAGATCGCGCTCAACCGCGAAATGAACGAGGGCCGGCTGTCGTTCGAGGACCGTAACGCGCTGCTCGCCCGGATGACCGACGACGTCTCCGAACTGGTGCTCGACGACAATCGCCACCAGACGCTGGCGCTGTCCGTGGCGGAGTCCGGCGCGTCGGCCGGCCTGCGCTCCTATGTCCGGCTGATCGAGACGTTCGAGGCATCGGGCCGGCTCGACCGCGCCGTCGAAGGCATTGCCGGCAATGACGAGCTGCTGCGCCGCGCCCAGGAGCATCGCGGGCTGACCCGACCCGAGCTGTCAGTCCTGCTCTCGACCGCCAAGCTCGCGCTGCAGGATGCGGTGGAGGCCAGCCGGATCGGTGAGGACGAGAGCCTGGTGCCCGACCTGCTCGCCGCCTTTCCGACCGAGATGCGGGAGCGCTTCTCCGGGCCGATCGCGCAGCATCAGCTCCGGCGCGAGATCCTCGCGACCAAGATCGCCAACCGCATCGTCAACCGGATGGGCATGATCCATCCCTATGAGCTGGCCGAGGAAGAAGGCGCGGCGCTGGGCGACATCGCCGCCATGTTCGTTGCAGCCGAGCGCCTGTTCGGCCTGCGCGAACTTTGGGACGCGATCGACGCTTCGACGATGAGCGAAGCGGCGCGCATCGCTTTGCTCGAAGCGCTGGCGATCGGCGCGCGCGCACAGATGGCCGACCTGCTCCGCGCCACCGATCCCGGCACCCTCCCGGGCGACCTGGTCGCGCGGATCGGACCGGGGATCGCGCGGCTCGACGCCCAGCTCGAAGGGCTGCTTGAGGAGGAGGCCCAGGCTGCCTCCGCGACGCTGTCGCGCCGCCTGCTCGATTTCGGCGCGCCGCCGGAGTGCGTGCGGCGGGTTGCACGGCTGTACGAGATGGACGGCGCAGTAGGCCTCGCCACGCTGGGGGTCGAAACGAAGACGGACGAGGTCGTGCTGACGCGCGCCTTCACCGGTCTCGGCGAAGCGCTGGGGCTCGACTGGGCGCAGGCGACGGCGGCACGGCTCACCCCGACAGACCCGTGGGAGCGGCTGCTCGCCGCGGGCCTGGCCCGTGACTTTCAGCAGATGCGCCTCGACTTCCTCGCCCGCGCCGGCGGCAAGGACCCGCAGGTCTTTGCCGGTGAGTGGCTGGAGCGCCAGTCGGGCCGGGTCGCGCAGTTCCGTGACCTGATCCACCGTGCCCGCGCCACCACGGCACCCAACGCCGCGATGCTCGCCCAGATCGCCGGGCAGGCGCGCGTGCTGCTTGGGCGGTAACGGCGTGGCGTCGGATCCGAACACCGTCTCCTTCCTCCTCGACCAGCTCGGCGCTGGCGGAGCGGAAGTGACGGCGAAGAAAATGTTCGGGGAATATGGCCTGTACTTGGACGGGAAGATGGTCGCGATGGTCTGCGACGACCAGCTGTTCGTGAAGCGGACGGCGGGGGGCGCAGCGTTCACCGGCCCGGTCGAGGAAGCACCGCCCTATCCGCAGGCGAAGCCGCATCCGCTGATCGATGCGGACCGCTGGGACGACGCCGACTGGCTCGCCGAGCTGTTCCGCATCACGGCGGCGGAGCTGCCGGCGCCCAAGCCAAAGAAGGTCAAAGCCAAATAGTCCGTTTGTTTCGAGCGAAGTCGAGAAACGAGCGTAACGCTACGCGCCGCTTCTCGACTTCGCTCGAAGCGAACGGCTGGAGATGATCAGCGCTCTTCCGGCGGGAGGTCGTGGATGACCCATGTATGGTTCTGCACGATCGTCGCGGGCACCGGCCGTCCCTCAGGATCGCGCGAGGGTTCATAGCGGAAGCGTTCCACGATGAGGCGGCAGGTGGTGTCGTCAAGCACCGGACTCCCGCTCGACCGCGTCACGTCGCAGCGCGATACGCGACCGTCGGGCTCGACCACGAAGCGGACGCCGACCGTTCCCCCGACGCCTTCCTCGCCCGCCGCTCGCGGATAATCGGAGTCGCGGATGCGGCCTTTGCGCAGGCGTGGCGGCGTCCAGCCACCATCGCCATCCCCGTCGCCATAACCGCCAGCACCGCGGCCATTGCCCCAACCGCCGGCGCCATAGCCCGGTCCGGCGATGTCCGCCGAACCAGCCGAAGGTGCATTGCCGACGCCCGCAATGGGAGCGACCGGAACCGGGTTCGGCGAGGGCATCGGAACTCTCGGCGGCGGCAGGACGATCTGGGTCGGTTCGGCGCGCAGGTTGGGCGGCGATGCCTCTCCTTGCGGCCGCTTGGCCTTCACCTGGCGAGGAACCTTCGTCTGCGGCTTGGGCGGATCCGGCAGCGGCAGCACATCGATCAGCTTCAGCTCTTCGCTGACCCGCCGCGGCAGGTCGAGCCGCAGGCCCGTCAGCAGCACATAGCCAAGCAGGGCGTGAACCAGCGCCACGCCCGCCGCCGATGCGATCCTTTCCCTGCTCCAGCCTCGATCACCGTACATGCCAGCCTCGCGCGCGAAAACGCATGAGGTGGCATTTCTACGTCACCGCCGCTGAACGGCGGCGGAGCGGCGCGTTCGTCAGCGGTTCAGATAATGAAGCGCCAGGCCCGGCCGCGGCCACTCCATGCTGACCAGCCGCCCCGTGCCGGACAGCGTGATGTAGGCCGTGCGCAGTTCGTGTCCGCCCCAGCAGATGTTGGTGGTGAAAGGATCGCCCGTGTCCACGAACTCGACCAGCTCGCCCTTCGGCGATACGACCGAGATCCCGCCATTGCCGATCGTCGCAACGCACACATTGCCGGCGCTGTCCACGCCCAGGCTGTCGAACCAGCTGTAACCGCCCGCGCCGTAGAGGAAGTGTCCGCCCGATCCGGTCAGGCTCTCGCCTTTGGCGAGCTTGCCCGGCCCCTCGATGTCGAACGCCCACAGCTTGGCCGTGTAGGTCTCGGCGACATAAAGCCGCTTGCCATCGGGGGAGAGGCCGATGCCGTTCGGGTTTTCGAGCGGGAAGATGGCTTCCTCGATATGGCTGCCATCTGCCTTGGCGTAGAAGACGCCGACCACGTCGCGCGAGCGCTCGAACGTCTTGCCGTGGTCGGTGAACCAGAAGCCGCCCTGATCGTCGAAAACGATGTCGTTCGGCCCCCGCAGCTGCACGTCGCCGGCATGAGTGTAGAGCGTTTCGATGCGGCCGCTATTCGGGTCGATGCGCTGGATCGACCCGCCGCTCCAGCCCTTCGCGGCGCCGTGCGGGATCAGCAGCCCCTGCGCCTCCACATATTCGAAGCCGCCATTGTTGCAGAGATACAGCATGCCGTCCGGCCCGACCGCCAATCCGTTCGGCCCGCCGCCCGGCACCGCGACCGTCTCCGACTTGCCTTCGCCCCAACAGCGCGTGATCCGCCCCGCCTCGATCTCGACCAGGATCACGCTGCCGTCCGGCATGGCGACGGGTCCCTCGGGAAAGCGCAGGCCGCTGGCGATTTCGATGAACGCTTGCATGACTCTTCTCCCGGTGCGGGCTGAGCCTGTCGAAGCCCTCCCTTGTTCTTGCCGGCACATTAAGGAGAAGGGGAGGGCTTCGACAAGCTCAGCTCAAACCGGCTATGGGGGCGCCAAACACGGAGTTCTAATCATGGCCACAGCAACCTACGACGCCGACCTCAAGCTGTTCGTGAACGGTGCCTGGCGAGCCGGCGAGGGGCGCCAGGCCGTGCTGAACCCCGCAACCGGGCAGGCTCAGGCCGAAGTGCCGCTGGCGAGCGCGGCCGACCTCGACGAGGCGCTCGCCGCGGCCGATCGCGGCTTCAAGCTGTGGCGGGCGACCGATGTCGATGCCCGCGCCGCCATCCTCCACAAGGCGGCCGACCTGCTGCGCGCACGCGCTGATCAGATCGGCACGCTGATGACGCTCGAACAGGGCAAGCCGCTCGGCGAGGCCAAGGGCGAAGTAATCGGCGCGGCGCAGCTGTTCGACTATTATGCCGAAGAAGCGAAGCGGGCTTACGGCCGCGTGCTGGTGCGGCCGACGGGCCAGCGCTCGATCGTGATCAAACAGCCGGTCGGGCCGGTCGCGTCCTTCACCCCCTGGAACTTCCCTGTCTACCTGATGGCCAAGAAGCTTGCCGCCGCGCTCGCCGCCGGCTGCTCGGTGATCGCCAAGCCGCCCGAGGAGACCCCGGGCTGCACCTCCGCCGTGATGCGGGCGCTGGCCGATGCCGGGCTGCCGGCCGAAGTCGCGCAGCTCGTCTTCGGCGTGCCGGACACGGTCAGCCGCCACCTGCTTGCCTCCCCGGTGATCCGCAAGGTCAGCTTCACCGGCTCGGTGCCGGTCGGCAGGCATCTGATGCGGCTTGCGGCCGATGGCCTGAAGCGGGTGACGATGGAGTTGGGCGGCCACGCGCCGGTGCTGATCTTCGACGATTGCGATCTTGAGCGGACGTTGGACATGCTCGTCCCCCAGAAGTTCCGTAACGCCGGCCAGGTCTGCGTTTCGCCGACACGCTTCTATGTCCAGCAGGGCATCTACGAGCGCTTCGTCGAGGGGTTTGCGGCGCGCACCGCCAACTACCCGGTCGGCAGCGGCCTTGATCCCTCCAACAAGATGGGTCCCCTCGCCAATCCGCGCCGCCCGGACGCAATTGCCGCGCTGGTCGATGATGCGGTGGCCAAGGGTGCGAAACTCGCGGCGGGTGGCGAGCGGTTTGGCGACGGTTTCTTCTACAAGCCGACCTTGCTCGCCGACGTGCCGCTCGAGGCGCGGATCATGAACGAGGAGCCGTTCGGCCCGGTCGGCGTCGCCCGCCCCTTTGCGACCGAAGAGGAAGCGATCGAACAGGCCAACCGCCTGCCTTTCGGCCTTGCCGCCTTCGCCTTTACCGAGAATGGCCGGCGCGCCAATCGGCTGGGCGACCTGATCGAGTCCGGCATGGTGGGCCTGAACACCTTCGCGATCTCCGGCGCCGATACGCCGTTCGGCGGGATCAAGGACAGCGGCTTCGGCAGCGAAGGCGGGCCGGAGGGCCTCGACAGCTATATGGTCGTGAAGGCGATCCACCAGGCCTGACCGCTACGCCCGTCATCCCGGACTCGTTTCGGGACAAGCTGTCCGGACGCGAGATGCCGGTCGTCAAGGATCGAGTTCGACACCGGCCTTGTCCCGAAACAAGTTTGGGATGACGATGCAGCGTGCGTGGACGTTCGCGTGCTGGCTTCTTACAGGAGCGGCATGACAGCGAAACGAACCGGCGGGCGCATCCTGGTCGACAATCTGGTCGCACAGGGCACGGACCGCATCTTCACCGTGCCGGGCGAGAGCTTCCTGGCCGTGCTCGACGCCCTGCACGACACGCCGAGCATCGAAGTGGTGGTCTGCCGGCAGGAAGGCGGCGTCGGCTTCATGGCCTGCGCGGACGGCAAGCTGACCGGCCGCCCCGGCATCGCCTTTGTCACCCGTGGTCCGGGCGCGACCAATGCCTCGATCGGCGTTCATGTCGCGATGCAGGACTCGTTGCCGATGATCCTGTTCGTCGGCGACGTGGCGCGCGGCGACCGCGACCGCGAGGCATTCCAGGAAGTTGATTTCGGCCAGATGTTCGGGCCGCTATGCAAGAAGGTCCTGCGCATCGACCGTGCCGAGCGCATCCCGGAATACACCGCCCGCGCCTATGCGACGGCGATGTCGGGCCGGCCGGGACCGGTCGTTGTCGTGCTGCCGGAGGACATGCTTCTGGAGGAAGTGGAGGCAGTTGATCGGCCGCAGCTTGGACGGCCGCTTCAGGTCCCCTGCCCGCAAGAGATCGCGCGCATCGGCGAGGCGCTCAGAGCGGCCGAGCGCCCGATCGCCATCATTGGCGGGGCGGACTGGTCGCAAGCTGCGACGGATGCATTCGCCGGCTTTGCCGAAGCATGGGACCTGCCCGTCGCGACCGCATTTCGCCGGCAGGATTGCTTCCCAAGCACGTCGCCGGTGTTCGCCGGCAATCTGGGTTATGGCCCCAATCCGAAGCTGCTCGAACGCATTCGGCGTGCCGACCTTTTGCTGGTCGTCGGCGCGCGATTGGGCGAGGCGACGACTGACGGCTACACGCTGATCAGACCGGATCATTCCGGCCAGAAGCTGATCCACATCCACCCCGACCCGGAAGAGCTGAACAGCGTCTACCAGGCCGATCAGGCGCTCTGCGTCGACATGACGATCGGCTTGGCGTTGCAAACTCTGGAGGCCCCCGCGGTCCAGAGCCGCAAGGGGGGAGAAGCCCACGCCGAATGGCTGGACTGGTCCACCCCCAAGCCTCGTGAAAGCGCCCGCCTCGATCTTGGCCAGTGCGTGCTGGCGATGCGGGAGGCGATGCCGGCGGATACGATCATCTGCAACGGCGCCGGCAACTTCTCCGGCTGGTGGCACCGTTATTGGCGTTACGAAGGCTATGGCACGCAGCTCGCGCCCACCGCGGGGGCGATGGGCTATGGCGTGCCGACCGCTGTTGCCGCGTGCCTCAGGCGGCCGGAGCAGAAGGTGGTGGCGGTCGCGGGCGACGGCGACTTCCTGATGAACGGGCAGGAGCTGGCGACCGCCGTCGCCTATGGCTGCGACATGCTGGTGATCGTCGTCGACAATGGCTGGTACGGCACGATCCGCATGCACCAGGAGCGCGAATATCCCGGCCGCGTCTCCGGCACGCAGCTCCACAATCCGGACTTCGCCGCCCTTGCCCGCGCCTATGGCGGCTGGGCGGAAACGGTCGAGGAAACTGATCGGTTCGCGCCCGCCCTCGCCCGCGCGCTTGATAAGAAGGGCGTCAAGCTGCTCCACCTGAAGACGGATGTCGAACAGCTCACGCCTGCGATCACGCTCAGCCAGCTCCAGCGAAAATAATTCGTTCGTATCGAGCGAACGGTCGGGGATGATCATGAAAAGAATGTTTGCCACTGCGCTGCTCGCCGTCACGCTGGGAGCTGCGCCGGCCCCGGAGCGCGACCTGAACCCGGCGCCAGCCCGAAGCGAGGGACGCGGCCCTTTCCCCAAGCTTGTCATTCGCGGTGCAACGCTGATCGACGGCACCGGCTCGCCGCCGCTCGGGCCGGTCGACATCGTGATCGAAAACAACCGCATCACCGATATTCTGATCGCGGGCACGCCCGGCCTGCCGCTCGCCGCCAACCGGCCTCCCCAAGGCGCGGAAGAGCTGGACGCGACCGGCATGTATGTGCTGCCCGGCTTCGTTGATACGCACGTCCATGGCGGCGACCTCACCAAGGCGCCCGATCTGGAATATGCCTATAAGCTGTGGCTCGGGCACGGCGTGACGACGGTGCGCGGCGTGCCGCTTGCCGGCGCCGCGGTGTCCGCGTCCGAAAAGGCGCGAAGCGCCCGGAACGCGATCACCGCGCCGCGCATCTTCAACTATCAGACACTCGGCTCGGGATGGGGCCGCGTCGACAGCCCGGCAAAGGCGCGCGAATGGGTGCGCTGGGCCGCCAAGAACAACATCGACGGCATCAAGTTCTTCAACCGCTCCGAAGAGACGCCGGAGATCATCGGCGCCGCGATCGACGAGGCGAAGAAGCAGGGGCTCGGCACCGTCGCGCACCTGTCGCAGACCGGCGTGGCGCAGCTCGACGCCGTCGAGGCGGGGCGGCTCGGGCTCGGCACCGTCACCCACTTCTACGGCCATTTCGAAAGCCTGCTGAAGGACGGCACGATCCAGTCCTTTCCGACCGACTATAACTATCTGAACGAATATGACCGGTTCGGGCAGGTCGCCGCGATCGCCGCGCAGAGTGTGGAGCCCGGCTCGCCCGAATGGTGGGCGTATCTGGAAGAGCAGAAGAAGAACGGCGTCGTCTTCGATCCCACCCTGACCATCTACAACGCCAATCGCGACCTGATGCGCGCGCGCACCGCCGACTGGCACCGCGACTATACGCTGCCGGCGCTGTGGAATTTCTACCAGGCCAGCCGCGAGAACCACGGTTCCTATTTCTACGACTGGACCACGGCGGACGAAGTCCGCTGGAGGCAATTCTACACCAAGTTCCAGCGGCTGATCGGCGACTATCACCGGATCGGCGGGCGGGTGACGACGGGTTCGGACTCCGGCTTCATCTATCAGCTCTATGGCTTCGGCTACATCCAGGAACTGGAGCTGCTGCAGGAGGCCGGCTTCACGCCGCTGGAGGTCGTGCAGGCGGCGACCCGTGACGGCGCGCGCACGCTGACCGAGCCTAAAGGTCAGGCGCCCGAGTTCGGCACGGTTCGCCGCGGCATGCTCGCCGATCTGGTGATCGTGCCCGAAAATCCGCTCGCCAACTTCAAAGTGCTCTACGGCACGGGCCGGCTGCGGCTGAACCCGAGCTCCGGCAAGCAGGAACGCGCCGGCGGCGTGCGCTGGACGATCAAGGACGGCATCATCTATGATGCCCCCGCCCTCCTCGCCCGCGTCCGGGCGATGGTCGCGGAGGCCGAGAAGACGAACCCTAAGGTCGTGCCGTAGCGTGCTGTTCCCCGGCGAAGACCGGGGCCCACATCTCCTGTTCGGAGCGGGTCTCTCCTGGACCCCGGCCTTCGCCGGGGCACGACTAGCGCACCACGAAGGTGTAGGTCAGCGCCAGTCCGCCCGAAAACTGGTCGCGTGACCCATAGCGCCGCACCAGCGGAGAGTCGGCCGCATCGCCGACCAGCCGATCATAGCGGGCATAGCCGAACGCGCCCCATTTGTCGGAGAACTGATAGACAAGTCCCGCCGTGCCGCCGACCGACTGCACGCCGCCGCCCGGCGAATAGCTGGTCAGTCCGGTGGCCGCCGACTGGGCGGGTGTCACGCCGAAATAGGCGCGCTGATAATCCTTATCGGTGATCGTCACGCGCGGACCGATCGAAAACACGTAGCGGTCGCCGTCGCGCATGATGAAGTCGGCGCTGACGTCGCCGATCAGCCCGTCATGGCCGCCCAGCCCCTTGCGAAGCTCGGCGCGGAGCCGCCAATTCTCGCGATACTGGTACTGGACGAAGCCGCCGGCCTCGACGGTCGTCTTCACCTTGCCGATCGGAACGCCGACATCCTTGTCCTTGCGACTGCCCTGGAGGCTGACGGCGGGGCCGATCCCGAAGCCGTCGCGGCCGAGCAGCGAAAAGCCGAAGCTTTCGTCCGGCGCTTCGAAGGTGAAGGTGCGGCCGACCCGCGCGATCGACAGGTCGCCGAACGGACCGACGCTCACTTCGTCCGCGCCGGGATAGGACGGCGTCAGTTGCGCGCCCACGCCCACCCGAACGCGGCGGCCTCCCTCCTGCTGGGCCGCGGCCGATGTTGCAATCAGGGCGAAGGCGGCCGGCGCCAGGATCAGGATACGCATCGTGCCCGTAACGGTCGCTGCGGCCGATGGTTGCGTCAAGCCCTGTGCGCCGCGACGTAGCGATCGACGATCCCGTCCAGCACCGTCATCGGCGCCGGGCCGCCCAGCACCAGCGCGTCGTTGAAGCCGCGAAAGTCGAAGCGGTCGCCGAGCGTGGCCTTCGCCTTGTCGCGCATCCGGTTGATATAGCTGTGGCCGACCTTGTAGCCGCACGCCTGTCCCGGCCAGGAACAATAGCGGTCGACCTCGCCCGACACTTCGGCGACGCTCGATCCGTTCGTGGTCGCGAACCAGTCGATCGCTTGGCTGCGCGTCCAGCGCTTCGCGTGCAGGCCGGTATCGACGACGAGCCGGCAGGCGCGGAAGCCGAGGCTCTGCAGATAGCCGAGCCGCTCGATCGGGTTCTCGCGATACACGCCCAGCTCGTCCGCCAGCTGCTCGGCATAGAGCGCCCACCCTTCCGAATAGGCGTTAAAGGCGAGCAAGGTGCGGATCAGCGGCAGCTTGAACGTATATTCGCCCTGCCAGCCATGGCCCGGAATCGCCTCGTGATAGGCCAGGTCCGGCAGCGCATAGCGCGGCCACAGCTCGGTCGTGCGCAGGTTGATCCACAGCCGGCTCGGGATCTTGCCGTCGATGCTCCCCGCGCCGCCGAAGGCGCCCGGAGCGCCGGGCTCTTCGGCGAGCGGCAGCCGCTTCACCTCGACATTGCCGCGCACCAGCGTGTGGAACGCCTTCGGCATTTCCGATCGGATCTGCGCGATGCGATCTTCGAGCAGCTTGATGATCTGCGCGCGGCCCTGGTCGTCGTTCGGAAAGGTGAAGCGCGGGTCCTTGCCAAGCGCAGTCATGCGCGCGCCGACCGTGCCTTGGGTGTAGCCGAGGCCGCGCAGGATCGGATCCATCTGCCGCTGCAAATCGGCGAGCTGATCGAGGCCCATCTGGTGCACTTCGTCCGGGCTCAGCCGCGTCGTCGTGCCGGCCCGTAGCGCCCAGGCATAATATTCCTCGCCGCGCGGCAGCTTCCACACGCCCGCGCGGCTGTCCGCCTGCGCACGGTGCAGGCGCAGCTCTGCCACCTGCCGGGCAAGCGCCGGCGCGACCCGGTTGCGTGAAATCGCCGCTGCCCGCGCCGCATAGCCGCCTTTCATCTGGGCCGTACGCTTGGCCAGCGAAGTGACCAGGCCCCAGTCTTCGGGACGCCCCTCCTGCGCCACCGCCAGCTGCTTGAGTGCCTTGTCGAGGAGGAAGTCGGGCGCGATCACGCCCTGGCCGCGGGCCGCCTTCAGCCGCTCCGTCTCGCCGTCCAGCTGCCCTGCATAGGCGTTCAGCCGCAGCAGATAGGCTTCGGCATCGGCGCTGGTCTCGACCAGATGGTCGTTGTCGAGCAGCTTGGGCGTGTCGAGGAACGCGCCGACATTCTGGATCACGACATAGGGTGAGTTGCGGTAACCGCCGACTGCCACATCGCCATAGGGAAAGGCAAAGCCCTCCAGCGCGAGTTCGAATGCGGTGCGCACAACTTCGACATTGGTGCGTATGGTCGGGCTCAGCGCATCGAGTGGCAGGGGCTTCAGCTGCGCGAGCCCGGCCCGAAGATGATCCGCCAGCTGGCGCTTGCCTGCCGCCGAATTGTCGGTGAGCTTCGCCTTCAGGCCGGCCCGCGCGCCCTTGTCGATGCCGAGCCCGGTCGCGCTCTCCGGCGAATCGCGGAGCATCTGCTCGGTAATGGCGTCCAGGATCTTCGACGCCTGCGCGTCGGCCGAACCGTCGGCGGCCATCACTTCGGCCGGAAGACCAGCCGCCGCGGCTGCGACGGTGGACTGAAGCAACAAGTCGCGGCGGGTCAGGCGCATTCACAATCTCCCGGAGTCTTGCAGCTTGCTAAGCGCTCCGGCCGGAGAGTGCAAAGCGGTCAGTCCGGCATGCTGAGCCGCTCGAAGCGGGCGAGATGGTGATCGATCGAGCCGAACTGGCCCTCGATCATCGTGGCCCGCTTGAAATAGTGACCGATCGCCAGCTCGTCGGTGATGCCGATACCCCCATGGATCTGCACGGCGCTCTGGCCGGTGAATTTCAGCCCCTTGCCGACCTTGGCCTTGGCCTGGCTGACCGCGGCCATGCGCTCGGCGTCCGGCAGATCGAGCTTCAGCGTCGCCATCAGTGTCATCGATGCCGACTGTTCTACCTCCATGAACATGTCGACCATGCGGTGCTGCAGCACCTGGAAGTCTGAAATCGGACGACCGAACTGCTTGCGCTGGCGGGCATAGTCCTGCGTGCCGGCATGCAGCCGCCGCATAACGCCGACGCCTTCGGCGCAGACGGCGGCGGTGGCCTCGTCGACGATCCGCTCGATCAACGGCAGCGCGCCGCCCTCCTCCCCGATCAGCGCATCGCCCGGCACGGACGCATTCTCGAAGTAGATTTCGGACGCGCGGAAGCCGTCGACGGTCGGATAGTCGCGGCGGACGATGCCCGACCGGTTCGCCTCGACCAGGAACAGCGACACGCCGCCCTGCTCCCGCTGCGATCCGCCGGTGCGCGCGGTGACGAGGAGATGCGTCGCCCAGGGGGCGGCATAGACGACGGCCTTGTGGCCATTCAGCACCCAACCCTCGCCCTCGCGCCGGGCGCTGGTGCGGAGATTGTGCAGCTCATACCGGCCCTGCGGCTCGGCATAGGCGAAGGCGATCACCGCTTCGCCGCCGATGATCTGCGGAATCAGCGCCTCGGCCAGGGCACCGCCGGACGCCTTCAATGCGCCGCCGCCGATCACCACCGTCTGCAGATAGGGCTCGATCGCGATCGCCTCGCCCAGTTGCTCCATCACGATCATGTTCTCGACCGCGCCGCCGCCAAGGCCACCCTGCTCTTCCGAGAAAGGCGCGCCCAGAATGCCGAGCTCCGTCGCCAGCGCACGCCAAACGCCCGGATCGCGACCGCTGTCCGACGCGACCATCTTGCGCCGCGTCTCGAAGTCGTAAGTGTCGCCCAGGAACCGCGCGAGCGTGTCGCGCAGCATCTGCTGCGTCTCGTTATAGCTGAAGTCCATCAGTCTGCCCCTTTGCTCGTCATCCCCGCGAAAGCGGGGACCCAGCCGCCGCGCAGCGGCCATACAGAAAATCTGGGTTCCCGCTTTCGCGGGAATGACGAAAAGTTGGTGTCAAAGCCCCAGCACCATCTTCGCGATGATGTTGCGCTGGATCTCGTTCGAACCGCCATAGATGCTGGTCTTGCGGCCGTTGAAATAGGTCGGCGCGGCTCGGTGCGCGTAATCCGGCCCGATCGGGTGCTCGTTGTCGCCTTCGCCGAAGCCGCGGAAATAGGGCGCGCCGTAATGGCCCACCGCTTCCAGCGCGAGTTCGGTGATGCGCTGCTGGATCTCCGTGCCCTTGATCTTGAGCAGCGACGATTCCGGCCCGGGTCCGCGACCCGATGCTTCGGAGGCGAGCGTCCGGAGCTCGGTATATTCGAGCGCGGTCAGGTCAATCTCCAGCTCGGCGACCTTGCGCTTGAAGAAGGGGTTGGCGAGCAGCGGCTTGTCGCCATCCATCTCGGTTCGCGCGATCGTCTTGATCCGCTCTACGCCCCGCTTCGACCGCGCGACGCCGGCGATGCCGGTGCGTTCATGGGCGAGCAGGAATTTGGCGCAGGTCCAGCCCTTATTCTCTTCATAGATGCGCTGGTCGATGGGCACGCGCACATCCTCGAGCCACACTTCGTTGACTTCATGCTCGCCGCCCAGGGTGATGATCGGGCGCACGGTGATGCCGGGCGACTTCATGTCGATCAGCAGGAAGGAGATGCCCTCCTGCGCCTTGGCGTCCGGGTCTGTGCGGACGAGGCAGAAGCCCCAGTCGGCATGCTGCGCAAGCGTCGTCCAGGTCTTCTGGCCGTTCACGACATAATGGTCACCGTCGCGCACCGCGCGCGTGCGCAGCGAAGCAAGGTCCGAACCAGCGCCCGGCTCCGAATAGCCCTGGCACCACCAATCCTCGCCCGACAGGATGCGCGGCAGGAAGCGAGCCTTCTGCTCGGCGGTGCCGAACGTGTAGATGACCGGTCCGACCATGTTGATGCCGAACGGCAGGATCGGCAGCGTGTCGGCGCGTGCGAGTTCTTCCGACCAGATGAAGCGCTGCGTCGTGGTCCAGGCCGGGCCGCCATATTCCTTCGGCCAGGCCGGTGCGACCCAGCCCTTCTTGGCGAGGATCCGGTGCCATTTCAGATAGTCTTCCTTCGCGAGCTCTTCGGCGTCGGCGATCTTCGCGCGCAGCTCGGGCGGGTAATTTTCGGCAATGAAACGGCGCGCTTCCTCGCGGAACGCCACGTCTTCGGGGCTGAACTCCAGGTCCATCTCACCTCTCCTTGGTTGGAGACGTGTTAGGAGCGCTTTACGTTAACGGCAAGCGGGAGCGCGCCGACGCTACGGCAAGCTTCAGCGCTCGTCCTCGGGTCCAACCGGCTCCAGCTCGAGCGGTGGCGCGCGCGATTCGGACGGTGGCGATGGAGGCCCATCCTCGCGCGGATCGGCCGACACGGAGACACCATTCTCGTCCAGGGAAATGCCCAGTTGCACGCCACCGACATCGGCGCTGCCCGACAGTCCATCCTCGTCGACCACCACGACCGGCTCAGGATTGGCGGGCACCGGCGGCGCCTGGATCGCAGCGCCCGGGATCGCCCGGCTCATGAAATCGCGCCAGACGCGCGCGGGGGCGCCCCCGCCGGCAAGACCCGGCATCGGCTTGTTGTCGTCGCGCCCCACCCAGACGCCGACGACCAGATCGCCGGCAAATCCGACGAAGATCGCGTCGCGGGCGTCCTGCGTCGTCCCCGTCTTGCCGAAGCCTTCGACGGACAGTCGCGCGCCGCGTCCGGTGCCGCGCTCGATCACGCCCGAGAGCAGATCGAGTAGCATCTCGCGATCGCGGTTGCTCAGCCGCTTGGGCCGATTCCAGAGCGATGCGATCCAGCCCTGTGGCTCCTTCGGGAGGCCATAGGCACGGACGGGCAGATTGTTGCCTGCCACCGCCGCATAGGCTGAGGTGAGCTCCAGCAAGGTCACGCCCGATGTGCCGAGCGCCAGGCTCGGCTGGTCGGCCAAGGGGCTGGTAATGCCGAGGTCTCGCGCGGCCTGGATCACCGCCTTGGGGCCGACCTGTTGTGCCAGCCGCGCGGCGGCGACGTTGCTGGAAACGGCGAAGGCTTCGCGCAGCGTGATCTTGCCGCGATAGCGCTTGTCGTTGTTGGTCGGTGACCAGCCGTCGATCGTGATCGGCCGATCCTCGACCAGGCTGTCAGGCGTCATGCCCGAGCGCAGCGCCGCCAGATAGACGAACAGCTTGAAGGTCGAGCCCGGCTGCCGCCGCGCCTGGGTCGCCCGGTTGAAGGGGCTGTCCTTATAATCGCGGCCACCAACCATCGCGACCACCCGCCCGTCCGGACGCATCGCAACCAGCGCAATCTGGGCGCCCTTGATCGCCCCTCGCCCGGCCGCCGCGACAGCGAAGCGCTGCAGCCGGGTGTCCAATGTCGTCTGGATCTCCTGCCGTTCGTAGACGGCGCCGGCCTGGTCGCGCGCGGCGGGCATCACCCAATCGGCGAAATAGGTGCCGGTCGGCATGTCCTTTTCGCGCTGCACCTTCAGCCGGACCGGTGGCTGCGCCTTCGCCTTGGCTTCGGTGATGAAGCCCGCATCGGCCATCGCCTGCAGCACCACCCGGCTCCGCGCCCGTGCGCCCGAAAGGTTCCGCGTCGGCGCCAGCCGCGACGGCGCCTTCACCAGGCCCGCGAGCAGCGCCGCCTGGCCGAGCGTCAGCTCTTCGGGGTCGCGGCTGTAATAGTGGCGAGCGGCGGCGCGGAGGCCGTAGACATTGTCGCCGAAATAGACGTTCGACAGATAGCGTTCGAGGATCTCGTCCTTGGTCAGCCAGGCTTCGAGCCAGAAGGCGATCAGCAGTTCCTGGCCCTTGCGCCCGAAGGTGCGGCGGTCGTTCAGGAACGCATTCTTGGCAAGCTGCTGCGTCAGCGTGCTGCCGCCCTGCGAAACGCCGCCGCCGACCAGATTGCGCCACGCGGCCCGGGCGATGCCCCGGGCGGAGATACCGATATGCGAGCGGAAGCTGCGGTCCTCGATTGCGATGAACGCCTCGGGCACATGCTTCGGCAGCTCGGCGACGCGCACCGGCTGGGCGAAGATCGCGCCCTTGCGCGCAATCGGCGTGCCGTCGCTCGCCAGCAGCGTGATGCTGGGCGCGGCAATCGGCTGCAGCGAGCGGCTCAGCGGCGCCGTGATCGCCAGCCACCCGATCGTGAGCATGAACAGCAGGACGATACCCGCCGCGATATGCCGCTTGCGCAACCAGCGCCTTCGCGGCGGCTGCACATCGGGCGAGCCGTCGTCATCGAGCAGGGGATCGAGCGGCGGCAGCGGCTCGAGTGCGTCGAGCCGCTCGTCCCAATCCCGATCGTAGCGCATCCGTTCGTCCATAACGCCGGAACTGTTCTATGCGCCTATGACAGTGAAGGGAAGTCCTTCGAGACGCCGTTTCGACTTCGCTCAACGGCTCCTCTGGATGAGCGATCTCTTACCACGCGCTCATCCTGAGGAGGGACTGAGCTTGGCGAAGGCCCCCCTCGAAGGAAGAATCAGCCGACAATCTCTTCCGGCTTGAAGAAATAGGCGATTTCGATCGCCGCATTCTCGTGGGAATCCGAACCGTGGACTGAGTTTGCCTCGATCGATTCCGCCAGTTCCTTGCGGATCGTGCCCGGTTCCGCATTGGCCGGGTTGGTGGCGCCCATGATGTCGCGGTTGCGCTGCACGGCGTTGTCGCCTTCCAGCACCTGCACCACGACCGGGCCCGAGATCATGAACTCGACCAGGTCGTTGAAGAAGGGCCGCTCGCGGTGCACGGCGTAAAAGCCCTCGGCCTGCTCGCGCGACATGCGGATGCGCTTCGACGCGACCACGCGCAGCCCGGCTTCCTCCAGCATCTTGGTGACGGCGCCGGTCAGGTTGCGCCGGGTGGCGTCGGGCTTGATGATCGAAAAAGTGCGGTTCGCGGCCATGACTGGTCGAGGCTCCATTGCTTCGGTGTTGCGGGATTTGCCGCGCGCCCTAGTCTCAACCGCCAAGCAAGACAAGCCAGGGGGATGAGTGGCACAGCGTTGGTGGAGGACGGAGCGCGGCCGCAAGCGCCTCGCGGAGATCGGCGATATCGTCCTCGGCGTGCTCATCGCGCTCGCGTTGGGCGCGGTGGCAACGTGGATCGGCTGGCAGATCGACGTTGCCGACGCGCGGGACTCCCTCGGCGACGAGCTGGGCGAGATTGCGGGCCAAGGCCGTTTTCGGGAACGAACCTATCCTTGCGCCGAACGCCGGCTGGACCAGGTCGCGACCATCTTGGCTGATGCGGAAAAGACCGGGCGGCTGCCGCCGGTGGGACCGATCGGCGAACCCGTTTATCTGTCCTGGTCGCGGGGCGTGTGGGACAGCGCCATCGCGTCGGACACGGCAAGCCATTTCGGCCGGGAAGAGCTGGACAACCTGTCCGGCGTCTATGAGTTTGTGGACATCATCCGCACCCGCACGCAAAGCGAGCTCGACGCCTGGACCCGTCTATATGCGATCGTCGGGCCGGGTCGCCCGATCGGGGCGTCGGAGATCGCCGAGCTTCGTGCGGCGCTGTCCGCCGCGCGCCAGGCCAATCGGCAGATCGCGATCGCAGCAGCGCGAGCGAACCAGACTATCGCGGCCTTCGACCTTCCGCTCAGCCGCGACACGGTGGAGGAATATGCCCAAGTCGATCCGGCGCGCTACTGCTCGGCCATCGCTCCGGCGGACGGCCGGCCCTATGGCCAGGCCCCACAGGACGGTGCGCTGGACCGCGTGCTCGCCAACCCGATCACGCGCGAGCGGATCGGCGTGCCAACCCGTTAGCGCTGCTCGAAATTATCCGCGACGAAGCGGTCGAGCAGGCGCACGCCATAGCCCGTCGCGCCCTTGTCCCAAGTGCTGGACGGCTTGGACGCCCAGACCATCCCGGCTATGTCGAGATGCGCCCAGCGCACGCCATTATCGACGAAGCGCTGGATGAACTGTGCGGCCGTGATCGAGCCCGCCTCGCGCGGGCCGACATTCTTCATGTCGGCGATGGGGCTGTCGATCAGCTTGTTATACGCGTCGCCGAGCGGGAAGCGCCACAGGGGATCGCCCACCGCCTTACCCGCCGCGATCAGCTGATCGGCCAAGGAATCGTCGTTCGAAAACAGCCCGCCATGCTCGTTGCCAAGGCTGATGATCATCGCGCCGGTGAGCGTGGCGAGGTCGACGATCGTGCGCGGCTTGTGATTCTTCTGCACCCAGGTGATTGCGTCGCAGAGCACCAGCCGCCCTTCCGCGTCGGTGTTGATCACTTCGATCGTCTGGCCGGACATGGACGTGACCACATCGCCCGGCCGCTGCGCCTTGCCGTCCGGCATGTTCTCGACGAGGCCACAAACGGCGACGACATGCGCCCTGGCCTTGCGTAGCGCGAGCGCCTTCATCGCGCCGGCGACTGCGCCGGCACCGCCCATGTCCCACTTCATGTCTTCCATGCCGGCTGCGGGCTTGATCGAGATGCCGCCGGTGTCGAAGGTCACGCCCTTGCCGACCAGCGCCAGCGGCTCCTTGACCGCGCCGCCGGTGCCGTCCCACCGCATCACCAGCAGCTGGGCCTCGCGCTCGGAGCCCAGGCTGACGCCGAGCAGCGCGCCCATGCCGAGCGCGCGCATCTCCTCCTCGCCCAGCACCGTGACCTCGACGCCCAGCTCTTCGAGGTGGCGGCAGCGTTCGACGAAGCTCTGGGGATAGATGATATTGGCCGGCTCGCTGACCAGCTCGCGGGTCAATGCCACGCCCTCGACGACCGCGCGCTGCCGCTCCCAACCGCTGCCATCGGCGCCCAGGATCACCAGCTCCTTGAGGGTCGGCCGCTGCTTGGCAGGAAGTTTGGTGCGATAGCGGTCGTGCCGCCAGGAGCGCATACTCGCCGCGGCGGCAAAGGCGGACGCCGCCTCGGCAGCGACGCCGTTCAGGTCGACGACGAGTGTTTCGGTCCCCGAGGTGAGCAGCCTGGCGACCAGGGAGCCCGCGGCCTTTTGCAGGTCGTTCACCTCGCCCCTGCCCGCGCCGACGACCAGCAACCGTCGCGTCGTGCCCTGATCGGCGACGAACAGCTCGACCACCGAACCGGCCTCACCTTCGAAGCGGGAAGCCTTGAGCGCGTCGGCCACCAGCGCGCCGGCGCCCTCGGGAACCCCTGCCGGCGTCCCTCCCGCGGCTGCGACCAGGGCCAGATCATAAGCACCTTGGGGACGAGTATCGGCGAAACGAACCTGCATCGAGACTTCCTGCTGCACAAAGCTACTGATCCACGGCCTGTAAGCCTCCGCGCGGCGGTCGCAACCCCGTCGGAACGATTTGCAGCCCGCCCGCTTGAGTGCGATAGGCGCCGGCAAAGCCGAATGGCGACAGAGTTTCGGGGTAGGCGTGACGGCAAAGCGGGCGATCTGGCTTTTGGGTGCGGCGTGGAGCTGGTCGGCGACGGCGCAGGACCTGCAGGATCGGCCGGCCGCTCCGCCCCCGCCGTCCGCGAACCCCGCGCCGGCCGACGCGAACACCGTCGACTTCAGCGCCGACGCGCTCGAATATTCCAGCGACACCGATACGGTGCTTGCTTCCGGCGACGTGCGCATGTTCCGCGAAGGCAATCGCCTGCGCGCCGACAAGGTGACGTGGAACCGCACGACCGGCGAAGTCCGCGCCGAAGGCAATGTCGCGGTCACCAATCCGCAGGGCGATGTCGCCTATGGCGACTCGGTCCAGCTGACCGACAGCCTGCGCGACGGCGTGGTCGACAATCTGCTCGTCGTACTGGAAGGCGGCGGCCGGCTCGCCGCCAAGCGGGGCACGCGCAAGGGCGACATCTACACGCTCGAAAACGCCGCCTATACCGGCTGCCCGGTCGAAGAGCAGACCGATTGTCGGCCGAAGGAGCCGAGCTGGAAGATCACCGCCGTTCGCGTCACCTACGACATGGGCCGCAAGCGCGTCTTCTACCAGAATGCGCGCTTGCACCTGTTCGGCCTGCCGCTGATCCCCTTACCCCTGCTGTCGCACCCGACCGGCAGCCAGGGCGGCAGCGGCGTGCTGGTGCCGGACGTGCGCTTCAGCCGGGTCAACGGCTTCGAAATCGCCCTGCCCTATTATCTGCAGATCGCGCCCAACCGTGACCTGACGCTGACCCCGCATCTCTATTCCGACGTGCTGCCGGCGCTGGAGGCACGGTACCGGGCGCTGACCGGCAAGGGTGCCTATCAGGTCGGCGGCATGGTCACCTACAGCCGGCGTCAACCCGCAGTGCTGTCGCCGGTCACCACGTCCGAGCGCGACGTGCGCGGATATTTCGACGCGAGCGGCCGGTTCCAGCTCGATCCCTATTGGAGCATCAGCGGCTCATTGCGGCTGACGACCGACCGCACTTTCCTGCGCCGCTACGACATCTCGCGCGACGACCGGCTGCGCTCCACGATCCGGGCCGAGCGGATCGACCCGAACACCTATTTTTCTCTGACCGGCTGGGCCACGCAGACGCTGCGCATCAACGATGTGCAGGGCCAGCAGCCGATCGCCCTGCCCGAACTCGATTTCCGCCACCGCTTCGACGATCCGATCGCCGGCGGCCGTGTCGAAGTGCAGGCGAACACCCTGGCGATCGGCCGCACCGACGGACAGGATACCCAACGCGCCTTTGCGAGCGCCCGCTGGGACCTGCGGCGCCTGACGCCCTGGGGCCAGGAAGTGACGCTCACCGCCTATGCCCGCGGCGACGTCTACCACTCGGACGAGAACGGCCTGACGCCGACGCTCATCTATCGCGGCAATCCCGGCTGGCAGACGCGGGCCATCGCTGCTGCTGCAGTCGATGTCCGCTGGCCGCTGGTGGGTCCGCTCGGCAGCGGCACGCAGCGGATCACGCCGCGCATCCAGCTGGTCGCGACGCCGCCCATTCGCAACATGAGCATCCCGAACGAGGATGCCCGCGCGATCGAGCTCGAGGACTCCAACCTGTTCGCGCTCAACCGCTTCCCCGGGTACGACCGGTTCGAAGACGGGGCGCGGGTCACCTATGGCGTCGATTATGCGCTGACGCTGCCGGGCATCGCGATCGACGCCAATATCGGGCAGAGCTATCGCCTGTCCGACCGTCCGCAGCTCTTCCCCAACGGCGTCGGACTGCGCAACAACCTGTCGGACTTTGTGGGGCGCACGACCGTGCGCTTCCGCGACTTCGTCTCGCTCACCCACCGCTATCGCCTCGACAAGGACAGCCTCGCGATCCGGCGGAACGAGATCGATGCGACGATCGGCTCTCGCCAGACCTATGTGTTGCTCGGCTATCTACGCCTCGACCGCGACATCGACACGTCGATCGAGGATCTGCGCGACCGGGAGGAGCTCCGCGTCGGCGGGCGGGTGCAGATCGGCCGCTATTGGTCCGCCTTCGGATCGGCGATCGTCGATCTGACGGACCGCAAGGAGGACCCGCTCTCGACCGCGGACGGCTTCCAGCCGATCCGGCACCGGCTGGGCCTTGCCTATACCGACGAATGTCTGGACCTCGGCATCACCTGGCGGCGCGATTACCAGAACACCGGCGATGCACGGCGGGGCAATACTTTCCTGCTGAGGCTTTCTTTCAAGAACCTTGGCCGCTAAGCCACGGTTCAGCCGCTCGAGCCTAGGCGATTGCGCATTGCTTTCCTTGTCATGGGAATGATTTCGAACGTGACGACCCTATCCTTTCGCCCGTTTCGCTGGGCGCTGCTTGCCGCAACTGCAATCGCCTGCGCCGCGGTCGCGCAAACGGAAGAGCCGACCTCCGGCGGCGGCCTCAACATTCCCGCCGATGTCGTGGTGTTCGGCAAGAACGATCCCGGCGTCCGCAAGCCGACCGCGATCGTCAATGGCGACATCATCACGCGGACCGATGTCGAGCAGCGGCTCGCCCTCATCCTGGTCGCCAATGCGAACGCCAAGCTGCCGCCCGAAGAGGTCGAGCGGCTGCGCACCCAGGTGCTGCGCAACCTCATCGACGAAGTGCTGCAGATCCAGGAGGCCAAGGCCAACAAGATCGAGGTGACGCGCCAGGAAGTGAATGACAGCTTCGAACGCGTCTCCCGCAACTTCAAGCGCAATCCCGTGCAGATGGCCGAATATCTGAAGCAGATCGGCTCGTCCGAAGGATCGCTGAAGCGCCAGATCGAGGGCGAGCTTGCCTGGAACCGGTTGCTCCGCCGCCGCATCCAGCCATTTGTCAACGTCGGCCAGGAAGAGGTGCAGGGCATCATCTCCCGCCTCAACGCCTCAAAGGGCGCCACCGAGGTGCGTGTCGGTGAGATCTTCATGGCGGCGACGCCTGAGAATGCGGCGGAAGTGAGCAACAACCTGCGCCGGATCATGGAGCAGATCCGCCAGGGTGGGTCCTTCACCGCCTATGCGCGGCAGTTTTCTGAAGCGTCGACGGCCGCGGTCGGCGGCGATCTCGGCTGGGTACGGCCGGAGCAGTTGCCCGATACGCTGGCCGCTGCTGCCCGCGACATGCCTGTGGGGCAGCTCGCCGGCCCGATTGAGGTGCCCGGCGGCTTTTCGGCGCTCTACATGATCGACAAGCGGCAGGTGCTGACCGCCGATCCGCGGGATGCGGTGCTGGCGCTGCGTCAGCTTGCCATCTCCTTCCCGCCGGGCACCACCCAGGAGCAGGCGAGCGCCAAGGCGGCGACGTTTGCGGCCGCGACCCGCACCATCGCCGGCTGCGGTTCGGCGCAGAAGGTCGCCGAACAGCTGGGCGCCGAGATGGTCGACAATGACCAGGTGAAGATCCGCGACCTGCCGACGCAGCTGCAGGAGCTGATGCTGGGCCTTCAGGTCGGACAGGCCAGCCCGCCGTTCGGCTCGCCGCAGGAAGGGGTGCGCGTACTGGTCGTCTGCGGTCGCGACGATCCGCAGGTCGCCGACGGTCCGAATGCCGAAACGATCATGGCCCAGCTCGAAGAGCAGCGCGTGAACATGCGGGCGCGGCGCTATCTGCGCGACCTGCGCCGGGACGCGGTGGTTGACTATCGCTGATCCCTGGCCCGACGCACCGCTGGCGGTCGCGCTCGGCGATCCGGCCGGCATCGGCCCGGAAATCCTCGTCAAGGCCTGGCTCGCTAGGGACCGGGAACAGCTGCCCCCCTTCTTCGCGGTCGGTGACCCGCGCTCGGTCGAGGCGGTGTGGAGCGGACCGGTGCACCGCATCCACAATCCCTCCGAAGCCGTGCAGGCGTTCGGCCGCGCCTTGCCGCTGCTGTCGGTCGAAGATGGTGGTGAGATCGTGCCGGGCGAGCCCAATCTGGAGGGCGCGCGCTGCTCGCTCGACTCGCTCGAAGTCGCGACCGGCCTGACCCGCTCAGGCACCGCCTCGGCGCTCGTCACCGGTCCCGTGTCGAAGGCGCAGCTTTACGCCATCGGCTTCACCCATCCCGGCCAGACCGAGTTCGTGGCGGAGCGGTGCGGCATCGCGCCCGAGAACGTCGTCATGATGCTGGCCGGCGCCGATTTGCGCGTCGTGCCCGTCACCACCCACATGCCGCTCAGCCGCGTCGCCCAGAGCCTGTCGGTCGAGGTGATTACCGCCAAGGCCCGGACCACCGTGCGCGGCCTGCAGCGCTATTTCGGCATCGCCGAGCCGCGGCTCGCCTTTGCCGGGTTCAATCCTCATGCCGGCGAGAGCGGCGCGTTAGGCACCGAAGAGATCGATTTCATCCAGCCGGCCATCGCCGAACTGCAGGCCGAAGGGATCGAGGCGGTCGGGCCGCTTGCGGCGGACACCATGTTCCACGCCCGCGCCCGCTCAGGATACGATGCGGCCATCTGCCTTTACCATGACCAGGCGCTGATCCCGCTCAAGACCCTCTATTTCGACAGCGGTGTCAACATGACGTTGGGCCTGCCGATCGTCCGCACAGCGCCCGATCACGGCACCGCCTTCGCCATCGCCGGCAAGGGCGAGGCGCATCCGGGCGCGATCATCTCCGCCATCCGCCTTGCCGCCCAGGCGGTCACCCAACGCAAGCTGGAATGCTACCCAGCTTGAACCCGTTGCCCCCGCTGCGCGAAGTGATCGCGCGCCACGGCCTCAGCGCCAGCAAGGCGCTGGGTCAGAATTTCCTGTTCGACGAGCAGCTGCTCGACCGCATCGCGCGGGTCCCGAGCGATCTTGCGGGGCAGAAGGTGCTAGAGGTCGGTCCCGGCCCCGGCGGACTGACGCGAGCTCTCCTACGGGCGGGCGCCGAAGTGGTCGCGATCGAGCGAGACGCGCGCTGCCTGCCGGCGCTCGCGGAACTCGCCGACTGGGCGCCGGGGCGGCTGCGGGTGATCGAAGGCGACGCGCTGAAGATCGACGCCGCCGCCGAGCTTGGCGGCGCGGGCCATATCGTCGCCAACCTGCCCTATAACATCGGCACCGCTCTGCTGGTCGGCTGGCTCACCAGCGAGGCCTGGCCGCCCTGGTGGCGGTCGCTGACCCTGATGTTCCAGAAGGAAGTCGCCGAGCGGATCGTCGCCGAGCCAGACACCGACGCCTATGGCCGGCTTGCGGTGCTCGCCCAGTGGCGTTCATCCGCCCGGATCGCGATGAGCGTGCATCGCTCCGCCTTTACACCGCCACCCAAGGTGATGAGCGCCGTCGTCCACATCACTCCTGCCGAAGCACCGGATGGCGTCCGCGTCGAGACGCTCGAACGGCTGACCGCCGCCGCCTTCGGCCAACGCCGCAAGATGCTCCGTCAGAGCCTCAAGGGCGTTCCCGATGCCGTCGAGGCCGCGGAGAGGCTCGGCATCGATACGGCCCGGCGCGCCGAGACCGTTTCCGTCGCGGAGTTCGTCGCTGTCGCCCGCGCGCTCGGCTGAGCCTAGTTGCCGCGCAGCAGGCGCGACTGTTCGCGCTTCCAGTCGCGCTCCTTGATCGTCTCGCGCTTGTCGTGCGCCTTCTTGCCCTTGGCGAGCGCGAGCTCGACCTTCGCCCGGCCCCGGCCGTTGAAGTAGACGGAGAGCGGCACGAGGGTCATGCCCTCGCGCGCGACGGCGCCGTGCATCTTGTTGATCTCGCGCTCTTTCAGCAGCAGCTTGCGCGGGCGCTTCGGCTCATGATTGAAACGGTTGCCGTGACTGAACTCCGGCACGTTCGAATTGATCAGCCAGACCTCGCCGTCCTTCACCTCCGCATAGCTCTCGCTGATGGATCCCTCGCCAAAGCGCAGCGACTTCACCTCGGTGCCGGTCAGCGCAATGCCCGCCTCGAACACCTGATCGATGAAATAGTCGAACCGCGCGCGCCGGTTCTCGGCGACGATCTTCTTCTTGTCGAATTCGGTTGGACGGGGACGGGCCATAACTACAAACTCTGACTCTCAACCGGTTTGGGCTGAGCTTGTCGAAGCCCTCCCTTTCTGCTGCTCGGTGATAAAGAACAAGGGAGGCCTTCGACAGGCTCAGGCCAAACCGCTGAGGTGATTAGATCAAACCCCCATGCTTCAGCGCCGCATCGACCGCCTGCCGACTTGCCCCGCTCGGCGGAGTCATAGGAAGGCGCAACTCGGCCGACAGTTCCGGCTTGAGCCTGTTCAGCGCATATTTCGCCGGCCCCGGCGACGCATCGCTGAACAGCGCAGCATGGAGCGGATAGAGCCTATCCTGCAGCTCGAGCGCCCTGGCCCACTCGCCCGCGAGGCAAGCCTCCTGAAACTCGGCACAGAGGCGCGGCGCGACATTGGCGGTGACGGAGATGCAACCGACCCCGCCCATCGCCATGAAACCGAGCGCCATGTCGTCGTTGCCCGAAAGCTGGACGAAGTCCGCCCCGCAGGCGAGCCGCTGGGCCGTGACCCGGGCCACATTGCCGGTGGCATCCTTCACGCCGACGATCGTCGGGATCTCCGCCAGCCGTGCCATTGTGTCGACGGTCATATCCGCGACCGTCCGGCCGGGTACGTTGTAGAGAATGATCGGCAAATCGCTTGCATCCGCCAGCGCCTCGAAATGCGCGTAGAGACCGTCCTGGTTCGGCCGGTTGTAATAGGGCATCACGACCAGCGCCGCCGCCGCGCCCGCAGCCTTGGCATGCGCCATGTGCCGCTTGGCGGTCGCCGTGTCGTTCGATCCGCAGCCGGCGATCACCGGCACCCGTCCGTCCGCCGCTTCCACGCACAGATCGATGACGCGGTAATGCTCGTCATAGCTGAGCGTCGCCGATTCCCCGGTCGTGCCGCACGGAACCAGGCCGTGGCTGCCTTCGCGCACCTGCCAGTCGACGAATGCCTTGAACCCGGCTTCGTCCACTGCGCCATCGCGAAAGGGGGTCACAAGTGCCGGTATCGAGCCGGAAAACATGATTTTGCTCCTTCACCCGGAGTCGCGCTTCGGGCATGATGATCAACCAGATAGGGGTAAGCGTATGGCCGGTTCACCGCGCAATAAGGATCAGGCGCCTAGACTGTCCAGCATGAGCAAGCGACTTCTTCTGCCCTCGGCCCTGCTGCTGGCGATGGGCGCATCCGCGGTGGTGGCCGATCCGACGCAGCTCATCCCGACCCAGCCGGCCGCGCCGGCCCCGCTCTATCCGGTGACCGACAGCGTCGCGGCGGCGATCCCGCAATGGAACGCGCTGCGTCAGTCGGACAATCTGCCGTTCGACAGCTATGCGAGCTTTCTGATTGCCCATCCCGGCTGGCCCGGCGAGCAGGCGATGCGCAAATCGGCGGAACGCGTGCTGCTGCCCGGCATGGTGAGCCCCGGCCGCATCGTCGCCTTCTTCGACAAATTCCCGCCGCTGACCAACACCGGCCAGGCGCGCTATGCCGAAGCCCTGCTCTCGGTCGGCCGCCGCGCCGACGCTCTGACTGCCGCGCGCAAGGCCTGGACCTCCGGCTCCCTGACCGCGGCCGACGAAGCCGCGATGTTCGAGCGCTTCGGCGGCAGCTTCACCACCGCCGATCAGGACGAGCGGATGGATCGGCTGCTCTGGGCCGGCAAGACCACGGCCGCGGCGCGCCAGCTGCCGCTCACCTCGGCGGCAAAGCGCGCGCTTTTCGAGGCGCGCTTGGCCCTGCGCTCCAACGCGCCCGAAGCACAGTCCCTCGCCGAGACGCTGCCGACCGCATGGCAGAACGATGCCGGCTTCATCGCCGACAAGGCCATGTGGCTGCGCGCCTCGTCGCCTGATGCTGCCCGGGCCTGGCTGGCGCAGAACCGCATTCTCACCGGCCGGCCGGCGGAGCCCGAGCGCTGGTTCGAGCTGCTGCTCGCCTCCGCGCGCGATGCGGTCGCTGCCGGCGATGTCGCCGCCGCCTATCGCATGGCGCGGCTGGTCGACGACAGCTACGCACCCGGCGTGCAGGTGCGCGAACGGCCGATCGGCGAGCGCGACGATTATACCAGCCTCGTCTGGCTCGCGGGCTGGAACGCGCTCAAGGGCGGGCGGGCGGCCGAAGCGGTCGGCATGTTCGAACGCTATGGCCGCGCCGCCAAGTCGCCGCAGACCCAGGCTAAAGGCGCATACTGGGCCGCCCGTGCGGCGCAGGTCGCCGGTCGTGCCGACGAGTCGCAGCGGCTCTACGACCGCGCAGCCGAGCATCCGGATCAATATTATGGCCAGCTCGCGCTCGAGCGGCTGAACCGCGCCATTCCGGCGCCCGGCACCCAAGGCTCGACCACGCCCACGGCCGAGCAGCGCCTCGCCTTCAGCCAGCGGGAGATCGTCCGCGCTGCCCGCATCCTGGGGCAGCAGGGCCGCTGGACCGACCAGAGCCTCTTCGTCCGCGCGATTGCCGCCAGCGTCGAAAGCGACGCCGAACATGCGCTCGCGACCGAACTCGCCCAAGGCATCGGCCGGCCCGATCTGGCGGTGATGGTCGGCCGGAATGCGCGGCTGAGCGGCGCCAGCGACTATGTCCGCGCCGGCTATCCGCTGGTCCGCGTGCCGCAGGGTCAGGAGGCGTGGACGACGATCATCCACGCGATCGCCCGCCAGGAAAGCCAGTTCGATCGTGCCGCCGTCAGCCATGCCGGCGCGCGGGGATTGATGCAGCTGATGCCCGGTACCGCGCGCGAGCAGGCGGAAAAGATCGGCCTCAGCTTTGACGCGCCGTCGCTGACCAGCGATACCGGCTACAATATCCAGCTCGGCTCCGCCTATTTCCAGCGCATGCTGCGTTATTATGGCGGCAGCTATCCGCTCGCGGTGGCCGCCTACAATGCCGGTCCCGGCAATGTGAACAAGTGGATCAGGGCCAATGGCGACCCGCGCATGCCGGGTTCCGATATCGTGCGCTGGATCGAGGACATCCCGATCTACGAAACGCGAAATTATGTGCAGCGGGTGCTGGAGAATGCGGTCGTCTACGACACGCTGAACCCGGACAAGGCGCACAAGCGCGGCCCCGCCCTGCTCAGCGCGTATCTGGGCAAGTCGACCAGAGGTTGAGCTTCCGTTCGTGTCGAGCGAAGTCGAGACACGGCTTCTCGACTTCGCTCGAAGCGAACGGGTATTCTTGAGCTGTGGAAAGCAGACCCAACTACATCACCCCCGCAGGCTATGCCGCCCTGCGCGCCGAATATGACCGGCTCTTCGCCGACGAACGCCCGAAGCTCGTGGAAACCATCAGCTGGGCGGCCGGCAATGGCGACCGCTCCGAAAACGGCGATTACATCTACGGCCGCAAGCGCCTCCGCGAAATCGACCGCACGCTCGGCCGCCTCTCCGCCAAAATGAAGGCCGCCAAGGTCGTCGATCCGGCGCAACAACTGGACAAGTCCCGGGTCTATTTCGGCGCCACTGTCACCATCGCCGACGAAGACGACAACCAACGCACCTTGACCATCGTCGGCAACGACGAAGCCGATGCCGGCGCCGGCCGGGTCGGCTGGGACTCGCCTCTGGCGCGTGCGCTGCGCGGGGCAACCATCGGCGATCTGCGTCGCATCATGCTCCCGGGCGGCGAGAAGGAATATGAGATTGTTGAAATTCGATATCCCGCAACGGGCTAAAGGCACACTCGTTGCTCTGCTGATTGGCGGCTCTTCAGCCTGTGGCGGCCCAACGGCAGCGGAGGAGCAAAAGCTTACAGCATTGCGGCTCGGGCAGCCTGTCCCTGCATCGAGCTTATTCCCGAAAGCTTCAACGGTTTGCGTCCTAACGCCCTATCAGGCGAAAACCGGGCGGTGGGAAATCGACCGCCGCTTGCCGATGGTCGACGCCGCTGACGAGGGTGTCTGGCACATCGTTCTGGAGCAGACTGATGGCGTGCAGGCCGTGGCAATCAGCCGGGGAACGCTGGACTTGATCCATAAGCATAACGGACCAAAGAACTGGGTGCCGCCGCGTGGCTGGACGGTCGGAGCGGCTTGCGTTCCTGCAGCGAAGGCCGCCTTCCTTAGATTGCAGACGGTCAATCGTTCCTACGTTGCGCTGCTTTCCCGGTCGGGCTGAGGTGTCTGCTTACGTGGCCCCCAGCGCCTCCCGTACCACTTGTTCCAGCTCAGGATCGAGCGGCGGCGGGTCCATTGGCACGCGCGCTTCGAGCTGGTCGGCGATCGCGGTGAGGGCAGCGACCCGGGCCGCCTTCTTGTCGTTGCCGTCGATCACCGTCCACGGCGCCCAGCGCGTGTCGGTGATGCGGAACATTTCGTCCATCGCTTCGAGATACGCAGCGCGTTTGGCTCGGTTGCGATAATCCTCGGCGCCCGTCTTCCAGCGTTTCCACGGGTCTTCGAAGCGCTTTCGCAGCCGCTCGTCCTGCTCCTCCTGCGTCACATGCACGAACAGTTTGATCAGCGTCGTGTCGCAGTCGCGCTGCTGCGCCTCGAACTCGTTGATCTCGTCATAGCCGCGGCGCCATTCGCTTTCGCTGGCGAAGCCCTCGACCCGTTCGACGAGCACCCGCCCGTACCAGCTGCGGTCGAACACCGCGATGTCGCCGGAGAGCGGCAGCTTTTGCCAGAAGCGCCAGAGAAAGTGCTTGTCCTTTTCCTCCGGCGTCGGCGCCGAGATGGGGAAGACGTCGAAATAGCGCGGGTCCCATTGCGCGGTCAGCCGCTGGATGATGCCGCCCTTCCCCGCCGCGTCCCAACCCTCGAACAGGATAATCGCGCGCCTCTTGTGCACGATATGGGCGACCTGGATGCGCGCAAGCCGGTCCTGCAACGCCGCGAGATCGGCGGCATAGTCGCCGGGGTAATCGGCGCCGCGTTCATAATCGGAGAGGTTGATCGACACGCGGGATATCTAGTCACTCGTCCCGAGCGAAGTCGAGGGGCGTGGCACCAGCCCTGGAAACGCGCCCCTCGACTGCGCTCGGGACGAGCGGATGATGACGGGCCTTACTCCGGTGCGACCACCGCAGACGGCGCCTTGGCGTCCTTCGCGCCGGGCCCATCGACCGTGCGGATGTGCAATTCGCGCAGCTGTTTCGGCGTCACCTGGCTCGGGGCGCCCATCATCAGATCCTCGGCGCGCTGGTTCATCGGGAAGAGGATGACTTCGCGGATGTTCGGCTCGTCGGCGAGCAACATGACGATGCGGTCGATGCCGGGCGCGGAGCCGCCGTGCGGCGGTGCGCCGAATTTGAAGGCATTGATCATTCCGGCGAAGTTCGTGTCGACATCTTCCTTGGTGTAGCCGGCGATCTCGAAGGCCTTGTACATGATCTCCGGCCGGTGGTTCCGGATCGCGCCCGAGGACAGCTCCACGCCGTTGCAGACGATGTCATACTGATAAGCGAGGATGTCCAAGGGATCCTTGGTCTTCAGCGCCTCCAGCTCGCCCTGCGGCATGGAGAAGGGATTGTGCGAGAAGTCGACCTTCTTCGCTTCCTCGTCATATTCGAACATCGGGAAGTCGACGATCCAGCAGAACTCGAAGCGGTTCTGGTCGATCAGGCCGAGCTGTTCGCCCACCCGCGTGCGGGCGGCACCGGCAAGCTTGGCCGCCCGCCCTTCCTTGCCGGCCGCGAAGAAGATGCCGTCGTCGGGGCCGAGGCCCAGTTCGGCGATCAGCTTGCGCGTCGCTTCATCGCCATGGTTCTTGGCGATCGGCCCGCCGAGTTCGCCGCCCTTCTGGGTGATATAGCCAAGGCCGGCATGCCCTTCCGAGCGCGCCCAGTCGTTCATGTCGTCGAAGAATTTGCGGCTCTTGTCGGCCGTGTTCGGCGCGGGGATGGCGCGCACGACGCTTCCGCCCTCGACTAGCCGGGCGAACAGGCCGAAGCCGGAACCCTTGAAGTGCTCCGACACGTCCGAGATCACGATCGGGTTGCGCAGGTCCGGCTTGTCCGAGCCGTATTTGAGCATCGCCTCGCGATAGGGAATGCGCGGGAATGGCGCGGCGCTGACCGAGCGGCCGTTCGCAAACTCCTCGAACACGCCGTGCAGTACCGGCTCGATCGCCGCGAAAACATCGTCTTGCGTGACAAAGCTCATTTCGAAATCGAGCTGATAGAACTCGCCCGGGGAACGGTCGGCGCGCGCATCCTCGTCGCGAAAGCAGGGCGCGATCTGAAAATAGCGGTCGAAGCCGGCGACCATGATCAGCTGCTTGAACATCTGGGGCGCCTGGGGGAGCGCATAGAATTTGCCGGGATGCACCCGGCTCGGCACCAGATAGTCGCGCGCGCCCTCTGGCGACGAGGCGGTCAGGATAGGCGTCTGGAACTCGGTGAATCCCTGGTCGATCATCCGCCGCCGGATCGAGCTGATCACGTTCGAACGCAGCACGATATTCTGGTGAATGCGCTCGCGGCGCAGATCGAGGAAGCGGTAGCGGAGGCGGATGTCCTCCGGATAATCCGCTTCGCCCGCGACCGGCAGCGGCAGTTCCTGGGCGGACGATTGGACGGTGACCGCCTTGGCGAAAACCTCGATCTCCCCGGTCGGCAGGTTCGCGTTGGTCGTTCCCGCCGCGCGCGCCTTCACCACGCCTTCGATGGTGACCACGGACTCGGCGCGTAGGGCTTCGAGCACCGGCAGCGCCGGTGAGTCGGCATCCGCCACCACCTGGGTGAGCCCGTAATGATCGCGCAGGTCGACGAACAGCACGCCGCCATGATCGCGCTTGCGGTGCACCCAGCCAGACAGGCGAACGGTCTCGCCGACATGGGAAGCGCGAAGCGCGCCGCAGGTGTGAGTGCGATAGGCGTGCATGATGAGTTCTCGACTGAAACGTGAAGCGTGCGGCGCTTCCCCGCCTCGGCCCATATTGTCAAGGCGCGCGGCCAAGCTATTGCGCACTGATGCAAATCCATCCGCTGATTACCGACAGCGAAAGCCTCGCCCAACTCTGCGCCCGGCTCGCCAAGTCCGACTTCGTGGCCGTGGACACCGAGTTCATGCGCGAGAACACCTATTGGCCCGACCTCTGCCTGATCCAGATCGCCGATGAGAATGAGGCGGCGGCGATCGATCCCAAGGCCGATGGCATTGACCTCCAGCCCCTGCTCGATCTGCTCGTCGACAATGAGGAAGTGCTGAAGGTCTTCCATGCCGGCGGGCAGGACGTGGAGATCGTCTACAACCTGACCGGCAAGACGCCGCACCCGATCTTCGACACCCAGATCGCCGCCATGGCGCTCGGCCAGGGCGAGCAGATCGGCTATGGCAATCTCGTCGACAGCTGGCTCGGCATCCAGCTCGATAAGGGCGCGCGCTTCACCGACTGGGGTCGCCGCCCGCTCGATAAGCGCCAGATCGACTATGCGATCGGCGATGTCACCCACCTCGTCAAAATCTTCCCGATGATCGTCAAGCGCCTGGTCAAACAGGGACGTGGCGACTGGCTCGACGAGGAGATGGAGAAGCTGGCCGACCCTGCCAATTATGAGAATGAGCCGGAGCTCGCCTGGCTGCGCGTCAAGGTACCAAGCCGCAAGGCCGATGTGCTGGGGCGACTGAAGGCACTGGCGGCGTGGCGCGAGCGCGAGGCACGCGGCAAGGATCTACCGCGCGGCCGCATCGTCAAGGACGAGACACTGGCCGACATCGCCGCCCACCCGCCGCGCGAGCAGAGCGACTTGGGTCGGGTGCGCGGCCTCTCGGCAAGCTGGGGCGGCAACGACATCGGCGCGCGCTTGATGAGGGCGCTTAGCGAGGCGCGGCCACTCGGCCCCGACGAACTGCCCCGCGAGGAGCGCAGGCCCGGTCTCGGACGCGAGGGCTCGCTGGTCGCCGACCTGCTCAAGCTGTTGCTCAAGATCCGCGCGCGGGAAATCGACGTCGCGCCACGCCTGCTCGCCCGCACGGACGAGCTTGAGCTGCTCGCCGCCGGCAAGCGCAACGGCCTTGCCATCCTCCAGGGCTGGCGATCGGAACAATTCGGCAAGGACGCGCTCGACCTCGTCGAAGGCCGCCTCGCCTTCGCGGTCAAAGACGGCAAGCTCAAGATGACGCGCGCGGAGGAATAGCGGCGTTCAGCCCACCCTCGGCTCTAAACCCATTTCCGAGGCGAGTTGGCGGAAGCGCTTGTCGACGGCGTCGCCGTAGAGCGCCCGGTCTCCGTCGTTCAGCTGCAGCACCAGCGCCTTGCCATCGATGGCGATGGAGGTGCGGCGCAGCGGTTCGGCGACGCCTCCGCTCAGCCGCTGGCCGAGGCGAATGGCGAGGCCCCAACGCACGGCGCGACGAAGATCCTGCGCGCTGGCGAGTGTCGCCAGGCTACCCAATGCATCGGCGCCGCCGCCCAAGGCCGTGAACAGCGCCTGGCCGAGCAGGACACGGCCCCGCGCATCGATGCCGACCCAATTGCCGTGGGCGCCATTCTCGAACGCCCGCTCCGCCCGGAACTCGGGGTTGGCGCGCCAGCCGGTGTCGGCGAGCAGGCAGGCGGCCAGACGCAGCCGCGCGTCGGTGCCGCCGGGAAATAACGGCGCGATCCAGCGATCGAGCAAATCGCCATGTTCGGGAAACCTGCCCTGGACATGCCCTTCTTCCCGGCACGCTGCGATCAGCGGGTCCTCCGCCGCCACTGCGGTTGGAAGGGCCGCGAACAACAGGCCTTCGCGCAGCCCATAGGCAGAGACGATCAGGCTCTTGCTCTGCAGTTCTCGAACCAGCACGGCGAGCAGCGCGGATGCCTCGCCGAGATTGGCGATGCGCGAACCGGAGAGGGACGGCACCATCCGCAGCTCTTCCCGCGTCGTCGCGGCGATGGTGCGGGCGAGCCGCGGCGCGGCGCTGGGCGCCATCATATAGCCATGCACGATCGGCAGCGGATAGGTGCTGAGCGCCATGTCGACGCGCGCTAGGGCGCGCCAGGATCCTCCGACCAAAAAGAGCGGCAGCCGCCGCGCACTTGCGAGCCAGGGGGTTTGGCCAAGCTGCTCGCGCACGGTCCGCTCCAGCGCCCCTTTCGTGCTCCTTAGCGCCGCGATCCGCAGCACGCCCAAGGGGAAGGAGGCGCGATCCAAGACGCGCCCCGCCGCAATCCGGGATAATTCGAGGCTGCCGCCGCCAAGATCGCCGACGATGCCGTCCGCGCCGGGCATGGCTGCGAGGACGCCCATCGCGGCCGCCTCGGCCTCCTGTTCGCCCGTCAAAAGCTCGACATCGAGGCCGATCGCTGCGGCCCGCCCGAGCAAGACCGCACCATTGCTCGCGTCGCGCACGGCAGCCGTCGCCACAGTCCGCAGCCGATCGACATGCATCAGGTCGGCGATCGTCTTGAAGCGGGCGAGCGCTCGTGCTGCCGTTTCGATCGCGGCTGGCGCAATGGCGCCAGTCTCATCCAGGCTCCGCCCCAGCCCCGCCATGACCTTTTCATTGAACAGGGTTGCCGGGATGCGTGGCGGCCCACCGTAAACAACCAGACGGATCGAGTTCGAGCCGATGTCGATAATGGCCTGCCGTGCCGGGATCGCGTCGGCCTCCACTTTCACATCCCGCACGATCAGATCGGCTTCGCTCATCAGCGCCTCACGCTCAGCTTGGGCACTGCATCGCTGTTGGCAAGCGACTTGCCGCGGCCGGAGAGCGAGGGATTGGTCATGAAATATCGATGCAGGTTGAACGGCCGCTCGCCCGGCACGTCCCGGACATAGCTGCCATCCGCGTTCAGTTCCCAGCTTTGCTCATTGTCGATCAGATTGGCGACCATCACCTGGTCGAGGATCTGGTCGTGCACCGTGGGGTTCACGATCGGCAGCAGATACTCGACGCGCCGGTCGAAATTGCGCGGCATCCAGTCGGCGGACGAAATAAACACGCGCGCCTTGTCGTTGGGCAGGTCGCGGCCATTGCCGAAAGCGAAGATGCGGCTGTGCTCGAGGAAGCGGCCGACGATCGACTTCACCCGGATATTCTCGGAGAGGCCGGCCACGCCGGGCCGCAGGCAGCAGATGCCGCGCACGATCAGGTCGATCGGGACTCCGGCCTGGCTTCCTTCGTAGAGCTTCTCGATCATCGCCGGATCGACGAGCGAGTTCATCTTCGCCCAGATGCCGGCCGGCTGGCCCGCGCGCGCATTGGCGATTTCCGCATCGATCAGTTCGGCCAGGCTCTCGCGCATGCTGAGCGGCGACATGGTGAGCAGTTCCAGTCGGGCGGGCTCGACATAGCCGGTGATGTAATTGAACAGCTGCGCCGCATCGCGCCCGGCCCGCGGATCGGCGGTGAAGAAGCTGATATCGGTGTAGATGCGCGCGGTGATCGGGTGATAATTGCCGGTCCCGAAGTGGCAATAGGTGCGGTAGCCACCCTCTTCCCGCCGCACGATCATCGACACCTTGGCATGCGTCTTCCACTCGATGAAGCCATAGACGACCTGCACCCCGGCCCGTTCCAGCGCCGAGGCCCAGAGCAGGTTCTGTTCCTCGTCGAACCGTGCCTTCAGCTCGACGACGGCGGTCACCGACTTGCCCGCTTCGGCCGCAGCGATCAGAGCCTGGATAACGGCCGACTGCTTGCCCGCGCGATAGAGCGTCTGCTTGATGGCGACTACGTCCGGGTCCGCTGCCGCTTGCTGGAGGAAGGCGAGCACAACGTCGAACGTCTCGTAGGGGTGATGGACGACGATATCCTTGGCTTTGATGGCGGCGAAACAGTCGCCGCCATACTCCCGAATTCGCTCCGGAAATCGCGGTGAGTAAGGGTCCCATTTCAGGTCCGGTCGATCCTCCTCGACGAGCGCCTCCAGGTCACCAATGCCGAGCAGGCCGCCGGTGACGGTCACGATCGCGTCGCTGCCGCCCAGCTCGCTCCGCACCTGGCGCTCCAGCGCTT
This sequence comes from Sphingomonas sp. ID1715, assembly GCF_013044515.1. Taxonomy (GTDB): domain Bacteria; phylum Pseudomonadota; class Alphaproteobacteria; order Sphingomonadales; family Sphingomonadaceae; genus Sphingomonas_B. Next base: position 293,794 of record NZ_JABEPR010000001.1, read on the forward strand.
CGGGGATGCCCTCTTCCAGTTCGAGCCGGATCACACGTCCGCGCCGCCGCCGCTTGATGGCACTGCGGAAGTAGCGGACCAGGTCCTCGGCTTCTTCCTCCACCTCGATGTCGCTGTCGCGGATAACGCGGAACGCACCCGAGCCCCGTACTTCGTAACCCGGGAAGAGCAGCCCCGTGAAGCAGCGCAGCACCGACTCGATCGCGATATAGCAGGCGCGTTCGCCGGGAATGCGGATGAACGGCGGCAGGCTCGGCGGGATCATCACCAGCTCGCGAATCGCCTCCCCGTCCGACAGCCGGACGAGATCGAAGATCAGGCTGAGCCCCTTATTGGGGATGAAGGGGAACGGGTGGGCGGGATCCAGCGCCTGGGGGGTGATGACGGGAAAGATATGTTCGCGGAAATGACCCTCGAGCCACACGCGCGCATCGAGCTGCAGCGCATCCTCCCGAACCACTTCGATGCCTGCTTTCGCCAGGGCCACGCGCAGATCGGCCCAGACCCGGTCCTGGCTCTCCATCAGCTGCTCGGCGTCGCGTGTCACGGCGCTCAGCTGCTGGGAAACGGTGAGGCCGTCGGGCGACCGCTCCTCGACCGATTGCAGCTGCTGCCCCTTCAGTCCGGCGACGCGGACCATGAAGAACTCGTCGAGATTGTTGCCCGAGATCGACAGGAAACGCAGCCGCTCCAGCAGCGGATGATTGCGGTTGCACGCCTCTTCCAGCACGCGCCGGTTGAAGGCCAGCCAGCTCAGTTCGCGGTTGAAGTAGCGCTGGCCGTCGCCGGGCGGCGTCCGCTCTTCCTCGCGCAGCATTGGCTCAGGGCGAGCCATCAGAACAGATCCTCTTGCTTCATCCCGAAGGTTTCGCGGGCAAGTTTTACAGAAATGCGAACCCGTTTGGCGAGCGCCGCTTCGTCAAGCGCATCCACGGCCTGGATGATGCCGACATGGGTACGTTCGATGCGCGGCACGAGCCAGGGGACCAACCCCGGAGGCACCTGCAGGTTGCGCTGGAGCAGGAGCTTTTCGATGAGGCCGGCCGCGAGCGGGTCGTCGGGATCGCCGAGCGTGAGGACGGGTGTGGCTGACAGCCGCGTGCGCAGATCGGGCAGCCGAATCTTCCACGCCGGCGGCGCCTCATCAGCCACGATCAGCAGCGGCTTGTGCGCCTCCTGCGCAGCATTCCAGGCGTGGAACAGCTCCTCCTCGGGCTTGCGGTCGCCATCGTCGATCACGCGGCCGCCGGACTTGCGCGCGAACAGCCGGGCCAAGAGGCTGCGCCCGGATTTGCGCGGCCCGGCGAGGATCGTGGCCATGACGGGCCAGGTGCCCCAATGCTCCAAATGCCGTACTGCCCGCGCGTTGCTGTCGGAAACGATGAAATCTTCCTGACGCTCCTCGGCCGGCCACCCGAGCGGCAAGGCCATCTGGCTCATTTGCGGGCTGGCGTCCCGCTCGGACTCGGTGATGGCGACGGCGTGGGAGGGGAACTCACCGCCGGCGCTGCACCGCCGCGCCGGATGCGGAGCGTGCCGAGGCCCTGCTGCACCTGCCAGCCGCGCGCCGAGAGCGCGGCCGCAAGTGCGCCAATGTCCCCCTGATAGGTCACGCGCATTACAGAGACCCCGCCCAGTGCCAGGCTTGCGGTCTGCGCGGATCGCACCCCCGGAATACCGCGCAACACCGCTTCGCCCGCATTCACCGAACCGACGTCCGGCGTGTCATATTGAACATTGTAGCTCGACAGGCCGGCGGTAAGCTGATCGGATTCTATCGTCGCGGCCTCCTCCGGAATGCCTTCCTCCAGATCGTCCAGCTCTTCCTCGGTCGCTTCGGGTTCGACGATCAGCGACGGATCGGGCACCAGACGGCCCTCCTGCAGCGCGCGCACGAACAGAGCGTCGATGCGCTTGACGCCTTCGTCCATCAGCTTGGGTAAGCCGTCCGCCGAGCCGACGCGCAGCACGAAGCCGCCAAGATATTCCCGATCCGGCCCGTGGAAAGCGGAGAAGCGGCCGATCACCGGGCCGCCGGGCCATTGCCGCTCGATCTGCACCTGAGGGATCAGCACGTCGGCGGCGCCATAGCCGTCGATCAGCAGCCGCCACCAGATGCGGCCCGGACGCCAGGTCTGCGCCGGCGTCAGGATCAGCGAGTCGACGCCGGTACCCGTGGGCCGCACATAGTCGACCGGACTGTTGCCGGTGCGGAACCGCGCCCAGGCCTTTTGCCATTCCGTGCGCGTCTCGAACCCCTGCGGCACGCCGCCCGACCATTGTACCGGGATGACCAGCATCGGCGCCGATCGGAGCAGATTGCCCGAGGTGCCGAGGATTGTGCCCGCCCGCGCCCGGTCGAACAACACGCCCAGCCGCGCGATATAGCGGTGCGGGCCGATCTGCTCGTCCTCGACGATGATGCCGGCGACGATACCGTCCAAAGCCGAATCCGACAGGCCCGGCCCCTTGGCGCCGCCGTGGGTGCGCGCCCAAAGCGCATCCCAGGCCCGACGTTGCGCCGCGCGCCAGCCGGTCAGCCGCGCCGCATCCGCATTGGCTCCGTACACGTCGACATCGATGCCGGAGACTTCGAAGCTGGACGAGCTGTCGATCGGCGGCACGCCGCGCTCGCCCCCTTCAATCTGCGCACGCAGCATCGCGGCAAGGCCGAGCGCCATAACGAAGATCAGGACGAGCGGCAGGGGGACAGGGAAACGGCGGAGCGCGATCACCGCGCCCTTCTGGCGCGTCGAGGATAGAAATCCAAGCATCTTGTCGCTAGGCGCACCCCATGAGCGACGGCCAGAGCTACACCTATGCCCAAGCGGGCGTTTCGATCGCCGCGGGCAATGCGCTGGTCAAGGCGATCGGCCCGCTGGCCAAGAGCACGCGGCGTCCCGGCGCCGATGCCGAGCTGGGCGGCTTCGGCGGCTTCTTCGACCTGAAGGCAGCCGGCTATCGCGACCCGCTGCTCGTTGCCGCCAATGACGGCGTCGGCACCAAGCTGAAGCTCGCCATCGAACATAATCTGCATGACGGCGTCGGCATCGACCTGGTCGCCATGTGCGCCAATGACCTGATCGTGCAGGGGGCCGAACCGCTCTTCTTCCTCGATTATTACGCCACGGGCCGGCTGGAGAGCGGCGTCGCGGAACGCGTCATCGCAGGCATTGCCGAGGGCTGCCGGCAGGCCGGCTGCGCACTGATCGGCGGCGAAACGGCCGAGATGCCCGGCATGTACGCCGATGGCGATTATGACCTGGCGGGCTTCTGCGTCGGTGCAGTTGAACGCGGCCAGGCCCTGACGGGTAATCGGGTCAAGGCCGGCGACCTGATCCTCGGCCTTGCCTCGTCCGGCGTCCATTCGAACGGCTATTCGCTGGTGCGCCGCCTCGCAGCCGACAAGGGCTGGAAGCTCGATCGCCCTGCCCTGTTCGACCAGGACGTGATCCTGATCGACGCGCTGATGGCGCCGACCCGCATCTACGTAAAATCGCTGCTGCCGCTGGTCCGCGACGGCAAGATTGCCGCCCTCGCCCATATCACCGGCGGCGGCCTGCTCGAAAACGTCCCGCGCGTGTTGCCGGACGATCTCCACGCGCGCATCGACGCCGATGCCTGGCCGCAGCCGCGGCTGATGGCGTTCCTCCAGGCCCAAGGCGCAATCGAGCCGGCCGAAATGGCGCGCACTTTCAATTGCGGCGTCGGCATGATCGCCGTGGTGGCGCCCGACGACGCCGACGGCGTGAAAGCGGCGCTTGAAGCCGCCGGCGAGACGGTGTTCGTGATCGGCCGCATCGAACAGGGTCCGCGCGGCTGCACGGTCGTGGGTTCGGCCGACGCATGGTGCGGACGCGAGGCCTGGGAGGCTGTGCACCTTGCGTAGCTCATGCTTGCCGTGTGCTCCGGCGAAGGCCGGAGCCTTGTGGCGCAGGGCTCCGACCTGCGCCGGAGCACAATGATGACGGGACGTGCCAAAGTCGCAGTCCTTATCTCTGGCCGCGGCTCCAACATGGCCGCACTTCTGTACGCGTCGCGCCTGCCCGATTGCCCTTTCGAGATCGTCCTCGTGGCGAGCGACAAGGCGGATGCGGCCGGCCTGAAACTCGCCGAAGCGGAAGGTGTCGCCACCTTCGCCGCGCCGGCTGGACTCAAGAGGGCGGAGCTCTTCGCCACCCTTGATGGAGCACTGCGCGCGTCAGGGGCCGAGTTCCTCGCGCTTGCCGGCTTCATGCGCATCCTGCCCTACGATTTCGTCACGCGCTGGAACGGCAGGATCGTCAACATCCACCCCTCGCTGCTTCCCAAATACAAGGGTCTGGACACCCACGCCCGGGCACTTGACGCGCGAGACCTGGTCGCCGGCTGCTCGGTCCATATCGTCACGGCCGAGTTGGACGATGGCCCGGTGCTTGGTCAGGTCGAGGTCGCCGTCCTCCCAAGCGACACGCCCGACAGCCTCGCCGCGCGCGTGCTGATCGCCGAACACCAGCTCTATCCGCGTGCGCTTGCCGCCTTCGTGATGCGCGACCGCACGCCCGAGGCGAAGCTCGCCCGCGTGCGGGACCTTGCAATGGCGCTGCCCGGCGCGGAGGAAACCACATCCCACGGCATGGCCTGCTTCCGCGTCGCCGGCGGCAAGATGTATTGCTACTTCACCGAAGACCATCACGGCGACGGCATCACGGCCGTTATCGTCAAGACCAGCGGCCCCGACGAGCAGGCCCAGCTGATCGATCAGGACCCGGACATCTACTATCGACCCGCCTATTTCGGGCCGAGCGGCTGGGTCGGCCTCAAGCTGCACCACGATATCGACTGGGACCGCGTCGAAGACCGCATCGCCGCCAGCTGGTCCCTGGTTGCGCCGCGCAAACTCGCGATGCTGCGGGAATTCTGAAGAATGCCCGTTCGCTTCGAGCGAAGTCGGTTCACTCAACCACCGGCAACCACAGGGCGCTCGCGCGAGCCGCGTCGTGGAACACGGTCTGCGTCGCCTTGCGATAGTCGCCCGGCTTCGCGCTGAAGATGTTCGGCACGAAGCTCTGCGGATTGCGGTCGTAGAGCGGGAACAGGCTCGACTGGACCTGCACCATCAGCCGGTGACCGGGCTGAAACACATGGTTCACGTTCGGCAGCGACCAGCGGTAATTCTCCGCCTTGCCGGGCTTCAGTGCTTCGGGCTTCTCGAAGCTGCGCACATAGCGGCCGCGGAAGATCTCGATGCCGATCGGAAGCTGCGATCCGTCCGGTGAGACGTCGATCAGCTTCACGACCCAATCGCTATCGGTTCCGCTGGTCGCCGCCCAGAGATCGACGCGAGGGGCGCCGGCGATGTGCACCGGCCTGTCGAGCACGTCGGAGGTGTAGGTCAGCACGTCGGGCCGATCCTGCACGAAGCGCTGGTCTGCCACGAGCCAGGTGCGCCAGCGATCCGCCTCGCCCATCTTTACCGGCCGCGGCATGAACGGCACCGGCCTGGCGGGATCGGAGACATAGCTGTCGGACCCACCGTTCGGTTTCGACCAGGACAGGCCGAAGCTCCCCTGCAGATAGAGGGGCCTTTCGGTGCCGCGCGGCCAGCGGTCGGACACCTCCCAGGCATTCGCGCCGGTCGCATAGGTCAGCACCGGGGGCGTGGCCGTCGCCGCAGCGCCATCCTTCAGATAGCGGTCGAGGAACGGCTTCATCGTGCCGCGGCGGAACTGCAGGCCGGTATCGCCTTCCAGCTTCACCTGACCCAGTTCCCGTGCCTCATAGTTGACGCCGCTGTGCCGCCAGGGGCCGATCACCAGCGACACCAACTCGTTGTTCTTGTCCTGCGGCTCGAGCGCGCGATAGACGGCCGGCGCGCCATAGCTGTCTTCCTGGTCCCACTGCCCGACGACGAGCATGGTCGGCACGGTGAGCTTGCGCGCCGCCAGCAGCTTGTCCACCGCCTGGCCCTGCCAATAGGGATCATAGGCCGGATGCTCGATGAACTTGCGCGTGACGGCAAAGGCATCGAGGCCATAGGCCCTTGCGAAATCGCCCGCGGAGCCCGCCTTCAGGAAGATGTCGTAATCGTCACCCAAGCCGAGCGGCAGGTCGCCGCCATTCTCCTTGGCCATCTGGCCGACGAAATAATCGAAGCTGTTCAGGCGGAACGCGCCGTTGTGGAACCAGTCGTCGCCCATCCAGCCATCGACCATCGGGCTCTGCGGCACCGCGGCCTTCAGCGCGGGATGCGGATCGATCAGCGCCATCAGCGCGGTGAAGCCAGGATAGGAAGAGCCGGTGATCGCCACCTTGCCGTTCGTCTCCGGCACATTCTTCACCAGCCAGTCGATCGTGTCATAGGCATCCGTCGCATGGTCCGCTGCGGTGGCGTTGAGCGGCCCGCGCAACGGCCGGTTCATCACATAATCGCCCTCGGACCCGTGCAGACCGCGCACGTCCTGATAGACGCGGATATAGCCGTCATTGACGAAGTCGCCGTCCATCACCGGCAGAATGTCTTCGATCTTCTGGCTGGGGATGCGCCATGTCGCCGCACCCGCATCATAGGGCGTGCGCGTCAGCAGGATCGGACCGCCGCGCGTGCCCTTGCGCATGACGATGACGGTGAACAGCTTCACCCCGTCACGCATCGAGATCATCACTTCGCGCCGGACATAGTCCGCATTGGGACGGACGCGCTGATATTCGGCGACGGTGTCCGGCGCCATCGGTGGCGTCTGGGCGAAAGCGGTGGAAGAGAAAGCGGCGGCGAGCAGGAGCAGGGCTTTGGTCATGCCGGGGTGATAGTCGGCAGATATCTGGTCGTCATCCCCGCGAAAGCGGGGACCCAGCTTTCTTCACTTTTCCCTCTGGGTTCCCGCGTTCGCGGGAATGACGAACAAGGTGGTATTATGATACCCTTTGTGAAAGCCCCGCATTTCCTTGACATTCTGGTGTACCAAAGTATTTGCCAGCCCATCAGCGCCGTCCCGCTTGGGGCGGCGTCGTTTGTTTCACAGCCCAGAGGACAGCCATGAAGGCGCTCATGAAGACGACCAAGTCGGCCACGCCGGCGACGGTCGAAAAGAAGTGGCATCTGATCGATGCCGACGGCCTGGTGGTCGGGCGCGTCGCGTCAATCATCGCCAACATCTTGCGCGGCAAGCACAAGCCGAGTTTCACCCCTCACATCGATTGCGGTGACAACGTCATCGTCATCAATGCAGACAAGGTGCGCTTCACCGGCCGCAAGCTGACGCAGAAGATGTACTATAAGCACACCGGCTATGCGGGTGGCCTGAAGGAAATCCGCGCCGACAAGGTGCTGGAGGGCCGCTTCCCCGAGCGTGTGCTCGAAAAGGCCGTGGAGCGCATGATTCCGCGTGGCCCGCTCGGCCGCCAGCAGATGCGCAACCTGCGCATCTTCGCCGGTCCGAACCATGATCACGCCGCGCAGAACCCCGAGGTGCTCGACGTCGCCTCGATGAACCGCAAGAACAAGGTGGGCGCATAATGTCCGACACGCGTCAGTCCCTCGCCGATCTCGGCAATCTCACCCAGGGCGTGCAGCCCGCCGCGCAGACGGGCGGCGACACCGCGCCGGCCGCGCCGCAGCCGAACCAGATCCAGGCCGTGCTGCGCGAGCAGCAGCTGGACAAATATGGCCGCGCCTATGCGACCGGCCGCCGCAAGGACGCCGTTGCTCGCGTCTGGCTGAAGCCTGGCACCGGCAAGATCGTGATCAACGGCCGCGACCAGACCGTCTATTTCGCGCGTCCGACGCTGCGCCTGATCATCAACCAGGTGTTCGACATCACCGATCGCCGCGAGCAGTTCGACGTGATCGCGACGGTCAAGGGCGGCGGCCTGTCCGGCCAGGCGGGCGCGGTGCGTCACGGCATCTCGACGGCGCTGACCCGCTACGAGCCGGCGCTGCGCACCACGGTGAAGCAGGCCGGGTTCCTCACCCGCGACCCGCGCGTAGTCGAGCGCAAGAAGTATGGCCGCGCCAAGGCGCGTCGCAGCTTCCAGTTCTCGAAACGCTAAGCAAGTCGATCACGGCTCCCGAAGGGGCGGCTCCGGAAGCGGCCGCCCTTCTTGTTTGTACCGGGAACAAAGTGGCATTATGATCGTTACGCAGCCATAATCAAACGAAATCAGCGGGTTGGGGTACTTGCTTTTCGCAGGGCTTTGCGGTCCAGCCGACTCGGGGAGCTGGAGAAGTTGATGCAGGTTAGCGCGCGACAGGCCGCCACGGGGATTGCCGGCCTCGACGACGTTCTGAACGGCGGCCTGGAGCGCGGCCGGGTCTTCCTGATCGAAGGCAGTCCGGGTGCGGGCAAGACGACCGTCGCGCTGCAATATCTTCTCGCCGGCGCGGCAGACGGCGAGCGCTGCCTCTACATTACCCTCTCCGAAACGGAAGATGAGCTGCGGGCGACCGCGGACTCGCATCACTGGTCGCTCGACGGCATCGAGCTGTTCGAGCTTGTGCCTCCGGAAAGCCTGCTCGACGAAGAACAGCAGCAGAGCCTGCTTTATTCCTCCGACCTCGAGCTTGGGGAGACGACCAAGCGGATCTTCGAGGCGTTCGAGGGCGTGAAGCCCGATCGGGTGGTGCTCGACAGCCTGTCCGAGATCCGCCTGCTCGCGCAAAGCTCCCTGCGCTACCGCCGCCAGATCCTCGCGCTGAAACATTATTTCGCCAACCGCGAGGCGACGGTGATCATGCTCGACGACCTGACGAGCGACGTCAACGACAAGACGGTTCATTCGGTCGCCCATGGCGTGGTTCGGCTGGAGGAACTGTCACCCGAATATGGCGGCGAACGGCGCCGGCTGCGCGTCATCAAATATCGCGGGCGGCGGTTCCGTGGCGGCTACCATGATTTCGCGATCCACACCGGGGGCGTGCGCGTCTTCCCCCGGCTGGTGTCGGCCGAACACAAGGCCAGGGTGGAGCGCGACGTGATGCCCACCTCCTCGGCGGAGTTCAACGCCCTGCTCGGCGGCGGTGTGGAGCGCGGATCGAGCGTGCTGATCCTGGGCCCCTCAGGCACCGGCAAGTCGGTCTTCACCCTCACTTTCGTGCAGGAGGCGATCGCGCGCGGCGAACGCGCCGGGATGTTCGTCTTCGACGAAGAACTCTCCCTGCTCATCGCCCGTGCTGCCGGGCTCGGCATCGATCTGCAGGGCATGATGGATTCCGGCGCGCTGGTGCTGGAACAGGTCGATGCGGCGGAACTGACCCCGGGCGAATTTTCGGAACGAGTGCGGGCCTGTGTCGAAACGCATGGCGCACGGACGGTCGTGATCGACAGCCTCAACGGCTATCAGGCGGCAATGCCTGGCGAGCAGGCGCTGGTCCTCCACATGCACGAGCTGCTGCAGTTCCTGAACCGGCGGGGCGCGACGACCTTCCTCACGGTCGCACAGCACGGGCTGGTCGGCGACATGAAGGCGCCGGTCGACATCACCTATCTCGCCGACACCGTCGTCCTGCTGCGCTATTTCGAAGCGATCGGTCGCGTGCGCCGCGCAGTCTCGGTGGTCAAGAAGCGGACCGGCGCGCACGAAGACACCATTCGCGAATACCGCATCGGACCGGGCGGCGTCAGCCTGGGTCCACCATTGATCAACTTCCAGGGGGTGCTGGGCGGGGTTCCGGTTCTGGTCGGCGACGCCCAGATGCTACCGGAGTTTGCCGCTTGAAGCGTACCACGCTGTCGGAGCGGGCACTGGTGCTTGCTCCGCACGGTCGCGATGCACCGATCGCCGCGTCCATGCTGGCCGAAAGCGGCATCGATGCCCAGGTCTGCACGGGGCTGCCGCACCTTATTGAGGAACTCGACGCCGGCGCCGCCTTCGTCGTGGTCACCGAAGAGGCGATTGCGAGCGCAGACTTACATCCCCTGTCCGATTGGCTCGAAGACCAGGAAGAGTGGTCGGATCTTCCGTTCGTGCTGCTGACCAGCCGCGGCGGCGGGCTGGAGCGCAATCCGGCCGCGCGCCGCCACCTCGAAGTGCTGGGCAACGTCACGTTCCTCGAGCGGCCGTTCCATCCAACGACGCTGATCAGCCTGGCGCGGTCGGCGCTCCGCGGCCGCTGCCGTCAATATGAGGCGCGGGCGCGGCTGATCGCGCTTCGGGACAGCGAGAACCGGTTCCGCACCCTGTTCGACACGATGGACGAGGGCTTCTGCGTCATCGAGTTCCTTGACGGACCGCATGGGCCGGCCAGCGACTATGTCCATGTTCAGGCCAATGCCGCTTATGAACGCCATGCCGGTATTCCGAACGTGGTCGGGCAGCGGCTGCGCGACATGGTACCGGACGAGGCGGACGCCTGGGTGGAGATGTACCGGCGGGTGCTGATGACGGGCGAACCGATCCGGTTCGAGCAGGAGCTGGTGGCAACGCGCCGTCATTTGGAGCTGGCGGCGTTTCGCGTCGAGCCGGCGGAGCGCCGCGAAGTAGCTGTAATCTTCCAGGACGTGACCGCGCGCAAGCGCGCCGAGAGCGAGCTGCGCGAGTTGAACGAGACGCTCGAGCGCCGGGTGCAGGACGCGGTCGCGGAGCGCGAGGCAGCGTTGGCCCAGCTGCACGAAGCGCAGAAACTTGAGACGCTCGGCCAGCTGACCGGCGGCGTCGCCCATGACATCAACAACCTGCTGACGCCGATCACGGGTGCGCTCGATTTGCTGAGCCGGCGCCATGCCGACTCCGATCCACGCTCGGCTCGCTTGTTCGAGGGCGCACTGCAATCCGCCGAGCGTGCCAAGATCCTTGTTAGTCGGTTGCTCGGCTTTGCGCGGCGGCAGGCGCTGGAGACGCGGGCAATCGACGTGTCTTCCACACTCGAAGGCATGCGCGACTTGATCGCGAGTTCGACCGGTTCAGGTATCGAACTGCGCCTTGTGCCTTCGCCCGGACTGCCGGCTGCCCAGGCCGATCCCAACCAGCTCGAGCTTGCCGTGCTCAACCTGTGCGTCAACGCGCGCGACGCGATGGACGGCGGCGGCGTGCTGACCATCGCTGCCGAGCAGGCGGTTGTAGGCCCCGGCGACGCGGGCGCGCTCAGGCCGGGCGCCTATGTCCGCATTTCGGTCGTCGATACCGGTGCGGGCATGGACGAAGCGACCTTGGCCAAGGCAGTCGAACCCTTCTTCTCGACCAAGGGCATCGGCAAGGGCACCGGCCTTGGTCTGTCGATGGTCCATGGCCTTGCCGCCCAGCTTGGCGGCGCCTTCATGCTGTCGAGTGCGCTCGGCGATGGGACTCGCGCCGACCTGTACCTGCCGGTCGCCCAGGCCGCTGCCGACCCGGCCCCCGTGGGCGGGAACGACGCGATCCGTCCGGTAAAGCCGCTGACGCTGCTGCTGGTCGACGACGAGGACCTGGTCCGCGCCGGCACCGCCGAAATGCTGCGCGATCTCGGACATGTCGTGCACGAGGCGAGTGGCGGAGCGCAAGCGCTCGCGAAACTCGGCCCCGACCACAAGTTCGATGCAGTCGTCACGGACTATATGATGCCGCAGATGAACGGAGTCGAACTCGCCGGGCGGATCGCCGCACGTGATCCCGGCCTGCCCCTGCTGGTCGTCACGGGCTATGCGGGCGGCAATCTCGACGTCGGACTGCCGCAGTTAGCCAAGCCGTTCCGGCAGGCGGATATTGCGGCCGCTATCGAACGTCTGGTCCATGGAGAAAAGGTCGTGCGGCTGCGCCCGCGCCGGGACGCGAACAGCGCCGCCTGAACCGGCCTAGCGGCTTTTCTTGTCCTTGCCCTTGTCGCGATTTGCGTAAAGCAGCGCCGCCACCAAGGCCGCCGAACCCACGCCGACGCCCACCCCCGCCGCAATCCAGGCGGTGCGATTGTCGCCGCCCGCTTTTTCCTCACCTTGCTTCGCTTGCTGGGCAGACTTGACGATCTCGTTCACCGGCTTCTCCGCATTGCCGCCGGCGGCTTCGTCGGCCGGCGCGCTTCCATCCACCACTGGCGGCGCACCGAGGGTCTCGTCAAGCTGGGCCACGATCACTCTCCTCTTGCCCGGTTCAACGAACGGGAGAGCGGCCCGTTTCAGAGCCGGCGCGTCTTCGCGACTTCAGCCAGCCGAACGGAGGAACTCTCCCTCAGCCGCTCGCTCGGATGACTTCGAGTTCCGGTCGCCCACCGAGCCAATAGCAGAGCTCGGCCGGGCTGCTGATATCCCAAAGCACCAGATCGGCGCGCTTGCCGATTTCCAGCGTGCCCCGGTCAGCGAGACCCAGTGCGCTGGCCGCGTTACGTGTCACGCCGGCCAACGCCTCCTCCGGAGTCATCCGGAACAAGGTGCAGGCGAGGTTGAGCATCAGCAGCAGCGATCGCGCCGGCGACGTGCCCGGGTTGCAGTCGGTCGCCAGCGCCATGGGCACGCCCGCCGCCCGGAAAATGTCGACCGGCGGCAGCTTCGTCTCCCGCAAGGTGAGGAAGGCGCCCGGCAGCAGCACCGCGACCGTCCCCGCCTTTGCCATCGCCTCGACGCCCTCGGTCGATGTCCACTCGACATGGTCGGCGGACAGCGCCTGATAGCGAGCGGCCAGCCCCGCCCCGCCCCCGTCGCTCAGCTGGTCGCTATGGAGCTTGACCGGGATCCCCAGCCGTGTCGCGGTGTCGAACAGCCGCGCTGTCTCTTCAGCCGTGAACCCTATCGTTTCGCAAAACGCATCGACCGCGTCGACCAGCCCTTCCCTGGCCGCGCGCGGCAGCATCTCCTGGCAGACGAGGTCGATATACCCGGCGCGGTCGTGCGCAAACTCGGGCGGCAAGGCATGCGCGCCAAGAAAGGTGGTGCGCACATGGATCGGCAACTCCCGACCCAGCCGACGTGCCGCGCGCAGCATCTTCAGCTCGTTGTCGGTGTCCAGGCCATAGCCCGACTTGATCTCGATCGTGGTCACGCCTTCCCCGATCAGCTGGCGCAGGCGCGGCAGTGCCTGCTGGACAAGCTCGTCCTCTGACGCGGCGCGCGTCGCTCGCACGGTCGAGACGATCCCGCCGCCGGCGCGGGCGATCTCTTCGTAAGAGGCACCCTTCAGCCGCGCCTCATACTCGTCGATCCGATCGCCGCCGAAGACGATGTGCGTGTGGCAGTCGATCAGGCCGGGTGTCATCCAGCGCCCGCCCGCATCGATCACCTCGGCAGCGGACGGCTCCTTGGGGAGATCGTCGGCAGGGCCAGCAAAGGCGATGCGACCGCCCGCCACGGCCAAAGCGCCACGCTCGACAGCGCCATAGGGTACGCCACCGTCCACCATGGTAGCGAGCCGGACATTGACCCAGAGCCGATCCCACCGATCCGCCGCCGCCATCACTCGCCCTCTTTACGCTTCGCCCTGCGCACCGTAGCTGCCGCATTCTGTCTAGACAAGGAACGCCGGTGCGACACCTGCTGCTTGAATCGGCATTGCTGCCGCAAGGCTGGGCCCGCGACGTGCTCGTCACCTTGCAGCGCGGCACAATTCTCTCGGTCAGCCCGGATCATGTGTCCAGCGATCTGCCGGTGGAGCGCGTCTCAGGCGTCGCCCTGCCTGGCATGATCAACGCGCACAGCCATGCCTTTCAGCGCGCCTTTGCCGGCCTCGCCGAACGCCGCGGCGGCAATCAGGACAGCTTTTGGACGTGGCGGGACGCGATGTACCGCGCGGCGGCGCAGCTGACGCCGGAGATGCTCCATGCCATCGCCGCTCAGCTCTATGCCGAGATGCTTGCGGCGGGCTACACCAGCGTGTGCGAGTTTCATTATGTCCATCACCGGGCGGATGGGCAGCCCCATGCGCCGGCTTCGGCCATGGCGCAGGCACTGATCGCGGCCGCTCAAGAGACCGGCATTGGCCTGACGCTGCTGCCGGTGCTTTACCAGACCAGCGGCTTCGGCGGCCGCCCTCCGCGCAAGGACCAGCGCCGGTTCATCAACGATGTCGATGCATTGCTGCGGATCATCGGGGAAGCGCAGGCAAGCGCGCCGTCCGCGCGCGTCGGCCTTGCCCTGCACAGCCTTCGTGCGGTGCCCCCCGAGGCGCTGGAGGAGGCGGTCGCGGCGATCGACCGCGCAGCGCCGATCCACATCCATGTCGCGGAACAAGTCGCCGAAGTGGAGGACTGCGTCGCCTGGTCGGCACGCCGCCCGGTCGAGTGGCTGCTCGACGAGGCGGAAGTCGACGCGCGCTGGACTCTGGTGCACGCCACGCACCTCAGTGACGCCGAAGTCGAGCGGCTGGCACTATCCGGCGCAACGGTGGCCTTGTGCCCCACCACGGAAGCCAATCTGGGGGACGGCCTCTTCCCGCTCCTGCCCTATCTCGAGCGTGGCGGGGGCATCGCCATCGGTTCGGACAGCCACGTCTCCGTCGATCCGCTGGAGGAGCTCCGCTGGCTGGAATATAGCCAACGCCTCACGCTCCAGCGGCGCAGCCTCGTCACAAGCGAGGCGCAGCCCCATCCCGGCGCCGAACTGTGGCGACGCGCGCTGGCTGGAGGCGCTGCAGCTGCCGGCAACGCTGTCGGATCCATCGCGCCGGGTGCGCGCGCCGATCTGGTGATCATCGACCCAGACCATGCTTCTCTGCTGACCGAAGCTGGCGACGCCATGCTGGACACGCTCGTCTTCAGCACCGGTGCCCGCGCCGCCGTTCGCCGGGTGATGGCGGGAGGCCAATGGGTAGTGACGGAGGGCCGGCACGAGCGGCAGAGCGAGATCGCAAAGGCCTATGCCGGTGCAGTCCGTTCGCTGCGCCAGGCCCTTGCTTGACTAACCCTGTCTAGACAGCTTACGCCCATAGCATGGACCAGCCCGCTTATGCCCGTGTGAAGGCGCATATCCTGGACAGGATCGGCGCCGGCGATTGGGCGCCGCGCGATCGGGTGCCGTCGGAAAATGCCTTGGTGCGCGAGTTCGGCGTCGCCCGGATGACGGTCAATCGTGCGGTTCGCGAACTGGCGCAGGAGGGCTTCCTCACCCGCGTTAAGGGCGGCGGCACCTATGTCGCGGACCGGCGGAACCATAGCCATCCTCTACGCATCCGCAACATCGCCGACGAGATTGCCGAGCGCGGCCATCGCCACCGTGGCGACGTGCTGGAGCTGACGGAAATCGCCGCCGATGAAGAAGCTGCTTCAGCCTTCGAGCTGGCGCTCGGCGCGCCGCTCTTCCGCTCGCTGATCGTCCACTTCGAGAATGACGAGCCAGTGCAGGTCGAGGAGCGGCTGGTGAACCCGGCAGTCGCGCCGGATTACCTCCAGCAGAATTTCGGCGCCCACACGCCCTATGAATATCTGGTGACGGCGGCGCCGCTCGCCCAGGCCGAACATGTCGTCCAGGCGGTGCTGCCTCCCGCCCGCATTCGCCAGCTTCTGGCCATGAAGGCGGACGAACCCTGCCTCCTGATCCGCCGCCGCACCTGGACGGGCAGCCAGGTCGCCTCGACTGCCAATCTCTATCATCCCGGCAGCCGCTTCGAGCTGACCGGGCGCTTCACCCCGCAGGAGACCGCCACGTGACCGTCAATCCGCGCCTGCTCAACAGCCGCGAGGTGCGCGCTCCTCGTGGCGCCGAGCTCAACACGCTCAGCTGGCAGACCGAAGCACCGCTGCGCATGCTGATGAACAATCTCGATGCGGAGGTGGCCGAGAATCCGGCAGAGCTGGTCGTCTATGGCGGCATCGGCCGTGCGGCGCGCGACTGGGCCTGTTTCGATGCGATCGTCGCCACGCTGAAGCGACTGAAGGACGACGAGACGTTGCTGGTCCAGTCGGGCAAGCCGGTTGGCGTGTTCCGCACCCACCACGACGCGCCGCGGGTACTGATCGCCAACTCGAACCTGGTGCCGAAATGGGCGACCTGGGATCATTTCCACGAGCTCGATCGCAAGGGCCTGATGATGTACGGCCAGATGACGGCCGGATCGTGGATCTACATAGGCACGCAGGGCATCGTTCAGGGCACTTACGAGACCTTCGCCGAGGCCGGGCGGAAGCATTATGGCGGCGACCTGTCCGGCCGCTGGATCCTGACTGCAGGCCTGGGCGGCATGGGCGGCGCGCAGCCGCTCGCGGCGGTGATGGCAGGCGCGTCCTGCCTGGCGATCGAATGCCAGCCCTCACGAATAGAGATGCGGTTGAAGACGCGCTATCTCGACCGGCAGGCCGCGACGCTCGACGAAGCGCTGGAGATCGTTACCACCGCGAAGCAGCCGGTTTCGGTCGGCCTGCTCGGCAACGCGGCCGAACTTTATCCCGAGATCGTGCGGCGCGGAATTCGGCCCGACATCGTCACCGACCAGACCTCCGCCCATGATCCGGTCAACGGCTATCTGCCGAAGGGCTGGAGCCTCGACCGTTGGACGCAGGCGCGAGAGAGTGATCCCAAATCCGTGGAGCGTGCCGCCAAGGCGTCGATGGCGGAGCATGTCCGCGCCATGCTCGATTTCTGGAAGGCGGGCGTGCCGGTCGTCGATTACGGCAACAATATCCGCCAGGTGGCTTTCGACGAAGGCATCGCGGACGCGTTCGACTTCCCCGGCTTCGTGCCCGCCTATATCCGCCCGCTCTTCTGCCGCGGCGTCGGCCCGTTCCGCTGGTGCGCCCTGTCGGGTGATCCGGAGGACATCTACCGCACCGACGCGAGGGTGAAGGAGTTGCTGCCGGACAATGCACATCTCCACCGCTGGCTCGACATGGCGCGCGAGCGGATCGCGTTCCAGGGGCTGCCGGCACGCATTTGCTGGGTGGGTCTCGGCGACCGCCACCGTCTTGGCCTCGCCTTTAACGAGATGGTGCGCAAAGGCGAGCTCAAGGCGCCCATCGTGATCGGCCGCGACCATCTCGACTCAGGCTCCGTCGCCAGCCCCAATCGCGAAACCGAGGCGATGCGCGACGGGTCCGACGCCGTGTCCGACTGGCCGCTGCTCAATGCCCTGCTCAACACCGCGTCCGGCGCAACCTGGGTATCGCTCCATCATGGCGGCGGCGTCGGCATGGGCTATTCCCAGCATAGCGGCATGGTCATCCTGTGCGACGGCAGCGAAGCCGCAGATCGGCGCCTCGAACGCGTGTTGTGGAACGATCCGGGTACCGGCGTGATGCGCCATGCGGACGCGGGATATGACGACGCGATCGCCTGCGCGCGGGAGCAGGGCCTCGATCTGCCGATGCTGGGCGCATGAGCGTGATCGAGCCCGGCACGGTCCCGCTCTCGCTGCTTCGAGCGGTCTACGAAGGGTCGCAACCGGCGCGTCTCGCGCCGCAGGTCTGGGACAAGGTGAACGCCTCGCGCACGACCATCGAAGAGCGGGTGGCGGACGGCGGCACCTATTACGGCATCAACACCGGCTTCGGCCTGCTCGCGAACACGCGCATCGCCAATGACGATCTTGCCGAGCTGCAGAAGCGATTGGTGCTTAGCCACGCCTGCGGGACCGGCGAGCCGCTTGACGACCGCACCGTCCGGCTGGTGCTGGCGCTGAAGGTCATCAGCCTTGCGCGCGGCCATTCCGGCGTCCGTCCCGTCGTGGTCGAGGCTTTGCTGCGGCTGATCGAGTCCGAGATCTACCCGGTCATCCCAGGGCAGGGCTCGGTCGGCGCCAGCGGCGATCTGGCACCCCTCGCCCATATGTCGGCGGCGCTGCTCGGCGTCGGCGAGATGCGGCACCGAAGTCGTGTGATGTCCGCTGCCGAAGGGCTGGCGCTGGCAGAAATCCAGCCGCTGGTGCTGGAAGCCAAGGAAGGCCTGGCCCTGCTCAACGGCACGCAGGTCTCGACGGCGCTCGCGCTCTCCGGCCTGTTCGCGATCGAGAGCGTGTTTGCCGCCGGGCTGGTTGCCGGCGCGCTTTCGACCGACGCGCTGAAGGGCAGCGTCGTGCCCCACGATCCGCGCATCCACGCGGCACGGGGCCAGCCGGGGCAGATGCATGCCGCCGCGACCATCCGGCACCTGCTCGACGGAAGCGCGATCAACGCCTCGCATGCGGGGTGCGGCAAGGTACAGGACCCCTATTCGCTGCGCTGCCAACCGCAAGTGATGGGCGCGTGCCTCGACATCATCCGCTCGGCGTCGGCGACACTGCAGGTGGAAGCGAATGCGGCGACCGACAATCCGCTGATCTTTACCGAGGACAATGACATCCTGTCGGGCGGAAATTTCCACGCCGAACCGATTGCCTTTGCCGCCGACATCCTTGCCATGGCCGCTTGCGAAGTCGGCTCGATCTCGGAGCGGCGCACCGCCATCCTCGTCGACCCGAAGATGAGCGGGCTGCCTGCGTTCTTGGTCGAGGAGAGCGGGCTCAACTCCGGCTTCATGATCGCGCAGGTGACCGCGGCTGCTTTGGTCGCCGAAAACAAGCAGCTGGCCCATCCGGCGAGCGTGGACAGTCTGCCGACTTCGGCCAATCAGGAAGACCATGTGTCGATGGCGACGCATGGCGCCAGGCGGCTGAAGCTCATGGCCGGTAATGCCGCAGCCGTGGTCGCAATCGAGTTGCTGGCCGCAGCGCAGGGCGTGGAGTTCCATGCGCCGCTCGCCACGTCGGAACCGCTTCGGGAAGTGCTGCGCCGCGTGCGGGAAGTGGCGCCCCACTACGATCACGATCGCTACTTCGCGCCCGATATCGCCGGCGTTCGTGCACTGGTGGAAGCAGGCACCTTCCGAGAGTTCGTGCCCGATCTGCCGAGCGGGGCGTGATGGAACCGTTCCGCCTCACCCAGGGCAACGCCCCGGTGCTGGTCAGTTTCCCGCATGTCGGCACCCATGTTCCGGCGCAAGTTTCGGAGTGCCTGACACCCGCGGCGCGCGGGGTGCCGGACACCGATTGGGAGGTCGACCGGCTCTACAACTTCGTGCAGGCGCTCGGCGCCAGCACGATCGTCGCGACCCATTCGCGCTACGTCGTCGATGTGAACCGCCCATCGGACGGCGCGTCGCTTTATCCGGGCCAGGTCACCACCGGCACCGTGCCGAGCACCAGCTTCGAAGGCGAGCCGCTCTATCTGCCCGGCCGGGAGCCGGATGAGGCCGAAGTGGCACGCCGGATCGCCACGGTCTGGCAGCCTTATCATCAGGCCCTTGCCGGCGAACTGGCGCGGCTCCAGGCCCAGCATGGCCGGGTGCTGCTCTGGGAAGCGCATTCCATCCGCACGCGCCTGCCGCGCCTTTTCGACGGTGCACTGCCCGAGCTGAACATCGGCACCAATGACGGCGCATCGGTGCGGGAAGGTCTTGGCGAGGCGCTGCTCGAGATCGCCGAACGCTCCCCCTATTCGGCGGTGCTGAACGGCCGCTTCAAGGGCGGATATATCACCCGCCATTTCGGCCGTCCCGAGCAGGGGATCGAAGCCGTGCAACTCGAGCTGACCCAGCTCACCTATATGGATGATGACGAACGGCGCTTTGATGAAGGGCGAGCCGAAAAGCTGCGCCCGGTGCTGCAGGAAATGATGCGCTACGCGGTTGGAGCGGTCACGCGATAAGCCGCGTCACCGGCAGACGAACAGCGCGAACATCGTCGCGGCGAGCGTCGACAGAGAGGCGGCAAGGGGCAAGGTCTTGGCGATCATGCCGCCAGAATGACTTTGCCGCGCCACGGGTTCCAATCGTTACGCCGTGTACATGTACAGCGTCGAGAAGAGCGCGGTGAGCGAAGCGGCGAGCGGGATGAAGTTCCTGAGCATGAATGCTCGATTAATCGATTCGCGCAGCCTCGCCTGTGAGGCGCGACACAGGTTTGCGATTTAGCGGCGGCTGCGACGAAATCCCGTGCGGCTACGACGAATATGTCAGCAGCCCATCAGCGCGAGCACTTCCTTGCGGCTGCGCTCGTCGTCGCGGAACACGCCCATCATCCGGCTGGTGGTCATCGCCACGCCGGGCGTGCGCACGCCGCGTGCGGTCATGCAGCTATGGCTCGCCTCGATCACCACGGCGACGCCGAGCGGCTGGAGATGGTCCCAGATGCAGTCGGCCACCTCCGCGGTCAGCCGTTCCTGCACCTGCAGGCGCCGGGCAAAGCCGTGCAGCACCCGCGCAAGCTTTGAGATACCGACAACACGGTCCTTTGGCAGGTAAGCGATATGCGCCTTGCCGATGATCGGCGCCATGTGGTGCTCGCAATGGGACTGGAACGGGATGTCGCGCAGCAGCACGATCTCGTCATAGCCACCGACTTCCTCGAAGGTGCGGGAGAGATGGATGGACGGATCCTCGGAATAGCCCTGGCAATATTCCTTCCAGGCTCGCGCCACGCGCAACGGAGTGTCGGCTAGGCCTTCGCG
This sequence comes from Sphingomonas sp. ID1715, assembly GCF_013044515.1. GTDB lineage: Bacteria > Pseudomonadota > Alphaproteobacteria > Sphingomonadales > Sphingomonadaceae > Sphingomonas_B. Next base: position 314,081 of record NZ_JABEPR010000001.1, read on the forward strand.
GCTCGGATCGTCACCGGCCCAGGCAATCAACGTCTTGATGGCCTCCGCGACCCGCGCCGGCACCGGAATCTTTCCCGGCGTTTCGATCAGATCGCCGTCGTCGAGGTCCTCGCCCAAGTCTTCCATCCTCTGTCGTGGGTCGCCGGTGATATAGGGTGGGAGGACGCGCGCGCAAATGACGCTACGGCACCCGAGCCGAGTGCGGCACAAGCGCCACAATCCGCAGAAATCCGCGACTTCTTCCCTCCTGTCCCATTGACGCTCGCGTAAACATCCGCATGATCCTGTCCCAAAGGGCGCAACATAGCGTCTGCGGTAACAGCCGCGATAAATGGGGAGGAAACACAAGATGCGGAAGTTCGATCTGCTCGGCGCGACGGCTCTGGCCATGTGGGCGGCCGTGCCAGCCTATGCACAGACCGGCGAAGCGGCGCCGACCACGGCGAACTCAGGCGCCGACGCAAGCGGAATCGGCGACATCGTCGTCACCGCGCAGCGCCAGTCAGAAACGCTGCAGACCGTTCCGATCGCGGTTTCCGCATTCAGCGCCGAGGGTCTGCGCCAGCAGCAGATCAACACGACCAGCGACCTGCAGCTGTCGCTGCCGAACATCACCTTCACGAAGAGCAATTTCACCTCGTCCTCGTCATTCAACATCCGCGGCATTGGCGACCTGTGCGTCGGCGTGACCTGCGACGCAGCCACCGCCGTGCACGTCAACGATGTGCCGGTGATCGGCTCCCCGATCTTCCAGAACGAATTCTTCGACGTGGAGCGCATCGAGGTGCTGCGCGGTCCCCAAGGCACGCTGTTCGGCCGCAACGCGACCGGCGGCGTGATCAACTTCATCACCGCGAAGCCCGACCTCAACCGCATCCATGCCGCGGGCGAAGTCGAGTATGGCAATTACAACAGCATCCGCGTGAAGGGCATGTTCAACCTGCCCGTCACCGAAACGATTGGCGTGCGGCTCGCCGGCTATTATCTCAAGCGCGACGGCTTCACCCGCAACCTGTTCGACGGCAAGCGCATCGACGGCCGCGACCAGTATGACATTCGCGGCTCGATCCGCTGGGAGCCGACCGAAGACACCACGCTCGACATCGTCGGCCATTATTTCCATGAGAATGACGACCGCTCGCGCATCCAGAAGCAGCTCTGCCATCGCGACCCGACCGGTGTGCTCGGCTGCTTGCCGGACCAGCTCGCCTTCGAACAGCTGAACGGCGACGCGACGCTCGCGGCGATCCTCACCTCGACCGAATTCATCAATGTGGCGCTCGGGCCGCTCGCCGCCACCTTCCGGCCGCTGGCGCTCGGCAGCGTCTACAACACCGATGGCGACGTCTATCGCAACTTCGTAAATCCGCCGAACATCCGCACGGTGAACATCGACTCCCCGCCGCGCTTCCGGACGGAGGAAAAGCAGGTCCTCGTCAACTTCAACCAGAATTTCGGCAGCTTCGGCCTCAAACTGGACGGCGGCTATACCGAAGGCTTCACCGACTCGACGGTCGACTATAATGTCGGCGTCGAAGCGCCGCTCGCGAACAATCCCGGCCTGGTCGCGCTGAATGCGTTGGCGCAGGCACCGGGCGCGGCCTTCCCCGGCGGCGTCAATCCGTTCACGCCGATCCGCGCCGCGCTGACCCCACAAGGGCCGGGCGGCCCCTTCTGCCAGTCGCTCGCGGACCAGCAGGGCGTCGGCGTTTATGGCGGCAAGTCGGTCTGCGCCGGCACCAGCCTCGATTTCGACCGCTCGACCGCCTATGGCAAGCAGTGGTTCGCCGAAGGTATCGTGACCAGCAAGTTCGACGGGCCGTTCAACTTCCTGATCGGCGCCGGCTATCTGGACTATAAGGTTCGCGACAACGATTATTTCGTGAACTCATTCTCGCTCGACTATGCCGCCGGCCTGCTTGGGGCGGCGAGTGCGATCGGCGCGCGCGCAGCGGGTCAGGCCATTCCGAACGTGTATCGCGGCACGCCCTTCTACGACAACGACTCGCGCAATTATCACCTGAAATCCTACGGCATTTTCGGCGAAGCGTATGCCGACATTACTGACACGCTGAAGCTGACGATCGGTGCCCGCTACAATCACGACGAGAAATTCTACCGCGCGCGCACGACCCTGTTTAACGACGCCAATGGCAATGCCGTGCTGGTACCGTTCGGCTCGTCGAGCTTCACCAATGCGATCAACTACAGCACGATCGATTTCGACGCTAACGTGGCCGGCAATCAGGAATTCTCGGTCAACACGGTCAGCTTTGGCCGCATGACCGGTCGCGCCGTGCTCGACTGGCGGATCACCGATCGCAACCTGCTCTACGTCTCCTATTCGCGCGGCTATAAATCGGGCGGCATCAATCCGCCGCTGTCGCCGATCTTTGCGGTGCCAACCAGCTTCGGCCCGGAGAAGGTGAACGCGTTCGAGATCGGTTCCAAGAACACCTTCCTCGACGGCACGGCGCGGCTGAACCTCACCGCCTTCTACTATCAGTATAAGGACCTGCAGCTCAGCCGCATCGTCGCCCGCACCTCGGTGAACGACAACGTCAATGCCGACATCATGGGCTTTGAAGCGGAGGGCATCCTCAACCCCACCCGCAACCTGCTCATCAACCTGTCGGCGAGCTTCCTGAAGACGCGGGTGTCGAACGACAAGTTTCTGGCCAATCCGCAGGATCCCTCGGGCGGGCGGTCGGACGCCGTGATCATCAAGGATCTGACCAACGCAGCCAACTGCTCGGTCGGCTCGAACAGCGGCAACGCGGCCCAGACCAATGCCTTGGTCAGCGCCACCAACACGCTGCTGGGCCTGCGCCCGACGACGCCGATCCCCGGCACGAACACGACCGGCGCGTTCAGCGTCTGCGGCATCCTGCAGGCGGCGGCGGCGGGAAATGTCGGTGCGGCGGTGGCGGCGCTGGCGGCGCCCAATCCGGCGCTCGGCGGCCTGACCGGACAGCAGTTCATCAACCTGCAGGTGACCGGCAATCCAGCCACCGCCGGCCAGTTCACCTATTATGCCAGCGGCGTGCCGGTGAACATCCGCGGCAACAACCTGCCCCAGTCGCCGCACTTCAAATTCTCGGCGGGCATGCAGTACACGTTCGACTTCGGCAATGGCTGGAACATCGTGCCGCGGATCGACCTGAACTATACCGGCAATTATTATGGCAGCATCTTCAACCGCCGGATCAACCGCATCGAGGGCTATGAGATCGTCAACGCCCAGGTGCAGCTGAACGCGCCGGACGATCGCTTCTACGCCCGGCTGTTCGTGCAGAACCTCACCAAGAACAATGCGGTGACCGGCCTGTACGTGACCGACCAGTCCTCGGGCCTGTTCACCAACGCCTTCTCGCTGGAACCGCGCCGCTACGGCATCGCCGCGGGCTTCCGCTTCTAAAACGATCCCGACCTTACCGGCCCGCGCGGACACCGCTCCGCGCGGGCCATTTCTTTGGGAACATGCCTCGTGCCCTGCGCATTCGCGGCGGCATGGAAGACATCTCCAGCTGGGTCGCCCCGATCGCCACCGCCATCGCCGCCTGCATGACCGCCGCCAATCTCGGCTCCCGCGTGACCGGATGGGGCTTCGTCGTGTTCACGGTCGGGTCGATCGCCTGGGCGACCTATGGCGCCGTCACCGGCCAGACCAACCTCGTCTGGCAGAATATCTTCCTGACCCTCGTCAATCTGGTCGGCATCTGGCGCTGGCTGGGGCGGCAGGCGCGGCTCGACGACGGCGCCAGAAGCGCGGCGGAGCAGAGCCAGGATATGCCGGGACCGACGCTCTTCCCTGCCTCCACGCTCACCAGCGCCACGCTTGAAAGCCGCGACGGCGAGGCGCTCGGCGCTGCCGCCGACGCGATGATCCGCTGCAATGACGGGCGCATTGCCTACCTGGTCGTCGGCAAAGGCGGCGTCGCTGGCGTCGGCGAGACCTTCCTCGCGCTGCCGTGGGAGCATGTGCGGCTCGCCCCCGGCAAGATCGTCGCCGATCTCGACCGCGCCGCGCTCGACCGCCTCGAGCCGATCGACCCACGCAGCTGGCCGGCGCGACCGGAAGCGGCCTAAGGTCGCTCAGCCCTCCCGGAGATAGGCCTCCAGGTCGTCGCTACCGCCGATCCGCTCGCCGCCGATGAAGATCTGCGGCGTCGTCTGCACGCCCTGCTCCTCTTCGAACGCATCCACCTCGTCGCGGCTGGCGAGGATATGCTCTTCGATCTCATAACCTTCGCGCTCCAGCATCTGCTTCGCGCGTACGCCGAACGGACATTCATGGTCGGGCAGCACCATCCGGTACAGCACCGCGCTCTTCTCCTCGCTCATCCCGATCTCCAATCTGCTTCGATCAGACAGCGCTTGGCACCGGCAAGCGTTCCCCATGGATGCTTCGGCCACGCTAGCCCGTCGACTCTTCTGCGCCGCTCGTCATGGCACGGATGAGAGCCTCCCCGGCTCGGCTATGCCGACGCGCGATGAGCCGCGGCAAAGACAGTGAGGTCAGTCATGCGCAAAGCGTGCACGCCAGTTTTGCGGTCGCTGTTCGGCTAATGCTCCAGCTGCCATGGTTCCGAGGTCGCCGCTCCTCGTCGGAGCAAGCCGAGATTCAGCGGCTCTCCAACCAGGCCATTCTCGTCTGGGTAGGCCCTGCCAGAGCCGACGAAACGCTGGCCGCGTTCCTCGCCACGATCGACCCGCCGCTCCGCAGAGACGTGGAGCGTGAAGCGCGAAGCGTGTTCCGTTCATTCATGCAGATGCTCCCGCGGAGTCGAGATGGAATAGCCACCGGCGACGCCGCCACCGTGGTCGAGCAACGGATGCGAGCTAAGTTTCCGTGGCTCTCTCCGGAAGCTTACGCTCGCCTCGACTCATATGCACAATGGCTCACTTGGCACGGCTGACCGCGACTCCTGCGTCGCAGGTCCGGGGTCACTTCCGCCCGAAGAGCTTCTCGAGCTGATCGCGCGTCAGCTTCACCCAAGTCGGCCGTCCATGGTTGCACTGGCCGCTGTGCGGGGTGACCTCCATTTCGCGGAGCAGCGCATTCATCTCGGCGACGCTCAGCGCACGGCCGGCGCGGACGCTGCCGTGGCAGGCCATGGTCGCCGCGACGTGGTCGAGCCGTTCCTTGAGGCTCAGCGCCTGGTCGAAAGCGGCGAGTTCGTCGGCGAGGTCGCGGACGAGACCATGGACATCGCCATTGCCGAGCGGCGCGGGCATGGCGCGCACCAGCATCGCGGCGGGACCGAAGCGTTCCAGGTCCAGTCCGAAGGCGGCGAGTTCGGGCGCGCGGGCCTCCAGCCAGTCGCAGGCGGGTTCGTCCAGTTCGACGACCTCGGGAAGCAGCAGCGCCTGGGCGTGGACGCCGCCATTGGCCGCGGCCCGTTTCATCCGTTCGAGAACAAGGCGTTCGTGCGCGGCATGCTGGTCGACCAGGATGAGGCCATCCTCCGCCTCGGCCACGATATAGGTGTTGGCCACCTGCCCGCGCGCCACGCCGAGCGGGAAGCTGCGATGCTCGGGCGGCGGCGTGTGCGCGGGTTCGGCGCGGGCTTGCGGCGGCGAGGCGAAGAAGGAGCGGCTCTCCCTTAGCCCCTCCCCCTCGGGGGAGGGGTTGGGGTGGGGCCTGTAAGTTGACGGTAGGGCATAGGGGGACTGCCCCACCCCCAACCCCTCCCCTGAAGGAGAGGGGCTAAGCCGGGGCGCGGTCCACCCGCTCAACACGTCCACCGCAGCCGGCCGCGCGCTCGCATGCCCGGCCGCATCGAGCGCGCGCCTGAGGCCGCTGACGATCAGCCCGCGCACCAGTTGCGGATCGCGAAAGCGGACCTCCGTCTTCGCCGGATGCACGTTCACGTCGACCTCGCTCATCGGCACGTCGAGGAACAGGGCGACGAGCGGGTGGCGATCGCGGGCGAGCAGGTCGGCATAGGCGCCGCGTACCGCGCCGGCGAGCAATCGGTCCTTCACGGGCCGGCCGTTGACGAACAGATATTGGTGATCGGCGACGCCGCGGCTGAAGGTCGGCAGTCCGGCGACGCCGCCGAGCCGCAGCCCCTCCCGCACCAGATCGACGCCCACGCTGTTCGCCGGCAGTTCGCGATCGATCAGCGCCGCGACGCGTTTCGGCTGGCTCTGCGCAGGCGGCACCGACAGGCTCGTCCGCCCCTCATGCTCCAGCGAGAAGCCGATGTCCGGCCGCGCCATGGCCAGCCGCTTCACGGCATCGAGGCAGGCGGCATATTCGGAGCGGGCCGAACGCAGGAATTTGCGCCGCGCCGGCACCCGCTCGAACAGGGCTTCGACCCGCACGCGCGTGCCCGGGGGCAAGGCGGCCGGCCCCTCTTCGACCACTTCGCCATTGTCGACGGTCAGCGCCCAGCCGTCCGCGCCGCGCACCCGGCTCTCCAGCGTCAGGCGCGCGACGCTCGCGATCGACGGCAAGGCTTCGCCCCGAAAGCCCAGGGTAGCGACGGCCTCGATTGCGTCGTCCGGCAGCTTCGAGGTGGCATGCCGCTCCAGCGCCAGCCGCGTCTCGTCGGGCGTCATGCCGCAGCCATCGTCGGCGACCTCGATCAGCTCGGTGCCGCCGGCCCGCAGCCGCACCGCGATTCGCGTGGCGCCCGCATCGATCGCGTTTTCGACCAGCTCCTTCAGCGCGCTGGCTGGTCTTTCGACCACTTCACCCGCCGCAATCCGGTTGACGAGGTGCGAAGGAAGGCGCCGTATTGACATCGCGCCTCGCTCTACCCCAAGCGGCCCCATCCCGCGACCCGGCGCTCATGAAAAATCAAGGTCACTCTGGTTTATTCTGAACCGTGGGCGGGTATATAGCGCCTAGGATTGTTTCAGAGCGGGACAGAAATGCTGTTTTCACGTTTCTTCAAGTTCATGTCCCACGACATGGCGATCGACCTCGGCACCGCCAACACGGTGGTGTATCTGCGGGGCCGCGGCATCGTGCTGAACGAGCCGTCGGTGGTCGCCATCGAGACGATCAACGGCGTCCGCAAGGTCAAGGCGGTCGGTGACGACGCCAAGCTGATGATGGGCAAGACGCCGGGCTCGATCGAGGCAATCCGGCCGCTGCGTGATGGCGTGATCGCGGACATCGACGTCGCCGAGCAGATGATCAAGCACTTCATCCACAAGGTGCATGGGCAGCGCCGCTTTCCGCGCTGGCCGGAAATCGTGATCTGCGTGCCGTCGGGCTCCACCTCGGTCGAGCGCCGCGCGATCCGCGACGCGGCGTCCAACGCCGGCGCCTCGCAGGTGTGGCTGATCGAAGAACCGATGGCGGCCGCGATCGGCGCGGACATGCCCGTCACCGAACCGATCGGATCGATGGTCGTCGATATCGGCGGCGGCACGACCGAAGTCGCGGTGCTGTCGCTGCGCGGCCTTGCCTACACGACCTCGGTCCGCGTCGGCGGCGACAAGATGGACGAGGCCATCGCCTCCTATGTCCGCCGCAACCACAATCTGCTGATCGGCGAAGCGACGGCGGAGCGGATCAAGAAGGACATCGGCACGGCGAAGCCTCCCGTCGACGGGATCGGCCGCACCATCCACATCAAGGGGCGCGACCTCGTGAACGGCGTGCCGAAGGAAATCGAGATCAACCAGGGCCAGATCGCCGAAGCGCTGTCGGAGCCGGTAGGCACGATCATCGAAGGCGTCCGCATCGCGCTCGAAAACACTGCGCCGGAGCTGGCGGCGGACATCGTGGACCAAGGCATCGTCATCACCGGCGGCGGCGCCCTGCTACAAGGGCTCGACGAAGTGCTGCGCGACGAAACCGGGTTGCCGGTCACGGTCGCCGACGATCCGCTGACCTGCGTCGCTCTGGGCACCGGCCGCGCGCTCGAAGACCCGATCTACCGCGGCGTGCTGCAGACTGCCTAAAGCGCAGGTGTAGGCCAGCCCGTGGCGCGCCCGTCCAATCGCCGCCCCGGCTATTCGCGCCGTGCGCAATATGGCCTGTTCTTCGGCTATGTGACAGCGGTGTCGGGTGCCGTCGTCGCGCTGCTGCTGCTGATCCTGTCGACGGTCGATCCGGAAGGCTTTGGCGCGTTCAAGGGGGCAATCACCGATGCCACCTTGCCGATCAGCTCGGCGGGAAGCGCGGTGGTCGATACCGTCAGCGATGCGGGGAGCGGCATCGGCTCCTATATCGACGCTGCCGCCAAGGCGCGTCGCCTGGAGCGGGAAGCGGCGGCGACGCGCACCAGGCTGATCGAAGCCAAGGCCCTCGCCTTCGAGAACGCCCGGCTGAAGCGGCTGCTGGGCATCGCCGAGCAGGTACCCCGGCCCGTGACGGCGGGCCGCCTGGTCGGCTCCACCGGATCCAGCATCCGCCGCTATGCAATCCTGAACGCCGGCTATCTGAGCGGGGTGCGCGGTGGCATGCCGGTGCGCGGCCCGGGCGGACTGATCGGCCGCGTCGCCAATGCGGGCGCCGCCAGCGCGCGGGTCAGCCTGATCACCGATGGGGGCACCGTGGTGCCGGTGCGGCGCGTGCCGGACGGGTTTCCGGCGATCGCCACCGGGACCGGTGATGGGTTCATCGACATCCGCGCGCTGGGCGCGGAGAATACCAGCTTCAAGCGCGGCGACGTGTTCGTCACTTCGGGCATTGGCGGCGTCTATCCGCCCAACATCCCCGTCGCCGTGATCACCCGCGTGACCCGCGAGGGCTTTCTGGCCCTGCCTGTAGCCGACCCGGCCAAGGCGGATTTCGCACTCGTTCTGCCGGTCTACCAGCCGCAGGTGGAGGCGCAGCGGCGCGCACTGCCGCCGCAGCCGGCACAATGAGCCGCACCCTCCCCTTCCGCACCGCGCCGCCGGTGCTGAGCGTCAAGGCGCGTGCGGTTCCGATCGTCTCGACCATGCTGGGGTCGATGCTCCCGCTGATGCTGCCGGTCATCGCCGAAGCGCCGGTCGTGCCGCCGTTCGGGCTGATGGTGCTGCTCGCCTGGCGGCTACTGCGCCCCGGTTTCTGGGCCGTTTGGGCGCCCTTGCCGCTCGGCTTCTTCGACGATCTGGCGAGCGGCCAGCCGGTCGGCAGCGCGATGCTCAGCTGGACGGTGGCCTTCCTGGCGATCGAAGTGTCGGAACGGACGCTCCTCTGGCGCGACTATCTGCAGGACTGGTTCGTGGCCGCACTCGCCATCGCCGGCTGCATGGCCGCCGGATACGTCTTTGCCCTGTTCGCCGGCGGCGCTGCCCCTATGGTGAGCGTGGTGCTGCAGATCGTCGCATCGATCCTGGTCTTTCCCGCCGTGGCGCGACTGTGCGCCCGGCTCGACGTCTGGCGCCTGCGGTGAAGCGCCCCAAGAAGGTCGTCACCGAGGCCTCGCAGCAATTCTCCTTCACCCGTCGCGCCATGTTCCTCGGCGCGGCGCAAGGCAGTATCGGCGCGCTGCTCGCCGGCCGCATGGCCTGGCTGTCGATCATGGAGAATGAGCGCTACTCGCTCCTTTCCGAAAGCAATCGCGTCAACCTGACCTTGATCCCGCCGCGCCGCGGCTGGATCGTCGATCGCAACGGCAAGCCGCTCGCCATCAACCGTACCGACTTTCGCGTCGACCTCATCCCGGACCGCGTCGAGAACAAGGAACATGTGCTCGGCGAACTGAAGCACCTGCTGGCGCTGAGCGACGACGACATCCAGCGCATCCGCGACGATCTCGAGGAATCCGCCGGGTTCAAGCCGGTGCAGGTTGCCGAGGATCTCGATTGGGAGAAATTCGCGGCCGTCTCGATCCGCCTGAACGAGCTGCCCGGCGTGTCGCCGACGCGCGGCTATTCGCGCTTCTACCCCGACGGCGCGGCGGTCGGGCAGCTGATCGGCTATGTCGGTGCCGCCTCGGCCAAGGAATATGAGGAAGAGAAGGACCCGCTGCTGATCACCCCCGGCTTCAAGGTCGGCAAGGCGGGGATCGAGAAGATCATGGAGCCGCGGCTGCGCGGCCAGCCCGGCGCCAAGCGGATCGAAGTGACGGCACGCGGCAAGCTGGTGAAGGAACTGACCACCCGCGGCGACGTGCCCGGCAACACGCTGAAGCTGACCATCGACCAGCCGCTCCAGGCCTTCGCCGCGCGCCGGCTCGGCCGTGAGTCCGGCGCCGCGATCGTCATCGACTGCGACACCGGCGGCATCCTCTGCATGGCGTCGATGCCCTCCTACGATCCGAACAATTTCTCCGACGGGATCGGCCGCGACGAATGGCGGATGCTCTCCGACGACGAGCGCCGCCCGCTCTACAACAAGCCGCTCCAGGCCATGTACCCGCCCGGCTCCACCTTCAAGCCGGTGCACGCGCTTGCGATCCTCGAGGCCGGGATCAGCCCGGAGGACACGGTGTTCTGCGGCGGCGGCTACCGGCTCGGCAACCGCTTCTATCACTGCCTGGGCCGGCACGGTCCGGTGAACATGACCCGCGCCATTGCCAAGAGCTGCAACACCTATTTCTACACCATGGGCCGGCGGATCGGCATCGATCGCATCGCCCATGCCGCGCGCACTGCGGGGCTCGGCGCCAAATACGCGCTGCCAGTGCCGTCGCAAAGCTATGGCACCGTGCCCGATCCGGCGTGGAAACTGCGGCGGTTCAAGCAGCAATGGACCGAGTCGGACACGCTCAATGCGGCCATCGGCCAGGGCTATGTCCTGGTCACGCCACTGCAGAACGCCGTCGCGGCCGCCCGGCTGGCGACCGGCAAGCTGCTGGTGCCGGAGATGATCGCTGACCGTGCGAAGGGGACATCGGAGCTGCTCCCAGTCCCGCCCGAATATCTCCAGTCCGTCCGCACCGGCATGCGCGAAGTGGTGAACGCCGGCACCGCCATTCGCAGCCGCCTGCCGCTCGACGGCATCGAAATGGCGGGCAAGACCGGCACCGCGCAGGTGCGCGCGCTGTCGAGCGGCATGCGCGGCGGCATGGGTGTGCCATGGAAATATCGCGACCATGCGCTGTTCATCTTCTTCGCGCCCGTCGACAAGCCGAAATATGCAGGCGCAATCGTGGTCGAACATGGCATGCACGGGTCGAGCTCGGCCGCGCCCGTTGCACGCGAGCTGATGACCTTCATGTACGACCAGGAGAAGGCCATGAAGGCGCTCGAGAGCATGGAGGCCGGCTGGGGCGGCGACATCGCGACTCGCATGGCCGCCGAGCGTGCCGCCTATAGCGCGGCGAAGCAGCCGGTCCCGTCGCCCGTGCCCGAGACCGTCACTACCGTGACGCCGAGCCCGACGCCGAGCGCAACGCCCGCCAACCTCACCGCGCCGCAGCCGCCCGAATGAAACAAGGCATCGTCCCCGCACCGTTGCTGGCACTGCCCTGGGTGCCGATCCTGCTGACCATGGCGATCGGCGGCTTCGGCCTGGTCGTGCTTTATTCGGCTGCCGGCGGTTCGCCGACGCCTTGGGCGCTCAACCAGGGCGTGCGGTTCACCATGTTCCTGGCGATGGCGATCCTGCTGTCGCGTGTCCCGGAGGGTGGGTGGCAGGCAGCGGCCTTCCCGCTCTACGCGATCATTCTGTTGATGCTGATCGCCGTCGAGGCGCTGGGCGCAGTCAGGGGCGGCAGCCAGCGCTGGCTCGACCTCGGCATCATCCGCCTGCAGCCGTCCGAACTGATGAAGGTCGCAATCGTGCTGACCATGGCGCGCTTCTATGCGCTGCTGCCCGCGAGCCAGCTGCGGACGATCACGGCGTTATGGCCGGCGGGCGTGCTGATCGGCGTTCCCGCGGCGCTGGTGATGCTGCAGCCCGATCTCGGCACCGCGCTGATGATCACCGGCGGGGGCATTGCCGTCGTCTTCCTGGCTGGCCTGCCGCTGCGCCTGTTCGTGGGCGCCGCGCTGGCACTCGCGGCGCTGGGGCCGATCGCCTTCAGCATGATGCACGAATATCAGCGGAACCGGGTGCTGATCTTCCTCGACCCGGAAAGCGATCCGCTCGGCAAGGGCTATCACATCAGCCAGTCGAAGATCGCGATCGGGTCCGGCGGGCTGTGGGGCAAAGGCTATCTGCAGGGCACGCAAAGCCGGCTCGATTACCTGCCCGAGCGCCAGACCGACTTCGTCTTCGCGACCATGGCCGAGGAATGGGGTCTGGCCGGCGGTCTGTTCCTGATCTTCTCCTTCTTCCTGCTTATCCGCTGGGCGATGCAGGTCGCCCACCGCGCGCGTACCAAGTTCGGACGGCTGACGGCGGCGGGGCTAGCCACCACCATCTTCTTCTATGTCGGCATCAACCTGATGATGGTGATGGGCCTGGCGCCGGTGGTCGGCATTCCCCTGCCGCTCGTCAGCTATGGCGGGTCGGCGGTGATGACGGTGATGATCTGCCTGGGCATATTGATGTCGATCGAGCGGGACAGCCGCCGCGGTCGGCGCCAGCCGCTCTAGCCTCTTCCGCCGCCCGATTTGAGGACGCCACGCCGGAACAGGCGGGCGGCGACGGTGATCGTCAGTGCGAGCCACAGCAGCTGCCAGGCAAAGGCGAGCACATGCTGCCACGCCGGCACACCGGTGGCGGCGCGCGCGGCCATGGCGAAGGGCGAACTGAACGGAAAGATCGCAGCGAAGATGCCGAGGGCGGAGTCAGGCGCCCCCGCCCCGCTACTCGCCAGTGCGAACATCGCCACCTGGAAGATGGTCACCGGCAGCGACAGCATCTGGATCTCGCGCATCGAGCTCGCCTGAGCGCCGACGCCCAGGAACACGGCGCCGAGCAGCAGGAACGACAGCACGAAATAACCGAGGAACAGGGCGGAAAAGGCCGGTACCCCGATCGGGGGCGCGAAAGCCTGCAGCTCGCCGCTGTCGAGCGTCGACAGAGCGGCCGTCAGCCCGATCGTACCCCAGAAGCTGGCGAAGACCAGGGCGACGCCCAGCAACCCGATCAGCTTGCCCAGAAACACGGCCTCGAGCGGCACGGCGGCGGCAAGGATCTCGATAACCTTGTTGTTGCGCTCTTCGGCCAGCGTGCTGATGGCCTGGCTGGCGAGCACCAGAGATAGCAGGAACATCAGGAACACCGCGCCATAGGCGGTACCATGCAGATCCCTCCCATCCGCCGACCCAGGGCGCGGGGCGACAGCCGCGATCCTTGGCTGGGTGCCGCTCGCCGCCGCTGCGAGCAGCGAGAGATAGGCCGCGTCGCGCTCGGCACCAACGGCATGCCTGATCTCCGGACCGGACGGCGTCGGAAAGAGCACCGCCGACGCGCGGCCGTGGCGCAACGCGTGGGCCGCCACCCTGGCCGGCTCGGATGCTGCAAGGCTGAAGGTGGCCGGCGGCGCGCCCGGATCGCTGCCGGCGACGCCGCGCAGCTCCCGCTCCGTCTGCCTCAGCCGCTCCAGCGGCTCGGAAGCGGCGAGGACCAGCACCGGCCGCTGTTGACCCTCGATAGCGCGCACCGCACCCAGGCTGCCGATCGTGGCGATGCCGAACATGAACAAAGGCGCGAGCAGGAAGATCAGGAAGGTGGGCGTCAGCGTGATCGCGGTGAAGTCGCGCCGGGCGACCACCAGAGCTTGTTGCAGCAACCGCATCACGCCCCTGCCTCCCGCACCAGCTTGACGAAGACGTCGTGGAGGGCCGGGCGCTCGACCGACAGCGAGGCGACCCCCTGCCCCGATGCGATCAGCCGCTCCAGCACGGGCTCGATGCCTTCGGGCGGCACGTCGAAGAGATAGGCCTGCCCCGATCTGACCGCACCAGGCGGCAGCAGCGTATCCGTCCCGGGCGCATCGCGCCGCGGCGTCAGTTGCGCCTGCATCGGCAGCAGGGCACGGGCCTCATCGACGGTGCCCTCGAAGCGGCGCTCACCGCCCGCGATGATCGCCAGTCGGTCGCAAAGCCGCTGCGCATGCGCCATCACATGGGTCGAGAACAGCACCGTCGCGCCGCGGTCGCGTTCCCCGATGATCAGCGCTTCGAGCTTCTCCTGATTGACCGGATCGAGCCCGGAGAACGGCTCGTCCAGCACGAGCAGGTCGGGGCGGTGCACCATCGACCCGATCAGCTGCACCAGCTGCGCCATCCCCTTCGACAGGTTCCTGATCTTCTCGCCGGGCGGCACGTTGAGCCCCGTCGCTTCGAGCATTTCGGCGCCCCGCCGGCGACCTTCGCGCCAGTCGAGGCCACGCAGCGCTCCCATGAACGCGATCGCGTCGCGCGCCTTCATCGACGGATAGAGGCCACGCTCTTCCGGCAGGTAGCCGATGCGGTCGCTGACCTCGCGGGGCCGCAGCGCGCCGAGCACGCGTCGCTCGCCGGCATCGGGCTCGATGATACCCATCAGAATGCGCAGGCTCGTCGTCTTGCCGGCGCCGTTCGGACCCAGCACGCCATAGATGCTGCCACGCGGCGCCATCAGGTCGAGTCCTGCCACGGCCTGCTTGCGTCCAAAGCTCTTGCGCAGACCTGTCGCAGTCACGGCCGGATCGTTCATGCTTGCGGCGGTAGCGGGCGCAGCGTGCTCTTGCTAGCAGCGCCGTGGTGAGCACCGCATTGACCATCCGCCCGGGCACAGCCGCCGATCTCGAACCGCTGCTTGCCCTCGTCCACCGCGCCTATCGGGGCGACAGCGCCCGCGCCGGCTGGACCCACGAAGCCGACCTGCTCGGCGGGCAGCGCACCGATCGCGCGGCGCTCGAAGCCATACTTGCCGACCCGGCGCAGCGGCTGCTGGTTGCCGAGGAGGACGGAGCGCTGATCGGTTGCGTCCAGATCACTGACAAGGGCAGTGGAACCGCCTATCTCGGACTGCTGACCGTCGACCCGGCAAGACAGGCAGGCGGGCTCGGGCGGCGGCTGCTCGACGCTGCAGAAGTCACGGCTGGAGAAGTCTTTGGCTCCGAGCGGATGGAGATGAGCGTCATCCGTCAGCGCCTGGAACTGACCGATTATTATCGGCGCCGTGGCTATTTGCTGACCGGCGAGGAACGACCCTTCCCGCTCGACGACCCGCGCTTCGGATTGCCGCAACGCCGCGATCTTGCCTTCGTGGTGCTGGAGAAGCCGCTCAGCCGAGCCTGACACCCATTTGGTGCACCGTGCGGAAATAGGCTGCCAGTGCATCGGCGGCGCCGTCGGACAATTCGATGAATATTCGCCGACCGTCTTCGGTGTCATGTCGCCGCACGAACAGGCCATGCTCGGTGAGCGTCCGGATCCAGCGAAGCGCGGTGGTCGCCGGCACAGCCGCCGCGATACAAAGGCTGGAGACGGCAACACGGCTCTGCTCGAGCCTCGCCGCCATCAGGTCGAGCAGCATGTCCCAGGCGGGATCGGCAAACAGGTCCTTGGGAAAGAACTGGTCGCGCAAGCGTCGCACCCGGATCAGCGCCCGCACCTTGTCGGCGTCCAGCTCCTCTTCGCCCGCTCCTCCGGCCGCCACCGGAAAGGGCGAATATGCCGCTACCCGTGCCGTCGTTGACAGTTCGGCCAAGGCACCGGCGATGCGCGCGACTTCCTCGCTCAGCCGCCGCAGCCGCTCGGCATCCGCTTCCACGCCCTGATCGTGGAGCCGGTGCTTGCGCTCGGCGACGGCGAAGGCGAGCGCGCCGGTGCGGTCCTCGACAGTGGCATCGCACAGCAAAGCCACTTTCGGCTCGTCGATCCTCGCCGCGACGAGATCGATCAGTGCGCGCGGTAGCGATATGATCGGTGCTGCCGTTCCGTTCCGCGCCGCATGATTGGCCCATTCGAGCAGCCGATCGAGCTGCGGCGTGTCCTCCGACACTTCGATGAGCACGGAGTCGACAGCGGCCTGCCGGTTGAGCCGCTCGCCGGCATCCGCGATTCGTTCGCTGCCGATCACGCGCGCGCCGACACTCTTCGCCGCCGCCAGGGCCGCTGCCCGATCCTGCTCCCGATCCGCGAAAATCAATACGGAGGGTTCATCCCCCCAGCCCAGTTCTGCGCCCGACACCCTTTGTTCACCCTTTTGCCCCCGGCATCTGCATGCCTTCATTGTGGGGCAAAGTCAGCCTCTCGACGCTCCATAACGGAGATTTTCGCTACGGAAATCCGGGGCGATCTGTTCGGCTTCGCGTTGCAGGCGGGAAATGGTCTCGTTGAGCGCTGCGGTGTCTTCGCCTACCGGCGCCTCGCTCAGTAACTGATGCGCCTCGTCCAGCACCGTTCGCAGCAGTCGCACGAGTGCTTCGCTACGCGCTTCGAAGTCGTCTGGGGCCGGTTCACACTGCAAGGTCATCGCTCCTGGCTGATCCTGATGTGGGCTTGGCGCGAGACGAAAGCAGGGCATTTCTGCCGGAACTTGATCCATTCCGGATCAAGCTTTGGCAACAGCCTTTCGGAACAAGTGCTTGCGGTCGACAAGGCAGCGCCGTTTCGGCTGCGATTGGTCATCAGTGTATCGACTTGACGATCTCCTCGACCATCTTCTTGGCATCGGCGAGCAGCATCATCGTGTTGTCGCGGTAGAAGAGCTCATTGTCGACGCCGGCATAGCCGACACCGCCCATTGACCGCTTGATGAACAGCACGGTCTTCGCCTTTTCGACGTCCAGGACGGGCATGCCGTAGATGGGCGAGCTCTTGTCGGTCTTGGCGGCCGGATTGGTGACATCGTTGGCGCCGATCACGAAGGCGACATCGGCCTGCGCGAACTCGGAGTTGATGTCCTCCAGCTCGAACACTTCGTCATAGGGCACGTTCGCTTCGGCAAGCAGCACGTTCATGTGACCCGGCATGCGACCCGCCACCGGGTGGATCGCATATTTGACGTTGACGCCCTTCTCCTTGAGCTTGTCGCCCATTTCGCGGAGCACATGCTGCGCCTGAGCCACCGCCATACCATAGCCCGGCACGATGATGACCAGTTCCGCCTGCTCCATGAGGAAGGCGGCGTCTTCGGCCGAGCCGCGCTTCCAGGGACGATCGATCGCCGCCGCCGCGCCGCCAGCGCTCGCCTCGGCGCCAAAGCCGCCGGCGATCACCGAGATGAAGCTGCGGTTCATCGCCCGGCACATGATGTAGCTGAGGATCGCGCCCGACGAGCCCACCAGCGCGCCGGTGATGATCATCGCGGTGTTGCCAAGGGTGAAGCCCATCGCCGCCGCCGCCCAGCCCGAATAGCTGTTCAGCATCGAGACGACGACCGGCATGTCCGCTCCGCCTATCGGGATGATCAGCAGGAAGCCGATCAGGAAGCTGAGCGCCGTGACCGTCCAGAACACCCAGCCGCTCTGGTCCGTCACGAAGTAGGCGATGAGGCCAAGGATCGCGGCCAGCGTGCCGAGATTGATGATGTGCCGTCCGGGCAGCAGGATCGGCGCGCCCGACATGTTGCCGTTGAGCTTCAGGAAGGCGATAACCGAACCGGAAAAGGTGATGGCGCCGATCGCCACACCCAGCGCCATTTCAATCCGGCTGACCGGGAAGATGTTGACGATGTTCGGCCCGGCGAACGGCGTGATCACCTGCGCGATGCCGAAGGCCTGTGGGTTCAGGAAGGCGGCAGAGGCGACCAGCACCGCGGCGAGACCCACCAGCGAGTGGAAGGCCGCGACCAGCTGCGGCATCGCCGTCATCGCAATGCGGCGGGCGGTGATGAAGCCGATCACGCCGCCGATTGCGATGGCGCCGGCGATCTCCGGCAGGCTCGCCAGGTCGTGAGTGAACAAGGTCGTGCCGACGGCGAGCGCCATGCCGGCCATGCCGAAGCGGTTGCCGCGCCGGCTGCTGGCCGGGCTCGACAGCCCGCGCAGCGCCAGGATGAAGCACACGCCGGCGATCAGATAGGCAAGCGCAACCCAAGGGTTGATCGGTGCGGCCTCATGCATGTGTCAGCGCCCCCCGAACCGCACTCAGCGGTCCTTTTTCTTGTACATGGCGAGCATCCGCTCGGTGACGGCAAAGCCGCCGAAGATGTTGACGCTGGCCAGCACCACCGCCAGCAGCCCCAGCCACTTGGCAACGGACCCGCCCAGCGCCGCAGCCGCCGCGATCAGCGCGCCGACGATGATCACCGACGAAATCGCATTGGTCACTGCCATCAAGGGCGTGTGCAGCGCCGGCGTGACCGACCAGACGACATAATAGCCGACGAAACAGGCCAGCACGAAGATCGAGAGAATGGCGATGAAGGTCATGGAGCGTCCTTGGTTCAGCTCAGCAGGCGCTGATTGACGACTTGCCCGCCGCGGGTGAGCCGGATCGCGTCGCCGATCTCATCGTCCACTTGGGGGAGCCCCCCTTCCTTGTTCCAGAAGGCACTGAGGAAGTTGAACAGGTTGCGGGCGAACAGCGACGAGGCGTCGGCCGCGAGGCGGGACGGCACGTTGCGGTGCCCGACAATCTTCACGCCGTGCCGCTCGACCACCTGGCCGGCGACGGCGCCTTCGACATTGCCGCCCTGCTCCACCGCCAGATCGACGACGACGCTGCCCGGTTTCATCGTCGCGATCTGCGCGTCGCTGATCAGGCGGGGCGCGGGACGGCCCGGGATCAGCGCCGTGGTGATGACGATGTCCTGCTTGGCGATGTGGCTGGAGACCAGTTCGGCTTGAGCCTTTTGATACTCCTCGCTCATCTCGGTTGCATAACCGCCCGAGCCCTCGCCTTCGATGCCCGCGACATTCTCGACGAAGATGGGCTTGGCGCCCAGCGACAGGATCTGCTCCTTGGTAGCGCTGCGCACGTCGGTGGCGGAGACTTGCGCCCCGAGCCGGCGCGCGGTCGCGATCGCCTGCAGCCCAGCCACGCCCACGCCCATCACGAAGCATTTCGCGGCCGAGACCGTGCCGGCAGCCGTCATCATCATCGGAAAGGCACGGCCATATTCCGCCGCCGCGTCCAGCACCGCCTTGTAGCCGGACAGGTTCGATTGCGACGACAGAATGTCCATCGATTGAGCGCGCGTGATGCGCGGCATGAACTCCATGGCCAGCGCCTCGAGCCCAAGCCCCGCATAGGCGTCGACCCGCGCCCGCTCACCGAAGGGATTGAGGCCGGCGACCAGCCACGCGCCCTGCTTGGCACCCGCCAGGCTCTCCGGAGGTGGCCCCTGCACGCCCAGGATGATGTCGGCGCCAGACAGCACGTCCGACCGACTCCCGACCGTGGCGCCGGCAGCACGATAATCTTCGTCGGAAACCGAAGCGGACGCGCCCGCTCCGCTCTCCACGGCGACTTCGGCGCCGAGGCCCGCGAACTTCTTCACGGTCTCCGGCGTCGCGGAAACACGCCGCTCGCCGTCCGCTAACTCCTTGAGGACGGCGAGCTTCATACCAACTCAGCCCGCGATCAGGAGAACGACGATGAAGGCCACGATAAAGCTCGCAACCGTTCCCCACTTCAGCAGCGCCGTGAAGCCCGAATAGGTCTGCTCATGTGCTTTGATTTCGCCGTTCTGCGCCATTTAGTCCTGCATCCGTTAAGGCCCCGGCGCCGTATCTATCGAGCAGTCGGGGAAGCCTCAAGAGACATACTGTGTCGTTTAACATCACTTTTACGACACCTGGCCTAGACCGCGCATCCCGAGGAGCGCGAGTGAGGGATATGGCCAAGGCGAATGCCAAGTTGCTGATGCTGGTCGACGACGAGCCTGCCCAGAAAAGGCTGGTCGGCGCGATCGCTGCGCGGGCCGGCTGGCGCACGGTGTTTGCCGACGATGCGAGCGCGGCGCGCGGCGTGCTGGAAAGCGAACAGGGCCTGCTGCTCGATGCCGTGCTGATCGACCAATATGGCCCGGGCGACGCGACCATCGCGCTCATCGAAACACTGCACGCCCGCCGCCCTGCCCTGCCCGTGCTGTTGCTGACCGCGGACGGCTCGATCGAACTGGCCGTGCGTGCGATGCGGGCGGGCGCGTCCGACTATCTGATCAAGCCGATCGCGCCCGAACGGCTGCTCGGCGCACTCGACGCGGCTGTTTCGAGCCGCGCAAATGTCGGCGAGCTCCGGCCGCTGGCGGAGAAGATCAAGGCAGTGCTCGGCTTCGATGAGATCGTCGGGGCCGCGCCGCAATTCCGCTCCGCGCTCGCCATTGCCGCGAAAGCTGCCCGAGCACGCGTGCCGGTCCTGATCGAAGGCGAGCCGGGCGCCGGCAAGGAGCTGATCGCCGAGGCGATCCACGCCGCTTCGCCGCGCACCAAAAAGCCTTGGTCGGTCATCAACTGCGGCGCGATCCCGGAGAACACCGTTGATTCCGAGCTGTTCGGACATGAGCGTGGCGCGTTCACCGGTGCGTTCGATCGCAAGGTCGGGCGGCTGCAACAGGCGGACGGCGGCACCGTGCTGCTCAAGGAAGTCACCGAACTCCCCACCGAAACCCAGGCCAAGCTCGTCCGGCTGCTCGAGACGGGCGAGATCCATCCCCTCGGCGCGCGCGTGTCGCGGGACATCGATGTTCGCCTGATCGCCACCTCCAGCCGACCGCTTCAGGAGGAAGTCGCCCAAGGCCGCTTTCGCGAGGACCTCTTCTATCGGCTGAATGTCGTCCATGTTGCGGTCCCGCCGCTGCGCGACCGTCCCGCCGACATTCCTGCCCTCTCCCGCCACATGCTCGCGCGCATCGCCAGCCAGCCGGGCATGCGGGAGCTGGGCATCACCGATGAGGCGCTGTCGCTGCTGATGTCGTTTGACTGGCCGGGCAATGTCCGCCAGCTGCAGGCGGCGCTGTTCCGCGCTGCGGTGCTGTGCGACGGCGAGGCGCTGACGTCCGCCGACTTCCCGCAGATCGCGCTGCAAAGCCACACCAATGTGACGCGGCTGCTGGCGCCCGTCGCCGGCTCGGGCGTGACCTTGTTCGAGGCGGACGGCCATATCCGCAACTTGGAGGAAATCGAGGCCGACGTGATCCGGCTCGCGATCGGCCATTATCGCGGGCGCATGACCGAAGTCGCCCGCCGCCTCGGCATCGGCCGGTCCACGCTCTACCGCAAGCTCGGCGAACTCGGCATCGGCGAGGTCGCCGCCTGAAGCGGAACGGCTCCATGACACTTTCGTTACAAGGAGCGGAGGTGTCGGGATGCTGAAGACCAGCGGCTATGTGGTTTCGATTCTGAGCGTTTTTCTGCTCGGCATCGTCGCATGGCAGGGTGCCGACGATCTCGGCCTGCGCATCCTCGTCGCCCTCGGCATGCTGACATCGATCATTGGCATGGGCATGCGCTGGCTCTCGTTCCAGGCAGAGGAAAAGCCTAGGCGCCGGTCAGGGCCTGATCACGCTGGCCGCGCCACACGCGAAGTGCCTGCACCGTCTCGGGCACATCGTGAACGCGGACGATCTGCGCACCTGACATGATGCCGGACAGCGCCAGCGCGAGCGATCCGCCCAGCCGCTGATCGGCGGGCGCTTCGTTCGACAGCGCGCCGATTATCCGCTTGCGGCTCGCGCCAAGCATCAACGCGCATCCAAGGCCCTGGAACATGGCCAATCCGTTGATGAGCGCGAGATTGTCGGCGATGGATTTGCCGAAGCCGATACCCGGATCGACGATGATGCGCGACCGCGCCACGCCAGCCGCTTCGACGGCAGCCACGCGCGCCTCCAACCAGTCATGGACCGAGAGCAGCGGCTCGGCGCCGAGCGTCTTGGCGTGGAGATCACGCGGGTCGCCGGCGTGCATCAGCACGACCGGACAACCGGCGCGCACGACCAGATCGAGCGCCCGATCGTCGTAGAGAAGAGCGGACACGTCGTTGACGATCGCCGCTCCGGCCGCGAGCGCCGCCTCCATTACCGCCGCGTTGCGCGTATCGACGGAGACCGCCACGCCGGCGCGCGCGAGCCGCTCGACCACGGGCACGACCCGCTCGATCTCGTCGCCTTCCCAGACCGGCTGCGCGCCCGGCCGCGTCGATTCGCCGCCGACATCCACAAGGGCCGCGCCTTCTCCGGCTGCGGCGACCCCGGCGGCGACCGCGGCGTCGACATCCGCATGCACGCCGCCGTCCGAGAAACTGTCCGGCGTGACGTTCAGGATCGCCGCCACTTGCGGCTGGTCGAAGCGGATCGTGCGCGCGCCGAGCTGCAGCGAAGGCCGCGGTGCCGCCAGGCGCTGCGCCACCGGCTGCACTTCGTCGGGCAATGACTGAGCCTCGCCGACGGGCACGAGGCGCTTGGCTGCGCGACGCCCCTCGCGCACTTCGATCAGTTCATAGGCGGAGTGCCAGAGCAGGCCACCGGCAAGACGCGCGGGTTCAGGCTCGAGCCCGATCGGACCGTCCACAAAGGCGGTCGGCTTGAGATAAAAGCGCTTCACCCCTCACCGTCCGGATCAAGGCTCGTTGGCGAGCAGATAGGTTTGCCGCAGCGTATCGATCGGCTTCAGCGCGCCGGCGTCCTCATAGTGCCAGAACGTCCAGCCATTGCAGGACGGCGCCCCCTGGAGCGTCGCCCCAACCTTGTGAATGGAGCCGGTCGCCCCTTGCGCCTCGAGCGAGCCGTCGGCGCGGACCACCGCCTGGTGACGACGCTTGGCATCGGTGAGCACCACGCCGGCGGAGAGCATGCCGGTCTCGACCAGCACACCGAAGGCCACCTTCGGCGCCGCTGCCGGTGACTGCATCGTCTTCAACGCCGATTCATCGAGCGGCAATGCGGCCGCGATGCGCTCCCGCGCCACATCGCAATAGCCCGGCTCGCGCTCGATGCCGATCCAGCGCCGCCCCAGCCGCTTGGCAACCGCGCCGGTCGTGCCGGTGCCGAAAAACGGATCGAGCACCACATCGCCCGGGTTCGTGCAGGCCAGCAGCACCCGGTACAGCAAGGCCTCGGGCTTCTGGGTCGGATGCGCCTTGACGCCGCCCCGCTTCAATCGCTCCGCGCCGGAGCAGATCGGAAACAGCCAGTCGGACCGCATCTGCAGCTCGTCGTTCAGCGTCTTCATAGCCCGGTAATTGAAGGTGTAGCGCGCGGTCTCGTTCTTCGCTGCCCAAATCAGCGTCTCATGCGCATTGGTGAAGCGGGTGCCCTTGAAGTTCGGCATCGGGTTCGACTTGCGCCAGACGATGTCGTTCAGGATCCAGAGCCCCAGGTCCTGCACTGCGGCGCCGACGCGGAAGATGTTGTGATAGCTGCCGATTACCCAAAGGGTGCCGTCATCCTTCAAGATGCGGCGGGCTTCCGTCAGCCAGGCGCGCGTGAAGGCGTCATAGGCGGCGAAGGTGTCGAATTTGTCCCAGTCATTGTCAACCGCATCGACCCGCCCGCCTTCCGGCCGAAACAGGTCGCCGCCGAGCTGCAGGTTATAGGGCGGATCGGCGAAGATCATGTCGACCGACTTGGCGGGAAGGGCCCGCATCGCCTCGACGCAATCATCCATCAGGATCCGGTCGAGCGGCAGCGCTTCTGCCTTAGGCGCGGCGCGCCGTTCGACCTTCGTCAATACCCCCATGCGCCCTTCGCACCCCTGCTCGCTTATCCACAGCCAGAGTGAGTCCAGCACAGGCCACGGTCAAGCAGTTCATTTCGGGCACAAAATGGAACGGAACGAGTCCGGCGCCGCCGACCACAAGATGATGAGTCTGGATCGATAGCCGGGACTCAACAGCTTGTGGTGTGGCTCGAAAGACTCACAGGGACAGCAAAGCTTGCGCGACCGGTGCGAAGCTGCGGCGGTGCAGCGGCGTCGGGCCCAGCCGATGGAGCGCCTCGCGGTGGGTCGGACAGCCATAGCCCTTGTTGGACGCCCAGCCATAGCCGGGATGCTCGGCATCGGCGGCGATCATCAACTGATCGCGATGATGCTTGGCGATCACCGAGGCCGCTGCGATAGACACGCACAGCGCGTCGCCGCCGACGATGGTCGTGCAGGGATGATCCCAGCGGGGCTTCGCATTGCCGTCGATCAGCACCATGCCGGGCGCAACGCCAAGCGCCTCGACCGCACGCGTCATCGCCAGCATCGTCGCCCAGTAGATGTTGAGCCGGTCAATCTCCTCGACGCTGGCGACGCCGACGCCGACCAGCGCGATCTTGTAGAGCCGCTTGGATAGCTCCGCGCGCGTGGCGGCTGTCAGCTTCTTCGAATCGTCGATTCCGCGCGGCACACCCCTCTCGGGCAGCACCACGGCCGCCGCCACGACCGGACCGGCCAAAGGCCCGCGCCCAGCCTCGTCCACGCCGACCAGGGGCGTTGGGTGCGGAAGTTCGAGTTTCCTTGATGGCCTGGGCATATACACTCGGTTCGGGCTGAGCTTGTCGAAGCCCTCCCTTTTCTAAGACTTTGGGGACGAAGAAGGGAGGCCTTCGACAAGCTCAGGCCAGACCGAACTGGGGATAACTCAAGGGTCGTCGTCCGGTCCCTCGAGCTGCTCAAAGGGATTATGCCCGAGCGTATGGCCGATCGGCCCATGCCCCGCGCCGAAGCATGGCGCGGAGAGGATCGCGATGCGCACGAAGCGGACCGCCTGCACGAACGCTTCCTTGATCGGCATGCCGGCGCCCAGTCCGGTGGCCAGCGCCGAAGCAAGGGTGCAGCCGGTGCCGTGGGTGTCATCGGTGTCGATGCGCTTGCCTTCGGCCCGCACGATCTCGCGGCCATTGGGCGCCAGTACGCGATCGATGACATAGTTTCCGTCGGCGTGCCCGCCTTTGGCGAGCAGATGGCAACCATGGGCGAGCACCGCTTCCTCGCCGCCCAGAGCCTCCAGCTCCGGCAGGTTCGGCGTCACCACCGACGGGATCCGCATCAGCCGCTCGAACGCTGCGATCGTCGGCGGCTCCGCCAGCACCGAGCCGCTGGTCGCCACCATGACGGGATCGAACACGATCGGCACGTCCAGGCCGGACAGGCGATCCGCCACCGCATTGGCCGTCTCGGCCGAACCGATCATCCCGATCTTGATCGCATCGGCGCCGAGATCGCTCAGCACGCTTTCGATCTGCGCGAGCACAATCCCGGTCGGCACAGGATGCACCGCCTGCACGCCCAGCGTGTTCTGCGCGGTGACGGCGGTGATCGCCGTCATCGCGAAGCCGCCCAGCATCGTCACCGTCTTGATGTCGGCCTGGATGCCTGCGCCGCCGCCGCTGTCCGACCCGGCGATGATCAGGACGCGGGGAGTCAACCCTTCCACTTGCGCTCCGTCGAAGCCGGATGCTTCTTCAGCGCCGCGCCGACGCGGGTCGGCCGATCCGTCAGCTCGCCGCAGCAATTGGGACAGCGATCGTCCAGTGCATCGGTGCATTCGGCGCAAAAAGTACACTCGAACGAGCAGATGAAGGCTCCATGCTGGTCCGCCGGAAGGTCCGCGCCGCACCGCTCGCAATCGGGCCGCATCTCAAGCATCACGCCGCCTCCGCGACCGCGGCGCAGATGCGCTCGACCACGGCCTTGACCTGACTCTCGTCGTCGCCCTCCGCCATGACACGGATCAGCGGCTCGGTGCCGGACGGCCGGATGACCAGCCGGCCGCGGCCGTTCAGTTCGGCCTCCGCCTCGGCAATCGTTGCCTTGACGCGGCTGTCGTCGAGCGGCTTGCCGCCGGAGAAGCGGACATTCTTCAGGAGCTGGGGAACCGGATCGAAGACATGGAGCAGTTCGCTCGCGCGACGGCCGGATTCGACCAGCTCCGCCAGGATCTGCAGCCCCGCCATCAGCCCGTCGCCGGTGGTCGCATGGTCGGAAAGGATGATGTGGCCCGACTGCTCCCCGCCGACATTGAAGCCCTGCCCACGCATGCATTCGAGCACATAGCGATCGCCGACTTTGGTCCGCTGCAACGACAGGCCGTCCGCCTGCAGTCGCCGCTCGAGCCCCAGATTGGACATGACCGTCGCGACCAGCCCCCCGCCCTTCAGCAGTCCCTTGCGCGCCCAGCTGGTGGCGATCAGCCCCATCAGCTGGTCGCCATCCACCAGCCTTCCGGTCTCGTCGACGACGATAAGCCGGTCGGCATCGCCGTCGAGCGCGAGGCCGATGTCCGCGCCGCTGGCGACAACGGTCTCCTGCAGCGTTTGCGGCGCGGTCGATCCGCAGCCGGCATTGATGTTGGTGCCGTTGGGGGCGACGCCGACGGGCACGATCTCCGCCCCCAGCTCCCACAAGGCCTCGGGCGCGACCTTGTAAGCGGCGCCGTTCGCGCAATCGATCGCGATCTTCAGCCCTTCCAGTCGGAGCCCTTCCGGGAAGCTCGACTTGACGGCATGAATATAGCGGCCCTGCGCATCGTCGACGCGGCGTGCCCGCCCAGTGCGGTCGGCGGGCGCGAGCCGCGCGGGTGCCTCGATCAGCGTTTCGATCGCCAGTTCGTCGGCGTCGGACAGCTTATATCCGTCGGGGCCGAACAGCTTGATGCCGTTGTCAGCGAAGGGGTTGTGGCTGGCGGAGATCATCACGCCCAGATCGGCGCGCATCGACCGGGTGAGCAGCGCGACGGCGGGCGTCGGCATCGGGCCGACCAGCACCACGTCCATACCGACGCTGGTGAAACCGGCGACGAGCGCCGGCTCCAGCATATAGCCCGACAGGCGCGTGTCCTTGCCGATCACCACCCGGTGGATATGGTCGCCGCGGACGAAATGCGCGCCCGCGGCCATGCCGACCTTCATCGCCATCTCGGCCGTCATCGTCGGGGTGTTCACCCGCCCCCGAATGCCGTCCGTTCCGAAGAATTTGCGTGTCATGCCATGTCCAATACCTTGAACACGTTCCCGTAGCGAGAAGGACGCCTCCATGAAATACAGGAGGCTCGGCCAAGGCCTTGAAGTTTCGGCGATCGGCATCGACTGCATGCCGATGGTCCGGGGCGGCAACATCAAACATGGCCGCGATGCCAGCATCGACGAGTCGATCGCGACCATTCACGGCGCCATCGATCTCGGCGTGACCTTCTTCGACACGGCGCAAATCTGGGCCGTTCCAGAATGAGGAGGCGGTCGGCGCGATGGCCGAACTGGTCAAGGGAGGTAAGGTCCGCTTTCTCGGCCTGTCGGAGGGCGGCCCCGAGACGATCCGCCGCGCTCATGCGGTCCATCCGATAGCGGCGCTGCAGAGCGAATATCCACTCTGGGAGCGGAGCGTCGAAGCCGACATCCTGCCCGTCTGCGAAGAACTCGGCATCGGCTTCGTGCCCTATTCGCCGCTCGGTCGCGGCTTTCTGGCCGGCCAAGTCAGGAGCCGCGACTACCTTCCCGCCGACGATTGGCGCCGCAACGATCCGTCCCGGCGCCGCTCAGGGCCCGCGCTACCGCGAGCAGGGCATGCGGATGGTCCGGCTATAGCCTAGCTCCACACGCCCACTGGCGGCGCGCTCAGAAGCGGGTGCAGCCACGTCGCGAGCAGCCAAAGGGCCACGCCACCGAGCAGCACGCCCCAGCCAGGCCACATCGCCCGCACCGGCGTGGGCCCAGTGAACGGCACATAGCCGGTCTTGCGCCGCCATTCCGGCCAGAAGTCCGGCTGCAGCCTGCTCTTCTTGGCGTCCTGTCCTGCCGCGCCGACCAGCGCGAGCAGGGCGATGGCGAGGCACAACACCAGCACGGAGGGCTGCGGCCAGACCAGCGCGTGCGCCGCCGACCAGAGCGCAAAGCCCCACATCATCGGGTGACGGGTGATCGCGAAGACGCCTCGCGGCTCCCGCGCGCGCGGCGGCACGCCCGGCAGCGCGGGATTGCCGATCAGCGATCCGACCAGCAGGATGCTCGCGATGAGCATGATGATCGACGCGGCGAGCCAGGCCCATTCCGGCGCAGCCCACAGAAACTCCTCCGGTCCCATGCGCCGCATCGCCCAGATCAGCCATCCCAGCGTGGCGAATGAGACGAGCGAGTAGAGGCCGAGGAACCGCTGCTCCCCGACCCGGCTGACGAGCGGCGCGCGCAACGGATGCGACATCGCCAAATGCGTGCCGACGAATGCCGCGGCTGCGGCAATGACTTGTGCAAGCGTCCCCATCGCTCCCCCCTTCGTCATCCCCGCAAGCGGGGACCCAGCCTTTCTACTTCGACTTTGAGCAGCAGGTAAGCTGGGTTCCCGCTTTCGCGGGAATGACGAGCGAACGCGCTAGCGTTCGTATGTCTTGGGCAGTTCGCCTTCCTGCGGGCGCGCATAGCGGTCGCGGAGCTTGGTCTGGCGGCTGACGAGCGGCTGTTCGACGCCATCGATCCAGACGCGTTCGGCATGGCTCGACAGTTCAAGCGGATCGCCGTCCCACAGCACGACGTCGGCACGGCGGCCGGCCCGCAGCGAGCCGATCTCATTGCCCATGCCGAGCGCATCCGCCGGTCCCGAAGTGATCGCCGCCAGCGCCTCGCCCCATTGCAGGCCGGTCGCGCCGGGAATTTTGTTCAAGGCGACGAGATTGCCCGCATATTGCGGCGAATAGCGCGCCTGCATCGCGTCATTGTCGTCGATCATGCCGATCGACACGCGCACGCCCGCCGCCTTCATCCGTCCTATGTTCGACTGGGTCGCGGCCACCCGCTCAAAGGAGGACGGCAGATCGGCGAGCGCCGACGCAATGACGGGCACGCCGGCGGCAGCAATGTCGCGGGCCACCAGCCAGCCTTCGGCCGCGCCGACCAGCACCAGCTTCACGGCCGGGAACTCCTTCCGCAGCCGCAAGACGTTGCGGATATCGTTCGCCCCTTCGACATGGACGAGCAGCGGCATCCGGCCGTTGATCACCGGCACCAGCGCGGCGGCGTCAGCGTGGTTGAGCAGCGCGTCGCGACTGTTGCCGTCATAGCCGGCGGGGTTGCGGGCATAACGCTGCGCCGCATCGAGCGAAGCGCGCAGCTGCACGAACGCCGCCGGGCGGCTGCCGCCGGCATTGTCCGCCCCTTCTTCGCCCAGTTCGACGAACTGGAAGGCGCGCGGCATCGTTACGGCATTGGCGTCGGCGCCGGTGTCGATTACGGCGCCCTGCCCCGCGAAGATCATGTTGACCGTCGATGGCGCCACGATCGCGCGCGTCACCCCGCCGATGCGACTGACCGCGATCGCCGTCACGCCCGGGTTGATGCCCGGTTCGACGTCGATCGCCGCGGAATAGGGCGACCGCCGCGCACTGGTATCGTTGGCGGCATCGGCCGCGTCCACTTCGACCAGGCCAAGGCGGGTGAAGCCGGCGACAAAGCCGGGCGCCACCCATTTGCCGCTCGCGTCGATCGTCTGCGCGCCTGCCGGCACCGCAACGCCGCGCCCGGCCGCGACGATCCGGCCGTCGCGGATCACCACCGTGCCGCCTTCGATCGGCGCGGAGCCGTCGCCCAAGGCCACCGTGCCGCCGGTGATCGCAACGGTTTGCGCCAACGCCGGGGAACCAAGCATGCCGAGGGTTAGAAGAACCGTCCGTGTCGAGCGAAGTCGAGACACGCTTCTCGACGTCGCTCGAAGCGAACGGATGAGGTTAAACAGCGCGCTCACTTTACATCTCCCTCGCCCGGCTGACCGAGCTCGAAATCGGTCACGGGGCGGCGCTTGGGATCGAGCGCGTCGTACATCAGCGCGCCGTCCACCCACACCTTCTCCGGTCGCGTGTAGACGCTGAACGGATTGCCGTTCCACAGCACCACGTCAGCCATCTTGCCCGGCTTCAGGCTGCCGGTCTTGTCGAAGATACCCATCGCCTTGGCGGGATTGGAGCTAAGCCAGGTCCAGGCGACTTCGTCTGGGATGTTGATGCCCATGCGGCGGCCGTTGGCGAGCGCCTTGGCCGCTTCCTGATAGAGGCGCTGGATGCCGTTCTCGTCGTCCGAATGGGTGATCGCGCAGGCGCCGGCATTGTGCAGCAGCGGCATATTCTCGTTGACCGCGTCATAGGCTTCCATCTTGAAGCCCCACCAATCGGCCCACACCGCCGCGCAGATATGGTTTTCCTTCAGCAGGTCGGCGATCTTATAGGCTTCGACGGCGTGGTGGAACGCGGCTACCTTATAGCCGAATTCCTTGGCCATATCGATCACATAGGCCATTTCCTCGGCCTTGTAGCAGTGGTTCTGGACCAGGATCTCGCCGGCCAGCACGCCGCGCAGCGTGTCCATGGCAATGTCGCGCGTCGGGGCCTCGCCCCCGTCACGCTCATACTTGTCCCATTTGCGCTTATATTCCTGCGCACGCGCCCAGGTCTGGCGGTCGACGGCGATATTGCCCATCCGCGTCGACGGCATCTGGTTGCGCCCGCCATAGACGCGTTTCGGGTTCTCGCCGCAGGCCATCTTCAGGCCGTAGGGCGCGCCCGGAAACTTCATCGCCTGCACGGTGCGGGCCGGCACATTCTTCAGCACCACCGACCGGCCGCCGAACAGGTTGGCGGAGCCGGGCAGGATCTGCAACGTCGTCACGCCGCCATTGGTGAGCGCGCGGGTGAAACCCGGATCCTGCGGCCAGACGCTATGTTCGGCCCAGACCTCCGGCCGCACCGGACCGGTGGTCTCGTTGCCGTCGCCGAAGCCGTTGCCCGGATTGCCTTCGCCAAGGTGGCTGTGGATGTCGATGACGCCGGGCGTCACCCATTTGCCGGTGCCATCGATCGTCATCGCCCCCGCCGGCGCGCTGACCGTCTGGCCGAGCGCCACGATCTTGCCGTCGGCGAACAGCACCTGGCCGTTGTTTATCCGTCCGCCCTCGCCGTCATAGATGGTCACGTTGGTGACCAGGGTCGGTGCACCGGGAAAAGCGCGGTAGGTCGAGGGATAGGGATCGCGCGAATAGGCGACCGGCTTCTCGCGCGGGGCGGAGGCGGACTTGGGCTTGTCGCCCGTCGCCGCGCAGCCGGTCAGGGCCACGCTCAGCACGAGCGCGGTGCGAATGCCTTTACTGAACACCATGCATCCACTTCTTGATGACGGGGGAGAGAATGAGAAGGGCCGCGCCGATCACGACGGAGGCGATGCCGATCGTCCAGAACACCCCGGCATAGGTATCGAGGCTGACCTTGAGGTTGGTGACCTGACCGCCGACCGTCTCGACGCTCGCCACCTGCGCGACGATGCCGGCGACATATTGCGCAACCGAGATCGACAGGAACCACACGCCCATCATCAGCCCGACGATGCGCGCGATCGACAGCTTGGTGATCATGCTCAGGCCCACCGGCGAAATACAGAGTTCCGCCGCCGAGTGGATGAAATAGAGGCCGGCCAGCCA
This sequence comes from Sphingomonas sp. ID1715, assembly GCF_013044515.1. Classification (GTDB taxonomy): domain Bacteria; phylum Pseudomonadota; class Alphaproteobacteria; order Sphingomonadales; family Sphingomonadaceae; genus Sphingomonas_B. Next base: position 345,181 of record NZ_JABEPR010000001.1, read on the forward strand.
CCACAGCGCGACCTTGAAGTCCGGCCCGGCAAACTGCGTGCCCCAGACGAGGAACAGGAAGCCCGCGCCTACCCCCATCAGCGCCATGGCGAATTTGATCGGGATGGTGGGCTCCACGCCCCGCCGCGCGAGCCCGTTCCACATCATGCTGAAGAAGGGCGCGAGCGCGACGATGAAGAAGGCGTTGAAGAACTGCGTCTGGCCCGCCGAGATGTTGAACAGGCCGAACACCGACAGCTCGGTGTTCCGATCGGCGAACAGCGTGAGCGACGAGCCGGCCTGCTCGAACAGCGTCCAGAACACGACGTTGAAGACGATCAGCACCATCGCCGCCAGCATCATCTGGAACTCGACCCTGCTGCCGACGCGCGCCGACCAGATCAGGATGGCCGGCACTGACAGCAGGAAGGTGAAGAACAGCAACTTACCCATCAAAGGCAGCGCCAGCAGATAGCCGACGATACCCGACCCCTCGGCCGCCGGCGGCGCGCTCATCAGGTTCCAGAACAGGAAGAGCGCGATCGGCACGGCAATGACAGCACCGACATAGATTGCGAGATCGCGGCTGCGCTCCTGCGCCGGCGGTTCGCCATAGCCGCGCAGCCGTCCGCCATCGAATTGGATCAGGCTCCACGAAAGCAGCATCCCGATCGCCGCGAGGCCGAAACCGGCCCACCAGCCGACCGTGTCCGCCAGCAGCGGACAGAGCAGCTGCGAGAAAAGCGAGCCGAGGTTGATGCCCATGTAGAAGATGGTGAAGCCGGCATCCCGTCGCCTGTCGCCCTGCTCATAGAGCGTGCCGACGATCGTCGAGATGTTCGGCTTGAAGAAGCCGTTGCCGACCGTAACCAGCGACAGGCCCGTCAACATCAGCAGCACGAAGAAGAGCGGCCGTTCGCCGGCGAATTCGAAGCTGCCCTTCTCCAGCGTGCGCGCGACCTGGCCGTTCGCTCCGACGAGATCGACCGAGCCGTCGTCCTTGCCCTGGATCAGCAGCCGCTCGCCATTGGAGACGAGAAAGCGCTTTTCCTCACCCGTGCTGGTCGGGCGATCCACGAAATTCTCGACCGCCACTTCGTAGCGCTGATTGTCGATGATCGCGTGCGGCTTCGCCGTCTCGCCCCCGAAGCAGAGGGTGAAATAACCGAGCGACATCATGATCGCGCCGAACTTCACCGCCTTTTTCGAGCCGAGATAGCGGTCCGCGAGCAGGCCACCGACCAGCGGCGTCAGGTAAACCAGCGCCGTGAAACCGCCATAAAGGCCGGCAGTCGTCTGGTCGCTGAACAGGAAATGCTTGGTGAGATAGAGCGCGAGCAATGCCCGCATGCCGTAATAGCCGAACCGCTCCCACATCTCCGTGGTGAAGAGCCGGGCGAGCTGCCGCGGGTGACCAAACCAGGTGCCGCCATCGGTGCGGCTGTTGTCGGGCGTGTCCGGTCCGATCGTCGGATCGGCGTTGACGTTGACCATTCAGCTTCCTCTTGAGCTTGCGACGAGCCGTGCACGCGGCCCGATTGGCGCCGGACCGTAGCGCCGAAATCGGCGCTGCCAAGGGCCAGTTACGGCGTGGGTGCCTGCCCCCCTGCCTGCTGAGCGCGAATGCGAGCGATCTCCGCCTCGGCGCGGCGCGCACGCTCCCGCGCCCCGGGATGCGTGCCGTCGCTGAGGAAGCCAGGCACGCTGCTGTGCCCGAACCGCTCCCAGAAGGCCGGCGCGACAGCGATGTCATAGCCGGCACGCGCCATCAGATAGAGCGCCAGCCGGTCAGCCTCCAACTCGGTTTCGCGGATGCGCATGCGGTTCTTGCCCAAGCCGACGAACAGGCCGCGCGACACGCCCGCCGCATCGAGCCGCTCGCGATGGCCGAGGATGTTGTGCGCAAGCTCATGCGCGATCACCAGCGCCAGTTCGTCGTCGCTCTTCACGAACGCGACCAGTTCGCCGGTTACCTGCACATAGCGGCCATCGGCCTTGGCGTTCAGCCCGCGCCCGGTGAGCAGCTGGAAACGCGACCGGCAGCCCGGCTCCGGCGCCACGCCGACATCGATCTGCTTGCCCGCCCGGCGGACTTGCAGCTGGGCAATGCCTTTCGATAAAGCATCCTCGACCAGCTGCTCGACCTGCTCGACTCGGGCATAGCCACGCGCCTTGGCCGGCACCGGCGTGCCGTTCACCGCCACGATCTCGTCGCCCGGTTGCAGGCCGGATCGCGTGGCGGCACTGCCCGGGACCAGTGCCACGATGCTCGGCCACTCGCCGAGGCCGAGAATCGTCCGCGCCGCCTCTCGCAATCCGGGTGAATATTGCGCCGCATCCTGCAGCACCCAACCGGGACTGCTCAGCACCTGACGGCATAATCCGCCTCGTGCCAAGCGGTCGCCGACCGCCGCCACACGCGCGTCGATCGCCGAAAGCGCGCGCAACTCATTCGCCTGACCAGGCGGCATTGCGGCGGCAAGAAGAAGCGCGAGCAACATCGCGCAAGCATAGCCGCTTGATCCGGACCCGCCAGCCGCCCAGATGCGAGGCCATGTTCAACGACCTTTCCTCGCCTGCCGCCCTGCTCGCCACGCGCCGCTCGGGCAAGCCGCGCGACATGGTCGCTCCGGGGCCGGATGCAGACCAGCTGCGTGCCATCCTCTCGGCGGCGATGCGGGTGCCGGACCATGGCAAGCTCGCACCGTGGCGGATGGTGGTGATCGAAGATCGCGCCGCCTTCGCCACCCTGCTGCAAAACGCCTTCAAGGCGGCGCGCGGCACGCCGGACCGCGAAGATGTCGCGGCCATCGACCAGTTCGCCCGCCAGGCCCCGACCCTGGTCGCGGTGCTGTCCACGACCGTCGAGCCAAGCAAGATCCCGGCCTGGGAGCAGCGGCTCTCCGCCGGCGCCTTGTGCATGAACCTCGTCACGGCGGCCACCGCGCAAGGCTTCGTCGCCAGCTGGATCACCGGCTGGGCGGCGTTCGACCCGCACGTGCTGCGGGCCCTGGGCGGGAAGGACGGAGACCGCCTCGCCGGCTTCATCTTTATCGGGTCTGCCGGGCAGGCCTTGGAAGAGCGCCCCCGCCCCGTTTACGACGATGTTGTGCGCCATTGGCCTTGACGTGAACCGCTGTGTTAGGGCAGTAAGGCGCAATGCCTGTTGCCGAACGCCCGGTTTATCTCCAGCTACGCGATCGCATCGCTGACGCGATCCTGGACGGGCGGTATCGGGAAGGTGACATGCTGCCGTCGGTCCGGGCCTTTGCCGCCGAACAGGGGGCGAACCCCTTGACCGTCGCCAAAGCCTATCAGCTGTTCCAGGAGGAAGGGCTGGTCACCGTGCGGCGCGGAGTCGGCATGTTCGTGGCGGACGGCGCCGCCGGCCGTCTTCGGGAACAGGAGCGCCGCGCCTTCCTCGACGAGGAATGGCCGCGCATCCGGGGCGTCATTCAGCGCCTCCGCATCGATCCCGCCGAACTGTTCGAGCGCGTCTGAGCCTCGCTTTCAGGCGCGCACCCAGCTAGGTGGCGCGGCATGCCAGCCCGTAAGCTCACCGCCCATGCCGTCGAAAAGCCGTGGGGTCGTCCTACGCTCGGCGATGATTTCGCCCGCTTCGAGAACGGCGCCCCCATCGGCGAAATCTGGTTTGACCAGCCGGCAAGCGCCGAACTGCTCGTCAAATATCTTTTCACCAGCGAACGGCTGTCGATTCAGGTTCATCCCGACGATGCGGCAGCGCAGGCCGCCGGCTACCCGCGGGGGAAGGACGAGGCCTGGTACATCCTCGACGCCGCGCCTGACTCCACCATCGCGCTCGGTCCGTTGCAGCGGCTTTCAGCGGAGGAACTGCGCAGCGCCGCCTTCGACGGCAGCATCGTCGACCTGCTCGACTGGCGGCCGGTCAGGCCTGGCGATTTCATCTACTCTCCCGCGGGCACGATCCATGCGATCGGCGCCGGGCTGACGCTGATCGAAGTTCAGCAGAATCTGGACCTCACCTATCGCCTCTATGATTATGGCCGCCCGCGCGAACTGCATCTTGAAGACGGCGCTGCCGTCTCCACCCTCGCGCCCTTCGTACCGCCGCCCGCGCCGGCTAGGCCCGGCCTGCTGGCGGCAGGCCCGAAGTTCGTGGTCGAAAGGCTTTCCGGAACGGAACGTGTCGTGGAGACCGAGACTACCGCTTTGCTCATTCCGGTGACCGGGACCGGCACGGTCGATGGGGAGACTTTCGGGCCCGCCGAATGCTGGTCGCTCACCGGACGGAGCACCGTCACGGTACCTCAAGGCTCGACCGCCCTCCTCGCCTATCCGGACGCGGCATCGCGTTGATCAATCTGGCGTTCAGCCGGCCACCGCCTATATGGCATGCTTGGCACCCAACATGATCGAACCATGGTTCTGAAGCTTCTCCGCCGCGCCATCGACCAAGGCCCGCCGCCCGCGCGCATCCCTGACGGCCTGCGCATCTATGCGATCGGCGACATTCACGGGCGGCTTGATCTTCTCGACGCTTTGATGTTTCGCATTGAAGCGGACGAGCGCGCGCGCAGCGCGGCGCGCACGCAGATCGTCTTTCTGGGCGACCTGATCGACCGCGGACCGCAATCCGCCGGCGTCGTCCAGCGCGCACTGGAGATTGCCGAGAGCGGCCGCTCTGCCCGCTTCCTGATGGGCAATCACGAGGAAGTGTTCCTGAAGGCGCTCGGCGGCAGCCTGGAAGCACTGCGCTTTTTCGTAAAGATCGGCGGTCGCGCGACCATTCTCAGCTACGGTTTCAACGAAGCGGAGTATGAAGCGCTCGACTACCCCGAGCTGCTCGACGCACTGATCGCTCGCGTGCCGCCGGAGCATGTCGCGTTCCTGCAAGGGTTCGAAGACCGGATTGCGGTTGGCGACTATCTGTTTGTCCATGCCGGCATTCGCCCGCGCGTGCCGGTCGAGGAGCAGACGGGCAGCGACCTGCGCTGGATCCGTTCCGAGTTCCTCGACTTTCGCGGCACGCATGGGCCGATCGTCGTGCACGGCCACACCATCACCGAGGATGTGGAGGAGCGGCCGAACCGCATCGGGATCGATACCGGCGCGTTCGCCAGCGGCCGCCTCACCGCGCTCGGCTTGGAAGGCGGCGAGCGCTGGTACCTAAGCACCTGACAGGCGCTTGACCTCCTGCGATTGCCCGCGGGGAAGGATCATGATCTCGTCGCCGGTCGCGATGACGATCAGGTCGGAGACGCCAAGCATCGAGACGCGCGGCCCCTCGCTGCGCACGAGGCAGTTGGCCGTTTCGACCAGCCGCACCACGCCCTGGCTGAGATTACCAGCGGCGTCGCGCGGTCCCAGTTCGTAAAGGGCGTCCCAGCTGCCCACGTCCGACCAGCCGAGGTCCACGGGCACGACGGCAACCCGCGGCGCCTTTTCCATCACCGCATAGTCGATCGATTCGGACGGGCAGCCCGCAAAGGCGTCCGCCTGCGGCATGACGCGCAGGCCGCTCCGCTCGGCCTGCGCCAGCGAGAGCCTTGTCTGCTCGAGGATTTGCGGGGCGAACTCTTCGAGCGCTTCGATCATGACGCTGGCCTTGAACAGGAAAATGCCCCCATTCCAGGCATAGCCGCCGTCTGCCAGCATCGCTTCAGCTGCGGGCCGCAGCGGCTTCTCGATGAAGCGCTCGACCCGATGAACGTGGGCATCGAGCGGCTCGGCAAGGCGGATATAGCCATAGCCTGTCTCGGCATGGGTCGGCGTGATGCCGAAGGTCACGAGCCATCCCTCAGCCGCGTACGGGACCCCTGCGGCGACGGCCTCGTGGAGCGCGTCCACCTTCTCGATCACATGATCGCTGGGCATGACCAGCAGCACGTCGTCTGGTTCGACGGACAGGGCAGCGAGCGCGATCGCCGCGGCGGTGTTGCGGGCGGCGGGTTCCAGCAGGATCGCCCGCGGGGCGCTGCCGATCGCCGCCAACTGCGCCTCGATCTCGTCCGCATGGGCGCGGTTGGCCACGATTAGCGCCGGCGCGTAGCGGGCGCGGTCGCCGGTACGGGCCGCGGTCGCCTGCAGCATCGTCAGTTCGGACGCGAGGGGCAAAAATTGCTTCGGCTTGTCTGGTCGCGACAAGGGCCAAAGACGCGTGCCGCCGCCGCCCGACAGGATGACGGGCGTAATCTTGAAACTGGACATGGCTCAGGCCGCTAGCGCGTCGCCATCGAGCGCGTAAAGCCCTGCTGCGCCGAGCCGCGCTGATCGCTCGAGTCCGATCGCTTCGGGCACGATGCTGTCGAGGAAGAAGCGCGCGACGGATTGCTTCATCCGGGCGAAAGGCGAGCCGTCCGTCGCCGCCTTCGCCTGCCGTGCCATCAGCCAACCGCCCACCGCGACGGCGGTCATCGTCGTCATCGGGTAGCTGCCGGCGAGCTTGTCCTCCGGCGACGCTTCGTTGCCGGTCATCCAGCGCGCGATCGCTTCGACACGGTCGACCAGCTGCATCAACTGTGCCTCCCCGCCCGCTTCGCTGCGCATCTCGGCAAGCAGCGACGCGAGCACTTCACCCCCATGCATCGGCAGCTTGCGGTTGACGAGGTCGGTGGCCTGGATGCCGTTGGTGCCTTCGTAGATCGGCGCGATGCGAATGTCGCGATAATGCTGCGCCGCGCCGGTTTCCTCGACGAAACCCATGCCGCCATGCACCTGCACGCCGAGCGAGGCGACCTCGCAGCCGATATCGGTGCCCCAGGTCTTGGCGAGCGGCGTCAGCAGTTCCAGCCGCGCCCGGGCGGCCGCATCGCCGCCATGCGCGCGATCCGCCTGCCCCGCGGCATAATAGATCAGTGCCCGCGCGCCCTGGGTCAGCGCGCGCATCCGGATCAGCATGCGGCGCACATCGGGATGCTCGACGATCGGCTTGCCGAGCTGCACCCGCTCACGCGCATAGGCGAGCGCCTGCTGGGTTGCGCGCTCAGCGATCTGCACCCCCTGCAGGCCGACGTTCAGCCGCGCATTGTTCATCATCGTGAACATCGCGCGCATGCCGCCCATCTCCTCGCCGATCAGCCAACCGTGGCAATCGTCATGGTCGCCGAAGCTCAAAGTGCAGGTCGGCGACGCATTGATGCCGAGCTTGTGCTCGATCGACACGCAGCGGACATCGTTGAACGCACCGGGCGTGCCGTCGTCGTTCAGCCGGTATTTGGGCACGAGGAACAGCGAGATGCCCTTGGTCCCCGCCGGCGCGCCCGGCGTGCGGGCGAGCACCAGATGAACGATATTGCCGGTCAGGTCGTGCTCGCCGAAGGTGATATAGATTTTCGTGCCCTTGATCCGCCAGCTGCCGTCCGCTGCAGGCGTAGCGGTGGTGCGCAGCGCGCCGACGTCCGAACCTGCCTGCGGCTCGGTCAGGTTCATCGTGCCGTTCCACTCGCCGGTGATCAGCTTGGGCAAATAGGTCGCCTGCTGCTCGGGCGAGCCGTGCGATACCAGCGCCTCGATCGCCCCAGGCGTCAGCATATTGATCAGCGAGAAGCCCATATTCGCCGAGCCGAGATCCTCCATGACCACGGTCGCGAGCGTATAGGGCAGCCCCTGCCCGCCGTAGGCTTCCGGTCCGTTGATGCTGCCCCAACCGCCCTCGACAAAGGCACGATAGGCGGCTTTGAACCCCTCGGGCATCACCACCTGCCCGTCGCGCCAGCGCGCACCGACCTGGTCGCCAATGCGGTTCAGCGGCGCATATTTACCCTCGGCGAAGGAACCGGCGCCCTCGACGATCGCGCCGACCAAGTCCGCATCGTCGACCAGCTCGCCGATGCGCACGACATGATCGAGCACGAAGCGCTGCTCGGCGATGGGGGCAGTGTAGGTCATGGGGCTCCTTGAGAAACTGTCGCGCGCCCTATAGCGCGATGCCGTGAGCGCCACCACCACCCGTGTCCTGCCAGTTGACGACGATGCAATCGTCGAGGCGTCAAGGCTGATCCTGGAAGGCGAACCGGTCGCCGTACCGACCGAAACCGTCTATGGCCTCGCCGCGGACGCCACCAATGCCGAAGCGGTCGCGCGCATCTATGCAGCCAAGGGCCGGCCGGGCTTCAACCCGCTGATCGTTCACGTGCCCGACCTCGCCGCCGCCGAACGGCTGGGTGCCTTCAACGAGACGGCGCGCGCGCTGGCCGAACGCCATTGGCCGGGCCCGCTGACACTGGTGGTGCCGAAAGCATCCCCCGTCCTCCCCTCCATCGTCACGGCGGGACTGGACAGTGTGGCGATCCGCGTGCCCGTCCATCCGGCCATGCAGGCGCTGCTGCGGGCGACGAACCGCCCCCTCGCCGCCCCCTCGGCGAACGCCAGCGGAACGATCAGCCCCACGCGCGCGGAGCATGTCCTGAAGAGCATGGATGGCCGCATACCGCTGGTCCTCGACGCTGGTCCGGCGGGCATTGGCCTTGAATCCACGATCGTGGCAGCGACCGGAGAGGAACTGCGCCTGCTCCGGCCTGGTCCGATAGATCTTGGTCTGCCGATGACGGCCTCCGCAACAATCGAAGCCCCTGGGATGCTTGCGCGGCATTATGCGCCGTCCAAGCCGCTCCGCCTCGACGCGACCGATGCGCGAGGGGGCGAGTTCCTGATCGGCTTCGGACCCGTGGAGGGAGATGCGACGCTCAGTAGCGCCGGTAACCTGATCGAAGCAGCAGCCCGGTTATTCGATCTGCTCCACCAGGCCGATGCCTCGAACGCGGCAGCGATCGCGGTCGCCCCGATCCCGACCGAAGGCCTTGGCCTTGCCATTCGCGACCGACTGCGTCGCGCCGCACATAAGGAGAATTGATTGACCACGCTCGTCACCGGCGCCGCCGGCTTCATCGGCTTCCACCTCGCCGACCGGCTGATGTCCCGCGGCGAGCGCGTCGTCGGCATCGACAACTTCAACGCCTATTACGACCCGCAACTGAAGGAGGATCGCGTCGCTGAACTCCGCCGGCGGCATGGCGAGTTGCTGACGCTGCACCGCATCGACTTCGCCGATCACGAAGCACTCGCCGCGGCGCTCAAGGACCACGCGTTCGAGCGTATCGCGCATCTCGGCGCACAGGCCGGTGTCCGCTATTCTCTCGAAAACCCCCGCGCCTATGTGCAGGCCAACGTCGTGGGGCACCTGAACCTGCTGGAAGTGGCGCGAGAGCGGCAGGTGCCAATGGTCTATGCCTCGTCGTCCTCGGTCTATGGCGGCAATGACAAGCTGCCGTTCAGCGAGGAAGACCGGGTCGATCATCCGGTCTCCCTCTACGCCGCCACCAAGAAGGCGGACGAGTTGATGAGCGAGACCTACGCCCATCTCTACCGCATCCCGCTAACCGGCCTGCGCTTCTTCACCGTCTATGGCCCCTGGGGCCGCCCCGACATGGCCCCCTGGCTGTTCACCGAAGCGATCTTGACGGGCAAGCCAATCAAGCTCTTCAACAACGGCGATATGCGCCGGGATTTCACCTACATCGACGACATCATCGATGGTGTGGTTGCGGCGTTGGATCATTCCTCCGGCGCAGGTGCTCGCCACCGCATCTACAACATTGGCAACAGCCGCTCGGAGCAGCTGGAGCGCTTTGTTCAGCTGATCGAGACTGCATGCGAAAGACCTGCCGTCCGCCAGCCACTCCCGATGCAGCCGGGCGATGTGCGGGACACTTACGCCGATGTGAGCGCGATCGCTCGCGATCTAGGCTACGCGCCAAGAACGTCGCTCGATGCCGGTATTCCGGAGTTCGTGCGATGGTATCGGGCTTACAAAGAATTGTGAGCGGTTGCCAAAGCCTCGTCGCCATGCCTTGATAAGGCTGGGGATAAGCATGGGGGCACTGCGGCATGGGGGACATGATGGTCGTGTTCGGCACACGACCGGAGGCGCTCAAGCTGGCGCCGGTCATTGCCGCGCTGAGAGACCGCGGCGCCAAACCCCTGGTCTGCGCCACCGGCCAGCATGACGATCTCCTCCGGCAAGCGCTTTCCTGGACTGGGTTAGGACTGGATGTCGACCTCGGCCTGATGCGTCCAAATCAGGATCTGAACCAGCTCACATCGGCCCTGATTGCCGGCCTTTCGAACGTTTTCAGGCTCAGGCAGCCAGAGCGGGTGATCGTTCAGGGAGACACAAGTTCGGCGCTCGCGGCAGCGCTCGCTGCATATCATCTCAGGATCCCGGTCGCTCACGTGGAGGCGGGTCTACGCACCGGCGATACGGGCCAACCCTGGCCGGAAGAGCTCAATCGCAGAACGATCTCCCTGATCGCGGATCAGCACTTTGCGCCAACCGCGCGTGCCGCCGAAGCCCTGATTGCCGAAGGGGTGCGACGTGCAGCCATTCACGTTACCGGCAACACGTCGATCGACGCACTTCAAGCCATGCGCGTTCGGATTGCAGGGGACCCGATGGTCTGCACGGAAACAGCCCCGGTGCTGAGCGCTGCCGCGGGCAAGCGCCTACTGCTGGTTACCTGTCATCGCCGCGAAAATCACGGGGCCGGACTAGCCGAGATTGCGGCAGCCATTCGCGCCCTGGCGGGCCGCGACGATGTTTTGGTGGCGCTCGCCCTTCACCCCAATCCCGCAGTGGCCGAACCGATGGAGGTGGCGCTTCGCCATGTTGCGAACGTCTACCTGCTGCCGCCGCTCGATTATGCCTGCTTTGTAAGGCTGCTCTCCAGGTCGGACCTCGTTCTCACCGATAGCGGCGGCGTTCAGGAGGAAGCGCCAGCTGTGGGCAAGCCGGTCCTCGTGCTTCGCGACGTGACCGAGCGCATGGAAGGTGTGATCGCAGGAACCGCCAAGCTGGTCGGCGCACGGTCGCAACGGATCGTTGCCGAGGCCTGTCTGCTCCTGGACAATCCGACGGCCTATGCCCGGATGGCGCGCGCCGGGAGCCCTTATGGAGACGGGCGCGCCTCGGAACGGATCGCGGCGGTCCTGACCGGCGAAGCCGAAGAAGCGCTTCGCGTCTAGCCAAGCAGCTCGCGGGCGAACTCCCGCACTTCCGCTCCGATGTCCTGACGTTCTAGTGCAAGCGCCAGGTTCGCCTGCACGAACCCCGCCTTGTCGCCGCAGTCGTAGCGGGCGCCGCGGTAGGTGCGGGCGTGGAACGGCTGGCTGCCGATCAGTTGAGCAAGGGCGTCGGTCAGCTGGATCTCGCCCCCCGCACCGCGCTCACCCTTGTCGAGGACCGTCATGACCTCCGGCTGCAGCACATAGCGGCCGATCGCTGCCAGGCGTGAGGGCGCGGTGCCAGGTTTCGGCTTTTCGACAAAGCCGCGCACTTCGGTCAGCTCGCCGGTGCTCAGACCCGGATCGACAATGCCGTAGCGGTGCGTGTGGTCCGCTGGCACTTCGAGTACGGAGATTACATTGCCGCCCTTCTCGCGATACGTTTCTGCGAGCTGGCTAATCGACGGGTTGACAGGGTTCCACAGCAGTTCGTCGACGAGCAGAACCGCGAATGGCTCATCACCGACCAGGTGCCGCGCGCACCAAACTGCGTGGCCCAAGCCGAGAGGCTCCTGCTGTCGTACATAGGCGATCTGACCGGCTTCGAGGCGCGTGCCCTTGAGCGAATCGAGCGACTTGCCGCGTTCGCGCATCGTCGCTTCGAGCTCGTACGAGATGTCGAAATAATCCTCCATCGAACCTTTGCCGCGCCCGGTGACGAAGATCAGTTGCTCGATACCGGCGGCAAGAGCCTCATCCACCGCATATTGGATGAGCGGCCGATCGACGACGGGGAGCATCTCCTTCGGCACCGATTTGGTGGCCGGCAGGTTGCGCGTGCCGAGACCGGCGACCGGAAATACGGCCTTCCGCAAAGGCTTCATCGAAGCATATTCTCCATGGTTGAACGCACAGCCGTAACGAATGTCGGCCGCAGCCCCAAGCGCTTTAGCCCTTCAATCGTTCCGCGTAGCTCTTGCGGAACTTGCGCAGCTTCGGCGCGATCACCGCCATGCAATAGGGGTTCTGATCGCCGACGCGCGCGAAATATTCCTGATGATAATCCTCGGCCGGGTACCAGGTCGACAGCGGCTCGATGGTGGTCACGATCGGCTGCGGCCAGTCGGACTGAGCCCGGGTGATGGCGGCGCGCGCCTCCGCCTCCTGCTCCGGCGAATGCGGGAAGATGGCGGAGCGGTACTGCGTCCCGACGTCATTGCCCTGCCGGTTCAGCTGCGTCGGATCGTGGGTGTGGAAGAAGATGTCGAGCAGGTCGCCATAGGCGATAACGTCGGGATCGAACACGATCCGAATTGCTTCCGCATGGCCAGTGTCGCCGTCGCACACCCGCTTGTAAGTGGGGTTCTCGACGTGCCCGCCGATATAGCCGCTTTCGACGCTCTCAACGCCAATCACATCGTCGAAAACGGCCTCGGTGCACCAGAAGCACCCGCCGGCAAAAGTAGCGCTCGCCTTCGTCATGAACCCGCCTCTTCCGCATCAGAATGGGAGGACAAGGTAATGCGCGCGCCACAAACGAAAAGGGCCGATCCGCTTACCGGACCGGCCCTTCGAACTTTGATCAACTAAAGCTTAGTTGCTGGCAGGATCGTCGTCGCTGTCGGCGGCAACGATAATGCCGGCGACGACCGCGGCGGCGGCCAGGACTGCGATGATCAGGCTGCCGCCGGCGAGCTTTTCGCCTTCGACATTGGCGCCGGTGCGGGCCGAAGCGACCGAGAGCTTCGAAGCCGAAGCGGTCTGCGCCGCCGCCATCGACGGCAGGGCGATCATGGAAACGGCGGCAACGAGCGACGTCGCTGCTTTACGGAAACTCATCTGGACACTCCCTTTTGGTTCGAACTGGTCCGCATTCGGCCTTTGGCATCTCTCCGCCGGCCTGACAACCCTAAAACCGTGCCAGGGTGGAACACAAGCCTGTTTTGCTCGCACCCGCAGCAAAAGCCTCCCTGGGTCAGGTCGGCCCCGATGCACCTCTTGCAGAGTTCAGATTAAACTTTTGTGAACAAGCCCGAAACGATCACCTCTCCCCCATCGCCTCCGACGTCGTCTTGAGGATCGGCTTGGTCAAATAGCGGAATACCGTCGTCGTTCCGGTCTTGATTTCCGCAACTGCGGTCATGCCGGGCTGGATCAGGATGCGCTCGCCGGGGTTTTTCGGCCGCATCGTGCCCGTATCGACGGCCAGCTGCACGCGGTAGAAGCTGTCCTGCCCACCGTCCGGTCGCGGTACTGTCGTGGTATCGGGACTGACGAAGATGACCTTGCCTTCTGCCGAACCATAGACCGAAGCGTCATAGGCATCGAACTTGACCGAAGCATCCTGTCCCGGCCGAATGAACGCGATCTCGGCCGGCGACAGATTGGCCTCGACGATCAGCCGGGCACCGGCCGGGATGATCTGCATGACCTCGTCGCCCGGTCGAAGCACCGCGCCAACGGTCGAAAGCTTGAGGTTGCTGACGACCCCTGCTGCCGGGGCGCGCATTTCCGAATTGCCGAGTTGATCGGCTCGCTGGGTCAGCGCCTGCTCGGCCGTGGTCAGCTGCTCTTGGGTCTGCGTATATTCGGTCTGCAGCTCCTGCAGATAGCGGCTGCGGCGGCTCGCGATCTGCCCCGACAAGTCGGACACGGCACGCTGCAGACGCAGCAGCTCCGCCCGCGCAATATCGCCCGAACCGACCAGCGGCCGGTTCAGCTCCAGCTCCTGTCGGGCGAGCGACAGCTGCGAGCTGAGCGCGGCGATATCGGCGTTGAGCGCCTGCCGCCGGGTTGCCAGCAGCATGCGTTGATTGCTCGCGACTTCAGGAAAAGCAGTCACTTCAGCCGGGAAGCTGAGCGGGCGATTGAAAAGCTCCGCCTCGATCCGCGCCATCGACGCGCGCAGCGCGGCGACGCGGGCGCGGCCCTCTTCCACCGCGGCACCCGCGCTGACCTGGTCGAGCTTGACCAGCAGCTGTCCCTTGGCGACGCGGTCGCCTTCCTTGACCATGATCGCGTTGACCGTGCCTTCGGTCGCCGCCTGCACCGTCTGGACACGGCCCGTCGGGATGACGTGGCCACGCGCGCGCGTGATCTGGTCGAGTTCGGCCCAGACCGACCACAGCAGGAAGCCCAGCACCGCCAGCGAGGATAGCGCGATGACCCAAATAGACGTGCGCGACCGCATCAGGCGGCAGCCTCGGCCTGGGCGGCGACCTTCTGCTGTTTGGGCGGCCCCTGCAATGCCTTGACCACGTCTGCCGTGGGGCCGTCGAGGACGATTTTCCCGTTCATCATCACGATGACGCGGTTGACGAGAGAAAGCAGCCGCAGCTTGTGCGTCACCACGATCAGCGTCCGCGACGAGCTGAGCTGCGCGGCAACAGCCCCGAGCGCGAGACTCTCCACCTGATCGTCGAGATTGGCGGTCGGCTCGTCGAGCAGCAGGACCGGGGGCTTGGCGAGCAGGAGGCGCGTCAGCCCAACCAGGGTGCGTTGCCCGCCGGACAGGCCGCGACCGCCTTCGGCGATCGGCAGGTCGAGCCCGCGCGGATGAGCCGAAACGAGCGGCAGCAGCCCACTCTTGGCAATCGTATCCATCAGCACGTCATCGCCGGGATTGGACAGGCCGAGCAGCAGATTCTCGCGCAGCGTACCGTTTACCAGCCGATAGTCCTGCGCGAGATAGCCGATATGCTGGCGCAGCACGTCGGGTGCGATCTGCGAAGCATCGAGCCCGCCCAGCATCACGCGGCCGGCCTGGGGTCGATAGAGGCTCGCCAGCAGCCGCAGCAAGGTCGTCTTGCCGGAGCCGATGCCGCCGACGATCGCGACGCGCTCGCCTTCCTTGATCTCGAGCTGGGGCACGTCGATGCCCTCCCGCGCGCCAGGATAGGCGAAACGCACGCCTTCGAGCCGCAGTGCCCCGCCCAGATGCGCGGGTCTGAGCCCCTGCACTTCGGGATCCTCGTCCATCGGGAGGGCAAGCACCTGGTCGAGCATGCGCAGCGAGGCGCGGGAATAGCCCCATTGCACGATCAGGCTGGGCAGTTGGGTGACGAGCGGCCCGTTCACCCGGCCGGCGACGATTGCACAGGCGATGAGCGCGCCGGTCGTCATCCGCCCCTGCGCCACCTCGATCGCGCCGAACGCGATCAAGGCGACATAGGCGATCTGCTGCAGCGTCGAGAAGATCGAACCGGCGGTCGAGGTCCAGCGCTTCACCGGGTCTTCGGACGCATGCACGTCCTCGATCAGCCGGTTCCAGCGGGCGAGCAACTGCCAGTTTCCGCGATTGGCCTTGATCGTTTCCGCGGCGTCGATCGATTCGACGAGCAGGCCGTTCTTGCGGTTCGCGCTCACCTGGGCGCGATCGGTGTCCTTGCGGATCAGCCGGCCGAGGCCCCACGCAATGCCGAGCGCGATCGGCAGGCTGATCAGCGGCACCAGGGCAAGCACGCCGCCGAGCAGGTAGATGATCACGACGAAGAACAGCGCGAAGGGCAGATCGGCGAGCAGGAAGAGGGAGCCCGACGACATCATCGCCCGCACCTGCTCCAGGCCGCGCAACTGCGCCGCCATGGTGCCGACGCCGCCGGTACGCGCATCCAGCCGCACCGCCTGGGCACGCGCAAAGAAATATTCGGAGACGTCGTGATCGATCTTCGCCGCCTCCCGCTCGATCATCAGCGCACGCGTGGTGCGCAGCGCGAAGTCGATCAGCAGCGCGACGAGCACGCCGACCGTCAGCACCCAGAGCGTCGAATAGCCCGCCCGCGGGATCACGCGGTCGTAGATCTGCATCGAATAGAGCGAAGTCGCGAGCGTGATGATGTTGGCGACGACGGTCGCGATCGTCGCCGCGAACAGCACGTCCTTCCGGGCGACGATCGCGCGCCAGAATACGTCGAAGGCCGAGCTGTGCGCGCGCGCGACCGCTGCCTGGGGCAGCTCCAGGTCGTAGAAGGTCAGACCGCCATGGAAATCGATCGTGCGGGGCATGCCGTCCCAGACACGCAGCCGATCCCTGCCCTCCCACTGCTCCGCCAACAGCCAGCCTTGGTCGGGCGAAAAGACGAACAGCGGGAATTTGTTGGCTCTTGGGCGACCGCTCACCGGCCGGACCGGCCAGCCGGCTCCGTCGACCAGAGCCGATAGCCCGTCTTCACCAGTCAGGTGCGACGGATCAATGCCTGCGGAGATCCAATCGGGCGGTAGGTCGGCCCCGCGCTCGCGCGCCAGGCGCTCGACAAGGACGGGAAGCGGAGCGGTCATGGGCGGCTCACCGAAGGCTCGGGCTGCCAGCGGCAGGTGCGAAGGAGGATACGGGCGGCGGATGCCATGGCGCTCACCTCTGCATCGGTGACGTTAACATCCGATTGGGCGGCTTCCAGCGCGGCATTCATGACATCGAGCCAGCTGCGTCGGCTCACGACGAACTGCCGCTGGTAGGAATCGGTGACCGCCCGCGCCGCGGCGGCCGCGGCGGTGCTGGTCGTGATCCGGTCGCGCGCGGAGCTGTTCTCGGCAAAATCGGCGGCGAGCGCCGTCTGCACGTCGAGGTCCACCGCCCCAATCCGCGTTTCGGCGGCCGTGCGGCGAAGTGCGGCACTGCGGGCGGCCTCGAACTGCGACAGGCCGCCATTGGTCGCTGCGCTGAAGGCAATCCCGACGCGTTCGCCAGTGACTTCGTTGCTGGTGAACTGCGCCGAAACGCGCGGCAGCACCTGGGCGCGCGCCAGCTTCTGGTCGGCGCGCGCGACCAGCGCCTCGGCCTGGAGCCGGCGGCGGGTCGGCGAACAGGTCGTCGCCTCCTCGACGGCACGCACCGGATCGGGATGATGCACGGCGGCATTGTAGCGTGGCATCTCCTCCAGCGTGAAGGAGGGGTCGTTCAGCAGCACGCGCAATTGCTGCAGGCTGGATGCTGCCAGCGCTTTGGCGGTGGTCTGCTGCTCGAGCAGCTGTGCGGTCCGCGAACGAGCCAGTTCGAGATCGACGCGAGGACTGACTTCCTGCTCCACCCGCCGCTCGATCGAGCCGACCAGATTACGGTGCTCGGCAAGGCCCTGCTCCAGCGTCTGCGCGCGCAGCGTGGCGCGGACGAGATCGTAGAAGGTGTTGGCGACGCGCAGCGCAATGTCCTGCGCAGTCTCGTCGGTGACGGCTTCGCTCTGGCGCACGGCTGCCTTGGCGCGGTCGATGGTGCCGCCGATCCGGCCGCCCTGCCAGATCGGCTGATCGACGACGAGATTGGCGGTGAAGCGATCATCGCGCACGATCGCGCTGCCGCCCTCGAAGGCGAAGGCGTTGACCGACACGCTGGGACCATAGAGCCACTTGGCCGATCGCACGTCGGTCGCGGCGGCACGATTGCCGATGCGGGCCGCCCGCATCGCCGGATTGAACTCGACCGCCTTGACGGCGGCGCGGGCAAGCTCCGGCGGAATGGCAGGCGGTGCGACGCCGCTCAGCGCGGCGGCATCCGGCTTCGGCTCGGCAGCGGGACCATAGGTCTGGGCGGGCAGAATTGCGGCCGCGCCCGCCAGGGCCAGGGCCCCCATCCGTCCCATTCCGGCACAAACAACACGCATCACGGGCCTTCCGCTAGGGAAGTTCGGCGGTCCGTGCCAGCGTTAATCGACGGCGCCGAGCTTCTGCCAGAGCGGCAGGCGGTTTACGACGACATCGTTTACCAAATCCTTTGCAAGCCGCTGCGCCTCCGCGCCTTCGACCGGCGTGCCGTCGGCGAGCAACTTGCGGCCAAGCTTGCCGAGCGCGTCCAGCAGGCGCGTGGGCAGGGTCTCGCGCTCGCTGTCCTCGGCCATGAGCGCGAGCAGCATCAGGTCGACGTCGCGGGCGGTCAGGGCCGATCCGATCGCCGGCGCGGCGAGATAGTTATACGGCGCGCCGGCCAGCACCGCGGCCGCGCATGCCTTGTTGAATCGCTGCGCGGGGCTTGCGACGCGCGCACAGTCCTTCAGGATCGCGACATGGCCGCCATGCGCCAGCAGGATCAGCGCCTGAAGTACATTCGACTGCTCGGTGCTGAGCCCGAGCAGTGCGGAGATGCGCTTCGGTCCGCTCTCCAGCGCGTCGAATACCGGCGCATAAAGCTGCTGGCGCAGCGTGAACTCGCCGAAGCTTGTCTTGATCGCGACCGTTTCTCCTGCCGGCCGTGCCAGCGCATGGACCAGCAGGTCGGCCGCGCCGGGTGCGTTGGGGAATCGCTTGCGCCGGCCGCGGGCGAGGAGGTCGCGCCGGAAACTCTGGTTGATCGCACAGTCGATCACGTCCTGCTGAGCCAGCGGATCCGCAACCTCGCCGATGACGGCGCGCACCGGCTCGGGCAGCATCGCCGGCAACAGGTTTTCGGGCAGGGTCGCGGAGGCGACGAAATCGAGCTTGGCCCCGCGCATCTCCTCGGCCACTTCGCTGAACCACATCGGGGTCCAGTTGCTGTGCAGATATTCCTGCACCAGATAATTGGGGCTGAGATCCTTCAGCCCGTCGACCCGCGCGGATAGACCAGGCAACGCGTCGAACAGCGCCGCCTTGCCGGCCTTGAGGCGCTGGAACAGGCTGACGGCGTTGCCGAGCACCTGCGCACCCGGCGCCGCCGACTTGGCGTGCAGCCGCGCCGCGATGTGCTGGAAGGGTTGCATGACCGCCCAGCCAGGCATCGAGTTGTAGGACAGATAGGCAAGGCCACCCGAAACGAGCGCCTCTGCAAGACAGGCGACGATCGCGTGGCGCAACTCCGCCGGCACCCAGCTATAAATGCCATGCAGAACCGCATAGTCGAACCGTCCGAGCTCGGCCGGCCAGGCACGCGCCAGATCGAGGAAATCGGCCTCGACGAAACTGACATTATCCAGGCCGGCCGATCGGGCGAGCCCGCGGGCGTGAGCGATATGCTCCGGCGAAAAATCGACGCCGACGAACTGGATGTCGAGATAGGCGGAAGCGATCAGGCAAAGCCCGAAGCCCTGGCCGCAGCCGAGTTCGAGGTAGCGCAGGCCGCCTTGCCCCGCCTCCGACGGCGCGACATAGCCGGCCAGCATCGCGCAGACGTCCATCCAGTCCGGCGCGAGTTCGCGATAGACGCCATAGGTATAGCCCTGCTCGATATTATAGCCGTGCGTCCAATCGCTCACGCCTGCACTCCCCCTGAGACAACCTCTCTTCTATCCGCGGCCTTCGAGCGAAGTCGAGCGGCCGGGGCGCTGCGGTCAGGCGATCCAGTCTTGCGGTCAGTTGGGCGCGATCGAGACCAGCTCGACGTCGAAGATCAGTGTGGCGCCGGGCGGCACGTCGCGCTTCATCGTCGGATCGCCGGGAACGAAGGCCTTCCCTTCCCGGCCATAGGCCAGATAGCCGGGAATGGTGAACTCCCAGCGGTCGCCCGGACGCATCAGCCGGATCAGCGCGGTGAAGCCGGGGATGACGGTCTTCACGTCGAAGCTGGTCGGATCGGCGCCGTTATTCGCTGAGGTGCTGAACACGCTGCCATCCGCCAGCCGCCCGACATATCGGATTGACACCCGGTCGGCACGCGTCGGCTGCGCGCCGGTAGCGGGGCCGGAACGGATCACGCGGTATTGCAGGCCGGGTAGATGCACCGGTCTGGTGGCGCCTGATAACGGCGCGGCGAGTGCAAGGGCGGAGATCAGGAGAAGGATTTGGCGCACGCCGCGACGCTAACCGCGCGCGTCGCAATGACAAGAGCCGGATCGTCCCTGTCGCATCGGCCGGCATGCTCGTCGCGCGGGCCGAGTCAGGCCCGGTCGATCATGACACGGTCGCTGTCACGTCAATGCGAGTAAGGATCGACGGTGCTCGAACAAGTCTCAACCAAGTGGCCCGCAGCCTCTGCGCTCACCTGCCTGACTGAAGTCGAGCTCGCCATGATCGGCGGCCGCATGGCACGCGCCTTCCTCGTCGCCGACGCACCGGCCTTCGACGACCTGCTGCACAAGCTTGATGAAGTGGTAGCGGAGGAGGGATTCACACGAAAAACATAAGATACTGATTTATAACAACGTTCTTGATCGTCGTGCCGATAATTCCGCTCAATCCACCCCCAATTTTACCCCTTCGCGACAGGCCGTGCCGAAATATCGACAGGCCGACATGCGCGATCCCTGCTACGCCCGAGAACGCGGCTGTTTACAGTGTGATCGCAGAAAGGACCGCAGACTATCGACAAACACCACGGTTGCACGGCCGACCTTGGCTGCCTCGATGTCGCCGGAAGCGATGAGCTGGTAGATCTTGGATTTGCTGAGCCCCGTCATCCGTACTGCGTCGGGAATGCGAACGCTTATCGGCCCAATCGGGGGCGCGTCGTCGCCATTCGTTGCAGGCTGCCGGGCCGACATCGGACTATTTCTTACGTGCCCGGCTGAACGAGCGGTCGCTCGCCAGGAAGCCGCTAAGCATGAATGGAATGAGGTCCGGTACGGACTCGCGTCGGCCGTAGGCCGCCTCATAGGCCTCGGCGTAGTCGTTCAGCGCTTCGATGAGATCCGGCATGACGTTGATCGTGATCTTAACCGGCGTCCGATCGGGCAGCCTTGGCAGCTTCAAATCAGCCATGACGGCCTCCCCAGGGTCCGGGCAATATGATGTCTTTGTGCACGACCACCCGTAGCGGCCAGCCGGGGCGAACGCGCAAGGTCGGCTGGATATTGAGATTGCGCGTGACGAGCTGATCGCTGGCGCGCGCGCCGCTCTGCTGCGCTGACTCGCGGATCGCCCGGACAAGGTCGCTTTCGGTGCTGCCGAAGCTCAATTCAGTGCCGACGCCCAGCAATGTCGACAGGGCGACGCCCTTCAGAAGCTGCCAAGTATGCCGGTCGATCCGGTCGGACAGACCCGCATAGCCCTGCGTATCGGTCGCCGGCACATTGTCGATACGAATCGACGAGCCGTCGGGCAGGATGATCCGCTGCCAGACGACCAGCGCACGGCTCTGCCCAAACGCTACAACGCTGTCGTAGCTGCCGATCAGCCGCGATCCTTGCGGAATGAGCAGACCGCGCCCGGTCACACTGTCATAGACGTTCTCCGTGATCTGCGCGGTGACGAGCCCGGGAAGATCCGAGTTGAGCCCGGTTATGAGGCTCGCGGCAATGATGCTGCCGGCCTGCAAGATCCAAGGCGATACGGACTGCGCCAGCGCGTGCGGATTGATGTCGTCGTCGCGATTGGCGCGGCCGACCAATTCGTTCTTGCGCCCCTGGGCGTTAGGATCTCGGTCAGGGTCGAGGAGCGGCTTGGCAGTCTCGGCCGATGCTGGCGGAACACTTGCATCGGTAGTCACCGGTGCAGGGGCGGCGGCGCGACCGCCGCCCGCCAATTGCAGCATGACGCCAGACTCGCGTGCGGCCTTCTGCTCAGCGGCGATGCGCTGGCGCTCGGCTTCGGCTTCCTGCGCGGCCCGGCTCACCGCATCGGCAGCGGGGTCAGGGGGAACCATCCCGCCAAGCTGCCGCTGGCGCTCGAGGATCGGCCGCCCGAGATCACCGGGAAGCGGTGGCCCGAGCTTCGGCACGTCGCCATAGCTCGTCGGCGCGCCCGCGAGCGCATCAGGCGGCGCCTTCGCGCCAACCAGCTTTTCATCGCTTGGTGCGATCAGGCTCAGGGTCGCGGGCTTGAGCGCCAGCCAGGCGACGCCGATGATCGCGGTCGAGCCGGCGGCAGCGATGGCGACGATCGCACCGCGGCGAAAACGGGTGACGCGGCCCGGCGCCGCGCGCAGAACGAGCGTTTCGGGGTCGGCTTTGGGCGCCGCGATCGGCGCGGAAGAAGCGGTTGGATCGGTCACGCGCCCCTCCCGGCCTTGCGCTGCCGGCTCTTCGGCTGGGCGGCGGTGATACGGACAATCTGCTGTTTCTTGCCGCCAAGGCGCAGCTCGGCGACACCGAACAGGCGGTCGACCACATAATAGCGGCCGGCGACGCGATAGTTGACGAGCTGGGCCTCGCCATCCTCGCCAATCACGAACAGCGGGGGCGCCTCACCCACGGCGATCGCGGGCGAGAACTCGATGTAGGTCTGCCGCCCATCGTCGAACGCGCGCAGCGGCCGCCAGGCCGGCTTGTCGCCCGAGATCGCATAGTTGAAGTTGAGGCTTTCGACCGAGAGGCCCGACGCGATCGGCGTCGCCGCCACGGCTGCATCCCGCTGACGCCGGAGCGCGATCAGCTCGTCATGTGGATAGGTCCAGGAGATCGCCGCCATCGCGGTCGCGGGCGTGCTTTCGAGCTGGAGATGGTAGGTCCGGCGATCGGTAGCAATGACAAGGTTTGTGCGTAGGCCCGCCGAAAACGGCTTGACGAGGATGTGCACGCGCTTGCTTTTGCCGATGCCGCTGGTGGTATCGCCGACAGTCCAGCGCACGGTGTCGCCGGCGGCGACGGACACAATCGTTTCGCCCGGCTGCAAGGCAATGTCGGTGATGCGCTCGGGCGCGGCATAGAGCCGGTAGAGCACGCCTTCCGCCCAGGGATAGACCTGGACGGCATATATATATCCCGCGCTCGACGGCTCGCGCAGTGCCGCCCGGTTGGCGGCAGTGACGCGCGCGGTCGGTGACGCGGGTTCGCGGCTCTGCGCAGCGGCGGGCATGGCAAGCGCCATCGCGCTCGCCGCCAGGATGAGGGCACGGATCATTGGTCGGTCCTTTCGGGGGATGGTGCGGCTGCGGGTTGAGCAAGGGTCGGATCGAGCGGCGAGCCCAGCGGAATGTCGGCGGGCGGCGCGACCGGGAGTGATTGTGCGGGATCGGGCACGGCCGATGGTTGCGGCGAAGGTGGCCGGTCCTGCGGCGTTTCCAGTTCGCGGCTCCAGTCGATCGCGTCAACATAGAGACCGAGCGGGTTTTTTCGGAGCACATCGGCCGAGCGCGGCGGCTTGATCTTCACCGTGAGCATCGCCGTCCAGCGTGACGTGCTGGCGAGGCTTCCCCGCTCATATTGCTGCTCGGTCCATTTGACCTGGAAGCTCGTATCTGACGCGCGGACGATGCTCGTCACCTGCACCGAAACCGTCTTGCGCCCGACATCGGCGAACGGATTGGAGGTGCGGGCATATTCGCCGAGGAACAGTGACGCACGTTCGGTCGCGAAATCATAGGCTGATAGCCAGTTTTCACGCATCAATACCGGATCGAGCGAGCGCGCTCGAACGCCGGTGATGAACCGGCCGAGGAACCATGCGATCTGCGGATCGGTCGGCCGATAGTCCTTGGCGGCAGGCGCGACGGCCTGTGCTTGCCCGAGTGCATCGACCTCGACCACATAGGGCACGACGCGGCTTTGCATCGATTGCCAGACCAGCGCGCCCGACAGACCAGTGGTCAGGAACAGGCCGCCGAAGGCCATCAGCCGCCAGTTCTTCGCCTGTGCGCGAGCCGAGCCGATACGCTCATCCCAAAGCTGGCCCGCTCGTTGGTAGGGTGTCTCGGGTTCGGGCGTTCGCCCATAGCGCTGCAATGCGCGTCGAAATTTCATCGCTCAGTCCCTTTCCTTGATGTCTGGAGTGGCGCCAGCGCCGCCGCGGTCGCCGCCCTGGATTGCGTGGATCGCCATCTGACGGCGGTGGCGAGCATTCTGGCTGGCATGAAGCTTCTGCGCCCAGGCGGGTGTTCCTTCAGCTGCGCCTGTCGGCGCGGCTGCGGGGGCGCCGCCGCCGGCACGGGTGCTTCCTGCTTCCCATGCGGCGCGCTGCCCACGATCGGCGGCAGCGCTAACGCCGAGACCGCCGCTCATCCGGTTGGCAGCCGCGCCGCGCATGGCGGTCGCAACGCCGCCGAGGCCCGCGCCGACGCTGGTCGAGCCCGAGGTTTCCTGCCCGAGCTTGTAGGCGGTGGATGCGGCAGACCCCATCGATGTACCGGCGCGGATCGCGCCGAGACCGGCCCCCGCGAGACCGCGTGCCGCGCCGACGGCGCCAGCGCCTGCCATCGCAAGACCTCCGCCGGCAAGCGCGGTAGTGGCGATCACCGATCCGGCGCCGAGCTGCGGCGCGCCGGCGACGAGGCCGGATGCGATTCCCGGGCCGAAGATGGAGAGGCCAAAGATCGCGAGGCTCGCGAGCATCAGCGACACGGCCTGTTCGATCGACACCTCGTCGCCGGTGATCGCACTGGTGAAGTCGGCGAAATAGTTAGAGCCGATGCCGACGATGACCGCGAGCACCATGACCTTGATGCCCGAACTGACGACGTTCCCGAGCACCCGTTCGGCGAGGAACGACGTGCGGTTCCACAGCGCAAAGGGCACGAGCACGAAGCCGGCGAGCGAAGTGAGCTTGAATTCGAGGATTGTGATGAAAAGCTGGATCGCGAGGATGAAAAAGGCGGCGATGACGACGACCCAGGCGATCACCAGCACGGCGATCTCGATGAAATTGTCGAAGAAGGCGATCGGGCCAACCAACTCCTTCGCCTGCTCGAGGAGCGGCCATGCTGCCTCGAAG
Source organism: Sphingomonas sp. ID1715 (assembly GCF_013044515.1). GTDB lineage: Bacteria > Pseudomonadota > Alphaproteobacteria > Sphingomonadales > Sphingomonadaceae > Sphingomonas_B. The sequence goes on from NZ_JABEPR010000001.1 coordinate 369,625, forward strand.
CCGGTCCCGGCCAGCTTGCCGGGTCGCAATAAATCGTCAGCCGTAATCGCGCTGCCCCCTGCGGTGAGGCCGAGGCCGGCGAAGCTGCGAAAGATGATATCGGACAGTGTCGAGAAGCTGTTGAGGATCAGGGCGAAGACGCCGACATAGAGGATCTTCTTGAGGAACTTGGCGATGACGTCGTCTTCGCCGCCGAGCGCCCAGAACAGCCCGGCGAGAGTGATGTCGATGCCGATCAGGATCGTGGTCAGGAAACCGACGTCACCGCCCAACAGGCCGAACCCGCTGTCGATGTAGGAGGCGAAGGCCTCCATGAACTGATCGATGACATTCAGGTCATCCATATGGGCGGGTTCCTGCTTGAAGTTGAAAGGTGTCGCGGGGACCGGCGGCCATGAGAGGGGCAAGCCCTACGGCCCCCGCGACGAGACAGGTTCGGACCGGGGGGAGCTGGGGGCGCGGTCCTCGCCTGCCTCAGCTCATTGGCGTGGCGTGTAAGCCTTGCCGTCGCCGAGGAAGCGGCGCGTTGACTCGCGTGCCTCGCGCGCGATCTGGCCCCGCTGCGCCTGCTCGACCGATTCCGCCCGGAACTGCGCCGCCATCATTTGCTGAAGCTGGAGCTGCTGCTTGGCGGTGAGCGCGAGAAGCTGGTTCGTGGCCTGCTGCGCCTGAAGCGAGCCTTCCGCGCCCTGGCTGCGCGCGACGATGTCGGCGAGCGCCTGCGTGTCGCTCCGTACGTTGTCGACGATGCGGTTCTGGACCCCCATCGTCTGGCGAAACGCGGACATTGCGGTATCGAGTTGATCGCGTGCGCGAGCCACACGCTGATCGCGGCGGAACACCTGATCGAACTCCTGCGGGTAGAGCTGGCGGAAGCGCTCGTCGAGCTGATCGATGCGGAAGTCGACGCCCTGCGCCTGGCCCATGAGCTGGTCGATCTGCTGGAGGCGCTGGCGAAGCTCCTGAAGTTGCGGGAAATCGATCCTGGTGAGGTTTTTGCCCTGGTTGATCAGCATTTGCGCTTCGTTCTGGAGGCTCTGGATCTGGTTATTGATCTGGGCGAGCGTGCGCGCGGCGGTGAGCAGGTTTTGCGAATAGTTCGATGGATCGAACACGCTGAGCTGGGCCGCGACGGGCGTCGAGGTCAACGCGATGCCGATACCGAGCGAGCCGACGGCGCCGAGCGCGAGAGCAGAGAGGCACGCATATTTGCGGATAGGGATACGGGGCACGGGAAATTACTCCTTGTCTTCTGGGGGGCGGGCGGCAGGGTGACGCCCAAGCAGGTCGGCCGCCCAATCGAGGCCGGCTTGGGAGAGAAAGGTCGCGGCGAAGTCGGCCTGGCCCTTTTCGGCCAGCACCGCGTCTATGCGCTTCTGGCTGTCGGGATCGGACGCGCCGCACAACGCCAGCGCGATCGGGCCTAGCCCAAGCTCGAACAGCCGGTTGCCGCGCGCTGATTGCAGATAATATTGCCGCTTGGGCGTCGCGCGGCTGACCAGTTCGATCTGGCGCGCGTTGAGACCGAAGCGGACGTAGGCCGTCTGGCCCTGCGGCTCGATCGCCCGATCATTGGGCAGCAAGATGCGCTGCGGACAGCTTTCGATGATGGCCGGCGCGATCGTGCTGTCGGCGATATCGGCTAGGCTCTGTGTCGCGAACACGACGCTGACGTTCTTCTTGCGCAGCACCTTCAGCCACTCACGAATGCGCGCGGCGAACAGCGGGTGGTCGAGGAACACCCAGGCTTCATCCAGTACGAGAAGCGTCGGCCGCCCGGTGAAGCGCTCTTCGAGCCGGTGGAACAGGTAGGTCAGCACGGGCGCAACGACGCCCGCCTGCCCCATCAGCGCTTCAGTCTCGAAGCACTGCACGTCGGCGATCGCTAGATCGTCTTCGGCGGCGTCGAGCAGGCGGCCGAACGGTCCTTCGAGCGTATAGGGCGTGAGCGCCGATCGCAGCGGTGCCGATTGCAGCAGCAGCGACAGGCCGGTGAGCGTGCGTTCCTCGATCGGGGCAGTCGCGAGATTGGTGAGCGCCGACCAGACGGCCTCCTTGATCTCGGGTGTGACCAGTACTTTCTCATGGGCGAGCAGCGCGCCGATCCATTCGGCCGCCCAGGCTCGTTCGTTGGAGCGATCGATGTGGCGCAGCGGCTGGAAGGCGATCGTTCGCCCGCCCTCGTCATCGGCATGACCGCTCTCGCCGCCAAGCCCGAGCGCGTGATGCGCGCCGCCCATCGCCAGCACGGCCGCGCGCGCCGAAAATCCCTTGTCGAAGACATAGACCTGGGAGTCTGGATATCGCCGGAACTGAAGCGCGAGCATTGCGAGCAGCACCGACTTTCCGGCCCCGGTGGGTCCGACGATCAGCATATGACCGACGTCGCCGACATGCGTGCTGAGACGGAACGGCGTCGAGCCGCTGGTTTCCGCATAAAGCAGCGGCGGACCGTCGAGATGCGGATTACGCGCCGGTCCTGCCCATACCGAGGACAGCGGCATGAGATGCGCGAGATTCAGGGTGTGGACGATCGGTTGCCGGACGTTCGCATAGACATGGCCCGGCAGGCTCGACAGCCACGCCTCGACCACATTCATGCCCTCGCGGATGCAGGTGAAGCCGAGCCCGTTGACGATGCGCTCGACCGCGCGGACCTTTTCCTCGACGCGGGCGCGGTCGATATCGGCAACGGTGATCGTCGTCGTCAGATAGCCGAACGCGACATGATCGCCGCCGAGCGCCTGCAAGGCCAGGTCGGCATCGACCACCTTGTTGTCGGCATCGCTGTCGAGAAGCTGGACCGGCTGGTTGTAGATGACTTCGCGCAGCAGCGCGGTGATCGACTTGCGCTTGTTGAACCACTGCCGCCGCAGGCGAGTGAGCGCTTTGGTTGCGTCGGTCTTGTCGAGCGCAATGAAGCGCGTCACCCAGCGATAGCCAAAATCCTCATGGTTGAGTCCGTCGAGGATGCCGGGACGGCTCGCGTTCGGAAATCCGAGAATGGTCAGCGTCCGCAGATGCTGGTCGCCCAGCATCGGCTCCAGCCCGCCGGTCAGCGGCGTGTCGGCCAGCAGCCCGTCCAGATAGATGGGCGTTTCGGGCACGGCGACGACATGGCGGCGCGCGGAGATCGCACCGTGGAGAAAGGTCAGCATTTCGCTGTCGCCGAGCGCGCGCACCTCGGGCATGAAGCCTCTGAACAGGTCAAGCGCGCGATCCGTCTCGGCGATGAAGCCGGCAAGCGCTTGTCGCCAGTCGCGGCCCTTCGCGTCGTCGCTGCGCTCGACCAGCGCTCGGCCCGCCGTGTCCGCCTGATCGGGCGGAGGCAGGAAGGTGAGCGTCAGATAATAGCGGCTCTCGAAATGCGCGCCCGCGCTTTCGAACGCCGCGCGCCGTTCCTCATCGACCAGCCACGACGCCGCATCGGGAAAGCTGCTGTCGGGATAACCCAGCGCTTCGCGCCGCTCGGCCTCGAAATGGAGTGCCCAGCCCGAGCCGAAGCGCTTCAGGACATTGTTCGCCCGCGCGCAGGCGGCGACAAGCTCGGCTTCGGTGGCGGATTCTAGATCGGGGCCGCGGAACCTGAGGACGCGCGAAAAGCTGCCGTCCTTGTTGAGCACCACGCCGGGCGCGACAAGCGCCGCCCATGGAAGGTGATCGGCGAGCCGGGCGGCCTTCTGACGGTATTCGCGCAGATTCAGCATGACAGATGCCCCTTCTGGCGAAGGTGGCGAACCAGGACCGGGGCGAAGTCGGGATCGCGTTTGGCGGCGAACACCGCGAGGGTGTGCCCGAACGCCCACATGGCCAGCCCGGCGATCCACTGCTGGAGACCGAGCCCGAGCGCGGCCGCGATCGTACCATTGACGATCGCGATCGCCCTCGGCGCCCCGCCGAGCAGGATCGGCTCGGCGAGCGCGCGGTGCATCGGCGCCTCGAAACCCTCGATATGACTGCCGGAGGCGATCACGAGATGAGCGCTCCACCGCCGAAGCTGAAGAAGCTGAGGAAGAAGCTCGACGCCGCGAACGCAATCGACAGGCCGAAGATGATCTGGATGAGGCGGCGGAACCCGCCTGCTGTCTCGCCGAACGCCAGCGTCAAACCGGTGACGATGATGATGATCACCGCGACGATCTTGGCGACCGGACCCTGGACCGACTCCAGCACCTGCTGGAGCGGTTCCTCCCACGGCATGCCCGAGCCGGCGGCCTGCGCGGTGGCGGCGAGCGCAAGCCCGAGGCCGATGGCGGCTCCGGTGAGGAAGATGCTCCGACGATCAGGAATACGGGCAGGAATACGGGACAAGCGCATGGTCATTCTCCTTGGGGTTCGAGGGCGTGGTCGGGAGTAAGGTCGAGGACGGCGTAGCCGCCGTCGGGATCGAGGCCGGCGACGCGCGCGATCGTGTCGACGCGGCGCGCGAGGCCGCGCCCGGCGATGAACACGATCATGTCGATGGATTCGGCGATCAGCCGGCGCGGAACGGTGACGACGCTTTCCTGCACGAGCTGCTCGAGCCGGTAGAGGGCCGACACTGCCGAATTGGCGTGGACGGTTGCGATGCCGCCCGGATGCCCGGTGTTCCAGGCTTTGAGCATGTCGAGCGCTTCGCGCCCGCGCACCTCGCCAACGACGATGCGATCGGGGCGGAGCCGCAATGTCGAGCGGACAAGATCAGCCATCGTGACGCCGCCGGCTCCGGCAGTGCCGATCGTACGCGTGCGCAGCCCCACCACGTCGGGCGCGGCGCATTGCAACTCACGCGTGTCTTCAATGATGATGACGCGTTCATCGAGGTGCGCCATCTCGGCGAGCAGCGCGTTGGCAAGCGTCGTCTTGCCCGAACTGGTGCCGCCCGCGACCAGGATGTTCTTGCGCTCGACCACGGCCATCGACAGCAGTCGCGCCGTGTCGGCGAGCATGATGCCGTCCCGCACATAGTCGAGCAAAGTGTAGATGCGCGCCGCGGGCTTGCGGATCGAGAAGCATGGCGCGAGGCTGACCGGCGGCAGGATACCCTCGAACCGCTCGCCCGCGCCTTCGCCGTGCGGCGGCAGCTCGGCCGAAACGATCGGCGCATTGCCATGAACCTCGGTGCGCGCGTGGGATGCTACCAGACGAATGATCCGCTCGACTTGCGCGGGCTCATATTTGGTGCCGGTATCGATCCGGCCTTCGCCAAGTCGATCGAGGCGCAACACGCCGTCCGGGTTGACCATGATCTCGATGACCATCGGATCGGCCAGCGCCGCCGCGATAGTCGTCCCCATCGCGGTGCGCAGCATCGCGCGCCGACGCCCTGCGGAATTATCGGAGCCGAAAAGCGTGTCGCTCATCGCCCACCTCCATTGTCTTTCGCGGAGGCAGCAAGCGTGCGCTGGCCGCTGGCGAGCGCTTCGCCGACGCGGGCAATGAACGCCTCGAAGCGGTCTCGGCCGATCGCACGCGCCGCTTCGTCGGCTTCGGCCAAAGGGGCCTGCACCATCAGTTCATAGCGGATGAACAGCGCCAGGCTCTCGAGCAGCACATGCCCGTCACGCTCGACACGCCCCAGCGCGAGCGACATGCGATCGAGCCGCTGGCTGAACTTGTTCTCCAGCCCGCTCGCCGCCTGCCGGTTGAGCCAGGCGGTGAGCGCGTCGGTGAGGATCGCCGATTTGGACGCGCCGGGCTGGCTCGCCAGCGCCTCGAAGCGGTGGCTCAGATCTTCGGGCAGGAAGAGCTGGTAGCGGACGCGGTTGGGTTTGATCGCCGCCATCGTCAGAAGCTCGGCAGTGTGTCGCTGTCGCGACCCTGGTTGATGGTATGGGCGCGGATCAGCGTGCCGGTGGTGCCGGCGCGGTCCATCGCGTGCTTTTCGGCGACGGGATCGGTGTCGTCGCGGTCGAGGCCGAGAAGATCGAGCTGCCTGGGCGGTTCGGGCTTTTTGGTCTGTTCCTCGCCGAGTCCGGGATGGCGCTGCTGTTGCAAGCCGCCGTCCTCATCGGCTTTCGCGTCGTCGTCGGCCTTGCCAAGCCGGCTGTCAGGCGCGCGGACCAGCCCGCTCCAATCGTCGGGGCGGCCCTGCGGGCGATCGGGATAGTCTCCGGGCGCGAGCTGGGGCGGCGGCGCGATCCGCTCGCGGAAATTGCGATCCTCGTAATAGCGCAGCTTCTTCGCGCGGATCGGCGCCATGCCGGAAACGAGCACCAGTTCGTCCTTGGGCGGGAGCTGCATCACCTCGCCGGTGGTCAGGAGCGGCCGCGCCGTCTCCTGCCGGCTGACCATGACATGGGCCAACCACAGCGCGAGCCTGTGGCCGGCGTAGTTGCGCATCGCGCGCTGCTCGGTGGCGATGCCGAGCGCGTCCGAGATCCGCCGCGCCGTGCGTTCGTCATTGGTCGCGAAGGCAATACGGACATGGCAGTTATCGAGAATGGAGTTGTGCTCGCCATATGCCTTCTCGATTTGATTGAGCGACTGCGCGATCAGGAAGGCGCGAACCCCATAGCCTGCAAGAAACGCAAGGCTGGTCTCGAAGAAGTCGAGGCGCCCCAATGCCGGAAACTCGTCCAGCATCATCAGGAGCTTGTGCTTGCCCGCCTTGGCAGGATCGGCATCCAGCTTCTCGGTAAGGCGGCGACCAATCTGGTTGAGCACCAAGCGTACCAGCGGCTTGGTTCGGCTGATGTCCGATGGCGGAATGACGAGGTAGAGCGAGACGGGGTGGCCCGCCTCGACGAGATCCGCGATCCGCCAGTCGCAGCGCGACGTGACCTCGGCGACGGTCGGGTCGCGATAGAGGCCGAGAAATGACATGGCGGTGGAGAGGACGCCGCTGCGCTCGTTCTCGGACTTGTTGAGCACCTCGCGCGCCGCCGACGCCACGACCGGATGCACGATCGGCGCATCCTTCGTGCCGAGATGATTGGTGGTCATCATCCGCCGGAGCGTGGTGACGAACGGCTGCTGGGGGTCCGACAGGAATGTGGCTACCCGCGCGAGCGTCTTTTCCGGCTCGGCATAAAGAACGTGGAGGATCGCGCCGACCAGCAGGCTGTGGCTGGTTTTCTCCCAATGGTTGCGCCGTTCGAGCGCGCCTTCGGGATCGACCAGGATGTCGGCGATGTTCTGGACGTCGCGGACCTCATGCTCGCCGCGCCGGACTTCGAGCAGCGGGTTGTATTTGGCGGAAGCGGGATCGGTCGGGTTGAACAGCAGGACGTGGGAGAAGCGCGCGCGCCAACCGGCGGTGAGCTGCCAGTTTTCACCCTTGATGTCGTGAACGACGGTGCTGCCGGTCCAGCCGAGCAACGTCGGTATGACCAGCCCGACGCCCTTGCCCGAACGGGTCGGCGCGAACGCCATGATATGTTCGGGGCCGTTATGGCGCAGATAACGGCCACGCGAGCGGCCCAGGAACACGCCGGCGTCACCATGAAGGCCTGCCCGCTCGATCTCGTTCGGCTTGGCCCAGCGCGCGGAACCATAAGTGGTGACCTGGCGCGACTGCCGCGCGCGCCAGAGCGAGCCTGCGATCGCCGCGCCGCAGCCGATGAAACCGCTCGCGCCGGCGAGCGCGCCGGCCTTGTCGAAAACATGCGGCGCATAGGCATCGTAGTGATACCACCAGGGGAAGAGCGCCCAGGGACGATAGACCGGCGTGCTTCCAGCCATGAACCAGGCCGGACCAAGTTCGGGCTGGTAGGCGAGCATCGCCGCCGCCCATTGGGTCGCCGCCCAGAGGCCCGCGATCACGATTGCGAACACGACAAGGATCTGGCCGATGAGCAATTTGGTCGGGGTCACGTTGAAGCTCCCGCCCATACCGCCGGATGCGGTCGGGGCGCGGCTTCAAGACTCGGCTATGGGCCGCCCGAAATGAACGGAGCCGCTGGGGGCTGGTGGGTGACCGAAGGAGATCACTCGTCGGCGACTGACTCAATATTCCAGCTCTGTTCTTTTGATCGAGCTATGACCCGAGTTGATGATTCTGCCCTGCCGTTGTCCCTCGAGGTGGCACTGACCACCACACCGCACCGCCGATGACCCGCTACACCCTGCAAAAATCCGAGCTGCAAATTCGGGCTTGCGTGTCGGATTATCAGACATTATATCGCATTTAATGTAGTGAAATCGTGCGAGGCATGCATGGCGACAATCGCTCCTCCGAAGCCCGCGGCAACCGCGTTTCCCAAAGCCGACGCCATTAGGGCGTTGGTCGACGAACTGCTGCAAGTGGCCAGGGCTGAGGCACAGGTGCGCGGAATTGCCCTACCTCCGGAAAACCCGAAGATCATCCAGGCGCCCGTGCCACTCGACTCCTTGTCCGTGGTCGACACGCTTTGCGCGGTGGAGCAGGTCCTCGACATCGAGCTTCGCGACAGCATCGTCCGCACCGGCGGCTACAATTCGATCGAGAAGGCGATTGACGACCTCCTCCCTAAGATCGAACGCGTCTGGGTTAAGAAGAAAGGGTCGAAGCCATGACCAATCTCGCACTCCGCCAGGAAGGCGACGAGCAGGAGCGGCGGCGCTTGGGCGACCGTCTGCGCGAAGCACGGAAATATCTCGGCCTCAAGCAGGAAGAAGTTGCTGCCTATCTCAAGATTCCCCGGACCGCGCTTACCGATATCGAGAATGGCCAGCGCCGCGTTGAAGCGATCGAACTGACGCGGCTTGCCCGTCTTTACCGCCAGTCGGTGGCCTATTTTACCGGCGAAGACGAGGCCTCCGCGAGCCTTCCCGCCGATGTCGCCCATCTGGCGCGACGCGTTGCGGCCTTGTCGACTGAGGACCGGGCCGAGCTGAGCCGGTTTGCCGAATATCTCCGCTCGCGGTCTGGCGGCGAACGGAGCTGATCGATGGCGTCGGATTATGCGAGCGCGGTTCGCGCTGGTACGATGGCAGCGGGCCGCCTGCATCGCGAACTCGATACGCGCGCACTGATCGAGACCCAAGGCGGCAGCGTCGATGTCTTCGGCGCGATCCATGCCGTGGGTCTACCCTTGCTGCTTCGTCCCCTGAAAGGCCTGCTCGGCGCCTATCTCAGCGCACCTGCTCCTGGCGTTCTCGTCACGACGGAACGACCGATGAGCATCCAGCGCTTCACGGCCGCGCACGAACTCGGGCATTTTTCGATGCGACACGAGCCGAGCCTCGACGATGAGAGCATCCTGCGCCGGATGCCGATGTCGCCCGAACCGGGAAACAACTTCGAGGAAACCGAAGCCGACGCCTTTGCGATCGCCTTCATGATGCCGAAATGGCTGATGCTCGCGCACAGCGCGCGACAAGGATGGCAGATCGATCATTTCCGGCGCCCCAATGTCGTCTATCAGCTCTCGCTGCGGATCGGCGCCAGCTATGAGGCGACGTGCCGCACCCTGGTTCGCTACAATCTGATTTCGCCATCGGTGATGACCGACCTGCTCCGGACGCAGCCGCGCAGCCTGAAGGTCGATCTCCTCAAGGACTATCGGCCCGACAACTATCGCGGCGACGTCTGGCTGCTGACCGAGCGCGATGCCGGCTCGCGGATCGATGGCAGTCGCAATGATCTTTTCGTGCTGCGGCTCGAAGAACATAGCGGCGGTGGGTATCTCTGGGATCTCGACCAACTGATCGCCAGCGGCTTCGCCGTCGTTCGCGACGAGCGTGAGGCAATCGACGGCGATGGCATCGGTGGTCCCGTTGTCCGCCGTGTCACCGCGGCGCCCGATGCGCCGCGGCGCGGCCGCATGTCGCTCGACGAGCGGCGGCCGTGGCAGCCTGCGCCGGCCCTCACCAGCCTGACGCTCGATTTCGACCTCACCGGCCCGGAACAGACGGGCCTGTCGCGCGCCGAACGGCGGCACCTGCTCGAGGCCGCCTGACGCCCCATGATCGATATCGTCCGTGACCTTCGGCCGCTGTTCGGACCTGCGCGCGATCAAGGCGCGCGGCCGACATGCCTCGCATTCGCCGCGAGCGACACCCACGCCGGGCTTCGCGACGGCTGGGCACCGCTGTCGTGTGAATTCGCCTTTCATGCCGCGCAGAAACGGGCGGGCAGACCGCCGACGAGCGGCGCACTGCTATCCACAATGCTGGACGCGCTACGGCTCGATGGCCAACCCGACGAGAAAGGCTGGCCGTATCTGGCTGCGGTTCCAGCCGATCATCGACTGTGGACGCCGCCGGCGACCGTTGGCCCGCTCTATGGCCGCAACGGACAGAGGGATGGAACCGACCTGTCATCCATCCTTGCCGCGCTGGACCGTGACACGCCGGTGCTCATGCTGACGATGCTGTCACGGTCTTTCTTCCAGCCGCGCGGTGATGGCGTCGTCGATCCGGCGAACGACGAACTCCCCGAGCCAGCGCAACGGCACGCGGTCGTCGCGGTCGGGCATGGAACCGTGGACGGCATCCCGGCCATTCTCATCCGCAACAGCTGGGGACCAGGTTGGGGCTTGGAAGGCCACGCCTGGCTTACTGAGCGCTTTCTAGCGCCGCGCCTTTTCGCCACGGCAAATTTGACGGAGGAAGTCGATGTATCTTCCCATACCGCCGCAGCCTGACTGCGTTGCTGGCTGGCGCGAGGCGGTCCGGCTCGTCGACCTCGCCACCGGACACCAGGCGCAGAATGTCGTCATCTCCGTGGCCGAGCCGACTGCGCGCGCAACACTCGCCGATCCCGTCGTGGCGGAAGTCGATGCCTTCCTTTCGGGCCATGGCAAGAAGCCCATCGAGACGGTCGCCAACACGATTTTTCCGGCAGCGCTGTACAGGCGCTACGGCGCGCCGCAATTCTTCGACCGGTTTCGCGACAACGTGCTGCCGAAGGTCCGGAGGTCGGGCGCTTGGTCGGGCTATTATTTCGAACGGATGATGGAATTGCCCCGCGCCGACGGCCAGCCAATCAATCAAATCTGGGGCATCGTCGAGCGCCTGCGCAACCCGAACGTCCGAGCGCTCAACAAATTCGAACTGCTGATCTTCGACCCCGCCCGCGACGTGAATGACTCGCCCTACGGCGGTCAGTGCCTGAGCTTTGCCAGTCTCAAGCTGATCGGCAAGGGCGACGATCGTCGCCTCGGCATGACCGCGCTCTACCGCAATCACTACTATATCGAAAAACTGCTCGGCAATCTGATCGGCCTCGGCCGTCTGCTCGAATTCATCGCCAAGGAAGGCGGGGTCGCGCTGGGTCCGCTCACGATCGTCTCGACCAACGCCACGGTCGACACCGCCAACTGGAACCGCGGCGATCTTAAGCAACTCTTTGAGCGCTGCGATCAGGCGAGCGCACATCTCCTTGCTGCGGCGTGAGGCGCGCCCAACGGCAGTTCTAGCGGCTCATCGTTGTCATCCGCGACACCGTACAGGCTGAACATGCCCTCGATGAACTCGCGCTGCCCGCCGTAGCTCGGATGGCGGACCGCGGTGGTCGGAATGTCGAGACCGTCCAGCGCCAGGTGAGCATCGCGCCCGATCGCGACGATCTGGCGGGGCCGGATCATTGACACGAGGGCTTGCAATATCGGCCAGGTCGCCTCGCGCTCGCTTCGCGTGTGGCATCGGTTCGACATCGGATCATCCGCTTCATGGGGATGGAACGGGAAAACGTTCCAGAGCATGACAGGCTGACCGATCCGCTCTAGCACACGCCAGACGATCGCCGCGGTGCGCTCCGCCACGGCGGGTCCCTGCGTCGCACGTTCGAATGCGATGCCGCCCATCAGCGTACCGGCATGTCCGAGGTGAATTTCGTCGGTCAGCGGTACGCCCGTACGCCGCCCCCCGCGATAGCCGAGATCACGCGCGATCCAGATCGTTTCGACGCGATGATCAAGCGCCGCGGTGAGCAGCATTTCGAGATTGTCGCGGCGCCGGGCGGCGGCGTCGCTGCGGTCATGGACCGTGCAGCGATCGCGCCAGGGATTGAACACTGAGGGAAGTTCGGTCGCCGCCAGGGTGGACACAAAGGATTTCGGGGTCATGACGGCAATTCCTTGATACGCAGGCGGCGATTGGCGAAGTCGATCAGGACGCGGCCGCGCCGATGCTCCTGAAGGAAGCGGAAAGCCGTATAGCCCTGGAGGATCGCTTCCTCCCAAAGCCACAGCGGACAGCGTTCTGATTCGTAGCCGGCGACGAACTGGCGGACATGCTTCAGCATGTCCAGCGGAAGGCCACCGCGCTTCACGTTTTCAAAGTACCGGAGTTGCTGCGCTTGTCCGAAAATCCAGGAAGTTATGCCCTCTTCGATGAGAATCGCCCGAGCACCGTCTTCGGCGTCGTCGAGTTTCGGATCGCTCTTGCGCTTGAGACGGAGCAGCGCACGCAGCACTGGCGACCAGCCAAGCACCGCGACATAAGCGTAGTGAAAGACATCGTGGAAGCGATAGTCGTCGGGTTCGAGCGCGTTGTCGGTGAGCCGGTCGCCGACATACACACCGCTTGAGCGTTGATACACGAATGTCTGCCCGCGAACGGTGCGTTCATAGACGTCGATCGCCATCCGCCGCGGCAATTGCTCTTCTGGGTCGAGCGCCGCATCGGTCGGCGCCGGATAGATGCGCTCGCGCGGCCAGCGATCGAAGATCTTGTGAAGATTCTTCACGGCGGCAGCCTCGATGGTAACACCGGATTCGTTTGCCGCCTGGATCAACCGGCGCATGACCGCGACCAGCCGGCCCGCGAGTGCTTCGCGGTCCTTCGCAAGACCGCCCGCCTGGAAATCGTTGATGAGCAGCCCAACGTCGCCTGCCAGCGCGAGCAGGCTATGCTCGAACTGCGGCATCGGTGCCTTGGCAAGCGGAATGTGCTGCGGCTGCAGCGCATGGAAACTGAGCGTTTCGTTGCCGCCCGTCTGCCATTGTCCGCCGTTTGTCGCCGCGGCGGCAGCGATGTCGCTGAGCGCCATGCGGCTGCGCCGTGCGATCGCCGCCAGATACCAAAGGACGTCACCAAGCTCTTCCGCGACGGCGTGAGCGTAACCCAGGTAGGAGGCATCGTCGCGCTGCTTTTTCTTGGCCTCACTGAGCAAGCTGCCGACTTCGCCGAAAAGGCCAAGCATCGAGAAGCCCAGTGCGCGGCCACCGCTGCGTTGATCAGTCCGCGCGGCCTGCTTCGCATAATCCGCAACAGTGAGAGCTTCGAAATCCTCGCTCATCGCCTGCCCTTCCGGCGATCCGATATCGCGTCTGCGGGGACGCTCACGCCATAGGCTTCAAGTGCCCGCAGTACGATCATCCGGATCGGCTCGCGGGAATCGAGCGACCGTTGACCGAGATCGCGTTTCGTAACGGCAGGAATCTGCACCTGAAGATGCTCGTCGCCGACATCGGTTTGCGCTGCGATATTTTTCATGAATCCATGAAAACATAATTTCATGAAAATAGGAAGCCCGAATCCTCCGGATCAGGAGACGCTCGGCCCGCTGCGCTGCCGCCCGAGTGTCCAGTTGATCCCGCCGTCGCGCATGATGCCCGAGACCGATTTGCCGACATGGCGATCGAGAACAGAGCGCCACGGCACCAGCGTGAAATCGCGCGACCGTTCGATGAGCGCATGGCGACCACTCGTCATCTCGACTGCGCGCACGAGCCTGCCTTGAACAGCCTCCCCCTCTCTGGCCTCGGCGAACGGAACGCCTAACTTGTCGGAGAGCTGGCGGGCGACACGCAGCAATTCTCGCCGCTGGAGCGCGGCGAGCATCCCTCGCCGATAGACCGTCTGCCCATCCTGTTCGTCTGCAAGCTGTTCGGTGATCAGCCATTGCCGTCGCATCGCCTGCGCTGAACGAACCTCGCGGCCGAACCCGGCATCGCGCACCGGCGCTGGGCTGGCGGCAACCAGCTCACGATCGAGCCAGGTCGCGGCCTCGGCCGCTGGCAGATTGTCGAGCGGGACGGTCGACAGCGCCTCGATGGCGACGGGCCGGTCGTGGAGTTGGCGCGCCTCGAACCGAACCACCTTGTCAAGATGATCGGGCGTGACGATCCAGCTTCCATCGGGATCGCGTTCGACATTGCGGGCGATCTTCCGCATCGCCTCCAGCCGGCGGACATGGGTTTCGGCGAAGCCTTCACTGGCGCTCGGGTCCTGCTGCAAATGCGCGTCGATCGTGTAGCGTCCGTCGTTCGCGGCGGCGACTTCGACAATCGTGCGATCGACCGGGCGAACGCCGCCCTCACGCGGCACGATCCGGACGATGGCGTTTTCGGGGGTCGGATCGACCATCTCGCCCTCGCCGATCTCGGCATAGTGCGTGCGCCCGTCGATGCCGTCGATTAGCAGATAATGGCGGTCTTCATGCTCGTCCGCCAATCCCCGCATGATAACGCGGCCGATAATCGGCGCGGCTTCCTGCGCCGTCGGATCATAGATGACGCGATCGGCCGCGGCACAGTCGAGCTTCCGCGCGGTCAGCTCGCGCTGCATGGTACGGATGATATCGCCACGCTCCCCGATCCGGCGCAGTGTGTTCGCGAGGTCGGGCTCGAGCCGCCAGGTGTCGCTGCCGATATGCGAGGCGAGTCCCATGCGCCCAAGTTTCTGCAAGCGGCCGACGCGAACCGATTGGTGAAACGGGTCGCTGTCGCTCGCGCTGACCAGGCGCATACTATCCATGTCGCGGATCAGCCGTCGGTCGATCGCGGTCAGCCGCTCCACGCCAGTATCGCTGCGAAGCCGCTCCTCGATTTCAAGGTCGGTGCGCGGCCCGAGGTCGAGGTTGGCGATCTCGATCGCGCGTTGCCTGGCCCCGTGCGAAATATATTCGCGCGCGATCAGCAGATTTTCGCCCCGGTCATTCACGCCGCGCACAACGATATGCGTGTGCGGATGGCCGGTATTGAAATGGTCGACTGCCACCCAATCCAGCCTCGTGCCGAGATCCTGCTCCATCTGCGTCATCAGCCTGCGCACAAAGGGCTTCAAGTCCGGATATTGGTCGGCGTCCTCGGCCGACACGATGAATCGAAACTGGCGGCGGTCGCCGTCGCAGCGTTCGAGGAACACCTTGCCGTCGGCGACATCCTCGTCGGCCGAATAGAGCGCGCCGGGCTCGCCCTCGCGGGTCACGCCATCGCGCTGGATATAACGCAAGTGCGCCTTCGCGCCGCCCATACCTTTCCCGCCAAGTCCAACAGGCCGTATCTTGACGATCACGCGGCGCGACCGGAACGCGCCCAATCGGTCGCGCGATCTGAGCACCCGTGCAACGCTCGCGCCACGTCCGATCCGGCTGCCGTCGAAGCGGCCACGCCTGCCGGTTTTTAGCCCTGCGCGCTTTGCCGCTTTCACGACGCGGCTCAGGTAGCGCTGCTCCTTGCCCCGGCAGCGCATCCGGCCCAGGTGCGGTTCGAACTCATCATCGCGCATAGCGGCGTCCTTCCATACCGGAATGACGCTCCCCGCCGATAAGAATGGCGCGTCCTCGCCAGAGCGCAAGGAGTCTCGCGATTGGGATCGGAAAAGCCCAGAAAACCGCCATTCCTGGCAACCCTGTCTCGCACTCAAAGGGCGAGTCTCGCAAAAGCCTTCAAAAAACGATGTGCAGACAAACACTTACAAAATCGCGAGATTTTGCCTCTATCTTGCCGTCAAGCCCGACTGCCACCTGCCGCCCCAGACGCCCGCTTTGCCTTCCCGCCTTCCCGATTAGAAAAGGGGAGCGGCGCCATGCGGCACCACTCCCGCGAACCTGCCCCTTCAACAGCGCATCGCCTTATTGCCAGCCTGCCTGTTCGGCCTGACGCAGCGCCCGATTGCACCGCTTCAGCCTCTTCTCAGCGGCCCTTAATTCGGCTTCGATCTGCCGCCGTTCTGCCGCGTCATCGCACCATGAAAGCTCCGCGCGAAGCTCCTCGATCTGTTGTTCAACCGACATCTCATCCTCCTGATACAAGCGAAAGATGAGCCATCGCCCGGCGGGGAGCGGGTCGGGTCAACCACCGCGCAGCGGCCGCGAAGCGGGCGACGGGGGAGCCGATTTTCTCGTCGCCGGAGTGGAGCGAAGCGGAACGCAGGTGGCGTGAAAATTGGGGGAACCGTCGATGGTTGAGGCGGTCCGTTCGCCGCCGGATACTCGGTGCTTGCTGAGCGGATTTCTTCCTCTCTGCAGGCCCGCAAGCGCGTTCCGGTGCAGGAAAAGGCCCACGCCGAGCCCTCAAGGCATGAGGAAAGCCCCGCGCCGGGTGACCGGCGCGGGAGCGATCCGGCTCAGTCGCCGGGGTTCCAGATGACAGCGAACGCGTCGTCGTCGTCCTGCCCGGCGGCGCGGCCGAGATTGGCGTAGAGGGTGCGGCCGCCAAGTTCGGGGGCTGACATGGCGAGGCGGACATATTCGCGCTGGCTCACCTCGCCGGTGCGGATCCAGCCGCCGCCCAGTTCGACGCCGTTCGACAGCACGCGGTAGTCGGGCTGGTCCCCGGTCTTACCGCGATTGGGGATGATGGCGATCTCGGCATTGACCGAAAGCGTCTTCAAGGCGCCCCGGAACGAACCGTCGTTCTGGCGCTGGACATGACCGATTGCGGGCATTTCTCGTCTCCTTCACACAGTCGCCCGACCCGATGCCGGGCGATGGGCGGACCGAAGGGACGGCCCTTGAGCGCGCTGCGAACCGCAGGCCGAAGCGAAGCGGAGGACCGGAAGCGCGGGGCTGATTTGGAGCGAAGCGGCCGCGAGGAGCGCCGCCAAAGCGGCGCGGGGAAATCAGTTCCGCGCGATGGTTTCGCGGGGCGCGCGGCCGTCCCAGGTCATGCGCCCAAGGAGCCGGCGACGGGGTGGTGAGACACGAAAGGACGAGATGCGCGCGCGGACAGGAAGCCCAGTCCGGCGTCCTTCCGGGAAGCCATGATTGCTTTCGCGGCCACGAAGCGGCGGCTATAGCCTCACGGCGATGAACGAAGGAACGACGATTGCGGGGCAGATCGAACGGCTGATCGTGCGGCTGGACGGCGCGGCGGTGTGCGATGCCTGCGTGACTGACCGGCTCAACCTGTGGGTTACCGCACAGGCCAATGTCGTCACCCGCGCGCTCGGCGGCACGCGCGGATTCGAGCGGCAGAAGGACGAATGCACGCTATGCGGAAGCACCCGGACGGTGATCCGCCGCACCGCCCGGTAGGTCAGGCGGCGGGGGTTTTCGGCACGCGAGCGCGCGGTGCGGCGCGATTTGGGCTAGTTGCCGTCGCCCGCGAGCGCGCGCGCCAGCGGCTCGTTGGTCGCCTCGATCTCGATGCGGTCTGCGAAAATCGCGCACCAGCCGCTGCCGAATTCACCGATGCGGGGCTTGGAACAGGTCATCGCCCAATCAAAGCCTATCGGCCCCTTGGACAACGTTTCGGCGCAACATCGCTGGACGACCACGGCGATAGCATAGGCGTCGAAATCGTCCATGCTGGCGAAACACACGATCCGCACGGCTGGGTCGTCGGGGCAGGTTTCCGCGATGAAATCGGCTCCGATGGTGGGAAATTCGGGATCGTTGAACGCCTCGCGAAACCCGCTCCACGGCACGTTCGCATCGTCCGGCGGAAAGGCTGCGAGCAGCGCCGCGCTCGGCGGATCGGGCGCGTCGTCATTCGCCAGCGCGTAGCCAGCGTTTGCGACTTCCTCGATCAGCGCGCACTCGGCGGCGGTGCAGCGAAAGGCGAAGCTGCCCTGAATCCAGATGTCAGCCATTGCTCGCCTCCTCCCGTTCGGGCGTGATGACAAGCGGGGGCACCGCGAAGTCGGCCGCATCGAAATGCGCGATGATCGCCGCATAGCTGCCCAATCGCTCGGCGGTGCAGCGCCCCATGAGGATATAGTCGTCCTCGTCGGCAGCGTAGCTTTGCGGTTCGCCGCTGCCGGTGAACACGGTGCGTTCCGCACCCCACTGGCAGGCATAGGCGCCCGACCAGCGCGCGAAGAAAAGCCCATGCGCGATGCAGAAGGCTTCGAGTCCCTCGAACCGCCCCCAGGCGACCTCGTGCGCCATGAGCGCCAAGGGCTCGCCCTCGGGCAGATCGCCGAGCGCGAAGGGTTCGCCGTCCCATTCGGTGGACAGCCCTTCGTTCGCGATGGCCTCGGCGAAGGCGGGAAGCTGGCTGGCGGGGAGCGTCCCGCCGATGGTGATGGATGCCGAAACACGGTCGGCCATGACAAGTCTCCTGTCTGAAATCCGCGCTGCGAGGGCCGCTTGCGGCCGAGCGGCGCGGCGATTTTATGGGGGGCGGAACGGGCGGCGGGTGCGCCGCCGCCCGTCCAGTTTCATGCGGCTTCGCGCTCGGGCTGTTCCTGCGGCTCGGCCTTGGCAGGGGCCGGAAGCGCAATCACCGCGCCGGGGCCGGTCGGTTCCGGCTCGCGGTCGGGGCGCGCCGCGAGCACCTTGGCATGAGCCGCGACGGTGCCGACGCCGCCGCGCGCCGTATAGGCAGCGGGCGGGAACGCCATCCATTTCGGCACCCAACCCTCGACCTTGGGCCGTCCGTTCGTGCCGTCCAGATGGTCGCGGACGATGCGCTTCAAGACCTTGCCCGGTTCCTTCGCATTGGCGGCGGCGACAGGTTCGCCCGCCACCTCGGCGACGATGCGGGTCAGCACCTCCTTGTCGCGGACACACTCGAAAAAGGCGTCGTCGGCCTGCCAGTAGCGGGCCATATCGACGCCGATCTCGCCGCCCACCGCCTCGACGGCGGCGCTGCCGCTGGCGAGCGTTTCGCCCATGACGATCACCACCACGTCCATGACGGCGCGGTCGGGCACGTCGAGCAAGCGGAGGAACACGCCGACAAGTCCGAAGTCGTCGCCGTTGCCGCCGGCCACGGTCGGTTCCTCGGGCGAGAAGCCGAGAAGGTCCAATACGGCGCGGCGCTTCGTATCGAAGTCGGTTTCCGCGCGGCAGGTTTCGACGCTTTCGGCAACCAAATCGTTGCGCGCGGTCTGCGGCTCGGGCTTGATGGTCCAAAGCGGCGAACCGACGATGGCGTGCGCCACCATCAAGCGCAGCGCGACCTTGGGGTGACGGGTCAGCGCGGCGCGCACGGCCGCGTGGCGATGCAGGTCGATATAGGTCTGCATCGTGCTCGTCACCTCGGGGCGCGGCACCTTGGGAGCGGTGTCGATCGGCTCGCCGCGTTCGAGCCGCTTGGCCTCCTTCGACGTGACATAGCCCTCGTAAAAGTCCACCTCGCCGCTCGCGCGCACGTCGATATAGACGCGCGCCCCCTTGCGCTTGGGAGCCTTCACAAACTCGTAGCGATGGAAGTATTCGCCGCGCGGGACGATCACGACATCGCTCCATCCCTCGTCGAGATAGGCTTCGCGGCGATCCTCGATGGCCGCGTCCTGCTCGCGCCAGAAGGCGTCGGCGTCGGCGAAAAAGCGATCCTCGCCGAACAGGTCGGCGATGATCGCGAGCTTGAGCCTCTCGACGTCGAACAGGGCATGTTCGACCTTGATCGACGCGCCGCCGAACAGCCAGTCCTTCAACTGATGGCCGGTCGGGCAATAGGCGTCGGGGTCGCTGAACAGCGCCAGCCATGCCTTTTGCTGGCTCGTGCTCGCCAAGGTCAGGTGCCGGACGGTCGCCGCGTTGATCTCTTCCTTGCGGTAGAGGTCGCGGATGCGCGGCAAGAGATTGCCGAGCGCGAGGATGCGTTTGACGCCAAGCTCGGGGATGCCGAACGTCGCGGAAATATCCGCTTCGTCGCGGCCTTCCTTGACCAGCCGGGTGAAGGTTTCCCAGCGTGTCACCTCGTCGGGCGCGAGCCGCGCGATATTCTCGATCAGCGACGCCTCGATGGCGGCGGCATCGTCGCCGTTCTCGAGAATGGCGCACGGCAAGGGGTCGGCGCTGCCGGTTTCGCCCGCGACGATCTGCGCGGCGGTGAAGCGCCGCGCGCCCGCGACGATCTCGAACGCATCGGGACCGCAATTCGGTCGCACGATCAGCGGCACGAGAACGCCGCGCGCGCGGACGGTCGGAAGGATGTCGGACACGTCCGGCGCCTTCTTCGCGTAGCGCATATTGGCCTTGCTGACGGACAGCTTGCCAAGGTCGATAAAGTCGAGTTTCATTGGTCTGCTCCTTCTGGAGCGCCGGTCCCGTTTGTCTTGCTGGATGGGCGGGACCGGCACTCGATGCGGCGAAACGCGCCGCGCGTCACCCGCCTCGGGGCGGAAGCTCCTTGCCGTTGCGGCTGTCGGCCGCGCGGCGAAGTTCGGTTTCAGCGAAGATGATCGCGCCCGCCCGCCGCGCGGTCTCGGCCCATGTCGAGAGCGGGGCGAACGGTTCGAAATGCTCGTCGCGCTCGATGAACAGGCCGAAGGGCAAGCGGACGCTCGCCATTTCGGACAGGCTGAATGTGCCGAGTTCGGGAAAGCCGAACCCCAAGTCGGCAAGGCCGAACAGCGTGTCGTCATCATCGTAAAGCTCGGTCGCGAGCCATGTTGCCGCGCCCAAGGGATTGAAGAATTTGACCAGCGGAACGGGATCGGGTTCTGGCGCGCCATCGCGCGCGGCGGCGCAGCGGGCCAAGTCGTTCGCGCGCAGCGCGAAGCGCAGTTCGGGGGTCAGCAGGATCATGCCGCCGCCCTCCGCTCGTCGCTTTCGCTGGCCTCGGTATGGCGCGCCATTATCCAGTCGGCGGCCTTGCTCGCCGCGCTCGCGGCGCAGAAGATGGCGCGATTGTCCTCGCGCAAGACCTCCAGCCATGATGCCAGATAATCGGCATGGCGCACGGTCGGTTCGATGCCAAGCGCGGCGCAGAGGAAGGCGCTACCCATTTCGGCGACCAGTTCCTCGCGGGCGTAGTCCTTGCTGCCGAACGGGTTGAGAATCTTGCGGTCGAGGCGCGAGGCGTGGCCGGTCGAATGGGTCAGTTCGTGCAGCGCGGTGCGATAATAGTTGATCTGCTCGAAGAACGCGGGTTGCGGCGGAACCTGCACATAATCATGCGCGGGTACATAGAAGGCACGGTTGCCGCCGATGCGGAAATCGACGCCCGATGCGGCAATAACCGCTTCGGCGACGGGCACGATCTGGCGTTCGGGGAGCGGCGCGGGGCCGGCGGCAAGGCCGGGGCGCAAGCCTTCGCATTGCGCGACGTTGAACACGGTGAAGCGTTTGAGGAAGGGCACGGCGCGGGCCTCGTCGCCGGTCAGGCGTGCGCGTTCCTTCTCGGCCTCGGGGGTGAAGCGGTCGGCATAGACAACGGTGGTCCCGCGCTCGCCCTTGCGGACGTTGCCGCCTGCTTCAAGGGCTTGGCGGAAGGTCAGCCACGATTGCGAAGGATAACCGCACTCGATAACCGCGCCCCAGAGAATGAGCACGTTGACGCCGCTGTAATTGCGGCTGGTGAGCGCATTGCGCGGAAGGCCGGGGGCGGCGGAGAAGCCTTGACCATTGGGGCGGCCCCAAGGCTGGACCCAAGGAACGCGGCCCGCCTCAAGTTCGGCAACGATCCGGTTCGTCACCTCGTCGTAAAGATTGGCGCGCTCTGCCGGGGGCTGGCTCCTGCCAGCTTCTCCGCGCGCGCGATGCTTGCCGCTCTGGCGCATGGCTATCCTCCTGCACCGCCCCAAAAACCCCAGGGCCTCCCCCGGAGCGGGGGTGGGCGGCGAACTGCGACCTGCCGGGCGCGGCCAGAAGGCGGTCCGCACCCGCAGGGCCGCAATGCAATGGAGGAGCCGAGCCCGAGCGCAGTCGAGGGCCGGCTTGCGGGACGCCGGGCCGGGCCCAGAAGGGAGCGCCGTCCACCCGTGCGACGAGGGGAAGGCCCAACGAAAAACGCCGCCGCGCCGGTCAGGCGCGGCGACGACAGGCCGGAGCAAGGCTCCGGCATCCCGCCAGTCCGATCATCACCTTTGGCCGGGACGCGCGAAGCGTGGCCCGGTGGAGCTTGGCGAACGGATGTGAGCCTAGCGGAATAGAGCGGCGGTCGCGCCGCAGGCGCGAGGCGCCCAAAAACCCGGATGCGTCAGGTCAGACCCTGCCGTCTTGACGCACTCTCGCCATGGTCGCCTTACGCGACGGTGACGCGGAGGCGAGCACTCGGCCGACTGACCCGCCGCGGATCAACCGTGCAGCGGGGATCCGTGCGAACCGGTGCGAGCGGTCATCGCGGGCAACAGGCTCATCATGGCGGCACTGGCGATGATGATCGCGCCGACCGCCGCGGCGATGCCGGTCGCGGTCGGCCGCGCGCCGCCGAGATGCATCAGGCCGGAGACGACGCTGTGGCCGGCGATCCCGGCGGGCACAGCGAAGAGAAAAGCGACCGCCCCGCGAACTGGAACCGGCAACCGTGACGCGATGAGCATGCGTCCGATCAGCAAGGCCGCGACGCCGACGACGAGGCCGAGAAGCAGGCCGAGCAACAGCCCCAGCTCGCCACCCGCCGCCCACAGAAAGGTGGCCGCACCCAGCCCGACCGGGAGCGCGAAGACGGCGAGCCGGAACATCGCCCAGGCGAAGAGGACGATGCCGGTGGCGGAAAGGATCAGACCGAGCAGCATGACGACCAACTCCATAGCCTCGGAACATAGCAGAAACACGAATCCGCATGAAGCCCGGATCGGTGCTCACTACGGACGGCCTGGCGCAGCCGTCTCGGGCGGCCCTGCGCGTAGCACGACGAACAGCGTGGCCGCGCCGGCTTCGCTCCGGCCGGCAGGGGGCCGGTCGCCGATCGCGAAGAAGATGGCATTGGCGGTACGCGGCGTTGCACTGGCGGCCGCGACAGCCGACTGGGAATTGACGGGCACTCCGGCGACGCTCGCGAGATAGGCGCGGGTCTCGCCGGGCAGCGCGCGGCCGGTCCGCACGTGCTCGGCATAGCGTGCCGGTCCCGCATTATAGGCTGCGAACAGACCGGGATAGCCGAAGCGGTCATACATCAGGCGAAGATAGAGCGTCCCCGCCAATATGTTGTCGCGCGGGCTATGTGGATCGGACCCGAGCCCGAGCCGCGCGCGCATTTCGGACCAGGTGCCGGGCATGAGCTGCATCAGCCCCATCGCGCCGGCGTGGCTGGTGATCGGGCGACCGTCCAGCATCGTGCGTCCGCCGCTCTCGGCGCGCATGACGCGCTCGATCCATTCTACCGGCACGCCGAAACGCGCCGAGGCTGCCTCGATATAAGGCCGCCAGTGAACGACCGACTGCGCGCCAGCCGGCGCCGCCGCTAGCAGCGCCAAGGCGGTGATGGCGACCCTCAGCCCAGCCACAACAGCCGCGCCTCGCCGATGACGTCGCCGCGCGATGTCGGTCCGAAATAACGCCCGTCGAACGAATCCGGGCTGTCCATCAGGAGGAACAGCGCACCGGTTCTCAGTGTCACACATCCGCTCCACCGCGGCATCGGCCGCCCGCGGCCGTCAGCTTCGCGGCGATCAGTGACTGGGCGGCCATTTACGGAGATATCGCGACCACGGGCGCAAACGCGGTCGCCGGGCACGGCCGCGACGCGCTTCACCAAAGGGACGTTGATCGGAATGTAGCGCCGCTCGGCGGCGAGCCGGCGCCAGCGGTCGGGCACGCGGGCCAGCACCATGTCGCCAGCCGCGATGTCGTGACGGCCGCCAACGGCATAGAGGCCGATCGGCGCGCTGGCCGACACGTTCCAGACCAGCCGCGGCGTCGGGGGCAGCGCGATCGTCGCCGTCAGCGCGGCGACGCCAACACTGATCAGCACGGAGGCCCGAACCGGCAGACGGGAGGGTAACAGCCTAGCCATTTCCGCCATCCCGCATGTTCGCGCGCGACCAGGCCTCGATATCGTCGATATGGTAGCGCCAGACGGTGCCGTGTTTCCGGCAGCACGGACCGCGCCGCTCGCGGCGCATCTTCTTGAGCGTGTCCGCTGCGAGGCCGAGATGGAACGCGGCCTGCTTGGTTGTCAGGAACGGGCAATGTTCGCGTGCCCGCCGGGCGCGCTCCGCGGTCGAAGATACAGCTCCACCGTTCACAGCGGGCGGCGCCACCTCGGTCGGTGTTCGTGCGCCGCCGCCTGCTTTGTCGTTCGGATCGTGTGTCATGGATGCAGCGTCTAGTCCGACGAACCCGCGTTACCCGCCGATCAGGCCCGCACGCGCCGCTTCCTGATCCGCGACGTAGGCGTCCAACATGTCCGCCTGACCGGGAAGCAGCGCGTCGATCGCCGGGAGGCCGTCAATATCGTCGCGGTAAAGCAGCACCGATGGGCACTGGCCTTCGACATTACCGAGATTGGGGCGATGCTGGGCATAGCCGATGAGCGCGGCCAGATCGGGATCGAACGCTCGAGCGATGGCGGGCGGGTAGACGAGATACTGATTCTCGAACGTCCGCAGCCATCCGAGGCAATAGGAGGTGATGACCGCGCGGCGCACATGATCGGACTGGTTAGCGCCGGCACCATGCAGGATCGATCCGAGGAACAGCAGCGCGGAGCCGGGTGGCATTTCGGCGGCGACCGGACGTGCATCGCCCGGTTGCGATGCCGCATCGTGATGGCTGCCCGGCCAGACCAGCGTCGCGCCACTCTCCAGCGTGAACGGATCGATCGGCCAGATGACGTTGATCTGATAGTGCATCCCGGTCTTGACGCCGCCCCAGAGATCCTGGTCGCGGTGCGGCACCTGCGCGAGCGCGCCGGGATGGATTTCGATCGCCTGGGTGAGGTTGAGAACGATACGATCGCACCATTCCCCGAGCACCGTTTCGGCGATACCGCAGATGATCGGGTGCAGCACAAGGCCGGCGATATGCCGTGAACGCCGCAACAACGCGCCAAAGCGCTTGGTGCGGGCTCCGTAGAATCCGCCTTCGCAAAAGGGCGTGGCGACGAAGCGCGGTGCGAGTTCGGCTTCGAGCGCGGTGATTAGCTCGGTCGGCACGGCGTTATCGACAATGACATAACCGTCGGCGAGCAGCATCGCGGCTAGGCGGGCGGGGTCGTGCATCGCCATTCCCTTCACGCGGCTCTTGCCGCCGCATCGGGAGTGATCGCACCCGGCACATAGATGCCGTTCGACGCCAGCAGCGCAGGCGTACCGGCGCAGATCTCGATGCGGAACGCTCCAAGGAACGCGCCATCGATGCGGCGCGCGGGGCCGAGCGGCGCTGCGCGCCAGCCCATCGCCAAAACCTCCTCGCGAAAAGCAGCGGTCACGACGCCGGTTAGCATGGTGATTCCGCTGCCGAGCGCATGATCGACCATCGCCGAGATGAGCCGGTTGCGGACACGCAGGCGTCCGGGGGCGCCCAATCGTTGCGGCAGGCAAAGTCGCGTAATCTCGCGAACCTGCTCCCCCCGGGGCGCATCGCACTCGCAGAGCGACGCGAAACGATCGGCGAGCAGATGCGCGCCCTCTGTCGATAGCAGCCGCATCGACCCCTGGTGAATGCAGCCATCGTCGGTGGCGATCAGATAGACCGCCTTGTCGCCGTCATAGCTGTCGATTTCATAGCGGCCGCCGACGACCGGAACATCCCAGCCCAGCAGATCGACGAACAGGGTCTTGCGGTCCTCGAACATCGAGGCGGCGCGCGCATCGGTAAGCGAGCACCCTTGGACAATATGGATCATAGCAGTAGCTCCCGTTCAACGTGAACGGTCGCAAAAGGAGCAGAGATGCGGAGTTCAAACAGTCGTCAATATTGAGGATGCGGCGATCCTACTCAGAAGCGCGGGACGATCTCCTCGATGCAGACGATCCCGCAGGCGAGCGCGATCGCCGGGAGCTGCGCGCGGGAATAGATGCCGAAATGCTCGCGCAGGTCGCGCATGTAGGTGCGCACGGTCGTTGGCGCGATGTGCATCATGATCCCGATCTCGACGTCGCTCTTGCCCATCGCCGCCAAGCGAAAGCATTCGAGCCGCTTTGGGCTGAGATGGGGCAATTCCAGGCGGCGCGCCGGAAAGCCGTGCAAGCGCCGCGCCTCGGTAAAAGCCTCGCTCGCCATCAGCGTCGCGATCCGGCAGATATGCGATGGCGGCAATTGCCCGTCGCGCGTTGCGAACGTACAGCATCCGGGCGGCTCGCCGGCGACGCCAATCGGAACGGTGAGGCCGTTGCGCAGGCCATGACGCGCGGCTTCGCGCACGATGCGCGCCTGCCGCCGCGTGAAGCCGCCCAGCAGTCGCTCCATTTCGTGCCAGCCGAACGCCCGGCTTGTCGAGCGCGCCGCGAGCAAGGCGGGATCGTCGCGGTAATAGCCTTCGGCGACGAAAACGTCGCCCCAGCTCTGGAAATTGTCCATGCGGAAATATCGCCCACCGGGCTGAAAGAAGGCCATGCTCTGGACGATCGCGAGCCATGGGAGGCCGAGCTGGCGTGCGGCGGCCTCGCTGCAACTGAACAGCTCGCGATCACTGTTCGCGCGCCTGGCCTGCTTAATATAGGCATCGAGGTCGCGAAACGGCACCGAGGGGCACTCCTTTCGACGCGCGCGTTGCGGGCGCGTCTATCGGGCGCGTGGTTCCAGCCCACGCGCGTGCAGCCCCCGATGATTTACTTGGTCTTGCTCGGCCGCCCCGTCGGCTTGTGCGGATGGCGCCGGAGCGTCACCGCCGGGCGCGCCAGTATCGCGCCGATTTCCAGTTCGTCGTCCGAAACGATCGAGATCGATATCCGGCGGGACAAGAGATAGACGGCATTGACGCCGAGTGCCTTCGCGAGCCGCTCCATTGCTTTCAGCGTCGGGCTCGACCGGCCATTTTCGATCGCACTCAGATAAGAGCTGCTCGTGCCCGCATCATGGGCGAGCGCTTCTTGCGTGATGCGCATTGCAAGCCGCAATTTCCTGAGATTCAAACTGAAGGACTTCGACGCATCCCTAAGGGCGTAAGTTCACGCCCTGCGACCATTACTCCACACTGGATACAGGTTGGAGTTATTATCTATATTATTACGTTTTTACAAATATTTAAATGAGATTCCCGAACAACGCGCACTCAACTCTGATGCGGATTCTCAGGCGCGCCAAAAGACCGCATTCGGACGGTCGAATCGGTCGATGACCGAAGCCCTCACGCCAGGACATTGGCCGTGGCCGCCGCAGTGGAAATCCCATCGGCGTCGTCACATCCGGGGCGAGCATTGATTTCAAGCGCCGAGCGAATCACGATGCGAACAACGTCCCGTGGACACGTCCGCAATCGCCGTTCCGGCGTGGCGTACAGGAATCATCGGATAGTTTGACGTGCCTGTGTGTCGTTGTCTCCTTTGATTTGAATGCAGCGAAGCGGAGCGTCGCATTGGTTCATAGTTATGAAATCACCGTTCGTGTCGGGCCGCTGGCCGCCCACCATGCCAACCGACTACTCGCAACAGTCGGTTCTGGCGGTAATCCCGCAGCGGTCCGGTTTGCTCCAGCCCCGCCGAATTGTACTCGGATCTTCATGATGCAGCGGGATCGGTCCGGGGATCGGTAGTGACGAGCCCGAAAAACGTGGCGCCGGCATTGCCTGAAGGATATTGTCGATCTCCCGATAGACGCCTCGCGCTGCCATATGAGGATGGCGCGCCGCTTCGTCCGGATCAAGCACGGGGGCAAAGCAGGCATCGCTGCCTTCCAGCAGTGCGCGCCATTCTTCCCGTGTCCGCATGGCGAATATCTCGCTAAAACGCTGCTTGAGCTCGGGCCAGGCATCACGATCATAGCCGTCGTCAAAACTGCTATCGCCGGCCAACCCCAGCTTTTTGCAAAGCAGCGCATAGAACTTGGGCTCGAGTGATCCGACTGAGATGAAATTCCCGTCGGCGCACCGATAGGTCGAGTACCAGTGAGGGCCGTCAAGGATGCTGCAGCCGCGTATGCTGGCAACCTGGCCGGCGGCCTTCAGGCTCAGGAGCAAGTTCATCATGTGAGCGCTCCCATCGACGATCGCGGCGTCAACCACTTGCCCATTCCCGGTATCCCGGGCGTGCATTGCCGCTGCGAGGACGCCGATGGCCAAATAAAGCGCTCCACCCCCAATATCGCCTACCAGGCTTGGCGGCGCCATTGGCGGTTCACCAGGATGCCCAGCATACCAAAGGGCTCCTGACAGCGCGATATAGTTGATGTCATGGCCGGCCGCTTGGGCGAGAGGTCCCTGCTGCCCCCAACCCGTCATGCGACCGAATACAAGGCGGGGGTTACGCGCTAGGCAAACCTCGGGACCAAGGCCGAGCCTCTCCATCACCCCAGGCCGCATGCCTTCGATCAGTACATCGCCCCTTTGGACGAGATCCAGGACATGCGCGACGCCTTCGGGGGACTTCAGATCCAAGGCAATTACACGTTTCCCGCGGTTCACAATGGCGCCGCTGCCAAGATCGATATTTTCGGAGTTAGGGCTTACGCGTTCAATGACGACGACATCGGCGCCAAGGTCGGCCAACAGCATTCCGCAAAACGGCGCCGGGCCGATGCCCGCAATTTCGAGTATTTTGAGGCCTGCAAGCGGACCAGTTTTCGTCATTCAGGCATACCTGCGTCTGAGACCTTGGCGCTTTGATCCAGGCCGTTTCGCCGCTCCAGATTTCGAGACGGGTTGCAGTCGTGCTGGGCGGCAGTGTCGAAAGTAAGATTGGCAAAATGACCTTGATTCGCCTAATTCATTCTCTGGAGCAATTATTCCTGTGGGGCATGTCCATGCTCGATTCTCGCCTCAAGCATGCCGTCGCGGTTGGTCAGCTTCGTTCCTTCTCCAGGGCAGCGGATGCGGTTGGTGTCACGCAGTCGGCGGTGACCAAGAGTGTCGCTGAACTCGAACGGTATCTTGGCTATTCCCTTTTCCATCGGACCTCACGGGGCGCGATGCCGACAGAGGAGGGACGCGAATTTATCGATCGCGCAGCGCGCTTGCTTGCCGACGCAGCTGAACTACTCGGAGATACAGCCCGCCGCGCCGACGCCTATGCGGGCCCGCTTCGAATCGGACTGTTCCCAGGGTCAATCGACTGGTTGCTCACCCAACCTCTGGTTTCTTTGCTGCGGCGCCATCCGGCAGTGCGCGTCGAAGTCGTTTCGGGCAACAGCGAAAGGGGCGTGCGACTCCTGTCGCGCGGCGATATCGATGTCGCCTTTGGACTTGAAGCGGCCTTTGCACGCTGGCCGGAATTCAAGTGCGAGCGGGTCGCCTCGATCGAAATACTGCCTTTTGTGCGGAACAATCATCCCATTCTGGGGATAAACCCGACCAGCAAGGAGCCGCTGGTCCAGTTCGAATTCGTAGTGCCCTCATCTTCCGAACCCTACACATCGATCATTCAGCAGATGTACGAAAAAAGCGGTAAGCGTCCCGCTGACTGGATCCACATGACAGACTATTTTCAATTGGTTCGACGGATCGTTGCCACATCCGATGCTATCGGGATGGTTGCAAAACAGTTCACCGAGAACTCATGGTTTCGCGCCAATTTCGTGGCCTTGGAGGGAATCGGTTTATTCGATCCATTGACGCTTTGTTATGCTGTGCGTAGCCGCTGGCAGGTAAAACCGGCTGGCCGTGCGCTCGTCAGCCTTGTTCGTCAGGCATGGCGCACCGCACCATCGGATTAACGGCAAGGGGGCGGGGTGCGATCGGAAATCCGCTGCATCCGTCGCGATCAGCTAGAGCATTTCGCGCAGAAGTGGGAACCGGCTTTCCGGCAGGAAATGCTCTAGCAAATTGATCTTGGGCATTTTCCGAGTTGGCGGGTGATTCCACTCGCCTCGAAAATGGCCTAGAAGCTAATCGCCACTTCTCCGCCGATGACGCGCCCCCTGTTTAGCGGTGAAAGGCTTGCACCCGTGCCCCCGAAGGCCGCCGGCAAAGGTGTATCGCCGCCAATCGTCACCTCATTCAGGAGGTTTCGGCCATAGATGGAGAAGCGCCAGTGCTTGTTGTCGGTCGCCAATGTGAGGCTCGCATCGAGCATATCGGCGCCCTGAAGGAAGCCGACGTTGTTGTCGGTGAATGCCGCCTTGTCGCGATGCGTGAAGCTGACACGCGCCGTTGCTGTCCCCAATTCGCCAAGCTGCTGATCATAAGTCAGCCCCACGCCATAGGTCCATGGCGACAGCCTTGGCAATTTGAGCGCACGATCCACATCGTTGATGACGCCATCACCGCTGAGGTCGAACTGGACGTTGCGATACTGGCCATTCACGTAGCCGAGCTGACCCGAAATCACGAGGTTGGACAAAAGAAAAAACTGCCCCTCGGCCTCGACGCCTTTGATTGTGGCGTCGGCGGTGTTCCGTATGACCTGGCTGACGCCAAGCGGTCCGGGCAGGTTGATCTCGCGCTGCAGGTCCTTCATGCGATTGTAGAAGGCCGCCAGGTTGATCCGGTGGCGCCCGAATTGCTTCTTGGCGCCGAGTTCGAAACTGTCCTGGGTCTCTTGATTGAATGGCCCCGGCGGCACAGCGGGATCGGTGTTGCGCAAATTATATCCGCCGCTGCGGAACCCGCGCGTGTAAAGGCCATAAATCTGCGTGTCGTCATCCGGCTTCCACTGAAGGCCGATTTTCGGCGTAAACCCTCGCCATTTTGCCGCGTCGGCGAAATTGGTTGCACAGATCAGCGTGTCTAGATTGCAACCATTTGCGCGCAAGGCCGAGACCCGAACGGCTTTGCGTTCCCAGCTATACCGCGCGCCGAGATTCAAGGTCAGCGTATCGGTGAAATGCCAGTCGGTCGAAGCAAAAATGCCCCATGTTGTCTGGTCTTGCGTACCCCCACCGGAAACGATCCGAGCACCGCCCAAAAGATTCCGCAGCTCGGCGTAACGAAGATCCTGGGAAAAATAGTATAGACCGGTTGTCAATTCGACGTCACCGAACCTTCCGGCATAACGAAGTTCGTCGCTGAGCTGATCCTGGTCGATTTCGAAAAAGGCATGAAAGAAGGACTGTGGTGTTCCATCGATATCAGCGCCCGCGGAGGATCGGAATTTCCGATAGCCAGCGATGTTGGTGAAGACGCCTCCGCCCAGACCGACATCGATGTTGGTTTCCACGATCGCCTGGTCCCATTTGGCATCATAGAAACCTGGGAAATTGATCGAAAACCTGAAGCTGTCGCGGGGAAACAGCGCGTGACTCTGGACAGGGGCTCCATCGCTTTCGACATCGCCATGCTCATAGCGGAGATCCATTCGGAAGCGGTCGCCACCCTTGAGCGAAAGTGCCGGGCGAATGATAAGGTCATGTGATTTACCGAAGCTGCGATTGTCGAAGCGGTTGCGAAACCAGCCATTGTCGTCGCTGTAGTAGACGGCCAATTTGGCAGCCAAAACGTCATCGACGATAGGTCCGGTAACCGTGCCGCTTACGGTCTTCTTCAGTCCCGTTTCAATGGATAGCTTGGCTTTGGCTCCAAAATCGAAGCTGGGCCGTGTGGTCCGCACAACCACGGCACCGCCGGTAACGTTGCGACCGAAAAGCAAGCCTTGCGGTCCACGCAGAACTTCGATCCCCTCAAGGTCGAAGTTGTCCAGCACGACACCAGCGTTGATGCCGAGGTAAATACCGTCAGTGAAAACGCCTACGGTGGGGTCGATCGATGGGATCGTGCTGTTGATGCCGAGGCCCCGGATAGTGAAATTGGCATAGCCCGGTGCCGTACCCACATCCTCGAGCTGGACGTTGGGAACGTCGTAGCTCAGACTTTGAAGATTCTGGACGAACTTGGCATCCAACTGCGCTTCACCAAAAGCCGTGACCGCCATCGGTACTTTCTGCACGCTTTCGCCATAGCCCTTTTTGGTGGCGGTAACGACAATGTCCTCAGCCAGCGCTTCCGTGGCGCTCCCGGTTTGGTCGTTCGCCTGGGGCGTTGCTTCCTGGGCAAAATTTTTCCCGAGCACAACAACGCGGCAGACGCCAATAGACATCCTCTCATGGCTGATCCTCTCTTCCCAGGAGATATTGTGTAGTTCATGCCGTTTGGCGGCATTTGAGGGCCGTCGTCCAATTCAATTCGCTGCAGAACTATTCCTGCTGCTCATCGATATCTGGCGGCGGCACGACGCCATCGGCAGCCCGACGGCCGCTCAAAAATATCATGGTAATTCATTGGGTTGATTACGCTCTCAGCGCCCGTTCTACCGCCTCAAGGCTGTCATTCAGCCCGAGCGGGTGCTCGGCATCCGTGAAGTCGACAATTCTACCCCAGTGCCGGGCGACATCATCGAGCGTGAACGCCCTGTCCGCTCCGAAGGCGTGCCCAAGCGCGCGCTCCCACCTAAGCTTGGCGATATAGCCGGCTCCAACTTCAAAAAGCCCTTTGGTTTCGCTGCAATTCTCGTGCGCAAGCCAACCGACCAATGGACTGATCGCTTCCGCTCTGAGATTGGCGAGAAACTCTTGTGGAAAGGCGGTCGCGGTCATACGCGATGCGGCGATTGGGGCGATCGTATTAACCTGGATGTTTCTGGACCGCCCCTCCTCCGCCAGCGCGTTCGCAAGCCCCAATATTCCGAGCTTGGCTGCGGCATAGTTGGCCTGACCGAAGTTGCCGTAGATTGCGGCTGCAGACGTGGTCATGACGATGCGGCCATAGCCCTTGTCGCGCAGTATCGGCCATGCTGCCTGCGTCACTGCCCGCGTCCCATTCAGATGGACCCGCTGAAGCAGTGTCCAGTCTTCGTCGGTCATTTTGTGGAAGCTCACATCGCGCAGGATGCCGGCATTGTTGATGACGACGTCAACGGTTCCGAAGTTGTCAAGCGCGGCTTGGATGATCAGCGCGCCCTCCTCGACCGACGCATAATTTGCCACCGCCTGACCGCCCGTGGCTCGAATTTCGTCGACCACATTGTCAGCGGCTGTGGAGCAGCTGCCGCTCCCTTTCTCGTCGCCACCCAGATCATTCACCACCACCTTGGCTCCGCGCCCGCCAAACATCAGCGCGTACTGGCGCCCAAGTCCGCCTCCGGCTCCGGTCACAACCACTACCCTGCCATCGAAACGAAGCTCTTCGTCCATCGCTTGTCTGCCTCTTTTACCTGAGCGACGCATCTGCGCATTTGATCCTGTGCGAGTCAGGCACGCGGCTCCATTTCCGTCGACGCTGTCGTTTTCGTCTGAGCCTTACCGAAAGGCTTGAATGCCGGTCAGGGCGCGCGAAACAACAAGCTTTTGAATCTCCGTCGTGCCATCGGGGATGGGGCAAATGATCGCCTCACGCACCAGCCGCTCGACGATGAATTCGCGGGTGACGCCGTTGCCGCCATGGATCTGAAGCGCATCGCGCGTCGCTTCGATCGCCATTTCGGTGGCGTACCACTTGGCCATCGAGCATTCCGTCTCTGCGCGCGTGCCCGCCTGGACGAGGGATATTGCCCGGTGCGTCAACAGACGGGCTGCGTCGATCTTGGTCGCCATGATGGCGATCTTGTCGGCGATCAGCTGATGGCCGGCGATCTTCTTGCCATGC
The DNA here is from genome assembly GCF_013044515.1 of Sphingomonas sp. ID1715. Classification (GTDB taxonomy): domain Bacteria; phylum Pseudomonadota; class Alphaproteobacteria; order Sphingomonadales; family Sphingomonadaceae; genus Sphingomonas_B. Next base: position 402,984 of record NZ_JABEPR010000001.1, read on the forward strand.
TGCGCGCGATCGCGAGCGTACGCGATCGCCTCATCCATTGCTCGCCGTGCGATGCCGATACTCCACATCGCCATATGGCAGCGGGCAATCTCGAACACTTGCAACGTATTGCGCAATCCATCGCCGACCCGGCCGATCGTGTTTGCCACCGGTACGCGGCATTCGGTCAGGAATATCTGTGCAGTCGATTGGCCGTTGAGCGCCATCTTCTGGATATCGCGCACCTCATACTCACTCTCGTCACGATCGACCAGGATGTGAGTGACTTCATTTTCGCCAGTCTTGCACGTACAGATGAAGATGTCCGAGTAGGCTCCGTTGGTGATCCAGGTCTTTTCGCCATTGATGACCCAGAAATCGCCGTCTCGTACGGCGCGTGTCTTGATGGCGGCGACGTCCGAGCCGACATCGGGCTCCGAGATGCCGAGCGAAACGAACTTCTCGGCCGCGACGAGGTCGGCAAGATAGCGTTGCTTGATCGTCTCCGGGGCGAAGCGGCGGATGAGTTCTGCGCCAACCGCGTTGATGAAGCCGGGTATGGCCACATCGAGCGAGGAATAGGCGATCTCCTCGAAAATGAGCAGATGAGTGAGCCATCCCATATCAAGCCCGCCCCATTGCTCCTGATGCGGTGCGGTAATATGGCCATAGCCGGTCAGTGCTTGAGTCCATTCCTTCATGAGCGGTTTGGGGATGAACCGCTCCCCATGCCGGCGGATTTCCGGCTCAAGCTTGTTGTCGAGAAAGCGGCGGACGGTTTCCACCGCCATGCGTTGTTCATCGGACAGCTCAAAGTTCATATCGTGACCCCGTGTTTCCCTAGGCGCGCTCTGACAACTACCGGCCCAGGATCGTGACGGCGACCACCGCCTCTTCCACCCCGATGACACCTCCGCCGTTCTGCGCGATCGCGAACCGGGCATTCGGAACCTGTCGATCTTCCGCCTCGCCGCGCAATTGCAGCGCAAGCTCGTAGATTTGGCCGAGCCCGGTGGCGCCGATCGGATGTCCCTTGCATTCAAGCCCGCCCGACGTGTTTACCGGAATACGCCCACCCAGCGCCGTCTCACCGCGCTCTGCCGCGAGTCCGCCCTCGCCAGGCGGCGTCAGGCCGAGCGCCTCGATTTCAATGATCTCGCCAACCGCCGTGGCGTCATGCACCTCCGCGACGCCAATATCTTCTGGCCCCACGCCGGCCATCGCATAGGCCCGGTTCGCCGCAAGGCGGCTGACATGGTGGTCATAATCAAAGGGATCGCGCGCGGCGCCGGTTTGCAGCACAGACGCCAGGATTCTTAGCGCCCTGTCCGGGGCTGCCGACAGTTTGCGCCGACCGGCTTCGCTGCAGATGATCGCAGCGGCGGCGCCGTCGCTGATCGGAGAGCACATCGGCAGTGTGAACGGGTAAACGATCGGAGGCGCAGCGAGTACACTTTCGACGGTATATGGGAGGCGATACTGGGCAAGCAGATTGCGCGTCGAATGCATGTGATTTTTCGCCGAGACGGCCGCGATTTGCGCTTGCGTCGAGCCGTAGGTCTTCATGTGCGCGCGTGCCATCGCGGCGTATACATCCATGAAAACGCTGTAAGGCTGACTCGATGTCGTTCCTTCCGGAACATCGACGCCATTGCCCATGGCCAGCAGCTGCGCGCGGCCCGACTCGGTTTCATGCACGTCCCAAGCGCCATCGAATGCACTGAACATGAGCGCCTTGTCGGGCGAGTACATCTTCTCCGCGCCGAGCGCGAGTACGACATCCGCTGCCCCCGATCGAACATAGGCGGCGGCCATGTGCAAGGCCGTGGAAGCCGTCGCACATGCGTTTTCGACATTCACCACGGGAACGCTTGAGATGCCCATCGCTCGCGCCACGATTTCGCCGCGGATCATGTCCTGGCCCTCCATATGCCCCTGGACGCAATTGCCGAAGAAGATGGCTTCGACATCGCCGGCGGTGCATCCTGCGTCGGAAAAGGCCTGCGACGAAGCTTCGGCGCAGAGCATTTTCAGGCTCTTGTCGAACTGTTTTCCGAACGGGGTCATCCCAACCCCCATGACGAATATGTCGGTCATTCGTTGATCCATTCTTCCAATGTGTTCCGCATCCGATCAGGTCTCACCGGTCGGAAAAATCGGGCTTCCGCTTCTCCCGGAATGCCGCCAGTCCTTCGACAATGTCGTTGGACAAGGCGTAAGCAGCCATGGCTTCGAGTTCCTGACGCAGCCCGACTTCGAGCGAGCTATCCTGCGCAGCGCGGACTAGCTGCTTCATGTAGGCGAGCCCTGGCCGGCTCTTTTCTGCAAGAGATTCTACCAGCGCTTGCGCTGCCGCAATGAGATCCTCGGGAGCAACCAGTTGGGTCACGAGTCCGGCTTCCTTCATCTCGGCAGCCGAGATGGTCCCGCCGGTCATCATCAGATGTTTCGCACGCGCTTCGCCGATCTTCCTAGGGAGTCGAACCGACCCTCCACCGCCGGGCAACAGGCCGTAATTTGCATGGGCGTCGCCAAATCTGGCCGGGTGCGCGGCAATGACGAGATCACAGCACAACACCAGTTCCAAGCCGCCGGCGAGCGTAAGGCCGTTGACCGCCGCAATTATCGGAAGGCGCGACGTCTCGATCCTGTTAAAAGCCTGACCGAGCCGCGGCAGAAACAGATTTAAGCGTTCGGCGAGAGTTTGTCCGCCTGTTCCATCGCCAATTGCGAGCAGATCCGCGCCAGCGCAAAACGCCCGTCCGGCGCCGGTAAGAATGCAAGCGCGCACCGTCGCATCTGCTTCCGCTGCCTCGATCGCTGCGGCTAGTTCCTCGGCCAAAGCCAACGACAGACTGTTCAACGCTGCCGGCCGGTTGAGGGTCACCCAAAGCGCTGGGCCGCGTTGCTCAACCAGGATGTATTCATAATCCATTGCAGTCTCCCGCGCGCCGGCAGGCGGTCACCGGAATAGAGGATGTGGCTAGGATGGCTGCGTCGGTCATGCCCCCGAAATGCGCCGGTCCTGGCCCGCCCAATAGGGCTCTCGAAGCTTTGAACGAAGCACCTTTCCGACATTGCTCAACGGCAGTGGCTCGGCGGTAAAAACGACCTTGCTTGGCTTTTTTGCGGAGCCCAGACGCTGGCGCACCAAATCTATTATCTCGGTCTCCGTGATTTGTGCTCCGGGCTTGACACGCACCATTGCAAGCGGCGTTTCACCCCATTTTTCATGGGGCACGCCAAAGACCGCGACCTCGAGTACACCGGGATGGTCGGCAATTACGTTTTCGATTTCGGTGGGATAGATATTGAAGCCGCCTGACACGATCATGTCGTTGTTGCGATCGAGCAGATACAAAAATCCGTTTGTGTCGATCATGCCGACATCGCCGGTTTTGACCCAGCCATCTTCCATGCGCCGGGCGGTTTCCTCCGGATCGTTCCAGAATTCCTCCATCTGGCCATTTTCGAACCGTGCGACGATCTCGCCGGGCTCGTTTGGTCCCAGCACCTTTCCGTCCTCGTTACGGATTTCGATATCGGCGCCGCTCATGGGACGTCCGACCGCCCGAATTGGGGCAGAACCTTCAAATTCGCCGAACCACTCGTTGGGCCCCATAGACGCGATGGGCAGGATTTCGGTCTGTCCATAGCCCGAATGAAGAACATGATTCCCGAATATCTGGCACGACTTGCGAAGCGTCGGCTCGGAGATCGGCGCTGAAGCACTCAGCAGAAACTTCAAATTCGGAAAGTGGCGGCCATATGCCCCGTCGTGATGCACTATGGCATTGAGCATGGTGGGGGCTACAAAGGCATGGCTGATCCGTTCCTGCTCGAGAGTGTCAAGAAAGGACGCTGGATCGAAGCCGTCCATCATCACGTTGCGGGCGCCGCAATACCAGGCCGGCACGAACAGGAAGCCCGATGCATGGGACAACGGGCCGACATGCAGAATGGCATCCCCTGGAGCCACTTGGGGGCCGATGCTGAAAAATGCGGCGGAGATCGTCATCCATGAACGGTGCCGATAGGCAACGCCCTTGGGTTTGCCCGTCGTGCCGCCGGTGTGGCGGATGACACAATAGTCCTCCGGCGCGACGACGGGATCGGGATCCCGGTCCGAGGCTGTCGCCAACCAATTCTCATAGTTGTGATCGCGGATAATGATCCGCTCAAGCGTCGGAGCTTGGGCATCCAGCCCCGCCAACTCCGAAGCCAATGCCTCATCGACCAGCGCCAACCGAGATCCGGTACTCGCGATCATATGGGCGTGCGCTTCACATCGGTTGCGCGCATAGAGAGGAACACGCGTATAGTTTCCAATGGCAGCCGCCAGTATGATGTCGGCGGCCTCGATGGAGTTCTTCTCCAGCGTAGCAATCCGGTCACCCGGTTGAAGGCCGCACTCCGCAAGAGCATTTGCGAGCTTCACGCCGCGCAACCAGGCTTCCGAGAAAGTCAACCGCCTGTGGCCGTGAACGAGAGCCTCTTGCTGGGCGAAATAACGTGCGGCGCGACGTATTTGCGTACGGACGTCCATCAGCCGCGCTCCTCTAAGGCGCTCGCCCACAATGGCGCAGTCGACACATAATAAACTGACATGCGATAGGCCTCTCCGGACTTCTTTTCGTAAGCATCTGTGTCTGCAGCATTGATCCAATCGTCCAATTCAATATTCTGCGATGCTATTCTTGCTGCTCATATTATCGTGCCGGATCATGTCGGCGGCTTTCTCGCCGATCATGATGCAGGTTGCATTGGTGTTGCCGTTGACGACTGATGGCATGATCGAGGCATCGGCCACGCGGATATTTGCGAGGCCGTGAACGCGCAGGCGGTTGTCGACCACCGCCATCTCGTCGGTGCCCATCTTGCATGTTCCCACCGGATGATAAGCATGATTGGCTTCTGCCCGGATATAGGCGTCGATCTCTTCATCAGTTTCAAGGTAGCGGTCAGGATAGAGAGGCCGTTTCATCATCGCCTTCATGCGATCCGAATGCAGGATCTCCTGCACGACACGGAAGGCATTGCGCAACGTCTTGAGGTCGTCGGGATGACTCAAGAGATTGAGGTCCATCTTGGGATCGGATTCGGGGTTTGAGTCATGTAAGGCAACCCAGCCGCGGCTCTTTGGGCGCCCAATATTGAGAATGATCGTATAGCCCCATTTCGTCATCAGCTTGTAGTCGCGCGCATGGTCGCGATAGGCGACCGGCACGACATGGACCTGGCAATCCGCCCGGTTCTGCCCCGGCGCGGATCGCAAGAAACCGCCTGCAGCCGTGGGCGGCGATGCCAGCCAGCTTTTCCTTTGCGTGAGATACTGGAATAGGTCTCGCACGGTCTTGATCGCGCCAACGACATTGAGTGCGATCCCGAGCCGCTTCTTCGACTGGTAGATCAGCATCAGGTCAGGATGGTCGTGAAGATTCTGGCCGACACCGGGAATATCATGAATCACTTCGATTCCATGCTTCTCCAACTCATCACGCGGTCCGATACCGGAAAGCATCAACAGTTGGGGCGAATTATAGGCGCCGCCGCTGACAATGACTTCCTTTTCGCACGGGATCGTCTTCAACTGCCCGTCCTGGGAATACTCGACTGCCACCGCGCGGTTGCCCTCAAACCTGATACGATGGACGCGGGCATGTACTTCGACGCGGAGGTTGCCGCGCCTGCCCATCACCGGATCAAGGTAACACGCCTTCACGCTGGCGCGCTTCCCGTCCTTCACGGTAAACTGATAGATGCCGACACCTTCCTGGCTGGCCCCATTGAAGTCCGGATTGGCTTGATGGCCCAGTCCAGTCGCCGCCTCGATGAAAGCATCATAGACATCGAATTCGCGCTTGCCGTTGGATACGTGAAGCGGTCCCGACGAGCCGTGAAACTCATCCTCACCGCGCTCATTATTCTCAGCCTTGCGGAAATAGGACAGGACATCGTTGTAACCCCAGCCGTCGTTGCCGAGTTCGGCCCAGTGGTCGAAATCCGACCGGTCGCCGCGGATATAGACCATCCCGTTCATACCGCTCGATCCACCCAGCATCTTCCCGCGCGGATTGTAGAGGCGGCGGTCGTTGAGCGCCTTTGAAGGGTCGGTGTTGAACCGCCAGTTGAGCGTATTGATCCGATAGTCTTGGATCAGCGCCGCAAAAGCGCCGGGCGTGGACACAAGCGGCGAGGTGCCTGGGCCGCCTGCCTCGAGCAGGCAAACGGTGACATCGGGGTCCTCGGACAACCGGCTGGCGATAACGCCGCCCGACGACCCACCTCCAATAATTACATAGTCAGCCATTTGCTTCCCTTGTCATTCGACCCATGCTGGCGACCCGGCGTCATGCAACATGCCAGCATCAACCGCCGCAGCCACGTCAGAGGATCTTTTCGAAGATGTTGAGTAGTCCTTCGGTCTTGCTCGAATAGGGTGGCAGAAGTTGACCAAGCAGGCTGAGTTTCGGCTGAGAGAACACCGGCTTGTAATGAGTGAAGCGCTCGAAACTGGCGACGCCGGTATAGGCACCGATGCCGCTCTGTCCGATGCCACCGAAAGGCAGCCGGCGCTGGAAGACGTGCATGACCGTGCCGTTGAGAGTCACGCCGCCAGCGTGCGTTTCGGAAATGATCTTGCGCCGTTCCTCACTTTCGTCGCCAAAATAATAGAGCGCCAGCGGGCGCTCATGCCGGTTTACGTAGCGAATGAGATCGTCTTCGGAGCGATATGGCATGATCGGCAGGATCGGTCCGAAAATCTCCTCCTGCATCATCGCCATGTCATCGGTAACGTCGAGAACCGCCAACGGCACGATCCGATGCCGTTCAGGAAGCGTTCCATCGCCGTTGTCCGAGAGGTTGAGCACCGTCGCGCCCTTGGCTTCGGCATCATCGAGCAAACCTTGGAGCCGCGCGAACTGTCGGTCATTGATGATACTGGTGAAATCGGGGTTGCTTGCCGCGTTGGGGTAGCATTTGGCAACCTGAGCGCGGAGTGCGGCGACGAAGCTTTCCATCTGATCGACATGGACGAAGGCATAGTCAGCGGCGATGCAGGTCTGGCCGGCGTTGAGCAGCTTGCCGAACACTAAGCTTTCACAGACTTGTGCAAGCGATGCACCCTTGCCCACGATGGCAGGGCATTTGCCGCCAAGTTCCAGAGTAACAGGTGTAAGGTTGGCAGCCGCCGCTTCATAGACTTTGCGGCCAACCGCGGGTGAACCGGTGAAGAGAATATGGTCGAAAGGTAGGGCCGTCATCGCCTGTGCCATGTCGGGCCCGCCCTGGACAATCGCGAATTCCTCTTCGGCGAAATACCGGCGCACAAGCCGCTCGCTGGCTTCGGCGGCGTTGGCGGAAACTTCGCTCGGCTTTGCGATCACGCGGTTGCCGGCCGCCAATGCACCGGCCGCGCCAACGAATATGGTGCCGAGCGGATAGTTCCACGTGCCGAGAACGCCCACCACACCTAGGGGCTGGGGGACCAGGCGCGATGAACCGGGAAGGCCGAAGATGTCAGTCTTCACCCGCCGCGGCCTCAGCCACGTCTTCAGATTGCGGCGCGCAAATTTAATTTCCGATATGCCAAGCATCAGGTCGAGCAGGATAGTCTCGTAGCGGGATCGAATGCCGAAATCGGCGGCAACGGCATCGACCAATTCGTCTCTGTGCTGCTCAAATATCCGGCCAAGGCGCCCGAGCAGGTCCATGCGTTCTTCGTAGCTGCGCGAAACCTGCTCACGCGTCCCTTCGCGTTGGGTCGCGAAAATTCGTTCCAGCTCAGTTCTGTTCCAAGACGCATCCACGTTAAATCGTCCGGAGGCGCGCCGGCCGCTCGGCGCTGCTCGCCTGGGCGGTGCTTTCAGCTGCGCCGATCTCAGTGATCGCAGCGCGCTCGATTCTGTACGCCGTGCCGATGAATGAGGGACCGTTGCCGGTGGAACGCATCATGGATGCTCCTCGGTCTGAAAGTCAGGTCGAAAAATCGGGGGCAGCGGGCGGGAGAGGATGCCCGCCGCCCCCGTCGCAGCAGCGATCAGAACTTGACTGTCGCTTCGACGCCATAAGTGCGCGGCATGCCGCGGTTCAGATAATCGTAGCCGAACACGTTGAGGTTGAGGCCGTAGGTGTAGTAATATTTGTCGAACAGATTCTTCGCCCACAAGCTAACCGACATATTGTCGTGCGCATAGGTTAATCGCGCATTGGCGAGCCAGTAGCCCGGATTTGCGCATGTAATCGCCTTACCCGCGAGCGTTATGTTCGATCCCGCTGGGGGTGTATCGCACGGTGTCTGCCCATAATTCTTGAACGGATCAAAATAGTACTTGCCCATGTAGGACGCATCACCGCGCAAGGTCAGCTTGTTGGTGCCGTCATCGATCATATCCCAGTCGAATCCGGCCTGGAACGTAACCTCCGGCGCGTTCGGGAAGGGATTGCCGTTGACGTTCAATGTCGGGCTTGCCGGGTTTGCCGGATCGATCACATTGCCTTTGTACTTGCTGTTGAGATAGCCCAGCGAAGCATCGAAACGCAACGTATCGGCCACCTGCCAGGCGAGTTCGGCCTCGCCACCGAACAGGCGACCATTGGCGCTGCGCGTGAAGGTTGTAGCGCCAACCACCTGCGTTACTTGGTGATTCGAATACTCGTAGTAGAAGCCCGCGAGGTTAAGTTGGACGCGGCGATCGAACAGCCGGGTTTTGAGCCCCGCCTCATATGCATTCACCTTTTCAGGCTGGATATAATAGACTTGATTGACGCCCTGATAGGCAAGCCCGTTGAAGCTGCCGCTGCGGTAACCGCGACTGTACTGGAGATAGCCCATGATATCATCGGCGAACTCATAGCTGACATTGATACGGCCGGTTAGCCTGTTTGCCTTTTCGCGCTGCTCAAGCGGCGCGAGATTGGGGTTGTATGGATTGCTGTAGGGGATCAGGTTGACAACCGGCGTCGTACCGTCGAGCGCATAGAGGAAAGTGCTGCCGTTAAGGTAATTGACCTTATCCTGGGTGTAGCGTGCACCCACCGCCACGGTCAGCCGCTCGGTCGTTTTCCAGGTTACGTCGCCGTAGATCGCCTTCGAGGGGCGCGACACGTCAAAACGCTGTTCGCCGAGGATCGGGGTGAACGGAGGCGCGCCTGCCCCGGCGCAGCCCGCCGAAAAGCTACCCCCCATGCCGCCATTGCCCGTATTATTGATCGCGATGTCGGTCTGGAGTGCAATCAGCGAGCGTGCATCAAGGAAGCCGTTGGGATTGATCTCGATCGCGTCGCAGAATCCGGCATCGCCAGGCCCCAACGCCGGATTGGCGGCAAAGGCTGGGATATAGCGGATCGCGTCGGGCGTTCCGATTGCGGCGTTATTGTAGCTGCCCGGAAGACCGGCGCCAAGCAGCAGCGGCCTCAGCGCCCCGAAAAAGTCCGGGTAGTTGACCGTCTTGACCTTGTCCCTGCCATAATAAAGGCCGGCAATGATATCGAGGCGGTCGTTCGAATAGCTGAAACGCAGATCCTGGTTGAAATTCTTGCTCGTCGACGTGTAGCCGATCGAGCAGAGATCGGCTGGGCCGCCATCGCAATCATCAGGATTGTTGATATAGTCGCCGGTGTCGTAGCCGGTAATCGAGGTGACGGAGAATTGGTCGCTGACATCCCATTTGATGTTGAGGGCTATCCCTTTCGACTTGCTGATGTTCTTACCTACCCGATCAACTGCGACCTCATTGTCACGCAGCAACCGCCCGCCTAGGAAAGGTTGCGGATCGTAACGCGAATAGCCGAGCGCATCCTGCCCGCCCGCGAGTTGACCACCTGCATAGGGCGCGGTGCCCCATGGATCGTCCTTCGCGGCATAGAGCTTCAAATTGATGTCGAGATCGGGATCGGGCCGGAAGCGGATCGAGATGCGACCGCCGATCGTATCGGTGGTCCCTAGGTCGCGCTCATTCCCAGGCAGTACATTGCGCTGCCAACCATCCCCTTTTGCAAAAGTACCGGCGACGCGGACGCCCAAGATGTCGGGAACCAGCGTCGCTTCAGCGGCGCCCTGCACCGTGAAAGTGTCGTAATTGGCATAGCCGGCGGTCAGATAGCCATTGGCCTCTCCCAGATCCGGCTTGCGCGTGAAGAAGCTGATCGCGCCACCCGTGGTGTTGCGACCGTAGAGTGTTCCTTGCGGTCCGCGCAGTACCTCGACCCGGTCGATGTCATAGAGTTGCAGGCCATGGCTCGCCCGGAAGCTCTGATAGACTTCATCGACATAGACGCCAACCGGCGACGCAGTGGAGGCGGAAAATTCGTTCGCCACTGAAATCCCGCGCAGCGAGAAATTCGGTTGGGTGCGACCATAGGGAGTGGTGACTTGCAGGCTGGGGATCGCGCCCATCAAGTCTGAGGTCTCCGTGATGCCGCGCGTGCGCAGCGTCTCGCCGCCTATGGCGGAAACGGCGGCCGGAACATCCTGCAAATTCTGTTCGCGCTTCTGCGCCGTGACGACGATTGTCTCAAGGCCACCTTCCTGCGCCTCGGGCTTTTCGCCCTGCGATGCAGCGTCCTGGGCATGTGCCGGCACTGCAAGCGCACACGCGATCGATAGCGCGGTGGCACAAAGCAAATTTGTCCTAAAGGCTGTGACCATGACTGTCCTCCCCACGGCATTTTTTGAGTTGGCGCCATTTGCCGCGCCTTGGGGCTCATCGTCCAATTCAATTTGTTGGCGAACTATTCCTTCCACTCATTGATTGAGGATTGTTGAGCCTGCACCGGCGACGTCTCGTGGCGGAGCAAATGACCCCATACACTTCATTGGAATAGTCACGCTGAGCGCGCCCAGCGGGACGGATGCGCGCGCGCGAGGCGTTCCAATCCAGCTTTTCCAAACGGTGTATCGGTGTAATCGGCGGTGCCAACGGTTTTCCCTTGCCGAGTAGCAAAGGAAATCAGCTATTCGGGTGACCGTGAATGCACCATCTCTGTCGCCGTGAGCGGCGACAGCGCGCCTTGAAAGCAGCCCCGTCGACATCCGCGTATACGGGCTGTGCATTGTGCCGTTGTTGGATCATGAAGATGAGGTACGAATTCATCTGGCGATACGGATTCTCAGGCACGCCAAAGGGCCGTGTCTGGACGGCCGAATCGGTCGATGACCGAAGCCCTCATTCGCTTGCTTCCTGTGCACGGCTCAGAAGGCGACGCGGTCACTGCCCTTGAGACCGAGGATTTCCCTCGCTTCGGCGGGGCTCGCGGGTTCGTGACCCATTTCGGCGAGGATGCGCTTGATCTTCTCGACCTGCTGGGCATTCGAAGCCGCAAGGACGCCGCGTTCGATGAAAAGGCTGTCCTCGAGCCCGACGCGGACATAGCCGCCGAGCAACGCCGCCTGCGTCAGAAAGGGCATCTGGTGCCTACCCGCGGCGAGCACCGACCAGCGGTAATTGCCGCGTCCGAAGAGGCGATCGGCGGTTTCCTTCATATAATGAAGATTTTCGAGATCGGCACCGATGCCGCCCAATATGCCGAAGATCATCTGGACGAAGAAGGGTGGCTTCACCAGGCCGCGATCGACGAAATGGGCGAGATTGTAGAGATGGCCGACGTCATAGCATTCATGCTCAAATTTGGTACCCGCCTCCGCCATCGTCGTGAGGATCGTCTCGATATCGCGGAAGGTGTTGCGGAAGATATAGTCGTCGGAGCCGGTGACATAGTCCTTCTCCCACGCGTATTTCCAGTCGGCGATGCGCTTCGCGGCGGGGAAGAAGGCGAAATTGAGCGAGCCCATGTTGAGCGAGCAAAGCTCGGGCTTGAAACGCGCAGAGGCGGCGAGGCGCTCGGCGACCGGCATGGTGGCCGCACCGCCCGTCGTGATGTTGATGACGGCGTCGGTGCGCTGCCGGATCACGGGCAGGAAGCGGGCATAGACCTCGGGATCGCCGGTCGGCCTACCGTCCTCGGGGATGCGGGCATGGAGATGCAGGATCGCCGCGCCCGCTTCGGCGGCGGCGATCGACTGCTCGGCGATCTCCTCGGGCGTGACCGGGAGCGCGTCCGACATCGTCGGCGTGTGCGCCGATCCCGTCACCGCGCAGCTGATGATGACCTTGTTGCTCATGGCCAGACTCCATTCAATCGTCGAGGACGGCGACCGCGCGGGTCCAGCCTGCCGAAGCGCCTTTGATCTTGGTCGGGAAACACATCACGGTGAATCCGGAGGATGGAAGCGCTTCGAGATTATGCAGCTTCTCCAGATGGCAATAGCCGATTTCCCGACCCGCTTTGTGCCCCTCCCAGATCAGGTCGGCATTCCCGGTTTCGGCATATTTCTGCGCCGTGTAAGTGAACGGCGCGTCCCATGACCATGCATCGGTCCCTGTCACCCGGACACCGCGCTCAAGCAGGTGAAGCGTGGCTTCGCGGCCCATTCCACACCCCGCGTTGACATAGTCATCCGTGCCGTAGGCCGAACCGGCCCGCGTGTTGATGACCACGATGGTCAGCGGGCTGAGCTTGACGCCGATCCGATCGAGTTCAGCCCGAACATCCTCGGCGGTCACCACATAGCCATCGGGGAAATGCCGGAAATCGAGCTTGACGCCTGGTTGGCAGCACCAGTGGAGCGGAACCTCGTCGATCGTGATCGCCCGCTTGCCCCCATCCATCGTCGAATGAAAATGGTAAGGTGCGTCGAGATGCGTGCCGTTGTGCGTGATCAGCTCGACATGCTCGATCGCCCAGGCCTCGCCATCGGGCAGGTCGCTGGCCGTCATTCCGGGGAAGAAGGCCAGCATCTGTTCTCGTGTATCATCGTGCCCGAAATATCGGACCCGTGGACGAAAGGCCGCCGGATCCGATACGATATCATTCTCGATGGGCATCGAAATGTCGATGATGGACTCGGCGGTGGGAATCGTGATCATGAGAATATATTCCCGGCTAGAACTTATACCCGATGGTCACGCCATAGGTTCGCGGCTCCTCGAGGAAGCCGTTGACGCCAAATCCCACGATGCTGGAGCTGACAAAGGCGTTTGAGATGTACGTCTTGTTGGCGAGATTCTTGCCGTAGACGGTCACGCTCCAGCGATCGCCCGGATCGGTGTAGATCAGCGAGGCATTGAGCTTGGTCTTTGCCGGCTGCGACACCTGCGGAACGTTGAAGGCACTGAAATAGACCTTATCGACCCACAAGACCTCTCCGCGAAGGGCAAAGGATCCATGGTCCGAGCGCACGGTATATTGTGCCATGGCGTCGACCGTCCATTTGGGGGCTTGCGGCAGGCGGTTGCCGGCGTTGTTGAAAGCCGGTGCGCCGGTCGCCGGGTCGACGGTGCGCCCGTCACCTCCGGGTCGCGCGGGATCGATACTGATGAAACTGTCGAACTTGGCGTTGAGATAGGAGCCGGTCAGACCCAGTTCTAAGTCGGGCGTGGGGCGCGCGCGCAACTCGAGCTCGGCACCGTAGATCGTCGCTGTCGCCGCATTCTCCAGCGCGAGTGACGCGTTGACCACCTTGCCGACCTGGAGATCCTTGTAATCATAATAAAAGCCGGCAAGATTTATGCGGAGCCGCCGATCGAGGAATTCCGATTTCAGGCCCCCTTCATAGGCCGTGACCTTCTCCGGCTTCACGGGCGGCTGCACGCCGCCGACATTGTAGGTGCCGCTTTTGAAGCCTCGCGAAACCGAGGCGTAGAGCAAAGCGTCGGGCGTGATTTGATACTCGAGCGCCACTTTCGGCGTGAAGGATCGGAAGGTCTTGTGCGGTTGGCAGGTCGGGACCGATGGGATATCGGCTCCGCACTGGGCGAGCGGCGCGACGGGATTGGCGGGCGAATAGGGTCGCGCGAGGTCGAACTGAAGCTGTTCGGAAATGCCTTTTCGCTCGATGCTGTAACGGCCACCGACGACGAGGTGAATCTCCGGGGTCAGATTGTAGGTCGCTTGCCCGAAGATGGCGCCGGCATCAGTCTCGAGACGCCCGCCGGCATAATAGCCCTGGCGGATGACGCCGGGACCGCCGAAGCCAATATCATTGTAGGGAATGATGATCGCGCCGGCGTCATTTTCGTGGAAATAAAATGCCCCCAGCAGCCATCGGAACCGGTCGGATTCGGACGAGAGCTGAAACTCCTGGCTGAACTGTTTGTCGTCTTCGTTCTGGAAGATCGGCGCGAGACGAAAACTGGTGGAATCGAGGTCCGATCCGGTAATGTATTTCGTGCTGCGATAGGCCGTGATCGACTTGGCTGTGACGCCGCCGAATCGATATGCAATCTCGCTGCTGACACCCCAGATCGTGCGCCGGTTGAACGGATCGGCTTCGTTTGCGATATCGCGCGGATTGCTTGCGGTGACGCCGCCGAACTGAATGCCGAAAGGTGTGATTGTCTGGCCGCTGGCAGTCTGGCCCGCGGGTCCGAAATAATGATAGCCGTTCGCGTTGTCATTTTCTCGATGATAGTCGGCGATCAGAGTGATGGTGAGATCGTCGGCGGGTAAAAGCTTCAGCGTACCACGGATCGAACGGGCATTGGTGTCGTCGATCCTAGTGCCGGTCGTGATGTTTCGGCCATAGCCGTTGCGGTCGTCCGTCGAGAAAGCGATCCGCGCGAGCACTTTATCAGAGACAATCGGGCCGCTGACGGCGCCGTCGAACGCCAAACGACCATAGTTGCCGACCGTGACATCGCCATAACCCGAAAACGTGTCGGTGGGCTGGCGCGTTATGAGGTTGATTGAGCCGCCGGTCGCGTTGCGGCCATAGAGCGTGCCCTGTGGCCCGCGCAGAACTTCCACGCGATCGACGTCGTAGAATGCGCTGAGCGCTGCGGCGCCGCGCGAAATGAACGCGCTGTTGAGGTGGAAAGCGATACTTCCCTCGGCGCCGGTGCTGAGGTTGTCGAGGCCGATGCCGCGCAGCGAGATTCTCGCGACGCCGAGCTGCTGGCCGAGGTTGAGATTGGGGACGGCGGCCTGCAGACCCTCGATGCTGTTGATGCCCGCCTTCGCGAGGTCATTGCCGGATAGGGCCGTCACCGCGAGAGGAATTTTCTGCACCGACTCGCTGCGCTTCTGCGCAGTCACGATGATGTCCTGAAGACCGGCGCCCTGATCCTGTGCGGCGGGCGTCGATACGGCCTCCGGCTGCGGAGTGCTCGCAGCCGATGAAGCCGGCTCAGTCTGTGCGTAAGCGCTTGTGCCAACGACCGCAGGCAAAAGAAGTCCGATCCGCGCGGCGCGCGGCCAAAGCTTATCCATTTCGTAATCCCCTCCTCGTTGGACGCCGACGCGGTTCATGCGGCGCCTTTGGTTTCCTACCCCGCTATGCGGCCAGGTTCTGGCGCGCGGTCTCCTCCATCTCTGCCATTGCCGTGGTGTTGGGCGGCGGAACGAGCGGACCGCGACGCAGGGCCTGCTCCATGATCCGCTCGCGCGAGCCCTCCGCCATGCGGAGCAACTGCTTGAAGTCGACGCCAGTCAAGCGACCGTGGCGCTTCACGACCTCGCCGCGCAGGACCACCGTATCGATGTTGGAAACGTTAGCCTGCAGCACGACCGCGCCCACCATGTCGTTCAGCGGCATGAGGTTGAAGTCGTTGGGCGCGATGAGAACGATATCGCCATCCTTGCCCGGCGTGAGCGATCCCGTGCGATGATCAAGACCCATCGCTTCCGCGCCGTTGATCGTCATCCACGCGATCGCGTCACGTACCTTGAATGGGATATCCTCAGGCATCCGACCTTGCGCATTGACCGGATCGTTGGCCAGGACGCGCGCGTCTTGAAGACCGAGGCGTGCCTGCGTGAGTAGGTCGCCACCGTTGCAGGAGATAACGTCGGCCCCAAGTGTAGGCTTGATGCCGACATCGTGGGCGCGGCCGATCAAGGGGTGGCCCATGCCCATCTGCAGTTCCGTATCGGGCGTGCATGAAACCTTGGCGCCATTATCGGCGAGCAGGCGAAGTTCGTTGTCTGTCACGGAATTGCAATGCACATGGACCTGGTCGGGTCCAAGGAGTCCGGCCGCCGCGAGTTCCTCTATACCGCTGCAAAAAGCGGAGCCCCAGAAACAGTTCGTGTGAATTGTTTGCTGCACGCCAAGTCGGCGGCCTGTCATGATCTCCTTACGCGTCGAATCGAACGGATACATCCCGACCTCGGTGATCGCGACCGCCATGCCCAGCCGCTGATCGTCCGACGAAAAATGCTGCGTCCTTATCCGTTCCGCATCGGCGATGCGTTGGTCGACGCTCGTAAAATAAGGCCGGTCGACCGGTGCTGGATAGAAGCCGTAGGCATAGAGGCCAGCAATCCGGGCGTCCCGCAGGCCGCGGATGGCCTCATCGGCATGTTCCGGACTGTGCGACGTATGTGAGAAGTCATAGAGCGTCGTGATCCCGGCGTTCAGAGCTTCTAGGGCGCCGATATAATTGCCCACATAGACATCTTCTGGCGTATAGACGGGCGAGATGTTGAAGCGGATGCAGCGCATATACTGCATGAGGCTCATGTCGGCGCAAATCGCGCGTAGCTGAGTCTGCCAAGTATGCCGATGCGTATCGACCATGCCTGGCATTACAATCGTGCCGGTCGCGTCGATCTCCTCTGCCTCATCATGGTGAAGGTTTTGACCGATCTCAGCGATGCGTCCGTTCACGATCAAAACATCCCCACTGGGCACGTCGCCGATCGCAGGATCGCCGGTGATGACATAGCCGTTACGGATCAGGATCGGTCTCACAGTTTCGTTCCCCTACCATCTATTTTTGTGACGGAAGCCAGCGTAGGCTGCGCGTCCTTGATCGAGTGATACGAACGTTCCACTCACATGTCAATTCGGGGCGCTTTTGGGGGAGAAGATGATTGAAATTACCAGATATTAAGCCAAAAAAGGCAATCTCCAAGCCGCAAACGGAACGACCGGATCTGCGCGAGCAGATCCTGGACGCCGCCGAGTCGCTGTTCGCGGACCGGGGCTATTTCGGCGTTTCGGTGCGAGAAATAACGGATGCAGCGTCCACACGGCTCGCCGCTGTGAATTATCATTTTGGAACCAAGGAAGCGCTGTTCACGGAAGTCATAGAACGCCGCAGCGCGTGGTTGAACGAAGAGCGGCTGCGAAGGCTTGCGGAGCTGGACCTCGATCCAGATCGCCCGGAAGCATCGGCTCGACTTCTCATCCGCGCATTTTACGGCCCCCTCTTGAGCCGTTTTGAATCCGGTGAGCCGGGGTGGATGAATTATTGTCGCCTCATCTCACAGATAGCAGGCGTGCAACTCTGGATGGACGAAATAGTTGCACCGCTATTTGATGAAATATCTCGCCGATATGTCGAGGCGATGATATCTATCAAACCAAAGTCATCGCGCGATGATGCCTTGCAGGCCTATCAGTTTATTCTGAGCTGTACGCTGTACACATTCGCCGACAATCGCCGGATCGATCACATGTCGGGTGGGCGACTTTCTTCACGGAACATCTCGGTGACCCTGAAGGCCATGGAGGACTTTTGCGTGGGGGGATTGTTATCGTGTCTTAGGGTACAGGGCATTGGCAAGCTCGATGGTTGATGCCGCTCACCGTGATTGCCTGCTTGATTGAACGAATGTCCGCCATGAGGGCGCTCTTCCGACGTAGGTGAATTTGTGACGTAGGGCATGGTAGGATATGATACGATACTGCTTCTTATTGTTCAGTCCCACTATTCACGGATGCATCTAAGTAACTGACGTTTATAATAATTATGGTGGAAAGCCGCGCTCTTAATCAGCGGTTCCGAGCCGTGACGCTTATCGCGAAGCCGCCCAACGAGGGCGCTGCCAATACGGCTGTCTCCGGTCGCTCGGCGGCAAGCGCTGGATGGGCGCAGAACAGCCCGTGAGCTGTGAGAACTCGATAGGATCCTTCTCGACATCCGACACTGCGGTTGCCGCGTCGATCACGTCGGCCCAATCTTGCAGCATCCGCCTTCGCGGGGTGAGATAGAGCGCGCTGTTATAGGCGCCGCGCACTTCGTCCTCATCCTCGTGGGCGAGCGCCATCTCGATCCAGTCGGGCTTGTAGCGTTCGGCTTCGTTCGCCCAGGTCGAGCCGAGCCCCCGAAACCCATGCACCGTCTGCCGGCCAAGATAGCCCATGCGGTAGCAGGCATAGATCATGGTGTTCTCGGAAATAGGCTTTCCAGGCTTGGCTCCGGGAAAGAGGAACGCATCGTTCGTCGCCTGCAAGCGGCGCTGAACGATCATTGCGGCCTGGCGGGACAGCGGAACAAGATGCTCACGTTCCATCTTCATGCGCTCCGGCGACAGACGCCATAGCGGGTTCGGTCCATAGAGATCCTCGAACTCGTCCCTGGCCGCGAAGCGGGTTTCGCTGGTTCGGACCCATGTGAGCAAGGTGAACAGCAGCGCGTCACGGGTGATCTCGCGGCGGCGCGGCGTGTCCTCGCCGTCATAGGCGAAGATCGCCCGCACCAGCTTCGGAAACTCCGCGAGCGGCACGCGCGCCATGTGCCTGACGGGCGGCTTGGGCTTGAGCGCATCGTTGAGGCCGAGCGTCGGATCGATGGTCGCCCAGCCGCTCGCGATCGCGAAGCGATAGATCTGGCTGACGTTCTGCTTGAGGCGACGGGCGATATCGAGGGCGCCGCGCGCTTCGACCGCGCGGATCATCTCGAGAATCTCGGGCGGGTCGATTTCCGTGATCGGACGCTTCCCGATGACCGGAAAGACGTCGCGCTCCATCCGGTTGATGACGCGCAGGGCATGGGCCGAGTCCAGCCCTTCAATACGATTGGCGTGCCAGGCCCGCGCAATCTCTTCGAACAGCTTGAGCGCGGCCCTCTGCTTCTTCGCCCGCTTCCTGGCCTCGGCGGGGTCCTCACCCTGATCGAGCAGCCGCTTGGCTTCGGTCCGCTTCTCGCGGGCGATCGCCAGCGTGACGGTCGGATATTTGCCGAAGCTCAGCAGTTTTTCCTTGCCGTCGAAGCGGTATTTCAGGCGCCAGAGCTTCGATCCGTTCGGCTGGACGAGCAGGTGCAGGCCTTCTCCATCGGACAGCTTGTAGGGGCGCTGCCGCTTGGTGGCGTATTTGACCTCAAGTTCTTTCAAAGCCATCTGGGGGTATCGCCTGTTTTGGGGACAGCCGAAAAATACCCCCAAAATACCCCCAATCCAAATCGCCGTGGGTGGCCGCAGCGGGTCGCACCGGGACGCCGGCGTACGCAACGGGACGCGAAAAATATTTGATTTTCCTCGAAAAATGTCTGCCAGTGGCCTCAGTGGGCCACCGGTGGACAATCCGGGATGGTAGCGGAGGAGGGACTTGAACCCCCGACACGCGGATTATGATTCCGCTGCTCTAACCAACTGAGCTACTCCGCCCCAGGGCAGGTGCGGGCCTATAGGTAAGGGGTTGGCGGCGGTCAACACGGTCGCTGCTAGCGGAAGCGGTGCTCGCTGAGCGGCTCCCAGGGGCCGCCGCGATACCACCAGCTGGCGAGGCCGGCGATCTGCAGCGGACGCGGCGCGAAGCTCCGTTCGAGTTCTGCCAGCAACGCCTTCGCTTCCTTCGGTTCGACCTTGTTCTGGACGGTGATGTGCGGCCGCCACGGCGCCTGATCCTGGGGCGTCAGCATGCCCGTGAAATGCTCGACCAGGCGCTGCCGGATCGCCGCCAGTCGGTCGCTGTCGACCACATACGCGACACCGCGGCCAAGATGGCGCAGGCCCGACAGCCGTGCCGCCGGCGCCTTCGCCCGACACTCGGCCTTGAGCTGTTCGCGCACTTCATCCGCAAGGCTCGGCGGGAGATGGTGGAACAGCGTGATGTGCGCCGGCACCTGATTGCGCTCGGGCGGAAAATGCCTGCGCCTCAGCCCGTCCGCCCAGGCAAAATCGCTTGCGCCGAGCAGAGCGGTGACGATGATCGGTGCGGACAAGTGAACCTCGACAGGAGCAACCGATGATCGACTTCTACACCGCCGCGACGCCGAACGGCTACAAGGTGTCGATCATGCTGGAAGAATGCGGACTGCCCTACACGCCGCACTTCATCGACATGGCGGCGCAGGAGCAGAAGTCGCCAGAATTCCTGGCGATCAATCCCAATGGGCGCATTCCGGCAATCGTCGATGATGGCTTCCCGGTGTTCGAATCAGGTGCGATCCTGATCTGGCTGGCGGAGAAGACGGGCAAGTTCCTGCCTAGCGATCCCAGGTCGCGCAGCACCGTCATCCAGTGGGTGATGTGGCAGATGGGCGGGCTCGGGCCGATGATGGGCCAGCTGAACGTGTTCAAGCGCTATTTCCCGGAGCACATCCCAGCCGCGATCGAGCGCTACGAGCGCGAAAGCTACCGGCTTTTCGGCGTGATGGACGGGCGGCTATCCGCTTCACCCTATCTGGGCGGAGACGATTACAGCATCGCCGATATCGCCTGCTGGCCCTGGGTCCGCGCCCACGAATGGCCGGGGCTGACGCTCGACAATCACCCGCACCTGAAGGACTGGGCCGACAAGGTCGGCGAGCGGGACGCGGTCAAGAGGGGCGTACAGGTGCCGCCGCGTGGCGAGATGACCGAGGAAGCGCGCAAGCAGTTCGTCGAGCGCGCGCGACAAATCCTCGCCTAGATCTCGACCTGGCTGCCGAGTTCGACCACCCGGTTGGTGGGCAGCTTGAAAAACTCCATCGCGCTTTCCGCGTTGCGCAGCATCCAGGCGAACAGCTTTTCGCGCCAGATCGCCATGCCGGGCCGGGACGAGGCGAGCAGGGTCTGGCGGGCGAGGAAGAAGCTGGTGTCCATCATCTTGAACTCAGGGCCGCAGCCGGTGATCTGAGCAAGCGCGGCGGGCACGTCCGGTTCCTGCATGAAGCCGTATTTGATCACCAGCCGATGGAAGCCGTGGCCGAGCGGCTCCAGCTGGCAGCGTGTCTCCTGCTCGATGAAGGGCACGTCGGCGATCTTGACCGTGAGCAGGATCACCCGCTCGTGCAGCACCTTGTTGTGCTTCAGATTATGGAGCAGCGCGTGCGGCACGCCGTCGGGCGTCGAGGTCATGAACACCGCGGTGCCGGGCACGCGAGTGGCCGAGGTCGCGGCGGATTCGATGAAGATCGAGATCGGCATCGCCGCTTCGCGCAGCCGCTCGATCATCAGCTTGCGCCCCTTCGCCCAGGTGGTCAGCAGCGTGAAGGCGATGATGCCGACCAGCAGCGGGAACCAGCCGCCATCGGGCACCTTGGTCAGGTTGGACGCGAGATAGGCAAGGTCGACCGTGAAGAAGACGGTCAGCAGCGCGACCGCCGCGGCCTTGTTCCAGTGCCATAGCGAGAAGAGCACGACGGCGATCAGGCAGGCGTCGATCGTCATCGCGCCGGTGACCGCGATGCCATAGGCGGCAGCGAGGTTCGACGAGGATTGGAAGAACAGGACGAGCAGGATCACCATCACCATCAGCGCCCAGTTGATCACCGGGATGTAGATTTGGCCGGCGGTGCTGGCGCTGGTGTGGGTGATGCGCAGGCGGGGGATGAAGCCGAGCTGGATTGCCTGCTGGGTGACAGAAAATGCGCCGGAGATCACCGCCTGGCTGGCGATGATTGTGGCAAGCGTGGCGAGGATGACCAGGGGCAGCCGGAACGCCTCCGGCGCGAGCAGGAAGAACGGGTTCTTGATCGTCTCCGCCGCCTCGGCAGGAGAAAGCGACAGCACCATCGCGCCCTGGCCCAAATAATTGAGCATGAGCGCTGGCAGCACGAAGAACATCCACGACACCCGGATCGGATTGCGTCCGAAATGCCCCATATCCGCGTACAGCGCTTCGGCGCCCGTAACCGCCAGCACGACGCTGCCGAGCGCGAGGAAGGCGCGCCAGCTATCGCCGATGAAGAAACGCATTGCGTACCAGGGATTGAGCGCTGCCAGCACGGCCGGCGCCTGCACGAGGTACATCACACCGAGCACGGCGATGGTGACGAAGTAAGCCAGCATGATCGGGCCGAACAGCCGGCCCACCGCGGCCGTGCCGCGCGACTGGATCATGAACAGGAAGACGAGGATCCCGACCGCCAGCGGCACCACGAAAGGCGAGAAGCGCGCCTCGACGACTGTCAGGCCCTCTACCGCCGAAAGCACCGACATGGCCGGCGTGATCATGGAATCGCCGTAGAAGAGCGCGGTGGCGAACACGCCCAGCAGCACGATCGGGGCAGTCCAGCGCTTGCCCGGCGTCGAGCGGTTGATCAGCGCGAGCAACGCGAGGCTGCCGCCCTCCCCCTTGTTATCCGCACGCATGATCACGGTGACATATTTCAGCGTCACCATCAGCATCATCGACCAGAAGACGAGGCTGAGCACGCCATAGATGTGCAGCGCGTCCGGCTCGAGCCGGTGATGCCCCGCAAAGGTCTCGCGAAACGCGTAGATGGGGCTGGTGCCGATGTCGCCGAAGACGATGCCGATTGCGCCGATGGCGAGCTTCAGCAGCCCCTGGCTGCCATGGCCGTGCGGGTCGACTGACGCCTGCGGCTCCACGACGCCGGCGACGACCGCCGGGTCTGCCACGGGCGCGCTCATCGGCGCGACATTTCAGGAAGGATCGTCATCATGAACATAACGTACGAACGCGGCCCATAGCCCCCTGCAAGGACAGCGGCGCGGGCGCCTAGCATGGCTTAGATGGGGGTGCAATCATCGCCCCTCAAGCACCGAACAGCGCATCCGCTTCGGTGCGGGTCGCGACCGAGCGCAGCACGAAGCTGGAACTGATCGTGGTGACCCCCGGCAGCCGCCCAAGATGTTCGCGGTGGAGGCGTTCATAATCATCCAGGTCCTTCGCGACGATCTTCAGCCGGTAATCGTGCGCTCCGGAGATGAGCGCGCATTCGACGATGCCGTCAATCTCGGCCACGGCGCGCTCGAAGCGGGCGAGATCCTCCTCGACTTGGGTGGACAAGGTAATGTCGACCAATGCGGTCACGTGAAAGCCGAGCTTCTTGTGACCGAGCCGCGCGCCATAGCCGGCGATGCGGCCGGAGGCTTCCAGCCCCTGGATGCGACGGGTGCAGGCGGATTGGGAGAGGCCGGCCGCTTCGGCGATGCGGCTGACCGGCGCGCGAGCGTCCTGCGCCAGAGTCTTCAGGATTGTTCGGTCGATACGGTCCATGACCGCACTTCTATGCACGCCGTGGCATCATCGCCACTGCTCTTTGCAAGGATTCGCGTCGGCAAGTTGCAGTATAGGCGCGACAACCCATCAGAAGGAGAGCGATCATGCGCGTCGGCGTGCCCAAGGAGATCAAGAACCACGAATATCGCGTGGGCCTCACCCCGCCATCGGTCGCGGAGCTGGTCGCCGCGGGCCATGAGGTGATCGTCGAGACCAAGGCGGGCAGCGGCATCGACTTCGACGACTCCGACTATGTCGAAGCGGGCGCGCGTATCGTCGGCACGGCGGCTGAAGTTTTCGCCCAGTCCGACATGATCGTGAAAGTGAAAGAGCCGCAGGCACAGGAGATCGCACTGCTGGAGCCCCGCCACCTGCTCTTCACCTATCTTCACCTCGCCCCCGATCCCGAGCAGGCGCAGGGGCTGATCAAGTCCGGCGCGACCTGCATCGCCTATGAGACGGTGACGGCGCGCGATGGCTCGCTGCCGCTGCTGAAGCCGATGTCCGAAGTCGCCGGTCGCATGTCGGTGCAAGTCGGCGCGCACTATCTTGAGAAGGAACAGGGCGGCCGTGGCGTGCTGCTCGGCGGCGTGCCAGGCGTGGCCCCGGCCAAGGTCGCGATCCTGGGCGGCGGCGTGTCCGGCGTGAACGCGGCTCAGATGGCGGTCGGCATGCGCGCCGACGTCACCATCTACGACATCAACAACGCTCGCCTTGCCGAGCTCGACATGTTCTTTTCAAACCAGATCAAGACGGCCTTCGCCTCCAAGGCGGCCGTGGCGGCGGCGGTGCGCAACGCGCATCTCGTGATCGGCGCCGTGCTCGTGCCGGGCGCCGCGGCGCCCAAGCTCGTCACCCGCGAAATGGTCAAGACGATGAAGCGCGGGTCGGTTATGGTCGATATCGCGATCGACCAGGGCGGCTGCTTCGAAACCAGCCACGCGACCACCCACCAGGATCCGGTGTTCGAAGTGGACGGCGTGATCCATTATTGCGTCGCCA
The DNA here is from genome assembly GCF_013044515.1 of Sphingomonas sp. ID1715. GTDB lineage: Bacteria > Pseudomonadota > Alphaproteobacteria > Sphingomonadales > Sphingomonadaceae > Sphingomonas_B. The sequence continues at coordinate 427,144 of NZ_JABEPR010000001.1, forward strand.
ACATGCCGGGCGCGGTGGCGCGAACCTCCGCCTTCGCGCTGAACAACGCCACCCTCCCCTTCGCCCTCAAGCTTGCGAATCTGGGTGCGGAAGCAGCGATGCGCGCCGATCAGCATCTTGCGAACGGCCTCAACGTAATGGGCGGCAAGATCAAGCATCAGGCCGTTGCCGACGCGCTGGGGCTGGAATATTCGGCGTTCGCCTGAGCCTTCGGTAGCAAAGGAATGTTTCGCTCGTCCCGAGCGAAGCCTGTCCTGAGCGAAGTCGAAGGGTCGAGGGGCGCAGCTCAGAGCTAGCGCCCTTCGACTACGCGCTTCGCGCTCCGCTCAGGACGAACGAGGTATGGAACGAACACAGAACGTCCCGCGTTTCCCAGCGCATGACCGACCAGCACAACCCCAAGGAACACGCCAACGGCAACGCCGAGAAGGACCCGGATGATTGGGTCACCGGCGACGAGCCGATGACCGGCGCTCAGGCGTCTTACCTCAAGACGCTCTCTGAAGAAGCGCAGGGAGAGTTCGACGACGAACTGAGCAAGGCCGAAGCCTCGAAGAGGATCGACGCGCTGCAGGAGAAAACCGGCCGAGGCAAGTAAGGCCCCAGACGCAAGTCGAGTCGCTCACCCCCACTCGTCCTCACATCCAGCCACCGTCACAAGTGACTGGATATTAACGAAGGTTAACGAGTCGTTGACCACCTCTTCAATTATGTGAGACGCTCAGACTTCAGTCGATCTGGGGGTTGAGATGAAGCATCATCGGATTTTGGCTGTGGCGGTCTCCGCATTGGCGCTGGCTACCGGCGCGCCGGCTGGTGCTGCAGAGCTTGTTACCTATTCCTGGACGACCACGAGCCAAGGCTTCGGCAACAATGTCGGCCAGCCAAGTTTGGCCACGTTCCAGGTGGCGCTTTCGGCAGTGCAGAGCGGTCGGATCGAGCTGAGCGATATTCAGAACATCCAGCTTGCCTATCCCGGATTGTCGCTGGACTCATTCGTCGCCTCCAGCGGCGGGCTGGAAAATGCCGCCTTCGTCGATCCGAATACAGGAGCGTTCATCTTCAACAACCTGAACCAGGGCCTCAGTGTAGTTGGTTATGAAGGCGGCTTGTTCTCGCTTTCATTTCTCTCCATCACGATCGGGAACCCCTACAGTCCCTTCGGACAACCGCTGAACAGCGTGGCCGACCAGTTCAATGCGCTGAAGAACGGTGGACCATTTGCGGGCTTTCCCACGGCTGGCTTCTGGACGGCTAGATTCCCGGACCCGACCCCGCGTGTTCCAGAGCCTTCGAGTTGGGCGCTGATGTTAGCCGGTTTCGGCATTCTGGGTTGGGCCGCGCGGAGATCGGAGAGGGCGTTCGTCAGCTACGGCTGACGCCGTTTCATCCTCACTCATCCCCCCGCGGCTTCGGCAGGAGCAGCGCGAGCAGTAGCGCGCGGCATTCGCCGTCGATGGTGCCGTCGATCAGTTCGGGGCGGAAGCGGCGTTGGAAGGCGACCGTGGCGGCGAGCGGGTCGGTGACTTCATAGCCGAAGCGTTCGAGCGCGAGTAGGAAGCCGGCATCGCTCCAGCCGGGATCCATCAGGTTCTTGGTCGGGCGCGGCAGTGCCAGGCGGAGCTTCGCCAGCCGTCCCCAGGGGAAGAGCTCGCCCGGATCCTGCTTGCGCGCCGGGGCGATGTCGGAATGGCCGACGATGTTGCCGCGGGTGATGCTATAGCGCTCCTTGATGCCCTGCATCAGCGGGATCAGCGCGTTGATCTGCTCGTCCGGGAAAGGCCGGTAGCCGAACTCGTGTCCGGGATTGACGATCTCGATACCGATCGAGGCGGAGTTCACGTCGGTGATGCCGCGCCAGTGCGAGCGGCCGGCATGCCACGCGCGCTTGTCCTCTGCGACCATGCGGACCACCTGCCCGTCTTCGGTGACCACATAATGGGCCGACACCTTCGCCTCAGGATTGGCGAGTTGCGCGATCGCCGAGGCGGCATCCTGCATGCCAGTATAATGGAGCACGATCATCGAAATCGGGCTGCTGCGCTCGTCGAAATTCGGCGAGGGCGTGTCGATGATCTCGGTCAAACCTGCTGCTCCCTCACCCGCGCCGAACGAATGGTGATGATCGCCACTCCGGTCAGCGCGACGATCCCGCCCAAAATCATCAGGGGCGTCAAGGGTGTGTGGAAGAACAACGAAGCGAACAGGACCGAAAGCACCGGCGAAGCGAGGGTCAGCGGCGTTACCGACGCGACGGGGTGACGCTGCAGCAGCCACGACATCGAGCCATGACCGATCAGCGTCGAGCCGATTGCGGAAAAGGCGACCCAACCGAAGCTCTTGAGCGGGATGGTCGGGATGCTCTGGAGACCGTGCGGCTCGAAGACCAGGGCGACCGGCGTGAGCATCACCGCGCCGACCAGCCCGATCCAGGCGTACATGGTCATGATCGGCACGCCCCTCAGATTCCGCTGGATAAGAGAGGAAGTCGCCCAGATCGCGCTGCCGAGGATGGTGAGCGCGATGCCGGGCAGTTCGTGCGCGACCGCGGGGTCGAAGACGAGAATGGTCACGCCCAGGACCGACAAAGCGACGCCGGCGATTCGGTATTTGTGGATGCGCTCCTTGAACACCAGAACGGCGAGCAGCAGCGAGAACGGCACGCCCATCTGGCTCGCGATCGCCAGGGCCCCGACATTGTCCGCCACCGCCATCGACAGGTTGATGACCAGAAAGAATGCGCCCCCGGTCAGAAATCCGAGCGCCAGCAATTCCTTCATGCGGCCCGGCACCACCCGCAGCCAGGACAGGCAGACCGCCAGTACGATGATCTGGCGGAGAAAGGCCGCGGTGAGCGGCGGGATCTCGGTCACCGCCATCTTCACGGCGATGATGTTCATGCCCCAGAGCAGGTTCATCACCGCGGCAACGGCAAAGTCGAGGGCGCCGAGGCGGGCAGAGACGGTCACTCCGCCGCTCTACCCGGCTAGGATCGGGCCGCAACCCGCTGAGTCAGGCGACGTGTCGCTTTTCGGATGGCACGCGGCAGTAAAGTCCGCGCGCACCCGGCGCAGACATGAAGGCTTCGGTCTGGCCAATCACCGTTTCCCCGGCACCCAGCATCAGCAGGCCGTCAGGCGCCAGCGAGTCGGCGAGCCGATCGAACGCCTCCCGCCGCCGTTCGGCCGAGAAATAGAGCAGCACGTTGCGGCACAGGATCAGGTCAAACCGCCCGGTCTGCGCCAGCAGCAGGTTGTGGCGGCGGAACCGAAGGTAGCGGGCCAGATCCCGTTTCACGCGCCACTGGTCGCCGACCTGATCGAACCAGCGCAACATCGACGTCACCGGCAGGCCGCGCTGGATTTCGAACTGGGTGTAAAAGCCGGCCTTCGCCTTGACGAGCGCAGCGTCCGATACGTCGGTCGCGGTGATGTCGATCGTCCAGCCCTGCCAACGCGCGGCGTCGCCGGCGAATATCATCGCCAGGGAATAGGCTTCCTGGCCGGTCGAGCAGCCTGCGCACCAGATCGACAGCCGGCGTGTACCGCTCCGCGCCTGACGCAGCCGCTCCAGCACGCTTGTGCGCAGCTGGTCGAACATCTGCGCGTCGCGAAAGAAGAAGGTCTCGTTGTTGAGCAGCGCCTCCACCACTTCGCTGGCAAGCGCGGGATCCCGCCCGCTCCGCACCGCGTCGGCGAGCGCCCCCAGGTCGGCGAGCTTGCGTTCCTTCATCAGGGATTTGAGGACGGTCTCTACCCGCCACAGACGGTTGGGGCCGATCTGCTGGCCGGTCCGTTGTTCCAGCAGTTCCGCGAACGCGCGCAGCGGCGCCTTGTCGTCCGTCATGCGGCGACGCGTTCGCGGCGGGAGAGCAGATCGGCGATCTGGAAGGGCGGCAGCATGGCGCTGGCGAGGCCCGCCGTGGCGACGGCGCCGGGCATGCCCCATACGACCGAACTGTCGCGATCCTGGACGAACAGATCCGCGCCGATCGCCGCCAGCTGTTCGGCGCCGCGCAGGCCGTCGCGGCCCATGCCGCTCAGCACGACGCCGATGCCGGACACCCCGAACACGTCCGCGACGCTGGCGAACATCGGATCGACCGAGGGCAGACAGCCGCTTTCGACGCGCTCATTGGTGATGCGCACGCGCGGCATGCCGCCGCCAAGCTCCACGCAGAGATGCCCCTCCCCCGGCGCCACGATGATGCGGCCACGCGCCAGGGGCATGCCCGCCCGGGCGACGGCGGTCGGCCGGCCGGACATTTCCTGCACCTGCCCTGCAAAGATAGGCATGAATGAAGGCGGCAGGTGCTGCGTGATCAGGATCGGCACGGCAAAGCTGGGCGGAAGGCCACGCAGCAGGTCCGACAAGGCATGGAGGCCGCCGGTCGAGGCGCCGATCGCCAGGCACGCGACCCGATTGTCGCCGAGCCGCCGGAGCGTCACCTTTGCGTTGGGCTGGCGATGGCACTCTCTCGCTGCGCCAGCGTCCGGGGCGTGGCCGATCCGGATCAGCTTTTCGGCAAGCAGGTCGGCGAAGCGACCGCCAAAGGTGCCGGCACCGGGTTTGGCGAGCGTGTCCGCAGCGCCGAGGGTCAAGGCGCGGATCGTTGCTTCGGCGCCCTGTTCGGCGGAGGACGAGACGATCAGGACGCGCGCCCCCCGGCTCGCTTCGAGCAGGGCCGGCAATGCCGTCAGGCCGTCCTGACCGGGCATTTCGATATCGAGCAGGATGATGTCGACGCGCTGGCTGGCCAGGAACACCAGGGCCGCGCTCGCGCTCGGGACGGTCGCGGCAATCTCGAACTCGCGCCGGTCACCCACCATCCGCGCGAAGACAGCACGGGCCACCGCCGAGTCGTCGACGATCAGCAGCCGAATGGGCCTGGCTTCGGCGGCGGCCTGGCGGGCTTTCATCAAGGCGCGGTGCGGCATCGCGCGGCTTCGTTCAGACGAGACCGACGATCTGGAGCTTGCTTGCGATCGTATCGCGGTCGAACGGCTTCATCACATATTCGTCGGCGCCGGCTTCGATCGCCGCCTTGATATGGCCGATGCCGTTCTCGGTCGTGCAGAAGACGACCTTCGGCCGCTTGGGCAAATCGGTCTGGCCGAGGGCCTTCAGGAACTCCATGCCCGTCATGACCGGCATGTTCCAGTCGAGCAGCACGACGTCGGGCGGGGACGCCTCGCAATGGGTGAGCGCGTCGCGGCCGTCGCCGGCTTCGGCGACCTCGAAGTCGAGCGTCTCGAGAATGTGGCGGGCGACCTTCCGGATGACCTTGGAGTCGTCCACGACGAGGCAGGTTTTCATCTTGCTTACTCGACCTTTTTTCTGGTGGACCCGTGCTTAACGGGAGAGAGTAAGGACGGAGTTAAGGGGCGATCGCGGCAACGCTCAGGCCGCCTGCGCCTCCTCGATACCCGCGATGATTTGCTCGGGGTCGACCAGCAGCAGCGCTTCGCCGTCCAGCTCCAGCATGCCAAGGGCGACCCGCGCCCAACCGGCCTCGAGCCGGCCGCGGATCGGCTGGGGCGGCTCGTCGATGACGCGGGCGTCGTCGATAGAGCCGACGAGCAGGCCATAATGATGGCCGTCGACGCTGACGACCACCGCGCGCTTGCCCTTGCTGCCGGTCTCCGCCAGGCCGAGCGAGCATTCGCAGCAGATCACGGTTAGCACCTTGCTGCGGAGCGCCGCCAGGCCGGCGACGTGCGACGGCGCGAGCGGCACCGGCGCGACGTCGCCAAGGTCCACGACCGACTCCACCAGCGATGCCCGGATCGCGATCGGCTGGCCCGCGATGGTGGCAATCAGATAGAGTTTTTCCATCACGCGCTCCGCTTCGCCAATTGCCGCTCGATCGTGGAGAGCAGTCCCGCCCGGTCGTAACGATAGACGCTGCCATCCTGCGCGCCGCCCAACTCTGCCCGCAGACGCACGACTGGCGCGGTCAGGTCGGCGGGCACCGGTTCCGTTCCGGCAAGGATGATATCGGGCGTCAATTCCGCCTCGCCGCCAAAGCACACCCGGTACCCCGCCGCCTGGAGAAGCGGACTGAGGATTTCGCGCGACCAGCGATCCTCCGGCTCGGCGATCAGGCAAAGGGGCTTGGCAGCTCCAGGGGCAGGCGCCGCCTCGGCCTGAGCGAATAGCCAGAACAGGTCGATCAGTTCGACCTGCTCGCCGTCGATCAGCGCGACGCCGGCAACCGGCCCCTCGGCAGCGGCGGCGTGCATCTGCGGCGGCAGCGCCACGATGTCGATGACATCGTCGATCGCATAAGCCAGCTCCGCGGCCCCATCGCTGAGGCGCAACAGCTTCACCGGGCGGTCATCGCTGAGCAGGATGTCCTCCGCACCCAGGAGCGGAAGCAAGCGTCCGTCCACCGCAACCCTCAGCCGTCCGGCGGTAAACGCGACCTGATCGGCAGGCACATCCTCCAGCCGCTCGACGATGCCGAGCCGGATACCGCGCCGGCGATCCGACAGATCCTTGAACAGCAGTGTCGATACGAGCTCTTCGCTGCTGCCCTCCGCCGCCTCCGGCTGGAACCCGGCAAGCACGTCCGTCTCTTCCGGCTGCACGCCCGCGCGGTCGGCAACGCCTGCAGCATCGAGCATCAGCATCGGCACGCCGCTGTCGGGCAGCGACATGCCGCCATAGACGCCGGTCGCCATCACCGCCGGCGACGCGGGCTTGATCACCAACTCCTCGTGATCATGCACAGCCTCGACGCACAGGGCATAGGACAGGCCCGAACCGGCCCCCACTACGACAATGGTCCGTCCGGAGACGGCCTCGGGACGCCCGATCCCCAGCACTTGTTCGAGGTGGACGAGCGGCAAGGTACGGCCGCGGATGGTCGCGAAATGGGCGTGGCCCAGCGCATCGACCCGGATGGCGGCGCTGGAGACGTGGACGATCTCCTCGATCGCGGCGCGGGGCAAGGCAAAGGACTGGCCGCCCGCCGATACGGTCAATGAAGCGATGATGGTCAGCGTCAGCGGCACGCGGATGACCGTGCGCAGACCCGCGCCAGGCCGGTTCTCCAGCTCGATCGAGCCGCCGATCCGTTCGATGTTCGACTTGACCACATCCATGCCGACGCCGCGGCCGGAAATGGAACTGACTTGGTCGGCGGTACTGAGCCCGGGTGAAAAGATCAGCGAGGCGCGCGCGGCGGGCGGCAGCGCGTTGGCGAGCTCCTGCGTGATCACGCCCAGCGAGACCGCCTTCGCGATCACCCGCGCCTCGTCGATACCCGCGCCGTCGTCCGCGATCTCGATCACGATCTGATTGCCCGACTGGCGCGCGCCGATCGACAGCCGGCCATGATCCGGCTTGCCGCGCTTGCGGCGCTGCTCAAGCGGTTCGATGCCATGGTCGATCGAGTTGCGGACCATGTGCGTCAGCGGGTCGCGGATCAGCTCGATCATTTCGCGGTCGAGCTCGACATCACTGCCGTCGATTTCCAGTTCGACCTGCTTGCCCAGTTCTGAGCAGGTGTCGCGGACCATGCGCGGTAGCGCCGAGAAGAGCTTCTCGATCCGTTGCATGCGCGTGCGCGTGATCGAGTCCCGCATCTCGGCCACGCAGTTGGACAGGCGCTCGAATGCGCCGCCGACGTCCGCCTCCACGCCGATCTCGCGCAGCCGGCGGGACAGTTCGTTGCGCGCCAGCACCATGTCCGAGACGCCGCTCATGATGCGGTCGAGCAAATCCAGCGGCACGCGAATGCTGCGGGTCGGCGCGCGCGACGGGCCGGCGTTCATCTGCGTGGTCGGGGTGCCGGTCACCGGACAGACGATGTTGTCCGCCGACAGCGCGGCGATCAGCAGCGAATCGTCTCCGCCCGGCAGCTCGGCTCCGCTTTCCAGGGCCTCGGTCAGCTCCCCGATCCGGTCGATGATCGCAAGGACCGCGCTGACCAGCGCGCCATCGGGCGTGCGCGTTCCGGCGCGGACGTCCGCAAGGGCATCCTCGGCCGCATGGCTCAGCCGTTCGAAGCGCGGTAGCTCGAGAAAGCCGCAGCTTCCCTTGACGGTGTGCACGAAGCGGAAGATCGCATCCAGGCGCCCGCGGTCGGTTGGATCGGTTTCCCACGCGATGATCTCGCCGGACAGCGCATCCAGCGTCTCGCGCGTTTCGGCCAGGAATTCAGCCAGCAGATCGTCCATCGAGCCCTCGACCTAATCGGCAAGGGCTATGCCGCCGCAAGCGTTAAGAGCGGGTTAGCCGTCCTTCAGGATTGCCCCGAACATCACGAACGGATCGTCGGGGCCGGACACCTGGATCGCGCCGTTCGCTTCCTTGACTAGCTCGCTCGCCATCCAGGCGGCGGCGGCGCGCGGCGTCACTTCGTCGGCCGCCGTCTTGCCTTCGAGCGCGCGACGCAGTTCGGGGTCGAGCACCAGCCGCGGCCCTTCGGCGCGGACGACCATCTCGGTGCCGCCCGAAGTCTTCTCGGCGCCGATGTCGAGCCGGCCGCCGCGCACCAGCGCGTCGCCCGCGATGAGCGCGAGGTTCAACAGCACCTTGATCGCCGGCTTGCTGAGCGTTGCCGGCTCGACCATCCAGCCGATCTCGGTCCGGCCGCCTTCCGCGAACATGCCTTCGATCGCGGTGCGGGCCTCGCGCGCATCGACCTGATCGCCGAAGCCGCCCGCCGCCCCGAAGGCGAGACGAAAGAATTTCAGCTTGTTGGCCGAAGCGCGCGCGCTTTCGTTGAGCAGATCGAGACAGCGCGCCCGCATCTCCGGATCATGCTCGTCGGCGAGCAACTCCAGCCCGTTGTTGAGCGCACCAACCGGGCTCAACAGATCATGGCATAGGCGGGAGCAGAGCAGGCTGGCGAAATCGATGGCGCTGGTCGTCATGGCGCCACCCTGTGGCGGAGCGTGGCGCGCCCGGCAAGCATTACCGACCGCGCTTACGCAACGATCCGGCGAGCCCGGCGTATTGCACATCAGTAACATAGGTGAGCAGCGAGAGGTGAAGGCGATGGCCCGGACGGCGGAAAAGCGCGGCAAGGACGAGACCAGGGCGGCCGAAAAGAAGGTCAAGGCAACCGGCAAACCGGCCGGCGGCGCGCGGGGCGGCATCACGGCACCCGTCACCCCTTCCCCCGAGCTCGCCGAGATCGTCGGCAAGGCCGACCTGCCGCGCAGCGAGGTGGTCAAGAAGGTCTGGGACTATATCAAGAAGAACGACTTGCAGGATGCCAAGGACCGGCGCCAGATCAACGCGGACGAGAAGCTCGGCAAAGTCTTCGGCAAGAAGAAGTCGGTCAGCATGTTCGAGATGAACAAGCATCTGAGCGCGCATCTCACCGCCAAGAAGGGCTGAGTTCCACCTCCTCGAACCCTCGCGCACCGGCGCGCCAGGCGCGGACCTCCGCTCCGCCGACGATGAGCCACAGCTTTCCATTCGGCTCCGCCATCGCCTGGTCGGTTGCGGACGGGAGGGCCGGCCCATGCGGATGCGAATGGTAATAGCCGAGCACCCCGGGGCCGCCTGCCCGCTCTCGCCGCAGCGCCTTGAACAGCGCGGTCGGATCGATTTCGAAGCGCCGGCGCGGGTCGTCGGCGATGTTACGGGCGGGCGCCGCGGCGGTGATCCTGTCCCCGGAGCCGAGCAAAAGGCCGCATACCTCATGCTCGGGATCGGTCGCCGCGTGCGCCTTGATCGCGGCCAGCGCCTCCCTTGAAATTTCGACCTTCGTCACCACATCCGCGTAACGAATGTGCCGGGGGGTTTCCATTCTTGAGACAGTGATCGGGGCCGATGCCGAGGGCTGGCGGCTGGACCGCGCCTTGGCCGCCGCACTGCCGACGCTGTCGCGGGAACGGATCAAGGCGCTCATCTCGTCCGGGCAGGTCCGGCGGGGCGACGGCCTCACCTTGCGCGATCCCGCGATCAAGGCGCGCGCGGGCCAAAGCTTCGCCGTTGAAGTGCCGGCACCGCGACCGGCGCATAACGAGGCCCAGGATCTGGGGCTGACCGTCGTCTATGAAGACGATCACCTGATCGTCATCGACAAGCCGGCGGGGATGGTCGTCCACCCGGCCGCGGGCAACCCGGACGGGACGCTGGTCAACGCCCTGCTCCACCATTGTGCCGGCAATCTGTCGGGCATCGGCGGAGTGGCGCGGCCGGGCATCGTGCACCGGATCGACAAGGATACATCGGGGCTGCTGGTTGCGGCCAAGACCGACCGCGCACATGAGGGGCTGGCGAGGCAGTTCGCCGATCACTCGATCGATCGCCGCTATCAGGCGATCGTCGCCGGGCGCCCGACGAGCGGCGACGGCACCATCGATGCCAATCTCGCCCGATCGGACGCGAACCGGAAGAAGGTCGCGATCGTCGGCACCGGGCGCGGCAAGCGGGCGGTGACGCATTGGCGGTTGGAGAGGCCGCTGCGCGACTCGGCACTGGTCGAATGCCGGCTGGAAACGGGGCGCACGCACCAGGTGCGCGTCCACATGGCATCGATCGGCCACCCGCTGCTCGGCGACCCGGTTTATGGCCGCAGCCGGCCCGGCACGCGCGACGTGTTGAAAAGATTGGGTTTCGAACGGCAGGCCCTGCATGCGGCACGGCTCGGCTTTCGCCACCCGATCGATAGTCGAAGTTTGTCGTTTGACAGTCGAATGCCCGATGACATGCAGGAACTGTTAAGCGCACTGGCGGTATAGGTTTGTTAAGCTTTGCTCTCCGGCAAAAGGCGGGGAGCGTTCGGCAGGGAGATTATAAGATCATGGCTGAAGGCAGAAACGTTCCGGCGACCATCCCGGCGCTGGGCGGCGAGGCCAGCCTCAACCGGTACCTCGCCGAGATCAAGAAATTCCCGATCCTGGCGCCCGAGCAGGAATATATGCTCGCCAAGCGCTATCAGGAGCATGGCGACCCCGAAGCGGCCGCGCAGCTGGTGACGTCCCACCTGCGTCTCGTCGCCAAGATCGCGATGGGCTATCGCGGCTATGGCCTGCCGGTGTCGGAGCTGATCTCCGAAGGCAATATCGGCCTGATGCAGGGTGTGAAGAAGTTCGAGCCCGATCGCGGCTTCCGCCTCGCCACCTATGCGATGTGGTGGATCCGCGCCTCGATCCAGGAATTCATCCTCCGCAGCTGGTCGCTGGTGAAGATGGGCACCACGGCGGCGCAGAAGAAGCTGTTCTTCAACCTCCGCCGGATGAAGAACCGCATCGACGCGTTCGAGGATGGCGACCTGAAGCCCGAGGACGTGACCAAGATCGCGACCGATCTCGGCGTATCGGAAGAAGATGTCGTGTCGATGAACCGCCGCATGGCGATGGGCGGCGACACCTCGCTCAACGTCACCATGCGCGAGGATTCGGAAAGCCAGTGGCAGGACATGCTGGCCGACACCGATCCGCTGCAGGACGAGCGACTGGCGGAGAGCGAAGAGAAGCAGGTCCGCCACGAACTGCTGCTCGAAGCGATGGACGACCTCAACGATCGCGAAAAGCACATCCTCACCGAACGGCGCCTCGCCGAAGAGCCGAAGACCCTGGAGGAACTCTCCCAGGTCTATGGCGTCAGCCGCGAACGTGTCCGCCAGATCGAGGTGCGGGCGTTCGAGAAACTGCAGCGAGCGATGATGCGGCTGGCCGGCGAGAAGCGACTGCTCGCCCTCGCCTGATCCAATCGCAAAGATTCGAAACAGGGCAAGGAGATGCCTATCGCCAGTGTGGCTGAGGAATTGTTCTGTTCCCAGCGGCTAACTGACCGCAACCGGCGTCCCTAACGATTGCCCTGCTGATTCCAAGGCGGGCGGATCATCTTGATCAGCCCGGTCTCCAAACCTGCGGCACCATCAACGGGCAGCCCATTCCAAGACATCGCGGGAGGCCGGGCGATCAAGACTGTCACGCTCCGATCGGCGGCCAAGGCGCCGAGGATCAGCTGCTTAATTCTGGCACTCGTTCTCTGTCGTTCGTGGCCATAGACGTAATGCCCTAGACGGGTACGCAGACCGAAACGGGTCAAGCCAACATAATGAACAACGCCTTCCACTGCGAAGGCGTAGACGCCTGCATCTGTGGGAGCCTGTTCGGAATAGGCGAATGCACCATCGCCATTGAGACGGCACTCGCCCAAGAGATCAAAACCAGCATCGATAAGCCTTTGCATCGGCCACGGCTCCGGAGCGATGCTAACTGAACGTTCCTTGGGCCTGGCCGGCGAGCTTGGCACACCTGATTGCACAAGGACGTTTCGCACGTGCTGGTACCGAATTTCGAGGAACTGCGCGATCTCGGTTCGAGTGAACCCTGCAGCGGCCAATGCTCTGATCTTGTCAGACTTTGTAGTTAGCTGCTGGATTACGTCTTGGGGAAGCGCTCTCATCCCCAACTCGTTTCACCTTTCACTGGGCCAAGCTAGTCACTTTTCGCGGAACTGCTCGTGCGTCAGTGACGCCAGCAGCACCGCGATCAGGTGACGGCGGCCTTTCGCTGGGTTAGCAATCCTCATGGCCGCGCGTGCTCCGTCCCGAACTTCATCCCGCCGCACAAAAGCGCGAGGGTTTCGACCGTTCCGCTTCCTGCTGCGGCTGGTCGCCGGCTTTCTGCTGATCTCACTGGCCTGGGTGCTGATCTACCGCTTCGTGCCGCCGCCCTTCACCTTCACCATGGCCGGCGACACGCTTGGCGGGCGGAGCGTCGACAAGGACTGGATGAGCCTGGACCGGATCGACCCCGATATGGCGCGCGCCGTGATCGCCGCGGAGGACTCCAAATTCTGCTCGCATCACGGCTTCGACGTCGACGCGATCGCCGCGGCCGCGCTCCGCAATGCGAGCGGCGGCAAGGTGATCCGCGGCGGCTCGACGATCAGCCAGCAGACCGCGAAGAACGCCTTTCTGTGGCAAGGCGGCGGCTATTTCCGCAAGGCCCTCGAAGCCTGGTTCACCGTCCTGATCGAAGCGATCTGGGGCAAGCGCCGGATCATGGAAGTCTATCTGAACATCGCGGAGACCGGCATCGCCACCTATGGCGCGAACGCCGGCGCTCAGCGCTATTTCAAGCACGATGCCTCGCGCCTGAGCCCGGTCGAGGCATCGCGCATCGCCGCCGTCCTACCGCTCCCTAAAAGACGCGCCGGCGCCGCGCCCACTGGCTACACCCGTCGCTATGGCAATGCGATCCTGCGGCGGGCGGGGGTGGTGCGCCGCGAAGGGCTCGATGCGTGCGTGCGTTGAAGCGCGCCGGCGCGGCGCTCGCGGCGCTGTTTCTGCTGATCGCCGCCCTCCTCGCCATCAACGCCGCCCTGAACGCGCCGCAGCTCGCGCGCTTTGAGGACCTGCCGGAGCCCGCAGCCAGCCGCGATGTCGTCATCCGCCGCGACCGCTGGGGCGTGCCGCATGTGAAGGGGCGGACTGACGCCGACGCGGCCTTCGGCCTCGCCTATGCCCATGCGGAGGATGATTTCACCACCTTGCAGGAGGTGATGGCGGGCACGCGCGGTCGGCTGGGGGAGCTGACCGGCACCAAGGGCGCGGCGCAGGACTATGCCTATCACCTGCTCAACCCTCGCGCCGACGTGGAGCGCGGCTACGCGACGCGCCTTTCCCCCGAGGTGCGGGCGATAGTGGAGGCCTATGCCGAGGGGCTGAACCTCTACGCCGCCCGCCACCCTGAGGAGCGGCGGCTGCGCGGCCTGTTCCCGATCACGGGCAAGGACATCGTCACCGGCTTCGCCCTCACCTCCCCCTTCTTCTTCGGTCTCGACCACACGCTCGGCGCGCTGGTCGAGAACAAGCCGCTGCCGAACGACAGCGGCTTCGAGCAGCCCAAGGGCTCCAACGCCTTCGCCGTCGCGCCCCGCCGATCGGACGATGGGGCGACGCGGCTGATCATCAACTCGCACCAGCCCTGGACGGGACCGGTCGCCTGGTATGAAGCGCATGTGACCAGCGACAGCGGTTGGGACATGGCAGGCGGACTGTTCCCAATCGCCCCCTTCCCGCTGCTCGGCCACAATGCCACGCTCGGCTGGGCGAACACCGTCAACCGGCCCGATCTGGTGGACGTGTATCGGCTGAAGCCGGTCGATGGCGGCTACCGCTTCGACGGCCGCACACTGCCGCTGCAAAGCCGTCGCGTGTGGCTGAAAGTGCGTTTCGGCCCCTTCGTGTTGCCGGTGCCGCGAACCGTCTACCGCTCCGTCCATGGTCCTGCCATCCGCAACGACGCCGGTGCCTTCGCGATCCGCTATGGCGGCATCGGCGAGATCGCCCAGGTCGAGCAATATTACCGCCTCACCAAGGCGCGCAGCTATGCCGAGTGGCTGGCGGCAATGCGCATGGGCGCGGTGCCAGCCACCAACTTCATCTATGCCGACGCGACCGGCCGCATCGCCTTTTTCTACAATGCGCGCTTTCCGGAGCGGGTCCCGGGTTTCGACTGGCGGCACATCCTGCCGGGCGACACCAGCCAGACGCTGTGGCGGCGTGCTCTGCCCTTCGACGCCGCGCCGCAGCTGGTCGACCCGCCGAGCGGCTATCTGGTCAATGCCAACAACGCGCCCTGGCTGGCGACCGACGCCGCATCCAACCTGAAGCGGGAAGCCTATTCGCCGCTGCTCGGCGTCGAAGAGAATGTCACCAACCGAGCGTTGCGGGCAACGGACCTCCTCTCGCGGATGCCGCGCATTTCCGCCGACGCCCTGTGGCGGGTGAAGATGGACACGGGCTATGACCCGCGCTCCTATGAGCGGCGCTATGTCGCCGCCGTCCTGGCGCTGGACCTGCGCAACGCTCCGGAGCTCGCCCGGGCCCAGCGCCTGCTCGCCACCTGGGACGGCACGCTCGACGGGCGCGGCGCCGCCGATGCCCTCGCCCTGCTCGTCATCAAATATCCGTTCCGCGCGCTCTACCGCAACGAAGCGCCGCCGCCGCCGCGCGAGGCGATCGAGGATGCCGTAAAGCGGCTCACCACCGGCTTCGGACGGCTCGATCCGCCGCTCACCTCGCTGGTGCGCCTGCGGCGCGGGAACAAGGATTTGCCGCTGACCGGCGGCCCCGGCGCGCTGCGGGCGATCTACACGGAATGGAGCGATGATGGCCGCCTGTCCGCCAATCTCGGCGACAGCTTCATCATGAACGTAACCTGGGACCGCGCCGGCCGTCTCTCGGCGACCAGCATCCACCAATATGGCGCCGCGACGAGCCGTCCGGCCTCGCCCCATTACAGCGATCAGGCGCCGCTCTTCGCGCGCGAGGCGATGAAGCCGGCGTGGTTCTCGGAAGCGGAACTGGCGCCCAACATTGCCTGCAGCTACCGCCCCGGCCAGCGCCGCCCCTGCTGATCCAGATCAGCGACAATCGCAGGAACTCCGCCACCCTCCGCGCGTTTTGTGTCCCGCGTAAGACTGTGGGGCATTTATGGCTTGGTATCGTCTCTATCATCTCGGTTCGGACGGGCAGCATGTGGCGCCCGAGGAAGTCGAAGCGCAGGACGATCTGAGCGCGGTGCGCAAGGCGCGGACCGTGCCGAACGGCTTCGGCGCGGAGCTCTTTCATGGCCGCCGCAAGATCGCCGACGTGCCGCCGACCGTGCTGCACCGCCAGATGGGGCGGCAAGTGGGCCTGTTCGGCGCCTGAGCCGCTTGCGTTCCGGGATGTTCCACTAACCGCTTGACCGTTACGCCTGCGCGTCATAGACGTTCCGCATTCGTTCTGCGGAGGTCCTGGCGGTGTTGACGCGCAAGCAACATGAACTGCTCTGCTTCATCCACGATCGTCTCGCGGAAAGCGGCGTCTCGCCTTCCTTCGAAGAGATGAAGGACGCGCTCGACCTGAAGTCGAAATCGGGCGTGCACCGGCTGATCTCGGCGCTTGAGGAACGGCAGTTCATCCGCCGCCTACCCAATCGCGCCCGCGCGCTCGAAGTGATGCGCATGCCCGAAAGCGCGGAACGCAAGGTCGTGCCGATTGCCAAGCCGAAGGTACCGGTGCCGGTCGCGGCCAACGAGAATGTCCTCGAAATCCCACTGCACGGCCGCATCGCCGCCGGTGCGCCGATCGAAGCGCTGGAGGGGCAGAGCAGCCTGTCCGTGCCAGCCGCCCTGCTCGGCCCCGGCGAACATTACGCCCTGGAAGTCGCCGGCGACTCCATGGTCGAAGCCGGAATCCTCGACGGCGACTATGCGCTCATCCGCCGCGCCGAAACGGCCCGCGACGGCCAGATCGTCGTTGCCCTGGTCGACGACGCCGAAGCCACCCTCAAATATTTCCGCCGCGAAGGCGCCATGGTCCGCCTCGACCCCGCCAACCGCGCCTACGACCCCCAACGCTACACCCCGAACCGCGTGCGCGTGCAGGGATGCCTGGCGGGACTGCTGCGGCGGTATTGAAGGGCGTTGTGACGAGGAGGCGGAACGTCCGCTAAGGGCGGATAGCGGACGTTGCGGTTTTCGATCCATTCCAAGCTCCTACTTGGCTTGAGACGGACCAAGAACTACCGTGCTTTTCGCAACAGGGATGTGGACCAGAATGCGAGTTTGGCAGAGGCACGTCATTGGCTTTGTCGCGCCGGTAATCGTAGCTGGAACCGTGTTCGCCTTGGCTCCGGAGTATGACGCACCAGAGTGGATGATCACCACTGCGGCCCTGGGTGTCATTATCGCGATCTGCTATGGCACTGTCGGCTTGTTCCAGTGGATGCATCAGCGACAGAACCATACTCAGGTATCTGCAACTCTTATCGCAGTGACGGTTCTCGGCCCCGTTCTAGCGTTCGCTTTTCAAGCCCAGGCTTGGTTCCTCACCCTTCCATTGGGTCCGGCAGCTGTAGGTATTTTCCTTAGTGGCTACTTTGGGCGAATGCATAGCAGCAACAAGCTCAATCCAGGGGCTAAAGCCGCCGCTCCGGCTCTACCTACATGGGCAGCCATTCCCCTCGTTTTGCTGTTGATGTCAGCAATGGCATACTCGTTCGCGAACGGAAGTTTTGACCTGCTGATTAAGGTGATCGCGCCGATAGCACTTGCGATTGGGTTCCTAGCGGTTGGCGTTCACAATATCACTCGCAAGCTTCGAGGCCGCATCTCGGGCTAGGTTGCAGCCGATAGAAATTGCGAAGCGCGTCGCTGCTGACGGTAAGGCGGAATGTCCGCCATGGGTCGTAAGCCGACATTCATTGTGAAGTAAGGCTGTCCTACAGGGCGCCTCATGTGCGAGGCTTAGTGGAGCTCTTTTCCATCGTTGAATATGGTCGACGGCTTTGACGAGCAGTATTGGTGCGCTGTCCGTCGCTCCGCGACGGGATCCATGGTCACTGGGAACATTCGTGACCTTTCACTCCGCCCGGCCTGCCACATCGGTTCGCCCCCAGCTTCTCTTGCCCCGGGCCGGTTCCAAGAGTTGGTGCCTGCACTGGCCGGGCCCAAGGGTGTCGATCGCCGGTCGCGTTTGTTACCCGTATCACCGGCGCCGAGCCGAACACGATCGCCACGCCACCCGTTCGGCTCAGCATCGGCTTGTCCAGCTTCAGCCACTTCGGCTTGCAAGTGCGCGGGAGGCGGCGGTCGCTGACGACGATGTCGGCGGCGGCGCAGGCGCGGTTCATCGTTTCGATCGGGACCAGATAGGCGCTGCGCGTGGCGAGGATCTGCCATCGGCGGCCGTCGCGCACGAGCGTCGCCCGGCAGGTATCGGCGGTGCAGGCCGCGCCGGGGAGCGCGTCGAGATCGGACAGGTCGTCGTCCATGCCGGCGGCTTCGGCGAGCATGGTGCGCACGAACTCCCTGGCCTTGGGGCGTAGCAGCGCATAGCCGCCGTCGCCCGTCCGCAGTGCCAGGTGCCTGCCGTCCGAGGTGACGAGCAGGTCCGGCGCGGGGGTTGCGAGCGCCCAGGCCGCGCCGGCCGCGAACGGCAGCGCGCCGGCCCAGCGCAGGCGGCTCCGCCACAGGCACGCCCACAATCCGCCGCCGACGATCAGCGCGAAGGCGCCGGTCGGCCAGCTCGGCAGCATCGCCACCGCGCCGGGCGCATGACCGGCCGTGTGCGCGATCCAGAGCAGCAGCGCGATGCTCTTGCCCCCCAGCCACCAGAAAGGGCCACCCAGGCCAAACAGATCGAAAACCAGCGCGAGCAGCTCGATCGGCATCACGATGAAGGTCGTGATCGGGATCGCGAAGATGTTGGCGACGGCGCCGTACAGCCCCTCCTTGTGGAAGTGGAACAGCGCGATCGGCGCCAGCGCCAGCTCGACGGCCAAGCCGCTCAGCAGCAGCGAAGCGGCGTTGCGCCCGAGCCGGAGCAACGGCCCTTCTTCGCGCGCCGCCATGAAGGCACGCATGCGGGGATGCTCGTGCAGCGCCACGATCGCGACCACGGCCGCAAAGCTCAGCTGGAAGCTGGGGCCGACCAAGGCCTCCGGCCAGATCAGCAGCACGATCAGCGCGCCCGCCGCAACCAGGCGAAGGGTCAGCGCCTCGCGCCCGATCGCCATCCCGGCGAGCACCAGCAGCGCGGCGACGCAGGCACGCACGGTCGGCACTTCCGCGCCGCTGAGCAGGGTGTAGGCGATGCCGGTGACAGCGCCCGCTCCCGCCGCGATCAGCATCAGCGGCCAGCGCAGCGCCAGCGTCGGGCTGAGGGCGAGCAGGCGCAGCGTGAGGAACATGGCCGCCGCCACCGCCGCGCTGATGTGCAGCCCGCTGACGGACAGGAGGTGCGCGAGGCCCGAGCGGCGCATCGCCTCTGCATCGGCCTCGCTGACATTGCCCTGATCGCCGGTGACGAGCGCCACCGCGATACCGGCGGCGCCGGAGGGTGCCCGCTCCCGAATGTGCGCACCGATCCGGTCGCGTACCGAGCCGCCGCTCGGCGAGGCGGAGACGCGTTCGACCCGGCCAAGCGCCTTGCCTGTCGCGCCGAGTTGCTGGAACCAGGCGGCGCGCGCAAAGTCGTAGCCGCCGGGCAGCGACGCGCCGGGCGGCGGCATCAGCCGCGCGCGCAGCTGCAGCCGATCGCCGCGCGCAAGGATCGGCGGCGCGTCGGCACTGGCGATGTTGACGCGTAGCCGCGGCGGCAGGTCGGGCGCGTTCAGCGGCCGCAGGACGGCGCGCACGCTGTCCTTCGCCGCGAGCTGCTGCACCCGCTCCACATCGGCGGTGAAGGTCGCGATCGCCGGGCGCTGCAGCACCGGTGCAGAGACAAGCTCCGCCTTCGCCCAGACCAGCCCGCAGCCGAGCGCGATCGCCACGCCCGCGACGATCAGCGCCGTCCCCGCCCGCCGCGCCAGTCCGATCGCGACTCCGCCTAGCGCCAGAGCGAAGCCGACGGTGATCAATGCCATCCACGCCGGCTCATTCGGCAGCAGGAACCAGCCGGCGATCCCGACGCCCAGCATCACCGGCAGCCAGAGCGGCAGCTGCTCCCGCTCCTGCTCCAGCCAGCGCTCCACGGCAGCGCCGATCCGGGCGAGCGGAGACCCTCTTCCGTGCGGGCCGAAGGCCATGCTAGGGGCGCTCGCACCTGAGATCATGTCAGCTACAGCGTAAGGAGCATCAGCGCGTGAGCGCAAGCAGCGTCGTCACTCGTTTTGCCCCTTCGCCGACGGGCTTTCTGCACATCGGCGGCGCGCGCACGGCGCTGTTCAACCTGCTCTTCGCCCGTCACCATGGCGGCAAATTCCGGTTGCGCATCGAGGACACCGACAAGGCGCGCTCCACTCAGGCGGCGATCGACGCCATTCTGGACGGCATGAGCTGGCTCGACCTGAACTGGGACGACGAGGTCGTCTATCAGTCTCAGCGCGCCGCACGACATGTCGAAGTGGCCGAGGCGCTGCTGGCGAACGGCCATGCCTATCGTTGCTATGCGACGCCGGAGGAACTCGCCGAGCTGCGCGAGCAGCAGCGCGCGGCCAGGCAGCCGCTGCGCTATGACGGGCGGTGGCGGGATCGCGAAGGCGGGCCTGAGCAGGAGGGCAAGCCCTTTGCCGTGCGGCTGCGCGCGCAGACGGAAGGCGAGACGGCGATCGACGATCTCGTCCAGGGCCGCGTCATCGTGCAGAACAGCGAGCTGGACGACATGATCCTGCTCCGTTCCGACGGCACGCCGACCTATATGCTCGCGGTGGTCGTCGACGATCATGACATGGGCGTCACCCATGTGATCCGCGGTGACGACCATCTGAACAACGCCTTCCGCCAGCTCGGGATCATCAAGGCGATGGGCTGGCCGGAGCCTGCCTATGCGCACATTCCGCTGATCCATGGGTCGGACGGCGCCAAGCTGTCGAAGCGCCACGGCGCACTGGGCGTCGACGCCTATCGCGACGAACTCGGCATGCTGCCGGAGGCGGTGAACAACTATCTGCTGCGGCTCGGCTGGGGCCATGGCGACGACGAGATCATCTCGCGCGAGCAAGCGGTGGAGTGGTTCGACATCGGTGGCGTCGGCCGTTCGCCCTCCCGCTTCGACCTGAAGAAGCTGGAGAATCTGAACGGCCATTATCTGCGCGAGGCGGCTGATGACCGGCTGGCGGAGCTCGTCGCGCCGCGGGTCGAGCGGCTGATCGGGCATGCGCCGGATCGCGCCTTGCTCGCCCGCGCCATGCCGGAGCTGAAGCCGCGCGCGAAGACGCTCGACGAGATCGCCGACGGTGCCTTGTTCCTGTTCGCGGAGCGCCCGCTGGCTCTCGACGACAAGGCCGCCGCCCTGCTAGATGCCCGTGCGCAAGCGCTGTTGGGACAAACCCGCGACGCGCTCGCCGCCATTTCCGAATGGTCGGGCGAGGCGATCGAAGCGGCGGTGCGGCAGGTCGCGGAGAGTGCCGGTATTGGCCTCGGAAAGGTCGCGCAGCCGCTGCGCGCCGCCCTCACCGGGCGGACCACCTCTCCGGGCATATTCGACGTGTTGGTCCTGCTGGGACGCGAAGAGTCGCTCGTGCGGCTCGGCGACCAGAGCGGGCAGGCAAAGAACGTGCACGCGCACGCGATTGAGGAGCAGTGACGAATGAGTGACATGGCAAAGCTGGCGCTCGGGGGGGCGGACACCCAGTTCCCGGTAATGAAGGGTTCGGTCGGCCCCGATGTGGTCGATATCCGCAAGCTCTACGCGCAGACCGGCGCCTTCACCTATGATCCGGGCTTCACCTCGACCGCGAGCTGCGAGTCCAAGATCACCTATATCGATGGCGACGAAGGCATCCTCCTTCATCGCGGCTATCCCATCCATCAGCTCGCCGAACAGTCGAGCTTCATGGAAGTTTGCTATCTGCTCCTGAACGGCGAGCTGCCCAAGCAGAACGAGCTCACCACCTTCACGCGTACGATCAGCCGCCACACCATGCTGCACGAGCAGCTGGCGACCTTCTACCGCGGCTTCCGGCGTGACGCCCACCCGATGGCGATCATGTGCGGCGTCGTCGGCGCGCTCTCCGCCTTCTACCATGATTCGACGGACATCACCGATCCGCAGCAGCGGATGATCGCCAGCCACCGGCTGATCGCGAAGATGCCGACCATCGCGGCGATGGCATATAAATATTCGGTCGGGCAGCCTTTCCTCTATCCGGACAACTCGCTGAGCTATGCGGGCAATTTCCTGCGCATGACGTTCGGCGTGCCGGCCGAACCCTATGAAGTGGTGCCGGCGGTCGAGCGGGCGATGGACCGGATCTTCATCCTGCACGCCGATCACGAGCAGAACGCATCGACCTCGACCGTTCGCCTGGCCGGGTCTTCGGGTGCCAATCCGTTCGCCTGTATCGCCGCGGGCATCGCCTGCCTTTGGGGTCCCGCGCATGGCGGCGCCAATGAAGCCGCGCTCAACATGCTTCGCGAGATCGGTACGCCCGACAAGATCCCGCACTATATCGAGCGGGCGAAGGACAAGAACGATCCCTTCCGCCTGATGGGCTTTGGGCACCGGGTCTACAAGAATTACGATCCGCGCGCGACCGTGATGCAGAAGACGGTGCGCGAGGTGTTCGAGGCGCTGAAGGTCAACGACCCCCTGTTCGAAACCGCGTTGCGGCTCGAGGAACTGGCGCTGAAGGACGATTATTTCATCGAGAAGAAGCTGTTCCCGAACGTCGACTTTTATTCAGGCGTGATCCTGTCGGCGATCGGCTTCCCGACATCGATGTTCACCGCCCTGTTCGCGCTTGCCCGCACCGTCGGCTGGATCGCCCAGTGGAACGAGATGATCACCGATCCCGACCAGAAGATCGGCCGCCCGCGTCAGCTCTACACCGGTCCGACGCAGCGGGACTATGTTCCGATCGGCCAGCGCTAAGGCCGGCCTGTTCGCAGTCGCCCTGGCGGGCGGCTGCGGCGGCCAGGCGGCTGGACCGGCCTCCGCCGGAGCCCCTTTCGACCCTTTGGTCTTCTTCGCGGGTCGCACCGCCGGCGAAGGCGAACTCAAGATCCTGTTCAAGGCCGCCCAGCCCATCCGGGTCCAAGGCCAGGGTCGCGTCGAGCCGGACGGCACGCTCGTCCTCGACCAGCAGGTCCGCCGCGGCGATCGCCCTGTGGAGCGCCGCCAGTGGCGCATGCGCCAGCTGGCGCCGGGCCGTTATCGCGGCACCTTGACCGATGCCTCAGGCCCGGTCGAGATCGAGAGCAAGGGATCCTTGCTGGCGATCCGTTATGCGATGAAGGGCGGCATGGAAGTGCGGCAAACCTTGTCCCTCGACCGCGCGGGCAGAACGGCTGCTAACCGCATGACGATCAGCAAGTTCGGGGTGGCCGTCGCGCATCTGAACGAGACCATCCGCAAGGTCGATTAGGCGCCCGAGGGGAGCACCAGCGTGAAGCGCGCGCCCTCACCCGGCGCGCTGTCGAGCAGGATCTCGCCGTCCATCGCCCGGGCAAGGCGGCGGGCGATGTAGAGGCCGAGACCGCTGCCGCCATCGGACTGGTCGAGCCGCGTGAATTTGTCGAAGATGCGTGCCTGGTCGATGCGGGCAATCCCCTGCCCCTGATCCGCCACCACGATGAGCGTACGGCTGCCCTGGACCTCGCCGCGCAGCCAGATGGCCGCATCGTCGGGCGAATGACGAATGGCATTGCCGATCAGGTTGACGAGGATCTGGAGCACGCGGCCGGCATCGCCAATCGCCGGCAGGGTCTCACCGGACGCCGGGCTGTCGATGCGGACGCCGCGCGCGGCGGCGCGGACCTTCAACAGGCCGGCGGCGCGGCGCGCCAGTTCGGCAAGGTCGATCTCGTCGCGGCGCGGACGGAAATCCTCGCGCTCGATGGCCTGCAGATCGACCAGGTCGCCGACGACGCCGAGCAGGTGACGGCCGGCGCTCGCGATATCCTGCGCATAGTCGGCATAGTCGCGGCGGATCGGTCCCTCGGCCTGTGCACCGATATTCTCCGCCTGCTCGACGATGCGCGAGAGCGGGTCGCGCAACGCCTTTTCGAGACGCGCGCCGAGCGCATCGACCTTCCCGCCTTCTTCGGCCGGAGCCGGCGCAGACGTGTCGGTGCGGAAGGCGCTGCCGCGATAGCCCGCAAAGCGGCCGCCGCCATCGACCAGCGGCAGTCCAGTCAGACGGACTCGTTCACCGGTGGTGCGGACCAGGGCTTCCTGCCCATCGAACCGCGCGCGTGCGGCAAGCGCCTCCAGAATGGGCATGCCTTCGCCCGCATCGACGAACTGGAAATAGCGGCTGAGCGGCTGACCCATGGCGTCGTTGGCCTCACTGCCGAGGGCAGTCAGGCGCAGCGCCGGGTCGGTTTCCCATAGCCAGTCGCCGCGCGCGCGCATGAAGTCATGGACGCGGTCGCCAGCGCCCTCGCCGCCCTTCGCCGGCCGGCGCGCCCAGCCGCCGATCGAGAGAGCAACCCCTTCCTCGTCCGGCCGCGCCTCGACCCAGAGGTCAAGATCGTCGGCGCCTTCGGCCGCGATCACGCAGCGGGAGACCAGGATGCCCAGGCGCTGCGCCAGCCGCGCCAGCGTGGCGATCTGCGGAACGGCGATGGCGTCGCCGAGCGTCCCGCCCGCGGCTTCCTGCAGCCGCGCGAGCGGTGCTTCGGCCTCGACCAGCCTGCCCTCGCGATCGATCCTGCCATGCGCGAGACTGCTCACCGCGACCGCCGTTCCCGGCCAATGTCGACAATGGCTTCGCGAAACGCCCGGTCCAGCTGCCATGGCCGGATCGCCTCACGCGCGGCGGCCACGTCGAGATCGAGAAAGTCGTTGACCCGCTCCTCGAGCTTCATGTCGCCGAGCCCGTTCACCGCCGCCATCTGGAGCAAGATCGGCGCGGCGACCTGGGTCGGCGTCTCGACCGCCCTGAGCAGCACCGCGAGCGCTCCGAGCGAAGGGTCGGCAGCGAGCAGGAAGGCGGGTCCGAAGTCGAGACGCGCGCGCACTGCGAGCATCGCCACGAACAGGCTGAACCGACCTGCCTGGAAGAGCTCGAGCAGCAACAGGTCGTCGCCCCGCACCGCCAAGGCCAGCCGCATGGCAAGCGCGGCAAGGCTGCGGCCCTCGTCATGCGCCGCCAGCCGCTCGCCGACGACAGCCGCGAGCGCATCATCGCGCAGCGGGCCGGAAAGTGCCGAAGAGCGCTCAAGATAATCGCGCAGCGCCGCGGCGGCGCGCCACAGCAGGCGGTGGAGCAGATCGGCCGGGAGATCGGCCAGAGCGAAGCGCGGCGCGCCCATGTCGCCGAAGCGGCGCGCCTCGGCGGCGAGCAGGCTCGCTTCGAGTTCGACCGGAGCATCGAGGCGCACCGCCGCCCCTTCGGCAGGGCGGAGTTCGGCAACGCGGCGGATCGTCTGTCCGATCCGGCATTCTTCCGATCGCGTGAGCAGCAGGCCGATCAAATCGCGGTCGCGCAGCACGCCTGCCCGGTCGAAGATGGGCCTTAGAATGGGGATCCGCTCTACCTCCAGCACCGGTGGTGCATCGGGGCCCAAGCGTGAAGCAAGCGCCAGGCGCACATCTCGCTCAAGTTCCTGCACCAGTCCGTCGAGCATCTGGGCCATGGCCGCGCGCTGGCTGTCGGTGGGCCGCACGAAATCGGGCAGGAACAGGTCGTGGAGGGCGGCGGTCAGACGCGCATCCGCCTGGCGCGCAACCTGGGCGGCGTCGGCAAGCAGCCGATCCGGTCCGCTGGGCGCAGCCTCGCCCCCTTCCAGCGCGCTCAAGGCCATGGTGGACCACTTAAAAACCAGGTGTGAAGGACGCGTTAAGTGTGCGCTTGGCGTCGGCGCGACTGGGCCATAGAGCAGGTCCGATTGCAAGAGGGCCCGGGCGGAATGAAGCATCGACTGCTTTCTCTGGTGCCGATCATCATGCTCGCGGCCTGCGGGGGGTCGGAGCCGGAGGGCCCGATCCGCGTCAGCGTCATCGGCGGCCCGCCGACCCTCGTCGACCCGAACCGCAAGGCGCCGGACGCGACGCAGCAGGCGCTGCTGGGCGCCGTGGCGGAGCCGCTCGTTACCTATGATGAAACCGGACAGGTTGCGCCCGCGCTCGCCCAGCGCTGGATCGTGACAAGCGACGGCCTCAGCGCCATCTTCCGCCTGCGTCGGGCCGCGTGGTCGAGCGGGAGCGAGGTGACCTCGCAGGATGTCGCGCGGCGCATGCGGGCGATGCTCGCCCCCGCCAGCCGCAATCCGCTCCGCATCGCCTTCGACTCGATCGAGGAAATCAATCCGACCACGCCCGACGTGATCGAGTTCCGCCTGACCACGCCGCGCCCCCCTCTGTTCGAGCTGCTCGCCCAGCCAGAAGCAGTCATGCTGTCGCGCAGCCTGGAAGGCACCGGCCCGTTCCGGATCGCGGAGCGGCAAGGCGATATGCTGCGCCTGAAGCCTCGCGAGGCCGCGCCCGGCGGTGCTCCGGCCGCTGCCGATCATGACATCGAACTTCGCGGCGAACGAGCCGCCCGTGCCATCGTTCGTTTCACCCGCGGCGAAGCCGACCTGGTGCTCGGTGGCACCTATGCCGACTGGCCGCTGATCGCATTCGCAAAGCCGCAGAACCGTGCGGTGAGGCTCGATCCGGCCGAGGGATTGTTCGGCCTCCTCGTGCAAAATGCCGACGGGTTTCTCGCCG
Organism: Sphingomonas sp. ID1715; assembly: GCF_013044515.1. Classification (GTDB taxonomy): domain Bacteria; phylum Pseudomonadota; class Alphaproteobacteria; order Sphingomonadales; family Sphingomonadaceae; genus Sphingomonas_B. Next base: position 453,209 of record NZ_JABEPR010000001.1, read on the forward strand.
ACCCGATCAAACGCCAGGCGCTGGCCATGGCAATCGACCGAGATGCGATGCTGGCGGCCCTCGATGCGCCCGGCTGGACCGGCGTGCTGGCGGTCCTGCCACAACGCTATCGCTCGGCGGCCGACCCTGCCCTCCCCCTCTGGGCGGCGCTGGACATTGCCGGACGGATTGAAGAGGCGCGGCGGCGGGTTGCCGCCTGGCGTGCCGCTCACCCCGAAGGCGTGACGGTTCGGCTGTTTCTGCCCGATGGACCCGGCAGCACCCTTCTTTACGGCCGACTTGCGGCCGACTGGCGGCGGATCGGTGTGGAGACGATCCGGACCGGCGCGAACGAGGCCGATCTGCGCCTGGTCGATCGTGTGGCGCCCGCCGGCAGCGCCTTATGGTATCTGGCAACCATCGCCTGCCCCGCGCGAACAGCCTGCGCCGAAGATGCAGTCGCGGCGCTCGACGCCGCCCGCAAGTCGCAATCGCTGGCTGAGCGCGGGGTGCAGCTCGCCACCGCCGACCGCGCGATCGCCGATGCGGGCTTTTGGGTTCCCCTTGCCCGCCCGCTCCGCTGGTCGCTGGTCAGCCCGCGACTGAACCTATTCAAGGAGAATGCGCGCGCCCTGCACCCGCTCACGCGGCTGCACGACGAGCGGCGCTAGGCAAGCGGCCCGAGGCTTCCCATCTAATCCTTTGAAGGAGATGCGGATGGCCAGTCGTTATCGGGATGCGGAGCGGATCGCGCGCAGCCTGCCGTTGGCGCCCGGAGCAGCGGGTGTACGCAGACGCGTCGAGGCAGTGGAGCGATTGCTCGAGGGCCTGTTCACCATTCCGGGCACCAAGCGTCAGTTCGGTCTCGACGTGATCCTCGACCTCGTGCCCGGCGTCGGCAGCGTCGCCGCCGGCGGGCTCGGCGCCTGGATGCTGTGGGAAGCGCGCAACCTGGGCATGTCGAAATGGCAGATGGCCCGGATGGGCGCGAATGTCGGCATCGACACACTGCTGGGCATGATTCCGTTCATCGGTGCGGTGCCGGACTTCTTCTTCCGGTCGAACACGCGCAACCTGCGGATCATCAAGCGCCATCTCGACCGCCACCATCCGGAGACGGTGACGCTGGACGGCCTCAGCCGCAGCGGGCGGAGATGACCTTGCCGGCGGCGTCGACTTCGATGTTGAGCCGCTCGGCGACATAGTCCATCGAGACCATCTGGCCGGGCTGGATCACTCGCACGGACGTTGCCCCTGACGCATCGCGCGCACGAGTGGTCAGCGCCTCATCGAGCGTGGCGCCGATCAGGAATTTCAGATCCGAAGCGTCGCAGCCTTCCATGGCAGGCGGTGTAGCGAGCTGCGGCCGCGCCGTCTTCGTCTTCTCGGCGAAACTCGGCGCGCCGAACAATAGCGCGATGAGGAGCAGCTTGGTCATAGGCTCGCAAAGTCCAGTCCGATATCGGCGGCCGGCGCGGACTGGGTGATCCGCCCGACCGAGATGAAGTCGACGCCCGTTTCGGCAATGGCCCGGATCGTGTCCAGCCGCACGCCACCCGAGGCCTCCGTCGGCACCCGTCCGCCGACCAATGTGACCGCGCCGCGCAGCGTGGCAGGCTCCATATTGTCGAGCAGCAACCGGGTCGTGCCGGCCGCCAGTGCTGGCTCGATCTGGTCGATCCGATCGACTTCGACGATGATCTCGGCAATGCCGGCCGCGCGGGCGCGGCGGACCGCCTCGGCGACTCCGCCGGCGACCGCGACATGATTGTCCTTGATCATCGCCGCGTCCCACAGGCCCATACGGTGATTGGCGGCGCCGCCCATCCGCGTTGCATATTTCTCCAGCACCCGCAGGCCGGGAATGGTCTTGCGCGTGTCGAGCAGGGTCGCACCGGTGCCGGCAATCGCATCCACATAGGCGCGCGTGAGTGTCGCGATGCCGGACAGATGCTGGACCGTATTCAGCGCCGACCGCTCCGCCGTCAGCATGGCGCGAGCCCGGCCCCGCAGCCGCATCAGGTCGGTCCCAGCGGCGACGCGCTGCCCGTCATCAACGAGCATCTCGATCTCGACGTCCGGATCGAGTGCCCGGAAGAACCCTGCCGCGATCGACAGCCCCGCGACCACGATCGGATCGCGACTGTCCATCACGCCTTCGAACCGCAGATCGGCCGGGATCACCGCTTCGGAGGTGATGTCCTTGCCCGAGCCCAGATCTTCCGCCAGCGTCGCCTGGACGAACGCCCCCAGATCGAAGCCATCCAGCCGCAGCTCACTCACCGGTGACGCGTACCGGACCGAGGTCGCCCATGCCGACGGTGCCGCTGGCCATCGCCAGCATGCGGTCGAGGCTGGTCTTGGCCTTGAGGCGCAGCTCTTCGTCCAGTTCGATGCGCGGCTCCAGGTCGCGCAACGCGATGTAGAGCTTTTCCATCGTGTTGAGCGCCATGTACGGACAGATGTTGCAGTTGCAGTTGCCGTCCGCGCCCGGCGCGCCGATGAAATCCTTGTCCGGCACCGCCTTCTGCATCTGATGGATGATGTGCGGCTCGGTGGCGACGATCACCGTCTGCGCGTCCGACTTTTTGGCGACCTCGAGGATCGCACTGGTCGAGCCGACGAAATCCGCATGGTCGAGCAGGTGCGGCGGGCACTCCGGATGGGCCAGGATCGGCGCGTCCGGGTGCTGCGCCTTGAGCTTCAGCAACTCGGTCTCGGAAAAGGCTTCGTGCACGATGCATACACCCGGCCACAGCAGCAGCTCGCGCCCCGTCTTGCGCGCCAGATAGCCGCCGAGATTTCGGTCGGGGCCGAAGATGATCTTCTGGTCCTTCGGGATCTGCGACAGAATCTTCTCGGCGGAGGAAGAGGTCACGATCACGTCCGACAGCGCCTTCACTGCCGCAGAGCAGTTGATGTAGGTGAGCGCGATATGGTCGGGGTGCTCGGCCCGGAAGGCGGCAAAGCGTTCCGGCGGGCAACTGTCCTCGAGGCTGCAGCCCGCGTCCATGTCTGGCAGCACGACGATCTTTTCGGGTGAAAGAATCTTCGCGGTCTCGGCCATGAAGCGCACGCCGCAGAATGCGATCACGTCCGCATCGGTCTCCTGCGCCTTGCGGCTCAGCTCGAGCGAGTCACCGACGAAATCGGCGAGGTCCTGGAGCTCCGGCTTCTGATAATAATGCGCGAGGATGACGGCATTGCGCTCCTGGCGCAGCCGATCAATCTCAGCCCTTAGGTCCAGGCCGGTCAGCTTTCCGCCGATGCCGCCGCGTGCGTCCATGTGTCTCGCCTTCCTCAGCTCCGTAGAAAGGCAAATGGATAGCTATCGGCCGGTGATCAAGCGGCCTTTTGACGGGGGCGGATAGTTCGACGGCGGGATCGAAGCGCCCGGGCTGTTCGCGGCGACCGCTTCGGCCAGTCTGGCGGCCGCAGGGCTGCGCCCGATAAGCTCCATCGAGGCAAAGGTGGCAAGCATCACGCCGACACCCCAGAACCAGGCCGGGTGCACCGAGCCATCGCGCCGACGATCGGCAATCATACCCGCCAACGGGAACAGCAGTCCAGGGGTGGCGGCGGCCAGTCCGGCGAACGGGACCAAGAGCGGCATCGGCAGCAGCCGGCCAAAGGCGGGGCCGAGCAGCATGCACATCCCGCACAGCATCAGGCGCCGGTGCCAATCTGACTTGCGACGAAGCCGGATCGCGGCGGTGACCAGTCCCGCAAAGACCAGCAGCGTTGCCGGGTCCATCACCAGGAAATAGGCCGGCGTGAAAAAGAAGGGCACGGTTCCATGCCGGACCATGCGCACGACAGTGCCGATGCCGATCGCGACGAGTGCCGGCACATAGAACGCTGCGATCCAGCCGAGCCGACGATGCAGCGCCACCGAGCCCGTCGCCACGAGTGCATTTTGCAGCAGATAGAAGAATATCCAGCCGAAGAAGCTGATCGCGTGCAGATGGACCGGCCAAGGCGAGGCAAAGGTCGACCGGCCCGCCGCCAACTGCACCGAAAACGCCGTCACCACGAGCAGCGTCATCACGACTGCAGCGCCGAAGAAAAAGCGCTCGTCGCCCTGGGTGCGGTTCTGAACCAAAGCAAGCATCGCCATGCCGTTTCCCCCGAAAGGCAGGAGCGCTACATAGCCGCAAATGGCTCAACGGCCAATGCGGTCAGCGTGTACCGAGCGCTTCGTTGAGCGGGGTCGAACGGTCCATCTGCTCGCCAGAGCGGCCTTCATTCGCGAAGCGGACTCGAACCTTTGCCTCCTCGATGCCGGCGCCCCGCAGGAACAGCTCCGCATTCCTGGTCAAGGCATCGCGCGCGCTCGCTTCCGCCATGCGCATGAGGTCGGGCGCGCGCGCGAGCCGGCCAGCCTCTTCGCGCGCCTTGATCATGTTGCTGCGATCGAACGTGTCCCAAGTCGTCGCCGCCGCCGGCGGACCGGTGCGGAAGACGCGCTTGGCGACCGGGTCGAGCTCCGCGGGCTGCAGGACGACGGGCGGCGCGGTGATCGTCAGCGTCTTCCCCGCCGCGTCCCACGCGACATCGCGCTCGGTCAATCGCGACAGATCGACCGTGTAGCGCACCTTGGCCGGAATGATGCTGGTCTGCACGCGATCGAGCATGTCGAACATGCCGTCCCGCTTGGTCGTCGGCACCGCCACCACCTGCGCGCTGAACACGGTCAGTTCGTTGTGGCGCTGGAAGCTCGCGACCATCGACTGGGCCGACACCTCGTCGCCCCCCGAGGACCAGAGCCAGAAACCGGCCGCGCCCAAGGCCAGCGCCGCCAGCGCGACGATCAGCGTGCGGAGAGCGCCCATGTGGCCCCTCTTTCGGCAACGATGCCGCGATCGCGCAGGTCGATCAGGTGAGCGAGCACCGACCGGCCCGCCGCGCCGTGTAGCCGCGGATCGAGGCCGACATACATGCGCTCGACCATCGACGGGATCGCCTCGACACCTTCGCCGAGCAGCCGCAGGATCTGTCCTTCGCGCTGCTTGCGGTGGCCGGCAAGTCCGCGGACCAGCCGCTGCGGGTTTTCGACCGGATCGCCATGCGCGGGATAATAGATGCGGTCCGCGCGCCGCGTCAGGCGGTCGAGGCTCGCCATATAGGCGGCCATGTCGCCATCGGGCGGCGACACAACGCTGGTCGACCAGCCCATCACGTGATCGCCGGTGAACAGCGCGCCGCTCTCCTTCAGTGCGAAGCAGAGATGATTGGAGGTGTGGCCGGGCGTTGCCACCGCTTCGATCGTCCAATCCGCCCCGCTCAGCTGCTCGCCATCGGCAAGCACGCGATCGGGCGCATAGCTGGTGTCGAACGCCGCATCGGCGCGGGGCCCGCTATCGTCCAGCACCAGCGGGGCGCACCCGATGATCGGCGCATCGGTCGCCGCCTTCAGCGCCGCCGCCGCCGGACTGTGATCGCGATGCGTGTGCGTGCAGAGGATCGCCGTCACGCGCTCGCCGGCGACTGCCTTCAGTAGTGCCGCGACGTGATCGGCATCGTCCGGACCGGGATCGATCACCGCCACTTCGCCATGGCCGACGATGTAGGTCTGCGTCCCGGTATAGGTGAACGGACTCGGATTGCCGGCCAGCACCCGCCGGACCAGAGGCTCGAGTGCGATCGCGCGTCCGACGGGGGGCGTCTCCATGGCCCGGAGCGATGGAGCCGCCCCCGTTCGAAGGCAAGCCGCTATTTGCCCGCGCGGAGCTGCGCCAGCTTGCGGTCGATGGCGCTCAGCGCCTGGGTGCGCGCTTCGCGGGTCAGATCGGAGTCGAGGTCATGGGCGATGTCGCGCCGCGCCTCTTCCAATGCAGAGATCATTTCGCGCCGCATGTTGGCGCGATCGACGGTGAAGCCGCCGCCGCATTTCCACGCCGTGCGATGCCCTTCGTCATCGACGATCTCGAACTCGCCCCGACTGCCAGCGGCGCACCTGCCCGGCGTAACCGTGTGCGAGATCGTCCGGGCGCGTGCGGCGACGCGCTGCGCCTCGGTCCGTGCTCGGGACGCCTCCCGCCGCGCCTCTTCGCCGGCGCGCATCGCTTCGCGACGGGCCTCGGCCGCATCGCGCAATGCTTCGGCGCGCGCTTCGGCGGCGTCGCGGCGCGCTTCGGCGACGGACTCGCGGATTTCGCGGCTCAGCTCTTCATGGTTGATCGCATCATCGTCATCCCAGCTCGGAGGTGCCGGGGGTGCGGGCGGCGCGGGCGGAGCCGCGGCGCTCGGGGGAGCCGGCGGTACCGGCGGATGCGGGTGCAGCAGAGCAAGCTCGGTCCGCTCGACCGAGGGAACAGATGCAACGGCGGGCACCGAAGCAACCGTCGCAACGGGTGCCGGCGCAGCCATCGGCGCGATGGCGGGCACGACAGGGGCCAGCGCCGTACGCACCTGTTCTTCGACCTTCTTCGACGTTTCCGCGGCGATGCCGTTGGACGCGGTCAGCATCAGCCCGGCGCCGACCAGCGTCGCCGCGATCAGGCCGCCGGTCCGGGTCCGTGCCGGGTTCCAGCGATAGGTCTTCATCATCCTCAGTCTCCTCTTGAGGTCATCCCCGGCCCCAAGAGCGCAAGCGGCTACCGGCAGGCGGTCGCAGGCGGATTTTAACAGCGCCGAGCCATAGGCATGGCGCTCGTCAGGCGTCGCGCGCGCCAGCACCAGGGCGTCGCAGGCGAGTTCCTGGTCCTGGCGAAAGGCGCGGTGCGCGAAATAGGCGATCGGATTCCACCAGTGCAGCGCCAGCACCACGAGCGCGAAGAAGTTGGCGGACATGTCGCAGCGACGGTGATGCTGGACTTCATGCTCGATCGCCAGCCGCAGCTCGTCGCCGCCATAGCGGTGGCGGTAGTCCTGGGGCAGCACGATCGTCTTCAGGAAGATGCCCGCGGCGAACGGACCGGGTGCGGACGGGCTGGCGCAGACCTCGACGCCGTCCCGGTCAAAGCGCGGCAGCTGGGTCGCATCCGCCATCGCCCCGCGGACGAAGCGGCGGTAGCTGACGATGTGCCAGGCGAGGAATCCCAGACCCCCCGCCACCCACAGGCAGCCGAACAGCAGCGGCCACTCGGTCCAGGGCTCGACCACAGCAGCAATGGGCGCCGGATCGGGCGCCATCAGCAAGGCCTGCAGGTCGATCTGGGTCGGCAGGATGTGCAGAGGCTTGGGCGTCACCTGCTCCGGCAGCGGCGGCAGCAGCATGCGCAGGCCGGGCAGCAGCCACAGACCATAGGCGATATGCGGACCGAAGTGACGCGCGACCGGAACCCGGATCGCCAGCACCGCCAGCATCAGGATGGACGACGCGATTAGCGTTTCGACGGCCCAGCTGATCATGGCTTGAGCTCCCTGAGCAAAGCTTCGAGTTCGGCGATATCGTCCGCTGACAAAGCACGGCGTTCGGCAAGCTGCGCGATCAGCGGCGTCACGCGCCCGCCGAACAGCCGATCGACCAGCTTTTCGGATTCCCGGCCGACATAGGAGTCGCGCTCGATCGCCGGCCGGTAAAGAAAGCGGCGGCCATCCGCTTCGTGCGTGATCGCACCCTTGGCCATCAGGCGAGAGAGGAGGGTCTTGACGGTGTGGACGCTCCAGCCCCGTTTCGGGCCCGCGCGCTCGGCGACTTCGGCGGCGGTCAATGGCTGCTCCTCCCAGAGCACCTCCATCACCGCATGCTCGGCCTCACTGATCCGTTCAGCCATTCCCTCACCCTTTGCGTCTGTTACGACTACAGGTGTCATCGTTTAGCTGAACAATGGGTGAATTGAAAGCGGCTTCGATCCTCGAGCGGCCATTTGGAAGTTGCGACCAGCGGCTGAGGCCCTATGTCCCGCGCAATGAACGGCGCAGTCTCCAACAACCCGATCGACCGGCGCGGCCTGCTGCGGGGCGGCATGGTGGCGGCAGGTGGTCTGGCTGCGTCCGCTCTCTTCCCCGCCTGGGCGAGAATCGGCAGTCCCGGCCTGGCCGCAGACCTGCCAACCCTATCCGGCGAGGAAATCCGGCTGCGCATCGGTCACAGCGCCTTTCAGGTCGGCGGACGCACCGGCCATGCCATAACCGTCAACGGCGTTCTGCCAGCGCCGTTGATCAGGCTGCGCGAGGGGCAGCGGGTGCGGCTGCATGTCGAAAACGGTCTGGATGAGGACACGTCCATCCACTGGCACGGGCTGATTCTGCCCTTTCACATGGACGGGGTGCCGGGCGTGAGCTTCCCGGGTATCGCGCCGGGCAAGAGCTTCACCTATGAGTTCCCGATCGTGCAGAGCGGTACCTATTGGTATCACTCGCATTCCGGCCTGCAGGAACAGATGGGCCATTACGGGCCGCTGGTGATCGATCCCGCCGGCGCGGACCCGGTGGGCTATGATCGCGAACATGTGATCGTGCTGAGCGACTGGACCTTCCTCCACCCGCACCAGGTGATGGCCAAGCTCAAGCAGCAGGGCGGCTATTTCAATCGCCAGCGGCAGACGGCGGGGGCACGCGGACCCGAGAACCGGATGAGCGGCTCGGATCGGCTGATGTGGGGCCGCATGCGCATGGATCCGACCGACATCGCCGACGTGACCGGGGCGACCTACACCTATCTCGTCAACGGCCATGGCCCACAGGAGAATTGGACGGGGCTGTTCACGCCGGGCGAGCGGGTGCGGCTGCGGATCATCAACGCGTCGGCGATGACGATCTTCAACGTCCGCATTCCGGGCCTGCCGATGACCGTGGTGCAGGCCGACGGGCAGCATGTCCGGCCGGTGGAGACCGACGAGCTGCAGATCTCGGTCGCCGAGACCTATGACGTGATCGTCGCGCCCGGCGACCAGGGATATACCTTTGTCGCGGAGTCGATCGACCGGTCCGGCATGGCGCGCGCGACGCTTGCACCCAGGCTGGGTATGAGCGCGCCGGTGCCCGCACTCCGTCCGCGCCCGACTCTTGGCATGAAGGATATGGGCATGAGCCATGGCGCGGGCTCCTGCCCGGCCGAACATGCCGCGATGGGTCATTGCTCGCCGGGCGGGGGGATGGACCACAAGATGCGTGACACGTCGCTACTGCCGCCGCAGGTGAAGCGCGGTCCCGGCATCGACATGGTGGCCGCGATGGCCGTCGACCGAACCGGCGACCGGCCGCTCGGGCTTGAGGATGTGCCGCACCGGGTGCTGACCTATCACCAGCTCACCCCGCTCACGCCCTTTCCCGACAAGCGGGCGCCGACCCGGGAGATCGACATCCACCTGACCGGCAACATGGAACGGTTCATGTGGTCCTTCGATGGCAAGAAGCTCAGCGAAGGCGCCGAGCCGATCCGCTTCGAGCGCAATGAGCGGGTGCGGGTGAACCTGATCAACGACACGATGATGAACCACCCCATCCACCTGCACGGCCACTTCTTCGAGGTGGTGACGGGTCAGGCCCATGGCCACCCGGTCAAGCACACGGTCAATGTCATGCCCGGCGGCAAGGCAAGCTTCGACCTGACCGCGGACGCGCCGGGCGATTGGGCCTTCCACTGCCACCTGATGTATCACATGCACGCCGGCATGATGCGCGTCGTGAAGGTCCGGCCGCTCGCCGATGCGCCGCCGCGCGCATGATCGGACTTCTCGCCCTTGCCGCCTCCGCAGCGGACCCTTGTCCGCCCGAACATGCCGCCATGGGACATTGCACACCGGCGAAGGAGGCGCCTGCGAGTGCCCCTCCCCCGGTCTCGCCGCCTCCGGTTGTCGGCCCGGAAAATGCCGCGGACACGGTCTTTGATCCTGCCCTTATGGCCGAGAAGCGCCAGTCGGCCCTGATCGGCGAGCATGGCGGCATGCAGACCAGCCGCGTGCTGATCGACCGGCTGGAATATCGAGCGGCACAGGGCCGGGATGGTTTCGCCTGGGAAGGCGACGCTTGGACCGGCGGCGACTATGACAAGCTGTGGCTGAAGACCGAAGGCGAAGGTCTCACGCGCGGCGGCGTCGAAACGGCCGAAGTGCAGGCGCTGTGGAGCCGCGCCATCCGGCCATTCTTCGATCTGCAACTGGGCGTGCGCCAGGATTTAGGCAGGGGGCCTGACCGCACCTATCTGGCCGCCGGCATTCAGGGCCTTGCGCCCTATCTATTCGAAATCGATGCGGCCGCTTTCCTGTCGACCAAGGGCGACCTCACCGCACGCGTCCAAGCCGAATATGATCAGCGCATCACGCAGCGCCTGATCGCGCAGCCGCGAGTCGAGTTCGACCTTGCGGCGCAGGACGTACCGGAACTGGGCCTGGGCTCCGGGCTCTCCAGTGCCGAACTCGGCATCAGGCTGCGCTACCAATTCGTGCCCGAGTTCGCGCCCTATGTGGGGCTGGGCTATGAGCGCCGTTTCGGCGACACAGCGCGCTTCTCACGCAGCCAGGGCGAAGATGTGGGCGGCTGGCACTTGCTGGTGGGGCTGCGAGCCTGGTTCTAGGCGGCGACGACGGGATGCCGCAGCGTCCCGATGCCCACAACCTGCGCTTCGATAACGTCGCCGGGCCAGAGCCACTCCTGCGGGTCCATCCCCGCACCCACGCCGGCCGGGGTGCCCGTCGCGATGATGTCGCCGGGCTCCAGCGTGATGCCCTTGCTGATGTCCTCGATCAGCTCGTCGACCTTGAACAGCATATAGGCGGTGTTGCTGGCCTGCTTCTGCACGCCGTTCACCGTTAGGCTGAGATCGAGCGTCTGCGGATCGGGGACTTCGTCGGCGGTGACGATGCACGGCCCCATGGGCGCAAAGCTGTCCTGCCCCTTCGAATAGATCCATTGGCCCGCACGCCGGCAGTCCCGCGCACTCATGTCGACGATGACGGTGTAGCCGAACACATGGGACAGCGCGTCGGCGCGTGCGACGCCCTTCGCGGTGCTGCCGATCACCACGCCCAGCTCGACTTCCCAGTCGAGCTGTTGAGTGATCGTGCGGTCGTGAAGGATCGGTTCGCCGGGCCCGATCACGGTCGTCGGCGGCTTGGAAAAGATCACCGGCTGGCGCGGCAGGTCGGGCGAGGTGTCGAGCGACTTCGCCGATTCCGCGACATGTTCCGTATAATTGAGCCCGATCCCGAAAATATTCTTCCGCGGGCGCGGGATCGGCGCGAGCAGCTTTACATTGCCGAGCGGAATGGCGGCGCCCAACGGGAAGAGCTTGCCGGCTTCCTCAAGCAACCTGCCAACGATGGGGACCGCTTGCGGGCCGAGGTCGATGAACTCCAGCATCGTCGTCGGCAGCTGCACTCCTTGCGCCGCGCCGAGCTTGGCCAGGTCGACGACCAGATCGCCGGCGATCGCGCCGAGCCGGGCCTCCGCCTCGATATGGGCACGGTAGGTGACAAGTCGCATTGTTCGTCCTCGATCGCTCAGGAGATGATGGGCTGGTGGCCGCCATTTTCGGCCAGCGCTTCTTCCCGGTAGAGGCCGAGCGCGCGCATAACCGGCTGGTCGTGGAAGCTGAACAGGCAGGCATCCTCGCGGTCGGACGCATTGGCGTGCTCATGGTACATCCAGGCGGGCACGACGAAGATATCGCGCTCTCTCCAGTCGAAGCGGCGGCCATTGATGACGGAGTGCCCCGAACCCTTGGCGCACTGATAGACGAAGCTGCCGGTCTGGCGGTGCGCGCGGGTCCGCTCGCCGGGGCGCAGCAACTGCATCGATGCGCCGATCGTCTGCATCACCGGTCCGCCCGTGTGCGGATTCACATAGTCCATCAGCACCCCGTCATAAGGCGAGCCGTCGGTCACCGATGCATAGCGAGTCAGAGCCTCGTAAGTCGGCGCCCATTCGTACTTGAGCAGCGGCGAATAGAGCTTCGGCCAATCCACTCCTGCGGGCCGCAATCCGGCGCCGGCCCAGATCGCGGTCGAATCGTCGACTGGAAAGGAAACCGCCTGGTTCAGATCGGGGTGCACCTGGTAGAAATTGGCTTCCAGCGCGTTGATCAGCGGAATGTCCAGCCCGTCCTGCCAGATGCAGATGGTGCCCTCCTCCGCCACGCCATGTTCGTGCCAGGTGCCGTTTGGCGTGAGCACGAAATCATTGGCGCCCAGCGTTACGCGGTGGCCATCGACATTGGTGAAGGCGCCGCTGCCCTCCATGATGAAGCGCAGCGCCGAGGCGCTGTGGCGATGGCTCGACGCGCATTCGCCGGGCGCCATCACCTGCAGCCCCGAATAAAGCCAGCCCACCGCCGCGACGACGTCGCTGCGCCCGGGATTTTCCAGATAGACGACCCGTCGACCGGCCTGCTCGGGCGTGACCAGTTCCAGCGCCCGCAGCAAGTCACCGCGCAGTTCCTCATAGCGCCAGAGCATCGGCACCGAGCTGCTGGCCGGCTCCCAGGGTTCGATCTTGTTGGCGACGGTCCAGAGCGCGCCGGCGCCAAGCGCTTCGAGCCGCTTATAGTAGGCGATAAGTTCAGCCGTGTCGCGGACATTGGCCCGCCCGAGCACCTCTTCGCGGTATCGATCATAGCTGCTCGCCACGACGGCCTCCTAGCTTTCGTGATCTTGGGGGGTGACCGGCGCTGTTTCGGCCTGATCATCGAAGGTCGCCGATGTGCGCGGCCGACGGTCGATACGCAAATCGAAGATATCGAAGCGATTATAGGCGCCGATGATGTCGTGCATCTGCTTTGGTTGGATACAGGCATTCAGGTCGATCTCGGCATAGACGATGCCTTCGTCGTCGATCAGCGGATCACCCACCGGATTGCCCGCCGGATCAATGATGCCGGTGTAAGCGCTGTTCTTTCGCTCGAGCAGGGCTCGGTTGGCCGGCCGATCCGCCGACATCGCGGCGATGATCTGTTCGCTGACGGTCGAGCACGCAACCACGGTGAAAATCTTGCCTTCGAAACTGTGCGCCGCCGCGCGGATGCGGATTGCCGCAGCCATGTCATAGGATGCGGGCGCCACCGGCAAAGCGATATAGTTGGCCACATGCACGAGTTCGCCGGCCGACAGGAGCGCGAAGCGGGCCAGGGTGTTGGTGTTCTCGCCACATGCCAGCGTACCCAGGGGTCCAACAGCCGTGTCATGGACCCGCAGGCTCGAACCATCCCCGCCGGCCCAGGTCAGCTTCTCCGCCCAGGTGGGCACCAGCTTGCGGTGCTTGCCCAGCAGCGTGCCATCCGCACCGATAATGAGGTTGGTGTTGTAGATCGTGGCGACGGAGCGGGGATCCCGCTCATTGACGCCGATCACCACCACGCACGCATGCTCGCGCGCGGCAGCGCAGAGCCGATCGACTTCAGGCCCGGGCACGGTGATGGCGGCAAGGCACAGCCGTTCGAACCAGGGCCCGCCCTCGATCGGAGTCATCAGCCAGTTCCAATAGGGGTAGCCGGGCACGAACACCTCGGGAAAGGCGACCAACCTCGCGCCGTTGCCTGCGGCCTCCGCGATCAAAGCGCACGCCTTGTCGACCGTCGCCTCGGTGTCGAGGAAGACCGGCGCGGCCTGCACCGCGGCAACCTTCGACTTCGGCAGTTCGAGCATCGTGGTCCTTTCGCTGGTCAGGCTGGTTCGATCCGAGGCTCACGTCACCGCGGCGCGTTCGCGATATTCGGGCCTATCCCAGGCGCGCGTGACGCAGACCTCGCGGATGCGCTCCACTGCTTCCACGATGTCGGCGTAACGCAGGTAAAGCGGGGTCAACCCGAATCGGAGGATGTCCGGCGCGCGGAAGTCGCCGATCACATCCGCCGCCTTCAATGCCTGCACGATCTCATAGCCGTGCAGATGCGCGTAGGAGACCTGGCTGCCCCGCAGAGCCGGATCGAGCGGGCTCGCCAATCGGAAGCCGAACGCGCGGCACCGTTCTTCCATGCGCTCGATGAAGAGCTGCCCGAGCCGCAGCGACTTCTTGCGCACCGCGCACATGTCCGCACGACAGAGCAGGTCGACTCCAGCCTCGAGAGCGACCAGGCCCAGCACGGGCGGCGTGCCGCACAGGAAGCGGGTGATGCCCTCGGCAGGTCGGTAATCCTCTTCGAAAGCAAAGGGACTCGCATGGCCGAACCAGCCCGACAGCACCGGCCGCGCCTGATGGTGCCGCTCCGCGGCGAACAGGAAGGCGGGCGCGCCAGGGCCGCCGTTCAGATATTTATAGCCGCAGCCCACGGCGAAGTCGGCGTCCGCCCCGTTGAGGTCGACCGGAATCGCACCCGCGCTGTGGCTCAGGTCCCAGACCGTCAGGACGCCCTTTTCATGGGCGCGGCGAGTCACCTCCGCCAAGTTGCGGACGAGGCCCGATTTGTAATGGACCTGCGTCAGCAGCAGCACCGCCACGTTCTGGTCGAGCCGATCGAGTACGGCCTCGGGATCGACTGCGACCGACCGCACACGCCCGCCGCTGAACGCCTCGATGCCTTGCATCATGTAGACGTCGGTCGGGAAGTTCGTCGTCTCCGACAGGATGACCGCGCGGCCGGGGCGGAGGGACAAAGCGGCGGTTAGCGCCTTGAAGATGTTCACCGACGTGGAGTCCGCCGCGACAACCTCGCCGGGTTTTGCGCCGATGATCGTCGCGATCTTGTCGCCGATCCGCTGCGGGGCGGTCGACCATTGCGCGCCGAGCCACGACGTGATCAGCCCCTCGCCCCATTGTCGTGACACGGCATCGGCCAGTCGCGCGGCGGTTCCCGTCGGAGCCGCGCCGAGCGAATTTCCGTCGAGATAGATCAGGCCCTCGCGTAGCTGGAACTCGTCGCGAAAGTCGCGGAGCGGATCGTGCGCGTCCAGATCGGCGACCTCTGCCGTGCTCATCGGCATCAGCCAATCTCCCGCAGGATGGCACGGACGGGACTCGCATCGGCACCTGCGATCTTGAGCGGCAAGGCGATCAGTTCATAGCGCCCGAACGGCACGTCATCGAGAACCAGCCCTTCCAGAATGCGCATGTCTCCGGTCTGGACTTCGCGATGGGCGTCCATCGTCTTGGATTGCTCGGGATCGAGCGACGGAGCGTCGGTGCCCACCAAGCGCACCTCGGCTTCGCGCAGCCTCGCGATCACTGCCGGAGCGATGGCAGTAAAATCGGAGTTCCAGCGATCGGCGGGAAAACGATCATAGGTCCGAAAGATCACCCGCTCAGCGCCGGCAAGCGCCGACCAGTCCACATCGTCGGCCTCGACTCTTTGACGGGCGTGCCGTGCGTCGACCACCACGCATGGGCCGATGTATGGGTCGAGATCGAGGTCCGCACTGGCGAGGCCCCGGTCGTCATAATGAAAGGGAGAGTCGGCGTGGGTGCCGGCATGAAGCGGCGTTTCGATGGCACCGACATTCACAGGACATTGCTCGCCGATCATTGCGTTGCGGCGGACGACCAGTTCAGGCTCGCCCGGCCACATCGGCATGCCCGGCCGTAGGGTCTGGGAAATATCCCAAACCCTCATGCGCCCTGCCCCCGCGGGTCCGCATAGTTCGGCCCCTCCTTGGCCGCGACCATGCGCGTGCGCATCGACCAGAGTTCGGGAAAGAAACTCAGATTGAGCGCCTTGACCAGATAATCGACGCCTGCGGAACCGCCTGTGCCCAATTTGTGGCCGATCACGCGGGCGACGGTCTTCATGTGCTTGAAGCGCCATTCCTGGAAATAATATTCGAGCGCCGTGATCTTCTCGGCAAAGTCGTAGAGATCCCAGTGTCTCTCCACGTCCGAGTAGATCGCCAGCCAAGCATCCTCGACCGCCTCGGACGGCTGGTAGGGCCGGCTGAAATCCCGCTCGAGCGCCACCTCCGGAATGGCGAAGCCGCGCCGTGCCAGCAGCCGGAGCAGCTCGTCGTAGAGCGATGGCGCGTGCAGCGCCGCGCTCAGGCGCCCATGCGTTGCCGGGTCGTCTTGGTGGACAAGCAGCAAATCCGCTCGCTTGTTGCCCAGCAGGAATTCCAGCTCGCGATACTGGTGCGACTGGAAACCGGACGCCTTGCGCAGGAATCCTCGAAAGGTGAGGAAGTCGTGCGGGGTCAGTGTCGCCAGCACTTCCCAGCTGTGGATCATGTGGCGCTGGATCGTCGCGATCCGATCGAGCGTCTTGCCGGCACGCTCCAGATCGTCGGCCCGAACGCCGGCGACGACGAGCTTCGCTTCGTGCAGCACCAGCTTCAGCCACAGCTCCATGGTTTGGTGCATGATGATGAACAGCATCTCGTCGGGCTTGTCCGACACGGGAATTTGCGACGACAGCAAACGATCGGTCTGCAGATGCTTGGCATAGGACAGTCCCCTGTCCCACTGGATCGTCTCGCCGTCGATCTCCGCCTCGAAGCTCTCGACGCCGTCCTCGATAAAGGTGCGGATTGTCATCGGTCAGCGGACTCCGGTCGCGGGCGGCGTGGCCCACCGGGTCAAGGACGCCCGGGCTTTGATCGTCTTCAGGCACACGGTGGTGGAAAGCCGGTGCACGCCCGGCAGCTTCGACAGTTCGTTCCGCAGCAGATCATCGAGATGTTCGACCGACCGGGCAAAGATGCGCAGGAGATAATCGCTGTCGCCGGCGGTCGTGTGACACTCGATGATCGCCGGGTGAGCGCTGGCCGCCTCCTCGAACGCCTCGTGGCCGTCCAAACTGATCCGCACAAAGGCATAGCATTGCACGGCCAGGCCTAAAGCGGCGGGATCGATCGTCGCGTGATAGCCCTGAATCGCGCCATTGTTCTGCAGCTCTCGAACCCGTGACCAGCAGGGCGACTTCGACAGCCCGACCCGCTCGCCCAGGTCGGCGAACGACATGCGCCCGTCGCTTTCGAGCTCCGCCAAAATCTTCCAGTCAACGCGGTCCATGCGGTGTCTCCGATCGAAACTGGACGTTTCGCCATCGCGGATCGATCGGCAATTTCTGTAACCCTCTGCGAAACACTGGCCTTGTAGCCCCTCCTGTCCGGGACATTGTTCCAAATTTTGCGCAGACCGGATAGCCCTTCGGGACAATGTTTCGCCGCTGCGGCGATATGCTGGTTTCAGGACAGGGACGCCGGCAGTGGCCATCACGCACGTATACGAGACTCCGCCGGCAGGCGTCGCGCCAGACTGGACGATGCCGCAGCACTGGCATCGCTTCACCGACGCAGAGCATGCGACGTGGGACCGCCTATTCGCGCGCCAATCAAGCGCGCTGGACGGGCTTGCCTGCAAGGCGTTTTTGGAAGGCCTCGACATTTTGCGGCTGTCCAAGCCAGGCATTCCCGATCTGCACGAGCTCAACCCGCGGCTGGAAGCCGCGACCGGCTGGCAAATCGTCGCGGTGCCCGGAGTCATCCCCAACGAGGCGTTTTTCCGGCATCTTGCCGAGCGGCGTTTTCCGGCTGCGAACTTTCTGCGATCCGCGGACTCGCTCGACTATAGCGAGGAACCGGACCTGTTCCACGACCTGTTCGGCCATTTGCCAATGCTGACCGATCCGGTGTTCGCCGATTTCATGATGGCCTATGGCAAGGCGGGGCTCCGTGCACAGCGGCTCGATGCGACCGACTTTCTCGGCCGGCTGTACCTCCATACCGTCGAGTTCGGCATCGTCCGCGAAGATGGCGGCCTGCGAGGATATGGCGCTGGGTTGTTGTCCAGCTACGCCGAAACGCTCCACGCCTTGACCTCGCCCGATGTCCGGCGGCTGGAGTTCAACCTGGAGCGGGTCATGCGGACAGATTATCTGTTCGACAAGTTCCAGCCGACCTATTTCGTCATCGACAGTTTCGACCATCTGCTGACGGTCACCGCGGACACGGATTTCGCGCCCATCTACCAGCAGCTGAAGCAGAAGCCCCTCCTCACTCCCGATGCCGTCGCAGAGGGCGACGTGCCGTTCGCATAAGCGCAACGGCGAAGGATTTTTGCGCTTCACCCATCAGTCGGGTCGATTTGCCAGGACGACATCGAGCAGACCGGGGAAGCGCCGGTCGAACTCGGAGCGCCGCAGCGTGTTGATCATCTCGCGCCCGGCCTGGGTCGTCTCGACCAGTCCCGCCGCGCGCAGCAGCTTCAGGTGGTTGGACAAGGTGCTCTTGGGCATGGAGTCGCACGGTGCCGCGCCGGAGCAGCTCAGCCGCTCGGCTGCCGCCAACCGCGCCACCATGCTTAGCCGATTAGCATCTGCCAGCGCATGAAGCGCCAGATCGAGCGGAACGTCTTCCAGCCTGGGGTGGGTGAAGCGGGGCATTCCCGTTATATAGGCAAGTCGTGCGCCTTTAATAGTTCGGTATTGTTGAACTATTGAACACGACGCCCCATTTCGCCGCCTGCCGACAGCGAACGAAGGCGTGATCGCGGGCCATATTGCGGAGGATATCCATGTCACTTCAGGGCAAGAAAGCGCTCGTCACCGGCGGCTCGCGCGGCATCGGCGCGGCGATCGCCAAGCGGCTGGCAGCGGACGGCGCCACGGTCGCCATCACCTATGGCGGCAACAAGGCCGCCGCGGACGCGACCGTTGCGGCGATCGAAAGCGCCGGAGGCAGCGCCTTCGCGTTTCAGGCCAACGCAGCGGATCCTAGTTCCCAGCGTGCGGGCGTCGAGCAGGCCGCTGCGGCGCTAGGCGGAATCGATATTCTGGTTCACAACGCCGGAGTAGCCGAGTTCTCGGCCATCGCCGACGATACGGACGACACCTTCGATCGCCAGTTCGACGTGAACGTGAAGGGCTTGCACGTCGGCACGCGTGCGGCACTGCCGCACCTGGCCGATGGCGCGCGCATCATCCTGATCGGAAGCATTTCCGGCGAACTCGCCTTTCCCGCCACCAGCGTCTACAGCGCGACCAAGGCGGCAGTGGCGGCGCTGGCTCGCGGCTGGGCCAAGGACCTCGCATCGCGGAACATCCTGGTCAACGCCGTACAGCCGGGCCCCATCGACACCGATATGAACCCTGCGAACGGCGAGTTCGCACAGCAGATGACTGGGGTCGTACCGCTTGGCCGCTATGGCAAGGTTGAGGAGGTGGCGGGCGCAGTCTCGTTTCTCGCCGGACCGGACGCGAGCTACATTACCGGCGCCACCCTCAATGTCGATGGAGGCACGGCGGCCTGAAGCGACAAACGGCCCCTTTCCACCGGAGAGGGGCCTCAGCCACTCAGATCGTCGGCGATATCCGCCACTCCTCGATGCTGGGCTCGACATCCGGAGCGCGGGTTTCCGCACGGCTGCTGGCGATGGTCAGCGTCGTATAGGCCGGGACGTCCTTCGTGACCCAGACATTCCCGCCAAGGACCGCGCCCCGCCCCACCGTCACACGGCCGAGGACGGTCGCGCCGGCATAGATCACGACATCGTCTTCGATGATTGGGTGCCGCGCCGGATCGACCTGCACCGCCCCATGAGCGTCGGTACTCAAGCTTTTCGCGCCGAGCGTGACAGCTTGGTAGAGGCGCACATTGTTGCCGATGATCGCCGTCTCGCCGATGACTACGCCGGTGCCGTGGTCGATGAAGAAGCGTCGCCCGATGGTGGCGCCCGGATGAATGTCGATGCCGGTGCGCGAATGGGCGATCTCGGCAATGATGCGGGCGACGAGCGGTGCGCCCAAGCGGAACAACTCATGCGCGATGCGGTGATGCACGACCGCAATCAGGCAGGGGTAGCAGAGCAGCACCTCGTCCACGCTGCGCGCCGCCGGATCGCCATCATAGGCGGCTTCGACGTCGCTATCCAGGGTTTCGCGAATGGCCGGCAGCCGCTCGGCAAAGCGGCGCACGATGTCGTCGACCGCGCAATCATCGTCGATCGTCCACGCCGGGCCGCGGCTGTAGCGCACTTCCAGCCGGATCTGCGCCGCGAGTTGAGAGAGGGCCGTTTCCAGCGTCGCTTCGATGAACCTGTCCTCGCTTGCCTGGGTGATCTCCGGCGGCCCCAGGCGCAGCGGAAACAGGGCGGCGGCGAGCTGGCCGACGATGCGGTCGAGCGAACGGCGGGCCGGGAAGCCGTGGCGGCCATATTCCGCATTGCGCTCGTGCCGGACACGCCACTTTTGGCGCGCCGCGCGCAGCCCGGCAATCGCCGCCGATGTGCTCCAGGGTTCGTGGACCCGCTCGTCGCCAGTCTCTTCAGCCATGCCGCTGTCTAGAACGTGGCGCCCGACAGGCACCACCAGCCAAATCTTCCAGGCGGACAGTCTAGCCTTTCGCGTGTCGAACGGTGAGAGCAGCAATCTCTTGGTTGCAGCACTAAGTCTGGTGACCCCTACGGGACTCGAACCCGTGTTTTCGCCGTGAGAGGGCGACGTCCTAGACCGCTAGACGAAGGGGCCGTGCGCGGGCGAAGCGGCGACCTATGGTCGGGTAACGCCTGAGTCAAGCGATTGCATCCGTGGCAAGCTTAGTTAGTGCCCAACCCCGATGGATCCGCCCGCACGGCGCTTGGGCGCGATCCAGACGGAAAGCGCGGCGAGCAAAAACACCGCGCCTGCGACGAGGAAGATGTGGATGACGCCGATGGTTGCGGTCTGCACCTCGACCAGGCGGTCGATTGCTGCCCGCGACTGTTCGACGCTCGCGCCCCGAGCCTGCAACGTCCCCATCGCGCCGCTCACATCGTTGAGCGCCGGCACGATCTGACCGCGAGCATCAGCATTGGCGTCATCCCACAGAGTCGTGGCGAGCGCCGTGCCGATCGCGCCGCAAAGCGTGCGGCAAAAGCTCATCAGGCCGGCGGCCACCACGACCTTTTGCGGCGGCACCGAACTGAGTGCCAACGCCGTGAGGCCGATGAAGAAGAAGGGCATGCCGATGCCCTGCAGGATGTGCGGCAGCGCAAGCGTCCAATATCCGACATCCGTCGACCATCTCATGCGCAGGAACGACATCAGGAACAGCCACAGGATGCCGCCGCTGACGGTGATCCGCAGGTCGACCTTGTCGGTCATACGCGCGGCGAGCGGCGACACGAGAACCGCGAACAGCCCGATCCAGGCCACCACGAACCCCGCGTTAGTGGCGGTGTAGCCGAGCACTTGCTGCAGCCAAAGCGGCGTGAGCACCACCTGGGCGAAGAAGGCGCCGAAGCCCAGCGACACGGCGATCACCCCGGCGATGAAGCCGCGATAGCGGAACACGCTGATGTCCACGATCGGGTTCGCCTCCGTCGCCTCCCAGATCAGGAACACCGCAAAGCCGATCGCTGCGATCAAGGCGAGCCCGATGATCCAGGTCGAATGGAACCAGTCATTGTCGCGTCCGGTATCCAGCATGATCTGCAGCGCGCCGACGAATACGATCAGCAGCACCAGGCCGATCACGTCGATTCGGACCCGCTGGATCATCGTTTCGAAGGGCGTAACGAGCTGCGAAACGCCGAATGCGCAGACGGCCACGACCGGCAGGTTGATGAAGAAAATCCACGGCCAAGACCAGTTATCGCTGAGCACGCCGCCTAGAATAGGTCCGAGGATCGGCGCCGCGGTCGTCGTCATGGCCCAGATGCCCAAGGCGGCGCTCTGCCTTTCCTTGGGGAAGATGCGCATGAGCAGCGTCTGGGAAAGCGGCATCAGCGGCCCGCCCGACAGGCCCTGCATCACCCGAAAGAAGACAAGCATGTAGAGCGAGTTCGCCATGCCGCACAGGAAGGAGAACAGCCCGAACCCCATCAGCGAAATGAGGAACCAGCGGACGCTGCCGAAGCGCGCTGCCAGCCAGCCGGTCAGCGGCACGCTGATCGCATCCGCCACGGCATAGCTGGTGATCGTCCAGGTGCCCTGGCTCGGCGAAACCGCGAGGGCGCCGGCAATATGGGGCACCGAAACGTTCGCGATCGTGGTATCGAGCACCACGACGAAGTTGGCGAGGGCCAGCGTGAACGCAGCGGCGGCGAGGCGCCAGCCTCTGAGGCAAGCTTCTCCCTCGGGGCAGTCGGGATCGGCGGCGCTCGTCATCAGCGCCCCCGCGTATCCACCGTCGCCGACATGGAGAGACCGACACGGAGCGGATGCTCGCGCACCTGGGTCGGATCGAGCGCGATGCGGACCGGCAGGCGCTGCACGACCTTGATCCAGTTGCCGGTCGCATTCTGCGCCGGGATCAGCGCGAACGCCGCCCCGGTGCCCCCGGCGAAGCCCACCACACGGCCGCGATATTCCACATCGTCGCCGTAGAAATCGGAATGGAGCGTCACCGGCTGGCCAGGCCGCACCTTTGCCAGCTGGTCTTCCTTGAAGTTCGCATCCACATATGCGGCACCGACCGGCACCAGCACCATGATCGGCGTGCCCGCCGCGACGCGCTGGCCGACCTGCACCTGCCGCTGCGTCACGACGCCGTCGATCGGCGCGCGGATGACGGTGCGTTCCAGGTTGAGCCGAGCCTGGGCGAGCCGCGCCCGGGCCGCGACCACATCGGGTGCGGTATTGATGGTGGTGCCCTGGACCAGCGCCGCGCTCGCCTCGACTTCGCCGGCAGCGGCCGCCTGGGTCGCTTCGGCGCTCCGCACGCCAGCGCGTGCGGACGACAGCGCGGCTTGCGCCGCTTCGAACGCCGTGCGTGCCTGAGTCAGCTCCTCACCGGACACCGCTCCGGCGCCGATCAGCGCCTCGCGACGCCGCAATTCGACGCGGGCGCGAGCGGCGTTGGCCTCGGCTTCCTCCAGCCGCGCCCGCGCCTGCGCGATCTCAGAGCCGCGCGCTGCCTCCCTGCCCTGCGCAGCGCCGACCGTCGCCCGGGCCTGACGGTAACGCTGTTCGGCCTGGGCGAGGGCGCTTTCCGCCTGCGCGACATCGATCCGCGCATCGGCGGGATCGAGCACGACCAGTATGTCGCCCTTTTTCACGGCCTGGGTATTCGCCACCCGCACCTCGGCAACCGGGGCGCTGATCAGCGGAGTGACCTGCGCCGTGTCGGCGCCCACATAGGCGTTGTCGGTCGAGACGCGACCCGCCTGCGTGAGGAAGAACCACACCGCCCAGATCAGGGTCGCGAGCGCGATCACGCCGGCCAGGATGAGCAGCCAGCGGCGCCTGCGCCCCTTCATATCGGGCGCGGGCGCAACCGCCGCTTCGGTGAAGGGTTCGGGCTGATCGGCCATTAGCGCAGTCCTGCGAGTTCAGATTGATACCGAAAGCCACCACCCAGCGCGCGGACCAGCGCGACATCGAGGGCGAAGCGGCGCGCCTCCAATTCGGCCACGGCGCGGCGAAAGCCAAGGACGGTGTCGTCTGCCTGGAGCGCCGTGAGCTGGTTGGCCAGCCCCCCCTGATAGCGGATGCGAGCGATCCGCGCGGCCGCCTCTGCCGCCGCCAAGGCCGAGCGCTGTTCGACAAGCCGGACGTCCAGCGCCTTCAGGCTGGCAGTCGCATCCGCCACCTCGCGGAGCGCCGCCACCAGGGTGCCGTTATAGCGTGCCACCGCCTCGTCATATTGTGCTCGCGCCCCGCGATAGCCGCCCTCGCGACGGCCGCCATCGAACAAGGGCAGGCTGAGTGCAGGTCCGGCACTGCCGAAGCTGGACCCGCTTTCGAACAGATTACCGAGACCGATCGCCTGCAGGCCGACCAGCGCGGAAAGGTTGATGTTCGGGTAAAAGGCGGCGCGCGCGACCTTGATCCGGCTGGCGGCGGCTTCGCTGCGTAAGCGGGCGGCGACCAGGTCGGGCCGGCGTCCCAACAGATCCAGGTCCAGTCGCTGCGGCAACGCCGTTCCCGGCACGCTGATGGCGGGACGCGCGATGGTCGCACCGCGATCCGGGCCCTTGCCGACCAGCGCCGCCAGGCGATTGCGGGTCAAGGCGATTGCCTCGTCGAGCGCGGCCAATTCCGCCCGCGCCGCCGGCACCCGCGACTCCGCCTGGAGCTGCTCGCCGCGTGTGTCGAGGCCGTTGGCCACCCGCCGCGCCGTGAGCTCCGCCGTGTCGCCGCGCACGCGCACCGCCTCGGCGGCGACATCGCGCGACGCATAGAGCCCGGCAAGGTCGGCATAGGCCGAAGCGATGGCAGTGGACAGCAGCAATGCGGACTGTTCGGCATCGACACGCGCCGCCTCGGCTTCGGAGGTTGCAGCGGCCAGGGCAGCGCGATTGCGGCCCCAGAGATCGAGATCGAAGGAGAGAGTGCCCGCAACCCGTCCGATGTCCTGAATGCCCTGCGGCACGAACTGGCGGGGCGGCCCGTTATTGTAGCTCTGCTTGGCGGCGGCCACGCTGGCGTCCAGCTCGAGCGAGGGCACGAGCGCAGCGCCCGCCTGCTGCGCCGCCGCTTCGGCGGCGCGCAGGCGGGCGGCGGCAATGGCCACATCGGGCGACCCTGTCAGCGCCTCTTCGACCAAAGCATTCAGCTGCGGGTCGCCATAGCCACGCCACCAGGCCGAGATCGGCCAGGCAGCCGCGCTTCCGCGTAGCGACTTGGCTCCGAGTTGCCCGGCGCTCTGCAACAGCGGCTTCGGCCCAAGTTCCGGCACGCCGGCGCAAGCGGAAAGACCTAGGACAACGCCGCCCGCAAATAGATGTTTGAAGCTCCGCAAATCAGCCACCATACTGACCGGTACGATTCGCTTTGACCCTCGCTCTAGCGGCTGTCAACATCAATGATACCGACCAGTACAAACGAGCAGAAATCCGGGACGTCCGACCGCCGTCGCGAGCGGTTCGTCGAAGTCGCCCGCCACGCCTTCTTCGCGCATGGATATGGCGCCACATCGATGTCGTCCATCGCAGCACAGGTTGGCGGCTCGAAAACGACGCTTTGGACCTATTTTCCGTCGAAGCAGGATCTGTTCGCCGCCGTACTTGACGACCTGGTAGAGCGCTATGGCCGGGCGCTGGAAGTGAGCTTCGACATCGAAGCCGATGTCGCAAGCGAGTTACGCCGCTTCGGGCAGGCACTGCTCCAGACGCTTCACTCGCAACCGATCGTAGACATGCATCGGCTGGTCATCGGCGAGGCGGGCCGTTTTCCCGAGCTTGGCGAGATGATGTATGAGCGCGGAGCCGCGCGCGGCAAGCGCAACCTCCGCGCCTTCGTTGGCGAGGCTATGACGCGCGGAAAGCTGCGCGCGGGCGATCCGGCGGTCGCTGCGCAGCAGCTGGTCGGAGCGATTCAGCTCGGCTCGCCGCAGATGCACTTGCTCGGATTGGCCGGCGCACCGACTGCAGCCGAGAGCGAGGTGGAGATCGAAACCGCCGTCGCAGCGTTCATGCGGGCATGGGGCATCTGAACCTGTACTTTTCGGCCACCGTTTCGCACCAGGGTCATCTCATCGTGTCCGGCCCTTCCGTGCATGGCCCCATCGAGACGCGCGAGTATCCGCTCGGCGATCGGCAGCATGGGGCCTGGCTCGATGCCTTCCGCGGAATCGCGGAGACCTTCGGCACTCGCCTGCCCCGCAACCGCGAACACCCCCAGCCCACCGGACACTGCGCCGCCATCGAGCCATTGCTGACGCGCAATATCGGCACGGGCATTCGCGACGGCTATGGCGATCCCGCGGTCCTGCACACCGAGCACGGCTATTTCCTCGTCGCCACCTCCAACGACGCGCCGGATTCCTTTCCGATCCTGCATTCGTACGACCTGAACGACTGGAAGCATCTCGGCTTCGTCTTCCCCGCGGGTGTGGCACCGCCCTGGGCGATCACGGGCGAGGGCATCGCCGATTTCTGGGCGCCCGAACTGCACCAGGTCGGCGACGAGTATCTGCTCTGCTTCACCGCGCGCAACGCGGCGCGCGAACTCTGCATCGGTCTCGCCCGCGCGGCTCACCCGGCCGGTCCATTCACCGCCGATCCCGAGCCCTTGCTCACCGGTGGGGTCATCGACCCACATTTGCTGGTGTGTGAAAACCGAACCCTGCTGTTCTGGAAGGAGGACAGCAATGCCGTCTGGCCGCGCCGCCTCGCTGGCCTGCTCGAAGCGGAGCCCGGTCTGGCCGAGCGCGTGTTCGACGATGATGCGGATCGGCGCACCGCTCACCTCTGCGCCGCGCTCTGGGGCTGGGCGCGGAGGGCGTCGCCGATGGAGCAATTCTTCGCGTTGCAGCCGATGATCGAAGCCGCCGTCGCCCACTATGACGATGTTCGCCTTCGCGCGCAGGATTATCCGGAGGTGGCCGAGGCCATGCGGACGCGCGTCTTCGCGCAGCAACTGGCAGCGGACGGGCGTTCCCTTGTCGGCGAGCGGACAGTCGTCCTGGTCAACGATCTCGCCTGGGAAGGCCATCTGATCGAGGGCAATTGGGTGACGCGCCAGCACGGGCGGCATTATCTCTTCTACTCAGGCAACGACTTCTCGACGCCCGATTACGGTATCGGCGTCGCCCTCGCCGACGAGCCGACCGGGCCGTATCGAAAGATGCCCGAGCCACTGCTGCGGACGAACGTGTCATGGTGGGGTCCGGGGCATCCTTCGGTCGCTTCCGGGCCTGACGGCGTGCCTCGCCTCTTCTTCCACGCCTTTCCGCCCGGCACCGGCGGCTACAAGCAGTTCCGTGCGCTGCTCAGCGCCCGCCTCGCCTTCCATCCTGACCGGGTCGATCTGCTCACGCCCGATCAGTAGGCCGGCTCGAGCAGGCCGGCGATCGTGTGGTGCTGCACGATCGGCTCGAGCCGCTCGACGACGCGATACGTCAGATGTTCGCGCACCCGAGGCGGCAGAGCGTGGAGATAGCCGCTAGTCACCTGCAGGTCATGGTGCTGGGCGTTGGTGGCGTCGGTTGCGTCGACGCCGACGACCAGCACGGGCCGCGGTTCGTTCGAGCGGTTGGCGGTGCCGCGATGGACGGTCAGCGCCGAACGCACCGACATGTCGCCCCGTTGCGGCAGCTTCTGCTCAGCGCGCTCGACATAGCGCGGCCACAGCTCGCGCGGCGGGAACATGCCCTTGGCGCAGCCTTCGAACTGGTCCCATTGAGTGCCGGGCGCAATCTCGAACGGGCCATGCTCCGGCCGGGTGTCGACGGCCGTCAAGTTGAACGCCAGCGAGTTCAGGCGACGACCCCTGGCCGTCGCCTCCGGCACTGCGAAGTCGCGGTGCCAAGGCTGGTCGGCCGCACCCGGAAAGGGGATGTCGAAGCCGACTTCGACTATCCTATAGTCGGGCCCGAGCACCGCTTCGCACACCGCCACGAACCACGGATGGGTGACGATGTCGACGAAGCCGCTGACCCGCTCCGGATGGACCTCGACGTACCATCTTTGCGGACCGCGCGGCAATGCCCCGCCGGGCACGTCCTTGACCTCTTCCCAGATCGTCCAGATGTCCGCCGCCATCCGGTCTGCCCATTCCGGCGGAAAGGCGCCCTTCAGGCCGGTGATCCCCGGCCCGTAGAGCGCCCCCATGATCTGCGCGACGTCGTACCGGTCGTCCATGTGGCAAAAACCGTCGAGCCGACCGGCGGCTCCCTCAGTTCGGCATGCGGTGCAACGCACACAACTTATTGCCGTCGGGATCGCGCAGATAGGCAAGGTAAAGCTTGCCGAAGCCACCTTCCCGCACGCCGGGGGGATCCTCGCAGCTGGTGCCGCCCGCCTCGCAACCCGCCTTGTGCCAGGCGTCCGCCTGCGCCGGGTTCTCCATCGCAAAGCCGACGGTGCCGCCATTCGCATGGGTGGCCGGTTCGCCGTTGATCGGGCTCGTCACCATGAAGATGCCGCCATTGTGCATGTAGATCAGGCGGCCCTTGTCGTCGTGGATGGCGGGCTTGCCGCCCACTGCGGTGAACAGCGCATCGTAAAATTTCTTCGATCGGTTCGTGTCGTTGGACCCAACCACCATGTGACTGAACATCGTTGCTCCTCCTCCCAAGTCTATTCAGCCGCCTCGCGGACGGGCTGCGCCAGTGCTGCGACGCGTGAGCGATAAACCCACACGCGCGCGGGTGGCAGATTACGCCACACCTGCTCAGCCAGAGCGACCTCAAGCTCGTGCGATCGGGGCAGTGGCGGACGGACGCCATAGGAATATTGGACGAACGGCGCTCCGGGAGGAATCAGCCGCAGCAACGTCAGCACCAGCTCGATGCGGTCGTGCGCCGGAAAGTTGAGCAGCGGCAGGCTCGAGATGATGCCGTTGAAGGGTCCCAGTTGGTCCAGCCGTTCGGCATCTGTCGCATCGCCTTCGATCACTTCCAGTCGTGGAAAGCGGGATCGCAGCATACGGGCGAAGGTCGGATCGGCTTCGATCGCGAGGACGCGCTCAGCGCCGAGCCCGCGCCGGACCAGTGCCTTGGTGATGGCGCCGGTGCCGGGGCCCAGTTCGAGCACGCGGCCGGGTGCAGAGAAATCGATCTGCGCCGCCATTGCCTCGGCAAGCGCGGGGCTGGCAGGGCTGATAGCGCCGATCGCCCGCGGATTGCGGGCCATGCGCTCGACGAAGCTCAGCCAATCCTTCAACGGTCCGGGCACGGGCGTGCCATGGCCGTTCCGCCGACGGAGCGCAACGGGCTAAGTCGGTGTTCTAATGGGCATGAACGAACCAAGCTGCTGGCTTTGCGCGCGCCCGCTCGGGCGGCGGATCGAATATCATCACCCCCGCCCGAAGAGCCGCGGCGGCCGCGAGACCGTTCCGGTCCACCCGATCTGCCACCGCACCATCCATGCCCGCTTCTCGAATCTGTCTCTCGCTAGGTCGCCCCACGCAGAGACGATGCGGAAGGACGCCGAGATTGCACGCTTCCTGGTGTGGATCGCCAGCAAGCCACCGGATTTCAGCGCACCGACCCGGCGGCGCAAAGACAGAGTCTGAGCTGGAGACTGGCTGGGGCGGCAGGATTCGAACCTGCGAATGCCGGTACCAAAAACCGGTGCCTTACCACTTGGCGACGCCCCAACAGGCGGGCGCCTCTATAGCGCCCGCCGGTTCGCTGAAAACCCTCTAATCGCTAGACGATGCGTTCCATCCAGCCGTGCGGATCGGGGGCGCGGCCGAACTGGATGTCGGTGAGCTGCTGACGCAGGCCCTCGGTCACCTGCCCCGGCCCGCCGCTGCCGACGGTGAAGTCGAGATCGTCCGATTTTACCCGGCCGATCGGCGTGACCACGGCGGCGGTTCCGCAGGCAAAGGCCTCGGTCAACCGCCCGCTGGCGGCATCCGCCTGCCACTGATCCAGCGAGTAGGGCTCCTCCTCGACTTTCAGGCCCTGGTCGCGCGCCAGGCGGATGAGAGAGTCGCGCGTAATGCCGGCCAGGATCGTTCCGCCGAGCGGCGGCGTGCGCAGCCGACCGTCTTCGAATACGAAGAACACGTTCATGCCGCCCAGTTCCTCGATCCAGCGGCGCTCCACCGCGTCGAGGAATACGACCTGATCGCAGCCCTGACGCTGCGCCTCGGCAAGGGCAATCAGGCTGGCCGCATAATTGCCGCCGCATTTCGCCGCGCCCGTCCCCCCTGGCGCGGCGCGTGTGTAGTTGCGCGACGCCCATAGGGTCACTGCCTTAACTCCGCCCTTCCAGTAGGAGCCGACCGAAGAAGCGATGACCGCATAGATATATTCGGACGAAGGTTTGACCCCCAGGAACACCTCGCTCGCGATCACGAACGGCCGCAGATAGAGCGCGCCGTCGGGAATGCTCGGAACCCAATCCCGGTCGGTGCGGACCAGCGCGCGCAGGGACTCGCGAAAAATCTCCTCCGGTAGCTCCGGCATCGCCATACGGCGCGCGGACTCCCGAAGGCGCCGCGCATTCGCGTCCGGCCGGAACAAGGCGATGCCGCCGTCCGGTAGACGATAGGCCTTCAGCCCCTCGAATATCTCCTGCGCGTAATGCAGCACGGCGGAGGCAGGATCGGTCGAGATGGGCCCGCGCGCCACGATGCGGGCGTCATGCCAGCCCTGACCCTCGGCATAGCGAACGACCGCCATGTGATCGGTGAAGACCCGGCCAAAGCCCGGATCGGCCAGCAAGGCATCGCGTTCGCCGGTCGCCAGCGGCGCCGCGTTGGGCTCGAAATCGAAGGTCAGGCTCATCATCCCCTCTCGCTTGCCGTCGCCTAGGGCCAATGGCAAGGCGAAGGCAATGGCGTCCTTTCCATCCGCCCTGTTCCTCCGCGAACCCGAAGTGCGCCGCGGGCTGGAGCTGATGTTCGCGGGACAAGCGGAGCTGGCGCGGGCGGTCGAGCCGATCCTGGCGGGCGCCAAGCTTGGCCGGGCCCATCAACGTGCGCTCTACTTCATCGGCCGCCACGCGGACTCGACTGTCGGCGCCCTGCTCACCCGGCTCGGCGTGACCAAACAGTCCTTCAACCGCACATTGAACGAGCTGGTCGAACGAGGATTGGTCGAGGTTCGGGTGGGCCGCGACGATCGCCGCCAGCGGCTGCTGCGCCTGACGGACAGCGGGCGTGCGCTGGAAGCCGAGCTGTTCGAGGCGATGCGGGCGCGGCTGGCCTCTGCCTATGCGCAGGCGGGGCAGCAGGCGGTCGGCGGGTTCTGGGCGGTGCTTGAAGGTCTCGCCTAGCGAGTCTGCTCCGCCAGTTCGCGCGCGCGCCGCTCTGCGGCCTGCATGGTTCTCGTTATCAGGCGGACGAGTGCACCCTCCTCATCAAGTACGTCGAGCCCCTTGCGCGTCATGCCCCCGACACTCGCGACGCGCTCGGCGAGCTGGTCGGGGCTCTCGCCCGAGCCACGCGCCAGACCGGCCGCTCCGTCCGCGGTGCCCAGCGCCAAGCGGAGCGCCTGAGCCGGTTCAACCCCCAGCGCGGCGCCAGCGGCCGCCATGGCCGATATGAAACGGAAGACGAACGCCGGCCCGCTCGCCGTCAACGCGCTCGCAGCATCGAAAATGTGTTCGTCGTTCAGCCATTCCGACGACCCGAGCGGTGCCAACAAATTTTCGAGCGCTTCGTGTCTTTCTCCGGCCTGCCCGTGCAGCAGGACGACACCCCGCCCCAATGCCACCGGCGTATTCGGCATCGCCCGAACGATCGCTCCTGCGGTAGGGAAACGCTGCCACAAGGCGCCCAACGACGTGCCCGCCAGGATCGAGACGAGCAGCGTTTCCGGCCCGACAGCTTTCGCCACGTCGGGAGCGACTTCGTCGAGCTTCTGCGGCTTAACGCCGAGCAAGAGCAGGCGTGGCGCCGCCTCGCCCTCGGGCAAGCGGTCGAGCGTGCGGACTTCAGGCGCCGGCTCCACGCCGCTCGGCCGAATGACCGTGACCTGGGACGGCGGCAGCCCGGCGCCGAGCCAGCGGCGCAGCATGGCACCCGCCATGTTGCCGCAGCCGATCAGCCAGATCGGACCATCATCGAGCCAGCGCATCGTGCCGCCTAGCCACGCGCGCCGAGGGACGGCAAGCCGCACCGCAAAAAATCACTGCGGCGCTCCTCAAGAAGTCGAGCCGAGTGCCGTATTGATGAGCATGAGCACGTCTTTCACCTCCGCCAGCGCCATTCCGATCGACGCCACACCGGGGGTGAACCGACGCTCCGCCCATAACGACGATGCCCGGCAGCGCGGCGGCCGCCTGTCGCAGGCCGTGCGCAGTTGGTTCGGCAAGGAAGAGGAGCAGGAAGCGCCCTCGCTGTTCCAGCAGATCGGCCTGTTCCTCGACTCACACCAGCTCGAGCCCTCGCCCGCGCACTATGAACTGGCCCACGGCTATCTCACCCGGTCCGACCGCAAGCTGATCGAGGCCGTCGACCGCGCGATCGCCCGGCTCGGCCGCCTGACGCCCGACGCAGCCGAACTGATCCTGGGCGAAGTGCGCACCGACATGTCGGCCGAAATGCTCGCGGGCCTGATCGACAAGGCCCAGTCCGGGCTGACTCACATTGCCGGCCTCGCGCGCCAGTCGGGCGCGGATGCCAAGGCCTATGGTCAGGCACTGGAGACCAAGGTCGCCGATCTGCTTGAGGGATCGCGCGACGAGACGATCGCGGCCCTGGTCGAGCTGACCGGCTCGATGATCGAGAAGACCCGCGCTGCCGAACAGCAGCTGCGCGACGCCGGCAAGCAGATGAACCAGCTGCGCGGCAGCCTCGCCGAGGCGCGGCGCCTCGCGGAAAGCGACCAGCTGACCGGCCTCGCGAACCGCCGCGCGTTCGAGAACCGCTTCCGTCGCGCTGTCATGCAGGCGCGCGAGACGGGCAAGCCGCTCGCGCTCGCCTTTTGCGACATCGACCACTTCAAGCAGATCAACGACACGCACGGCCATGATGTTGGCGACCGCATCCTGAAGTTCGTCGCCCAGCGGCTCGCCTCCGCATCCGGCAACAACTGCTTCGTCGCACGCCACGGCGGCGAAGAGTTCGTCATGCTCTTCGAAGGCATGACCGCCGAAGAGGCGGGCCGCGTCGTCGACAATGTCCGCGCCGACTTGGAAGAGCGGCGCCTTGTGGCCAAGCAGTCGGGCGAGCCGATCGGTCGAGTCAGCTTTTCCGCAGGCGTCGCATCGCTGATGGAGGCGGACACCGGCCGAGCGATGCTCCGCGCCGCCGACCAGGCGCTCTACCGGGCCAAGAACGAAGGCCGCAACCGCGTCGAAGTCGCGGGCTAGGGTCCGTACTCAATCACCAGATCGAGCGTGATCGCCCGGAGCTGCGCGCTGGCGAGGAGCGCAGCGCAGTCGCGTAGCTGATGCTACGCGCAAGCAAGCGACGATGAGGCCGGCCGCCATGTCCCCCAGACATGGCTGAAACTGTCCGGGGGACAGTTTCACCTGCTCATCAGCGCGCCGCTCCGGACGACCCCTTCGGGGCGGGGCGCCTTTTGGCCTGTGGAGGGCGTCGCTCGATCGGTCACGATGTGCAACATCGCTCCCTCCTCGCTCCTACCCACAGGCCAAAACTCGCCCAGTCACGCCGACCTGGCGATTGAGTACGGACCCTAGAGCTCAGGCTTCGCCTTGGGTCTCGATCAGCGCGGCGGCAATGGCCTCGCGCGGCGACTTGCCGCCCCACAGCACGAACTGGAACACCGGGTAGTAGCGTTCGCATTCGTCGATCGCCGACTCGATGATGCTTTCGGTCTGCGGCAGCGACAGGCTCGGCTCCTCGCCTTCCAGCAAGGCCGCGTGCCGGAACAGCAGGATGCCACTGGTCGACCAGAGCTCGAAATGGCCGAGCCAGAGTTGCTCGTTGACGAGGCCGATCGTCTCGTAGAGCGCAGCGCGCTTGTCTTCCGGTACCTTGATGTCGGGTAGCGCCAGAAACTGGAGCACCCGGTCTTCGTCGCGCCAGACGCCGCGCAGCTCATATTCGGTCCAGCTGCCCTTTACCGTCGCGATGATTTCGTCATCGGCAGACCGGTCATAGGACCAGCCGTGCGCGGCATAATAGCTCTCGAGCATCTCGATCGGGGCGGCGGTTTCGCCTTCAGCTTCTTCGAAATCTTCTAGCGTCATCATGGCCGGTCCCCGGTAGCAGCCCCATGCCGGCCATGATCGCAGCGTGCGAACAAGCCAGCAAGCGCGCCCCTGTGGGCGAGTTCATAAAGCTGTGGATAGGCTTGGAACAAGTTGTTCAAATAACAGGCGGCGCTTGCGTCCCATTCTGAGCCGCTTCTAGCGCCGCGATGCGGACGCGCAGCGCATCGGCTTCGTCGCGCGCGGCAGCCGCCATCGCCTTCACCGCTTCGAATTCCTCGCGGCTGACAAAGTCCATGCCGCCGATCCATTCCTTCATCCGCTCGCGCATCGAGGATTCGGCTTCGCGGCCCATGCCCGCCACCGTGCCGGCGACGCCATTCAGCATCTTGGCGAAATCATCGAAGAAACGGTTCTCGGTCTGCATGGTCGCTCCTGATCAGCGTCCTATGTGGGTGCTGGCGAAGCCGGGCACAAGCTGCTCCGCATCCGGGTTCAAGCGCCGGATGTCGTTGTTGAGCGCGGCGGCGAAGCACAGCCAGGCGAGATAGGGCACCATCAGCCACGCCGCGAGCGGCCGGACGCGACCGAACACAAGGGTGGTGGCGAGCGCGGCCACGAAGATCGCGGCGATCAGCCACAAGGCGGCGGTCACCTGGTGCAGCCCGAAGAACAGCGGCGACCAGGCCAGGTTCAGCGCCAGCTGCGCGACAAACAGGGCAACGGCAAGTCCCCGCAGCCGATTGCCGCGCGCATTCAGGATCATGGCCAAGGCGAGGCCCTGCAGGACGTAGAGGACGGCCCAGGCCGCGCCGAAGGCCCAGCCGGGCGGCATCGCTTCCGGCTTCGCCAGCATCGCGAACCATGGGTTGTCGTTGCCCGAGCCGGCGAGTCTTCCGGACAAGAAGCCCAGCCCGACGACCACCGGCACCGTTATCAACGCCCGCCGCAGAAAGGCGCCTCTCAACTGTTCACGCGACGCGATCTGGCTCACAGAATCTCCACCCCTGTCGCGCGGCTCCCTAGCGTCGCCACACAGAGAGTCGAGTCAGATGTCGGCGGAAAGCGTCAGGCTGAAGCGGCGCGGCAGGTTGTAGACGAAGAAGCCGCTGCCGCCCACGCCATAGCCATAATTGTTGAAGATGTTGCTGACCTGAGCGCGGACCAGGGCGCTGCTCTTGCCGACGTTGAACCGGTAGCGCCCGCCGACCGCGAGCACCGCGCGGGGCGGCACGACCAGGGTGTTCTGGATGTTTGCGACCCGGTCGTCCGTTTCCTCGAACACCGCGTCGATCGAGAACGGGCTCTTTGGAAAGCGATAGTCGACGCTGCCGATCGTACGGCGCTTGATCGAGCCGACCGGCTTGCTGCCGATCGCGCCGCTATCGACCAGTTCGCCGCTCACATCCGCGTCGAGGAACAGCGTGCCCGCGACCATGTTGAGGCCGGGCAGGATCTGCCCTGCCACTGAAACCTCGACGCCCCGATGGCGCAGCTGGCCGAGATTGCCGAACCGGCCGGTCATGCTGTTGAAGGCGTAATAGGGCTTGGTGATCTCGAACACGCCGACTAGCGCGCTAAGGCCGGGCTGGACGGTCCAGCGGACACCGGCGTCCTTCTGCTCGGTCAGGATTGCCGGCGGCGCTTCGTTGCGGTTGACCGCCCGCTCCGGCGCGACCGGGCTTTCCTCCAGCCCCTTGGAATAGCTGGCATAGACCGCGACCGTGTCGGTCAGGTTGAGCGCGACGTTGGCCGTCGGCAGCCAGGGCGAGGACTTGCTCGTCACATCCTCTCGGTCGGGGAAGTCCACCGACTTGGAATAGTCCGTCTTCTGCAAACCGATGCCGAGCTCGCCGACTTTTGCCCAGCGCATCTGGTACCCCAGCCCAAACGTCTTCTGGCTGACCTGATCGCGCGTCTTCGCGCCGATGGTGAACGCGGGCAACGGCTTGAAGTCCGGCACGCCATATTGGGTCGGACCGAGGAAGAGTTCGGCCGTGCCGCCATAGCGACGCCGCTGCTCCCGCACCCGCGCGGTCGCGATCAGCGTGTGCCGGCGATCGCCTTCGTCCAGGCTGCGCGACACCCGGAACTCGCCCGAATTGGCCGCAAACTTGTTGTCCTTGTCGGCAAGCACCAGTCGTTCGCCGCTGCCGTCCGGCTTCAAGTCGACAATCAGGTCGATGAAGTTCTGATCGTCGTGGTTGAGCGAGCGGAAGCCGCCCAGGGCAAGGTCGAAGCCGCCCAGCTTCGCCTTGGCGATCGCGCCCATGTTCCAGCTGGTGCCCTCATAAGTGGCCCAGGGCTGGCCGGCAAAGACGCGTCGCTTGACGCGTGAGGGGCGATAGTCGCCGGCGGTGAATGCCAGCGTCTGTGCCTCCTGCGAGCTGGTCTGGATCGAGCTCCAGAAGCCGAGCACTTCGATATCCTCGGAGGGCCGCCACACCGGCGTAACCGCCATCGACAGATATTTGGGTGTGCCGCCGAAATGCTGCGGCTCGTCGAAATAGCCGACCGCCGCCGCGACGCCGAGGCGCTGCCCGTCGATCGGCAGTTGCAGGTCCAGTTGCCCGACCTTGGCATCGAACGGGCCGACGCGCCCGACCAGGCTGACCAGCGGCTTGGCACCCGGCTTGCGCAGCGAATAGTCGGCGATGCCGGTCGGCGCCGGAAACGGATAGCCTTGTGCGGCGATACCGACGCGCATGGTGGACCCGTCGACCAGCCGGTCCGTGGGGTTAGCCTGCTGGAAGAAATACAGCCCCTCGATGCGCGTATTCCCCGCCTCCACGGCGGAAAAGCCGCGCACGTTATTAGGATCGTAGATGCCGATGCGCTCATCACCGACACTCTTGCCGAAAGCGTCGGTGGATTGGGTGGTGGCATTGTCGTCCGTCCGCTGGGCGTAAGCCGTGGCCGGGGCGATCAGGGCGGCAAGGGCCGCGCTCGACAGGAGGTGACGCATCCGCGCGGTATCCGCCGGCGCGAGCGGATCAGCGCCTCCCTTTCGACCAGTTACAACTGTTTTCGACGGACGGCGGCGATCAGAAACTCGATATTGCCCTCCGGCCCAGTGATCGGGCTCTGCACGACGCCCTGAACGGACCAGCCGGCGCCTTCCAGCCAGGCGCGCACCTCCTCGCACACACGTGCGTGCACGGAGCGGTCGCGCACCACCCCACCCTTCCCGACTTCGTCGCGGCCGGCTTCGAACTGCGGCTTGATCAGCGCCATCAGCCGGGCGCCGGGGGCCGCGAAACGGAGCGGCACGTCCAGCACCTTGGCAAGCGAGATGAAGCTCGCATCGCAGACGATCAGGTCGACGGGCTCCGGGACGTGCTCCGCCGTTAGCAGCCGCGCGCTGAGTTGCTCGAGCACGACGACCCGCGCGTCCTGTCGCAGCTTCCAGGCCAGCTGATTGGTGCCGCTGTCGACCGCATAGACGCGCGCGGCGCCGCGGGTCAGCAGCACGTCGGTGAAGCCGCCGGTCGACGAGCCCACGTCGATGGCGATCGCGCCGCTCACGTCCCAGCCGAAATGATCCAGACCATGCGCAAGCTTGACGCCGCCGCGCGACACCCAAGGATGATCGCGCCCGCGCACTTCGATCGGGGCACCGTCGGGAACGGATTGTCCGGGTTTGTCGATCCGCCGCTCGCCGGAAAAGACGAGACCGGCGAGGATCAGCGCCTGGGCGCGGGTGCGGCTTTCGGCCAGGGCACGGTCGACGAGAAGCTGGTCGGCGCGCTGCTTGGCCATGCGCGCCGCTTAGCGGGGGTAAGAGCCCCCGCCAACACTCAGTTCAGGCGCAGAGCTCGCGCGCCTTGCGGGCGAAGTTCTCGGCCAGCGCCTGGCGGCGCATTGCGGCCTCGGGCGTGACCGCCTGGCGGGCGGCAGCAGCCTCGAATGCAGCGCGACGCATGTAATAACGACCGTTCGATTCCACAGCGACCTTCTCCCCGGCGCTCGAAAAGCGATCCCCATCGCTCCCAAGCCTATGCTGCCCCGCAATCGTAAAATGATGGTTAAAGCGGCCGCCTCGATTCACGAATAGCAGCAGCAATCATTTCATCGGGATTCCAGCACGTTTCGGTCCAGCTATGGAACGCCTCCTCAATAAAGAAGGAATGGCACGCGCTCTTCGGCCCAGGCGGCTTCATCGGATCGGGTGAGGATATCGAGATCCCCCGGCGCCGCTGCGGGGTCGTCGACCCATTCTCGGAGCGCCGGACCGCCATTGATGACGTCGATCGCCAGCTTGTCGAACTCGTATTCGTAAGGGAAATCGCGCCACAGCGGATAGTGGGGCTGCAGCCGCCGGATCGCCTTGAACGCGAGCGCCTGCAGCCGCCAGGGCTTGAACGCCTGGTGATCGTAGAAGCGGCCCTCGGCGTGGATGTGGAGGCCGCTGCACAGCGTTCTCACATGCTTGTGAAAGGTCGGTTCGAACCAGATCTCGCGCAGCGCACACCCCGCCAGCCAGTCGGGAGCGAGCCGTCGCATTTCCGCAGCCACGGCCTTGGCGTCGATGTCGGGCGCACCGAACAGCTCCAGCGGCCGCGTCGTGCCTCGCCCTTCCGAAAGTGTCGTGCCCTCCAGCATGACCGTTCCGGCATAGGCACGCGCCATGTTGAGATTGGCGGCGTTGGGGCTCGGATTGACCCAGACGCGGTCGGTCGGCCAGCCGAAGCCGGGCGCCGCGTCTGGCGCATAGCCCTCCATCTCGATCACGCGATAGGCGACATCGAGCTTGTAGTGGTCGATGAACCAGCGGCCGAGTTCGCCCAAGGTCAGGCCGTGGCGCATCGGCATCGGACCCGCGCCGACAAAACTCTCCCAGCCCGGACGCAGCGTCAGCCCCTCGACCGGTCGGCCCGCGGGATTGGGACGGTCGAGCACCCAGACTTCCTTGCCATGCTCCGCCGCCGCTTGCAGCACGTAAAGGAGCGTCGTCACATAGGTGTAGATGCGGCAGCCGAGGTCCTGCAGGTCGACCAGCATCACGTCGAACGTATGCATCGACTGGCCCGTCGGACGCCGCACCTCGCCGTAGAGGCTGAATACCGGAATGCCATAGGTCGGGTCGGTGAAGTCCGGCGACTCCATCATATTGTCCTGCAGGTCGCCGCGCACGCCATGCTGCGGCCCGAACATCGCCGATACATTCAACCCCGATGCCACCAGGGCATCCAGCGAATGGGTCAGGTCTTCCGTCACGGACGCGGGGTGCGCGAGGAGCGCGACGCGCTTGCCCTCCAGCGGCTTGCGCAGATCAGGGTCGGCGAGCAGCCGATCGATGCCGAACTTCATGCCTCGCCTGCTGACGGGAGTTCGAGCGCAAAGCAATCGGGATGATGGAAATCCGGTCTCTCCCCTGGCGGATGACGCAGCGCCCAGTAGGATTTGGTACCGTCCAGTTCCTCGATCACGGCGGAGAGGCCGATGTCGGTTGCTTCGGCCGGCAGGTCGAGTTCAGCGGTGAGCTGCAACCGATGTGCGCTCCGCTCCACCCGAATCCCCGGCGGCTCGACTGCGAGCTGGGACATGTTCTCGCGATACCCGCTGAATGCGTAGGCCGCCCACTCCGTCGAGAGGGAGAGGTTATATTCGATGTAGCCAGTCCAGGTTCGTGCAAAGAGCTCGAAGCAAGTGTGCTGCCATAGATTGTCGCGGCGGGCCGCGGGTGAGCGGGTAGGAACCAGCAACAGGTCGACGGCCCCACTCAGCGTGAATCCTACGCGAGCTTTGTTCTTACCGAGAGCAAGGCGTGCTTCGATGCTGAAGGGTTGGCTGGGCAGCAACGCACTGTGCGGATGCAGGAAGGCTGTTCCCAAATCGGTTTGGGCTGAGCTTGTCGAAGCCCTCCCTTCCTCTTGCCTAAGAGATCGGCCGAGCGCCGAGATCAACGCCCAGTCACCGCGTATCAACGCAAGCTTCTTGGCCCTTCCCCACCCCTTGATCTGGCGTTCGGCTTCCAGAGCTTCGTCTCGCGTGCCGAACTCCTGACTCCAAACGAGGTGCAAGGGGTGGCGCGAAGCCGTGTAGCCTTTGAACGTCCGATGCTGATGCTCTGCCCAACGCTGGTCCAGATTGTTCGTGTGACCGACGTAGAGCGTGCGATCGCCACATTGGATCATGTAAGTCCAGAAGCTCATCGCTGCCTGTAAAGAAGAAAGGGAGGGCTTCGACAAGCTCAGCCCAAACCGGTGGTGAAAACGGACAAACATCCGCTAAAGGCCACGCGCCATGACCAAATACCGATCCGACCTCCTGAACCTGCTCTCCTCGCGCGGCTATATCCACCAGGCGACCGATGCGGCGGCGCTCGATGCGCTGGCGGCCAAGCAGGTGGTGCCGGGCTATATCGGTTTCGATCCGACCGCGCCGTCGCTGCATGTCGGCAGCCTCGTGCAGATCATGCTGCTGCGGCGGCTGCAGCAGGCGGGGCATAAGCCGATCGTGCTGATGGGCGGCGGCACGGGCAAGATCGGCGACCCGAGCTTCAAGGACGAAGCGCGCAAGCTGATGACGGACGAGACGATCCGCGCCAACGTTGCGTCCATCAAGACGGTGTTCGAGCGGTTCCTCAGCTTCGGCGGCGGCCCGACCGATGCGGTGATGGTCGACAACGCCGAATGGCTCGACCGGCTGGAGTATATCCCCTTCCTCCGCGACATCGGCCAGCATTTCTCGGTCAACCGCATGCTCAGCTTCGACTCGGTCAAGCTGCGGCTGGACCGCGAGCAGTCGCTGTCCTTCCTCGAGTTCAACTACATGATCCTGCAGGCCTATGACTTTCGCGAGCTGTCGCGGCGGTTCGGCTGCCGGCTGCAGATGGGCGGCTCGGATCAATGGGGCAACATCGTCAACGGCATCGAACTGACGCGGCGCGTCGATGGCGTGGAGGTGTTCGGCGTCACCACGCCGCTGATCACCACCGCCGATGGCGGCAAGATGGGCAAGACCATGTCGGGTGCCGTCTGGCTGAACGAGGACCAGCTCTCCGCCTATGATTACTGGCAGTTCTGGCGAAACACCGACGACCGCGATGTCGGCCGGTTCCTGCGCCTGTTCACCGACCTGCCTCTCGACGAAATCGCACGACTGGAAGCGCTGCAAGGCGCCGAGATCAACGAGGCGAAAAAGGTCCTGGCCAACGAAGCGACCGCGATGTGCCGGGGCCGTGCAGCCGCCGAAGAAGCAGCCGAGACGGCGCGCCGTACCTTCGAGGAAGGCGCGGCCGGCGAGGCCCTGCCCACGCATGCGGTTGCAGGCGGCAGCATCGGCATCGTCGAGGCCCTGATCGCCCTCGGCTTTGCCGGCTCCAAAAACGAGGCGCGGCGATTGATCAAGGGTGGCGGCGCGCGCGTGGACGGGCAAAAGGTGGAGGACGAAGCGCTGGCGATCAGCGTCGGCGCGTCAACAGTGCGCGTTTCCGCCGGCAAGAAAAATCACGGCCTGCTCACACCCGCCTAAGCCAGTTCGCTCGCCATCTGCGCGAGCTTGGCCACGGTATTCATGTTCCGGGCGGTTCCCAGTCTGGCGGCCGGGATCACCAGCTTCGACGATCCCATGCCCTCGGGATAGTGGATGTAGAGCTCGCGCCGGCCGAGGCGGATCTCCTCCGCCTCGCGGTGTCGCACGTCGTCGATCGCGGCTTGCGTCGGCGCCTCATCGAAAAACAGCGCGAAGGTCCGGCTCGGCGTCGCGCCCGGAAACGGACTGTCGGCAAGCACGCTGCGCATAGCGGCCGCATCTCTGACCAGCACGGCCACCGGTTTGCCAGCATAATGTTTCAGCCGGCCCTCGAGTTCAGACTTCACCTCGGCTTCGCCGAGCACCGCGCCGAACACTGCGTTACCACTGGCGATATAGGTCCGCGCCTGTTCGAACCCCGCCGCGTCGCACATGGCCTTCAGTTCGGCCATCGGCAGCTTGAAGCCTCCGACATTCACCGCGCGCAACAGCGCGACATAGGCCGTCATCTGCACCCTTTCCGCGTCATGGTCGTTGTCCGGCCGATCCAACAAGGAGAGATAAGATGATCGGCTCGAACACGGACGTCACCACGCTCAACTCGCTGATCGCGACGACGATCGACAGTATCAACGGCTATCAGGAATCGGCCGACGCCGTCGAGAACCCGCAGTTCCGCGAGATGTTTCAGGAGCTCGCCCGCGATCGCCAACAGGTGCTGCCGCAGCTGCAGGCCGCCGTCGCGCGGCTCGGCGGCAATCCGGAGGATGACGGAACGGCGCTCGCAGCGGCCCACCGCACCTTTGTCGACCTGAAGTCCGCCATTACCGGCCGCGACGACAAGGCCGTCATCAACGAAGTCGAGCGCGGCGAGGACCATATCAAGCA
This sequence comes from Sphingomonas sp. ID1715, assembly GCF_013044515.1. GTDB lineage: Bacteria > Pseudomonadota > Alphaproteobacteria > Sphingomonadales > Sphingomonadaceae > Sphingomonas_B. The sequence continues at coordinate 494,792 of NZ_JABEPR010000001.1, forward strand.
CAAGTACGAAGCAGCCTTGAACGACACCAGCCTCTCCGCCGAGGCGCGGCAGGTCGTGCAGGAAGCCTATGCTTCGGTACGGCGGGGCCATGATCGCGTGCGCGATCTCAAGCACGCACTCGAGGGCGCGCGGGCCTAGAAGCGGAACCTGCCGCCGAGCGTCAGGCGCGAGTCGCTGGCGGTGCGCCATGTACCGCTGAGCGCCGCGCCGATGTCGCTGACCTGCTGCTGGCGCGCGTCGACAGACAGCGTCCAGCCGGTGCCCGCGGGATCGCCGCTGCGATAGAATGAGCCGGTGAGGCGCACGCCCCGCGAATGCATCGCCTTGCCCGATACGATCTCGGCGGCGCGCGCCGTGGCGGGGTCAAGGCGCGCGCCCTGCTGAAAGCCGGCAAGCTCAAGCGCGCCGTCGTCGCTCCACATTCCCAGCATCGCCGATACGCCCCGGCCGGTCCCGCTCTTGCCGCTGACCGCCACCCCCACCTGGTCGTTGCTCGACACCGGCACGGACAGGCGCGGTGCGGCGGCCGTCGGACCGGCCAGGCCCAGGCAGAAGAAAAACAGCACTGCCCGAAGTTGGGTACGCATAAGCAACCTTGCACAACCGCGCTTTGCGGCCGGCCCGCTATATGTCAGGAGCTCTGATCTCTTGGTTTCGGAACAGGGTTAGTGAACTCTTTCAGCGATCTTCTGCAGGCCGATCGCGGCCAGCCTGCCCACCCCCTCCTGCTGGTCGACCAGGCCGGGTTCGAGGGCTGGCTGAAGCAGCTCACGCCGCGGATGCGCGCTGCTGCCGGAGCTCAGCGGTTTGCAGGTAAGCCAGGCGAGCTAGCGATCCTGCCGGGCGAAGGGCCAGAGGATTGGAGCGCGGCTCTCGGCGTCGAGTCTATCGACACCCTCGGTCCTTGGGACCTGGCCAAGGCGGCCGATGCCTTGCCGGAGGGCAGCTACCGGCTCGAGGTTTCGCCCGGTCAGGCGCTGCTCGGCTGGCTCCTCGCCCAGCATCGGTTCGAGCGTTATCGTAGCCCCGAAACGCCGGCGGGACCGAGGGTCCTCGTCACGGCTGACGCGGCGCGCATCGATGAGTCTGTCCGGCTGGCCGGGGCAGTCGCTCTCGTGCGCGACCTAGTGAACACGCCGACCGAAGACATGGGGCCTGCACAGCTCGAGACTGCTGCGGAGGAAGTCGCGGGGCGCGGCGGTGCCAGTCTCCGCATCACCAAGGGCGACGATCTCGCGCGCGACTTTCCCCTCATCAATGCTGTCGGTCGAGCGGCGGCGGCGGACCGTGGGCCGCGGCTGATCGAGCTGGAATGGGGCAATCCGGCCAATCCCCGTATCGCGGTCGTCGGCAAGGGCGTGTGCTTCGACACCGGCGGCCTCGACATCAAGCCGTCGTCCGGCATGCGGCTGATGAAGAAGGATATGGGCGGGGCCGCGCATGCGCTCGCGCTCGCGCAACTGATCGTCGAGGCGCGCCTGCCGGTCCGGCTGCATCTGCTGATCCCGGCGGTGGAAAACGCCATTGCGGGCAATGCCATGCGGCCTGGAGACGTGCTTCGCAGCCGCAAGGGGCTCAGCGTCGAAGTCAGCAACACCGATGCGGAGGGCCGGCTGATCCTCGCCGACGCGCTGACTCGTGCGGGCGAAGAGAAGCCCGAATTAGTCATTGACTTCGGCACGCTGACCGGCGCGGCGCGAGTGGCCCTCGGCCCCGACTTGCCCGCGACCTTCGCCAATAATGACACGCTGGCCGACGACCTGCTCACCGCGGCCAGGGATGTCGCCGACCCGCTTTGGCGCATGCCGCTCTGGTCCGGCTATGACGAGATGCTCCGCTCTGACATCGCTGACCTCGACAATGCTCCGGAAGGCGGCATGGCGGGTGCGGTCACGGCAGCCTTGTTCCTGCAGCGTTTCGTCGATGCGTCAACCCCTTGGGTCCATCTCGACACGTTCGCATGGCGCCCGTCGCCCAAGCCGGGGCGGCCGAAAGGCGGCGAGGCGCTGGGCCTGCGCGCCTGCTGGGAGCTGCTGCGCCGCCGCTACCTTTCGGTCCCTGCTGGTTAATTTTCGATTCCCTCGCGAAACCGACGCCACCGACACGCGTTCGAGTCTCCAAGATGTAAAGCCATCCGGATCTTTGCCAGCAGATGCACGGATGGCCGAGGAGAATGTCCGTGGCGGAAACCGGCCTGCATTCGTGGATGCGCACCCTGTTGAGTTACGTCCGATCCGGCGATCCGGATCTGACCAATCGGCAGATGGCGTTGTTGTTGCTTGTATATTTAAAGCCTGGTCCGCATACGGTGCGTGGCCTCGCCAAGGCATTGAACGTGTCGAAGCCGGTCGTCACCCGCGCCTTGAACAGGCTTGGCGCTCTCGGCTATCTGCGCCGCCAGCGCGACGATGCGGACCGCCGCAACATCTTCGTCGCACCCACACGGGAAGGGGCGGATTTTCTTGAGCACTTCAAATCGCTCATCGGCACGAGCGGCGGCAACGGCAATGGCGGCGAAAAGCGCAGCCAGCGGACCGAGAGTCGCGAGCCCGTCCACGCCTGAGCGGAGGCGCTTCTCCCTTTCCGGTCCGTCCCGGCCGCTCGAACTGACGCACAATGCGGCACGCCGCGACCTGGCCGACATCCGCCTGGCCGGTCGCTGGTTCGCCCCGCACTATGCGGTGCCACAGCTCTGGTCCTGTTGCGGCGGCTGCACGGTGCTTGCCGCCCGCGAGGGTGAAGCTCTCGGCGAACTTGCCTCCGGCGAGCGGTTCGCGGTGCTGGAAGTCGCCGGTGATTGGGTCTGGGGCTTTCGTGATCGCGATGGCTTGGTCGGATATGTCCCGCTCGCCGCCCTCTCGCCAGCGCCTGCGGCATGACGGCGCAGGTCTTCATCGATGGCGCCGCGGGCACGACGGGCCTCGAGATCGCGGACCGGCTCGCCGGGCGCGCGGACTTGTCGCTGATCCGCCTGGACGACACGCGGCGGAAGGATCCCGCAGCGAGGCGCGAGGCACTGAACGGCGCCGACGCCGTGATCCTCTGCCTGCCGGACGATGCCGCGCGCGAAGCGGTGTCCCTGATCGACAATCCGCACACGCGCGTGATCGACGCCTCGACGGCGCATCGGGTGGCGGACGGCTGGACCTATGGCTTTCCCGAGCTGGAGCCGGACGGCGCCGCGCGCGTCGCGGAGGCGAAGCGAGTCTCCAATCCCGGCTGTTACCCGACCGGCTTCCTCGCGCTCGTGCGGCCGTTGGTCGTTGCGGGCCTGTTGCCCCCCGACGCGCCGATCACGGTGAACGCCACCTCGGGCTATTCGGGCGGCGGCAAGGCGATGATCGCCGCCTTCGAGCAGGCCGATGCGCCTGACGCGACCGATACCGCCTTCCGGCTCTATGGTCTCTCGCTTGGTCACAAGCATGTCGCGGAGATGCAGGTGCATGCCGGCCTGACCACGGCGCCGCTGTTCGCGCCGGCGGTGGCGCGCACCTATCGCGGGATGATCGTGCAAGTGCCGTTGCCGGCCGCCCCGCCGCTGGAAGAACTTCGACAGGCGCTTCAGGAGGCCTATCAAGGTCGGCCGTTGGTAACCGTCGTCGAAGGCGAGGAGGCCGGGGCGATGTCCGTGGTCACGATCGAACGACAGGCGGGCACCGACAGGCTGGAGCTGCTGGTCTTCGGCAATGAGGCGCGGCGTCAGGCGCGGCTCGTCGCCTGCCTCGACAACCTCGGCAAGGGTGCGGCCGGCGCCGCCGTGCAGAGCCTCAATCTAATGCTTGGGCTGGACGAACTCAGCGGCCTCAGGCTTTAGAGCACCGCCGCTTCTCCAGCCCAAGGACCGACCATGATCCCCCGCTACTCCCGGCCCGAGATGGTCGCCACCTGGGCACCCGAGACTAGGTTCCAGATCTGGTTCGAGATTGAGGCGCATGCGCTCGATGCCATGGCCGAGTTGGGCATCGTGCCGAAGGAAGCGGCGGCCAAGGTGTGGGAGGCTCACAAAGCCGCGCCTCCGTTTGACATAGCCCGCATCGACGCAATCGAAGCCGAGACCAAGCACGACGTCATCGCCTTCCTGACCCACGTCGCCGAGCGGACCGGCGCGGAGGCGCGCTTCCTGCACCAGGGCATGACCAGCTCCGACGTGCTCGATACCTGCCTGGCCGTGCAGCTGTCGCGCGCGGCCGACATCCTGCTGGCCGATCTGGACGCGTTGCTGGAGGTGCTGAAGCGCCGCGCCTTCGAGCACAAGCTGACCCCCACGATCGGCCGCAGCCATGGCATCCATGCCGAGCCGGTCACCTTCGGCCTGAAGATGGCCGAAGCCTATGCCGAGTTCACCCGCGCCAAGGCACGGCTGATGGCGGCCCGCCTCGATGTCGCCACCTGCGCGATCTCGGGGGCGGTCGGCACCTTCGCCAATATCGACCCCCGGGTGGAGCAATATGTCGCGGATAAGCTAGGGCTCACGGTCGAGCCGGTATCGACCCAAGTCATTCCACGCGACCGTCACGCGATGTTCTTCGCGACCTTGGGCGTGATCGCCTCCTCGATCGAACGGCTCGCGACCGAGGTGCGGCACCTGCAGCGCACCGAGGTTCTGGAGGCGGAGGAATATTTCTCGCCTGGCCAGAAGGGCTCGTCGGCCATGCCCCACAAGCGCAACCCGGTGCTGACCGAGAATCTCACCGGTCTTGCCCGCATGGTGCGCGGCTATGTGACGCCCGCGCTTGAAAATGTCGCCTTGTGGCATGAGCGGGACATCAGCCACTCGTCGGTCGAACGTTATATCGGCCCGGACGCCACGATCACCCTCGACTTCGCGCTCGCGCGGCTGACCGGAGTGTTGGACAGGTTGCTCGTTTATCCGGAGCGGATGGCCAAGAACATGAACCGGATGGGCGGGCTCATCCATTCGCAGCGCGTGCTGCTGGCGCTCACCCAGGCGGGAGCAAGCCGCGAAGACGCTTATCGGCTCGTTCAGCGCAACGCGATGAAGGTTTGGGAATCGGACGGTGCACTCTCGCTGGAAGACCTGCTGAAGGCCGACCCCGAAGTCACTGCCCTAATGTCAGCAGACGAAATCACCGACAAATTCGACCTCGGCTATCACCTGAAGCATGTCGACACGATATTCGATCGGGTCTTCGGCAGCCATTGACGCCGATCGCGCGCGCATGAATGTAAGCGCATCGTCTTCAAACAGGGGGGAATATGTTGCTCAGCCTTGCCGCGTTGCTGCTTCTGACGGGTCAAACTCCGGCGGCCGATGCGCCGGAGCCAAAGGACAAATTGATCTGCAGGCGCGAAGTGCCAATCGGCTCGCTGATCGCCAGCCGCAAGGTATGCCTGACCAAGGCGCAGTGGGTGCAGCGGGAAAAAGACGGCAACGACGCCGCGCGCAAGATGGCCGACGACAATATGGGCCGCCCCAGCTGCAGCTCAGCGGCCAGCTGCTGAAGCGACTGGGGGCGGGCCTACGCCCCCAGAGCTGACTTTAGTTTTTCGAAGAAGCCGCGGCTCTCCGGGCATTCGTCACCCGTCTCGGTCGCACGGAATTCCTCCAGCAGAGCCTTCTGCTTGGCGGTCAGCTTGGTGGGGGTCTCGACCTCCACCTGCACGACCATGTCGCCTTGTCCGCGGCCGTTCAGCACCGGCATGCCGGCCCCACGCTGGCGCAGCTGCTTGCCGGACTGGATGCCTGCCGGAATGCGAATCTCGTGCGCCTGCTTGTCGAGGCCCGGCACCTCGATCGACCCGCCCAATGCCGCGGTCGTGAAGCTGATCGGGCAGCGGCAATAGAGCGTGGTGCCTTCCCGTTCGAAGATCGGGTGCCGCTTGACGTGCAGGAAGATGTAGAGGTCGCCGCACGGTGCTCCGCGTGGCCCGCACTCGCCTTCACCCGACAGGCGGATGCGCGTGCCTTCGTCGACGCCGGGAGGAATGTTGACGCTCAGCGTCTTCTGCTTGTCGACCCGGCCCTCGCCATAGCAAACGTTGCACGGGTCGGAGATAACCTCGCCGGCCCCGTGGCAGGTCGGGCAGGTCCGCTCGACCACGAAAAAGCCCTGCTGCGCCCGCACCTTACCCATGCCGCCGCAGGTGTTGCAGCCGCGCGCGCCGGCACCGGCCTTGGCCCCCGTGCCCGCGCAGGTGCCGCACTGCGTCGAGACCTCCAACGAGACTTCGGTCTGCTTGCCGTGAAATGCCTCTTCGAGCGTGATCTCCAGGTCGTAACGCAGGTCGGCGCCGCGCTGCGGCCCGCGCGGACCTTGCCGGCCCATGCCGAAGATGCTCTCGAAGATGTCGGAAAAGCCCTCGAAGCCGGGGTCGCCGCGGAAACCGCCACTACCCATGCCGCCATTCTGGAACGCAGCCTTGCCGAAGCGGTCGTAAGCGGCCCGCTTCTGCGGATCCTTCAGGCAGTCATAGGCTTCGTTGACCGCCTTGAACTTCGCTTCGTGATCCTTGCACCCGCCATTCTTGTCCGGGTGATATTTCATAGCGAGCTTGCGGTAGGCGGACTTGATGGTCGCGTCGTCCGCGGTACGCTCGACTTCGAGCAGCTCGTAATAATCGACTTCGGTGCTCATGCTGACCCCAAGCGTAAGCGTATCTCGACTTCGCTCGATACGAACGGGGTTCTAAGCACCTTTCCGTTCGCTTCGAGCGAAGTCGAGAAGCGTTTCAAGGCAATCAGCCCTTGTTCTCGTCCACTTCAGAGAATTCGGCGTCGACGACATCGTCATTGGCGCCGTCCGGAGCGTCGGCGCCCGGCGACGCTGCCGCGGCCTGCTCTTTCTCGTAGATCGCCTGGCCCAGCTTCATCGCCGCCTGGGCAAGCGCCTGGGTCGCCGAGTTCATCCGGTCGACGTCTTCGCTCTCGACCGCCGACTTAGCCTCCGCCACCGCGCTCTCGATCTCCGATTTGATCGACTCCTCAACCTTGTCGCCATGTTCGGACAGCTGGCGCTCGGTCGTGTGGATCAGGCTCTCGGCATTGTTTTTGGCTTCTGCCGCCGCACGCCGCTTCTTGTCCTCTTCGGCGAACTTCTCGGCATCGCGGACCATCTGCTCGATGTCCGAATCCGACAGGCCGCCCGAGGCCTGGATGCGGATCTGCTGTTCCTTGCCGGTGCCCTTGTCGCGCGCCGACACGTTGACGATGCCGTTCGCGTCGATGTCGAAGGTGACTTCGATCTGCGGCACGCCGCGCGGCGCCGGCGGGATGCCGACCAGGTCGAACTGGCCCAGCAGTTTGTTGTCCGCCGCCATTTCGCGTTCGCCCTGGAACACGCGGATCGTCACCGCCTGCTGATTGTCGTCCGCAGTCGAGTAGGTCTGCGTCTTCTTGGTCGGGATGGTCGTGTTGCGGTCGATCATCCGCGTGAACACGCCGCCCAACGTCTCAATGCCCAGCGACAGCGGCGTCACGTCGAGCAGCAGCACGTCCTTGACATCGCCCTGCAGCACGCCCGCCTGGATGGCCGCGCCCATGGCGACGACCTCATCCGGATTGACGCCGGTATGCGGTTCCTTGCCGAAGAAGTCCTTCACCGCCTCGCGGACCTTGGGCATCCGGGTCATGCCGCCGACGAGCACGACCTCGTCCACGTCCGCCGCCTTGATGCCGGCATCTTCCAGCGCCTTCTTCATCGGCGCCTTGGTGCGTTCGATCAGGTCGGCGACCATCTTTTCGAGGTCGGCGCGCGTGATCGTCTCGACCAGGTGAAGCGGGGTGGTCGCACCGCCTTCCATGCGGGCGGTGATGAAGGGCAGGTTGATCTCGGTCGACTGGGTCGAGGACAGCTCGATCTTCGCCTTTTCGGCCGCTTCCTTCAGCCGCTGCAGCGCGAGCTTGTCGGTGCGCAGATCCATCTGCTCCTTGGCCTTGAACTTGTCGGCCAGATACTCGACCAGCTTGGCATCGAAGTCCTCGCCGCCGAGGAACGTGTCGCCGTTGGTCGACTTCACCTCGAACACGCCGTCGCCGATTTCCAGGATCGACACGTCGAAAGTGCCGCCGCCCAGATCGTAGACCGCGATCGTCTTGCCGTCCTGCTTCTCAAGCCCATAGGCGAGCGCCGCGGCCGTCGGCTCGTTGATGATGCGCAGCACTTCGAGACCGGCGATCTGGCCGGCGTCCTTGGTTGCCTGGCGCTGCGCGTCGTTGAAGTAAGCGGGAACGGTGATCACCGCCTGGGTAACCGTCTCGCCGAGATAGCTCTCGGCGGTTTCCTTCATCTTCTGCAGCGTGAAGGCCGAAATCTGCGACGGCGAATAATCCTCGCCGCCCGCCTTGACCCAGGCGTCGCCATTCTTGCCCTTGACGATCTGGTAGGGAACCAGCTCGGTGTCCTTCTTGGTCACCGGATCGTCGAAGCGGCGACCGATCAGGCGCTTGACCGCGAAAATGGTGTTGTCGCCATTGGTGACCGCCTGGCGCTTGGCCGGCTGGCCGATGAGACGTTCGCCGTCCTTGGTGAAAGCGACGACGGAAGGCGTGGTGCGCGCGCCTTCGGCATTCTCGATCACCTTGGGCTTGCCGCCCTCCATCACTGCCACGCAGCTGTTGGTGGTGCCGAGATCGATCCCGATAACTTTGGCCATTTTTCCTCTGTCTGCCCCTAAGTTCAAAGCGTTGATCGGTCGGTCCCAAAAGAGGCGACCGCCCGGTTACGGCTGCGATATAGGTGCGCTTGTTCTTGCCGCAAGGAGAGCGCGGACGTAGGGGAACGGAGCCGTTCCGATGGAGCTTGTCCGCTTATGATCCGCACCTTGCCCATCCTCCTGCTGGCGGCGCTCACGGCCTGTTCGAAGGAAGAGCAGCTGAGCGTGACCGATGCCTATGTGCGCTTCTCGCCGGTCCGGGAGAACCCGTCGGCCGCTTACTTCACCATTCATGGCGGGCCGCAGGATGTGAGCCTGATCGGCGTGTCGACCGAAGTCGCGATCCGCAGCGAAATGCACGAGTCCATGGCGGGCATGAACGGGATGGCGGGAATGAAGCCGGTCACCAATGTCCAGGTGCCCGCCGGCAGCGAAGTGAAGTTCGAACCGGGCGGCAAGCATGTCATGCTGTGGAACATCAATCCTGGCATCAAGCCGCCCAAGCGGATCACCCTCACCTTCTCATTCTCCAACGGTGAGCGCATCCAGGCCGACGCGCCGCTGGTCGCGGCCGGTCAGGAGCCGCCCAAGGGCTCCTGACCGGACCGATGCGCAGCCAAGGCCGTCCCCTGACCGAAGGCGAGCGCAACCTGGCCGCCGCCATGTTCGGCCGCGCCATCGACTATGAACAGGTGCGCATCCACGCCGCGAAATGGTGGCCGTTCCAGCCGCGCCGCGTCGCCATGTCGCCGGACGGGCACCTGTGGTTCCACCCGGAAGGCGGGCTGTTCAAGGATGATTATTCCACCTGCCCGCTGGGCGACCAGGGACTGTTCATCCACGAAATGACGCATGTCTGGCAGCATCAGCGCGGCGTCTGGCTCCCCCTCGCCCGCCACCCCTTCTGCCGCTACGACTACTCGATCAAACCCGGCTGGGAATTGACGCGCTACGGCCTCGAACAACAGGCCGAAATCGTCCGCCACACCTTCCTGCTACGGCAAGGCGCCCATGTCCGGGGCGCCCCGTCTCTTCAGCAATATGAGACCATTTTGCCGTTCTAAACTCGGCACTCGGAACGGATGAACTTTAGAGAGTGTTAAACGTTACGGCAGTGTAGTCCATCCGACTGGGTGTAGCGTAGGAGGAAGGGGAAATGGGGAACGACCTTGCATTTCACCTGCCAGGTCAAAGGTTTGGCGAAACCTACATGGAGTTCTGCGATCGGATGCGGCAAATGCCGGTCCAGCGGTCGCACGGGCTCACCCAGGCACTGATCATGACGGGTCTTTTCAGCTTGGTCGGATCCTGTCGGCCCGTGCAAGAGCTGATCGGCGCTGCGTTCACGGCCTGACGTCAATCTGCCGATCACTCGGCGTCCAGGGCGTCCCTGCATCGAGGCAGTTCAACCTCCACAAATCATTGCCAGTCAGTGTCGGCAGTGAGCTGATGTCGGGCAGCGATCTCCGCGATGCGATCGAGATCGATCGGATCGCTGTACGGGTCTTCGTCGAGCGCGCCGGCATGCTCGAGCAGTTGCTGCCAATGCCGAAGGGTGTCGGCATAGGCGGCGTTCGGCATGCGCATCAACGTGCCGTCGGGTAGCCGCTCGACATCAGCGAGGCCCATCTTCAGCCATTCGCCGGTGTGCCAGTCGGTCATGTCGACGGCGGGAAACAGGCAGATGCCGTGCAGATCGACGCCGCGGCGGATGGCGGCGAGCCCTTCGGATGCAATGTCGTTGAGCCAGTGCGAGCGGCCGGCGCCGCGGCCGGAGGTCTCGGCGATGATGCAGGGCCGCTGGTATTTGGCCCAGGCTTCCTCGACCAGATCGCAGACGGAGCGGATGCGGCCGTCGCCCGGCTCCAGCGGCGCGTGCGGTCCGCCCTCCCGATACTCCATCTGCCCGAAGCTGTAATTGTTGAAGCCGAGGATATCGATGATCTCCAGACTGCCGCCATATTCCGGGTGCTTGAGGCCTGAGATGATGTCCCAGGCGATATAGGCGTCGTCATAGCTCTCCCGGCGCGCCGCCTCGGCGAGGTCCGGCCGGTCGCGGGGCGGCACGACCCAGATCAAGGGATCGATATGGACCATGCGCGCGTCCGGAAAATCGGCGCGGATCGCCTTGACGGCGGCGATGTCGGCGCGGGCGAGTTGGCAGGTGAAGCGGCGGCGATCCTCCGCCGTCCTGCCGAACGGCGCGCACCAGGCCCATTCCCCGCCCATATAGCCCCAGAAGGTAGGCTCATTAATCGGCGTGAAGAAGAGCGGGCCGTGATGCGCCCGCTCCGCCACATGGCGTGCCGCCGCCTGCGCATAAGCGGCAAAGCGATCCACGAACGCATCGGAGAACGGGTCAAGATCGTCGGGATAGCCATAGTGGCAGAGATCCCAGATCGGGATGATGCCATGCCGCCGCTGCGCCTCGATCAGCGGGTCGATACAGGAGAAGTCATAGTCTCCGTCGCGGTCGGCCAGCGGCCATGGAATGCCTTCGCGCGTCACTGCAATCCCGAGTGGCCGCAGCATCCGGTAATCGCCGTCCGCGTGCCCGTAATGCTGCAGTTCGGCACTCAGATCGCGCCGCCCGACATCCTTCCAGTCGAAGGTCGAGCATTCGAAGCCTGACAGGAAGAAGCTGGGAAAGAGGCTCGGCCGCACGCGCGCATTACGCGTGAACGGGCGCGAGGTTCATCGCCCACACAAGCGCGCCGCGCCCTGTAAGCGCCAAGGTGACTTGTTCTTTCAAAGCGGCTTTGCAAAGGCGTGGGCATCAGTGGAGGGGCGGCATTGAGACAGGCGGATGTTATCATCGTGGGCGGCGGCCATGGCGGTGCCCAGGCGGCGTTGGCGCTGCGACAGAACGGCTTCGACGGGTCGGTCCTGATCGTCGGGCGCGAGCCGGAGCTGCCCTATGAACGCCCGCCGCTCTCCAAGGAGTATCTGGCGCGCGAAAAGCCGTTCGAGCGGTTGCATATCCGCCCCGCAAATGTGTGGAAAGACAAGGGCGTGGACATGCTGCTCGGCAAGTCCGTGGTCACCCTCGATCCGGCCGCGAAGACGCTGCGCTGTGATGACGGAACGACCCTCGCCTACGGACACCTTATCTGGGCGGCGGGAGGCGATCCGCGGCGCCTGTCGTGCCAGGGCGGCGATCTGAGCGGCGTGCATTCCGTCCGCACCCGCGCCGATGTCGACACGCTCATGGCCGAGATCGATGCCGGCGCGCGGCGCGTCGTCGTGATCGGCGGCGGCTATATCGGCCTCGAAGCCGCCGCCGTGCTGACCAAGCTGGGCCTGCACGTCACTCTGCTTGAGGCGCTGCCGCGCGTGCTGGCACGGGTCGCCGGCGAAGCCCTGTCGGCCTTTTACGAGACCGACCACCGCGCGCACGGCGTCGACCTACGCACCGGCGTGGCCGTCGAGTGTATCGAGGGTCAGGGCCGCGTCACCGGGGTCCGGCTGACGGGAGGAGACGTGCTGCCTGCCGATATCGTGATCGTCGGCATTGGTATCGCGCCGGCCGTCGGACCTCTCATCGACGCCGGCGCAGCAGGCGGCAATGGCGTCACGGTGGATGAATTCTGCCGCACCTCCCTGCCCGACGTCTACGCGATCGGCGACTGCGCGGCCCATGCCAGCGAGTTCGCGGATGGTGCGACGATCCGCCTCGAATCGGTGCAGAACGCGAACGACATGGCGAACACCGCCGCAAAGGCGATCTGTGGCAACCTCCAGCCCTACCGCGCCACGCCCTGGTTCTGGTCCAACCAGTACGACCTGCGCCTGCAGACGGTCGGCCTGTCGATCGGCCACGACGCGACCGTCATGCGCGGCGATCCGGCGCAGCGGAGCTTTTCCGTAATCTATCTGAGGGGCGGCACCGTCATCGCCCTCGATTGCGTCAACGCCGTCAAGGACTATGCCCAGGGCCGCAAGCTGGTTGAAGCCCACAGCACTCCCGAACCGGCGCGGCTGGCCGACACGGCCGTGCCGCTCAAGGAGCTAATCTGACAACCAAGGAGAAAATGGCGCGCCCGGAACGATTCGAACGTCCGACCCTCAGATTCGTAGTCTGATGCTCTATCCAGCTGAGCTACGGGCGCGTGGGAAGCGGCGACATAGGCGGGTCCGCTGAGGGATGCAAGACCATTGCGGGCGCTTTCTGCGCAGCTTAGTCGGGCGCCCATGACCAGGCTCCTTGCTTTCGCTCCGCTCCTCCTTGCCGGCTGCGTACAACCGGACGATGCGCCGTCCCTTGCGCGCCGGCCGATCGAGAGCCGTGACCTGAACGCCCCGCCGGCCGAACCTGCGCCCGTCCAGGCGGCGGACCCCGCGCTCCGGTCCGAGATCGGGAGCTTGGTCGACAAGGCCGAGGCCGGGCAGCGCAGCTTTGCGGCCCTGCTGCCGCGGGCGGAGACGGCGGCGAGCAACGCCGGCGCGGAAGGTAGCGAGAGCTGGGTCGCCGCGCAGCAGCTGCTGAGCGCGCTGGAGGCGGCGCGCACCGACACGACCTCGGCGCTCGCCCGCATCGACGCCCTTGTCGTCGAGAAAGTGGCCGCGAAGTCCGATATCGGCCTCGCCGAGCTGCAACAGGCGTCGGAACGCGTCGGCGCCCTGGCCGACGCGCAGCAGGCGTCGATCGATGCGGTGAAGGCGCGGATCAGCCGCTAATCGCGGCGCGGTGCGCGCGCCCGTTTTCGACATAATGGGCGACGCCGATCTGATTGCCAGCGATCTCCGCGTCGCCGAGCATCCGCATCATCTTCGCCGGACGCCCTCCCCAGAGCTCGCGCGCGCCGATCCGCTTGCCCGGCGTCAGCATGGCGCCGGCGGCGAGCATGCCGTCGCTGTCGACCGCGCAGCCGTCCATCACGATCGCACCGAGGCCAACGAAGGCGCGGTCCGCCAGCACGCAGCCATGCACCATCGCGAGATGGCCGATCAGCACATCCTCGCCGATGATCAGCGGATGGCCCTCTGGCGCGCCGGGCCTGGGCGAATCGACATGGCACACGCTGCCATCCTGAATGTTGGTGCGCGCGCCGATCTTCATGAAGTTGACGTCCGCCCTCAGCACGCAGTTGTACCAGATGCTGACGTCCGGTCCGATCTCGATGTCGCCGATCAGCCGGCAACCGGGCGCGATGAAGGCGCTGTCGTGGATGCGCGGGCGCTTGCCGTGAATCTCGATGAGGCTCACGCCATCCATTGGTCTCTCCCGATGCGATAGGTGACGTGCCCGCCATAACGGGGCATGTCGAAATCAAGGTCCGGCCGCGGCATCATCCCAAGACGGCGCATGAGGCCCCAGGAGGCGGCGTTGCCTTCCAGCGTGATCGCATAGACTTGATCCATGCCGAAGCGCGTAAAGGCGAGATCGAGCGTGGCCTGTGCCGCCTCGCGCGCATAGCCCTGGCCCCAGGCGTCCTCCCGCAGCCGCCATCCGATCTCCGGCTGGTCGTGCATCACTTCAGGCGCGCCGTCGGCCGTCAGCTGCTTCAGGCCGCAAAAGCCGAGAAACCGCCCATCTTCGCGGCGCTCCAACGCCCAGAAGCAATAGCCCAGCTCGGCTTCCGTCGCGCGGATGCGGGCCACGGCGGCTGCAAGCTCTTCTCGGGTCTGCAGTCCGCCCGTCCAACGCGTCACCGCCGGAGTATTGCATGCCTCCTCGAACGCCGCGACGTCCGCGTCGCACCAGCTGCGCAGGATCAGCCGCTCAGTCTCGTGGCGAAAATCGTTCAAATCTCGACCGCGATCGTAGCGGTCGCCGGATCTCCGGTGTTCGGCATGTCCCTGGGGTCGATCAGCAGCAGCTGCACTTCACCGTGGCGTGCGCAGGGGCGATGCTCGGTCCCGCGCGGCACCACCAGCAGTTCGCCGGGGTTCAGCGTCTGGGTACGGTCCCGAAACTCAATGTCGAGAATGCCGCCCAGCACCAGGAACAGCTCGTCGGTGTCGTCATGCTGATGCCATGTGAACTCACCCTCTACCTTCACCAGCCGCACTTCATGGTCATTGTAGCGCGCGACGATGCGCGGCGCCCAATGATTGCTGAAGGTGCCGAGCTTTTCGGCAAGGTTGACCTTGGCAGGCATCAGTACACAACCACGCTACGGATGCTTTCGCCCTTGTGCATCAGGTCGAAGCCCTGGTTGATCTCGTCGAGGCTCAGCACATGGGTGATCATCGGGTCGATCGCGATCTTGCCGTCCATATACCAGTCGACGATCTTCGGAACGTCGGTGCGGCCCTTGGCGCCGCCAAACGCGGTGCCACGCCAGTTGCGGCCGGTGACGAGCTGGAACGGGCGCGTCGCGATCTCCTTGCCCGCTTCCGCGACGCCGATGATGATCGACGTACCCCAGCCGCGGTGGCAGCATTCGAGCGCGGTGCGCATCACTTCGGTGTTGCCGGTCGCGTCGAAGCTATAGTCGGCGCCGCCGTCGGTCAGCTCGACCACCTTGGCGACGACCTCCTCCCGGCTCATGCTTTTGGTGTTGAGGAAATGGGTCATGCCGAACTGCCGGCCCCATTCCTCGCGGTCGGGATTGATGTCGATGCCGACGATCTTGCCGGCACCCGCCAGGCGCGCGCCCTGGATGACGTTCAGGCCGATGCCGCCCAGTCCGAACACGACCACGCTGTCGCCGACCTGCACCTTGGCGGTGTTGACGACCGCGCCGACGCCCGTCGTCACGCCGCAGCCGACATAGCAGCTGGTCTTGAACGGCGCGTCCTCGCGGATCTTCGCGACCGCGATCTCCGGCAGCACGGTGAAGTTCGAAAAGGTCGAGCAGCCCATATAATGGAAGATGGTCTGCCCCTTGTATGAAAAGCGGCTGGTGCCGTCCGGCATCAGCCCCTTGCCCTGGGTCGCGCGGATCGCGGTGCAGAGATTGGTCTTGCCGGACAGGCACGACTTACATTGCCGGCATTCGGGCGTGTAGAGCGGGATGACGTGATCGCCCGGCTTCACGCTGGTGACGCCGGGGCCGACCTCGCGCACCACGCCCGCCCCTTCATGACCGAGAATGGAGGGGAAGATCCCCTCGCTGTCGAACCCGTCGAGCGTATAGGCATCGGTGTGGCAGATGCCCGTCGCCATGATCTCGACCAGCACTTCGCCGGCCTTGGGACCTTCCAGGTCCAGCTCGACGATCTCCAGCGGTTGTTTGGCTTCAAAGGCGACGGCGGCCCGGGTCTTCATATCATCCTCTCTGGCTTGGTTGCCGTTCTATCGCGTCCACCGCGCGCTTTGACAATCAGCCGGCAGCCTCGACGATCGGCACGAAATCGGCGGCCGTCAGGCTGGCGCCGCCGACCAGCGCGCCATCGACATTGGGGACCGCCATCAGCTCGGCGGCGTTGGAGGGCTTGACCGAACCGCCATAGAGGATGCGCACCTCCTCGGCCGCAGCCCCGATCAGGGTCGCCAGCCTGGCGCGGATCGCCGCATGCATCTGGGCGACATCGTCCGTCGTCGGTGTCCGGCCGGTGCCGATCGCCCAGACCGGCTCATAGGCGATGACCAGGCTCGCCGCGGCCGCACCGGAGGGAACAGACCCCGCCAGCTGTTCATCCACCACCTCGACCGCGCGCCCGGCGAGCCGCTGCTCCTCGGTTTCGCCGACGCACACGATTGCTATGAGGCCAGCGACAATCGCCGCCTCCGCCTTGGCGCGAACCAACGCGCTCGTCTCGCCATGATCGGCGCGGCGCTCGCTATGCCCGACGATAACGACGCGCGCCCCGGCTTCCTTGAGCATTCCGGCGGAAACGTCCCCGGTATGCGCGCCCTTTTCGTTTGGGTGCACGTCCTGCGCGCCGATCGGCACCTTCCCCAGTTGCACGGCCGCCGCGATCAGCGTGAAAGGCGGGCAGATGGCCACATCGACAGCCGGATGCGCCTCTGCGGCCGCAGCGATGGCGTCCAGCTCCGCCAGCTGGGCGAGACTGCCGTTCATCTTCCAATTTCCAGCCACCAGCTTGCGTCGCGCCATCTTCATCGTCCTCGGTTTACAAGTCTCGCCGGTTAGGGGACCGGCACGGGCTCGCGCAAGCACCCGGCTTGTCCGTCACCCAAGCTCGCCCTAAAGCACGGCTTTCCCGTTCAGCCTGGACTCTCGATGCTCGATCTTTTCCGCCGCCTGTCGAAATCAAAGATCGGCGGCCTTGTCTTCATCCTGTTCATCGCGGCGCTGGCGCTCGGCTTCGTGGCCGCGGACATCAAGAGCCTCGGCGTCACGGGCGGCAGCGCGACCGGCGACACGGTCGCGAAGATCGGATCGGCCAAGATCGGCTATGCCGAGCTGCAGCAGCGCGTGCAGCGCGCCTTCGACAATGCGCGTCAGGAAAAGCCCGAACTGACCATCCAGCAATTCGTGCAGCAGGGCGGCGTCGACCAGGTGCTCGCGCAGCTGACCGACAGCATCGCGATCGAGCAATTCGCCCGCGAGCAGGGCATCGGCGTCAGCCGCAAGATGGAAGATGCGCAGATCGCCGCGGCTCCGGCATTCCGGAGCCTGAATGGCAGTTTCGACCAGAGCGCCTATGAAGCATTTCTTGCCCGCCAGCGCGTGTCAGAGAAGCAGCTGCGTGCCGATCTCGCCCGCGATCTCTATCTGAGCCAAGTGCTGGTGCCGACCACCGGCGCGGCGCTGGCACCGACGACGCTGGCGCTGCCCTATGCCTCGATGCTACTGGAACAGCGCACGGGACGGGCCCAGTTCGTCCCCATCGCGGCCTTTAGGGGCGCGGCGCCGAGCGATGCGGAACTGACCGACTTCTACCGTCGCAACGCTGCCCGCTATACCATTCCGGAGCGGCGGGTCGCCCGTTATGCACTGATCGACCGGACGACCTATGAAGCGTCTGCGCAACCGTCCGAGCAGGAAATCGCCGAGGCGTACAAGGCGAACCAGGCGCAATTTGCGGGCAAGGAAACGCGCACGATCAGCCAGGTGATCGTGCAGACCGAGGAGGCGGCGCGCGCCATGGCCGCGAAACTCGCTGCCGGCACGCCGATCGCGGAGGCAGCGCGGGCGATCGGGCTTGAGTCCGTCACGCTCAACGATCAGTCGCGCGACGATTACACCAAGGCGAGTTCGCCCGCAGTCGCTGCTGCAGTCTTCGCGACGGCGGAGGGCAAGGTGGCCGCGCCCGCCCGTTCCGGGCTGGGATGGCACGTCGTGCGTGTCGACCGGGTATCGAACACGGCCACGCGCACGCTGGACCAGGTGCGCGGCGAGCTCGTCGCGCAGTTGAAGACGAAGAAGGCCGAACAGGGCTGGGCCGACGCCATCGCCAAGGTCGAGGATGCGGTGAACGACGGCGCGACCTTCGACGAAGTCGTTGCCGCGAACAAGCTGCAGCCGGTCACCACCGCGCCGCTGCTGCGGTCGGGACAGGCAGCGGATACCGCCACCCAAGCCAGCCCCGAGCTGGTGGGCGTGGCGAAGTCGGTCTTTTCGATGGAAGCGGGCGACGATCCGGTGGTCGAACAGCTGGTGCCGGACCGCGTCGCCGCACTCATCAAGACCGAGCAGGTGATCGCCCCTGCCCCGCGGCCGCTCGCGCAAATTCGTGAGCAGGTGGTTGCCGATTTCCTTGCCGAGCGTGGCCGGGCCGGAGCGCAGCGCGCGGCGGCGGCGATCGCCTCCCGCATCAACAATGGCGCGCCGCTTGCTCAGGCCGTGGCCGCAGCCGGTGCACCGCTGCCGAGCGCGGCTGCGGTTAGCGGCCGTCGCGGTGAGACGCTGCAGCAGTCGCGCCCGGCGCCGCCGCAGCTCGCTGCCCTGTTCGGCACCCGCCGCGGCAAGGCGCGCATCGTGGCCGCGCCCGATGGGAGCGGATGGTATGTGGTGACGGTCGAAACCGTCGTTCCGGGCGACGCACGCAGTCAGCCGCCGCTGATCGAATCCACGCGCGCGCAATTCGCGCCGGTGCTGGGCCAGGAATATGCGCAGCAGCTCGCTGCCGCCGCCCGCCGCGCGGTCGGCATCGACGTCAATGCCGCGGCCGTGGCGCGCTTGAAGAGCGAGTTGATCGGCGGCAACGCGCCCGCGCAGTGAGCCGCGACCGCAGCGACGATGCGGCCTGCATCGCCGCACTGACAGCGGGCAAGCCATGCTTCGTCTGGCGCCGGCAGATCGCCGACACCGACACGCCCGTCTCCGCCGCGCTCGCCCTGATCGAGTCCGGCCGGGGCGATTTCCTTCTCGAATCCGTCGAAGGCGGACAGACGCGGGGACGACACAGCCTGATCGGCCTGGCGCCCGACCTCGTCTTCACCGCTCGCGGCGACAAGGCTGAAGTGAATGGTCGCACCGCCGCGGAGGGCCCGGTCGAAGCGCTGCGCAAGCTCGTTGCGGAGTGCCGCGCCGAGGTGCCGCCCGAGTTGCCCCGCGCCCTCGCCTGTCTGGTGGGGTATTTCGCCTATGAGACGATCGGCCTGATCGAAGCGCTGGCGCGTCCGCCCGAAAATCCGCTCGACCTGCCGGACATGATCTTCGTGCGGCCGACGCTGATCCTGGTGTTCGACCGTCTCGCCGACGAACTGTTCCTGATCGCGCCGCTTTGGCCGGGCGCTGGCGATCCGGCGGCACGGGTGGCGGATGCCTGGGACCGGATCGATGCGGCAGCGGCCAGACTCACTCGTCCCGAACGAAGTCGAGGGGCGGTTTCGCAAGGTTCGGGAGGTGCGCCCCTCGACTTCGTTCGGGACGAGCGGGCGGTGTTGACGCCTGTCGTTGAAGCAGAAACGTACCGCCAGATGGTCGCCCGCGCGCAGGACTATATCCGCGCCGGCGACATCTTTCAGGTCGTGCTAGCCCAGCGGTTCACCGCGCCCTTCCCGCTTCCGGCCTTCGACCTCTACCGTGCGCTCAGGCGGATCAACCCATCGCCCTTCCTCTATTTCCTCGACCTGCCGGGCTTTGCCCTGATCGGGTCGAGCCCAGAGATCCTAGTGCGCGCGCGCGATGGCGAAGTGACCATCCGTCCGATTGCCGGCACCCGGCCGCGCGGCAAGACGGCCGCGGAGGATGAGGAAAACCGCACCAGCCTGCTCGCCGACCCCAAGGAGCGGGCCGAGCATCTGATGCTCCTCGACCTTGGCCGCAACGATGTGGGGCGGGTGGCCGAAGCCGGCAGCGTACGCGTGACCGACAGCTACACGGTCGAGCTCTACAGCCATGTGATGCACATCGTGTCGAATGTGGTCGGGCGTCTGCCAGCGGGCAAAGACGCGCTCGATGCGCTCTTCGCAGGCTTTCCGGCCGGCACGGTTTCGGGGGCGCCGAAGGTCCGTGCCTGCCAAATCATCGCGGAGCTGGAGCCGGAAACGCGCGGCGCCTATGCGGGCGGGGTCGGCTATTTCTCGCCAGACGGCTCGATGGACAGCTGCATCGTGTTGCGGACGGCGGTGGTGAAGGACGGCACGATGCACGTCCAGGCCGGCGCGGGCATCGTGGCCGACAGCGACCCCGCCTCCGAACAGCGCGAGTGCGAAGCCAAGGCGGGGGCGCTTTTCGCCGCAGCCGGCGAGGCGCTGCGTCGCGCGGCGGAGCCCGGCTTCGGCCAGTAACAAAAAGGCCCGGCGAGTTTCCCCGCCGGGCCCGATTTCTTACCTGAGTTCGCGCTTAGTCGCGGCGGCCGCCGAACAGCTGGAGCAGGAACATGAACATGTTCACAAAGTCCAGATAGAGGTTCAGCGCACCCATGATGACGGTCTTGCCCATCATGTCGGTGCCGGCGACGTACGAATACATGCTCTTGATACGCTGCGTGTCATAGGCCGTGAGGCCGGCGAACAGCAGCACGCCGAGCACGCTGATCACGAACTGCATCGCGGACGACTGCAAGAAGATGTTGATCAGCGACGCGATCAGGATGCCGAACACGCCCATGATCAGGAACGTGCCGAATGGCGCCAAATCGCGCTTGGTCGTGTAGCCCCACAGGCTCAGGCCGGCGAAGGCCGCTGCAGTCGCGAAGAAGGTCTGGGCGATCGACGTGCCGGTATAGGTCAGGAAGATCGTCGACATCGACAGGCCCATGACCACGGCAAAGGCCCAGAACAGCGCCTGCGCAGTGCCGGTCGACAGCCGCTGGATGCCGAAGCTCAGCACCATCACGAAGCCGAGCGGCGCGAGCGCCACCAGCCAGCCGAGCCCGGTCATGCCGGTGCCCTGCGCGTTGATCAGAACGTCGCGCGCATAGGGCGCAAACAGCAAGGCGACGATGCCGGTCAGCAGTACGCCCGATGCCATATAGTTGTACACGGACAGCATGTAGCTCCGCAGGCCGGCGTCATAGGCGGCCTGGCGAGTTCCGACCGACGAAGGCGCCGAAACGGTCGCCCGGGGGTCAGTCCAGTTTGCCATCGAAGTAACTCTCCTTTGCCCGGCACAGTGCCGGATGAGCGGAATATCGTTTCTCCCGCGCCCCGATTCAAGCGAAACCGGCGAGCATTACACTTTGTTACAAAGGATGAACCACTTAGGTTTCGCTGCATATTGAGGGATCCGATGCACCGCCTCTTCGTCGCCATCCGCCCGCCCCTGGCCATCCGCGCGCGGCTGCTCGACCTGATGGAGGGTGTCGCCGGCGCGCGCTGGCAGGACGACGAGCAGTTGCACATCACCTTGCGGTTCATCGGCGAAGTGGACGGGCATCAGGCGGAGGACGTCGCTGCGGCCCTCGCGGGCGTGCGGCAGCCGCCCTTCGAGATCGCACTGAACGCCCTCGGCAAGTTCGGCAGCCGCGGTCGCGTCAATACGCTTTGGGCAGGCGTCGCCCCACGCGAACCACTCGCTGCCCTGCACCGCAAGATCGACCATGCGCTGGTCCGCACCGGGCTGGAGCCCGAGCGCCGCGCCTATCTGCCGCACATCACCCTGGCGCGGTTCGGGCGCGAGGCCGGCGGGCTGGACGGCTTCATGGCACGCCATGCGGGCTTGGCGAGCCCGCCGTTCACCATCTCCGGCTTTGGCCTCTACGAGAGCCACCTGACGCAGGCGGGGGCGCATTATGAACTGATCTCGGCCTACCCTCTCCGCTCGTCCTGAGCGAAGCGCGTCAGCGCGCAGTCGAAGGGCGCCTGCTCGGTTCCAGCGCCCTTCGACTTCGGCCTTCGGCCTCCGCTCAGGACGAGCGCGAAGCTCAATTTGCAAAAGACGCCGCGTCGCCGCTTTGCTAGGCAATGTTCATGACCGTCAGCACCGCCTCTTCGGCCCGCGAGATCCTGACGCGGCTCCATGACGTGATGGCCTCCCGCGCCAATGCGCAGACCAAGCTCAACCAGGTCGTGAACATCATCGGCGAGGCGACGTCGAGCGAAGTCTGTTCCCTCTATCTGCTGCGCGACGGCGCGCTGGAGCTGTTCGCGACCCGCGGCCTCAGCCAGGAAGCGGTGCATGTCACCAAGCTGGCGCTGGGTGAAGGCCTGGTCGGATCGATCGCCGAGCGGGTCGAGATCCTGAACCTGGACGAGGCGGCGGCCCACCCGGATTTCGCCTATAAGCCGGAGACGGGGGAAGAGCGGTTCCACAGCTTTGCCGGTGTGCCGATCATCCGGCGCGAGCGCGCCGTCGGCGTCCTCTGCGTCCAGCACACCGAACCGCGCCGGTACGAGGATCTCGAAATCGAGGCTCTGCAGACGGTCGGCATGGTCGTCTCGGAACTGATCGCCAATGCTGGCTTGGTGGACGGGCCGGAGTCTGCCGCCAATCGCCCCGCCTCCACTGCGGCGCTCCGCCTGGCGGGCCAGAAACTGGTGGACGGCATGGCGCGCGGCTTCGCGGTATTTCACCAGCCCAGGATCAACATCGAGCACACGGTCGCGGAGGACATCGAGGCCGAGCGGCGGCGCGTCTATTCCGCCTTCGCCAAGATGCGCGAGCAGATCGACACGATGGCCGCGCAGGCCGAGTTCGGAGTCGGCGGCGAGCATGAAGAAGTGCTCGAGACCTACAAGATGTTCGCCTATGACGAGGGCTGGTCGCGGCGGATCAACGAAGCGATCGACAGTGGGCTGACCGCCGAGGCGGCGATCGAGCGCGTGCAGCAGCGCACGCGCATGCGGATGCGGCAGATCGACGACCCGCTGCTCGCCGATCGCATGCACGATCTGGAGGATCTGGCGAACCGCCTGCTGCGCATCGTCTCGGGCCAGCTCGGCACCGCCGCGCAAATGGGTCTGCGCCAGGATGCCATCCTGATCGCCCGCAATCTCGGCCCGGCAGAACTGCTCGAATATGACCGGCGCCGGCTGAAGGGCGTCATCCTGGAGGAAGGGTCGCTCACCGCCCATGTCACCATCGTGGCGCGGGCGATGGGCGTGCCGGTGCTCGGCCGGGTCAAGGATGTGCGCCGGCTGATCGGCGAAGGCGACCTGCTGCTGCTCGACGCGAACCAGAGCGCCGTTTTCGTCCGGCCCAGTGCGTCGATGGAGGAGGCGTTCGAGGCAAAGCTGGCGCTGAGCCAGAAGCGCCGCGCCTCTTATGCCGCGCTGCGCGGCCTGCCGCCGGTGACCAGGGACGGACAGCGCATCACCCTCATGGTCAATGCCGGCCTGCGCGACGACGCGGCCGCGCTCGACCTGACCGGCGCGGACGGCATCGGCCTGTTCCGCACCGAGTTCCAATTCCTCGTCTCCGCAACGCTGCCGCAGCGGGAACGGCAGCAGCGCCTCTATCGCGACATTCTCGACGCGGCGCGCGACCGGCCTGTCGTCTTCCGCACGGTTGATATCGGCGGCGACAAGGCCCTGCCCTATATGCGGCCGGACGACATGGGCGAGGAAAACCCGGCCATGGGCTGGCGGGCGCTGCGCGTGGCGCTCGAACGCGACGGGCTGATGAAGGCGCAGGCGCGCGCGCTGCTGGAGGCGTCCGCGGGCCGCCCACTCCACGTCATGTTTCCGATGGTCTCGGAGCCGTGGGAGTTCGAAGCGGCCAAGGCCATTTTCGAGGCGCAGCGGACATGGATCGCCTCCCGCAACCGGCCGCTGCCGACCCAGATCCGCTATGGTGCGATGCTCGAAGTTCCGGCGCTGGCGGAGTGCCTGGACCTGTTGCTGCCGGAGCTCGACTTCCTGTCGATCGGCACCAACGACCTGACCCAGTTCCTGTTCGCGGCCGACCGCGCGCACCCGAAGCTGGCGGAGCGCTATGACTGGCTCTCACCGGCGATATTGCGGTTCCTCCGGCGCATCATCGTCCCGGCGCGAGACCATGGCGTGCCGGTCACCGTCTGCGGCGAAATGGGCGGGCGGACGCTCGAGGCCATGGCCTTGCTCGGGCTCGGCATCGAACGGCTGTCGATCACGCCGATCGGCATCGGTCCGGTCAAGGCGATGGTCCGCTCGCTCGACCTGGCGGCGCTGCGCCCGGTCATGGAAGGCTGGCTCGCCAATCCCCCGCGCAACCTGCGCCAGGAACTGAGCCGCTGGGCGGAGGATCATGGCGTCGAACTGGCGTGAGTTGACAAGGCGGGCGCGCTCTTGTGACAAGCGCTCCTGGGCGCACCCCGCGGAGAGGGTCAATGGACGGATTTGACGCAAACGAAGCCGGCGCCCCCAGTGCAGGCGGGCAGCTTCGCGACGCCCGCGAGCGCGCCGGTCTCAGCGTCGCCGAGGTGGCCGCCCGCACCCGCATCCCGCAGCGTCACCTCGAGGCGATCGAGCGCGACGATTTCAATGCCCTGCCTTCGACCACCTATAGCGTCGGCTTTGCCCGGGCATATGCGCGGACGGTGAACGCCGACGAAGTCGCGATCGCCGCGGCCGTCCGTGCGCAGCTGGAGCGGACCGGGCGCGAGCGGCACGAATATCAGGCGTTCGAGCCGGCGGACCCAGCGCGGGTCCCGCCGCGCCCGCTCGCCTGGACGGCAGCGATCGTGGCAATCCTGATCCTTGTCGGCTACGGCATCTGGCGCGCAGCGTGGCAAGGCGGTGACACTGCGCCCGTGGCGGTGGCGTCACCGGCCGCATCCCCGACCCCGCAGCCAGTGCGCGGCCCCACCCCTGCGGCCGCGCCGACATCGGGGCCGGTCGTGCTCACCGCGACCGACGAGGTCTGGATCAAGATCACCGATGCAAGCGGCAAGGCGCTCGTGCAAAAGGCGCTGGCGGCTGGGGAAACCTATCAGGTGCCTGCCGATGTGCAGGAGCCCAAGCTCACCTTCAGCCGGCCGGAAGCGTTGAACGTGACCGTTGGCGGCGTCGCCGTCCCGCCGCTCGGCCCGCCGGCCAAGCTGGTCAAGAACGCCGTGCTGACCCCAGACGCCCTGCGCGCGCGAGCGGCCGGCTCCACGCCCGCTTCGGCGGCAACCCCGACGGCGGCGCCCACGCCCTGACCGCAACGTGCATGGCTGGATCATTCTCGACAAGCCGCTGGGACTTGGTTCAACCCAGGCGGTCAGCGCGGTCAAACGCGCGCTGCGGACCGGCGGCTATCCCAAGCTGAAGGTCGGCCATGGCGGCACGCTCGATCCGCTGGCGAGCGGCGTATTGCCCGTCGCAATCGGCGAAGCGACCAAGCTCGCCGGCCGCCTGCTCGACAGCGACAAGGTGTATGAATTTACCATCGGCTTCGGCGAGGAAACGGATACGCTCGACGCCGAGGGCAAGGTGATCGCGACCTCGGACGTGCGGCCCCCCATGGAGCAGGTCGAAGCGTTGCTGCCGCGCTTCACCGGAGAGATCGAGCAGGTGCCACCGGCCTATTCCGCGCTGAAGGTGAATGGCGAGCGTGCCTATGATCTCGCCCGCGCCGGAGCGGATGTCGCGCTCGGTTCGCGGTCGGTGATCGTGCATTCTCTCTCTCGTCATTCCCGCGAAAGCGGGAACCCAGAAGGAGCAGAGAAGGGGCTGGGCCCCTGCTTTCGCGGGGATGACGAAGAGAGTAGTGGAATTGGAGAGATCACCTTCACCGCGCACGTCTCCAAGGGCACTTATATCCGCTCGCTGGCGCGCGACATCGCGCACGCGCTTGGCACCGTGGGTCACGTCACCTATCTCAGGCGCATCAAGGCCGGCCCCTTCACCCTCGCCCACGCGATTTCGGTGGACAAACTGGACGAACTCGCTAAGGGGCACGCGCTTGAACAGGTTCTCCTGCCGTTGAGGGCGGGGCTGGACGACATCCCGGCTCTTTCCCTCACCCCCGACCAGGCAGGGCTGCTCCGCAAGGGTCAGCAATTGGTCGGGATCGCCGCTCCCGATGGCCAATGCTTTGCGATGCTGGACGATGTGCCGGTGGCGCTGGCGGAGGTCCAATCCGGCATCGTCCGGGTGGTGCGCGGCTTCAACCTCTGACGTGAAAGGAAGACGATGTCGATTACCGCAGAGCGCAAGCAGGCGCTGATCAACGACAATGCCCGCAACTCGGGCGACACCGGTTCCCCCGAAGTGCAGGTCGCCATCCTGACCGAGCGCATCCAGAACCTGACCGAACATTTCAAGACGCACGCGAAGGACAACCATTCCCGCCGCGGCCTGCTGATGCTCGTCAACAAGCGCCGTTCGCTGCTGGATTATCTCCGCAAGTCGGACGCGCAGCGTTATACTGATCTCATCGCGAAGCTCGGCCTTCGCAAATAACCCGGAGCGGCCGCCCTTCTGGCGGCCGTTTCTCTATCCGCGAGGCGCAATACGGCGTCTCCGGCCGAGCCGTATCGGCTCACCCAAAGGACCCAGGAAGGGTCCAACACAGGCCCCGGCCGCATCGGGCGGCCGGACGTAAGGAAAATACATGTTCGACGCAAAGAAAGTGACGATCGAGTGGGGCGGAAAGACCCTTTCACTCGAAACGGGCAAGGTTGCCCGCCAGGCCGACGGCGCGGTGATCGCGACCCTCGGCGAAACCGTGGTGCTGTGCGCGGTGACCGCCGCCAAGTCGGTCAAGGAAGGGCAGGACTTCTTCCCGCTGACCGTCCACTACCAGGAAAAATTCTCTTCGGCCGGCCGCATCCCGGGCGGCTTCTTCAAGCGCGAGCGGGGCGCCACCGAGCGCGAAACGCTGATTTCGCGCCTGATCGACCGCCCGGTCCGCCCGCTGTTCCCCGAAGGCTTCTACAACGAGATCAACTGCATCGCGCAGGTGATGTCCTATGATGGCGAGAACGAGCCGGACGTGCTGGCGATGATCGCGGCGTCGGCCGCGCTCACCCTCTCCGGCGTGCCGTTCATGGGCCCGATCGGCGCTGCCCGCGTCGGCTACCAGAATGGCGAGTACATCCTCAATCCGTCCGACGCGCAGGTGAAGGAAGGCGAGCTCGACCTCGTCGTCGCCGCAACTCAGGACGCGGTGATGATGGTCGAATCCGAAGCCAAGGAGCTGTCGGAAGACGTGATGCTGGGCGCGGTCATGTTCGCGCACAAGGCGTCGCAGCAGGTGATCGACGCGATCATCGACTTGGCCGAGCAGGGCGCCAAGGAGCCCTGGGACCTGACGCTTGCCGACGACACGGAGCTGAAGGCCAAGGTCAAGGAGCTGATCGGCGACGGCATCGCCAAGGCCTATAAGATCACCAAGAAGTCGGAGCGCCAGCAGGCGATCATCGACGCGAAGAAGGCGATGCACGAGCATTTCGCCGATGCCGAGCCGGAAGTCCGCCTGAAGGCGAACAAGCTCGGCAAGAAGGTCGAAGCCGACATCGTCCGCACCGCCATCCTGAAGGAAGGCCGCCGCATCGACGGCCGCGACACGAAGACCGTCCGCCCGATCGAGGCGGAAGTGCACTTCCTGCCCCGCGCCCACGGCTCGGCGCTGTTCACCCGCGGCGAGACCCAGACCATCGCCACCTGCACGCTCGGCACCAAGGACGCCGAGCAGATGATCGATGGGCTGAACGGGCTCTCCTACGAGCATTTCATGCTGCACTATAACTTCCCGCCCTATTCGGTCGGCGAAGTGGGCCGCTTCGGGGCGCCGTCGCGCCGCGACATCGGCCATGGCAAGCTCGCCTGGCGGGCGCTGCACGCGGTGCTGCCGACCAAGGACGAGTTCCCCTACACGATCCGCGTCACCTCCGACATCACCGAGTCCAACGGCTCGTCGTCGATGGCGACGGTGTGCGGCGGCAGCCTCGCGCTGATGGATGCCGGCGTGCCGATCAAGCGCCCGGTCTCTGGCATCGCGATGGGCCTAATCCTGGAAGGCAAGGACTTCGCGGTCCTGTCCGACATTCTAGGCGACGAAGACCATCTGGGCGACATGGACTTCAAGGTCGCCGGCACCAGCGAGGGCATCACCTCGCTGCAGATGGACATCAAGATCGCAGGCATCACCGAGGAGATCATGCGCGTCGCTTTGGCCCAGGCCAAGGACGGCCGCGCGCACATCCTCGGCGAAATGGCCAAGGCGCTCGACCACACCCGTGAAGAGCTGTCGGCGCACGCACCGCGTATCGAGACGATGCAGATCGACAAGTCCAAGATCCGCGACGTGATCGGTACCGGCGGCAAGGTGATCCGCGAGATCGTCGCACAGACGGGCGCCAAGGTCGACATCGACGACGAAGGCCTGATCAAGATCAGCTCGTCCGACCTGTCGCAGATCGAAGCGGCCCGCAACTGGATCCGCGGCATCGTCGAGGAACCGGAAGTCGGCAAGATCTACACCGGCAAGGTCGTCAACATCGTCGATTTCGGCGCGTTCGTGAACTTCATGGGCGGCAAGGACGGCCTGGTCCACGTCTCGGAAATCAAGAACGAGCGCGTGGCGAATGTCGGCGAAGTCCTGTCCGAAGGCCAGGAAGTGAAGGTCAAGGTCCTCGAGATCGACGGCCGCGGCAAGGTGCGCCTGTCGATGCGCGTCGTCGATCAGGAAACCGGCGCCGAGCTGGAAGACACGCGTCCCGCGCGAGAGCCGCGCGAAGGCGGCGACCGTGATCGTGGTCCGCGTGGTGATCGCGGCGATCGCGGCCCGCGCCGTGACGGTGACCGCCGTCGCGACGGCGGCCGTGGCGGCGACCGTGACCGTGGTCCGCGTGGTGACCGCGGCGATCGTGGCCCGCGCCGCGAGCGCAGCGAAGGCGGCACCCGCGACGAGGGTCCCGAGCCCGAATTCGCCCCCGCCTTCCTGAAGGGCGACGACGAATAAGCTTGAGGCAAATCCTCAAACGATAAGGAAAGGCCCCGCAGCGATGCGGGGCCTTTTCTGTCTCGCTCTGGGTCGCGCTCGTCATTCAATCCATTTCGGATGAGACTGGCCGAGTTCGTGGCTTCCAAGCAGGTTAGCCTCCCCCGGTATCGATTCGGGGGGAATAATGAACGGAGTAGACGCCTACTCGGCGCTCGATCTGAGCGACGGGTCCGCCGCCGTCCGCGCGCTGCTCGACAGCAGCTCGACCGAGGCAGGACAGACCAGCATCGTCGTTTCAGGAGCAACGCAGAGCTACAATGCGCGGCAGCCTGCCGGCCTGACCCCGGCAATGCAGGCCTGGTATGCCCGCTTCGTTGCAACTGCGCGGCTGGCAGCGATTGCGGAAGTGCGCAGCGCCTTCCAATCCGACGCCGGCGGAGCGGCAAAGGGCGTCTATCTCGAAGCCGAGCGCGACATGGCCATGCGCCGCCAGGTGCTGGCTGCGATCGATCAGGCTGCCAGATTTGCCGACGCGCATGGCGAGCTACTGAACAACCATGAGCGGATCGTCGCCGAGTTCGAGACCAAGCGCGCCCAGCTGAACCGGCAGCCGACGCGCTTCCCGACATGGGGCTATGTGCTGCTGCTGATCGGCATCGTGATGCTCGAAGCGGCCATCAACTTCGAGAGCTTTCTCCGCGTACCCTATATCACCAGCCCCTTCCTTGCGACGGGGGCTACCCTGGCGGTCGGTCTCGCGATCGGCTTCGCCTCGCATTTTCATGGCGTCGTGTTTCGCCAGATGCACTATCTGTTCTCGCCGCAGGAGGCTGCCGAGGTCGGGCATGAAGAACGGCGCAAGGATGCCATCCGGCGCCTGATCTTCGGCACGCTGCTGCTGGCCGTGGCGCTGCTGATGGTCGGGGGAGCGCGCTTCTACTATCTGCGCGACTACATCGTTCAGGCGCGCATCCTCGGCGTGTCCCCGCCCTCCATGTTCGGTGGCATCATCTTCATGCTGCTCGGCAATGTGGTGGCATATTGCGTCGGCGCACTGGTGGCGTATCTGACGCACGACTCGCATCCGCGCTACGCAGAGCTGGACCGCGAACTCAGGACATCGACGAAAAAGGTCGAAGAGCTGAAGCGACAACGCAGCAAGGCGTTGCGCGCCCTGCGCGAAGGCGCGGACAACAAGGTGCAAGGGCAGGTCAACCAAGACGCGTTGACCCGTGGGCCGCGCTATAACGAGTTGCGGGAAGCAGCCGCGCGGATCGTGACCAAGGACCAGGAAGTCATCGGCGCGCTGATGACCTACCGCAACGCTCTGCTCGGCGCGATGAACGGCGCGGCGGGTCAGGCACGCTTCCGCTATCCCGACGGCAGCTATGAAGCGCTTCTTCCCATGTCCGGCGACATCTATCTCACGGCCGATGAATATGCCGCCAAAGAGCTGTCCCTTGGCTTCACCACGGGAGAGAATTGATGCGTCGGCTGATCTTCGCATCCTCGGTAGTGGCGTTGCTTGCCGGTTGCGGGGGCGACCCGGTGCTCGACAAGCAGGACGGCAAGGGTCTGGTCAAGCTGGAGGCGGCCTGCTCGCTCGCGGGGCTGCCGTCGGCCCTGCGCGAAACGCTGGTCGTCATCGACAAGACCATGGTGAAACCCGCCGATCCGGAAACCTTCAGGGTGGAGAATCCGGAGCTGTGGGCGTTGGTCACCGGACTAGCGGATGGCCAGCGCGCATCCGATACCGGAGCAATGGCGCCTCGTGAGCGGCTGACCATCGCGCTTGCGGATCCCCAAAGCGGCGGCCTCGAACAGCTCTTCACCGGCTGCCTTCCGGGTTTGTCCGCGGATGAGATGGCGGGCCGCACCGGCAAGGGTGAAGATGGTCTCTCCAGCAAGTTCTTCGGCTCGGACATGGCGTCGCAGATCAGCCGTCAGCGCGAGGAATTCCTGAAGCAGGTGGTGATCTCCATCGCGACGGCAAAGTTCGGAGGCCAGGCGAGACCGGCTGACAACTTCGGTGATTCTGGCTTCGCACGCACGCTGAAGACTGTCGGACCAGGGCGAGGCACGCCAGGACTGGTCCGGCGCGTCTTCCTGTTCGCCGATCCCGCCAAGGCGCTGACGACCGTCCCCGCCGAATACGTCGCCGCGCGAAAGCAAGGCTTCGACGCATCGGATGGCTTTCAGGCCAATTTCGGTCAGTCCGACATCTATGTGGTGCCGGCCGGTCGGCCGCTGGGCGAGAATCAGCGCGCTTTCCTGGACGCCTTTCTTCTGGCATCTCGCGGCGACCTAAAGTCGGTTGCGCCCTTCTCACCGGACGGCCTGTCCAAGCCGCCCGTCAGGCTGATCAGCTATAGCGGCGAACTCCCGCTCGGCGGCGGCATCAAGACTCCGATGGAACTGCGTCTCGCCAGCGCCGCAGACGGCACGATCGTCAACTCCTGGATCTCTTACACAGGCTCGAAGGGCGTGCGCGCGACTCCGCTTGCGGGGCAGTTCGTGTGCGGCGCCGAGGGCGTCTGCGATCTGCGAGGCGATCCCAATCTCTCACTCGGCCAGCGCTGGCGAACGGAGCCAGGCAAGGCGCCCCAGCCCCTGCCTGAGGGACCGTTCGGCGGCATGCGCCTCATCGAAGGGAAGGATGACGGCCAGCGACTGACCGGCCGCATCTACGATCCCGTCATTTACGTCGGCGACACGGGAGACATCCCGCTGGTTGCACGTCGCACCGAATAGAGGGGGAGCATCATGTTCAAGCGTATCGTGCTGGTTTCAACGGCCCTCAGTCTCGTCGCCGTGCCCGTCTCGGCGCAGACCTATGGCGGGCGCAGCCTTTCCGGCAAGACGCATGTCGAACGCGCCATCGGCAAATGCGCGGCCAGTCTGCTGATCGGCGGACTCCTGGGCGCCGGCATCGGCGCGGCGGCTGGCGATACGAGACGCGGTGCCTTGATCGGCCTCGGCGCCGGGGCGGTGGTCTGTGCCGTATTGGTGAGCGCTGCGAGCAGCAAGGATAAGGCGGCATTGCGTGCGGCGCAGCTCGAAGCGCTGAACAGCGGCGCAGAGCAGACCGTCGCGTGGCAGACCGAACAGGGGCAACTCGCCCGCACCGTCGTATCCCCATCCGCGCCAGGCTCCGTGCTGCTGTCTCAGGCCGGATCGCTGCAATGCCGGCAGGACGATATGTGCCGGGTGGGCGACAGCTGGTATCCCAAGGCCGACATCCTGGCCGGCAATGCGGCGCCCAATGCGCCCAAGCTCGTCAAGGCCAGCTTCACGAACGCCCAACAGCTCGTCTGTCGCCGGGCGCACGTCAGCATGTCCATCGATGGCAGCGCGGCAACGGATGGAACGGACGTTTCCTGCCTGGTGGGGGATACTTGGATCACCGGCGATGAATTGAAGAAGCACAAGATCAACGAAGCGCATGTAACGGCATGAGCCGCTACGGCGCTCTTGCATTCGCCTGCACACTGCTTTTGCCGGGCTGTTCCTCGTTCAACATGGTGGCGGATTGCGATCAGACGGGGCTGACGCTGATGCGCACCATGGTCGTGCCCGATGGCGAGCGGCCCGACGACGCCAGGCTGGCCGAACTGATGAGCGTCTCCACACCGCGTGAGGTGGCGGCGGGCTATAACGAGCGCAGGTGCAGCGCCGATCTGACTGCCTTGGGCGCCACGCAGGCGATCACCTACACGATCCGTCAGTCCGAAGGCGTGAAAGGCTGGGTGGAAGTCGATCTGCCGACGGACGCGCAGACAATGGCTCTGCGCGAGGCCTTGAGGAGCGCCTATGTCGGTTAGGGCGGCACTGGCGCTGCTCGCCGCGATCGTGCCGGTGGCTGGCGGCCTGGCGCAAGATGTCCGTTACCTCTCGACGGACGAGGCACTGTCGCTCGAACATCAAACGCGCTTCGCCCGCATGCGGAGGATCGCCCAGGAGTTTGGCGTTTTCCCGCCACCCGAGTTTCACGACTATCAGGTGCCATCGTCGGCTCTCCCGCCAAGCTTTCCGCACGATGTGCCAGTCCTGCGCATCGTCTTTCCGGAGAATGTCTTCTTCGACACCGCCTCGGCGACGTTGAAGCCGCAGGCCCAGGCGATCGTGCGGGCTATGGCCGCCATGCTCGATGGGGACGTACCCGACGTGACCGTCTTTGTCGCGGGCCATGCCGACGCGCGGGGCAGCGACGTGTACAATCACAATCTTTCGGTCGAGCGCGCCCGCGCGGTGGCGCGCCTGCTGAACGACCTGCGCCAGCGTCCGGGCGCGGTCTGGAGCATCGGCTTCGGCAAGAGCGTCCCGCTGTTTCCGAACACGTCGGACGTGAACATGGGCTATAACCGCCGAGTGGAATTGCTGCTGTCCGCTCGCATCGAAGCAGTCGCAACCTGGCTTCAGGACCAGGCGGGCGACATCTGCCGCACGAGCGATGCAGTCGAACGGGTCCGCTGCATGACGGACTTCAAGCGCGAGCGGAAAATCTTCGAGGCCGAAGAGGTGCTGCCGGCACGCAAAGTGCGCTTGGCGGAGCGCAACATCAAGGTGAGCGGGGCGACGAGAGAGCGCGCGCGATCCTCCATCGAAGGCAATGTGCAGCGAGTAGAACCACAAGGCTCCACTCGCCTGAAAATTCATCTCAATGAACGGCGCATCTACGTCAAAACAATCGAACACTGAGGCTTTGCTCTAAGCCCCCGAACAAAACGCCCGGCGTCTCCTTTGCGGAAGCGCCGGGCGGTGCGACCCGAATTCGGGTTATTCTATGCCGTCAGTCGAGTGACGCAGGATCAACGCACGTCTTTGGCCGGTGTTCCCGTGTCGCCGGTCACGAGCGCTTGCTTCTGCGCGGGGGTGAGCGCATCGGCGTCGAGATCGGACTTGCGGATCGCCTCGGCCCGCTCCTCGCCTGCCTGGCGCACGGTGCGGGCCTGCTGCTCGGCGATATTAGCCTGAAGGGCGTTGGTCATCTGGCGGCCCGCCTCTTCCATCGCCTCGGCGCGACTCTCGGCCCGGTCCTCGACTTGGTCGGCAATCTCTTCCTTCTCGCTGCACCCGGCGCAAAGCGCGAGAGCGAGGATAGGGGTGATGGCGCGCATGGGCTGTGCTCTCGGCGGGTTCGGGCGGGGATAGCGCGCGAGACCGACGAGCGTTCCCGCGGCTTCGACCAAAACCGGAGCTAACGCGATGAAAGTGGGGAGCTTCTGTTGCTCGGTGCTCCCCGTACCGCCGGAATCCGCTTCTGTTGCCCGGTGCGGCCCGAACCGCGCTTTTGGCCTACTTAATCTTACCCGTGAGGGTTGGGATTAAGCAGCAATCGCGAGCGCCTCGTTATCGTTGGCACTTGTGTGATGGGCCGTTGCGGTGGTCCCATTCCGGGCGAAAACAGCGCTTTTCAACACACGTCGATCCTGGTTCGGCCCCATTAGCTGAGCCGCTCGGCCGGCACGCTTCATGCGTGTCGGCCAACCGGCTCACCTGGTGGAGCCGCCGGGTACTGCCCCCGGGTCCGCTGCGCCTATTATACGCCGCAGTTTATCGCCATAGCCGGGCGAACCCGGCACCGACCGATATAGGCGCTTGGGTGCGAGACGCCAAGGGCGGATGCTGCTATGGGCGCTCTCGATCATGCTCAATCTGAACAACATCACCGTCCGTCTCGGCGGCGCGACGATCCTGAACGGCGCCAGCGCCGCCCTGCCCCCGCGCGGCCGCGTCGGCCTGATCGGCCGCAACGGCGCGGGCAAGACGACGCTGATGCGGGTCGTCGCGGGAATGCTGGAGCCCGATGAAGGTGGGGCGGAAATGCCACGCGGCGCCCGGCTCGGCTATATCGCGCAGGAGGCGCCGGCGGGCAGCGCGACGCCACTCGAGACGGTGCTCTCCGCCGACACCGAACGCGCGGCCTTGCTCGCCGAAGCCGACGTCGCGCACGGCGACCGGCTGGGCGAGATCCACGAGCGGTTGATGGCGATCGACGCCCACTCGGCGCCGGCGCGGGCGGCGCGCATCCTGGTCGGGCTCGGCTTCGACGAAGAAGCGCAAGGGCGGCCGCTCGACAGCTTTTCGGGCGGCTGGCGAATGCGCGTGGCGCTGGCGTCCCTGCTCTTTTCCCAGCCCGACCTGCTGCTGCTCGACGAGCCGTCCAACCACCTCGACTTGGAAGCGGTGCTGTGGCTGGAGGACTTCCTGCAGAGCTATCCGGCGACGATCCTGGTGGTCAGCCACGAGCGCGACTTCCTGAACAAGATCGTCACCCACATCCTGCACCTCGATCGCGGCAAGCTGACGCTCTATCCTGGCGGCTATGACGCGTTCGAGCGGCAACGGGCCGAGCGGCAGGCGCAGCTTGCCTCGGCGCGGGCGAAGCAACAGGCGGAGCGCGAGAAGCTCCAGGACTATATCGCCCGCAACAGCGCGCGCGCCTCGACCGCAAAACAGGCCCAGTCGCGTGCGAAGGCGCTCGCGCGGATGCAGCCGATCGCGGAGCTGATGGACGATCCGACGCTCTGCTTCGATTTCCCCAGCCCTGATGCGCTCCGGCCGCCACTGATCACGCTCGACATGGCGGAGGTCGGCTATGCGGAGACGCCGGTGTTGAAGCGGCTGAACCTGCGCATCGACCCGGATGACCGCGTCGCCCTGCTCGGCCGCAACGGCAATGGCAAGACGACGCTCGCCCGACTGCTGGCGGCGCAACTGACGCCCATGGCGGGGGCGATCAACGCCTCGGGCAAGATGCGCGTCGGCTATTTCACGCAGTATCAGGTCGAGGAACTCGATCGCGCCGATACGCCGCTCGAGCATATGACACGCGCGATGCAGGGCGCCTCCCCGTCGGCCGTGCGCGCGCAGCTGGGACGGTTCGGCTTCTCGGGCAGCAAGGCGACCACGCAGGTCGGCAAGCTGTCCGGCGGCGAGCGGGCGCGGCTGGCGCTGGCGCTGATCACCCGCGACGCGCCGCACCTCCTCATCCTCGACGAGCCGACCAACCATTTGGACGTCGATGCGCGCGAGGCGCTGATCCAGGCGCTGAACGGATATCAGGGAGCGGTGCTGATCGTCAGTCACGATCGGCACATGGTGGAGACCACGGCCGACCGGCTGGTGCTGGTCGACCAGGGTACCGCGCGCGAGTTCGACGGATCGCTCGACGATTATGTCCGCTTCATCCTGGTAGGCGATGGCGCGACCGAGCCTAAACAGGACAAGGCGGCGCGCAAGGACCAGCGGCGCGCCGCGGCCGAAGCGCGGGAGCAGTCCAAGCAGCTGCGTTCGCGGGTGCGGACGATCGAAACCGAGCTGGCGAAGCTAACGGCAGAGCGCAGCGCGATCGACCTCGCGCTGTTCGATCCGTCATCGGCCGAAGCGAGCCTCGCCAAGCTGTCGATGACCGAGCTGATGCAGCGCCGCGCCAACCTGGAAAGCGCGATCGAGGCGCGCGAAGCGCTGTGGCTCGAAGCGAGCGAAGCGGTCGAAGCGATCGCCGCCTAGCCGCGCCGCGCGCGCAGCTCGTCCCGAATCTCGCGCAGCAGCAACACGTCCTCCGGCGTCGCGGCGGGCTCGGCATCCTTGCGCAGCTGGGCGCGGGTGGCGGCCTTTACCAGCTGATAGATGATGAAGGCGAGGATCAGGAAGTTGATGACGACGGTCACGAACCGGCCCCACCCCAGCATCACCGCGCCCGCTTTCTTCAGCGCCTCATAGTCGGTGAGCGAACCCGTATAGCCCTCCGGCACCGACCCCAGCAGCACGAACTTGCTGGAAAAATCGAGACCACCGGTCAGCGTGCTGATCACCGGCATGATGATGTCTTCGGTGAGCGACGTGGTGATCGTCGCGAAGGCGGCGCCGATGATCACGGCGACGGCGAGATCGAGGACATTGCCCCGGGCGATGAAGTCGCGGAAACCCCTAAACATTCTCAACTCCCCAGCTGGAACGCCGTCCTAGCCTCTCTCGTTACACAGACGAAAGCAATGGCGATTGCTTGGGGAGCAGGCGCAGTGTATTTCCCCGGCAACACACCTGGAGGAAATCGCATGTCGTCTCGTCTGTTCGCTGCCCTGGCTGCTCCGACGCTGGCCTTGTCGGTCACCGCATGCGGGATCAACACGGTGCCGGCCTCCGAGGAAGTGGCGAAGGCGCGCTGGGCCGATGTGCAGGCCGCCTATCAGCGCCGCGCCAGCCTGATCCCCAACCTCGTGGCGACGGTAAAGGGAGCGGCCGCGTCCGAAGAGCGCATCCTGACCAACGTCACCGAAGCACGCGCGAACGCCACCCGGATCACGGTCAGCGGTGAGCAGCTGAGCGATCCGGCGGCGATGGCGCGGTTCAACGAAGCGCAGGCGCGACTGTCCGCATCCATCATCCCGCTGCAGCGGCTGCAGGAACAATATCCGCAGCTGCAGAGCCAGGCCAACTTCCAGACGCTGATGAGCCAGCTGGAAGGAACCGAGAACCGGATCAACATCACCATCCGCGACTATAATGAGGCAGTGCGCGAGTATAACACGCGCATCCGCACGTTCCCCGACATGATCGGCGCCAAGCTGGTCCACGGCGCCAAACCGCTGGTGCCGTTCCAGGCCACCACGCCGAACGCGGACCAGGCGCCGACGGTCGATTTCGGCAAGTAAGTGCATGGTGCAACCCAGCGTGCTCCGGCGAAGGCCGGAGCCCTAATCAGCGCTCCGGCCTTCGTCGGAGCACTATGGCAAGCGGTCTTGGCAATCTCGCTGTGCCTGCTGGCCCTCGCCTCGCCCTCCCCAGCCCAGACCTTCCCGCCGCTCTCTGGCCGTGTGGTGGACGCCGCCAACCTGCTCAGCCCCGAGCAGGAGGCGGCGCTCAGCGCCAAGTCGGAGGCGCTGGAGAAGGCAACGACCCGGCAGTTCGTCGTCGCCACTATTCCCGACCTGCAGGGCTATCCGATCGAAGATTATGGATACCGGCTGCTCCGAAGCTGGGGGATCGGGCAAAAAGGTGTGAACAATGGCGTGATCCTCATTGTCGCTCCCAGCGACCGCAAGATGCGGATTGAAGTCGGCTATGGTTTGGAGCCTTATCTGACGGATGCGCTATCCTCGGTGATCATCCGCGAGCAGATGCGGCCGCGCTTTCAACAGGGCGACTTCGCCGGCGGGATCGAAGCGGGCGCCGACGCGATTGTCGCGCAGTTGCAGCTCCCGCAAGATCAGGCGCAGGCCCGGCAGGACCAGATTCTCAATCAAGAGCGCGCCGGGAGCAGGCGCAGCTCCGGCGGCGGCATTCCACTTGGCCTGATCTTCTGGGGCATGGTCGCGCTGTTCGTCGTCCTGTCGATGCGGCGTGGACGCAAGCAGCGCGGGGTATTCGGGTCCCGGCGCTATCGCCGCGACAGCAACTGGCCGGTGTGGCTGTGGGTCGCGAGCGAGATCGCGGAGAATGCCTCGCGTGGACGCGGCGGCGGCTGGGGCGGAGGCGGTGGCTGGGGCGGCGGCGGCGGCGGCTTCAGCGGCGGCGGCGGGTCTGGTGGGGGCGGTGGCGCCTCGGGGAGTTGGTGATGCTGACCGCAGCCGATCATGAGCTCGTCGCCGGGGCGATTCGTGAGGCAGAGACACGGACCGACGGCGAAATCTCCGTCGTCGTGGCACCCGACTCGGATACTTATGCTGATGCGGTGCTGCACTGGTCGCTGCTCGTCGCGTTGCTGCCATTGGCGCTGTTCGCCACCTTCCCCGGCCTGCTGCATTGGGCGATAGAGGTGATCCATGGGCCATGGAGCGCGGAAGAGACGCCGCTGCGCCTGATCGTTCTCTACCTGCTGCTGAAGACGGCCGGCGCCTTCGTGGTCGCCTGGGCGATCTTCCGGCTGCCACGCGTACGGCTCGCGATCACGCCTCATGCGACCAAGGAGCGCCGCGTGCGGCGGCGTGCGATCATGCTCTTCCAGGTCGGAACCGAGCGGCGCACCGCCAGCCGCAGCGGCGTGCTGCTGTATCTTAGCCTGGCCGAGCACCGTGCCGAGATCGTCGCCGACGAGCTGATCCAATTCAGGATCGGCGGCGAGGAATGGGGCGAGGCGATGATCGCCCTGCTCGAAGGCGTGAAGGCGGGCCAGCCGGGCCAAGGTATCGCCGATGCGGTTAAGCGGATCGGCAACGTGCTGGCGACGCACTTCCCCTATACCGGCACGGACCCGAACGAGATGCCCGATCGTCTGATCCAGCTATGAGTGAAGAGCAGATCGAGACCGTCTGGGCGGGCAAGTATATCGAGGCGCGACGCAAGGGCCGCTGGGAGTTCGTCGGCCGCGCCAACAACATCCATGCCGCGGTGATCCTGGCGATCGACGACGGCCATGTCCTGCTCGTCGAGCAGCATCGTGTGCCGCTGGGCGGCCCCTGCCTGGAGCTACCCGCGGGGCTGGTCGGCGACAAGGACGAGGGTGAGACGGTCGAGGAGTCGGCCGCGCGCGAACTGGAGGAGGAGACCGGCTACCGGCCCGAGCGCATCCAAGTGATCGGCCGCTTCGCCTCTTCGCCCGGGATGGTCTCGGAGACGTTCACGCTGGTGAGGGCGCATGGGCTGACCAAGGTCGGCGAAGGCGGGGGCGAGGCGAATGAGGGGATCACCGTCCATCGGGTCCGATTGGAGGATGTGCCGGCATTCGTGGCGGACAAGCGGGTAGCGGGCATGTTCATCGACGTGAAGATGCTGCTGGTGCTGGCCCACAGCATCCTGGAATAGCCGTCATCCCGAACTTGTTTCGGGACAAGGGTGGGACGGCGTGATCTTGGGCGGTCAAACGACCACATCTCGCAACTGACGGCTTGTCCCGAAACAAGTTCGGGATGACGTCAGATGCTACCGGAAATTATCTGCGTAAGCCTGCAGCTTCAGCTTCGGTTGCGGCGCCGGCACGACATGGTAGGTCACGCCCTTCCTGTCGGCATAGGCCTTGGCAGCCTCCAGCGTCGGAAAGTGCAACTTCACCTGCGCCTGGGTGTCGGCGAGGCCGTTCCAGCCGGTCAGCGGATCGACCGGCGTCGCTTCCCGCGCGATATATTCCAGCACCCAGCGATCGGTCCCGGCACGGCCGGACTGGGTGGAGTTCTTCGGGCGCTGGAAGATGCGGGCGTCAGGCATGAAGCGCCTTTAACGTGCACAGCGCTACGTTTGAAGAAAGTTTGTTCTGACAAAGGGCACAAACGACATGAAGGCCTCTCTTCGTGATCTTTGTGCCCTTTGTGAGAACATCACTGGCTGCGCCGGGCGTCCGCCGCCTTGGTGCGGAGCGTGGGGGCAGCGGCGGCCGGGTCGTCGGGCCAGGGATGTTTCGGGTAGCGGCCGCGCATCTCCTTCGCCACCGCCGCCCAGCTGCCGCGCCAGAAACTTGGCAGGTCGCGCGTGGTCTGGATGGGGCGGCCCGCGGGGGAGGTCAGGCTCAGCACCAGCGGCACGCGGTTGCGCCCGACGACCGGGTGCTCGGCAAGGCCGAACAGCGCCTGGACACGAAGCTCCACCGTCGGCCCAGCCTCGGCGCCATAGTCGATGACGTGGATGCTGCCCGCCGGCGACGTAAAGTGCGCGGGCGCGAGTTGGTCGATCTGGCGCTTGGCGTCCCAGCCGACCAGCATTTCCAACGCCTGCAGGAACGCGCCGGGCTCGATTGCGTCGAAGCGGCGCTTGCCGGCGAGCAGCGGTGGGAGCCAATCATCGAGGTGCTCCTGCAAGGCTTCATCGCCAAGGTCGAGGCCGGCAAATGCGGCGCGGGTGCGGAATGCCGCGGCTGCTTCGGGCCAGGGCAGCAGGTGCACGCCATGGGCGCGGACGCCCTCCAATAGCGCGGCAGCAATGGCGTCAGGTTCGGCATCCGGATCGGGTCCACTCGACAAGCGGATCGCGCCCAAGCGACGCTCGCGCGTCGCGGTCACGCCTCCACTGGCGGGATCGAAGCGAAGGTCTCGCACGGTCTCGATCCAATCAACGAAGAGCGGCTCCACCTCCTGCGCCTCCAGCGGCGCCGCGGAAAGGATGCGGGCGCCCGACGCCGCACCCTGCACCTCGGCAACCGCCAGCCACTCGGCACGCGCGAGGGATGAGGTAGGATCGAGGCGAAAGCCCCTGCCCCCAGCGCTGATCCAGTCCGCGCCGTCGGCAGAGCGGCGCTTCGCCACGCGATCGGGATAGGCAAGCGCCACAGTCCGCCCAAGCTCGCTCGTCCCGAGCGAAGTCGAGGGGCGCTTCTCCGAGATAGAGCCACGCCCCTCGACTTCGCTCGGGACGGGCGCATTGGACTCCTGCAACACCAGCTTCGCCCAACGCCTCGCGAGCCCCCTGCCCGCTTCGGCGCGCCTGCCGCGCTCGCTGCGCCAGCGACGGAGGCGTTGTTCCAGATCGGCGTCGCTCCCGCCCAGCCCCCGTTCCTGGAGCAGCACCGCCACTTCGGCGGCGCGTTCAAGCAGGCCAAGCGGCTCGGCTGCGACCAGCATGTGCGCGAGGCGCGGCGGCAGCGGTAGAGTGGCGATGCGGCGGCCGTGCGGGGTCGGGCGGCCGTCCCCGTCGATCGCGCCAAGCAACGTCAGACGGGAGCGTGCTTCCGCGACCGCAGCTTCGGGCGGCGGATCCAGCCAGCGCAGGCCGCGCGGATCGGTGACGCCCCAGATCGCGCAGGCGAGGAGCAGCGGCGACAGGTCGGCTTCCAGGATCTCGGGCGGATCGAAGCGGGGCAGGCCAGCCGTCGCGGCTTCCTCCCAAAGGCGGTAGGCGACGCCGTCGGTCTGGCGCGCAGCGCGGCCCGCGCGCTGGGTCACCGCAGCCTGGCTGGCCCGCTCGGTGACGAGGCGAGTCATGCCTGCCTGGCGATCATAGCGTGGGCGCCGAGCCAGGCCGGAGTCAATCACGACGCGGATGCCGTCGAGCGTCAGGCTGGTCTCGGCGATCGAGGTGGCGAGCACGAGCTTGCGCTGGCACGGTCCAGCCGGCGCGATGGCGAGGCGCTGGGCGGCGGGATCGACCTGGCCGTGCAGTTTGTGCAGGATCACGCTGTCGGCAAGCGGGCCGAGCCGCTCGGCGGTGCGCTCGATCTCGACGACGCCGGGCAGGAAGGCGAGCACGCCGCCATCCTCTTCCCGCAGCGCGCGGCGGATGGCGGAAGCCATGGCGTCCTCGATGCGTAGAGAGGTGTCGCGTCCGAGGTGACGCAGCTCCAGCGGGTGGGAGCGGCCTTTGCTTTCGATGACCGGCGCGTCGCCGAGCAGGGCCGCATAACGCGCGCCGTCGAGCGTCGCTGACATAGCCAAGATGCGAAGATCGGGTCGGAGCGCAGCCTGGGCGTCGAGCGCCAGCGCGAGGCCGAAATCGCTATCGAGGCTGCGTTCGTGCACCTCGTCGAACAGCAGGGCAGAGATGCCGGAGAGCTCGGGATCGGCCTGGATGCGGTTAAGGAAAATGCCTTCCGTCAGCACGGTAACTCGTGTGGCGGCAGAGCGCTTGCTGTCCATGCGCGTGGCATAGCCGAAGGTGCGGCCGACCGGTTCGCCTGCCAGTTCCGCCATGCGCTCGGCGGCCGCGCGCGCGGCGATGCGGCGGGGCGAAAGGAGCAGCACTTCGCCGGCGCACCAGGGCTGATCCAGCAGGGCCGGCGCGATCGCCGTGGTCTTGCCGGCGCCCGGTGGGGCGACCACCACAGCGTTCGGCCCGGCGCAAAGAGCGGCAAGCAGCTCGGGCAGGACAGCGTCGATGGGAAGATTGTTGGTCAAGGAAGCAGCGTCTAGCCGAAAACTGAAAAGGGCGGCACCTTTCGGCACCGCCCTCTTCAACGTTCGAACCCTAGGTCGTCAGAACGCGCGATATTGCTCGTTGCCAACAAAGCCCATCTTGGTCACGCCCGACCGCTTGATCACGGCCAGCACGTTGTCGACCACATTGTAGCGCGCCTGGGGATCGGGCTGCACGTGCAGTTCCGGTTCCGGGCTCATCGCGCGGGTGCGGTCGAGATAGAGGCGCAGCGTCACGATATCGATCGGCGAGCCGTTCCAGGTGATGGTGCCGCTGGGATCGACCGAGACCTTGTTCTTGATCGGGTCGATCGGCGGCGGTTCGTTGTTGTCGCTGTTCACCGGCAGGTCGATCTTCACCGCATGGGTCTGGATCGGAATGGTGATGATGAACATGATGAGCAGCACGAGCATGACGTCGATCAACGGCGTCGTGTTCATCTCGCCCATCGGTTCGCCGTCTTCGCGGCCACCTGAGATTGCCATCGGGTACTCCTAACTCAGAGGCGGACGACGTTGCCACCCGGAGGCGGCTCGGAGATGAAGCCGACCCGGCTGAAGCCGGCCAGCTGCATCGTGTAGATCGCGCCGCCGATGCACCGGTAAGGCGTGTTCACGTCGCCGCGGATATGCGCTTCGGGCAGTTCAAGCCCGGGCGCATTGGGACCGCCCTGCCGATCGATCTCGCGCCGCAGCTTGGCGACGGCGCGATCGAGCAGTTCCTGGGCGCTTACCTTGGTCAGCCCCCAATAGACGCCGCACGATCCGTCCGGCTCCGCCCGCACGGTCAGCGAGACATTCTCCGGCTTGGTCGTGGTCGGGTCGAAGCGGACGTTCGGCAGCTTGACCTGAACCGTCTGGATCACGACCGGAACCGCGATCAGGAAGATGATGAGGAGCACCAGCATGACGTCCACGAGAGGCGTCGTGTTGATGTCCGACATGGGGACGTCGTCTTCACCCCCAACTGCAAATGCCATAGGATCCTGTCCTGTCTTAAGCCGCAGGCGAACCGGCGGCTTGGAAGCGGCGGACGCGCGAGGTACGCGCCCGCCTATCCGTCACTTAGGCCTTGGTCTGCACGCCGCCGGTCTGGCCCGCCGCGGTGCCGGTCGGCTTTGCGGTGGTCACGCCCGGCTTGGTCGAGGCAGCAGCCGGAGCGGCCGAGGGACGCAGATTGGCCGGCTTCACCGTACCACCCGACATCATGTAGCCGAGCACGTCGTTCGAGAAGGCCGACAGGTCTTCCGCGATCGCCTTGTTGCGGCGCTGCAGCCAGTTATAGGCAAGCACCGCCGGCACGGCCACGGCCAGACCCAGCGCGGTCATGATCAGCGCCTCACCGACCGGACCCGCGACCGCGTCGATCGACGCCTGGCCGGCGAGACCGATCTTGATCAGCGCGCGATAGATGCCGATGACGGTGCCGAACAGGCCGATGAACGGCGCGGTCGCACCCACGGTCGCCAAGAAGGCGAGACCGCCGCCCAGCTTCGAGTTGATCAGGCCCTGCGAGCGGTTGATCGAACCATGCATCCAGTCATGTGCCTCGACCGGATCGGTCAGCTTGCCATGCTGTTCCTGGGCGATCAGCGCGTCGT
The DNA here is from genome assembly GCF_013044515.1 of Sphingomonas sp. ID1715. GTDB lineage: Bacteria > Pseudomonadota > Alphaproteobacteria > Sphingomonadales > Sphingomonadaceae > Sphingomonas_B. The sequence continues at coordinate 538,878 of NZ_JABEPR010000001.1, forward strand.
CGACGATCTGGCGATAGGCCGAGTTCTTCTCGAGCTTGTTCGCGCCTTCGCGCAGGTTGGTCATGTTCCAGAAGCCCGAACGCATCTTGCGGCCCTGGTTGATGATCTTCTGCTGCTCGAACAGCTTGGTGAACAGGATGTAGAAGGAGAAGATCGACATGAAAACGAGGATCAGGAACACCGACCAGGCGATGACGCCGCCCTGTTCCAGCGCGGCCCACAGGCCATAGGGGTTTTCGCCGGCCTTGGCCGCTGCTTCCTGCATGAAAGCGATTTGGGTGATCATTGCTTATATTCCTCTGAATAGGTTCGAACGTTCGACGCGCGGCAGCACCGCCATTACTTCGGGATGACCCACTTCACGTTCCGCGACTGGGAACTCTTCATCGGGTTACCGCTCTGGTCGAGCGCCGGCGAGAACCGTCCCTTGCGGGTCATGGCTCGGCAGGCGGCATCGTCGAGATCGGCGTTTCCGCTCGAAGACGTGACGCGGCAATTCTCGACCCGGCCCTCGGGATTGATGTCCCAGGTGATGCGGGTCGTCCCCTCGGCGCCCTCACGCAACGCACGCGGCGGATAGTCATCCTGCGTGATGAAGCGCGCGGGATCGCCCTTGGCAGACGCAGCCTTCGAAACCTGCGGCACAGGTGGAGGCGGCGGGGGCGGCGGCGCAGGCGGAGCCGGCGTCGGCACGAACACCGGAGGCTGCGGAACCGACACGATCGTCGGGGCCTGCTGCGTATTTACCGAAACGATCGGCGGCGGAGTCACCACCGGCGGCGGCTCGACCTTCTGGTCGGGCGGCGGCGGGGGCGGCGGCTCTTCGGGGGGCGGCGGCTCTTCCTCCACGTCGAACGTCTTGAGGTCCGTTGCGACCTTCTTGATGACGTTGAACGCAAGGCCGGTCACGAACGCATAGCCAAGCAACGCGTGGATCAGGATCACAATCACAATCGACGCGAGCTTGCTACCGTTCAAGCCCTGTTTGTCAGCGTAGGCCATTCAGTAACGAGACTCCCTCTCTCGGCAGCGGGCGGTGCGAAGGGAGCGCCGGCCTGTTGCCGCAACTAAATCCAATCCACCCGGCTTAGGTTCTGTTCTGGGCAGAAGTCCGGTTCTCTATCTCCGAGCATTAACCGACGCAAACGCTTTGTCGGACGCAGGAAACCTACGGTCCCACCATGACAGTTTTGTGCTAGGCGGACGCCGCACGAAAGTCTTAACGCATGAGGAATGATGCGTATCCCGAGCCTGATTTCCGTTACGGCAGCGTTGCTTATGACAGCGGTGGACAGTTTGGCCCAGACGAGCAGCCCGGCGCCCACCTACAGCTATGCCGATCTCGCCGACCGCGCACTGGCTGCTCCGGTGGCTCTTGTGGTCACTGTTACGGACGCGATTCGAGTGGAACCCGAACGCGCTCCGGGCCTCAAAACGGGGCATGCGCGCCTGTTCATTGAAGCCACGGCGAACCGCCTGATTCGCGGCCCGAACGATATTCCGCCGCTGATCCGCTACTTGGTCGACGTTCCGCTCGATGCCAGGGGCAAGGTGCCCAAGCTCAAAAAGGGAACCATGCTGTTGCTGGCGCGCACCGTGCCAGGGCGTCCCGGCGAGTTGCAGCTGATCGCGCAGGACGCGCAGCTTCCCCTGACTCCCGAGACGGAGCAGCGCGTGCGCGCGATCCTGACCGAAGCCCTGCGCGCCGATGCGCCGCCGCCGGTCACGGGCATCACCAGTGCCTTCCATGTCGCGGGAGCCATCCCCGGCGAAGGCGAGACCCAGATATTCCTGTCGACGCGCGACAATCGGCCCATCTCGCTCAACGTGCTGCGGCGCCCGGGCCAGGAGCCGAGCTGGTCCGTGGCCTTGACCGAAGTGGTCGACGAGGCTGCGCAGCCGCCCGAGCGCGACACCCTGCTCTGGTACCGCCTCGCTTGCGGGCTGCCGCGTTCCTTGCCCGACGCTGCTGTGGCGGACCTCGATCCGAGCGCAGCCGAAGCGGCGCGCGCCGATTACGGGTTCGTGCTCGAGCGCCTGGGCCAGTGCAGCCGCAGCCGGCCGGTCAGAAGGAGCTGATCTCCACCCCGACGCCCGCGCAGTCCGGGTAGATGTCGGGCTTGCGGGTGGACACGCGCAGGCCGGTGACCCCCTTGCGGGCGGCGATCAGCTCATAGATTTCGCGGGCCAGTGTTTCCTGCAGGTTGAAACGCCGCCCTTCCGTCATGCGCCGGATCTCGGTGCGCAGAAAGTCATAGTTCCAGGCGACCGCGGCGCTGTCTTCGCTGGCGAACGCTTCGGCTGTCACCCACACCTCCACGCTCACCAGCAGCCGCTGCGGCGTGCCGACCTCGAAATCATGGAAGCCGATATCCACCGGCAGGTCGAAGTCGTTGAGGAAGATCCGGAAGCTCTTGGGCGCCAGCTCCGATGGCACGAGCCCCTCGATGCGCGGCGGAGTGGTCATTTCGCTTCACCCAGCTGGCGGTCGAGGAAGGTGGCGATGGTGCGCCAGACATGGACGCTGACGCCCGGACCCGCCACCCGATGACCGAACCCTGGATAGACCATCGTTTCGAACGGGATCGCCGCCGCCTGCAGCTTCGCCATCAGCGCGGTCGAATTGTCGAACACGACATTGTCGTCGGACATGCCATGGATCAGCAACAGCGGATCCCTGATTGCAGTCGCGTTGGCCAGCGCATCCGAGCTTTCATAGGGCTTCGGATCGATCGCCGGGTTGCCGAGAAAGCGCTCGGTATAATGCGTGTCGTACAATTCCCACCGGGTGACCGGAGCGCCGGCGACGCCGGCGGCGAAAGCGCCGGGCGCGGCCTCGAGCAGCTTCAGTGTCATATAGCCGCCATAGGACCAGCCATAGACCGCGACCCGCTTCGGATCGACGAAGGGCTGGCGCTTCAGCCAAGCGAGGCCGGCGAGTTGGTCTTCCACCTCGACGGCACCCATGGCGTGATAGATCGCATCTTCGAACCGCTTGCCGCGATCGGCCGTGCCGCGATTGTCGATCGAAAAAACCGTCCACCCCTTATCGACCAGATATTGGTAGAACGGGTCGTTCCATTGGTTGACGACCTGACGGCCGCCATGAGGACCGCCATAGACGACCTGCAGCACCGGCCCGGGCCTAACGGCGCCGCGCGGACGATACAGCTTATAGTGCAGCACCTGCCCGTCGACGGCTTTCAGCGTGCCGAACTCGGCCGCGACATGGCTCTTCAGGAATGGCGCATAGGGGTGATCGCCCGCGACCTTATTCTCGTTGATCCAGAGCAGCCGCTTCCCGCCGTCATCCGCGAGATAGTCTTGCGGGGGCTGGGTCGTGCTGGAACGGCTGAGGATCAGCCGCGTCGCCGCCTCGTCCATCTTGGCGCCGTAGGAATAGCCGGGCTCCGTCAGGCGCTGCGGCTCGCCCGGGGCGTCGAGTGGCGTGGAATAGACGTGCCATTCCAGCGGCGTATCCCTGTTGGCCGTGAACCAGACACGGTTCCTTGTCCCATCGACGCCAAGCAGTTGCTGCACTTGCCAGGGTCCGCGGGTCAACTGGGTCCATTGCCCGTCCCGCCACCGATAGAGGTGGCTGAAGCCGTCTCGTTCCGACGTCCACAGGATGCTGCCATCGGCAAGGGCACGGAGATTGTCGTGCAGGTTGATCCAGGTCTGCGCCGTTTCGGTGAACAGGACGGACGACTTACCCGTCACGGGATCGACGCTGAGCAGATCGAGCCGCTTCTGGTCGCGGCTTTCGCGCTGGACGAGCAATGCCGATCCGTCCGCGGTCCAATTCACCCGGGCGAGATAGATGTCCGGATCGGGGCCGAGATCGACCTTGACCGGCTTGCCGCCGCGGACGCCGAACACATACAGCTCCACCCGCGCGTTCGGCGTGCCGGCCTTCGGATAGCGTTGCGCATAGACCCGCGTCCCGTCCGCGCCGATGGCAGAGCGGGTGACGATCGCGACCGGGCTCTCGTCGACGCGCGCGACGGCGATGCGCTTGTCGTCCGGCGACCACCAATGGCCGCGACGCCGGTCCATTTCCTCCTGCGCGATGAACTCGGCGACGCCCCAGCTGAGCGTGTCTCTGCCGTCGCGGGTGAGCGCGCGCTCCTTGCCCGTGGCGAGGTCCAGCACGACGAGGTTCTGGTCGCGCACGAAGGAGACGTACTTGCCCCGCGGGCTGACCGTGCCGTCGAGCTCGCTGGTCGGCGTCGCGGTGAGGCGGCGGACCTGGCCGTCTAGCGTCGCCAGATAGAGATCGCCGTCGAGCGGCACGAGCAGGCTGCGCGCATCCGCGCTCCAGTCATACGCGACGATGCCGGTCTGGTCGGCGATACGCGCGCGCTCGCGCCGCATCCGCTCGGCCTCGGACAGTTCGGCGCCGGTCGCGAACTTCCGGGAATCGACCAGCATCCGCTCGGCACCGGTCGACGTGTCCACCGCCCACAGATCGAACCGCTCCTTCTCGTCCGGGCGATTGCGCAGCGATGTTAGCCAGCGGCCATCGGGCGACAGCTTCACCAGCCGCGGCGTGGGACCCGACAGCGGCGGGTTGCCGTAGATGCGTTCGAGAGTGAGCTTTTGCGTCTGGGCCATGGCGGAGGGTGCAAGCGAAAGCGCCGCGAGCGCGGCCAGGATGCGGATCATGGCGCGCTCGCTAGCACATTATTTCGCGGAGCAGAGCCTAGAAGCGATACCCTGCCCGGATCCCGATCGTACGCGGGGTCTGCACCACGGCGTAGGTTCGGCCATTGTTGACCGGCAGACACTGGCCGCACTGCACGTAGCGCGTGATCTGCGCCCGCTCGTCGAACGCATTCTGGATGAACAGTTCGGCGGTGAACTTCCGCCAGGCCGTGCCCAGCATGAAGTCCGCCGTCGTCCAGGGCGGCAGCCGCCCGATGCCGAGGCGCGGACTATTGCCGCTGCTGTCGACGAACCGGATGTCCGATGCGGCGGAACTGGCGTGCGAAACGACCCCCTGGACATAGGGCTTCAGGTCGCTGCCGGTTTCGAACTGGTAGCGCACATTGCCGCTGAACTTAAACCGGGGCGTGATGGGCAGCCGGGTGCCGCGTGGCGAAGATATATTGTCCGCCGTTCCGCAGTTGGTCGAACCGGTGTCCGCGATGCAAAGGTCTTGGCGAGTCTTGGCGTCGATATAGGCGGCGCTGCCGGATAGCGTCAGCCCCACAACGGGGTTCCAGGTGAAATCCGTTTCGATGCCGCGGATGCGGGCATTGGGTCCGTTGTGGATTTCGGTGAAGCTGTTTTCGCCGAGGAAGCTGAACTGGAACTGCTTCCACTTCTGCTGGAAGATGGCGCCGTTCCAGCGCAGCGTGTTGCCCCAGGTGGTCTTCCAGCCAAGCTCGTAATTGATCAGGAAGTCGGGATCATAGGGCGCGACCGTGCCGCGCCGATTGATGCCGCCGGGGCGGAAACCCTTGGACCAGGTGGCGTAGAGCAATTTGCCCTCTGCCGGCTTCCAGTTGAGGTTCAGGCGGTAGAGGACGCCATCGTCCTTGGTCCGCTTGGGCACCAATTTGCCGTTCTTGAAGTCCGCAAGGTTGGTGCACGGGCTGCCGTTCACCGCCGCCGGCAACAGGCTGACGGTGTTGTTGCTGCCGTTGATCACCTCGCGAAGCGTCCGCCCGTCAGTCGTGTAGCATCCCGCGACGCCGGTCCGGGAAGATCCCGCCGCGTTGAACGGGCCGGCCGTGAAGGGGCGGCCATCGTCGGGGTCGATGCCTGGGTTCCTGCCGAAGCCGAAGAAGCCGATCAGCGTGTTGTCGAATTTATACCCGCGCAGGCCGCCGGTCAGCGTCAGCGTCGGCGTGATGTCGTAGCTCGCCTCGCCGAAGATCGCATAGTCGCGATCGACGCGCCTCTGCTGCGTCAGCCACAGCGTGCCCGGGAAGCCGTTCACCGAAACCGCGGAGCCGAGATTGTCGACCTTGTAGTCCTGATGGATCAGGTTCGACTGGCGCTGGTAGAAGAGGCCGCCGACGATGCGGAACGGCTCTTCCGAAGGCGAGGCGATGCGGAGTTCCTGGCTGACCCGCTTGAAATGGTCGCTGCCTTCGATGCGCTGGACCGGCACCACGTTGTTCCCGGCATTGTCCTGGTAATAGAAATAGCCGGCAAGGCCCCCGTAATCGGCGTAGAGCGCGTCATAGACCTCCGCATAGTCGGTATAGTCGGACGAGCTGTTGCGCTTGCGGTCGAGATAGGCGCCGGCATAGGTCAGGTCCCAATTGCCGATCTTGCCCTGCACCGTCAGCGCCGCCTGATACCAGCGGTCGTGGTTATTCTCGGGGAAGAAGCGGTTGACCTTCAGGTCGCCGAGCCGCTCCTCATAGCCGAAGGAGCCTTTCGATTTCTGGTCCTGGCCGAACAAGGACGCGGTCGCGGTCCAGTCGTCGGACAGGTCGATGCCGAGTGCCAGGCGCCCGCCATAGGTATCGACCTCGTTGAAGTCCTTCTTGGCGATCGCATTGTTGTTGATCGACAGGCCGCCGAGGAAGTTGCGAGTTGCCGGCACATTGTCGATAAAGCCGGCGTCGTGCTGGTAAAAGCCGACCGCCCGCAGCGCGATCATGTCGTTGAGCGGCACGTTGACGAAGCCTTCGACCTTGCCGCCCTGCCCGCCCTTGCGGACCGTGTTCGCCTCGACGTCGAACCCACCCTCGAACCCAGCCGTGTTCGGCTTGTTGGTGATGATGCGGATTGTTCCAGCCTCGGACGAGGCGCCGTAGAGCGTGCCCTGGGGGCCGGACAGTGCCTCGATGCGGGCAATGTCGTAGATATGGATGTCGAGCGTGCCGCCGATGGTCGTGATCGGCTGTTCGTCGAGATAGAAGCCGACCGACGGCAGCGAACCGGAGTGATTGCCGTCGCCGCCGGACGCAACACCGCGGATGTAGACGGTCGAGGTGCCCGGCGTTGCCGTCTGGAAGGCCACGCTCGGCAGCAGCCGCGTATAGTCGTTGAAGTCGGAGACGTTCAGCTGCTCGAGCTTTTGCGTGCCCAGCGCCTGCACGCTGATCGGCACGTTCTGCAGGCTCTCCTCGCGCTTCTGCGCGGTGACGATTATGTCGCCGATTGCCTCGTTGCCGGACGCCTCCGCCTGTTCCTTCTGCTGCTGATCCTGCGCAAGCGCGGTGCCCGCCAGTGCCGAGCTGCCGAGCAGCGCCACCATCACCGGAGTCCAAGTCTTTCGGCGCACAAGCGTCTCCCCAATCCCGTACCCGGGGCAGAGGCTCGTCCGCTTTGCCGCTCCCGTCAAAGGGGAACGGCGGAAAAGCGTCAGTTTCGGAAGAACCTGTTGCGCTTATGCAACGGTCAAAAGGGCCGGCACCTCGGGATAGGTGTCCAGCACATCGCCAAGCGCCTGCTTCAGCGGGTCGAGCCACGGTTCGAAGGGCTTCCATGGCTCCAGCCCTTCGCGATTGATGGGGCGGCGCACCTGTTCTGAGCTCGCGGTGCGAACGGCGCGCTCGGTTTCCCAGAAGCGCAGGCAGGGCTCTTCGAACGGCAGGCGCATGGCGGCGAGCAGCGCGCGGATCTCCGCTTCCGTGTCGTCGACCAGGCGTTCGTAGATGATGCGGTGGACATGGCCGGGCAGCACCCGGTCGAAATGCGCCATCAGCGCGACATAGCTGGCATAGTAATGACCCACATCGGCCAGGCCGTAGGTGAAGCTCTGCCCCCGCGCGAAATGCTGCTTGAAGTTGGAGAAGCAGCTGGCGAGCGGGTGGCGGCGCGCATCGACGATTCTGGCATGAGGCAGGATCAGCCGGATCAGTCCGACATGCGCCCAATTGTTCGGCAGTTTGTCGATGAAGAAGGGCCGGTCGGTCTTCCGCTGAACGCGCGTGCGGTCGAGATACTCCTCGCCCAGCGCGCGCACCTGATCGCGGGTGAGCTCGGCGACCGAAGTCTCGCCGGCCCCGATCCGTGCGGCAATGGCCGGAATGTCCGGCAGCTCCATCGTCCCTTCGACCTGGCTGTGGCTCGCGAGAATCTGCTCGACGAGCGTCGATCCCGCGCGCGGCATGCCGAGAATGAAGATCGGATCGGGCGCCGGGCAGCCCCAGCCTGTCCGTGCGGCGAAGAAGTCGGGCGTGTAGATCGCCTTGGCCCGCGCCACCTGCTCCGCCGTGTCGGCCGAATCATAGGGTAGCTGGCGGCGACGAATGGCATTGCCTTCGGCATAGTGACGGAAGGCCGGCTCCGCGTCGCGCCGATCCTCATGTGCCTTGCCGAGAGCGAAATGCAGGTGCAGCCGATCGTCGTCGGACAGGCCGGGCCGGTCGAGCGCCGCCGTCATGGCGTTCACATCTTCATCCGAGAAGCGTACCGTCTTCAGATTGGCGAGGCTCCACCAGACCTCGCCCATTTCCGGCCGGATCGCTGTCGCGCGACGATAGGCGGTGATCGCCTCTTCCGTCCGGCCGACGGTCTTCAGCACATGGCCATAGCTCATCCAGACCTTTGGCTGATCGGGCGCCTGGGCCAGCACCGCTTCATAGAGGGTGATCGCTTCGTCGAACTCCCCGATCCTGCCGAGCGCCGCAGCGCGCAGATTGGCGTGGCTGAGGTTGTCGGGATCGTCGCCGACCAGCCGGTCGAGCTCGGCCAGCGCCTCGACCGAGCGGTTCTGGCGGTGAAGCACGGTGGCGAGGTTGGCGCGCGCGGGACGGAATGCGGGAGCCAGTTCGAGCGCGCGGCGGAGCAACGCCTCGGCATCGCGGTAACGGCCGAGCCGGCCGGCAAGTTCTGCCATCATGCGGATCGCGGCGACGTCGAACGGGTCGTCGCGCAGCCGGGGCCGAAGCAGTTGCTCCGCGGCCCGCAAATCCCCCTCGACCAGCGCCGCCGCTGCCTCGATCAGCACCGGGTCGGTGACCGATGCGTCGATCGCAGCCAGTTCGAACCGCTCGCCCTCCTCGTGCCGCCCCGCCTTGCGGGCCGCCAAGGCGGCCCGGCGCAGGGCACGGGGATCAGGTGCGGCAGGGGCGAAGGCAGGCATCGTCACCGATGTGCCGGGAACCGCCGGAGACCGCAACGGCAAGCGGGCTTCGCAGCCCGCCTGTCGCGTCAGGCCATCACTGCCTTCACGACGCCGCGACGCCGGGCCGCGAAGCCGGTGGCGCCAAAGCCGACGATCATTAGCGCCCAGCTCGCCGGTTCCGGCACCGCCGCGATGGTAACGCGGTAATTGTCGAACGGGCGCACCGGGTTCGAGTTGCGCGGCGTCGTCGAGAGGTCGAAGGTGCCGAGCTGGAAGATGGCCTTGTTCTGCGCGCGCGGCAGCGACGTGTTGAACGACGTATTCGTGATCAGCACCGTGTTCTTCAGCTCCACCACACCGGCCGGGCCGGTGAAGCTGAGGCCACCCTGCTGGGTCGAGGTGAAGAAGGTGATGGGCGTGTTGACCGTCCCCGAGCCGACATTCGGCACGCCACTATAGGTGACTGCGATGCGCGGCGAGAGGGTGCCGTTGCCATAGGTCACCTGGGCCGGCAGCACGATGTCGGGCACCCGGTCTTCGTCGATCTGGAAGCTGAAATCGCCCTTGTCGTTGACATCGCCGACATTGGTGATGGTGAACTGCAGGACCCGGGCCGAAGCCGGGGCTCCGGCGAGAGCGAGGGCGGCGACCGCCCCGAGAAGAATGGCTTTCATGATGATGTCCTCGTGAGATGGGGCCGGATCAGGCGATCGCGAACCACTGGTCGGAATAGATGAACTGCCGCGCCATGATCGGCGCTTCGGCATAGGCGGCGTCGAACGCGACCGTTTGGAAGGCCGGCACCGCCGACCCGCCGAGCTGGAAGACGGCGAGCAGCGGATCGTGATCAGTCGACAGCTGGAGGTCCGGCGTTTGCTCGGCGTTCAGGTGCACCGGCTGGAACTCGGCGACCTGATACAGATTATTGGTCGCCACGATGTGGTCGATCTGCTGCAGATTGCCGTCGAAGATGTAGGAGTAGCGCTCTTCGGGTGCGATCAGGTTGTTCAGGTCCTTGAGCTGGCCGCTCGCGGTGAGCGCGGTGACGCCCCCTTCCCAGCTGAAGCCGTTGAAATCGCCCAGTACCGCGATCTTGGCCGACGGATCGGCCGCAAGCTCACCATTGATCCAGATCTTCACCGCCTGCGACTGCGCGGTGCGTGCGGCATCGCCCGCATCCGACGGCGGCTGGGTGGCGCCGCACAGCCCATCGGATCCGAGGCGCGAGGTTGAGTGCACATTCACCAACGTGACCTCCTCGCCGTTAAACGAGAAGGTCGCCGCCAGCGGCTTGCGCGTGCCGTTGAAGATCGGATCGTTGATCAGCTGAAGGGATCCATCGACCAGAGACACGCGGCTCGGATCGTAGAAATAGCCGTTGCGGATGTTGCCATTGGGCTCGCCGCCGGTCGAGTTGTTCGCGGTCGGCGCGATCTCGACATAGGCATATTGCGGGCCGCCAAACTCCATCATCGCATCGATCAGCGACTGGGCGGTGGCCACGCCCGAGAGGCTGCCGCCGGCCTCGGCGCCATTGGCATCCTGGATTTCCTGCGCGGCGATGATGTCGGGCGCGTTCAAGTTGAAAAGGATATCGCTCGCCAGCGAGTAGATCTTGGCCGGATCGTCGGAGGCGGAGAAGTTCTCCATATTGTAGGTGGCGACCGACAATTTGTCGTCGGCCTCGTAGATCGAGGCATAGTCGCGCCACAACGTCACATCCTCGGTGACCGAGACAGGCGCGGTGACGAGCAATTCGTAGGACTGGAAGGCGTAGCTCATCACGCCGCTGACGTCGCTCAGGCGGTCGCCGATCGTGTAGTTCGCCTGGAAGCCGGTGAAGAGACCGGTGTCGTCGTCGATCTGCAGCCGCTCGGGATTATAGTCGCCGGCAGACAGGGTCAGGCCGCCGCGCGCGCTCTGGCCTGTCGAGCCGACCCCGCCGCTCGCGACCACATAAGTCTCGCCGAACTCGTTGGTGTTCGAAATCGCGATTGGCGCGTCGATGGTGACGAACATGCCTTCGAGCGATTCATAGAAGTCGATGCCGTCGGTGGCCGGGTCGTACGATGTGAAGCCGTCATTCTCGATCACCGAGGTCGGCGGATGGATGCCGCCCTCGCCGATCACCGTCGCCTCGATCGTGCCCTGGCCGAGCTTCGCGATCACCGGCGAGGTCAGTTCGGTAATCGTCAGGTTGCGGTTGTCGTTGCCGGCGAGGAACTCCGTCACCCGCGCATCGACCTCGAGCAGGTCGCCGACCGCGATCCCGCTGGGCGCCGCACCTGTGAAGACGAGGATGCCGTCCGACGTGCGCGCGTCGCCATCAGTCTGGCCGGCGGCGCTCTGCAGGTAGAAGCCGTTCGAATCGATCGCGGTGACCACGCCGCGGGTCAGCACATGAGCGCCGACATAGGTGCTTGTGTGGCCCAGCCCCTGGATGTCGCCGATCTTGAGCGTCAGCAGCCCCTCGGTCGTGAAGTCGAGCGCACCTTCGGGCAGGCCGGCGAAGCTGTTGCCGGCCGCATCCTTCACGATGCCGGCGGGTGCCGTCAGGGTGTATTTGGTGGCGGCGAGCAGATTCGTCGCCGGGTCAATGGTCACCGTGTTGCCGCTGATCGTCACCTGGGGATTGGTGATGTCGAACACACGGATGTCGCTGCCGCCGTTCGACAGGGTGAAGCTACCGCTGCCCGCCTGCACGGCTTCCGAAAAGCGCAGCACGATGTTGCCGGCCGGATCGACCGCCACTGCGTTGTCGTCCGGATCGCTGGGGTTGAAGGCAGCAAGCGTCGGCGCCGTGGTGTCGGCCGCCAGGGTCTGGCTGGAAACGACGATGTCGTCGATGCCGATCGTCTCGTCATTGCCGGCGGCGTTCGTGGTGATCACGCGAACCTGCACGTCGGATGCATTATTGGCGAGCGCCGGCAGGATCAGGTCGACGGCGGTGACCTGAGTCGCGCTACCCGCGGTGGTCACGTCGCCGAAATAGCCGATATTGGTCCAGGCGCCGCCGCCGACGCGGCACTGGATGGCGACCTGCTGCACCGCATTGTCGGCCGAGGAGTCGAGATCGCGGATGTTGCACTGGAAACGGATATTCTCGACGCCGGTCGCGTCGAAATAGGCGACGATCGACGGCGCATCGGCGGTGCCGGAGCCGTTGAGGCCAATCGTGCGATCGGCCAGCGTGTCGAACTCGATCACCCCGCCCGACAGGTTCGAAGCGCTCGGATTCGTCTGATTGGCGACGACGTTGAGCACCACTTCCGACGTGTTGGCGCCGATAATCGTGCGGGGATCTACCCCGGTCGAGGTCACCACATCGTCGCCGCGATAGCCCATGATGCTCGCCACCTGCGACCAGTCATTGTTCGCGGTGATCAGATTCGCGTTGCTCCAATCCTGCCGGAACGTCCCGTCCGACAGCCGATACCGTGCGCTCGTCATTGGCTACCCCTTTGTGAGTCGAGGGCTTGCCTAGCCCAGCTCAAATGACGGCGTCATGACAGCAAGGTCGCGAAAACTGGGGATAAAGGCGATTGTGCCGAAAAGGGACGCTGGCTCAGTCGTCGGCGCCGGACGCCGCCGGATCACGCCAGCATGCACTGCCGGCAAGCAGGCCGGCGCGACGCTTCACGCCCCGGCTCTCCAGCCCCGCAAGCGTGGCCAGGAAGCCGAGATACAGGCCGACTGCAACACCGTGGATCAAACCGCACCTCTCTATAGATGGAGCTGCTTTACCTGTGCGTCTTCAGCGGCAGAAACGATCAGTGCCCGTCAGTTTGATCGGCTTCAGCGATCAGAACATGCCTGTTAGGAGAGGCTCGCGTCAGCCGGTCAGAGCGAAGGTCGATCCGGGCGCGAGCGGAGCGGTAACGATGCCGTGAGCGGAATAGCCCACGACGGCCGCCGAGCCTTGGGCTGCCTTTCGCAAGGCTTCGACCTTGATCGGGTCCACGCCACGGCGGCTCGGATCGACCGCCGCGTTACGGTCGAACGGACCGGATTGCGGGTGAGCGGGGTCGATGTGCCGGCTTGCGAGCGTCACTTCCGCGCAGTTCATGCACGCATAGCCGTTCACGCGCACGGGAGAGGAATAATTCACGCCGCCGACGGCCATTGCACGCCTCCTGCTCGAGCCGTGGAGCGTAGGGCCAAAACCTTGCCGAAACGAAAAGAGCCGGCGGATGCCCCGCCGGCTCGTGTCGCAACGCCGTTGCCCCGTTTATTCGGCGGCTTCGGCAGTCTTGGCCGGACGCGTGTCGCGGCGTTCGGCGATGCGGGCCGACTTGCCGGTGCGGCCGCGCAGATAATAGAGCTTCGCGCGGCGGACGACGCCCTTGCGCACCACATCGATCGACTCGATGTTCGGCGAATAGAGCGGGAAGACGCGCTCGACACCCTCGCCGAAGCTGATCTTGCGAACGGTGAAGCTGGAGCCCATGCCCTTGTTGGCGCGGGCGATGCACACGCCTTCATAGGCCTGGACGCGGGTGCGGTCGCCTTCGACCACGCGCACGCCGACGCGCAGCGTGTCGCCGGGACGAAATTCGGGAATCTTCTTCGCTTCGTTGAACTTGGCGATCTGCTCGGCTTCGAGCGTCTGGATCAGGTTCATGGCTCTTGGTCCTGTTGTCGTCGCCGCGCGCCAGAGGGCGACCCGACCCGAGCGCCCTCGTGGCGCTCCCAAAGGTCCGGCCGCCTTAGCCGTGTATCTGCCTCCGCCTGGTGTTTCCGCCAGGCGGCGATCTTCGCATGATCCCCCGATCGCAGCACTTCGGGGATCGTGCGCCCTTCCCAGTCGACTGGTCGGGTATAATGCGGATATTCGAGCAAGCCGCTTTCGAAGCTTTCCTCGATACCGCTGGAAGCGGCGCCCATTACGCCCGGAAGCAGCCGAATGCAAGCATCCAGCAGCACCATCGCCCCGAGCTCGCCGCCCGACAGGATATAGTCGCCGATCGACACGGGCTCCACGTCCCGGCCATCGAAGATGCGCTCGTCAAAGCCTTCGAACCGCCCGCACAGGATCGTGATGCCGCGCCCCCCGGCGAGCTGCCGCACTCGCGCCTGGGTGAGCGGGCGCCCACGCGGGCTCATTGCCAGCACCGGCGCCTCCGGCGACCGGCCCCTTGCGTGATCAACCGCGGCGGCGAGCACGTCGGCGCGCAGCACCATCCCCGCGCCCCCACCGGCAGGCGTGTCGTCGACGGTGCGGTGCTTGTCGGCCGCGAAGTCGCGGATGTGGACCGTCTCCAGCGACCACAGGCCCTCGCCCAGCGCGCGCCCGGCCAGGCTGACGCCGAGCGGTCCCGGAAACATGTCGGGGTAGAGCGTGAGGACGGTGGCGGCAAAGGGCATCAGGGCTGCGCTCCTGAAGGAACTTCGCGGGCGCCGCAACTTTGTGGAACGATGAGCGACTTCGACCATGACTGTTTGATCGTCGGCGGCGGCCCCGCCGGCCTGACCGCCGCCATTTACTTGACCCGCTTTCACCTGCGCATTCGCCTGATCGATGCCGGCAACAGCCGCGCGAGCCTGATCCCCTGCTCCCACAACCATGCCGGCTATCCGGAGGGCGTCAACGGCAAGGAGCTGATCCGGCTAATGACCGAACAGGCGCAGAGATATGGCGCCAAGATCGAGTGCGCCCGCGTGACGAGGCTCGACCGGGTCGACGGCGGCTTCGAGGCGGAATGGGGCTCGGGTCGCGAGACCACGCGGACGGTACTACTCGCAACCGGCGTCACCAACCGTCGGCCGCCAATGGACGAGCAAGTGCATGACGAGGCATTGGCGCGCGGTCTGATCCGCTACTGCCCAGTGTGCGACGGCTATGAAGTGACAGACAAGCGCGTCGGCATCATCGGCGACGATAGTCACGGGGTGGCCGAGGCCATCTTCCTGCGCAGCTTCACGCCGCATGTGACTTTGGTCGCGCCCGACACCGAGCACCGCAAGCTTGGCACACAGGAATGGGATCGGCTCGATCAGTTCGGCATCGCCGCGAAAGATGGGCCGGTCACAGATGTGAGACTGGAGGGCGACGAGATCGTGCTCGTCACGCCGTCAGGCGAACAGCGGTTCGACAGCGTCTATCCGGCGCTCGGATCGGACGTGCATTCCGCATTGGCGAAGATGATCGGCGTGGATCTCGCGCCCGATGGCTGCATCAAGGTGGACGATCATCAGCGCACGTCGGTGCCGGGCGTCTACGGGGCCGGCGACGTGGTCAAAGGCCTCGACCAGATCAGCCATGCGATGGGCGAAGGCGGCGTCGCGGCCACGACGATCCGCAACGACCTGGCAAAGCAGAGCCCGCTGCTACGTTAGGTCAGTGCGTGCCGCTCAGGGCGGCCACTTCGCGAGTGGCGGCAAGCACGCGGCGCGCGGTCTCGACCGGTGCCGCAAAGGATGTGCCTGTGCCCGTCACCTGCGCCCCGGCCGCCGTCACCGTCGGCACGTCCACGCCGCGCCGCCACACATAGAGATAGTCGTCCGCGTCGGGCCGATTGGTGCCGCGCCAGGGATTGCCGGCCAGATCGGTCGCCCCGACCAGCACCGCGCGCGGAAAGCCGGCGCGGGCCATGGCGGTGTTGTCCGGATGGTCACGGCCATTGTTGCCGGCCGCCATGACGACGATGATCCCCTTGGCTGCGGCGCGCCGCACGGCTTCGGTGATGTCCGGCGCGTCGGCGAGCGCGAGCGACAGGTTGATCGCGGTGACGCCCAGCTCCGCGGCTTTGTCGATCGCTGCCGCCACGGGGCGGGACGAAGGCTGGCAGGGCGGCGAACGGTCGGCCGGACAGCCGGCCGGGTCGTCGATGCGGATCGAGACGATGTCGACTGCACCTTGCGCCTCGCGATCAAGGATCGTCGCGACCATGGTGCCATGGTCATAGCGCGGCTGGAACGCCGGCCGGTCGCCAGCGACGTCATATTCGCCGACCAAGACGTTCGCCAGCTGCGGCGTGCGCGCCACGCCGCTGTCGATCACGGCGACGAGCGGGCGGGCAGTGGCGGAAACCGAGCCCATCAGGCCGATCAGGAACAGCAACAAACGCAAAGCCATCGGCCCCCCGACCGAACTGAACTCCACGAATCCCCCCGGACTCGCGACATCAATATGTGTTGCCCTGCTACTTCACGGAAGTGAAAATCACGCTAATCGCGACGAATGGTTGACCGCCAAGGAGCCCGGAGTTGAACGCCATCGAAACGATCATGCGGGCGGCCCCCGTCATTCCGGTACTCGTGCTCGACGATCCAAGCGAAGCGGTTGCGATCGGCGCCGCGCTGGTGAAGGGCGGCCTACCGGTGCTGGAGGTGACGCTGCGTACGCCTCGCGCGCTCGAAGTGCTCGCCGCCATGACCGCGATTGATGGCGCGATCGTCGGCGCGGGCACGGTGCTCGACGCAGCGCAGCTCGACCAGGCGCTTGACGCCGGCGCGCGGTTCATCGTCAGCCCGGGTCTGACCGACAGGCTCGCCAAGGCGGCGGCCGCGCGGCGGGCCTGCTTCCTGCCGGGCGTCGCCAACGCCTCCGACATCATGCGCGGCCTCGACCTCGGCCTGAACCGGTTCAAATTCTTTCCGGCCGAGGCGAGCGGGGGGCTGAGGGCGCTGAAGGCACTCGCCGGACCCTTCGGCGACGTCCGCTTCTGCCCAACTGGGGGGATCACGCTCGAAACCGCTCCTGCTTGGCTGGCGGAGGAAGCAGTGCTGTGCGTCGGCGGGTCCTGGCTGGTGAAGCCGGGCTTGAGCACCGCAGAGATCGAGGCGGCAGCTAGCCGGGCATCGTCACTCCCGCGCTGACCAGCCACACCGGCCAGGCAGCCACCGCGAGCAACGCGCCGAACGGCAGTCGCGTCGTCGGCGAGATGTCCGCGCCACGCGCGCGGGCGAGCAGCACCCCGCCGAGCCCCGCCAGGGCCGCGAGCAGCAGCACATAGGGCAGCGCCGCCCAGCCGAGCCAGGCGCCGATCGCCCCAAAGAGCTTCGGATCGCCGCCGCCCAGCCCTTCCCGATTCCGCACGAGGCGATAGGTCCAGCCGATCAGCCAGAGGCTCAGGAAGCCCGCCGCCATGCCGATGAGCCGATCGTTTGGGAATGGCGGTGCTCCGGCGGCTCCGAATGCAATGCCGAGCAGGGCGAGCAGCCCCGTCGCCCGGTCCGGCAACCAGAAATGCTCGACATCGAGCACGGCCAGCAGCAACAGGCCCCAGCCGAAAACCCCGCCCGACACGCCGCTCAATCCCGGCACGATGGCAAAGGAAACGGCGCCGATCAGCGCCGCTGCAATCTCGATCTGCAAATGCCGACGGTCGATGGCCCCGCCGCAGGCGCGACACCGGCCGCGCCGGATCAGGAACGAGAGGATTGGCACCAGCTCGAGGGAACCCAGCCTCTGGCCACAGCGGTCACAGCGCGAGCGGCCAGTCATCGCCTGCTCGCCTGCGGGCCAGCGGATCGCCACCGTCGCCAGAAAGCTGCCGACGATCGCGCCTAGTATCAGACCAGCCAATGCCCACATGACACCCCCCTGCCGTTCGCTTCGAGCGAAGTCGAGAAGCGCGTATCTCGACTTCGCTCGATACGAACGGATAAGGGGGTGAGAACCTGCCTCAGGAGTCCACATGACCGCCGATCCGATCGTCCTCCTTTCCTATGCCCGCACCCCGATGGGCGGCTTCCAGGGCGCGCTGAGCGGCGCGAGCGCGACCGAACTCGGCGCGACGGCGGTCGGTGCCGCGGTCGAGCGCGCCGGTGTCGCCAAGGAGGCGGTCGAGCGCATCTATATGGGCTGCGTGCTCCCGGGCGGCCTGGGCCAGGCACCGGCGCGGCAGGCCGCGATCAAGGGCGGACTGCCCGATTCAGTCGAGGCGACCACGGTCAACAAGATGTGTGGCTCCGGCATGCAGGCGGCGATCATGGGCGCCGAGGCGCTGGGGGCGGGTTCGGTCGATCTGCTCGTCGCGGGCGGCATGGAGAGCATGACCAACGCGCCTTATCTGATGACCAAGCATCGCGGCGGCGCCCGCATCGGCCACGACCGCATGTTCGACTCCATGTATCTGGACGGCCTCGAGGATGCCTATGATCCCGGCAAGCTGATGGGCGCCTTCGCCGAAGACACGGCACGCGAGTATCAGTTCACGCGCGAACAGCAGGATGATTACGCCGTCACCTCCCTCACTCGCGCGCAACAGGCGCAGCGGGACGGCAGCTTCGCGCGCGAGATCGTCCCCGTCACTGTCACCGGCCGCAAAGGCGACGTGACGGTCGGCGAGGACGAGCAGCCGGCCAAGGGGGACGTGTCGAAGATCCCCTCGCTCCGGCCCGCCTTTGCCAAGGACGGCACGATCACCGCCGCGAATGCCTCGTCCATCTCAGACGGCGCGGCCGCGCTGGTGATGACGCGCGCAAGCGTCGCCGAACGGCTCGGCGCGACGCCTGTGGCGCGGATCGTCAGCCACGCCGCCCACGCGCATCTGCCAGCCAAGTTCACGACCGCGCCGGTGTTCGCGATGCAGAAGGCGCTCGACAAGGCCGGCTGGGCGATCGGCGATGTCGACCTGTTCGAAGTCAACGAGGCCTTCGCCGTGGTGGCGATGATCGCGATGCGCGACCTGTCGATCCCGCACGACGTGCTCAACATCCATGGCGGCGCCACCGCGCTCGGTCATCCGATCGGCGCGAGCGGTGCGCGGATCATGGCGACCTTGCTGTCTGCGCTGGAGAAGAACGGGCAGAAGCGCGGGCTTGCCTCGCTCTGCATCGGCGGCGGCGAGGCCACGGCAGTCGCGGTCGAGCTGATGCACTGATGGCGGGCGCCGAGACGCTCAGCGGCGGGGTCCCGGAGGATGTCGAAGCGCTTGCGATCGAGCTGCTCAAGGCGGCATGCGACCGCGACCTCAAGCTTGCCACCGCGGAGAGCTGCACCGGCGGCCTGATCAGTTCGCTGCTGACCGACGTCGATGGCATGGGTCACGCATTCGAGCGCGGCTTCACCGTCTATACCGAGGAAGCCAAGGCCGGCATGCTCGGCGTCCCTCGCGGCCTGATCGACACGCACGGGGCGGTCAGCAAGGAAGTCGCGCTCGCCATGGCGAACGGCGCTCTCGCCCATAGCCGCGCGGACATTGCCGTCTCCGTTACCGGCTTTGCCGGTCGTGGCGCTCCGGAGGACGAGCCGGGCCTGGTCCACTTCGCCTGCATCCGCCGCGGCCGCACCACCCACCACCGCGAAGAACATTTCGGCGACATCGGCCGCGGCGCCGTCCGCTGCGCTGCCACCCGCGCGGCGCTGGAGATGATGCTGGACGCCGTGGATTGAGCGAGCGCTGAAGCCCTATCCCTCCAGGGGAGAGGGGCTCGGTATGTCACTCCTCCACCGCCTCGCCCGGCGCCACGCCCCATAGGCTGCGTGCTTCGATCCAGCCGCGGCGGCCCTTGACGTCGAAGTCGCACCAGCCGTCGCGGCAGCTGCGGAGCTTGCCGACCACGCCAGGGGAGGCGCGCCAGACGATCGCGGCACCGCCCTCTGGCCGGGCGCGCATCGGTGCGACATCGCCGCGGACCATGCCGGTGCGCTGGTCCGACAGCATGTTGGCCTGCATCCACCCCTGCGCCCCGTCCGGATCCTCCACCTTCCGCCACGCCGGAAAGATCGCGACGACCTTGACCGGCAGTCCGGCGCGGCGGAACTGCCAGATGGCGGGGAAATTGCGGCCAGGGCCGGTGCGGATATTGGCTTCGTTCGGCACCACCGACGCCCAATAAGGCGGCTTCTTGTCCTGCGCGGCAACGGGCGCGGCGAGGCAGAACAGCATCAGAGCGGCGATCGGCAACGGCTTCAGCATGACCGGCTTGTTGCCGCAGTCGGACTCGTGCTTCAAGCCGCGCTTGACGGCTTCCGTCGCCCCTGCCTAGCTCATCCTCATGGCCAGCCGCCCGCGCATCCTCGTCACCCGCACCCTGCCCGAAGCGATCGAGGCGCGGATGCGCGAGCTGTTCGATTTCACCGACGATTTGACCGCAGCCGAGGTGCTGGTGCCGACGATCGTGGACACCGTCGATGAGGCGCTGATCGATCGGGCCGGCCCGCGGCTGAAGCTGATCGCCAACTATGGCAACGGCGTCGATCACATCGACCTGAAGGCCGCCCGAGCCCGAGGCATTATCGTCACCAACACGCCCGGTGTGCTGACCGAAGACGCGGCCGACATGGCGATGGCGCTGATACTGGCAGTGCCCCGGCGCCTGTCGGAGGGCGAGCGGCTGGTCCGGTCCGGCAACTGGGGGGGCTGGGGCCCGACCACCATGCTCGGCCACCGCGTCAACGGCAAGGCGCTCGGCATTCTCGGCATGGGCCGGATCGGCCAGGCCATCGCGATGCGGGCGCGGGGCTTCGGCCTTTCAATCCATTATCACAACCGTCGCCGGCTGCCCGACGTGGTCGAGCGCGCGGTCGGCGCCGTCTGGCATCCCGAGTTGGACGATATGTTGACCGAGATCGACATCCTCTCGATCAACTGCCCGCACAACGCCTCGACCCACCACCTGATCGACGCCGGCCGGCTCGAGCTGCTTGGCCGCCAAGGCTATCTGATCAACATCGCGCGCGGCGAGATCGTCGACGAACCCGCGCTGATCGACGCGCTCGCCAACCGCACCATCGCCGGTGCGGGTCTCGACGTGTTCGAGCATGAACCCGCGGTCGACCCGCGCCTGCTCGCGCTCGATAATGTCGTCATGCTACCGCACATGGCGTCGGCCACGATCGAGGCGCGGCATGCGACGGGCGAAAAGGTGATCGCCAATATCCGCATGTGGGCCGACGGTCACCGCCCGCCCGATCAGGTTCTTGAGGGCTGGGCCTAGTTTTGGAGCCGGCACCGCTCGCCGCTGCCGTCCAGCGAATGCTCGGCCCCGGTGGAGCGGTGAAAAAGCTGACGCGGCTGACCGGCGGCGCCAATATGGAAAGCTGGTCGTTCGACCGCGACGGCCGGGGCTATGTGCTCCGCCGCGGGCCGCGCGCCGAGCTGATGGCAGGGCGGACCTACGGACACGACACCGAAGCGGCACTGATCCGCCTCGCTCGCAGCCACGGCGTGAAGGCGCCGGAAGTGGTCGGCGAACTTGCGCCAGAGGACGGGCTCGGCAGCGGCTATCTGATGCGCCGGGTGGAGGGGACGGCCGATCCGCGCCAGCTGCTTGCCGATCCCGCACGCGGCCTCCTCGACGACTTCGCGCGCGAACTCGCCCGCATCCACTCGATCGGGCTGGACGAGGTGCCGGACGGTGTCTCTCGCACTGAGACGGCGGAGATGGTCGACGCTCTCGCGGCTCACTTCGAAAGCCATGGCGGAGACCGGCCGGTCATGGCGCTCGCGCTTAGCTGGCTGCGCGACCACCTGCCCCCGCCCGCACCGCCGGTGCTGCTCCACGGCGACTTCCGGATCGGCAATCTCATGGCCGCCGCGAGCGGCCTCACTGCCGTGCTCGACTGGGAGCTCGCCCATGTCGGCGATCGACATCAGGACCTTGCCTATGGCTGCATCAACAGCTGGCGCTTCGGTCGCATCGATCAGCCCGCCTTCGGCATCGGCCAGTTGCCCGAGCTGTTCGCAGCATACGAACGGGAAAGTGGTGTCGCGGTCGATCCGGCGCGCTTCCGCTTCTGGCTCGTCTATTCGACGCTC
Organism: Sphingomonas sp. ID1715; assembly: GCF_013044515.1. Lineage (GTDB taxonomy): Bacteria > Pseudomonadota > Alphaproteobacteria > Sphingomonadales > Sphingomonadaceae > Sphingomonas_B. The sequence continues at coordinate 560,616 of NZ_JABEPR010000001.1, forward strand.
TGGTGGGGCCTGACGTCCCTCGAAATGGCGGAGATCTGGCGCTCGGGCCGCGACCGCAGTCTGGAGCGCGCAGTAATCGGCCGCCGCGCATCTGAGACGGAAGTCGACCTGCTGATGCTGCTCGAGGAGGATGCACCCGAGGCGGAACGCAGTCCCGTCCATTTCCCGGATCCGGCGCCGGTCCGGCGCCAGGGCGAACCCTCCCCCACAGAATTGCTTGAAGCCTTGGCCGAATGGATCCATCGCGACGTGAAACCGCAGCTCGCCGGCCGCGATCGCTTCCAGGCCAATGTCGCGCTGAATGCCCTCGGCATGCTGACGCGCGAAGCCGCCCTGCCCTTCGATCGCGAACTCAGTGACGACCTGCTCGCCGGCCGCGCCAACCTCGCCACGCCCGGCCTGCTCGCCCGGCTGAAGCGCGAAACGCTTGCCAAGCTGGTCGCCGACCAACCCAAATACAGCGCGCTGAAGATTGCGCAGGAGCGATGGAGGGGATGATGGACTTGCAGCGCGTCCAATATGACTGCGATGGTCACCCGCTGACCGGCTGGCTGGCCGACGGGCCGCAGGACGGTCCCGGGGTGCTGATCCTCCATCAGGGCACAGGCGTCAGCCAGCACAGCAAGGACATGGCCACGCGCGCCGCAGGTCTCGGCTATGTCGCCTTCGCGCTCGACATGTACGGCAGCACGGCCGGCTCGGTCGAGGAGGCCGGCGCGTTGATGGGCGGGCTGATGGCGGATGCGTCATTGCTCCGCCGCCGGGCGCGTGCGGGGCTGGAGCAACTTGCCAGGCTATCCAGGGGGCCACACGCGGTGCTCGGCTTCTGCTTCGGCGGCATCGTGGCGCTGGAGATGCTGCGCGACGCGGCGCCGATCGCCTGCGCCATCGCCTTCCACCCCAGCTTCAAGAAACCGGCGGGGTCGACCGGGCTGCCCAAGGGCAAGGTGCTGATGATGATCGGCGATCAGGACCCGCTGATCCCCGACGAGGACCGCGCCGCCTTTCGCACGGAGATGGACGTGGCCGGCGCCGACTGGCAGCTCCACCAATTCGGTGGCGTCGGCCACAGCTTCACCGATCCCGCGGTTGAGCAACTCAATTATCCAGGGTTTCGCTACGACGCCAAAGCTGACGCGCGGTCCTGGTCCATGGCGGCAGCGATGCTGAAGGAGTGCTTCGCCTGATGCTGTTCGGCATCCCGCAGGAGATCACCGCCTACCTCGCCGAACTCGACGCGTTCATCGCGCGCGAGATCACGCCGCTCGAGCAGGCGGACGACAATATCCGCTTCTTCGATCACCGCCGCGAGCATGCGCGGACGGACTGGGATCGCGGTGGCCTGCCGCGACCTGAATGGGAGGCGCTGCTCGCCGTAATGCGGCAGCGTGCGGACGCTGCGGGTCACTACCGCTTCGCGATTCCGGCCGAATATGGCGGCAAGGACGGATCGAACCTGGCGATGGCAGTGATCCGTCATCACCTCGCCGCCAAGGGATTGGGCCTGCACAACGACCTACAGAATGAATCGAGCATCGTCGGCAATCTCGTCCAGGTGCTGATGCTGCGCGACTTCGGCACGCCCGAACAGCAGCGCGCCTTCATCCCCCCGATGCTCACGGGCGACATGCGCTGGTCATTCGGCCTGACCGAGGAGGCGCATGGCTCCGACGCGACGCATATGGATACGCGCGCGGTGCCGGAGGAGCGGGACGGCGTCGCCGGCTACCGCATAGACGGCGAGAAGGTGTGGATCACCGGCGTCCATGTCGCGACGCATGTGATGACCTTCGCGCGCACTTCGGGTGAGGACGGCAAGGCGCGGGGCATCACCTGCTTAATTGTGCCGACCGACGCACCTGGCTTCCAGGTCGGCGACTATCTCTGGACCTTCAACATGCCGACCGATCACCCGCGGCTGCGCTATGAGGGCGTTTGGGTCCCGGAAAGCGCCATCTTGGGCCAGCTGGATCAAGGCCTCGCGGTCGCCCAGCATTTCGTCCACGAAAACCGCATCCGCCAAGCGGCAAGCTCCGTCGGGGCGGCGCAATATTGCATCGACGAAGCGGTGAAATATGCGCGTGAACGCAAGCCGTTCGGCAAGCCGCTTGCCGTCAATCAGGCGATCCAGTTTCCGCTTGTCGAACTCGCCACCGAAGCCGAGATGCTGCGCCTGCTGATCTACAAGACGGCGGCCGAAATGGACACCATGTCCAAGCCCGAAGTGGCGATCCGCCTCTCCGACAAGGTCAGCATGTGCAATTATCGGGCGAACCGGTTGGTCTGCCAGGCCTCCGATTTCGCGATGCAAGTCCATGGCGGCATCGGCTATTCACGCCACAAGCCGTTCGAACATATCTACCGCCACCACCGCCGCTACCGCATCACCGAAGGCTCGGAAGAGATCCAGATGCGCAAGGTCGCGGGGCATCTGTTCGGCTTCGTGGACGGGTGACGACGGCGCTTCCTGTCGAACCTTCCCGGCGCAGGTATGTGCGCCTACTCTGGCTCCCGGTCATTGTTTTGAACGACCAAACGGCCGACTTCCAGCTCGTCGATGCGCAGCTTGCGAATGCGTGCCTCGCCCACCCTCAGGCGCCCGATTACCACCACGCCCGCGGCGAAAGCACCGATCGCCAGCGCTCCTAAGGCGGCTGCGGCGCCGGCAACGGCGCCAGTGGCCGCTGATCCGGTGGCCGACGCACCTGTCGCAGCCGCTCCGATGAGGACGCGCCGCTCCACCCGGCGACCACCTTTCCCGCGATCTGCCGAGGGAGGTGTCTCATCGTGATTCATGCGTGGCCGTCTCATCCCGGCAGCATGCGCGGCTTTAGCGTCGCTCGCAACCGAGCAAGGACGCCGGCGACATCCTCACCGCAGCTTGGCGATGCTGAGTCCGTCCTGCTTCGCGCGGTCCTTCACCGACTCCTCGCTGCGGGTGAGCGCCTTGGCGATCGCCTTCAGCGCCATGCCCTTCTTGGCGAGCGTGTGCAGTTTCTGCACTTCGTCCGGCCGCCAGGGCTGGCGATGACGTTCGAACTTCTCGGCCATGTTGCTCCTGACCTCATCGTTGGGGCGCAGCGACATCGAGCCGTTGGAGCAGGTGCCTTCCGCGAAGCCGTTGCCGGACTTAAGCGTTGCGGTAGCAATGAAAGCTGCCGACGTCACCAGAGCGGAACGCGTATCCTGGCTTCTGCTCGCACTGATGTTTGCGACCTTCCTGATGCTGCAGGTCACACGTCCCTTCGCCTTTGCAGCGCCGGGTTTGGCCGCAGCCGCGCTGATCCTCGGCGGACTGGCCATCGGCTTCCGCCGCGCGAAGCGGCTGGACCAGCCGCGCGCCCGCGCCGGAGCGGTCGCGCTCATCCAGATGACCCTGTTTACGCTGCTCGCGATCGCGCTGTCCTACGCCTTCACCGCTCGCGCCGGGCCGCTATGGGACGGCAGCCTGGCGCAGGCGGACCGGGCCATGGGTCTCGAGTGGCCGGTGCTCCGCGCGACGCTTGACCGCTGGCCACTCGCAGTCCCGCTGCTCGGTTTCAGCTATCACAGCCTGTCGCTGCAGATGGTAGTGCTGATCTGCGGGCTAAGCGCGGCGGGCGAGCTCAGCCGGCTGCGTCTGCTGGTGTGCGCCGCGATCCTGTCCGGCTTTGCGACCGTGTTCCTCTCCGCTGTCGTTCCGGCCAACGGCAACCTGTTCGATCCCGCGCAATATCGCTATCTCTGGCCCGCGGTGCCCTGGCAACAGGCGGAACTGCTGCACGGTCTGCGGAGCGGCGCCGTCCGCACGATCGACTTCATGAAGCCGGAAGGCATCGTCACCTTCCCTTCCTACCACGCCACACTGGGGCTGCTGTTCGCCCGGGGCTTTCGCTACGTGCCGGGGCTGCGGGTCGCCGGACCGGTGTGGGCCGGGCTGACGGTTCTCGCCACGCCGATCTTCGGCGGACACTATATGGTGGACGTGCTCGCAGGAGCGGTGCTGGCCGTTATAGCCGCCGCATGCGCCGTGCGGCTGGACACCGCGCCGACGCGGAGCTTGCTGCCCTCGTCAGCGCGCCGCGTTGCGCTTCAGCGCCACTAGCGCATCATCCAGTCGCGACAGAAAGCGCGACCGGTCGGCCTTGGCGAACGGCTTTGGTCCGCCCACCACGTCACCGCCGGCGCGCAGGTCGGCCATGATCGCCCGCATCGCGACGGCGGAGCCGATCGAAGCCGAGGTGAACGGCTCTCCGGTCGGCGAGATCACCCGTGCTCCGGCCTTCAGGCAGCGATCGGCGAGCAGGATATCGGCGGTGATCACGACCGTGTGGCCATCCGCCTCGGCCGCGATCCAGTCGTCGGCAGCGTCAAAGGCTTCGCTCACGATTTGACGAGTGACGAGCGGATGCTCCGGCACCCGCAGCCTGCTGTTGCTGACGATCGTCACCGGCACTTCGTGGCGGAAGGCGACGCGATACACCTCGTCCTTGACCGGGCAGGCATCGGCATCGACCAGGATGCGGACACTCACCGTGCTCGACCGGGCCTTCTGCCGCTGGCATTCGGCTTGCCATGGGGACGCGGCTTGTAGGTCTTGCGCGGCGCCTCTCGCACCGGCCCACCCTGCAGGGGTTCCAGGGCGATATTGCTTTCCGGATCGCCCTTGTCGGCACTGCGGTGCCAAGCCGAGGCAAAGCGCTGGGCGACACCCCCCGCGACTTCGAAATGCGTCTCATTCGGCTGAATGCGGATCGCCCCGACTTCGGCCTTGGTGATGTGCCCGCGGCGGCAGAGCAGGGGCAGGATCCAGCGCGGATCGGCATTGTGGCGGCGGCCGACATCGATGCGGAACCAGGCGCTGCCGTCGAAGCCGCCGCGCGGCTCGCGCGTCCGCTCCTGCGGCCCCGAGCTACCGACCAGCTCCTCCGGCTCGGGCAGCGCTGCGCGATGCGCGCGCACCAGGGCCGCGGCAATCTCTTCCGGGCTGCGCTGAGCGAGCAGCCGCGCCGCAATCGCCTGGTCCTCCTCGTCCACGTCGACGGGCTGCAGCAGCGTGTCGAGCAGCCGCTCGCGGTCCTGCGCCCTGATCTGCTCGGGCGTGGGCGGATCGATCCACTCGGCGCTGATGCGCGCGCCCCGAAGCATCATTTCGACCCGGCGACGGCGCTGGAAGGGCACGACCAGCACGGCGGTGCCCTTCTTGCCGGCGCGTCCCGTGCGGCCGGACCGGTGCTGCAGCGTCTCCGCGTCGCGCGGCAACTCGACATGGATTACGAGGCTGAGGCTCGGCAGGTCGATGCCGCGCGCCGCCACGTCGGTCGCGACGCAGACCCGCGCGCGGCGGTCACGGAGCGCCTGCAGCGCCGCGTTGCGCTCATTCTGGCTATGCTCACCGGACAGGGCCACCGCCCCGAAGCCGCGTTCGATCAGCGTGGCGTGCAGGTGCCGGACATTCTCGCGCGTGGCGCAGAATAGCATCGCCGTATCGGCCTCGTGCAGGCGCAGCAGGTTGATGACGGCATGTTCGATATCCGGTGGGGCGACGGCCAACGCCTGATAGGCGATGTCGCCATGCCCCCGTTCCTCGCCGACGGTAGAAATGCGCAGCGCATCGCGCTGGTAGCGCTTCGCCAGCGCGACAATCGGCTTGGGCATCGTCGCGGAGAAGAGCAGGGTCCGTCGTTCCTGCGGCGAGGCGTCGAGGATCTGCTCGAGGTCCTCGCGAAAGCCCATGTCGAGCATCTCATCGGCCTCATCGAGCACCGCCACCCGCAGCGCCGAGAGGTCGAGCGCACCGCGTTCGAGATGGTCCCGCAGCCGGCCAGGCGTGCCGACGACGATGTGCGCGCCGTGTGACAAAGCACGACGCTCCTTCGACGGGTCCATGCCACCGACGCAGGTGGCGATGCGCCCGCCCGCTTTGTCGTAGAGCCATACGAGCTCGCGGCTCACCTGCAGCGCCAGTTCACGCGTCGGCGCGATGACGAGCGCTAGCGGCGCGCCGGGGCGCGGCAGCGCGGCGCCGTCGAGCAGTTCGCCGGCCATTGCGAGGCCAAAGGCGACCGTCTTGCCGGACCCGGTCTGGGCGGAGACGATCAGGTCGCGGCCTTGCGCCTGCGGTTCGAGCACGGCCGCTTGCACCGCGGTGGGCGCCTCATAGCCGCGCGCGACGAGAGCCTCGGCGAGAGGCTGGGGGAGATCTGAAAAGGACATGATCGCCTTAAATGGTGTGGTGCGCCTGAATCCCAAGCGCCGTAAACTCCGGGGCTCAATCCCCGGTCAAAATCCGGTCGACCAGCTGCTTTACCGTCGGCACGAACCCATTCGAATAAAAGGGGTCCTTCTTGAAGTTGTAGGCATTGTGCCCCGCGAACATCAGGTTCTGGTCGACGGGTGCACCATGCGCGATGTCCTGCAGCGTCTTCTGGATGCAGAAGCTGCGCGGGTCAGCCAGGCGGCCAGTCGAGTTGGTCTCGTTGTCGGCCCAGGCCGAGAAGGCGCATTGGCTGAGGCAGCCCATGCAATCGGCCTGGTCCTTGCGGATCACCGCCTTCTCGGCCGGCGTGACGAAGATCAGCGTGTTGTCGGGGGTCTTGAGCGCCTCGGTAAAGCCCAGGCCGTACCATTCGCGCGCGCGCAGCAGGTCGCCGCGCGTCACCCAGAAGTTTTTGCCCTTAACTCCGACATCGAGCTGGTGGGTATGGTCACCCGCCATCTCGCCCGAAAAGGCGATCTGCCGCTCCGACCGCGCGACCAGCTCGCGCAGGAAGGGGTTGAGAACCGCCGACGAATAGAAACCCGTCGGCGAGAATTTGTGAAGTAGCACGTCGCCGGGTTCCAGCGTCATCAGCGCCTGCTTCCACCCGTCCGGGATCGGACTTTCGCGGGTCAGCAGCGGCCGGGTGCCGAACTGGAAGGCAATCGAGCCGAGTTCCGGATTGTCGATCCAGTGGTTCCAGTCCCGCAGATACCAGACGCCGCCGGCCATCACGATCGGCACCTCGTCCGAAATGCCGCCGCTGCGCATCGTTTCGCGCAATGCCTTGACGCGGGGATAGGGATCCTGCGGCTCGAGCGGATTCTCCGCGTTGGACAGGCCGTTATGCCCGCCGGCCAGCCACGGATCTTCGTAAACAACCGCCGCCAGCCATTCCGAGAATTTCGAATAGGCCCGCTTCCACAAGGCACTGAACGCGCGCGCCGAGCTGATGATCGGCAGATAATTAACACCGTAGGAGGCGGTGATCTCGGACAACTTGTAGGGCATGCCCGCCCCGCAGGTCACGCCAGCGACCAGGCCGCGCGTCCGCTCCAGCACGCCGTGCAGGATGCGCTGGGCTCCGCCCATCTCCCACAGCACGTTGATGTTGATCGCGCCCTTGCCGCCCGCCATTTCATAGGCGCGCTTCACCTGCTCGACGGCACCCGCGATCGCATATTCGATAAGCTCTTCGTGCCGCTCGCGCCGCGTGCGCGCCTGATAGACCTGGGGCACGATCTTGCCGGTCGGGTCATAGCTGTCGGCATTGACCGCGGAGACTGTGCCGATGCCGCCGGCGGCCGCCCAGGCGCCGGAGCTCTGGTGATTGGTGGCGGACACGCCCTTGCCGCCCTCGATCAGCGGCCAGACTTCGCGTCCGGCATAGAGGATCGGCTTCAGGCCCTTGAAACCCATGGTCGCAGCGTTCATCGGCGCGCCTATAGCAGCGGTTTCGGCGGTCGGGCAAAGAAACTTGGCTCCAATCCGCCTGCTCGCGCAACGCGCGGAAGGAGTGAACGCTCCTCTGAGAAATCGTCCCATTCCGAGACAAAGAGCGGAACTTCGGGCCTTATCACAAGTTAGTAGATCATCAGGCTAAAGCGATCTTCGCCCGCCGGGAGCCCCGAACCCCCTTGCTCCCGGCGGGTGCTTTTCAGCCGTTCGCCAGCACCTGCGCCAACAGTCGATCGACAGCCGCGGCCGCTTCTGGTTCGTCCAGGGTCGGCGCATGGCCGATGCGTGGCACAGTCACAGCTTCGGCTTGATTAAGGATCTGAGTCATGCGCTCCACTGTCGCGGGCGCCAGCACATCGGACAGTTCGCCGCGCACCACCAACGTCGGAACGTCGGCAATGGCGGCGATCGCTGGCCAGAGGTCAGCCGGCGGCTGATCGCCGGCGGTCTTCATCGGTTCGGCGATGCGCGTGTCATAGTCCAGCACAATCCGCCCGCCCGAAGACAGGCGATAGAGGCGCTTCGCCATGCGCAGCCAATCCTCGATTGCGTAATCGGGAAAAGCAGCTCGCTGCGTGTCGGCGAGCGCACGCGCTGCGTGGAGCCAGGTCGGCCAGCTCGCGCTGCGTCCCACATAAGCGCGAATACGGTCGATGCCCGCCGAGTTCAGCTCCGGCCCGACATCGTTCAACACCACGCCCCTGATCCGCTCCCGCTCGCCCTCCGCCATCAACAGCGTCACCAGGCCACCCAGCGATGTGCCGATCGCGACTAAGCCGGTCAGCTCCAGCTCCCGGATCAGCGCCTGCACGTCGAGTGCATAGATGAGCGGCGTGTAGGATGCCGGGTTCTTGCTATAGGCGCTCTCCCCACGCCCGCGAAACTCGATCGAAAGCACCCGCCAGTCGGGGGCAAGCCGTTCCGCCAGGCTCTCATAGTCGCGCGCGTTGCGCGTCAGTCCCGGCATGCACAGGATTACCGGCCGCCCGTCGGCACCGCCGGCATAGTCACGGTAGTGGAGGCGCAGTTCGTCATTCCACCAATAGCCGTCGGTGTAATGCGCCAAGGCCACGCTCCCTCAATCGGCCGCCATATTGCGGGCGTCAAAGGATCATGCAACCTCCGCCCCTCCCGTTCGCTTCGAGCGAAGTCGAGAAGCGGGGTCGAACGTCACGCATGTTTCTCGACTGCGCTCGAAACGAACGGAGTTGTTGGTGAGCCCTCCACCCATCCTCGAAGTCGCCGACTTTCTCGCCGATCCGGTCGTGGCCGCCGACTTCCCCAGGACCATCCTGCGCTTCCGCAATGATAGCGCGGCGAGCGAGATCGGGTTGCAGGACCTCTCCGACGAGGACTGGATTAGGCACTTCGGCCGCTTCAAACCCTTGCCCGACAACCTGCCGGAGCCGCTGGCACTCCGCTATCACGGCCACCAGTTCCGCGTGTACAATCCTGACATCGGCGATGGCCGCGGCTTTCTATTCGCGCAGCTAAAGGACCAGAGCGGCCGGTGGCTGGATCTCGGCACCAAGGGTTCGGGTCAAACTCCCTATAGCCGTTTCGGCGACGGGCGACTGACGCTCAAAGGGGGCGTGCGCGAGATTCTCGCGACCGAGATGCTGCAGGCGCTGGGCGTCAACACCTCACGCACCTTCTCGCTCATCGAGACCGGCGAAGAACTCCATCGCGGCGACGAGCCCTCCCCCACCCGCTCGGCGGTCATGGTCCGGATGAGCCACGGCCATATCCGCATCGGCTGCTTCCAGCGCCTCGCCTATCTGAAACTGGACGATGAGCTGAAGCGCCTGACGGACTATGCGCTGCGCACCTATTTCGGCTCGGCGAGCAGCGATCCGGTCGAGCTGGTGCGCCATGTGGTCGCGGGCACCGCGCGCCTCGCCGCCAGCTACATGGCGGCCGGCTTCGTTCATGGCGTGCTGAACTCCGACAATATCAACGTTACCGCCGAGAGCTTCGACTACGGCCCCTGGCGTTTCGCGCCGGTCTTCGACCCGAACTTCACCGCCGCCTATTTCGACCATGCCGGCCTTTATGCGTTCGGGCGGCAGGCGGAGGCGATCCAGTGGGACGTGGTGCAGCTTGCCGGCGCGCTCCGCACCCTCGCGGATGTCGACGCGCTGATCGCTGAACTGGACCGCTTTCCCGAACTCTACCGACAGGCACTGGTCGAACGCTTCCTCTGGCGCCTGGGCGTCCACCCGCGCGGGCTGGACGAAGACATCCGCCTTGTCGCCGCGATCGAGCAGGCGCTGATCGGCAGCCAGATCCCGATCGACCATTTCTTCTTCGACTGGGCCGGCGGCAACCTGCGGGGCGACGATACGCCGTACGCCCACGAGGCATTCAGCGACTTCCGCACTCGCATCGCCCACTATCGCCCGGCCCGCGCGCTCGATCATCCTTATTGGGCAGGCGACCCTTGTTCGATGCACATCGAGGAAGTGGAAGCCATCTGGTCGCCCATCGCGGAGCGGGACGATTGGTCCGCGCTCTACGCGAAGGTGGAGCGGATCAGGAACATGGGCGCGGCGCTCCAATAAGCTCCTCCCGGTTACAGGGAGGATTTGCTACCTGGCTCCCATGACTGACCTCATCTCCCACGAACCCGCGACTGGCTGCGAACTCTGGCGCGCGCCTATCGGCGACGTCGACGGGGAAGTCGCGGCCGCTCGCGCTGCCTTCCCCGCCTGGGCACGCACGCCGCTCGAAGAACGCGTCGCGATCCTTCGCCGCTTCGCCGATCTTGCCCGGGAGCGCCGCCCTGCCTTCGCTGACCTGATCGCACGGGAAACCGGCAAGCCGCTGTGGGAGGCGGGCACCGAAGTCGACACCGTCGTCAACAAGGTCGAGATTTCGATCCGTGCGCTGGAGGAACGCACCGGCACGCGCGAACTGGGCGCCGGCGCGGCGCTGCGCCACAAGCCGCACGGCGTGCTGGCGGTGCTCGGCCCCTACAATTTCCCCGCGCATCTGGCGAACGGCCACATGGTCCCGGCGCTGCTTGCCGGCAACGCTGTGGTGTTCAAGCCATCGGAAAAGACACCTGCCAGTGGTGAGATGTTGATCCGGCTCTACCATGAAGCCGGCGTGCCCGAAGGCGCCGCGCGGCTACTGATCGGCGGGCCTGACGAAGGCCGCGCATTGTCGTCGCACCCCGGCATCGACGGGCTGCTCTTCACCGGCTCGGCGCGCACCGGCCTCGCCCTCAACCGCCAATTCGCCGACACGCCAGAGAAGATCCTGGCGCTGGAAATGGGCGGCAACAACCCGCTGATCGTGTGGGACGCCGACGACCTCGACGCCGCCGCCACCATCATCGCCCAATCCGCCTATCTGAGCGCCGGCCAGCGCTGCACCGCGGCGCGGCGGCTGATCGTCCGCGATGGCGATCACATCGCCCTGATCAACAAGCTCAACAAGCTCACCGACCGGCTGATCGTCGGCGCACCCCACGACGAGCCGCAGCCCTTTCTCGGGCCAGTCATCGACAATGACGCCGCCGACGCCCTTACCGAAGCCTTTCTGTCGCTGGTTGAGCGCGGCGCGGAGGTGATCCGGCCCTTGGAACGGCTCGAACCCGATCTGCCGTTTGTCACGCCGGCCCTTATCGACGTGACCGAGGTGGGCGACCGGCCGGACGCAGAGCTGTTTGGCCCTGTCCTGCAACTGGTTCGCGTGTCCGATTTCGACGCTGCCATCGCCGAAGCCAATGCCACGCGCTACGGCCTCTCCGCGTCGCTGGTCGGCGGCGACCGGGCGCTGTTCGAGCGCTTCTGGACAAGCGCGCGCGCCGGCATCGTCAATTGGAACAAGCCGACCAATGGCGCTTCGTCGGCCGCGCCATTCGGTGGCGTCGGCCTGTCCGGCAACCACCGGCCGAGCGCCTATTACGCGGCCGACTATGTCGCCTATCCGGTCGTGAGCACAATGGCGGACAAGGTGGAGGGAACGATCACAACCGGGTTGCGCCCCTAAACTCCGTTCGCTTCGAGCGCAGTCGAGAAGCGCGCCAGACGTTGCACTCGTTTTTCGACTGCGCTCGAAACGAACGGGAAAGGTGGGCTAAAGGGCCTCAAAGCATCCCTGCTTTGTGACAACGCGGTCAGAGGCCCATCTGCCCCTCATGACCTTGGGACATGTCTATCTCGTTGGCGCCGGCCCCGGCGATCCGGAGCTGTTGACGCTGAAGGCTGCGCGGCTGCTGCGCGATGCCGACCTGATCGTCCATGACGGCCTGGTCGATCCGCGCATCCTCGACCTCAGCGATGCGCCGCGCATCTCGGTCGCGAAGCAGCGCAGCCGCCACACGCTCGCCCAGCACGCGATCAACCTGCTGCTCGTCGAAGAGGCGCTTGCCGGCAACAAGGTCGTGCGGCTGAAAGGCGGCGACCCGTTCATCTTCGGTCGCGGCGGGGAGGAAGCGGAAGCGTGCCGCGCCGCCGGCGTGCCGGTCGAAGTAGTGCCGGGCGTCAGCGCCGCGCTCGGCTGCGCGGCCGAGGCGATGCTCCCCCTCACCCATCGCGAAGTGTCGAGCGCGGTCAGCTTCGTCGCGGGCCAGTGCAAAGGATTGACCGACCAGGACTGGTCGGGGCTGGCGGGCAAGGGCCGCACGCTCGTCATCTATATGGGCGTGGCAACCGGCGCCGACATCGCGGAGAAGCTGATCGCCGACGGCGTCTCACCCGACATGCCGGTCGCGGTATTGCAGGACGGCACCCGTCCCGGCGCCCGCGCGCTCCGCTCTTTGCTGGCGGACGTCGGCGGGATGATCGAACGCGAGCGAGTGAAGAGCCCGGCGATCATCGTGGTCGGCGAAGTGGTGGACCGATCGGACGCGCATGACGTGCTGCGGCGCTTCGCCGCCCAGCCGGAGAAGCTCGCGTGAAGATCCTGACCGGCAACGATCTCGCCAGCGGCGCGGTAACCTGGTGGGCGGGCAGCTATTGGTCGCTGCATGTCGAAGATGCGATCGATGTCGGCGAGACCGGCGAAGCGATCCTCACCCGCGAGGAAGGCGCCCGGCGCGTCAACAATCCCTATATCATCGACGCGGTCGAGACGGCCGACGGCCCCCGCCCCGCCCACATCAAGGATCGTATCCGCGCGCTCGGACCGACGGTGCGCCCCGACCTGACCCTCAAACCCGCCGACCCGAATGCCGGCAGCTGGGTGATCTGACATGTACCGCTACGACCAATACGACCAGGCAATCGTCGATGCGCGCGTCGACGAGTTTCGGGATCAGGTCCGTCGCCGCATTGCCGGCGACATCACCGAGGACCAGTTCAAGCCGCTGCGATTGAAGAACGGCCTCTATCTCCAGCTCCACGCCTATATGCTGCGTGTCGCGATCCCCTATGGCACGCTCGACAGCCGGCAGATGCGGATGCTCGGCCATATCGCCCGCACCTATGACCGCGGCTATGGCCATTTCACCACTCGGCAGAACATCCAGTATAACTGGATCAAGCTCGAGCAGGCGCCTGATATTCTAGCCGATCTCGCCACCGTCGAGATGCACGCGATCCAGACGTCGGGCGAAAGCTTCCGCAACACTTCGTCCGACCAATATGCCGGCGCGACCGCCGACGAAGTCGCCGATCCGCGTCCCTGGGCCGAGCTGATCCGTCAGGCGACGACCTTCCACCCGGAGTTCAGCTACTTTCCGCGCAAGTTCAAGATCGCGGTCACGGCCTCAGACGAGGACCGCGCGGCGATCCGGCTGCACGATCTCGGCCTGAAGCTGGTGAAGAATGAGGCGGGGGAACTCGGCTTCGAAGTCTATATCGGCGGCGGCATGGGGCGCACGCCGTTCGTGGCGCCGCTGATCCGCCCATTCCTGCCCGCCGATCACCTGATGAGCTATATCGAGGCGGCGGTGCGGGTGTGGAACCGCTGGGCGCGCCGCGACAATATCCACAAGCAGCGCATCAAGATCCTGGTTCACGATCTCGGGCAGGAGGAATTCACGCGGCAGGTCGAGGCCGAGTGGCAGGAACTGGTGAAGCTCGGCATCGACGTCCCGCGCGTCGAGTTCGACCGGATCGCCAGCTATTTCGCGCCGCCGCCGTTCGAAACGGGCCTCAGCGAAGAAATCGACCGTTCGGACCCCGACTTCGCCGTCTGGTTGGATCAGAACGTCAAGCCGCACAAGGCGCCGGGCTATGCGATCGTCAACATTTCGCTGAAGCCCATCGGCGGCATTCCGGGTGACGCCTCGGCCGACCAGATCGAGTTGATGGCCGATCTGGGCGAACGCTATAGCTTCGACGAGCTGCGCGTCACGCATGCGCAGAACATCGTGCTGCCGCATGTTCGCAAGGCCGATCTCTATGCCGTTTGGCAGGCGCTCGACGCGGCGGGTCTCGCCAATGCCAATCTCGACCTGATCAGCGACATCATCGCGTGCCCTGGTCTCGACTATTGCAGCCTGGCCAATGCGCGCTCGATCCCGGTCGCGCAGAAGATCGCGCAGCGCTTCGCCGGACGCGAGCGCGATCTGGGGGAGCTGAAACTCAAGATCAGCGGCTGCATCAACGCCTGCGGCCATCACCATGCCGGGCATATCGGCATCCTCGGCGTCGACCGGAAAGGCACGGAGAACTACCAGCTGCTGCTCGGCGGATCGGGGGCCGAGGACGCGAGCCTGGGCAAGATCACCGGCCCCGGCTTCAACGAGGACGGCGTGGTCGACGCAATCGAGCGCGTCACCGACCGGTACGTGTCCCTGCGTGAACCCGGCGAACGCTTCCTCGACACCTATCGCCGCGTCGGCTTCGACCCGTTCAAGGAGGCCATTTATGGCTGAACTCCGTTTCCGCACCGACGACGCGTACGAAGAACCCGCCGTCACCCTCGACGCCTTTCTCACCCAGGAAGACGCCCATGCCGTGCGGGTCGAGGCGGGCGAGGATGTGCGCAAGCTGATCCCGCACTTCGATCGCCTCAGGCTGGTCGAGATCGCCTTTCCCCGCTTCCGCGACGGCCGCGGCTATTCGGCCGCGCGAATCCTGCGCGAGAATGGATATGCGGGCGAACTCCGCGCCGAAGGCGATGTGCTGGTCGACCAGATCCTGTTCATGCGTCGCTGCGGCTTCGACAGCTTCGCGCCGCATCAGCCCCTCGATCCCAAGCTGGTCGAAGAGGCGCTGAGCCGCTTCCCCTATTTCTATCAAACGGCGGCCGATCGCGCGGTGCCGGTGTGGAAGCTGCGCCATGGCTAATGCCGCACGCCGCCTCGATCTGATCGACACCGCGCCGGCTTTCGTGGAGGCGGACGCCGATGCGTTGAACGCGCGCTATGCGGGCGTCGGCACGACCGAGATGCTGCGCGAGTTGCTCACCACCCAGCTCAAGGGACGGGTCGCGGTGGTGTCGTCTTTTGGCGCGGAATCGGCGGTCCTGCTCCACCTGATCGCCGAGATCGACAAGGACATCCCGCTGATCTTTCTCAACACGCAGAAGATCTTCGGCGAGACCCTTGCCTATCGGGACGAGGTTTCGGAACGGCTGGGCTTTACCGATCTCCGCGTCTTCCGTCCCGACCCTTACGACCTCGCGGCGAAGGATAGTACGGGCCTACGCTGGTCCTATGATCCGGACGGCTGCTGCGATCTGCGCAAGGTGCGGCCGCTCCGCCGCGCGCTGGCGCCGTTCGACGCCTGGATTTCCGGCCGCAAAGGCTTTCAAGGCAAGACGCGCGGTGCCTTGCCGCGCTTCGAAATCGACGAGGGGCGATTGAAGGTGAACCCGCTCGCCGACTGGTCGAAGGACCGGCTCGACGCCTATTTCGAAGAGCACAGACTGCCTCGTCACCCGCTGGAGGCGCAGGGCTATCCGTCGATCGGCTGCTCCCCCTGCACGAGCAAGGTCAAGCCGGGCGAGGACCCGCGCGCCGGCCGCTGGCGCGGCTGGGACAAGACCGAGTGCGGCATCCACACCCCCGGTGACGACCCCGTGTTCTGATACGAAAAAGGGCCCCGGATCGCTCCGAGGCCCTTTCGTTTCAATCAAGCGATGTTCAGGCGAACACGACCTTGGTCGAGCGACGACGGGCCGCCGCGCCGACAAAGGCGAAACCGCCGATCATCATCGCCCAGGTGGCCGGTTCCGGCACCGCTTCGAAGTTGACGGTGAAGTTGTTGCCGTTGGGCGAACGCACGCCGACATTGTCGATGAAGCCGACGAAGCCGGCGCCGAAGCCCGAACCCGCACCGAAGCTCAGCCCGGTCACATAGGCGTTGGCCGAGAACAGCGACTGCCAGGTGCCGATGGTGCGGTTCTGCTGCGAGCCGTTGAGCAGCAGCACGCCGTTCGCGCCATTGTCGAGCGAATAGCCCGCACCGGCATTGGCAAGGAACTCGGCGCCGCCTTCACGGATGTTCATGTAGAACACCGAGCCGGCACCGGCGGTCTGCCAGCCGGCGGCCGGAGCCACGCCCGCGACGCCACCGTTGTAGACGCCTTCCCAGATCATCTCGGCACGAACATTGCCGTCGATGATGTGCGCGCGGACGGCGGGCGTGTTGTGCGCACCGGCGCCAGCGCTGGGCGCAGTCACCTGCCAGTCGAACGTCAGGCTGGTCAGATCGCTGAAGTTGAACAGCGACTGCGACAGGGCGGGAGCGCCGTAATAGGGATCGGTGGTGCGATAGATGTTGCCGATGACATAACGCGAGCGGTCGCCGTGGATTTCGAGCGAGCCGTTGCCGTTGCGCGGCGCCGCCTTAGACACGAAAGCCGAGCCGGTGCCGTTGCCGCGCTCCTGGAGATCGTCATAGGCGAGGATCGGGCCGGTCGGACCGGAAACCGGCAGCGTCTGCACGCCTTCCCGGATCACGAGGTCATAGTCGGCCGCCTGAACGGCGGACGCAGCAAAAACCGCCGCAGAAGCGGCGAGAACAGCACGAAAGGACATGTGGTAACCCCCTGAGAGTGGAACACGGTCAAAAATTTTTTTGTTTGATTCGCGACCTTTGGCGACTCTTAGGGCCGCTGAACGCATTTGCAAATTGGTTAATAGGTCGGAAACGTTTCGTTACGAAACACTGCTCCACCACCACACGCCATCGCGGTCTTCGACGCTCGCGCGGCCGCGCCGCTCCAGCCAACGCAGGTGAGCGAGCGTTTCTCCGGTTGCCATGCCGAGGATCCCGTCGTCGATCGCCCGGGCGAACATCATGCCGAAACAATCGACCGCCCGTCGCGGCGCTTCGCGCAGCCGCCCTTCCAGCCGCTCCAGCTGCTTCTCGTGACTCTCGATCAAGGCATCGAGCCGCGCATGAAGGCCGGTGAATGGAGCACCATGCGCCGGCAGCACCAGCAGGTCTGCCGGCAGCTCGGCCCGAAATCGCTGCAGACTGCCCAACCATTCGCCGAGCGGATCCCCCTCCGGTTCCAGCATCGTCAGCGATACATTGGAGCTGATGCGTGGCAGCACCTGATCGCCGGAGATCATCACGCGCTGCGTATCGTCGACTAGGCAGAGATGCTCCGGGCAATGGCCGCTGCCGATCACCGCCCGCCAGCGTCCGACCTGCTGGCCGCCCTGCACGCGCACATAGCCGTCCGGCAGCCTGTGCACTGCCTCGGCGAAATTGCCCCAGCCCCTGGCCGCGGCCGCCGCGACCTGTTCGTCCGACCAGCCTGCACCGCGCCACATCGCGATCACTTCCGTCGGCGGCTCGGCCCGGGCGTCGGCAACCAGCAGCCGCGCGGTCAGATATTCGGCGCGGGTCATCCACAGCCGCACCCTGAATTTGGTGGTTAGCCAGCCGGCCAGCCCGAGATGATCGGGATGCAGGTGGGTGACGATCACTCGCGTGACGCGGCGGCCGTCTAGCACCGACCGCCATGCATCCTTGCAGGCATCCAGGGGCAGGCCGGTATCGACGATCGCGACCCCACCATCTTCCTCGACCAGCCAGACGTTGATGTGCTTGAGCGGCCCCGGCACCGGCAGCCGCACCCAATGCACGCCAGCCGCGACTTCGATGGTCTCGCCGGCCTCGGGCGCGCGATCGCCGAACGGATAGTCGAGGCCCTTGTGGCGGGTTGGGGTCGTGTGATGGTCGGATCCTTCGAGACGGGCCTTCGCCAAGCTCAGTCCCTCCTCAGGATGAGCGGATCACGCTCAAACCGCTCATCCTGAGGAGCCGTTGAGCCCAGCCGAAATGGCGTCTCGAAGGACGCGATGGTATCACCCCCGCTTGAACGGGTCGGCAAAGGCCGGATGGTCCGGCGCCTGCAGCTCGCCCTCCGCGGCGGCATCCGCCTCGCGCGCGGCGCGTTCGCGCTGGGCGCGCAGTTCCTCGATCAGCGCCTCGCGGTCGCCTTCGAAGCGGGTGTCGGTCGGCGCCTCGAGGCCAGCGGCTTTGGCAGCCTTGGCGACCGCCGCGTCCAGCTCGCGCTGCGTGGTCAGGCCCAGGGTCACCGGGTCCTTGGGCTGGATGTTGGAGATGTTCCAGTGGCTACGGTCGCGGATCGCCGCGATAGTGGTGCGCGTGGTGCCGATCAGCTTGGAGATCGCGCCGTCCGACACTTCGGGATGGTTGCGGATGATCCAGGCGATGCCGTCCGGCTTGTCCTGGCGCTTGGAGACCGGCGTGTAGCGCGGGCCCTTCGTGCGGCGGATCTGCTCGGGACCCTTGGAGATCTGGAGGCGGTAGCTCGCGTCGCTCTGACCCTTTTCGATCTCCTCCATGGTCAGCTCGTGCGCGCGGACCGGGTCACGACCGGTCAGCTTGGTCGCTGCCGTATCGTCGGCGATCGCCTGCACTTCGAGCACGTGGAGCCCGCAGAAATCGGCGATCTGCTGGAACGAAAGCGAGGTGTTGTCGACCAGCCACGAAGCGGTCGCGTGCGGCATGAGCGGAAAGGCCTGGGCCAAGGGGAAACCTCCGGAAATAAATAGGGCCGCCCCTCACGGAGCGGCCGAGCCTTGGGCCGAGATGTAGTCCCTGCCGATTGCGGAGGCAAGGTCGTTGATCCACCCCGTGCAGGACGAGGATCACTCGCTATCGGTGAAAGAGCCTCACAACCTTTCGATCCTGCGCGCGGCTTCGTCGATCACTTCGGCGATCTCGTGCGCCAACGTGTCGGTGTCGCCGCGCGCCACCCGGTGCGCCAGCGCACTGAACAGATTCGCGGTGGCACGCCTGATCGGGGCACGATCGACGCGGTTGCGCTCTTCGCCCAGGGCGTCGAGCCGGGCGATCAGCTCGGCAACCTCTTCTTCCCTCTCGGCAAGGTGCGCGCGGCCCGCGTCGGTGGCGGCATATTGGCGGCGGGACCCTTCGGACACCGCTTCGATCTGCCCCATCTCGTCGAGCATCGTCAGTGTCGGATAGACGACACCGGCACTCGGCGCATAGGCGCCGCCGGTGCGCTCCTCGATGTCGCGGATGAGGTCATAGCCGTGGCGTGGCTGATCGGCGATCAGCTTCAGCAACACGAGCCGCAACTCGTCGCCGTCGAACATGCGCCGGCGCCGGCCACCCCGCCCGCGCCGGCCGAGTTCCTCGCCCATATCAAAGCTGAACTCGAACGGCCCGCGCTTCCAGCTGCTCATTTTAGGTCCACAGCCATGATTGCGTCCGCCATAATAGAAGAACATTTCGCTTGCTCCCAAACGACTCGAATGCGCTCAAGATATATCTTCATTGGCTCTGGTCAAGCTTCATCTTCATCGTCCACGACAGCGGTGAGCCCAGTGCTCTCTCCTGCCGCTTCGTCACCGCCGCGTCCGTGCTTTCGCCGGGATGACGAATGGGGCTAGGTGGCCATGATGGCTGACCTGTTCGCCCCCGACCCGGCCGAGTCCGCGCCGCTTGCCGACCGGCTCCGTCCGCAGCGGCTGGAGGACGTGATCGGCCAGGATCACCTGACCGGCCCGGAAGGCGCGATCGGCCGGATGGTCGCGGCCGGCCGGCTGTCGTCGATGATCCTGTGGGGTCCGCCGGGCACGGGCAAGACGACGATCGCGCGGCTGCTCGCCGATGCGGTGGGGCTGCGCTTCGAGGCGATCTCGGCCGTGTTCTCGGGCGTCGCCGACCTGCGCAAGGTGTTCGCCGCCGCGCGCGACCATGCTGCCGCCGGCCAGCGCACGCTGCTGTTCGTGGACGAGATCCACCGCTTCAACCGCGCCCAGCAGGACGGTTTCCTGCCCTATGTCGAGGATGGCACCGTCACTCTGGTCGGCGCGACGACGGAGAATCCCAGCTTCGAGCTCAATGCGGCGCTGCTGTCCCGCGCGCAGGTGCTGATCCTGCACCGGTTGGATGCCCGAGCGCTGAACATCCTGCTCGGCCGGGCGGAAGAGGCGGAGGGCCGCCCGCTGCCCGTCACGCCGGAAGCGCGCGAAGCACTCGTCGCCAGCGCGGACGGCGACGGCCGTTTTCTGCTCAACCAGGTCGAAACGCTGTTTTCGGTGCAGCTCGAAGCGCCACTCGACCCAGCGGGCCTGTCGGCGATGCTCCACCGGCGTGTGGCCGTGTACGACAAAGACCGCGACGGCCACTATAACCTGATCTCGGCGCTGCATAAGTCGATCCGCGGCTCCGATCCGCAGGCGGCGCTCTACTATCTCGCCCGAATGCTGACCGCGGGCGAGGAGCCGCTCTACCTGCTCCGCCGCCTCACCCGCGCCGCGGTCGAGGACATCGGCCTCGCCGATCCCAACGCGCTGACCCAATGCATCTCCGCCAAGGACACGTACGACTTCCTCGGCTCGCCCGAAGGCGAACTCGCCATCGCCCAGGCCTGCCTTTACCTCGCCACCGCGCCCAAATCGAACGCGGTCTATGCTGCGCAAAAGGCCGCCTGGAAGAGTGCCAGGGAGACCGGCTCACTGCAGCCCCCGATGAACATCCTCAACACGCCCACCAAGCTGATGAAGCAGCTCGGCTATGGCAACGGCTATACCTATGATCACGACACAGATGAGGGTTTCTCGGGCGACAATTATTGGCCCGAAGGCCTAGGGCCGCAGACGTTCTACAAGCCCACCGACCGCGGCTTCGAAAAGCGCGTGGCCGAGCGGCTGGCCTATTGGGAGGAACTGCGGCGTGCGAAGCGTGACGATTGAAACGGCTGTCGTGTGCTCCGGCGCAGGTCGGAGCCGTGCTCGCTGGGCTCCCGCCTTCGCCGGAGCATTGCTTTGTCTAGGCACCCCCACCCAGGCCGCCGAACCGACCACCTACCAGCGCGCTCTCGCCGCGGCCTACAAGGCTGCCTTTCTCTGCTCCGGCATGTTCAATGCCGGCCGCACTCAGGCGCAGATCGAGGCGCTGGAGCTGACCGGGATATATCCGGAATACCAGCCCCTGGTGGGTGAGCTAACTGCCGCGATCGAGCCGAGCACCCGCTCCGTCACCGTGGCGTTCGACGACAAGTTGCCGCCGCGGCGCGCCAGTTGGCGCAAGGGCCTGGGCTGTACCACCGACCCGATCGGCGCAGCGCCGGCGCCGATCGTGCCCGTTTATTCTGCAGACCCGGAAACAGCGCCGCTCGACCCTCGTCCCTGGCCGCAGGGCGATGCGGGCCTCTCCGGCAAGGTGGCTCCCAAGCTGAGCACGATGGCGGATCGGGCTTTCGCCGGCGGCTATGGCGAACAGGCGCGAACCACGGGCCTGGTCATCGTCCGCGACGGCCGAATCATCTCCGAACGCTATGCAGAAGGTTTTGGCCCGCTTGTCTCCAACCGCACCTGGTCGGTGGCGAAGAGCATCTCAGGGACGCTGATCGGCATCGCCGTTCGCCAGAAACTGCTCGACCCGACCCAGCCGGCGAACATCCCGGAATGGCGGCCCGCCTGGCGCGATCCGCGCTCTGCGATAACTTTCGACAATCTGCTGCGCATGGCGAGTGGGCTGCACAGCGACACTGCCGGCAACCGCACCGACGCGCTCTACACCGGTGCCACGAACGTCTCGCAAGAAGCGACGCACTGGCCGCTCGAGGCCGCTCCTGGTACCCGCTTCCGCTACGCCAACAACGACATCCTTCTCGCCATCCGTTCGCTCCGGGCCGCGCTCAAGAACGACGATCGCTACCTGGATTTCCCGCGCACCGAACTGTTCGACAAAATCGGTATGCGGCACACGGTGGCGGAGGCCGACTGGCAGGGAAACTTCATCCTCTCATCACAGGTCTGGTCCACCGCCCGCGACCTCGCCCGGCTCGGCCTGCTCTGGATGAACGATGGCGTTTGGCAGGGCGAGCGCATCCTGCCGGAAGGGTGGGTCAAGTACATGACCACTCCGTCCGGACCACAGCCCGCCGAAGGCCCCGGCTATGGCGCGACGCTCTGGCTGTTCGGGCCAAAGCAGGGACTGCCGGAAGGCAGCTACGCCGCCCAGGGCAATCGCGGGCAATATATCATGGTGATCCCGTCAAAACGTCTCGTCATCGTCCGCCGCGGCGAAGACCCGGCGGGCGGCGGCTTCGACATCGCCAAATTCTCGGCGGATGTGTTGAAGGCGCTTGAATAGGTTCACGCATTTTGCCGCGATCGACTGGTCCGGCGCGGCCGGGCCGCGGCAGAAGGGGATCGCCATCGCCGCCTGCAGGCTTGGCACCCCTGCGCCCGAGCTGGTGCGGCCGGGTCATGTCTGGTCACGGCTGGAAGTGCTGCACTGGTTGCTCGGCCTAGAGGGCGACTGGCTGATCGGGATGGACCTCTCCCCTTCCCTCGCCTTCGCTGATCATGGCGCGTTCTTCCCCGGCTGGAACCAGAGCCCGGCTGACGCGCCGGGCCTCTGGGCGCTGGTCGAGGCGATTGCCACGGACGAGCCCCATCTTGGCGCCAACAGCTTCGTCGATCACCCGGAAGCGAGCCGCCACTTTCGCCGACACGGCGGCCGCTGCGGCGACCTGTTCCCGGCCGGCGCCGGCCGCTTTCGCGTGGTCGAGGACGTCAGCCGCGATCAGGGGCTGTGCAACCCGTACAGCAACTTCAACCTCGTCGGCGCGGCGCAGGTCGGCAAGTCGAGTCTCACCGGCATGCGGCTCTTCCACCGCCTCGCCGGACGGCTGCCGATCTGGCCCTATGATCCGGTGCCGGTACAGGGCCCGGTGGTCGTCGAGATCTACACCAGCATTGCCGCGACCGCCGCGGGCCTACCGAAGAGCCGGACCAAGGTCCGCGATGCGGGGACGCTGGACCGTGTCCTGACAGCGTTCGACAGCGCACCGCACGCGCCGCTCACCCGCTATGACGATCATGCGACCGACGCGATCCTGGCAGCAGCCTGGCTCCGGACGGTCGCGCACGACGCGCAATATTGGCGACCGCAGCAGCTCACGGCCAAGCTGGCGCGAACCGAAGGCTGGACCTTCGGCGTGCGCTGACGCATTAGCGATGCGGCGCGCCGGGTTAGCTCAGCTGGTAGAGCAGCGGTTTTGTAAACCGAAGGTCGCGGGTTCGATCCCTGCACTCGGCACCATCCCTTTCCGGCACGGCCATTCACGAAAAATTTAGGCAGCGCGCGGCAAATTCTTTGCTATCACAATGCTCGGGCCGGGGGGCCTGTACAGTTTTAGATATTGGGCGGGGGGAAGCCAGGAGCCGTCCTTGAACATCCAGACCCCGCGCGAGTTCACCGATCGTCGCCAGCTTGTCAGCGCGCTTCGTGCCTTGAGGCGCGGAGACTTTTCCGTCCGCCTGCCCGAGGACGATCCGGATTTCGATCCGGAAGTCGCCGCCTTGTTCAACGAGGTCGTCTCCCTGAACCAGGAGATGACGCAGGAATTCTCGCGCCTGTCGATGGTGGTCGGCAAGGAAGGCAAGATCACCCAGCGCGGCCGGCTGAAGAATGCGACCGGCGACTGGGACTCCGCCATCCGCTCGGTCAACGAGCTGATCGACGACATGGTGCAGCCGACCGCCGAGGTCAGCCGCGTCATCGGTGCGGTGGCGAAGGGCGACCTGTCGCAGACTATGGCGGTCGAGATCGACGGCCGTCCGCTCCGCGGCGAGTTCCTGCGCATCGGCAAGGTCGTGAACACGATGGTGGAGCAGCTCGCCAGCTTCGCCTCCGAAGTGACGCGCGTGGCGCGCGAAGTGGGCACCGAAGGCAAGCTCGGCGGGCAGGCGCAGGTGCGCGGCGTCGCCGGGACCTGGAAGGACCTGACCGACAACGTCAACGCGATGGCGACCAACCTGACGGCCCAGGTCCGCAACATCGCCGAGGTGACGACCGCGGTGGCATCGGGCGACCTTTCCAAGAAGATCACCGTCGACGTGAAGGGCGAGATCCTCGAGCTGAAGAACACGATCAACGTGATGGTCGACCAGCTCAACTCCTTCGCATCCGAAGTGACGCGCGTCGCCCGCGAAGTCGGCACCGAAGGCAAGCTGGGCGGCCAGGCGCGGGTGGAAGGCGTCGGCGGTACCTGGAAGGATCTGACCGATAATGTGAACCTGATGGCCGACAACCTCACCGGCCAGGTCCGCAACATCGCCGAGGTGACGACGGCGGTGGCGTCCGGCGACTTGTCCAAGAAGATCACCGTCGACGTGAAGGGCGAGATCCTCGAGCTCAAGAACACCATCAACGTCATGGTGGACCAGCTGAACGCGTTCGCTTCGGAAGTGACGCGCGTGGCGCGCGAGGTCGGCACCGAGGGCAAGCTCGGCGGTCAGGCGCAGGTGCCGGGTGTCGGCGGCACGTGGAAGGACCTCACGGACAACGTCAACCTGATGGCGGACAACCTCACCGGCCAGGTCCGCAACATCGCTGAAGTCACCACGGCGGTGGCCTCGGGCGACTTGTCCAAGAAGATCACCGTCGACGTGAAGGGCGAGATCCTCGAACTCAAGAACACCATCAACGTCATGGTGGACCAGCTGAACGGTTTCGCCTCCGAAGTGACCCGCGTGGCGCGAGAGGTCGGTACCGAGGGCAAGCTCGGCGGCCAGGCGCAGGTGCCGGGTGTCGCGGGTACGTGGAAGGATCTGACCGACAACGTGAACCTGATGGCCGCGAACCTGACTGGCCAGGTCCGAAACATCGCCGAAGTGACGACCGCCGTGGCCCGCGGCGACCTGTCGAAGAAGATCACGGTTGAGGTGCGCGGCGAAATCCTCGCGCTGAAAGACACCATCAACGTCATGGTGGACCAGCTGAACGGCTTCGCATCCGAAGTGACGCGCGTGGCCCGCGAAGTGGGCTCGGAGGGCAAGCTCGGCGGTCAGGCGCAGGTGGAAGGCGTCGCGGGCACCTGGAAGGACTTGACCGACAACGTCAACCTGATGGCCGGCAATCTGACCGGCCAGGTGCGAAACATCGCCGAGGTGACGACCGCGGTGGCACGCGGCGACTTGTCGAAGAAGATCACCGTCGACGTGAAGGGCGAAATCCTCGAGCTGAAGAACACCATCAACGTCATGGTCGACCAGCTCAACTCCTTCGCGTCCGAAGTGACGCGCGTGGCGCGCGAAGTGGGTTCCGAGGGCAAGCTCGGCGGCCAGGCACAGGTGCCCGGTGTCGGCGGCACCTGGAAGGACCTGACCGACAATGTGAACGCGATGGCGTCGAACCTGACCGGCCAGGTCCGCAACATCGCCGAGGTGACGACCGCCGTGGCCTTGGGCGATCTGTCCAAGAAAATCACCGTCGACGTGAAGGGCGAGATCCTCGAGCTGAAGAACACCATCAATACGATGGTCGATCAGCTGAACGGCTTCGCCAGCGAAGTGACGCGCGTGGCCCGCGAAGTCGGCACCGAAGGCAAGCTGGGCGGACAGGCGCAGGTGCGCGGCGTCGCCGGCACATGGAAGGACTTGACCGACAACGTCAACCTGATGGCCGACAATCTGACCGGTCAGGTCCGCAACATCGCCGACGTGACCACCGCCGTGGCGCGCGGCGACTTGTCCAAAAAGATCACCGTCGACGTGAAGGGTGAAATTCTCGCGCTCAAGGACACCATCAACGTGATGGTGGATCAGTTGAACTCGTTCGCTTCGGAAGTGACCCGCGTGGCGCGTGAAGTCGGCACCGAGGGTAAGCTGGGCGGCCAGGCCAACGTGCCGGGCGTCGGCGGCACCTGGAAGGATCTGACCGACAACGTCAACCTGATGGCCAACAACCTGACCAATCAGGTGCGCGGCATCGCGGACGTCGTGACCGCCGTGGCGCAGGGTAACCTGAAGCGAAAACTGACGCTCGACGCGAAGGGCGAAATCGCCGCACTCGCTGAAACCATCAACTTCATGATCGAGACGCTGTCGACCTTCGGCGACCAGGTGACCAACATGGCCCGCGAGGTCGGCATCGAAGGACGCCTGGGCGGCCAGGCGCGCGTGCCGGGCGCCGCCGGTCTGTGGCGCGACCTGACCGACAACGTGAACCAGCTCGCCGCCAACCTGACCAACCAGGTGCGCTCGATCGCTGACGTGGCGACCGCCGTGACCAAGGGCGACTTGACCCGCTCCATCGCCGTCGAGGCGTCGGGCGAGATGGCCGCGCTCAAGGACACGATCAACGAGATGATCCGCAACTTAAAGGAGCAGACGCTCAAGAATGCGGAGCAGGATTGGCTCAAGACCAACCTCGCGCGGTTCAGCCGGATGCTGCAGGGCGAGCGCGATCTAACCACGGTTTCCAACCTGATCATGTCGGAGCTCGCACCGCTGGTGAACGCGCAATATGGCGTGTTCTACGTCACCGAGCGCGAGGAGAATGAGACCCGGCTGAAGCTCGCGGCCAGCTATGGGGCCGAGAACAAGGCGGCGCTGAAGGACGAGTTCGAGCTGCGAGAGGGGCTGGTCGGCCAGGCAGCCGCCGACCGCCGGCCCATCGTGCTGAAGGACGTGCCCGCCGACTTCATCCGCATCGGCTCGGGCCTCGGCCACGCCAAGCCGGCGAACGTCGCCGTGCTGCCGGCGCTGTTCGAGGATGACGTGAAGGCGGTGATCGAGCTTGCCTCGTTCGGCGAGTTCAACGAGACGCACCAGAGCTTTCTCGACCAGCTGATGGAATCGGTCGGCATCGTGCTCAACACGATCGCCGCGACCATGCGCACCGAGGGACTGCTCAAGCAGTCGCAGCTGCTGACCCAAGAGCTGCAGGCCCGCCAGACCGAGCTGACCACCAAGCAGGAAGAGTTGCACGCGACCAACGAGGAGCTGCAGGAAAAGGCGCAGCTGCTCGAGAACGAGAAGAAGCAGGTCGAAGCGAAGAATATCGAGATCGAGATGGCGCGCCGCGCCGTCGAAGAGAAGGCCGAGCAGCTCGCCCTCACCTCCAAATACAAATCCGAGTTCCTGGCGAACATGTCGCACGAACTGCGGACGCCGCTCAACTCGCTGCTCATCCTGTCGAAGCTGCTGGCGGACAATCCGCAGGGCAACCTCAACGAGAAGCAGACCGAGTTCGCGCGCACGATCCACTCGGCCGGCTCCGACTTGCTCAGCCTGATCAACGACATCCTCGACCTGTCGAAGATCGAGTCCGGCACCGTGTCGATCGAGGTGGGCGACATGCCAATGTCGACGCTCAAGCAGCACATGGACCGCACCTTCCGTCAGCTGGCGCAGGACAAGGGGCTGCGCTTCGACGTGGACTTCGACACGTCGCTGCCGCTCTCGATCCGCACCGACGAGAAGCGGCTGCAGCAGGTGGTGCTCAACCTGCTGTCCAACGCGTTCAAGTTCACCGCCCAGGGCGGCGTCACGCTGTCGGTGAAGACCGTGAAGCATGGCTGGAGCACCAATCATCCGGTGCTGCGCGGCGCTGATCGGGCGATCGCCATTGCGGTGACCGACACTGGCATCGGCATCCCCGAGGACAAGCAGAAGCTGATCTTCGAGGCGTTCCAGCAGGCCGACGGTACCACCAGCCGCAAATATGGCGGCACCGGCCTGGGCCTCTCGATCAGCCGCGAGATTGCACGGCTGCTCGGCGGCGAGCTGCAGGTCCGGTCCAGGCCCGGCGAAGGCTCGACCTTCACCCTGTTCATCCCGCTCGAAGCCGGCGCGGTCGCGAGCACCGGCGAAGGCACGCCGGCGCGCTATGAAAATAGCGGAGCGGCGGTGCCGACCGCGATCGGCGCGGCCGCCGAAGTGGTCGATGATCGCGAGAATCTCGGCCACGATCCGTTCGTGCTGATCGTCGAGGATGACGTAACCTTCGCGTCCATCCTGCTCGACCTGGCGCGGGAAGCCGGCTTGAAAGGCGTGGTTTCGACCGCGGGTGCGGGCACCCTCGCCCTCGCCCGCAAGCTCCAGCCTGACGCGATCACGCTCGATCTGGGCTTGAGCGACATCGACGGCTTCGTGCTGCTCGACCTGCTGCGCCACGATCCGCAGACGCGGCATTTGCCAATCCATGTCATTTCGGGCGCGTCGGACATCCAGGCTGTGTCGCGCATGGGTGCGTTCAGCATCACCGAGAAGCCGGCGGCCCGCGATGATCTGGTCGACGTCTTCCAGTCCATCCACCAGCACATCCAGCGCGCCGAGCGGCGGGTGCTGATCGTCGGCGGCAGCGCGTCCGACCGTAAGGCGATCGGCGCACTGATCGCCGATCCGCTGGTCGAAGTTGAGACCGCCTCCACCCTCGCGCGGGCGCAGGAGAAATTCGGACCGCAACTGCTCGACCTCGTCGTTGTCGCTGGTGGCGAGACCGCGGCGGCGGCCAAGGAGCTCGGGTCGGTGGTCCCGCTCGCCACGCCGGTGCTGGTGGTCAGCCGCGGGGAGGAAAGCGCGGCAGTGCGCGGAACGATCGCCAAGCTTGCCGACAAGGTCGACGTGCCGGTCGTGCACAGCCTCGAAGGCCTGCCTGCCGCCGTCGGCCCTGCCCTCCGGCGCGCGACGCGCGTCGTGAGACAGTCCGAGCCAGAGACGAGCCGCCAGGTACCGGAGCTTGGCGGCGCCAAGATCCTCATCGTCGATGACGATATCCGCAACATCTTCTCGTTGACGAGCGTGCTCGAAAGCTACGGCGTCGAGGTGCTCCACGCGGAGCGCGGGCGGGACGGGATCCGCATTCTGGAGGAGGTGCCGGGGATCGACATCGCGCTGATCGACATCATGATGCCCGAAATGGACGGTTACGAGACGATGCAGCAGATCCGGCAGCGCCCCGCGCTCGCCGACGTGCCGCTGGTCGCCGTCACGGCCAAGGCGATGAAGGGCGACCGTCAGAAATGCCTCGATGCCGGCGCATCCGACTATATCGCCAAGCCGGTCGACCTCGACCTGCTGCTCGCCCTGTTGCGGGTCTGGATCGATCGGTCGCGCAGCCGTGCTGGGCTGATCGTCGAATCATTCCCGGTCGCAGGCTGACGTGGAAGCGCAGAATACGATTGTGATGGACCTAGTGCCCGACCCCGTCGCGCGGCCGTTGCCCCTTGCTCCAAGCGAAGAGCGCGCCCGCGTGCTGGTCGTCGATGACGACCAGCGCAACCTGCTCGCGATTCGGACCGTACTCGAGGATCTGGCCGATATAGTCGAGGCGCGCTCGGGCGAGGAGGCGCTGCGGCACCTGCTGAAGGACGAGTTCGCGGTCATCCTGCTGGACGTCTATATGCCGGGCATGGACGGCTATGAGGTCGCCCAGATCGTTCGGCGGCGCGAGCAGTCGAAGCGCATCCCGATCGTGTTCCTGTCGGCCGTGAACAAGGAGACGGAACATCTGATCCGCGGCTATTCGATGGGCGCGGTCGATTATGTGTTCAAGCCGGTCGAGCCGGTTGTGCTCCGCTCCAAGGTCGCCGTGTTCGTCGACCTCTACCGCATGCGCCGCGAAATCCAGCGCAAGGCGCGCGAGCAGGAGGAACTGCTCGAAGCCAATCTCAAGACCACCGCCGAACTGATCCGCACCGAGCAGGAGCTTCGCGCCGCGGAACAGCGCCAGGCAGCAATCATCAACTCGCTGCCGATCGTTCTCTATCTGGAGCCCTTCGACCGCGAACCGCGCTGGCCGGCCTTCGTCAGCGGCGACCTGATGGCGATCACCGGCTACAGCTTTGACGACATCGCGGCGAGCCCGACCATCTGGCAGGACCGGCTGCATCCCGAAGATCGGGACCGGGTCCTCGCCGCGCTGACGGAGAGGAGCCGGACCGGCCGCCTGTCGATCGAATATCGCTGGCAGGCGGGCGACGGCAGCTATCGGCATTTCCTCGATCAGGCGGTGCTGCTGCCCGATTCGGACGGCGGCTCCGGCAAGTTCGCCGGCACCTTGCTGGACGTCACCGAGCGCAAGGCCATGGAGATTCAGCTGCTCCAGGCGCAGAAGATGGATGCGATCGGCAAGCTGACCGGCGGCATCGCGCATGACTTCAACAACCTGCTCGCCGCCGTTCTGGGCGGAATCGGCCTGATCGAGCGGCGGATCACGCTCGCCGACGAGCAGAAGAAGATCCTTGGCATGACCCGTCATGCGGCGGAGCAAGGTGCGGAGCTGGTCCGCCGCCTGCTTGCCTTTGCGCGCCGCCAGAAGCTGCAGCCGGCCTCGGTCCCGCTGCAGGAACTCTCGCACCGCTTGGACGATCTGCTCGCCCATACCCTTGGTGGCCTCGTCGAGATACGGTGGGAGGGAATGGACTGGGGCTGGCCGGTCTATGCCGACGATACTCAGCTCGAACTGGCGCTGATGAACCTCGTGATCAACGCCCGTGACGCGATGCCTGGCGGCGGCACGATCACCATCACCGCCGAGAACCGGACAGTTGGAGAAGGTGCATCGGCCGCGCTGCCGGTTGGCCAATATGTGACGCTGACCGTCGTAGATACCGGTGAAGGCATCGCGCCGGCCGTGCTCGAAAAGGTAATGGAGCCGTTCTTCACGACCAAGCCTGCCGGAAAGGGCACGGGCCTTGGCCTGTCGATGGTCTATGGCTTTGCCCGACAATCGGGGGGTGCCGTCGAGATCGAAAGCGAAGTGGGACGGGGCACGCGCGTCAGCCTGTGGCTGCCCCGCGCACCGGAGCAGGCGGCCGCCTTGGCCGGGACCGACATCGAGACCGTCGAACAGAGCACGCGATCGGCCCTCCGCATCCTGCTGGTCGACGATCATGAGGGCGTGCGCGCCATGACTGCCGCGATGCTCGAGGAACTTGGCCATCAGGTTACCTCGATCCGGGACGGCACGGCGGTCGTCAAACGGCTGGAAGACGGCGATGGGAGTTTCGACCTGCTGATCAGCGACTATGCCATGCCGACCATCTCCGGCTCCGAAGTGCTCGTACAGGCGAGGGAGCATGTACCGGACCTCCGAGCTTTGCTGATCACCGGCTATGCGGACCCGGACGAGATCGCCCACCGGCCCGACGACGTCGAAGTGCTCGCCAAGCCCTTCACCATCGACCAGCTCAACGCCGCAATCCGACGCTGCACGCTCGGCCAGAGCTGAGCCAGTCTTACAGACCCAGCGCCTGCAGTTCCTTGCGGAGCTGCTCGCCCCGGAACGGCTTCGCCAGCCGCGGCAGGTCCGGGGAAATGCTGTCCAGGTCGGCATAGCCCGACACGAGCAGGAACGGGGTCCCGGGCCAGCGCGTCCTAATCCGCGCCGCCAGCTCCGATCCCGTCATTCCCGGCATCAGCTGGTCCGACAGGATCGCATCGTACCTGTCGCCCCGATCGAGAAGGGAAAACGCCTCCTGTCCCGAGCTGGCCTCGTGCACGCGGTAGCCGAGATCGACGAGCAGCTCCCGCGTCGTAGCCCGCGCCGCCGCATCGTCATCGACCAGCAGGATCGTTCCGGCACCGTCGGCAAAGGCCTCGCTTGCCACTGGCGACGCGTCGGACTGCCGCGAGGCGCTGGAGACCGGCACGTAAATGTCCACACGCGTGCCGAGCCCCGGCCGGCTCTCGATGAGCATGGCGCCGCCGAGCTGCGACGCAAGGCCGTCGACCATCGACAGGCCGAGCCCAGTGCCCTTGCCAATGCCTTTGGTCGAGAAGAACGGCTCCACCGCCCGCGCCAGCGTATCGGCATCCATGCCGGTGCCGGTATCGGCGACCCCGATGCGGACGTAGCGGCCGGCCCGCAGCCTGCTTGGACGCGCCTCCTCCACTTGGGCTTCAGCCGCCGTGATCGACAGCGTGCCTCCCGCCGGCATCGCATCGCGTGCGTTCACCGCGAGATTGAGGATGGCGAGTTCGAGCTGGTTGGCGTCGCCCTGGGCGAGCGGCAGCTGCGGATCGACGCTGACTCGCAAGTCGATATGCGGTCCGGATGTGCTGCCGATCAGATCGGCCATGCCGTTGATCAGCGCAACCATGTCGACCGGACCGACTTTAAGCGGCTGGCGCCGGGCAAAGGCAAGCAGTCGTTGGACGAGGACCCTCGCCCGTTCCGCGGATTCTAGTCCGGCGGTGACGAGCTTTCGCTGTCGCTCGGTCAAGCCCTCGGCTCGCGACAGCAAATCGAGGCTGCCGACGATCGGCGTCAGCAGATTGTTGAAGTCATGCGCGACCCCGCCCGTGAGCTTCCCCAACGCCTCCAGCTTCTGGGACTCGCGCAGCGCATGCTGGGCAAGCTCCAGATCGCGCTTGCGCTCAACTTCGGCAGTGACGTCGCGCCCGATCACATAAGCTTCCCCTTCGGCAGGCGCTGCCGTCCAGGAAAAATCGCGCCACTCGCCTGCCGCGTTTCGCAGGCGGGCGCTGAAGTCTCCGACCGGCTGCGATGCCGCCGCTCGGATCGGTCCCGCGGCGGCGCGAAGGTCATCAGGATGGACGAAGGTTGCGAAGCTGGTGCCGACCAGCGCCGATGGCTTGTAGCCCAACAGCCGTTCGACGGCGGGGTTGATCGCGCGGATCTCGCCGCCTCTGCCGATCACGACGAACAAGTCGCGGCTGAGCCGCCACATCCGGTCACGCTCCGCGGTCTTTGCCGCCACTTCCTGTTCGAGCCGGTCGTTGAGCTGCTGCAGCTCATCCTGCGCACGACGCCGGCGCGTCACGTCGCGGACGGTTCCGGTCGTGCGAATCGCGCGACCTTCCGCGTTCATCTGGACGCGGCCGCGCGACGCGATCCACCGCACTTCGCCGTCCGGCCGCACGATCCGGTATTCGGTCGCGAAGTCACGGCCCGACTGGATCGACTCGGTCACCGCCCGGCCGACCCATTCGCGGTCGTCCGGATGGATGCTGTTGTAGCGCAGCTCCGGCGTGACCTCCTGGCCGGGCGCCACGCCCATGATCTCGGCGGTGCGATCGGACCAGGCGCCCCGGCCGATCGTCAGGTCCCAATCCCAGGTTCCCATCTCCGCCGCGTCCATGGCGATGTGCAGCCGTTCCTCGCGGTCACGGCGCAAGGCTTCGGAACGGACGCGCTCGACATGGGCCCAGGACCGCTCGGTCACTTCGCGGATCGCTGTCAGTTCATAGTCGCTCCAATAATGCGGCTCCCGATCGTGGATCGCCATCAAAGCCAGCAGCCGGCCGCCGCGCATCAGCGGCATGCAGATGGTCGCCGCAATCCCGATGTCCTGAAACGTCCTGGCCTCGTGCGGTGCGATCTCCTTGAGATTGTCGTTGATGATCAGCGGCCGCCCTGCTCGCAGCTCCTGCACGGCGAGCGTGCCGAAATCGGCCAACTGATAATGACCGACGATCGAGGGAGAGCCCGGCGCGTGCCAATTGCCGCGGATCGTAAAGCCATCCTGGTCCGCGTCCATATCGGCATAGGCGCAGTTCGACAGTCCGAGATGGGCGGCTGTCATCCGCGTGGTGATGGCCAGGATTTCGTCCGCGTCGGACGATGCCGCCGTTTCGCGCCCGAGTGCGTCCAGGAAGGCGAGCAGTCGTTCGCGCGTGCGTAGCTCGGCCTCGGCGCCAGCGCGTTCGACGGCGGACCAGGTGCGTTCCGCAACGTCGCGGATCAGGCCGATATCCTCGGCGTCCCAGCGGCGCGGATCCCGATGATGCAGGTACATGGCGGCAACGAAGCGTCCACCGCGGAGCAGCGACACCGTCGCCGCGGACTGCGTCTGCAGCGCCGCGAACGCGGCGCGCCCTTGCACATCCACGCGCGGATCGACGTTCGTGTCGTGCACTGCCAGCGCCTCGCCCCGGCGGAGGGCTCCGTAAATCTGCTCGCCAAAAGCCGCGAGATCATGGGTGCCGTTGAAATGCTCGACTGATCCGTCAGTCCAGTTGTCGGTTGTAGTGAAATGGCGTTCGTCGGGATCGAGGCGGCCATAGCCGACCCGGCTCACCTGCAGATAGTCGCCCAGTGCCGCTTGAGCGACACGGATGATCGCACTCGGACTCTCAAGGTCGCGGATCTGCTCTTCCAATGACAGCAGAAAGGCGAGGCGACGCCGCGCGCGGACGCCTTCGGTCGTTTCGGTGCAGACGCACAATGCGCCGCCGATCCGCCCGTGGTCGTCACGAACCGGACTATAGGCAAAGGTGAACCAGGCTGCCTCCGGCTCCGGCCGATGCAGGGTTACCGGCAAATTTTCGTAGAGACTTGGCTCGCCTTGGAGTGTCGCCGCGACGACCGGCTCGATCAGTTCGCGGATCTCGGGCCAGACCTCGAAGAACGGTCGGCCCATCGCGTCGGGATGGTGCGGCCCCAGGATCGGCACATAGGCGGCATTATAGAGCAGGACCCGAGTTTCGCCCCACAACACGAACATCGGAAAAGGGGAGGCGGCGATGACGTCGACGAGGTTGGCGAGTGCGCGTGGCCATGTATCCGCC
This sequence comes from Sphingomonas sp. ID1715, assembly GCF_013044515.1. GTDB lineage: Bacteria > Pseudomonadota > Alphaproteobacteria > Sphingomonadales > Sphingomonadaceae > Sphingomonas_B. Next base: position 594,995 of record NZ_JABEPR010000001.1, read on the forward strand.
GGCCCGAGGACGGCGCTGCCGATCATGTGACCGGACTCGCGGAGTGGTAGTTGCGCCCGGTCCATCCTCCCTGCCTTCAACGACTTAGCGGAGAATGCAAGCAGCGCCATAAAACAAATGGGCCGCCCCGAAGGGCGGCCCAGTCAAGCCTTGCGGCTCAAGGGAGGAAAGCGTGCCTACGTGACACCAGTTCTTCCTAGATCCCTTATGGTAAATGATGGCTTAACGCACCGCCTGTTGCGCACCGCAAGGCCCCAATCGGCGCGCTTCGAACGCCACTTGAAAAGGTGCCTGATTGGCCAGCCCTTGCGAGTCGATCCGCATCAGCTGCGGCGTTTCGACCTTGATCGTCGTACGGCCATAGCCCGCCCCCGTGCAGGTATAGTGCACGGTCGCGGTCTGGGCGTCGTTGGCAAGCACGAAGCGCGAGCAGGCGGCGCCTGGATGGCGCAGCTGGATCAGCTCATAGGGGTCCTGTACGCAGATACGCTGCGGCTGCGCGCCGCCGTCGAGCGCCCGCAGCTGCCACGCGCCATGTTCGATACGGTTGAAGGCAAGGATGCCGGCATGAGGGCTCGCCGCTGCCGTCAGCGCCGCTCCCCCCACCAGCACGGCACAGATCCACCGCATCCGAACCTCACCACCCATCAACCATCAGCGCCGCGCCGAATAGCCGAAATTGGTTACGACGGCGTTCTATTCAACCGTAGCCAGTTCCGAAAGCGCGATCGGATGACTAATCGAACAAAAGGCGCAATCGACGCGGATCAAACCATGCTCGTCCGCCATGTCGGCCTGCTCCGGTTGCGGAAGGCGCGACAGCACGCCGAGGATATGCTCGCGATTGCACCGGCAGCCACGGCTGAGAGACGCGCCACCCAGCACACGGACTTCCTTCTCGTCATGGAACAGCCGCCAGACCAACGTCTCCATCGGCAGGTCCGGGTCGGTCAGTTCATCGTCCTTGATGGTGCGGCCGAGCGCCTCGACATGCTGCCACTCGGGATGGTCGAGCCGCGTGTGCAGCCGGTCGCGCCCCTCCTCGCCCTCGGGCAGGTGCTGGAGCAGGATACCGCCGGCGATGCAGCGCCCATCGACGTCGTGGCGATGCGCGAGCTGCACCAGGCTGGGGATCTGCTCGGATTGGGAGAAATAGCTTTGCGCCGCTTCGGCGAGCGATGCGCCTTCCAGCGGCACGATGCCTTGGTACCGCTCGCCGCTCACCGCTTGGTCGAAGGTGATTGCCAGATAGCCCTTGCCGAACAGCGCGAACAGCGACGGATCGGACGGCACCATCGCGATCCGATCGGCATCGAACTGGACATAGCCGCGCACCTGGCCGTCCTTATAGTCACAGACGAGCAGGTCGATCGGCCCGCTTTCGGTCTGCGCCTGCAGCGTCATCTGCCCGCTCTCGTCCTTCAGCGTCGCGCCGAGCAAAGCGGTCAGCGCCAGCGCCTCCGCCAGCAGCTTTTCGACAACCGGCGGATAGGCATGGGCGGAAAGGATCTCGTCGAGCACCGGTCCCAGCCGCACCAGGCGGCCGCGCGCATGCTGCTCCAGGATCGCGAACCCGAGGGTCCGGTCCAGCTCAGTTCGTTCCGTCATTGTGGATCAGTCCAAAGCACCAAAGCAAAATCGCTTTTTGTGCATGTAGGCGGTTTTCCGCCTCTTCCCAGATGGCGGACTGATTTCCGTCCAGGATCTCGTCGGTCGCCTCCTCGCCGCGGTGCGCGGGCAGGCAGTGGAGAAAGGTCGCCGCTGGCTTGGCGTGCGTCATCAGCGCGGCGTTGACCTGATAGGGAGTCATCGCAGCGATCTTGTCGGCCGAATTCGGCTGCCCCATCGACACCCAGGTATCGGTGACGACGACGTCGGCATCGGCGGCCGCACGAACCGGATCACGCTCGATCGTCACTCGCGCATTGCTCCTGGCCAGCCGCGCATTGGCCTCGCGCACGAAACTGTCTTCGGGATCATAGCCTTCGGGGCAGCCGATCCCGACCGAGAATTGGAACATCCCTGCGGCTTCGACGATCGAGTGCAGCACATTGTTGCCGTCGCCCAGCCAGGCCCATTTAGAGCCGGGCAGCTGCACACCCTTTTCGATCGCGGTCAGCAGGTCGGCGGCGATCTGGCACGGGTGGGAGCGGTCGGTCAGCCCGTTGATCACCGGCACCGTCGCATGGCGCGCCAGCTCGTCTAGCTTGGCGGGATCGTCGGTGCGGATCATGATCGCATCGACATAGCGGCTGAGCACCCGCGCGGTGTCGGCGATCGTCTCGCCCCGGCCAAGCTGGGTCGTGCCGGAGTCCAAGATGATCGACGAGCCGCCGAGCTGCCGAATGGCCATGTCGAACGACACGCGGGTGCGGGTCGAGCTCTTCTCGAAGATCATCGCCAGCACGCGCCCGTCGAGCGGCCGGTCGGCGTCGACCTTGCCCTTGGGCCAGCCCGCCCGCGCCTGCTTGCGGTCGAGCGCCTCGGCCAGGATCGCGGCCATGCCCTCGGAACCGGCGGAGGAGAGATCGAGGAAGTGACGCATTCAGATCCTCCCCGGCACGGGGAGGGGGACCGCCGCGAAGCGGTGGTGGAGGGGGCCCGAGGACTGGAGCTGGCTACTGGGCCCCCTCCACCAGCCTGCGGCTGGTCCCCCTCCCCGTTCCGGGGAGGATTTATTCGTCATCAAGCCGCCTGCGCCGGCGCATAATCCCGTGCACCCGCGCTCAGCTTTTCGATGCACTCGGCGATGTGGCTCTCGTCGATGACGAGCGGCGGCAGGATGCGGACGACATTGTCCCCGGCGGCGACCGTCAGCAGACCATGCTGGTCACGGAGATGGGCGACAAAGGCGCGGCTGTCCGACTTGAGCTTGATGCCGAGCATCAGGCCGAGGCCGCGCACGCTGTCGAACAGGTGATCGTGATTGGGGATCATCTGTTCGAGCGCCTGGCGCAGGCGGTCGCCCATCTGCTGAACATGTTCCAGAAAGCCCGGCTCCAGCACCACGTCGAGCACAGCCTGGCCGGCGGCCATGGCGAGCGGATTGCCGCCATAGGTCGAGCCATGGGTGCCGATCACCATGCCACGCGCCGCCTTTTCGGTGGCAAGGCACGCGCCCATCGGGAAACCGCCGCCGATGCCCTTTGCCGAAGCGAGGATGTCGGGCTCGATCCCATAATGTTCATAAGCGTAGAGCGTGCCGGTGCGCGCAACGCCGCATTGCACTTCGTCCAACACCAGCATTAGATCGCGTTCGTCGCAAATGCGGCGCAGACCCTGCATAAAGGCCTGGCTTGCCGGACGGATGCCGCCCTCGCCTTGCACGGGCTCGACGAGGAAGCCGGCTGTAGAGTCATCGACCGCCGCTTTGGCCGCTTCCAGATTGTCGAACTCGACGACCTTGAAGCCCGGCAGCAGTGGCTCGAAGCCGGAGCGGAGCTTCTCCTGATCGGTCGCGCTGATCGTGCCGATGGTGCGGCCATGAAACGCATTCTTGAACGTGATCAGCGTCGTCTTGTGGGTGTCGCCGCCGGCGAAATGATAGCGGCGCGCAGTCTTGATCGCGCACTCGACGGCTTCCGCGCCCGAGTTGGTGAAAAACACCGTGTCGGCGAAACTGTTGTCGACCAGCCGCTGCGCGAGTGCCTCGCCTTGCGGGCTGCCGTAGAGGTTCGACACGTGCATCAGCGTCGCGGCCTGGTCGGCGATCGCCTTGGTCAGGTGCGGGTGACCGTGGCCGAGCAGGTTGACGGCGATGCCGCTGGCGAAATCGAGATAACGCTCGCCGCGCTCGCCGATCAGATACACGCCCTCGCCGCGCACCGGCCGTACCCCGCACCGGGGATAGACGGGCATCAGAGGGGTGATCGCCATTGTGCAGCTCCTGCAAGGTCAAAAGCAAAAAGGCGACCGTATCGGCCGCCTGACTGCGCCGGGTATAAGGGAGCGGCGGAGCCGAAACAACCCCGCTATGCCGCCAGCCGAACCACCCTTCCGTCGGCATTGGGGTCGGGCGGCTGCAAGGCGGGTTGAGTCAGGAAACCGATCTCCCCCCCTTCGCGGCGATAGGCGCCGGGCGTGATTCCGGTCACGCGCTTGAACGCCTTGGCAAAAGCGCTTTCATTCTCATAGCCGACCTTGATCGCGATCTCCGCGATCGAGCGCTCGCCTTTGCGGAGCAGCGCGCCGGCGCGGAACATGCGCCAGCGGGTCACATAATCGAGGGGGCTCAAGCCCACGCTATCGCGGAATCGCGCGGCGAAGGCCGAGCGTGACATGCCGGCCTCCCGCGCAAGGTCCTCGACCGTCCAGCCATGCTCGACCCTAGCGTGGATCGCCTTGAACGCGCGCGACAGGCGTGGATCGACCAGCGCGCCGATCCAGCCGGCGGCTTCGACGCCGCTGGAAGCGGCATGAGCCCGGATCGCCTGGATGAACAGGATATCGGCCAGACGGCTGACGACGATGCCGGTGCCAAGGCTCTGCCGCGCAGTCTCGACGGCGAGCAGTTGCAGGGTTGACTGCATCAACTCAGACCGCTCCTCGTCCATGCGGGTCAGGATCAGCTCCGGCATGAGGTCGATGAGCGGACGGGCGCCATGCCGGTCGAACAGGAACCAGCCCGTGACCACCGTCACCGGATCACCACCGCCGCCCAGCCGCACGACATGGTTGGAGTGCTCCCGCAGTGCCTTGTAGCAATATTCGGTCGGCGTCTGCAGCTCGTCCTGCAGTGAATATTGCGCACCGCCGACGATCATCCAGCAATCGCCTGAGGAAACCCGCACCGGCTCCCGCCCCTTGACGGTCAGCCAGCTCTGGCCGCGCACAACATAGCCAAAACGCGCCGCCGCACCCTGGACGAAGGTCACGCCCCACGGCGCCGTCCCCTCAATGCGGGCATAAAGGCTGTTGTGCACGCGCATCGAGCCGAACACGTCGTCGATAGGGTCCACTCCGCTCCTCCGTAGACGATGAGAATAGAGTGTCTTGTTTCTATCCTGCTATCGTCCAGCTGTCGACGGGATGTTTGGACAAATAGAAAGGGGCTCCGGATCGCTCCGGAGCCCCTGACACTTAGTGCTACAAGTGTCGCTTAGCGCCAGCGACGATCATCGTCCCGGCGCTCGAAGCGGACCCGGTCCTCCAGCATGCTGACGCGGCGCTGCAGGTCCTGCGCTTCCCAGCCGTTCAGCCCGTCAGTCGCATAATAGCGCTGGGCGACGCGCCAGAGCTGGCCCAGATCGTAGCGCAACCGGCTTGCCTCGCGCTGGTTTATCGTGCCGTTCTGCACGCCGCGGCTGATCTGAAAGTTGATGCGATCGAGCTGCCGGCCCAAGCGGCCGTTGCGTTCGAAGCGCTCGCCATAGCCGCGATCGCTACGACCATAGCGGTCGCCACGGTCGTAGCGATCGTCGTAACGGCCATTGTCGTAGCGGTCACGGCCATAATATTGCGCCGAAGCCGGAGCGGCCGCGACGAGCACGGACGAGGCAAGCGCAAGCGACACAATCAGCTTCTTCATGGCATTCACTCCCAACAATCGAGTGATGCACCTCTAGGCGATTCGCGCTGGAACAAGGCTGAACGCATTCGTTATCGTTGGTTAAGCCAGCACCTCGCTCAGAAAGCCTGCCATGCTGTCGTTCGCGCGGCGGTGGGCGTCTGCGTTGTAGAGGACGCGGCCCGGTACGGCGGCTTCCGGATTGGTGAAGCCGTGCACAGTATGGCCATAGGCGTGGAGCTGCCAGTCGGCGCCCGCATCCGTCAGTTCGCGCGTCAGCCCGAGCACGTCCTCAGGCGTCGCCAGCGGATCGTCCCAGCCGTGCAGCACCAGCACCTTCGCCTTGATCGGCGGCTGCTCCCCAAGATCGGGCCGCGAGAAGATGCCGTGCAGCGAGACGGCGCCCCGGATCGCGTCGATGCCGGTGCGGGCGAGGTCGAGCGCGCACAGCCCGCCGAAGCAATAGCCGATGATGGCGATCCGCGCTGCGTCGACGCCATCCAGCCCTTGCACGAAGGCGAAGCCGTCGAGGAGTTGACGGCGCAGCCGGGCGCGGTCGGCCAGCAGCGCGTTCATCTCCGCGAATGCAGCCTCGCCGAGGTCACGCTTGTCGCGGCCATAATGGTCGAGCACGACCGCCACATAGCCTTGGCTCGCGAGGCTGTCGGCCTTCGCCTCCTCGAACGCGGTCGGGCCGCGCACCGTCGGGGCGATCAGCACGGCCGGGTGCGGCCCCTGTCCCGTGGGCCGCGCGACATAGGCCTCGCAGGCGAGGGTGCCGGCCGCGTAGCCGATCTTCACGCCTTGATCTTCCAGCCCGAGCGCAACAACGCGTAGCAGGTCGCGCCCATCGCAATGTCGATCGCGAGCACCACGATCGCACCGATCAGCACCGGGGAGTCGGCATCGCCCAGGAACCCGTAGCGAAAGCCCGAGATGATGTAGAAGAACGGGTTCATATGGCTGATCGCGCGGAAGACCGGGGACAGCGCCTCGACCGAATAGAAGGTGCCGGACAGCAGCGACAGCGGCGCCACCACGAAGTTGGTGACCGCCGCTGCATGGTCGAATTTCTCCGCCCAGATCGAGGTCATCACGCCCATGAAGGCGAGGAAGAGCGCGCCGAGCACGCCGAACCAGGCGATCGCCCAGAAATGCCGCGGCACGACATGCACTCCGGGCCAGAGCAGCATTGCCAGCCACACGGCGCAGCCGACCAGAATGGCCCGCGTTACTGCCGCGCCCGTCAGTGCCGCCAGTAGCTCGCCATTCGACAAAGGCGGCATCAGATAGTCGACGATCGTGCCCTGGATCTTGCCGACGAGCAGCGAGAAGCTGGAGTTCGCGAACGCGTTCTGCAGCATGCCCATCACGATCAGGCCGGGCGCGATGAAGTCGGCGAATGGATGGCCGAGCACCGTTCGACCGCTGCGGCCCAGTGCGACCGTGAAAATAACCAGAAACAACATGGTCGTGATCGCCGGCGCCCAGATGGTCTGCAGCTGGACCTTGAAGAACCGCCGCACCTCCTTCACATAAAGGGCGCGCAACCCGGGCCAGTTGACATTGGTGATCGATGCCACGCCCGGCGCGAGGCGAACTCCGGATTGGGACTGGTCGGCCATTGGCGCTTCGCCTATCGGCTGGCGGCGGCGCCTGCAAGCGGACTGGACGAAGGATAGCAATGGCCTGGACTGACGAACGCATCGAACAGCTGAAATCGATGTGGGAAAAGGGAATGACCGCCAGCCAGATCGCGGATGAGCTGGGCGGCGTCAGCCGCAACGCCGTGATCGGCAAGGCGCATCGCCTGGGCCTGCAGGCGCGGCCGTCTCCCGTTCGCGACGCCAAGGAAGAAGGCGGATCGCCCATTCCCGCCGCACCCGTTCCTGCGCCGGAACCGCGTGCGGAAGCGCCGCGACCAGCGCCCGTCCGCGCGGCGCCGCCCGAGCGGCCCGCCGCGACCCCCGTAACCGCTGCAGCGGGCGATGCTCCGCCGCCTCAGCCCCAGATCCGCTCGATCGGTCCTGGCGGCTTCCTCCGCCAGGCACCCGGCGAGCAGTCCGCGCCGATTCCGCCCGCGCCGCCGCGCCGCCTCGTTCCGGCGAAGCCCAGCCCCGAGATCGCCGACAAGACATCGCTGCTCGATTTGAACGATCGCATCTGCAAATGGCCGCTCGGTCACCCCGGCGAGCCGGACTTTCATTTCTGCGGCGAGGCGGTGAACCCCGGCTTCCCCTATTGCGTGCAGCATTGCGGCCAGGCCTATCAGGCGCAGCTGCCGCGGCGTGACCGGCGGCCTCCGCCCCCGCTGCCCTTCGGCGGGCCGCGCGTTCGCTGAACTTCGGCGCTCTTCCCAATCCCCGTCCGCCTTGTCACAGTGGCGAAAAGGGATGGAGAAAGAGCGACATGACGGATGAAAATGGTGGCGTGAGCCGGCGCGCCCTGGTGCAGGGCGCGGCGATCGGATCGATGGCGCTGGCCGGCCGGCCTGCGCTTGCCGCCGCTGCGTCCGATCTCGCCGCGGTGCGCAAGGCAATCCGCGACGATCATGACGCGAGCCTTGCTCGTCTGCGCGAGTGGATCGCGCTGCCGACCATCGCCGCGGAAAGCCGCAACATCGAAGAGGGCTGCGCGCATATGATGCGGCTCGCGCGCGAAGCCGGCTTCCAGCAGGTCGAGCGCGTGCCGAGCGACGGCCTCCCCGGCGTCTTCGCGACGATGGACAATGGCGCGAGGAAGACGCTCGGCCTCTATTTCATGTACGACGTAAAGCAGTTCGACCCGGCCGAGTGGAGCTCGCCTCCGCTCGAAGGGCGGCTGGTCGACCGGCCGAAGCTCGGCAAGGTGCTGGTCGGCCGCGGCGCGGTCAACCAGAAGGGGCCGGAAGCGATGGTGCTGTCCGCCCTCGCCGGCTTCCGCAAGTCCGGGCGCAAGCTGCCCGTAAATCTCGTGCTGGTCTGCGAAGGTGAAGAGGAGATCGGCTCGCCGCACTTCACGCAGATCGTGCGCAGCCCGAAGGTGCTGGCGGCGCTCAAGAAATGCTCCGGCGTCGTGATCCCGTCCGCGTGGCAGGACCCGGTCGATGGCGGCGTCGACGTCAACCTCGGTGCCAAAGGCGTCATCGAGCTGGAACTGGTCTCGTCCGGCAAGGCCTGGGGCCGCGGGCCGGAAAAGGATCTGCATTCCAGCATGAAGGCGGTCGTCGACAGTCCGGCTTGGCGGTTGGTCGCGGCGCTCTCCACCCTCGTCTCGCCCGATGGCAACACCCCGGCGATCGACGGCTGGTTCGACAATGTCCGCCCGCTGACCCCGCGCGAAAAGGCGCTGATCGCCGACGCCGCCGCCAAGCGAAACCAGCAGAGCGAGATGGCGCAGATGGGCCTGAAGCATTTCGTCGGCGACCTGTCCTGGCGGGAGACGCTGGAGCGGCTCGCGGCGATGCCGACGGTCAACATCGAAGGGCTGGTGGCAGGCTATACCGGACCGGGCGGCAAGACGATCCTGCCGGCGCGTGCTACCGCCAAGATCGACATGCGCCTCGTCCCGAACCAGACGCGCGAGGAGTGCATCGCCAAGCTGAAGGCGCATCTGTTGAAGCGCGGCTATGGCGACATCGAAGTGAATGTCTCGGGCGGCTACGACCCGACCGAGACAGCCGAGGACTCGCCGCTGATCAAGGCGGAGCTCGCCACCTATCAACGCGCCGGCGTCACCACCTCCATTTCGCCCCGGCTGGCGGGATCATGGCCGGGCTATGTCTTCACCTCCGCGCCGGTCTCGCTGCCGGCAGGCCAATTCGGTTTCGGGCATGGCAATGGCGCGCACGCGCCCGACGAATATCTGCTGATCGAGAGCAGCAATCCGAAGGTCATGGGGTTCGACGATGCCGCCGGCGGCTTCGCCGACTTCCTCTACCAGGTGGCGGCGACAGCCTAGGCCGCTCGTACGTTCGGCAGGTCGGGGCTGGCCAGAAAGCGGCGCAAGCGCGGCTCGAAGGCAGTCCAGCCGGGCTCGTCCCCCAGCAGCACATGGTTCTCGCTGTCGATCGGCATCAGTTCCGCGCCACGGATGCCGGCAGCCACGTCTTCGGCGCAGGCAAAGGGGATGATGCGATCGCCGCGGCTATGCGCGACCAGGGTCGGCGCCTCGATCAACGCCAGGCGGTCGCGCAGATCGATGGCGCGGAACACGTCCTGCAGGGCCTCGTCCAAGCTCATGATCGCCCCCAGCCGATCGTTGCACCAGTCGATCATCTCGCCGCGTGCGCCCGGCCAATACAAGGCGCCGAGCATGCGGCCGAACACCGTGCGGTCGCCGTCGCGATAGATGCGCCCCATTTCCAGCAGCGACTCGCGCCGCCGGATCTCGTCCACACCGCCGCGAACCGCGAAGCCCGCAGCATAGCCGCCATAGATGACGAGCCGGCGCACGCGGTGCGGTTGCCTGGCCGCATAGGCGATCGCCACGAGCGCGGCGTGCGACACGCCGAGCAAATCGAAGCTCTCGTCGCCGCACGCATCCGCAACCGCCTCAAAATCTTCCAGCAAGGCGTCGAAAGTCCAGCGCGTCGGGTGGGGCTCCGACCCGCCGAGACCGCGCAGATCGGAGCGGATCAGCCTTCGGCCATCGGCGGCGGCATGCGTCCAGTGCGCCCATGCGGCCGATCCGCGATCCTTGGCGATATGGTGAAACCAGATTGCCGGCTGCAGCACGGGCGCGCCGGTTCCCAGCATCGCATAAGCGATGCGGGTACCGTCCGCCGAAAGGCAGTCGGCGAACCCCTCTTGCGGCGAGCTCCCTTGCTGCGCCGCCTTGGCCTGACGCCGGCGCCAGCTCGCCGGCGGCTCCCCGAACTCGCGGCGAAAGGCGCGAACAAACGCGGCTTCCGAGCTGAACCCGACCTCGAAAGCCACGACACCACTGGTTTGCCGGCCGTCGCGCAGCATGTTGGCGGCGATCTTCATCCGCCATTTGGCATGGTAGCGCGCCGGCGGGTCGCCCACGAGCGCGGTGAAGCGCTCCGCAAATGCCGAGCGGGACATGCCGACTTCCCGCGCCAGGCTGTTGACGTCGAGCGGCTCGGCGAAGCGCTCATGGATGAGGCGCAGCGCGCGGCCGATCGCGGGGTCACGCAGGCCCGCGATCCAGCTGCTGTCCTCGTCCGGAAGCTCCGCGACATAGCGCCGCACCGCTTCGGTGAAGAGCAGCTCGGTCATCCGCGCCACCGTCTCCGGCTCTCCAGCGAGAGCGCCGGAGGCCAGCTGCAACGAACTCGCCGTCCATTGCTGGCGCTCGCCCTCCTCTACATGCACTTTCATCAGCGGCGGCAGGTTCTGGATCAGTGCCGGCTCGGCGGCGGTGGAGCCGAGATAGCCGCAATACATCTTCAGCCGCGTGCCCTCGCCCTGCTGCCGCACGCGCACCCGCCCGCTCGCATCGTCGACTGTGACGTCCTCCATCGGCTGCGGCGTGAGGCCCGGCTCGCTGAACAGCAGATGCTTGTCGTTGCGCGGCAGCAGGACCAGGTCGCCGCCACGGGCAAGCACCGGTGCCTCCTCGCCAATCTGCACCCACACCTGGCCCTCGGCCACATAATGATAGGCGATCAGCTGCGCCGGCACGGGGAAGAAGCGCGCGCAGTCTTCAGGGCCGTAATGCGAATAAAGGCACCAGGGCGCGACCAGCTCGACGTCGAAAACGACGGCACCCGACAGGCGCATCGACGACAAAATGTCCTGAACCAGGTCCATGCGCACTCCCCCGAGCCGATGGCGGCGTTTGGATCAATTCTTCCGGCAGCCCGGTGATTCATATCACCCCGCGCCCGGTCTAGTCACGCCATCACAGAACAAGCCTCGGGCAGCCGGCCGCACGTGCGGCTGACAACGCTATCATAGGAGTCGATCACCGTGTCCCGTTCCTGGTTTACCGAGGCCGCCGGCCTCTTCCTCGCTGGTGCAGCGTGCTTCGTGATGAGCGCGACGACCCTTGCCTGGATCGCGACGGGCGCGACGCTGATCTGACCTCCGCTGCTTGAGGGAAATAGCAAATGTACAAGGACTTCAGTTACGAAGCCGTGCTCGGCTCGTCCGAACGCGCTGCCTGGCGGCTCGACGATGTGCTCGGGCCGGACCAGCCGCTCGACTTTTCCGCCAAGTTCATGCCCGAGGCGCTGGCCCGCACCGATGCGGCGCCGGGACTCTCGGCAGCAGAACGCAAGCTGCTCAACCAGATCAGCGGGCATCAATATCTGGTGCTGTTCGGGGTGATCGAGGAGTTCATCCTCCCGTTCGTCCTCGACCACGCCCGGCCGCATCTGAACCGGGACGATTTCCGGGTCCGCGCCTTGCTCAACTTCGCGACCGAAGAGGCCAAACATATCCAGCTGTTCCGCCGCTTCCACGCCGCGTTCGCAGCCGACTTCGGCACGGAATGCCCGATGATCGGCCCGGCCGAGGCGATCGGCGCCAAGATCCTGGCCCATGACCCGCTCGCGGTGGCGCTGGCCATCCTCCACATCGAATGGATGACGCAGCGCCATTATCTGGACAGCGTGCGCGACGACGGCGGCATCGACCCGCTGTTCAAGAGCCTGCTCCGCCACCATTGGATGGAGGAAGCGCAGCACGCCAGGCTCGACACCCTGATGGTCGAGGCGCTGGCCGAAAGCCGCAGCGAAGCGGGCGTCATGGCGGCGACGGAAGAATATCTGGAGATCGGCGCCTTTCTCGACGCAGGCCTCGCGCAGCAGGCGGAGTTCAACCTCGTCGCGCTCGAACGGGCCACCGGCCGCAGCATCGCCGACAAGGCCGAGCTGCTCTCACAACAGCATCAGGCGGCACGCTGGACCTATCTCGGTTCCGGCATGACGCACCCGAACTTCCTGGCCACGCTCAAGGGCATTTCGCCCAACGCGTGCGCCAAGGTTGAGGCGGTCGCACCCCTTTTCAGCTAATCGAATGGAGTAATCTCAACATGTTGGACACTGTTTCCGGGAAAACCGTCAACGATATCGACCTCGCCGCGCTCGGCGAGGTGGTCGAGGGCATTCAGGCGGACGCGAGCAAGGCCAAGGTCGGCTTCCACGTCACCACCCGCTGGCAGGGCCAGACCCGCAGCGAAACGACCGTCGAAGCCATCACGCTCGCCGGCGAACGCGTCGAGCGCGACTTCCGCATCACCGTGGACGAGCCGACCGAACTGCTCGGCACCAATGCGGCCGCCAATCCGCAGGAGCTGCTGATGACGGCGATCAACGCCTGCATGATGGTCGGCTATGTCGCCGGCGCGTCGATTCGGGGCATCGAGCTGGAGTCGGTCGAGATCGAAACCAAGGGTGAGCTGGACCTGCGCGGCTTCCTCGGCCTCGATGATCAGGTGCCGGCCGGCTATCGCGAGCTCGACTATGACGTGCGCATCAAGGGCAAGGGCACGCCGGAGCAGTTCGCCGAAATTCACCAGTCGGTGCTCGCGACCAGCCCGAATTACTTCAACATCAGCCGGCCGGTGAAGATGAACGGCAATCTGGTCCTCGGCTGACCGGTTCGTCGATCTCTCTCACCCCTTGATCGACGAGAGGGGCTCATCCGCTTGACGGCGGGTGAGCCCCTCAGCCCTTGGACCGAATGCCAAAACGCGTTCTCACCTCCATCTACCTGCCGCACGCGCCGGAACGGGTGTGGGACGTGCTCGCCGATTTCGCCCGCTATGCGGAATGGAACCCGCTGAACGTCGAGGCAGAAGGTGAGGCGCGGGCAGGCAGCCGCGTGCGGATGCGCTTCCTCAATCCGGCGCGGCACGGCGCGACGATTCGTCAAACGGTGACCGTCACCCGCGCCGAGCGCGGACGGGCGCTCGCCTGGCGCGGACACGTACCCCTGCTTTTCACCGGCGACCATCTGTTCGACCTGCGGCGCGAAGGGGCCGGCACCCGCCTGATCCACAGCGAGACGCTTTCCGGCCTGATCCCGTGGCGCTTCAGCGAGGACCAGATCGAACGCCTGTTCGTCCCCGCCTACGAGGCCTGCAACCGCGCCCTGGCCGAACGGCTCAACGCGCTGGAGAATGTCTTTCCGCTGCGGCTCGCCTCGGTGCGCTGATCACTTCGGCCGGCCGGCGAAGCCTGCGGCCTTGCGGAGCGCGTCGGCGTCCATGATGCGGCCGGCTTGCATGACGAGGCGGGTCTGGCGGAGGTCGCCGATCCGGGCTTCGGGGTCGCCTTCGACCAGCACCAGGTCGGCCGTCTTGCCGACCGCGATCGAGCCGACCGACTTGTCCACGCCGACCATGCGCGCCGGCACGATCGTGGCCGCCGCTAGCGCCTCGGCGGGCGTGAAGCCGGCCTCCCGATAGATTTCGAGTTCGTGGATGATCTCGAGGCCCGAGCCGTCGGTGCCGGCGATGACCGGCACGCCTGCCTTGTGCATGCGGCCGAGCAGCTCGACCATCTTTGCCCAGCTCTTGCGGTAATCGGCGCGGGTCAGCCCCTCCGGCACCTTGAAGCCGCCGCTCCTGAAGCCGCGCTCGGTCGCCGGCGGCAGCGTGCCGACGAAGGGCGCATAGGAGGGCGACAACTCGCCATTTTCGGGCACATAGAGGCTCTCGAACGCGATCATCGTGGGATCGGAGTAAATCTTCTTGTCGGCCAGCGTCTTGACCCAGGCCTTCATCTCGGGGCTGTCGAGATCGAGATCCTTGGCGTAGCGGCCCGGCCCTTCGAAACGCATGATGCCGTTCGACTGCTGGATCACGCTGTCGGGCATGCCCTGCATGACGATCCAGTTGATGTGCGTGATCTCGTCATAGCCGGCATTGACGGCATCGAGCGGCCGCAGACCCTGTGGAATATGGCCATGGACGTGAAGCCCCAGCCGGTGCGCCTCATCGATGGCGGGCTTCAGCCAGGCAGGATTGAGCGTGCCGTAGAATTTCACGCCGTTGAAGCCGTTAGTTTTGGCCTTGCGGACCCAGTCGATCGCCTCCGCCTCTGACGTCGCGACATTGGCGACCTGGGCGGTGTTGGGTCCTTTCCCGTCGATCAGCGAGGAAGGATAGACGGTCGGGCTGAGCAACTGCCCCGAAGCCGCCCGCCCGCGGCGATCGATCGTGAGCCTGTCATTGTTGCCCGGGTCGCGCACCGACGTGACGCCGAGCGAAAGCTCCTGCAGCAAGGCATAATCGTCGCCGACATGCATGTGCACGTCCCACAGGCCGGGAACGAGCGTCTTGCCGCGTCCATCGATGACGCGTGCGCCGGCCGGCGCCGTCGTCGAGGCCGCCGGGCCGACCGCCACGATCTTGCCCTTGTCGACAACCACCGTCTGGCCGTCCTTGAACGACAGGCCGTCGGCGTCGAAGAGCTTGACGTTGGTGAAGACGACCGGCGTCGTCGGCACCGTCACCAGCGACTTGGCGAGGGCAGGCATCCGCGCCGACATCGCCGCCGTTTGCGCCGCCTCCAGCTTCGGCATCTCGGCTTCATAGCCTTCCGGCAGCCAGCCGAGCACGAAAGTGACGCCGAAGAACCGGTTCTGCGCGTCCGTCCAGACCGGCAGCGGCGAGTTGCTGATCCCGCTCACCGCCCACAAAGTGACATCCTGCCGCTTGGCGCCCTCGCCGACGCTCACCGTGGTCAGCTTCTCGGCGGTCGCCGTTCCACCAGGCAGCAGCTTCATCGATTTGGTCGGGGTGGCCAGCAGCCGCTCGATAAACCAGGCGTTGGTCGCCATAGGCCCGCCGACCGAGGAGTAGAAGGCGGGTTCCGTGTAAGCGGTGGAGCCCTGATCGACCTGCGACTTCCAGCTGGCCCTGCCGCCCGTGACCTCGAAGGTCTCGCCGACATCGCCGCCAGGATTGACGCCGCGAATCTCCATCCGTGCCGGCATCTTGTCGCCGCCGACGCGGGCAGAGGCGTCGGTTTCGAACACCTGGCCGCGCAGCAACAGGCTTTCGCGGCCCATCAGCGTGCCGTCAGGGGCCGTCCAGATATAGGAGTCCCCGTGCTTGCCGCCGGTCGAGAGGATGACGAAGTGGCGGGCATCCGCCGGCGGCTTGGCGAGCTGCTCCTTCGGCACCTGAGCCAGCGCGCTGCCCGACAGCAGCATCAGAATCAGTCTGGCGTGCTTCAGCTTCATCTCACCCTCCCGCTCAGTTGTGAGGACTGTGTTGCTGATGCAGGGCACCGTCAAGCGCCAGTCTGCGGATTTTACGGTATCCAGACAAAGTTATTGATCTGATGGGAAAAACTGTGCAGCGGCGGTTGCTGGGTGGTTGGTAGAGTAAAGGCGTACCATGCGTTCCAGCCCCCGCGCTCGCCTGCTGGCGAGCTCAATCTTCATTGTTCCCGCCCTTTGGGCATCAGGCGCCGCCGCACAGACGGCCGCCGACACCAGCCCGACCAGAGTCAATCCGGCGACCTGCGCCAATGATGCATCCGCGCCCGGTTGCGCGGCGCAATCGGCCGACGGCGGCACCGCCACCGAAGAAGCCGCGATCGTCGTCACCGGATCGCGCATCGTCTCGCCGGTCGCGACCGCCGCGTCGCCGCTCCAGGTGGTCGATTCCCGCCAGATCGCCAGCACCGGCGCGGTCAACGTGCAGGACGTGCTGCTGCAGAACCCCGCCTTCGGCACGCCGTCCATCAGCCGCACCAACTCGTCCTTCGCCACGGCGAGCGCCGGCGTCGCGACCGTCGACCTGCGCAACCTGGGCGTCGACCGCACGCTGGTGCTGGTCAACGGCCGCCGCTTCGTTTCGGGCATTCCCGGCAGCAACGCCGTCGACCTGAACGTCATCCCGACCCAGTTCATCGAGCGGGTCGACGTGCTGACCGGTGGCGCCTCGGCGCTCTATGGTTCCGACGCCGTCGCCGGTGTCGTCAACTTCATCTACAAGCAGGATTTCGAAGGCATCCAGGCGGACGGCCAGACCGGCATCACGCAGCGCGGCGACGGCTTCGACTATCAGGCCAATCTGCTCGCGGGGAAGAACTTCGCCGATGGCCGCGGCAACATCATGGTGTTCGCCGGCTATTCCAAGCAGGGCACGATCTACAAGAAGCAGCACGGTACCGAAGCGGGTCCGTCCGATGTCGACCAGACCAGCCTGGGCGGCAGCATCACCGGCAAGGACGAAGACCTGTTCACGCCGGCCCGTCCGTTCCTGTCGGGCTACAGCCCGCGTGGTCGCTATTATGCCGGTGACACCACCTTCACCTATGACCCGGTGACGAACGCGCTGCGCCCGTGCAGCTCGACCAATGGCGGCATTGCACCGGACGATTGCGGCGCCTTTGCCGGCCAGCCGATCGGCCCGGACGGGTTCAACCGCTCCTCCTACCGGTACCTGGCCGTTCCGGTGGAGCGCTATGTCGGCGCGCTGCGCGGCAATTTCGAAGTCTCGGACGCGCTCAACCTGTTCGTCGAAGGCAATTATGCCCGCACCCAGGTGAGGACGGTCATCGAGCCCTTCCCGCTCGATTCCAGCTATATCGATCCGACCACCGGGGGACAGATCGCGATCGAGTCGGTCGTGAACGGCGTCACCTACCGCAATCCGTTCGTGCCCGACGCCATCTTCAACGCCGCGACCGACACGGACGGCGATGGCCTCCGCGACATCTTCTTCGACAAGCGCCTGTCCGATTTCGGCGGCCGCACCTCCTCGGCCAAGCGCGACACCTTCCGCATCGCGGGCGGCGTCAACGGCAAGTTCTGGGATGACTGGTCGTACGAAGTCTATGGCGTCTATGGCCAGACCAAGGAGCATCAGACCGGCTCCGGCCAGTTCAACAGCCTGAAGTTCCAGCAGGCGCTGAACGCGATCCGCGAGGTCAACGACATCGATGGTGACGGCGACCGGACCGAGATCATCTGCACCAATGCCGATGCGCGGGCGGCGGGCTGCGTACCGGCCAATATCTATGGTCCGGGCAGCCTCACGCCAGCGGTCGGCTATCTCGCCGCGCCATCAACCCTCGACACGAAGGTCACGCAGACCGTGGCCGGCGCGAACGTCTCGGGCGGCCTGTTCTCGCTGTTCGGCAACCGAGACAAGGTCAGCGTAGCGGTCGGCGGCGAGTATCGGAAGGAAACCTCGTCGAGCGTCTTCGACGAGCTCACCCAGCTCGGCCTCAACGGCGGCAATGCGCTGCCCTCGACCAAGGGCAAATTCGACCTGGTCGAAGGCTATGGCGAGGTGATCGCGCCGATCCTGCAGGATCGTCCCTTCTTCAATCGCCTGACGCTGCGCGGTGCGGTGCGCGTGTCCAAATACTCCACGGTGGGCACGACCTTCAGCTACAATTATGGTGGCGAATGGTCTCCGATCGAGGACGTCCGCTTCCGGGTGATGCAGGCGCGTTCGGTGCGTGCGCCGAATGTCGACGAGCTATTCTCGCCGCCGCAGCAGGACTTCCCGAGCGGTCTGCAGGATCCGTGCATCGGCGTCACCGCGACCGATACGGGCACGCTGGCGACCAACTGCCGCGCCGCGCCGGGCGTCGCCGCGAACATCGCCGCCAATGGCGCGTTCACGGTCACCCAGGCAGACGTGCAGGGCATCACCAGCTTCGGCGGCGGCAACCCGCAGCTGCAGGAGGAAAAGGGCGACAGCTTCACTGCAGGCGTGGTCATCAACCCGCGCTCGCTGGGCGGGGCGTTCCGCAACCTGGTCCTGACGGTCGATTACTTCGACATCAAGATCAAGGATGCAATCGTCGATACGCCGCTGCAGTTCATCCTGGACCAATGCTATAATGGCGGTAACCAGGCGCTCTGCCAGTTCATCACCCGTCGCCCCGCGCCTCAGGGTGCGAACAGCGCCGGCTCGATCGACCAGGTGAATAACGGCCCCTCGAACAGCGGCGGCGTCCGGACTTCGGGCATCGACACGACGATCAACTGGCGGTCCGACCTGTGGGGCGGCAGCTTCGGCGTGCGCGCGTCCTACACCCACCTGTTCAAGGGCTATTCGGTGCCGCTGCCCGGTTCCGACCGCGACTATTTCGCGGGCGAGATCGGTGCGGCCAAGGACCGGTTCACGACCAGCCTGTCCTTCGATCAGGAGAATGGCGTCGGCGCCACGCTGACCGGCACCTATATCGGCGCCTCCTATCTGGACGATCAGCTGACCGGTGCGAAGCCCGGAGCCAACAAGCTCTATCGGGTCGCGTCGGAGTTCTACCTGGACGGCCAGGTCCGCTTCAACGTGGGCGAGCGGTACCAATTCTATGTCGGCGCCAACAACCTGCTCGACAACAAGGCACCGTTCCTGGCCGACATCGGCGCTTCGGCCGGACAGGACACGGATGCCGGCACGTATGACGCGATCGGCCGCCGTTTCTACGCGGGCGCCCGGCTGCGCTTCTGACGCGCTCGAGCAAATCCAAGCTCGTCATTCCCGCGAAAGCGGGAGCCCAGAAGCGAAGTGAAGAAGACTGGGTCCCCGCTTCCGCGGGGATGACGAAGGAGGAAGAGGGAGGTGGCTCGCGCCGCCTCCCATTCTTCCATCCACAACTGATTTCCACCGTCGCTTTGAACACCGGCGCGGGCGCACTATAGCGTTCCCCTTATGTCCGACCTGTTCGCTTCCAACGCCGCGCTCGCCCAGGATTACGACGCTTCGTCGATCGAGGTGCTGGAGGGTCTGGAGCCAGTTCGGCGCCGCCCCGGCATGTATGTCGGCGGCACGGACGAACGGGCGATGCATCACCTGGCGGCCGAAGTGCTCGACAATGCGATGGACGAGGCCGTCGCCGGGCATGCGACCCGCATCGAGGTGACGCTGGAGCCAGGCAATCGCATCACCATCGCCGACAATGGCCGCGGCATGCCGGTCGATCCCCATCCCAAATATCCGGGCAAGTCGGCGCTCGAGGTCATCCTGTCGATGCTGCATTCGGGCGGCAAATTCTCCGGCAAGGCCTATGCGACCTCCGGTGGCCTGCACGGCGTCGGCGTCAGTGTCGTCAACGCCCTCTCGTCCGAAACCATCGTCGAAGTCGCCCGCAACAAGGAGCTGTTCCGCCAGCGCTTTGCAAAGGGCATCACGATGAGCCCGCTCGAAAAGCTCGGCGCCGTGCCGAACCGCCGTGGCACCACCGTCTCCTTCATCCCGGACGCCGAGATTTTCGGCGAGGAGATGAAGTTCAAGCCGAACCGGCTGTATCGCCTTGCCCGCTCCAAGGCCTATCTGTTCGCCGGCGTCGAAATCCGCTGGAAATGCGCACCGGAACTGATCGCTGACGACACGCCGCCCGAGGCGGTCTTCCAGTTCCCGGGCGGGCTGGCCGACCACCTGAAGGAACAAGTCGGCGAGCGGGAGTGCGCCACCAGCGACTTCTTCACCGGATCACAGGAGTTTCCGGACGGTCAGGGCCGCGTCGAATGGGCGATCGGGTGGCCGCTGTGGAGCGAGGGATCGTATAGCTGGTATTGCAACACCATCCCGACGCCCGACGGCGGCACGCATGAAGCCGGCCTCCGCGCGGCGATCACCAAAGGCATTCGCGCCTTCGGTGAACTGACGGGCAACAAGAAGGCGAAGGACATCACTGCCGAGGACGTGGTCACCGGCTCCGAGCTGATGCTGAGCGTCTTCATCCGCGACCCGCAGTTTCAGAGCCAGACCAAGGACCGGCTGACATCTCCCGAGGCGGCAAGGCTGGTCGAGAATGCCATGCGCGACCATTTCGACCATTTCCTCGCCGACCGGATGGAGCGCGGCCGCGCGCTGTTGCAGTTCGTGCTCGACCGGATGGACGACCGGCTGCGCCGGAAGGCCGAGCGCGAGGTCAAGCGCAAGACGGCGACCGGTGCCCGCAAGCTGCGCCTGCCGGGCAAGCTGACCGACTGCGCCGCTTCGGATTCAGCCGGCACCGAGCTGTTCATCGTCGAGGGCGACAGCGCTGGCGGCTCGGCCAAGCAGGCGCGCGACCGCAAGACGCAGGCGATCCTGCCGATCCGGGGCAAGATCCTGAACGTCGCCTCCGCGACCGCCGACAAGATCCGCGCCAACAACGAGATCGCCGACCTGATCCAGGCGCTGGGCTGCGGCACGCGCGACAAATGCGCGCCCGATGCGCTCCGCTACGAACGCATCGTTATCATGACCGACGCGGACGTGGACGGTGCCCATATCGCGACCTTGCTGATGACCTTCTTCTTCCAGGAGATGCCGGAGATCGTGCGGCGCGGACACCTCTATCTCGCCCAGCCGCCGCTCTATCGCCTGACGTCAGGCGGCAAGAGCCTCTACGCCCGCGACGATGCCCACCGCGCCGAACTCGAGGCCACCGAGTTCAAGGGCAAGAAGGTCGAGGTCGGCCGCTTCAAGGGACTGGGCGAGATGAACCCGGGGCAGCTGCGCGAGACCACCATGGACCCGAAGACGCGCAGCCTGATCCGCATCACCCTGCCCGACGACGCCGAGGACCGCTTGCTGGTGCGCGAACTGGTCGACCGGCTGATGGGGCGTAATCCTGAGCACCGCTTCCAGTTCATCCAGGAAAACGCCGCGCGACTCGATGAGGAAGTGATCGACGCCTGACTGATTGGCTAACCCCACAAGGTTTGGCCTGAGCTTGTCGAAGGCCTCCCTTTCTTTGCCGGACGTCCTTTGAAGAAGGGGGGCTTCGACAAGCTCAGCCCAAACCGGGTTGTGGGTTCTAGTCCCCCTGCACCCGCGCCAGTGCCGCCGGCAGCTGGGCCGCGTCGGCATCCTCGACCGGCGCCTTGTAGACGGTCCGCATCTTCTCGACCGTGTGCCCCCATTGTTCGGCACTCATCCTGGGCTGGAGCAGCACCATCGAGGCGCTGTGGCAGGACAGGCAGTTGGCGTTGAGCAGATCGGCGTCAGGACCGGCGAATTGCACATCATCGTCCGGGAGGGTGAACTCCGCCGGCGCCATCAGCAGGGCAAGCCAGAGGATCAGCGCCTTCATGCGGCCACCAGCTGCGTCGCCTCGACGACGTTACGGAGATAGCCCGAATGGTTCCAGTTCGGCGTCATCGGCTGAGCGACGCCGGCACTGTTCGTGCACCGAGTCAGGATCGTGATCGGGCCGGCGGCGGGGGACGGCAGCTGCAGATCGAACCGGCGGAAGCTGTAGCGACCTTCATCGGCGCCGAGGCGAGCGTCGCGCCAGCTTGCGCCGGCATCGGTCGACACCTCGACCTTGGCGACACCCTGATCCCCGCCCAAGGCGATGCCGCGCAGGTCCAAGGGCCGGCCGGCCGCAACTTTGGTGCCATCGGCATGGCTGGTGATCCAGGATCGCGGCGGCATGGCCGATATCGGCTTGGTCGCAAAGCCCTGCGCGCCGGGCGCCACATTGCCGTAAGGCGTGTCCGGCACGCGATAGGCCTTCGCCATCCAGTAATTGTCGTCCGTCTTGTCGAGCACTTCGATGTCGCTCAGCATTTTGACCCAATAGGTGGAGAACCAGCCGGGCACGATCAGCCGTAGCGGATAGCCGTTGAGCCAAGGCAAGGGCTCACCATTCTGGGCCCAGGCGATCATCACCTCGCCGTCCCGGGCGTGATCGACTGCCAGCGATTTCAGGTAATCGGGGGAGTCCGACACCAGCGGGCCATCGAGACCGCCGAACCGCACCGCCACGGCCCCCGACTGCACGCCGGCGAGATCAAGCACGTCCTTCAGCTTCACGCCCGTCCAGCGGGCGTTGCCCATCGCGCCATGCCGCCACTGCGCCCCGGCGATGCGCGGCTCGAACAGGCCGCGCGAATTGCCGGAGCATTGATTGACCGCCGCATATTCGATCCTGGGCAGCTTCATCAGTGCGTCGAGCGATAGCGACAGCGGCTTGGCGACAGCCCCGCGGACCGCCAGCCGGAAGCTCGCCGGGTCGATGCTCGTCGGAATGTCGGCCAGATGCCAACGGACGAAGAAGCGGTCATTGGGCGTAAACACGCCCTGATCGAACACCTCGAACGGCGTCTCGAGCAGCGGCGGGCGCACGCGCTGTACGATCATCTCGCCCTTGTGCGGAAAGGCGCTGCTGGTCGGCCGCTGTGACGGGCCCCCAGGAAGCGCCAGGTCCACCATGCGTTGCGCCCTGGCCGTCCCCGCGAGCGCGGCGGCGCCGAGGATCAGTTCGCGGCGGGCAAATCCGTGCATCCGCGCTGCTTAGGCGGGCATCAGGCTCAGGTCCATCCGCAGCCGCATCGTTTCGCCGGGCTCCAGTACGCGCAGGCCGAGTTCGGGCCAGCTCTGCTCCGGCTCGTTGAGTGCCGCATTGGCGTGGCTGACGGGCTCGGCGGCGAGCAGTCCTCCGCTCGGCGGCGAATAGATCTGGAAGAATTTTGCGTCCGGCGAGGCCATGCGGGTCACCCAACCGTTGCCCGCGGTCAGCAGCATTTCGCCACTCCAGCCGCCATAGCCATTGTCGAGACTTCGCCCGCACGCCGGCTCGCCAGTCAGCGCATAGCGGCCGCCCGGCTCGGCAATGCCCGTCGGCAGCACCTTGTCGTCGACTTCCCAGACCCGCTCCACCTTCGTGTCGATGCGCGTCTCGTCGTCGCAGGGGAAATAAGGGTGAAAACCGAGGCCGCAGGGCATCGGCTCGGCTGAGAGATTACGGCAGCTGATCTCCGCCTCCAGGCCCTTGTCGCTCAGGCGGAAGGTCTGGCGCGCCTCATATTCCCATGGCCATTCATCGGGCGCATGCGCGAAGAAAAGGCAGGCGCTCGCATCCCCCAGGCTCTCGATCAGCCAGGGCCCGAGCCAGCCATCGCCGTGCAGCGGGCTCGGATCGCCGACCATGTTGGGCGCGATCGAGACCCGCTTGCCGCGGAACAGGAAGGCACCGTCGCGGATGCGGTTGCAATAGGGCACGAGCGGGAAGCAGCCGCAGTCGAGCGGGCTCGCCGGTGCCTCGCTGCCGCGCAGGATCGGCCTGCCATCGTGCGTCAGCGACGCGATCGAGCCCCCCACCTCCGGGGCCAGGATGAGCTCGTGACCGGCGGCTGTGATCGAGATCATTGCTGACTCCGATGAAAATTATCCACAGAATCGCGCATGGAAAACAACGCATTCCACTTTTGCGGCGAGTCACGGTGCATTAAGCACATCCGGCGCATAAAGCGTGCTCGTTTGATTTTGTGCCCGGGGGGGCGCGTATGACTCGAATGGTTCGTGATTTCTTCGAGGTCGAAGACCGGGTGTCGCTCGACCGTATGATCGACATCCTCAGCACGGTGCGGGAGCGGCTGCCGGAAGGTGCCACCGACGCCAAGGTCCAGATGCGGGGCGACGATATCTTCGGCCGCCGCCTGAGCGTCTCCTATCTCCGCCCGCTGACCGCCGAAGAGGCAGCGCGCGACGCGCGCTATGCGGGCGAGAACCGGCTGAGCATCGCCGCCTGAGATTGCCGTTCTCCTGCGGATGCAGGAGCATGGTTGCAGACGCGCTCACCACTCCGCGAAGCTGCCGTCGCCGGTGCGCCAGATCGGGTTGCGCCAGCGGTGCCGGTCCTTGTCGGCCTCGCGCACGGCAGCTTCGTCGATCTCGACGCCCAGCCCGGCCGCCTGCGGGATTGGCAGGAAGCCGTCGACCGGCGTCAGCGCCTCCTTGTTGACGACGAAGTTCAACAGGTCGTGCCCGCCCGTATTGTAGTGAATGCCGAGCGACATCTCCTGGATCGCCACATTCGGTGCGGTCGCCGCCAGCTGCAGACATGCGGCGAGCGCCAGCGGGCCGAGGGGACAATGCGGCGCGACCGCCACGTCATAGGCCTCAGCCATCGCCGCGATCCGGCGACATTCCGACAGGCCGCCGGCATGGCTCAGATCCGGCTGGATGATGTCCACCGCGCCTGACTCGAAGAACGGCTTGAAGTCCCAACGCGAATAGAGCCGCTCGCCGAGTGCGATCGGGGTCGCGACCAGATGGGCGATCTGGCTCAGGCCCTCGTGATTTTCCGACAGCAAAGGCTCCTCGATGAACAGGAGTCCGAGCGGCTCCAGCGCCTTGGCGAGCTGCTTGGCCATCGGCCGGTGCACGCGGCCGTGGAAATCGAGGCCGACATCCATGCCTTCGGCCTGCGCGGCCTGGACGCGCGCGACCACCTCGTCGAACAGCTTGGGCGTGCCGAGCCAGTCGAGTTCGGGCGTCGCGTTCATCTTGACGGCCGTGAAACCCTGCGCCCGCCGCGCGCGTGCCGCCGCGCCGATCTCGTGCGGGCGGTCGCCGCCGATCCAGGCATAGGCGCGGACCTTGTCGCGCACGCGCCCACCAAGCAGTTCCCAGGCCGGCACGCCCAGCGCCCTGCCCTTCAGGTCCCAGAGCGCCTGGTCCAACCCCGACAGAGCCGACATCAACACCGGACCGCCGCGATAGAAGCCGCCGCGATAGGCGATCTGCCAGATATCCTCGATCCGCTGCGGGTTGGCACCGATGAAGCGATCTCGCAGGGCTTCGAAGGCGCCCTCCACCGCTTCGGCATGCCCTTCCAGGCTGCCCTCGCCCCAGCCGAACGCGCCGTCCGTCGCCTCCACCCGCACGAAAAGCCAGCGCGGCGGCACGACGAACGTCTCAATGCGGGCGATCTGCACCGTCAGCCGCCCTGCGGGCTCTGCTGCTGCGCGCTCGGGCGGAGGTTGACGACCCGCTGCGCTTCTTCAGCCTCGCGCTGATCCATGATGTCGTAGTGCGACGGCGGCACGATCGGCACCGACAGGCACACGCTCGACGCGGGCAGCACGTCCCGCCAATCCTGGATCAGCTGCTTATAGGCACGGCCCACCGCGCGGATGTTGCGGTCGAGGTCGTAGAGCCCGAGCGGGTTGACCGTGCCGCGCTTTTCCCGAAGCGCCACATCCCAATCGACCTGGTCGGTCAGCGAGTACCAGGTGAAGCCGACCGTCGGGATCCCGTCGTTGCGGAGCCGCAGCACGCTCGCCCACTCCTTCCACAACCAATGCACGGACTCGTCGCCATTCGGGCCTTCGATCAGGTTCGTCTCGGTGTGCATCACCGGCAAGCGGTAGCGGTCGTAATATTGGCGCGTGATCTCGGTATAGCCGAACACCTCACCGGAAGCGGTGGTGCTGCCGTCGGCGCGCACCCGATGCTCGTTGGTCCAGTAATAGTCATTACCCAGGATGCAGTGCTGTTTTAGCCGGTGGGTCAGGAACCAGTTATACTCGTCCCGGGTCATGCCGTTTTCGAGCAGATATTCGTACATGTCGCTATTGACCCGATTGCCGTAGTTCAGGTCGAGCGACAGGAAGCGGACGCGGTTCAGCACCTCGGCCGAGTGGATCGCCGCCGGGCTCTCGGCATGAAAATATTCCGAGCTTTCCGACTGGATGAAGATGGCATCGGCGCGGCGCTGCAGGATGCACTGCATGGCCAGCACATTCGCCTTCACGATGTGCTTGAGCGCGGTGACGAACGGCGTGTCGCCGGTCAGCTGCTCGTTCCACCAGCCATAGCGCGCGGAGAAGGTCGCGCAGATGAACATCTCGTTGACCGGCGTGTAAAGCTGCACCCAGGGAAAGCGCTCGGCGAAGGCCGCGGCATATTCGGCGAACAGATCGGGGAAGTCCGGGTTCTGGAAGTTGCCGATCCAGTCCGGCACGCCGAAATGGCAGAGATCGACGATCGGCGTGATGTCCTTCCGCCGCAGCTCGGCAAATGTCATGTCGGCAAATTCCCAGTCATATTTGCCGGGCGCCAGATAGGTCGTGTGGATTGGGGGGCCGTAGCGCAGATACTGGATGCCGATTTCGTCGAGCAGATCGAAATCGGTTTTCCAATGCTTGTAATGGCCGCACACCTCCATCTGGTCGACGCGCGTCTTGCCATTGTCGATCGTCGGGATGCTGTTCTCGATCCCGGTGGCGAACATGAAGTTGGCGATGGCTAAGGCCCTCCCCTGCGGTCAGCCGAACATGCGCTCGGGAATGCCCCGGGCGTTTACCTGGATCATAAAGAGCGCGCCGGCCAAAGGTTGCACGACGAGTGCCTTTTCGTTGAGCCCGACGCGGGCAGAGGTGACGAACAGGCGATCGAAAGCAGGCCCGCCGAACGCCACGCTGGTCGGCCGTTCGACCGGCAGCTGGACCGTGTCGAGCTGCTCTCCGTCGGGCGACAGGCGGCGGATGCACCAGCCGTCCCAGAAGGCGATCCACAGACAGCCTTCGGCATCAACCGTCATGCCGTCGGGATAGCCCTGCTCTTCGCGGAAATGCGCCAGCACGCGGCGGTTTGAGGCCTGCCCGTCTGCGTTCAGGTCGAAAGCGTAGAGCGTGCGGCGCGCGGAGTCGCTGTGGTACATGACGCGTCCGTCCGGGCTGAACGCCGGGCCGTTGGTCACGCGATAGCCCGAATCCACCGCGGTGCAGCCGAGATCCCCATCGAGACGGTAGAGCGTGCCGGTTGCTTCCAGCTCGCGATCGTCCATGGTCCCGGCCCAGAAGCGGCCCGCGCGATCAACCTTGCCGTCGTTGAAGCGATTGTCGGGCAGTTGCGCTTCGGGATCGACGATGAGCGCATAAACGTCCTGCTCGGGGTCGATCCACCTGATGCCCCGTTCCGTACCTCCGACGAACCCGCCGGCCCTTGCGGGTGCGAGGGAGCCGATGCGAAGCGGGGGCATCCAACGATCGACATGGCCGTCGCGCCAGCGAAAGATCGCCGGCCCCTTGATGTCCACCCACCAGAGCGCCTGATCGCGCTCCACCCAGACGGGCCCCTCGCCAAGCACCGCCTCGACAGGAGCGATCGGTTCGGGGGCGTTACGGTCGGACACGATGGCCACGAAACGAAGTCGCGGCCCGACCGTTCCCCCATGGATGGCGGGCAGAAAAGACTGGGCGCAAGGCTTCATCGCCGTCGATTGGGGCACGACCAACCGGCGTGCCTGGGCGGTTGCCGCCGACCAGCCGGTCCGCCCGTTGCTCGAAGACGGCATGGGCGTGCTCAAGGTTCCTCCTGGCGGATATACCGGCGAGATCGACCGGTTGCGCGCGCTCTGGCCCGGCAGGCCGCTGCTGCTTGCCGGCATGATCGGGTCCAATCGCGGCTGGGTCGAGGCGCCCTATGTGCCGGCGTCGGCCGGTCTCGATGCGCTCGTTGCCTCGCTCAGGCGACCCGCTGAAGACGTGGTGATCGTGCCTGGTGTCAGCTGGCTCGACGGCCGCGAGGCCGATGTCATGCGGGGCGAGGAGGTGCAGCTGCTCGGCGCCGTAGCGGCCGGGTTGGCACCAGCGGACGGCGTGATCTGCCATCCGGGCACCCACGCAAAGTGGGTGAGGATGCTAGGTGGGGCGATCGGACCATTTCGCAGCGTCATGACCGGCGAGCTGTTCAGCATGCTGAGCCGCCACGGCATTCTCCAGGACCGGCTCGCCGGCGAAGTGACAATCAACGACGATTTCCGCGCCGGAGCAGAGCACGGGTTGTCCCGCACCGACCTCACCGCCGAACTCTTCTCCGTTCGAGCACGCTTCCTGCTTCGCGTGCGGGAGGACAGCGCATCTTACGTCAGCGGCCTCTTGATCGGCAGCGACGTGCGGATCGGGCTCGAGCGATTCGAGAGCGAAGCGGTGACGCTGATCGGACGCAGCGACCTGACTGCGCTCTATGCCGAAGCCCTGCGGCTTGCCGGCCGCACCAGCAGCCAAGTGGATGGCGAGCCCGCCTTCCTCCTTGGCGCGCAGGCGATCGCGGAGAGACTATGACCGCCGTCCAGGACTTCACCCGCTATCTCGGCGAATGCCGACTGATCGCTATCATCCGAGGGATAAGGTCAGAGGAAGCGGAGGCGATCGGCGAGGCGATCCTATCCGCCGGCATCCGCATCGTGGAAGTGCCCCTGAACTCGCCCGACCCGCTCGCCAGCATCGAGCGGCTGGCGAAGCGGTTCGGCAGCGAAGCGCTGATCGGTGCCGGCACGGTGCTCGACCCAGCGGATGTGCGCCGGGTCGCCGATGCGGGCGGACGCATCATCGTCTCCCCCTCCACAGATACCCCGGTGATCAAGGCGACGGCAAAGGCGGGGCTCGTGTCGGCGCCCGGTTTCTTCACGCCCAGCGAGGCATTCACCGCGCTGGCGGCAGGCGCCCATGCACTGAAGCTTTTCCCCGCCGAGGGATCGTCACCTTCCGCGCTGAAGGCGATGACGGCGGTGCTGCCGCCCGAGGTTCCGCTAATCGTCGTCGGCGGGGTGAAACCGGACACAATGCGGCCGTGGCTCGACGCCGGCGCGCAGGGCTTCGGCCTAGGTGGCGGACTCTACAAGTCCGGCCAATCGCCGAAGGACACGGCGGCCAAGGCGCGCGCCTATGTGGAGGGGCTGAAATGATCCGACTCGGCATCATAGGCTTCGGCAAAATCGCCCGCGACGCGCATGTGCCGGCGCTGCAGGCGGTCGGCGGCTATGGCCTGAAGGCAGTGGTCACTCGCTCCGGCTGCGATCAGCAGGGTGCCCGCTGCTTCGACACGGCCGACGCGATGCTCCAGGCGATCGGCAAAGAGCTGGACGCGGTCACGATCAGCACGCCGCCGGGGCCGCGCTACGCGATCGCGCGACAATGCTTAGCGGCCGGCCTCGACTGCCTGCTGGAAAAGCCGCCGGCGACGACGCTGGGCGAGATCGAGAATTTGCGCGACGAGGCGGCGCGGCTCGGCCGAGTGCTGTTCACCACCTGGCATTCGCAGCACGCGGCTGCAGTCGATCAGGCGCGTGCCCTGCTCGTCGGCGAGCGCATCAAGCGGCTCGCGATCCGCTGGCACGAAGACGTGAACAAATATCATCCCGGCCAGGACTGGGTGTGGCAGGCGGAAGGCTTTGGCGTCTTCGATCCCGGGATCAACGCGCTGTCGATTGCGAGCCGGATCATGCCCGGCAAGCTGATCATTGACGATGCGACCCTGCGCATTCCCGCCAACCGCGAGCAGCCGATCAAGGTGCAACTGGCGCTCAGCAGCCCCGTCGCTGAGGCGCCGCTCTCCGCCGTCTTCGACTGGTGCCCGGCAGCAGAGGACGAGTGGACGATCACCGTCGAATCGGCCGAAGGTCGCATCCTTGAGCTGCGCCGCGGCGGCGCCGAACTCCTGGTCGATGGAGTGCCGCAGCCGGCGCAAGGGCCGGGTGAATATCCGTCCATCTACGCCGAGTTCGCACACCTGGTGGAGGAACGGCGGAGCCGGGTCGACATCGAGCCGCTACGTTTGGTCGCCGACGCTATGATGGTCGGCAAGCGAGAGACGGCACCGCCGTTCGAGTGGCGCAACGACGGCGGCTAGACGTTCTCGACCAAGTTCCGCACAAAGCTCTCGACGACCCTCCAGACGGCCACTCGCTTGACCCATTACCTGCCGCTCATCGGCATCCTGATCGTGATTGTCGGCTTTCTGCTGCGGCTGAACCCTCTCGCCGTCGTCGCCGCCGCGGCGCTGTCGACGGGGCTGGCAGCGGGCCGCAGCCTCGTCGACGTGATCTCCATCCTCGGCAAGGCGTTCAACGACAGCCGGTACGTGACAATCATCTGGATTGCGCTACCGGTGATCGGCCTGCTCGAACATTTCGGGCTGCGCCAACAGGCGAGACGCGTGATCGCCGGCTTCGGCAAGGCGACCACCGGCCGGCTGCTGCTCGCCTATCTGCTGTTCCGCCAACTGACTGCGGCTTTGGGGCTGAACTCGATCGCCGGTCACCCGCAGACCGTGCGTCCGCTGGTCGCGCCGATGGCTGAAGCGGCGGCCGAGCGCTCCGGACCGCTCGACGAACGCGAGCGGGAGCGGGTCAAGGCGATGGCGGCCGCCACCGACAATGTCGGCAATTTCTTCGGCGAGGATATCTTCATCGCGATCAGCTCGATCCTGCTGATCGTCGGCTTTCTCGACCAGAACGGCATCCGGATCGCGCCGCTGCAGCTGTCGGTTTGGGCGATCCCGACCGCCATCTTCGCCTTCCTGATCCATGGTGCCCGGCTGCTCTGGCTGGACCGCACCTTGGCCTCGCGCAAAGCGGATGCAGAGCCATGATCGGGCTGCCGGCGCTCTACACCTTCACCGGTCTGATCTTTGCCGCCTATGCCGTGCTGAGCGCGCGGCAGCGGCGGTTCGGCAACGCCGCCTTCTGGAGCCTGGTCGCGCTCAGCTTCCTCGCCGGCGACCGGCTCGGCGACCTGGGCAACGGGCTGCTGGTGCTGGCGCTGGTGGCGCTTGCGGCGCTGGGCGCCCTCCGCAAGCCCGAGGCACAGGACAGTGCCGGAGATGGCGCGCGTCTCGGCAACAGGCTGTTTCTGCCGGCGCTGATCATCCCCCTCACCGCACTGATCGGCACTTTCCTGCTCAAGGATTCCGGGCTGATCGATCCAAAGCAGATCACCTTGGTGTCGCTCGGCCTTGGCGTCGTGCTGGCGCTGATCGTGCTCTACCTCTGGCTGCGGCCGCCCCCGACGGCCGCGCTCGAAGAGGGGCGCCGGCTGATCGATGCAGTCGGCTGGGCGGCGGTGCTGCCGCAGATGCTGGCGAGCCTCGGCGCCGTCTTCGCCGTTGCAGGCGTCGGCGATCTCGTCGGCGGCGCTGCCGGCCAAGTCATCCCGAGCGGCAGTCTGTTCGCGGCAGTCGCCGCCTATGCGATTGGCATGGCATTGTTCACGATGATCATGGGCAATGCCTTTGCCGCCTTCCCGGTGATGACCGCCGCGATCGGGCTGCCGCTGCTGATCCGCGGCTTTGGCGGCGATCCCGCTATCGTCTGCGCCATCGGGATGCTGGCCGGCTTTTGCGGCACGCTGATGACGCCGATGGCGGCTAATTTCAACATCGTGCCCGCCGCCCTGCTGGAACTGCGCGACCGCAATGCGGTGGTGAAAGCGCAGGTCGGCACCGCGCTGCCACTGCTGGCGGTGAACATCGCCCTCATCTACTTGCTGGCCTTTCGATGACCCAGACCCTGTCGCCAGAGACTGCCGCGCACTTCGCCGAACTGGCGCTCGGCCATGTCCGCCGCGAATATCCGCACAAGCTGGACCATGTGATGGACGGGCCGGAGGACGTGCAATCCCCTGCCCGGCTTCACCCGATCTTCTACGGCAGTTTCGACTGGCACAGCTGCGTCCACGGCTATTGGCTGCTGTTGCGCGTGCGTCGGCTCTTTCCCGATCTCGAAGTGTCTCGCCGGGTCGAGGTGTTGGCGGACGAGATGCTGACCCGCGCCAAGGTCGCCGGGGAACTTGCCTATCTCGACCGCGCTTATTCCGGCGGTTTCGAGCGGCCTTACGGCTGGGCCTGGGCGATCGCACTGTGGGCGGAGGCCGCCCGCCACCCGGATCGGGGCTGGGCCGAGGCGCTGCAGCCGCTCGCCGCGGCCTTTGCCGAACGCTTCCTGCAGTTCCTGCCGCGCCTCACCTATCCGATTCGCGTCGGCACCCACTTCAACTCCGCCTTCGCGCTAACCCTCGCCCTGGAATGGCCCGACGAGAGTCTGCGTCTCCTGATCGAGGAAAAGGCTCGCGGCTGGTTCGGCCAGGACCGTGACTGTCAGGCATGGGAGCCGGGCGGCGACGAATTCCTGTCCTCGGCACTCTCAGAGGCGCTGCTCATGAAGCGCGTGTTAGGCGCGGACTTCGCACGCTGGTTCGCGACTTTCCTGCCAAGGCTCGCGGAGGGCGAGCCGCAGAGCCTGCTCCAACCGGTCTTCGTCTCGGATCGCAGCGACGGCAAGATCGCGCATCTCGATGGCTGCAACTTGAGCCGCGCCTGGAGCTGGCGCGAGATCGCGGATGCGCTGCCGGATGACAGAGCTGCGATCGCGCGCGCGACCGCCGATCGGCACCTGCAGGCAAGCCTGCCGCACGTGGCCGGCGACTATATGGGCGAACATTGGCTCGCCACTTTCGCGATGCTCGCGTTGGAAGCAGGGGGCTAGGCGGCCAGCCGCAGGCAGTTCCGCCCTTCGAACTTGGCGCGATACAGGGCCGCGTCGGCTTCGCGCAGCAACGATGCCGCATCGCTGCCCGCGTCGGCGGCCGCCACGCCGAGGCTGACGGTCACGCGCAGGCCCGGACGGTGCTCGGCCTCCTCGCACGCCCGCCGCAGCCGCTCGCCAACCGCGACCGCCTGTTCGAGCGACGCACGCGGCATCAGCACCGCGAACTCTTCGCCGCCCAGCCGCCCCACCAGGTCGCGGTCGCGGATGCAGCTCTCGGCAATTTCAGCGATCCGGCGCAGAACCTCGTCTCCCACCGCATGTCCATGCCGGTCGTTGACCTGCTTGAAATGGTCGATGTCGAACAGGGCGACCGCGAGTACGTCGCCGTCCGTCAGCTGATGATCGAGGACGGTCAAAAACGCGCGCCGCGACGCGACCCCCGTCAGTTCGTCGGTCGCGGCGAGCAGCAGGGCGGCTTCGGCATCCCGCTCGGCCCGCTGGCGGGCATCCTCGGCCAGCGCCGCGACCGCGAGCCGATCCGAAATGTCGACAATGATTCCGGCCGCGCCCGTCATGCGGCCATCGGTGTCGGTCAGGCGACGCGCCTGCACTTCGCCCCAGCGATGGTCGCCCGAATCGTGCAGAAAGCGGAATTGGTGGCGCAGCGTTTCGAACAGGCCGGAGGTGAGACCGCGCATGCGCTCGCGCAGTTCGTCACGATCCTCCTCCACCACCTGGTCCATCACCGGGTGCCCGATCGACTCTTCGACCGCATAGCCGGTCAGCTGCTCCCAAGCAGGATTGAGATAGGTCCAGCGCCCCTCCGCATCGGTGTGGAAGATGACGTCACTGACCGCATCGACGATCGACGCCAGCTGCGCCTCGTGCGCGGCCAGTGTCTCAGCGAAGCGGTCGCGCTGCGACAGCAGCGCGGCAACCGGGAGGGCAGTCAGAATGGCGACGGCAAGGAACAATTGCAGCAGGACCAGCCGTTCGCTGACGCTGCCAATCGCTTCCACTCCAAATCCGCCGACGACTGCGGCGGTGCCCATCACCGCCAGCAGCAGCACCGACGCCGCCGCGCCGATCGCCCGTAAGCGAAACGTTGCGATCAGCACGGGCGGCAGCATGACGAAGAACAGCGGCCAGCGCGTCTGGAAAAAGCCGATCGCCCCACAACCAGCGACGAGCGCAAGGACGGCCAGCGCTCCCTGCCAGTCGCGCCCCGTCAGACGCGGCGCCCGCCATTGCTTGGCACCGATAAGCAACAAGGGAGTGAAGATCGCCAGCCCCAGAAAGGAGGACGACAGCCAGCTGATCCAAAACTCGCGGAAATCGGCGGCATAGAAGAACGTCGAAATCGTCGAGGCGTAAACGGCCGAGCCCAGACAAGCGACTAAGAGCGCGGGCACGAAGCGGCTGAGATCACCGATTCGTTCGAGGTTGAGCGGGCGACGATCCGCCTGCAGCAGCCAAGCGATCAGAAGCGGCTCGATGCCGTTGCTCAGGCCAAAGGCGAAAGCGAGCGGCAGCGGGGCGCCGCCCAGGCTGTTGGCGAACGTGCCCGACAGGATCACGCCGACTACCGGCAAAGACCAGCGCCCGCGCGGGGTGAGGAGCAGATAGGCGAGCAACACCGCATTAGGCAGCCAGATTGCGGCCAGCCCATTCGACCAGCGCGCAAGCGTCAGCGAACCGCAGGCAATCACGAAATGGCCGAGCGCGACGAGCATCGGCGCGCCGAACGCCCTCACCGCCACGACGTTGATTGCCACGCTTTTCTGCATGGTCGGGCGCTACCTCCCCCTTGGTTTCCAGCGCGTTAACCAGCCGCATCAGCCCGGGCTGTGATCGCCCGCACTTCCCTTGCCGGCGCAAGGGGCTATGATGCGTGCGGGCGCTGAATCAATATTGGTGGCTGCGAACGCACGAGAGGCGGCGCTGGCTTCCACTTTGGGGGTGATTGGTGCTGTGCGCGCGTTGAACTTTCTTGCCGCTCTTCTTGCAATGTCCGGCAGCGTGCCGCTCGCGGCACAAACCCAGCCACCCAGCCTGCGCGACAGCTTTCCGCTCGGCGGCGAGAATGCCAGCCTGTGCCAGGTCGAGGCGAAGGGTCGCGATCCGGCGATTGCCTCGATCTTCGATCGCGCCTGGGCGATCGTCTGCCGCGACGCGGCCCGCGCCGTGGGCCGCATCTACAGCCTGCGCGGCGACCCGTCCGCCATTCGGGACCGATTGCATGCGATCCGCGCGACCGAGGCCGAATGCTCCGACGGGGTGATCGTGCAGCGCCGCGAGATCGGCGATGTCGAGACGGTGGAATGCCGGCTCGCCGGTGCTGATGTCGGTTATCAGATCCTGCGCTTCCGGCGGGGCCAGGTGACTTACGTCGCCGAGGGTTTGAGCGGCTATAAGGATGCGCTCGAGCTTGGACTGCGCACGATCGTCGAGGATCGGATCGTTCCGGGCAAGATCGAGGTTGCGACCACCAGCGTCAACGATCCCGTCGCTTTCGCGCGCGTCCAGGCCGGTACGCTGGACCCGGACCGTGCGCTGTCCGAAGGCTATCGCCGCAACAATGCCGGCGCTTATGCCGAGGCGGCCGAGTTTTTCGGCACCCTGCAGCAGCGCGCCGATGGCTCGCCGGACCGAACCGGCGAATATCTGATCAACGAGGCACTTCAGAAATCCAATTTAGGCCAGTTCGCCGAGGCCGACCGGCTGTTCGACGAAGCTGCGCGCATCCCGAGTACCGACCGGGTGCAAACGCGGCTGCGCCGAAACTTCCGCGCGCTGCACCTGATCAACCAGAAGCGGCTGGGCGAGGCGCTGGCCGAACTTGATCGGCCTGTCACCCCGCTGACCGAGCCGATGCGGGTGATCGGCGGAGCGGTCGAGATCGGCAACCAGGTCGCGGCCGAGATCAACGCCGGCACCATCGGCCGAGAGCAGCTTGGGACCACCGAGGCCGGGCAGCTGTCGCCTGAAGAGCGGGCCGTCATTCTGGACGCCCAAGCGCTGCAGCTGCGCGGAACCGTGTACCGCCTGCAGGGCCGCAACGCGGATGCTACACGAGTACTCGACGAAGCTGGCCGCCAAGCTTTGTCCGTGCGCAGCGGCCGCGTCGTTTCGATCGTCCGCCTGCGCGCCCAGATTTTGGCCGAGTCGGCGGCCGCCTATGAGGCGCAGGGCAATGCCGCGGCCGCGGAGGAGCGGTTCCGCCAGGCGATCCTGCTGCTCGAGCAGCGTTATCCCGACACCAATGTGGTCGCCGCCGCGCGCAGCCGCCTGGCATCCTTCCTGCTTCGCCAACAGCGCAGCGACGAAGCGCTCGCGCTTTACAAGGCGGTGGTCGACGATGTCGTTCGACGCGGCAACTCGGCGACCGGGCTTAGCAACCTGCTCGCGCCCTATTTCTCCGAACTTGCGCGTCGGGCACCGAGCAATCCCGCGCTGGTCGATCAATTCTTCCTCGCCACCCAGACGCTGGTGCGACCCGGTGTCGCGGATACGCAAAGCCAGCTTGCTCGGCAGCTGAGCCAGGGCGCGGGTGAGGCGGCGGCCTTGTTTCGCCAGGCTACCGTCCTGCAGCGCGAGGTTGAGCGAGCCCGCATCGGCCTCGCGACCCTGCGCGCCGCGGAGAAGCCGGATCAAGGAACTGTCGATAGATTGACCGCCGAACTCGACCGGCTAGAGCGCGAGCAGGCAGCGATGCAAGCCAAACTCTCTGAGTTCCCGCAGTATCGCGCGCTTGCAACCGACACACTGTCGCTTGCGGACCTGCGCGCGGTGCTCAAACCCGACGAGACCTACCTGAAGCTCGCAGTGGTCGGCCAGTCGGTTTACGGGGTGTTTGTGGCGCCGGCCACGGCAAGCGTGTACAAGCTGCCGATTACGGCCGACACGCTCGATCAGCGGGTGGACGCGTTGCGCGCGACCATCTCTCGCGTCGAAGACGGGCAGGTCTTCACCTACCCATTCGACCTGGAGCTCGCTCGCCAGCTCTATGTCGACCTGACGGGACCTGTCGCGACGCAGGTGGCACAGTCCAAGGCAGTCATCTTCGAGCCCGACGGTGCGATGCTGCGCCTGCCGCTCGCACTCCTGCCCGTCGATCAGGCGAGCGTCGAACGCTATCGCCAGCGCACCACCGCACGAGGCGCCGACCGGTTCGACTTCTCAGGCGTCCAGTGGCTCGGCCGCGACACGCGGATCAGCACGGCAGTGTCGGCGCGCGGCTTCCGCGATGCGCGGCGCGCGCCGCCGTCCGCGGCCCAGCGTCCCTATCTCGGCTTTGGCGAGAATGCGCCGGCCTTCACCCGCGTTGCGATGGCCAGTGCCGTCGATCCGAGCGACCCCTGCCAATGGCCGCTCAACGAATGGAACAAGCCGATTTCGGCACGCGAACTTCGTGCGGCCCAGGCGGTGCTCGGCGCCGGGTCAGACGTGATGACCGGCACTTCCTTCACCGATGAAGCGGTGATGGCGCGGAGCGACCTAGCCCAATATCGCATCCTGCACTTCGCGACCCACGGCTTCGTGACCGCGCCGCAGCCGCAATGCCCGGCGCGGCCGGCCCTGCTGACCAGCTTCGGGGACGCGCGCTCGGACGGGCTGCTCAGCTTCAAGGAGATTTACGATCTCCATATGGATGCCGATCTGGTCCTGCTCTCCGCCTGCGACACAGCCGGCCGCGCCACGGTCGCGGCAACGCGCGAGGCGGGCGTAACGACGGGCGGCGGCAGTGCGCTCGACGGCCTGGTCCGCGCCTTTATCGGTGCGGGCGCCCGTTCGGTTCTCGCCAGCCATTGGCCGGCGCCGGACGAGTATCAGGCCACTGAAAGGCTGATCTCCAGCCTGTTTCAGTCGGCGCCCGGCACGGCGATCGGCGAAGCGTTGCGGACCAGTCGGCTCAAGCTGATGGACGCGCCAGAGACGTCGCACCCCTTCTACTGGGCGGGCTTCGTGCTGGTCGGTGACGGCGCGCAGCCGATCGTGCGGATGTGACCTCGGCTTGACCGAGTTGGAAGAAGGGAGCCGGCCGCAGCTGCCGCTGCGCAAGCGCGCGGCGCGCGTGGTGGAGCAGGTCGGCACGCCGCGGCTGATCGTCTCGGCAATCGTGGTGCTGATCGGCATCTTCCTCGCCCGTTACAGCTGGCAGGTGCCGCTGATCTCCGATGCCGAGCGCGCGCTCTACGACATCCGGCTGATGCTGACGACGCCCCGCGCGGAGCAGGACCCGCGGGTGCTGCTCGTCACCTATACTGACGACACGCTGATCAACACGCAGGTGCGCTCCCCGCTCGACCGGAAGATCCTGGCCGATGCTCTGCGCAGCCTGGACCGCATGGGCGCGAAAGCAATCGCGATCGACGTGATCGTCGATCAGCCGACGCCCAATGACGAGTATCTGGTCGACGCATTCCGGTCGATGAAGACGCCCACCTATCTCGCCTTCACCACGGCGGCGACCAACAAGCGCTTCATCGACACGCGGCAGGAGGAGTTTCTCCGCGCCTTTCAGGCGAAAATCCGCACCACGTCCGTCAAGCCGACCAGCATCGAAATCGAGACAGACCCGGACGGGGTCGTCCGCAGCTGGCCGCACCAGCCGAAGGAGCTGCCGCCGCTGCTTGCCCGCGCGGTCACCGGCGCTCAAGATGGTTTCGACGATTATTTCCGCGGTGTCCGCTTTCGCCTGCCGGCGTTCGAGGACCGGCCCGTCTTTGCCAAGCTGCCGATTGACCTGTTCGCCACACCCGAGACCGCCGCGCTCATGGCCGAGCAGGTGCGCGGCCGCTATGTGCTGATCGGCGGCGACATTCTCGACCTAGACCAGTTCGAAACGCCGATGAAGCGGATCACCGGCCAGCGCACGATCGGGCTGGAAATCCACGCCCATATGCTGACCCAGTTGCTCGACAAGGTGCAGTTCGGCCGTATTCCCCGCGCGGGCATGTGGGTGGTCGCGCTGCTCGTCGTCGCTGCCGGAGCACTCACCGCCCTGTCCGATGCGAGAGCTTGGAAAGTCGGGCTGATGCTGGTTGGCCAAGCCGCGTTCTTCGTCGCCCTGCCCTTCTACCTGCAATGGCAGGGAACCGATACGCGCCACCTGCCCGCCTTCGGCTGGAGCATCGGCTGGCTACTCGCCTATGCCGCGATCGGCGCGGCGGTGCGCGCGGTCGGTTCGCAGCAGCGGCGCTTCGCCCAGTCAGCGCTCGGCAAATATCTGCCGCGCGACATTGCCAGCGAGATCATGCGCGATCCCGAGCGGCTGGCGCTGCACGGCGAGAAGCGTGAAATCTTCGTCGTCTTTACCGACCTCGAAGGCTTTACCAAGCTGAGCCACGCGATCCCGGCCGAGACGGTCGCCTTCCTGCTCAATCGCTATCTCGACATGCTGAGCGAAGTGGTGTTGCGCTACGGCGGCACGATCGACAAGTTCGTCGGCGATGCCGTGGTCGCCTTCTGGGGAGCCCCGATCTCGCGCGCCGACGATGGCGAACGCGCGGCTCGAGCAGCTTGGGCGATGTACGAAGCCGGCGAAGCCTTTCGCAAGGATGTGCCCGAAGGCGTGCCGGCGATCGGCCGCACGCGCGTTGGCCTGCACTGGGGCGAAGCGATCGTCGGCAATTTCGGCGGCGAAGGCCGCATTCAATATACTGCGCTCGGCGACAGCATGAACACCGCGGCGCGGCTCGAGTCGGCCAACAAGCCGCTCAACTCCACCGTGTTGGCGAGCAAGGCGGCGGTCGAGCGGTCTGGTCTCGACTGGTGGCGTCCGCTCGGCCGTATCACCCTGCGCGGCCGCTCGACGCCGGTCGAGATTTTCGAACCTGTGCCGGAGGCCACAGCGGAAGAGCGCGCGTATCTTCAGGAGGCGCTCAAACGCTTCGACGCAGGAGACCGCACCGTCGTCGAAGAACTGGAGACATTGGCGTCAACCAATGTTCGCGATGCGGCGCTCGCGAATTTGGTCTATCGTCTGCACCATATGGAATCGGGAGGAAGTTATGATCTTGGCTAGCAAATGGGCTCGCCTTCTGGCGGGCGGCACCCTGGCTGCGGCTTGTGCGGGGGCGGCGATCGCGGGTCCGGTCGTGGTTCGCTCGACGGGCCCGTCGGCCAAGGCCTATCCGGCCGGCCGGCAGCTGGCCGACAATGCCCAGGTGAATTTGAAGGCTGGCGATACTTTGATCCTGCTCGACGCGCGCGGCACCCGGACCCTCTCGGGCCCGGGCAACTTCCCGGCCATCGCGACCGGCACGCGCGCCGGCGTCGCCCAGACCGCGAGCCGCATCATCGCCAATCAGAGCACGGCGGAGCGCCGCGGCGGAGCGGTGCGCGGCGGGACGCCGACCGGCGACACCCGCAGCCCCAATTTGTGGCTTGTCGACCTGAGCAAGAGCGGCACGGTCTGCGTCGCCGACACGAACACCGTGCGGGTGTGGCGCGCGGCGACCACTGGCCCGGCGGAGGTCAAGGTCAGCGCGGCCGATGCTTCGGGTACGATCGCGATGGCACCCGGCGCGGCGATCGGCGACTGGCCCAAAGCGCTGCCAGTCGCGGACGGCAAGGAATACAGCGTGTCGGTAAACGGCAACACGCCGGCCAAGATCAGGTTCGTGACTGTGCCGGTGCCGGCAAGCCTTGAGGACACCGCTTCGACGCTGATCGCGAAGGGGTGCAAGACGCAACTGGACCTGCTGATCGCCACCACCGGAGGTGGCGGGAGCGCCGGCTGACCTCGAGCAACTGATTGAAGCTGCAAGCGATCGCTGATAGCGACAGCCTGCAGGTCGAGCGAACTTTCGGGCGTGGTTCGCGTAGGGAAACGGCCGAATGGCCGGCGAGCGTAAAAGGCGCCGCCGCCTGTGCCAGACGAAGATGGGGGAAGACGCGATGCGCGCCATGCGCACGGGCCTGTATGTTGCTTTTGCCGGCGCAGCGTCGCTGCTTCCATCGTTCGCCCAGGCGCAGACGGTGGGCGGCATCACGCGCGAGGAGGTCGAGCGTGCTCGCCCGGCCCAGCCGCCGCGCACCGGCGGGGCCGGCCTCACCGTGGACAGCGATTTCGAGCGGGCTCCCTGCCCCCTTGCCGCCCCGCAATATCAAGGCGTCACCTTCGAACTGCGCGAAGTCCAGATCGATGGCTTGCGTGGCATTGCGCCGGATCTGCTTCGTCCCGCCTACGCTGACCTGATCGGGAAGACGGTCTCGGTCGCCGGCATTTGCGACATTCGCGACCGTGCCGCGACAATCCTGCGGCGCGAAGGCTATCTCGCCGCCGTGCAGGTGCCGCCGCAGCGGATCGAGAACGGTATCGTCCGCCTCGACGCCCTCGTCGCCCGGCTGGCAGGCGTGCAGGTGCGCGGCCAGGCTGGTCGGTCCGAGCCGCTGATCGCCGCCTATCTGCGCAAGATCCAGCAGCAGGAGGTGTTCAACATCCGCGATGCCGAGCGCTACCTGCTGCTCGCCCGCGACATCCCGGGGTTCGACGTCCGCCTGGTGCTGCGTCCGGCGGGCAATCCGGGTGAAGTGATCGGCGAAGTCGCAGTGACGCGTGTGCCGATCGAAGCGGATGCGTTCGTGCAAAACCTTGGCTCACGCTCCGCCGGCCGCTGGGGCGGACTCGCGCGGGTGCAGCTGAACGGGCTGACGGGCCTAGGCGACCGCACCAGCCTGAGTTTCTTCAGCACCGCGGACTTCGAGGAACAGCAGGTCATCCAGGCCGGCCACAGCTTCAAGCTGGGCAGCGAAGGCCTGACCCTGAGCGGCGATTTCAGCTATGCCTGGACCCGTCCCGACGTGAACCTCGGTCCTGGCAACGAGCTAAGGGCACGCACGCTGTCCGCCTTTGCCGACATTTCCTACCCGTTCATACGCTCGCAGTCCGCGAACCTGTTCGGCAGCGTCGGCATTAACGTCATCAACCAGGATGTGGACTTCAAGCAAGGGACGGGCGCCAGCTTCGCCGCCTTCCAGCGGGACCGGCTACGCGTGCTGTTCGCGCGCGTCGATTATGATGCGATCGACCCGCGCTCGGTCGCGAGCACGTCCGGATTTTCGCTTGCCGAGCCGCGCTGGCGTACCGCCGGCAGCATCGAGTTGCGCCAAGGCGTCGATCTCAACGCCAGTGAACCGTGCAATGGTAGCCTGAACTGTCGCCTCAGCCGCCAGGCGGCGGACCCGACCGCCTTTGTCGCGCGCGCGGCGGCGCTGGTCGAATATCGGCCACGGCCTGGCCTCACCTTCAGCATCGCGCCGCGGGTGCAATATGCGCCCGATCCGGTCCTGTCCTACGAGCAATTCTCGGTCGGCAACTTCACGACCGGGCGCGGCTATGATCCGGGTGCGCTGTCCGGCGACAGTGGTCTCGGTTTCCAGAGCGAAGTGCGTTTCGGGTCGCTGCTGCCGCGCACGATCGACGGCTTCGCCTTTCAGCCCTTCGGTTTTGCCGATCTGGGCATCGTCTGGAACGACTTCCCGCAGATCGGGCAAGGCAGCCCCGAACGGCTCTGGTCGGTCGGCGGCGGCGTGCGTGCCGCCTGGGGGCAGCGCGCCCGGCTCGACGTGACGCTCGCGGCGCCGCTCAACCGCACGCCGATCCAGCCCGAACGCGATGTGCGCCTGCTGGTCACCCTGTCCACGCGACTCCTGCCCTGGAGACGTTGAGTATGCCTGCTTATCCCACCCCGCTTCGTCGCCGCGCCCGGCTTCTCGCCGGATGCGCCATCGCACTCGGCCTGTCCGTACAGGCGCAGGCACAGAACGCCTTCCAGGCGACCTTCGACGGCACCGGCTTTGGCAGCGCCAATGTGACGCGCGGACAGACGGTCGACGGCAAGCTGACCGACATCGTCACGATCAACTCCAAGCAGGCGGTGATCAACTGGACGGCGACTGGGTCGCCGATCCTCGACGGCTCGGTCAAGGTGCTCGACACCAACAACCAGCTGCTCTTCACCGCCGACGGCAACAGCGTCGGCAGCTACACCGTGCTGAACCGGATCGGCGTCAGCGCGCCGGGCACGCCGGCGATCCGCATCGACGGCATCGTCAAGAGCCAGCTCGACTTCGGCTATGGTGCGACCCAGCCGGGCGGCAGC
Organism: Sphingomonas sp. ID1715; assembly: GCF_013044515.1. Classification (GTDB taxonomy): domain Bacteria; phylum Pseudomonadota; class Alphaproteobacteria; order Sphingomonadales; family Sphingomonadaceae; genus Sphingomonas_B. The sequence goes on from NZ_JABEPR010000001.1 coordinate 637,518, forward strand.
ATCCTGTTCTACAGCCCCGGCGGCATCATCGCCGGTGCGACCAGCCAGTTCGATGTCGGCAGCCTCGTGCTGTCCGCCGCCGATGTCGACTACGATTCCGGTTACGGCATCTTCCGCACCGATCCCAATGCCCAGACCGGCACGATCCAGTTCCGCGCCAATCCCGACAGCCGCGCCTTCGTTACCGTGGAGAATGGCGCGAGCCTGAAGGCGAACGACAACTATGTCGCGCTCGTCGCCCCGCGCGTTACCCAGGCGGGAACCGTCAGCGCAGCTGGCTCGATCGCCTATGTCGCAGCTGAGTCGGCCGACATCACCATCCCGGTCTCGGGCGGCCTGTTCGACATCAGCATCGGCACCGGTTCGGCGGTCGATGTGGGCGGCGAAACCACGCTGACCCACAGCGGCACGACCACCGGCCCGGTGGACAATGGCACCATCGCGGATCGCCGCATCTACATGGTCGCGGTGCCGAAGAACGACGCCGTCACCATGTTGGTCAGCGGCACGATCGGCTATACGCCGGCGGCAAGCGTCCAGCTCGCCGATGGCGGGATCGTCCTCGCCGCCGCGAACAACATCAACGGCGATGCCGTCTCCGGGCTGGCCACCGGCAGCAGCGTCCAGCTTGCCGGCGGCAGCCTCAGCTCCAACCTGAAGGGCTACGCCGACCGGATCGCGCTTTCCACGTCGGTCAGCAGTGTGACCTCGACGGGCAGTATCGAACTGCATTCCGACAATGGGGCGATCTCGCTCGCCGCCACCGGCGGCCGCAGCGTGACGGTGGCCGGCCTCACATCCTTGCTGCTGGATGACGGTCGCCAAGGCGCCACCATCAACGTCTCGGCGGACGCCGGGAGCACGATCGGCCTGGCGAACCTGGTCGTCTCGTCCCAGAATACGAGTTTCTCGGGTTCTACCGTCACGGGCGCCGATATCGGCCTGAACGCGGCGGGCGGCATCATCACCGCGTCGGACATCATCCTTTCGACGCAGGCACTGGGCTCGAGCGGCAACGCCGGGGTTGGTGGTGGAATCACCATCGCCGCGAGCGGCTCGGGCAAGATCCAGACGGGCAGCCTTACTGCCGTGACCATCGGGCAGGCCGCGGATTCGGGCTATGGGGCGGGAGCAGGCACCGGCGGGGCGATCACCACCTCCGCGACGGGCGGCGGTCTGATCGACGCCGGCAGCATTACCTTCCGGGCCAAGGGACTTGGCGGCAACGGCTCGCCCGGCGGCAACGCCACCGGCGGCACGATCGCGGTGAACGCCACCGGCGGCACGATCACATCCGGGGGCATGATCCTCGACGCATCGGCAGTCGGCGGCAACTCCTTCGGCAGCGGCAGGGCCGGGTCGGCGACCGGCGGCACGGTGACGGTCACCAGTGGTGCGGGCGGCCAGATCACTGGCGGCGGCACCTTGCTGGCGACCGGCACCGGCGGCAACGGCAGCTTCAGCGGCCGCGCGGGCGACGGAACGGGCGGTGCGGTGACGCTGCAATCGACGGGCGGGGCGATCGATCTTGCCGATGGCACCACCTTTCTCATCGCCCAAGGCATTGGCGGCAATAACCAGAGCTCCGGTACCCCCTCGACCGGGCGCGGCGGTACCGTGCAGGTCAGCATCGGCGGCGGCACGGGCTTGCTGAACTTCGGCGTCCTGAACCTGGTCGCGAATGGCGGCTTCGATGCCGTGAGGGACCGCTCGCCGGTTACTACGGAGGGCGGCACGGGCGTCGGCGGCACGGCGACCTTCGAGGTGAGCGGCGGGCTTGCCCAAGGCGACACCTTGTTCGTCACGGCAGACGGCCAGGGCGCCGGCCGGGAGAACGGCGGTACCGGCGGCAGCGGCTATCAGGGCCGCGCCGCGGTTTCGCTGACCGGCGGCGTGGCGGATTTTGGCCTCCTTCGCGTGCGCGCCGAAGCGCTGGGCGGCAACGGCAATAATCAGGATTCCGGTTATGGCGTAGCGGCGGGCTCGGGAGGCACCGCCGGCATCGGGACCTCTCCCTATCAAGGCACTCTGCCGGCCGGCGCCATCGTCACCGTCACGGGCGGCGCACTCCAGGCCGACAGCGTCCAGGTCAGTGCCGACAGTTCAGGTGGGATCGGTGGCGATGGCGACGATTTCGCATCGACGCCGCTGACGGGAACCGGTGGCGCGGCAACGGGGGGCGTGGCAAGCTTCGTCAGTTCCGGCGCCGCTTCGCTGAGCCTCGGCGGCCTGTACGTTCACGCCAACGCCAATGCACAGCCTCCTGCCGAAGAGGAACGGACGCGGGGCGGCCAGGGCGGATCGATCCGCACCTTCGGCGGCTTTGGCGCCGATGCTGTAGCAGGAGCAGGCGGAACCTCGATCGGCGGCAGTGCGACCATCAGCATCGGCGGCTCCGAAGGGCTGGACGTCGGCGCCATCTATGCCGAAGCGAACGGCTTTGGCGGGCTGGCCGGCGAGATCGTCGATGCGGACAATGAAGGCGTCATTGGCTTAGGCGCCGGCGGGCGTGGCGGCGATGGCAGCGGCGGCATTGCCGGCATCACGCTCAACACGGGCATAGGTCCGTCGAGCGTCGCCTTTGCGAGCGCCGATGGAACGGGCGCGGACGGCGGGACCGGCCCGGCCGGCGGCAGCGGCGGCAACGGCTTGGGCGGCAATGCCTCGGTCACCATCGTCACCGGCACGAGCAGCTTCGGCGGGCTCTATGTGTCCAGCAATGGAACGGGCGGCGCCGGCGCGGATGGCAAGGTCGGGACGGGTGGCGCCGGCGGCTTCGGCAAGGGCGCGAGCGCGGCGCTTACCATCGGCAACGGCGCGATCATCACTGCCCAGGGCTTAAGGCTCCAGGCCGATGGTGTGGGCCGGCGCGGCGGCGACGGTTCGGTGAGCGCGGTCGGCTTGGATGGCGGCGCGGGCGGCGCCGGCGAGGGCGGCACCGTTTCCTTGTCCCTCGCGAGCGGGTCGCTGACCTTGTTCGGTGGTGAAGGCATCTCCACCGCGTTCCTGTCGGCGAATGCCGATGGCGGCCAGGGCGGCCTAGGCGGCGATGCGCAGGAAGGCGGCGGCGGCGCCGGCGGCAACGGGGGAGACGCGACGGCGGGCACCATCTCGATCCTGTCGACCAATGGCTCGCTCGAGTTTCCTGCGTCCGAGATCAGCGCCGACGCCTCGGCAGGAACCGCAGGCTCTGGCGGCCTCGGTGCCGAAAACGGACTTAACGGCGTCGAAGGGACGGCGCTCGCCGGCACCATCTCGATCGACGCTCAGCACGATGGCAGCGGCACCGCACAGCTCGACTTCGGATTCTCATCGCTGAGTGCCGACGCATTCGCCAATGATGGCTTTGGCGGCCGCGCCGGACACGTGTTCGTCAACGCCGCGGGCGGCAGCAGCGATGGCGCGATCCGGTTTACTACGCTCGATGTTTCGGCGAATGGTGACGAAGGTGCCGTCGACGCACTGCCGGGGATACGCCTTTCTGGTTCTGGCCTGACCAGGTCCACGGGTCGCGTCAGCCTGGGCGCGGTGGGCGACGTCGTGCTCACCGGGCGCCTCGATGTCGGCGGATCGTTGGACATCGCCAGCAATGCCGATCTCAAGCTGCTGACGGGCGCTGATGTGGGCGTGCAGCAGAATATCTCGCTACAATCCGGCGACGACATCATCATCGGATCCGGCGCCCTGCTGCGGGGCACCTCGGGCGAGATCCCCGAAAGCGGCTATGGCGGGCCGCAGCTCGACATCTTCGCGGGCGGTGTGAGCCGTCGCGGCGGGATCATCGTGGAGGACATCTCGTCCTTCATCCTGGAAGGCAATATCGACGCATCCGACCGCACCGTCACCGTCCACGCCGATGCCGTCGTCGGCCGGATCGATACGCAGTTCAGCGCCGGCAACCTCTACGTGCTGCTCAACAACCTGCCGGAGGGGAACGAGTTCGTTCCGTCGGACGATCTCGGCCAATTGCGGCCGCTCCGTTCGCCCGCATGTCTGCAGGGCGACGTCTGTCTGGGCAACGTGGCCGTCTCCGGCGTGCTTGAGATCGGCAATGCCTTCTTCGGCATCCCGATCAACGTCCGGCTGAACGGCGGCGTCGACGCGGAGCGCGTGACCCTGCTCGGCCGCAATGTCCGTCTCGGCCAGGCCAACCAGACGAACTTCATCAAGGCGTCTGACAGCCTGACGATCGCATCACTGTCCAGCAGCCTTTTCCTCGACGGCGATCTGACAGTCACCGGCGGGACCGGCCAGAACTTCGTCGGCAGTGCGCTCAACATCAACGGAACCAACGCGACTCTGGGCGCCACCGGTCGGCTCGACATCTATGCGCTGAACAATGTCGGGCTGAAGTCGATCGACGCTGCTTCGGTGCGGACGGTCAATTTCGAAGGCACCGTTATCGAGTCAAACGGCATCAAGGTTGCCGGGCTGATCAGCATCGGCACCGCAACCGTCGACGGCGACCTGACGCTGGCCGCGGGCAAGGGCGTGACGCTTGCTCAGGCGAACTTGTCCGGCGGATCGCTGACGATGACCGCCGACATTGGCGCGGTGACGCTCGGCGGCGGTACGGTGGGATCCGCCGTGCTGCGCGGCGATACGGTGTCCGCGAGCCTGAACGCAACCGGTGCGGTCACGATCGAAGCACGGACCGGCGACGGCACGCTCGGGTCGATCAGCGCCGGGCAGTTGGACGCCAGCATTGCGGGCGACGCGGTCTTCACCAGCCTTCAGGCGGTCGGAGATATCACCATTGATGCCGGCGGCGCGCTCACCGGAGGCAGTGCAGCGGGCGGAAGCGTCTTCCTGACCGGTGCCAGCCTCAACGCCGACAGCCTTGTCGGTAGCTCCGGCAATGTCGAGGTGAACGTCGATGGCGACCTGGGCATCACCACGGCGAGCGCGGCAGGGTCGCTGTTCCTGACGGGCGGCGGCACAACGAGCTTCGGCACCCTGTCCGGCAGCACGATCGCCGTCTCGGGATCGCAGCTGGTGACCGGCGGCTCCGCAACCGGATCGTTCATCCAGCTCGTTTCGGACGGCGATGTCACGGTCAGCGGCACGCTCGATGCCGTTGCGCCGGAAAGCGGCTATGGCGGCGGCGCCATCGACATCTTTGCAAATGGCGATGTCGATCTCGGCGCAGGCGCGCAGCTGCTGGCCGATGAAGACATTACCGTCCGCGCCGGCGACGATGTGCGGATCGGCAACGGCGCGACCCTGCTTGCCGGGCGCAATGCACCCGGCGGGTCGGCGTCGCCCCTCTCCGGTCCGGGCCAGCTGCGCATAGAGGCCGGGGCGATCAACGTGTTCGCGAACGAGCCAGTGGGCGCCGGCAATGTTCATGCGATCGTGATCGGCGACGGCGCGACGCTGACCGGACGCACGGTAACGCTGACCGGCGAGGCGATTCAGGCGGCTACCGCCAGCGTCGTCACTGCGGCCAATTTGTTCGTGCGCATCAACGCCGCGTCGCCGCTTGCCGACGCCCCGCTCGACGATGGCGGCGCATTGCTGGCGGAGTGCGTGCGCGGCAATGTCTGCCTGGGGAGGCTTGCCGTAAGCGGGCAGCTACGCATCGGCGAAGACGATTACGTCGCGAACCGCGTGTCGCTCGCTGGGCAGATCACCGGCAACGACGTGCTGATCCGCAGCCGCGACACGCTGACCCTCGGCGACGACTTGGCTGCGGCCGCAATCGAGCTCGGCTCTCTGTCGGGCGACCTAGTCCTGAGCGACGGCGCAACGGTGCAGTCCACCGGTACGCTGCGCCTGGCGGCTGGCCGCGACATCGCCGGCGCGGGCGCGACGGTCAGCGGCTCGGCCGTCGACCTTGCCATCGGCCGCAACATGTCGCTCGGCGCGCTCAATGCAGCCACATTGCGCACCATCGATGCGGCAGGCGCGATCGTCGAGGCGAGTGGCCTGGTCGCGCCGGGCGCGATCACAATCGGCACGCTTGCCGTCAGCGCGAGCGGCGCTCCGTCGGGCGTGAAGCTCAGCGCCGGCACCGGTGCGGTCAGCATCGCCGATGTCCAGGTGTCGTCGGGCGTGACCGCCACCGGTACCGCCGTCAGCCTAGCCGGCAGCAACGGGCTGTTCGTCCAGCAGGCAGCCGCGACTGCCGGCGACGTCGCCCTGTCCACCGGCGCGGGGACGCTGCGCGTGAACGACGCGACGGCGACGGGAGCCATTACGGCGGACTCGGCGGCGGACCTGACCTTCGTGCGCATGAATGCTGGCGGAGCACTGACCCTTACCGCTGCCGGCGACATCGCCGGGGCGGGCCAGCTTCGCGGGAGCACGATCACCGTGCAGACTCCCGGCAAGCTCGACATGATCCTTGCGGGCACGTCCACATCCGGCGCGATCTCCATCGCGGCCGCCAAGGGCATTCATGCGCTCGGCTTCACGTCCGCGGGAACGATGACCCTCGCTGCCGCCGACGGGGCGATCGTCCTAAGCAGCCTGGCCGGCGGCACCGACATCGTTGCCACGGCCAAGTCGATCTTGCTGAACAACGACAGCGGGCTGGACGTGAAGCAGGCGATCGCCACTTCGGGCGACGTGACGCTCGGCGCCCTGGGCGGTGCGATCACTGCCGACGCCGTCTCGGCCACCGGCAATATCTTCCTCGCGGCGAGCACCGGAACCAGCTTCGGCAATCTGGCAGCCGGCAGTGCGGTCACGGTCGACAGCGGCGGCAATGTCGGCGGCGGCACGGCCAGCGGGGCCTCGCTTATCCTCGCGGCGGGCGGCACATTCGCGGCCGACACGCTGAAGGCCACAGGCGGGAACATCCAGGTGAGCGCGTCCAAAGGCCTCACGCTCGCGAGCCTGAACACCCCCGGCACGGCCACGCTCAAGGCGGGGACCGGCGCGCTTGCGGTTGCCGATGCGAATGCGGCGAGCTTCGCGGTCAGCGGGGGTTCGGTCGCTCTGGCATCGACCGGAAATCTGGTGGTCACGCAAGGCAGCGCCTCCGCCGGCGACCTGACGCTGGCGAGCGCCGGCGGCGATATCTCGCTCGCTCAGGCGAGTGCATCGGGTACGCTCAAGGCCTCATCAGCCGGCGCGATTACAGTTACAGGCGCGGCGGCGGGCAGCAAGATCGCCTTCGTGTCCAAGGATCTGACGATCGGCGAGACCGCCCAGCTCGGCAGCAAGACGCTGACCACCGACATCAGCCTGACCAGCACCGCCGATCGCCTGTTCCTCGGCGATGCGGCGGGCACTGGCTATCGCATCGACAGCGGCGAGCTGACCCGCATCGTCTCCGGCGGAGATATCTCCATTGCGTCGGCGCCACAGAATGTTGTCGGCGATGCTTTCGAGCTGCTCGATCCGGGCGGCACCAACATCGTGAGCGGCTCGCTGGTGTTCGACGGCTCGCAGCTGGGGCAGAACGGCACGCTGAAGATCAGCACCAGCCGCGCAATCGGCTTCACCGGCAACGTCCAGTACAAGAACTTCGTCAATACGCAGCAAGTGACCTACAGCGCCGGCTCTGACATCTCGCTGGCGGCGGAAACCGGCTTGGTGACGATCAAGAACAGCTCCGGCGGGCTCGCCGGCACGCTGGAGTTGAGCGCCCAGCAAGTCCACGCCATGTCGACCAAGGCGCGTTCCGAAATCCCTGGGCTGCAGCTGAACGAAGTGCGCCAGCGGCTCGGCACGAACGACCAGCTGGAAAATAACGGCGGCTACTTCCAGGCCAACAGGATCATCGTCAACATCGGCCGCCTCGCATTCATCCAGAACAGCGGCGCCAACGGCAATGATCCGAACCTGAAGCGCGGCATCAGCGCCAACGAGCTGATCTTCCGGTCCACCGGCACCCAGCCCGCCCAGCTGATCATCAACGGCCAGGAAGGCACCGTCACCGGCGAGGCGTTCGGTTCGGCCATCGCGCTGAACGGCACGTTCGATCCGCAATCCGCTTTCAATGGCTGCGTGAGCGGTGTCTCCTGCGCGCCCGTGATCGTGGATCCCGGTCCCAACCTGGAGCTGCCGGCGGAGATCCTGTTGTCATCCTCGCGCGACCAGGTGCAGGACGAAGAGGATGAGGACGAGAAGGAAGAGGCGCTGCAAGCGGCGCAGACCCGGCCCGATCCGGTGATCCAGATGGCGCCGGCCCCGACTTCGCGCTTCGACCCGCTGATCGACGAGCCGGTCACCGGCGCTGGCAACGAGGACCTGTGGGAGCCGACCACGCCGATCGGCCCGACGCCCTGAGTGGCCGGGGAGCGGTTGACGCTCCCCGGCCCGTGCCTCCAAGGGGGCGCGCATGAGCCTTCGCCTGTTCAACAGCCTGACGCGGCAGATCGAGCCGTTCGCGCCCGTCCATGAAGGCGAGGCGCGCGTCTACACCTGCGGGCCGACCGTCTATAACTATCAACATATCGGCAACATGCGGGCCTATGTGTTCGCCGACACGCTAGGCCGCGTGCTGAGCTTCAAGGGCTTTAGGCTCAGCCATGTCATCAACATCACGGATGTGGGCCACCTGACCTCCGACGCCGACGAAGGCGCGGACAAGATGGAGAAGGCTGCGGCCACCAGCGGCAAAACCGCCTGGGACATCGCCAAGTTCTACACCGACGCTTACTGGCGCGACATCGAGCGGCTCAACATCCGCCAGCCCATGCGCTGGTCGATCGCCACCGACTATGTTCCGGCGATGATCGCGTTCGCCGAATCGATCGCGGACGAGCACTGCTATCAGCTGGAAAGCGGCCTCTACTTCGACACCTCGACCGTGCCCGATTACGGCCGGCTGGCGCGTGCGGCGACCGACGCCGGGGAGAGCCGCATCGAGGCGGTCGAAGGCAAGCGGCACCCGACCGACTTCGCGATCTGGCGCACCACGCCGCCGGGCGAGACGCGGCAGATGGAGTGGGACTCGCCCTGGGGCCGCGGCGCGCCGGGCTGGCACCTGGAATGCTCGGTGATGTCCGAGGCGCTGCTGGGCTTTCCGTTCGACATTCACACCGGCGGCATCGATCACCGCGAGATCCACCACCCGAACGAAATCGCCCAGAACCAGGCGCGCTGCCATTCGGCCGACAGCGGCGCGCGCATCTGGATGCACAACAATTTCCTGATCGATCGCGGCGGCAAGATGTCGAAATCGGCCGGCGAGTTCCTGACGCTGCAGGCGTTGGTCGATCGCGGCTTTCATCCCCTCGCCTATCGGCTGATGTGCCTGCAGGCGCATTACCGCAGCGAATTGGAGTTCAGCTGGGAAAATCTGGCCGCCGCCTTCACGCGGCTGAAGCGGATCGTGATGGCGGCAGAGAGACTGCCAGCGGCCGAGGCTGCCGAACCGACAGACCGTCGCGTCACCGCCGAACTTGCGAGCTTCGACGAAGCCGTGAGCGACGACCTGAACACGGCCAAGGCGTTAACGCACTTCGAAACAGTCCTGACCATGAAGGGGCTGGACACGGGCCAAAGACGTCACGCACTCGCGACCATGGACCAGGTGCTCGGACTGCGCCTGCTCGAACTCGACCGGGTCACTCTGCGCATTGCTCCGGTGACCGCGACCATCAGCGCCGAGGAGATCGACGCGCGCCTGGCCGAACGCAAGCAAGCCCGCACGGCCAAGGATTTCGCCGCCTCCGACCGCATCCGCGACGAACTCGCCGCCATGGGTGTGGAGGTGATGGACGGCGACCCGCTCGGCTGGGAGTGGAAGCTTAAGGTCGATTAACAACGTTCTCACCTTGCAGGGATATAAAGATATCTTTATGTCCTGATTTGTGGATCGGCTGCTCGACATTTTCCGTGCGCTTGGTGACCCGACGCGGCTGCGCATCTTCGCGCTGCTGCGCCGGATGGAGCTGTCGGTCGGCGAGCTCGCCCAGGTGCTGGGGCAAAGCCAGCCGCGCGTGTCCCGCCATGTCCGCATCCTCGCCGATGCCGGGCTGACCACCCGGCGCCGCGAAGGCAGCTGGGTATTCCTCGCGCTTGCCGAGGACCCGCGCAACGAGCCGCTGCTCGCCGCAATCGAGCAGGTCTCCAGTGACTGGGGCGAGGAAGATGCGGCGCGGCTCGCCCAGGTCCGCGCGGAGCGCGCGCAAGCGGCCGAGCGCTATTTCGAGGCTCATGCCGACGATTGGGACGCGATCCGCTCGCTCTATGTGCCGGAGCAGCAGGTCGAGACGGCAATGGCCGAGTTGCTCGGCGGCGCTCCGGTCGGCCGGTTGGTCGACCTCGGCACCGGCACGGGTCGCATGCTGGAGGTTTTCGGTGGCGCCGCGACCCGCGCCCTGGGTGTCGACCGCAGCCCGGAAATGCTGCGTCTCGCTCGCGCCAAGCTGTCCGAGGCCGTGCCCGCAGCCGAACTGCGCCAGGGCGACCTGACCGCGCTGCCGCTCGCCGATGCTATCGCCGACACGGTGATCCTTCACCAGGTACTGCATTTCGTGCCGCAGCCCGGCGCCGCGCTGGCCGAGGCCGGACGGCTGGTCGCCGATGGCGGCCGCATGCTGATCGTCGATTTCGCGCCGCATGAGCGCGAGGAGCTGCGCACCCGCGACGCGCATCAACGCCTCGGCTTTTCAGACCAGCAGGTCGCCGGATGGCTGCAGGCCAGCGGCCTCGCACTGGCCGCGGTGAAAGAACTTGAAGGCGGCGAACTGACCGTCAAGCTTTGGCTCGCCGAACGGCCGAGCCTCGCCCGAAAGGAAGCAGCATGACCCTCTCCCTCGCCCAGATGGAGGAAGCCCGCCGCGCGCTCGACGCACCGCTGTTCGCAGACCTGTCGGGAGATGTCGGCGTCTCGTTCGAATTCTTCCCGCCCAAGTCGGAGAAGATGGAAGCGCAGCTCTGGGACGCGATCCAGACGCTGGCGCCGCTCGGGCCGCGCTTCGTTTCCGTCACCTATGGCGCCGGCGGGTCGACCCGCGAGCGCACGCACTCGACCGTTGCTCGCATCCAGCGCGAGACCAGCCTCAGCGCGGCGGCACACCTCACCTGTGTCGAGGCGACGCGCGAAGAAATCGACGCCGTCGCTGAGGAATATTGGGCGGCCGGCGTGCGCCACATCGTCGCCCTGCGGGGCGATCCGCCGGTCATGGGCGCCAAATTTGCCGCGCACCCTCAAGGCTATGCCAATGCGGCGGACCTGGTCGCGGGCCTGAAGCGGCTGCACCCATTCGAGATTTCCGTTGCTGCGTACCCCGAATTGCATCCGGATTCAGGCACGCAGGCGGTCGATCTCGACAATCTGAAGCGCAAGCTCGATGCCGGGGCGAGCCGGGCCATTACCCAGTTCTTCTTCTCGCCCGATTGCTTCTTCCGCTTCCGTGATGCGGCGGCAGCGGCGGGTATCGACGCGGAAATCGTGCCGGGCATCCTGCCGGTCTCCAACGTGGCCCAGACGCGCAAGTTCGCTGGGCTATGCGGAGCGGAAATCCCGGGCTGGATGGACCGGCTGTTCGAGGGGCTGGATGATCATCCGGGCGCGCGCCAGCTGGTCGCTGCCACCCTCGCCGCCGAAATGTGCCGCAAGCTTTATGCAGGCGGCGTCCGCAACTTCCACTTCTACACCCTCAACCGCGCCGAGCTGGCCTATGCCATCTGCCACCTGCTGGGCCTGCGGCCGGTCGCGACCATCCAGGAGCAAGCGGCATGATCCAGTCCGAAGCAGCGGCCCGCCTGCGCGCCGAAGCGGCCAAGCGCATCCTGCTGACCGATGGCGCCTTCGGCACCATGATCCAAGGCTATCGGCTGACCGAGGCGGACTATCGCGGCAGCCTCGACCTCGGCCATGACCAGAAGGGCAATAACGACCTGCTGGCGATCACCCAGCCGCATGTCGTCGCCGAGATCACCGAGGCCTATTTGGGCGCCGGGTCCGACATCGTTTCGACCAACACGTTCAACGCCAATGCGATCAGCCAGGCGGATTACGGCGCCGAGCATCTGGTGCGCGACATCAACCTCGCCTCGGCCCAGATCGCACGCAATGCAGCCCGTGCGGCAGAGGTAGCCGACGGCCGGCCGCGCTTCGTCGCCGGCGCGCTCGGCCCGACCAACAAGACGCTGTCGCTGTCGCCGGACGTGAACGATCCGGGCTTTCGCGCGATCGGCTTTGATGAGCTGAAGCATGTGTACCGCGAGCAGGTCGATGCGCTGCTCGATGGCGGCGTGGACTTTATCCTGATCGAGACGATCTTCGACACGCTGAACGCCAAGGCGGGGATCATGGCCGTGCTGGAGGCGGGGATCGCGCGGGGCCACGAGATACCGCTGATGATCAGCTTCACCGTCACCGACATGTCGGGCCGCAACCTGTCCGGCCATTCGATCGAGAGCTTCTGGGCCTCGGTGCGTCACGCGCGGCCGCTGACGATCGGGCTCAACTGCTCATTCGGTGCGCCGCAGCTGCGGCCAAGCGTCGCGTCCCTGTCGCCGCTCGCCGACACGCTGCTGATGGTCTATCCGAACGCCGGCCTGCCCAACGATCTCGGTCAATATGACGAGGCGCCGGAGACGACCGGCGGCTTTATCGGCGACTGGGCGCGCGAGGGGCTGATCAACATCGTCGGCGGCTGCTGCGGCACGACGCCGGCGCACATCAAGGCAATGGCGCATGCGGTGGCGGGCAAGTCGCCGCGCGCGATCCCGACCACCCAGCGCCAGACCTTCCTCGCGGGCCTCGACCCGATGCGCATCGCCGCCTGAAAGCAACCATGACCAGCGCTTACCAAGAGCCCGCCGCGGCTCCGCAATCCGCCGTGTTCGTCAACATCGGGGAACGCACCAACGTCACCGGATCGGCCGTGTTCAAGAAGCTGATCATGGCAGGCGACTATGCCAAGGCCGTCGAGGTCGCGCGCCAGCAGGTGGAGAACGGCGCGCAGATCATCGACGTCAACATGGACGAAGGCCTGCTCGATGCCGAGCATGCCATGACCACTTTCCTGAAACTGATCGCCGCCGAGCCCGACATCGCCCGCGTGCCGGTGATGGTCGACAGCTCCAAATGGGTGGTGATCGAGGCGGGCCTGAAATGCGTGTCCGGCAAGCCGATCGTCAACTCGATCAGCATGAAGGAAGGCGAGGACGCGTTCCTCGACCAGGCGCGCAAGGTCATGGCCTATGGCGCCGCGGTCGTCGTCATGGCGTTCGATGAGGTCGGCCAGGCCGACACCAAGGAGCGCAAGGTCGAGATTTGCGAGCGCGCCTATCAGCTGCTGACCGGCATCGGCTTCCCGCCCGAAGACATTATCTTCGATCCCAATATCTTCGCGGTCGCCACAGGGATCGAGGAGCATAACCGCTACGCCATCGATTTCATCGAGGCCTGTCGCGAGATCAAGGCGCGCTGCCCGCACGTCCATATCTCGGGCGGCCTGTCGAACCTGAGCTTCAGCTTTCGCGGCAACGAGCCCGTGCGCCGGGCGATGCACAGCGTCTTCCTCTACCACGCGATCCCCGCGGGCATGGACATGGGCATCGTCAATGCCGGCCAGCTCGACATCTATGACGCCATCGACCCGGAACTGCGCGACGCCTGCGAGGACGTGATCTTCGACCGCAGGGCCGATGCGACGGAGCGGCTGATTGCGCTCGCCGAGCGCTACCGCGGCACCGACGCCATTGCCGACAAGCAGGCTGAGGAATGGCGCGGCTGGCCGGTCGGCAAGCGGCTGGAGCACGCGCTGGTAAAGGGCATCGACGCGCACGTCGTCGAGGACACCGAGGAAGCCCGGCAGCAGTTTGCCCGCCCTATCCAGGTGATCGAGGGCCCGCTGATGGACGGCATGAACGTCGTCGGCGACCTGTTCGGATCGGGCAAGATGTTCCTGCCGCAGGTGGTCAAGTCCGCCCGCGTGATGAAGAAGGCGGTCGCCCACCTCCTCCCCTATATCGAGGCGGAGAAGGACGAGAATGCCCGCGGCAAGGGCAAGGTCGTGATGGCGACCGTAAAGGGCGACGTGCACGACATCGGCAAGAACATCGTCGGCGTCGTCCTGCAGTGCAACGGCTTCGAAGTGATCGACCTGGGGGTGATGGTGCCCTGGTCGAAAATACTCGAAGCGGCGAACGAGAATGACGCCGACATGATCGGCCTCAGCGGCCTCATCACGCCGTCACTCGATGAGATGGTGACGGTTGCCGAGGAAATGCAAAGGGCGGGGATGACCATGCCGCTGCTGATCGGCGGCGCGACCACGTCCAAGGTGCACACCGCGCTCCGCATCGACCCGGCCTATGACGGGCCGGTCATCCATGTGCTGGACGCCAGCCGCGCGGTCGGCGTCGCCTCGACGCTCGTCAGCGACACGCTGACGCCGGAGTTCGTCGAGAAGACTGCGGCGGACTACGAAGCGGTGCGCGTCGCGCGCGAAGGGAAGGGCCAGAACGAACTGCTGCCGATTGCCGAAGCGCGCGCGCGTGCTTTCGCTGCCGACTTCTCCCAGAAGCCCCCTGCCCCGCTGCAGCCCGGCCTTCATGCGATCGACGATTTCTCGGTCGAGCGTCTGCGCGCCTATATCGACTGGACACCCTTCTTCCGCGCTTGGGAACTGGCCGGCACCTATCCCGCGATCCTCGAAGACGAAGTCGTGGGCGAGAGCGCACAGAGCCTGTTCGCCGATGCGAATGCGATGCTCGACCGGATCATCGCCGAAGGCTGGCTGAGGCCGCGGGGCGTGGTGGGCCTATGGTCATGCAAGCGGGACGGTGATGACATTGTGCTCGACGCGGGCGCGCGCTTGCCCATGCTCCGCCAGCAGATGGCGAAGAGCACGGCGAAGGCGAATATGTGCCTCGCCGACTTCATCGACCCCGAAGGTGACTGGATCGGCGGCTTCACCGTCGCGATCCACGGCGCCGAGCCGCATCTGGAGCGCTTCAAGGCGGCGCATGATGACTACTCCGACATCCTGCTCAAGGCGCTGTCGGACCGTCTCGCCGAGGCCTTTGCCGAGGCGCTGCACCAGCATGTGCGCACCACGCTGTGGGGCTATGCCGCCGGCGAGCAACTGACCAACGAAGCGCTGATCAAGGAACAATATCGCGGCATTCGGCCCGCGCCCGGCTATCCCGCCTGCCCCGATCACAGCCTGAAGCCGATCCTGTTCGACCTGCTCGGCGGATCGCCCGCGGGCGCTTCGCTCACCGAGAGCTTCGCGATGCTGCCGACCTCGGCCGTGTCGGGCTTTTACTTCGGCCATCCCGACGCAGCCTATTTCGGGGTGGCACGGATCGGCCGCGACCAGCTCGAAGACTATGCCGCGCGCCGGGGCGTCGATGTCGCCCAGGCCGAACGCTGGCTCCGGCCGAACCTCGACTAGAGGGGCGCCGCCAGTTTCCCGGCGGCGCCCCTCCCCTTTGAACGAGATCAGGCGGTGGCGAGCACCCGCCGGCGCCGCGTTGCCGCGCCCGCCAGGCCAAATCCGGCAACCATCAGCGCCCAGCTGGCCGGTTCCGGAACGGCATTGATCGCGCCGAACCGGAACGTGTCGTAGCCGATGTTCGAATCCGGGTTGGCGTCGTTCTCGTCGAACTCCGTGATAACGATGCGAGCGATGTTCGCGCTGCCGGAGGTGAAGCCAAGGAAGAATGCGCCGCCGGCCCCACCGCCGACCGCATTCACGCTGCCACCGGCGATCGCGTTGTTGCTCCCATCGAACACCTGGAAGTTGGTGAAGGAACAGCAGTCGAGCGACTGGAACAGGATATCCATCCCGAATGCGCTGAGCGGCGCGGAGAAAACCAGGGTTAGACTGTCGCGCTGGCGGATGTCAGGTCCCTGTATCAGGTTCGTCCCGCCGGGAGACAGGACCTTTACGCCTGAAGTTGCCGGCAAGACGTTCGCCGGCCCGCCATAGCCCGGCGGCGAAAAGGTGTCGGCCGCGTTGACGACCTCAAGCGTGTTGCCGTCTGGATTGGAAAGGGTGACCCCGGCGATGGTCTGTCCGGCAATGTCGCCGCTGAGCGACTCGAAATCGATAGAGATTGCGGGGTTGCCGGCAGCGGCGTTGAACCCGGCAAGGTCGCCCTGATAAACCGTCACGACCGCCGAGGCAGGCGCGGCGGCGACGACCGCAAGAGCGGAAATCAATAGCGTCTTCATACGTTACTCCCCTGTGTTCGACACGGGAGCAAGCCGCGACCCAAAGCCTGCTCGGTTGTTGAAACGCGCAGCAGATGTCTTTTGGAGACCCGCCCATTTACCTTATTTCGCCGTGCGTCACAAATGCGGAGCTTCATGCCGGCACACTCGCTGGCGGCCCGCCTCCTTCGGCGCTAGGCGGAGCCGATCATGAGTGACGTCGAGTCGGCTGCAGCCTTTGATCCAACCGACCACCCGCATCGGCGCCGCAATCCCCTGAACGGCAGCGAGGTTCTCGTGTCGCCGCACCGGATGAAGCGGCCCTGGCAAGGACAGACCGACGAGGCCTGCGATGCACGCGGCCCCGCCCATGATGAGTCATGCTATCTCTGCCCTGGCAATGCGCGCGTCACCGGCGAAACGAACCCGGAGTATCGCGGGGTCCATGTCTTTGCGAACGACTTTGCGGCGCTGCTGCGCGATACGCCTGGACCGGACGCCGCCGATCCCCTGTTCGCGGCCGAACCGGCACGCGGCGAAGCGCGGGTGATCTGCTTTTCACCTGATCACGGCGCGAGCCTCCCGCTGCTGTCGCCGCAGCAGATCCGCGCCGTTGTGGATGCATGGGCGGAGCAGGCGACCGAACTGGGCAAGCGTTACGCCTGGGTGCAGCTGTTCGAGAATAAGGGCGCGATGATGGGCTGTTCCAACCCGCATCCCCATGGCCAGGTCTGGGCCACGAGCTGGCTTCCGGACGAGCCGGCGCGCGAGGATGAGCGCCAGCGCGCGTGGTTTGCGGCGCATGGCAGCACGATGCTCGCCGAGGCGGCCGAGCGCGAAGCAGCGGACGGTGCCCGCACGGTCGTGCAGAGCGACCGCTGGATCGCGGTGGTGCCTTATTGGGCAAGCTGGCCGTTCGAGACACTGTTGTTGCCGCGCTTCGAGGTGGCACGCATGGAAGACCTTTCCGCGCCCGACCGCGACGACCTGGCGCGCGTGCTGAAGCAACTCACCACCCGCTACGACAATCTGTTCCGCTGCTCCTTTCCTTATTCCATGGGCTGGCACGGCGCGCCCTATCTCGAGGCGGATACGCGCGGCTGGCAGTTGCACGCGCATTTCTATCCGCCGCTGCTCCGCTCGGCGACGGTGCGCAAATTCATGGTCGGGTTCGAAATGCTTGCCGAAGCGCAGCGTGACCTGACCCCCGAACAGGCGGCCGAACGGCTGCGCGCCGTCAGCCCCACACATTATCTGGAAGAGACGAATGGCTGAACAGGCGACGATCGAGCGGGTGAAGCGTGCCTTTGCGGAACGCTTTGGCGGGGAGCCGGACCTGATCGCCCAGGCGCCCGGCCGGGTAAACCTGATCGGCGAGCATACCGACTATAACGACGGCTTCGTGCTGCCGCTGGCGATCGATCGCGGCACCGTCGTCGCTGCGCGCCGCGCAGGCGCGGACGTGCGCGTCTATGCCGCGGACTTCGACCAGGAGGATCGCTTCACCTTCGCCGAACCGGTCGAGGGCAGCGACTGGCGCAATTATGTTCGCGGCATCATCGCCATGCTGGTGGAGGAGGAAATCGCGCCACAGGGCATGGAGCTGGTCATCGCGGGCGACGTGCCGCAGGGCGCCGGCCTATCCTCATCCGCCTCGCTCGAGGTCGCGGTGGGGCTGGCGGTGGCGAAGCTTGCCGGCGTCGAGATCGACATGACCAGGCTGGCCCAGCTCGCCCAACGCGCGGAGAATGAGTTCGCCGGCTGCGCCTGCGGGATCATGGACCAGTTGGTCTCGGCGCGGGCCGAGGCCGAGCAGGCGCTGCTGATCGACTGCCGGACGCTTGAATGTCGACCGGTGCCCATGCCGGACGATCTTGCGGTGCTGATCGTGCATTCGGGTGTGGAGCGCGGGCTGGTCGACAGCGCCTATAACGAGCGGCGGCAGCAATGCGAGGCGGCCGCCCGCCACTTCGGCCTGGCCGCGCTGCGCGATGCCGAAGCGGAGCATCTCGAAACGGCGGACGGACTGGACGCGCTGGCCCGCAGGCGCGCGCGACATGTGGTTACGGAGAATGCCCGGACGGTCCAGGCTGCGGAGGCGCTCTCGGGTGGGGATACGGCGAGGCTCAGCACGCTGATGGCTGACTCCCACCTGTCGATGCGTGACGATTTCGAGATCACCGTGCCGGCGATCGACGAGCTGGTGGCGCTGCTGCAGCGTGAAATCGGCGAGGAAGGCGGCGCGCGCATGACGGGGGGCGGCTTTGGCGGCTGCGTGATCGCGCTGCTGCCGCGCAGCCGGGTGGATCAGGTCGCGCAAGCCGTCCGCGACGGATATCGGCCGCCTAACGGCAAGCCCGTGCTGATCCATGTCTGCCGACCCGCTGCCGGCGCGGGGCTGCTGTCCGCCTGATTGCCAAGCGCCCGACGGAGGTGCATCCTCCTCCCAGGGGGAAATCGGGAGGGCTTATCATGGCAACGACTTATCAGGATCGCGCACCTGCCTGGTTTTGGTTGGCGGCGGGCATCGGCCTACTCTGGAATCTGATCGGAGCCACTTTCTATCTGGGGCATGTCGGCCTGCTTGGCGCGTCGTTTGCGCCCCCTCCAGGGCAGCCGGAGATGCCGATCTGGGCTACCGCGGCTTTTGCGATCGGCGTGTGGGGCAGCGTTCTCGCAGTAATCGGCCTACTGATGCGCAAGCGCTGGTCGCGTCCCTTGCTGTGGCTCGCGTTTGCCGCCGTGATCGTGAATTTCGGCTGGGTCTTTTTGTTGAGCGGATCAGGCGTCACCCCGCTGGGTGTGGCGGTCATCGTTATCGCGCTATTGCTGGCTTTGCTCGGTGACGTCGCCGCCAAGCGCGGCTGGCTGCGCTGAACGATCGGGGAGCGGCCCGGCCGCTCCTCCTCACTCCACCGTCACGCTCTTCGCAAGATTGCGGGGCTGGTCGACGTCGGTGCCCTTCACCACGGCAACATGGTAGGCGAGCAGCTGCACCGGGACGGCGTAGACGAGCGGTGCGATCAGCGGGTGCACCTTCGGCATCTCGATCGTCGCCAGCGCGCCTTCGCCTGCCTGCGCCAGGCCATCGGCGTCCGAAATCAGCACGACTTTGCCGCCGCGCGCCTGCACTTCCTGCATGTTCGACACCGTTTTGTCGAACAGCGGCCCTGACGGTGCGATCACGATCACCGGCACGCTTTCGTCGATCAGCGCGATCGGCCCGTGCTTCATTTCGCCGGCGGCATAGCCTTCGGCGTGGATATAGCTGATCTCCTTGAGCTTCAGCGCGCCTTCCATGGCCAAGGGGTAATCGGGTCCGCGACCGAGATAGAGCACGTCGCGTGCGCCGGCGATGGTGTGCGCCATCGCTTCGATCTCGCCGTCATGCGCTAGCGCGGCGTTCATCGCTGCCGGCACCTCGGACAGATGGCGCACCAGCTCGGCTTCGTCCGCGTCCGACAGCTTGCCCTTGGCGCGTGCCACATTCGCCGCCAGCGCAGCCATGACGGACAGCTGGCAGGTGAACGCCTTGGTCGAGGCGACGCCGATCTCCGGCCCCGCATGGGTCGGCAGCAGCAGGTCGACTTCGCGCGCCATCGACGATGTCGGCACGTTGATGATGCCGGCGGTGGTCACCCCTTGCGCCTTCATGTGGCGCAGCGCGGCGAGCGTGTCCGCCGTCTCGCCGGATTGCGAGATGACGAGGCCGAGCGTGTTGGCGCCCAGCACCGGCTCGCGGTAGCGAAACTCCGACGCGACATCGACCTCGACGGGCACGCGCGCCATCTGCTCGAGCCAATATTTGCCGATCTGTGCGACATAGGAGGAGGTGCCGCAGGCGACGATCACCGCGCGCTCGATACCGCCCAGGTCGAAGTCCATGTCGGGCAGCGCGACCCGCTCCTCGACCGAGCGGAGGTAGGAGTTGAGCGTTTGCGCGACGACCACCGGCTGCTCGAAAATCTCCTTCTGCATGAAATGCCGGTGATTGCCTTTGGAGATCATTGCGCCGGTGAGGCCCGACAGGGTGACGGGCCGCTCGACCGGCTGGTTGTCCTTGTCGAAGATCTGCACGCCCGCGCGCCGCACCACGGCCCAGTCGCCTTCATCGAGATAGGCGATGCGCTGCGTCAGCGGCGCCAGCGCCAAGGCGTCAGAGCCGAGATAGTTCTCTCCCTCGCCAAAGCCGACGACCAGCGGCGCGCCCAGCCGCGCGCCGATGATCAGGTCCGGCTCCGACTTGAACATAATGGCGAGCGCGAAGGCGCCGTGCAGGCGCGGCAGCACCGCCTTGACCGCCTCTTCCGGTCCCGCCCCGCGCTCGATTTCGCGAGCGACCAGATGGCCGACGACTTCGGTGTCGGTCTGGCTCCTGAACGTACGGCCTTCGGCAAGAAGCTCGTCGCGTAACGGCTTGAAGTTCTCGATGATGCCGTTGTGGACCAGCACCACGTCCCCCACGACATGCGGGTGCGCATTGTCCTCGGTCGGGGCGCCATGCGTCGCCCAGCGGGTATGGGCGATGCCGGATGCACCCGGCAGCGGCTCCTCGGCAAGCTTGCGGGCCAGGTTGTTGAGCTTGCCCTCTGCCCGCCGACGCTGGATTTCGCCACCGGTGACGGTCGCGACCCCCGCCGAGTCATAGCCGCGATATTCCAGCCGCCGCAGCCCGTCGACGAGCCGGTCGGCGACATCGCCCTCACCCAGGATACCGATAATGCCGCACATGGAAGTTGCTTTCTCTTCAGAGCAGATAAGGGACACGGATGCCCGGCAGATTGGCCGGGAAATCCTTGGTGTTGCGCGTGATCAGGATGGATCCGTTCACCTGCGCCGTCGCCAGAATATAGGCGTCCAGCAGTTTCATTTTGGAGCGGAAGCGAATGTCCGCGGCAGCAGTGGCAATGCGCTCGTCAAGTTCGACGATCTCGAAATGGGAGAGCGCCTGACGGACCGGCCCCCGCCGCTCCAGCGCTTCTCCCGCCATGACTTCCGTCCACACAATCCGGTTGATGCGATGCCCATTGTAACGCGACAGCTCAGCAACCGCCTCGGGACGCTGCTTCAGCCAGTCAATGACGATATTGGTGTCGAAAAAGGGAAGCGACACTGATCAGATGTCTTCGTAGGGGCGGCGATCTTCCCGCATCGCTCTTTGATATTCCACTCCATCGGGGATGTCGTCGCGGTCCTTCCACAGCCCCGCCCAACGCTCTATCCAGTCGTTGCCGCGGTCGTTCTGAACAAGATACAGCTTTACCGCCTCACGGATCGCCGCCGCGCGCGACTTCTTCGACTCGGATGCCAACGCATCGAGCTTTCGAAGATCATCGTCAGGAATGTCTGTCAGGATGCGCACGATATGCCGATATCATATCATGATATCGTGTCAAGACGACTTCTTGCGCGCCTGCATGGCCGAACGGAACTTTGCAGCCCAGCTGGCGCGGCTGTTTTGCTCCCCCCGGCCGAGCGCAAGCGCGTCCGCCTCGACGTCGCGGGTGATGACGGAGCCGGCTCCGACGATCGCTCCGTCGCCGATTTTCACCGGCGCCACCAGCGCCGAGTTGGACCCGATAAAGGCGCCGGCGCCGATCTCCGTCCTGTACTTGAAGAAGCCATCGTAATTGCAGGTGATCGTGCCGGCACCGATATTCGCGCCGGGGCCGATTTCCGCGTCGCCGATATAGGTGAGGTGATTGGCCTTGGCGCCCTCGCCCAGCCGGGCCTTCTTCACTTCGACGAAGTTGCCGACCTTGGACTTGCGGCCGAGCTCCGCTCCCGGCCGCAACCGCGCATAGGGGCCCACCTCGGCGCCCGCCGCGACATGCGCCCCTTCCAGGTGGCTGAAAGCGCGGATCACCACACCGTCCTCGATCGTCACGCCCGGGCCGAACCACACATTCGGCTCCACCGTCACGTCGCGCCCGAGCAGCGTGTCGTGCGAGAACCAGACCGTCTCCGGCGCGATCAGGGTCACTCCTTCGGCCATCGCCTGAGCGCGCCGCCGTTGCTGCCAGGCTAACTCCTGCTCAGCGAGCTCGCCCCGGCTGTTGATGCCGGCGACTTCCTCGGCCGACGTCTCGATGACGGCCGAGCTGCGGCCGTCCGCAGCCGCGAGCATGACAATATCGGGCAAATAATATTCGCCGGCCGCATTGTCGTTGGTCACCCGGGCGAGAAGCGGGAACAGGTCCTCGGCACGTACCGCCATCAGCCCGGAATTGCACAGGTCGATTGCGCGCTCTTCTTCCGTCGCGTCCTTATACTCGACCATCTTGGCGATGCGGCCGCTCTCATCGGCGATGATCCGGCCATAGGCCGCCGGGTCGGACGGCCGAAAGCCCAGCACCGCGACCGCCGGCCCATCCGCCCCGTGCAAGCGAGCAACTAGGCGCCGCATCGTGTCGCTGCTGACGAACGGCACGTCGCCATAAAGGATCAGCACGTCGCCGGAAAAGCCGCTCAGCGCCGCCTCGGCCTGCTGCACGGCGTGCCCCGTGCCGAGTTGCGGTTCCTGCACCGCCAGCGCTGTATCACGGCGGGCCAGCGCCTTTTCCAGCTGCTCCCGACCACTGCCGACAACGACCACCGTCCGCTGCGGCGCCAAGGCGTCCAGGCTTGCTAGCAGGTTCAGCAGCATCGCTCGGCCGGCGATCGGGTGCAGCACCTTATGCAGGTCGGATTTCATGCGCGTGCCCTTGCCCGCGGCAAGGACGATGGCGGCGAGTGGGCGCGGGTTCGTCACGGCGCGCGCTTGCCACGCCCGCCATGGCCGGGGCAAGGGCGGAACATGACGCGCGCTTTCGACATTGTCGGCTTCGATCTCGATGGAACCCTGCTCGATACGAGCGCGAGCTTGACCCGCGCCGTGAACTTCGCGCTCGCGCAGGCCGGCCGACCGCCGCTCCACATCGACGAAGTGCGGCCGATGATCGGCGGCGGCGCCAAGCGGATGCTCGAAAAGGGGCTGGAGGCGTCGGGTGGCTATGACCCGGCGGAAATGAAGCAGCTCTACCCGCAGCTGCTCGAGTTCTACGGCGAGAATATCTCGGAAGGGAGCGTGCCCTTCCCCGGCTTGCTCGATACCCTCGACCGGCTCGCAAGTCAGGGTGTGCGATTGGCCGTCGTCACCAACAAGTTCGAACGGTTCGCGGTCAAGCTGCTCGGCGAGCTGGGGCTGATAGGCCGCTTCGGGACGGTGATCGGCGGGGATACGATGGGGAAAGGCAATGCCAAGCCCAGCGCCGTGCCGATCCGCGAGATGATCGCGCGTTGCGGCGGCGGCTCGGCGGTGTTCTTGGGCGATTCCATCTACGACACGCTGGCGGCAAAAAATGCCGGCATCCCGAGCATCGCGGTCAGCTTCGGTTTCCTGCTTGGCCCGGTCGAGGAACTCGCCGCCAACGCGGTGATCGACCACTATGACCAGCTGCTTCCGACCTTGGAGCAACTGGTGAGCACCGTTGGCTGAGATGCGGCCGGCGCTGGCCTTGCTGTTACTGGCGCTCGGTGTCGGCGCCATGGCGGCGGCCGGTGCGGACCTGCCCGTGCTCGCGGTGGCGGGCTTGGGCGGCCTCGGTTTGATCGCGCTGCTTTGGCCGCGCAGCGAGGCGGAAATCACCGTCGCCGCGCCAGCTCCGGCGCCGCTGCCGGGACTTGGCGTCGACCTGCTCGATGGACTGGCCGATCCTGTGCTGATCGTGGCCGAGGGCCGCATCGCCGAAGCCAATGGCGCCGCGCGCAAGCTGCTCGGTCCGCACATCGTCGGCGAAGATGTCCGGGTCGCCTTTCGCCACCCTGCCGCTGCCGAGCGTCTCCTGACCCGCGAAGAGCCCGTGAACGCGCCGCCGGTCGAGCTGGTCGGATTGGGCGGGCGCGAAACGCGGTGGGAAATGAATCTGGCGCACCTCGATGGAGGCAAGACCCTCGTCCACCTAGTCGATCGCAGCGCCGGCCACGCCGCCGAGCGGATGCGAGTCGATTTCGTCGCCAATGCCAGCCACGAGCTGCGCACGCCCCTTGCCGCCATCATCGGCTTCGTCGAGACGCTAGACGATGAAAGCGCCGGCGGCGACCCCGCCACGCGCAAGCGCTTCCTGCGCGTGATCCATGACGAGGCGCGGCGCATGCAGCGCCTGGTCGAGGATCTTATGTCACTCTCGCGCATCGAAGCCGAGAAGTTCCGGGTGCCCGATGCCGCTGTCGACCTGGCGGACCTGGTCAAGGAAGTGCATGCGGTAATCCGCGACGGCGGCGACCCGCGCGGGCAGGACATCCTCATCGATCTGGACGAGAGCCTTCCCTTCGTCGCGGGAGACCGGGCGCAACTTTCGCAGCTGCTCCACAACCTGATCGGCAATGCGATGAAATATGGTCGTGCCGGTCGACCGATCACCGTGCGCCTAGAGCGCGGCCCCGGCTCGATGGTGCGGCTGTCGGTGGAAGACGAGGGCGACGGCATCGCGCTCGAGCATCTGCCGCGCCTGACCGAGCGCTTCTACCGGGTCGATCCCAGCCGCAGCCGCTCGCAAGGGGGGACCGGCCTCGGCTTGGCGATCGTCAAGCACATCGTCGAGCGGCATCGCGGACGCCTGGACATCCAGTCCGAACTGGGTCGCGGAACCAAGGTCAGCGCCCTGCTGCCGCCCGCACCGATCCCGCTGTCATCAAATGGCAATGCTGCTGTAACAAGAGGGGTCGCAGAGCAGCACTAAGGGGCCGCAGTGAACGAACATACTCTTCGTGCCTTCGACGACGACATCGTTGAGCTGCGCGGCCTCATTTCTGAAATGGGGGGGCGGGCCGAAGCCGCGATCGAGCAGGCGATGACCGCTCTGGTGCGCCACGACGTCACCGCCGCGGCGCAGATCGTCGCCGATGACCGCAAGATCGACGAGCTGGAGGCCGCAACGGAGCGGCTGGCAGTGCAGATCATGACGCTACGTGCGCCGATGGCGGACGACCTGCGCGAGACGGTCGCTGCCCTCAAGATCGCCGGCGTGATCGAGCGGATCGGCGACTATGCCAAGAACATCGCCAAGCGCGTGCCCCTGGTCAGCCGCACACACAAGATCGAGGCGCTGTCGGTGCTGCCTGCAATGGCGCAGGTAACCAGCGAAATGCTGCACGATGTGCTCGACGCCTTTGCCGCGCGCGACGCCGAGGTCGCCGTGCAGGTTTGCGAGCGGGACCGCGCGGTTGACGATTTCTACAACAGCATCTTCCGCACTCTGTTGACCTTCATGATGGAAAACCCCGCGACCATCGGCGAGGCCACGCACCTCCTGTTCATCGCCAAGAATTTGGAACGCATCGGCGACCATGCGACCAATGTCGCGGAGATGGTCTATTTCGCTGCCAAGGGAGAACATATGGGCGAGCGCGAACGCGGCCATCCGAGCATCCAGGCCTGACCATGGGACGCGCCAAAATGTTGCTGGTCGAGGACGACGCCGCGCTCGCCGAGCTGCTCGTCTGGCATTTTCAGCGTGAGAACTTCGAGGTCCGGCACACCGCCGACGGCGAGGAAGCGCTGCTGATCGCGCAGGAAAGCCCGCCCGACCTGGTCCTGCTCGACTGGATGATCCAGGGCCTGTCCGGGATCGAAGTCTGCCGCCGCCTGCGCCGCATGAGCGAGACCCAGAATGTGCCGATCATCATGCTCACTGCGCGCGGCGAGGAAGAGGATCGGGTCCGCGGGCTGGAGACCGGCGCCGACGATTATGTGACCAAGCCGTTCTCGCCGCGCGAATTGGTGGCGCGCGTCGGCGCGGTGCTGCGCCGCGTGCGGCCCGCGCTCGCCGGCGAGCAACTGACCTATGCCGATCTCGAGATGGATACGGTCGGCCACAAGGTGCGCCGGGGCGGCCAGCTGGTGCCGCTGGGGCCGACCGAGTTCCGCCTGCTCAAGCACTTCCTCGAGCATCCGGGCTGGGTCTTCTCCCGCGAACGACTGCTCGACAGCGTCTGGGGCCATGACGCCGATATCGAGCCGCGCACCGTCGACGTTCACATTCGGCGGCTGCGGCAGGCGATCAATGTTAGCGGCAAGCCCGACATCATCCGCACGGTGCGCAGCGCCGGCTACGCGCTCGACGCAGACGGCAAACTGTAAGCGTTCCACCCCTTCTCGCGCAGATCGCACGCCGGACAGTCGCCGCAGCCATAGCCCCAGGCGTGCAGCCGCGAACGATCGCCCCGATAGCAGCTATGGCTTTCGGTGCGGATCAGCTCGACCAAGGCCGCGCCGCCGAGCCGCTCCGCGAGCCGCCAGGTTGCCGCCTTGTCGCGCCACATCAGCGGGGTGTGAATGACCATATGGCGGTCGAGGCCAAGGCTCAGCGCAACCTGCAGCGCCTTCAGCGTGTCGTCCCGGCAGTCCGGATAGCCGGAATAGTCCGTCTCGCACATGCCCCCGATCAGATGGCGGATGCCGCGCCGATAGCCGAGCGCGGCCGCCAGGTTGAAGAAGAGCAGGTTGCGGCCGGGCACGAAAGTGGTCGGCAGTCCGTCGGCCCCAAAGGCGATCTCTGCTTCCCTCGTCAATGCGGTGTCGCTGATCTGCCCGAGCACGGACAGATCGAGCAGATGGTCGTCGCCGAGCTTCCCCGGCCATAGGTCGCGCATGCCTCCCAGCAGCGCCGCACGGCAATCGAGCTCGACCCGGTGCCGCTGGCCATAATCGAAGCCGATCGTCTCCACGCGTCCGAACCGGTCGAGCGCCCAGACGAGGCAGGTCGCACTGTCCTGCCCGCCGGAGAAGAGCACGAGCGCCGAGTCTTGCTGAAATGCCATATGATCCAATTAAGCGTTCCGGCGCCGCTCGGCAAAATACGAGCCGGCCAGTGCGAAAGCCGCCCCTTCCATCCAGCCGCCGAGCACGTCCGTCGGCCAGTGCACCCCCAGCACCACGCGCGACAGGCCGATCAGCACCGCAAGCGGTATGCCTATCCAGGCGACGTGCCGGTGCAGCACCAGTGCCAGCAACAGATAGAGGCACGCGTTCTGGGCCGAGTGGCCGCTCGGGTAGCTGAGGTCCATCACCTGATCGAGATGCGGGTAGAGATCGGGACGAACCCGGGAGAAGAGCAGCTTCAGCAGCGGATTCGTCGCCATCTGCGCCGCCACCGTTGCGATTACAATGATGGCGGCGCGACCACGCTGCTGCCTGCGCCAGAGGTACAGCGCCGCTACGATCGCGATCGCGCCAACGACCTGGCCTTTCCCGATCCGCGACAGGAACAGCCAGAAACCGCCGATCTCGCGCCCAGGCGCCGCCAGCCGCGACAGCGCCGGATCGAACACCGGATTGCCGCCGAGCTTGAGCGCGAAACCGAGCGCAAGCACCGCCGCCAACAGGAGCAGCGCGGCGGTAAGGCGGCGGCTCACTGGCCGCCCTTCACCACCTCGCCGCCCTTGATCACCGTCCCGACGCGTTCCAGCACCCGCACATCCTCGGTGGGGTCGCCCTCCACCGCGATGATGTCGCCATAGCGGCCGACCGCAATAGCGCCGACATCGGCGGTCTGGCCAAGCGCTTCGGCCGCGCTTTTGGTCGCCGACTGGATCGCCTGCATCGGCGTCATGCCCCATTCGACCGCCTTGGCGAACTGCCGGGCATTGTCGCCATGCGGATAGACGCCGGCGTCGGTGCCGAAGATCATCGGCACGCCGGCGCGGAAGGCCTTGCGGAACGTCTCTCGCTGCAGCCGGCCGATCAGCTTTTCCTTGTCGAGGCTTTCCTGCTCCGTGCCGTTCGCGGTGCCGGTCGCCAGGATATAATCGTCATTATAGATATCCATGGCGAACCAGGTCTTCTTCTGCGCGGCGAGCTTGATGCCCTCGTCATCGGCCAGGCTCGCATGTTCGATCGTGTCGATGCCCGCGCGTACCGCCTCGCGAATGCCTTCGGGCCCATGCGCATGGGCAGCGACCTTGATGCCGAGCATGTGCGCCTCGTCGGCGATCGCCTTCATCTCGTCATAGGTGAGCTGTTGCGCGCCGACAGCGTCGCCAAGCGAGAACACGCCGCCAGTCGCGCAGATCTTGATCACCCGTGCGCCATATTTGTGCAGCCACCGGACCTTCGCGCGCGCCTCGTCCGGCGAGTTGATGACCGATGCTTCCTTGCGATCATGGGAGGGCGGCAGTCCGTTCTCATCGCAATGGCCGCCGGTCGCGCCGATCGCATAGCCTGCCGGCACGATGCGAGGTCCCTGAATCCAGCCACCCTCGATCGCCTGCTTTAGGCCGACATCGTCAAAGTTCGCCGAGCCGACATTGCGGACGGTCGTGAAGCCGGCATCGAGCGTCTTCTTCGCGTTCGCCGTGCCGACGGCCTGCCAGAAACTGTCCGTATAGCGAAGCCCGCGATAGCCGCCGATCTCCGCCAGGCTGGTCAGATGGACGTGCATGTCGATGAGACCCGGGAGGATCGTCTTGCCGGCGAGCGCGATGACCTTGGCACCAGCAGGGGCGGCGCCGGTCGAGACACTGGTGATCCGCCCGTCGGTGATGGTGACGACCGGGTTCGCGACCATCTTACCGGCGAGCACGTCGACCATTCGGTCGGCGGTGACCACCACGGTCTCCGCCGACGCCGGAGCGGAGAGTGCAAGAGCGAGAACAAGAGAACGCATCCAAGGACCCCTAAATAGGTTCGGGCTGAGCCTGTCGAAGCCCTCCCTTCTTCCAGCCGCGTAGAAGAAAAAGAAGGGCTTCGACAAGCTCAGCCCGAACCGAATTTGGATGTCGCAGCGCTATTGCTTCGACAGCGCGCGCGCCTCGTCGAGATGCTTGGAGACGACCGTGCTGGTCTTCGATGCGAAGTCCTTGAGGACCGCGTTGTCGCCCGATTGCGCATAGCCCTGATGCAGCTTCAGCGCGGTTTCGTGCGCCGGGATCTGCTGCGTCAGGTAGAGCGTGTCGAAGGCCGCTCCCTTGGCCGACTTCAGCGCATCGATCTTCGACTGCATGTCGGGCGCGAGCGTCGGCGGCGACAGGGTGAGGTCTTCCTTCGCAGCGATCGCCTTCAGATCGGCGGTGGATTTCGTGTGGTCCTTGACCAGCATCGCCGCGAAGCTCTTCACCTCGGCGCGCTCGCCCTGGGACTGGGCGAGCTTCGAGCTTTCGATCTCGAACAGGTCGCTGGCGGCAGCGGCGGCGGCGAAATCGGTCGCAGCCTGCGGCGCCTGCGTCATCGTCGCGTCGCCGGCGTTCATCGCCGCGGCGTTGTTCGCATCGACTTCGCTCGTGGTAACGGCGTTGTCGCTGCTTGAACTTTCATTCGTGCTGGCCGACCCGCATGCCGCGAGCGCGAAGCTGATGGCGGCGACGGTTCCGAAATTGACGGTCTTGTGCATGGCACTCTCCTCCGAACGCGCCGAACGCGGGCGGAGGAGAGGTGTTCCGCACGTTGCGGGAGCTATTCCGTCGTCTTGCCGTCCCAATGATCATTGTCATGATCCGCCTCGGCCTGATCCTTGGTGCGGTGGACAATCTTGTCCTTGTGCTCGGGCGGACCATAAAGCGTGTAGAATTTCAGCGGCTCGTCGCCCGTGTTGACGACGTTGTGACGGGCGCCGGCGGGCACGATCACGCCGAAATCGTCTTCCACCGGATTGGCCTTGCCGTCGATCCGCACCTCTCCCTTGCCCTGTTCGAAGCGGAAGAACTGATCGCGATCCTCATGGACCTCCTCGCCAATCTCCTCACCGGGCTTCAGCGTCATCACGACGAGCTGCAGATGCTCGCCGGTGTAGAGCACGGTGCGGAACGTCTCATTGTCGAGCGTCGCCTTCTGGACATCGTCGACATAACCCTTCTTCGCCATCATGGCCTCCAATTTCGGTTCGGCTATGTAACAGTATTGGCGCGCGCGAGTTCCTCGAACAATTGCGATCTCAGATATGCAGCGGGCGTCCATAGGCGGCGAGGACGCTTTCGTGCATCATCTCGGAGAGCGTCGGGTGCGGGAACACCGTTTCCATCAGCTCGGCTTCCGTCGTCTCCAGCTGCCGCGCCACGACATAGCCCTGGATCAGCTCGGTCACTTCGGCTCCCACCATGTGCGCGCCGAGCAGCTCGCCGGTGTCGGCATCGAACACCGTCTTCACAAAGCCTTCCGCTTCACCCAGGGCGATCGCCTTGCCGTTGCCGATGAAGGGGAATTTCCCGACCTTGACCTTGCGGCCGAGCTCCTTGGCGCGCGCCTCGGTATAGCCGACCGACGCCACCTGCGGCCGCGAATAGGTGCAGCCCGGAATGTTCGACACGTCCATCGGGTGCGGCTTGCCACCGGCAATCGCCTCGACGGCGATCACGCCTTCATGGCTCGCCTTGTGCGCCAGCCAGGGCGCGCCGACCACGTCGCCGATCGCCCAGATGCCGGGCACATTGGTGCGGCCATAGGGGTCGACGGCGATATGGCCGTTCCTCGCCTTTTCGACCTTCAGTTCTTCGAGCCCGATATTCTCGGTGTTCGGCACGATGCCGATCGCGACGATGGCGTGCGAGAACTCCTCGGTCGTGACCTTGCCGTCCGCCGCCTTGATCTCGGCGGTGACTCCCTTGGGCGAGCTCTTCAGCGCCTGCACGCCCGTCGAGGTGCGGATGTCCATGCCCTGCTTCTTCAGCGCCTTGGTCATGAAGTCGCTGATCTCGGCATCCTCGACCGGCAGGATGCGGTCGAGCATCTCGACGATCGTCACCTTGGCGCCCATGTCCGAATAGAAGCTCGCGAATTCGATCCCGATCGCGCCCGACCCGATCACCAGCAATTTCTCCGGCATGGCGGGCGGCACCATTGCGTGGCGATAGGTCCAGATACGGTCGCCATCCGCCTTGGCAAAGGGCAGCTCCCGCGCCCGCGCGCCGGTCGCGACGATGATGTTCTTCGCTTCGAGCTGAACCTTGCCCTGCCCGCCTTCGACCTCCAGCTTGCCCGGCGCGGTGACGCGGCCATTGCCCTCCACCACCGTCACCTTGTTCTTCTTCATCAGCCCTTTGACGCCATTGTTGAGCTGCCCCGCGACCTTGCGCGACCGCTCCGTCACCTTGGCGAGATCGAACGAGGGCTTTTCGACGCTCAGGCCATAGGCGTCGGCATGGGTGATATAGTGGTAGATCTCCGACGAGCGCAGCAGCGCCTTGGTCGGGATGCACCCCCAATTGAGGCAGATGCCGCCGAGCCGCTCCCGCTCGACGATCGCGGTCTTGAGGCCAAGCTGCGCCGCCCGGATCGCCGCGACATAACCGCCAGGGCCGGAGCCAAGGATGACGAGGTCGTAAGTGTCAGTCATTATCGGGCTCCTGAAAGATTATCTCAGACCTACAGCGGCCCAAAAAGAATATGGAATGAAGTACAGCACTAAGAAGACCGAGACGGCCACTATTACAAAGCGCTTGATGAACTTGTCCGAGGCAAACATGGCCAAAAAAAGCACGCATGCGCCGAAAACCCAAAGTGACTTAGATACCAGAGGTTGGGTCGCATGGGGGAGGCTTCCGGTAACCCAAGCAAGGAGAAGGGAGACGATCGCGATTGCAAATGCATCAAGCCTCATGGCGTGATTTGTCGGCTTCTTAGCTCAAGCCACCATTCCCAACGGGCTTTCGACCAGCGCCTTGAATGCCTGCATCAGGCGCGCACCGTCGGCGCCGTCGATGGCGCGGTGATCGAAGCTGCCGGTGGCGCTCATCACTGTGGCGACACCGAGCGCGTCATCGACGATATAGGGCCGCTTCTCGCCCGCGCCGATCGCCATGATCATTCCCTGGGGCGGATTGATGACCGCTTCGAACTGCTTGATGCCGAACATGCCCATATTGGAAATCGACGCGGTGCCGCCCTGATATTCGTGCGGCTGCAACTTGCCCTCCTTCGCGCGGGAGGCGAGTTCGTGCATTTCGGTCGAGATGGCCGACATACCCTTCGTGTCCGCGCCGACGATGATCGGCGTGATCAGCCCGCCCGGGATCGACACCGCGACCGCGATGTCTGCGCGGCTGTATTTGATCAGCTGGTCGGGCGTGAAGGAGACATTGCACTCCGGCACTTGCTTGAGCGCAACCGCGAGAGCCTTGATCAGCAGGTCGTTGACCGACAGCTTCACTCCCCGCGCACTGAGCGCCGCGTTCAGCTCGCCCCGCAACTTCAGCAGTGCGTCGAGGCGGATGTCGACGGTCAGATAGATGTGCGGGATGGTCGATTTGGCCTCGGTCAGGCGGCGCGCGATGGTCTTGCGCATGTTCGACAGCTTGACCGCTTTGTGCGGGATGTCGGTGGTGAAGGCCGGTCCCGCTGCGGGCGCGGGGGCCGGGGCCGCTGTCTGCGCCGCCGGGGCAGGCACCGCGGCCGCCGGTTGCGCCGCGGGTGCAGCACCGGGTTGCGCCGCATCGATGTCGGCCTTGACGATTCGCCCGCCCGGACCGGAGCCCTGGATGGCGCTCAGATCCAGCCCCTTGGCCTCGGCCAGGCGCTTGGCGAGCGGCGATGCCTTCACCCGGTCGCCGGATGCTGGAGCCGGAGTCACCGGGCTCGCCTTCTCTTCGTCGCGCGTGGGCGTCACGCCATAGCCCTTGGCCGCCGGATCGGGTGTGGGTGCCGGAGCTGGTCCCGGAGCGGGCGCAGCCTCGGCCTTCGGTGCAGGAGCGGGAGCGGACGCAGCGTCCTCGCCTTCCCCTGAAATCAGGGCGATGACCGCGCCGACTTTCACTCCGTCCGTGCCTTCGGGCACCAGGATCTTGGCGATCGTGCCTTCGTCGACCGCTTCGAACTCCATCGTCGCCTTGTCGGTCTCGATCTCGGCCATGATGTCGCCGGAGCGGACCGTGTCCCCCTCCTTCACCAGCCATTTGGCGAGCGTGCCTTCCTCCATCGTCGGCGACAGGGCCGGCATCTTGAGCTCGATCGGCATGGGGGCTCCCTTGAGGCGTTCCGTAACGGCCCCTCCCTTCGGCCAAGGCAGGAAACCGGTCAAGATATTGCGCTCGGACCCCGCTTGCCGCACCACGTGGGCCTAGGAGAGGCCGGCCCAATGCGCACTTATCTGGCAGTGATCGACGAGACACCGGAAGCTGAGATCGCGCTGCGCTTCGCGGCCCGCCGCGCGGCCAAGACGGGTGGCACGGTGCTCGTGCTTGCGCTGATCGAGCCCGCCGAATTCGTCGCCTGGGGCGGCGTGCAGGCGACGATGGAAGAGGAGGCGCGGTTGCGTGCCGAGGGGCTGGTCGCAAGCGTCACCGGGACGCTTTTCGAGGAATCGGGCGTACGGCCGTCGATCCAGGTCCGTCAGGGCGAGCCGATCGAAGCGGTACGCGATGTGTTGTCGGAGAATGACGGCATCGCGGCGCTGGTGCTCGGTGCCGCCGCCAGCGGAGCGCCGGGGCCGCTCGTTTCCCACTTCGCCGGCTCTGACGCGGGCAAGCTCCCCTGCCCGGTCATGATCATTCCCGGCAGCCTGACACGCGAAGCAGTCGACCGTCTGTCCTAGTTGCCGTTTCGCTTGTCCCGAGCAAAGTCGAGGAGCGTGGCACAAGCGCCCTTCGACTGCGCTACGCTCCGCTCAGGACGAGCGATCAGGCTGCGATCCGCGGCGCCAGCAGTTTCACGAGCATTTCACAGCCGGCTGCGTCGCCCGCGTCGAAGCGGTTCGCCAAGGGCGAATCGAGATCGAGGACACCGATCAGTCGGCCCTGGCTGACGATCGGCACCACCAGCTCGGAAGCGGAGGCCGCATCGCACGCGATATGGCCGGGGAACGCATGCACATCGGCCACCAGCTGCGTCTCGCCAGTCGCCGCCGCTTTGCCGCACACGCCCTTGCCGATCGCGATGCGGATGCATGCGGTCTTTCCCTGAAAGGGACCCAGCACCAGCTCGTCGCCGATCAGCCGGTAAAAGCCCGCCCAATTCAGGTCGGGCAGATATTCGAACAGCAGGGCCGCGGCGTTGGCCATGTTGGCGATCGGGTCCGGCTCGTCCGCGGTGAGCGCGTCGAGAGCCGAGAGCAGGTCGCTGTAGAGCTCGGTCTTCGAGCTGGTGGAAACGTCGAAGGCGTACATCGCAAGGCAATGTACCCCTGCGGAAGCAGGGGTCCAAGCCCTTCCTTCTGGGCTCCTGCATTCGCAGGAGCACAAGCTTAGTCCAGCCTCACCTTGCCGCGCGCAGCCTTGACCGCACCTCGCCCCTTCTTCTCATCGACCCGCTTCGCCTTGGCGGCCTTGCTCGGCTTGGTCGCGCGGCGCTTGACCGGCCGGAGGTGCGCCTTGCCGACCAACTCGGCGAGCCGTTCGCGCGCTTCCTGCCGATTGGCTTCCTGCATGCGATGCGCGCGGGCGGTGACGACGATCTCGCCTTCCTTGGTCCAGCGGCTGCCCGCAAGCGCCTTCAGCCGGGCATAGACTTCCGGGTGCAGGCCGAGCGCGAACACGTCGAGCCGCAGCTGCACCGCGGTCGCCACCTTGTTGACGTTCTGCCCGCCGGGCCCGGTCGCGGCCAAGAACTTCTCCTCCAGCGCCTCCTCGGGCAGGGACGGCCATTCAACCTTGGCCAAGCTGCCAACTCCCGAACCTCGCCGGAAGCGGCGCTTCCACGTCGATCGCCGGCTTGTTGTGCCTGGGCATGACGATGCGGCTGGCGTGAAGAAGCATTGCCACCCTGCCGTCACCATAGGTCGGATCGCCGACGATCGGCAGGCCGAGCCCGCTCGCGGCGTGGACGCGCAGCTGGTGGGTGCGGCCCGTCTTCGGCTCGAAACGGACCAGCGCGCGCCCGTCACGGACCGCCAGTCTCGTCCAATGGGTGACCGCGGGCTTGCCTTTTTTCGCCGGGATGATGCGCCAGCCGCCCGCTGCGCTGCTGATCTTCGACAGGGCGAGTTCGATCACCCCCTCGTCTTCCGCCGGCACACCCTCCAGCACGGCCAGATAGGTCTTCTGCACCTCGTGATTGGCGAAGGCGGCGGAAAAGCGCCGATGCGCGCCGTGATTGCGCGCGAGCAGCAGGCACCCCGACGTGTCGCGGTCGAGGCGGTGGACGATCCCGGGCGGCCGCGCGAAGCCGAAGCGCAGATCGTCGACCATGTCGGCGAGCGCCGGCGTGCCGTCCTTCGGCCGGTCGACCGGAAGACCCGATGGCTTGTCGATGACGAGCGCTTCGGCGTCCGTGAAGAGAATTGGAAGGTCAGGCACCGAGACCCGGTAGAACAAAAATCCGTTCGCTTCGAGCGAAGTCGAGAAGCGTATCTCGACTTCGCTCGATACGAACGGAGCTATTCAATTACCCGAACAGCTTGGCAGCCGTCCGCGCCACCCGCGCACCCAGATAGTGCGCGCCGCCCAGGTCCGCTTCACTCGGCATCCGCTCCCCGGTGCCGCCTGCGACGGTCGTGGCGCCATAGGGCGCGCCGCCGACGACTTCCTCATGGCCCATCTGCTGCTGATAGCCATAATCGAGGCCGACGATCGTCATGCCGAAATGCAGCAGGTTGGTCAGGATCGAGAACAGGGTCGTCTCGTTGCCGCCATGCTGCGTCGCCGACGACGTGAAAGCGCCGCCCACCTTGTTGTGGAGCGCACCGGTCGCCCAGAGCTTGCCGGCGCCGTCCCAGAAGGCCGCCATCTGGCCGGCCATCCGGCCGAAGCGCGTCGGCGTGCCGACCACGATCGCGTCATAGGCGGTCAGTTCGTCGGGACTGCCGATCACCGGATGCGGGCTGTCCGTCTTGAAATGGTTGGCCCGGGCGATTTCCAGCGGCACCGTCTCGGGCACGCGCCGGATGTCGACCTCGGCGCCGGCTTCACGTGCGCCCTGGGCGACCGCCTCGGCCATGCGCTCGACATGGCCGTAGGTCGAATAATAGAGAACCAGAACCTTCGACATTTGCTTGCTCCTTATTCGCTGTCCACCATCACGATTTCGGCGTCTTCATGCGCGGTGATCCGCAACGCGCCGGTCCCGGTAAGCGCACCGCCGTCGCGGGCGTTGAGTTCAACGCCGTCGACTTCGACGCGGCCGGTCGCGGGGACCAGATAGGCGTGCCGACCTTCGGCTAGGTCATAGTCGAGGCTCTCGCCCGCCTTCAGCGTCGCGCCGAGCACACGCGCATCGGCGCGGATCGGCAGGGCGCCGGCCTCGATCTCCTCGCCAAAGCCGCTCGCCAGCGTGACGAAACGGCCGGAGCGGTCCCCCTTGGGAAACGGCTTGGCACCCCAGCTGGGCTGTCCACCCAGACGCTTGGGCTCGATCCAGATCTGGAAGATACGGGTCGTCTCCGGCTCCAGATTATATTCGGCATGGCGGACGCCGGTGCCGGCACTCATCACCTGGACGTCGCCCGCCGCGGTGCGGCCGGTGTTCCCCATCGAGTCCTGGTGCGTGATCGCGCCGGACCGGACATAGGTGATGATCTCCATGTCGCGGTGCGGATGCGGCGGAAAGCCGCTGTTCGCGGCGATCTCGTCGTCGTTCCACACGCGCAACGCGCCCCAGCCCATGCGTTTCGGATCATGATAGCTGGCGAAGGAAAAATGATGCCGCGCGTTCAGCCAACCGTGATCGGCGTGGCCCAGGCTTTCGAAAGGACGTTTTTCGACCATCTGAGGTCTCCTTGAGACTTGCTTGGGGCCTAGATAGCGCGCAGGATCGGCGCGAAAATAGAAACAGTGGAAACTCATCGTTTCAAATATGCGCCTGCCTGATTTCGAAGCCTGGGCGATCTTCGCCACTGTGGTCGAGCAGCGCTCTTTCAGCGGCGCGGCCCGTGCGCTGGGTCTGTCCAAGGCGACCGTGTCCAAGGCGATTACGCGGCTGGAAGCGCACCTGGGCGCGTCCCTGTTTCACCGCACGTCGCGTACACTGTCGCTGACGGAGACCGGGCGTGCGCTCGCCCCGCGCGCCCAGCGCATCCTGAACGAGGCGGTGTGCGCCGAGGAAGAAGCCAGCGACGCGGCCAGCGCGCCCAAGGGTCTCGTCAAGCTTGCCGCACCGATGACGTTCGGCCTCCAGCGGGTCGCGCCCGCCATCGCCGATTTCATGGCCGATCACCCCGACATCGTCATCGACCTGTGTCTCGACGACAAGCGCATCGACCTGGTCGAACAGGGCATCGACGTCGCGCTGCGGATCGCGCAGCTGCCCGACAGTTCGCTGCGGGCGCGCCGTCTCTGTCCCATTTCCATGCATGTGGTGGCGAGCAGCGCCTATCTGGAACGGCATGGCCGACCCGCTCACCCGGCCGAACTCGCCGAGCATCGGTGCATTCTCTATGCGAACAGCGAGACCTGGCGCTTCGTCGGCCGCGGCGGCGAGGAGGTGGTGGTCAAGCCGAGCGGTCCGCTCCGATCGAGCAGCGGCGAAGCCATGCTGCCGGCGCTGCGGGCGGGGCTTGGCATCTCGACCCTGCCGGACTTCATCGTCGATCCCGATCTCGAACAGGGCAGCCTTGAAGCCGTACTCGCCGACTGGCAGGCGCCGCCGATCGCCCTTCACTTGGTCACGCCGCCCAATCCGCTGCGTCCGGCGCGGGTGGAGGCATTGATCCGCTTCCTCGTCGCGCGTTTCTCGGTCAGAGGCTGATCGGATGACCGAGGCCATTCCCGCCGCCACCCTGATCCTGTTCCGCGAGCGGCCGGGAGCACCGCCGCAGTTGCTCATCACGGAGCGCGCGGCAGGGATGGCTTTTGCCGGTGGCGCCCTCGTCTTCCCCGGCGGCAGGATCGACCCGGAGGACCATGTTGCGGCTGCCGATCATCCTCATCTCGACAGCGAGGAAGCGGCCGCGCGGATCGCGGCGCTGCGTGAGACGATAGAGGAGACCGGCCGCGACTATAGCCTCGCCGTATCCGACCTGACGCCCTGGGCCCGCTGGCGCCCGAACTTCAAGGAAGCGCGCACCTTCGACACGCGCTTCTACATCGCGCGTGTCGCCAGCGACGCGCCGGACCCAATCTCAGATGGCGCCGAGAATGTCCGTGCCTTCTGGGCCGGTGCCGCCGAGGTGCTGGCGATGTGCGAACGCGGCGAGGGCCACATCATCTTTCCGACGCGGCGCAACCTGGAGCGTCTCGCCCTGTTCGACAGCTTCGACGCTGCGCTGGCGCACGCGCTCGCCCACGCTGTCGAGATGATTACGCCCTGGGTCGAGGAGCGCGAGGGCGGCATCCATCTCTGCATTCCGCAGCATCTCGGTTACCCGATTACGTCGGAGCCATTGGAGCGGGTGCGCCGCGGCTGATCAGAAGCCGATATCGTCCAGGCTCAGTAGGGTTGCGTTCCCGCCCGAACTCGTCGTGTCGGTGCTCGTCACCCGTTCGGCGCAGAAGCGCGGCAGGTAGTGGGGTCCGCCTGCCTTTGGCCCGGTGCCGCTGAAGCCTTCGCCACCAAAAGGCTGCGAACCGACGATCGCGCCGATCATCGACCGATTGACGTAGAGATTGCCAACCCGCGCCAGCGCTTCCACCGTCTCGGCGGACCGCGCGATGCGGCTGTGCAGGCCCATGGTGAGGCCGAAGCCCTTGGCGTTCACATGCTCGATCGTCCGCTCGAGCTCGCCCGCCTTCCAGGTGGCGACGTGCAGCAGCGGCCCGAACCATTCGCGGTCGAGATCGTCCATGCTGCGCAGGCGGACGGCGGTCGGGGGCACGAAATTGCCTTGCGCCGGCACGTCGATCGTCTTGATCCAGCTGTTCCGCATCCGCTCGCGATGCGCCATCAGATGTTCATAGGCGGTGCGGTCGATCACGGGGCCGACATCGGTGGCCGGATCGGCGGGGTCGCCGACGATCAGCGTGTTCATCGCGCCGGCCAGCATTTCCAGTGTGCTTTCCGCAATCTCCTCCTGCAACAGCAGCAGTCGCAGCGCGGAGCAGCGCTGGCCGGCCGAGCGGAAGGAGGAGGTCACCACATCGGCCACCACCTGCTCGGCAAGCGCAGTCGAATCGACGATCATCGCGTTGACGCCGCCGGTCTCCGCGATCAGCGGCACCAGCGGCCGCTTCTCGTCCTCCAGCAGCGCGCGGGCGATCTTGCGAGCGGTGTTGGTGGAGCCGGTGAAGGCGACGCCGGCGATGCGTGGATCGGCGACGATCGCCGCGCCGACTTCCGGCCCGCCGGGCGCCAGGATCAGCACGTCGCGAGGAACGCCCGCTTCATGCGCGAGCTCGACCGCGCGCGCGGCGATGCGCGGCGTCTGCGGGGCCGGCTTGGCAATCACCGCATTGCCGGCGACCAAAGCCGCGACCGTCTGTCCTAGGAAGATGGCGAGCGGGAAGTTCCACGGCGCGATCGTCGCCCACACGCCGCGGCCTTCATGGCGCAGTATGTTGCGCTCGCCCGTAGGTCCGGGAAGCTCGACCGGCAGCAGATGCTGGCGCGCCTGGGCGGCATAGTAGCGGCAAAAGTCCACTGCCTCCCGCACTTCCGCGAGCGCATCCGGAATGGTCTTGCGTGCCTCGTGAACGCAGATCGCCATAAGCTCGGTGCGGTGCGCTTCCAGCAGGTCGGCGAGCCGGTCGAGACAGGCGGCGCGCTCGTGCACCGGGCGGGACGACCATGCCGGGAAGGCGTTTGTCGCACGACCAACCATCTCGCTCGTCCCGAGCGAGGTCGAGGGGCGCGTCTCCGAACCTTGGTGCATACGCCCCTCGACTTCGCTCGGGACGAGCGGTGAGTTGGCGATTGAAGTAGCGACGGACCGAAGCACCTCCCGCTCCTGCAGGTCGACACCTTCGCTGTTCGGGCGCTCGGGCGCGAACAGGTCGCGGGGCAGCGGAATGCTCGGGTGGCGCACGCCGCCGACCTTGGCGATCTTTTCGACCGGATCGGCGAGCAGCTCGGCATCGGTCAGCCGCTCGTCGGCGAGCTGGTGAACGAAGCTGGAATTCGCCCCATTCTCAAGCAGGCGCCGGACCAGATAGGCGAGCAGGTCGCGATGCCCGCCGACTGGCGCATAGATGCGGCATTTATAGCCTTCTTCCCGTACCAGCCGCTCGTACAGCCCCTCGCCCATGCCGTGCAGGCGCTGGAACTCGAAGTCGCGGCTCTTCCCCGCCCATGCGACGATGGTCGCGACGGTCAGCGCATTGTGGCTGGCAAATGCGGGTGCGATGCCCTTGGCGGCGAGCATGTCGCGCGCGCAGGCGAGATAAGACACGTCGGTCGCCGCCTTCCGCGTGAACAGCGGATAGTCGGACAGCCCAGCTTCCTGGGTGCGCTTGATCTCCGAATCCCAATAGGCGCCCTTGACCAGCCGGACGTTCATGCGCCGGCCGGTCTCCTGCCCCAGCGCATCCGCCCAGCCGATCACCGCCCGACAACGCTTGCCATAGGCCTGGACCGCCATGCCATAACCATCCCAGCCCTTCAGCCGCGGTAGCCGGGCAACAGCGGAGATGATGTCGAGGCTCATCTCCAGCCGCTCGGACTCTTCCGCGTCCACCGTCAGCGCGATGCCCTTGTCGGCGGCGCGGACGCACAGCGCCTCCAGCATTTCGGTCAGCGCCGGCACACACCGATCCCATTGCGGCACTTCGTAGCGCGGGTGGAGCGCCGACAGCTTGACCGAGATCGAGTGCCCGGCGGCCGGGTCGGAGCCGACCGCGTCGATCGCACCCATATAGGCGTCGAAATAGCGCCGGCCGTCCGGGAAGGTCCGCGCCGCCTCGCCCAGCATGTCGAAGCTGGCGGTAAAGCCTCTATTTTCCGGCTTCTTCATGCGCCGCATCGCCTCGTCGATAGTGCGGCCCATCACGAAGACTTCGCCCATCATGCGCATCGCGGCGCCGACCGCCTGGCGAACGAACGGCTCGCCGGCGCGGCTGATCAGTCGCCGCAGCACGCCGCCCTGCCCGCCCTCGCTGACCAGCGCCTTGCCGACGATCAGTCCCCAGGTTGCCGTGTTCACGAGCCGCGACGAGGACTGTCCGGCATGCGCCTTCCAGTCTGCGTCGCCGAACTTGTCGGCGATCAGCTGGTCGGCCGTCTCAGGGTCCGGCACGCGCAGAAAGGCTTCGGCAAGCGACAACAGCGCGACGCCCTCGGACGAATTCAGCCGATATTGCTGCAGGAACTGATTGACCCAGCCGCTGGACTGCGCCGCGCGCAGATCGGCGAGCAGGCCGAGCGCCACCTGCACTGCCCCTTCCCGCTCGGCGGGCGTGAGGCGTGCGCGCTCCAGCAGCGGCTTCAGCACTTCGGGTTCGGGCGCGCGATGCAGCTGCTTCAGCTGCGATGCGAAGGAGGACGTTGCGGAATCCATGCGGTCTGGCCTTGCCCTTGCGGGGCTCTGAGTTTCGGAGGATGAGCGGCCTCTAACGTCCAAATGCGGGAGAGACAAAGTTCATGCCCACGGTCAGCGTCGAAGAGCTGAAGGCCAAGGTCGGCCACCCGATCGGCACGTCCGAATGGGTGACGGTCAGCCAGGAGATGATCGACAAATTCGCCGACGCAACCGGCGATCACCAGTTCATCCATGTCGATCCGGAGCGGGCGAAGCAGACGCCATTCGGCACCACCATCGCCCATGGGTTTCTGTCGCTGTCGCTGATGCCCCTGCTGACCTCCAAAGCCGATCTGCCGCGACTCGACGGCATCAAGATGGGCGTGAACTATGGCGGCAACAAAACTCGTTTCCTGGCGCCCGTCCGCTCGGGCAAGCGCGTGCGCGGCCATTTCAAGCTGCTCGAGCTCGAGGAAAAGCGGCCCGGCCAGTGGCAGCAGACGGTCGAGTATACGCTCGAAATCGAAGGCGAGGACAAGCCCGCCCTGATCGCCGAATGGGTCAGCCAGTTCTTCGTCTAAATCCTTGTCCCGCAACGGGACAATCGTGACAAATGTCGATTCTATCCAATCCCTGAGGACGCGCATGCGCTAAACGGGCGTCACGATTTCAACAGGGGGAAAGAGGGGGCGTTCGCGCTCCCTCTTTTTTGTTCGGGCCACGGCACGCAAGGCGATGTCGGCCGTTGTCGGGCGATGCTGAGATCCTTCTTCATCGGCCTGGTTGCCGGCCAGCGCGCGCTGACGCCGCTGGCGCTCGTCACCGGTGCGGCGCGTCGCGACCTGATCGAGGATGACTGGTGGGGCGGCCGACTCGCGCGCAACCCCTGGATCGCGGCCGGTTCGGTGGTGATGGCGGCGGCCGAAATGGCCGGCGACAAGATGAAGTCAGCGCCGGATCGCACCGTCATCGCGGGCCTGATCCCGCGTGCGGCGACAAGCGCCTTTGCCGGCGCGGCGCTGGCGCCAAGGGATCGGCGCACGGCGGGTGCGGCACTGGCGGCAGCGACTGCCCTCGCCTCATCGTTTCTTGGGCTGGCTCTGCGTAAGCCGGCGATGCGGCATTTCGGCCAAACTGGGACCGGCTTTGTCGAGGATGCGGCGGTGCTCGGCGCCGGCGCGCGCACGGTCGGGTTGATCTGACGCACCTTTCCGTAGCGTGCTTGGCGTCGGCCACGCTTCTGGCCTAGAGGCTCCTCCAAACTCAGGAGGCCAGACTCATGCGCGACGCCGTCATCGTTTCCACCGCCCGCACGCCGATCGGTCGTGCCTATCGTGGTGCCTTCAACAACCTGCCGAGTGCCACGCTTTCGGCGCATGCGATCCGCGCGGCCGTCGAGCGTTCAAAGGTCGATCCGGCCGAAGTGCAGGACGTGGTCTGGGGCGCGGCGCTGCAGCAGGGTCATCAGGCCGGCAATATCGCGCGCCAGTCGCTGCTCCGCGCCGGGCTGCCGGTCGGCGTTGCCGGCATGTCGCTCGATCGCCAATGCGCGTCCGGCCTGATGGCGATCGCGACGGCGGCCAAGGAAATCGTCGTCGACAATATGGACGTGGCGATCGGCGGTGGTGTTGAAAGCATCTCACTCGTCCAGACGCCGCAGATGCGCGTCGCGCCCGACCCCGAGCTGGTCGCGATGCACAAGGACATCTACATGCCGATGCTGCAGACCGCCGAGGTCGTGGCGAAGCGCTACAATGTCAGCCGCGACGTGCAGGACGAATATGCGCTCCAGTCGCAGCAGCGCACCGCGGCCGCCCAGGCAGCGGGCAAGTTCGACGACGAGATCATCCCCGTCACCGCCAGCATGGCCGTGGTGAACAAGGAGACCAAGGAAGTCTCCTACAAGGACGTTACGCTCACCAAGGACGAAGGCAACCGCCCGGAGACCACGCTCGAAGGTCTGAAGTCGCTGCAGCCGGTGCTCGGGCCGGACCTGAACATCACCGCGGGCAACGCCTCGCAGCTGTCCGACGGCGCCTCCGCATCCGTGCTGATGGAGGCCAAGCTTGCCGAACAGCGTGGGCTGCAGCCGCTCGGCCGCTATGTCGGCATGGCGGTGGCCGGAACCGAGCCCGACGAGATGGGCATCGGCCCTGTCTTCGCCATACCGAAGCTGCTCAGCCGCTTTGGCCTGAAGATGGACGATATCGGCCTGTGGGAACTGAACGAGGCGTTCGCCGTCCAGGTTCTCTATTGCCGCGACAAGCTCGGCATCCCCGATGAACTGCTGAACGTAAACGGCGGCGCGATCTCGATCGGCCACCCCTATGGCATGTCGGGCGCGCGCATGACCGGGCACGCGCTGATCGAAGGCAAGCGCCGCGGCGCCAAATATGTCGTCGTGACCATGTGCGTCGGCGGCGGCATGGGCGCGGCGGGCCTGTTCGAGGTGTTCTAGGTTTTCGACTGTCGTCTGGCCCCCTTTTCGGCGCTCCCCCGCATTGATGGGTGGAGTTGGTCCGAAAAGGGGGATTGATGATGACTTGGCGTTTCACCACCGCGGCTGCGGCCACCTTGATGGCGCCCACGCCGGCCATTTCTGCTTTTCCGAGTTACCCCACGCCTGGAACGGAAAACCCGCTCGTCTATGACCTGCGCGCCTCGGCGAATGGCGATCTGATCGCCTATTTCGCCGGCAGCACCGCCTCCTTCACCAACGTGCTCGGGCTCTTGGTCAACGGCGTCGACACCGGCATTACCGGGTTGAACAATCAAAGCACCGCGCCGGGCACCGCGCTCAACTTCGGACCGGTGTCGGCGGGCGACCGGCTGACCTTCTACATCGACGTGGCCGAGATCGGCGCGCGCTTCTATTCCGATCCAAGCCTCAACGAGGACGGCATCAACCACGTCTATTCGGCACCCTACGAAGGCGGCGATTTCGACATTCCAGCGGGGCTTTACGTTGCGTTCGAGGACCTGCCGGGAGGCGGGGACTTCAACTATGAGGACCTGCAGTTCGTGTTCAGCAATGCGTTCGTTGCTTCCGTGCCCGAGCCGGAGCAATGGGCGCTGCTGATTGCCGGCTTTGCATTAACCGGCGCGGCCGCGCGGCGTCGCGCGCGGGTGGCGGTGACCT
Organism: Sphingomonas sp. ID1715; assembly: GCF_013044515.1. Taxonomy (GTDB): domain Bacteria; phylum Pseudomonadota; class Alphaproteobacteria; order Sphingomonadales; family Sphingomonadaceae; genus Sphingomonas_B. The sequence continues at coordinate 681,955 of NZ_JABEPR010000001.1, forward strand.
TCGCCTGAGCGGCGCGGCGAAACCGCTGTTGCAAGTGCCGCCGGTTGGGGGAACACTGGCTCCATCATGGAGACCGGTGAACAGGGGGAACCGGCGGCGCTGCTTGCAGCCTGCTATGACGAGGCGCGGCGCATCGCGCGGGTGGTGATCGCGCGCGATGGCGCCGGCCGCGGACTGCAGGCGACCGAATTGCTCAACGAGGCCGCGCTGCGCCTCATCGGCGGCGACCTCAAGGTGAAGGATCAGGCGCATATGCTTGCGCTCACTGCCCGCACCATGCGCCGCGTGCTGATCGACGAAGCCCGCAAGAACGGCGCCGCCAAGCGCCAGGCACCGGCATTCGTCACGGCGTGGCCGGACGATCCTGCCGCGGCGCTGATCGATATCGGCGATCTCGATCGTGCCCTCGTCGCGCTGGAAGCTGTGTCGCCCGACCACGCCCGCATCATCGAGCTCCGCTTCATGCTCGGCCTGACGGTGGAGGAGGCGGCGGCCGCCAGCGGCATTCCCGAACGCACGATCAAGCGGCGCTGGCAGGCGGCGCGCGCCTGGCTACTCGATTTTCTGGACGGCAATGGCGAGCCTCACATCCACTGAGGTCGAGCGACGCGCCCTTGCGCTGTTCGAGCGGCTCGCTGACCGAACGGACGCCACGCGCCTGCGCGCGCGCCTGCTGCACAAAGAACCTGTCGAAGTGCAGCAACGAGTTGCCGCGCTGGAGGCGAGCGCCGCCAGGGCCGCAGGGGCGATTCCGACGCTGGTGCCGGGCAGCGGCGATTGCGACGGTGCTGCACTGCCGCCGCACAAGCTCGGAGCCTTTCGCCTCGCGGAACGGATCGGCCGCGGCGGCATGGGCGAAGTCTGGCTCGCCCACCGTGACGACGGCGTCTATGAGCAGAAAGTCGCGATCAAGCTGATCCAGCGGCGCATACTCGCCCGCGCGGGTGCTGCCTTCGACGACGAGCGGCGCTTCCTCGCTCGACTCGAACATCCCAACATCGCCCGATTGATCGACGGCGGGCAGACCGAGGACGGGCTCGGCTGGCTCGCCATGGAATATATCGATGGCCGCCCGATCGACGAGGCCTGTGCCGGACTGGCCGCTGCCGAGCGCGTCACCTTGTTCATCAAGGCCGCGGACGCCGTTCAATATGCGCATGGGAAGATGGTCGCGCATGCCGACCTGAAGCCCGCCAACATCCAGGTGGACGCGAATGGCCGGGTCAAACTGCTCGACTTCGGCATATCCGTGCTGATCGGAGCGGGTCCCCGGCATTTCGTCGGATCAAGCCCGTTTACCCGCGATTTCGCGAGCCCTCAGCGGCTCGCTGGCGGGGCGCCGGGTGTAGCCGACGACGTCTATGCGCTCGGCCGGACGCTACAACTGATCCTGGCCGGCGTCCCAGATGCGGAACTCCACGCCATTGCCGGCAAGGCGCTGCGCCACGACGAAACTGCCCGCTATCCCAGCGTCGGCGCGATGATCGCCGATCTTGACCGATGGCGCGCGCGCCTGCCGATCACTGCACTCGGCGACGCGTGGAACTATCGCGTTCGCAAGTTCGTGCACCGGCACCGTCGCGGCGTCGCAGCGACGGCGGCCGCGTTCGCGCTGCTCAGCGGCTCGACCGTGTTCGCCACCTCCAACTGGATGCGCGCCGAGCGCAATCGCGCGCGTGCCGAACAACGCTTCGGCCAGGTGCGCCACCTCTCCCATTATATGCTGTTCGACCTGTACGATCAGCTCGCCCGCGAGCCGGGCACGGTCGCCAAGCGCGCGGAGCTGGCGCAGACCGCGGCGACCTACCTGAACCAGCTCCAGCTGTCGGGCGATGCGCCGGCCGATCTGCGGCTCGACCTGGCGCGGAGTCATCGCCGGCTCGCCGCCATCCAGGGTCTGCCGGGCGTTTCAAATCTCGGCCGTCCGGACGAGGCTCGCGCCTCGCTTGCCCGCGCCGAGGCGGTGCTGCGGGCACTGCTCGCCGACCGCCCGCGCGATGCGGGAGCCTGGTCTGAACTCGGCTGGGTCATGAGCGACCGCTGGTCGCTGCATGGCGAAGGCGACGGGTCGGCGGAGCTCAACCGTCAGGCTCGGGCAGCGTTCGACCGGGCACTGGCGCTCGATCCATCCGCGTCGAGTGCTGCGCTCGGGCGGATCGTCACAGTCCGCAACGAAGGCTATGACCTGATCTGGACCGACGATCGGCCGGCGCAGGCCCTCCCGCTCCTCCGCTGTTCCTTGCAGCAGCTTCGCGCCCGATCCTGGGCAGAGCCGGAAGCGACTCTCGCTCGGCGCCTGGAGGTCCATCTGCTCAACCGGATTGGCGATGCGACCTATTATACCGGCAACGTGCCCGGATCGCTCGTGCCGTTTCAGAAGGCCGACGCATTGGTTGATGCTGGAATCGCTAGGGATGGTCGCCTGCCGCAATGGCTGATCCTGAAGGGTGAGAACGCGTTCAACATCAGCGGAACCCTCGAGGAACTGCCGGCGCGGATAGGCGAGGCATTGGCGCGCGCCGATGCCGGCGTCGCCGCGCTAAAGGAGGTCCTCTCCTACGGCCCCGACGCCGCGGCCGAGAAGAAGCTGCTCGTGCTCTATGGCCAGCAGGCCGCTCTCCTCGACGAACTGGGGCGAAGTGCGGACGCCCTTGCCCCCTCCAACCAGAGCGTGGCGTTGCGTCGGGCGCGGTTACGGGGCGCGCCTGGCGATCCGCAACGCATGCGCGATCTGGCGATCGGCTTAGCTCCGCACGCGGAACTGCTTGCCCGTGCCGGCAAAAGCGAACCCGCTTGTACGGCCGCAACGGAGGCGGTGGCCATCTGGCTCGACATCCGTAGCCGCGGCCGGCTGGGCGCACTCGACGCACGCAAGAACCTGTCCCACTCCGAGACGCTGAAAAAAAGTTACTGCGGCTGACGATAGGTTTGGCCCGGAATCGCGCAACGATCCGCATCCTGGAGTGAACGCAGACTTTCGACGTTCGCAACAGGGGGATCAATCATGCTTCGGACTGCCATCAAGACTGCCGCATTGGCGCTTGCTTCGGCCGCGCAAGCGCCGGCGGCCGTGATCGGGACGTTCACCTTCGACCAGCCGACTGGAACAGTGCTGTCGAACGTACCGATCGACATCAACGTGACCCTGACGCTCGACGCAAGCTCCGACGCGATCACGACCGACGGTGACGGCAATGTCACGTCCGGCCTGTCGGAAGCCGACATTATCGCGGCGGGAGCCGATCCGACGCAAGTCGCCCGCACGTTCCTGTCGGCGTCGTTCGAATGCAGCGGCACCTTCACGGCGGTGTGCAACCAGGGCCCGCCCTATGATTTCGACTTCGACCTGTCGCAGTTCTTCTTCGCGCAGAATTTCGACCTGCAGCCGGGCCAGTCCTTCTCGTTCCGCTTCGGCACGTTCACGCCGACCGGGGGCAACGCGCCGGCGGGCACCTACAGCTTCAATGCCAGCGCCTTGTTCGGCATCCAAGAGGATGACGGCGACGTCTTTTACAGCCACTTTGCCGATACCTGCGTCGGTCAGGACCCCGCCTGCGCATTCACCAGGACCGTGCAGGCAGCTGCGCCCGGCGTGCCCGAGCCGGCTAGCTGGGCGCTGATGCTCGCCGGCTTCGGCCTGGTCGGCTGCGGAATCCGCGGCCGCCAGCGGGCGATCGTGCTCGCCTGATCGCGGAACATCGTTGCGCCCTCGGCGGTTTGTCCGCGCGAACTGCCGAGGGAGTGACGCATGGCCACCGAAGCCGAAATCACGGAAAAATTCTGGAAGGCGCTCAAGTCCGACATGACCGTCATGCTGGGTGTTCAGGGCGTCGAGCATGACAAGACGCAGCCGATGACGGCGCAGACGCTGCCCGACACCAACTATATCTGGTTCTTCACCACCAAGGATAACGGCCTGGTCGCCCATATGCGGCAGAACGATCGTGCGATCATGACCTTCGCGTCCAAAGGGCACGACCTGTTCGCCACGGTGGACGGCCGGCTGGAACTGGACAATGACCGCAGCCGCATCGACCAGCTATGGAGCCCGTTCGCAGCAGCCTGGTATGAAGGCGGCAAGGACGACCCGAACCTGCAGCTGGTGCGCCTCGACCCCGTCTCAGCGCAAATCTGGCTGAACGAGAACAGCGCCTTTGCCGGCCTCAAGTCGCTGCTCGGCCGCGACCCGAAGAAGGACTATCAGGACAAGGTCGCCGAAGTGGCGCTTTGACCTACCGGATCCGGACGCCGCGCTCGTGCAGCACGGGTGCCAGCGCGCGGTACAGCGCGGCGTAGCGGTAAAAGGGCACGCGCGGCCACAGATGGTGCACCAGGTGCAGGCTGTGGCCGACGGAGGCCAATGACAACCAGCGAGCACGACGGAGGCTCGCCAAGGCGTAACGATCACCGGTAATGAAGGGGCGATGCGGCAGCCAACTAAGGAAGATGCCCATCAACAGGCGACCGATCGTCGCAGGAATGACGTAGAGCGCGAACGCGGCCGGGCCATAACCTGACAGAACGAGCGTCCACACGATGACGCACATGATGCCATGGACGATCTGGTGCTGCCGCCATTCGCGCGCGCTCATCACTTTCCACCCGTCGAGGTAACCCAGGTTCGGCGCATTCTGACCAAAAAGAAGCGTCCATACCGGTATCGGCACCAGGTTGGTCACGATCGAGAGGGCCGCCAGGGCGAACAGGCGCGGCAGCGACCCTTGCACGAATAGATCGGGGTCGTCCGGCGCATTGGTGTGCTGGTGGTGTGCCAAGTGCGTGCGCAGGAGCAACGGCCAGGTCATGCCCGTCATCAGCGCGCCCCACCAGCCGATCAGCCGATTCATGGGATCGAACCGGCGCGACCGGACGATGTTTCGGTGAATGGCCTCGTGCGCGGGCGTGTATCCCAGATAGCTGCAGATGCCGAGCGGGAGGGTCAGCCACCAAGGCGAAACGGCGCCTCCGATTCCGAGCGCCAGCAAGCCGACCTGTACGGTGAGGAGAACAAGGCTGAAGACGATCGTCGGCCATGCGATCTTCGGCGACAGCGCGCGCGCCGCTTCACTCTCGATGGCATGCGACAGCATTCGATCCCGGTCCCCGTTTGCGCCGGGTTAGTTGCCGCTGGTTAACGAAGTCTTGCGAAGCGCCGCTTCACTCGCTCCGAAAGGTCATTCTGCTAACACAGATTGCTCGATATCGGACCGAAGTGGCAAAGCGACCGGGATGAACCGGCTGGTGATCCTTGGTCCGGGCTATACCGCCTCCCGCATCGGCGATGCCGTGGAAGGCCGTGGCTGGCAGACGCTGCGTATCGGGCGTGCGGATTTCGACGCCGCAGACGCCGCTCTGCGCCAGGCAACCCTTATCCTGTCCAGCGTGCCACCAGACGGTGAGGGCGACCCGGTGCTGCGGCGCTACGCCCCTGCGCTCGCCGCCAGCCCGGCCTGGATCGGCTATCTGTCCTCGACGGGCGTCTATGGCGACGCGGGCGGTGCCTGGGTCGACGAGACGGCGCCGATCGGTACGGGTCGGCGGCGTGCCCGAGCCGCCGCTGACCGTGCATGGCTGGACCTCGGTGCGCGGGTCTTTCGCCTGCCGGGCATCTATGGACCCGGCCGCTCTTCGTTCGATCGGCTGCTGGACGGCAGCGCCTATCGCGTGGACGCCTCCGACCAGCTGTTCAGCCGCGTTCATGTCGACGACATCGTCAGCGGCGTGATCGCCGCGTTCGACGGCCCGCCCGGCGCTTATAATCTGGCGGACGATCTCCCCGCACGGCAGAGCGACGTGATGAGCTATGCGGCGGCCCTGCTCGGCATGGCCGCCCCTCCCCTGCTGCAGGTAGAGGACCTCCCCGCACCCGCACGCGCCTTTTACCGCGAGAATCGGCGGGTCGCGAACGGCAAGGCCAAACGACTGCTCGGCTGGCGTCCGGCCTTTGCCAGCTATCGCGAGGGGCTGCGTGACCTGAGCGCGAAGATGAGCCCTGCAAGCGTCAGCGCACCGCCCAGCAATGCCGTGGCGGACCAGCGATAGCCCTCGAACACCGTCGACAAGCCCATGGCGATGATCGGCACGAGCACGCTGGAATAGGCTGCCCGCGCCGCGCCGATCTCTCGGATGATCCGATAATAAAGCAGGAAGGCAAAGGCAGAGGCGGCCAGCCCCAGATACAGGATGCCGGCGACATAGCCTGCCCGAAGATCGAAGACCGGCGGACCCGTGGTGATCGCGGCCCAGGCTGCGTTGACCGTCGCGCCCACGGCCATGCTCCAGGCAAGCAGGGTCGGCATGGGCAGGCTGCGCACCCGCTCGAACGCCTGCGCCACGTTCGCAATCGAGGCGCTGAGAATGGCGAGCAGCGTCAGTCCGATGCCCGCGAACACCGCGCTATTGTCGCTGCCATCCGCCTTCAGCTCGTGCGCGAACAGCAGCCCGATGCCCAGCATCGCGATCACCGAACCGAACAGGAAGGGCCGCGACAGCTGTTGGCCCAGAAAAATTCGCGCGAGGAGCGCATTGGGAACCAGCAGCAGGGCAAAAATAACCGCGACGAGGCCGGAGGTGATGTAGGCCTCCGCGCGATAGACGAGATTGAAGTTGAGCACGAACTGCGGGAGCCCGATCAACAGCACCATGCCCCAGGCCGCGCGCGGCACCTTGAGCGACGTGCCGGTCACCAGCGAATATGCGAACATCGCCGCTGACGCGACGATGAAGCGGTAGGTGACGGACCAGCTGGCCGGCACAACGCCCAGCTGGTCGCGGATGACCAGCCAGGTCGATCCCCAGATCAGCGTCACGATGACGAACGGAATGAAGACGCGGGCGCGCACCTGCGGCGCGAGCGGCGGCTCGCTCACAGCGCCGCGATCGCCTCGGCAAGCGGGCGGATCGCGGCCTCGTCCTGGTCCCAGCTGACGACCAGCCGCGCCTCGCCGACGCCCCAGTCGTAAAAGTCGAACCCGAGACCACGCAGCTTCGCGGCCTCCTCGGCGGTCACCCGAAGGAAGACCTCATTTGCCTGGACCGGATAGACCAGCCGGTCACCGGCCGCCTCGGCCAGCAGCGCCGCACCGCGATTGGCGGCGCGTGCATTGTCGAGCCAGATATCGCCCTCGAGCATCGCCAGCAGTTGGGCGGCCAGGTAGCGGCCCTTCGAGAAGAGATGCCCTGCGCGCTTGCGCCGATAGAGGGTGTCCTCGGCGAGTTCGGGCTTGAAGAAGATCAGCGCTTCGGCCGAAAGCCCGCCATTCTTGACGAAGCCGAAGCTGAGCGCATCGACGCCCGCGCGCCAGGTCAACTCGGCCGGCCGACAGCCGAGATGGGCCACCGCATTGGCGAAACGCGCGCCATCCATGTGGAACCCGATCCCGCGACGCCGCGCCACTTCGCCCAGGGCCGCCACTTCGGCGGGGGTGTAGACCAGCCCATATTCGGTCGCGTTGGTGATCGAGAGTGCGCGGGGCTGCACCTGATGGACATCGTTGCGGATTCCCGCCGCCAGTTCTTCCACGGCAGCGGGGGTCAGCTTGGCGCCTGCACCGTCGGCGAGCAGCATCTTGGCGCCGTGCGTGAAAAACTCGGGCGCGCCGCATTCATCAACCTGGATATGCGCTTCGCGGTGACAGATCACGCCGCCGAACGGCGGGCATAATGCCGCGAGTGCGAGACTGTTGGCGGCCGTGCCCGTCGCGATCCACAGTGCCCGCACCTCGGTTTCGAACAGATCGGAAAAGGCGCCATCAAGCTGCTTGGAGAATGCGTCGCCATCATAGGCGGTGTCGACGCGATTGGCGGCAGCGAGCGCCTCGATCACCGCGGGGTGCGCGGCGGCGGCGTTGTCCGAGAAAAAACGCATGGCCGGGCATTGGCTGTCTTGGCTGCCAGGGTCAACGTGAACGGCACTGCGTCAAGCCATGCTGCACTGCGGCGAACTGCCCCAAAAAAAAGTTAACGCGAAATGAACCGGAATGGCCGGTCCGTGTTCTTGCGCCTGGAAGCGGGCCTCAGGTGCGAGGTCTGCCTCTCGGTTGAAGGGCGGGGGTCGCAACCGCACAGGGAGCCTGGTGATGAAAAAATGGGTATTGACCGCAGCAGCGGCAGCAACTTTGGCGGGGTCGGCCAATGCGGCCGTCATCACGCTGCAAGGCGTGAGCAACAACGGACCGAACGACAACACCTTCACTTACCAGGGCACGCTTGGGCCCGACGAAGGGCTTCGCGCCGGCGATCGGCTCGTAATCTACGACTTCGCCGGTTACATCGCCGGCTCGATCTTCTCGCCGTCGGCGACAGTCATCGGGACGACAGAGTTCACCTCTTCCGATCCGGTCACGCCGGGCTTCACCGACGACCCGACGCTCGTAAACCTGGTCTTCACCTATGTGGGCCCGGATTTCCGCAACCAGGGCGGTCCGTTCACACCGCTCGACTTCAACGGTCTGGGGGCACGTTCGGCCTTCGGCCAGGCGACCGCCGATGCGTTCTTCACGCTGACGACGAAGAACAACCCGGATGGCGTGCCGGGCGGCTCCAACAGCCCGGTCTTCACGCTCGGAAGCGTGTCGGTGCCGACGGCGGTTCCGGAGCCCACCACATGGGCGCTGATGCTCGGCGGCTTTGGCGTTGTCGGCATGGCAACCCGACGGCGGGCGCGCATCGCTCAGGTGACCGCCTGAACACTCCCGGCGCCCGAATGGGCGCCGGCTAACTCGGGACAGCAAAGTCGCCGCGACCAGCACGGAAATCCTTCCGTGCTGGGTATGCGGTGCAAGGGGAATATGGACATTATGAAGAAGCTCGCTTTCGCCGCCATCGCGGCTCTCGGCCTGGCTGGGACTGCGGACGCCGCGGTGCTGACGCTGCAAAGCATCACCACCAATGGCCCGAGCAACTTTACTTACAACTACCAGGCCACTCTCGGTCCGGACGAAGGCGTGCGGACGGGCGACCGGTTTGTGATCTTCGACTTCGGCGGCTACATCACTGGCTCCGCTTTTTCGGGCAGCCCGGACCTGGTCGCCAGCGTGCAGAACACCACTCCTGGTGTGCTGGTAACGCCGGGCTTCAACGACGATCCGAACATCACCAATCTGGTGTTCACCTATACCGGCCCGGACTTCCGCAACACGACCGGCCCGCTCGCACCGTTCAGCTTCCCGCTGATTGGCGCCAACTCAACGTTTGGACGTGTCGCGGTCGATGCCTTCTTCACGTTGACGACGAAGAACAATCCGGCGTCCGAGCGCAACCAGCCGATCTTCACGCTGGGGCAGGTTTCGGTGCCGGTTGGCGGCGTGCCGGAACCGGCCACCTGGGCGATGATGATCGGCGGCTTCAGCCTGGTCGGCGCATCGGCGCGGCGCCGGTCGCGCGTGATGCAAGTCACCGCCTGATCGAAGAATATAAAGGAAAAAGGGGATGCCGCGCCGCCGCTCGCAAGAGCGGCGGCGTTTGGCCGTTCAATGATCAGCCGAACCGGCCGGTTACGTAATTGCGCGTCCTAACCAAACGCGGCGTTGAGAAGAGCGACGCGGTCGGTGCGAATTCGAGCAGCCGACCCATGAACATGAAGCCGGTATAATCGGCGATGCGAGCCGCCTGCTGCAGATTATGGGTCACGATCACGATCGTGAAGTCCCTCTTCAGCTGCAGCAGCGTGTCTTCCAGCTTGGCGGTCGAGACCGGGTCCAGCGCCGACGCCGGCTCGTCGAGCAGCAGCACTTCGGGCTCGACGGCGATGCCCCGTGCCACGCACAGCCGCTGCTGCTGGCCGCCGGAAAGGCCCAGGCCTGAGCTCGAGAGCTTGTGTTCCACCTCTTCCCACAGCGCGGCGCGACGCAGCGACCGCTCGACGATCTCGTCCAGCTCAGCCTTTGATTTGCTGGAGTGCAGCCGCACTCCGAAGGCCACATTGTCGTAAATCGACATCGGAAACGGGGTCGGCTTTTGAAAGACCATGCCTACCCGCGCCCGCAACTCGGCAAGGTCCGTTCGCGGTCGCAGGATGTCCTTGCCGTCGAGCATGATTTCACCCTCGGCGCGCTGCCCCGGATAGAGATCGTACATCCGGTTCATGGCGCGTAGCAGCGTCGACTTGCCGCAACCCGATGGGCCGATCAGCGCCGTGATCCGATTTCGCGCCACGCCGAGATCGACGCCGTGAAGCGCCTGGTTCGCGCCATAGAAGAAGTCGAGCCCGCGCGCTTCGAGGACGAGAGAGTCGACCGGCGGCGCCTCGATATGCGGTGGCTGATCGAGTTCGGCGTCTACAAGCGTCATTTCGGGCGAGCCTCCCGGGCCAGGAAGCGCCCGATGATGTTGATGCCAAGCACGGCGACGGCGATCAGGAGCGCGCCGGTCCAGGCCAGCTGCCGCCAGTCGTCATAAGCGCTCAAGGCGAACTGAAAGATAGTCGTGGGCAACGCGGCCATGGGCTGTGACAGGTCGGTGTTGAGATATTGATTGCCGAGCGAGGTGAACAGCAACGGCGCCGTCTCCCCGCTGATGCGCGCGAAGCCGAGCAGGCCGCCGGTCATCAGCCCCGCGCGCGCACCGCGCCAGATGATCGAGCGGATCACTTTCGCCCGCGTCGCGCCCAAGGCCATGCCAGCTTCGCGCAGCGCGCCGGGCTGAAGCGTCAGAATATCCTCCGTCGTCCGCACGACAATCGGCGTGGCGAGGAAAGCAAGGGCGACAGCGCCCGCGTAAGCGGAAAAGCCGTGGAACGGGCGCACCAGTATCTCGTAGACGAACAGGCCGATCAGGATTGACGGGGCCGACAGCAGCACGTCGTTGAGGAACCGCACCGCGTGCGCGTAGCGGCTGCGCCCGCCATATTCGCTGAGCCAGGTACCTGCGAAAATGCCGACGACCAGCGCGATCGCCATGCCCAGTCCGCACATGATCAGGGAGCCGACCACGGCGTTGCGCAAGCCGCCCGGCGAGCCTGGCGCGGGCTGGTCCTCGGTGAAGATCGCTGGGCCAAGGCCTGCCGCGCCCTGGGTGATGAGCGACCAGAGGATCAGCAGCAAGGCGACGAGCGCCACCAATGTCGCGCCGACTGTCGCCGCCACGAAAAGGCCGTTCCAGAGACGGCGGCGCTGTGCCCGGCCGAACATGTCAGTGCCGCTGCCCGGACAGCAGCAGCCGCGCGGTCGCAAGCACAGCGAAAGTGATGAGGAACAGCACGAGCCCCAATGCGATCAGCGACGCTTCATGCAGTTCGCCGGTCGCTTCGGTGAATTCGTTGGCGATCGTGGAGGCAATGGTCGACCCGGACGAGAAAAGTGATTTGGGCAGGCCATGCGCGTTGCCGATGATGAAGGTGACGGCCATGGTTTCACCCAACGCGCGGCCCAGGCCGAGCATGATCACGCCGATCGCGCCGCGGCGGACATAAGGGACGATGACTCGGCTCACCACTTCGAAAGATGTCCCGCCCAAGCCGAAGCCCGCCTCGCGCACCTGTGGCGGCACCGAGAGGAACAGCTCGCGAAAAACCGCTGCCATATAGGGCAGGATCATGATCGCGAGGATGATCGACGCCGTGAAGATGTTGGCGCCGTTCGGGACGCCGGCGATCAATCCGCCGAACCAGCTGTTCGGCGCGACACCGGCCGCGAGCGGCGCCTGGACTTCGGCCGCGAACCAGGGTGCGAACACGAAGAGACCCCACATGCCATAGACGATCGACGGTATGCCGGCGAGGAGCTCGACTGCGACAGCGATCGGACTCGACAGCGACTTTGGGCAAAACTCGGTGAGGAAGATCGCCACGCCCATGGCCAGGGGCAACGCCATGGCAAGCGCCAGTACGGCAGTGACCAAGGTGCCGGCGATGGGCCCCGCGGCGCCGTAGATTTCCGTCACCGGGTTCCATTCGGCGCTGGTCAGAAAGCCAAGGCCGAAGGTGCGAAACGCGGGCCAGCCGCCGATCGCCAAGGAGACGACGACACCGGCGAGTGCGGCCATCAGCAGCGTCGCCGCCGCAAGACAGGCGGCGCGGAACAGGGACTCGTCCCACCGGCGCCGCCGACCGCCATTTTCTACAGTTGATGCCACGCGCAAGTCTCGTCGGCCTATTGCAGCGGGTAGAGCGGCTTGCCCTCGGCCTTGAGCGTAGCCGCCCATTGCTTGCGGATCATGTCCTTCACCGTGGCCGGCAGCGGCACATAGTCGAGCTGCGCGGCCGCCTGGTCGCCTTTCGCGAAGCCCCAGTCAAAGAAGCGCAGCACGCCGCGGCCGACCTGGGCATTGGTCTGCTCGCGATAGACGAGGATGAAACTGGCGCCCGTGATCGGCCAGCTGCCGCCGCCCGGCTGGTCGACGAGCACCAGATAATTGCCGGGCGCCTTTGCCCAATCGGCGCTCGCCGCCGCCGCGCCGAAGCTCTCCGCGCTGGGCACGACGAACTGCCCTGCCCGGTTCTGCAGCTGCGCGTAGGCGCCGTTGTTCTGCTTGGCATAGGCATATTCGACATAGCCGATCGATCCGGCAGTCTGCTTCACGAATGCGGCAACGCCATCATTGCCCTTGCCTGCCAGACCCGTCGGCCAGGAGACCGCATCGCTGGCGCCGACCCGCTGCTTCCAGGCCGGGCTGATGCCGCTCAGATAGGATGTGAACAGGAACGTCGTGCCGGACCCGTCCGAGCGATGAACGACGGTGATCGCCTGCGCCGGCAGCTTTGCGCCGGGATTGAGCGACGCAATGCGTGGATCGTTCCAGCTCTTCACATCGCCGAGAAAGATGGCAGCGAGCAACGGACCCGTGAGCTTCAGCTGACCCGGCGTGATCCCGTCGACGTTCAGGATGGGCACCACGCCGCCGATGACGGTCGGAAATTGATAGAGGCCGGCCCGGTCCAGCTGCTCGGCCGTCAGCGGCTTGTCGGTTGCGCCGAAATCGACCGTCCGCGCCTTGATCTGCTTGATGCCGCCGCCGGAGCCGATCGCCTGGTAATTGAGGCCGATCTTGGTCTCTCCGCGATAGCCTTCCGACCATTTGGCATAGAGCGAGGCCGGAAATGTCGCGCCCGCGCCCGAAATGTAACGGGCGCGGTCGCCGGACCCGCCGCAACCGCCAAGCACCGCCAGCACGGCAGCAAGGCACAAGGCCCTGAACATTCGCTCTTCCTCCAAAGATCGGCCGCCGGCAGCGCTCCCCGGCCTCACACGGAGCGGCGCTTATGACGGTGATGTGACTCCGTTGTGACATCGGCGACGCCGGCTGACGCGGGCGGCGGCACCGACAAGCGCAAAGCCGGCGATCATCTGCATCCAGGTGGCGGGCTCCGGCACGGCTCCGGCGCCGATGACCAGCCGGCCGGCGAACCCGACCGGGGCGCAGTTGGTCGCACCCGAGCCGGCACCGAAGTCGGCGCGCGTGCGCACCGGTTCCGGCAGTGAAACCGGCATGTCGAGCGAAGCGGGCTTCAGGCCCGCATCGTTGAGGATAATCGGTGCTGCGGCGCACATCGGCGGCGCGGTCGCCACACGCGGCCGGTTTGCGGCGGTCTCGTCGCGTGGCACCCGGATTCGCGGCTTGGCACGTGCCGTGCGCGGCGCCGTCGCCTTATGGATGGCGGAGCGCACCGGGGGGACTTGGATCGCGACGGCTCCCGCCACCACGGGACAGACGCAGGCTGCCACCAATTTGGCGGCGTTCGACGCCAGCACTTCCTTTAACATTGCGACCCACCCGCTCACGCTACACAGCGCGAACCGCTCGTCCTCTCTCCGTGATCGTTCGAGCGGTCCCCCAGGTCCGTCTATAGCTCATGTTACAGAATCACGCCAGACCGACACGGATGTGAAACAATGGTTAACCTGATCGAAAGAGTCGATCAGCCGCGATCCAGTACCGAGCGGAGCTTGTGGCCTAGCTGTTCCACCGTGAACGGCTTGGGGATGAAGAAGACGTCGCTGTCCACGATCCCGTTATGAACCACGGCGTTGCGCGTATAGCCGGTCGTGAACAGCACGGGGAGGTCCGGCCGTAGGAGGCGCGCCTGGTCAGCCAGTTCGCGGCCGTTGATGCCAGGCATGACGACGTCGGTGAAGAGCAGGCGAATGTCCGGACGCGCGCGGACCAGTTCCAACGCGTGCTCGCCATCGACAGCCTCGATCACCCGATAGCCGAGCTCCTCCAGCGCATCGAGCGACATGCGCCGCACCTGCTCTTCATCCTCGACGACCAGGATCAGCTCACCGGCCCTGGCGCGCGGCACTTCCATCGCCATCGGCTCGGCCCGGCCCGTGTCGGCCGGGCCGAGATGGCGGGGCAGGTAAATCTTGATCGACGTGCCCTGCCCCAGCTCCGAATAGATTTTCACATGGCCGCCTGACTGGCGGACGAAGCCGTACACCTGGGCGAGCCCGAGACCGGTGCCTTTGCCGACGCCTTTAGTAGTGAAGAACGGCTCGAAGGCGCGGTCGATCACCTCCTGCGGCATGCCGGGACCATTGTCGGTGATGACGACCGCAACATACTGCCCCGCCGCCACGCCGTCGTGCCGTGCCGCATAAGCGTCGTCCAGATGAGCGTTCATTGTTTCGATCGTCAGCCGGCCATGGCCGTCCATGGCATCGCGCGAGTTCACCGAGAGGTTGAGCACGGCATTTTCGAGCTGTCCCGGATCGGCATGGGTCCGCCACAGTCCGCCGGCCAGCACCGTCTCGATGCTGACCCCCTCGCCCAGCGTCCGGCGCAGCAACTCCGACATGCCGGACACCAGCTGATTGGCGTCGATCGCCTGCGGCTGCAGCGGGGACCGGCGGGCGAAGGCGAGCAGTCGCTTGGTAAGACTCGCGGCACGGTTGGCGCCTTCGAGCGCGTGGCCGATCGCCTGTCGGGCGCGGTCCGGATTGGTGGCGAAGCGACGCTCGGCAATGTCGAGGCTCCCTATGACGATCGCGAGCATGTTGTTGAAATCATGCGCGATGCCGCCGGTCAGCTGGCCGATCGACTCCATCTTCTGAACCTGCCGGAGCTCGCCCTCGACCTTTTCGCGCTGCGCCATCTGCTCGATCAATGCGCGGTTGCTGGCTTCCAACTCTCCATTCTTTCGCCGCAGCGCCGATTGGCTGAGCCCCAGGATCAGCACGATCGAGGCTGCCATGACCGAGAGCACCGTAATCAGTGTGTAGCGGCTCAGCCGGCGCGCGAAGGGCTCGATCTCGCTGAGGATCAGCACGCGCCCGATCCGGCGCCCACCGCTCACGATATCCGCGACGCCCAGTGCCAGCCCAGAGGGCGGCGAGCCCTCGACGAAGCGAGCGGGCGGCATGACGCCGGCGCGACCGAACCCAGTCAGCAAAGCGCCGCGTTCGTCATAGAGCGCGACGGCCCGCGCCTGCGGGTCGACCCCGAACGGGTTGACCGCCTCGCGTGCAGCTTCGAGGTCATGGAAATCGACCGCAGCCGTCGCGCTGCCGGCCAGAATGCGCGCGCGGATCTGGGCACGCTGCTCTTGCTGGAAGCGATAGTCTCGATCGGCTTGGGTGACCACAAGCACGCCGAGCAGCAGCAACAGCACGGCGAAGATGCCGGCTGCCGCTTGCGGCACACGCTGCCAGCGAGCGATCACCGACCCTGCCTCGGCCGTACCGATAGGGCGAGTCCCAGCAGCTTGGACGAAATGTTCAGTCCTCCGTCGGCCGCAGCCTGATCGTTGACGTGGAACCGGACTCGGTTGGCCGCGACCTGGAAGTGAATCATGCCCCGCGCCTTGCTCCACCGATCGTCCGTTATGGTCAAGACCGGCGAGGATGCGAGCGCTGCCAGCGCGGCGGGCACCGGCTGCCGGCCCGACCCGGCAAGATAAGCGATGTCACAGCCGCTGCCGCGCGCGATCGAGTCGAGCCGCCGAACCTGGATCGGTCGACCGTCCACCTGCTGTCCCGTCGCTGCCTGCTCCAAGGCTCCGCCGAGTACGTCCCGCCCAACCTGACAGATGGTGACCGGCCCCGAACGGATCGGCCAACCTACATACGCGGCGAACTTGACGAGATATGCCGCCTTGATCGCCGCTTCGCTCGCGGCCTGCGCGCATGCCGGGGCGGGCGCGAGCAGCGCCAGCGACAGGACAAAGGCACACCTAAGGCTCAAAGGCCGAACCGAACGCCCAATGCGACGATCCGGCGGACCAGCTGCCCGCGGTCCGGGTCAGCGCTCTCGTCACGCCGCGCGTGCAGGAGATTGGTGCCGGACAAAAAGAGCTCGGCACTGTCAAGGAAGCGCCAGCCCAGGCGCGCATCGGCATCGGTATAGGCGGGTACGCGAGGGTTCGGCCGACTGCCGTAGCGTCGCACCTGGAAGTCGAAGCCGAGCGTCGACGTGAAGTCGACGCGGCCGCCGAGCTGGGCGAAGTAATCGGGATCGTTGCCGAGGGAGATGAAATTCTCGAGGTCGGTCTCCCCCTTCCGCAAGCGGAAGCTGCCGTCGAGTACCGTCACGCCGGCGTTGAGGCGAACGGCATGCGCGACCTGCCACGCGCCCCAGGCCTCTACGCCCCAATTCTCTCCCTTGATGCCATTCGCAAGCTGCACGGGCAGGATCGTCACCGGGGTCACCTTGGTCGTGCGCAGCCGGTCGTAGAGATTGTAGAAGCCGGTCACCGAAATGGTGAGGTTCGAGGCGGGCTGTCCGCGATAGCCGAGTTCGAACGCCGTCAGCTCCTCGGCTCGGAATGTTCCTGCCCTGAGGATGATCGGATGGGTGAGGTCCCGATCGATGCGCGACGGCTCGCGGACCGCCCGCGAGGCGGCCGCCCAGAGCAGCAGATCCTGGCGCGGCTGCCAGGCGAGGCGAAGATTGGGGAGCAGCTCCAGCCCGGTGAACGTCGTTTTTTCCGCCTTCAGTCCAGCGGTCACCGCCAGCCCGCCGCCCATATCGACGCGATCCTGAGCAAAGCCGTTCAGAATCCACAGCGTCTTCGCTTCCGGATCGAGCACGAACGGATTGAGATTGTTGTTAAACCGATCGCGGACCATCCGCACGCCGCCGCCGAACACCAGCGCGTGGCGTCCCTCGCTCCGGTTGTGCTGGACCGCGATGTCGCTGGTCTCCAGGCGATCGTAGACCAGCGTAAACCGCCGGGCGAAGCGGCTGTAGTAGGCCTGCACCTGAGTCTGTGCCCCGCTCTCGGCCATATTGGTCCAGCGGGCGAGAATGTTCTGACCGTTGTCACCGTCACGCTTGCCGCTGTCGGCATTATGTTCGAACAAGTCGCCCTGGACGGTGAAGTGATTGGCGTCGCCGCCGAAGTCTGCGCGGAACCCCGTTTGCCACCCCTCGCTGCCATCGCGCAGGTTGCGGTTGCCGGACTTGGGGAACCCCCGTCGATTCCAGCCCTCCGCATAGATGCGGATGCCGCCATTGCTGCCGATCGGGGCGCCATAGCGGAGCAACGCGGTCTGTTCGAGCGAGGCGCCGGTCGCACGCGCGAGTAGCCCGTGCGTGTCACGGGCATCCTTGGTCATGATGTTGATTACGCCGTTGACGGCGTTGGTGCCGTAGAGCGTGCCGCCAGGTCCGCTGATCACCTCGATCCGGTCGATGTCCTCGAGCGGCGTGTCGAAGAGTTCGTAGAAGACGGTGGCCGCGAGCGTCGAGTAGATCGAGCGGCCGTCGATTTGCACCAGCGTTTTGTTCGCGGTCTCGGCGCCCTGAAAGCCACGCGCGGTTACCGCATATTGCCGCGCGTCGATCCGCTGCACGTCCAGTTGCGGCGCCATCCGCAGCACTTCCGGGAGCGAGCTGCCGCCCCAGCGCAGGATGTCCTCGTTGGTAATGACAAACAGCGACGCGGGCGTGCCGCTCAGCGGCTCCGCCCGGCGCGATGCCGACGTCACTTCGATTTGGGCCAGTTCCTCGATCGACAGGCTGCTCAGCTGATCCGCGCCCGGCGGCGCGACCGCAGCCGCAGCCAGCGCGACGCCGGCCAGAAGGCCATAAGCCAATGCGAACTCTCCCCTTTTCGCCGCTGTACTATGGTGCCGGTCGGCCGTCCCTCAAGCGCAAACACGCGGAGGATGCAAGCCGCGCCTCCCGACAATCCGTAACGTATCTGCAATGAACGCGTTCCGGTCAGGCTCCGCCGGGCCGCTGATCAACAGCCTTGCGCTGCCGACAGAGGACGGATTAGCGTTTCGAGAAATTCGAGGGACTTGCCATGGCCGACGCTTACATCATCGACGCCGTCCGCACGCCGCGTGGGATCGGCAAGCCGGGCAAGGGCGCGCTCTCCCACCTTCATCCGCAGCATCTCGGCGCGACCGTGCTGGGAGCGCTGAAGGAGCGGAACGGCCTCGACACGGCCACCGTCGAGGACATCATCTGGTCGACTTCGACCCAGGAAGGCAAGCAGGGCGGCGATATCGGCCGCATGTCCGCGCTGGCGGCGGGCTATGACTGCAAGGCCTCGGGCGTAACGCTCGATCGCTTTTGCGGGGGCGGCATCACCAGCCTCAATCTTGCCGCGGCGAGCATCATGTCCGGCATGGAAAATTGCGTGATCGCGGGCGGTACGGAGATGATGAGCTATCAGCAACAGCTCGCCGCCGAGCGTGCCGCCGCCAGCCAGCCGCCGCGCATGATCGGTGGCGGCAACCCGGCACTCGACAAGCTCCATCCGCAGTCGCACCAGGGCGTGTGCGGCGACGCGATCGCCGCGCGCGAAGGCATTGCGCGGGGCGATCTCGACGCTCTGGCGCTGGAAAGCCAGCGCCGCGCCGATCGCGCCATCAAGGAGCGGCGGTTCGACCGTTCGGTAGTGCCCGTGCTGAACGAAGACGGCACGGTCGCGCTGGACCGTGAGGAGTTCCCTCGCCCCGAGACGACGGCCGAAGGGCTCGCCTCGCTCAAGGCCGCCTTTCATGCCTTGGCCGATCATGACCTGGGCGGCGGCTTCACCTTCAAAAAGCAGATCCAGCGCGTCTATCCGGACCTGGACTGGGAGGGGGTGCACCATGCCGGCAACAGCTCCGGCGTGGTCGACGGTTCCGCCGCGATTCTACTCGCCTCCAAAGCCTATGCCGATGCGAACGGCCTTACGCCGCGTGCCCGCATCGTGGCTTTCGCCAATGTCGGCGATTGCCCCACGCTTATGTTGAACGCGCCCGTGCCAGCGGCCCGCAAGGTGCTGGCGAAGGCGGGGCTCAGCAAGGACGATATCGACGTCTGGGAGATCAACGAGGCATTCGCGGTCGTCGCCGAGAAGTTCATCCGCGACCTTGAGCTCGATCGCGCCAAGGTCAACATCAATGGCGGCGCAATGGCACTCGGTCATCCGATCGGCGCGACCGGATCGATGCTGATCGGCACCGCGCTCGACGAACTGGAGCGCTCGGGCGGTCGCTACGGCCTCGTTACCATGTGCGCTGCCGGAGGGATGGCGCCCGCGGTCATCATCGAACGAGTCTGACTTGCGGTCCCTTGCCAGAGTGTTCTCATGCGGCACCGGGAAGCACGTCGTGTAAATTATTTACATGACCACTGCATAGACCGGCGTGGACTGATCATCGACACTCGAAACCCGCACGGTGTGCTCTGCCACTTGCGGTGCTCCATCGGTACCTCCTTCGAAGATCACTTCGCCAGATCGAGCGACAAGGACAAGGGGACGTACCGTGACCTATCAAGAGCAGATTGCGAGCGCACAATCGCTGGTTTCAGCCCGCGGCAGCGCCTGGAGCGGTATCGGCGCCGAGAGCATCGCCCGCATGCGTCTGCAGAACCGCTTTCGGACGGGATTGGACATTGCGCGCTATACGGCTGCCATCATGCGTCGCGACATGGCCGCCTATGATGCCGACCCGGCGGCCTACACCCAGTCGCTCGGCTGCTGGCACGGCTTTATCGGCCAGCAGAAGCTGATCAGCATCAAGAAGCACTTCGGCACCACGAACCGTAAATATCTTTACCTGTCCGGCTGGATGGTTGCGGCGCTCCGTTCCGAGTTCGGCCCGCTGCCCGACCAGTCGATGCATGAGAAGACCAGCGTGCCGGCGCTGATCGAGGAACTCTATACCTTCCTGAAGCAGGCCGACGCCCGCGAACTAAGCCTCCTGTTCCGCGATCTCGACAAGGCGCGTGAATCCGGAAACGAGATCGAGGCGCAGCGGCTGATCGCCGCCATCGACGGCTTCCAGACGCATGTCGTGCCGATCATCGCCGATATCGATGCCGGCTTCGGCAATGCCGAGGCGACTTATCTGCTCGCCAAAAAGATGATCGAGGCGGGCGCCTGCGCCTTGCAGATCGAGAACCAAGTCTCGGATGAGAAGCAATGCGGCCACCAGGACGGCAAGGTGACCGTCCCTCATGAGGACTTCCTCGCCAAAATCCGCGCCTGCCGCTACGCGTTCCTCGAACTCGGCGTCGACGACGGCCTCATTGTCGCGCGCACCGATTCACTGGGCGCGGGCCTCACCAAGCAGATCGCGTTCAGCCGCGAAGCGGGCGACATCGGCGACCAGTATAACAGCTATCTCGACTGCGAAGAGGTGACCGATCTCGCCAGCCTGCGCGGCGACGTGGTCATCGAACGCGATGGGAAGCTGATGCGGCCGAAGCGCCTGCCTTCGAACCTGTTCCAGTTCCGCGAAGGTACCGGGGCGGACCGTTGTGTGCTCGACTGCATCACGTCGTTGCAGAACGGCGCCGACCTGCTCTGGATCGAGACCGAGAAGCCCCACATCGAGCAGATTGCCTCGATGGTCGACCGCATCCGCGAAGTCGTGCCCGACGCGAAGCTCGTCTACAACAACTCGCCGTCCTTCAACTGGACGCTGAACTTCCGCCAGCAGGCTTATGACCGGTGGGTTGAGGCGGGCCGGGACGTGTCGGCCTATGACCGCGCGCGGCTGATGAGCGCCGAATATGACGAGACCGAGCTGGCGCGGGAAGCGGACGAAAAGATCCGCACCTTCCAGAAGGATGCGTCGGCACGGGCGGGCATCTTCCACCACCTGATCACGCTGCCGACCTATCACACGGCGGCGCTCAGCACCGACAATCTGGCCAAGGAGTATTTCGGCGACGCAGGCATGCTCGGCTATGTCGCCGGCGTTCAGCGCAAGGAAATTCGCCAGGGCATCGCCTGCGTCAAGCACCAGAACATGTCCGGCAGCGATATCGGCGACGATCACAAGGAATACTTCGCCGGCGAGGCCGCGCTCAAGGCCGGCGGCGCCCACAACACGATGAACCAGTTCGCGGCGTAGGAGAGGAGACGATCAGCCTGGCGAAGCGCCAGGCTCGGTCGTCAACACAGCACGACGAATGAGTCGAAGGTCATCATGCCGCTCCTTGTGAGCCAGTGACTGTCGTCAACGAGCGGCAGAACTTCTGCGGAAGCCAGCACCTGATTGGCGGCAGTTCCCGAGATCGAGGACGCGAAGATAAAGTCCGCTGCCGTCAGGTTCAGCGCGGCGGCGGAGCCGGAGACATGGGCCACATATTCGTCGGTGGAGTCGAACTTCCCGTTGCGGTTGTCGTCGCGGATGATGCTGGTACCGAGCACGCCGTTGATCGTCTCAGGGTTCAGGATGTAGTCGGACAGCGCACCCACCAGCTGGATCCTGTCGTCCGCGCCGAAGTCCAGGATCAGCGCATGGTCGGCACGCCCCGCTGAGCCGGCGAGGTCGTCATCGTAGAAGAGGCCACGGGCATCGCCGAGCACGAACAGGTCCGCGCCGCCGCCACCATAGAGATAGTCGCGCGTGCCCTTGCCTGGATTGGACCCCGTCGCGGCAACGCCATGGATGATCTCGCTCGCCGCCGTGCCGCGGATCGTCTCCCAGGGCGCCGCCGTCCCGTACAGGGTCGGCGTCGTGGGCGGCGGTGCCGGGGAGGGCGTGGGCGTCGGGGCCGGCGCGGGACTGCTGCCGGCAAAGGTGAATGCCGCCGCCGTCAGGTTCAACGCAGCGCTCGAGCCGGAGACATGGGCGACATATTCGTCGGTGGAGTCGAACTTCCCGTTGCGATTGTCGTCGCGGATGATGCTGGTACCCAGCACACCGTTGATCGTCTCCGGATTGAGGATGTAGTCGGACAGCGCACCCACCAGCTGGATCTTGTCGTCCGCTCCGAAGTCCAGGATCAGCGCATGGTCGGCACGTCCCGCTGAGCCGGCGAGATCGTCGTCGTAGAAGAGCCCACGCGCGTCGCCGAGCACGAACACGTCCGCGGCGCCGCCTCCATAGAGATAGTCGCGGGTGCCCTTGCCGGGATTGGACCCCGTCGCAGCTACGCCATAGATGGTTTCGCTCGCAGCCGAGCCGCGGAGCGTCTCCCAGGGCGCAGCAGTCCCGTACAGGGTCTGAGGCGTCGATGCTGGGGACGGCGTCGGCGTGGGAGCGGGCGCCGGTGCGGGCGCAGGGGTCGGTGTCGGCGTCGGTGTGGCAAGTTGATAGCCGACACCCGGAATGATCAGGTCTGACGCCCTCAACGGAGAGTTCAGATTGGGCACCAGACTGCTCAGGGCGGGATTTGTCCAGAAATCCTGGTTGCCCGAATTTGCCAGCAGCCCGACTTTGCTTCCGACGATGATACGTTCCGCCAGATTGTTGGTGAGCGTCAGCCCGGTCGTGTCCTGGACCTGAATCCACATATATTCGACGTCGGACTGCTCCGAGAGCGTCGAGTTCCCGGAGATTTTCACGTTACTCCCGTCTTCGATGTAGATTCCATGGAAGGCGTCGTTGCCGTGAATGAGGTTGTTCTCGATCTGAACGTTCACATAGCCATAGCCATTGGCGGCGTTCATGAAGATGCCCTGCGGGCCGACGCCCGACCCGTTCAGCACGACATTGTTCTTGATGACGATGTCGCGCGATCCAAAGGGTTGCCCGACATTCCAGAACTGAATGGCGTCGGCATGATCGGAGCCGACCGGCCGAAAGTTGGTGAAGCTGTTGCCGTCAAGCTGAACGCCGCGCACGGCCGCGACGTCGATCCCGTCGGACCGCATTTCCCGGTAGTCGTTGCGCAGAACCGCGACCGAGGAGCTTTGCTGGAGCAAGGTCCCGCGGAACAGCTCCTCGAACCTGGAATCGTCGATGGAGAAGCCGTCGACCCGATTGACGTACAGTCCGATGCCGTCGTTCGACGGGTTGCCGTCGAGAGACCCGTGAATGAAGGAAGAGGAGAAGGATATCCGGGCGGAATCCTCCACGGTCACGATCTTGGTATATTCCGCCTCTCCAGCCTTCAGCCCGCGTCCGATGTCGACGGACGAAAAGGCGATCGAGGAGGAGCGCTCGACGAAGAGTGTGTCGAAATGCGCCGCGTTCGATGGGTCGGACTGGATCGTAACGACCGAGCTATAATTCCTGTCGGAGAGCCTGACCTCTCCATAATTTCCGCCAGCCAGCTGAATGGTGTCGCCGCCGCGCGCATTGTTTAGGGCGGCCTGCAACTGGGCGGCGTTTGAAACGTTAAACGTACTCACTGGTGTCCCCTCGCCCCGCGTCCGTCCGCTTTCACCGACCGGCAGCCGCCGATCGGTTCCTTGCAGTCGAAAGTGAGCAGACGCGTCGCATGACTTTCCGCCGGACAGCCCAGGACCACATTCCCCTCGAGAAGGAGCATGGCACGGGCCTCACGGCGAACCAGCGCCCCGCGCGCTGGCCGGCTCGGACTAGGCCAAGGGGTTTACAGGTTATACTAAGATAGACGTCGGATGCGGCCAGTCGGCACGATTTTGCGGCGGCGCGATCAGGCACCGCCGCCCTGCACGCTCAAAGCATCCGAAATCGTCCGGGCTCAGGGGTGCGCGATCCAGTGATCGGTCAGGCCGGCCCAATTCGGCGCCGGTTGATAGACGTCGTAGATGGGCTCGGGGAGCGGCGCGACACTCAGTTGTTGCGCGTACCGGCCACCCGTGTCGGCAAGGTCATCCAACGCGTTGGGGATCAGCGTGGACGCGTGCGATTGGGATGCGTTGCCGCCGAGCATGCCCGAGAGGAAGGACGACGCTGCCGACGACAGTGGCCCCTGCGTGGGTGCCTGGTAGCCGACACCCGGCGCGATCAGGTCCACCGGCGTGTGCGGGTTCACGAGGTTGGGCAGGAGATTGCGATAAGCACCGCTTTCGAGAGTGATATTCCCTTGCGAGACCAGGTTCGTCAGATTGGAGTTCAGGATCAGGCGATCAGTGACGTTGTTTACCACGGTCACGTTCGTGCTGGACTCGGCCAAGATCCAGAACAGCTTGTCGTCACCCGAGGCCGAGGTGATCGTGTTGTTCGCAATCCTGAGATTTTCGGCATTGTTGACCGAAATGCCGTGATAGTCGTCGTTGCTGAACATCAGGTTGTTTTCGATCGTGACGTCCCGGAATTTATACGTCTCGTTGTCGGACATGAAGATGCCCTGAGCGCCCTTGCCGGCGACGGTCTGGATGAAGACGTTGTCGCTGATTGTGATGTCGGACTGACCCTTGGTCTGTCCGGTGTTCCAGAACTGGATGGCATCGGCATGATCGGTGCCGTACCGATTGAAGTCGGTGAACGTGTTACCCCGGATCACGACATGGTCGTTGCCGGCAAAATTCGCGCCGTCGCTGCGAATGCCTTCGAACGAGCTGTTGTAGAGGCCGACGCCGTCCACGCGCTGAAACAGCGCACCCCGAAACAGTTCGGTGAACTTCGCATTGTGGACATAGACGTTCTTCGAGTCCGTCACATAGAAGCCGATCCCGTCATTGGTGGGGTCATTGTCCAGGGAGCCGTGGATCGAGACGTCCACGAACCGGATGTTGGCCGAGTTCTGGACCGTGTTGAGCTTCGTATACTCCGGCTCGGCCACCGACAGCCCGCGACCCAAATCAAGCCCCTTGAAGGTCAGATAGCTCGAGTTCGAGACAGTGATCCCATCAAAATGGACTTGGCCGGTCGCGCTCAGCGCCTTGACCGTCACGGGAGCGGTGAACTTCTTGTTATTCAGGTTCAACGAACCATAATCGCCCGCGGCGAGCAGGATGGTGTCTCCGCCCACTGCCCGACCGAGCGCCGACTGCAACTCGGTGGCATTGGTGACTTGGAACGTCGGCATTTTTGAACTTCCCTACTTCAGGCCTCGGCGAGGCGTCGCAGGGTCTTTAGGTTCGGGGCGGTGAGGCACCGGTTGCGCAAACTGGTTAACGCGGCGCCCACCCCTATTCCGTGGTGCGACGACCAGTTAGAGGCCGCTCAGGGAGCGCTGCCACCTCGATGATCGACGATAGTTTGAAGACCGATGCCCCCGATCGGCTCCGTCTGCTGATCGTCAGCGCGCTGGTCGATGGCACCGATGTCAGCGAGCCGTTTTTCGCCTTCAAATGGATCGAGGCGCTGGGACATCAACATCAGGTCACGCTGCTGACGTTGCAACGCCAAGGGCGGCAACCGACATGCGAGCAGCTGCCGCATGTCGAGGTGATCACCTGGCCGGAACCCAGGCTGCTCGGCAGGATGGAACGCGTGCGCGCGATCGCCAAGCCGGGGTGGACGATCCTCTCCCATCATAGCCGCAAGTGGATTCGGGAAGCACTCCGATCCGGCCGCACCTTCGACGTTGCGCATCAGCTCTATCCGGCGGCGATGCGGCACAGTTCGCCCCTGCGACACTTCACCATTCCCTATGCGATCGGGCCCGTCGCCGGCATGGTCACCACGCCGCCAGCCTTTGCGCCGGAAGTGCGATCCAACGCCTTCGACTATCTGCGCCAGCTCGATCGATGGCGGCTCCGCTACGATCCGATGCTGCGCCGCAGTTTCGAACATGCCGACGCGGTGATCGGCGCCGCTCCTTACGTCGCCGACGTCCTCTCCGGCTTGGCGATCAAGCGGTTCGCGGTAGAGCCCGAGGCGGCGGGGGGCGCCGCGCAATCTCGCCCACGGACCGAACGATCATCGGGCCTGCGTCTGCTCCATGTCGGGCGCGCGATCCGTACCAAGGGCTTGCGAGACGTGATCCGGGCAATGGGCCGATTGCGGGACCGGCCTGACATTACACTCACCAGTGCCGGCATCGGAGAGGATCTCGACCAATGCCGCGAGGAAGCCGAGAAGCTCGGCGTGGCCGATAGAGTACGCTTCTTGGGGAAGATCCCCAGGGCGGAGGTTGATGAACTCTACGCGTCTCATGACCTATTCGTGTTCCCCAGCTTCCGCGAGCCGGTGGGTAGCGTGTTCTTCGAAGCGATGAGTTGGGGGCTTCCGATCGTCACCGTGCGGCGCGGCGGGCCCGAGGCGATCTTCGGGAAAGGCGGCGCCATCCTCCTCGACGTCGAAACTCCGGATCAGCTCGCCGACGATCTTGCGCGCGCGATCCGACGCTTGGCCGACGACAGCGCGGCACTCGTCAATCTCACGCGCGAGTCGATCGATTGTTACGCGCGCCTTGGCAGCTGGTCGGACAAGGCGCGCCGGATCAGCGCGATCTACGGTGCGATTGCGCGAACGTCCTGAGTGCGCGCGCGGATTAGGCCGCGCTCCTTCGCAGCCAGATAGGCGATGGCGGCGCTCATACCGAGAAACATGTGAAGCAGCGGCAAATTGTCCGTTTGGCTCAGCACCCAGCGCACCTGAATGGCGACGACGATGGTGCAGGCGAGCGGCAGGGCGAGTGCCGACAGCCGGTCGTTCGAGAACCAATAAACCTGCAGCATCTTGTAGGCTGCGTAGAAGAACATGCCGAAGAAGAGCAGGCCACCGAGCACGCCATAGTCGAGCAGCACGGTGATCAGATAGCTGTCGACGGTCAGCTGCCCCCCCGGCGTGTAGAAGCCCAGCACGTCGCCGCTCCGGCCCGAGCCGTAGCCGAAGGGGTTGCGGAACAACTTCGGCCACATCAGCGCGAATTGCTCCTTGCGTCCCTGGTCGCTGAAGCCGCTCGAGCCGCCGCCGATCGTCCGGTTGCGGATCGCGGGAATGGTGAACATGCCCACCATGAAGACGATGGCGCCGGCAGTATACAGCAGCGACACGGCAGGAGAGATCAGGTCCGACTTGGTCCGGCTCCAACGGCGAAAGCCCCACACACAGCCATAGACGGCGTGAGCGACGATCCAGCCGAGGATGCCCAACCGCGACTGCGTCAGGTTGATGGCGAGCAACAAGAGCAGGTCGGCCGCGATCCATAGACCGATCGCCAACAGCCGGGTGCTGTTCATCAGGCGGTGAATGATGAACGGCGTCACCAGCGCGAGGAACTCGGCCATCGAAAGCGACACCGAGAAGATTGTGGTCACCCGATAGCGCCCGTCGCGCAGCTTGCCCGCGAGCGTGCGCAACACCGCCTCATCCTCCACCTTCAGGAAGGAAGGGATGTAGTTGGCCCATAGCACGCCCTGATTCCAATATTCGGCAACGCCGATCAGGCTCAGGATGATCGCCCCGGCTATCAGCAATCGCCCGAACCGCTCCGCTTGCCCCGGCAGCGACATCACCCAGGCGGCGACGAAGAACACGGCCGTGGTGCCGAAGAGATAATCGACGAGGATGTTCAAGGATTTGAACGGGATCGAGCTCGCCGCAAGCGTGAGGATCTGAATGAGCGTAAAGCCGATCATCATGTAGGTCAGCGGCTTGGCGGCAGACAGGCCACGCCGCATCTCCGCGACGAACGCACCCGACACCGACAGGCAGATGAGGAGGATCAGCCCCATCGGGAAGATCACCAGCCTGCGGAACGAAATCCAGGGCAGGCCAGGCAGCTGAAGGGCAAGGTAATTGGGCCACAGGATCAGGATGCCGACATAGAGGAAGAAGAGCCTTGCCAGCAGCTTGGTCGGAGCGCGCCCGGTATCTGGAAGGGCCCAGATGATCAGCAGCGCCAGGATGAGAAGGGGGCCTGCCAGGTAGATCGCGAGGAAGGGTGGCAGCAGGGTATAGAGAAACCCGTAGAAGAGGCCGCTGAAGATGCAGAACAGGAAGAAGACGCCCTTCTTCAGCACGATCTCGAGGCGGCTGCGATAGCGCCTATAATTGGGAAGCACGTCCGGCTTGTTCAGCCAGTATCCCGAGGACAGAGCCGCACGAATTCCCGAGTTCATGTCAGTTACCTGCTTGCCCAGCCGGCACCGCCGTCGGCTGATAGCCCCTGCGCGGCAGAACGAGCTCGCCTTCGATCGCTTTTGGACCGCGATTGATACCCTTTATCTTTCCGGTCATGCCGGGGTCGTCCGACAGGATGAGGTTGTTCCGGAACTCGCCCTGCTCGACGTCGACCCGGATCAGCCGCTCGGCGACATTATCCTCGACGACGGCGTTCTTGATAGCGCTCAGGCTGATCCAGAACACCATCTCGTCATTCTGCCGGGACAGCGTGGAGTTGCCGCGCACCTCGACATCCTCGGCATTGTCGATCGCAATGCCGTGCCACGCGCCGCTCGAGTAGAGCAGGTTGTTGATGACCTTCACGCGCAGATAGGGGCCCGTCCGCGCGCCGTTCATCAAAATGCCCTGGGGCCCCGTGCCTTCACCCTCGAGCAGGACGTTGTTGGAGATGACGATGTCGGTCGATTGCGGCCCGCTGAGCGTCCAAAACTGAATGGCATCGCCGTGATCGGTGCCGACCGGATGAAAGCCGCTAAACCGGTTCATGTCGACCACGACATTCTGCACGGATGCGAAGTTCGCGCCGTCACTGCGCATCTCGGCGAAGCTGTTCTGCTTCACCGCGATGTTCGATGACCGTTCGAACACGGCCGCCCGCATGACCTGCTGGATCCTGCTGTTCGTCAGGGCGATGTTCTTGCAGTCTCCGAAATAGATTCCCCAGCCGTCATTCTCGGCGTTGGAGTCGAGCGAGCCGTGAATGAAGACCCTGTCGAAGCGCAGGTCCTGGCTGTCCCGCACTTCAGCGTACTTGCTATATTCCTTCTCATTCGACCGAAGCGCGCCGCCGAACTCCAGCTCCGAGAAAGTCACGTTCGAGACTTCGTTGAGCTGCAGCCGCTCGACCAGGGCCGGCTTTTGCGGATCCTGGCTTGTGATCGTGACCGGCTGCGCGAAATGGCGGCGATAGAGCGACAGCGTGCCGTAATTTCCCGGAGCAAGCTGCAGCACCTCGCCGCCCCTCGCGCGCTCCAGAGCGGCCGCGAGACCAGCAGCGTCGCGCACCACCTTCGGCTCGCCGCCCCCGCTTGCGAGCTGGGCTGCCACCGCCAGGAGAGCCATTGCTGCGAGGATCGGCACAATCAGTCTCACTTAGCTCAGTAGCCGTTCAACCATTCGGATCGCTTGTTCCAGATCATAGCCCATTTCTCTTGCGAATTGCCTTCGCCATCGAAACGGCCGGACTTGAACCGGGACAGGTGCTTCCGCGACCAGGCCCAATAGGCGATCAGCGCGCGACCAAGCGCAAAGCGCAGCGGCGACCAATGTTTGCGCATCAGGGTCAATCGCGCACGCTGCACATTCATCAGCGCGTTCGTCCGTGAGGAGGTTGAGGCTCCGCCGAGATGCACGAGCGCCGCGTCCGGCGTAATGCCAGGCCGGGCGCCCAGCCGCTTCGCCCGCATGCACAGATCCGATTCCTCGGCATACATGAAAAAGCGGGAGTCGAAGCCGCCAAGCTGCTCCCATAGGGGCGTGTCGATCAGCAGGAAGCAGCCCGCGACGATGTCGACTTCCCGCTCCCGGTCCCGCTGCCAGCCCCCATAATCTTCCCAGCTGACCAGCGGGTTACTGGGAAAGAGGTGCTGGAGCCCCGAGGAGGTCGTAAACAGGCCCCAGAGCGAGATTTCCCGCCAGCAGGATGGCGGATTGAGCGATCCGTCCTTGTGCAGCGTGCGTCCCCCCCAGATGCCGCGAAACGGCTCGCGCTCGGCATAGTCCCAGACCGCATCGAAGGTTCGCTCGAAAACGATCGTATCGGGATTCAGCAGGAGCAGCCGCCGTCCCTTCGCAGAACGCGCGGCGAGGTTGTTGCCGCCGCCGAATCCCAGATTCTCTGCCGACGCCACCAAAGTCGCCTGCGGAAAAGCCGCGGCGATCGCTTCGGCGGAGCCGTCCTTCGACGCATTGTCCACCACGATTACCTCGTAAGGAACCGAGGGCGGATGGCGGTAGAGACTGTCGAGGCATTCGAGTGTGATCTGGCGCGTGTTGTAACTCACGACCAGAATCGACAGCTCGGGCTTGGCTAAGCTCACGTCGGGCACCTCGAAGAAATCGACATCACTTGCGCGCCAGCAGGTGGAACACCGTCACCGGCAGGTCGGTGTCGGGCAGCTGCCTGAACTTGGAGGCGATATTCAGGTCCGAGATGTCGACCCGCGCCACTACCGTGGAGTCCACCGAAAAGCCGGCGGCGGCGTACATCCCGGTCCACTCGCTCATCTGCAGGCGATTGATGTACTGCACGTCGTTGGCGAAAAACAGGTTCCAGGACTTGTCGCCATAACGCAGATAGTTCTTGTTGTTCACCGCCTTGTCGTAGATGCAAAGATGATCCGACGGGACGACCTGGTGCGAGCACACACCACCAGTCTTCAACATCCGGTAGTGCTGGGTTAGCATGTCGGGGACTGCGGATGCGGGCACATGCTCCAGCACGTCGCTGCTAAAGATCACGTCCAGCGTGCCGTCCGGAACCGATGAATAGGCTTCGTCGACGCCGATCACATAGTCGAAGCCAAGCAGGTCATAGACTTCCGGAAAGCTCTGGCATTGGATGACCCTGGAGAGGGTCTCGCGCGCCCGCTCCTTCTGCTGCTCCGTGCGCTTCGTCTCGTCCAACTTGGCGAGGAGCTCGGTTGCGAACCGGTGAAAGCCGCCGAACTGGCGATTGTCCCAGACGTCCATCAGCTTGGCTTCCACCTCGTAGAAGCTACGGACGAACAGGGCCTCCCAATGTGCCCAGCCAGTACCGATCTCCATGACCTTCATCCCGTCCCGGATGCCGCCAGCGGCCTCCAGCCGGCTGAGATTGTCATCGGCGCGGCTGAGATAATGGGACGGAAGACCCTGGGTCCGCGCGCGTCCGCCGACCCGATTGCCGATGGCTCTATAGAGGCGCTTGGTCGTACCGTTGATCGAAAACGCCCGCAGCGCTTGCGCGGCCATGATGTAACGAAGCATTGAAATCACCCGAGGTTCGTCGCGTCACCTACACTAGGCAAATGTTACGTCAAAGTCGTTAACCCTGACCGTAGCGCAGCGCCAAGCACCGCCCAAGCCTGGATGTTTTCTGGCCGCTTGCAACCCGTTCCGTCGTTTCATCGCATGATGTCCGCCATCGGTCGCTAAGTCGTTACGGACCTGTTTACCATTAGGGTTTCGGTTACTCGCTGGGGCGCTATGCGGACCCCGCTTTCACGAGCGGGGACATTTGCATGCCACGATTTTTCGCGGGCCGCGTCGAGCGGTTCGACGTCTCAATGCCGCACGTCTGGCGCGAAGCGACCGAAGAGGTCGTCGTCACGCCGACCTCTGCGCAGCGCGCCGTCTTCACCATTGATGCGGTCAGCAATGACACCGATTATCTCGCCGGCAAAACCTGGGGCCTGTACGGCGACAAGACGACGCCGGTGAATGTCTATGGCAGCCAGGCGGGCGAAGCCTGGGCGGCCGGTTACGTCGGCTCGATGAAGGTCGCGGTCGGCGTGATCGACAGCGGCGTCGATTACACCCATGCCGATCTTTATTCGAACATCTGGCTGAACCAGGGCGAGATCCCGTTCGCGATGCGCAGCTTGCTGGTGGACACCGACAAGGACGCCATCATCACCTTCCGCGATTTGAACTCGCCGCTGAACGGCGGCTTCGTGACCGACCTCAATGGAAACGGTCGGATCGACGGCGGCGACTTGCTGAAGGATACGCGCTGGGCGAACGGCATCGACGAAGCCGGCAATGGCTATGTCGACGATCTGATCGGCTGGGACTTCGCTAATGATGACAATGACCCGCTCGACGATCAGGGCCATGGCACGCATGTCGCCGGCACGATCGCGGCCCGTGGAGGCGACGGGATCGGCATAGCGGGCGTCGCCTGGAACACCCAGATCGTCGCGCTGAAGTTCATGGACGCGACGGGCAACGGCTATTCGGACGATGCCGCCCGCGCGATCGACTATTTCACCGCGGCCAAGAGCAGCAATTACGGCATCGACTTCGCTGCCACCAACAACAGCTGGGGCGGCGGTGGCTACACTCAACAGCTGCAGGACGCGATCACCCGCGCCGCCAAGGCAGACATCCTTTACGTGGCGGCAGCCGGCAACAGCGCGTCGAACAACGATGCTGCGGCCTATTACCCCGCCAACTACTCGACGAAAGCGAGCGCCGGCTATGACAACGTCATCTCGGTCGCTGCAATCGCCTCGAACGGCGCCCTTGCGAGCTTTTCCAGTTATGGCGCGGCAACCGTCGATCTCGGCGCGCCCGGCGCGGGAATCTATTCGACGCTGAAGGGCGGCGGCTGGGGCTATATGAGCGGCACGTCGATGGCGACGCCGCACGTGGCGGGCGCGATTGCGCTCTTCTCGGCTGCGCACCCGACCTACACGGCGGCGCAGATCCGGGCCGAGCTGCTCTCGTCGACCATCGCCACGCCGTCTTTGACGGGCAAGACGGTGACGGGCGGGCGGCTGGATGTCGCCGCGTTCGTCGACACGGGTGCTCCGGCGCCTGCACCGACGCCGACGCCGACGCCCTCCCCGACTCCGACGCCGCAGGTTCTGTACGGGACTGCGGCGCCCTGGGAGACGATCCGCGGCACGGCGGCCAACGAAATCATCCATGGCGTCGCCCAGACCGGGTCGAATCCCGGCAAGGGAACGCGCGACTATCTGTACGGCGGCGGCGGCGCGGACCTGTTCGTGCTCGGCGACGCCCGCGGTCTCTTCTACGACGACGACCTCGCCGGCTCAGCGGGACGTGCCGACCATGCGCTGATCCGGGACTTCGGTGCGGACGACAAGATCCAGCTCGTCGGTGCGCTCTCCGACTACATTCTCAACCCGGAGACGATCAACGGCGTACTCGGCACCAGCATCATCCGCGACGACAACCGTAACGGGAAATATGACTCGACCGACGAATATGTCGCCCATGTCTCCGGCTCGAGCGCTGCGTTGAACCTGACGGCGGCGGCATTCACCTTTGTCGGCA
Organism: Sphingomonas sp. ID1715; assembly: GCF_013044515.1. Lineage (GTDB taxonomy): Bacteria > Pseudomonadota > Alphaproteobacteria > Sphingomonadales > Sphingomonadaceae > Sphingomonas_B. The sequence goes on from NZ_JABEPR010000001.1 coordinate 715,071, forward strand.
GCAGTCCCGCGCCGGCCCCGACGCCCACGCCGGCGCCCTCTCCAACGCTGTACGGGTCTGCAGCTGCCTGGGAGACGATCCGCGGTACCGCGTCCAACGAGGTCATCTCTGGTGTCGCCCAGAACGGCGCCGATCCCGGCAAGGCGACACGCGATTATCTTTATGGCGGCGGCGGCGCGGACGTGTTCGTGCTCGGCGATGCTCGTGGTCTCTTCTACGATGACGACCTCGCCGGCTCGGCGGGACGTGCCGACCACGCGCTCATCCTGGACTTCGGCGCGGGCGACAGGATCCAGCTGGTGGGTGCGCTCTCCGACTACATCCTGAACCCTGAGACGATCAACGGCGTGCTCGGTACCAGCATCATCCGTGACGACAACCGCAACGGGAAATTCGACTCCACCGACGAATATGTGGCTCATGTCTCGGGCTCCGCCGCCGCGCTGAACTTGACGCCTGACTTCTTCCTATTCGTCTGAAACTGGGGCAGGAAATGGACCGAAATCGCTCAGTCTTAACGACGTAATCACCTTTTCAATTCGCCCCGGCTGAGGCATTGGCGAACCCGATGAGCCTCCGATCGGAGTTGCGAATCGGCAGCTGGCGCAACGGGGGGCGCGGTCGTTGGACGAAGAGTATCTGGTGCGCCGACGATCGCTGTTTTCGCTCGATCGCGAGACATGGGATACGTTCGCGATTAGGTCCGGTGCGGCCTACACCGCCTCGTACCGATGGCTGGTCAGCCGCTGGCTGAAGGGGATCGGGCGCAAGCGGGTGCGCCTCTTGGAGATCTCGCTGCGGCGCCCGCAGGGCGACGAGAAGATCGCCCAGTGCGCCCTCGAGTCGGGGGCCGGTGAGCACAGCTTCGTCGACGGACTTCAAATCCTGCCCGAATATCAGCAACTCTGGCCGGAGATCATGGCTGCAGTGCTGGCGGACGTCGGGGCCGGCCGTTTCCGCTATGGCGGCACCTGGAACATCGAGCCCCCTCGACATGAAGAGGCGGCGAAGATCCGGGGCGTGACCGTCGGCGACGCTCGCGACTTCTTCATCCAGCTCGTCGAGCTCAGCCGCTGGCCGTCCTGGGACCGGTATTGGGCGAAGGTGAGCGACAGCGTCCGCTACGAGTCCAAATATGCGCCGGAGCGCGTGCCGGGATTGCGTCTCGTCAAATATGCAGGCATGAAGATGCTGGCGGCGCTGCCGAGCTTCGCATCGCTGCAGGGAAGCAGTTACAGCCGCAAGGGCATCAACTTCAGCCAGGGTCGCGAGTTGGCGCGCTACGCCTATTACGGCCTGATCTGCGCCGACATGAAGGAACTGATCCTGGCGCACGCCGATGCAGGGGTCCTCGCTGGCTTTTTTGGCGCTCAATTCGGGCGCGACTTGTTCTACATCCATGGCGGCCAGCGGGCCGGCAATGGCGGTGCCAACTGGTTCCTCCTAAAGGAGATGACCCGTCTCGCGTACGACCGCGACCCGAATAGCCGCTTCGTAATGGGCAATTTCGATCCCAAAGTCCACGACGAGAGCGCAGGCGGCGGCCTGCTGCGCGCGCGCAAGGCGCTCAGAACGAGCGATGTGCCGACCTCGATGTTTACCTTCACCTATGCACCGGCAGCGCGCTGACCCGGTTCACTTCGTTCCTCGCATTTCGGACGGTGCGCACGGTCGCGAGGCTTAGCGAGCGTTGAACAGCGCTCGCGCCAGCGCAACCCGGATGTCCTCGACGCCATAGGGCTTCGTTACGGTCGGCGCGTGCGCGAAGCGCGACGGATGCTCGCTGTCGCCATAGCCTGTCGCAAAGATGAAGGGGATGTTGCGCGCGGCCAGTGCATCGGCGACCGGATAGCTACGCTCTCCGGCGATGTTCACGTCGAGAATCGCCGCATCGCACTGATGCTGCCTGAGCATGTCGAGCGCCTCCGCGACCCGGAAGGCGGTGCCGCAGACGCGGCCGCCGATCGTCTCGACAATATCTTCGAGGGCGAAGCCGATCACGGGCTCGTCCTCGAGGATCAGCACCGCCCGGCCCTCAAGCATTCGCTTGGCCCTCGCCGAGCGGTGCCGAAAGCTCGAACCGCAGGCCGGACGGAGCGAAGACCAGCCGCGCCACGCCGCCCAGCTCGGCCGCTAGCCCCCGTTCGATCATCCGGCTGCCGAAGCCGCGGCTGACCGGCTCCTGCACCGGCGGCCCGCCCTGCTCGATCCAGCTGAGATGAAGCTGCGGCGGCTCCCCCGCGACACTCCAGCGGATGCGTACGTGTCCGACCTCGTTCGACAGGGCACCATATTTGACAGCGTTGGTGCACAGCTCGTGAATCGCCATGGCGACCGAGACGGCGGTCTGCGGCCTAAGGCTGACGGCCGGACCTTCCATCACGACGCGTGCTGCCCGGCTTCCAAGCGCCGCCTGCACTGAGGTCTCGACGATCCGATTCAGGTCGGTCTGTTCCCAGCTTTGCCGTGTGAGCAGGCTGTGCGCGGCTGCAAGCGCCGCCAGCCGCGCCTCGAACGCTGCACGGCACGCGTCGACGGGCCGCCCGTCGCGAAAGCTTTGCTGGGCCAGCGCCTGGACGATCGCGAGCGTATTCTTCACGCGATGGTTGAGTTCGCCGACGAGCAGCTTCTGATGCTGTTCAGCACGCTTGCGCTCGGTGATGTCGATGAAGGCGCCGACGGCGCCCTGCACACTGCCGTCGTGCCGCCGCAAGGGGACGGCGTTGCCAAGCAGAAAGATCGAACGGCCGTCGGCAAGCTCCACCCGTTCCTCGTGCATCCACGATTCCTCGCCGCGGGCGGCGCGCTGCACGGGAAGTTCGTGTGGCGCGAGCTCGCGATCCTCGGCATCGAACACGCGGAAGGTCGGCGCGAGTGTGCTGCTCTTCGATAGGTTGGTGCCGCGCTCCACCCGCATCATGCGATAGGCGGCGGCGTTTCCTTCGATCGTCTCGCAGCTCGGGTCGGTGGCAATCAGGATGGCGGCCGGCGCAGCGTCGAGCACCGCCGCGAAGCGGTCGCGGCTGGCGCGCAGCTCCGCCTCCACCCGCTTGAGCGGCGTGATGTCCTGGACGAGCGCATACATGCCCAGCACCGTGCCGTCGGCGCCGATATGGGGCAGGTGCAAGATCGTCGTGTCGCGCGGACCGTCCCGGTGCGGGAAAACCGACTCATAGTGCACGGTTTCCCCCGCCAGCGCCCGCTCTACCCAGGGCTGGCGTTCGCGGTACATGTCGGGCGGCATGACTTCGGAGAGAGGACGGTCGAGCAGTTCTTCGAGCGTGCGGCCGAACCATTCCTCATAGGTTCGGTTGAGAAAGCGGAAGCGCTGCTCTCGATCCACATATGAGATCAGAACCGGCAGCGCGTTGGTGATGTCGCGCAACCGCTCTTCGTTGGCGTCGCGCTCGCCGGCTGCCCGCTCGAGCGCTGTACCGACTGCGTCGACTTCTGGAATCCCGGTCGGCCGGAACGCCGCGCCACCACGCGCGGCGAACCGGTTCGCCGCCATCGAGAGGCTGGTGATTGCATTGGACAGCCGACTGCCGAGGAACAGCGCCAGGGCCAGAGCCAGCAGGACGAGCAGGCCGGCAACCGCCAGCCCGGAACGAAGCAGCGAGCCGCGATAGGTCACCAGCTGCTCGCGCGGCACGGCGACGACAAAGCTGTAGCCCGATGCCGAGCGGCTGAACGACGCAACCGTCGGAATGCCTTCCAGCGAAACGCTCTCCTTCACCCCCTCGCCGCTGCGGGCGAGCGCCTCGCGCAGGTCCGCCGTCGCCGGTCCGCCGACGAAACGCTCCGGCGCGGCGCTGCGCCACACGACGATGCCGCTGCTGTCGATGATCGTCGCGAACCTTGAGCGGGGGATGCGCTGCCGGTCGATGATCGCCTGCAGGAAGGACGGCTTGAAGATGACCGACAAATGGTACTTCGCGCGCCCGTTCCCCATCACGGGAACGTCCACGCACAGAATCTGCGGAGTGACGATACCGCGCGTCAGATCGCAGATATGCGTGCGGCCCCGATCGAGCGCACGAAATGCTTTGGTCGGTGGGTAGCCGGTGCGCAGCTGTCCACCGGCGGGCAAGCGCGTGTTGACGAACTGCCGTCCCCGGCGGTCGCCGACCACGATCCACGCGTCGGGTCCCGACAGCAACGCGCGCGCGCGCCGATCGAACGCGGCAAAATCTTCGCGCTGCAGTGCTTCGTCGCCCTCGAGCGCCTTCAGCATGGATTCAAACTGGCGCAACTGGCCTTCGACAACCTGCGACAGAGCCCGCGTGGTGTCGAGCAGCTGTAGCTCGGCCCGTTGTCGCGCGAGCAGGTTGATCTCCCGCACCACGTAACCGGCGGCCGCCAGGGTCAAGAGCAGCAGCAGCCCGGTTGCGAGCACAAAGCGTTGCCGTAACCAACCCACTGAGAAACCCCCTCAAGCCTGCTCCTAAACATGTTTTCGCGGGCGGCAATCGCCCCCGTTTTGATCCCGTGCTGCGAATGGCCTAGAGCGGTGGCATGTCCACGACCTACACTATCGACACGGCGACCAGTCGCGCCAACCCGACGCCGGCGCCGATGAAGCGACTGACGGTGCCGGCGGTGCGCGCACGCAAGGGCGGCGAGCCGCTCGTCATGCTCACCGCCTATACGGTGCGGATGGCTCAGCTGCTCGACCCGCATTGCGACATATTGCTGGTCGGCGACAGCCTGGGCCAGGTGATCTACGGCCTGCCCTCCACTCTGCCGGTCAGCCTGGACATGATGTGCGCGCACGGCGCGGCGGTGGTGCGCGGCAGCTACCATGCGCTGGTGGTGATCGATATGCCTTTCGGGAGCTATGAGGCCGCGCCCGAACTTGCCTTCGAGAGCGCCGCGCGCGTGATGAAGGAAACCGGCGCCGCCGGCGTGAAGATGGAAGGCGGCGAGGCGATGGCGGAAACGGTCGCCTTCCTATCCGCGCGGGGCATTCCGGTGATGGGGCATGTCGGCCTGACGCCCCAATCGGTCAACGCGCTCGGCGGCTATGGCGCGCGAGGCCGCACCAATGCCGAACATGTCCGCATCCTCGATGACGCCCGTGCGATCGCCGAAGCCGGCGCCTTTGCCATCGTCGCCGAAGGAGTGGTCGAGCCGCTCGCGCGGGAAATCTCCGCCGCCGTGTCCTGCCCGGTGATCGGCATCGGCGCATCGGCGGATTGCGACGGCCAGGTGCTGGTCGCGGAGGACATGCTCGGCCTGTTCGAGCGCACGCCGCGGTTCGTGAAGCGCTATGCCGACATGGCGACGGTCGTGAGCGAGGCGGCGGCGGCCTATGCGTCCGATGTGCGATCGCGCGCTTTCCCCGGGCCGGAGCAGGTCTACGCGCCCAAGTAGCCGCTTCCGTTCTGTTGAGGCCGCCGCTAAGGTCCGCCGCCATCACCCCCAGGAGATCGAAGTTTGGCACGTACGCCGCAGACCAATGAAGCGTTCCTGCGCGAAGTCGATGAGGAACTGCGGCGCGACCAACTGGCAAGGCTCTGGAAAAGCTGGGGCCGGCTGCTGATCGTCGTCATCGCGGTGGGCCTAGTCCTGTTCGGCGGCTGGCTGTGGTGGCGCGACCATCAGGCCAAGCAAGCCGGTGCGGAAGGCGAGCGACTGAACGCTGCGATCGAGCAGCTGTCGCGCAATCAGGTCGATCCCGCCCTGCCCGCGCTCAAGGGGCTCGCTGCTTCCGACCGCCCCGGCTATCGCGCCGCCGCCCAGCTCGCTTCGGCGTCGATCGCCGCGCAAAAAGGCGACATCCAGACGGCGGTCGACACCTATGCCGGCGTGGCCAAGGACGAGAAAGTCGGCCAGCCCTTTCGCGACCTGGCGCTGATCCGCCAGACCACGACGCAGTTCGACACGCTGCCGCCCGATCAGGTGATCCAGCGCATGCGTCCGCTCGCGCAAAAGGGGCAGCCTTGGTTCGGCAGTGCCGGCGAGTTGCTCGCGGTCGCTCAGCTCAAGGCCGGGCGCTCGGCCGAAGCGGGCGCGACCTTTGCCGCCCTCGCAGCCGATCCGGCGGTGCCCTCCTCCATTCGTTCACGCAGCGCTCAGATGGCCAGCGTACTCGGCCTCGACATGTCCGCCGCTCCTGCCCCGAGTCTTGCCCGATGATCCGTAATGTTCGCGCTTCCCTGCTCCTCGCGGCGCTGCTCGCCGCCTCCGGCTGTGGGGTGTTCAAGGCGTCCAAGCCCAAGACTCCGGTGCTCGGCCAGCGCGTGCCGATCCTGGTCAGCGAAACCGGCGCCGAAGTCGATCCCGCGCTCGCCGCAATTGACGTGCTGCTGCCGCCCGTCGTCGTCAACGATGCCTGGGCGCAGACCGGCGGAAATGCCGCCCATGCGATGGGCCATCTCGGGCTCGGCGCTTCCCCGACCCGGGCCTGGGAAGCGAAGATCGCCGGCTCGAGCACACGCGCACGGCTCGCTGCAGGCCCGGTGGTAGCCGGCGGCCGCGTCTATGCTGTGGACACGGATGCGCAGCTCCATGCCTTCGACGCAGCGACGGGACGGGAAGTCTGGGCGGCGTTCGTCGGCGATTCGGCGGATAACGATCGCGGCAGCGGCGCCAAGCGCAACGCCCGCTCGCTGTTCGGTGGCGGCGTCAGCGTCGAAGGCGACCGGCTGTTCGCGACCAACGGCTTGGGCGATGTGGTCGCTTTCAACGCCGCCGACGGCGCCGTCGTGTGGCGCAAGCGTCCGGGGGGGCCATTGCGGGGGGCGCCGACGCTGTCCAACGGCAATCTCTACGTGGTGAGCCAGGACAATCAGCTGTACGCGCTCCGTCAGAGCGACGGCAATGTGGAGTGGACCGAAGCCGGCACGCTGGAAGTCTCCGGCGTGTTTGGCGTCGCGGCCCCCGCGGCCGCCCAAGGCACGGTCGTCGCCGGCTTCTCGTCGGGCGAGCTGACGGCCTATCGCTATGAAAATGGCCGACCGGTCTGGCAGGACGCCTTGTCGCGGACGAGCATCTCGACCTCGGTCGGCACCATCTCCGACATCGATGCCGATCCGGTGGTGGATCAGGGCCGCGTGTTTGCGATCGGATCGGGCGGGCGCATGGTCGCGCTCGAACTCGTCACCGGCCAGCGCGTCTGGGAAATCAACGCCGGCGGCATCTCGACGCCTTGGATTGCCGGCGAGTGGCTGTTCGCCGTCACCGACGATGCGCGGCTGCTCGCGGTCGCGCGCTCCAACGGCCGCGTCCGCTGGGCGACGCAGCTCAAGCGCTGGCGCAATGCCAAGAGCAAGAAGGGGCCGGTCAGCTGGGTCGGTCCGGTGCTCGCCGGAAATCGCCTGATCACGGTCAGCAGCGAAGGCGACATCGTCTATGTCACGCCCGGCACCGGCGCGGTCGAAGCGACGGTCGATTATGGCCGCCCCGTCAGCCTCGCTCCCGCCGTCGCCAGCAACACGTTGTTCCTGCTCGACGACCAGGGGCGGCTGACCGCCTGGCGCTGATGCCGAGCCTTACCGAATCCTTCGTCCATCTCGGTCTCGGCGCCACCGCCGAATCCGAGCCGCCCTTCACGGGAATCGAATGGTATGAGGATTATGTCGCGCGCCACGCGTCTGACGGGGCGGAAGGACGGCTGGTTTCCCAATACAGTTTTTCGGAAAGCTGGGACTCATGGGAAATGCACCCGCACGGCGCCGAGCTGGTGATCTGCACTGCGGGCTCGATCACGCTGATCCAGGAACTTGAGGGCAGGCCCGCGCACGTCACGCTCAAACCCGGTGATTATGCGATCAATCCGCCGGGCGTGTGGCACACGGCCGACATTGCGCCCGGCGAGACCGCGACTGCGATCTTCATCACGCCCGGTCTCGGCACCGAACACCGGTCGCGCTGACACGAAAAAGGGCCGCCGCTCCGATGAGGAGCGACGGCCCTTTCCCTTGCCGAATGGCTTACTTGGTTTCGGCGTTCGCCGCGGCGGCGGTGTTGTCCGCCGCATTGTCGACCGCATTCGCGCCGTTCGCGGCGGCATTGCCGGTCGCGTCGGCCGCGTTGTCCATCGAGTTGCCGGCGGCGTCGAGGGCGTTATCGACGCTGTTCACGCCCGCTTCCGCGGTGTTCGAGACGTCGGTCGCAACGGCATTGGCCGCTTCACCGGTCTCGTTCTGCGCCTTTTCGGAGCAGGCGGCGAGGCCGAACGCGGCGACGGCAACGAGCGACAGAGCAATCTTCTTCATTCAGGTCTCTCCTGTTTAGGCCGCGGCTCTCTAGCGACGCGGCGATGACGGAGCAAGCGGCTCAACGGCAGTTCGACTCCTCCCCGGCGAGCAGGTCGAGGCACTTGCCGTCGATTTCTGCCGGGGGGACGGCGAGCCCGATCAGCGATGCCAGCGTCGGCAAGATGTCGACCGTCTCCACGCCAAGCGGCTGTTCGAACCCCTGCACGCCCTTCCACCAGAACAGCATCGGCACGCGCCGATCATAGTCCCAGAAGCTGCCATGGGTGGTCACATAGCCGCGGGTCGGGTCGGTGACCGGATTGACCCGCTCCTTGGTGACGATGATCAAGTCGCCCGATCGCCCTGGCAGATAGGAAGCGCGTGCGCGCTCCGCCAGCGACCAGATTTCGGGCGGGCGGGTCGGCTGCGGCATAGCCGCAATGTCAGCGCCGACCAGCACATCCTCGACCTGCGGCGACTGGCGGAGCAGCGCCACCGCGCGTTGCAGCACCTTGGCGCGGCGCTTCTTCGGCACCGTGCGCTCGACGAACACATCCGCTCCCTGCCCGAGCAGCACCGGACCCTTGACCTTCACCTCGCGCCCGATCTGTTCACCGACCGCCTTGACATCGAGCCGCCCGTCGAGCCGCTGCGCGTCTGGCGCGGCCTGGATGCGGCTGCGTTCCGGCAGGTCCAGCCCGCCATGATCCGCGGTCAAGGCGACGACATAATCGACGCCGCTGCGATCGAGCTTGTCGAACAGCGCACCGAGTTCCCGGTCCAGCGCGAGCAGCTGGATGCACATCTCCACGCCCTGCGGACCATAAGTGTGGCCGACATAGTCGGTGGCCGATTCGCCGATCGCGATGATATCCGTCGCCTGGGCGCGGCCGAGTTGCATCGAGTCGATCAGACCCCAGGCGAGTGCGAGGTTGGCGGCATCCGCCTCCGGAGAAGCGCGGAAGCGGGTCGCATCGCCGGCCTCGCGTGCGAAGTGGCCCGTTCCGACGGACTTGCCTCCACCGATAGGTATTGCCCGGTCGCGCGACTGGCACATGGCGGGGACCGGCATCGCCTCGCGTGGCTTGGCCAGCTGCGCGGCGAGGCTGGCGCGGAACGGCGCCACCGCAGGGTCCGCGGGCGGCTGCCCGGCCATGGTCACATAGTCGTTGCCGTTCCACCACCAGAGCTGATCGACCTTGTGACCGCCCATCATCACCGCGGCCCGGTCCTTGGTCGAGACGGAGACGACGCGCGTCGCGGGATCCGCAGCCTTCATCCGTTCGCCGAGTGTCGGCACCAGCAGATGCTTGGCCGAGACGGTGTAGTTGCGCGAGCTGGAGCCCGGCAGCGTCTCGTCCTCGGCGCAGTAGATGATCTTGTCTTCCCGCGCGGCGTTCTGGTCCAGCCAGTCATTGGCGACGATGCCGGTACGATAGGGCCGGCTGCCGGTCAGGATAGTCGAATGGCCGGGGCAGGTCTCGGTCGCGGCATGGCTCTGATAGCCCGATGGGAAGACCACGCCTTCGGAAAGGCGGCGAAATCCACCGGTGAAATGCTGGCGATACTCGGCGAACAGGTCGGCCGAGAATTGGTCGATGGACAGCACCACGATCAGCTTGGGACGCGGCGGCTGGGCGGGCGCGGCCGCAGCCAGCAGGCCAAGGCTCAGAAGGGCGGCAAGGCGGCGGATCACAGAAACTCCTTGGGGCAAAGCGCCTCGCCCGGATAGGAGAAGCGCGATGCAGGCGAAACAGAAATTGCTGGTGTTGCTCTGTGCGCTCGCGGCGTTGATGCTCCCCGCGCAGGCAGGGGCGCAGCCGGCGACGCAGCACATCCGCCCGCGGCTGGTCGCGGAGAGCATGACACCGGCGCCGGGCCAGACGGTTACGCTCGCGCTAGTGATGACGCCCGAGGCGGGCTGGCACGGCTATTGGCAGAATCCGGGCGACGCCGGGGTTCCGGCAAGCATCAAGTGGCAATTGCCGGCGGGGATTTCGGTCGGTGCGTTCCAGCACCCGGTGCCGACCACGCTGTTGATCGCCGGTCTGATGAACTATGTCTATGAGCGCGAATATGCGCTGTTGGCGCCGCTCACGGTACCGAGGGACGCGGCACCGGGGACCAGGCTCCGAATCTCGGGCGATGCCGAATGGCTGGCCTGCACCGACTCGATCTGCGTGCCGGAGCGTGGGCCGGTTGCGCTGGAACTGACCGTCCGCAGCGGCTCGGTCGAACCCGCCACTCGTACCCGCTTCGACACATGGCGCGCGGCGCTGCCTCGCCCGCTCGGCAGCCAGGCGCACTTCGAAATTGTCGGCGACAGGCTGCGGATCGCCATTCCCCTCCCCGCCTCCGTACCGGTCGTTCGGCCCTATTTCTTTCCCGCCACGCAGGGGGCCCTCGATTATGCCGCGCCCCAGTCGGTGAGCCGATCGGGCGATACGCTGATCGTCGAGACGGCCGCCAAAGCGAAGCTAGGCCGCCTGGAGGGCGTGTTGCGGCTGGACGAGAAGACGGGCTTGGCGCTGGCCGCGGTTCCGGGTGCGGTTCCGCCACCCGGTGAGCCGATCGGCGATGAGGCTCGTTCGTTCGACTGGACGACCGCGCTCACCGCCCTCGCCGGTGCCATCCTGGGCGGACTGCTGCTGAACGTGATGCCCTGCGTCTTCCCGATCCTGAGCCTCAAGGCTCTCGGGCTGGCGCGCGCCGGTATCGACGAGCGGGAGGCGCGACGGGAGGCATTGGCCTATACCGCAGGCGTGATCCTGACCTGTCTGGCGCTGGGGGTCGCGCTGCTGGCGCTGCGGGCGTCCGGCGCGGCGGTGGGCTGGGCATTCCAGCTGCAGGACCCGCGCGTGATCGGGCTGTTGCTGCTGCTGGTCGTCGGCGTTGCCTTGAACCTTGCCGGCGTGTTCGAGCTGCGCGGCACGGGAGCCGGCGGTGCGATGGCAGCGCGGGGCGGCGTGAGCGGTGCGTTCTGGACGGGAGCACTCGCGGCCTTCGTCGCGACGCCGTGCACCGGGCCGTTCATGGCGGCCGCCTTGGGCGCGGCGCTGGTCCTTCCTGCAGCCGCAGCTCTCACGGTGTTCGCAGGGCTGGGCCTCGGCCTCGCCCTGCCCTTCCTCGCCGTCGGTTTCGTCCCGGAACTCAGGCGCCGGCTGCCCAAGCCGGGCAGCTGGATGGAGACGCTGCGCCGGCTGCTGTCGGTGCCGATGTTCCTCACCGCACTGGGCCTTGCGTGGATCCTGGGGCGGCAGGCGGGCGTGAATGGGATGAGCGTCGGGCTCGGTGCGGCGCTGCTGCTCGCGCTTGCCTTGTGGTGGGCGGGCGTTCGGCAGGCGGGGGGCAAGGCGATTCTGCCAGCGCTGCCCGCCGCCGCCATCGCCGGCGCGCTGGTACTGACTCTCGCGCCCGTCGCGACCCCGGCCGAAGCCGGCGGCCTGCTCAAGGCGCAACCGTTCAGCGAAGCGGCGCTGCAGAAGGCGCGCACTGACGGCCGTCCGGTCTTCGCCTATTTCACCGCCGACTGGTGCCTGACCTGCAAGGCGAACGAAAAGACCGCGATCGAGCGGGACGAGACGGCCAAGGCCTTTGCCGCCCGCAATGTCGCGGTACTGGTCGGCGACTGGACCAACGGCGACCCTGCGATCGGTCGGTTCCTCGAGCAGCAAGGCCGGTCGGGCGTACCGCTCTACCTCTATTATCCGGCCGGCGCGCCGGAACCGCGGGCGCTCCCCCAGTTGCTGACGACCTCAATGCTGGTGGAGCTCGTCTCTTAGCTCTTCGGCATGGGGGTAGGCGCCGGCGTGGGGGCAGGCTCGTCGATCGTTTGCGGAATGACAAGCGGCGATGGCCCGGTCTCCGGCGTCGGCGAAGCTTCGAGAGGCTGCGCGCAAAAATCGACGACGCGCCGGATGGCGACGCCCCCCGTCAGGGTGAGCGGCGCCGCGCCCGCACCGGTCACGACGATCTCGCTTTGCCCATGCGCCATTGCCGTGATGACTGCGTCCGCAATGCCAATTCGTGCCTGCACGCGATCATTGTCGACGGTGCGGGTGCCGAGGCTGGTGGTCACGCCCGCGGCAGACAGGGTGATGGTGCCGCCCGATCCCGGTCGCTCCACGACGATCTGCTGCGCGCCGCGATCGCAGCGCAGCGCGAAGGCGGCGGGCTGGTCGGCGGAGCCGTAGAAGGCGGCGCCATTCACGACCCGCCAGGCCATCGGCGCGCCGACGCCCTGCAGCGCGGCCGAGCTGTTGTTGCCGATCTCGGTCACGCCGGTCACCTTCACGTCGCCGCTGCGCTCGCTGCGGTTGGTCACGGTGCCAGCGTCGCATGCCGGTAGCGCGAGCAGCAGCAGGATCGCGCTATTTCGCGACATAGACGCGCTCTCCCCCGACCCAGGTCTCCAGCACCTTGGTGGTGCGCAGCTGCGCAGGCGTGCTCTCCAGCGGATCGGCATCGACCAGCAGGAAGTCAGCGCGATAGCCCGGCTGGAGCATACCGATCCGGTCATCGGCGAAGCCGGCATAGGCCGCCCCGGTGGTAAAGCCGGCAAGCGCGACTTCACGGCTCACTCGCTCCTGCGGCTGCCAGCCGCCAAAAGGCTGGCCGCTCGGATCCTCGCGCGTGATTGCCGCCGCCATGCCAGAGAACGGATTCGGCGATTCGACCGGCACGTCCGATCCGAAGGCGAGCTTGCCGCCGGCACGAAGGATCGACTGCCAGGCATAGGCGCCGGCAAGGCGGTTCGGCCCCAGCCGCGCCTCGGCCATGCGCCAGTCCGATGTCTCATGAACCGGTTGCATCGACGCGATGATACCGTTGCGCCCCAGCCGCGGGATATCGGCCGGATCGACGATCTGCACATGCTCGATCCGCCACCTGCGATCATCCTTATAGGAAGGCGCGATCTCTTCGATGGCGGAAAGTGCCTGGGCATTGGCGCGGTCGCCGATCGCGTGAACGGCAACCTGGAACTTGTCCATCGCGGCCCGGACCATCAGGTTGCGAATCTTGGCATCGTCCATGAAGCCCAGGCCGGTTTCCTTGGGCGCGTCGGCATAAGGCTGCTTCAGCCAGGCGCCGCGCGAGCCGAGCGCGCCATCGGCGTAGAGCTTGATGCCGACCATCCGCAGCCGGTCATCGTACAGCCACGGCGTCGGCCCCGCCCCCGCCACCTGCAGCACCGGCTCGATCCCGGCGGCATAGGAAATGATGCGCACCTTGAGCACGCCAGCATCGCCCGCGCGGCGAAACACGTTCCAATCGTCGACCGAGGTGCCCATGTCGGCAATGGCGGTGATGCCATCCTGCAGCAGGATCGCCTGCGCCTTGGACAGGGCGATGTCGCGCTCGCGCGGCTGGACCGGGGGCACCACCCGTTGCACCAGCTCCGATGCCGCATCGACGAACACGCCGGCCGGCGCTCCGCTGGGCAGCTTCTCGATTCGCCCACCGGCGGGTGACGGCGTCTGCGGGGTCACCTTGGCGGCACGGATGGCGGCGGAGTTGGCCCAGCCGGCATGCCCGTCGACACGCTCCAGCCAGACCGGCCGATCCGCAACCACGGCGTCGATGTCGGCCGCCGTCGGAAAGCGGCCGAGCCCCCAGACTTCCTGGTTCCAGCCGGCGCCGATGATCCAGCTGCGGTCGGGATTGGCCTTGGCATAGGCGGCGATCATCGCCTGCGCTTCGGCAAGGGAGCGGGCCGCGGTCAGGTCCAGGGACATGGCTTTCAACCCCAGCGCCATGACATGGCCGTGCCCATCGATCATTCCGGGCAGCATGACGCGCCCCTTGCCGTCGTGACGGAAGTCGAGGCCGCGATCGGGCCGCTTGTCGCCGCGGCCAAGCAGCCTCTTCACCTTCCCGTCGCTGCCGATCAGCAGCCCGGTAAACCGTTCGACCTGGCCGGCCTTGTTCAGCGTCAGCCCGTTCACATTGTCGATCAGCGCATCCGCATGCGCCGGTGCGGCCGCGAGCAGCAGCAGCGATCCGATGGATGGAAGATAATGGCGTGCGAGGGGGAAACGTAAGGGGCGTGGCTTCGCGGCAGCAATCATCCCCGCAGCATAGCTGCAAGTCCGCCGAAGTGGACAGTGTTTTGCTAAGCGCCCGGCGCCGCCCTGATCCGATGCAGCGCGTGCGCGAGCGCGACCATGTCCGCCTGCAGCAAAGGGTCGATCCCTGGCACTTGGCCGATAGCCGCCGCCAGCCGGTCGGCACGCGAACACAGTTCCCCGATAGCCACTGTCGCGGCGCCAACATCTCCATCTGGAGCGCCGGTGGGAGCAGGCTGGGCGGCGCCCTTGCCGCTGATCACATCGGCCACGACGACGGGGTGCTCAAAGCGCAGGCCACAGCGTTTGGCCTCGCTCCAGACGATGCCGGCAGCGACGCGATGCGGGCCGCGAATCAGTAGCGCGCGCGTACCCATGGGGGGTGGTGATTCGATCGCGAGCAACGCACCGCCCTCCGACAGGTCCCGAACCTGGCACCGGCGCGAAAGGCCCGCCCATTGCAAATCGGCGCCGAGGAAAGTGTTCGCACGCGGCAATCGGGCAGGCAGAGCGTTACGCGCAAATGGTGCTCCGGACCCGGGTTCACCATTGTCGAACTGCCCATGATTGACGAACGTCATGCCCTCGCCTCACCAACTCGCTAATAAACAAAGATATTCTGCACTCGCTTGGTGCAGGTCGTCATGCTCTTCCGATGCGGGATAATGTCGCGAGTCTACTATCCGGTTAAAGAAAATATGCTGATATCGGCTCGTTTTCGGCCAATGAAGGTCTGGTCCGCCGCAACTGAAGCCATGCAAGCGTCACGGGCGATACAAGACGTTAACCAACTTGTGCCATGCCACCCCGGAAGACTTTGGGGGTCAAGGCACGATGGACGCCACCTATGGCAGCGACTTTCGCGACGCACATGACGAGTTACTAACGGCCGAAGACCTGGGTGCCGACAGTGGTGGCCGGGAACGGCGCATGCATGTCCGCGCCTATGATTATTGGATGTCGCTGCGCAGAGGGCGGCCCTGTCCCTCTATCCACGAACTGGAGCCGGATCGGATTGCCGACTTCGGCCCGAACAGCGTGTTGCTCGACTTTAGTCGCTCGGTCACCAACCCGAGCGTAACCTTTATTGGCCGTGCGCTGCGCGAGGAATGCGGCATCCTGTACGGCATCCGCAGCGTCGCCGACGTTCCCGAAGGGTCCTTGCTGTCGCGATTGACTCAAGAATGCGGACGGGTGCTCGAGCGCAAGACGCCGATCAGTTTCGAAAACGACGTGCTCAATCGCCAGGGTGAGCCGGTAAGTTTCCGCGGGGTGCTGATGCCGCTGTCGTCCGACGGTCAGGCGATCGACTTCGTCTACGGTGTGATCAACTGGAAGGCTGGAGCTTCGGCCGTCATTCAAGCACCGCCTGAAGCTGTCGTCGAGCAACAGCCGGAGCCGGCGCCGGCAGAGGGCGAGCTGATCGATTGGCTGGCGCGCGCACGGGCGCGTGTCGAGCGGGCGCTCAAGGCCGCCAACGACGCACGAAGCGCTCTTCATGCCGCGCTCGGCCTCGCTTATGCCTTTGCGCTGCTGGCTGAAACCCGGGCCGGAGAGTTCATCGATCTGCTCGCCAAGGCAGGGCTGAAGCATCAGCCGCGCACGCCAATGACGTCGGTGGTGAAGCTCGTCTTCGGCGCCAGCATCGAGCGGGCGCGCCTCAGCCAATATGCGGCGGTGCTCAGCCATGCGCGCCACCTCGACCTTGGGTGCGACGATCTGCCGGCGTGGCTGGACGGGGTCGAGGGCGGCATCAACGGTGTCGTCAAGGCCGAACGTGCCCGACGCGCGCCAGCGGTCAAACCTGATCCTGCCGCTCGCGCCCGCGCCCTGCTGCGCGACGCTTCGCCCGAAGCGTCGATCGACTATGACGGCTGCGAGGACGAGTTCGTCCTGCTCGTCGCACGACGTCTGGCCCAGGGCCGCTTCGGCATCCTCAGGGCATTGACGGAACAGGCCTTGGTGAACCGGGCACTGCGCGCGTCGGCGCGCTGACCGGGGCTAGCTGTTGGTCGCGGTCAGCAGCCCGTAGAAAATGCCGCCCGAAGTTGCCGCAATCCCGTAGAGGAGCGGCAGCCGCAGCAGCGCTCCGGCGCGGCCGAGCCGATAGGCATCGCGCATTTGCGCATACATGTGCCACAATGCGTAGAGCATCAGTACCAGGATCAGCACGCCCGAGACGAGGCCCAGCCCCGAGCCGACCGTGTAGACCGAGAAGAGCAGCGACATGAACGAGATCGAATAAGTCACGAAAGTCGCGTGATCGTAAAGGCCATAGTCGCGGCGCCAGGCAAAGAGCAGCCACACCAGCGGCGTGGAGATCAGGATCAGCGCCCAGCTGAACTTATAGGCATTGGCCTTCAGCCGATAGGCGACGAACTCCTTGTCGGTCTCGATCTTCTCCATGATCGAGCGGCCGCCCGCCGCCTCCTCAGGAGCCTTGCCGACATCCTTGGCAATGGCGCTCGCCGCCGCAAGCTCATGCCGGTCGTCACGGGCATTCTTCAGCCGATCCTGCAGCCTGGCGCGCCGATTGGGCGTCAGGTCCGCAGAGCGTAGCTCTGCTTCGATCTCGGATATCCGCGAGTCCAGCTTGGCGACCTGCTTCTGCATGGCGCGGGCGCTCTCTTGCGCACTGGCGGCGGTGTCCTTGTGGGCGCCAAAGATCGAATAGGTCGCGTACATCAGAAGGGCGCTGAACAGGAACAGCGCGAAGGGCGAGACGAACTTCGCCCGTTCGCCCGCGATGTAGCGTCGGGTGAGGATGCCGGGGCGAAAGGCGAGCTCGGGCAGGGTCCGCCAGATCTTGCCGTCGAAGTGCAGCACGCCGTGCATCAGCTCGTGCCACACCGCGCCGAAGCTGCGGTGGATGTGCGCGGATTGCCCGCAGGCGGCGCAATAAGGGCCAGTCAGCGCCTCCCCGCAGTTGAGGCAGGCGCCGTGATGCGCGTGCGACCCACGGCCATGCCCCGGCTCGACCGCCGCCGCCAGCATCGCGCCGGTGACGATATCCCCGGCATCACCAATCCCGTCCATGGCGCACAGCTAGCACCGGCTCGAAAGCTCGGCCAGTCGCCGCTAGCGTTGCAGCGGTAAGCCGCGCTTATTGCTCAACGTCCCCCGAAGAGCTCGGACTGGCTCATCGGGCCCGATCACGAAATCCTTCATTGCTTCGGCGTCGAACCACGTCGCATCGCTACCAGCTCTCGTTCGTCGTGGGAGCAGAAGATGGTGACGTTCGCGTGTGGATCATTCTTCAGATCGCGAAGCCGTTCCTGGTTTTCGAAACGACGCTTCCGGTCGGTATCCATCAGCGTTTGGTAGAAGCGCAGTCCGGGCGTACACCGCCGCCGGTCTGCATCCAGTTCGCGCCGATAGAAATAGGCGTCGCCAGCGTTTAGCACCCATCCGTCGCCGGTCTGAACGGCCACACCGGCATGACCCAATGTATGCCCCGGCAGTGGGACCATCAGGATCTCGGGCGGCAACCCATCAAGCGATCGCACGCTGTCGAACCCGAACCAAGGCTCCCCGCTTCCGCTATAGGTTCGCCAGTCCCGAACATCGTCCCACTGCACCGGCCGGTAGCGCCGCCTGGCGATGAACCCGCGTCGCTTCTTCTCGGCGGCGTTCCGTTCCGCCTCCATCACGTGCACACGGGCGTGCGGGAAGTCCTCGATCCCACCGGCATGATCGAAATCCAGGTGGGTGAGCACGATATGGCGCACGTCGCGAGCGGAATATCCCATGGCCTTGATCTGGCTGAGCGCTGTGTCCTGCATGCGGAAGCGGATGTTGAGCAGGAGGTGAAAGAAGCGGCTTAAACGCGGATGCGGATGCTGGACGTCCTCCGTCCCATATCCCGTGTCGATCAGCACCAACCCGTCATTGGTCTCCACGAGCTGCGCCGCGCACGGGATGAGACCGAACAGTCCCTTGCTGAAGCCATCAAAAAGGGCTCCCCCGAGCGGACAGTCAGTGCCGCACCTCAGATAGTGTATGCGCATGGGCGGCCAACCAGCCGTCCCATGCCAACGTTCCGGCCGGCGCCGGAAAACCATGTTAACCCCGATCAGTCAGGGTCCTACGCAGCGGCGCGCCCGTGAGCGGCCGATCAAGGACGATGGCATCCAAAGAGCGCGAACGCCGCCCGTCACAAAGAAGGGGCACTCCGGCGGGATGATAGGTCAGGCGGCAGCGAAGATCGGATTGGCCACGCGCCGGCTACGGCGCAGTGCCGCCCCTGCTACTCCAAAGCCACCGATCATCAGCGCCCAGGTCGCCGGTTCCGGGACCGGAGCAACGGCGGCGCTCGCCGACTCGCGGAACAGCGGGCGACCGTTCGCCCACATCTTAAGCGATTTGAGGTCGAAGCTGCCGGCATAGCCCATGCCTTGATAGAGGCTGTAGCCGAACTCGCCGATCTGGAAGTCATAGCCCTTTACGCGCAGATCGCCGGCACCGGGCGCATCGTCGGTGGTCAGGGCAAAGTCCTTGAGCGGGTCTTCGGGCGAACCGAAGGCGAGCGGCACGAGGCCGTCGAGAAAGTCGCCGCGCGACGTCCAGCGATGACCCGCCAGGTCAAAGCTGATCTGGTCGGTCATCATCGTGGCAAGAAGGCTGCCGGCCGCGAACGCCGCCGGGCCGCCACTTTCATCGGACTTGGCGAAGCTGAACCGCGCGGTGATCGTGTCGCCGATCTTGATGTCCGCCGGCACATTCGGGTCGGTGAATGCGGTCAGATAGCTGGATGTCACCGTGCCGCTGATTTCGCCGACATAGGTGACCGCGCCCGCGGATACGCTGGTTCCCAACAGCGCCAGCGCCAAAATCATCTTACGCATAAACAACCCCCAAAGACTGGTGAGTCGCTGATACGGACGAGCCGGCGCCGAAAGAAGGCTAATAGAGGGTTAACTCGGCAAAACGCTATTTGGGCAGGCGCCGGACGAGCGCGCTGGTGTCCTGCCGGCCCGCACCCATCGCCTGCACGTCGGCATAGAATTGGTCGATCAGGCTTGCGACCGGAAGGGTTGCGCCGTTTGTCCGCGCCTCGTCGATCGCCAGCCCCAGGTCCTTGCGCATCCAGTCGATGGCAAAGCCGAAATCGAACTCGCCGCGCGCCATGCTGTGCCATCGATTGAGCATCTGCCAGCTCGCCGCCGCGCCGCCGGAGATCGCCTCGAACACCTTGTCGGTGTCGAGATCGGCGTGCTGGGCAAAGCGCAGCGCTTCGCTCACCCCCTGCAGGGCGCCAGCGATGGCGATCTGATTGCACATCTTGGTGGTCTGGCCGGCGCCGGCCGGGCCGATATGGGTGATGCGGCCGGCATAGGCCTCCATCAACGGCCAGGCGACCTGCAGTGCCTTGTCCCGGCCGCCGCACATGATCGACAGCGTGCCGTTCTCGGCACCCACTTGGCCACCCGACACGGGCGCGTCCACGCAATGGATGTCGCGCTCCTTGCCTTCGACAGCGAGCTGGCGCGCGATCTTCGCGGACACCGTGGTGTGGTCGATGAACACGCTGCCCGGCCGCATCGAGCGGAACGCGCCTTCGCGGCCCAGCGTCACTTCCGCCAGATCGTCGTCATTGCCGACGCAGGTGATCACGGCATCCTGATCGCGCGCGGCCTCGACCGGGCTCTCCGCCACACGTCCACCATGGGCCGCCACCCAAGCCCGGGCCTTGGCCCCAGTGCGGTTGTAGATAGTCAGCTCGTGACCTTTGGCGGCGAGGTGGCGCGCCATCGGGCCGCCCATTACGCCGATACCGATGAATGCGATACGGGACATGCCAGCGTGCTTAGAGACCATGCCCGCGCCTGTCAGCCCCGCCACCGTTCGGCCGCGATCATTTGCGCGGTGCCGGCCCGGCGAAGGTCACCACGCTTTCCTGGCCACCTGACGACAGCGCGGACACACCGAAGAAATGGTGGTCGATGTTGACGTCCCTGAGCAGCAGCGAGCTCTGGTGGCCGGTAACGTCGCGGCTGTCGGTCCAGTCCGCCTTGTCGGCCCGCCGCCAGCGGATCCGGTAGCCGCTCGCCCCAGCCACCGGCGACCAGCCGACCGTGGTGTCGGCGCTGAGCGCCCCTGAAATGGTCACGCTGTCCGGCGCAGCGGGCGCGGTCGCCAATTCCCGGATCACGGCCATGTTCAACGCCGTGACGCGGGCGAGATAGGGAAAGTCGACGAACTGGATCGTGTCGCCGTAGAATTTCCCGTTCTCGGTCCTGAGCGTCTGATGCTGGTGATCGTAGTTCTCGGTCACCTCGCTAAAGCGCACCGCGGCGGAAATGCCTTCGTTCAGGAATGCAGTGTGGTCTCCGCCACGCTGATAACGGTCGGGCCGGCCTACGGCGATGACCTGTACTCCGCCCTCCTGTTCGGCAACCCGGCGGATCGCCCTGGCCAGCGCCCTGGACGGCGAGTCCTGCTCGCCACCATTGGCGCGTTGCGCCTTGACCGCATCCAGATCGGCGGCAGCCTGAATGCCTTCGCTGAACACCCGCACATTGCGGTCGTCGCGCGCGCCGCCCACGCCGGTCGTGTTGCCGACAATATCGTTGTTGAGCACGGCGGCGACCCGCTAGCCGCGCTGCTTCGCCGTCCGGGCGAGCAGCTGCCCGCCCCACAGACCCTGCTCCTCGCCCGACAAGGCAGCGTAGATGATTGTGGCCGGGAACCTCTCCTTTGACAGGATGCGTGCCGCTTCCATCACCAGCGCGACACCGGACGCATCGTCGTTCGCGCCGGGAGCATCGGAGGTGGCGTCCATCACGTCGGAGACGCGGCTATCGATATGCCCCTGAACAATGATCACCCGCTCCGGATCGGACGTGCCGCGCTGGATGGCGAGCACGTCCTCGACTCGCACGCCGTTAGGCGCGCGCGGCCCGGTGAACAGGTCGCCGACCGTTTCGACCTGCAAGCAGCCCCCGCATGCCTTGCCGAACTGCGCGAAGCGGCCGGCGGTCCAGCGTCGTGCGGCGCCGATGCCGCGCTTGGGATCGGTCGCCGAAGAGAGCGTATGCCGCGTGCCGAATCCAACCAGCTTCTCGATGGTCGCGCGCAGCTGTGCGGGGTCGGGCTGGGCAGCGGCGGCAGCGGCCAAGGCAATGAAATCGAACACGATCGAACTCCGTTTGAGCGAGGAGGCGGATCAGGCGTCTTTGATGAGGCTGAAGTCGCCCTTCAAGCGTCGATAAAAGCAGCTTTGCGCGCCCGTATGGCACGCCGGCCCCGCAGGCTCGACGCGCATCCAGAGCGCGTCCTGATCGCAGTCGATGCGCAGTTCGACGATCCGCAGGACATTTCCGGACGTCTCGCCCTTTTTCCAGAGCGAGCCGCGGCTGCGCGACCAGAAATGCGCCTCCCCGGTGGCGAGGCTCAAGCGCAGCGCCTCTTCGTTCAGATGCGCGACCATGAGCAGTTCGCCCGATGCGGCGTCGGTGACCACGCCGGTGATCAGGCCCTTGCCATCCCAGCGCGGTGCGAGGCGGTCACCCTGCTCCAGTTCGTCGCTCATGCCGCCTCATGCGCGTGCGACCCCTGATCTGTCCACAATTGAAACAGCTACCCCGATTCTTTCGTGTCGACAGGTGTTTAACCATAACATAGCTTTCAGCTTCTCAGCTGTTCGCGGGGTGTATCGAGCGGCTCGATTCGAAGGGGGTTTTCATGAAGAAACTGCTCGTCGCAGCCCTGTGCTGCGCGTCCTGGACCGCTGCCGCCAATGCCAGCGTGATCTGGGAAGACGATGTCGACTTCCAGGGTTCTCTGAGCGGTAGCGGCGCCATCGTTCAGGCTCCGCCGCTCGCTGCGAATGGCGGCCTGACGATCATTCTCAACAACACCGGCGGCGTGGAAGCCGGGACCCAGGCGCGCGCGGGCTTCGAAGCCGCGGCCGCAATCTGGTCCAGCATCCTGCGCGATCCCGTGACCATCCGTCTCGACGTCGGCTTCAGCCAGCTCGGCCCGAACATTCTCGGCCAGACCAACTCGACGACCAACAACATCACCTATGCAGGCCTGCGCACGCTGATGGCCGCCGACGCCAAGTCGGGCTACGACCTGCAGGCGGTGAACAGCCTGCCGCTCGGCGCCACCGTCTCGTTCCTGTCGAATGAGGCCGGTAATTGCGTTACCAACGTGCCGACCTGCCAGGCGATCAGCACCAACAGCCGCACGCTCGACAACGACAACACGGTCGACAACCTGCAGATTCAGATCAACACCGCGCAGGTGAAGGCCCTCGGCCTAAATCCCATCTATGCGGCGTCGAACGTAACGCAGCGCGATGGCCTGGTCGCATTCAGCAATCAGTTCAACTGGGACTTCGACCGTTCCGACGGCATCGATCCGGCGCTGATAGACTTTGTCGGCGTCGCCGCTCACGAAATCGGCCACGCGCTGGGTTTCCGCTCGGGCGTCGATCTGGCGGACGTGAACGCCAACCTGAACCGCGCCGGCCTGGACGCAATCGCCTGGGGAACGGTCCTCGACCTGTTCCGCTACCAGACGTTCAACGGCGCAGCGACCCGCGACTGGACGATTGGCGGCACGCCCTGCTTCTCACTTAATGGCGGCACGTGCATCGGCAACTTCTCGACGGGTTCGGTCAATGGCGACCTGCGCCAGGCCAGCCATTGGAAGGACGATGCGCTGACGGGCACGACGCTCGGCATCATGGATCCAACGCGGAGCGGCTTCAACGGCGCCATCACCTTCCTGAACCCGACCCAGCTCGACCTGATCGCGTTCGACGCGATCGGCTATGACGTGGCGGTGCCGGAGCCGGCGACCTGGGCCATGATGATCGCGGGCTTTGCCTTTGTCGGCGCTGCCGCGCGCCGCCGCCGCAACGTCGCGGTGTCGTTCGCCTAAGTTGTTCAGCTGAAAGACTGCGGCCCCGCCCGGCACCACGCCGGGCGGGGCCTTATTTTGTGACAGAGGGGAGACAAGTCGCCCTCTCCCTCCTATATGCCGGGCCAACTTGAGACGAGGGCACCGGTCTCGATGCTGACCACCAATCCGTTCGACGACGACAAGCTGCGTGAAGAATGCGGCGTCTTCGGTATCTACAATGCCGAGACCGCGTCCGCGGTCGTGGCGCTTGGCCTGCACGCGCTGCAGCATCGCGGCCAGGAAGCGGCTGGCATCACCAGCTGGGATGGCCACCACTTCCACACCCACCGGGCAATGGGTCACGTCGCCGGCAATTTCGATCGTGACGAGGTGATCCGCGGCCTGCCCGGACGAGTCGCCTGTGGCCATGTCCGCTATTCGACCACCGGCGAGACCGCGCTGCGCAACGTCCAGCCGCTGTTCGCCGAACTCAGCTCGGGAGGCTTCGCGGTCGCGCACAACGGCAATATCTCGAATGCCATGAAGCTGCGTCGCGAACTCGTTCGCCGCGGGTCGATCTTCCAGTCCACCTCCGATACCGAAGTCATCATTCACCTGGTGGCGACCTCCACCTACCGGACGTTGCTCGACAAGTTCATCGACGCGCTGAAGCATGTCGAAGGCGCCTATTCGCTGATTTGCCTGACGCCGGAAGGCATGCTCGCCTGCCGCGATCCGCTCGGTATCCGGCCGCTGGTCATGGGCAAGCTCGGTGATGCGACCATCTTCGCGTCCGAGACGGTCGCCCTCGACGTGATCGGCGCCGAATATATCCGCGATGTCGAGCCCGGCGAAATCGTCATCGTCACCGATGCCGGCGTGCGCTCGATCCAGCCCTTCGGTTCTATCAACCCCCGGCCGTGCATCTTCGAGCATGTCTATTTCTCGCGCCCCGATTCGATTGTGGACGGCACGTCCGTCTATGACGTGCGCAAGGCGATTGGCGCACAGCTCGCGATCGAGGCGCCGGTGGAGGCCGATCTCGTCATCCCGGTGCCGGACTCCGGCGTGCCAGCCGCGATCGGCTATGCGCAGCAATCGGGCATTCCGTTCGAGCTCGGCATCATCCGCAGCCACTATGTCGGCCGCACCTTCATTCAGCCGGGCGACCAGGTCCGCCATTTGGGCGTCAAGCTGAAGCACAACGCCAATCGCGCGCTGATCGGCGGCAAGCGCGTCGTGCTGATCGACGACTCGATCGTGCGCGGCACCACCAGCCTGAAGATCGTGCAGATGATGCGCGATGCGGGTGCCGCCGAAGTGCATATGCGCATCGCCAGTCCGCCGACGCGGCACAGCTGCTTCTACGGCGTCGACACGCCGGAGCGGACCAAGCTGCTAGCAGCCAAGCTCGATGTGCCCGGCATGTCGGATTACATCCATGCCGACAGCCTCGCCTTTGTGTCGATCAGCGGGCTCTACAAGGCGCTCGGCCATGACCGCCGCGCCGACGTTCGCCCGCAGCATTGCGACGCCTGCTTCACCGGCGACTATCCGACGACGCTGACCGATCAGGACGAACTCGCCCCTGCGGACCAGCTGAGCCTGCTCGCCGAGCGCATCGTCTAGGCGAAGACGCCGACCAGCTCCTGACGGAGCACGGCCTTTTCGACCTTGCCCATCGCGTTGCGGGGCAGCGCCTCGCGGATCAGCACACGCTTCGGACGCTTATAAGCCGCAAGACTGTCCCGAAGCGCCGCAACGATCGCCTCTTCGTTGGCAGTTGCACCCGCGCGCGGGACCACGACCGCCACCACGCCTTCGCCGAAATCGGGATGCGGGGCGCCGACCACGGCTACCTCCGCTACCCCCTCCAGTGCTTCGATCGTCGCCTCGACTTCGGCCGGATAGACGTTGAAGCCGCCTGAGATGATCAGATCTTTCGCGCGGCCGACGATCCACAGATAGCCCTCCTCATCGAACCGGCCGAGGTCGCCGGTCTGGAAGAAGTCGTCGGCGGTGAAGGACTCGCCCGTCTTTTGCGGATTGCGCCAATAGCCTCCGGTTACATTCGGCCCGCGCACCTCGATGCTTCCGACACCGCCGCCATCCGGCTCGGCGATGCGGATGTCCACGCCGGGCAAGGCAGGGCCGACGCTGCCCGCGCGACGATCGCCCTGATAGGGGTTTGACGAGAGCATGCCGGTCTCCGTCATGCCATAGCGTTCGAGGATGCGGTGCCCCGTCCGCTCTTCCCATTCGCGATGCGTCTCGGCCGACAAAGGTGCCGATCCGGAAACGAACAGCCGCATGTTCGCGGCGCGCTCGGCGGTCAGGTCCGACCGCGCGAGCAGGCGAGTATAGAAGGTCGGCACGCCCATCAGCACGCTGGAGCCGGGCAGCGCCGCAAGGATAGCGTCGGCATCGAAGCTGGGCAGCCACAGCATCGACGCGCCCGATCCGAGCACGCAGTGCGTGGCGACGAACAGTCCGTGCACATGGAAGATCGGCAGCGCGTGGATGAGGCGATCCGTCGCGGTGAACCGCCACTCGCCGATCAGCGTCTCCGCATTGGCGGCCAGGTTGCGCTGGCTGAGCATCGCGCCCTTGGACCGCCCGGTTGTACCGGAGGTGTAGAGGATCGCAGCAAGGCTGTCGGCACCCAACGCGGGATCATCGAACGCAGCCTGTGGCCCCGCCGCAAGCCGTGCCAGTTCGGCCTCGCCCACGAACAGGGCGGGCTCCGCATCGGCCACGAAATAGTCGATCTCGCTTCGAGTGTAGCCGGGATTGAGCGGCACATAGACGATGCCGCTGCGAATAGCGGCCAGATAGAGGATAAGGGCTTCCACGGACTTGCCGGTCTGGACCAGCATCCGGTCGCCTGATTTCAGCCCGCGTGCCGCCAGTGCGCCGGCCATCCCCGCCGACCGGGCAAGCAGTTCGCCATAGCTGGTGGTGGTCCCGTTCGGATCGACCAGCGCCGGAGCGCTCAGGTCCGCCGGAAAGCCTTGGGCGAGAGTGGCAAAGAGACTGCGCTGCATGGCGTGTCGCTTGCCTCGCCCGCAGATGGCGTCAAGTGCGATGACATATTGCGCAGGTGCCAGCCAGCCGCCAATGGGAGGCGCGATGAAGCGGCGGCTATTCCTCTTCGCCAGTCTCGCCTCGGCTTCGCCGGTCGCGGCACAGCAGCCGCGCGCGGAGGCCGAGCTGATCCGGCTGGAACAGGATTATGCCCGGGCTCTGGTCAACAAGGACCTGGCCTTCCTGCGCAGCTTCTACGCGCCGGACTGGCGCGGCGGGAATTGGCTCGGCTTCTTCACCAAATCGACCTTGCTGAAAAGGCTGCAAGGGAGCCGTTACGTGATCAAGTCGATGGTCGTTCGCGATCTCCGCGTGCGCGTCCTCGGCAACGTCGCGATCGTTCAGGGAGTGGACGAGGAAGTGACCGCCATGGGCGATCGCAACACCAGCGGCACCTGGGGCTTTACCGACATTTTCGCCCGGCGGGGCGGCCGCTGGGTCGCCATCGCCAGCCAGACCACGCGGATCGGCGGCGACCGCTAGCGGCTGGCGAATTCCCCCGGGTCCAGCTGGTCACGCGCATAGACGTCGTCCAGGAACCGCACCCCTTCAGGCGTGGCCTGGACCGTCAGATAAGTCAGGTACACCGGGACCGGCTGCGGCAGCGCGACATGCTGCTCCGGTGCGTCGCTCGCCGGGTTCAGCGGCTGGCCGAACAGCCACTGCCCAAGCCGCTGCGCATCCTCCAGCCGCACGCAGCCGGAGCTGAAGTAGCGCGCCGGTCGCTTCATCAGCTCGGGCTCGTTGGTGTCGTGCAAATAGATGCCGAGATCATTGGGGAACATGAACTTGACCCGCCCCATCGCATTGCCGGGTCCGGGCAGCTGGCGAACGCGGACGTGCTGGCGTCCATCGGCCACCGCGCGCCAATCGACCTGGTCTTGCTGCAGCAGCTGGGCGTTGGCATCCCAGCCGGAGAGCGCCTCGAAACCGAGCGTCTGCAACGAGGCGCCGTTCAGCACCCGGCTGACGACACGTTTATAGGCGAGGTCGTCCGGCACGTTCCAATAGGGGTTGAGGATCGCGAAGCGGAGCATGCCGGCCAGCATCGGCGTCTGCTGATCGGGCTTGCCGACCACCACCCGCATGCGGCCCGCCTCGGTACCCTCCTGGAAGTAGACCAGCTGCTGGGCGGCGATGTCGACGACGATGTGCCGCGTACCCGGTCCGGGTAGCAGTCGCGCGCGATCGAGATTGACGGCCAGCTTGCGGTCATACCAATCCGGCGGGCGGTTGAGCGCGGCGATCGTGCCGGCACCCGCCACACCGTCCGGCTTCAACCCGTGCGCGGCCTGAAAGGCGCGCAGTTCATCGGCGACTCGCTTGTCGAACTTGCCGCGGGGATCGAGGCCGAGCCGTTCGCGGAGCGCAGCGACCCGGTCTCCACCCATGCCGGGCTTGAGCGCGGCGCCCTCGGCCACATAGCTGCCCGGCAGGTTGGACCAATGCTCGCGGCGTTCCGCCATCGCACGGCGAAGGCTTGCATAGGCCGGGTCCATCCAGCCCATTTCCGCAAGATAGCGGTCGAAATCGGGCGCGACCGCGGCGGCGCGCACCACATCGGCCTCGCTCAGCTTCTTCGGGCGCAACTCCTCGTCGAGGAAGCGAATCTGGGCGTTAGGCGCGCGTCGGACATCCCGGACATAGCGCGCAAAGGCCTGCGACAGCCGCAGCTCTGTTCGTGCCAGCGCCTCGGCATCACCGCTGCGGCTGCGCTCGACCAACTCACGCAGCGCGCGCGCGTCGTAGTCGGAGGGCTCGAGACCATCGAGATCGGCGGTTTCGAGATAGGAGACCAGGGTGGCGGCGGCTGGCGTCAGCGCACCATTCTTGACCCAAAGCGGCCAAAAGCCGCGCGCGGCGTAAACCGCCTTCAGCTTGCCGTCCGCCTGATCCTTAACGGCGAGCGCCACCGCATCGGGCGCGGTCTGCGCGAACGCACCGGCGACCGGGGTCGAGATCAGCAAAGCGGCGAGAAACGCGCCGCTCATCGGGTTACGCAACTTTACTTTCCTTCCACTCGGCAGGTGCGGGCGCCATCGCGAAGAGACGGCGCCCGTCAACGATCAGATGCCGCGTTCACCCGAAGGCGCCGGCTGCATCATCGGCTGCGGCGCCGGGCAGGGCGGCGCCTGGAATGCGACATAGGTGCCGTCGGCCGTGTAATAGCCATCGACCACGCCATCGCCGTTGCGATCGGCAGCAACCGAGCCGACAATCACGCCCGGCCACGCCGGCGGGGCGGGCGCAACCGCCACATCGTCGCGCATGTCGGCGCAGGCGGCCAGGCCGATCGGCGCGGCCAGGATCAGGCAAATCCGTGAGACCCTCATCATTTCTCTCCCAGAACATGCAGGACGCGCCACAAGGGGGAGCAGCGGTCCGCATTCCCCGAACGCCACCGCGCCGGTCTCGTTCCAACCGGGGAACGACGTCCGAAGCCGGACAGGTCAGCTGGAGCGTTCGGCTGCTTCGTTCGCCCCCAGCTTCTCGGCGATCCGCTCGACCTCTTCGTCGGATGGGGGCTCGGGCAGCGCGTCCTCGCCGGGAGCGACGGCGTCGTCCGGAATGCCAGGGCCGGTGCCGGCGATCGTATCGTCCAACGGCCGGGCATTGGTGCCGGTGCCTTCTCGCTCGTCCATCATCGTTCCTTTCTCATTCGGCAGGCTGTGCGCTGCGGCGGCTGGGGATCAGTGCCAGAAGCAGGATCAGCAAGGCCTCGGAGACTTTGAGACCATAAGGCAAGGTTGAGGTCGTCTCCTCTCGCCGCGCAGCAGGCGCGGGCGTTCCAATCGGACTCTCGTCATGGGCGTGACCATCCTCGTCGGGCGCAACGCGATCGGCCATCTGGGCACCGCGCTGGCCGAGCGGGCGTTCGGCGCCACGAGTCGTGTCACGCGCAGTCTGATGCTCGAGTTCCGAGTTGAGTTCGGCGCCGAGCAGCAGCACGAGCGCCGACAGGTAGAGCCAGGTAAGCAGTACGACGACTGCACCGAGCGAGCCGTAGGTGGCGTTATAGTTGCCGAAGTTCGCCACATAGAGGCCGAAGCCCGCTGTCAGCACGCCCCAGCCGATCGCGGCAAAGGCGGAACCCGGCGTCAACCACCGCCACTTGGCGGCATCGCGATCGGGCGCATAGCGGTAGAGCGTCGCAACGGCAGCTGCGCCGATCGCCGCCAACATCAGCCAGGAAATCAGCTTGCCCAGGAGCAGCAGGCCCGCGGGCGCACCGGGGAAGAAGCGGCCGAGATACGAGAACACCGAAATGGCGATCATCGCCACGCCCAGGACCAGCACGGCCCCCAACACCATCGCCAGGTTGATCAGCGTCTGCTTGACGAAGCCGCGCGTCTCTTCCTCCTCATAGGCGATGTTGAGCGCGGTGACGATCGCGCCGGTTGCCTTGGTCGCGCCCCAGAATGCGAGCGCGAGTGCGAGGATGAGGCCGAGACCCTTTTTGCTCCCCGCGGTGTTGACGACGTTCATCAGCTGCTCGCCGATCAGCCTGGCCGCCTCGCCCGGCAGCAGCTGCGACAGTTCCTGAAAGTGGCGCATCACGGCGGCAGGGTCGGCGATCAGGCCATAGGTCAGCACGACTGCGCCGAGCAGCGGCACCATCGCGGTGAAGGCGTAGAAGGCGACGCCGGCGGCGATCAGCGACAGATTGTCCTGCCCCATCTCGCGCCAGCTGCGCTTCAGCACATCGAGCCAGCCTCTGGCGGGCATCTCCGTCGGGCTCGCGGCGTCCCTACCCCTTTGATCCGTCATGGCTTTCAGAACGAGCGGCGAGGCTTTCCGCTCCGATGCAACGGGACACAAAGCAGATCGTTACGCCTGCATGCCTGACCCGACGCCGGTCCTGGAGCCCGGCCGCAATTGCTGGCGCATCGAAACCGCCGACCGAGCAGCGCTCGTCGTCGATGCCGCCGACTATTATCGCCATGCCAAGCGCGCAATGCTGAAGGCCAGGCAGCAGATCATCCTGATCGGCTGGGACTTCGACACTCGTATCTTCCTGGATCGGGAGGAAGGTCCGGGCGAACCGACCGAAGGCGTGCCCAATGAACTCGGTCCGTTCATTCAGTGGCTGGCGGAGCACCGGCCGGAGCTCAACATCTACATACTGAAGTGGGATGTCGGCGCGCTGAAGCTGCTGGGCCGCGGCACGACTCTGCTCCGGCTGGCACGCTGGATGTGGCACGACCGGATCACCTTCAAACTCGACGGCGCCCACCCGACCGGGGCGAGCCACCACCAGAAGATCCTGGTGGTGGACGACCGCCTGGCCTTTTGCGGCGGCATCGACATGACGGCGGACCGCTGGGACACGCGGGCCCATGCGCCGGAGCAGCCCGGCCGGAGGCGGCCGACCACGCGGCGGCACTACGACCCGTGGCACGATGCGACCATGGCCGTCGACGGCGACGCGGCGCGGGCGCTGGGGGAACTCGCCCGCGAGCGGTGGCGTGTGGCGGGCGGTGAGTCGCTGCGCACGCCCAACGTAACGGAGGATGTCTGGCCGCCCGAACTGAAGCCGCACTTTCGTGACGTGGAACTCGGGATCGCCCGCACGCGCGGCGGCTTCCAGGACCGGCCCGAGGTGCGCGAAAACGAGCGGCTGTTCGTCGACCTGATCCGCTCGGCCAGGCGCTTCGTCTATGCGGAGAACCAGTATTTCGCCTCACGCGCGGTCGCCGAGGCGATCGCGGAGCGGCTGCAGGAGCCGGATGGGCCCGAGTTCGTGCTGGTCAATCCGATGTCGGCGGACGGCTGGCTTGAGGAAGCCGTAATGGGTCCTGCCCGCGCCGAACTAATGGGGGCGCTCGAAAAGGTAGATCGCGACCGTCGCTTCCGCATCTATACGCCGGTCAATGAAGCGGGCGACGACATCTATGTCCATGCCAAGATCATGATCGTCGACGACCGCGTGCTGCGCGTCGGCTCGTCGAACATGAACAACCGCTCGATGGGCCTGGACAGCGAATGCGACGTGGTGATCGACGTCGGGGTTCCGGGCAACGAGAATGTCGGCGAGACGATCGAGGCGATCCGCGCCGACCTGCTCGCCGAACATCTCGGCGCCGAGATCGGCGAAGTACGACGGCGGCTGACCGACACCGGCTCACTGATCGCGACGGTGGAGAGCCTCCGCGGCACCGGCCGCAGCTTGAAGACATTCGAGCCGCCGGAGTTCAGTCGAGCCTCCGAAAAGCTCGCTGAAAGCGAAAGCCTGGACCCTGAGCGGCCCGAAGACCTCTTCGAGCCACTGACCACCCGCAAGCTGCTGCGCCACCTGCCGCGACCGGCCTAGAGAAGCTCCCGCACCGTCTCCGCAGGACGGCAGAGCCGGGCGCCCTTCTCCGTCTCGACGATCGGCCGCTCGACAAGGATCGGGTGCTGGACCATCGCATCGAGGATCGCGTCGTCCGAAGCGCCGTCGAGCAGCCCCAGCTCGCCGGCCAGCGCGCCTTTGGTCCGCAGCGCCTGGCGCGGCGTCACGCCGATGCGCCCGAACAGCGACGCCAGCTGTTCGCGGGTCCAGCCGGTCTTGCGATAGTCGACGACCTGCGGCGCGTGTCCCGCATCCTGCAGCGCCGCGAGCACCTTGCGCGACGTGCCGCATTCCGGATTGTGGTAGATGGTAACGTCCACGTCAGCCGACCTTGGCGACACCCTTTTCAGCCATCAGTTCGCCAAGTTCGCCGCTCTCATACATCTCCATCATGATGTCGGAGCCGCCGACGAATTCGCCCTTCACATAAAGCTGGGGGATGGTCGGCCAGTCGCTGAACGCCTTGATGCCTTGGCGAATGCCCTGATCCTGCAGCACGTCGACGCTCTCGTAATCCACGCCGAGCCGGTCGAGGATCGCGATCGCACGGCTCGAAAAGCCGCATTGCGGGAAGAGCGGCGTACCCTTCATGAACAGCAGCACATCGTTGGTCGAGACCAGCTCCTGAATGCGGGCCTGAGATTCGTCGGTCATACTCTACTCTCCTGCCGGAACGGCGGTGGTCAGTTGCAAGGCGTGAAGCTCGCCGCCCATGCGGCCCTGCAGCGCGGCATAGACCTTCTGGTGCTGGCGCACCCGCGGCAGCCCCTTGAAGCTCGCCGAGACCACGCGCGCGGCGTAGTGATCGCCGTCGCCGGCAAGATCGGTGATCTCGACCTGCGCATCGGGGATCGCTTCGCGGATCATCGCCTCGATATGGTCGGCCGCCATCGGCATGTCAGGATTGCGCCTCGATCAGCTGCCGGCGCGCCTCGACCGTCTGGTCGGCCACGGCCTTGCGCACTGTCGCGTCGTCCATTTCCACACCCGCCCCGGTCAAGTCACCGAGCAGCTTGCGAATAACGTCTTCGTCATGCGCTTCCTCGAACTCGGCCTGGACGACCGCTTTCGAATAAGCGTCGGTTTCCTCAGGCGTCAGCTTCATCAGCCTGGCGGCCCATTGGCCGAGCAGCTTGTTGCGTCGCGCCACGACCCGGAACAGCATTTCTTCGTCGCGGGCGAACTTCGCCTCGAACGCGCGCTCGCGATCGTCGAACGTGGTCATCGTTACCCCTCTTGTTTCACATGTGAGATAGGTGCCCCGGACGGCGGGCGCAACGCGTCAGCCGATCTCGACCACCAGCTTGCCGATCGCGCCGCGCGACGCGAGCTTGGCGATCGCTTCGCCGCCGCGCTCCAGCGGATAGGTTTCGGTCACCCGCGGCGCGATCTTGCCCTCCTGCCAGAGTCGGAACAACGTCGCGACATGCTCCTGGTGGCGCTTGGGATCCCGCATCGTGAAGGCACCCCAGAAGACGCCGCACACGTCGCAGCTCTTGAGCAAAGTCAGGTTGAGCGGCAGCTTGGGAATACCCGCAGGGAAGCCCACGACGAGGTACCGTCCCTCCCAGGCGATCGAGCGCAGGGCGGGCTCGGCATAGTCGCCGCCGACCGGATCGTAGATGACGTGCGCGCCTTCAGGCCCGCACTTCGCCTTGAACTGGTCGGCGAGGGCCTTGGACGCATCCTTGTCGAACGGTGCGCGGCCATAGACGAGCGTGTCGTCCGCGCCCGCGTCGCGCGCGACCTGCGCCTTTTCCTCGGACGACACGGCCGCAATCACCCGGGCGCCGAACGCCTTGCCAAGTTCGACCGCCGAGAGGCCGACGCCACCGGCAGCCCCCAGCACCAGCAGCGTCTGGCCTTCCTTCAGGTGCCCGCGATCGAGCAAACCGTGGATGGTCGTCGCATAGGTCATAAGCAGGGCGGAGGCTTCCTTGAGCGGCAGCCCGTCCGGCACCTTGAACGCCCGGTTGGCGGCGACCGCCACCTTTTCGGCCAGTCCGCCTGAAGAAGCCGTCAGCGCCAGCAGCCGGTCGCCGACCTGCCATCCTTCGACACCCTCGCCGACCGCTTCGACCGTGCCCGACACTTCCGAACCCGGCGCAAAGGGCCGCGGCGGCTTGAACTGATATTTGTCCTCGATCACCAGCACGTCGGGATAATTGATCGCGCAATATTGAATGCGGACGAGCAATTCGCCCTTGCCGGGCTGCGGGTCGGCCACGTCGGCCAGCTCCAGCGTCTCGGGTCCATCGGCCGCGCGCGACAATAACGCCTTCATCGAGTTCTCCTCTCGTGATCCGTTGCCGCGCCTTGTGGCGGCGGTTCAGGATGCTGTCGAGGGCCGGCGGCCGTTGAACGCTCGGCTGCGCCAGAGCGGGAGCAGAAAACCGACGAGCAGCAGCGTGTTGGATGCAGCATTGAGCGGGAATCCGGTCGCGATCGAAAGCTCGCGACGCGGCTGTCGAAGCTGCTGGACTCGGGCAGCGGACCGGAGCGTCTCCCCTTCCCCGCCTTGCTGGCCCAGCTGCGCGCGGCGATGCGGGGCGACCAGCTGCGGCCTTATATGCGCCTGTGGCTGGAGATTTGCGCGCAGGCGGCGGGAGGCGAGGAGCTCTATCGGCAGATCGGGTCGGCCATTGCGGACGGCTTCATCGCCTGGGCGAAGCAGCGCCTCCTGGTCGACCAGGGATCCAATGCGTGCGCGCAGGCTGCGTTGCTCGTCGCCACCATCGATGGCTTGGCCTTGCTGGACACGGTCAGCCGAGGCGAGATCGCCGATCCGGCGATTTTCCGCTGATCCTTGCCGACGGAAGATCTTCGGCTAGGCTGGTCGCGAGGAGGGGGAGCATGAACATGTTGGCGAGAATAGGCGCACTGCTCGTGGCGCTGTTTGGGCTGGCGCTCGGCCTGTGGTTCTTCTTCGCGACGGACCATGCAGCGGCGGCCTTCTTCGTTACGCCCCAGGGAGCGGCGGGTCTGGCGACGCTGCGCGCCGACATGTCCGCCTTCTTTCTCGTCAGCGGCCTCTGCGCGCTCTATGCCGCGATAGCCGAGCGGGGCGAATGGCTGATCGTTTCGGCCGGGCTCTACGGCATCGCGCTGACCGGCCGTGCGGCGAACCTGATCGTCGCGGGCAGCTATGATGGTGCCGCCATCCCGATGATCGTCGAAGCCCTGCTGGTCGCGCTGAGCCTGTTCGGCTGGCGCCAGCTGCGCCGCTCCTAAAGCCAGGGCAGCTCCGCCGCGCGCTTCTCCTCATAAGCGGCGATGCGATCGTCCATCGCGAGTGTCAGCCCCACTTCGTCCAGTCCGTTCAGCAGGCAGTGCTTGCGGAACGGATCGATCTCGAAGCTGAAGCGGTCCTGAAAGCGCGTGGTGACAGTCTGGTGCTCCAAATCGATGCTGATCGGATCGGTCCTGGCGACTGTCATCAGCCGGTCGATGGCCGCACGCGGCAGCTCGACCGTCAGGATGCCGTTCTTGAAGGCATTGCCTGAGAAGATGTCCGAAAAGCTGGGCGCGATCACGGCCTGTATGCCGAGATCGGCGAGCGCCCAGGCGGCATGCTCCCGGCTCGATCCGCAGCCGAAATTCTCGCCAGCAATGAGGATCGCCGCCCCCGCATAGTCCGGATCGTCGAACACGTTGCCGGGCTCCGCGCGCACCGTCTCGAATGCACCTTGCCCGAGCCCCTGCCGGCTGATCGTCTTCAGCCATTTGGCAGGGATGATCACATCTGTATCGACATTCGCGCGCCCGAATGGGATCGCACGCCCTTCGACGGTCGCGACCGGTTTCAACGCTGCTCCGCCGTTGCCGTCTCCGGCTTGGCGCTGACCGAAAACGCGGCGATGCCGCTCAACAGGCTTCCCGCAATCAGCAGTGTAATCGCTCGCTTCATTGTCCCCGCTCCCGTCTGCTCTTCTACTTCAACGCTGCCGGAAAGGCGGGCAGCTCGCCCAGATCGCGTGCGTCGTGCTGGATCACCACGCGCGCCTTCAAATTGGCCGCAATCTCCTCAAACCTTTTGTGCGAGGCGAGCGTATCGGCGCGATTCCAATTGAACGTCGGCACGCCATTCGCCGCACGGTTCTCCCGAAAATGATATTCGTCGCCGCTTAACAGGACGTAGCCGCTGGCCAGCTTCACCAGCAGCGCTGAATGGCCCGGCGTGTGGCCGGGCATCGCCAACATGATGACGCTGCCGTCGCCGAACACATCCTTGTCTCCAGTGACGGGCGTGACCTTGCCCTGCCCGGTCAGCCAATGAGTCAGCTGGGCCGGTGCGCGATCGTCAGGCTTCATCGCCTTCAGCGCGTCGAGATCGCCCTTTCCGATCAGCAGCTCTGCGTCCGAGAAGTCTTTCGCGCCGCCGGTATGGTCGGCGTGATGATGGCTGATGCCGACATAAGTGATCTGAGCGGGCGTGAGGCCGAGCGCCTTCAGCCGATCCGGGATGCTCTGCTTGAGCGACATGCCCGCCGGGCCATTGGTCGCCCCGATCAGGTCGGGCGTGAGGCCGGTGTCCCACAGCAGCATGCCCTTGGGATGCCGAATGAGGAAACAGCCGGCGACCAGCTCGCGCCTCTCGCCCTGAAAACGGAAGGTGTCGGAGAAGCGTCCCAGATCGTTCTGCACGAGGCGCCCGCACTCGAACGCATGCAGCGACACGCCCTGCGCCACAGCAGGCGCCGCGCCCGCGAGGGCCAGCATCGCCAGGAACGGCTTCATCATTCCCCTGCTCCCATCAATTCCCGCACATCAGCCAACCGTCCCGTCACCGCCGCCGCGGCCGCCATTGCCGGCGACACCAGATGCGTCCGCGCGCCGGGACCCTGACGACCGACGAAGTTGCGGTTGGAGGTGGAGGCGCAGCGTTCGCCCGGCGGCACCTTGTCGGGGTTCATGCCGAGGCAGGCGGAGCAGCCCGGCTCGCGCCATTCGAAACCGGCTTCGACGAAGATGCGATCGAGCCCTTCCTGCTCGGCCTGACGCTTGACGAGTCCCGAGCCGGGCACGACCAGCGCCTGCTTTACATTCTCTGCGCGCCGACGGCCCCTCAGCACCGCGGCGGCCGCGCGCAAATCCTCGATCCGGCCATTGGTGCAGCTGCCGATGAAAATATTCTCGACCGCGACGTCTTGCAGCCGCTCGCCGGGTGTCAGGCCCATATAGGCGAGCGACTT
This sequence comes from Sphingomonas sp. ID1715, assembly GCF_013044515.1. Lineage (GTDB taxonomy): Bacteria > Pseudomonadota > Alphaproteobacteria > Sphingomonadales > Sphingomonadaceae > Sphingomonas_B. The sequence continues at coordinate 751,795 of NZ_JABEPR010000001.1, forward strand.
GGCCGCAGCCTCGCGCTTCGCCGCCTCTTCAAAGCTGTCGGGAGAAGGCACGTTGCCGGTTATCGGCGCGACATCCTCCGGACTGGTGCCCCAGCTGACTGTCGGCGCAACCGCGGCGGCGTCGATGTCGACGATCCGGTCGAAGGCCGCGCCCTCGTCGCTGGGCAGGGTTCGCCACCAGGCGACCGCCCGCTCCCACGCTTCACCCGAAGGCGCCATCGGCCGGCCCTTCAGATAGGCGAAGGTCTTGTCGTCCGGCGCGATCAGTCCCGCCCGCGCGCCCGCCTCGATCGACATGTTGGACACGGTCAAGCGCCCCTCGATCGACATTTCGCGGATCGTGGAGCCCGAATATTCGACGACAAAGCCGTTGCCGCCGGCCGCGCCGATCCGGCCGATGATGTGCAGGATCAGGTCCTTGGGACTGACACCGAAGCCGAGCGCGCCATCGATGCGGATGTTCATCGACCGGGACTGTTTCAGCAGCAGCGTCTGGGTGGCGAGCGCATGCTCGACCTCTGACGTGCCGATGCCGAAGGCGAGCGCGCCGAGCGCGCCATGCGCTGCCGTGTGGCTGTCGCCGCACACCACGGTCGCGCCCGGCAGGGTGAAACCCTGCTCCGGTCCGACAACATGGACGATGCCCTGTTCCGGCGCGGTCGCGTCGATGTAGCGAATGCCGAACTCCGGCGCGTTCCGCTCGAGCGCGGCGAGTTGGGCCGCGCTTTCCGGATCGTCGATCGGCAGCCGCCGACCGCGGGCATCGACACGCGGCGTGGTCGGCAGGTTGTGATCGGGTACTGCCAGCGTCAGGTCGGGCCGGCGTACCTTGCGGCCGCCCAGGCGGAGCGCCTCGAAAGCCTGCGGGCTGGTCACTTCGTGCACCAGGTGACGATCGATATAGATGAGGCAGGTGCCGTCCGGCCGCCGCTCCACCAGGTGAGCGTCCCAGATCTTCTCGTACAAGGTGCGCGGCCGGTCGGTCATTGGCACGCTCTAGCAGATAATTGCGTGGAGGCGAGCAGAAGCCGCGCCTTTATTGCGCAGCGACGTCCTGAAGCGGCATACCGCCGCCCGCGCCCGGCGCGTCGATCTTCAACCAGTCGTTGCGCGGCTGGCCATAGAGCATCTCCAGCACTTCCAGCTGCACGCCGGACGGCCTGCCGCTCTGCGAGTTCCACAGCACCGCCACGCCCGATTTCGACTGCGGATCGAACAGGATGGTCGAGCGATAGCCCTTCACGGCGCCCTGGTGACCAACCAGCCAGCGCCCGGCATAGTTATAATCGCGCCAGCCGAGCGCATATTGCGACGGGCCCATCGCCCGCGCGAACATCGTTCCGCGCCGATCTGTATTCACCCGCGCCTGGTGGATGGTGTCCAGCACGGAGTCCGGCAGCACCTGCGGCGCCAGACCCATCTGCGCGCGCATCCAGATCGCCAGGTCCATGATCGACGAGTTGACGCCACCGGCGGCCGGCACACGATAGTAATTGTCGTTCACTTCGACGGTGGTACGGCCGACATGCGGACGCGCCCAGCTGCGCGAGGACATCAGCCCGGCGCGCGTCAGGCTCGCCGTCTGCATGCCGAGCGGCGCGAACAGGCGCCGGCGGACTTCGTTCTGATAGGTCTGGCCGGTCACCTTCTCGACGATCTCGCTGACCGTGTCGAAGGCGATGTTCTGATAGGAATGGCAGGTGCCCGGCGCGCAGGCCGGCGACAATGCGCCGAGCGAAGCGCGCAGCATCTTCGGGTCCTGGCCCGCCTCGAGCTTGCCGTCATTGGCGTTGTGCGACAGGCCGACGCGGTGCGACAGCAGGTCGGCCACGGTCGCCCGCGCCTCGCCGCCCATCGGCAGCCTGAGGCTGGTGTTGAACCGCGCGACCGGCTCGTTCAGCGACAATTTGCCCTCGGCATCGAGCAGCGCCGTCATGGTCGCAGCGACGCCTTTCGACAGCGAGGCCCAGCGGAAGACGGTGTTCGGCGTGACCGGCTCGGAGCCCGTGGCCGTGGTGGTGCCATAGCCCTGAACGAAGGTGATCTCGCCATTCTCGATGACCGCCACCGCCATGCCGACCATGTCCGGCTTGGAAGCGGCGAGGCGGAGCCGGGAGTCGAGCCGCTCGTAATCGACCTTATAGGGAGCGCGGAACTCGGCATTGATCAGGCCGGAGCGCGTGCTTTGATAGACGCCGGGCTGCGACGCCTGCGCGGGCGAGCGCGCCGCGATCAGGCTCGGCGCGATCGCCGCGAGCGCCATCATGCCGGCGACCCCACCGCCGATCGCTGCCGCCTTGGGCCGCTGACGAATGCCCTGTTTGATGTTCTTCACCACCTTCGCTGCGACCCTCTGACCCGATGCCCCTGTATTTAGGGTTAAAGAGTCAGAGTTTCAGCGCGAAGCCAAGCGCTTGCGCCCTGTTTTCACGACGAAACGAAAGAAACCCGCGGCTGACTCCGGGAACTCAGCTTTCGAAGAGGAGCATCGCTCGTCCCGAGCGCAGTCGAGGGGCGCGGGCAAAACACCGGAGACACGCCCCTCGACTGCGCTCGGGACGAGCGGGTCAGGAGACGTATTGGGCCGTCGTCTTCGCCTTGACCTCGTCTGCGGACACGCCCGGAGCAAGCTCAACAAGCTTGAACGGACTCTGGTGATCGGGGCGCTGGAACACGGCCAGGTCGGTCACGATCATGTCGACGACGTTCTTGCCGGTCAGCGGCAGCGTGCAGGCCGGGATGAACTTCGGCGAGCCGTCCTTCGCATTATGCTCCATGACGACGATGATCTTCTTGACGCCGGCGACCAGGTCCATGGCGCCGCCCATGCCCTTGATCATCTTGCCCGGGATCATCCAGTTGGCGATGTCGCCATCCTGGCTGACCTCCATCGCGCCGAGCACGGTCAGGTCGATATGCCCGCCGCGGATCATCGCAAAGCTCTGCTCCGAGCCGAAATAGCTCGAGGACGGTAGTTGCGAGATGGTCTGCTTGCCCGCGTTGATCAGATCGGGGTCGATCTCGTCCTCATAGGGGAACGGCCCGATGCCAAGCATGCCGTTCTCGCTCTGCAGCGTCACCTCGACACCGTCCGGCACATGATTGGCAACGAGCGTCGGGATGCCGATGCCCAAATTCACGTAGAACCCGTCCTGCAACTCGCGAGCCGCCCGCGCGGCCATTTCGTCACGCGTCCAAGCCATTATGCAGCCTCCCGCTGGCGGGTCATGCGGAACTCGATCTTCTTGTCATAGGGCGCGCCGAGGATCAGGCGCTTCACGAAGATGCTGGGGACGTGGATGCAGTCGGGATCGAGGCTGCCGACGGGCACGATCTCCTCCACCTCGGCGATCGTCACATGGCTCGCGGTCGCCATCGGCTGGTTGAAGTTGCGGGCGGTCTTGCGGAAGACCAGGTTGCCGGCTTCGTCCGCCTTCCAGCCCTTGATGATCGACAGGTCGGCGCGAATGCCGCGCTCGAGGATGTAGGTCTCGCCGTCGAACTCCTTATGCTCCTTGCCCTCGGCGACGAGCGTGCCGACACCGGTCTTGGTATAGAAGCCAGGAATGCCCGCGCCCCCTGCCCGGCAGCGCTCCGCGAGCGTGCCCTGGGGGCAGAATTCGACCTCCAATTCGCCCGCCAGATATTGCCGCTCGAACTCCTTGTTCTCGCCGACATAGGACGAGATCATCTTCCTGATCTGGCGCGACCGCAGCAGCTTGCCGAGACCCTCATTGTCGATGCCGGCGTTGTTGGAGACGACGGTCAGGTCCTTGACCCCGCTCGCCTGAATGGCGTCGATCAGCCGCTCCGGAATGCCGCACAGGCCGAAGCCGCCCGAGCAGATGGTCATGCCGTCGAACAACAGGCCTTCAAGTGCCGCCGCGGCGTCGGGATAGATCTTCTTCATGCAAGCGCCTCCGCTGCCGGGCGCTCTAGAGGCGAGAGGCGCTGCCGGTCAATCGAGCCACGCGTCCAGCCGGTGAGGCAAGGCCCAGGGACCGTCGAACAGCGCCGCCGCCCCGCTTTCGGCGAGCCATTCGGCCGCGAAGCCGCCGCAGCGCAAGGCGACGCTTGCCATGCCGGCCTTGCGGGCGCCTTCCATGTCGTACGGCGTGTCGCCGACCACCACTGCCTGCGCTGCCTCGATGCCGGGCAGCTTGCCCAGGGCCGCTTGGAATATGTCGGGATAGGGTTTGCTGTGCTGGGCGTCGTCTGCAGACGTGGCGGCATCGAGCAGGTCGCCGATGCCGAGCAGTTGTTTGTGATGCTCCAGCTCGTCTTCCGCGCCGGAGGTGGCAAGGGCGATCAGTGCACCGGACGCCTTCAGCCCTTCGAACAACCCGCGCACGCCGGGAAAGGGTTTCACGCGCGACAGATAGTCCCGCTTGAACACCGCTTTGCTCTCCTGCTCGAGCTCCTTGCCGTGCGTTTCGAGTATGTCGGGCGACAGCAGTGCGGGCAGCAGATTGTCCGCGCCTTTGCCGATCTGATCGCGGATGCGGTCATAGGGGAGTTCGATGCCGTAGCGGCGGAACGCGTCGTCCCAGGCCTGCGCGTGCAGGTCGTTGCTGTCGATCAGGGTTCCATCGATGTCGAAGAGCGCGGCCTTGAGCATGCTCCGGGGAACGCAGCTGTCGGCGGGCCGTTGCGCCCTGATGAGCAAAGATGCCGATAGCGCACTGCGTGACCTGCTGAAGCTGCTGAAATCACGCGGCTATCACTTCGTCACGCCGACACCCGCGAGCCATCAGCGCGTGGTCGCGCGCGCCGATATGCGGGAAGCACGTGACCTGCGCGGGCTGCTCGGCTGGAGCCTCCCTGCCCCGGCAGGCACGGATGATGCCGTGGAGGACCTGCTGCGCCAGGCCGGCATGCTCGATGAGCCGGATGGCCGCGTCAAAAGCCGGCTCCGCGTGTCGAGCCTGGGCGGACAGCTCTGGCTCCATTCGGCTTATCCGACGGAAGCGAAGGACGCCGTGTTCTTCGGCCCCGATACCTACCGGTTCGCGACCCTGATCGGGGACGAGCTGTCGCGCCGGCCGCTCGCGCGCGGGGCGCACATCGTCGATATGGGCGCCGGCGCGGGCGTCGGCGGCATCGTCGCCGGGTTGTGCAGCGACGCGCCGCAGGTGAGCCTGACCGACCTCAACCCAAAGGCGCTGCGGCTCGCGCGGGTCAACGCCGTGGGCGCAGGGGTGGCGGCGGAGACGATCGAGTCCGAAACACTCGATAAGGTCGCCGATCCGATCGACCTGGCCGTCATCAACCCGCCCTACATCATCGATGATGGCGACCGCGCCTATCGCGACGGCGGCGGCATGCATGGCGGCGAAGTGCCGTTCAACATGACAGCAATGGCCGCGCGGCGGTTGGCGCCCGGCGGCCGGCTGATCCTCTACACCGGCGCGGCGATCGTCGGCGGGCGCAACCCGCTGTGCGAGGCGATTGGCGCCCTCGCAGAGCAACTCGGCCTCGCGCACCGCTGCCGGGAGCTGGACCCCGACGTGTTCGGCGAAGAGCTGGAGAAACCTGCCTATGCCGAGGTCGAGCGGATCGCCTTGGTGGCGGTGACGCTGGAGCGACCCTCCTGATCGTCCTTCCCGCGAAAGCGGGAACCCAGAGTTCGTGAAAAGAAGAGCTGGGTCCCCGCTTTCGCGGGGATGACGATGTTAGATGGAGATCTAGAAGGTCATGCTCCAGCCGAGGCTGAGGACGCGGCCCTGATCGTAGCGGTTATAATAGACGATGTTCTGGCCGTTGGTCTGGAACTCGCGATATTTGGTGCCCGTCAAGTTGCGCGCCTCGATCTTCAGCTCGGATTCGATGCCCGCGATCGTCACGCCCTGTCGGGCGACGAAGTCGAGGCGAAGACCCGGCCGTTCGATGATGTCGGGCTGGCCGCTCGCGCCGCGATTGGTGACGCGGTCGCTGGCATAGGTGATCAGGAACGTCTGCTGCGACAGCCCGTCGCGGTCTTCCAGGCCGAACTCCACATTGACGATATGATCGGACTGGCCGGTCAGCGGCACGCCGTCGTTGAACAGCTCGCTCGCCAGCACGGTGCGGTTGAGCGAAGTCGGGAACAGCGCGGCGGTGTCGCCCGCGCCCACCCGGATCTTCGACTTGGTATAGGTATAGTTGCCGATCAGCACGATGCGCCGGCGCTGGAAAAAGGGGCTGCTCGATGCGTCGAGGTTGAAGTGCTTGGTCAGCTCGAACTCGCCGCCATAGAGAATTGCGCTCGGCGCATTGGCGAAGCTCGACACCACGCCATTTTCGTTGACGCTGGCGAAGGTCTCGATCGGGTTGTTGATCTTCTTGAAAAAGCCCGAGGCTGAGAGCCTCTGCTCGCGCGCGAAATACCATTCGGCGCGACCTTCATAATTGGTCAGCTGGCTGTCGATCAACAGCGGGTTGCCGCGGAACAGCCGGTTCGAGTCCGGATCGAAATAGGGCTGGAAGATCAGTTCGCGGAACTGTGGCCGCGCGATCGTCTTCGATCCGCTGAGGCGCACCTGCAGCTTGTCGTTGATCTGGTAGGTGAGCGTCGCCGCCGGCAGGAAATAGTCGCGGTCGAGATTGGTCGCCGCGAGCGAGGCGACCGGCGTGTTGTAGACCTGCACCGGGCTGACCGTCTGCTTCGCCTGTTCGTAGCGGACGCCGGCATTGATGTTGACCTCGGGCGTGACCTGCACATTGGCCTGCAGATAGCCGGCATGGTTGCGCAGCGTCGCGTCGAACACAGGGTTGGACTCGTCCTCGATCACCTTGATGCCGTAGAAATCGATCGGCCCGCGCGAGATCAGCAGATCCGGGCGCAACAGACCCGCTGCCTGGGGAACGCCGCCCGACGCGAAGATCAGGAAATCGCGGCGTTCGGTGCGGCGCTGCGTGTCCGAGAAATAATAGCCGCCGGTCAGGCGCAGCCAGTCGTTGAAGCGGTAGCCGACGTCGACGCCCGCCGACCACAGATCCTCGTTGAGGTTCGAAAAGGCGACTTCCGCATTGCCCGGATTGCCGTTGTTGAGATTGTTGACGAAGAACTGGCCATATGGATCGTTGGCGCGGTTGCTGCGGAAATATTCGAAGGTGGATTCGAACGGTGATTCCCGCTGCGAATTGGCGAAGCCGCCGCGCAGATCCACCGTCAGATTGTCGAGCGGCTTCAGTTCGCCGACCAGCTGCGTCGAAACCAGCTGCCGTTCGAACCAGGCGGTGTCCTGCGTCAGAAAGTCGGCGCCGGGAAAGGTGACTTCACGCTTGCCGAGGCCGAGCCGGGCCTGTTTCAGCGTGTCGCGGATATAGACGTTGGTCCAGCGGACCTTGTTCTCGCCCCATTCGACGCCATAGCCGACCAGCGCATTCACCATGATGCGGTTGTCGGTGATGGTCCGCAGAAAGTCGGTGTTCAGCGCCGACAGGTCGAACGTCGCGGGCGTCTGCTGCGTGGTCTGGCGGGTGCGCCACTTGTTCGAATAGGCGAAGTTGGCGATCACGCCGACGGTCGCATCGCCGACGTCGAAGCTGTGCCCGCCCGAGATCGAGGCCGACCAATTGACCGGAATCTCGTTGTTGCGAAACACCACGTCCTGGCGCGAGTTGACCAGCTGCTGGGCCAGCGTCGCGGTGTCGACGCCGCCCTGGGAAATGCGCTGGCCGCTCGCGATGTAGTTCCTGAGCGCCGGCGGGCGGTCGCGTTGGCCATTGTCGAACCCGGTCCAGTCGGTGTCGCTACCGAAATAAGTATAACCGAGCTGGCCGGTCGTGTAGGTGTCGTAGCCGACGCCCGCACCGACCGTGATGAAGCTTTCGGTCGGGATCGACTTAGTGGTGAGGTTGATGACGCCGCCGCCGAACTCGCCGGGGAAGTTCACCGAATAGCTTTTCTGGACCAGCGACGAGGCGACGACGCTGGTCGGAAAGATATCGAGTGGAACGACGCGCTTCAGCGGCTCGGGGCTGGGCAAGGGCGAGCCGTTCAGCAGCGCCAGCGAGTAGCGGTCACCGAGACCGCGGACGTAGACGAAGCCGTTTCCCACCACACTCAGGCCGGTCACGCGCCCGAGCGCACCGGCAATATCGCCGGCGCCTGTACGCGCGATGTCCGCGGTGCTGAGCACCGAGAGGACCTGAAGCGATTGCTGGGCCGGTTCGACATAGGCGCGGCCGCGCACGACGATGTCTTCCTCGCCGCCTGGAACCGAGACTTCGGGCGCCTCCTGCGCTTCCTCGGGCTGTGCCGCTTCGGGCACCGCCTGCGGCGTCTCGGACGGGCCGGCGGGCGCTGCCTGCCCGCCGCTCTGCGCGAAGGCGGGTGGCGCAACCAGCGCGGTCGTGATCAGCAAAAGGCTCGCATATGCCAGCGGCTTCGCCATGGAATTCAACCCCTCAAGATATTCGAAGAGGCGGGGCGCCGCCGTCCAGGCCGCGCCCCGCCCCACATCATGCTTCAGCTTCAGGTCGTCGGGATCGACGTGCAGAGGCCGTTGGTGTTGGCGAGGCCGAAATCGGCGATCGCGCTGTTGCACACCCAGCCCTTGAACCACTGGTCGTTCGTGTCCTTGAACGCTCCGATATAGGTCACGTTGTCGAAGAAGGCGGTGCCCTGCGCTTCCGGATCGGCGTTGAGGCTGGTCAGGTTGGTGCCGTTGAACGGCGTCACCGCCGTTTCGTTGGCGCCGTTCACGAACAGGTTAGTGAGCGTCGGCGTGAAGGCGTCGTTGTTGCCGTTCGAGCCCGTGCCGAAGATCGCCGCCACCTGCGCGTCCGTGACCGTGTTGCGGCCGTTATATTTGGTCGCACCGCACTGGAGCACCACCGAACGGAAGATGGGCGCCCCCTGTTCGTCGATCGCGGCATCCGCCGTCGTGGAGGCGGTCTGCGCACGACTGATCGCCAGGCAGGAGCCGGCGTTCGGCGCGACGATGACGCTGTTCAGGATGCGATAGTCGGTGCCGCCGCGCAGCAGGATCGCGGTGTTGTTCGACTGCGAAATGCGGTGGATTGCCGTCATGTTGGACACGATCGTATTCTGCCGCGGCAGGTTGCCGTCGAGCGTGTTGTCGCTGTCCGCTTCGATGATCGAGTCGCCGACATTCTGGCGCTGCACGACCAGCACATACTGAAAGTTCGCCTTCAGGCCGGTGTCGGTGTCGAGATTGTCGTCCTCGGCGCCGACCGACACGAAATACTTCATGTTGACGCGACCGCCGAAGAACTCGGCGCCGTCGTCCGAACTGTTGAACGACTGGATGCGGCTGAGCTGGGTGCCGCGGCCGACACCCTGGGTGGTCAGCGACTGCAGCTCCGCGTTGCCGGACAGGACGAAGCCCGAGAAGCGGATCTGCACGAAGCTCATCGTGCCGCTATTGTCGGTGTTGGTGGCGCCGCCATAGAGCGCCGGGTCCTGCGCGCCTTCGGTCTGGCGTTCGCAGGCAACGGTGCCGGGCGCGGCGTTCGGATTGGCGCAGTCGGTGATCTGCGCGCGACCCGACAGCACGACACCGCCCCACTGACCCGAGCTGCTTTCGGTGTTCAGGCCGGCGACATTGTCGCGGCTGGTGAAGATGATCGGCTGGGTGGCCGTGCCGACCGCGGAGATGCGGTGGCCGCGATTGACGTTCAGCCAGGACACGCCCGTGCCGCCGAACACGACCACGCCCGGATCGATGGTCAGCGTGACACGCGTCTCGTTGGCGCCCGGGGTCGGCCCGAGATCGGTGCCGACATCGACGCGGCCGCCCAGGCGATAGACCAGGCCGGCGATCTTCGGCAGCGTGATGGAGTTGTTGATCCGCGCCGGCAGCGTGCAGACGCGGAACGTGCCGACGCTGTTGTTGGTGATCGTACCCGAATCGGTCAGGCCCTGCGGGTCGGCGATGGTCGGGCAAGCCGAGGCTGGGGTGATCAGCGGCGGCGGGGTCGGCGTCGGCGTGGGGCTCGGAGTCGGGGTCGGCGACGGAGCCGGGTTGTTGATGATGATGTTGCCGCCGGTGCCCGGCGATGCGATTTCATCGGCGCCACAGGCCGCCAGCGGAATGGCGGCGCCGAGCATCAGAAACAGGCGAGTGCGCGACATCATGATCCCCTTTTGAATAAGACGAGCAGCAGGCGGCGTGGACCGCCCCGTCGGAGGACCGGCTAGGCGCTCAAAGCGTCGGTTTCGCGACGGCAGCGTTACGCCTCCGCGACGGATTGATGACGGTTCAGTGACTCGGTTGCCGAGCGATGCCGGTGCCGCTAGCGGCGCGCCGGTTCTTATCGATGAAGGCGAAATGATGATCAGGATTTGGGTGCCGGCGGCACTATCGCTCCTCGCGCTAGCGGGCTGCGGTGAACGGGGCGAACAGGCGGACGATGCCATTCAGGTTCAGGGACAGGCGTCGACTTCGGCGCCCGCGCGGCCGGCGCCGGAGGAAGTCAGCGGGCAGCCTTTCGTCGCGACGGTGCTTGGCGCGCTCGATTTCTCGATCGCCGGCGCAAACGCGGTGGCCGAGCGTGGCGAGCACGCCAACGCCAAGGCCCTGGCGCAGAAAGTTTCGAGCGAGTTCGCAGGGGCCCGAGCAGAACTAGCGCAGGTCGCCCAGGCCGGCGGGCTGAAGGCTGAGGGCGTGTCCGCGCCGACTCACGCATCCGATCTCGCCATCCTGTCGTCCACAGGCGGCGCGCCGCTCGACATCGCCTTCGCCAAGCAGCAGGTCGATGCGCTGACCCTGCTCGTCGGCACAGTGCGCGCCTACAAGAATGGCGGCGACAATCCGGCGTTGAAAGCCTGGGCAGAGAAATATCAGGGCGTCATTGGCGAGCGGCTGCTCGACATTCAGACGCTCAACGCAGAGCTGGAGGGCAATGGCTAGCGCTGGCAGGTGGCGCAGAAGAAGGTGGAGCGGCCGCTGTCGACGCGGCGCCTGACGGGGGCGCCGCAGCCGCACGCCTCCCCTTCCCGGCCATAGACGCGCCATTGCCGGGCGAAATAGCCGAGTTCGCCATCGGGCCGCGCATAGTCGCGCAAGGTGGAGCCGCCCGCCTCAATTGCTGCTTCGAGCACCGACTTGATCGCCGGCACCAGCAGTTCGAGCCGCTTGCGCGAGATGCGGCCGCCCGCGCGCGTCGGCGCGATACCCGCCATGTGCAGCGCCTCGCAGACATAGATGTTGCCGAGGCCCGCGACGATGCGTTGGTCGAGCAGCAGCGCCTTGATCGGCGCGCTGCGACCCTTCAGCGCAGCGTTGAGATAATCGGCATTGAGTTCAGGCCCGAGTGGCTCCGGTCCCATCTTCGCGAAGGCCGGATAGCTGTCGAGCGCGCTGGTCGCGAACAGGTCGACAAAGCCGAAGCGGCGCGGATCGTTGAGTGACAGCAGGCGGCCCTCGCCCGTCTCCAGCACCAGATGATCATGCGTGCCGATCTCCTCCGGGTCCAGCCGCCACCGGCCCGACATGCCGAGGTGAAAGATCATCGTGTCGCCGCGATCGGTGTCGATCAGGCCATATTTAGCGCGGCGGCCGAGACCAGTCACTCGCGCGCCGATCAGCCGCTGGCGCAGGTCTGGCGGAAAGGCGAAGCGCAGGTCCGCGCGGCGCGGCTCGACGGATGCCAGCAGTTGACCCTGCAGCACAGGCTGCAAACCGCGAACGGTGGTCTCGACCTCGGGAAGTTCGGGCATGTCTGACCTAATCCATTCGCTCATCCTGAGGAGCCGTTGAGCGAAGCCGAAGCGGCGTCTCGGAGGATCCTTCGAGACGGGTCTTCGCCAAGCTTAGCCCCTCCTCAGGATGAGCGGGAGAAAGTGGCGCTTAGCGGTGTTTGCTAGCACGACAACCCTTCGCTAGGGCTCCCGCGATGCCTGAAACAGTCTCGTTCGGTTACCAAGACGTCTCGCCGGAGGAAAAGACCCGGCGCGTCGGCGCGGTCTTCTCCAATGTCGCGCGCCGCTACGACATCATGAACGACGCCATGTCGGCGGGCATGCATCGGCTGTGGAAGGACCGGTTCGTGCGGCGGGTGAAACCGCGCGCGGGCGAGGACATTCTCGACATGGCGGGCGGCACCGGCGACATCGCTTTTCGTCTCGCCGCTGCCGGCGCGAACGTGACCGTCGCGGACATCAACCCGCAGATGCTCGAAGTGGGCATGGACCGGGCGCAGGCGCGCGGCCTCGACGGGCTGGTGTGGAGCGAGGCGAACGCGGAAAGGCTGCAATGGCCGGACCGCTTCTTCGATGCCTACACGATCGCCTTCGGCATCAGGAACGTGACCGACATCCCCGCGGCCTTGCGCGAGGCGCATCGCGTGCTGCGGCGGGGCGGCCGCTTGTTCTGCCTCGAATTCTCCACGACGGTCTGGCCCGGCTTTGCCGAAGTCTATGACTTCTACTCCCATCGCCTGGTGCCGAGGATCGGCAAGATCGTGGCGGACGATGAGGACAGTTATCGATATTTGGTCGAGTCGATCCGTCGCTTTCCCGACATGCCGACCTTCGAGCGGATGATCGGCGAGGCCGGCTTTGTCCGCACCAAGGTCGAGCCCATGCTCGGCGGCCTGGTCGCCATTCATTCGGGCTGGAAGATCTAGTTGGCCTCTACCGCCACTCACCTGTTCCGGCTGTTTCGATGGGCGCGGACGCTGGCGCGGCACGGCGCCCTGCGCGGCATCGAGCGAGACGCGATGACGCCGCCGGCCGTGCGGCGGCTGGTGCGGATCGCCCGGTTCGGCGCGCGGGTGCCGGAATCGCCCGCTTATGCGACGGCCTTCCAGTCGCTGGGGCCAGCCGCGATCAAGTTCGGACAGGCGCTCGCAACCCGTCCCGACCTGGTCGGCCCCGAGGCTGCCGCAGACCTCAGCCGGTTGCAGGACAATCTACCGCCCGCCCCCTTCGATGAGGTGCGCAAGTCGATCGAGCTGGCGCTCGGCAAGCCGATCGAAGCGCTGTTTCAGTCGATCGATCCCGAGCCGGTCGGCGCCGCCTCCATCGCGCAGGTTCATCGCGCGATCACGAGCGACGGCCGGCAGGTCGCGGTCAAGGTGCTGCGGCCCGGCGTCGAGGAAGAGTTCGCCAAAGCGCTCGAGACCTATGAATGGGCGGCGGCGCAGGCCGAGGCGTTCGGCGGCGAGTTCGAGCGGCTGCGGCCCCGCCTCGTCATCGCGAATTTCCGCCAATGGACGATGCGCGAGCTCGACCTGCGGCGTGAGGCGGCCTCCGCATCGGAGCTGGCCGAGGGCATGGCCGCTGAACCCGGCTATTGCGTGCCGTCGATCGACTGGGCGCGCACCGCCCGCCGCGTGATGACGCTCGAATGGGTCGACGGCATCAAGATAGCGCGGCGCGACGAGTTGCTGGCGGCCGGGCACGACGTGAAGGAAATCGCCGCGCGGCTGGTGCGCGCCTTTCTGCGTCAGGCGATCTCCGAAGGCTTTTTTCATGCCGACATGCACCAGGGCAACCTGTTCGTGCGGGATGACGGCACCATCGTCGCCATCGATTTCGGCATCATGGGCCGTATCGACCGGCGCGCGCGCATGTGGCTGGCGGAGATTCTCTACGGCCTGATCACCGGCACCTATGAGCGGGTCGCAGAGATCCATTTCGAAGCCGGCTATGTGCCGCCGCACCACAATATCGCCGAGTTCACGACCGCGCTCAGGGCGGTGGGCGAGCCGATGCGGGGGCTGCCGGCCAAGGACATCTCGATCGGCAACATGCTCGATGGGCTGTTCGCGATCACCCGCGACTTCGACATGCAGACCCAGCCGCATCTGCTGCTGCTGCAGAAGACGATGGTGATGGTCGAAGGCGTGGCGCAGGCGCTCGATCCCGAAATCAACATGTGGGAGACGGCGGCCCCGTTCGTGCGGGAGTGGGTGCGCTCTGAGATTGGTCCCGAGGCGAAAGCAGCGGATGCGATTGTCGAACTCGGCCGCACGCTCGCGCTCGTTCCGGACCTGATCCGGCGCCTCGATCATCAACTCCCCAAGCCCGGTGCTGCGCCTCCCCCGCCCCCGCTGGTCGACATCAACGTGGTGCGGATCGCCAGCGGCTGGCGCTATGGCACTGTCGCGCTGATCGCGGCGGCGATCGGATCGGGCCTCACCCTGCTCCTTGCCTGACGCTTAAGAATTTGGCGCTAGCTGGGGAGCATGGCGAACCCGATCTGGCTGAAGCAACCGACCGCCATGGCGGCACTCCCGCCCGCGCCGGCGCGCCTCGTGCTGGGGCTGGTGGCGCTGCTGCTTGCCTTTTGCCTGACCGCGGTGACCGCCCCCGAACCGCCCAAAGCCTATGGCGATGCGGCGCATCATGCGGAGGATCGCGCCGACATCCTGCTCTACCAGCGGATCGTGCAGGGGCTCGGCGAGGGCGAGGATTACTACCCTCTGGTCGCAGAGTCGCTGCGCACGGGCAACTACCCGCTCAAGCCCTTCGTCACGTTCCGGCTGCCGAGCCTGGCGACAGTGCAAGCGGCGTTTCCGCCCGCTGGATCGTTCCTGCTGATGATCGGGCTCGCCGGGGCGGTGCTGCGCGTCTGGTGGTTATGGCTAGGGTCGGCGACCAACGGGCGGAGATCGCAACTGATCGGCGCCGCGCTTCTTGTCTGCGGCGTCGCGGTGCTCGCCAAGCCGGAGATGGTGCCGTTCCATGAGCCCTGGGCTGCGCTGCTGGTGGCGCTGTCGCTCGGTTGCCGCACCGAGGAACGTTGGGGCGTCGCGGTCGTGACCGGACTGGCGGCGATGCTGATCCGCGAGACGGCCGCGCTGTACGTCGCCGTCATGGCGGGAATGGCGCTGATCGAGCGGCGGCCGCGCGAGATACTGGGCTGGGGCGCAGCCCTCACCGTCTTTGCGCTGGCCGTGGCCGCGCACGCGGCTGCCGTGTCGGATGTCGTTCGCACCGACGATCCTGCCTCACCCGGCTGGGCGGGGATGCTGGGCTTCGGCTTCACGGTCAATGTGTTGCGGGGGACCACGTCGCTCGCTCATCTACCGACCGGGCCTGCATTGCTGTTGACCGGATTGGCGCTGTTCGGCTGGGCGGCCGCGCCCGGCGCGCTCGCCAGGAGAGTGCTGGCGACGATCCTGGCATATGGCACGCTGCTGGCTCTGTTCTGCCGCGCCGATACATTCTACTGGGGCTTGATGATCGCGCCCGCATTCCTGGTCGGCCTCGTCTTCGTGCCCGATGGCCTGAAGGATTTGATCGCCGCTGCCCGGCTTCGTCCACGCACCGCATGACGGCCGCAGCGGGCAAGCGCATCCTGCTGATCGTCGGCGGCGGCATCGCGGCCTATAAGGCGTGCGAGCTGATCCGGCTGATCCGCAAGGCGGGAATGAGCGTGCGCTGCGTGCTGACCGATGGCGGCGCGCAGTTCGTCACGCCGATGACGCTCGCCGCCCTGTCCGAACAGCCGGTCCACACCAGCCTGTGGGACCTGAAGGACGAAGCCGAGATGGGCCATATCCAGCTCAGCCGCGAGGCCGATCTGGTGGTCGTCGTACCGGCGACGGCCGATCTGCTGGCCCGCATGGCGGCGGGGATTGCCGACGATCTCGCCACCACCCTGTTGCTCGCGACCGACAAGCCGGTGCTGGCCGCGCCCGCGATGAACGTCCGCATGTGGCAGCACGCCGCGACCCGGCGCAACGTGGAGCGGCTGCGCGCCGACAGCGTCACCGTGCTGGACCCCGACGAAGGGCCGATGGCCTGCGGGGAGTTCGGGCCTGGGCGGCTGCCGGAGCCGGAGGCAATACTTGCCGCTCTGCAGTCTGCCCTGAAGCCTGCGTTCCCTTCGAGCGCAGTCGAGAAGCATATCTCGACTTCGCTCGATACGAACGGAGCAATAGGCAAGCACGTGATCGTCACCGCCGGCCCTACGCACGAGCCGATTGACCCGGTGCGCTACATCGCCAATCGCTCGTCGGGTAAACAGGGCTTTGCCATTGCAGAGGCACTGGTACGACGCGGCGCGCGCGTGACGCTGGTGAGCGGTCCGGTCGCACTGCCGACGCCGTCAGGAGTCACCCGCATCGATGTCGAAACCGCGGGCGAAATGGCGGCGGCGGTCGAGTCGGCCCTTCCCGCCGACGCTGCCGTGATGGTCGCGGCAGTGGCCGATTGGCGGGTCGAGCCCTCCGCGTCCAAGATCAAGAAGCGTGGGTCGACGCCCGAGCTCTCGCTGACCGAGAATCCGGACATTCTCGCTGGCCTGTGCGGCCATGCGCAGCGGCCGAAGCTGGTGATCGGCTTTGCCGCAGAAACCGACGACGTGGTGGAGAACGCCCGCTTGAAGCGCACGCGCAAGGGGGCGGACTGGATCATCGCCAATGACGTGTCGGGCGATGTGATGGGCGGGACGCGCAACCGCGTGCACCTCGTCACCGCCGACGGCGTCGAGGACTGGGACGACATGCCGAAGGAACAGGTGGCCGCGCTGCTGGCCGACAGGATTGCCGATGCCCTTGCCTGAGATCGAGATTCGCCTGAAGCGCCTGCCGCATGGCGAAGGACTGCCGCTCCCCGCCTATGCCACCGCCCATGCCGCCGGCCTGGACGTGGTCGCGGCGGAGGAGTTGACGCTCGCGCCGGGCGCGCGCCACGCGGTCGCCACCGGCTTCGCCATCGCCATCCCCGCAGGTTATGAAGTGCAGGTGCGCCCCCGCTCAGGCCTTGCCCTCAAGCACGGTATCACCTGCCTCAATACGCCCGGCACGATCGACGCGGACTATCGCGGCGAAGTGAAGGTGATCCTCGCCAACCTCGGCAGCGAGCCGTTCGAGATCCGCCGCGGCGACCGCATTGCGCAACTGGTTCCGGCGATCGTCCAGCAGGCGCGCTTCACCGAAGCGCAGGAGCTGGACGAAACCGAGCGCGGCGCGGGCGGTTTCGGATCGACGGGCGTTTAGCGCAGCACAATTTGTGCTAGGATCGCTCTCGTGAACAAGCCCGCCCACCCTCGAGCCCCCTACGCTCCGGCCTCACCGCCTTACGAGCTGGATGCCTATGGCTGGGCCATGGCGCAAGCTCGGCTGCTTCGCGAAGGCAGGCTCCGCGAGATCGATATCGAGAATATTGCGGAGGAAATGGAAAGCGTGGGGCGGAGCGAGAAAAGCAGCGCAGAGTCTCCCCTGCGTGTGCTGATGATGCACATCCTTAAGTGGCAGTTTCAACCGGAGCGACGCAGTCGCTCATGGGCCGCCAGCATCGCTTCTCAGCGTGCCGAGTTCGAGCGGGTGATGAGAGACAATCCCAGTCTCAGACCAAAGTTGGACGAAATCCGGGACTATGCCTTCCGGCGCGCACGCTTGGAGGCAGTGCGCGACACAGATTTGCCGTTGAAGACCTTTCCCGAAGTTCCACTCGACTGGGCTGTGGTCCTCAACGAGCCGTTCGATTTCGATCCCGCTTGACTCTGTCCGACGAACAGCTTGATCGATACGCTCGCCACATCGTCCTGAAGGAGATTGGCGGTGCGGGGCAGGTCAGGCTTGCGCGTGCCACGGTCGCCGTGATCGGCGCCGGAGGGATCGGCTGTCCGGCAATCCAGTATCTGGCGGCGGCCGGCGTGGGCCGCCTGCGCGTGATCGACGACGATACGGTGAGCCTTTCGAACCTGCAGCGGCAGATCCTGTTCGGCACCGACGATCTCGGCCGCCCGAAAGTGGAAGTTGCCGGTGAGGTCGTGGCGCGGCTCAACCCCGACGCGGCATTCGAACCGGTGGGCGAGCGCCTGACTTCCGCCAACGCCGAAGAACTGATCGGGGCGTGCGATCTGGTGCTCGACGGCTGCGACAACTTTGCCACGCGACTGGCGGTGGCGGACCACTGCACGCGTGCGCGTATTCCGCTGGTCTCGGCGGCTCTGGGGCAGTTCCAGGGGCAGATCGGCACGTTCCGCGGCTGGGAAACGGATCAGCCCTGTTACCGCTGCTTCGTCGGCGATGCGTTCGACGGGGACGATTGCGACACCTGCGCGGAACAGGGCGTGCTGGGCGCGATGGCGGGGCTGATCGGCAGTTGGGGCGCGATGGAAGCCGTGCGCGCGATCGTCGGGTTCGGACCCGATCAGGCGGGCATGGTGCATGTGATGGACGGCATCACGCCCATGCTGCGCACCATCCGCATCCCCAAGGATCCGGGCTGCCGCACCTGCGGGTCTACAGGCTCCTGAGGCCAAACTGCCGCTGCAGCATGTGGAACGGCTCCATACTGGGGCGGGCCGAAACTTCGGAAGACCAGCGCCGGAGGTTCGACGAGGCGATCGCCTCGATCGCACCCCAGGCAACCAGCCCCGCATAACCGAGAAAGGCGGTGATATCCGCCATCGTAAAGTCGTCGCCAGCGAGGAAGCGGTTGTCGGCCAGCTGCTGCTCCATCACCGGCAGCAGCTTGTGCGCGTGGCGTAGATTGTCGCGCGCCCACTCGGGAAACTGGGTCAGTGCGCCGATGAACATCGGCTGGCAGTGATGGCCATATTCGATCGCCGGATCCATCAGCATCCGCTCGGCCCGCCGCTCCCACATCGAGACGGTCGCCCGCTCCTGCGGCGTGGCGCCGAACAAGCTCGTACCCGGCGTCACCTCGTCCAGATAACGGCAGATGGTCAGCGACTCGGCAATGAGCAGCCCGTCGTCCGTCTCCAGCACGGGAATCTGCAACAGTGGGTTGATGCGCCGGTATTCGGCTTCGGAAAGCGTGCCGACATCAACCGTGTCGAGCGTGACGCCCCGTTCGGCTGCGAACACGAAGACCTTAACCGCGTTCGGCGCGATCGGCCGCATGTAGAGTTTCATGCCACCCTCCCCACTCCGCCTATCAGGGCGTCGCCACCGTCGCAACGCGGGTGAAACGACTGCATCCCCTTGCCGGATGCCGCGTTCGAATAGGCTGATCCTCGAGGAGCGTGTCATGGCTGGATTTGCAATCGTCACCGGAGCGTCGAGCGGCATCGGGCTGGAACTGGCCCGGCTCGCAGCGCAGGACGGCTATGACCTGCTGCTCGTCGCCGACACGCCGCTCGTCGACGCTTCGTCGCAGCTGAAGGGCCTGGGCGTACAGGTCGAGAATGTCGAGGCTGACCTCTCCACCTTCGAAGGCGTGGACCGGCTGCTGGCGGCGGCTCGCGGTCGGCCGGTCGACCTGCTCTTCGCCAATGCGGGGCATGGCCTTGGTCACGGGTTCTTGGAGCAGGATCCGGCCGAGTGGCGGCATGTGATCGACACCAACATCACCGGAACCGTCTATCTGCTGCAGAAGGTGCTGCGCGAGATGGTCGCGCGGAACGAAGGCCGGGTGCTGATCACCGGATCGATCGCGGGTCACATGGCCGGCGCGTTCCAGGCGGTCTATAACGGCACCAAGGCGTTCATCGACAGCTTCGCCGACGCGATCGTCAACGAACTGAAAGACACGAACGTCACCGTGACCTGCCTGAAGCCGGGCGCCACGGACACCGAGTTCTTCGAGCGCGCCGGCATGGAAGACACCAAGGTCGGCACCGCCAAGAAGGACGATCCTGACGATGTGGCCAAGACAGGTTACGACGCGCTGATGAAGGGCGAGCGGAGCGTCATCTACGGCTTCAAGAACAAGCTGCAGGTCGCCGCCGCTAGTGTGCTCGGCGGCGGCTTCTCGGCTGAGGCGCACCGCCACCAGGCCGAGCCCGGTTCAGGCAGCTAAACCGGGCCGACCGCTCAGTTCTTCGGGCGGGTATAGGGAACGAAATCGCCCAGCGAGACAAAGCCGGCCGGGATCATCGACGTGCGATCAAGCAGGCGCACCGTGTCGATGCTGCAGAGCTGCGAGCCGATCGTGCGGGTGACGAGGATATCGTCCCGGTGGAGCCAATCTGCCCCGGAGCGCGGACGGTTCACGTAGAGCTTGCTACCGACGCGATAAACGATTGCCGTGTCGTCGATGATCTCGGTCGAGCTGATGCTGCGCTGGTTAAGGCAGCTGACCGGCTTGCCGGCCACGCGGCCGTCGAGCATCCGGGCAAGCCGAGCTTCAGGCGGAAGCGGCGCGGCAGAGGCAGCCGACACGGCGCCGAGGGCCGCGGCAGCCAGGGTGAAGGTCTTCAGAATGTTTCGCATGGCGGCGTGCGTATCACGCGTCGGCTGAACGTCCGCTGACCGATCAATGCTGCCGGTTAAGAAAGCGGGGGATCAGCGGCAGCAGCTCCCGGCTGAGCAGGCCCGTGCCGCCATATCCGCGTGCCAAGGCGCTGCCGGCACTGCCATGCGTCCAAACGGCCCAGGCCGCGGCAACGAAGGGCGGTGCGCCGCGCGCGACCAGTCCGCCGACGATACCCGCCAGCACGTCGCCGGATCCGCCGGTCGCCAAGGCGGGCGTACCGCCGTCAAACTCCACTTCCTTGCCGCCGGGCGCGGCGATGATCGTGCGCGCGTCCTTCAGGCAGACAATGGCCTGCAACTCGTCAGCTGTCCGTCGGGCAATGGCCCAAGCATCCTGCTGCACCTGATCCACATCCAGACCGCTGAGCGAGGCCATCTCGCCTGGATGAGGCGTGAGGATGACTGCGCCGGCATGATCGCGCAGCAGCTCCTTGCAGGTGGCGGCGGCCGCGATTGCGCCGGCATCGAGGATGACGGCCACTTCGCCCGGCAGCCGCTCGATCACCGCACGCACCAGCCGCTCGCACTCTTTCGAGCCATGCATGCCGGGACCGAGGACAAGCGCGTCACAGGCACTTGCATGCTCCAGCAGCACATCGACTCCGTCTGCGCTCAATTCGCCGCCGGCAGTGGACGGGAGTGCGACCGCCGCGGCCTCCGGCACGAACATGCCGAGCAGCGTCCCGGATTCCGCGACCGTGCCGAGTTGCAGCTTGCCGGCACCCGCGCGCAGCGCTGCTTCGCCGGTCAGCCGCAGTGCACCGGGCACCAGCGCGCTGCCGCCGACCACGAACACCCGGCCGCGCTCGTTTTTGTTGGTGCGATGCTCCGTTTCCGGCAGCGGATTGCGGTCGAGCCAGTGGTCGTCGAGCCTGATCATCCGCGCACCGCCTGGATCGGCTCGGGCGCGCTCGTCACTGCCGCACCGGCCTCCTCCATGGGCGCCGTCACATTGTACCGGCTGAGCACCAGCTTGCCGAACGCCCCTTCCCGCGGGTCAAGCCGATATTCGGTGACCGAGCAATTCGCGACATCTGCCTCAGCGTCGATCGCGAGAATCTCGGCCTCGCTTAGGCTTTCGATCACATAGCGAAGGCACAGCACCACGACCTGATGCGCGACGATCATCACCCGCTGTTCGGCATGGTGCAGCGACACCGTGTCGAGCAGCGACCGAAGCCGCAAGATCACGTCGGCCCAGCTCTCGCCGCCGGGCGGACGATGATAGAATTTGCCCAGGATGCGGCGGAACTCGGCCTGATCCGGGTAGGTCGCGGCGACGCCAGGCGTGGTCAGCCCGTCGAGGATGCCGAACTCCTTCTCCCGCAGCCGCTCATCGACGCAGATGGGAATATCCGCCGCGCAGCCGCCCGCGTCGCGGAACAGGGCAGCGGTCTGCTGGGCGCGGACATAGGAAGAGCTCAGCAACACGTCCGGCTGGTCGCCGCCGGCCGCAAACCAGGCGCCCAGCGCGCGCGCCTGATCTTCTCCCAGGGGTGACAGCGGCACATCGACGTCGCGGCCGGTCAATGTAATCCGAACCAGCCCCTGCTCGTGTGCCGCATCGCGAGCGACATTGCCTGCACTTTGCCCGTGTCGGACCAGCCACAAAATGCTCGGCCAGCGACTCGCCATTCACACCTCACTCCGTCCAATCGGGCGTGTAACGATCAGGCGTCGCTTCGGGTCCGACACCGAAATGCGGTTAAGACAGCGCTGTCAGGGAACTTTTCCGTGGAGCGCCGATTGTCCGGGCATGACTGCTTCCATTCTGATCGTTGAAGACGAGATGCTGGTCGCGCTTGAAATGGAGAGCATTCTTCAGGAGCGTGGCTACCACATTGTCGGCATCGCCGCCGACCTGCAGGGCGCCATGGCCTATGCAGATGGCAGCATCGATCTTGCCTTGGTGGACCTCAACCTTCGCGACGGACTGACCGGGCCCGAGATCGGCAAGCGACTGGCCAGCGAACACAAGGCGGGCGTGCTCTTCGTCACCGCCAACCCTCGCATCTTGGGCAAGGGCATCGCCGGCACCATTGGTGTCCTCACCAAGCCGACCGATGAGGCCTCGCTCTCTTCGGCCGTCGCGTTCGCGCTGCAGCGGCGTCAAGGCCGCGAAGCCGAAGCGCCTCCATCGCTGAAGTGCTTCGGTTGAATCGGGTCAGGCGCGGCTGAGCGCGCGCGCCGGAAGCTCGATCCGTACCCGCAACCCGTCCGGCCTCCAGTCGCGCTCCAGCGTACCGCCCAGTTGCTGAACCACGCTCATGTCGGTCAGCCGGCTCCCGAAGCCGGAGAGCTGCGGAACGCCGTTGATCCTGGGCCCGCCGAACTCCTCCCAACTCAGGTGCACGGCGCCGCCAGCCACGGCGATGGTGATGGCGACCCGCCCCTCCGGCAACGACAGGGCGCCATATTTCATCGCATTGGTGGCAAGCTCGTGAAAGACAAGGCCGATCGGGGTGGCGCCCCGGTCGTCGACCGCAAGATCGTCGCCCTCGATCGTCAATCGCCCGTCATCCAGCGCCGGATAGGGGCTGAGCAGGTCGGCCAGCAGCGCCTTCAGCGTGGACTGGCCCGGATGCGGCGCGCTTTCCTCGCTGTGCGGACGGACATAGTCATGCGCGCGGCCCAGCGCCGCGATGCGGCCCTGCAGCTCGCGCGCAAGCGCCTTCATGTCCGGAAACTGGCGTGCGGATAGGCCGATTAGGCCGTTCACCACCGCGAAGATGTTCTTGATCCGGTGGCTGAGCTCGCGACTGAGGATGCTGTTGTGTTCGGCAATCCGCTTCTGCTCGTCGATTTCGGTGCAGGTGCCGACCCAGCGGATGATCTGCCCGTCCTCGCCCCGGACCGGGAGAGCGCGGCCCAGCGTCCAGCGATACTCTCCGCTATGATGCCGCAGGCGATATTCGATCTCGTACGGCTCACCCGTTGCCAGGCTGTGGCGCCAGCGCGCCCAAGCCCGCTCCTGATCTTCGGGATGGAACATTCCGTTCCACCCCTCGCCGTCGGTCGAGCCCTCCGGCACGCCTGTGAAGGCATACCATTGCGCGTTGTAGTAATCGTGCAAGCCGTCAGGCAGCGTGGACCAGACCATCTGCGGCATCGCGTCGGCGAGCTGCTTGAAGGAAATCTGGCCCGCCGCCATGTCCGTCAGATCCGCAATCGCTGAATTCAAGCTCGTCCTTCCCAGCCGGCGCGAAGAACGTGACGAACCCTCGGCACTCGATCTGCGTTGCCCTGATCTATATCAATGGGCAGACGAACGCCACACGTCCGCGTCCGGTTCAACGCTCCACTACTTTTTCGCTGCGCGTTTCGGCGCCGCCTTCTTGGCGGGCGCCTTCCGCGCGCTCCCACGACCCTTCTTCTTGGCTGGACCCGCCGTCGCCCGAGCATCGAGCAGTTGCGCCGCTTCTTCGAGCGTCAGGGCCTCGGGCGCCACCGTCTTGGGCAATGTCGCGTTGGTGGTGCCGTCGGTGACATAGGGCCCGAAGCGGCCCTCCATGAGCTTGATCTCGGCCTCGGTGCGCGGGTGCGCGCCGAGCACGCGCAGCGGCTCGCGCGAGGCGCCGCGCTGCGGACGCCCGCCGCCGGCCGCCGCCTCGGCGAGCTTCACCACCGCGGCGTTCATTCCGGTTTCGAACACCTCGGCCGTCGAGCCGAGCCGCGCATATTTGCCCTGGTGCGCCAGATAAGGGCCATAGCGGCCGATGGAGGCGGTGATCGGCTCGCCCGTCTCGGGATGCGCGCCGATCGTGCGCGGCAGGCTCAGCAGCTTCAGCGCGAGCGCCAGGTCGAGCTCGCCGGCATCCTTGGGGATCGACGCGCGCTTGGCGTCCTTGCCGTCACCCAGCTGGACATAGGGGCCGAAACGCCCCGACTTGCGAGTGACATCCTGCTCGGTATCCGGATCCTGGCCGAGCAGCTCATCGCCATTGTCGTTGCCCGCCTCCTCGCCTCCGCCTTGGGCGAAGCGGCGGGTGTATTTGCATTCCGGGTAGTTTGAGCATGCGACGAACGCACCGAACCGCCCACCCCGCAGCGCCAGCTTGCCGGACTTGCAGTTCGGGCAGAGACGCGGATCGGTGCCGTCCTCGCGTTCCGGGAAGAGGAAGGGCGCGAGGAATTCGTCGAGCGCGGCGGTAATGTCGGAGGGCTTCTGCTCCATCACCTCGGCGGTCTTGGGCTTGAAGTCGCGCCAAAAGGCTTCGAGCACCTTCTGCCATTCGGCCCGCCCGCCGGAGATCTCGTCCAGTTCTTCCTCGAGGCCGGCCGTGAAGTCGTAGCTGACATAACGCTCGAAGAACCGCTCGAGGAAAGCGGTCAGCAGGCGGCCGCTTTCCTGGGGCATGAAGCGGTTCTTCTCCAGCACGACATATTCGCGGTCCTTCAGCACCTGGAGAATGGACGCATAGGTGGAGGGGCGGCCAATGCCGAGCTCCTCCAGCCGCTTGACGAGGCTCGCTTCCGAAAAGCGGGGCGGCGGCTGGGTGAAATGCTGCTCGGCGTGCACCGCCTTCTTGAGCGGCGCGTCGCCCTGGCCGAGGCGCGGCAGGCGGCGGCTTTCCTCGTCATCCGCGTCGTCGCGGCCTTCCTCGTACAGCGCGAGATAGCCGGGGAAGAGCACGACCTGGCCGGTCGCCCGCAGCGCCGTCTGGCCGGTGCCGTCCTCCAGCTCCACCGTCGTGCGTTCCAGGCGCGCGGACGCCATCTGGCTCGCCAGCGCGCGCTTCCAGATCAGGTCGTAGAGCCGGGCATGATCGCCTGAGCCGACATGGTCGCGCCCGAAGTCGGTGGGGCGGATCGCCTCGTGCGCTTCCTGGGCGTTCTTCGCCTTGGTCTGATATTGCCGCGGCTTGTCGGGGACATAGCTGCCGTCATAGCGGTTCGCGATGGCGGCGCGGGCAGCGGAAATGGCGCTGCCGTCCATCTGCACGCCGTCGGTCCGCATATAGGTGATCGCGCCGTCTTCGTAGAGGTTCTGCGCGACCCGCATCGTGTGGCTGGCCGAAAAGCCGAGCTTGCGCGCCGCTTCCTGCTGCAGGGTCGAGGTTGTGAAGGGCGGCGGCGGGTTGCGGGTGAGCGGCTTGGTCTCGACACTGGCGACGGTGAAGCGCCCGGCCTCGACCGCGGCCTTGGCAGCTTCGGCGTCGCCCGCCTTGCCGATCGTCAGCCGATCGACCTTCTGCCCCTTGAAGCGCACCAGCCGCGCCTGAAAGGCGGTGCCGTCCTGCTCCATGTCGGCAAAGACGGACCAATATTCCTGCGGGCGGAAGGTCTCGATCTCGCGTTCGCGGTCGACGATCAGGCGCAGCGCCACCGACTGGACGCGGCCGGCCGACTTGGCGCCGGGCAACTTGCGCCACAGCACTGGCGAGAGGGTGAAGCCAACCAGATAATCGAGCGCGCGACGGGCCCGATAGGCGTCGATCAGGTCTTCATCGAGCTGCCGGGGCCTTGCCATCGCTTCGGTGACCGCCGACTTCGTGATCGCGTTGAACGTGACGCGCTCCACCGCCTTGGGCAGCGCCTTCCGCTTCTTCAGCACTTCCTGGACGTGCCAACTGATCGCCTCGCCTTCGCGATCAGGGTCGGTGGCGAGGATCAGTCGATCGGCCTTTTTCGCTTCGTCGGCGATGGCCTTGAGCTGCTTGGCCTTGTCGCCATAGGTCTCCCACTCCATCGCAAAGCCATTGTCCGGATCGACCGAGCCGTCCTTGGGCGGCAAGTCGCGGATATGGCCATAGGAGGCGAGCACACGATAATCGCGACCGAGATATTTCTCGATCGTCTTCGCCTTGGCGGGAGATTCGACAATCACAAGCTGCATGGACGTCACAGACCCTTACGTACGTACGCGCGAGGGTGGAGACGCTCGTCGGCTGCCGTCAAGCCTTGGCCGAAAGGTAACGTCGCCGGTCGAAGCTGCTTTGCGCACGTCAGGCCGCTCCGCTTGAGCGCGGCCCATTCATCAAGGAGACCGGACGATGAAGCCTCTTGCCCTGCTGCTCGCCCTGTGCGCAGCCCCCGCCTCTGCCCAGCCGCCCAGTGCGGCCGATCAAGCCGCACTGAATGCCCTCGCCGATACCGCCGACGCCGCATGGAACGACAAGGACGCGGCCCGGATGGCTGAAGCCTATGTGGCGGACGGCAGCCTGCGCATGGCCGGCGGCACCGTCGTCGAGGGCAAGGACGCGATCCGCGCCACCTTCGTGCGCAATTTCGCGGCGCGCCAGGGTACGATGCGGCACATCACCCAGGTCGATCGCGCCGAGATGATCGCCGCGGACCTCGCCTTCACCGAGGCCGGCGTGCGCGTCGAGCAGCAGCAGCCGGACGGCGGCTGGAAGCTGATGCGCACTTTCCGCAACATCAGCGTAGCCAGGCGCGATGGCGGTGCGTGGAAGCTCCGAAGCGTCCGCGCCTTCCTCGTGCCGAACCCGAACTGACCTGCAGACGCTAACCGTCCTGCTGCGCCAGAGCGCGGTAGTGGGCACGCAGGCTGACCTTGTCGATCTTTTCGGTGCCGAGGCGGGGAAGCGGGTCGGGCGCGATCCAGATGCGCGCAGGAATCTTGAACGCGGCGAGGCGGGGCTGGAGAAAGGCCTGGAGCCCCTCGGCGGTCAGCGTCGCGCCGTCGGCCGGGTGCACCACCGCGCCGGGGACTTCGCCGAAGCGTTCGTCGGGCAGCCCGAACACGGCGGCCTCCGCCACATCCACGCTCTCGTAAAGCGCCGCTTCGACTTCCTGACAGCTGATATTCTCGCCGCCGCGGATGATGATGTCCTTCTTGCGGTCGACGATAAAGAGATAGCCGTCCTCGTCGAGATAGCCGATGTCGCCGGTGCGGAAATAGCGATCGTGCGTGAACGCCACCTTGGTCGCTTCGGGATTCTTGTAATATTTGAGAAAGTTGCAGACCGAACGGATGCACACTTCGCCCCGCTGGCCCTGCGGCACCGGCTTGCCGGCGTCGTCGAGGATGGCGAGGTCCACTAGCGGGCGCGAGGCGCGGCCGGTCGAGTTGGGCTTGGCTAGGTAATTGTCGCGGAAATTGCCGCAGCCGACGCCGTTGGTCTCGGTCAGGCCATAGCCGATCAGCGGCTTGGCGCCGCCCATTTCCTCGTCGATGCGCTTCACATGCTCGACCGGGCGCGGCGCGCCGCCGGCCGCGAAGTCCATGACCGAGGAGAGGTTGTAATTCTTGCGGTTCGGGTGCGTCAGGATCTCGAAGCTCATCAGCGGCACGCCGACGAAATAGGTGACCTTCTCCCGCTCCATCAGCCGCATCGCCTCTTCGGCATCCCATTTCTGCATGATGACGAGCTTGCGGCCCATGGCGAAGCTTTGCAGCATAACCGGCACTTCGGCGGTAACGTGGAACAGCGGCACGTTGAGCAGCGTGCAGGGCTGCAGCGTCGGCGCCTGCCCCAGCTCGGTCGCCAGCTGCAGCGTCATCAGCGTCTGGGCGAGGTAGTTGAACACGCCTTGGGTGACGGCGCGGTGGGTGGAGATCGCTCCCTTCGACTGGCCGGTCGACCCGGAGGTGAAGAGTATGGTCGCGATGTCGTCGGGCCCGAGCGCCGGCAGTTCCGTCTCGGCGCCACCGCCGCGAGCGAGCACCGGCGCCAGCGCCTGCGCGATCGGCAGCCCGACATCGACCACCACCAGCTCGGCGCGATGCGTCGTCTCGGCCAGGCGCTTGGCGCGGGGCGGGTCGGCGAAGACGAGCCTGGTGTCGCTCTCGTCGATGCCTTCTGCCAGCTCCGAGCCGGTCCACCAGCCGTTGAGCAGGGTCGCGACGCCCCCGGCCATCAATATGCCCATGTAGAGCACGATCCAGGCGGGCGCGTTGCGCGCGGCGATGCCGACATGATCGCCGCGCTTGACGCCATAGCCCTGGACGAGCGCGCCGGCGACCGCGCGCGCCTGCGCATGCACCTGGGCAAAGGACAGCCGCTCGTCACCACAGACAAGGAAATCCTTGTCGCCATGCTGCGCACAGAAATGGTCGAAATAATAGGATAGCGCGGGCGGGGCGGCCGCGATCATCGGCAGCGTAACGCCACCATCCTCCCAGCTGGTCAGCGTCATCATGCTGCCGGGCGCGGTCAGGCCGTCCATGATCGTGTCGAGTTTCAGGTCCAATTCGGACGGCATGCTATCCTCTCGCCTTCTCTTATGCCCGGCACTATGGAGGCCGAAATCGCTTGGGGAAAGCCTTGATCCTGCCCTTTCTCGCCGACGCCGCCGGCTATCTCCACTTCGAGCAGTTGGGGCTGAGCCCGGTCGCGCTCGACCTCGGCTTCTTCCAGATCAAATGGTATTCGCTTGGCTATATCGCGGGCATCTTCATCGGCTGGTGGTACCTGCTGAAGCTGCTCGCCCAGCCCGGCGCACCGATGGCCAGGCGGCATGCCGACGACCTCGTCTTCTACGTGACGCTCGGCATCATCCTGGGCGGGCGGATCGGCTATGTGCTCTTCTACAAGCCCGACATGCTGGGCCGCCCATTGGAGATCCTGCAGCTATGGGAGGGCGGCATGTCCTTCCACGGCGGCTTGATCGGCGTGGTGCTGGCGCTCATCTATGCGGCGCGCAAGCATGGCCTCAATCTCCTCAGGGTAATGGACTATGTCGCCTGTGCGGTGCCGCCGGGCATCTTTCTCGTTCGCCTCGCCAACTTCGTGAATGGCGAGCTGTGGGGCCGGCCGACGACGGTCCCATGGGCGATCATCTTTCCGCGCGCAGGGCCGCAGCCGCGCCACCCCAGCCAGCTGTACGAGGCGGCCGGTGAAGGGCTGTTGCTGTTCCTGATCCTCTGGTTCCTGTTCTGGAAGACCGATGCCCGCTACCAGCCCGGCAAGCTCGTCGGCACCTTTGCGCTCGGCTATGGCCTGGTGCGCGTGGCGCTCGAACGCGTGCGCAACCCGGACGCCGGACTGGAACATCTCGCCTGGGGCCTCACCATGGGGCAGACGCTGAGCGTCCCGCTGCTGCTCGGCGGTGCCTGGCTCGTCGCCACGGCCAAAAGCCGACGGCAGCGAGTCGAGCCGATCGCAGGTAGCGAAAGCGTGTCCTGACACACAGGCGTAACGAATAGTTAACCACAGCGTCACGCTCGCCTGCTGTGGCGCACCCCTCACGAAAACAGGGGTGAACAATGCGACTCGGCCGTCTTCTCCTTGCTTCCGCCTGTGCGCTCGCGCCGGCGGCCGCGAACGCCGCCATCACGTTCGTCAACAAGTTCGAGATCGCCGGGGGCGCGACCGACCTGTCCGCCCTGGGCAATGCCTTCGCCAGCAATCGGCTGAGCATCGGCTCCGACCTCTATTATGACCGCGGGACGAACACCTTCTACGGCATCACCGATCGCGGTCCCGGCGGCGGGGTGATCGACTTCACGCCGCGCGTGCATAGCTTCAAGCTCGACATAAGCCTTTCCACCGGTGCGGTGAACGGCTTCAATTTGCAGAGCACGACACTGTTTCGCGACACCGACGGCATGGCGCTTACCGGCCTCAACCCGCTGCTCGCCGGCGGCAGCGTCAGCAATCTCGGGCGCTCGTTCGACTCGGAAGGCTTCGTCAAGCTGCCGAACGGAAACTTCCTAGTGTCCGACGAATATGGCCCGGCGGT
This sequence comes from Sphingomonas sp. ID1715, assembly GCF_013044515.1. Taxonomy (GTDB): domain Bacteria; phylum Pseudomonadota; class Alphaproteobacteria; order Sphingomonadales; family Sphingomonadaceae; genus Sphingomonas_B. The sequence continues at coordinate 781,567 of NZ_JABEPR010000001.1, forward strand.
CTACGAGTTTGCGCCGAACGGCACCAAGCTGCGCGCCTTCACCACACCGGACAATCTGATCCCGAAGCAGTCGAACGGCACGGTCAACTATGTCGACGGCCGTCCGACCATCACCAAGGGCCGCCAGGACAATCGCGGCTTCGAAGGGCTGACCGTCTCCCGCGACGGCACCAAGGCCTATGCGATCCTGCAGGATCCTTTGGTCAACGAAGGCACGGACAATGGCGCGATCGACGGCCGCCGCAGCCGGAACCTGCGCATCGTCGAGTTCGACATCGCAACCGGCCAATCGATCAAGCAGTATATCTATCAGCTCGAGAGCCGGAGCGACATCAACGATCGCATTCCCGGCACCAACGACGACTTCAACAGCTCGTCCCAAGGCCGCAACATCGGCGTGTCGAGCATTACCCCGTTGGAGGACGGCAGCTTCGTCGTGATCGAACGCGACAATCGCGGGCTCGGCGTCGATCCGGCGAGTTCGCTGCCGATCGGCAGCAAGCGCGTCTACCGCATCCGCCTCGAGGGCGCGACCGACGTGTCGAACGTCGATCTGACCAATACCAACACGCTGCCCAACGGCGTCAAGCCGGTGCAGAAATCGCTGTACCTCGACATCCAGGCGGCGCTGAAACAGGCGGGCTTCGACGCGGTCGAGAAGCTCGAAGGGCTGAGCTTCGGCCCCGTGCTCAGCGACGGCAGCCTCGGCCTCTACATCGTCTCCGACAATGATTTCTCGGTGACGCAGGATGCCGGCAATGTGCAGTTCGACGTGTGCGTCGGTGCCGGCGGTCGCATCACCGTACCGCTCGGTTCCGGCTGCCCGGATGTCGGCGGACAGCCGACTTCGCTGCTGCCGACGGTCGTCTATGCCTTCCGGGTGAGCGGCGCCGATGCGGTCGGCGTGGTGCCGGAGCCCGCCAGCTGGGCGATGATGATCGCAGGCTTCGGCCTTGCCGGCGCGTCGATGCGGCGGCGTAAGGTCGCCTTCGCATAACTCCGTTCGTATCGAGCGAAGTCGAGATACGCTTCTCGACTTCGCTCGAAGCGAACGGATATGGGGCTCGGGTGAGCCCTCCTTCCCTCACCTGCGCCGATGCGATTGCCGCGGCCATTGCGATCCAGGGGCCAATCCCGGTTGCGCACTTCATGGCGGCGGCGAACCGCCATTATTACGCGACGCGAGATCCGCTTGGCGCGGCGGGCGACTTCACCACCGCGCCCGAGATCAGCCAGATGTTTGGGGAACTGGTGGGCCTCTGGCTCGCCGACCTCTGGCTGCGCGCCGGCAAGCCGGGCGTGCGCTACGTCGAGCTCGGCCCCGGCCGCGGGACCTTGGCGGCGGATGCGCTGCGCGCGATGCGCAGCGCCGGGCTCGTCCCGCCGGTGCATTTGGTCGAGACGAGCCCGACACTGCGCGAGCAGCAGCGGCAGCGCGTGCCGGACGCAGTGTTCCACGATGACCTGGACGACGTGCCCTCCGATCGGCCGCTGCTGATCGTCGCCAATGAGTTCTTTGACGCCCTCCCCATCCGCCAGCTCGTCCGTGCGCCGAACGGCTGGCGGGAGCGGCATGTCGCCTGGGCCGATCCGCTGTTCGTGCCGGTGGCGAGCGGGCCGGCGCTGGACCAGATACTCCCGGACCAGCTACGCGGCTCGCCGATTGGCAGCATCATCGAGACCTCGCCTGCGTCGGCCGCCGTCGCGCGCCGAATCGGGCATCGGCTGGCGGGCCAGGGCGGTGCAGCCTTGATCGTGGACTATGGCTATGAGGGGCCGGCGATCGGCGACACGCTGCAGGCGGTGCGCGCGCATGCCTATGTCAATCCGTTCGAGGAGCCGGGCGAACGCGACCTGACCGCCCATGTGGACTTCGCAACATTGGCGGAGGCCGCGCGGGCGGAAGGCGCACGGAGTTTCGGACCCGTCGGCCAGGGCGCGTGGCTGGAGCGCATGGGTATCGCCGCGCGCGCCGAGCGCCTCGCCGCGGCGTCACCGGCGCGGGCCGACGAGATCGGGGCCGCGGTTGCGCGGCTGACCGGGCCGGACCAGATGGGCACCCTGTTCAAGGCCCTGGCGCTGACCGCGCCCGACTGGCCGCAGCCAGTGGGGTTCGAATGACGCAAGCAATCGAATATCGCGACGCCGTGCCGGAGGACGGTCGCGAGCTGGACGCCATGGCACAGGCCGTTTGGCTGGAGACGTTCGGCCATAGCGGATCGGCCGAGGACATCGGGCTGTATCTCGCCAAGGCCTACGGCCCGAACGGCGACCTGATCCGGCACCTGAACGATCCAGACCATCGCTTTCGCCTGGCTCTGCAGAATGAAGCGATAGTCGGTTATGCGAAGCTTTCCAAGCCTTGGCTCCCGCGGGAGCATGTCGGCCCGAGGGCGCGGCAGCTGAGCCAAATCTACATCGTGGGAAGCGCGCGCGGCTCGGGCGTCGCGAATACCCTCATGGATTGGGCGATCGAAACGGCAAGGGCCGAGAGCGCGGACGAGCTGCTGCTGACCGTCTGGGAGCATAATCCGCGCGCGATGCGCTTCTACGAGAAGCTCGGCTTCATGCACATCGGGGATTTTGAGTTCCCGATGGGCAATCAGATCGACCGCGACCTGATCATGCGGCTGCCGCTGTGAGCGTCGAGGTGATCCGCTCCCCGCTGCTCGACGGCACCGCGCATGGCTTTCTAGGGCGGCGCGGAGGCGTGTCGCATGGCGTTTGCGCGGGGCTGAATGTGGGGACCGGCTCCGGCGACGAGCCGGGCGCGGTGGAGGAAAACCGCCGGCGCGCCGTTGACGCGGTGCTGCCCGGCTCGACGCTGGTCACCATCTATCAGGTGCATTCGCCGACCTGTGTCGTAGCGGAGCCCTGGGCCTTTGCCGAGCGGCCGCAGGCGGATGCGCTGGTGACGGATCGTCCGGGGTTGCTGCTCGGCATCCTCACGGCCGATTGCGCCCCGGTGTTGTTCGCCGATCACGAGGCAGGCGTGTTGGGCGCGGCGCATGCCGGCTGGAAGGGCGCGCTCGGTGGGGTCACCGACGCGACCGTCGAGATGATGGAAAGGCTCGGCGCACGGCGCGAGCACATTGCCGCCGCGATCGGTCCCTGCATCGCGCGCGCCTCCTATGAAGTGGACGATAGTTTCGCGCGCCGCTTCGAGGAGGCCGATTCAGCGAACGAGCGTTTCTTCACCGCCGGCCGACCGGGCCATCATCTGTTCGACCTGGAGGGCTATGTCGCCGCCCGCCTCGCCGCGGCCGGCATCGGGCGAGTGGACGCACTCGGACTCGACACCTATGCGGAGGAGAGTCGCTTCTTCAGCTTTCGCCGCGCGACGCACAGGGGAGAACCGGATTATGGCCGGCAGATCAGCCTGATCGGCCTCGCGCCGTAGCGTGACCGGCGCTAGAGGGGCGCAATCAAGAAATCGGAGCCCCTCGCATGACCAAGGAAACCGAAGCCGAACTGTCCGGCGCGACTGCCCGGCGCAAGCCCAAGGCCGCGACCGACATGATCGGCAATCACCGGCTGAAGCCTTCAACGCTGATGATGGGCCATGGCTATGATCCGACGCTTTCGGAAGGCTCGCTCAAATCGCCGATCTTTCTGACTTCCACATTCGTCTTCCCCAATGCCGCTGCAGGCAAACGACATTTCGAGGGCGTTACTGGCAAGCGGCCGGGCGGGTCGGAAGGCCTGGTCTATTCACGCTTCAATGGCCCGAACCAGGAAATCCTCGAAGACCGACTAGCGGTGTGGGAAGATGCCGAGGACGCCCTCGCTTTTTCGTCAGGCATGTCGGCCATTGCGACCCTCTTCCTGTCGATGGTGAAACCCGGGGACACGATCGTCCATTCCGGCCCGCTTTACGCGGCCACGGAGACGCTGATTGCGCGCATCCTCGGCAAGTTCGGGGTCGAGTGGCTCGATTTTCCAGCCGGCGCGACGCGCGACGAGATCGATGCCGTGATGCAGCGCGCGGCCAAGGGCAATGTCGCGCTCATCTACCTGGAGAGCCCGGCGAACCCGACCAATGCGCTGGTCGATGTCGAGGCGGTCCGGGCAAGCCGCGACGCCATCTTTACCGGTGAGAGCAAGCCGCCAATCGCCATCGACAATACGTTCCTGGGCCCAATCTGGGCGCAACCGCTGAAGCAGGGTGCCGAGCTGGTCGTCTACAGTCTCACCAAATATGCTGGCGGCCACTCGGATCTGGTGGCGGGCGGGGTGGTCGGCGGCAAGGCGCACATCAACACGCTTCGGATGATGCGCAACACGATCGGCACGATCTGCGATCCGAACACTGCCTGGATGCTGCTGCGCTCGCTTGAAACCCTGGAGCTGCGCATGAACCGGGCGGGCGAGAATGCCGTGAAGGTGTGCAACTTCCTGAAGGGGCATCCGAAGGTCGAGAAGGTCGGCTACCTCGGCTTCCTCGAGCAGGGCGACGACGCGCGGCAAGCCGACATCTATCGCCGCCATTGCACCGGCGCCGGTTCGACCTTCTCCCTCTATCTGAAGGGCGGCGAGACAGAAGCGTTCGCTTTCCTCGACGCGCTCAAGATTGCGAAGCTAGCGGTGTCGCTGGGGGGTACCGAGACGCTTGCTTCAGCGCCCGCTGCGATGACCCATCTTTCGGTTCCGGACGAGCGTAAGCGCGCCCTCGGCATTACCGACAATCTGGTGCGCATCTCGATCGGCGTCGAAGACCCGGACGACCTCATCGCCGATTTCGAGCAGGCGCTGGCGGCGGTGTAGCGGAACACCTTGCTCCCCTGCGGATTATCTCGCACTGGTAACGAGATGGCCGCACCCGCCGATTTCCTCGAAGAGACCGACGCCGGCGGGCGGGTGGTGCGGTTCAGCGGATCGCTGACGCTGGCGCGCGTGCGCGACCTGCCGGAGCGACTGCAGGCGATCGAAGGCCCCGTCGCCACCGTCGACCTGAGCGGCGCCGAACGCATCGATACGATCGGCGCGTTTCTGGTCACCCGCTTCGCCGAAGAGCATGGCGCCACGCTGACCGGCGCCAGCCCCGAGGCCAGGCGACTGATCGACGAGGTCGAGCGCGCGCACGAACCGGTGCAGATGCGGCCGGAGCCCCAGCCCTCGTTCCAGCGCGTGCTGGAAGAGATCGGCGCAGCCACAGCCACCGCGGGCCGGACCCTGCTCGGCCTGCTCGCCTTTTTTGGCGGGATGATCGTGGCGGCCGGTTCGGTGATCCGCCACCCCCGGCGCTTCCGCTGGAATGCGGTCATCCAGCGTTTCGAGGTGGTCGGCGTCTCGGCGCTTGGCATCATCGGGCTGATGAGCTTCCTGATCGGCATCGTCATCGCGCAGCAGGGCGCCGTCCAGCTTGCCGCTTATGGCGCCGAGTTCCTGACCATCAACCTGATCGGCCGCATTACGCTCCGCGAGCTGGGCGTATTGATGACCGCGATCATGGTCGCAGGGCGCTCCGGCTCGGCCTTTGCCGCCCAGCTCGGCACGATGAAACTGACCGAAGAGATCGACGCGATGCGCACGATCGGCGTGTCGCCGATGGAGGCGCTGGTGCTGCCGCGCGTGCTGGCGGCCGTGTTCATGATGCCGTTGCTCGGCATGTATTCGTCGCTGATCGCGATCGTCGGCGGCGGCATCTTCTGCTGGATTTCGCTGGACATCCCGCCCGTCACCTTCGTCCAGCGGTTGCGCGAAGTGGTGCCGATCACCGACCTGTATGTCGGCCTGGTCAAGGCGCCGGTGTTCGGGGCGATTATCGCCCTGACCGGCTGCTACCAGGGCATGAACGTCGAGAATGACGCGGAGCAGGTCGGCCTGCGCACCACCGCGGCGGTCGTGCAGGGCATCTTCCTCGTGATCGTCATCGACGCCTTCTTTGCCGTCTTCTTCGAGCGGATCGGCTGGATATGAGCGGCGATCCGATCATCCGCGTGCGCGGGCTGAAGAACAGCTTCGGCGAACAGGTCGTGCATGACGGCCTGGAGCTCGAAGTGCGGCGCGGCGAGATCCTCGGCGTGGTCGGCGGCTCCGGCACCGGCAAGTCGGTGCTGATGCGGTCGATCATCGGCCTGCAGACGCCCGTCGAAGGCGAAGTCGAGGTGTTCGGCGAGCCGATGATCGGGCGTGACGACGAAGACACCGTCGAAGTGCGGAAGCGTTGGGGCGTGCTGTTCCAGGGCGGCGCTCTCTTCTCGACCCTCACCGTGGCCGAGAATGTTCAGGTCCCGCTGAAGGAATTTTACCCCGACCTCAGCCCCGAGCTGCTGAACGAGATCGCCGCCTATAAGGTGGTGATGACTGGCCTGCCTGCCGAGGCCGGTCCCAAATACCCGGCCGAACTCTCGGGGGGCATGAAGAAACGCGCCGGCCTCGCGCGTGCGCTGGCCCTCGACCCGGAGCTGCTGTTCCTCGACGAGCCGACTGCCGGTCTTGACCCCATCGGTGCGGCGCGGTTCGACGAACTGACGCGCAGCCTGCGCGACACGCTCGGCCTGACCGTGTTCCTGATCACCCACGATCTCGACACGCTCTATGCGATCTGCGACCGGGTCGCGGTGCTTGCCGACCGGAAAGTGATCGCGGTTGGAACGATCCCGGAACTATTGGCATTGGACCACCCGTGGATACAGGAATATTTCAAGGGACCGCGCGGGCGACTGGCGGCGCAGGCCGAAGGACGGCGAGAGGCTGAGGTGACGCGCTGATGGAAACCCGCTCGAATCATGTGCTGGTCGGATCGGTGGTGCTGATCCTGCTGCTCGCCACGGCAGTGTTCACCATCTGGCTCGCACGGGTCGCCGACACGGAGCAGAAGGTCTACGACATCTTCTTCAAACAGTCCGTCGAAGGCCTCGCGCGCGGATCGGCGGTCAGTTTCCGCGGTGTGCCGGCCGGCCAGGTGCAGGAAATCAAGATCTGGAAGGACAATCCGGAGTTCGTTCGCGTGCGGATCGCGATCGACGAGGATGTCCCTGTGCTGATCGGCACAACGGCCAGCATCCAGGGCAGCTTCACCGGCGTCTCTACCCTGCTGCTGCAAGGCGCACAAAAGGGCGCGCCGCCGATCACCGAGATCGGCCCGGCCGGCGCGCCGGTCATCCCCACCCAGGCGGGCGGCCTCGGCGCCTTGCTCAACAGCGCGCCGCAATTGCTCGAGCGATTGTCGACGCTGACCGAGCGGCTGACGCAGTTGCTCAACGACCGGAACCAGCAGTCATTCGGCAACATCCTCAAGAATATCGATCGGTTGAGCGGCGACCTCGCCAATCGTGGGCCGGAAATCGCCGCCACGATCGCGGAGACCCGCATCGCTATCCAGCAGGCGGGCAATGCCGCCGAACAGATCGGCAAGCTGGCTGGCACCACCAATCAGCTGCTCGACGAACAGGGCCGGCCGCTGGTGGCGGACCTCCGCGCAACGGTGGCCCGCGCCCGCACCAGCATGGACACTCTCGATGCCGTGCTGAACGATGCCCGGCCGGGCGTTCAGGCCTTTTCGAAGCAGACCCTGCCCGAGGTGGGCCTGCTGATCCGCGACCTGCGCGAAATGTCCGAAGCGCTGAGCGGCGTCGCCGAACGTCTTAACCGCGGCGGCGCGAGCGGCCTGATCGGCAGCTCCAAGCTTCCAGACTATGAGCCGAAATGAGGGTCGCCATGCTCCAACACAAAGATCCGTTCGGTTCGAGCGAAGTCGAGAACCCCTCGCGCCGAGCTTCTCGACTTCGCTCGGAGCGAACGGGATTAGGTGTGCTCCTTGTCTTCGCGTTGTCCGGCTGCATCAGCTTCGGCGAGAAGCCGCCTGAGCGGCTGCTGCGGCTGACCGCGACACAGTCGGTCGCGCCAGGCACCGGGCAGAGCGTTTCGCCGGGTGAAGCCATCACGGTCATTCCGCCGACGGTGCCTGCCGAACTCGCCAGCAATCGCGTGCCGGTCCGCAGCGGCTCTACGGAAGTCGCCTATGTGAAGAAGGCGCAATGGGTGGAGCCGCCGTCGCGCCTCTTCGCTCGGCTGTTGTCCGAGGTGATCGCGGCGCGCACTGGGCGGCCGGTCCTGTCGGGCCGGCAGTTCGTCATGGACCCGGGCGTCCGCGTCACCGGCCAGCTCCAGGCGTTCGGCATCGATGAAGCGAGTCAGAGCGCAGTCGTCACCTTCGACGCCGCCGTCGCGCGCGGCACGGCCATCCAGACGCGCCGCTTCGAAGCGCGCGTACCGGTCAGCGCCATCGAGGCAGCGCCAGTGGGCGCGGCGCTGAACCAAGCCGCAAATCAGGTGGCGGCGGAAGTCGCGGACTGGCTGAAATAGCCATGTTCTCCGGCGAAGGCCGGAGCCTTGCGGCCTAGAGCTCCGGCCTTCGCCGGAGCACTGGCGGGTTTACGCGAGCGACTTACTCGCCTGTTCGAACACATCCTTTGAGAGCTGGGGCGAGGCGACGATGCGTTCGAGTTCCGCACGCATCTGCGCACCGCGCTCCGGAGCGAAGCGACGCCAGCGGCCGAGCGGCACGACGAAGCGGGCGGCGGTCTGCGGATTGAGCTTGTCGAGCTCCAGCACCGTGTCGGCGAGGAACTGGTAGGACCGCACTCCGCCGCTGTGGAAGCCGTGTTGATTGGCCGAGAAGGCGCCGACCAGCGCCCGCGCGCGATTCGGGTTGGTAAGCGTGAAGTCCGGATGCCGGGAGAGCCGCAAGACGTCGTCGAGCACTCCTGCCCTACTGGCCAGCGCCTGGGTGGTGAACCATTTGTCGAGCACCAGCGGGTCGCCGCGATAAAGATCGTAAAAGGCGGCCAGCGCCTTTTCGCGCTCGGCCGTTTCGCTGCTTGCCAGCGCGTTGAGGGCGCCCTGCCGATCGGTCATGTTCGATGCGCCCTGGAACTGCTCCCAAGCCAGCATGGGCGCGTCCTGCGCGCCGCCTGCCATCAGGAAGCCGAGCGCGACCGAGCGCAGGCGCCGCGCGCCCTTGGCCGCCGGCGTGAGCTCGAAGCGGTTGGCGGCGCTCCCGAGATAGGCCTCGCGCCAATCCGTCTCCAGCGCGCGCCCGAGCCGCTGCCGCAGTGACTCGCGAGCCGCATGAATGGCTTCGGGATCGACCATGACCATCTGATCGCCGATAAAGGCCTCGGACGGCGGCAGCACCGCTTCGCCGATAAAGGCCTTGTCCAGCGCGGGATTGGTGAGCGTCCGCCGCACCGCCTCGATTACCGCATCATCGTCGAACGGCGCGCCTTCGATCGCTGCGATCAGCCCGCCGAGCATCAGCTGCTGGAGCGCCTCGTAACGCGCGAACGGATCATCATCATGGGCGGAAAGCAGCGCGAGGTTGGCCGCCGTGCGATCGCTTTCGACCACCACCGGAGCGGAGAAGCCCCGGTTGATCGACAGCACCGGCGGCTCGGCCAGGCCGGCGAAGCGCAGCTCGGTACTCGCGTCGTCGAGCACGACCAGCTGCTCCTCCACCAGCCGGGTACCGCTTTCGGCGCCGAACAGCGCGAGCCGCAGCGGGAGTGGCATCGGCTGCTTGTGCGGCTGGCCGGGCGTGGGGGGGACCTGCTGCTCCAGGGCGACAACCGTCTCGCCGCCGCTAATGCGGACGCTTGCCTTCACCTTGGGCGTGCCGGCCTGTTCGTACCAGCGGCGGAAGCGCGAGAGGTCGAGCCCGGCGCCCTCCTCCATTGCGGCCACGAAATCGTCGCACGTGACCGCCTGGCCGTCGAAGCGATCGAAATAGAGGTCGGTGCCGCGGCGGAACCGCTCGGGACCCGCCAGCGTGTGCATCATGCGGATCAGCTCGGCGCCCTTGTTGTAGATCGTCGCCGTGTAGAAGTTGCTGATCTCGATGAAGCTGTCCGGCCTGACCGGATGGGCGAGCGGTCCGGCGTCTTCGGGGAACTGCGCCGCGCGCAGCACGCGCACATCCTCGATCCGCTTGACCGCCGCCGAGCCGTGATCGGCCGAGAATTGCTGGTCCCGGAAGACGGTGAAGCCTTCCTTCAGCGACAGCTGGAACCAGTCACGGCAGGTGATCCGGTTGCCCGACCAGTTATGGAAATATTCGTGGGCGACGACGGCCGCGACCGCATCGAAATCCGCATCGGTCGCGGTTTCCGGATCGGCGAGGATGTAGCGCGAGTTGAAGATGTTGAGGCCCTTATTCTCCATCGCGCCGAAGTTGAAATCCGCGACCGCGACGATGTTGAACACGTCGAGATCATATTCGCGACCATAGACGCGCTCGTCCCAGGCCATCGCGTCTTTCAGCGCCTGCATCGCATGCGCGGTCTTGGGCAGGTCGGCCTGCCGCACCCAGATGCCGAGATCGACCTTGCGGCTCGACATGGTCGTGAAGCTGTCGCGGTTCGCCTGCAGATCGCCCGCGACCAGCGCGAACAGGTATGATGGCTTCAGGAACGGGTCGTGCCACTCGGCCCAATGCCGCCCATCGGGAAGATCGCCGCTACCGGCGAGATCGCCGTTCGACAGCAGCACCGGGAAGCGCGCCTTGTCCGCGACCATTCGCACCCGATAACGGGCAAGCACGTCCGGTCGGTCGGGAAACGGCGTGATGCGCCGAAACCCCTCCGCCTCGCACTGGGTGCAAAGCAGCCCGCCCGACGCGTAAAGCCCCATCAACTCGGTATTCTTGTCCGGCGCGAGCACGCATTCCGTTTCGATAAGGTGCGCTTCACCCGGCAAATCGACGACATATTGGCCGCCCTCTTCACGATAAGCAGCCGCCGCGCCATCTGTGCGGAACGAGAGCAACTCCTGCCCGCCATGGTCCAGCCGCAGCGGCCCCTCGCCCGCGCGCTCCACCTGCAAGCGGCTGCGCACGATCGTCTGCGCGGGATCGAGCTCGAACTCGAGCGCGATCTCCGCCACGCGCCAGTCGGGCGGACGATAATCCTCGCGGCGGATGACCTGCGGTGCGGCGCTGTTCTGAACGTCTGCCATACCGCCGGGCCTAGCTATCTGAGGCGGTGGGCGGAAGGAAAATGGTGCTGCCGGTGAGGATTGAACTCACGACCTCAGCCTTACCAAGGATGCGCTCTACCACTGAGCTACGGCAGCACTGCCCGCGGGCGAGGCGGGCACTTGGGCGAGGGCCGCGCGCTTGTCAACCCGTTGAGGGCGGGAGTAGCGGGTCGGCATGAGCAAGGACGATCGGGCGGAACGACTAGCGGCGGCGCTGCGGGAAAATCTGCGCAAGCGGAAGGCACAGGGGCGCGACACGGAAGGAAGCGGGACCCCGGCTCAAGGCCGGGGTGACGATGACTCCGAAAACTCTCACCCGTCATCCGGGACTTGATCCGGGATCCCGCTTTTCCTTCAAAGAGCAGCGCACTCCGCTTCGAGCCAGGCGCGAATTTCGCCTCCAACCTGAGGGCCGATCTTGGCCAGCACCTGCGCGTGATAGGCGTTGAGCCAGGCGCGCTCGGCCGCGGTCAGCATCGCGGCGTCAATGAGGCGCCGGTCGATCGGTGCGAAGGTGAGCGTCTCGAAGCCGAGCATCTCGCGCTCGGCGCCGGGCACCTCCTTCGCCACCACCAGCACGAGGTTCTCGATGCGGATGCCGTATTCCCCGCCTTTGTAATAGCCGGGCTCGTTGGAGAGGATCATGCCTTCGGCCAGCGGTTCGTCGCCGCCGCCGAAGGTCGCGATTCGCGCCGGCCCTTCATGCACCGACAGATAGCTGCCGACGCCGTGGCCGGTGCCATGGGCGTAATCGAGGCCGGCCTCCCACAGCGGGCGGCGGGCGAAGGCGTCGATCTGCTGGCCGCGCGTGCCCTTGGGAAACAACGCAGTGGCGATGGCGATATGACCCTTCAGCACCCGCGTGAACCGGTCTCGCATCTCGGGCGTGGGCTGGCCGACGATCACGGTGCGGGTGATGTCCGTCGTGCCGTCCCGATACTGGCCGCCTGAATCGACCAGATAAATACCGTTCATCGTGATCGGCAGGCTGGACTCATCGGTGACGCGATAGTGCGGGATGGCTGCGTTCGGACCGGCCGCGGAGATGGTGTCGAACGACAGGTCTTCGAGCAGTCCGGTCTCGTCACGGAACGCGCGCAGCTTCGCGGCCGCGCTCATTTCGGTCAGCTGGCCCTTGGGCGCCTCGATCGACAGCCAGTGCAGGAAGCGGACGATGGCGGCCCCGTCGCGCGCCTGCGCCGCCTGGTGGCCGGCAATCTCAACCGGGTTCTTTTTCGCCTTGGCGAGCACGGCGGGATCACGCAGCTGCAGCGGCTGCGCACCGCCCTGCTCCAACTTCTCGAAAATGGCGGCGACCGCCCGCTCGGGATCGACCGCCACCCGCTTGCCGGCAAAGCCCGCCAGCGCCTTCGGGAACTCCGCCCGGTCGTGCAACCGCACCGCGTTGCCGAGGTGCTGGGCAACATCCTCGCCGACCTTTTCGGGCCGGACGAATAGGTCGGCAGTGCCGTCGGCGTTGACGAGCGCATAGGCGAGCGCGACCGGCGTGCGTTCCACGTCCTTGCCGCGCACGTTGAACGTCCAGGCGATCGAGTCGAGCGCGGAGAGGACTACGGCATCGGCGCGCTTGGCGGCGAGCCAATCGGCGATCTCCGCCCGCTTTTCCGCCGAGTTCTTGCCGGCGAACTGATCCGGGTGGACGACCAGCTTGGCACGGCTGGGCTCCGGCTTGTCCGGCCAGACCGCGTCGACGGGGTTGGTGTCGACCGCAAGCAGCGTTGCGCCCTTCTCCGCCAAGGCCTTGGTGGCCGCTTCGACCCAGGCGCGGGTGTGAAGCCAGGGATCATAGCCGATCCGCGCACCGTTCGCGGCGTGCTCGCCCAGCCAGTCGGAAACTGATGTCTCCGGCACCGAGACATAGGCCCAGTGCTTCGGATCGACCTGCTCGCGCACCTGCAGCGTATAGCGGCCGTCGATGAAGATCGCCGCCTCTTCGGGCAGCACCACCGCCGTGCCGGCCGAGCCCTGGAAACCCGTCAGCCAAGCAAGCCGCTGGGCGTAAGCGCCGACATATTCGGACATATGCTCGTCGGTCAGCGGTACGACGAATCCGTCCAGCCGGTCGCGCTTCAGCTGCTCGCGCAGGGCCGCTAGGCGCGCTTCATAGGTGGACATGGGGCACTCCTCTCGACTGTGTGGGAGTGCGTCTAACAGCTCCTCCCCGGAACGGGGAGGGGGACCATGCGAAGCATGGTGGAGGGGGCCCACCGCCGGAACACGGACCGGGCCCCCTCCGTCAGGCCTTTGGCCTGCCACCTCCCCGTTCCGGGGAGGATAGACTCAGTAACTCTAGTTCTGTCCGCCCGAGGCACCGCCGGCCATTTCACTCTGCTGGCCGATCTGCCGCGAGCCTTGCTGGCCGAAGCCGAAGGCGGAGCCCTGGCCGGAGCCTTGCTGCCCGCCCTGCCCGCCTTGCGTTTCCTTCATCAGGCAATCGTGAAGCAACGTCTTTGCCTGTTCGGCGAGCTGGCGCTGCGTCTGCGCAGCCTGCTGGAAGAACTGCGCGAGCTGCTGGTCACCGCTCTGGGCGTCCTGCTGATAGGTCTCGCAATTCTCGACACCCTGGAGCGCGTGGTAAAGCACGGCCGTCAGGTCGTACGTCGTGTCGCGCGTGCCGGTCTGGCCGCTACCGCCTTGATTCTGCATCTGTCTCTCCGTCGCGAAAAGGCGCGAGGCGAAGCTGCGCTCGCGTCGCGGTTTCAACGGAGGCAGTGACGCAGCGTTCCTCTCGTTACGCCCGCGTCAGACCAATCGGCTCTGCTTCACGGCCGCTTCGACGAAGCTGGCGAAGAGCGGGTGCGGCTCGAAGGGCTTGGACTTGAGCTCCGGGTGAAATTGCACGCCGACGAACCAGGGATGATCGGGACGCTCGACGATTTCCGGCAACGCGCCGTCCGGGCTCATGCCGGTGAAGAGCAGGCCGCCCTTCTCCAGCGCCTCGCGATAATGAATGTTCACTTCATAGCGGTGGCGGTGGCGTTCGCTGATCTCGCGCGCGCCGTAGATCGACTCGACGACGCTGTTGCCCTTGAGCGTCGCGGGAAAGGCCCCCAGGCGCATCGTGCCGCCCAGATCGCCATTCGCCTCCCGCTTCTGCAGCCCTTCCTTCGACATCCACTCGGTGATCAGGCCGACGACGGGCTCATCGGTCGGGCCGAACTCGGTCGTCGAGGCGCCCTTGATGCCGGCAACGTTCCGCGCGCCGTCGATGCAGGCCATCTGCATGCCCAGGCAGATGCCGAAGAACGGAACGTTCCGTTCGCGCGCGAACTTGACGCTGGAGATTTTGCCCTCGGAGCCGCGCTCGCCGAAGCCGCCGGGCACGAGGATGGCGTGCATCGGCTCCAGTTCGGTCGTGACCTGATCCTCATGCTCGAACAGTTCGGCATCGATCCACTTGATGTTGACCTTCACCCGATTGGCGATGCCGCCATGGACGAGCGCTTCGTGCAGCGACTTATAGGCGTCCGGCAGACCGACATATTTGCCAACGACGCCGATCGTCACCTCACCTTCGGGATTCTCCAGCCGGTCCATGATCTCGGACCAGCGGGAGAGGTTCGGGCTGGCCGGCGGCGTCTCGATGCCGAAGGCGCGCAGCACTTCGCGGTCGAGCCCTTCCGCATGATATTGGAGCGGCACGCCATAGATGCTCTTGGCGTCGAGCGCGGGCACGACCGCTTCCTTCCGCACGTTGCAGAACAGCGCAATCTTGGCGCGTTCGCTGTCCGGCAGCGGCTTTTCGCAGCGGCAGACGAGCACGTCCGGCTGGATGCCGAGCGCGGTCAGCTCGCGCACGCTGTGCTGCGTCGGCTTGGTCTTCAGCTCGCCGGCGGCGGCGATGTAGGGCACGAGCGTCACGTGCACGAAGACACTGTTCTCGCGGCCGAGATCGTTGCGCAGCTGCCGGACGGCTTCGATGAAGGGCAGCGACTCGATGTCCCCGACCGTCCCACCGATCTCGCACAGCACGAAGTCGAGATCCTCGACATCGGTCTGCGCGAAGGCCTTGATGGCGTCGGTGACGTGCGGGATCACCTGCACGGTCGCGCCGAGATAGTCGCCCCGCCGCTCGCGCTGGATCACGGTCTGGTAGATGCGGCCGGACGTGACATTGTCCGACTGGCGGCTCGGCACGCCGGTGAACCGCTCATAATGGCCGAGATCGAGATCGGTCTCGGCGCCGTCGTCGGTCACATAGACTTCGCCGTGCTGATACGGGCTCATCGTGCCCGGATCGACGTTGAGATAAGGATCAAATTTCCGGATGCGCACGCGGTAACCACGCGCCTGGAGGAGGGCAGCCAGAGAGGCCGCCATCAAGCCTTTGCCAAGCGAGGAAACCACGCCGCCGGTGATGAAAATATACCGCGCCATGGGAGGAATGGCTTAGCCGGGGGAATCGGGCAGGGGCAAGCTCTTTAGCTCCTCCCCCACACGGGGAGGAACTTACTTGGTCGCGGGCGCCGTCGAGTTGCCCGCTGCCTGACCCGCTGCCGCAGCAAGCGGATCGACGGGCGCGGTGGTCGGCGCAGCCAGCGGTGCCGTCTGGGCAGGAGTGGCGGCGGTCGCGTCGACCCGGCCAGTGCGGTTGTTCAGCGACGCGATCGTGGCCAGCGCGATGCAGAGCAGCACGAAGACGGTCGCCAGGATCGCGGTCGCGCGGGTCAGGAAGTCGGCCGCGCCGCGCGCCGACATCAGCCCGGTCGGGCTGCCGCCGGTCAGGCCGCCGCCTTCGGACCGCTGCATCAGGATCACGGTGACGAGCGCCGCGGCGATAATGGCCTGCACGACGAGGAGGAAGGTGAACATCTCTGGCTTTCTATTCGAAGTGGCGGGGCCTTTAGCGTCAGAACCCCGAACCGTCCATCCTCAGGCCTGAACCGCTTCCGCAGCTTTCGCAACCGCCACCAGCGCCGGGCGCAGCAGGCGATCCTTGATCATGAAGCCGGCCTGCATTTCCTGCACAACGGTGCCGGGTTCGGCATCGGCGCTGGGCAGCTCGATCATCGCCTGATGCCGATTGGGGTCGAGCTTCTCGCCCAGTGCGGCGATGCGGCTGATGCCGTTGCGTTCGAAC
This sequence comes from Sphingomonas sp. ID1715, assembly GCF_013044515.1. Lineage (GTDB taxonomy): Bacteria > Pseudomonadota > Alphaproteobacteria > Sphingomonadales > Sphingomonadaceae > Sphingomonas_B. The sequence goes on from NZ_JABEPR010000001.1 coordinate 797,645, forward strand.
ACCGCAGCCAGTTCGCGGCCGGTCGCTTCGAGGCCGACGACCAACCCCTTGAACTTCTCGTCCTCGCGAAGCTCGGCCGGAATCGCCTGCAGCGCGCGTTCCAGGTTATCCGACACCGACAGCATGTCGCGCGCGAAGGAGGTGGCGGCGTAGGCGCGCGCGTCCTGCGCGTCCTTTTCCAACCGCCGGCGAACATTCTGCGTCTCGGCCTGGGCATAGAGCACCGCGGCCTTGGCCTCGGCCAACTCAGCCTCCAATGCCGTCACGCGATCATGCTCCGCCACTTCCGGAGCATCCGCAGCCGCTTCTTCGCGAACCGTATCGTTCTCGTCCATCATCCCATCAGTCTTGATAATGTTTGTGCCGTAAAGTCCACCATGGGGACCACGCGCGCATAGTTCAACCGCGTCGGCCCGATCACCCCCACCACGCCGACCACCCGGCCGTCCGCCCCGCGATAAGGCGAAGCGATCACCGACGAGCCCGACAAGGCGAACAGTTTGTTTTCGGAACCGATGAAGATCTTGGTCGCCGCACCCTCGGCCGCGGAGTCGAGGACGCGCGCGATTTCCTGCGCCTCCTCCAGCTCGCCGAGCAGCTGGCGGACACGCTCCAGATCGGCGGCCGCAGCGGCGTCGATCAGGTGCGACTGGCCGCGGACGATCAGCACCGGCCGCCGGTCGCCATCTTCGGACCAGATGGCAAGGCCGCGCTCGACCAGCTCGCGCGAGGCGGCATCGAGCGCCCGGCGTCCCGCGCCGATCTCCGCCTGCAGCCGCGCCCGCGCCTCGCCCAGCGTCATGCCGGCAAGCTGGTCGGACACGAAGTTCGCCGCTTCGATCAGCGAGCTCGGCGACACGCCCGGCGGCAAGTCGATGACGCGATTTTCGACGCTGCCGTCCTGCCCCACCAGCACCGCCAGCGCCTGTTCGCGCGATAGCGGCACGAAGCCGATCTGCCGCAGCCGCGGCTCGCGCCGGGGCACCATCACCACGCCTGCACAGGCCGAGAGGTCGGACAAGGCCGCGCTGGCAGCCGAAAGCGCATTCTCGATCGGTCCACCGTCGCGGCCGAGCTGGCGCTCGATCATGCGCCGTTCCTCGGCCGAGGGCTCGGCCGCCTGCATGATCGCGTCGACGAACAGGCGCAGGCCCTGCTCGGTCGGCATGCGCCCGGCGGAGATATGCGGTGCGGACAGCAGCCCCGCTTCTTCCAGGTCCTGCATCACGTTGCGGATCGAGGCGGGCGACAGGTTGAACCCGCCAACTTTCGAGATGGTGCGCGATCCCACCGGCACGCCCGTGCCGAGATAGGATTCGACCACCACGCGAAACACTTCGCGCGCCCGGTCGGACAATTCGGTGATCGGCTGGCTGGCCATGGCGGGTTATGTATGGACTCTCATCTTCGCCGTCACCTAGGGCGCTGCCACACTTTCAGAGGAACACCTATGCGACCCTCAGGCCGCGCGCCCGACCAGATGCGCGCCATCACCATCGAGCCGAACTTCACCCGCCACGCCGAAGGGTCGGTGCTGATCGGCTTTGGCGACACCAAGGTCCTGGTCACCGCCAGCGTGGAGGAAAAGGTCCCGCCGTTCCTGCGGGGCAAGGGCGAAGGCTGGGTCACGGCGGAATATGGCATGCTGCCCCGCGCCACCCACACCCGCGGCAGCCGCGAAGCGGCCAAGGGTAAGCAGTCCGGCCGCACGCAGGAAATCCAGCGGCTGATCGGCCGCTCGCTGCGCGCCGTCGTCGACCTGAAGGCGCTCGGCGAGCGCCAGATCGTGCTCGACTGCGACGTGATCCAGGCGGATGGCGGCACGCGGACGGCCTCCATCTCCGGCGCATGGGTGGCGCTGCGCATGGCCGTCGACACGCTCAACCTGCCCGTCGACCCGATCCGCGACCAGGTGGCGGCGATCAGCTGCGGCATCTGGGAGGGCACGCCGGTGCTCGACCTCGACTATCCCGAAGACTCGACCGCGCATGCCGACGCCAACTTCGTGCTGACCGGCCAGGGCAATATCGTCGAGGTGCAGGCGACCGCCGAGGGCGCGACCTATGACGAGGAAGGGCTGCTTCGCCTGCTCCGCCTCGCCCGGATCGGCTGCAACGACATCTTCGCGGCCCAGCGCAAGGCGGTCGGCCGGTGACCCGGAGGCTTGAGGCGGGCCGGCTCGTCGTCGCCAGCCATAATGAAGGCAAGGTGCACGAGCTGCGCGTCCTGCTCGAGCCCTACGGCCTGGAGCTGGTCTCCGCCAAGGAACTCGACCTGCCCGAGCCGGAAGAGACCGGCACCACCTTCTTCTTCAACGCCGAACTGAAGGCGCGGAGCGCGGCGGACCTGTCGGGCCTGCCCGCCATCTCGGACGATAGCGGCATCTGCGTCGAAGCTCTGGGCGGAGAACCGGGCGTATACACGGCGAACTGGGCCGAAACCGACGGCGGCCGCGACTGGATGCTCGCCATGTCGCGCGTGCAGGAGCGGCTGGAGGCACTCGGTCCGGGCGTGAGCCGCGCCGCCTATTTCGCTTGCGTGCTGTGCGTCGTGTGGCCGGACGGACATGTCGAAAGTTTCGAAGGCCGGGCCGAAGGTTCGCTGGTCTGGCCGCCGCGGGGCGAGCGGGGCTTCGGCTATGATCCGGTGTTCGTGCCGCAGGGTTATGACCAGACTTTCGGCGAGATGGACCCGGAGGAAAAGCACCGGATCAGCCACCGGGCCGCGGCTTTCGCGAAGCTGAAGGCGGCGCTCCTCTGAGCATCGAGATACAAAAATCGGTTCGACCTGAGCTTGTCGAAGGCCTCCCTTCTTTCACCTCTTCGGCGCCTAAGAAAGGGAGGGCTTCGACAAGCTCAGCCCAAACCGGAGAGGAGGACCTGCCGACGGGCACCCCCCTCGCCCTCTACATTCATTGGCCGTTCTGCGTTTCGAAATGCCCCTATTGCGACTTCAACAGCCATGTGCGGAGCGACGTCGATCAGCAGCAATGGCGTGCGGCCCTGTTGGCCGACCTTGCGCATGAAGCGTCGCTCACGCCGGGTCGTCCGCTCTCCTCGATCTTTTTTGGTGGCGGTACGCCGTCGCTGATGCCGCCGCAGACCGTCGCGGCACTGATCGAAGCGGCCGAGCGGCATTGGGGCTTTGCCCGAGGGATCGAGATCACGTTGGAGGCGAACCCCTCTTCCGTCGAAGCCGCGCGCTTCGCGGACCTGGCGGCGGCGGGCGTGAACCGCGTCTCGCTGGGCCTGCAGGCGCTCGACGATCAGGCGCTGGCCTTTCTGGGTCGTGCCCATGACGTGCGGGAAGGCCTGGCTGCCCTCGAGACGGCCCAAAGCGTGTTCGACCGGGTCAGTTTCGACCTGATCTATGCCCGGCCTGGACAATCACCGGAAGACTGGCGCGCGGAGCTGTCGCGCGCCCTGTCGTTTGGGACCGGCCACCTCTCTCTCTATCAACTGACGATCGAACCCGGCACGCGGTTCGCGGCACTGGCCGCCAAGGGAGCCCTGGCTGAGACCGATCCCGACCTCGCCGCCGACCTGTTCGAGCTGACGCGGGCATTTACTGCCGAGGCTGGACTGCCCGCCTATGAGGTGTCGAACCACGCGCGGCCGGGCGAAGAGAGCCGGCACAACCTGACCTATTGGCGTTACGGCGACTATCTGGGCGTCGGTCCCGGTGCGCACGGCCGCCGCTGCGCCGCCGCGAGCTTCCGCCGCAAGAAGCCGGAGAATTTCCTCGCCGCGGTCGCGCGCAACCGACATGGCATCGAGAGCGAAGACGCGCTCGATCCTCGCACCCAGGCTTCAGAAGCGCTGCTGATGGGCCTGAGGCTCGACGAAGGCGTGGACCTCGCCGCGATCAGCGACCGCACGGGCATTCGCCAGCTGGTCGACCACGCCGCCGTTGCGCGACTCAGCGCCTTGGGATTGATCGAGGCCGGTCAGCGGCTGCGGGTCACTCCCGCGGGCATGCTGCTGCTCGACCGCGTGCTGGCCGAGATCGTGCTTACTTGACCAGCTTCGCGTCGATTGCGTCCTGCCCCAGCTGCGCGGACGAGTTGTTGAGCCCATCGATCAGGGCGCGCAGCTGCGGGCGGGTGATGCCCGATGTCGGCACCTGCACCGAATAGGCGAGCTGTTTCTTGTCGTTCAGCCATACCTTCAGCAGGTCGAAGGATTCGTTCTGCTTGTTGACCCATTCCATCGGCGGCATCACGTCGGTGAAGCTGCTGCCGATCATCAGCGTCTTGCACGCCTTTTTGTCGCTGCAGCCGCCGAGCACGACCCAATAGCGCGAGTCATTGGACGTGATCACCGTCGACGGCGCGCCCGACAGGTCGAGGGCCTCGGGCGCATAGCCCATGTCCTTGAGCGCGGCGTGCAGGGCCGATGGCGTCTCGACGCCGATCGGCCGCTCGGCCTGGGCGTGGAGCGGCGCCGCAACCAGCGCCGCGACCGCGAAAAATCTCTTCATGCTACCCCCCTGTTCAATCGTGTCAGTCGTCGAACCGCGCCGGTGGCGGGCTGACGACCGTCTGCCCGTTCGGTCCGACCTGGCTCACCTCCAGCGCGCGCTCCACCACGCCGTCGCGGCGGAAGCGGAACGGGCCGTCGATACCGGTGAAGCCGTCATTGTCGACCAGCCGCACCATCGGAAAATCGCTCCCCAGCCGCCAATCCTGCGCGATGCGCGAGACGAGCAGCACGGCATCATAGCCCATGCTCGAAATACGGTAAGGCGCAGAGGAGAAGCGGGCGCGATACTTGGCGGAGAGCTGGCGATAGAGCCCGTCGGGCACGCTGGCGAACCAGGCACCGTGCAGGGGCGTCATGGTCGAGATCGCGCCTTCGGTGTTCCACAGCTCGGTGCCCAGCACCTTTGCGCTGGGCGCGCCCTTGCGCAGCAGCGTCACGGCCTGGGAAGCCGTGCGCGCGCCGTCTGCGATCAGCACGGCTTCATACGGCGAGTTGGCACCCATCTTGGTGATTGCAGCGGAAATGCCGCCCTTGCTGCGGTCGAAGCTCTGCAGGGTCACGACCTGGCCGCCGGCGCTTTCGACCGAGCGGAGGAAGGCATTGGCCGCGCGCTGGCCGTACACACCGGTCGGCGTCAGGCCGGCGAACTTGGTCATTCCCTTCGCGCGGGCGAACCGGACCACGCGGTCGATCGATTCGGCGGGCGTATAGCCCATCACGAACACGCCGTTGCCGGCCACGCTCGTGTCGTTCGAAAAGCTGATCACCGGCACGCGCGACCGCTGGGCGACCGGGGCGACCAGCCGTACCTCTTCGGCCAGCAGGGGCCCGAGGATGATCTTGTTGCCTTCATTGATCGCGCGCGTCGCGGCGCCGCTTGCCCCCGCGCCCGTGTCGTAGGTGGTGATGCGGATGCGCTTGCCGCCGGTGTCGAGCACGGCAAGATTGGCGGCATTGGCGATCGACTGGCCGACCGCCGCGTTGGGACCGGACAGCGGCACCAGCAGGGCAATGCGGTTGCGCTCGGCATCGTCCGGCAGTTCGGGACCGATGGGGCGCGGAGTCTCGACCGGCGTCGGCGTCGGCGTGGGCGCCTGCGGCCCGCGGCGCGGCACCATCGTCTGACAGGCGGCCAGCGCCAACAGGCCGGTGGCGAGCCCGAGCTTCTTTGCCGCGCCTGCCCAAATTTGCGGTGCGGTGGCTGCCTCTGCCATGACGATCCTCTCACATGCCCGATACGCTTGAACCCGGCCTCTATATTGTCGCGACGCCCATCGGCAACCTCGGCGATCTGGCGCCGCGTGCCGCCGACATCCTCGCGCGCGCCGACGTGCTGGCGGTGGAGGACAGCCGCGTCACGGCGAAGCTCCTCCAGCATATCGGCGTGCGCCGGCCGATGCTGCCCTACCACGACCATAATGCCGACCGCGTGCGGCCCGAGCTGATCGCGCGCATGACCGCGGAAGCGGTCGCGCTGGTCTCCGATGCCGGCACGCCGCTGATTTCCGATCCGGGTTACAAGCTGGTGCGGGATGCGCGCGCGGCAGGGATTGCGGTAACGACCCTGCCGGGTCCCTGCGCCGCCATCGCTGCCTTGACGCTCGCCGGGCTGCCGACCGACCGTTTTCTTTTCGCCGGTTTCCTCCCCAGCAAGGCCAAGGCGCGCAGCGACGCGATTGCCGAGCTTGCCGCCCTGCGTGCGACTTTGGTCTTCTACGAATCGGGTCCGCGTCTGGGTGCTGCCCTCGCCGCTCTTGCCGAGGGGCTGGGCGATCGGGAGGCGGCGGTCGCGCGCGAGATCAGCAAGACGTTCGAGCAGACCGTCACCGGCACGCTCAGCGATTTGTCCGCGCGCTATGCCGATTCGCCGCCCAAGGGCGAGATCGTCATCGTCGTCGCCCCTCCCGGCGAAGCGGAGGCTGCCAGCGAAGACGATGTCGATGCGGCTCTACGGGAAGCGTTGACGCGGTTGCCGCCGGCAAAGGCGGCGGGCGAGGTCGCCAAGGCGACCGGCGCGGACCGGCGAGAGCTCTATGCGCGCGCCATGGCGATCAAGGACTGTCGGTGATCACGGCGGTGGCTGGGTGAATCAGAAGCGTAAAGCCGCCGAGCGCCGCGGGCGCCTCGGCGAAACGGCCGCCGCCTTGTGGCTCAACCTTCAGGGCTGGAGCATCGTCGCGCGGCGGGTGCGGACGCATGCCGGCGAAGTCGACCTGATCGCACGGCGTGGCCGCACCACCCTGTTCGTCGAAGTGAAGACCCGCGCCACCCGTGCAGAGCTCGACCTCGCCATCGACCAGCATCGGCTGTCGCGCGTCGCCGCCGCCGCGACGATGCTTGCACCCCGCTTCGCTCGGCCGGGCGACGACCTCCGCGTTGACGTGATCCTGCTTGCGCCCTGGTCCCTGCCCCGCCACATCCGCAACGCCTGGATAGGCTGAAGGAGAGTGGGATGAGCTTGCGTGTGGCGTTCCAGATGGACCCGATGGAAGGGCTGAACATCGCGGGCGACTCCACCTTCGCGCTAATGCTGAAGGCGCAGGAGCGCGGCCATCTTTGCTACCACTATCAGGCGGAAGATCTGACCTGGGAGAATGGCCGGCTCTACACTTTCGGCACGCCGATGACGGTGCGGCCGGAGCCGGGCAACCACTTCACGCCGAGGGAGCCGGTGCTGCTCGATCTCGGCTGCGATGTCGACGTGGTGTGGATGCGGCAGGATCCGCCGTTCGATCTCGGCTATATCACCGCCACCCATTTGCTGGAGCGGATTCGGGGCGAGACGCTGGTCGTCAACGATCCCGAGAGCGTTCGCAATGCGCCGGAAAAGGTCTGGGTGCTCGACTTTGCGCGCTTCATGCCGCCGACCATGGTCACGCGGTCGCTCGGCGCCGCGCGGAAATTCCTGGAGGAGCATGGGGAGATCGTCGTCAAGCCGCTCCACGGCAATGGCGGCAAGGCAATCTTCAAAATCGGCGCGGACGGCGCCAACCTGTCCTCGCTCATCGAGGTGTTCAACACCGCCTATCGCGAGCCGCACATGGTGCAGGCATTCCTGCCGAGCGTCGCCGCCGGCGACAAACGGATCGTGCTGGTGGACGGCGAAGTCGCCGGCGCCGTCAACCGCATCCCGGGCGAAGGCGAAATCCGCTCCAACCTGGCGGTCGGCGGCAAGGCGGCCAAGACCGAGCTGACTGCGCGCGAGCAGGAAATCTGCGCCGCACTCGCGCCGGAGCTGAAACGACGCGGCCTCCTGTTCGTCGGCATCGACGTGATCGGCGGCGAATGGCTGACCGAGATCAACGTTACCTCGCCCACCGGCATCGTCGCCATCGACCGCTTCAACGGCACCGACACCGCCGGCCTGATCTGGGACGCGATCGAACGGAAGGTCGGGAGACCAACCTGATCCGTTCGTTTCGAGCGAAGTCGAGAAACGCGCATCCGCCTGCACCCGAAGCCGCTTCTCGACTGCGCTCGAAGCGAACGGCGAGTTGAGACGTTCGCATCACCCATGACCGATTTCATCCTCAAACTGATCACCGGCGGCGGTTATTTCGGCATCTTCGCGCTGATGGTGCTCGAGAATGTGTTTCCGCCCATCCCTTCGGAAGTGATCATGGGCCTCGGCGGAATCGCCGTAGCACGCGGGCAGATGGACTTTCTCACGCTCGTGCTGGTCGGCACGGCCGGAACCCTGCTCGGCAATTATTTCTGGTACTGGATCGGCTGGCGCATCGGCTATCAGCGCTTTCGCCCCTTCGTGGAACGACACGGCCGCTGGCTCACGCTCGACTGGCACGAAGTCGAGCGGCTGCATCGCTTTTTCGTCAGCCATGGCCATTGGGTGATTTTCGTCTTCCGCTTTATGCCGACAGGCCGGACGCTGATCTCGCTGCCCGCCGGCCTCACCTGCATGCCTCATTGGAAGTTTGTCATCTGGACGTTTGCGGGGAGCGCAGTGTGGAATGCCGTGCTCACCGGTGCCGGCGTGTATCTCGGCTCGAATTTCGAGCGACTGCAGGACTATGTCGGGCCGGTTGCGCTTGCCGTCATGGCCTTGATGATCGGCTGGTATCTGTATCGCGTGGCGACATGGCGGCCCCGCGGCTAGGCACGCGGATGGGCGTTCCGATAGACGTCCATCAGATGCGCGGCATCCACGGCCGTATAGATCTGGGTCGAACTCAGACTCGCATGGCCGAGCAGTTCCTGAAGCGAGCGAAGATCGACGCCGCGTCCCAGCAAATGGGTGGCAAAGCTGTGGCGAAGCGCGTGCGGGGTCGTCCGCTCGGATAACCCGAGCCGACCCCGCGCCCGCCGCACCGCCCGACGAACTTGCGACGGCTCGAGCGGACCGCCCCGCGCTCCCCGGAACAGCGGCTGTTCAGTGGCAGGCGGATAGGGGCAAGCGGCCACATAGGCTTCGATCGCCTGCCGAACCTGCGGCAGCAGCGGGACGACCCGGGTCTTGTTGCGCTTGCCGGTGACGGTCAGCGTCCCGCCGAGCGGCAGTGCCGCGCCGGTCAAACCCATTGCCTCGCCGATCCGCAACCCGCTGCCATAGAGGAGCAGCAGCACCGCCAGGTCGCGGGCGCCGGTCCAGCCTTCCCGTTGCTCCGCCACGTCCTCAGCCAACGCGATCGCCTCGGCCGGCGAGACCGGGCGCGGCACGCCCTTCTTGACCTTGGGACCCCGCAGCCGCGGTGCTTCGATGCCGGCGAAGCCCAGAAAGGTACGGACCGCCGACAGCTCTCGCGCCGTCGACGCATTGCCGATGCCGTCCCCCCGCCGTGCCGCAAGAAACGCGCGGAGATCGGCAAGACCAAGCGCCTTCAGGTTCGGCTCGCCCCCCTGATGATCGCGCAGGAAATCGAGGAGGCGCTCGGCCGTCGCGACATAGGCGCGGACGGTGTGGATCGAGCGCCGGCGATCGCGCCGCAGGTGATCGGCGAAGGCCCCAACCAGATCCTCCCCGGCACGGGGAGGGGGACCATGCGCAGCATGGTGGAGGGGGCCCTCAGCGCCGGAACGGGCCCCCTCCACCACGACGCTCAGCGTCGCGGTCCCCCTCCCCGTACCGGGGAGGATCTGCTTCACCCGATCTTCTGCCCGGACTTGGCCCAGTCGGCCATGAAGCCTTCGATGCCCTTGTCGGTGAGCGGGTGCTTGACCAGCGCGCGGATCACGGCCGGCGGCATGGTCGCGACATCGGCGCCGAGCTTGGCGCTTTCGAGCACGTGGATGGGGTGGCGGACGCTGGCGACCAGTATTTCCGTCTCGAAATCATAATTGTCGTAGATCAGCCGGATGTCGCTGATCAGCTGCATGCCGTCGAAGCCGACATCGTCGTGCCGCCCGACGAAGGGCGAGATGAAAGTCGCGCCGGCCTTGGCCGCGAGCAGCGCCTGGTTGGCGGAGAAGCAGAGCGTGACGTTCACCATCGTGCCGTCGTCGGTCAGCCTGCGGCAGGTCTTGAGACCGTCGAGCGTCAGCGGCACCTTGATGGTCACATTGTCGGCGATCTTCCGGAGCACTTCGGCTTCCTTCATCATCGTCTCGTGATCGAGCGCCACGACCTCGGCCGAGACCGGCCCCGGCACGATCGCGCAAATTTCCTTCACCACCTCCAAAAAGTCGCGTCCAGCCTTGTGGATCAGCGACGGGTTGGTGGTGACGCCGTCGAGCAGGCCGGTTTCGGCAAGTTCGCGAATGTCGTTGGTGTCGGCGGTATCGACGAAGAATTTCATGCTTCGGCCAAGCTCCCAAAGCCCGTTTGTTTCGAGCGAAGTCGAGAAACGTGTCTCGACTTCGCTCGACACGAACGGACATATAAGGTCAAGCGGGAGCAGTCAGATGGTGGGGACAAGCGGGTGAACGAAGCGCGCGTGGCGCAACTCTTGTCGGCGGCGGCGGCCGAGCAGCGGGCGCAGCGGCCGCACGTGGCCGTGCAGTATCTGGAACAGATCGTGGCGATCGCGCCCGACCATCCCCAGGCGCTGAACTCGCTTGGCACCCATGCGCTATCGACCGGCGACTTCGCCCGCGCCCGCGACTTGTTCACCAAGGCGGCGGCAGCCGATCCGAAAGAGCCGGTGCTGTGGCTCAACGTCGCCCGCGCCGCCCGCGAGCTTGGCGACGATGCCGGCGAACTCGCGGCCTTGGACCAGATATTGGCGATCGATGCGCGCTTCTTCATGGCGCTGCTGCGCAAGGCGCATCTGTTCCAGCGCCAGGGTCAGGCTGCTGCGGCTGCGACCTTGTGGTCGCAGGCGTCGATCGTGGCTCCGGCGGCCGAGCAACTGACACCCGAGCTGCGCGAACTGCTGGCACAAGGTCAGACCTTTGCCGCGGACTATCACCAGCGCACCGGCAGGCTGATCGACGAGGCGCTGGCGCCCGCGCGGGCGGGGCTCGACCGGCGACACGCACGGCGCTTCGACGCCGCAGTGGATGCGATGCTCGGCCGGCGCCGCATCTACGCGAACGAATGCGCCGCGCTCCACTTCCCCTTCCTGCCCGCCGACGAATATTTCGATCGTGAGCATTTTCCGTGGCTGGGCGAACTCGAAGCGGCAGCGCCCGCGATCCGCGCCGAGCTGCAGGACCTGCTCGAAAAGGGCGACGAGGGCTTCCGCCCCTATGTTCAATATCCGTCCGGCTATCCGGAAAGCAAATGGAGCCACCTCGATCATAGCGAGCGGTGGAGCGCCTATTTTCTGTGGCGCCACGGCAAGCGGGTCGACGCGCATTGCGAGCGCTGCCCGGATACGGCGGCGACGCTAGCGAAGCTGCCCCTCGCCGATCATGCCGGGCGCGCGCCGACTGCTTTCTTCTCGCTGCTGCATCCGAAGACGCGGATACCGCCACACACCGGCGTCACCAACGCGCGCACGATCATCCACCTGGCGCTGGTCGTGCCGGACGGCTGCGGCTTCCGCGTGGGCGGCGAGACGCGGCAATGGGTCGAGGGCGAGGCGTTCGCCTTCGACGACACGATCGAGCACGAAGCCTGGAACGATAGCGACCAGCTCCGCGCGGTGCTGATCCTCGACGTGTGGAATCCCTATATCACTGTTCAGGAGCGGGAGCTCGTCAATCGCCTCTACGCCGTCGCGGACGAGCATGGGCTCAATCCGTTCCCCGACGACTGACCCGCTCGGCTTGCAGCGCTGATCCGAGCAGCTAGTGAGCGCGGATGTCCCGCGCCCGCGTTCTTCTCCTCAATGCCGCGCTCGGGCCGCTCGACTATCGGGTTCCCCAAGGCATGATCGTGGAGCCGGGCTCGATCGTCGTCGCGCCTTTGGGTCCGCGCCAGTTGACCGGCGTGGTGTGGGAGCCGGAGCGGATGCCGTCGGACGCCGAGGTCGGCGACAACCGGCTGCGCAACCTGATTGCCGTGCACGACGCGCCACCGCTCAAGGCCGAGCTGCGCCGGCTGGTCGAGTGGACGGCGGACTATTATCTCGCGCCGCCCGCTGCGGTCCTGCGCATGGCCTTGCCCTCGTCCTCGGCGCTGGAGGGCGGACGCACCGTCCTCGAATATCGCGCCACCGGGCAAGTGCCCGATCGCCTTACCCCGCAGCGCGCTCAGGCGCTGGAGAGGATCGGCGATCGGCAGGGGCTGATTCGCGAACTGGCGCTGATCGCGGGCGTCTCGGACGCGGTGATCCGCGGCCTGTGCAAGGCCGGGGCGATCGAGCCGATCGAAGTGGCGCTCGACACGCCTTTCGAGGAGCCGAATCCTGATCATGCGCCGCCCGAGCTGACCCCCGAACAAGGGGCCGCCGCCACCCGTTTCGTTCAAGCGGTGCGGGCGCGGAGTTTCCAGCCCTTCCTGCTCGACGGCGTCACCGGGTCGGGCAAGACGGAAGTCTATTTCGAGGCCATTGCCACGGCCCTGCGCGAAGACCGGCAGAGCCTCGTGCTGCTGCCCGAAATCGCGCTGACCGAGCCGTTCCTGCGCCGCTTCGCCGCACGCTTCGGCGTGCTGCCGGTCGCCTGGCATTCGGGCCTGCGCCAGTCGCATCGGCGGCGCAGCTGGCGAGCGATCGCGAGCGGCCAGGCCAAGGTGGTGGTCGGCGCGCGCTCGGCGCTGTTCCTGCCTTATGCCGATCTCGGGCTCATTGTTGTCGATGAAGCGCACGAGGCGAGCTTCAAGCAGGAAGAAGGCGTCAATTATCACGCCCGCGACACGGCAGTGATGCGCGGCCGGTTTGAGGAGATACCGGTGATCCTCGCCTCGGCCACCCCGGCGATCGAGACCCGGCACCAGGTGCAGCTCGGCCGTTACGAAGAGGTCAAGCTGCCCGCGCGCTTTGGCGGCGCCACTCTGCCGGAGATCGCGCCGATCGACCTGCTCTCCGACCCGCCGCCGCGCGGCCATTGGCTCGCTCCGACGCTGGTCCGCGCGATCGAGGACACGCTGGCGCGCGGCGAACAGGCTTTGCTGTTCCTGAACCGCCGTGGCTATGCGCCGCTGACCTTGTGCCGGCATTGCGGCCACCGCTTTCAATGCCCCAACTGCACCGCGTGGCTCGTCGAGCATCGGCTTATTCACCGGCTGCAATGCCATCATTGCGGGCTGATCGCGAAGCCGCCCGAGCTCTGCCCCGAGTGCAAGGCGGAGGACTCGCTGGTCGCATGTGGGCCGGGCGTGGAGCGGATCGCTGATGAAGTCGCAGCCCTGTTCCCCGACGCCCCGCGCGCGATCGTCACCTCAGACACCATCTGGTCGCCCGCCAAGGCCGCCGAGTTCGTCGCGCGCATGGAGGCGAACGAGATCTCGATCGTGATCGGCACGCAGCTGGTGACCAAGGGCTATCACTTCCCGAACCTCACGCTGGTCGGCGTCGTCGATGCCGATCTCGGGCTCTCGGGCGGCGACCTGCGGGCGGCCGAGCGGACCTTCCAGCAGATCGCGCAGGTCGCCGGCCGCGCCGGGCGCGCCGCGAAACCCGGCCGCGTGTTCATCCAGACGCATGACGTCAGCGCGCCGGTTATCCAGGCGCTGGTCAGCGGCGATGCCGACAGTTTCTACGCCGCCGAAACCGATGCCCGGCACGAAGCGGGCGCCCCGCCGTTCGGGCGCATGGCCGCGATCATCGTCTCGTCCGAGAACGCGCAAGCCGCCACCGAGACGGCGCGGCTGATCGGCCGGACCGCGCCGCATGTCGAGGACATGCACGTTTTCGGCCCCGCCCCTGCCCCGCTCGCCATGCTGCGCGGCCGCCATCGCCACAGGCTGCTCGTCCACGCCACCCGTGCCCTCGACGTGCAGGACGTAATCCGCGACTGGCTCGGCAGCCTCGACTGGCCGAACAGCGTCCGCGTGAGCGTGGATGTCGATCCGTACAGCTTTCTTTGACGCGATCGCCGTCGTAAGACGAAGCGGCAAAAGGTTCAGGAGAGACAGCGTGTTCCGTGCATTGTTCGCGGCAGCGGCCATGATCGCCGCCGCCCCTTCGTTCGCCGCCTTCAACTCGGATCGGATCACGGTCTCGACGGAAGGCTCCGGCCCCGATGTCGTGCTGGTCCATGGCCTCGCCTCGTCGCCCCGCGTGTGGAAGGGTACGATTGAGCGAGTGCCGGGCTATCGCTATCATCTGGTGCAGATCGCCGGCATGGGCGGAGCGGCTCCGGGCGGCAACGCACAGGGTGCGGTGATCGCGCCCGTCGCCGACGAGGTCGCGCGCTACATCAGCGAAGAGAAGCTGAAATCGCCGGCGCTGATCGGCCATTCGATGGGCGGCACCATCTCGATGATGGTGGCAGCGCGATACCCGACGAGCATCTCGAAACTGATGGTTGTCGACATGCACCCGTTCATCGGGCAGATGTTCGCCGGCCCGACGGCCACAGCCGACAGCGTTCGCCCGATCGCCGACGCGATGCGCGCTCGCTCCGCCAAGGCGACGCCCGAAGAGCGCGCGGCGGAGCGCGAGAAGACCATCAACACCATGATCAACACGGTCGCGGAACGCCCCGGCCCGTTGGAGGACAGCCGCGCCAGCAATGCCGACACGGTGGCCAATGCTTTTTCCGAACTGCTGGTCACCGACCTGCGCAGTGAGCTGCCGGCGATCAAGGTGCCGACTACAATCCTCTACGTGACACCAAACGGCGCGCCGTTCACCGACGCGCAAATGGATGCGGCCTATCAAGCTGCCTACGCACCGCTCTCGGACGCGACGGTCAAGCGCGTCCCGAACTCCGCGCATTTCATCATGCTCGACGCGCCAGATGCTTTCGCGGAAGAGGTGAAGGCGTTCATGGCCAAGTAAGGCTCAGCCATTGCGTGTTCTCCAGTGGATTGCAGCTCTAGCTATAGGCTTTGGGGCCCCCGCGTTCGCCCAGGACAATCTGGACGTGGCCGCCGCGGGGCGCAGCGTGGTGCGCGTCGTGGTCGTCGCGATGGAGGATGGCGAAGCGGCGGGGATCGGCACCGGCAGCGGCGTTGCCGTCGCGCCCGACAAAATCCTGACCAACGCCCATGTCGTCACCGATGCGGCGGAGGGCGAGGCGATCATCGGGGTGGTGCCATCGGAAGGCCGGAAGCGCTTCACCGGCCGGCTGATCGCTTATGAGCCTCAGCGCGACCTGGCACTGATCCAGCTGCTCGACGGCCGCGTGGAGCCTGGCACGATCGCAACCGGGCCGGTGCCGGATGGCGCGGCGGTGGCGGCGCTCGGCTACCCCTTCTCCGTCGATCGGGCGCGCGAGCTCAGCGCCGAGGGCTTCGTGACGCCCCAAGCGCCCGTCAAGAGCTGGGGCCGCGTCTCCGGTGGCGCCTCGTCGCAGCGCTTCGACACCGTCCTGCATGACGCGGCGATCGGCCGGGGCAATTCCGGCGGGCCGCTGGTCGATGCGTGCGGCCGAGTCGTGGGCATCAACAGCTTCGTTTCCAACTCCGAAGGCGTGGACGCCGTGTTCGGCTTTGCCGTCTCCGTCCGCGAAATCCTGCCGTTCCTGCGCGAGGCCAATGTGAAGCCGCATGTCACCGGCCTGCCCTGCCGCACAAGTGCCGAGCAGGCCGCGATCGACGAGCGGCTGGCGCGCAGTGAGGCGCAGCAGGCGGAAGCGGCGCGCAACCGCGCCGAATTGTCGCAGGAGCGGCTCGGCGCCCGCCGCCAACAGCTGCGCGACGTGGTGCTTGCCGAGCGCGACACCGGCATGGCGGTGGCCGGGCTGCTGCTCGTGTTCGGCGGACTGTTCCTGAACGGGGCGATGGTGCTCGCCCTCCATCACGACCGCAAGCTCGCGACCGCCGCAGGCGCCGCCGGCCTGCTGCTGATGGCGGGGGCGCCGATCGCCTGGGCGAATCGTCCTGACCTGGACCAGGCGGACCTGCGCCTTGCCGCCGAACAGCCTCGAACCAAGTCGGCCGATGCTGTGCAGGGCGCCCTGCTGTGCCGACCCGACTTGGAGCGCAGTCACCTGACCGTGTCGGAACCGAGCGATCTCACTCTCGAATGGACGGCAGGCGGCTGCGAGGGCGGCAAGTCCGCCTTTGCCGAAACGGACAGCGGTTATGAGCGCGCCGAGGTGAGCCCACGCGAAGCTATCGCCCAGCTGCGCCGGTTCGACTCGACGGCCGGGCGGCTGATGGTCGAGCGCTATTTCCTTTCGGCCGAGACCGCATCGGCGGCGCGCACGCTGCAGCGGCGGCATGCGGCGCCCGGCTGCACGGCAGAGGCCGACCGTGCCGCCGCCGAACTCAACGCCGCACTGCGCGACCTGCTGCCGCCGTCACCCAATGAAAGGCTGGTCTATTCCTGCGCCGCGGGGCAGACTGGGGAGCGTTCGCGCTCGGGGAACTAAGGTGCGCAAGCTTTTCTGTTCGCTCGTCCTGTTGGCAACGACAACACCCGCCCATGCCACCTGGCGGGTCGCGGAGAGCGCGCACTTCATCATCTATTCCGAGGACAAGGCCGACAATCTGCGCGAATTCGCCGAAGAGCTTGAGCGCTACGATGCTGGTATGCGCGTGCTGCGCAATATTCCGCCGACCAGCGACAGTCCCGGCAACAAGCTGACCATCTTCGCCGTGTCGAGCGTAGGCGCGGTGCAGAAGCTCGCCGGCGGCAACGGCCTCATCGCGGGCTTCTACAATCCGCGCGCTGGCGGCTCGGTCGCCTTCGTGCCGCGGCGGATGAGCGGCGGCCGCGGCGAACTGAATGCGGAGGAAGTGCTGCGCCACGAATATGCGCACCATTTCATGTTCCGGAACATGCCCGCCGCCTTTCCGATCTGGTTCAGCGAAGGCTTTGCCGAGTTCAACTCGACCGCGCGGGTGCAGCCCGACGGCTCGATCGACTTCGGGCTGCCCGCCCAGCACCGCTCGATGGAGCTGTTCTGGCTCGGCTCGCTGCCGATCGAGACCTTGCTGCAGCCGGACGTGACCAAGCTGAGCGGCACCCAGACGCTGCTGCTCTACGGGCGTGGCTGGCTGCTCACCCATTTCCTCAGCATGTCGGTCGAGCGCAAGGGACAGCTCGGCAAATATCTGCAGGCGGTGAATGCGGGCAAATCGAGCCTCGATGCCGCCAAGGAGGCGTTCGGCGACCTGAAGAGGCTGGATGCGCAACTCGACAGCTACAAGCGGGCGAAGATGACCTATCTGCGCCTGCCCGCCTCCAAGATCGCGATCGGTCCGGTTACGGTGCGGGAGCTTTCCGAAGGCGCGGAGGCGATGGTCCCGGTCTTCTTCCGCCCGCGAAAGGGCGTCACGCCGGAAGAAGCCAAGTCGCTGGTCGGCACGGCGCGGAAGGTCGCGGCGCGTTATCCCGACGACCTGTTTGTGCTGCTGCGCCTCGCGGAAGCGGAGTTCGATGCCGCCAATCTTGTCGAAGCCGAGGCGGCTGCCGACCGGGCGCTCGCCAAGGACCCGAATTCGCTCGACGCCCTGCTGTACAAAGGTCGGGTGGCAGTCGCGCGTCTCGCCAGGGACAAGTCGACGGACGCGAAAGCCTGGACCGAGGCGCGGCGCTGGTTCACGCGCGCCAATCGCGCGGACTCCAGCGCCCCCGAACCGCCGGTGGAGTTCTACCAGAGCTTCGTTGCGCAGGGGATCGAACCCACCGCCAATGCCGCCGCGGGGCTGAAGGCGGCGCTGTCGCTCGCGCCCGAGGACTGGCGGCTGCGCTTCGTCGTCGCCCGCCAGATGCTGCGCGAGGGCAAGGCGGCCGAGGCGCGCACCACGCTCGCGGTTGCCGCCTATGGCGGTCACTCGGAAGGTGCGAGCGCGTTCGCCACCACGCTGATCGGGGCCATCGACAAGGGCGGCGCCGCCGGCGCGCTCAAGACCTGGACCACCGCGGAGGAAGAGATCGAGAAGGCGGCTGCCAAGAAGACCAAGGGGGGCAAGGACGACGGCTGACGCTCACCCCCGCTCCCGACGCAGCAGCTCGGCCTTCCGCTCCAGCCCATAGGCATAGCCGCCCAAAGTCCCGTCGCTGCGAATGACCCGATGGCAGGGGATCAGCACCGCGACATTATTGTCGCCATTGGCGGTGCCCGCTGCCCGCACCGCGGCCGGACGCCCGACCGCAGCGGCAATCTGCGCATAGGTGCGCGTCTCGCCCGCCGGGATTCGCTGCAGCTCCCGCCAGACCGCCTGCTGAAAGGCGGTGCCATGAACGTCGAGCGGCAAGTCGTGGGGCGTGCCGGGCGCGTTCACCGCCGCCACGGCGCGCTGCACCAGCGCCGCCATCTCCGCCCCGCCATAGGCGATCTCCGCATTCGGGAAACGCCGGCTAAGCGCGGTCTCGTCCTCATCGAACGACAGGCGGCAAATGCCCTTCTCGGTCGCGGCCACCAGCATGGTGCCGAGGTCGGTCTCGGCGGTCGCCCAGCGGATCGTCACGCCCGCGCCGCCGCTGCGCCAAGCGCTCGGCGTCATGCCGAGCCGGCGCCTGGCGTCCTCATAGAAGCGGCTGGGCCCCGAATAGCCGGCATCATAGATGGCGTCGGTCACCCGCGCTTCCTGCGACAGGCCCCGCTCCATCTGGCCCGCCCGCCGCGCGCGTGCGTAGTCTGCCGGCGTGACGCCCGTCGCCCGCTTGAACAGCCGGTGGAAATGGAAGGGCGAATAGCCGACCGCCTCCGCCAGACGCTCGAGCGAAGGCGGTGCCTCGGCGGCGTCGATGAGCGCGATCGCCCGTTCGATGGCTTCGGCATCCCGCGCCACTTCATCCGGCTTGCAGCGCAGGCACGGCCGCAGCCCCGCCGCCGCGGCCTGGGCTCCGTCTGCGAAGAAGCGGACATTGTCGCGCTTTGGGTGCCGCGCGGCGCAACTCGGCCGGCAATAAATGCCGGTGGTCAGCACGCCGGTGACGAACTGCCCGTCAAGGCTCCGGTCGCGGCGCAGCACGGCTGCCCAGGCCTGATCGTCGTCCAGCTTGAATGCGGTGGCCATGGCTCAGTCTCTCACGATTCGCGCGGCAAAGCAGCCGGCCGCGGCATTATGGGCGTTGATGAACGCGATCTCCGGCCTGTCGAGCATGGCCCTGATCGCAGGATCTATTGCCTCTCCGCTCGCCAATTCGGCAGCGCGAAGGTCGCCCGCCTCGTCGAAGCCGCGCAGGCTGATCGTGCGCGTCGCGAACACCGGCGGGAGGGCGTCTCGGTAGACGGCGACGCGCTCCGCCTGCTCGCGAACATAGACTGCGAAGCTGGCGCGGAACGGGCCGTCGCTGTCGTTCGACACATGGTTGAACAGCAGCACCGACTCGCCGATCTCGGCATCCTCGAGTGTGGCGCGGCATGGAAAGCCGGGCTTGTCGGTCGCCGTGACCCGCCGAGCCCCGCCGGTGCGGGCGAGCTGGGGGTCGAGTCCCTGGATCAGATAAGTCACTGCACGTCTCCTGTCGGGAGTGGACTTAGCCGCGGCCGATTCGCACCGCGTCCCGCACCTTGCGGTCAAAGTGCGGGCCAATTTGTTCCCCGGCGAAGGCCGGGGTCCAAGGATCGAGTACCGAGCAGATGGATCCCGACCTTCGCCGAGGACCCAGCTCGGATGTCCGCGCACACCGCTTGCATCGCCCGCACCCCTTTGCTAACCGCGCCGCGACCTCGCCGGGTGCGTTTGCGCGCCCCTTTTGGCGTAGGGCCATTTCTCGTCTTGGAGGACATTTCACGCGTGGAGAATTCCGGCGGCATTGGGGCTAGCCTTTCGGGGCGCTACGCGACCGCGCTGTTCGAGCTCGCGCGCGAAGACAAGAAGATCGAAGCGGTGGAGCAGAGCCTGGCCAAGCTCCGCGCGACGCTCGACCAGTCCGAAGACTTTCGCACCCTGATCACGAGCCCGGTGCTGAGCCGCGAAGACGCGGCCAAGGGCGTGGCCGGGACCGCCAACGCGCTCGCGCTCGATCCCGTCACCACCAACTTCCTCGGCGTGCTCGCGCAAAACCGTCGGCTGGGCCAGCTGCCGATGGTGATTCGCAACTTCCGCACCCTCGCCGCCCGGCATCGCGGCGAGACGACGGCCGAAGTCACCTCCGCCCACCCGCTCGACGACGATCAGGTCGCCCAGCTGAAAAGCCAGCTGCGCCAACGGCTTGGCCGCGACGTCGCCGTTGAACTCAATGTCGATCCCACCATCTTGGGCGGGCTGGTCGTCCGCATCGGCTCCCAGATGATCGACAGTTCCATCCGCACCCGTCTGAACTCCCTCGCGCACGCGATGAAAGGCTGAAGGCTTACACAATGGATATCCGCGCCGCAGAAATCTCGAAGGTCATCAAGGACCAGATCGCCAGCTTCGGCACCGAAGCCGAAGTCTCGGAAACCGGCCAGGTGCTGTCGGTCGGCGACGGCATCGCGCGCATCTACGGCCTCGACAACGTTCAGGCCGGCGAGATGGTCGAGTTCGCCAACGGCATCCAGGGCATGGCGCTCAACCTCGAGGCCGACAATGTCGGCGTCGTGATCTTCGGCTCCGACGCCGAGATCAAGGAAGGCGACACGGTCAAGCGCACCGGCACCATCGTCGACGTTCCGGTCGGCAAGGGTCTGCTCGGCCGCGTCGTCGATGGCCTCGGCAATCCGATCGACGGCAAGGGTCCGCTCGTGAACGTCGAGCGCCGCCGTGCCGAAGTGAAGGCGCCGGGCATCATCCCGCGCAAGTCGGTTCACGAGCCGGTGCAGACGGGCCTCAAGGCGCTCGACGCGCTGGTCCCGGTCGGCCGCGGCCAGCGCGAGCTGATCATCGGCGACCGCCAGACCGGCAAGACCGCCGTCGCGCTCGATACCTTCATCAACCAGAAGACGGCGAACGCCGGCGACGACGAGTCGAAGAAGCTGTACTGCATCTACGTCGCCGTCGGTCAGAAGCGCTCCACCGTCGCGCAGATCGTCCGCACGCTCGAAGAGAATGGCGCGATGGACTATTCCATCGTTGTCGCGGCGACCGCGTCGGACCCGGCACCGCTGCAGTTCCTTGCGCCCTATACCGGCTGCGCGATGGGCGAGTATTTCCGCGACAACGGCATGCACGCCGTCATCGTCTATGACGATCTGTCGAAGCAGGCCGTCGCCTACCGCCAGATGTCGCTGCTCCTGCGCCGTCCGCCGGGCCGCGAAGCCTATCCGGGCGACGTGTTCTACCTGCACAGCCGCCTGCTGGAGCGCGCCGCGAAGCTGAACGATGCCAACGGCAATGGCTCGCTGACTGCGCTGCCGATCATCGAAACTCAGGCGGGCGACGTGTCGGCCTATATTCCGACCAACGTGATCTCGATCACCGACGGCCAGATCTTCCTTGAAACCGACCTGTTCTTCGCCGGCATCCGCCCGGCCATCAACGTCGGCCTGTCGGTGAGCCGCGTGGGTTCCGCCGCGCAGACCAAGGCGATGAAGAAGGTGTCCGGCTCGATCAAGCTGGAGCTGGCGCAGTACCGCGAGATGGCGGCGTTCGCGCAGTTCGGTTCGGACCTCGACGCCTCGACGCAGAAGCTGCTCGCCCGCGGCGCCCGGTTGACGGAACTGCTGAAGCAGCCGCAGTTCAACCCGATGCCGTTCGAAGAGCAGACCGCGTCGATCTTCGCCGGCACCAACGGCTATCTCGACAACGTGCCGGTCGAGGCGGTCACTCGCTACGAGCGCGAGATGCTGGCATTCCTGCGTTCGCAGCACCCGGAAGTGCTCCACACGATCCGCAACAGCCGCGATCTGGGGGACGACGCCAAGGGCAAGCTCAAGGACGCGCTCGACGCGTTCGCGAAGTCGTTTGCGTAAACACGAAGCCGTCATCCCGAACTTGTTTCGGGACAAGGCATCCGGTGATCCGTCGCTGGAAAGCTTGTCCTGAAACAAGTTCAGGATGACGATCAGAGGGTAAGACAAGTTGGCCAGCCTCAAGGCTCTGAAGATCCGCATCGGCTCGGTGAAGTCGACGCAGAAGATCACCCGGGCGATGAAGACCGTCGCCGCGGCGAAGCTGCGCCGTGCGCAGGACGCGGCGGTGGCGGGGCGCCCCTATGCCGAGCGGCTGGCGGCGGTGATGGCGTCGCTCGCCTCCAAGGTGACGATCAGCGCCTCTTCACCCAAGCTGCTGGCCGGCACCGGGAAGCAGGACACGCACCTGATCGTGCTCGCCACGTCGGAGCGCGGCTTGGCCGGCGGCTTCAACACCAATATCATCCGCGCAGCGCGCCGGACGGCGGACGATCTGATCGCACAGGGCAAGACGGTCCGCTTCTACATCGCCGGCCGCAAAGGCCGCGCCGCCGTCAACCGCTTCTATCCCAAACTTACCCTCGCCGACCGGGACATGAGCCAGGCCAAAACCGCCCGGTTCGAGGACGCCCAGGCGATCGCGCAGGACCTGATCGCCCGCTACGAAGCTGGCGAGTTCGACGTCGCGTACCTGTTCTTTTCCAAGTTCCAGTCGGCGCTGGTGCAGGAGCCGACCGGCAAGCAGATCATCCCGGTCCCGCTCGACGCGTCGGCGTCGACGTCTGCAACTTCGGCTGGCGCTGCCGTCAGCTATGAGCCGGACGAGGAGGCGATCCTCGCCGACCTGCTGCCCAAGAACATCGCGATCCAGATCTACAGCGCGCTGCTGGAAAATCAGGCCGGCTTCTACGGCTCGCAGATGACCGCGATGGACAATGCGACGCGCAACGCCGGCGACATGATCAACCGGCTGACCATCCAGTATAACCGCACCCGCCAGGCGGCGATCACGACGGAGCTGGTGGAGATTATTTCGGGCGCAGAGGCGCTCTAGTTTGAACAGCACCCTGTTCCCCGGCGAAGGCCGGGGCCCAGCGGGCATGGACCCCGGCCTTCGCCGGGGAACAAAGGATAAGGCAAGGAAGACGCGAAATGCTTGAGCCCCAGACCCTCGAACGCTCCGCCGCGACCGGCCAGACCGGCCGCATCGCCCAGGTCATCGGCGCCGTCGTCGACGTGTCGTTCGACAGCCACCTGCCCGCCATTCTCTCGGCGCTCGAGACCGAGAATAATGGCCAGCGGCTGGTGCTCGAAGTGGCGCAGCATCTGGGCGAGAACACGGTCCGCACGATCGCGATGGATTCGACCGAAGGCCTGACCCGCGGCCAGCCCGTGCGCGACACGGGCTCGCAGATCCGCGTGCCGGTCGGCCCCAAGACGCTCGGCCGCATCATGAACGTCGTCGGGGAGCCGATCGACGAGCGTGGCCCGATCGGCCACACCGACACCGCGCCCATCCACGCCGAAGCGCCGGTGTTCGTCGACCAGTCGACCGAGAACGCCATTCTGGTCACCGGCATCAAGGTCATCGACCTGCTCGCGCCCTACGCCAAGGGCGGCAAGATCGGCCTGTTCGGCGGCGCCGGCGTCGGTAAGACCGTGCTCATCCAGGAACTGATCAACAACATCGCCAAGGGTCATGGCGGCACGTCCGTGTTCGCCGGCGTCGGCGAGCGGACCCGCGAGGGCAACGACCTTTATCACGAGTTCCTCGACGCGGGCGTCATCGCGAAGGACGCTGAGGGCAATGCGACCTCTGAAGGGTCGAAGGTCGCGCTGGTCTATGGCCAGATGAACGAGCCGCCGGGCGCCCGCGCCCGCGTCGCGCTGTCGGGTCTGACGATCGCCGAATATTTCCGCGACGTCGAAGGGCAGGACGTGCTGTTCTTCGTCGATAACATCTTCCGCTTCACCCAGGCGGGTTCGGAAGTGTCCGCGCTCCTGGGCCGCATTCCTTCGGCCGTGGGCTATCAGCCGACGCTCGCGACCGACATGGGCGCGCTGCAGGAGCGGATCACCTCGACCAACAAAGGTTCGATCACTTCGGTACAGGCCATCTACGTGCCCGCCGACGACTTGACCGACCCGGCGCCGGCGACCTCCTTCGCCCACTTGGACGCCACGACCGTGCTCAGCCGCGCCATTTCGGAGCTGGGCATCTACCCGGCCGTCGATCCGCTCGACTCGACCAGCCGCGTGCTTGAGCCGCGCACGGTGGGCCAGGAGCATTACGAGACCGCCCGCGCCGTCCAGTCGATCCTGCAGCGCTACAAGAGTCTGCAGGACATCATCGCCATCCTGGGCATGGACGAGCTGTCGGAAGAAGATAAGCTGGTCGTCGCCCGCGCGCGCAAGATCCAGCGCTTCCTGTCGCAGCCCTTCCACGTCGCCGAAGTCTTCACCAACATCCCGGGCAAGTTCGTCGCGCTCGAGGACACGGTAAAGTCGTTCAAGGCGGTGGTCGACGGCGAATATGACCACCTGCCCGAGGCTGCCTTCTATATGGTCGGCGGCATCGACGAGGCGGTCGAAAAGGCCAAGAAGCTCGCCGAGAACGCGTAACCGCCAAAGCCCCTCCCCTTCAGGGGAGGGGTTGGGGTGGGGCAAAGTCGGCGGGTAGTCTCCGACCGTGTCGCCACTCCGGACACCCCCACCCCAACCCCTCCCCTGAAGGGGAGGGGCTAGGAAAAAGCCGATGCCCCTGCACTTCGAACTCGTGACTCCCGAAAAGCTCGTCCGCTCCGAGGACGTGTATATGGTGACCGTGCCCGGCACCGAGGGCGACTTCGGCGTGCTGCAGGGCCATGCGCCGCTGGTTTCGACGCTGCGTGACGGCGAGCTGCTGGTGGTGCCCTCCCAGGGTGCCGCCCCGACCGCGATTCGGGTGACCGGCGGCTTTGCCGAGGTAAGCGAGAGCGGCCTGACGATCCTCGCCGAGCAGGTCGGGACCGCGGCCTGAACGCCTGCCGCTACGGCGCCGTAGCGTCATCGCGGAGGCGATTAAGTCTATGAAATGACTCGTTTTCTGCCGTTGGCAGCAGCCGCGGCGGGCGTTAACCATCGCCTCCCAAAAAAGGAGAGGATGGGTCATGCACAAGACAATCGGGCTCGTATTTGCTGCGGCTACCCTGGCGGCTGCCGCACCGGCGCACACGGCGACTGGCAACCCCAACAACTACAGCGCGCTCTACGTCTTCGGCGACAGCCTGGTCGATGCGGGTAACATCTCCGCCCTGACACGCGGTGCCACGCCGAACGCTTCGCTCGGCTATTTCAACGGGCGCTTCACCAACGGCTATAACTATGTCGATTACATCAACTATCAGCTGTTCGGCAGCGGGACCAAGGCGTCGCTGACGGGCGGCAACAACTTCGCATTCGGCGGTGCGCGGATCGTCACTGACGCGAAGGATGCGATCCCGGACATCAATCCGCAGATCGGCGCCTATGTCGCGGCGAAGGGCCCGGTGGCCGATCCGAACGCGCTCTATATCCTGAACGCCGGCGGCAACGACATTTTCGCGCTCGGCCGCTTTGCCGGCGGCGATCCGACCCAGTTGCTGCCCTTCACCAACCCAGCCGACTATATCAACGCGATCGTGAACCAGTATGTCGGCGCGGTGCAGACGCTGAACAGCCTCGGCGCGCGCAACATCCTGATCACCGGCATCCCGAACGCGACAGTGCCGCTGGCCGTGCAGATCGACGCCCAGCTACAGGCCGCACTGAACGGGCTCACGCTCGCGCCGGGCACCGAGCTTTACCGGTTCAGCTATATCGACTTCTTCAACCGCGTTGCGACCGATCCCGGCTCGCTCGGGCTGCCGGCGCTGCGCACCGACAAGAGCTGCATCGAGCTGCGCGCCCAGGCGACCGGCTGCGCCGGCATCTTCTCGTTCGACGGCACCCACCCGACGGCGGCGGTGCAGAGCGCGCTGTTCCGGGATATCGTCCGCCAGTTCGGCGTGTCCGGCGTGCCGGAACCGGCCAACTGGGGGCTGATGATCGCGGGCTTCGCCCTGGCCGGCGTAGCGGTCAGGCGTCGGAGCGCAGGGCCGGCGCTAGCCGCCTGAAGCGAGCATGGAGTGGCGGGCCATCTGCGCCCGCCGCTCCGCCGATTAGCACTCTGTCAAAGTTTCGCGCCTATTCACCTCGCCCGAGGAGTAGGCGTAGCAATGAGCGCATTCGGCAAGCGTGGCGGTATCGGCAGCAATGGTGCGCGCCCGACCTTCGGTGTCGCGCGCCCGATGCAGGCGAGCCCGATCCCCGTCCGCGAGCCAGCGCCCGAACCTTTCGCCGAAGCGGAACCGGTCGCGCCGCCGCTCGATGCGATGGCACGCCTGGCCGAGCGCCAGGCGGCGTCGGGCGAGGCCGGCAGCTCCAAGCTCGAAGGCTTTGAGTCTTCCGTTCACAAGATCAAGGAGCAGGTGCTCCCCCGCCTGCTCGAACGCGTCGATCCCGAGGCCGCCGCGTCGCTCAGCAAGGACGAGCTGGCCGAGGAATTCTCGCCGATCATCGGCGAGGTGCTCGCCGAGCTGAAGATCACGCTCAACCGGCGCGAGCAGTTCGCGCTCGAAAAGGTGCTGATCGACGAGCTGCTCGGCCTCGGGCCGCTCGAGGAATTGCTGGCCGACCCGGACGTGTCCGACATCATGGTCAATGGCCCGCAGCAGACCTATATCGAGCGAAAGGGCAAGCTCGAGATCGCCGGCATCCAGTTTCGCGACGAAGAGCATCTGTTCCAGATCGCGCAGCGCATCGTGAACCAGGTCGGCCGCCGCGTCGACCAGACCACGCCGCTTGCCGACGCGCGCCTGAAAGACGGCAGCCGCGTCAACGTGATCGTGCCACCACTGTCGCTGCGCGGCACCGCCATCTCGATCCGCAAATTCTCCGCCAAGCCGATCACGCTCGACATGATGGCGAAGTTCGGGTCGATGTCCGAAAAGATGGCGACGGCGCTGAAGATCGCAGGCGCGAGCCGCTTCAACATCGTCATCTCCGGCGGTACCGGCTCGGGCAAGACCACGATGCTCAATGCCTTGTCGAAGATGATCGACCCGGGCGAGCGCGTCATCACGATCGAAGACGCGGCCGAGCTTCGTCTGCAGCAGCCGCACTGGCTGCCGCTCGAAACCCGCCCGGCCAACCTTGAAGGACAGGGCGCGATCACGATCCGCGACCTGGTCATCAACGCGCTGCGTATGCGCCCGGACCGCATCATCCTCGGCGAAATCCGCGGCGCCGAGTGCTTCGACATGCTCGCGGCCATGAACACCGGCCACGACGGCTCGATGTGTACGCTTCACTCCAACTCTCCACGCGAATGCCTGGCGCGTATGGAGAACATGGTGATGATGTCGGACATCAAGGTGCCGAAGGAAGCCATCAGCCGTCAGATCGCCGACTCCGTCGACCTGATCGTGCAGGTGAAGCGCCTGCGCGACGGTTCCCGCCGCGTTACCAACGTCACCGAAGTGATCGGCATGGAAGGCCCGGTGATCGTCACCCAGGAGCTGTTCAAGTTCGAGTATCTGGACGAATCCGCCGACGGCAAGATCATCGGCGAATATCGCTCCTCGGGTCTCCGCCCCTACACGCTCGACAAGGCCAAGCAGTTCGGCTTCGACCAGGCTTTCCTGGAAGCCTGCCTCTAAGGCTTCAATCGAAGATCCATTCGAGGATTGCGGACGTCACGCAGAAGCCGGTGCCGAACACGGCACCTGCCGCAGCGCCGACCCCTGCGCCCGCGCCTGCGCCAGCCGGAGTCATCGTGCCGAAGCCGCCGATGACCGCGCCGGCACCGCCGGCGGCGCCGGCGAAATCGGAAATACAGCCGATCACTTCCGGCGCCCCCATCGCGACGGCGCCTCCGGCCGGACCCGGAGCGGCAAAGCCGTCCAGGTCGAGCTGATGCATCGGTCCAAGGTCCTGCAGCGCGCGCGCCAGCGACGGCACCTCGCTGGCGCCTTGGCCTTCACTCCCCTTTTGCTGCCTGGGATCGGGCAAGGCGATCCGCTCGGGCGCCTTGCCATTGACGCTCAGCCGGTAGCTGTCCGGATCGGCGCTGCACCGGTCTTTGCCGCTCAAGCTCCAACTCAGACGAACCGATTCGCCTGCATCGGGCAGAGCGAGCGCGAAGAAGCGGTGCTTGCCGTCTCCCTTGGTGTCTTCGCCGAGCGACACATGCAGCTGGCGGCCGTC
Source organism: Sphingomonas sp. ID1715 (assembly GCF_013044515.1). Taxonomy (GTDB): domain Bacteria; phylum Pseudomonadota; class Alphaproteobacteria; order Sphingomonadales; family Sphingomonadaceae; genus Sphingomonas_B. The sequence continues at coordinate 825,565 of NZ_JABEPR010000001.1, forward strand.
GCGCAATTCGATCACGGCGGCGCTGGTCTGGCGGACGGCGCGTGCCCTTGGCTTCAACATGCGAAGGCTCCCTGGCTCGGAGGGGTCATGGCTGCCTGATAGGCGCGCGTTTCGTTCATGCTTTGAGTGACGATTTGCGGGCAGCGCAGGCACGCGGCCTTGCCTTCCTGCGCCCACCAGCGGCATTGCCCCCTGATGCTGCAGGCGGGCGGCCGGGCGACCGCGGGATCGAGCAGGCTGACGATCCGCCTCACCAACGTGCAGTCCGCGCCGTCATAGTGACGGCAGGCATTGCCGCCGCACGGGGCGGAAGTCCGCGCGACTTCTTCGAGCGTGACGGGCGCGGCGGCGCGCTTCAGGTCTTCGGTAACCGGAACCGGTTCGGCCAGATAGGCGACCCTCGGGCGGTCGGCGTCACCGCCGACCAGGCCAAAGGCCCGCGCGCCGGCAGCATCGGCCGACGCGCTGGGACACAGCGCATCCATTGGATTTCTCCTGTTGGAGGAAAAAGGGCCGGCCATGCCGGCCCCTCCCCGTCAGCTAGAAGGGCTGCTGATCCTTGATCGTGCCGGGATCGAAGGGTCCCCCGCCCGGACCGAATGGCCCGTCGCCGATGATCCAGCCCGCCCAGATCCACGGCCGCCAGTCGATCACGCCGCCGGCGCCGGGGCGCTTGCGCGCTTCGATCGCCCGCAGGATGCCGCCGGACAGCGCCGTGCTGAAGTCGGCCACGGTAATGGCCTCGGCCCGGCTCAAGTCCTCACGCTGTACTTTCGCTGCTTCGATGCTCTCGTTCATCATACTAGGCTCCTGATTCGAGCAAGCGAGCACACTTCCGCGAGTTGCGAAGCAATAGCCCGCAAGCTTGTTTACGCCGATGTCAGTTGCCAGTGTCCGATCGTTTGCTTCTCAAGTGAACTAAACCACTTGGCCGGACATCTACCCGAAGCGACTCGACTATACGTGACTTCACCTATGTTGGCAATCATCGCCGATCCGAGACGGCCCTTCTGGAAGCCGTAAACGCCCTAGCCTCCCCCTTCGCGACACGATAAGCCTGCGCCGCGACACGGGAATCGGCAAAGCCGGAGCCGTGCGCACGGGGCGCGCGCACCAGTTTTCCGCGACGGGGGGAATAATGACCAAGGCTTCCGACCTCTTCATCCAGTGTCTCGAAGAGGAGGGTGTCGAGTATATCTTCGGCGTGCCCGGCGAAGAGAATCTCGACATGCTCGACAGCCTGTCGCGCTCGACTAAAATCAAGTTGATCCTCACCCGCCACGAACAGGGCGCCGGCTTCATGGCCGCGACCTATGGCCGCCACACGGGCAAGACCGGCGTGTGCATGGCGACGCTCGGGCCCGGCGCGACCAATTTTGTCACGGCCGCCGCCTATGCGCAGCTGGGCGGCATGCCGATCCTGATGGTCACGGGCCAGAAGCCGATCAAGAAGTCCAAGCAGGGCCGCTTCCAAATCCTCGACGTGGTCGACATGATGCGACCGATCACCAAATTCACCCACCAGCTTGCCAGCGCCGACAACATCCCGAGCCGCATTCGCGAGGCGATCCGCCTGGCCGAGGAGGAAAAGCCAGGCGCGACCCACCTCGAATTCCCGGAGGACGTGGCCGACGAGCATACGGAGATGACGCCGATTACGCCCAGCTATGTGCGGCGTCCGCTGGCCGAGGCGAAGGCGGTGCGCGAGGCGGTCAGGAAGCTTGAGGCGGCCAAGGCTCCGATCCTGGTGATCGGCGCCGGCGCCAACCGCAAGGTGACCGGCCGCATGCTGCTGCAGCTGGTCGACAAGACCGGCATTCCCTTCGTCACCACCCAGCTCGGCAAGGGCGTGATCGACGAGACGCATTCGAGGTTCGTCGGCTGCGCGGCGCTATCGGCCGGCGACTATGTCCACCGCGCGATCGAAGCAGCGGACGTGATCGTCAATATCGGCCACGACGTAATCGAAAAGCCGCCCTTCTTCATGCAGCGTGGCGGAGCCGAGGTGATCCACATCTCGACCCGTTCGGCGGAGGTCGATCCGGTCTATTTCCCGCAAGTCGAAGTGATCGGCGACATCGGCAACGCGATCTGGCAGATCAAGGAAGACATCGTACCTTCGGGCAAGTGGAGTTTCGACGACATGCTCCGCTTCCGGAAAGCGGAGGTCGAGCACACCGCCAGCCTCGATGGCGACGCGCGCTTCCCGATCTTCCCGCCCTACCTGGTCCGAAAGATCCGCGAGGCCATGCCCGCCGATGGCATCATCTGTCTCGACAATGGCGTCTACAAAATCTGGTTCGCCCGCAACTATCCGGCGCGCCAGCAGAACACCGTGCTTCTCGACAATGCTCTGGCGACGATGGGTGCGGGCCTGCCCTCCGCTATGGCCTCGGCCATGGTCTATCCCGACCGCAAGGTAATGGCGATCTGCGGCGACGGCGGCTTCATGATGAACAGCCAGGAGATGGAGACTGCGGTCCGCCTCGGGCTCAACATCACGGTGCTGATCTTGAACGACAACAGCTACGGCATGATCCGCTGGAAGCAGGCCAATATGGGCTTCAAGGATTGGGGCCTGACCTATGGCAACCCGGATTTCGTCAAATATGCCGAGAGCTATGGCGCCAGGGGCCACCGAGTCGAAAGCGCCGAGCATCTGCCGGCGCTGCTGAAGGAGTGCCTGGATACGCCGGGCGTCCACCTGATCGATTGCCCGGTCGACTATAGCCAAAACGATCAAATTCTGAACGTTGACATCAAGCAGCTGAGCAAGGCGCTGTAGGGAACTAAGCCCCTCCCCTTCAGGGGAGGGGTTGGGGTGGGGCAGGATCAAACATGCTGACACTTCAGGAACTTCACCGTCGCGCAGCCGAGATGCGCCGCAATCCGACAGAGCCGGAGAAGCGGTTCTGGCGGCACGTGTCGAACTCGCAACTTGGCGGCTTCAAGTTCAGGCGTCAGCAGGTGATCGGGTCGTTCATCGTGGACTTTTTCTGCCCCTCTCGAGGGCTCATCGTGGAGATCGACGGTGACACTCATGATCAACCATATGACGCGCGGCGAGACGCCTTCATGCTCAAACAAGAGTTCCGCACAGCGCGCTTCACCAACCTTGATGTGATGCAGAACATTGCCGGCGTACTCCAGTTGACATCCGACACGCTGCAAGAGCTTCCACTACGTACCAGGTGGGCACTGCCCCACCCCAACCCCTCCCCTGAAGGGGAGGGGCTTAGGACTATGCCATGACCAAACTCAAAGACACCTACCCTCTCTATCTCGCGAATGAGGCCTGGTCCGGCAATGCCGACTTGGAGGTCACCGACAAGTTCACCGGCGAAGTGGCGTTTCGCGTCGCGATGGCGCGGCCTGAGCAGATCGAGGCCGGCATTGCCGCTGCCGTCGAAGCGGCCGAGCCGATGGCGCGCATGGCCTCCTATGAGCGGCAGGACGTGCTCAATCACTGCGTCACCCGCTTCCGGGAGCGGTTCGACGAACTCGCCTATGCGCTCTGCGTCGAGGCCGGCAAACCGATCAAGGATGCCGAGGGCGAAGTCACCCGCCTGATCGATACCTTCCGCATTGCCGCCGAGGAGGCAGTGCGGATGACGGGCGAGGTCCAGCCGCTCGACATCAGCCCGCGCGCGAAAGGCTATCAGGGCATCTGGAAGCGCGTGCCGATCGGCCCCTGCTCCTTCATCTCGCCCTTCAACTTCCCGCTGAACCTCGCCGCGCACAAGATCGCCCCGGCGATCGCGGTCGGTTGCCCGTTCGTGATGAAGCCGGCGAGCCGCACGCCGCTCGGCGCGATCATCATGGGCGAAGTGCTCGCCGAGACGAACCTGCCGAAGGGCGCCTTCTCGATCCTCCCCGCCCATCGCGACGGCGCGGACATGTTCACCGAGGACGACCGGCTGAAGCTCCTCAGCTTCACCGGCTCGCCGGGCGTGGGCTGGGACCTGAAGGCCAAGGCCGGCAAGAAGAAGGTGGTGCTGGAACTGGGCGGCAATGCCGCGGTGGTCATCGACCGCGACGCGGATCTGGATGATGCGGTCGAGCGCACCGTGTTCGGCGCCTTCTATCAATCCGGGCAGAGCTGCATCGGCGTGCAGCGCATCGTCGTGCATGACGAGGTGTATGAGGGATTCAGGGACAAGCTGGTCGCCAAGACCGAGACGCTGATCGCCGGCAATCCGCACGACCGCGATACCTTTGTCGGCCCGATGATCGACGTGAAGGAAGCCGAGCGGCTCGATCGCTGGATTCAGGAAGCTGTGAGCAGGGGCGCGAAACTGCTGTGCGGCGGCAAGCGCGACGGCGCGATGCTCGAAGCGACCCTGCTCGAAGAGGTCGCCTCCGACACCAAGCTCAACCGCGAGGAAGCGTTTGGACCGGTCGCCTTTTTCGAGCGCTTCTCCACCTGGGACGAGGCGCTCTCGATCGTCAACGACTCGAAGTTCGGTCTCCAGGCCGGCATCTTCACCCGCGACATCTTCAAGGTGCTCGACGCCTGGGATCATCTCGATGTTGGCGGCGTGGTGGTGAACGACGTGCCCAGCTACCGGGTCGACAACATGCCGTATGGCGGCGTGAAGGACTCCGGGCTTGGCCGCGAAGGCGTGCGCTTTGCGATGGAGGATATGACCGAGATCCGGAACCTCGTCATCCGGCGCGGGCCGGCCACGCCGCCGAAGCAGATGGGCGAGTAACCGCACCATCCGCTCAACCTTTCAGTAAGGTCGCCGTTTAACCCTTCTTCCATTCCGCGCTGGCACAAGCCTGAGCCATGCGGAACGTGACGGACGGACAAGCGCAGCGCGACCTCATCCTGGTGGGCGTCACCATCGCGGCTGCGATCCTGCTTATCGGGTCGGCCGGATCCGCTTTGTCGGTCGGCTTTCGGGCGCTGGGCGGCCAGGCCGTGCTCAACCAGGCGCTGAGCGTCTCCGCCATCCTCAACATCGCGCTGCTGCTGTTCAGCTGGCGCCGCTATGCCGAGTTCCGGTCCGAATCCGGCCGCCGCGAAGAAGCGGAGCGGCGGCTGGCCAAGCTGTCGCGGCAGGACAGCCTGACGGGTCTGCTCAACCGCTCGGCCTTTTTCGAGATCGGTGGAGCGCGGCTGCGCAAGGCCCGGAACCGCGGCAAGGGCGCAGCCCTGCTGCTGCTCGACCTTGATCACTTCAAGGCGGTCAACGACGTCAACGGCCATCCGATCGGCGATACCACGCTGCAGATGGTGGCGGCGCTGATCGAGGCCAATCTGCCCGATGGTGCGGTCGCAGGGCGGCTCGGTGCCGACGAGTTCGGGGTGCTGATGCTGTCGGCGCATGCCGCCGGCGAAGCGGACCTGCTGGCGGAAAAGCTGGTGACGGAGCTTGGCCGGCGGCTGGTCGTCGGCGGCGCCGCCGTTCACACCGGCGCCTCCATCGGTCTCGCCAGCATCGAGAGCGAGAGCGATACGCTCGACCAGCTCATGCGCCGCGCCGATATTGCCATGTTCGCGGCGAAGCATGCCGGGCGCAATCGGCAATGCTGGTTCGATCAGTCGATGGAGCGCGAGCTCCACATGCGCAACGCGATCGAGAACGGCATCCGCGACGGCATACCGCTCGGCCAGTTCGTGCCCTTTTACGAACAGCAGATCGATCTTGCGACCGGCAAACTGCAGGGCTTCGAGATGCTGGCGCGCTGGGAGCACCCGACCCGGGGCATCATCGCGCCCGACGTGTTCATCCCGATCGCCGAGGAGTGCGGCCTGATCGCCGACCTGTCGATGTCGGTCATGCGCCAGGCGCTGGAAGAAGCGAAGAACTGGGACCCGTCGCTGACGCTGTCGGTCAACATCGCGCCGGCACAGCTCCGCGACCCCTGGTTCGCGCACAAGATCGTCAAGCTGCTGGTGGAGACGGGCTTCCCCGCCAATCGCCTGGAAATCGAGATCACCGAACGGTCGCTCGCCGAGAATATGGGCGTGGCGCAGTCGGTGGTCGGCAGTCTCAAGAACCAGGGCGTCCGCCTTGCGCTGGACGATTTCGGCACCGGCTATTCGTCGCTGTCGAACCTGCGCGCCTTGCCCTTCGACCGAGTGAAGATCGACCGCAGCTTCGTGACGACACTCAGCAGCAACGCGGAAAGCGCGGCGATCGTCAACGCGATCACTCGGCTGAGCGACAGCCTCGGCCTGCCGGTCACCGCCGAGGGCGTCGAGACGCCGGAGATCGAAGCGCAGCTGAAGTCGCTCGGCTGCTTTCACGGCCAGGGGTGGCATTTCGGCAAGCCGATGGACGTCGGCCAGGTCCGTGCCATGCTCGCCCAGCGCAACTTGCTGCCGGTGCGCCGTCTGGCAGCTCCGGCGGGTGAGCGGGTCCGGGAGCTCCGCCGCCAGGCATAGACTTGGGGCTATCGCGACCCTAAGTCGCGCGCGATGCGTTTCGCGTTCCACAAGATGCACGGGCTCGGCAACGACTTCGTCGTGATCGATGCGCGCGGCGAGCGCATCGCGATCACACGCGACCGCGCCCGCGCCATTGCCGATCGTCACACCGGCATTGGCTGTGACCAGCTGATCCTGCTCGAGCCGAGCGAAACGGCCGACCTCCGCATGCGCATCTTCAACGCCGATGGCGGCGAGGTCGAACAATGCGGAAATGCGCTCCGCTGCGTTGCCGAGCTGACACGCGCCGAGCGGATCGAGACGGCCGGCGGCGTCGTGGCAGCCATGACCGAAGGTGCGTCGATCACCATCGACATGGGCGCGCCGCGCTTCGAATGGGACCGCATTCCCCTCGCCTACCCGCTCGACACGGCCGATGTGCCGGCCGCCTGGGACGCGCTCGAACATGGCAGCGCCGTCAATGTCGGCAATCCGCACATCATTTTCTTCGTCGCCGATCTGGATGCGGTGTCGCTCGACGAACTCGGCCCCCGGATCGAGCATGATCCGCTCTTTCCCGATCGCGTGAACGTCAATGTCGCGCAGGTCACCGGCTCCTCGGCACTGCGGCTGCGCGTGTGGGAGCGCGGCGCCGGGCTCACCCGCGCCTGCGGCACGGGTGCTTGCGCCAGCGCCGTGGCGGCGATCCGGCGCGGGCTCGTCCGCTCCCCGGTGGCCGTCAGCCTGCCGGGCGGCGAGCTCGACATTGCCTGGTCGCCCGGCGGGACAATCCGCATGAGCGGCTCCGCCACGCACGTCTTCGTGGGCGAAGCGGAGCTGGAGGCATTCGGGTGAGCAAAGTCATCACGCTCGGCTGCCGCCTCAACATCGCCGAAAGCGACGCAATCCGCGCGATGTTGCCGGACGACGACCTGGTCGTGGTCAACAGCTGCGCGGTCACCGAGGAAGCCGTCCGCCAGACGCGCCGCGCGATCCGCCGCGCCAAGCGGGAGCGGCCCGACGCCCGGGTGGTCGTTACCGGCTGCGCAGTCGAGGTGGAGCCGGCTATGTTCGCGGCCATGCCGGAGGTGGCGGGCGTTGTTGCAAACACCGCCAAGCTCGATCCCAGCTCCTTTTCTCCGTTCGCTTCGAGCGAAGTCGAGAAGCGCATCTCGACTTCGCTTGACACGGACGGACGGAACTCGAGCCACGCCCGCGGCTTTGTCGAAGTGCAGAATGGCTGCGACCATAGCTGCACCTTCTGCATCATCCCGCAAGGCCGCGGCCCCAGCCGGTCGCTCCCCGCGGGCGCGGTGATCGATCGCGTGAAGGCGGTTGTCGATGGCGGTGCCGGAGAAGTGGTGCTCACCGGCGTCGACGTGACCAGCTATGGCGACCTGGCCGGTGACAGTCTGGGCCTGCTTGTCGAGCGTATCCTGAAGGCCGTGCCCCACCTGCCGCGGCTGCGCCTCTCCTCGCTAGACCCTGTCGAGATCGACGAACGACTATTCGCCCTGATCGTCGGCGAGCCCCGGGTGATGCCGCATCTGCACTTCTCGTTGCAGGCGGGCGACGACATGATCCTGAAGCGGATGAAGCGCCGGCACCTGCGCACGGACGCCATCGACCTGGTGCAGCGCATCAAGGCGGCGCGGCCGGAGATTGCGATCGGTGCCGACCTGATCGCCGGCTTCCCGACCGAGACCGAAGCCATGTTCGCCAACAGCCTCGCGATCGTCGAGGCATGCGACATCGTCTTCGGCCATATCTTTCCTTACTCACCGCGCCGCGGAACCCCGGCGGCGCGCATGCCCCAGGTCGAGCCGGAAGTCGTGCGCGCGCGGGCGCGACGCTTACGCGAGGCATGTGCCGAGCGGCAGGCCGCCTGGCTCGACAGGCTGAACGGCAGCGAACAGCGATTGCTGGTCGAGCTGGATGGCCGCACCGGTCACGCCGAGAATTTCGCCAAGATTGCAGTGGAGAGCCGTTTGCCGCCTCGTTCGATCCAGTCCGTCCGGATCACAGCCCGTCGCGGCGACACGCTGATCGGAGTGCCGGCATGAGCGACGCGCGCTGGCATGACAAGTTGTTGGGTGGCTTTCGCCGCACATCCGATCGGCTGACGGAAAATCTGACCGGCCTGTTCACCAAATCGGCGCTCGACCGCGAGACGCTGGACGAGGTCGAGGATGCGCTGATCGCGTCCGACCTGGGGCCTGCCACCGCCGCACGCATTCGCGAGCGGCTGTCGGAGGGCCGCTACGAGCGCGGGCTTTCCGATCATGAGCTGCGCGAAATCGTGGCCGAGGAGATCGAGAAGGTCCTGACCCCGGTCGCCGAACCGCTCGAGGTCGACGCCTTTCCGCGCCCGCAGGTGATCCTCGTCATCGGCGTCAACGGCTCGGGCAAGACCACGACGATCGCCAAGCTCGCCCGACTGTTCCTGGAACAGGATTATGGCGTGATGCTCGCCGCCGGCGATACCTTCCGCGCGGCGGCGATCGAGCAGCTACGGATTTGGGCGGATCGGATCGGCGTGCCGATCATGGCCGGACCCGAGGGCGGCGATGCGGCGGGCATCGTGTGGGACGCGGTCAAGCAGGCGACGGCGACCGGCATCGACGTGCTGATCGTCGACACGGCCGGCCGCCTGCAAAACAAGCGCGAACTGATGGACGAACTCGCCAAGATCCGGCGCGTGCTCGGGCGGCTCAATCCCGAAGCGCCGCACGACGTCGTGCTCGTGCTCGATGCGACGACCGGCCAGAACGCGCTCAGCCAGATCGAAGTGTTCAAGGAAGTGGCGGGCGTCACCGGTCTGGTTATGACCAAGCTGGATGGCACCGCGCGCGGCGGCGTGCTGGTGGCGGCGGCGGAGAAGTTCCGCATGCCGATCCACGCGATCGGCGTCGGTGAAGGCATGGACGATTTGCGGCCGTTCGACGCGCGCGAAGTGGCACGGATGATTGCGGGTATTGGGGAGTGATCCTTCGAGACGCCGTTTCGCCAAGCTCAACGGCTCCTCAGGATGAGCGGCGTGTTATATTCACGCTCATCCTGAGGAGGGGCTGAGCTTGGCGAAGACCCGTCTCGAAGGACAGTTTAGGATGTTCTGTGAATAGCTCTCTGAAACCCCGCGAACTCTCGCCCGGCCTGCGCATGGCGATCGATTTCGGGCCGCTCGCCGTCTTCTTCCTGGTCAACACGCTCGCGCATGGCCCGAAGCTGATGAAGGTGATGATGGCGACCACGGCCTTCATGGTCGCGACCGCCATCGCCATGATCACCAGCCGGGTGAAGGCCGGGCGCATCTCGCCAATGCTATGGATTTCGGGCGCGCTGGTGCTGTTCTTCGGCGGGCTCACGCTCTGGTTTCGCGACGACACCTTCATCAAGATGAAGCCGACCATCGTCTACGCGATGTTCGCCGTCATCCTCGGCTATGGCCTCGCCTCGGGCAAGCCGCTGCTCAAGATGCTGCTGGAAACCGCCTATCCGGGCCTGAACGACACCGGCTGGCGCAAGCTGACGATCAACTGGGTCGGCTTCTTCCTCTTCATGGCGGTGCTGAACGAAGCCGTCTGGCGCAATGCGAGCTGGGATTTTTGGGTGGGCTTCAAGCTGTGGGGTGCGGTACCGCTGACCCTTCTGTTCGCAATCCTGAACATTCCGATGCTCATGAAGCACGGCCTGAGCGACGGGAAAGAGGCGCCGCTGCCGCCTGAGGGTTAGCTTACACCGCTTGTTTCGAGCGAAGTCGAGAAACCTGCTTCTCGACTTCGCTCGAAGCGAACGGATCATCAAGCCATTGCGTGACTCGGCTCCTGGTCCGCACGCTCGACGCCGCGCCCGTCTAGGTTCTGCCCGACGAACTCCCAATTGATCGCCCGTTTGAGCAGCGCGTCGACATAGTCGGCGCGGGCATTGCGATAGTCGATGTAATAGGCGTGCTCCCACACATCGATGGTGAGCAACGGCGTCATGCCTTCATAGGCAACCGGCGTGTCGCCGTCATGCAGGGAGGTGATCTTGAGATCACCGCGGTCCAGCACCAGCCAGCCCCAGCCGCTGGCGAAATGACCGACCGACTCGGCCTTTAGCCTGTCCAGCATCGCATCGACCGAGCCGAACGCGTCTCCGATCTTCTGCTTGAGCATACCGGTCGGCTGCTGCTGCTCGGGGCTGAGGCATTGCCAGTAGAAGCTGTGATTCCACAGCTGGCCGGAGTTGTTGAACAGCCCCTGATTGCCGCGCTCGCGCGCCGCCTTGATGACGTCCGACAGGCGACGATCCTCCAGTCCCGCCTCGGCCGCCTGCTTGTTGGTGTTAGTCACATAGGTGCGGTGATGCTTGCCCCAGTGATAGTCGAAGGTTTCGGCGGAAATGATGTCGCCGAAGGCGTTGGCGTCATAAGGCAGCGGCGGCAGTTCGAAGGCCATGTCTTATCTCCAGGGTTGGGGTTCGGGTCCCCAACGCACCGGAGCGGCAGACGGTGCACCGCAATCTCTCGATCAGTCGTGCGAACCCGGTCGATCAACCCGGTTTGCGCACCGAAAAGCGGGCCAACTCCTTTTTCGGTACGTCCCAGGCCGGCGCCAGCACGCTCGCTTTCTGATAGTCGGCAAAGGCGCGCGCATAGTCGCCGGCCAGTTCGTTCGCGACGGCGCGGCCATAATAGGCGAATTCCGGCCGGCGGGTCTGGCGCTCCAGCGCGGCATCGAACAGCGCCCGCGCCTGGCTCCAGTCATGCTGCGACTTGAGCACCAGCGCTGCCTTGTTGAGATAGGCTTCGGGCTCGCTCGGCTTCAGTCGGATGGCCCGGTCGTAATCCGCCATGGCGCCCGTCCAGTCGTTCAGCCGGGCGCGGATGATGCCGCGATTGACGTAGGTCGCGACCTGATCGTCGAATGGCAGCGCTTCCTCGATGAGCGCGCGGTTGCAGATATCGAGCGTGCCGGGCGTGGTCCGCTCGTCATCCGCCGCTTCGAAGCAGGAGCGCGCAAGACCCGATCCCAACACCAGGCTGGACGCGTTCGCGACGCCGGGAATCAGCAGGGCGGCAGCCGCAAGCCAGGGGAAAGAGCGCATTCGACCCTCCATCGCTGGACCGAGCCAGACTATCACGAATGCCCCGCCTGCAGCAAATCATGGCGCCTGAGCGCGTGGCGAAGCTGATCATAGGTCAGCGCCAGCGCCTTGGCCGTCAGCCGCTGATTGTACCTGCAGCGGCGCAGCGCCGCTTCGAGCAGCTTGCGCTCATGCGCCTCGCAGGCCGCCTTGAAATCGTCGCAGTCGAGATCGTCATTGACCGGCGTCGGCACCAGCGCCTGGCCCTGCTGCGGCGCCGGAGTCATCGACCGGGCCGCCTCCCCCTTCGGCGTCCAGGGCGAGGCGAACGGATCGAACTCGATCGCATCGATCGGGCTGGAGGGATCCTCCCAGCGATAGACGGCGCGCTCGACCACGTTGCGCAGTTCGCGCACATTGCCCGGCCAGTCGTGGCCGACCAGCGTCTCCATGGCCTGATGCGAAAAGCCCGGCCAATGGTCCCAGGCCAATTCGGCGGCCATCCGGCGACCGAAATGATCGGCCAGCACCGGCACATCACCTTCGCGCGCGCGCAATGGCGGCAGGGTGATGACTTCGAAGCTCAGCCGATCGAGCAGGTCGGCCCGGAAGCGATTCTGCTCGACCAGCGACGGCAGGTTTTCGTTCGTCGCCGCGACGATGCGCACATCCACCCGCACCGGCCGCGAGGCACCGATCCGGGTCACTTCGCCATATTCGACCGCGCGCAGAAGCCGCTCCTGCGCCGCCGCCGACAGCGTGCCGAGTTCGTCGAGGAACAGCGTGCCGCCATCCGCTTCCTCGAACCGCCCCGCGCGCGCCTTGGTCGCGCCGGTGAAGGCGCCCGCTTCGTGGCCGAACAGCTCGGCCTCGATCAGCGTCTCGGGAAGCGCGGCGCAGTTCATCACGATCAGCGGACCGTCCCATCTGAGGCTCAGGCGGTGGAGACGCTCGGCGACCAGCTCCTTGCCGGTCCCGCGCTCGCCGATCACCAGCACCGGGCGGTTGAGCGCGGCCGCGCGGCTCGCCCGTTCAACCGAGTCCAGAAAGGCCAGAGACTGGCCGATGAACGCCGCTTCCCGTTCCATTGCCGAAACATGGCGAAAAATCCCAACGCTTGGCAAGAGGCAAGTTCTAACACCGGTCGTGTTCTGAGAGAAATGGCGATTTTCTGCCGTTTTTCGAACTTGGCACGGGGTCTGCAAAGTATTTGACGAGGCCGCTCACGAGGCGGCCACGACACAAACCAGGTTCAAGGAGCACGCCAATGTTCACCTCGTTCGAAGCCAAGAAGACCTTCTCCGCCATCCTCTGCACCGTCCTGTTCAGCGCCACCTGCGTGCTGAGCGCGGTCGGCCCGGCGGGCGCGGTCGAGGTTCGCACCCCCTCCGTCGTCAGCACCCCTCTCGCTTGACGACACAAACTGCCGGGGCGCTGGCCCCCTTGTAGCGCCCCGGCACCCTTATTCGCGCGTATCCAGGAGTTTACCGATGGGCATCTTCAGCCGAACCCGAGACATCATCGCCGCCAACATGACCGACCTGCTGGATCGCGCCGAAGACCCGGCCAAGATGATCCGCATGATCATCCTGGAGATGGAAGAAACCCTGGTCGAGGTTCGTGCCTCGGCCGCGCGCACCATCGCCGACCAGAAGGAAATGCGCCGCCACATCGCCAAGCTCGACAAGCTGCAGGAAAGCTGGACCGAGAAGGCGGAGCTGGCGCTGTCCAAGGGCCGCGAGGATCTCGCCAAGGCGGCGTTGCTCGAAAAGCGCAAGGCGGCCGACATGGCCGACCAGCTCAAGGCCGAGATCGAAGTGCTCGACGATGCGTTGCAGGCTTCCGAAGCCGACATCGCCAAGCTGCAGGGCAAGCTGCGCGAGGCGCGCGCCCGCCAGAACACGATCATGACCCGGCTGGAAAGCGCACATAACCGCATGAAGCTGCGCGAGGCCTATTCGGGCGCGCGGGTCGAGGACGCGTTCAGCCGCTTCGAAGTGCTGGAGCGCCGCGTCGACCTGGCCGAGGGCCGCGCCGATGCCGCGGGCATGGGCGAGCCGAAGACGCTGGAAGACCAGTTTGCCGAGCTGCGCTCGAGCGACCAGGTCGATGAAGAGCTGGAAGCGCTGAAGGCGCGGCTGGCCACCCGGGAGGGCTGATCAGATGGAAGATATTTTCCTGCCGATCGTGATCTGCGGAATGCTGTTCGTCGGCATGCCCTGGATCATCCTCCACTATATCACGAAGTGGAAGCAGCAGTCCGGCACGATGACGCATGCGGATGAGAGCCTGCTCGAAGAGCTGTACGAGACCGCACGTCGCCTGGACGATCGCCTGCATTCGATCGAGCGCATCGTCGCCGCCGAAACGCCGGAGCTGGAGGTGCGCCGCCCCGCGCCCGAACTGCCCCGCGCCGAAGTTCGCCAGATCAGGGAGAAGTAAGATGGCCGAGAGCCGCACCCGTTTCTACGTCGACAAGCAGAACAAGAAGTGGCTGGGCGTCTGCGCCGGGATCGCCGATTACATGGGGTGGGACGTCACCTTGGTCCGCATCGGCATGGTGGTGATCACCCTGGCTGGTGCCTTCCCCTGGTCGCTGATCGCCTATCTGGCGACCAACTGGGTGGCCAAGCCAAAGCCCTACGGCCTCTATAGCGACAAGGAAGAAGAGCAGTTCTGGCAGGGCGTCCGCCGCTCGCCGGCGCGGACCACCCGCGAAGTCCGCGGCCGGCTGCGCGACATCGATCGCCGCCTGGCCGATGTGGAGCTCTACTACACCAGCCGCAACCGTCGCCTCGCCGACGAGATCGACAGCCTGCGCTGAGCGCGGCGCCGACGAATAAGGGGAAGAACAATGAGTTGGGCAGGTCCCGGGTTCGTGATCGCCATCATCGCGATCAGCACATTCGGATGGGTCGCCACCAGCTGGATCCGCGCCAGACACGGCTACCCGTTGGAAGGCGAATGGGGCGGCACCGTCGCCAAGACCGACCTGGAGCAATCCCGCAAGGTACAGCTCCTCGAAAGTGAAAACGGCAAGCTGCAGGGTCAGATCAGCCGGCTCGAGGAACGCATCGCCATCCTGGAGCGGATCGCCACCGACCCGGCCGAACGGACGGCGCGCGAAATCGACGCGCTGCGCTGAGGAGGAAGAAAATGGAAAAAGTCGCAATCATCGAGACCATGGCACCCGTGTTCGGTGTACTCGGATTCCTCGCCATTGCCGGTTGGATCTTCACCACCTGGCTGCGCGTCCGGAACGGCTATCCGCTGGAGGGCAGCTGGGGAAACCCGATCTACCCGAAGCACGACAATGAAGCGGTCGAACGGATCAAGCTGCTGAGCCAGGAAAATGCTCAGCTTCGCGCCGAGCTGGGCTCGATCAAGGACCGGCTTGCCAATGTCGAGCGGATCGTCACCGACGAGGGTCATCGCGTCGCTGCCGAAATCGAGAAGCTCCGTCTGCCGAACTGATAGCGGCGATCGTCGAACAGCGCTGGTCCGCTGAAAGCAAGTGGCCAGAAAACCGAGGAGTTCAAATGATGGGCATGGCTCCGTTCTCAATGTTCTTCGTGCTGGGCGTGTTGACCATCGTCATGTTCGGCCGCGCCTTCAAACGCTTCTTCGACTTCCGCGAAAAGCAGCTCGACGCCCAGGTCGGCAGGACCGCAGAAAAAGCGGCGCAATATGCGGCCCAGACCGAGCGGCTCGAACAGCGCGTGCGGGTGCTCGAACGGATCATCACCGATCGCGGCGGCGACCTCGCAGCGCAGATCGAAGATCTCCGCGACCGGCCGCTGAACTGAACAAGAAAAATTAAGGGAGCAAAAGGGCATGAACCCCTTCGAGATGGTGATCGGCATCGTGCTGATCGTGACAGTCGGCCGCATCATTCAGGCCAAGCTTGGCGCCAACCGCCGCTTCGGACCTCCGGGCAGCGTCGCCGCGGGCTCGGGCGAGAGCCGCCGGCTGCGAGAGGAAATCCTCACGCTGAAGGAGCGCGTCGCGGTGCTCGAGCGGCTGATCACCGACGAACGCGGCTCGCGCGAACTGGAGCGCGAAATCGAGGCTTTGCGGTCCCGCGACGCCTGAGCGCCGGACCGGAGGAGAGAGACGATGGAACCGACCGTCTATCTGGAAATGGGAATGGTGGGCCTGGCTGGCATCGGCATCCTCACCGCCGGCGCGCTGCGGGGCTGGAAAGGTTGGCTGGAGCTGAAGCGGCTGGAACTCCAGTCGACCAGCCATAGCGACGCCCTCCCCGCCCCCAACATGACGTCGCGCATCGAAATCGCCGACCTGAAGGAGCGTATCCGCAAGCTGGAAGCGATCGCGGCAGGCGTGGATTTGTGAGCCATTCCGTCATGCTGAACTTGTTTCAGCACAAGCCTTCCGGTGATCCGTCGCTTGCAGGCTTGTCCCGAACCAAGTTCGGGATGACGGAAGTGGTTGCGGGCTCTATCCGCCCCCCATGCCCACCCTCACTGACATCCTCGCCGACTATGAACTGCTCGACGCCGACGATCGCTACCGCCTGCTGATCGATCTCGGCCGCGCGCTCGAGCCGATGCCGGAGCCGCTCAAGACCGACGCCACGCTCGTCCGCGGCTGCTCCGCATCGGTCTGGGTCTATCCGACCAAGGTTGGCGAGCGGCTCCATTTCCTGGCCGACTCCAATGCGGCGATCACCAAAGGCATTATCGCGCTGGTGCTGCTGACCGTGCAGGATCGCCCACCGGCCGACATCCTCGCGACCGACATCGAAGGCGCGCTTGCACCGTTCGACCTGCGCAACCAGCTCAGCTCGAACCGGACGCAAGGCATTCCGAACATGATCGCTCTGATCAGGGAAACGGCCGCGCGCTACGCCAACTCCTGATCGTCATTCCCGCGAAAAGCGGGAACCCAGGGGTGAATAGAAGAAGCGGGGTCCCCGCTTTCGCGGGGATGACGAAAGAAGGAAAGGATCAGGCCGCGTTCCGCTCCTCGGCGCGCTTCAACAGGTCATAGGCCGCCTGGATCTGGCGGAAGCGCTCGGCGGCGGCTTCGTCACCCGGCTTCACATCCGGATGGTTGGCCTTGGCAAGGCGGCGATAGGCGGCCTTCACGTCGTCGAAGCTCGCATCCGCTTCCAGATCGAGCGCGCCGAGCGCCCGCATCTCGTCCCGCGATCGGCTGCCGTCGCCGGGCCCGCCCCAGGCATAATGGCTCGACTGCCGATAGCCGGAGGCACCGCGCAGGTCGTCGGCCTCCCGCGCGGCTGCTTCCTCGGCGGACAGGCCTTCGAAATAATTCCAGTTGCGGTTGTATTCGGCGGCGTGCGCCTCGCAGAAATACCAGCGCTCCGGGCTGTTCGGCGATTTGGGCGCGGGCCGGTCGCCCGGCTCGCTGCAGCCCTCGCGGTCGCACAGCCGGACCTGCGTCGCGCCGCGTTCGCCCCCATAGGCGCGCCAGCGGGGAAATCCCCAGTCGTTGGAACGGGTTTGACGCGCCATATGAGCCAGATAGTCGTTAGGATGGCTGAGGCAACCGCCCGAACGGCACGACCTTGTTGTCGGCGTCATGGCCGATATCCGCATGCCCCAGGAACTTAATGCCGGCACGATCGCACCAATAGCGTACGACGGCCTCCGGCTCCGCCCCAAAATCCGGATCGTTGGCCGGCACCTTGCTGATGCGGCCGAGCCTGATCCCGGCAACGCCCCTGATCGCCGAATGCTGGACGATCTGCGCCATGTCGCGATCGGTGCGATACAGATACTCGTCCACTTCCTCGACCAGCAGCTCGTGCCCGGTCAGATCGGGCAGATGCCGCGTACCCACCAGATGGGCGAGAATGACGATGTTGAAGGCGGCGGTCGGCGAACCGGCCACGGAAGGATCGAGCGATCCCGGCGCCCGATCGCACAGCCAGTCGAGCGAACGGCGGACGGCCGCCTCTCCGCCTTCACGCCGGATGTCCGCGGGCATTGGCCCGTGCGCGACCTGGCCGATGCCCCGCGCGTAGAGCGCGCCCAGCAAGGTGCCCGCGTCGGAATAGCCGAGATAGGTCTTGGCGGTGGCCGGGCCCCACAGGCCGTCCATGACCCGATCGACGATCCGCGCGGCGCCATAGCCCCCGCGTGCAAACCAGACGGCGTCGAGCGACGGATCATTGGCATAGTCGATCACTGCCGCGGCGCGCGCCGTGTCCGGCCCCGCGAAATGTCCGTCGCTCAGAAAGCATTGGGGATGCCAGACCAGTTCGCCCTGGCCCTCGGCCAGGGCGGAAACGCGCCGCACCACATCTTCGTCGATCCGACAACTCGGCGCGACGATGCCGATCCTCATTCCACTCTCTCCGCCTGCTCGCATCGAGCGCAGTCGAGATGCGCTTCTCGACTGCGCTCGAAGCGAACGGAGAAAAACTGTTTCATCTGCACCGGCTGAAGCTACTACCCGCCGCATGCCTTCTCACAAATCCTATTTCTTCTGCGGGATCGGCGGCAGCGGGATGTTGCCGCTCGCCTGCATCGTCCGCGCACAGGGCGCCCAGGTCGCGGGTTCGGACCGGGCGCTCGACCAGGGCCGCACCGCGCCGAAGTTCGAATTCCTGCGCGCGCAGGGCATCGGCCTGTTCCCGCAGGACGGGAGCGGCCTCAGCTCGAGCGAGCAATTGCTCGTCGCCTCTGCCGCCGTCGAGGACACAGTGCCCGACGTGCAGGCGGCGACGAGGCTGGGCTGTGAGCGCATGAGCCGCGCGGGCCTGCTCGCGGAGCTGTTCAACGCCGCGCCGGAGCGGATCGCGATCGGCGGCACCAGCGGGAAGTCGACGGTCACCGGCATGATCGGCTGGATCCTGCACGCGACCGGCCGCGCGCCGACGGTGATGAACGGTGCCGTGATGAAGAACTTCGTCAGCGAGGACACGCCTTTTGCCAGCGCGCTGATCGGCGGCGGCGACCTGTTCGTCAGCGAAGTCGATGAAAGCGACGGCTCGATCGCCTTGTTCGAGCCCACTATCGCGGTACTGGGCAACATCAGTCTCGACCATAAGGAAATGGACGAACTGCGCGCGCTGTTCGAGGATTTCGTGAGCAAGGCGCGCACCGCCGTCGTCAACATCGACCATCCGGAAGTCGCCGCGATCGCCGACGAACTGCACCAGGATCGACTGCTCACCTTCGCCTTCGATCGCGAGGCGCAGCTGATCGGCCATGCGCTGGAAGAGGCGCCGGAAGGCGTGTCCTTTCACGTCACCGAGCGGTCGAGCGGAGATCACGCCGAGGTGCGGTTGCAGGTGCCGGGCAGGCACAATGCGGTCAATGCGCTGTCCGCGATCGGCGCGGCGGTCGCCGCGGGCGTGTCGTTGCACGAAGCGGCGGAGGCGCTCGCCGGCTTTACCGGCCTCAAACGGCGGCTTGAGCGAGTCGGCGAAGGCGGCGGCGTGACCATCTATGACGATTTCGGCCACAACCCGGACAAGATCGCAGCGACGCTCGACGCGCTGCACGCCTTTCCCGGGCGGCTGATCATCTTCTTCCAGCCCCATGGCTATGGGCCGCTCCGCGTCATGGGCGACGAGCTGGTGCGAATGCTGGGCGAAAAGCTGACGCCGGAAGACCTGCTGATCCTGAGCGACCCCGTCTATTTCGGCGGCACGGTCGATCGGTCGGTCGGCAGCGACACGATCGTTCAAGGGGTTCGCGCCGCCGGTCGCCAGGCCGAACACATCCCGCTGCGCCCCGACATTGCCCGGCATTTGGTCGAGATCGCCCGACCCGGCGACCGCATCATCGTCATGGGCGCGCGCGACGATACGCTCAGCCAGTTCGCCGAGGAGCTGTTGCCGCTCTTCGCCTGATCGGCCGTTGCAGAGGTGAGTTATTGATGCAATACACCTTCCCAGGGAGAAGGTGGATGAAGCATTTGATCGTGGCCGCGACCTTGTTGTTCGGTACGCAGGCGCATGCGGCGCCGCTGATCGGTCCATGGCCCGTGCAGAACCCGACCGAGGTGGCGGTGCTCGCTTCGCCGCATCTGTCCGGCATCGAGCATCTGCAGCAGGGCTGGATGGAGCCGCTGCTCGACAAGCTTGCGGCGTTTGGGCCGCAGCTGATCGCGATCGAGGGACTGTCCGGACCCGAATGCTTTCTGCTCCGTCACTATGAGAAGAGCTGGCCCGGCACCGCCGACGATTACTGCCGGCGCATCGAGGCCATCGCAGCGTTGGGCAAGGCCGCAAACGGCCTCGACATGCCGGCCGCAGAGGCCGCTGCCGAACAGGCCTTGGCGCAGCTCGGCACCAACCCCGCTCCGTCGGCACGACGCCGGCTCGCCGGCCTGTTCGCCTCTGCCGGCAATATCGGCTCGGCGGCGACGCAGTGGCTGCGCCTGCCACCGCCGGAACGGCGCGCTGGCGACGGCATCACCGGCGAACTCGCCAAGGCGCTCGACGAGCTGTCGATACGCAGGAACGAGAATTTCTGGATCGCCGCGGCCCTGGCGGCCCGGCTCGGGCTCGACCGGCTCTACCCGACAGACGACCATCTCGCCGACCGCGTCCAGGCCGAGGTGCCAGCCGGCCAGGAGGAAGCGATGAAGGCGGTGTGGAGCGGAGAACGGCCGCCGCTGCAGCGCCAGGCGCAGGCGATGGAGAAGGCGCTCGCCGACGGCCAGGGCGTGCTTGCGCTCTATCGGTTTCACAACCGCGCCGATGTCGGCGAAGCGGCAGTCCGCGGCGACATGGGCAAGGCGTTTCAGGAGCCATCCCCGGGCGAGCATGGCCGCCGTTATGTTGCGTGGTGGGAGACCCGGAACCTGCATCAGGTCGCCAACATCCGGGCGGCTTTGGGCCGGCAGCCCGGCGCCCGTGCGCTGGTGATCGTGGGTGCGACCCACAAGCCCTATTTCGACGCCTATCTGCGCATGATGCACGAGGTGCGGCTGGTGCCGAGCCCTCAGCTGCTTGGCCGTTAGCGGCGCAGTGGCGCTTTCGCTCCGCCGCGCCTAGATGCGCGTCCATGCCGCACAGTGTGTTCGATTTGTTCAAGATTGGCGTCGGTCCGTCCTCGTCGCACACGATGGGGCCGATGTCCGCCGCCTGCGCCTTCACCGATCGCTTGCGTGCGCAAGACGGTCTGGCGCGGACCACACGCGTGGTAGCGGAACTGTTCGGCTCGCTGGCGCTGACCGGCAAAGGCCATGCGAGCGACCGCGCAGTGCTGCTCGGCCTGTCCGGCAAGCGGCCCGACGCCATCTGTCCGGACGATGCCGAGCGGATCGTCGGCGAGGTGCGGGCGAGCCGGCGCATGCTCCTCGGCGGCGAGCAGGAGATCCGCTTCGACGAAGCCAGCGACCTGCTCTTCCATCAGCGCGAACGGCTGGCGTTCCATTCGAACGGCATGCGCTTCACCGCCTATGGTGCCGCGGGCGAGGAACTTGCGAGCGGCATCTGGTACTCGGTCGGTGGCGGCGCAATCGTCGCCGAGGCTGAAGTGGCCAGCAACGCACCGCCCGCCGGCCTCTACGCGGACGTGCCCTACCCATTCCGCTCGGGCGATCAGCTGCTGGAACGTGCCGACGCAGCGGGCCTGGCGATCGCGGACCTGGCGCTGGCCAACGAGATGGCGCGGCTGCCCGAGGCGGAGATCCGCGTGCGGCTCAAGGCCATTCGAGCGGCCATGTCGGCCTGTATCGACCGCGGCATGGGCCAGCACGGCATCCTGCCGGGCGGGCTCAACGTTCGCCGCCGGGCTCCGGACGTGCACGCCAAGCTGGTCGCGCGGCAGGAGCGTGCCCTCTCCGACCCGCTCACCGTCATCGATTGGGTCAACCTCTGGGCGCTGGCGGTCAACGAGGAGAATGCCGCCGGCGGCCGCGTAGTCACAGCGCCGACCAACGGGGCGGCAGGCATCGTGCCCGCGGTGCTTCGCTATTATGAACGTTTCGTCGCCAATGCGACGGAGGAAGGCGCCGATCGCTTCCTGCTGACTGCGGCGGCGATCGGGTCGCTGTTCAAGGAAAATGCCTCCATCTCGGGCGCAGAGGTCGGCTGCCAGGGCGAGGTCGGCGTTGCCTGCTCGATGGCAGCGGCGGGCCTCACGGCGGCACTCGGCGGCTCGAACGGCCAGGTCGAGAATGCGGCGGAAATCGGCATGGAGCATAATCTCGGCCTCACCTGCGATCCGGTCGGCGGACTGGTGCAGGTGCCGTGCATCGAGCGCAATGCGGTCGGCGCGATCAAGGCGATCGAGGCCTCCCGCCTGGCCTTGCTCGGCGACGGCACCCACCGCGTCAGCCTGGATCAGGTGATCGAGACCATGCGGAAAACCGGCGTCGACATGAGCGCGAAATATAAGGAAACCGCACTGGGCGGCCTCGCCGTCAACGTCGTGGCGTGCTGACGAAGAGGCCGCGAATGGTCACCAAAGGTCGCACTGGCCATGGCGCCCGTTTGAACTGGTGTTAGCCGTCGAAGTCGGCCCTTGTCGGCACGAACGTATCAGCCTTCATCGACTTCTTCAGCCGGGTGTTGGTCGGATCGTCTCCGGTGGCCGTCTTGAGTTCATCAAGCGATCCCAGCGCCTCGGCGGGGCCAGCGCCATAGACGCCGCTTTGCGAGGGCGTCGGTTCGATATTCTCGATCAGGTCCTTGTCGTCATGGGCGCGGGCGGCGGCGATGCGGGGATGTTCTTCGGCCATCTCATTCTCCTTGCACACGAAACAACGCGGCGGCGGGAGCCAGAGTTCAGCGAATGCGGTAAAAATCGGCGAGCCGGTCCAGGGCGAAGCCGAGCACCAACTTGCCCGCGCGCGCGGGCCAGCCAAGGGCACGCTCCGTGTCGGCCAGTCCCTCGCCGGCGCAGGCGACGCGCCACAGCACATCGGCGAGGCCAGTGCCGACATGCGCCACCGCGGCGTCGAAGCGGCGCTTGGCGTCGATCTGGCTGGTCGTCGGATCGGGCGCCGGCGACAGGCCGCCGCCCTTGACGCCGCCGGGCGTCGCCTCCCACCGCATGGTCACGCTCGGCGCGAGGCCGGCGCGCTCCCAATCGGCGCGCAGCGTCTCTCCGGCAAGGAGCTGACGGTCGCTGATCCGACCGCGCGTAGCGAGCCAGGCGAGAGGAG
The DNA here is from genome assembly GCF_013044515.1 of Sphingomonas sp. ID1715. Classification (GTDB taxonomy): domain Bacteria; phylum Pseudomonadota; class Alphaproteobacteria; order Sphingomonadales; family Sphingomonadaceae; genus Sphingomonas_B. The sequence goes on from NZ_JABEPR010000001.1 coordinate 848,117, forward strand.
ATTCCGCCAGGTTGACCGTGACGCTGCGGTTCCCCGCCCCTTTCAGCCGCCGCTCCGCCAACACCCGTACCATCCACTTCTCCATTTTCGAGTCGGACTGCCCTTGCCATAGCGGCGTGGATGTAGGACAGAGTTGAACCGATTTGGTTGTCAGGAGCCTTTATGATCACCGCGATACGGGAGGTGCGCCGCGCCAAGGGATTGACCCTGGAAGAGGTCGGTCGCCGCTGCACCCCGCCGACAACGGCTCAGACGATCGGGCGACTGGAAACCGGCACCCGCACCGTCTCGGTCGGCTGGCTGAACCGCATCGCTGCAGCCTTGGGCGTCGAGGCCGCCGATCTGGTGAAGCTGCCCGAGCGGCCGGACCTGCCCGTTGCGGCGCTGATCGGCCCGGACGGCGCCCGGGCGCCACGCAAGTCAGCGGTGGTGATTGCGCCGCAGCCCGCGCCGGAATTGGTAGCCGTTATCGCCGAAGCATCGGTCGGCGATTATCGCGCTGGCGACGAGATTTGGTGCGAGCGGCTCGCGACGGACAGGTTCGCGTCGGCGCTCAATCGCGACGTGCTGGTTCCGCGACCCTCTGGGCGCTTCGCCTTTGGCCGGCTGCTCGGTCGCGAGGAGGGCAAGATCCATCTGCTGCCGCTCGGCGTCGGCGCGCGGCAGCAAGTCTATACCGACCCGCCCTGGCTCGCCCGCGCCGTGCGGCTGGTGCGCAGCCTCTGAACGACAGTGGTCGTTTTGCCGCTCTGGCTCTGACGCGGACCGATCGAGATTAGCCGATCGGCATGCCCGGGGGCACGCGCGGCAGGCGGCGCTGATCGCTAAGCGCGGCATTGAGCGCTTCCCGATCCTGCAACAGCCGGCCGAGGCCACGGCTCCAATCGGCCTGCAGCCCCTGTCCACCCGTCTTGACCAGGCTGGCGGCGAGCCGGTTCAGCCGCTCGGACAAGGCGAGCGCCACCGTCGGCGACAGGGCTGGGTCGCGCTGCACACGGGCGATGGCGAGCGCCGCCGTGGTGGCGATCCGACGCTGCACGCCCGCGGCAGCGGAGTCGCCGCGCGGAAAGGCAAAGCTGCGCTCGATCAGCCGATCGACGACGTCGTGCGCGGACGGGATGCTCGGATCGGCCTGGTTCTGGATCTCGAGCCGGTTGAGCCGGTTGGCGGCGAGCAGGTCGATCAGCGTTACCGCCGCTGCCGTCTCGGTCGCGGCGAGCGGGTCGAAAATGGGCCCGCCGGCCGTGCGGACGGTTTCGATGTCGGTCTGGCGATCATTCTCGCCCGACCAGCCCGCTGACAGCACCGGTTGAAGCTGCGCCGGCACGGTCAGCGCCCCCGGCGACAGGGTGTCGAGCAAGGCATCGAGCGCCGCGCGCTGGCGAGCGCCGTCGACCGGCCTGGCAGCAGCGGTCTGGTCGCCGACCAGCGCATAGCCGAAATCAACTCCGCCCAAGAGCTTGGATGCCGCCTCCACCTGATAGCGGTGCAGCAGCCACACCGGCACGAAGGAACGGCGGAGCTGGGCCTGCGGATCGCCCGAGCGCAGCGCTGCGGGTCCGAAGCCGGCGACCGCCGCCTGCCGGACCTCCATCACGCGCCGCAGTTCGGCGATCGGATCGGCGGCATCGTCCCACAGGCTGCCGAGCGGATGCGCCGAGTCCGGCGCGCGCGCATCCTGGTCCGGCACATAGCGCAGGCCTTGCGCCTGGCCGGCCGCCATGACCGGCTGCGCGTCGGCATCGGTGCGCGCCCCGTAGAGCCAGGCGACCGCAAATCGGTCCCAGTCGCCGATCCCCACGCCATAGGCGTCCGTCAGGTCCGGCCTGCCGTTGACGAGGCGCACGCGAGGCGCGGGATAGTCCATGACCGACTGACGGCCGCCGATGCTCGCGGCGAAATTATGCGCGAAGCCGAGCGCGTGGCCGACCTCGTGCGCGCCGAGCTGGCGAATGCGGGCAAGCGCGGCGGTGAGCGGGTCGTTGGGATCGCCGGTGCCGGTCAGCCCAGCCCCGACGAGCGCCTGGTAGATGATGAGGTCCTGACGGACACGGAGCGAGCCGAGCAACACCTGCCCCTTGATGATCTCGCCGGTCCGGGGGTCGGTGATCGGCTGGCCATAGGACCAGCCGCGGGTCGCGCGATTGACCCAGTTGACGACATTGTAGCGGATGTCGAGCGGGTCGGCGCCGGGCGGCAGTATCTCTGCCCGAAAGGCGTCGACCAGTCCGGCGGCGTCGAACGCGTCGCGCCACCAGGCGACGCCCTCGCGCAGCGCGGAGCGGATCGGCTCCGGCGCCGCGGGATCGATATAGAAGATGATCGGCTTCTTGACCGGCGACCGCGCGGCGCTCGGGTCCGTCTTCTCCAGCCGGAAGCGGTTCGCCAGCTCGTACACGACCTGACTGCCAAGCGGCGCATTGAAGTCGATGACTTGGGAACCGAAGCTCCCCGCCCGCGGATCGAAGCGGCGCGACACATAGCCGGGATCAGGCAGCGCGATCAGCGAATGGCGGATCGTCAGGCTGACATTGCCGGACGCGGGCGCGACATTCTCGACCTCCGGCCCGGCGCGATTGGTGGTGAAGGTGAGCCGGGCCTCCAGTTCCACATTCTTCGGGAAGACGCGGGCGGCGTTGGGATCGGCGACGCTCAGTTCCGGCACGAGGCGCCAATCGCCGCTCTCCTGTTCCTTTAGCGCACGAGCGATGCCGAGATCGTCGCGCGCCACGAAGGAGGCCAGGTCGACCAGCAAACTGCCATCGGCGTTTTCCGCGGCGACATCACCCATCCAGATGGTCGAGGTGGCGAAAGACCGGCGCACGCCCGCCTGCTCCGCCTCCGACGCCCCTTCCGCGCGGAAGCGGGGGTTTTCGAGCTCGGCGACGACCTTCTTGCCGAGGCGCCGGAAGACCAGCATCCGCGACCCCGAGTTGAGCGCATAGTCGAGGCCGAGCGCCGGGGAGCCCAGGCCCGTCTCCAGCGCGCTCGTATAGATGAAACGGCCCGAAACACCCTGCGCGTCCGGCGCCGGCAAGGTGGCCAGAATGCGCCCGGTCTTTCGATCGACGTTTAGCGCGATCAAGCCCGTCTGGGGAGCCGTACCCTCGAGCACCTTCGCAGGCGGTTCAGCGGCCTGAACGATCCCCGGCGCAGTGATAAGGATCAGCAGGCACGTTACAGTTCGGATCATGGCATCAACCCCGCACGCTTCCGGCAGCGTCCCTTAGGGCGAGTTCCGGATCTTTCGCAAATGGATGCTGCCGGCCGTTGCACTCGGCGGCAGGGTCGTGAGGAATGATTAACTGATCCAGTTTAGTCCGATTTGGATGGTTAACCCCCGCCTTGATCCCCGAACGCTCGCACTCGCCCTTCTCTACCTTGTCGGCGGCGTGCTTGCAGTGCTGGAAACGCGGTTCGACGGCGGTTTCGCCTTCATCTGGGTGTCGAGCGCCGTACTACTCGCCTATCTGGCGAACACGTCGCGTCGCGACTGGCCCAAGGCGCTGGCGCTTTGCAGTGTCGCATCCGTGCTCGTCACCGGTTTCTTCGGGCTCGGTTGGGCGGCCGCCGGGCCGTTGCTGTTCGCCAACATGGTGGAAACGATCCTCGCGGCACTGCTGCTGCGTCGGGTGAGCGGGCGGGGAGTGCCCGACGATTCGATCACGGTGCTCGCACGCTTCGTGGTCGCGACGGCCGGCCTGCCGACCGTCCTCGGGGCGGCGCTGGCCGGATGCACACTGAAGGCTGTGGCGGGAGCACCGATTCTCGCGGCCGCGCTGAACTGGTACCTCGGCCATGCGCTTGGCTTCCTGACCTTCACTCCCCTGTTCGGGCTGATCTTTTCCGGAGAGCTGAACCGCCGCCGCAAGTCCGCGACGTTCAGGCAGACGGCGGAGTTCGCGACCCTCATCTGCCTGGTCGCGCTGGTTGCAATGGCTGTCTTTTCGCAGAACGTGCTGCCGCTGCTGTTTCTGCCGGTGCTGCCGATCATGCTGACGACGTTTCGGGCGGGACGGCTCGGCGCCGGGCTCGCGATCATCGTGCTGGCCGTGGTCGCCGCCTATTACACGGCCGCAGGCCAAGGGCCGGTCAACCTTATCGACGCGGACACCGGCACCCGCGCGCGCTTTCTGCAATTCTACCTGGCCTCGATCGTGCTGACCGTGTTGCCGATCGCCGTCGAACTGGCGCGGCGCCAACGACTTGCAGCGGAGTTGCGGCAAAGCGAGGCACGCTATCGCGTGCTCGCCGAGCATTCGACCGACATCATCATGAACCTGGACGTGGACGGGACGATCCGGTTCGTCTCCCCGGCCATCCGGCAACTCGCGGGCTATGATCCCGACGCGTTGATCGGACGGCAATGTCTCGAACTGATCGACCCGGACTATCATGAGTCGGTCAGGGCGGCGCATTCGCGCGCGCTGGATCGCACGGGGGCCGGGCAGAAGGTCGAATATCTGGGTGTGCTGAAGCATGGCGGCCGCGGCTGGTTCGAAACGCACACGCGCGCGGTGCTCGACGACAATCACCGTGTGACGGGAGCGGTCAGCGTCATCCGCGACATCGGCGAGCGCAAGGCGCTGGAGGCGCGACTTTCGGACGCGGCGTTGCGCGATCCGCTCACCGGTCTGCTCAACCGGCGCGGGTTCATGCGAGAGTGCGAGCGCGCCGCTGCGGAAGACGGCCCCTCTGCCATCGCGCTCTTCGACCTCGACTATTTCAAGCGGGTCAACGACCGGTACGGTCATGACGGCGGCGATGAAGTGCTGAAGCTGTTCGCCCGGCTCGCGACGGAAGCCGTGCGTCACCGCGATGCAGTCGGCCGCTTGGGGGGAGAGGAGTTCGCCATCCTGTTGCGCGGCACCGGTCCGGTCCAGGCGCAGGCGATTTGCGAGCGGCTGCGAAAAGCAGTGGCCGAGACGCCCTGCCGCTATGGCGAACAACGAATCGCCGCGACCGTGAGCGGAGGGGTCGCCGCGCTGGGGCAGGATGTCGCCTGGGCGCTGCGCAGCGCCGATGCCGCCCTCTACCAGGCCAAGGAAGCCGGCCGCGACCGCCTCGCGCTTGCAGCCTGATCGGCTGCCAGAACAGTCCCCAGCTTTTTAAGTCGCTGGTCTTGCCTGGAATCGGCCGGGTGGTGGAAGCACGCGCGATGAGCGCGCAAGTCGATCTGGGCACGGACGAACGGGGCGGGAGCGTCGGGCTGGATTTGGCCGAGCTCCTTTCCACGCGGCTGCTTGTCCAGGGCAATTCGGGCTCCGGCAAGTCGCATCTGCTGCGCCGGCTGCTCGAAGGCAGCGCCGGCACCGTGCAGCAGGTGGTGATCGATCCCGAAGGCGATTTCGTCACATTGTCCGACGCCTTCGGCCATACGGTGATCGACGCCGCCGCCTATTCGCTGGCGGAGGTGGCGACGATCGGGGGGCGCATTCGTGCTCACCGCGCCTCGGCCGTGCTCAGCCTCGAGGGGCTGGAGATAGACGACCAGATGCGCTGTGCGGCGGCGTTCCTGAACGCCTTGTTCGATGCGCCGCGCGATCATTGGTTTTCGGCGCTGGTGGTGGTCGACGAAGCGCAGCTGTTTGCACCCGCCGCTGCCGGCGAAGTCGCGGACGATGCGCGCAAGGCGTCGCTGTCCGCGATGACGAACCTGATGTGCCGGGGTCGCAAGCGTGGGCTGGCGGGCGTGATCGCGACCCAGCGCCTCGCCAAGCTCGCCAAGAATGTCGCGGCGGAAGCGTCCAACTTCCTAATGGGCCGCACCTTCCTCGATATCGACATGCTGCGCGCCGCCGACCTGCTCGGCATGGAACGGCGGCAGGCGGAGGCGATCCGGGACCTGGAGCGGGGGCAGTTCCTGGGCCTGGGCCCGGCGATCGCGCGCCGCCCGGTGCTGGTGCGCGTAGGTGCGGTGAGGACCGGCACCAATCATGCCGCGCCCTCTCTCCTCCCGCTGCCGGAGCCGGCGCGCGACCTGCTGGCGAATCTCGAGCCCGCGCCGCTACCGCTGCCACCGGTTCAACCGATTGAACCGGCGAGGTTCCAGCCGGATGTGGATGGGCTCCTGAAGGCGATCGAAGCGCCGGCGCCGCTGCCCGAACTACCGCTGCTGGCGGACGACGAGCGGGAGGCGCGGCTGCACGGCGTGTTGCGGAACCTTGCCCTGGTCTTCACCGGCCAGCCTGCGCCGGCGCTCTATCAGGATTTCACCATCGGCTGCCGCATGGGCGGAATCGCGCCGGTGCCGCCGCTGGCCGAGTTCCGCCGCCGCTTCGCCCTGGCGCTCGCCGGTATCGACGGCGCGCAAGGCTGGGACGAGGCACTAGCAATCGGGGCGGCCCTGCCCGAAGAGATGCTCGCGCCGTTCATGGCGGTCGCCCGTGCCGCGCGGGACGAGTTGCCCAGCCCCGACGATGCCGAACTCGCGCGCATCTATGGCACGGCATCGCTGGGACGGGTGAAGCGCCTGCTCGGCTATATGGAGGAGCGCGGCGTGATCGTGATCCGCACCGATCTGGGCGGCGGCCGGTCGATCGCCCTTCCCCATCTCGGCTGGACGACGGCGAGCACCAGTCGGGCGGCCTAACGCCTAGCCGATGATCGGATGGGCGGCGCGCAGATCGTCGGCCACCGCTTCGATCGCGCTGTTTTCGGCCGCGCTGCCGGACGGGCTGACCGCCCAGTTGCAGTGCGGATGGGTGACGCGAGAATGGAGCTTCACTTCCCCCATCGCCATGCGCCAGCGCCGCCGATTGCCCCCGAAGCGGCGGGTAAGCGTTGTCAGGAACAGGTCGCGGAGATCAGCTGCCGTCATGACGGCGCCCCTTAACGAGGACGGACGCATGGAGTCGATTGCCGATCAGACACTTGGCCGGCTCGCCTCTGCCATCGCCTCGCGCGCGCCGGCGCCGGGCGCAGGAGTCGCGGCGGCAGCCGCGCTGGCGCTCGGCATCGCCTGCGGACGCAAGGCCGCGGCGATCACGCTGAAGCACAATCCGGATCGGCCCGGCATCGACGCCAATGACGCCCGCTTGGGCGAGCTTCAGGACGCGGCGTTGCGGCTCGCAGACCAGGACGCGCAATGCTTCCGCGCCGCGATCGCGCAGGCGAGCGGGGCCGAGGAGCAGCTGGTTCGTGGAGATCGCGCGCTGCTGGCCTGTGCGGATGAAGCCGACGCGGTGATCGCTCGTCTGGCTGTGCAGGTGGACGAAATCATGCGGAACGACATCCTCGCCGGGCGGGCGCTGATCGAGGCGGCATCGCTGATCGTTCGCGCGAACCTGGCCGAGAACGAAGCGGCTCAGTCGTCGGGGAGCAGCCGCTCCTAAGCGGACAGATAGTCTTCGGCGGCGCGCTTGAGCTCAGGATGCTTGGGAAAGGCTTCCGCCGGCAGTGGCGCGGCGCCGATCGCCTCCAGCAACGCCCAGAGCGCAAATTTGCGTCCAGGCTCGCGCTCCAGTCGGAAGTCGAGCGCCAGCGCCTCCCGACCTGCCGTGAGCCGGTCGGCGGTTAGCGATGGAAGGTCGTTAGTGCCGAAATAGTGGTCGAGCAGCGCATCGAGGTCCATGCCTTCTCCGAGCCGAGCACGTTCACCCCGTCAAGCCTCCTGTCCCGCATTGGGGCAGGTTCCACCCATAGGCCATGTGGCTGATCCACGATGGCTAACGCCGCGGCTATCGTCCCCGCACCGAGTCGTTCTGCTTGGATCAACAGGGGTTTGATATGAAACAGCTTCTTTTCGCTGGGGCGGCACTGCTGCTCTCGTCCGGCGCACAAGCGGTCACTTACGATGCGTTCGAGACCTTCAACGGCGTCCAACGCGCCGGCAACTTTGCGTGGACCTCGGCCGAGAACCAGGTGCTGACGCCGTTGGCCTCCGTCGATTGCGTCATCAACAATACGATCTGCCTGGGCCTTCCCGGCGGCGCCTTCAACCTGCCCGGCGTGTTCAAGTCGACCGGCATCCCGTCGACCAGCCATCCCTATCAACCGCTTGACCGGCTGCTCGTCCATCCCGGCGCGAGCAGTTCGCTGATCGGCTTCTTCTTCGCGCCGACAGCGGGCGAGTATAGCTTCGAGGCCACGCTCGACGCGCTGACGTCGGGCACTTCGGTCGGCATTTTCGCGCTCACCGACGCCGGAGGCGTCACGAATGTGTTCGCAAACGGCTTTCTCGGCACGCTGGGCGCCAGCCGCACATTCACCGGCACGTTCGACCTTGCTGCCGGTGAAGTCATCGGCATCGGCGTCAACAATGCCGGCGGTTTCGGCGGTGACTCCACTGGACTACGCTTCGTCGTGACGCAGAACATCGCGGCAGTCCCCGAGCCGGCCGCCTGGGCGATGATGATTGGTGGCTTCGCGCTCGCCGGCACGGCAGCGCGCCGCCGCACCACCCGCATCGTCTTCGCCTGAGCTGACGACCCTCTCAGGCACTCTGGGCGTCGTCGGGTGGTTCCGACGGCGCCTTTTTCTCAGCCGAGTCTTAGGCTCAGCCGCTGCGTCTGCAGCACGTTGCGGGGAGCCGACTTGACCGGCACATGGAGGATATTGGCGCGAGTCCGGATCGCTTCCTGGCTGCGCCCGAGCTCTCTCGCGACTTCATGAATATAGGCGCCGCCGCGGAACAGGCGGCGGAGCATCTCATCTTCCTCTGCGGTCCACAGCCCGCGGTGATGTACTTTGTTCAGCATGCCATCGACCTTAACGATCGGTTTCAATCCGGTGCCGAAACGTCATCCGATCATTCCGGTTCCGCACCGACATGGTTAACGTCGGTCTCGTCGCCGCTCTCGCCAACCCCGCCGATTGCCGCTATGGGGCGCCGCTTCCTTTCGTCGGCCCACTCTGCCAGGCACCCTCATGTCATCACGCCCTACCGACCGCCCCGACCGGCGGACCTTTGCGATCATCAGCCACCCGGACGCCGGCAAGACCACCTTGACGGAGAAGCTGCTGCTGTTCGGCGGCGCGATCCATGCGGCCGGCGAAGTGAAGGCGCGCGGTGCAGCCCGGCGCGCGCGTTCCGACTGGATGAAGATCGAGCAGCAGCGCGGGATTTCGGTCACCTCGTCAGTGATGACGTTCGAACGCGACGGCCTGACCTTCAACCTGCTCGACACGCCCGGCCACGAGGATTTCTCGGAAGACACCTACCGCACCCTGACCGCCGTCGACTCCGCGGTGATGGTGATCGACGCGGCGCGCGGCATCGAGGCGCAGACGCGCAAGCTGTTCGAGGTATGCCGGCTACGCTCCGTCCCCATCATCACCTTCGTCAACAAGGTGGACCGAGAGGGACGGCATCCGTTCGAACTGCTCGACCAGGTCGCGTCAGACCTGGCGCTCGACGTCAGCCCGATGAACTGGCCGGTCGGCATGGGCGGCACCTATCAGGGGCTGTACGAGCTCGGCGCCAGGACGCTACTCCGGCCGGACGGCTCGACCGATCCATCGCCGACGCTGCCTGACGAGGTGCTGGAGGAAGTCTCGCTGATCGAAGCCGGCTATGCGCCGTTCGACGATGTCGCCTATCGGAGTGGCGACCTCACGCCGGTCTTCTTCGGGTCCGCGCTGCGCGAGTTCGGCGTCGCCGACCTGATCGACGCGCTCGCCCGCTTCGCCCCCTCGCCCCGCCCGCAGCCGGCCGAGCCGGCGCCCATTTCACCGGACGATCCGGCCGTCACCGGCTTCATCTTCAAGGTGCAGGCGAACATGAACCCGATGCACCGCGACCGGGTCGCGTTCATGCGGCTCTGTTCGGGCAAGTTCCGCCGCGGCATGAAGCTGAACCAGGTCGGCACGGGCAAGGCGATCGCCGTCCATTCGCCGATCCTGTTCTTCGCGCAGAACCGCGAGACGGCTGAGGAAGCCTGGCCGGGCGACATCATCGGCATTCCCAACCATGGGACACTGCGTGTCGGCGACACGCTGACGGACGGCCCGCCGCGCACGATCACCGGACTGCCCAATTTCGCGCCCGAGCTGCTGCGCCGCGTCGCGCTCAGGGACCCCACCAAGACCAAGCAGCTCAGAAAGGCGCTCGACGACCTCGCCGAGGAAGGCATCATCCAGGTCTTCTATCCGCAGGTCGGCAGCAATTGGGTGGTTGGCGTGGTCGGCCAGCTGCAGCTCGAAGTGCTGATCTCGCGGCTGGAAGCCGAGTATAAGGTCGATGCGAAGCTGGAGCCTTCCCCGTGGGACACGGCGCGCTGGATCGCCGGCGACGCCAAGGACCTCGACGCCTTCGCCTCGCTCCATCGCGGGGCCCTGGCGGAAGACCGCGACGGTGCGCTGGTCTTCATGGCCAAGGACGCGTGGGAGCTGAACTATGTCAAGGAACGCAACCCCGCGCTTCGCTTTTCGGCCACCAAGGAACGCAGCTAAGCCCTTGTTCGGCAGTGCCCGGCTGCTAGGCTGAAGCCATGGAACGGGGGCAGAGACGGGAGCAGCTGCGGGCGGCGATCGCGCTGACGATCGCGTTCAACCTGTTCACCCTGCTCGTCTTCACCCTGTCCGGCTATTTTCGTGGTCCCGAAAGCTTCCGCGAGTCGCTGACCATCGGCCTGCCGATGATGATCGTGGACGGGTTCATCAGCTTCCAGCTCTATTTCGTGCTGAGAGGCACTGCCGAGTTGCAGGCCGTGCTGCGCTGGTCGCTCGTTACCGTAGCGGTGGTGATCGTCGCCTTGCTGCAGGCGGTGTGGGACACGGAGTTGCGGGTCTGGGCCGACACGCTGACCAGCGATTATCGCCAGGCCTTCATCCGCTCGACCACGATCAACACCTATAACAGCGGCATGCTCGCCGCCCTGCTCGCCTTCCAGGCAGCCTATGCGGCGCTCAAGGCTAACCAGCAGCAGCTCGACCTGGCGCGGCAGCGCGAACGCGAGGCGCAGATGCTGGCGTTGCGATTCCAGCTCAACCCGCATTTCCTGTTCAACACGCTTAATGCCATTTCCAGCCTGGTCGTGTCCGGCCGCCCGCGCGACGCCGATACGATGATTGACCGGCTCTCTTCCTTTCTCCGCGGCAGCCTGGCCGCGGACCCAGACCGGCTGGTCACGGTCGAGGAAGAGTTCGAGATGCTGGAAAATTATCTGGAGATCGAAAGCGTGCGCTTCGGCGACCGGCTCGCGCCATCGATCACCCTGCCGGACGATCTGGGCGATGCGCAGGTGCCGCCGTTCCTGCTCCAGCCCTTGGTGGAGAACGCCGTCAAATATGCGGTGGCACCGTCGCGCACGCCGGTCAGGGTCGGCATCGCCGCGCGAGAGAGAGGCGGGCGGCTGGAACTGGAAGTGAGCGACACTGGCCAGGGCGGCACGGACGCTTCGTCGGGCACCGGCGTCGGACTCGCCAATGTCCGCGAGCGTTTGCGGCTCAGCTTCGGCAGTCACAGCGAGATGGCGGTGCATGACGGTCAGGGGTTCCGCGTCGTGCTGACCATGCCGCTGGTGCGCCGTCCGGCCTCCTCGCAGCAGCACTCGCTCGCCGCGTAAAAGAAAGCCCGGCATGGCGTGGGGCCAGCCGGGCTTTAGGGTCAGCATTCTTTCGAATGCCTCGGGTCGCAAGGACGGATTGGCCGCAATCACGCCGCCAAGGAACTCGGCGTCGACGAAACTGCAGAAGCGCGAGACGGAGCTGTACCGTCGCGGCACGGGGAAGCAGGAAGCTGCGCCAATAAATTGTTGCAACGCCAAGATTTAGCCGCTTCAAGAGCCGCACAGGGGGCAGCTTACGAGATGAGCGGGCAGATCGCGGTATCGATGCGTTTTCGCGTGCCCGCCGAATCGCTGCGCGACCTGATCACATCCTATTACATGATCGAAGTGCAGGGTCCGCCCGCCGCTACTGTCGAGGACCTGCTGCAGCCCGAATGGGGCAATTTGCGCATCCGGCTGCGCAGCGAGTGGCAGGCGCTCGACGATGAGGGCCGTCCGGTCGAAGGGCTGAACGCCGCCTTGTTCGGTCCGACCAGCCATGCGCGACCGGTGATCGCGCGCCCGGGCAAGCTGCTCGGCATTGGCTTCACGCCGCTCGGCTGGACCATTTTGATCCGCACGCCCGCGGATGCGCTCGCCGACGCGATTGCCGAGCCGCAGGGAGAATTGGGCGAAAGCATCGCTGCGCTTCGTGAGGATCTGTTGCAGGAGACGGCAGAGGAAGCGATGTTCGCGCGCCTCGACGCCTTCTTCGAGGAACGCGCCCACGGTGGCAACCGCAAGGAAGCGCAGATCAGGGCGGTTCATGCCGCCCTGCTCGACCCCGAACTGGCGACCGTCGAAGGGCTGGTTGGTCGAACGGGCCTTTCGCAGAGCGTGCTCGGCCGCGTCTGCATGCGGAGCTTCGGCTTCACGCCCAAGCTGTTGCTGCAGCGGCAGCGCTTTCTCCGCACGCTTGCGGTGCTGGCGAATGGCGATCCGCGGCCGATCGGCCAGCTGCTCGACGGCGCCTATGTCGACCACTCCCATTTCAATCGCGATTTCAAGCGCTTCATGGGGCTGAGCCCGAGCGAATATCTGGCCATGCCGCGCCTGATCCTGAAGGCCGCGATGGGCAGTCGCGACCGCGCCCTGGGCGCCGCCCTGCAGGGGCTGCACGAGCTGGCGACAGGAACAAGCTGAGCAGGGCGGCGGTTCAGCTGCGCGAGAGGAACAGCGCATGGCCGTCAGACTGAAGCCGATCGAACAACAGACCATCGTGGTGACCGGCGCGACCAGCGGCAATGGTTTGGCCACGGTCGAAGCGGCCGTTGAGCGCGGCGCAGCCGTAGTGCTTGCCGCCCGCAACCTCGATGCGCTGGAAGAAGTGGCGGTGCGGCTGCGCTCCCGAGGCGCACGGGTCGCGGTATGCGCGGCCGATGTCTCTAAGCCCGAAGACGTGCAGCGGATCGCCGACACGGCGCTGACGCAGTTGGTGGTTTCGATTCCTGGGTGAACAACGCCGCCGCCGCGACCTATGGCCGGATGGACGAAGTGACGCTGGAGGATCACCGCCGCATCTTCGACGTCAATTATTTCGGCGTACTGCAGGGATCATTGGCGGCCGCGCGGCACCTGCGCACGAAGGGCGGCGCCATCGTCAATCTTGGCTCTGTGCTGTCGGACCGCGCGATGATCCTGCAGGGACCTTATTCGGCGACCAAGGCGGCGGTGCAGGCGGCGACCGATGCGCTGCGAATGGAGCTGGAACAGGAAGGCGCGCCGATCTCCGTCACCCTGATCAAGCCGGCCGCCATCCACACGCCCTACCCCGAACATGCGCGCAACTATATGGATGCGCCGCCCAAGCTGCCCCCGCCCCTCTACGATCCGCGGCTGGTGGCGGATGCCGTGCTGTTTGCCTGCGCGCACCCGCGGCGACAGCTTTACGTAGGCGGGGGCGGTTATGCGATCTCGCTTGCCGGCAAGATCGCGCCCCGTCTCACCGACCTTGCCATGGAGGCGTTCGGCGTCGGCTCGCAGCGAAGCTCGGAGGATGCGGGCGTGCTCAACCGGCGCGACAACCTTCATGAGCCTCGGCCAGAGGGCGTCGTCGATGGCGCGCAGGACGCGCAGGTGCGGAAGACGAGCTTCCTGCTTCAGGCACAGAAACTGGCGCTGCCGAGCCCCGGCGACGTGGTGCGGGCGGGGTTGAACGCCGTTGCGGACCTGGCCGAGGCGGTGGACGCGGCGCGGTTCAGGCATCGTCGACCCTAGATTCCCCGTTCGTTTCGAGCGAAGTCGAGAAGCGTGTCTCGACTTCGCTCGACACGAACGGATAGGGACTTCCATGGCCCGCCACATCGCCATCGTCGCGCCGCCGGTGCCGGGGCATTATGATCCGCTGAAGGTGCTTGCGCGGGCGGTGGAGCGGCGCGGAGATCGCGTTAGCTTTGTGCACATGGCCGACGCCGCCTCGCTGGTCCCGGACTTCGACTTTGCGGCCGTTGGGGATCGGACGCACGGGCCGGGTGCGCTGGCCCGCTATGCGGACGTGCTGGCGCGCGCATCGCGGCCGGTCGGCTTCTTGCGGATGATCCGCGAGACGGCGGCGATCACGCAGATGCTGCTGGACGAGTTGCCGCGGGCTTTGGAGCGGATCGGCGCCGACGCGGTGATCGCGGATTCGACCGAGCCGGCCGGTGGCCTGGTCGCGCGGCACCTGCGGCTGCCTTGGGCGACGAGCGTCACCGGCCTGCCGCTGCTGCGCGAACCGGCCGTGCCGCCGCCCTTCATGGGCTGGCCGTACCGGAGCGACGCGGGCGGACTGAAGCGAAACGCGACCGGCTATCGCATCGCCGACATCTTCTCGCGGCCGATCACGCGGGTGGTGGAGAGCATGGCGGCCGAGTGGGGACTGGATGCGCACGCGGATCAGGGCTTCTCCCCCGACCTGCAGGTGGCGCAATGCCCGATGCCGCTCGACTTTCCGCGGCAGGCGCTGCCGGCGAACTTCCACTATTGCGGGCCTTGGCGCGAGGAGCGGAGCCCTGACGAGGCGCTGCCGCAGGATGGGCGACCATTGATCTACTGCTCCCTCGGCAGCCTCCAAGGCGGGAGATCGGGCTTATTCGCGGCCATGACCGAGGCCTGTGCAAGGGTCGGGGCGCGCGCGGTGGTAGCGCATGGCGGCAAGCTGTCCGACGAAGCGGTTCGAGCGTTGCCCGGCGATCCGATCGTGCGCGCTCACTGGCACCAGCCGTCCGTGCTGCCGCAATGTTCGGCGGCGATCCTGCACGCCGGCTTCAACACGGTGCTGGACGCGCTCGGCGCGGGCGTGCCGATGCTGGTCGCACCGATCGCCTTCGAGCAGCCGGGGACGGCGGCGCGGGTGGTTCATGCCGGGGTCGGCCGGCTGTTGCCCCGGCGGCGCACGGCGACCGTGATCGCGCACGAGCTCGAGACGCTGCTGAACGCCACCTCCTATCGGGACAACGCTCTCGACATGGCCGGTTCCATGCGGTGCCTTCGGAACGTGGAGGACGCGGCCGACCGGCTGGACGCGTTGTTCAGCGCCGCGTGAGCCGGGGCAGCGCCCACCAGGGCGTGGCCGGCGACAGGTGATGCTCGTGATGATAGCCGCCGAAATGGAAGCAGGTGATCAGCGACATCATTGGCGACAGCTGCGTGCTGCGCGCGCGGTGGTGGTCGGCGAACCCGGCCGCCTCATGCCGGTGCGGCAGGTAGGTGCCGAAGAAGAACAGCTGCCACAGCGCCAGCAGCGCCGGCATCGCCCAGAACATCACGATGTTCGACAGGCTCGCGCGCAGCAGCATGTACACGATTGCGACCAGCGTGATGCGCAGGATCTGGCCGTGAGTGTAATAGCTGCGGAAGAAGGCGAGGAACCAGGGTCCGGCGCGGGTCGGCTCGGCGGCATGGAAGTCGGGGTCATCCGCCGTGCCGGCGTGCCGGTGGTGCCGGGCATGACTGGGCGCGAGCTGCCGGTACGAGAGCGCCGCATAAAGCGCGAGGCACAGCGTTCCCATCCAGCGGTTCACACGCGGCCGGCCTGGCGCCAGTGCACCGTGCATCGCATCATGGGCGATGATGAACAGGCCGGTGCTGAGCCACGCCTGCAGCAGGATGATCGCGAGCACGGCCGGCGCGGTGCGGGGTTCCAGATTCCAGAAGAAGATGCAGATGATGTGCACCGTCAGCCACGCAGCGACGATCGCGCCGGCCAACAATAGGCCGACCCACCTTTGCTCTGCGCTGGCGACTACGGATTTCATCATGGGCAGCAACCACCTAGCGACCCTTTCCGATCCCGTTGCAAGCGGCGATTCGGCGGCTTAGGCGTCGTGGCCATGAAGCTTTTCAGCACCGCGGCATTGGCCGCTTTCGCCGCGGCCATGGCCGTGCCCGCCGCCGCCGAAGTGCAGAACTATACCGTAATCGTCGGGACGACCCGCGTCGGCCATCTCAACGCCGATGTGCAGGGAGATCGCGTGTCGATCGACTATGACTACAAGAATAATGGCCGCGGGCCGACGATGAAGGAGGCGATCACCCTCGGCGCGGATGGGCTGCCTGTCGCCTGGGACATCACCGGCGCGACCACGTTCGGCTCCAAGGTCGACGAGCATTTCGCGCGCCAGGGTTCGAAGGCCAGCTGGACCGACTCCACCGGCAAGAGCAGTGCGGCCGCCAAGGGCATCTATGTGGCGCAGAGCGGCAGCCCCTGGGCGACCGGCCTCTACGCCCGCGCGATCATGAAGGCCGGCGGGAGGACCATAACCGCACTGCCCGGCGGCACGCTGCGGCTGACGAAGGGTGAGACGCTGAGTGTCGCCGGACCAGGCGGACCGCTCCAGGTCACGCGCTACGATGTCAGCGGCATCGAGACGTCGCCCGACAGCATCCTGCTCGACCCGAACGGCGAGATGTTCGCCGTGGTCAGCCCCAATTTCGCGATCATCCGCGCCGGCTATGAAGCGGAAGCCGACCGGCTGAAGGAGCTCGCGGCGAAATGGTCGACCGACCGTTTCGTCGACATCCAGAAGAAGGTCGCGCACCGCTATGCCGGCCCCGTCCGCATCCGCAACGTGCGCTTGTTCGATCCCAAGGCGCAGGCGCTGACCGGTCCGGTGTCGGTGGTGATCGACGGCCGCCGCATCGCTGCCGTCGAGCCGCTCGACAGCCCGCCAACCAAGGGCGAGACGATCGTCGACGGCGCCGGCGGCACCCTCGTCCCCGGACTCTACGAGATGCACGCCCATACCGGCCAGGAAGGCGCGCTGCTCAACCTGATCGCCGGCGTCACCACCATGCGCGACATGGGCAACGACAATGACGTGCTCGAAGCCTTGATCCAACGGATCGAGAGCGGCACGATCGCCGGACCGCGCATTGTCCGCGCCGGCTTCGTCGAGGGGAAGAGCCCCTACAGTTCGAACAACGGCATCCTGGTCAACAGCCAGCAGGAAGCGATCGATGCGGCGCGCTGGTACGCCGCGCGCGATTTCTGGGCGGTCAAGTCGTACAACAGCATGAACCCGGCCTGGGTCCCCGCGATGGTGCAGGAGGCGCATCGCCTGGGGTTGAAGGTGATCGGCCATATCCCCGCCTTCACCAATGCCGATGCGATGATCGAAGCGGGCTTCGACGAGCTGACGCATATTAATCAGCTGATGCTCGGCTGGGTGATCCAGCCGACCGAGGACACGCGCACGCTGTTCCGGCTGACGGCGCTGAAGCGCCTGCCGGGCCTCGATCTCAACAGCGAGCGGGTGCAGCACACGATCAAGCTGATGGTCGACCGCAAGGTGCCGATCGACGTGACGCTCGGCATCCACGAGAATCTGCTGACCAACCGCGACGGCGCGATCCCGCGCGGCGCAGTCGATTATTTCGACCATATGCCGATCGGCAGCCAGCGCGGGTTGAAACAGGCGTGGATCGACACGTCCGCGCCCGGCGACGATGCGGCCTATCGCGGCGCCTATGACAAGATCGTGCAGACGATCCGCATGCTCAATGATCGCGGGATCATGATCGTGCCGGGCACCGACACAGGCGGCGCGTTCACCTATCATCGCGAGCTGGAGCTGTATCAGGATGTCGGCATGACCCCAGCGCAGATCCTCAAGCGCGCGACTTGGGACATGGCCGCCTATCTCGGCCAGGATCAGCAGCTCGGCTCGATCGAGAAGGGCAAGCTCGCCGACTTCTTCCTGGTGCCGGGCGACCCGACCAAGCAGCTCAAAGCGATCAAGACCATCGCCATGGTCGTGAAGGACGGCACCATCTACTTTCCGTCCGAGGTGTATCCGGAATTCGGGATCAAGCCGTTCGCGCCAGCGCCGAAGGTGACCGAAGCCAAGTAACTTTTCCGCTCGTCCCGAGCGAAGTCGAGGGGCGCGGGTTCCGAGCCACGCCCCTCGACTACAGCCTTCGGCCTCCGCTCAGGACGAGCGCATTCCCTTCTAACCTTGGAACGCCGCCCGAGCCGCCTCGGTGAGCACGGCCATGGCCTGACGATACGGTCCCGGTCCGTGGCTGATCCGCGCGACGCCGAGTTCGGCGAGACGGCGCCGGCTCGGCATGCCGGCGAACATCATCGCATTGACCGGCAGCGGCGAGGCCTCGCAGATGCGTGCGAGCAGGCCTTCATCGGCCAGGCCGGGCACGAAGAAGCCGCTCGCACCGGCATCGGCATAAGCGCGCGCGCGTTCGAGCGCGTGATCGGCGGCAGCGCGGTCGTGGGTCTCCGGTTTGGAGCCGAGGAAGATGTCGGTCCGCGCGTTGATGAAGGCGGGCACGCCGGCACGCTCGGCCGCACGGCGCAGCGCCTCGACACGCGCAGCCTGGGCGGCGATCGGATGCAGGCCCTCCCCTCCGACCACCCGATCCTCGAAGTTGCAGCCGATTACGCCGGCCGCCAGCGCCAGGCCGAAATTCTCGCATACGCGACGCGGGTCAACAGCATAGCCGCCCTCGAAATCGAGCGTCACCGGCAGGTCGACGGCGGCGACGATGCGGGCGGCGATGGCTATTGCCAGGTCCAGCGGCAGTCCCTCGCCATCGCCGAAGCCGTTGGCGGCGGCCACCGACCAGCTGCCGGTCGCGATCGCCGTGGCGCCTGCCTCCGCGACGGCCTTGGCGGAGCCGGCATCCCAGGCATTGAACAGGATCACCGGATCGCCGGGCCTGTGTAGCGCGGCGAAGGCTTGAGCTTTTTGGGTCTGGGTCATCATGTCTCGTCATCCCCGCGAAAGCGGGGACCCAGCTTCCCGGAACTTGCGATCAAGACTGCTGGGTTCCCGCGTTCGCGGGAATGACGAAGGTTGGAACGAGGATCAATGCACGAACCGTGCGACCACGTCGCGATAGCTGCGGCTGACCTTCACCTGCGCGCCGGAATCGAGCACGAGGAAACATTCGCCGTTGGTGTGCGGCTTGACCTGCTTGACGAGGTCCAGATTGACGATGGTCGAGCGGTGGACGCGCTGGAAGCGGCGCGGGTCGAGCCGCTTTTCCAGATCCTTCATCGTCTCGCGCAGGATCAGCGTGTTGTCGGCGGTGTAGATGCACATATAGTCGCCGGCCGCGTCGATCCGCTCGATCGTGTCGACATCGACGCGGAAGATCTGGCCCCGATCCTTGATGTTGATCATCTTCTCGAAGCGGGTCGCCGACGGGGCCTCGACGGTATCGCCGATTTCGGCGGCGGCCTCGGGCGCGACTTCGGCCAGCACCTCGCGCAGCCGGTCGACTTCCTCGGCGCCCCGCTTTTCCGCCAGCCGCTGCCGCACGCGGTCGAGCGTTGCGGCGAGCCGGTCTTCCTCGACCGGCTTCATCAGATAATCGACCGCCTGCGCCTCGAAGGCGCGGATCGCATGGTCGGAATAGGCAGTCACGAAGACGAACAGCGGCGGCTCGACCTCCATCAGTCCCTGGACGACCGAGAAGCCGTCGAAGCCCGGCATCTGAATGTCGAGGAAGACGAGGTCGGGCTTGTTGGTCTTGATCGAGCGGATCGCTTCCCGCCCGTTCGAGCAGGTGTCCACGATCTCGACATCCTCGTGCGGTTCGAGCCGAAGCTGCAGGCCCTGAATGGCCAGAGGCTCGTCGTCGACGAGAATGGTTCTGATGGTCATGCGGCTTCCCTTGGTTGTTCCTCGGTCTGGTACGGAATCTCGATGATCACTTCGAATCCGCCCCCCGCACGCGCTCTCGCGTCGAACTCATGATCCTGGCCATAGGCCTGCGCCAGCCTGTCGCGAATATTCGCCAGTCCGACGCTGGTCGAGGTCGCCGGCCCCGGCTTCTTGTCCGATGGTCCGGGCCCGGTGTCGGCGACGACCAGCCGCAGCCGGTCGACGACCAGCCGCGCGCTGATGATGATATCGGCCCCCTCTTCCAGCGGAGTGACCGCATATTTGATGCTGTTTTCAACGAGCGGCTGCAGCAGCAGCGACGGCAGCCGCGCGCGCAGCACCACCGGATCGACTTCGAAGATCGGCCGCAGCCGGTCCTCGAACCGCATCTTCTCGATGTCGAGATAGAGCTTCAGCGTCTCGATCTCCTGCTCGATCGTCACTTGCCCGAGCGGCTCGTTGACCAGGGTATAGCGCAAGAAGGACGACAGGCGCGAGAGCATCGCATTGGCCCGCTCCGTCTGTTTCAGCAGCACGAGCGTGGAGATGGAATTCAGCGTGTTGAACAGAAAGTGCGGGTTCAGCTGATAGCGCAGCATGGCGAGCTGGGCGGTCGACGCCTGGCTTTCCAGCGCGCGGAGCTGGTCGGCCTGTTCCTCCACGACGAGAAAGAAGTTGATCGCGTAATAGAGCGCGGACCAGGCGGCGATCACGACGAAATCGAGGAAGATCGTGCCGAGAAACAGGCTGATCTGAAAGGACTCGCCTGGCCGCTGGATGGTGTTGAAGATCCACGCATCGATCAGCGAATAGATGCCCGCCGCGATCACGATGCCGCCGATCGAGCCGGCCCAGGTAACGAACGGCTTGCGCCGCAACAGCTCGCGGTAGAGCGCGCCGAGCACCAGGGTCAGCGAATAGCCGGTGGCGGTCGATACGGCGACGGGCACCAGAAAGGCGAGCGTCAGGCCGTTGGCGAAGCCCGACAGGATGCGCAGCAGAAAATAGCCCGCCCAGCCCGCCGTCTGCAGGTTCCAGAAGGCCCGGTTCTTGTCGTCGAAGAACGGCTTTGCAGGCAGCGCGACGGTCGCCATCGCGGTGGCTCTAGCCAATATGCGACCAATCGAAAACCCGTCGCTCGTCCTGAGCGGAGGCGAAGGCCGTAGTCGAAGGGCGCTTGCACCATCGCCCCTCGACTTCGCTCGGGACGAGCGGAAAGGGTTTTGCTCGGCTTTCAATGCCGATAAGCTTCCCTCAAAGACGAGAGGAGCCCGAACCATGTCCGACGGCCACGCCGATCGCGCCAGCTTCACCGCCATGGAAAATGGCACCGCCGAAGACTGGCAGATCATCTCCAGCCATTTCTTCCCCTTTGCCGGCCAGGTGGGCAAGCGCGTGCTCGACCATCTGCGCCTGCTCGACGGCGATTATGGCGGCTTCCCGGTCGACCGGCTGGAGCACTCGCTGCAGACCGCGACGCGCGCGCATCGCGACGGCCGCGACGAGGAATATGTCGTCATGGCCCTGCTCCACGACATCGGCGACACGCTCGGCAGCTTCAATCATCCGGACGTCGCGGCCGCGATCCTGAAGCCCTTCGTGTCCGAGGAGAACCTGTTCATCGTCGGTCAGCACGGCGCCTTCCAGGGCTATTATTATTTCCACCATCTCGGCATGGACCGGAACATCCGCGACAAGTTCGACGGCCATCCGCATTACGCCGCCTGCGCGGAATTCTGCGAGAAATACGACCAGTCCGCCTTCGACCCCAATTATGACAGCGCGCCGCTCGACTTCTTCGAACCGATGGTCATGCGCGTGATGGCTCGGCCCAAACAGAGCATGTACGTGAAATAGCTAGAGCTTCTCCGCCACAGCAAGCATCACAAAAAAGAAGCCGCCGCCCGGCATTCCGGACGGCGGCTCTTTATTTGTTCGGCCCGATCAGGCCCGCACCTTAGAAGGTGATGCGGGCACCAACCCGGATCGAGTAGAGCGACTGACGCGAGTAGATCGAGTCCGTCGGCACCGAGTTCGGCGACAGATAGCGATACTGGGCGCAAGCCTGGCTGGTGTTCGTAGCCACCGCCGTGCCCGGAGCCGTGCCCGTGGCAACCGGCGCCTGCAGGCACTGCACGCGCACCGCAGCGATCGTGTACGGGAACTGGTACTCGCGGATCTGGCCCCAGTTCTTGTTGATCAGGTTCGTCACATTCTCGATGTCGGCGAACAGCGTGATACGCGAGTCGCCGAGACCGGTCGGGATCTCCTGATGGAGGTGCAGGTCGAACTTGGTGAACCACTTGGAGTTGAACGCGTTACGCGGCGCCACCTTGCCACGATACTTACCCAGGCCCGTCGTGTTGATCAGGTTGTCCAGATAGGTCTGGGTCGCGGCGCTATCGTACGACACCAGCGGATCGCTCGTGCCGGTCGGCACGTAGAGCAGGTAGCGGGCACCGTTGCCGATCGTGCCGAACACCGTGCTGCGGGTCGCGGTATCCTGCATCGTGTAGCTGTAGGGCCGTCCGATGCGGGTTTCGCCGAACAGGGTGATGTTCGTCTTGTAATCGCCGAAGAAGGCGTGGTCGAAGCTCAGGTTATACTTGATGTTGTGCTTCACCTGATCGTTCGAGATGCCGTAGGCCGCGCCGTTGGCATCGAAGAACGCACCGTTGCCGTAGTTGGACGAGGCGGTCGACGAGGTCGCCGGTGCCTGATCCTTCACGTCCTGATAGACATAGCTGACGAACGCCGAGAGACCGAAGTCCCAGCTCTTCTGGATGCGAGCGACACCGATATAGCTCCGTCCCAGCTTCGTGTTCGTCAGGAACAGGTCCGACTGGGTGTCGGTGAAGCTCGTGATCGGCGCGTAGCGCACCCGGCCGTCGGGCGTGCGCAGAGCCGTCGGACGCACGCGCAGATCGGTGAAGAACACCTGATTGCGCACGGCCGAGTAGAGGAAGTCGGCGCCGAAGGTCCAGTTATCGCCCAGGAAGGTCTCGGAAAGGTCCGGCGTCCAGTCAACCGACAGCGTACCGCGCCACTGCGACGGCAGCTTGAAGTTCGGATCGAGCGCATTGGTCGGCGCGTTCGCCGACGACGTGACGTTAGTTACCACCGCATTGGCCGCCCCCGGGATGGTGTCACCATCGACGTTGGTCAGGATGGCAGTCGCCTGATCGGCAGTCGCTCCGGTGTAGGTCCCGTTGTTGCGCTGGATGACGTCGATCGAACTCGACAGGAAGCCCGTGTTCGAGAAGCTGTTCGAGATATAAACGTCCGGCGAGCCGCCGGCGAAAATGCCGATGCCGCCGCGGATGGCGATGTCGCTGGTCGGCTTGTAATCGAAGCCGATGCGCGGCTGGAACACGCCCCGGCCCGAGATATAGGCCTGGTTGGTGAAGCCATAACGGTTGGTGAAGTTCTGGTTCAGCGCGGGCCGGCTGGAGCCGCCATACATGTCGTAGCGAGCGCCATAGGCCAGCGTGAACTCCGGCGTGACCTGCCAGGTGTCCTGGATGCCGAACACATAAGTCTTGTAGGTGAAGCGTGCGGCAGCGTCGGCCGGATCGAGCGACGGCACCGCATTCTGGTAACGGAAGCGCTGCGCGTTGCCCGCGGCGAAGTCCGCGAGCGAGTCGAAATAATAGTCGCCGGCCGTGCGCTGCAGGAAGAGGTTGAAAATCTTCGTGTTCTGATACTCGGCGAATATGCGCAGGTCGTGATCGCCCTGCGTCAGGCGCGCCTGAACGAGACCGCCATAGGTGCGCGAGGTCAGCGAGTTCGACTGGCGCGAAATGTCGGGACCGAAGCTGACCACGCCATTGCCGGCCTGGCAGGCGGTGGACAGATCGTTGGCGGTCCCCGTGCCGGTCGCGCGATCGGAAGTCGGCGCGGTGCAGACCTGGAACTGCGCGAAACCGCGGCCGAGGATCGGATCCTGGCCCCGCTTATAGTCCTTGTAGAAGGCGCGGACTTCCGTCGAGAACGCGTCAGACCAATCGCTGTTCAGCTGGAACACGCCGGTATGCAGCCGGTTCGACGACACATAGCCGTTGGATTCGAGCCCGAGACCGGTGATGCCGGTCAGCTGCGTGTTCTGGTTAAACCGGATCGAGTCCTTGGTGTAGAGATAGGTCAAGGATGCACGCTGCGAATCCGACAGGTTCGCATCGATCTTGGCGACGAGACGATCGTCCTTGTCGCCCGAGTCGTTGAGCACGCCGCCGGTGTCGTAGCCATAACGGTTCTGAGCGATCGACTGGATCTGCGCGACCACGGCATCCGAAATGTTCGGAACCACCGTGCCAGCATTGTTGCCGGGCGTGCCCTCGGGGATGGGGGTGCCGGCGCGGATACGCTCGCCCGCGACCATGAAGAACAGGCGATCGGGGATGATGGGGCCGGAGATCTGGCCGCCGTAGTTCTCGAACTTGAAGTTCGGCAGGTTGACGCGGCCAGTTGGGACACCCGGACCGGCCTTGGTTTTCTTGCCGGTCAGTTCGTCGGCCGAATAGGCGTAGAAGCCGGTGCCATGAAACTCGTTGGTGCCCGACTTCAGAATGGCGTTGATCGCGCCGCCCTGGAAGTTGCCTTCGCGCACGTCGAACGGCGCGACCTTGGTCTGGAACTGACCGATGGCGTCGAACGGCACCGGCGAGCGGCGGGTCGGCAGACCATCCGGGTTGAGGCCGAAGTTGTCGGTGACCGGCACGCCGTCGATGGAGAAGCGGTTGAAGCGGGCGTTCTGGCCCGCGAAGCTGACCGCACGGCCGCCCGAGGGCGTGTCGTCGAGGCGGGCGAACGGATCGCGACGCATCAGGTCGCGGACGTCGCGGTTGAGCGAAGCTACCGAGTCGATCTGCTCGGAAGTGAGCACGGTCGCCGGACCCTGGCTGATCGTGCCCGCATTAACGATGGACGAGGCGGTAACGACGATGTCTTCGCCCGTGCTTGCCGTTTCGGCGGTAAGCTCGATCGGCAGGTCATAGGCCTGGGCGATGACCGTGAAGATGTCGGTGACCGTGAAGTCAGGATAGCCCGGCGCGGTGACCTTGACGCTGAACGGGCCGCCGACGCGCAAACCGCCGGCGTTGAAAGAGCCGCTCGCATCGGTGGTGACCGTCGAGCGCGAGCCCGAAGGCACGTGCGTGATCTCAACGGCCGCCCCAGCCACCGCGGCGCCGCCGCTCGTCACACTGCCCCGGATCGTCGACGTGGTTTCCTGGGCCTGGACGGCGGCAGGAGCGATGAGCGCGGCGACGGCCGCGCCGATAAAGAGATGATTTCGCATTGCTTTCCCCAAAACCGGGCGGTGCCCGCTCGCGACTCTACCCAGTCGTTGCCCGCGCCTGTGGCCCCGATATGTTGCGGTTCGGTGACTCGCAACGGGAGTCCGCGCGAGCGGATTAACATTCCGTTGTGCGTTGCAAAAAAGACACGCTGACCGGAGTGTCAGCGGCGCCTGCACGCCTATATGAGCGGAGCATGGCGCCGGACCTCATCCCTGCCCTTAAAGCCGAGGCGGCCCGACTGGGCTTTGCCGCCTGCGGCGTGGCACGGGCCGATGCCGCACCGCTGGCGGGCGAGCGGCTCCGCGCCTGGCTCGCCGAGGGCTGCCATGGCGACATGATCTGGATGGAGGCGCGGGCGGACGAGCGCGCCTCGCCCACGAGATTATGGCCGGAAGTGCGGTCCGTGATCGCACTGGGCATGAGCTATGCGCCGGCCGAAGACCCGCTCCGGCTGGCGGGCATGCCCGCGGCCGGGCGGATCTCGGTCTATGCGCAGGGCGCCGACTATCACGACCTGATCAAGCGCCGGCTGAAGGAGCTGGCCCGCTGGTTGGTCGGAGCCGCGGGCGGCGATTTGAAGGTGTTCGTCGATACCGCGCCGGTGATGGAAAAGCCGCTCGCCGAAGCCGCGGGTCTCGGCTGGCAGGGCAAGCACACTAATCTCGTCAGCCGGGAGCATGGCAGCTGGCTGTTCCTCGGCGCCATCTACACGACCCTCGACCTCGCACCCGACGCATCCGGCGCCGCCCGTTGCGGCAGCTGCAATGCCTGCCAGGCCGCCTGCCCGACCGGCGCCTTCCCCTCACCCTATCGGCTCGATGCCCGGCGCTGCATTTCCTATCTGACGATCGAGCATAAGGGGCCGATCCCGCGCGAATTCCGCGCGCGCTTGGGCAATCGCATCTATGGCTGCGACGATTGTTTGGCCGCCTGCCCCTGGAACAAGTTCGCGAGCAGCGCGGCCGCGAACCTCGCCTTCGCGCCGCGTGCGGAGCTCACCGCACCGATGTTGGCGGACCTGCTGGCGCTCGACGATACTGCCTTTCGCCAGGTCTTTGCCGGTTCGCCGATAAAGCGGATCGGGCGCGACCGGATGTTGCGCAACTGCCTGATCGCGGTGGGGAATAGCGGCAGCGGCGACCTGGTCGCGGCGGCGCTGCCGCATCTGGACGATCCGAGCCCGGTGGTCCGCGGTGCGGCGATCTGGGCCTTGAACAGGTTGGACGCGGCGCGCTTTGACGAGGAAAGAACGCGGCGCCTCAGCAGCGAGGCGGACGAGACGGTGCGGTCGGAATGGGAAGCGCGGCCTTATTCCGCCGCCTTGGCGTCCATCTCTTCGCGGTAGACGAAGCAGAGATCGCCCCATTTGAGCGGCCGCAGGTCGTGCGAATAGACGCGGATGGGGCCGATCGGCATCTGGTCGCGCTGGTCGACGAGCACGGGGTTCGAGGGCGTGCCGGTCTCCCACTTCTCACCCCATTGGCGCAGCGCGATCATGGTGGGGAGGAGGTCGGCGCCCTTGTCGGTCAGGCGATATTCGATCTTGCGCCGGTCTTCGGGGCAAGGCTCGCGCGAGAGGATGCCGACATCTACCAGTCGGCCAAGGCGGTTCGCAAGGATGTTGCGCGCAATTCCGAGGTTGGACTGAATCTCTTCGAAATGCTTCAGCCCGTTGAACGCCGCGCGCAGGATCAGGAACGCCCAACGCTCGCCCATCGCCTCCAGCGCCTTGGGCAGGCTGCACTCCGCAGCGATCTGCGCAAGCGGTTCTCTTATACCCATCTGACCCTCTTACCCCGCAGAACGTATCTGAACCCGGTCCGTTCACAAACGGCAAAATGCCATTCAGTTTCTAGTTGCAACTCGAAACCTAAATGGGTAGGTAGCGATTCGCAACCTAAATCGAAAGGGACGGAACATGGTTCGGATTGCTGCTCTCCTCTTCTCGCTCGTCGGCTCCTTCGCGCTGCTCGGTTCGGCCGCGATCGCCCAGCCGAACGGCAACTATTACAATGTCACGCTCGCCAGCGAAGCCGCTGCGCCCAAGACGGTCGTGAAGGACACGCTGTTCAGCTGCAACGGCGCGACCTGCGTCGCCGGCGAAGCGACCAGCCGCCCGGCGATCATCTGCGCCAGCATCGCCCGCGAACTGGGCCCCGTCACCTCCTTCCGCGCCGGTGAGCAGTCGCTCGACGGCGAGGCGCTGGCCAAGTGCAACGCCAAGGCCGACACCACCAAGATGGCGCGCCGCTGAGAGTTCACGCGGACGAACTCCCCTCTCAACAATCCGTCCGCACTCCTCCGCCGGAGCTCCCCTGAGCTCCGGCGGTTGTTTTTTGGGCGTTTGTTGTTGCCTTGCGGCAAGCCTTTCCCGATCTTGGGGCAGTGCTGAGGCAGTATGAATTGGTGGAACGGGTCAAGAGTTATGACCCGGAGGCGGACGAGGCGCTGATCAACCGCGCCTATGTGTTCTCGATGCAGGCGCATGGGACGCAGAAGCGGGCGTCGGGCGATCCCTATTACAGCCACCCGATCGAGGTCGCCGGCATCCTGACCGACCTGCATCTCGACGACGAAACGATCGCCACCGCGATCCTGCACGACACGATCGAAGACACGGTCGCAACCCACGAGGAGATCGAGGCGAAGTTCGGATCGAATGTCGCGCGGCTGGTCGACGGCGTCACCAAGCTCAGCAAGATCGAGGCGCAGACGGAAAACCAGCGCGCCGCCGAGAACCTGCGCAAGTTCCTGCTGGCGATGTCCGACGACATCCGCGTGCTGCTGGTGAAACTCGCCGACCGGCTGCACAACATGCGCACGCTCCATTTCATCAAGGATGAGGCCAAGCGCCGGCGCATCGCCAAGGAGACGATGGACATCTATGCCCCGCTCGCGGAGCGGATCGGCATGTACGAGTTCATGAACGAGATGCAGACGCTCGCGTTCAGGCAGCTCGAACCCGAAGCCTATGAATCGATCACCAAGCGGCTGCAGCAACTCCACGAGGGCGGCGGCGACCGGATCGCGCGGATCGCCTCGGGGCTGAAGCTGCTGCTTTCCCGCAACGGCATCGAAGCCGAAGTGCAGGGCCGCGAAAAGCACGTCTATTCGATCTGGCGGAAAATGGCCGAGCGCCACATCAGCTTCGAGCAATTGTCCGACGTGATGGCATTCCGCGCGATCGTGCCGAGCACGCAGGACTGCTACAAGGCGCTGGGCGTAATCCATGGCCGCTGGCCGATGGTTCCGGGCCGCTTCAAGGACTATATCTCGACGCCCAAGCGCAACGGCTATCGCTCGCTGCACACCTCGGTGATCCATGCCGAGAATATGCGCGTTGAGATCCAGCTGCGATCCCGCGACATGCATGCGCAGGCCGAGTTCGGCCTCGCCGCCCACTGGGCGTACAAGCAGGCGCACGACAAGCCGGATACCCAGGTGCGCTGGATCAGGGACCTGATCGAAATCCTCGACACGGCCGACAGCCCGGAAGAGCTGCTCGAGCATACGCGGATGGCCATGTACCAGGATCGCATCTTCGCCTTCACGCCCAAGGGCGAGCTGATCCAGCTGCCCAAGGGGTCGACGCCGGTCGATTTCGCCTATGCGGTGCACACCGATCTCGGCGACCAGACCGTCGGCGCCAAGGTCAACGGCCGCGTGGTGCCGCTGCGCACGCCGATCGAGAATGGCGACCAGGTCCAGATCCTGAAGTCCAAGGCGCAGGAGCCGCAGCCGCAATGGCTGAACTTCGCCGTGACCGGCAAGGCGCGGGCGGCGATCCGGCGCTATGTGCGGCACAAGGAACGCGACGAGATGATCGCGCTCGGCCGCAAGCTCTATGATGAAATCGTGGCGCGGCTCCCCGCCCAGCTCGGCACCGACGCGATGAAGAGCGCGCTGCAGCGACTGAAGATTGCCGACGAGGCGAGCCTGATGGTGGCGGTCGCGCGCGGCACGGTCAGCGATGCGGCGCTGATGGAAGCACTGATGCCGGGTTCCGCCGGCGGCGATGTCGACGCCAAGGCGCCGGCGCAACGCCAGGCGATCTCGATCAAGGGCCTGACGCCGGGCGTCGCCTTCGATCTCGCCGCCTGTTGCCATCCGGTGCCCGGCGACCGGATCGTCGGCCTACGCCGCCCCGACGAAGCGATCCAGGTCCACACGATCGACTGTCCGCGCCTGGCGGACGGCGTCGATGCCGATTGGGTCGATCTCGCCTGGGGCGACAAGTCGGACGGCGGCACCGCGCGGCTCCACGTCATCGTCAAGAACGAGCCGGGTTCGCTCGCTGTAATGAGCGGCATCTTCGGCACGCACAAGGCCAACATCCTGAACCTGAAGCTCGAGAATCGCGACGGCGCCTTCCACACCTTCCAGGTCGATCTGGAGGTGCATGATCTGCACCACCTGATGCGTATCCTGGCCGCGCTTCGGGCGGCGGACGCAGTGGCGAGCGCGGAGCGGGTGTAAGCCTCCCGACCGTCACCCGAACTTGTTTCGGGACAAGACATCCGCCTGAGCGATCCCGACCAGATCACGCCTGGCTCGAACCTTGCCCGAAACAAGTTCGGGATGACGTATGGAGCTAGTCTGCCGCCACCGCCTGCGGATGGTTCGGGGTCAGGATCAGCGTGCGCCCCTCGACTCGCCACGACTTGAGCTTCGACAACAGGTTCATCCCGATCACATCGACGGAGCCGAAGGCCGGCGAGACTACTACCTTCAGGTCGCGCGCGACGATGTTGCCCAGGCGAAGTTCGGCGATCGTCCCCGTCTCGGCCCGCACCGCGCCGTTCGCGGTCTGGATGATGACGGGAATGATGCTGCGATCGGTCTTCAAGCCCGCTTCGGCGGCCGTGCGCTGCGAAATGGCGGTGACCGTCGCGCCGCTGTCGATCAGCATCCGCCGCTTGACGCCGTTCAGCGTCACATCGGCGAAGAAATGGCCGTTGCTGCTCATCCGCAACCGGGTCTCGTCGCCGGCGACTTCCTGGCCGCCAAGCTTGAAGCGCTCAGCGATGCCGGACAGCACCGGGTCGAACGGCATGCGCTCGGTCAGCAGCATCGCCACCACGGCAACCATCACCAGGGATAGGCCGAGCCGGACGATGCCACCGATGACGGGGATGCGCTGCAACAGCGTGACGATCAGGAAAGCCCCGATCGCCAGCGCGATGGTCGTGGTCGGCAGGTTGGCAAGAAAGTCAGGCACGGTGCATCAACGTGCGGAGCGCCACGCGGTTACAGCTTCTCCGGATAGATGGGCTGGATATCGACGGGAATGTTGCTCATGGTCGCGATCACCGCCTGCGCTTCGGGATCGAGCACGGCATATTTCGCGTAGAAGGCCTTCACGCCCTCATAGTCCCCATCGCCCTGCAGCTTCACGATCGCGGCGACCAGAGCGGCTATGCCATCCTTGATCTTCGTCTCATCGACGCGGAAGCGCCGGGCGCCAGCGTCCCAGGTGATGGCGCCATGTTCGCGCAGGAAGCGATATTGCGCGGCGGCGCCCTTGCCGTGCGCCTCCCCGATGCCGAAGCGCATCGCCCGGAACAGGCCGGCGACATAGGTCGCCTTCAGTTGCGACCGCTCGTTGGCGGGCAGTTCGCCCTTGTCCATCATGAACAGGATGTTCCAGGCCCCCATCACATCGGCCTTGGCTTCTTCAAGGCCCGAGGCGAGTTCCTTCAGCTCCTTATCGACGCTGGTCTTGCGCCCGTCCTTCACGATCGTGCCCGGCCCCAGGCTGTGCGACAGCTCGTGGAACAGCGTCTCGTTCTCCATATATTTGTCGGTCACGAGCCGCGCCTGGTCCGGCACCAGCACCAGCGCCGCCATCGGTTTCAGGATGCGCTCATATTTGGCGCCGAGGACGTTCGCCAGGATGACCTTCTTCGCGCCCTTCGCCTCGCGCACTCGCTCGTCGTTCGGGAGGTTGAAGGCGACCGTCTGCACGCCCGGCACATTGTCGCCGCCGCCATGCACCTGATCGACGACCGCGATCGGCGATTCAAAGCCGCGCTGGAAGTTCTTGTACTTCTCCTCGACCGGCAGATTGGCTTCCATGTCGCGGAGGTAGCGCTTGTACTTGTCGAGCGCGGCGGAGGCCTTGGGGTTGCGCAGGGTCACGAACGCCTCGAATGCCGTCTTCGCGCCGTAAAGCTCGTCGGTGTAGGTCTCGTACGGCCCGATCGCGACTTCGATCGGCGTGTCTTTCAGGTCCATCCAGGCGAGTTCGGACTCGTAATAATCGTCGGTGCGGAACGCCTTCGCGCGAAGAGTGAGGAAGCGCTTCAGGCTCGGATTGGTCGTGATCGCCGCCGCCTTTTCGAGGTCTTGGGCCGCGGGCTCCAGCCATTCGGCATAGGCCTTGGAGTATGGCACGGCGACCAGCTTCGCGCCTTCGCGCCGCACGACGGTGTACGGGCCGATCAGCGCCGGCTTCTCGTCCGGATGGGCCGCGAGATAGGCTTCGAACTGCTCCTTCGTCAGGTCTTCCGGATAGAAGCCTGCACCGGAGGGCTTCATCTTGCTGCCCCAGAAGGGGTGCCCGTCGGCCAATTCGTCCCAGGGGCCGAAATAGAGATCGAACATGTCGAGCAACTGCGCCTGGTCGGCACGGCGGCTGACCGAGATCGCGCGCCGCACCTCCGGATTGGCCGCGTAGTTCTGGCGGAGATAGATGGCGGACATCTTGTTGGCCGCATCGATCAGCAAGTTGACGACCTGCCGCTCCTCGGCGGTCAGGTACGACGTGTCCGGCTTCATCTCGATCTTTGCGATCTTCGCGCGGGACGCGGCCAGATCATAAGCAGGCTCGGCGGCGGCGGTAGGTGCGGCGACGGTGGCGAGCAGCACGCTCGCGAGCAGGATGTTTCGCATGGGCCCGAACCTAGCGTAGGCAAGCTGTATGTCCACTGAAGTCACCGCTGACGCAGGTGGCTGGGGCCGGGAGGATGCGAATGACGCTGACGATCGACCGCCGTTCACTGGTGCGGGGCGCCGCGCTTGGGCTCGGCGCCCTGCTGCTGCCGGGTGGAGGCGCAGCGCTGGCCCAGATTGCGGCCGCCCGAGGCTTCACCCACGACGTTGCGAGCGGAGAGCCGTCGCAGGACTCGGTGCTGCTATGGACGCGTTATGTGCCGACATCGGGCGATAGCGCCCGCGTCTCGGTCGAGCTGTCGGAAACCGAGGATTTCGCGCGCATTGTCGGCGGCGGCACTGCTGTCACGGGCGCCTTTCGCGACTGGACCGTCAAACACACTGTCGCCGGACTGCAGCCGGACCGCACCTATTTCTACCGCTTCACCGCCAACGGGGAGGTGTCGCCGGTCGGTCGCACCCGTACCCTGCCCGACGGCCGTGTCGACGCGTTCCGCATGGCCGTCTTCTCCTGCGCCAACCTGCCCTTCGGATACTTCAGCGCCTATGCCCATGCCGCGGCGCGCGACGACCTGCAGCTGGGCGTCCACCTCGGCGACTATCTCTACGAATATCGGCGCGGCGTTTACCCGGCCTTGAAGGAAGCGATTGAGGCGCGGGTGCTGGAACCTGCCAACGAACTGATCCAGCTCGCCGACTATCGCGCGCGCTATGCCTGTTACCGCGCCGATCCCGATCTGCAGCGCCTGCATAACCGACTGCCGATCCTTGCCTCGCCCGACGATCACGAGACGGCGAACGATACCTGGGAAGGAGGCGCCGAGAACCACAATGAAGGCGAAGGCGACTGGACGCTGCGCAAGCTCGCCGCGATGCAGGCATGGCGCGAGTGGATGCCGGTCAGCGACGCGCCGTTCGCTGCTTACGAGATCGGCGATCTCGCTACCTATTTCCGCACCGACACGCGGCTGCTCGGGCGCTCGCAGCCGCTGTCGATCGAGGCGGCGTTCCGAAGCGGCGATCCGGCGAAAGCGCTGGCTGCCTTCCGCGACGGCCCGTGGCGCGATCCGGCGCGTTCCATGTTCGGTTCGGAGCAGGAGCATTGGCTTGCCTCAGAGCTGCACCGCTCCACCGGCCGCCGCAAGAAATGGCAGGTGATCGGCAACGGCACGATCATGGGCCGCACCGTCGCGCCCGCCGCTGTCGCCGACTGGATCGGGCCGGAGCAGCCCGAGTTCGTGCGCAAGCGGGTCCAGGCCGGCCTGCTCGCCGCCCGCGCCGGCCTGCCCAGCAGCATGGACGATTGGAACGGCTATCCGGCCGCGCGCTCCCGCTTGCTTGGCGCGGCGCAGGACGCCGGCGCGGACCTGATCATGCTTGCCGGCGACAGCCACAACGCCTGGGCGTTCGAGCTGAGCGAAGGCGGCCGGCGCTCGGGCGTCGAGTTCGACGGGCAGAGCGTCACTTCGCCGGGCTATGAAGCCTATTTCCGCGGCGTGGCACCGGCCGACATGGCGCGCACGATGGTCGAGACGAACCCGGAGCTGAAATGGGCGGATACGAGCGGGCGCGGCTATATGACCGTGACCCTCACCCCGGCGGCCGCCACTGCCGAATGGCTGTTCGTCGAGAGCACCATCGGCCGCACGGATCGGATCGCCCGCACCCACCGGATGAAAACTCGCGCGGGACGGAAGACTTTGGAGGTCGCATAGAGCTGCATTGCGGTCTGCACCGATTGACCGCTAAGGACGTTTCACGCCCGGCATGCAGCCTCTTTCCCCCTTTCCCTGGATCAGCGTCGCGGTCATCTTCGCGCTGATCGTGCTGAATGGCCTGTTCGCGCTGTCCGAACTCGCCATCGTCTCGGCGCGCAAGCCGCGGCTGCAGGCGCTGGTGAAGAGCGGCTGGCGCGGCGCAGCGACGGCACTCAAGCTTCAGGAAAATCCCGGCCGGCTGCTCTCGGCGGGCCAGATCGGGATCACCCTGATCAGCCTGCTGGCCGGCGCCTTTTCGGGCACGGTGCTGGAAAAGCCGGTGGCCGAACGGCTCGCCCTGATCGGCATCTCGCCCAAGGCTGCCTTCACGCTTGTCATCGTCGTCACGACCTATGTCTCGCTGATCATCGGCGAGCTCGTTCCCAAGCAATTCGCGTTGCGCAACCCCGAGCCGATCGCGGCGGTGGCGGCGGTGCCGATGGACTGGTTCGCGCGCATCACCCAGCCGATCGTCTGGTTGCTCGACCAATCGAGCGCGCTGATCTTCCGCCTGCTGCGCATGAAGCGGGAAACCGAACAGCATGTGACGGCCGAGGAGCTGCACATGGTGGTCGCCGAAGCGAGCCGTTCGGGTGTGATTGAGGAAAGCGAGCGCGCGATCATCTCGGGCGTGGTCCGCCTCGCCGACCGGCCGGTGCGCGAGGTCATGACGCCGCGCACCGACATCGACTGGATCGACGCCGATGCCGATGAGGAGACGCTGCGCCGCCGCTTCGTCGAAACGCCCCACACGCGCGTGCCGATCGCGGAAGGGTCGGTCGACAACATCGTCGGCGTGGTCCAGAGCCGCGACATCGTCGCCGCGATGATCGAAGGGCGCCCGCTCAACCTGCGGGAACTGATGCGCCCGCTGCTGATCGTTCCCGACCAGGTCGACGCGATGGACGCGCTCGATACGCTGCGCCGCGCCGAAGTGCCGATGGTGCTGGTCCACGACGAATATGGTCATCTCGAGGGGCTGGTGACGCCCGCCGACCTGTTCATCGCCATTGCCGGTCATTTCGCGTCGGACCAGGATGAAGGCACAGACCCGGACCTGGTCGAGCGCGACGATGGCAGCCTGCTCGTCTCCGGCTCGCTGGCCGCCGATACATTGGCCGAGCGGCTCGACCTCGATCTGCCCGAAGACCGCGACTATGCGACCACAGCCGGCTTCGTGCTTGCGGTGATGCGCAAGCTGCCGACCGTCGGCGAGCATTTCGAGGAACAGGGCTGGCGCTTCGAGATCGTCGACATGGACGGCCGCAAGATCGACAAATTGCTGGTGCAGCCGGCGGGGGACTAACAACCCTCCGTTCGTTTCGAGCGCAGTCGAGAAACGCGACGGTCGTTAGGCTCCGCTTCTCGACTTCGCTCGAAGCGAACGGGGATTTCTTCGATCAGGCTGAACGCTTCGCCCGGTACATCGCCTCGTCGGCGCGCGCGAGCGCCGCCTCGGGCGTGTCGGCAGGGCGTAGCGCGGTGACGCCGATCGACACGCCGATCGGAATGCGCCCATGCAGCGGCCGTGCGGCGACGGCCTGGCGCAGCGCCGCCGCCTTTTCTTCGCCGGCCTCCGCATCGGCATATTCGAGCAGCACGCCGAACTCGTCCCCGCCCAGGCGCGCGACAACATCGCTTGCCCGCACCTTCTCGCGCAGTACCCAAGCCGTGTGGATCAGCGCCTCGTCGCCGGCGCCATGGCCGTGCGCGTCATTGATCTCCTTCAGTCGGTCCAGGTCGATGAACAGCAACGCCGAAGCGGTGCCATGCCGGGCGAGCTGGGCGACGGCACGTTCGACCGCGCGCAGGAAGAAGCGACGATTGGCGAGCGGCGTCAGCGTATCGCTGTCGGCAAGCCGTTCGAGCCGTTCGATACGGCCTTCCAGCTCGGCGACGAGCGCGCGCAACCGGTCATTTTCCCGCGCCAGATCGGCATCGTTCACGGTCATCATCCCAGCATTAGAGCGCCGTCGCCGCTCCATTGCTATAGCGCAGATCACAGCTTAAGACGCGCGGCTTCCTGAACGGGGGCGAAGATGAGCGAGCCTGCGCCGCTGGTCGGCATCATCATGGGCAGCCAGTCGGACTGGCCGACCATGCGCCATGCCGCGGAGATTCTGGGTTCGCTCGGCATCAGCCATGAAGCGCGGATCGTCTCCGCTCACCGCACGCCTGACCGGCTCTATGCCTATGCGAAGGAGGCCTCCGGACGCGGGCTGAGGGCGATCATCGCGGGCGCCGGCGGGGCGGCGCACCTGCCGGGCATGACGGCATCGATGACCACCGTGCCGGTGCTGGGCGTGCCGATCGAATCCAAGGCATTGAACGGCATCGATAGCCTGCTCTCGATCGTGCAGATGCCGGGCGGCATTCCCGTCGCGACCTTTGCCATCGGCAAACCTGGCGCGGTCAACGCCGCGCTGTTCGCCGCCTCGATCCTGGCGCACGAGGACGAAGGCGTCGGCGAGCGGCTCCAGGCCTGGCGGACGCGGCAGAGCGAAGCGGTGGCGGCGGAGCCCGAATGATCCTCGCACCCGGCGCGACGATCGGCATTTTGGGCGGCGGTCAGCTCGGCCGCATGCTCGCCATCGCCGCCGCCCAGCTCGGCTACCGCACGCACATCTACGCGCCCGAAGCGAGCGGCCCCGCGACCGAAGTCAGCGCCGAATGGACCCGCGCGGGCTATGACAATCAGACAGCACTCACGCGGTTCGCGGCCAGCGTCGGCGTCGTCACTTACGAGTTTGAGAATGTGCCCGCGGAGGCCCTGGAACTGCTCGAAGGGCTTGTGCCGGTGCGGCCCGGCCGGCGTTCCCTCGAAGTCTCCCGGTTCCGGCCGAGCGAGAAGACGCTGGTCCGCGAGCTTGGCGGACGCACTGCTCCCTTTCGCGCGGTCGAGAGCCTGGCAGAACTGCGCGACGCCGTCGCCGATATCGGAGTGCCGGCGATCCTCAAGACATCGAGCCTCGGCTATGACGGCAAGGGCCAGGTACGGCTCGGCGAGGGCGCGGATCTCTACGCTGCCTGGCAGGAGATTGGTGGCGTCGCCGCGACCCTCGAAGGCTTTGTTCGTTTCGAGACCGAGTTCTCGGTGATCCTCTGCCGTGGTGCGGACGGGGCGGTCGTGCATTGGGACACGCCGGAGAACCGGCACAGGAACGGCATTCTCGACCGTTCGATGGTGCCCGCGCCGTCGATCGTGCTGGATCAGGCCGAGCGCGCCATTGCTCTCGCAACAAAGGCGGCCGAAGCCCTCGGCCATATCGGCGTCCTCACCTGCGAGTTCTTCGCGACGGCGGACGGGCCGGTGTTCAACGAAATGGCGCCGCGCGTGCATAATAGCGGGCATTGGACGATCGAAGGTGCGGTCACCTCGCAGTTCGAAAACCATATCCGCGCGATCTGCGGCCTGCCGCTCGGCTCGACGGCGCGGACCGGCGCGCGCGTCGAGATGCGCAACCTGATCGGCGAGGACGCGAACGACTGGCCAGGAATCCTGGCGGACCCGGCGGCAAAGCTCCACCTTTACGGCAAGACGGTGCGCGCCGGCCGCAAGATGGGGCACGTGACGAAAATCCTCCCCTGAGCCTGCTCAGGGGAGGAACTAGGAGATCAAGCCTTGCGCGTGCCCGTCAGCGGGAAGCTGCCGAACGCACCGGCGCCCACGGTGCCGGTGAGGGTATCGCCGTCGACCGTCGCCTGGCAATCCAGCGTCATGGGCATCGGGACCTTCATTTCCATCTTCCAGGTCAGCTTGTTGCCGTCGACCTTGCCGTCGATCACGTCGAGCGAGCCCATCGGGCCTGCCTGCTGGCCAGTGAAAGTGTCGCCGCTGGAGCGGATGGTGAAGACCGACTTCTGCTCGCCCAGCGGCGACTTGGTCACGCAATCCCAATCGCCATCGACATTCGCCATCATTTCTCTCCCTTGACTGTTTGCGTCGCCGTCCTGACCTCCACGGGCAGGCCGAGCCTGTCAAGCTGCGGCTTCACGAGCTTGGCGTCGCCGACGACCACCCAGGTAAAGCGGGCCGGGTCGACCACCGCGCGGATGGCCTTATCCATCGTCGCGGCATCAAGAGCGCGATAGCGGCTGGCGAGCGTGTCGTAATAGTCGTCCGGGCGGCCATAGAGGACGTTGTTCTGCATGCCGCCCAGCACGTCCGACGCGGTCTCGAAGCTGCCGGGCAGTTCGCGTACGAAGCCGTTGATCGTACGCTCTTCCTCGGCCTTGGTGATGCCGCTCGTGGTCAGGAACGCCTGCATGTCATCGCGCAGCGCCTTGAGCGCGTCGCCGGTGCGATCGGCCTGGACCGGCGCGGAGACGAGATAGGGCACAGCCTCCAGCAAGCGACTGAATCGGCCGCCGACGCCATAGGACCAGCCCTTGGTTTCGCGCAGGTCCATGTTGAGGCGCGACAGGAAGTTACCGCCGAGAACGTCGTTGGCAGCCAAATAGGGCAGCAGTTCCTCCCTGCCCTTCAGGCCGGTCACCACACCGCCATAGATGATCGACTGGGGCGAGTCCGGCCGATCGACCAGCACGATGCGCGGCGTGGGCGACGGCACGGCGGCGGCCGTCGCCTTCTGTCCGGGCGTGCCCGTGCCGCGCCAGTCGCCCAGTTCCTGATCGAGCGCCGCGCGTACCTCCTCGATCGGCCGGTCGCTGACGGCGAAGATCACTGCCTTGTCGGGCCGGATCCAGGCGCGATGGAAGCCGATCAGGTCGTCGCGGCCAAGCGTGCGCACCACCTCGGCGGTGCCCAATCCGCTCGGGGCGCGGCCATAAGGGTGGGCCGGGCCGAACAGCAGCGGCGGCAAGGTGCGCCGGGCGAGGCCGCTCGGGTCGGTCAGCTCCGCCGAAATCTGCACCAGCTGTTGAGCCCGCAGCCGCTCGACCTCGGGCAGCGCGAAGGCCGGGTTCTTCAGCACGTCGGCAAGCAGCGCGACCGAGGGACGCAGATTGGTGGACAGCGCAAAGAGGCTGACGCTAGTCCGGTCGGTCGAGGTGCCGGTGCCGATATTGGCGCCGAGACGTTCCTGCGCCTCGGCCAGCGCGCGAGAGTCGAGGTGCGTCGTGCCCTCGGTCATCAGATTGAGCGTCAGCGCCTGCAGTCCGAGCTTCTCGACGGGATCGGCGGCGTTGCCGACATCGAAGCTGACGACGATCCGAGTCGTCGGCGTGGCGGTGCGCTGGGCATAGACCAATTCGACGCCGTTCGAGAGCCGGGCCCGCTTCACCTCGGGAAACTTCAGATCCTTGATCTGCCCGACATCGGGCAGCTTCGACCGGTCGACCGCCTGCAGCGCCTGCAGCGCCTGTTTCGAGGCTTCCGGGCTGCGGTAGAAGGACGGGGTGAAGGTCGGTGCGCTTCCTGCGACCGACTTCGACTCCTCATAGGCGCCGCGCGGCCCCGGCTCTACCACCAGCGCATGCATCGGCCTAGTCAGCCATTTGCGCATCGCCTCCCGCACGCGCGCAGGCGTAGCTGCCGCATATTGCGCCAGCTGCTTCTTGTAGAAGCCCGGATCGGCCGAATAGAGCGCACCCTGCGCCAGCGTCGGCGCCTTGCCGCCGTCGCCGCCGACGGACTCCAGCGAGGCGGTGCGGCCGGCGACGTCGCGCGTGGCAGCACGCAGCACTTCGTCGGCGCTCGGCCCTTCGGCGATGAAGGAGGCGATCAGCCGGTCGAGCTTGCGGCCTTCCTCCGCCACATCGACGCCCGGCGCGACATCGACCTGCACCTCGAAGAAGCTCAGCTGCGCGAACTGCTGCAGGTCGGCGCTAACCCGGACCGCGCTCTTGTCGCCGCGCACCAGGGCGTTGTCGAGGCGCGAACTGGACAGGCCACCGAGCACCGTCGCCGCGATGTCGAGCGGCACGGTATCGGGATCGTTGAGGCCGGGCATCGTCCAGGTGCGGTAGATGCGGGTGGTCGCCACCCGATCCTTCATCACCTCGTCCACGCGCTTGGCCGGCGTCGGCACAGGTACGGCGATCGGCCCTTGTTGCGGCCCGCGCGGGATGTCGCCGAAATATTTCTCGACCAGCGGCCGCGCCTCGGCGACGTCGATGTCGCCGGCCAGCACCAGCACGGCATTGTTAGGTCCGTAATGCTGGCGGAACCAGCCGCGCACATCGTCCAGGCTCGCCGCATCGAGATCGGCCATCGATCCGATCGTCGAGTGACCATAGGGGTGGGTGCCGGGGATCAGCGCCTTCAGCTGGGCGTATTCGACCAGCCCGAACGGCTGGTTGTCGCCCTGCCGCTTTTCGTTCTGCACGACGCCGATCTGGTTCTTCAGGCTCGTCTCGGTGATCGCACCGAGGAAGTGGCCCATGCGGTCGCTCTCGAGGAACAGGGTTCGCTCGAGCGCCGGCTTGGGCACCGTCTCGAAATAGTTGGTGCGGTCGAACCAGGTGGAGCCGTTCACGTCGGTGGCGCCGATCTGCTGCAACGGCTCGAACGTGTCGCCCGGCAGGTTTTCCGACCCGTTGAACATCAGATGCTCGAACAGATGCGCGAAGCCCGTCTTGCCGGCGGGCTCATGCTTGGATCCGACATCGTACCAGACGGACACGGCAACGATCGGCGCCTTGCGGTCGGTCGAGACGATGACCCGCAGGCCGTTCGCCAGCGTGAACTGTTCGTATGGGATGTTGACCGCCTGGGCGAGCTGGCTCAGCGGGGCGGGTTTGATCGGCTGGGCAAGGGAGGGAACGGCGAAGGCGGCAAGCGCGAGCGCCGAGGCGGCGCGGAGGTTCGACAGCATGGCGCCCTGTTAGCAGCGCCATGCGGCCGAACCAATGCCGGATCGCCTGAGCCCTATTCTTCCTCGTCCTCGTCTTCGTCGTCGAGCAGGTCCGGATCGTCGGCGTCGAAGGCGAGATGTTCTTCCAGCGCTTCGCTGATCAGGTCGAGCTGTTCGAAGCTGGCGGTCAGTTCCAGCGTGTCGCCGTCTTCGTCCTCGATGTGCAGCACATATTCGTCGCCGGCGCGCTCGATCGTGAAACGTGAAAGTCCCTTGGCCATGGCCCTTCTTCCTCCTGGTGCGGCCTCCACAACGCACATATCGGTTTCAGGGTGCATCGGCCTTTTCGCGCGGCGAAGCGCTTGCTAGAGCCGCCTCAAACATCGCCGGCGCTCCGCGAAGCGAGCGACCGAACTCACAACCAAGGGGACCCCTATGACCGCCGTCGGACAGGACACGCTCGCCACTCGCTCCACGCTTCAGGTCGGCGGCAAGAGCTACGCCTATTACTCGATCGAGAAGGCGACGGCGAAGATCGGCGACGTGTCGAAGCTGCCCTTCTCGATGAAGGTGCTGCTGGAAAACCTGATTCGTTTCGAAGACGGCGTGACCGTCACCGTCGAGGACATTCAGGCGATCGCCGACTGGCAGAAGGAACAGCGGATCAACCGCGAGATCCAATATCGTCCGGCGCGCGTGCTGATGCAGGACTTCACCGGCGTGCCCTGCGTGGTCGACCTGGCGGCGATGCGCGACGCGATGAACAAGCTGGGCGGCGACGCGCAGAAGATCAACCCGCTGGTGCCCGTCGATCTCGTGATCGACCACTCGGTCATGGTCGACGAGTTCGGCAATCCCAAGGCGTTCGAGGCGAATGTCGACCTCGAATATCAGCGTAACATGGAGCGCTACGAATTCCTGAAATGGGGTTCGAAGGCGCTGAACAACTTCCGCGTCGTTCCTCCGGGCACCGGCATCTGCCACCAGGTCAACCTCGAATATCTCGCCCGCGCCGTGTGGTCGTCAGAGGATGAGAAGGGCGAAACCGTCGCCTATCCCGACACGCTTGTCGGCACCGACAGCCATACGACGATGGTCAACGGTCTGGGCGTGCTCGGCTGGGGTGTGGGCGGCATCGAGGCGGAAGCGGCGATGCTCGGCCAGCCGGTCTCCATGCTGATCCCGGAAGTGGTCGGTTTCAAGCTGACCGGCGAACTCGCCGAAGGCATCACCGCCACCGATCTGGTGCTGACCGTCACCCAGATGCTGCGCGCCAAGGGTGTGGTCGGTCGCTTCGTGGAGTTTTATGGCCCGGGCCTCGACGCCCTGTCGCTCGCCGACCGCGCGACGATCGCCAACATGGCGCCAGAATATGGCGCCACCTGCGGCTTCTTCCCGATCGACACCCAGGCGCTGGACTATATGCGCCTGACCGGCCGTCCCGACGAGACGATCGCGCTGGTCGAGGCCTATTGCAAGGCGCAGGGTATGTGGCGCACTGCCGAGACGCCGGACCCGGTGTTCACCGACACGCTGTCGCTCGACATGTCCACCGTGCAGCCGTCGCTGGCCGGACCCAAGCGCCCGCAGGACCGGGTGCCGCTCAACCAGGTCGACGAAGTGTTCAACGCCTCGCTCGCCGGCGCCTACTCCGATGTCACCAGCCACCCGCGCCACGCCGTCGAGGGCGAGGACCACGGCATTGCCAATGGCGATGTGGTGATCGCCGCCATCACCAGCTGCACCAACACCTCGAACCCGTCGGTGCTGGTCGCCGCCGGCCTGGTCGCCCGCAAGGCGCGCGAAAAGGGTCTTACCCGCAAGCCTTGGGTCAAGACCAGCCTCGCGCCCGGTTCGCAGGTGGTCACCGACTATCTCAACTCCGCGGGCCTGACCGAAGATCTGGACGCGATCGGCTTCAACCTGGTCGGCTATGGCTGCACCACCTGCATCGGCAACTCGGGCCCCCTGCCCGCCCCGATTAGCAAGGCGATCAACGACAATGACCTGGTCGCCGCCTCGGTCCTCTCTGGGAACCGCAACTTCGAAGGCCGCGTGTCGCCCGACGTGCGGGCGAACTTCCTCGCTTCGCCGCCGCTGGTCGTTGCCTATGCGCTGAAGGGCACGGTCACGCAGGACATGATCAACACGCCGATCGGCAAGGGATCGGACGGCACCGACGTGTTCCTGAAGGACATCTGGCCGACCAACGCCGAAGTCCGTGCGCTGATGGACGCGAACGTCACCCGCGACATGTTCCAGTCCCGCTATGCCGACGTGTTCCAGGGCGACGTGAAATGGCGCGGCATCAATGTCGAAGGCTCCGACACCTACACCTGGCGCGCCGGCTCCACCTATGTCGCCAACCCGCCCTATTTCGAAGGCATGTCGATGACGCCCGCCCCGGTGCAGGACATTGTCGACGCCAAGCCGCTCGCGATCCTGGGCGACTCGATCACCACCGACCACATCTCGCCAGCGGGCTCGATCAAGGCGGACTCGCCCGCCGGCAAATATCTGATGGAGCATCAGGTCAGCCGCGCTGACTTCAACAGCTATGGCGCGCGCCGCGGCAACGATCAGGTGATGACGCGCGGCACCTTCGCCAACATCCGCATCAGGAACGAGATGGTGCCGGGCGTCGAGGGCGGCATGTCGCACTATAACGGCGAAGTGATGCCGATCTACGACGCGGCCATGCGCCACAAGGCGGACGGCACGGCGCTCGTCGTTATCGCCGGCAAGGAATATGGCACCGGATCGTCACGCGACTGGGCTGCGAAGGGCACCAACCTGCTCGGCGTCCGCGCCGTCATCGCCGAAAGCTTCGAACGCATCCACCGCTCCAACCTGATCGGCATGGGCGTGCTCGCGCTGCAGTTTGCGGAAGGCGTCGACCGTTCGACGCTGAGGCTCGATGGCTCCGAGACCTTCACCATCCACAATGTCGCAGGGCTCCGCCCGCGCCAGGATGTCGAAGTGACCCTCACGCGCAAGGACGGCAGCAGCGAGACCTTCATGACCCGCTGCCGGATCGATACCGTCAACGAGCTCGATTACTTCCTGAACGGCGGCATCCTGCCTTATGTGCTGAGGAAGCTCGCGGCGGCGTGACCGAATTCAAAGGGTTCTGCCATTGCGGGGCGGTGCAAGTCACCGCCTCGCGCATCCCAAGTGAGGTGCTGCTCTGCAACTGCTCGCTGTGCGCGAAGACCGGCTGGGAGGGCGTCTATTTCTCGTCCGACGAGCTAACGATCAGCGGCGAGGTCCATGGCTATACTAGGTCCGATCTGGCGACGCCGTATCTGACAGTGTTCCGTTGCGCGACCTGCGGCATCGGGACGCATTGGGAGCCGATCACCCCGCCGCCGCACGCGCGCATGGGCGTGAACGCCCGCCTGTTCGATCCGGCGCTGCTCGCGGGTGCGACCCGCACTCAGGTCGATGGCCGTAGCTGGCCGACCGACGCGTGATCGTCGCCATCGAAATCATCGGCTGGATCGGCGCCGGGCTGATCCTGCTCGCCTATCTGCTGCTCAGCGCCGGGCGGATCCCCGCGCGCTCGGTCATCTATCAGGCGCTCAACCTG
Organism: Sphingomonas sp. ID1715; assembly: GCF_013044515.1. Classification (GTDB taxonomy): domain Bacteria; phylum Pseudomonadota; class Alphaproteobacteria; order Sphingomonadales; family Sphingomonadaceae; genus Sphingomonas_B. Next base: position 891,997 of record NZ_JABEPR010000001.1, read on the forward strand.
TTGGGCGCGATCGCCTTCGTCATCAACAGCGGTTGGAACGGGGCGATCCCTTCAGCGGCGCTCAACGTGGTGTGGGCCGGAATCGCGATCTTCGCGCTGGTGCGGATGGCGCAGGTCAAGGCCTGAACCAAGCTACTGATCCTATGCCATTCTGGCGTGGAAGAGCTTGCCTCCTTCCACCACGAGTACGATCGCGAAGGCGGCCACACCGATGCCGAGATAACCAAGCGCCAATGGCAGCGTGGTGCCATCAAAGGCCTGACCGATCAGCGACGCAACCAGCACCGCGCCGACCGCGGTGATCACGCCCTGGATTGAGGATGCGGTGGCGGCGATGTGGCCGACCGGCTGCATGGCCATGGCACCGAAGTTCGCCCCACATAGGCCGATGCATGTCTGGCTCAGCGCCTGAAAGGCGACATAGGTCCAAAGCGTCTCTACCCCCGCCAGGTCGATGGCGACATGCAGCGCGGACAGGATGATCAGCGCAATCAGACCGACCTGCGAGATGGCCCTTGTGCCCAGCCGCTCCACCAGCCGGCTGTTCAGGAACGAGGCGCAGCCCATGAAGAAGGCGCATATTCCGAATAGGAGGCCGAATTCCCCAGCCGCATCGAATGTCTTGGCGAACACCTGCTGCGACGTGGAAACGAAGGCGATGATCCCACCGAAGGTAAGCGACGCCGCCAGCGCATAGCCGAGCGAGTAGCGGTTGGTCAGCGTCAGCCGGTAAGCTTCCGCCAGCGATCGGATCGAGATCGGCCTGCGATCGGCCGGTGCAAGCGTCTCGGGGAGGCGGATCGCCGCCCAGGCGAGCACGAACGCCGCGAAGCCGGCGAGCACGTAGAAGATAAAGCGCCACGGCCCGATGGCGAGGAGCGCCTGGCCGATGGTGGGCGCAAGGATCGGGACCAGAAAGAAGATCATCTGCGCGAGCGAAGTGATCCGCGCCATGCGCCGGCCGGAATAGCTGTCGCGCACGATCGCCACCGCCAGCACGCGGGACGAGGCGGACATCAAGCCTTGCAGCACGCGCGCCGCGACGAGCGCGGTGAAGGTCGCGGCCGCTGCGGCAAATATGCTCGCGCCGACGAACCCGATCAGGCTCAACACGATCACCGGCCTGCGACCGTATCGGTCTGCAAGCGGACCGTAGACGAGCTGACCGAGCCCGAAGCCGAAGACATAGGCGGTGACGACCCACTGACGCGCATTGTCACTGGGCGCGCCGAGCTGGGCGCCGATGTCGGGCAGCGCCGGCAGCATCAGGTCGACGCCCAGCGCATTCACGCCCATCAGCGCGGCGACGAAGGCCACGAACTCGCCTCGGCCAATCCCTTGATGTGGCAGTCGTTCATCGGTCATGCAGGCGCCGTCTGAGGACCTGCCGAACAGGTCAAGCACCTATACAAAGAAACTTGGGAGTCCGAGAGCATCACCGGGAGGCACCGACGGGCAAAATGGTGGGCGGTGACGGGCTCGAACCGCCGACCCTCTCGGTGTAAACGAGATGCTCTACCAACTGAGCTAACCGCCCCGTCCGGGATTCCCGCGCATGTGCGTGGGTTTCCCGGCGACGTCAATCGGCGAACGGGCCGTCCGCTCAGCCTGAACTGGACGAACTGGCAAGTGCCTGGTCGATATCAGCGGCTTGGTGACGCTCGGCCAACTGCGGCTCACCGAAAGTGCGGTTCACGATCCGGCCTCTCCGGACTGCGGGGCGGGCAGCGATAGCCTCAGCCCAGCGGATGACATGCACATAGTCGGAAGCCGACAGGAACTCGGCCGCACCGTAGACATCCCCGAGCGCGACTTGCCCGTACCAGGACCAAATGGCGATATCCGCGATGCTGTATTCGTCACCGGCAATGTAGGGGCGGGTCGCGAGCTGGCGGTCGAGGACGTCGAGCTGCCGCTTCGCCTCCATGGCGAAGCGATCGATGGCATACTCGATCTTGATCGGCGCATAGACGTAGAAATGGCCGAAGCCGCCGCCGAGGAAGGGCGCGCTGCCCATCTGCCAGAACAGCCAGGAGAGGACTTCCGTCCGCTCCTTGATCCCAGCCGGCAGGAAGGCGCCGAACTTCTCCGCGAGGTACAGCAGGATCGAGCCAGATTCGAACGCGCGGATGGGCTCCGGCCCACTGCGATCGACGAGCGCGGGGATCTTCGAGTTGGGATTGATCTCGACAAAGCCCGAGCCGAACTGATCGCCCTCCCCGATGCGGATCAGCCAGGCATCATATTCGGCGCCCTTGTGGCCGAGCGCGAGCAGCTCTTCGAGCAGGATCGTCACCTTGATCCCGTTGGGCGTGCCCAGCGAATAGAGCTGCAGCGGGTGCGCGCCGATGGGGAGTTCGCGGTCATGCGTCGGGCCAGCGATCGGCCGGTTGATCGATGCGAACTGGCCCCCGCTCGCCTTGTCCCAGGTCCAAACCTTTGGGGGCGTATAGCTGTCGGTCATTGGTCTTCCTCCTCAAGAGCGCGCCTGATCCTGCGCCGTTTGCCACCCGCCGCCTAGAGCGCGGAACAGATCGACCTGCGCGCGCGAAATCATCGCGTCGGCGGTGGCGAGCTGCGCCTCGGCATCGGCAAGGGTACGCTCCGCGTCGAGCAGTTCGAGCGAGTCGATCTGGCCTTCCCGCTGGCGTGCGCGATTGATCCGGGCGGCGGTTTGCGCCGCATCCCGCGCTGCCGCGAGAGCGCTGCGCCGTTCCAGCATGCGCTGATAGTTGGTCAGCGCCGTCTCGGTCTCCTCAAGGGCGGTCAGCACGGTGCCGTCGAACTGCGCCAGCGCCACGCGGCTGTCGGCTTCCGCGCCGGCGACGCGTGCGCGGGCGGGTGCCTGATTGACCGACCAGTTGATCAGCGGCCCGAGCAGCCAGGTGAGCGGATTGGCGCCGAACAGATTGCCGAAGCCCGCGCCCGTCGAGCCGACGCTGCCGCCCAAGGTGACGCGCGGATATAGGTCGGCGGTGGCAACGCCGATCCGGGCAGTCGCCGCCGCCAGGCGCCGTTCGGCCGCGCGCACATCAGGGCGGCGGGCGAGCAAGGCGGCGCCATCGCCGACAGGAATCGGCTGGTTCAGCACCAGGCTCGTCTGCCGGGCGCCCGCCGCCGGCGGCAGCTCGGCGGGAGCGCGGCCGGTGAGCGTTGCCAGCCGGAACAATGCGGACTGCCGCTCCGCCTGCAGGCTCGGGATGTCTGCCTGGCGCTGGTTGCGCAGCGCCTCGATCCGGGCGCTGTCGAGCGGCGTCGCAAGGCCGGCGCCTTCGCGCTTGCGCATCAGCGTGAGCGACTGGTCGAGCAAGGCGACGATGCGTTCGGCGACCGTGATCCGCTCGGCCGACGAGACCGCGTCGGCATAGGCACGCGTAGTCTCCGCCGCGACGGCCACCCGCACCGCCTCCATATCGGCGGTGGCGGCCTGCACGTCGCCCCGCGCCGCCTCGATGTTGCGGGTGACGCGGCCGAACAGATCGACTTCATAAGCGACGTCGAGCCCCGCATCGACATACCAATTCTCGCGATCGCCCCCGAGCCTTTGGCCGGCGGGCAGTCGCCCATATTGCGCGGAACCGCCGACGCCGATCTGCGGTGTGCGATCGGCGCGGACTTCGCGCAGGCTGGCGCGCGCGCGGTCGAGTCGGGCGACCGCCACGCGCACATCGGTGTTGGCGCGCAGCGCGTCGGCAACGAGCGTATGGAGCGTCTGGTCCCGGTAGAGCCGCCACCAATCGCCTTCGACCGCCGCAGCGGCGCTGATCGCCTGGCCGGCAGGGGTAACGAAGGCGCCGGCGGCAGGCGCGCTCGGGATCGGCGCGACATAGTCCGGGCCGACCGCGCAGGCGCTCAGTGCGAGCGCGGAGACTGCAGCGAGTATGCGCATGTTCATGCTCCTCATTCAGCCGGCAGCAGGGCGGATGCGCCCGGCGCCGGACGGCCGCGGCGGCGGGCGAAGCGTTCGCCCAGACCGCGGCTGACGACGTAGAAGGTGGGGGTGAAGACCAGGCCGAAGACGGTGACGCCGAGCATCCCGAAGAAGACGGCCGTGCCGAGCGCCTGACGCAGTTCCCAGCCGGGCCCGCCGGCCAGCATCAGCGGCACAACGCCGAGGACGAAAGCGAGGCTGGTCATCAGAATCGGCCGGAGCCGGCTGGCGGCTGCTTCGACGGCCGCCTCGATCAGCGATGCGCCGCGTTCTTCCGCCTGCTTGGCGAACTCGACGATCAGGATCGCGTTCTTGGCGGCGAGGCCGATCAGCACGACCAGGCCGATCTGCGTCAGGATGTTGTTGTCCATTCCGCGCAGATTGACGCCCGCCATCGCCGCGAGCAGCGTCATCGGCACGATCAGGATGATCGCGAACGGCAGCACCAGGCTTTCGAACTGGGCGGCGAGCACGAGGAAGACGAACACCACCGCCATGCCGAAGGCGATGCCGGCGACGTTGCCGGCCGCTTTCTGCTGGAAGGCAAGGTCGGTCCATTCACCGGTGAAGCCCGACGGCAGTTTGGCCGCCAGCCCTTCCATCGCCGCCATCGACTGGCTGGTCGCATAGCCCTTCGCCGTCTCACCATTGACCTCGACCGCGGGGAAGAGGTTGAAGCGAGTGACGCGATAGGGGCCGGTGCGATCCTCGAAGGTCGCAATCGAGCCGATCGGCACCATGCCGCCGAGATCGGAGCGGGTCTTGAGATTGGCGATGTCCGACGGATCGTCGCGGAACGGCGCTTCGGCCTGGGCGGTGACGCGGAAGGTGCGGCCGAGCAGGTTGAAGTCGTTCACATAGGCCGAGCCGAGATAGACGGAGAGCGTCTCGAACACGCGCGACGGGGGCACGCCCAGCATGTCGGCCTTGGCACGATCGATATCGGCATAGATGCGCGGGGTTGCGGCGTTGAACAAGGTGTAGACCTGGGTCAGGCCGGCGGTCTGGTTGGCCTGGCCGATGAGACCGAAGGCCGCGTCGTTCAGCGCTTGGAAGCCCGCACCGTTGCGGTCCTGGATCATCATCCGATAGCCGCCGCCATTGCCGATGCCCTGGATGACCGGCGGCGGGATGACGAACACCATGCCTTCGTTCATGTCGGCGACCGCCGCGCGCATGCCGGCGACGATTTCGGCTTCCGAGCGGCCGCCCTTGGGCCGGTCGGCAAACGGCTTGAAGGTGATATAGGCGGCGCCCGCATTGGACGCCTGGGTGCCCGACGCGCCGTCGAAGCCGGCGAACATCACCGCTGCTTCGGTGCCGGGCACCTTGAGCAGCCGATCGACCATCTGCTTCAGCACGCGGTCGGTCTGTTCGAGCGAGCTGCCCGGCGGCAACTGCACGGCCGCCAGCGCATAGCTCTGGTCCTGCGCCGGGATGAAGCCGGTCGGCGTCGCCCAGAAGAGGGCGATGGTCGCTGCGATCAGCCCGCCATAGCTGAGGAGGACGCGCTTCGGCCGGGTGACCAGCGCCCGCGTCGCCTCCGCATACCAGCGCGACAGCCGGTCGAACGCATGGTTGAAGCGCTCACCCGCCGCGGCCAGCCGGCGACGCCAACCGGTCGCATGCGCACCATCCTGCTTGGGACGAAGCAGCATCGCCGCGAGCGCAGGCGAAAGGGTCAGCGACAGCACCAGCGAGATGACGGTCGCAGTCGCGATGGTCACCGCGAACTGGCGGTAGAACTCGCCCGAAATGCCGGTCAGGAAGGTGGTCGGCACGAACACGGCGCAGAGCACCAGCACGATCGCGACCAGCGCCGTCGACACTTCGTCCATCGAACGTCGGGCGGCCTCGAGCGGCGATAGGCCATGCTCGAGGTTCCGCTCGACATTCTCGACGACCACGATCGCGTCGTCGACGACGATGCCGATCGCCAGCACCAGGCCGAACATCGACAGGGTGTTGAGCGAGTAGCCAAGCGCTGCCAGCATCGCGAAGGTGCCGATCAGCGACACCGGGATAGCGACGATCGGGATGATCGCGGCGCGCCAGCTCTGCAGGAACAAGAGGATCACGAGGACGACGAGCACCATCGCCTCGAGCAGCGTCTTCTGCACCTCGTGCATCGACTCGCTGATGAACTGCGTCGGGTTCCAGATGACGCGATATTCGAGCCCTTTGGGGAAGCTGGCGGAAGCCGCCTTGAGCTCGCGCAGGATGCCCTGTTCGGCGGCGAGCGCGTTGGTGCCCGGGCGCTGGGTGACGCCCATGATCACCGATTCCTTGCCCGAGAGATAGGCGTTTACGCCGTAATCCTCGGCGCCGAGCTCCACTCGCGCGACGTCGGAGACGCGCACGATCGCGCCGCTCGGATCGGTGCGGACGATGATGCTGGCGAACTGCTCGGGGGTGGTGAAGCGGCCCTGCGTCTCCACGTTCAGCTGGTGCGCGGCGCCGTTGCCATAGGGCGGCTGGCCGATCGTGCCGGCGGCAACCTGCACATTCTGCGCGCGCAGCGCCTGCACGATCTCGCCCGCGGTAAGGCCGAGCGCGGCGGCGCGGTTGGGATCGATCCAGACCCGCATCGAATAGTCGCGCGTGCCGAACACCTGCACGTCGCCGATGCCGTCGACGCGGGTCAGCCGGTCGCGAATCTGGGTGCGGACATAGTTGGAGACATAGGCGCGATCGAGCGAGCCATCGGGCGACAGCACGTTCACCGCCATCAGCCACGACGGCGACGTCTTGCGCACCACCACGCCCTGGCGCCGTACCTCCTCGGGCAGGCGCGGTTCGGCCAGCGCGACCCGGTTCTGCACCAGCACCTGCGCGGTATCGAGATCGGTGCCGAGCTTGAAGGTGACGGTGATCGTCACGCGGCCGTCGCCGGTCGACTGCGAGGTCTGGTAGAGCATGTCGTCGACGCCGTTGATCTCCTGCTCGATTGGGGCGGCGACGGTGTCGGCGACCGTCTCGGCGGAGGCGCCGGGGTAAGTGGCGGACACGGTCACCGTCGGCGGCACGATGTCCGGATATTGCGAGATCGGCAGGCCCAGATAGGCGACCGCGCCGATGATCGTGATCACGATCGCCAGGACGGCGGCAAAGATCGGGCGCGTGATGAAGAAGCGTGAGAGGCGCATCAGCCTTCTCCCCGTTCGAGAGTCTGAAGAGTGGAGGCGGGGCCAAAGCCCCGGCGGGTTAAGGCGCGAGCGTCGCCTGGGCGGCGGCGGGCGTCGTCGGCATGGACGGAGACTGGCTACGGACCGGCTCGACCCGGCCGAAGCGCACCTGCACCTTGGCGCCCGGTTGAGCCAGCTGTGTGCCGGCAATGACGACCCGGTCCTGCGGAGACAGGCCGCCGCGGATCACCCGCAGCCCGTCCACCAGCGGACCGGCGGTGACCGGCTTGCTGGCCACGGTGCCGTCGCGCCCGACGACCAGCACGACCTTGCGCGCCTGATCGGTGCGAACCGCCGCGTCGGGCACAAGCAGTGCCGAGACCGTGCCGCCCGATCCCAGCCGCATGTTGCCGAACATGCCCGGCGTCAGGAACAGGTTGGGATTGGCGAGCACCGCCCGGCCACGGATCGAGCCGGAGCGCGGATCGATGCCGTTGTCGGTAAAGTCGAGCCGGCCCTTCCAGCGATAATCGCTTTCGTCCTGCAGACGGATCTCGGCGACCTGACCGCTACCCTGCTCACGCTTCGCCTTGAGGAACAGCGCCTCGGACGCATCGAAGCTGAAATGGATCGGGTCGAGCGCGTTGATCGTGGTCAGCAACGACCCCGCGTCGCCAGCGGCAACCAGATTGCCGGCATCGACGCGACGGTCCGACGCCCGGCCGCCGATCGGCGCGCGAATGCGAGTGAACTCCATGTCGAGCGCCCGTGAGCGCACCCGCGCCTGGGCCGCGGCAACCGCGGCCGACGCCGCCTGAACCCGGGCGCGCAGCCGGTCCACCTCGCTCTTCGACACGGCCTGATCGGCGATCAGGCTTTCGGCGCGGGACAGGTCGGCGCGGGCGAGGCTCAAATCGCTCTGTGCGCTCGCCAGCCCGGCGCGCGCTTCGGCGAGCGCGGCGGCGAAGGGGCGCGGGTCGATGGTGAAGAGCAGCTGCCCCTTCCGCACCACCTGCCCGTCAGCGAAGTGAATGCCGGTGATCTGACCAGAGACGCGCGGACGCACCTCCACCGTCTGGCTGGCTTCGAACCGGCCGACATAATCGTCCCATTCGGTCACCTGCCGCACCAAGGGCGCGGCGACGGTGACGGTGGGCGCGGCGGGCGGCGGCACGGCCGGCTCGTCCTTGTTGGCGACCACGAGGCCGCCGAGCAGCACTGCGGCGGGGATGCCGATCCACGCCGCCTTGCGCCATCGCGTGGAGTTGGGCTGAGCGGCATCGCTGGTACCGACGTCGTCAGCCTTGATTTCAGTGATCATGTTCATGGGTTCAGGCCTTCCGGCGACCGGCGGCGCGGTCGCGGCTGATGCTGGTGAGAAGAAGCTGGAGTTGGTCGGGCGAGAAGCCCGCCGCGTAGAATCGTTCGATCTCCGTTTCGGGGATCGCGAAGCTGTGGTGCCACGCGTGAACGGCAGTGCGCCGCAGCGCCTCCAGCCGGGGATCGGCGACGGGGTTCTCGGATCGGGTGCCGAAGACCGCGGCCATAGCGCGGGCGATCCGGCCGGGCGTCCGCAGGGAGCCGAGCGAGTCCCGCCGGGCCAGCGCCACCACCGACCATTCGAGCGCGCTGAAGCCGCGGGCGCGGACCTGCTCGCGCGCAGGGGCGTGAAAGAGGAGCGCCGGTGCCGTCTCGGCGAAATTTACATAGGCCATCTTGTTCCTCCCTGTGGCGGCCGGTCGCGGGCAAAGCCTGCCCGTTCCCGAAAGCGCATGCTTTCGCGGCGATCGGCCATCGATCTTCGACGTGCGGAGAGGAGCCGGCGCGTGCCGCTCCCTTCCGCATCTCTCCCAAAGCAGCGGCGCCTTCGCGCCACTCTATACCGACTGGTATATAAACAGTTCAGCTGCTGTTCAAGTGCTTTTTATACCGGCCGGTTTACTTTTCTGAAGATTTTTGCGCGGCTGCCACAAAGCTCAGCTTTAGGCGCTTGGCCACATCGACATGCTGGTCGCGATCAGGCGATCCAGATCCTCGCGCGATGCACCCGCGCCTGCCTGCACGGCCATGCCTTGCAGGACGGCATACAGATAGCTGGTGAGCCCCTCGACATCGACATGGGCAGGCAGGTCACCCTGCGCCTTCGCCTGTTCGAAACGCTCGACCAAAGCCTTGCGCGCGGAGGCACCCCGGGCGAGCACGAACTGACGGATCGATTCGGCTTCCGCGCCGCACGCGACCGAACTGATCACGCCCAGGCAGCCATGCGGCTCGCTCTTGCTGGTCTGGTTCTCAAGCGCGCCGCGCAGCAAATGCTCCGCAACCTTGCGCGCCGTTGGCTCGGCCAGTGCCTCGCCGACATAGTCGAGCTTCTCGCGCTCATAGAGGTCGAGCGCCTTGACGAAGAGCTGCTCCTTGTTGCCGAAGGCGGCGTAGAGGCTGGGCTTGGTAATGCCCATCGCCTCGGTGAGGTCCGCCATCGAGGCGCCCTCATAGCCCTTGCTCCAGAACACGCGCAGCGCCGCCGCCAGCGCCTGATCGACGCAGAACTCGCGGGGACGGCCCCGCCCGACGGCTCGTAGAGATTCCATAACGACCGGTATATATGAGCTTCGCAGCGGTTTGACCAGTCCTCGGCTTTACCCTGAAGCGGGAAGAGATTCGACGCAGGCGCAGGCCGCCTGAAGCGTCAGTACATATGCTGCCCGCCGTTGATGCTGAGCGTCGAGCCGGTGATGAAGCCGCCGTCTTCGGCGCACAGGAACGCCACGCCGCGGGCGATTTCTTCCGCCTTGCCGAGGCGGCCGACGGGAATCTTGGCGACAATCTTCTCGAGCACATCGGCGGGGACGGCGGCGACCATGTCGGTGTCGATATAGCCGGGTGCGATCGCATTGACGGTGATGCCGGCGCGCGCGCCTTCCTGAGCGAGCGCCTTGGTGAAGCCGTGAATGCCCGACTTGGCGGCGGCATAGTTCACCTGGCCGTACTGACCCGCCTGCCCGTTGATCGAGCCGATATTGACGATGCGGCCATATTTCCGCGCGCTCATGCCTTCCCACACCGCCTTCGCCATGTTGAAGCAGCCGCCCAGATTGGTGTCGATCACATCATCCCAAGCCTGGCGATTCATCCGCTTCATCGTGCCGTCACGGGTGATGCCGGCATTGTTGACCAGCACGTCGACGGGGCCAAGCTCCGCCTCGATCTGCTGGACGCCGGCGAGGCAAGCGTCGAAATCTGCGACATCGAACTTATAGGCCCTGATGCCGGTGCGGTCGGTAAACTCCCGCGCGCGCTCGTCATTGCCCGCATAATTGGCCGCTACCGTCATTCCGGCGTCGCGCAGCGCCAAGCTGATCGCTTCGCCGATGCCGCGCGTGCCGCCGGTCACTACCGCCACTCTCGCCATTCGCTTCCTCTCCCTATCCTGGGTTTGAAGCTCTCCTACGAAGGCGCCACCCAGCCCGCAAGTTCACGCGCAAGTAAGGCGCGCAGCATCGCCATGCCCTCTTCGCTATCGTTCAGGCATTCGAGATACGCGAAGTCCTTGCCCCCCGCACCGAGGAAGCTCTCCCGTCCGCGGATCGCCAGCTCTTCGAGTGTCTCGAGACAATCAACGCTGAAGCCGGGCGCAACCACGGCCACGCGCTCAACGCCCCGGCGCGGCAGTTCCTCCAGCACGGCATCGGTCGCCGGTTCGAGCCATTTGGCGCGTCCGAAGCGGGACTGGAAGCTTACCTCGATCGGACGGCCGAGCGCCTCCTGCAACAGGCGGGCCGTCTTGCGGCAATGGCAATGATAGGGATCGCCGAGTTCGAGCGTCCGCTGCGGCATGCCGTGGAAGCTCGCCAGGATCAGCTGCGGCTCGAATGGCAATGCGGCGAGCTGCCGCTCGATCGATCGCTTGAGCGCGTCGATATAGGCCGGATCGTCATGGTAGGGCGGCAAAGTCCGGATGGCGGGCTGCCACCGCATCGCCGCAAGCAGCTCGAACGCCTTGTCGTTGGCCGTTGCCGTCGTCGCCGCGCAATATTGCGGATACATGGGGGCGAGCAGGATGCGCTCGCAGCCCGCCGCCTTGAGCGCGTTCAGTCGGCCGCCGATCGAAGGCTGACCGTAGCGCATTGCCCATTCGACGATTACGTCCGCGCCGAACGCCCCCGCCAGCTTCTCCGCCTTGGCGCGCGTGTAGCGGGCGAGCGGGGAGCCGTGCTCGGTCCACACGAGGCCATAAGCGTGGGCCGACTTGGCCGGCCGCGTGTTGAGGATGATGCCGCGCAGGATCGGCTGCCAGGCGATCGGCGGAATCTCGACAACTCGGCGGTCCGACAGAAACTCGGCGAGATAGCGGCGGACGGCAGGCACCGTCGGCGCTTCCGGTGTGCCGAGATTGATCAGCAGCACGCCCACCTGGGGTGCTGCAATGTCGGGGTGTTGCTGAGGCTTCAAAATTAGCACCAGGTCTAAGAGGCATTACCGAGCGGCAGTTGCCGATATCGCCGCCCGGTCGCCGCGAACAGCGCATTCGCCAGCGCGGGAGCGACGGGCGGCACCGCGAGCTCGCTCGCGCCGCCGGGCTCATCATTGCTCTGCAACAGTTCGACGCTGATCTCCGGCGCGTCGGCGAGCCGCGGCAGGTTCAGGTCGGCCATGCGGCGCGCACGGGTGAGGCCGTGGTCGAAGCCGGGTGCGCAGCCGGTCGCCGCCGCGAGGCCGAAGATCAGCCCCCCCTCGATCTGCTGGCGCACGATGTCCGGGTTGATCGCCCGGCCCACATCGGCGACCGCGACCAGCCGGTCGCATCTGACGCGCCCGCCCTCTTCCCGCGCATCGGCCAGCACGGCGATGAAGCTGCCATGTGCAGCGTGGGCGGCGAGACCCTGACCCGTTCCCGCCTGGCCCCCCTGCCAGCCGCCGAGCGCTGCCACGGTGGACAGACAGCGCGCCAGCCGCGGCTGCTTGCCCAACATCGCCATGCGGAACGAGAAGGGATCGGTGCCGCCGAACCCCGCCAGCTCGTCGATGAAGCTTTCAGTGAAGAAGCAGGTATAGCTGCGCGCGCCGGAGCGCCAATAGCCGAGCGGCAGCTTCGGGTCCGCGGCATGGTGATCGACCGCCAGATCGTCGATGCCATAGGGCGTCTCCGCGCCGGCGACGGCGAACCCGTCCCCGCCGCCGATCAGGGATCGCGCGGCCGCTTCGTTCGGCAGCAAGGTGCGGGCGATGGCGGCGCCGTAAGCGGGTGCCGCGATCTTGACGAGCAGCCCGGCCACGCGTCCGCCGGCGAGCCGGCCCGTCATCCGCGCGTGGGCCGGCGGGCGAAACCGGCCCTGCACGATTGCTTCGGCGCGGCTCCAGAACAGCTGCACCGGCCGCTTCAGCTGACGGCTCAAATGACCCGCCTGTATCGCCGCCTCGGCGCTCATCCCCCGCCCGAACCCGCCGCCGATCTGCATCGGATGGATGACGATGTTGCCGGCGTCGAATTGCAGAGAGCGGGCGACCGCCTGCCGCGCGGCTTCCGGCGCGATGGTGGGCAGCCACAGCGACAGGAGGCCATCGCTCCAGGAGGCGGTCGCCGTCATGGGCTCAAGCGCTGCGTGCAGCACCGGCGCGACGCGATAGTCGGCGGTGAACACCGTCGCATCCTTGAAGCTGGCGGAAAGGTCGCCGCGCGCGACCACGCGGGTGCCATCACCGTCCAGCGCTTCATCCAACGCGGTCGCAATCAGCCTGTCGTCGGCTAGCGCGCCCTTCGTCTCGAACCGCGGGCGCAGCAGCTCCAAAGCCCGCTCGGCCGCCCAGCTGTTGTTGGCGACCGCCGCGACCCATTCGCGCGTGCTGACCAGTTGCATCAGCCCGCGCACCTGCCGCGCCGCCGCGACGTCGCCGCCGGCGTAGCGATGGACGCCGACCGGTCCCTGCCGCATCGCCGCATAGACCATGTTCGGCAGCCGCACATCGGCGGCGAAATCGACCGAGCCGTCCAGCTTTGACGGCGTGTCCAGACGTGGCAGCGATTGGCCGGCCAGCTTGCCCATCCGCAGCGGTAGCTGGTCGGGCGCGTCCTCGTCGGCCGCGGCGGCAGCGAGATCGGCGAAGCGCAACCTTTTGCCTTCATGTTCGACAAAGCCGTCCTGGGTGCCGCACTCCTCCCACTCGACGTCCCACCGTCGCGACGCCACCTTGCACAGGCGCACGCGCGCCGCCGCCGCCGCCTCGCGCAACGGCTCCTCGTACATGCGCACTGAAGTCGATCCGCCAGTGACCATAGCGGCGGTGCGGGTCGCAAAGGTGTCGGCGACGCCAGCCAGCTTCGGCGCGACGCCTTCCGCCAACTCGGTCATGAACAGCCGATTGGCATATAGCGGGTTGATCGGCGCCGCTTCGACTGCGACCGTCCGCCAGTCGGCGCCCAGCTCGTCGGCGACGATCTGCGGCAGCGTGGTGTAGACGCCCTGCCCCGTTTCGACCTGCGGCACGGCGACGATCACCCGCCCATCTTCGGCAATCTTGAGATAGGGGCCATAGATATGCTCGCCCGGCCCGGCGGTCAGATTGACGGAATAGGTGCGCGGCCACACCGTCCAGGCGACGACCAGCCCGACGCCCAGCCCGCCGGTGACGAGCAGCCGCCGGCGCGTAATCGAAACATCGGTGGCATCGCTGGCGCGCATGCGTCTGTGATAATCAGGGTTGCACGTCCGCGCCAACCGGCTGGCGGTAATATTCCGGCGGGCCCTGCCTTGCTTCGGCTGCGACCGTCTCCAGCAGCCAGTCGCGGACCATGCGCACCTTGCGCACCTGTCGGCGATGTTCGGGGTAAACGAGATAAAAGTCGCTCGGATCGAACGCGACATCGTCGAGCACCGGCACCAGCCGGCTGGCCGCGATCTCCACCCGCCACAGCATCGGGTTGAGGAGAGCGATGCCCAAGCCGGCCATCGCCGCCTGACCCTCGGCGATCTGGGTGTCGAGACGGATGCCGCGCGGGGCATCGGGCGAAGGCACGCCGCCCACCTGGTCGCGCCACACTTGCCACCAGCTATCGTCCGGGCTGATCCGCGCGTGGCGCATCACGCCGTCCAGGGTGCGGATCGACGGATGCTCCTTCAGGAATTCTGGGCTGGCAAACACCATCAGCGGCATGCGCATCAGGAAATGTGCGCACAGGCCCGGCCAATCGCCGCGCCCGCCCCGGATCGCAACATCGACATCGTCGCGCGCGAAATCGACCAGGCTGTTGGACGTGTGCAGCCGCACCGCCACGTCCGGCACACGGATCTGGAACGCACCGATCCTGGGCGCGAGCCAGTTGGGGCCGAAAGTGGTCGAGCAGCTGACCGTCAGCACCGATTCATTGTTCGTGCGCGCCAGATCGAAGGCGCTATCGAGCTCGTCGAACGCTTTGGCGACCAGCGGCCCGACGCGCCGCCCGGCCTCGCTGAGGGCCACCCGGCCGCGCTCGCGCACGAACAGGCTGATGCCCAGCCGCTCCTCCAGCAGCTTGATCTGGTAGCTGACCGCGGCCTGGGTCATGCCAAGTTCCTGCGCGGCGCTGGTGAAATTCTGATGCCGTGCAGCGGCTTCGAACACACGGACGGCAGCAAGGGGAGGCAGGCGACGCATCAACTCACATGATAAGCTAGGCTTATGTCTCGCGTCCAACGCTTTGTTGGCGTTCCGTGAGCGCAACGGTCATTTGCAAGCTGCAGCTACAGGAGCAGCGAAATGCGCGACGAACATGATGATCGCATCTATCAGGCCTTTCGTGGACAGCTGGGCGATGACATCGCCCGACTGGTCAAATCGGTCGCTTACGCCTTCGATCGCCTCACCGCCCGCCTCTACGACGCGCCCTGGTCCGACAGGAACAGGACGATCGAAGGGCAATGCGGCAAAGGGTATACGACGCTTTAACCAAAGTTCTCAGGCGGCCTTTCACCGGCCGTCGTGCAGGATCCAAGCGCATGAAAGCGCTCAGGATTCTTTGCGCGGCGGCGGTCGCCTCATCAGCTCCGCTAATGATCGGCGGTACTGATCGCACGAGCAGCCTCGAAGAGCGCCTGCTCGCCGCACACAATCGCGAGCGTGCCCTGGTCGGCGTTCCGGCGCTGACCTGGGACAAGCGCCTGGCCGCCGACGCCGCCATCTGGGCAGATGCGCTCGCCCGCACCGGCAGCTTCGAACACTCCCCCGCCGATCCGTCCGACCCGGATGTCCAGGGTGAAAATCTCTGGGCCGGCACACCCGGTGCGTGGGCGCCCGAAGAAATGGTCGGCTATTGGATCGCCGAGAAGCGCGACTATCGTCCGGGCGTCTTTCCCAGCGTCTCGCGCAGCGGCGATCTCGAGAAGGTCGGCCATTACACCCAGTTGATCTGGCGCAGCACCCGCAAGGTCGGCTGCGCGCTGGCCCGCTCCACCAAGGAGGACATCCTCGTCTGCCGCTATGCCGAAGGCGGCAATGTGCTCGGCGAAGCGGTGACCTGAGGCACCGACGGGCACGAGCTGAACCGTTACGCAGCCGTTCTGTAAGGTTTCAGCAAGGAAATCGGCTGCAAAATGAACGACGTGCGGGGATGGAAGGGATTGCTGGCCGCGGCGCTCGCCGTGGCGATGCCGCTGCTCACGGGTGGCGTCGACCGCGATTCTGCCTTTGCCGAGCGCATCCTCGCCAGCCACAATCGCGAGCGTAGCGCGCTCGGCGTCCAGCCGCTCAAGTGGGACGAGCGCCTGGCCGCGCAGGCCCAGGCCTGGGCCGACCATCTCGCCCGCACGGGCCGGTTCGACCATTCTCCAGCCGGCCCTTTCGATCGGACCATGGCCGGCGAGAACCTCTGGGCCGGCACGGCCGGTGCCTATGCGCCTGAGGAAATGGTCGGTTACTGGATCAATGAGAAGGCCGACTTCAAACCCGGCGTCTTCCCCGCTGTTTCCCACACCGGAGACCTGCAGGCCGTGGGCCATTACACCCAGCTGATCTGGCGCGAGACGACGCGGGTCGGCTGCGGCGTCGCGCGGAGCGGCGATGACGATATTCTCGTCTGCCGCTATCTTACCTCAGGCAATGTCATCGGCGAGCGCGTCATCTGACCGGCTCGATTGCACCGCTGCAAGGGTTAAGCTAAGAGGGCGCCCCGCCTCGGCCGCGCCAGACCGCGCTTCCGGGGCGCAACTTTTTCATGTCGGGCGCACGCCCAAGGAGCTGCCGATGGCCCGCCGCCGCCAGATTTACGAAGGCAAGGCCAAGATCCTCTACGAAGGCCCGGAACCGGGCACTTTGATCCAGTATTTCAAGGATGACGCGACCGCCTTCAACGCCCAGAAAAAGGGCACGATCAGCGGCAAGGGCGTGCTCAACAATCGCATCTCGGAGCATATCTTCACGCTGCTCGGCACGATCGGCGTGCCCACCCACTTTATCCGCCGCCTCAACATGCGCGAGCAGCTGATCCGCCAGGTCGAGATCATCCCGATCGAAGTGGTGGTGCGCAACGTCGCGGCCGGCACGCTGTCGAAGCGGCTCGGCATCGAGGAGGGCACGCAGCTGCCCCGAACGATTGTCGAATATTATTACAAGGACGACGCGCTTGGCGATCCGCTGATCAGTGAAGAGCATATCGCCTGTTTCGGCTGGGCCAGCCAGGACGAGATGCACGACATCACCGACATGGCGATCCGCGTGAACGACTTCATGTGCGGACTCTTTGCCGGCATCGGCATCCGCCTGGTCGACTTCAAGCTGGAGTTCGGGCGCATCTGGGACAATGACTATGCGCGCGTAATCCTGGCGGACGAGATCAGCCCGGATGGCTGCCGGCTGTGGGACATGGAGTCGGGCGAGAAGCTCGACAAGGATCGTTTCCGTCGCGACCTGGGCGGCGAAGTCGAAGCCTATCAGGAAGTCGCCCGCCGCCTCGGCCTGCTGCCGGAAGACGGCGAGAATGCGGTGCTGGACCTCGAGAGCCACCGCAAACGGCGCGGACGCTAGGCAAAGGCTCGGGTAAAGGGCTGCGGCCGGGAGCGCCGCAGCCCTTCCCCCCGAAAAGGATCAGGCGAAATAAGGCTGGCGGCGCCGCCGCCGCAGCGACATGCCGGCGCCGGCGAATCCCGCGATCATCAGTGCCCAACTCGCCGGCTCCGGCACGCCGGGAGCAGCAAGCCCGGACAGGAACAACCCTGAAGCCGACGAGAAGCTCAGCCCGCTCGGCAGGTCGCCGAACCGGAAAGTACCGGTATGGCCGAAATCGCAGCTGCTGCCGCCGCGGCAATCGAGCCCGAGCACGCCGCGTATGCCGAGCGAAGTCTGGCCGGTCGGCACCAGCAGGGTCGCCCGGATCCAGCCATCGACCCGGCCATCGATCCCGTTCGCGGCGCCCAACCCGGTCTCAAAGGCATCATCCGGTCCGCCATAGATGTTGGCGCCGAAATAGCCCCCCGTGTCCTCACTGAAGTAATAATTCATGTTGCCGCCCGCGGCGCGGCTCGGCGCCAGCGCGAAGCGCACCGCCTGGTTCTGGTCGTTGAAGCACAGATAATAGTCGCAGCCGAGTTGCAGAATCGTGTAGCCGCCCGGATTGGCGTTGCTGTCGGTGCCGTCGAATGGATCCACCAGCCGGCCGGTAAAGGCATAGGTGATGGAGACCGTGAGGTCGCCCGCCGTCGCATTGTTGAAGTAGATGGTGTCGTCGATCCGCGCTTCCGCAAAGCCGAGCGGCGAGCCGAAAGTGTTCGGCCCGGTAGAGGCGGTCGATGCCTTCAGCGTGCCGGCGGCCAGGCTGGCGGCGGCATAGGCCTCGTTATGTAGCGCGACATCGCCAAAGCCGCCGTCCTGCGTAGTCGCCGCCCAGCTCTGCGCCAGCAAACCGCCGCCCGTGCTGGTGCCCCCTTCGTTGACGTAGGAGCTACCGGCATCCTGCACGCCGTTTACGTAACGTGCGCTGGACCCGTACACATATGGGCCGCGATGGGCCGCCGAGTTGGCGAAGGCGTCGGAACGCGGTCCATAGATGACGGCATGAGTGGCGAAGGCCGGGCCTGAGGCCGATGCCAACGCAAGCAGGAAAATCGATTTCAGATGAACTCGCATGATAAACCCCTGTTGTCCGACTGACAGACGAAAAGGCGCAGGCGGCCGCAGAAGCGGGCCAAATCTCGGAGGCTCGCGCGGTCTTTTTTCCGAACCTCATCAGCGGCAAAGCTGTGACAACCGCGAGGGGTGCGGGCCCCAGCAGTCAGCGCGCTAACCCAGATTAGCTTTCGTTTCAGGAACTTAACGAAATCTGGTCGGTTCAGGTCGGGCGGGATCATTCCGATCCCATTTCCATCTGCCGGGAGCCGATCGGCCCGTTATGAACACGGTATTTTTCGGTTCGAAGTCCGACGCTTCGACCAGGATGCTGACCCAACCGCTCACCGTCCTCGAAACGGGCGTTTATCGCGGGCCCCATTTCTACAGCCACACGCCGATGATCCGGATCATGGCCGATCTCGGGCGGCTGGAGGACTGGCCCAGCAACCGCATTCCAGGATTCACCGAGCAACTGCTGGCGCTGCTGCCGGGCCTGAAGCGCCATGGCTGCTCCTATCGGCGCCGGGGCGGTCTGGTGCAGCGACTCGAACAAGGCACCTGGCTCGGCCATGTCGCCGAACATGTTGCGCTGGAGCTGCAGACGCTCGCCGGCACCCGCGTGACCCGCGGCAAGACCCGCGGCGTGAAGGGGCGGCCCGGCGTCTACAACATCATGTTCGCCTATCAATATGAGGATGTCGGTCTGCTCGCCGGCCGCATCGCTCTGGAGCTGGTCGACTCGCTCCTCCCCGATGAGCTTGCCGGCGCCGAAGGGCTCGACCGGATCGTCGAAATGCGCAGCGCCTTCGACTTCCAGCGACGGCTGGACGAGCTGAAGCACCTGGTCCGCCGCTCTGGCTACGGTCCCACCACCCAGGCCCTGGTCGACGAGGCGGAGCGGCGCGGGATCCCCGTCATGCGGCTCAACAATGGCAGCCTGATTCAGCTCGGCCATGGCCGCTTCCAGCAGCGCATCCGGGCGAGCATCAGCGGCCGCACGTCGCTGATCGCCGTCGAGGCAGCGGGCGACAAGGACTTCACCAAGCAATTGCTTGCCGACAGCGGCATTCCGGTGCCGCGCGGTGTCGTGGTGCGCGATGTGGAGGACGCAATCTGGGCCGCGCGGAGATTGCGCTATCCGCTGGTCACCAAGCCGCTCGACGGCAATCACGGCCGCGGCGTCACTATCGGCATCCGCGACGAGGACCAGCTTCGCTTCGGCTTTGCGCAGGCACTGGCCGAGGCCAAGGGCCGACGCGACATCATCGTCGAACAATATTTCGACGGACGCGACCACCGTATCCTCGTCGTCAATGGCGAGCTGGTCGCGGTCGCGGAGCGGGTGCCTGCCCATGTGATCGGCGACGGGGTCTGCACCATTGCCGCACTCATCGAGCGCGTGAACCAGGACCCACGCCGCGGCGACGGCCATGAAAAGGTGATGACGCGCATCAAGGTCGACGCGCTGGTGCTCGAATATCTGGAGCGCTCCGGCCTGACGCCGAACAGCGTCCCGGCGGCCGGCCAATGGGTGCAGCTACGCGCGACGGCCAACCTGTCGACCGGCGGCACGGCGATCGACCGGACCAACGAAATCCATCCCGACAATGCCGAGATCGCACGGCGCGCCGCGCTGGTCATCGGGCTGGACATTGCCGGAATCGACTTCATGGCGCCGGACATCTCGCGGTCGGTGCGGGACACGGGCGGCGGCGTGATCGAGGTGAATGCGGCCCCTGGCTTCCGCATGCATATCGAGCCGAGCGAAGGCAGCCCGCGAGATGTCGCCAAGCCGGTCATCGAGATGCTGTTTCCGCGCGGCCGCCGTTCGCGCGTGCCGATCCTTGCCGTTACCGGCACCAACGGCAAATCGACGACGGCGCGGATGCTGAAGCACATCCTGCGCTACACGGGCTGCACCGTCGGCCTCACCTCCACCAGCGGCGTCTATATCAACGACCAGCTCGTCAGCCCGGGCGATGCAACCGGTCCGCGCAGCGCCCGCATGGTACTGCGCGACCCCACCGTCGAGGTCGCCGTGCTGGAAACGGCGCGGGGCGGCATGCTGCGCGAAGGCCTGGCCTTCCGGCATGCCGATGTCGGCGCCTTCCTCAATGTGGCCGAGGATCATCTCGGCCTCAAGGGCATCCACACGGTCGAGGATCTGGCCGACCTGAAGGCGCTGGTGGTGGAAACGGTGCGTCGCGACGGCACTTCGGTGCTGAACGCCGACGATCCGATCGTCCGTTCGAAGGCACGACGCGCGGGCGGCAGCATCGCTTGGTTCTCGCTGAAGGGCGCCGCCGACATGCCCCAATGGCTCTGCGACCATATCGAAAATGGCGGCATGGCGGTGGTTCGCGAGCCCGGTGACGAAGGCGGCTGCATCGTCCTGCACAAGGATGGTCGCCGCGAACTGGTGATGGCCGCCGGGGCGATCCCCGCCACGCTCCACGGCCAGGCGGAGTTCAACATCGCCAACAGCTGCGCGGCGATCGCGATGGCAGTCGCGCATGGCGTGCCGCTGATCACCATCCGCTCCGCGCTCAGCAGCTTCCAGTCGACCTTCGAGCAGAATCCGGGCCGGCTGAACGTGCACGACGCGCACGGCTTCCGCGTGATCCTCGACTACGCTCATAATGCGGCCGGCCTGACCGCGCTGGGCAAGGTCGTGACGGGCTTGCGGCGCCGCTATCCGCGCACCGTCGGTGTCATCTCCATTCCCGGCGACCGGCGGGACGAAGACATCGTCGAAATGGGCCGCATCGCGGCGGACCTGTTCGACGAACTCGTCTTCCGCGAGGACCCGGCGACCAGGGGCCGGCCGCGCGGCGAGATCATGCGGTTGCTGCGCCAGGGCGCGCTCGAGGCCGGCACGCAGCCGAGCAACATTCACCTGATCGCCGGCGAGGCCGAAGCGACCGAGACCGGCCTCATCCTGGCCATGCCCGGTGATCTGGTGGTGATCACGCCGACAGAGGTGGAAGCGGCGTGGCGGCAGGTGCTGCATTTCTGCCCGCGCAAGGCCGCCCCTGCCCCCACTCAACGCCTGACGACGGTAGCGTAATGACGGAGTGGAAGCTGATCATCCATGGCGGCGCCAAGGAAATCGCGCCCGAGGAAGAGGCCGACAACCGCGACGGACTGGCGGAAGCAATCGAGGCCGGGCGCGCCATACTTGCCGATGGCGGCCGCGCGATCGACGCGGTGGAAGCGTCGGTGCGCGTCCTGGAGCGGTTGCCGGTCTTCAATGCCGGTCGCGGATCGGACCCGACCATCTACGGCAACATCGAAATGTGCTCCGCCATCATGGACGGCGCCTCGCTCGATATCGGCGGCGTAATCGCCATCGAGCGGGTCTGCCACCCGGTCAGCGTGGCAAAGGCGCTGTTGCGCGAACAGCCGATTCTGCTCGCCGGCCAAGGGGCGACGCGCTTCGCTGAGCAGATGGGTGCGGAGCTCTGCACCCTTGAAGAACTACGCACCGCCGATCCGCCGAGCGAAGAGGCCGAGATGCACGACACGGTCGGAGCCGTCGCGCTCGATCGGAATGGCGACTATGCGGCAGCGACCTCGACCGGCGGTCTTGCGGGGCAACTGCCGGGGCGAGCCGGTGACAGCGCGATGCCCGGCTGCGGCTATTATGCCGAGAACGGCGTCGGCGCTGTCGCCCTGTCCGGGCATGGCGAGGGGATCGCCCGGCTGCGCTTGGCTTCGAAGATCATGCACAGCATGAACGGGCTTGGCCCCGAACGCGCGATTTACGCGGCGGTCAGCGAAATGGAGCGCGTGGGCGGCGATGCCGGCGGAGTGGCCATCGACGCGCAAGGCCGGATCGGCTGGGCGCACAACAGCCCGCATTTTGCGGTGGCGAGTATCGCCGAAGGCGATAACAGCCCGGGCTTATGGTTGAGGAAACAGGGCCAGTGAGCGACCGCGGGACGCTGATCATCATCGGCGGGCATGAGGAGCGGGATCCGGACGGCAAGCGCACCATCCTGCGCGAAGTCGCGCGGCGCGTGCGCGGCGGCAAGCTGGTGCTCGCCACGGTCGCTAGCCACAAGCCGGAAGGCTATTTCGACGATTATCACCGCGCCTTCGAAGATCTCGGCTTAGGCGAGCTGGTCGAACTCTATTTAAACGATCGATGCGAGGCCGAGGCCGACGAGAAGCTCGCCGTGCTGGACGACGCCGCCGGCGTGTTCTTTTCGGGCGGCGACCAGCTGCGCATCACCAGCCAGGTCGGCGACACGCCGATCGAAGCGAAGGTGCGGGCGCTATTCGAACGCGGCGGGCTGATCGCCGGCACGTCGGCGGGCGCGACAGCGATGAGCGAGACGATGCTGGTCAAGGGCACCAGCGCCGAGACCCACCGGATCGGCGACCTCCATATGGCGCCGGGCCTGGGCCTGATCCGCAACGTCATCATCGACCAGCATTTCGCCGAACGCGGACGCTTCGGCCGGCTGCTGGGCGCCGTCGCGCACAATCCGCGCGTGCTCGGCATGGGCGTGGACGAGGACACGGCCGCGATTGTCGAGGGCAACAGCTTCCGGGTGATCGGATCAGGCGCCGTCTATGTGTTCGACGGACAACACGTCACCCACTCCAACGTCGCCGAGGCGCGGCCGGAGCGCGTCCTGTCGATGCACAATGTAAAGGTGCATGTGCTCGGCACCGACGACGGGTTCGATCTGAAGGAACGCAAGCCGATCCCGGCGCGCGAGGACTGACGCCCCCAACCCAAGGTGCGCGAAAAATCGCGGCAACTTTAGCCGCTCTTAACCAAGTCCTGCTTAGGACGGTGCCGAACTTCATGCCCGAAGGACGGCTCATGCGTAAACTCGTGCTCCTTGCTCCGATCTTTACTCTCGCCGCGTGCGGGGGCGCGGGGCCGCAGTCGGTCGGCAGCAGCGCCGCTCCGGCTGGCGCGCCGCAGAGTCCGGCGAACAACCACAGCTTCGTCAATCCGACCGTGCAGAAGACCTATTCGGCGATCGGCGGCGTCCACAGCTACAGCTATTCGACGCAGACCGGCGGCAATGCGCAAAGCGCGCAGCTTTATGCCGGCGACAGCTCGACTGCCCGCAACAGCGGCATCACCGTCGACTACAACCCGCGCGACGCGATCTTCGAAGTCAAGATTTCCGCGCCGAACGCCAACGTGTCGCAAACCCTGCGCTTTCAGGACCCTCTGCACCGCACCGATTTCGGCGGCCTGCGCGAGCCGCAGACCGGCGTTCCGCGCCTGTCCGCCGGCGGCATCCAGTATCTGCAGGCCGGATCGCGCAAGGAACCGGTCACGTTCGATCCGGCCCAGTCGGACATGGTGCCGGTCGGCGATCCCACCGGCATCTACAACAACGTGTCCTTCTTCTACCAAAAGCCGGGCACCGAGACGAAATATGTGACCTTCGCCGGTTATGTCCGCAACAATACCAGCGTCGTCCAGGAGCTGCTGCCCGGCGGCGGCTTCCGCATCCTCCAGAACAACACGCTGGAACGGGCCGCCTTCACCTTTGGCGAGCGCACCGATCTCGACGCCGTCCCGAAGACCGGCAGCGCCACCTATAACGGCGCGATGGTCGCGACCATGGTCTACAATCCGCTACGCGACAGCGTGAACAATGCGCCGACCTACTTCCAGTGGATCGAAGGTCGCAGCAAGACGACGGTCGATTTCGGCGCAAGCAGCTTCACGCTCGACCTGACCGGCACCGTCTTCGCGCCGCAATATGACGCCTACACCACCAAGCAGGCGGTGCTCGGCGCGGGCGCGACCTTCACCGCGACCGGCAATGGCCGCATCGACCTGGTCAATGCAGGCGGCTTCCTCGGTCAATTCACCGCGGCATCGTTCAACCAAGGCGGCGCAATGCCGGTGAACATCGCGGGTTCGAGCATCGACGGCGCCTTCTTCGGCCCGGCCGCGGCCGAAGTCGGCGGCGGCTTCCGCATCGTCGGCGGCACGCCCGACCAGCGGATCGATATTCTCGGCGCCTTCACCGGTACCAAATAGTGTTCGCCGCATTGCTCCTGGCGGCGCAAGCCGCCACGAGCCCGGCGCCTGCCTGCGACGCGACCGGTACCTGCTCGGCCCGGCTGACCGGTGACGAGTTGCTCGCGACCGCCGAGAAGCTGGTGCTGGCCCGCGAGTTCGACGCTGCCCGTCCGCTGATCGCTGCGCTGGAGCAGGTGCCCGGCAAGCAGATGGAGCGCCACTTCCTCGCCGGCTATGTCGCGATCGAAACCGGCGCGGTGAAGGAAGCGATCACCGAGTTCCGCGCGGCGCTCGCCATCGACCCGTCACAGACCCGCGTCCGGCTCGAACTCGCCCGTGCCCTGCTGATGGACGGCGACAAGAGCGCGGCCGATCATCATTTCCGCCTCGCCTCGCAGGACAAGAACCTGCCGCCCGAGATTGCCGCGACCGTGCGCTCTACGCGTGGCATCATCCGTGACCAGCGCATCTGGAACTTCCGCTTCGACTTCGGCCTGGCGCCCGATACCAACATCAACAACGCCACGTCCGCCGAACAGGTCGACTTGCTGGTCAGCCCCAACAACCGCGTGCCCTTTGCGCTCAACGACGACGCCAAGCCGCGTTCGGGCCTCGGCTTAACCGGCAGCTTCTCCGGCGGGCTGCGCCTCAAGCAGGATGCGAAGCTCGCCTGGCTGATCGACGGCGACGGCCAGTTCACCCATTATGAGGAAGATGATTTCGACGATTACATGCTGCAGCTGGCGGCAGGACCCGAATGGAAGCTCAGCGCCAAGACGGCCGTCACCGCACAGCTGGTCGGCCTACAGCGCTGGTTCGGCGGCAAGACCGCTCAGCAGCAGATCGGCGTCAAGACGGGCCTCACGACTTTCCTCGACCAGGGCCAGCGGCTCGGCTTCCAACTCGACGCGCGCCGCACCGAATCGGGCTTCGGCACCAGCTATGATGGCTGGCAATATGGCGCCTATGGCACCTACGAGCGCGTCGTCGCCAAGACGATGATCGCTTCGGCGAGCGGCTTCGTCCGGCGCGAGTCGCTGCGCTCCGAAAGCCTGTCGAACAGCGAGTTCGGCGTGAACCTGGGCATCGGCGGCGAGCTGCCGCACGGGATCAACGCCGGCCTATCGGGCGGGATTTCCCTCGCCCGCTACGACGCGCCGATCACGCTGTTCTCGGACTCCGATCGGCGCGACACGCGGATCAGCGCACGCGCCTATCTGGGCAGCCGGGCGATCCGGGTGCTCGGCTTCTCCCCCTCGGTCACCTACAGCTACACGCATATCGGTTCGAACTACGCCTTCTACGATTCCGACCGGCACCGCTTCCGCTTCGCGCTCGCCCGCTATTTCTGACGGGTTGCGGGTTGAGGCCTGGCGGACCATAGAGCCGCCAACTCCACTCCAGAGGTGCCCAGATGAAAGCGCGCGTGTTCGTCACCTTGAAGAACGGCGTTCTCGACCCGCAAGGCAAGGCGATCCATCATGCGCTTGAAGGCCTTGGCTTCAGCGGCGTCAACGATGTGCGCCAGGGCAAGATGATCGAGCTGGACCTGGCGGACGGCACGTCGGACGCCGATATCGAGGCGATGTGCACTAGGCTGCTCGCCAACACCGTCATCGAGAATTTCCGGGTGGAGCGCCAATGAAGAGCGCCGTCATCGTCTTTCCGGGCTCCAACTGCGACCGCGACTTGGCCGCCGCGATCGAGCAGGTGACGGGCCGCGCTCCGGCGATGGTCTGGCACCGCGACACCGAGCTGCCGGACGGCACCGGTCTGGTCGCCCTGCCCGGTGGCTTCTCTTATGGCGACTATCTCCGCACCGGCGCCATCTCCGCGCGCAGCCCGATCATGGATGCGGTCGCCAAAGCGGCCGACAAGGGCGTGCCGGTGCTCGGCATCTGCAACGGCTTTCAGATCCTCACCGAAGCCGGGTTGCTGCCCGGCGCACTGATGCGGAACGCCAATCTCGACTTCATCTGCCGCGATGTCTCGCTGACCGTCGAGAACGCCCAGTCCGCCTTCACCAGCCGCTATGAGGCCGGCGAGGCCATCACCATTCCGGTCGCGCATCATGACGGCAACTACTTCGCCGACGACGAGACGCTCGACCGACTGGAAGGCGAAGGCCGCGTCGCCTTCCGCTACGCCGAAGCGTGCAATGGCTCGGCCCGCAACATCGCCGGCATCCTGAACGCTCAAGGCAATGTGCTCGGCATGATGCCGCACCCGGAACGCAAGGTCGAAGCCGCCCATGGCGGCATCGACGGCCGCCGCCTGTTCGAAGGGCTGCTGGAGACCGTCGGGGCCTAGCCTCGCTTCAGCACGCGCGTCCGGCGCGCGAGCAGCATCAGCACGGTCGGCCAGAAGAGCGTGTTCGCCACATCCTTGGCGTTGGCGAACAGGTCGATCGGCGTGCCGTAGACGACGCTGTCGCGCAGGTCCCACGCCTCTCCCGCGACCGCCGCGGCAAGCACCAGCAGCCATGGCCGCCAGCTCTTCAGGGGCCAGCGCAGCAGGAGGGCACTGCCGAGGAACAGGGTCAGCGCCACATAGATGTGCAGCGCATCCTTCGAGAGATGGAGATTATCGACCAGCAGCCATTTGACCTGCTGCAACGGGCTCATACGCGGGCGGCGAAGGGTGTAAAGTTCGTGCCCTCATCATAGACATCGACGCCTTCGCGGCGCTTCAGGAAGGCAACGACAGCGTATGTGACCGGCGTCAGCAACGCTTCCCAGCTGACCTTCAGCACCCATTGCGTGACCATGACCTTGAGGACGAGGTCGCCCGTCCAGCCCGCCGCCCCCCAAAAGGCAAGCGGGTAGAAGATGAGGCTGTCGATCCCCTGGCCGGCTATCGTCGAGCCGATGGTGCGCATCCACAGATGCTTGCCGCCCGAGCGCAGCTTCATCCGCGCGAGCACGAAGGCGTTGACGAACTCCCCCGCCCAAAAGGCGATGATGGAGGCTAAGACGATCCGCGGCACCTGGCCGAAGATCGCGTCATAGGCGGGCTGATTGGTCCAGTCGGGGGCGGGCGGCAGCGCGACCACCACCCACGACATGAACGCCATGAACAAGAGGGCGACCGTGCCCGCCCAGATCACGCGCCGCGCCCGGGCATAGCCATAGACTTCGGTCAACACGTCGCCGATCACGTAGGAGACGGGGAAGAACAGGATGCCGGCGCCGAACGGCCAATAACGATCGGCGATCGGCAGCCAAATCTGCGCGACCTTGCCGGCGCCGAGCACGTTCGACAGCAGGATGATCGCGACGAATGCCGCCATCACGAAATCGAAATAGCGGAAATGCGTCCCCGCCAGTGCCCGTGCATCGACCGCGCGCGGCCGTTCTGCCCCTTCGCTCATGCCAGCACAGTATCGCCGTTTCGCACCTGCACAAGCTTCGCTATGGAAGCGCGCACGCGCCCGTAGCTCAGATGGATAGAGCACGAGCCTTCTAAGCTTGGGGCCGCAGGTTCGAATCCTGCCGGGCGCGCCACCCAGTCTGCGGTACCGGCATGGTCAGTGGCAATTTCGTTTGCCAGATCGAGCGCGGACGCTGCGGGGCGCTCGATCGGCAGGCTCTCCTCCACAATCCATTTGCAACGGCGGATCTGAAGCAGGTCCCCGGGTTTCGACTTCTTCCCTCCGGTACGCCAAGGCGGGCGCGACGCGGCGGCGAGCGGCTCCCAGCGCCGCCGTTGATCGGCATAGCCGGCAGCGTCCGGCCGCACCTCGATACCGGCGCGGCGCAACGTGTCGACGTGAGCGGCGTAGCTCTCGTTCAGGCGCTGAGTGTCGGCCGTGTCGTCCCCGCTTCCGCGTGCGGTCGGGAATTTGCGATCGAGCGTCTCCAGCAGCAGATATGCGCCCCGCCATACCGCTGCGACCGGTGCCGAGCGCACCAGGCCGGCATTCCGTTGCGGGTCGAGCGAGGTCTGGATCAGCGTCGCCGGATCGAGCAGGACGAACGTCAGCCGTAAGACCGATTAGAGCGGGTCCTTGAAGCGGAAGTAGAAGAGCAGAGAGTAGAAATGGTGCGCCTCCTTCGTGACGGCGAGCGGGCGCACCAAATTGCCGATCTCGCTCGTCGGGTCGCCTAAGTCGCCGTCCGCGCCCAGCCGCGCCAGCATCTCGGCCGCGTCGCCGGTGCCGCCGGTCATCAGGTCTATTGCAAGCGCCAACGCGTTGCGCTGACGCAGCCCGGAATAGACCTGGACCAGGTAGCTCAGGACCAGCGACAGCACCGACGCGCCGACGAGCGAGTTGAATAGGTAAAGGAGGCGCGAGAGGCTTGGCCGCTGCTCTGCCGGATTGTCGTCCCCAGCTAGAGCTGGATGACGAGCGCTGCGCCCACCGCAAGGCCCAGCGCCCAGAATGCGATCAGCAGGATGACGATCAGCGGACCCGCGAATGACAATGCCGCACCGCGCCGGAGGTCGAACAGTTCGGACAGCGCTTTCAGCGCCAACCAGACGAGACGATTCCATTGCGGTGCCAGCAGGCCGGTGCCGGCGCGAGCGTAAAGAATAGTGAGGAAGATGTCGGCGAGGAACAGCGCCATCAGCACTGCCCCGCCGACTTGCTGAAGGGTCATGGCCGGCGGACCAGGCGACTTCGACGATCAGGTCGGCCGAAGCGGGCGAGGTCTCGCCCGTCGGCTTGGACGCGCCGGCCGCTGCGGGGGTCGCACGATAGTCTTGCGGGACCTGCTCGGCAGCCTTGCCGCGCGAATAGCCGACACCCTTGGGAAAACCGGATCGATCGGCATAGTCGCGCACCGGACTATGGCGTTTGTGCAGCGCGCGGATGCCCTTGTTCATCGCGATGCCGATCGGGAACTTGTCCACCATGCCGCTATAGACGCCGATGATCGAGTTCACGCTCGAGCTCCGAGAGAGCCCTCATACCCTACGCTGCCCAAAGCTTGTCCCGAAACAAGTTCGGGATGACGACTGACTCTAGAAAGGCAACTTGAAGCCTGGCGGCAGCGGCAGGCCGCTGGTCATCTTGCCCATCTCCTGGCTCGACGCCGCGTCGGCCTTCGCGCGGGCGTCGTTGAAGGCGGCGGCGATCAGGTCTTCGAGCATCTGCTTTTCGCTCGGCTGGATGAGCGAGGGGTCGATGTCGACCGCGATAATCCGGCCCTTGGCGGTCGCGCGCACCTTGACCATGCCGCCGCCCGAGACGCCCTCCACCTCGATCTTGTCCAGGTTCGCCTGCGCCTTGGTCAGTTCGTCCTGGACGTTCTTGGCCATGTTCAGGATGTCGTCGAGATTCTTCATGGGGCACTCCGTCGGTCGGCGGGGCTATAGTCGATCAGCTCCGCGTCTGGAAACGCTTCGAACGCCGCCTTGACCAACGGCGTGTCGAGAATCGCCTGCCGCGCCGCCGCCTCGACCGCCCGCTCCTGCTCCAGCAGCGACGGCTCGGCATCTCCGTCCGCGAGAGTCACAGACCAGACGACTCCAGTCATCCCACGGAGCACGGCGATCAGATCACGCACGAACTCGCCCTGCATGGGCTTCAGCGGCTTCATCGTCAGGTTTGGCGGCGCGTAGGAGATGAGCCCGAGATCATCGTGCAAATGCAGCGCTAGCCTTGGCCGCTGTTCGTACACGAGATCGTAAAGCGCGCGGAAATCGCTTGGATAGCTCGGCGGTGGCGGCGCGGCCGGCGCCGGCGGTGGCACCGGGGCCGCGCGCGCAACAGGCACGGCCTCGCCATTGCCGATCCGCTTCAGCAGCTCGGCCGGGTCCGGCAGTTCAGCTGCATGGACGATGCGGAGCAGCGCCATTTCGGCGGCCTCCAGCGGCATCACCGCGCGCGCCGTCTCGTCATGGCCCTTCAGCAGCAGCTGCCAGAAGCGGTGCAGCTGCGCGAACGATAGCCGCGCCGCCCACTCGCCCAGCGCCTCACGCTCCTCGGCGGCCTGGGACGGATCGGGCGCGCCGCCCATCTTCGCCATCGTCACGCCGTGCACCGCCTCCAGCAGCCCGCGCAGCACGCCGACCGGGTCGACGCCGAGATCATATTGGTCGCGCAGCGCTGCCAGCGCCGGCTGCGCTTCACCGGCAAGCAAATGCCCCAGCAGCCGCCGGATCGCACCGCGATCGGACAGGCCGAGCATCTCGCGCACCTGCGCCGCGGAGACTTCGCCGCCCTCCATATCGGCGTGGGCGATCGCCTGGTCGAGGATCGAGAGACCGTCGCGCGCCGAGCCTTCCGCCGCCCGCGCGATCAGCGCCAGCGCCTCTTCCTCGGCCCGCGCGCCCTCCGCCTCGACAACGCGTGCGAAATGGGCGGCGAGCTTGTCGGCGGGGATGCGGCGCAGATCGAAACGCTGGCAGCGCGACAGCACCGTGACCGGCACCTTGTTGACTTCGGTAGTCGCGAACAGGAATTTCACATGCGGCGGCGGCTCCTCGAGCGTCTTCAGAAGCGCGTTGAACGCGTTCTTCGACAGCATGTGCACTTCGTCGATGATGTAGACCTTGTAGCGCGCCGACACGGCCGAATAGCGCACTGCCTCGATGATCTCGCGCACATCGTCGACGCCGGTGTGAGAGGCGGCGTCCATCTCGACCACGTCGATATGCCGCCCTTCGGCAATCGCCCGGCACGGCTCGCAGACCCCGCACGGATCGATGGTCGGCCCGCCCTGCCCGTCCGGCCCGACGCAGTTCAGCGCCTTGGCGATCAGCCGCGCGGTCGAGGTCTTGCCGACCCCGCGCACCCCGGTCAGCAGGAACGCGTGCGCCAGCCGGTCGCGCCTGATCGCGTTGCCGAGCGTGGTGACCATCGCATCCTGGCCGATCAGCTCGGAGAAACGCTGCGGCCGGTATTTGCGGGCAAGGACGCGATAGGCGGAGGATTCGGGCATGTGTCCGTTCTCTACCCGTTCGTATCGAGCGAAGTCGAGATACGTGGATGGGAAGGAGAGAAGCGCCGCGGCAAAGCCGCGTCGTCGAACGGCTCGTAGAGCCGCCGGCCGCTCCTTCGACAAGCTCAGGACTGAAGGCTGCGCGGTGGGAGCCGGAACGACCCGGGGCGAAATCGTTGTGGCTGCTTCCTTCCGGACCTGACCAGATTGGCGACGGCACCGTCCGCCCGACTCCCGCGCGCCATATGGGCGAGCGCTGCCGGAAGGGCAAGCCACCCGCCGATCAGGGGCGGCGGTTGCGCTCCTCGCGCACCAGCACCGGCTTGATGCAGCCATTTTCGGTTCGCATCACCGTCAGATAGGCCTCGGCCGGCGGCAGTTCGCCGAGCTTGCGGGCGCGGCCTTCGGCCTGCTCGCGAACCGGCATCGGACGCGCCTGCCGGCAAAGCGGCAGCGGCGCCTGCGCGGCTGCGGGCGTGGCGGCGAGGGCAAGAGCAAGGATCAACATCGCGTCATTCCTCCTGCCGCGCTCCTAGCCGATCAGGGCCGGAACGCCAAAGCCCGCTCGAACACCGCTTCGAACATAGCGCGCGTCAGCCGGCCGGTATTCTGGTTGTAGCGCGAGCAGTGATAGCTATCGATCAGCACCTCCCCGCCCGGCATGCGATGCTCCGCC
Source organism: Sphingomonas sp. ID1715 (assembly GCF_013044515.1). GTDB lineage: Bacteria > Pseudomonadota > Alphaproteobacteria > Sphingomonadales > Sphingomonadaceae > Sphingomonas_B. The sequence goes on from NZ_JABEPR010000001.1 coordinate 923,693, forward strand.
AAATGCCCGAATTTGTGCGCCGCCAGCTTCCCGCCCAGCGTCCGCACCGCCGACTGATGGGCAATCTGCCCGAGCGCGACATAGACGCGCGCATTTGCCAAGGAATCGATCTGCGCAGCGAGGAAGGGCCGGCAATTGGCGATCTCCTCCGGCACCGGCTTGTTCTCGGGGGGCAGGCATTTGACCGAGTTGCAGATGGCGACGCCCTGCAGCCGATAGCCGTCATTCGGATCGGCCTGGTAGGTGCCCTTCGCGAGCCCGAATTTGCTCAACGTCTCGAACAGCAGCTCGCCGGCATAATCGCCGGTGAACGGCCGTCCGGTGCGGTTGGCGCCATGCTTGCCGGGCGCGAGGCCCACGATCACCAGCCAGGCATCGGGGTCGCCGAACGCCGGCACCGGCGCGTTCCACCAATCGGGATATTCGACGCGCAGCGCCTCGCGAAAGGCGACGAGGCGCGGGCAGCGCGGGCAGTCGCCTGGCGGCTCGGTTTCGGGAACGGGGCTGGCAAAGGACACGTCCGCCCGATAGGCGCGAGCGGGTGACGGGGACAAGCTATGCGATCGCGATCGGCTCCAATCGCCGCCACCACCGGCATGGTTTGCCCGATTGCGTGATCGCGGCGGCGGTGCAGGCGCTCGCGAAGCTCGGCGAGGTGCAGGCCGTGTCCCGCACACACGCCACAGCGGCGATGGGACCTGCCGGCCGCCGCTTTGCCAATGCCGCTGTACTGTTGCGTACGGACCGCGCACCCCCTGCCCTGCTCCAGGCGCTCAAGGCCCTGGAGCGACAGTTCGGACGTCGGCCCGGCCGGCGCTGGGGGCCGCGCGTGCTCGACCTCGACATCATTCTCTGGTCGGGCGGCAGCTGGAGCAGCGGCGAGCTCACCGTCCCGCACCCGGCGTTTCGAGAGCGGAGCTTCGTGCTTGGTCCGCTGACCGAGATCGCGCCGGGGTGGCGAGACCCTCTGACGGGACGCACCGTGCGCCAGCTCGCCCACGCCAGCGAACGCCGCCCCGTCCGCGCCTAGGGCGCCGACATCTAATCCGGGCAGCGTACAGTCAGTGTCGGACGGGCCTCGATCCGTCGAAGCCTTGTGGCTGCGCCTCTTCGCCAACTTGCACCCACGGTGCGCGCCGTGATAGGCGCGCCGCTTTGACAGCCGGACGCTTCCGCCGGCGCTGACCAGGCACATATCCGAACGATGTTCGAATCTCCCGCTTACGCTCAGGCAGCCACCGGCGCATCCGCCGGCTCGGGTGCCGCATTCTTCCTGCAGATGGTGCCGCTGCTCGCCATCTTCGTCATCTTCTGGTTCCTGCTGATCCGGCCGCAGCAGCGGCGGATGAAGGAGCACCAGGCCAAGATCGGCGCGGTCAAGAAGGGCGACACCGTCGTCACCGGCGGCGGCCTGGTCGGCAAGGTCACCAAGGTCGAGGACCAGCATGTCGAGATCGAGCTCGCGCCGCAGGTGCGGGTGCGCGCGGTCAAGGCGACCTTGTCCGACGTGCAGACGCTGACGCTCGCCAAAGCGAACGACTGAGCCCATGGCCACTGCTGCTGCACGCACCACGACGGGCCTGCTCGAATTCCCGCGCTGGAAGGTGATCGGCATCGTCCTGCTGATCCTGACCGGCATCATGCTCGCGGTGCCGAGCTTCGTGCCCGAACGGCTGACACCGGGCATGAAGCTGCCGCGGATCAATCTCGGCCTCGACCTGTCCGGCGGTTCGCACCTGCTGCTCGAAGCGGATGCGTCCAGCCTGCTCAAGCAGCGGCTGGAGCAGATGGAAGAGACGATCCGCACCGAAATGCGCCGCGGCGATCCGCGCATCGCGATCGGCGACATCTCCACCTCCGGCAACCAGCTGAGCTTCTTCGTCCGCGACGTGACCCAGGTGGATCAGGCGGTCGAACGCGTCCGCCAGCAGACCAACGGCGTTGGCGTGACCGGCCAGCGCGACTGGGATGTGCGGGTGGTCGACAGCAACCGCATCATCATGACGCCGACTCAGGCGGGTCAGAACGACGCGGTCGACAAGGCGATGGAAGTCGCCACCGAAGTGGTCCGCAAGCGCATCGACGAACTCGGCACGCGCGAGCCGACCATCGTGCGCCAGGGCGGCACCCGCATCGTCGTGCAGGTGCCGGGCCTGCAGAATCCCGAAGCGCTCAAGAACCTGCTCGGCAAAACCGCGAAGCTCGAGTTCAAGCTGGTCGACGTGACCGCCTCGCCCGCCGATCTCGCCGCGGGCCGGGCGCCGGTCGGCGGCCAGGTGCTGCGCTATCCCGACAACCCCGCCGGCGGTCCGGTGATCGCGGTCAAGCGCGCGGTGCTGATTTCCGGCGACCAGCTGATCGACGCGCAACAAGGCTTCGACCAGCGCAACAACGCGCCGGTCGTCAACATCCGCTTCGATGGCCAGGGCGGCCGCCGCTTCGCCAAGGTCACGCAGGAAAATGTCAACAAGCCTTTCGCAATCATCCTCGACAATCAGGTGATTTCGGCGCCGAACATCAACGAGCCGATCCTGGGCGGCCAGGCGCAAATTTCCGGCAATTTCACCGTCGAGAGCGCCAACGAGCTCGCCATCGCGCTGCGCTCGGGCAAGCTGCCGGTCGACCTGAAGGTCATCGAGGAACGCACGGTCGGCCCGCAGCTCGGCGCGGACTCGATCCGCGCCGGCGTGCTCGCGTCGGTGATCGCGGTCGCGCTCGTCGTCGCCTTCATGCTGGTGACCTATGGCCGGTTCGGCGTCTATGCGAACCTCGCCGTCATCATCAACGTGTTCGTGATCCTGGGCGTGATGTCGCTGCTGAACGCGACGCTGACGCTGCCGGGCATCGCCGGCTTCGTGCTGACCATCGGCACGGCGGTCGACGCCAACGTGCTGATCAACGAGCGCATCCGTGAGGAACGGCGCCGCGGCCGCTCGGTCGTCCAGGCCGTGGAGCTCGGCTATAAGGAAGCGAGCCGCACCATCTTCGAAGCGAATACGGTGCACGCCATTTCCGGCCTGATCATGCTCGCGCTCGGCTCGGGTCCGGTGAAGGGCTTCGCGGTCGTGCTGCTGATCGGCATCGTCACCTCGGTGTTCACCGCCGTCACCTTTACCCGCATGTTGACCGCAGGCTGGATCCGCCGCCACCGGCCGACGGAGATGACCATCTGATGCGTCTGCTGAAACTCGTCCCCGACAATACGAACCTGCCGTTCGTCTCGCTGCGCTATTGGGCGTTCGGCATCACTGCGGTGCTGACGCTGGTCGCCTGCGCACTGGTCGGCACGCGCGGCCTGAACCTGGGCGTCGATTTCGTCGGCGGCCTGATGATCGAAGCCAAGTTCGACCAGCCGCCGTCGCTCGACCGCGTCCGTTCGACCGTGGACGGCCTCGGCGTCGGCGAAGGTTCGCTGCAGAGCTTCGGCGATCCCAAGACCATCTCGATTCGCCTGCCGCTGCCGCAGGATGCGGACGAAGGCGCCACCAACCGCGTGGTGCAGCGGGTGCAAAAGGCGCTGCGCGGCGTCTACCCCGACGTGCAGTTCACCCGCTACGATACCGTGTCCGGCAAGGTCTCGGGCGAGCTGATCCGCAACGGCCTGCTCGCCGTGCTGCTGGCCGTGCTCGGCATCGCCGTCTTTTCCTGGCTGCGCTACGAATGGCAGTTCGGCGTCTCAACCTTCGTCGCGATCATGCACGACGTGCTGATGACGATGGGCTTTTTCGCGCTCACTCGGCTGGAATTCGACCTGAACATCGTCGCCGCGGTGCTGACCATCATCGGCTATTCGATCAACGACAAGATCGTCATCGACGACCGTATCCGCGAGAATATGCGCAAATATCGGCAGATGGACATGCGCGCGCTGATCGACCTTTCGGTCAACGAAACGCTGCCGCGCACGGTGATGACGTCGCTGACCATCCTGCTCGCATTGGGCGCGCTGCTGATCTTTGGCGGCCATGTGCTGCGGGGCTTCACCGCGGCGATGATCCTCGGCATCGTGATCGGCACCTATTCGTCGATCTATGTGTCTTCGTCGCTGCTGATCACGCTCGGGCTGCGGCCCGGCGTGCCGCTCGGCGGGCAGGGCGAGGGCAAGCCGGGCGTCAACGTCGCCAAGCCGTGAAGATGGACAAGGGCCCAAGGGCGAGCGGACCGCTCGTCACGGGCTTTGCCGGCAGCGGCTTCAAGGTGGACGGGCAAGCCACCGCCGGCGGCGTGCTGCTCACTCCCGAATGGTGGCGGGCCTGGGACGGAGCCCTGGACGAAGCCGCGCTGGAGCCGCTGGTCGCGCTTTCCCCTGAGTTCATCCTGATCGGCACCGGCGCCACGCTGGCCCGGCCGGCACGGGCGTTGGTCCGCGCAATCGAAGAGCGCGGTGTCGGCTTGGAGATCATGGACAGCCGCGCCGCCGCGCGGGCGTGGGGCGTGCTCCGCGCGGAGGAGCGCTGGATCGCCGCGGCACTGCAACCGCTGGCCTGACCGGTCCCGCCTAGCCAAACGCGCCCCGGCGAACCACCACACTTCCCCAAGCGGTTCAGCGGTTTAGGCTTGCAGACGGCGTCAGAACGGTCTTTATGAGCCGCAGACGCCAAAAGGCGCACCCTGGTTCGTTCGGGACGCGCGAACCACCAAGAAAAACAGGGGGAAAGTGTGGGCGTTCCGCTCAGGCTTGCGCGTGCCATCATCTTTTTGGGGTCAAGCATCGCCGCCATCGCGGCCACGGCGCAGGTCGTGCCGCCGACGCGCGAGGAGGTGGCGCCGCCGCCCGCGCCCGCGCCGACAGGTCCGCGTGTGCGGGTGGAGGGCGGCATCGAGCGCGCGCCCTGCCCACTTGACGACCCCGCTTACGCCAATTTGAAAGTCACCGTTACCTCGGCGGTGTTCAACAATCTGAAGGGCATCTCGCCCGAGGAACTGGCGCCGGCCTATCGCGCCTATCTGGGGCAGGAACGGCCGATCAGCGTTGTCTGCGAAATCCGCGATGCGGCGGCCACCGTGCTGCGCAACCGCGGCTATCTCGCCGCCGTTCAGGTGCCGACGCAGAAGATCGACAATGGCGAGGTCCGCTTCGAGGTGCTTTACGCGCGCCTTGCGGCAGTCCGGGTGCGCGGCGATGCCGCCGGCGCCGAACGGCTGATCGCGTCTTATCTGGAGCCGCTGACCAAGCAGGACGTGTTCAATCGCATTGAGGCGGAACGCTATCTGCTGCTCGTCCGCGACCTGCCTGGCTATGATGTGCGGCTGACGCTGCGGCCGGCGGGCACCGGTCCGGGCGAAGTGGTGGGTGACGTGACGGTCACCCGCACGCCCTATGTCATCGATCTGAACGTGCAGAACCTCGCCGGGCGCGACACGGGGCCATGGGGCGCGCAGCTCCGCGCGCAATTCTTCGGCCTGACCGGCCTCGGCGACCGCACCAGCATCGCCTTCTACTCGACCGCGGATTTCGAAGAGCAGCAGATCCTCCAGCTCGCCCATGATTTCCGCGTCGGCAGCGAAGGCCTGACGCTCAGCGGACGATTCAATTACGCCTGGACCGAACCCGATCTGGTTGACGGCCAGGGCCGGCGGCTGACCGTCAAGGCACGCACTTTGTTCGCCAATGCCGAGGCGAGCTATCCGTTCCTGCGCAGTCAGGCGGCGAATGTGCGCGGCGCGCTGGGCTTCGATTTCGCCAACCAGCGCGTCGTCACCCGCAACCCGGACGCGATCCTCAATCGCGACCGGCTGCGCGTCGCTTATCTGCGCGTCGAGGGCGACGCGACGGATGCGCGCGTTGGCGCGGTGCCGGGCTGGCGCGTCGGCGGCAGCGCGGAGCTGCGACGCGGGCTCGACATTTTCGATGCGAACGGCCGCTCGCCCGATCCACGTGTTGGCCGGCTCGGCGATCCGACCGCGACGTTGGTCCGAGGAGCCGCTTATGGCGAGACTCAGCTGGTGCCGAACCTCGCCTTTGCCGTCGCGATGCGCGGGCAATACGCCTTCGACCGGCTGCTCAGCTTCGAGCGCTTCTCGGGCGGCAATTACACGATCGGCCGCGGCTATGATCCGGGCACGATCATCGGCGATCATGGACTGGGCGTCTTGGCGGAACTGAAGGTCAACCAATGGGCGCCGTTCCGCGGCCGTGAGGTAGCGCTGCAGCCCTTCGCCTTTGTCGACACCGCCCGAGCCTGGACCAAAGGCGGCGGCTCGGACCGGCTGACGTCGCTCGGCGCTGGCATGCGCGCCGGGCTGTTCAACCGCGCCCGCCTCGACGCCACGCTGGCCGTGCCGGTCGAGCGCGCCGGCCCGCTGGGCCGCCGCGGCGATGTCCGCTTCCTGGTTTCGCTCACGACCCAATTGCTGCCCTGAGGAGCGCGTTCATGCTCACCACCCGCACCGCTCGCCCGATCCGCCGCATCGCCGCGGGCAGCTCCGTCATTGCGCTCGCGACCATGCTCGCGGGGCCCGCGCACGGTCAGAGCGCGCCGCTCGCCTATAACGCGCCCGATCCGACGGTCGTCTCTGGCACGGTCAACATCAATCGTGGCGTCACGCCCAATGTCGAGACCTACACCGTCACCTCCCCCACCGCGGTGATCGACTTCACGCCCAGCGACACAGGGGTCGGCGGCGGCGCGATCAACTTCCAGAATGCCGGCTCGACGGTCACCTACCAGGGCACGAGCGACTTCACGATCTTGAACCGGATCGTGCCGTCAGACCCATCCCGCGCGGTGCAGTTCAACGGCACGGTGATGAGCCGCATCGTCGGCAACGCGTCTCCGACTCCGGGCGGCAGCGTGTGGTTCTACAGCCCTGGCGGCATCATCGCCGGCAACGGCGCGGTGTTCGACGTGCAGGGGCTGCTGCTCGCGACCGGCGACCCGACCGGCGGCAGCGGCACGATCGGTTCGACGACCAGCTTCTCGATCGCGAGCGCCGCCGGCAGCAATGCGTCTGTCAACATTCAGCCCGGCGCCCAGATCATCGCCAATCCGGAAGGCAGCTATGTCGCGCTGGTCGCGCCGGTCGTGCAGCAGAACGGATCGGTCCGCGTCAACGGCTCGGCCGCCTATGTCGCGGCCGAACAGGCGACGCTGTCGATCAACCAGGGTCTGTTCGACATTTCGGTCGCGGTGGGGTCGGACGGGCCGAACGGCTTTCCGCTGATCCACCAGGGCATGACCGGAGGACCGTCGAGCAGCGGCAGCGGCGACCGCCAGGGCATCTTCATGGTCGCGGTGCCCAAGAACAGCGCGATCACCATGCTGATCGCGCCGAGCGGGGACCTCGGCTTCGACGTGGCGGGCGCCGCGGGCATCGAGAATGGCGCCATCTATCTGCAGGCGGGCGGCGACCTGTCCGTCAACCCGTTCAACAGCACCGAGGCGCGCATCGCGTCGCTGCCGGATTCGCCGCTCGCCGCGACGATCAGCCTGGCCGGCGGGAATGCCACCGGCACCCGAGTCACCTCCACACTGGTCGCGCAGGCGAGCGGCAACACCACCGTCCAGTCGCTCGCCAACAACCGGCTGATCGGCTTCGACCAGGAAGCCTATCTCTATGCCGGCAAGACGGCGAGCCTGACCAATAGTTCGGGCCAGGCCTTCACCGCGGCCAAGCGGGTTGTCGTCAACGCGTTCGGCACCGCCGCGGGCCAGGCGGATGTGCTCGCCAATGGCGGCAGCACGATGACGTTCCAGGGCGCGCTCGACATCTATGCGAGCAGCTATCCAAACCGCGGCTTCCCAGGCGCGTTCGACGCGAGGACCGGCGGCCTGGCCTTCCTGCAGGCGAACGGCGCCGGCTCGTCGATCAGCGCGCAGACGGTGCGCGTGAACGCAATGGGCATCGGGGCGGCCTCCGGCGCGACGACGGCGGGCGGCAAGGCGCAGATCCTCGCCACCAATGGCGGCGCAATCACGCTGGCCGGCAGCGTCACGATGGACGCCAGCGCGACCGGCTTCGCTTTCGGCAACAGCGGGACCGGCGGAACGGCGGAGCTGGTCGTCGACAAGGGCGCGATCGCGATCTCAGGCGCGGCCAATATGACGGCGAACGGCGCCGGATCGGGCGGCGCGAGCGGCATCGGCGGCCTGGCTCGCCTTTTCTCCGGATCGCAGGGCGGCTCGATCAGTGCCGGCGATACGTTCGCGCTGGCGAACGGCACCGCGTTTGCGACCGGCACCGGCCCGGCCGGCAGCGGCAAGGCGGGGACGGCCGCGATCGATCTGTCCACGACGGCGGCGGGCGCGACGACCACCGTGACGGTCAACAGCATCGACCTTCGCGCCGAAGGGCGCGGCGGCAATGGCGGCGGCAGCGGCAGTTTCGCCGGCGGGGCGGCCACGGGCGGCCTGGTTCGGCTGAATGCCAATGCCGGGGTGAGCTTCGCTTCGGCTGCCGCCGCCTCCATGTTAGTCGGCGCCAGCGGCGGCAATGGTGGGCCGGGCGGAAGCGGCGGCGCGGCGACCGGCGGCGGCATTCAGGTCAATGCGACGGGTGGCACGATCAACTTTGGAAATGCGAACCCGACGCTGAGCGCGACCGTTTCCGGTGGTCAGGGTGGCGCTGGACCGAGCCAAACCACGCCCGGCGGAGCAGGCGGCGCCGCCACAGCAGGCACGGGCGTGTCCGTGTTTGCCAATGGCGGATCGATCACCGGCAAGAATGTCTTCGTCAACGCCACCGCGACAGGCGGGACGGGGGGCAACGGCTTTGGCGGGACCGGCCTGGCCGGCAGTGGCGGCGCCGCGACTGCCGCGGACACATTCATCGGCACCAACGGCAATGGCCAGATCGTATTCGGCGACGTGACCATGCTTTCGAATGCCAATGGCGGTTCGACCGGCACCGGCCTGGCCCAGCCGGGGGGCGCGAGCGGCGTCACCACGGCGGGCAACACGACAGTCAGCGCGAACTCCGGCCTCGTTCAGCTATCGAACCTGTCGCTCCGCTCCGACGCGTTCGGCGGCACCGGGAATGCGCAGGGATCGAATGCCGCGGCGGTGACGGCCAAGAGTGCCAATGCCAACGCGCAGAATGGCGGCACGCTGAAGGTGACCGCGGGTATCTTCCAGCTCTCGGCGGAAGCCTTTGGCGGCGACGCCATGGGCGTGCCTGGAGGCGCGCTGGTCAGTGCCGGCGAGGCTTTCGGTGGTAACACCAACATCTTCGCCGGCACCGGCGGCACGGTCGATTCCTTTGCTACTTTCGTCGGCCTCGACGCGAGCGGTGATGGAGGTGCCGAGGTCGGAAGCGGCAATGTGCTGGGCGGCACGGGCCGGGCGGGCACCGCGCAGATCAACGCCAGCGGCGGCACGGTGACGCTGCGCAGCGACGTCGAGCTGATCGCCGATGCATCGGGCGGCGATGGTGGCGGCACGGGCGATGGCGGCATGGGCATAGGCGGTCACGCCCGGCTCGGCACCTTCGGCGCGCTGGCGAACAGCAAGGTCACGGTCACCGGCGACGTGATCATGGATGCGAGCGGCTTCGGGGGCGGAGCGGATGACGGACTGGGCGGCGACGGCCTCGGCGGCACGCCTCCCGATCCAAATGCCGGTCCCTTCGACAAAGGCGCCTATCTGGTCGTCATCGGTGGCGAGCTGGGCATCGGCGGCACCGTAAGTATCGATGCCGCGGGCCGGGGCGGCATTGGCGTGGCGGGCGGCGGCAGTGGCGTCGGCGGCCTTGCCAATCTGGTGGCGTTCGGCGGCACGATCGCTGCGCCGGGGACGCTCGACATCGACGTCTCCGGGTCGGGGGGCGATGCCGATTCGGGCAAGAGCGCGACCGGCGGTTCCGCCCAAGGCGGACTGGCGCTGATCTCGGCCACCTCCGGCGGCGACTCGCAAGGGGGTGGGACGATTCCGGTCGGCACGCCGAGCAGTGTCAGTTTCGGTCAGGCCTTTGTCGACGTCTCGGCGAGCGGCGGCCGTGGTGGCGACGGCGCCGCCGGAGCTGCCGGAGGAACCGGTGGCGAGGGCCTCGGTGGCGTCTTTGCAGCCAATGCGCAGGCGGGCAGCGGCACGCTCGCCATGGGGAATATTCTGGCGTTCGCCCAAGGCGAAGGCGGTGCCGGCGGGACCGGCGGCGCGAACGGCGCCGGTGGCGCGGGCGGTCGCGGTGTAGGTGGCGGGGCCATCAATATCGGCACGGTCAGCGGCCCTGCCACGGCCGGCAATGCGGGCAGCGCCCAGTTCGGTGACGTGAATCTGCTGGCAGTCGGCCTTGGCGGTGAAGGCGGTGCCGGCACCGGCGCCGCCGGGGGTACGGGCGGTGAGGGCGTCGGTGGTGCGGCGGGCCTGTTGTCGCGCGGCAGCCCGGTCACAGCCGGCAATGTGACGCTGAATGCCGGTGCGTTCGGCGGAACCGGCGGTGATGGTTCCGCGCAGGGAGCCGGCGGCGCCGCGAGCGGCGGACGGATTTCGCTCCTCGCCACCAACCGGTTCAACCGAACGGAACGCGGCTCGCTGACTGCCGTCTCCTATTTCGGCAGCGCGATCGCGTTTGCCGGTGCCGGGAGCACGCCCGGCGGGACGACAGCCGGCATTGTCCAGGTCCAGGTCAGCAAGGCCGATGCCACGCTCGGCAGCCTCGACCTGTTCACGACCGGCGACAATCCGCCTCCCGCAGGCTCCGATTCGTTCCTGAAGGTCGATAATGGCGTGCTCGCGGCGACCAACGGCATCAGCCTGTCGGTGATCGGCGACCTCAATCTCGCGGTGATCGACAATGGCGTGGTGCGGACGAACAATCTCTCGCTGACCGCAACGGGATCGCTGACCCCGCCGCCGGTCGGCTCGACTCCAGGTCTGTTCGACATTTCGGACAGCTTCTTCGCCAGTATCGGCGGCGATTTCGTGACGCCCACCGATTACAATCTCGCCGGCTCGCTGCGCATCGACGCGCAGGGCCGCATCCAGGTCGGCAACGTCACCGCCGGCGGCGATGTCGATCTGAACAGCACGGGCACGCTTCAGGCCGGCAATATCAGTGCCGGCGACAGCATCCTACTGACCTCGCAGGACACGGTGACGGCCGGGAATCTGACCGCGGCGACAGGCGACCCGAACCTGATCCTGGGGCAAGTGTCGGTGGAAGGTCAGCGTGGCGTCGCCATCGGCGATGTCGCGGGTGCATTCGTCGACATCAGCGACACGCCGGACGGCAATTTCGCCGGCAACGTCGCGACCGGCAACATCAAGGGCGAGACGATCAGCGTCTCCAGTCGCGGCACGGTTAGCCTTGGCACCGTTACCCAGCGGGACTTCTATCCCGGCATCGACGCCGATCAGTTCGGCGGGGTGTTCCTGCAGGCGAGCGGTACGCTGGCCAGCGGGGCGATCGCCGCGGCGGGATCGGTGCTGATCAGCGGCGGCAATGCGGTCAACCTCGGCAGCATCGACGCCGGCGACAATATCTTCATCCAGAGCCTCGGTGGCTTGACCACAGGCAATCTGACGGCTGCCTCGGGTGACCAAAACCTGATCGACGGCGACATCGAATTGCTGTCCGGCGCCCAGATCCAGCTCGGCAACGTGACCGGCGCGACGATCGACATCAGCAATGCCGGGCCAGGGCAGATCGTCACCGGCGCGCTGAAGGCGGAAACGGTCGGCGTGCAGGGCCTCGGCACCGTCTCGACCGGCGATATCACGACCGGCGATTTCTACGCCGGCATCGACACCAGCGCCGACAACTATCTGATCGGCGTTGGCGCGAGCGGCAATGTGACGGTCGGCAATCTGGTCGGCTTCACCTCGATCGGTCTCGGCTCCGAGCAGGGCAGCGTGACGGCCGGCACCGTGCAGGCGCAGGACAGCGTGCTGATCCTCGCCAAGACGAATGTCAGCGCCGGTGCCGTGACCGCCGGCAGCGGCGCGGGCGATTACCTCTTCGTCTCCAACATCAGCGGGCTCGGTTCGGACCCGGTGTTTGCCGGTTTCGACTTCGACAATTTCGCCGATTTCGATCCCACCAAGCTCGGCCAGGCGACCGTCATTGCCTTGGACGATGTGCGGCTCGGCGGAGTGACGACCGTCAACCCGTTCACGCTCGCGGCCAATGCGGCGATCGACTTCAGTGGCGACGTGAGCGCCCCGACGATCAAGCTGACGTCGAACGACCTGAATCTGACCGGCGGTGCCCGTCTGGGCGACACCCAGTCCTCGCTGACCCTCATCGCCAATCAAAGCGTGACCTTCGGCGGGTCAGGCAACGGCACGGGCTATACGATCAGCGGCGCCGAGGCTCAGGGGCTGAGGGGCTCCAATATCCTGCTGCAGGGGCCGACGGTGACGGTCGGCGCGGCGACCTTGCAAGGCTCGTCCGTGCCGAACCTGACGCTGGAGTCGAGGAGCGGAGACCTGCGCGTGATCGGCGCTCTCGCCGTTCAGAATGCGGCGGGCAGCATGCTAAGCCTGAAGGCATCGGGACGGCTGCTTGTCGTCAACGACGGCAGCGCCGGCGTCGAGATGACCGGCGGCAATGGCCTGGCCGGGACGCTCAACCTGTCCGGCAGCAGCGTGATCGTTGCGGATGCGGGACTGGTCCAGCAGTTCGGCAATGGCTTCGACTTTGCCGGCCGCGACCAGGCGCTGGCGACGCCCTCCGGTTTCGCGCGGCCGAATGGCGTGGTGCGTGCGGGCACGCTCAACATCGACGCGGTCAATCTGGTGGCGGTCCAGAACAGCGGCAGTGCCACGCAGTTCGCCGGCTTCGATGCCGGCCAGCTGCGGGTCGGCCGCGCGTCGGGGACCGAGCCGTTGCAGCTGATCATGTTCGGACGGCTGCAGGGCAATGCCGGCAGCGGCATTCGCAGCCTCATCTCCTACAAGGACGCGCAAGGCGTCGCGACGCCCCTGGCGAGCAGCGCCAGCGTCAATGGCTGCCTCGTGGCCTCCGAGAATTGCGGACAGGTCGAGCCGGAGCAGGACCCGATCGTCGAAGTGGTGCAGGAAGTGCTACCGCCGACGCTGTCGCAGGTGCGTCAGCTGATCGAGCAGCCGCTGCAGTCGCTCGCCGGCCCCGTCCCGACCGACCCGGCCGAGGTGACTGCCCTGCCGACGATCAACCTGGTGACGGCGGTCGATGCGGAGCCGCTCGCGCCCGATCCGATCGTCAACGATGCGGTGAGCGGTGGCGGCAATCCCAGCTTGTGGGAAACGCCGGCCGAGGATGAGCCGTCCGGGGGAGACGAATGATGATCCGGTCCAACCTCCTTGCGCTGGGCGCCTTGGCCGCGCTCGTCGCACCCCTGAGCGCCGCGCCGCCGGAGCCGCTCAGCACGCGCGAGTCCTTTCGCATCGGCAGTTCCGGCGTCAGCTGCACGGCACAGCTGCGGCCGATGGACGCCCGCCTGAAAGACATGTTCGATCGCGGCTATGCGATCGTGTGTCGCGACGCCGCCGCGCCGGTCGGCAGCCTTTATGCGCTGAAAGGCGACGGGTCGGCCCGCCTTGCGGCGGCGGGACACCAATGCGGACCCGATCAGGCGGCGGAGGTGCCCGGCCTTGCCGGCGCCCGCGTCATCGATTGCGAAAGCGAGGACAAGCTCCGCTACCGCACCTACACGTTCGCTCGCCGCGGCACGTTGTTCGCAGCGGAGGGACTCGCCGGCTATGATTCGGCGCTGAAGCTCGGCCTTGCCAGCATCGTCAGTGATCGGCCGGTCACCGGCGAAGTGCAGGTCGCGGTCACCGCCGCCGGCGATCCGGCCGCCTTCGCGCGGGTGCAGGCCGGCGCGCTCGACGCGGACGGCGCGCTCCAGCAGGGCTATGCCCGCAGCAATGAAGGCAGCTACGCTGAGGCGGCGGAGTTCTTCCAGACGCTCTCCGAGCGCACCGCCGGCATGGCCGACGCGCCGCGGCTGACCGAATATCTGGTCAACCAGGGCCTGCAACAGTCCAATCTCGGCCAGTTTCCCGCCGCGACGGCGGCGTTCGAGCAGGCCGAGGCGCGCGGGGCGGCAGCCGATCCGATCGCCGGTCGGCTGCTGCGCAATTATCGTGCGCTGCACCAGATCAACCAGAAGCGGCCGGCCAAGGCGCTCGAAGAGCTGCAGCGGCCGGTGGCCGAAGTCGATCGCTATGCCACCGATGCGCTCAGCGCCGCCGAAATCACGCCGCGGCTGGCGCAGGAGATCAACCGCGCCAATGCCGCGCTGAACCGGACCGGCGGGCTCGACAGCCGGCTCCAGCCCTATGAGCGGGCGCAGATCCTCGACGCGCAGAAGCAGCAGATCCAGGGCATCGCGCTCCGTCTGCAGGGCCGTTACGCCGAGGCGCTGCGCGCGTTCGACCAGGCGGAACGCGCGCTGGCCGGCGTGCGCCAGGGCCGCGTCGCCTCGACCGCGTTCATGCGCTCGGAGATCCTCGGCGAGACCGGCATTGCGCGCGAGATGAGCGGCGACACGGCCGCTGCGGGTGCCGCCCTCACCCGCGCCGTGGCGCTCCTCGAGGCCAGCTACCCGCAATCCGCGGCCCTGCTGCAGGCAAAAAGCCGGCTGGCGTCCTTCTACGCCCGCACCGGCCGCGCCGACGAGGCGGTGACGCTCTACGCGGCGATCGTGGCCGACAGCGAGCATGTGCCGGGCGCCTCCGCGGCGATGCGTGACACGCTCGCGCCCTATTTCCGGCTGCTCGCCGCTCGCTCGGCGTCCGACCCGAATGCGGCGGCGGCAATGTTCTCGGCCAACCAGATCTTCGTCCGACCGGGCGTGGCCCAGACCCAGGCGGTGCTGGCGCGCGAATTGTCGGAAGGCGATGACGAAGCGGCGATGCTGTTCCGCGAGGCCGTCAACCAGTCGCGCGAAGTGGTGAGGCAGACGGCGGAGGTGGCGAACCTCGCTGCCGCCAACCCGCCCGAGGGCGGCGAGGCGGCAGCCGCACTGGCGGCTGCCCGCGACCGGCTGAAGACCCTGGAGGGCGAGCAGACCGCGCTGCAGTCGCGGCTCAGCAAATATCCTCGCTACCGCGTGCTCTCCCCGCAGACGCTGACCCTTGCCGACCTGCAGAAGACGCTGCGGCCGGGCGAGGCCTATTACCAGCTGCGTCTGGTCGGGCAGGACGCCTATGCGGTCTTCGCGACGCCGGAGCGCAGTCGCGCGGTGCGGATCGCCGCCAATGCCACCACTTTGGGCGACAGCGTCGCCAGGCTGCGGGACAGCATCGTCAAGCTCGATAGCGGCCAGCTTGTCACGACGCCGTTCGACCTGGTGCGGGCACGCCAGCTCTACGCAACCCTGTTCGATCCGATCGGCGGGGATGCGCTGGCCGGGGTCAAGCATCTGATCTTCGAGCCCGACGGACCGCTGCTGCAGCTTCCGGTGTCGCTGCTCGTCGCCGATCAGGCGAGCGTGGATACCTATCAGAAGCGGATCGCTGGACCGGCCGCAGACAAATTCGACATGCGCGGCGTCGCCTGGCTCGGCAAGGACCGGGAGGTGACGACCGCCGTCTCCGCCCGCTCCTTCGCCGACGTGCGCCAGGTTGCGCCTTCGGCCGGCAAGCGGGCCTATCTGGGCCTGGGCGAGAATGCGCCGCCGTTCAGCGCTGCCTCGTTCCTGTCGACGAGCGCGCCCGCCAATGTCGATCCCTGCGACTGGCCGCTCGAGACGTGGAACCGCCCGATCTCGGCCGCCGAACTGCAATTCGCCCGTTCGGCGCTCGGCGCCCAGCAGGCGGCGGTGCTGACCGGCGCCGAATTCGCCGACACCAACATCGTCAATCGCTCGGACCTGCGCGATTATCGGGTGCTCCACTTCGCGACGCACGGCCTCGTCACCGCCCCGCGCCCGCAATGCCCGGCGCGGCCGGCGCTGCTCACCTCGTTCGGCGGGGCGGGTTCGGACGGTCTGCTGAGCTTCAAGGAGGTCTATGACCTGAAAATCGACGCGGATTGGGTGATCCTTTCCGCCTGCGACACGGCTGGCATGGCAACGGTTAGTGCGACCCGCGAGGCGGGCATCGCCACCGGTGGCAATTACGCGTTGGACGGCCTGGTGCGCGCCTTTGTCGGCGCCGGCGCCCGGGCGGTGATTGCCAGCCACTGGCCGGTGCCGGACGATTACGACGCCACCAAGCGGCTGATTACCGGCTTGTTCAGCGCGCCCGCCGGAACGCCGGCTGGTCAGGCGCTGCGTGCGGCGCAGGTCCAGCTGATGGATGACGCGAACACGTCGCACCCCTATTACTGGGCGGCGTTCGCGATCGTTGGCGACGCCGAACGGCCGCTGCTCCAGCGCTGATCGGGGTTGGCGCTCGAGCCGATCAGCCGAGGTTAAACAGCAACAGGCCGCAAATCCCCGCGAGCAGGCAAATCAGAACCAGCTCGCGGCCCCTCACGGCCTGAGTGGCCGTGCGGGAGAACGAACGCGGGCGACGAGTTCGCGGGAAGGCTTGCTCCAGATGTCGTCTTCGAACGCGGGCGGAACGAAGCGCTGTTCGCTGGCAGCCAGCTCGCTCAGCCCCGCCAGGCGGAAGATGCCGATCTTCGGCTCACGCGGCGGCTGGCCGTCGCGCAAGGCCGTACCCGCCACCAGGAACAGCGCGTCATGCTCGCGGAACATCAGCAGCGGCTCCAGCACGACGTGGCCCTTATTGTAGCGTGCCTCGATCCGGGAGCGCTCGCGCAGCGCGCGCCGCAGCAGAGCTTCCGACGGCTCGCCACCCGTCTCTGGGCCGGGCGCGGCGGCAGTGCGAAGGGACAAGGTTCCCATTACTAGTCAATCCCACTCATCCGGCGACAATGCTGCACTGCAGCAATGGTTGCAATGGGGAAGATGAAGCCGACAACCTTGCGTGCGGGACAAGTGAAATCGCGATTGCTAGACCCTGATTCGATGGATCAGGTGGAGGGGCGAATGCGGGTCGATCGACGCACGATGATGATGGGGGCCGTCGCTGCGGCGGCCTTTGCCGGTCCGGCCAGGGCGAAGCGCGGCGCCGATGGATGGTATGACCGGGCGATCGTCATCGATGCGCTCGGTGGGGTCGGCGATCCTTATGGACCGGATGGCGTGTCCCGGCTCAGCGACCGCGCCTGGTCGGAGACCCAGGGGACCGGCGTGACCATGGTGCGAGACACCGTGTTTCCCGTGGGAAATGTGCCGGACCCGTGGGGCGATTATTTGAAGAGCATCGAGAGCAGCAAGAACCTGCTCGCCGCCAATCCCGATCGCCTGCTGCTCGTGCGCAGCGCCGGCGACATTCTGAAGGCCAAGCGCGAAGGCAAATTCGCGGTGCTGATCGGCACCCAGGACACCTGCATGGTGGGTCCCGCTCTCGACCGCCTCGCCCAGCTGAAGAAGGACGGGGTGATGACCGTCCAGCTGACCTACAACAACCGCAATCTTTGCGGCGACGGCTCGCTGGAGCCCGACAATGCCGGACTGTCGAAGCTGGGCCGCGCCACGATCGAGCGGATCGAGGCGGAGAAGCTGCTGCTCGACCTCAGCCATGGCGGCGCACGGACCATGGCCGAGGCGGCGCGCCACGCAAAGCGACCGCTGGTGATCAGCCACACCGGTGCGCGCGCGCTGTCCGACCATCCACGCAACACCGCCGACGAGACGATCCGCGCCGTCGCGGAGAAGGGCGGCGTGGTCGGCGTCTACTTCATGCCGTTCCTCACCCTCGACAGCCAGCCCAAGGGCAGCGACCTGATCGCCCATATCGAGCATATCGCCAACGTGGCGGGTGAGGACCATGTCGGCATCGGCACCGACAATGGCGTGCTACCCCAGGCAACCGACGAGGCGGCGCGCCGCCGCAACCGCGAATGGGCGCTGCAGCGCATCAAGGCCGGCATCGCCGCTCCCGGCGAGGGGCCGGAGGTCTTCCCGATCGTCGCCGACTATAACAGCGTCGACCGGTACCGCCGCCTGGCGACGGCACTGGCGGGGCGCGGCTGGTCGGTCGCGCGCCTCGAAAAGCTGTTCGGCGGCAACTTCCTGCGCGTCTATCGCGAGGCCTGGGGCGGGTAAGCCATTACTTGCTAGCCGGTGAGCGTGCAGCTATGGGCGCGTCCGTGGGCCGTTAGCTCAGTCGGTAGAGCAACTGACTTTCGGTGGAAGCCCGCGTCGGAAACGGCGCGGTGAACAGGTGTCAAACTCGGGGAACCCTTCCGCGTCGCGGCGATGGCAATCCCGAGCCAAGCCGGACTTCGGTCCGGAAGGTGTAGAGACTTGACGGCACCCGCCTAAGCCGAGCCTGCTCGGTATGGTGATGAGAAAGTCCAGACTCCAAACGCCCTCAGGGGCGGCGGCGAAAGCCGTGGCGGGTATGTAATCAGTAGGTCGCTGGTTCGAATCCAGCACGGCTCACCATCCAGTCTCGCGACGTATCCGGTTCTGCCGGTCTCACGGTGCGCGAGACATGTGTACGGCTTGTCGCGGTCCTGCAGCAGCGATGCCAGAGTTCTTCGTGACTCGCTTTGCAAAACCTTGGCCGACCGCTCTTCCCTGAGAAGAAGCGGCGGACGTTAAAGGGGGCGCTCTTCCTTCACAGGCTCGTGATCGGTGACGGCGGCGCGCGGCTTGTCGAGCGCCTCGACGCGGCGTTCGCGCACCGGCTCGTCGTCCTCAGCCATGCCCTTCTTGAAGCTTTTGATGCCCTTGGCGACGTCGCCCATCATGTCGGAAAAGCGGCCCTTCCCGAACAACAGCATCACCAGGATGCCGACGACCAGCCAATGCCAGATGCTGAAACTGCCCATGATAATCTCCTGGCAGGCGCGGCCTGCGTGAGCGCCCTATCTAGTCGCTCTCGTCGGCGCTTTCCAGTTCAAGCTCGCCGGGCGTCGTATCGAGCGGATCGAGCAGCCCGGCCGCCTTCAAATCGTCGATCCCGGGCAGGTCGCGCCGGCTCTGCAACCCGAAATGCGTCAGGAAGCCCTGCGTGGTCGCGTAGAGCAAAGGCCGCCCCGGCGCTTCGCGGCGGCCGGCCGGGCGCACCCAGCCCGCCTCCATCAGCACGTCGAGCGTGCCCTTGGAAATCTGCACCCCGCGGATCGCCTCGATCTCGGCGCGACTGACCGGCTCCTGATAGGCGATGATAGCGAGCGTCTCGACCGCCGCGCGCGACAGCCGCTTCGGCTCCTCTCGTTCACGCCGCAGGAAGTGCGCCAGGTCGGGCGCGGTTTGAAAGTGCCAGCGCCCGCCCCGCTCGACCAGCTCGACCCCGCGCCCGGCATAATCCTCGGCCAGCAGCCGCAGCGTCTGCTTGAGATCGACGTCAGGCCCGACATAGGCCGCGATCTCATCCGCGGTCAGCGGCGCCTCGGCCGCGAACAGCACCGCCTCGACCGCACGGATGGCGGGGTCGATGTCAGACATCGCACGCCTCCGTCCGCTCATCCTGAGGAGCCGTTGAGCGAAGGCGAAACGGCGTCTCGAAGGATCCTTCGATACGGGTCTTCGCCAGGCTCAGCCCCTCCTCAGGATGAGCGGCTAAATGCTGCAATGTCACGCGGCCCTCACGAACAGGTCGCCGAAGGCCTCTTCCTGCCGCAGCTCGGCCTTGCCCTGCTTGGCGAGTTCGAGTGCCGCGACGAAGCTGGAGGCGAGCGCAGAGCGGCGCAGTTGCGGGTCGGAGACGATGGGCAGGAAGGCCTCGATCCGCGTCCATTCGATCTTCTGCCCGAGCAGCGCCTCGACCCGCGCGAGCGCGTCCTCGAGCGACATGACCGGCCGCCGCGCGATCTGGTGCACGACCGGCTGGGTCCGCGCCATCACCGCACCATAAGCGGCGATCACTTCATAGAGATCGGCATCCCACAAGCTCTTGCGCACCACGCGCAGCCCCTCGGGACGGCCGCGCACGAACACGTCGCGCCCGATCCGGTCACGCGCCATCAGCCGGGCCCCGGCCTCGCGCATCGCCTGTAGCCGCTGCAGCCGGATCTGCAGCCGCAGCGCCAGCTCCTCGGGGCTCGGATCGACGGTCGGGTCCTTGGGCAGCAGCAGCGCCGACTTGAGGTAAGCAAGCCAGGCCGCCATCACGAGATAATCGGCGGCGATCTCCAGCTTCAGCGCCTTCGCGCCGGCGATGAAGGCGAGATATTGCTCGACCAACGCGAGGATCGAGATTTCCCGCAGGTCCACCTTCTGCGCCCGCGCGAGCGACAGCAGCAGGTCGAGCGGCCCTTCCCAGCCGTCGATGTCGATGGTGAGCGCGTCCGAGTCGGGCTGAGTCACGGTCTGAGTATGCACGGAAACACCGACCCGTCATCCCGAACTTGTTTCGGGACAAGGCGTCGGGTGACGGATCGTCGAAGGTCCCGTGGTGCGACAACGCTTGTGCCGAAACAAGTTCGGGATGACGGTTTAGGCGAGCGCCAGCAGTTCGTCGCGCGTCCGCACCACCTCCGCGAACCGGGCCGGTTCCGGCGCCTTGCGGAAGGCCAAGGCCGCCGCCAGTCGCTCCTTCGTCCGGTCGCTCGCCTCAGGCAGCGCGTCGGCGATGGCTATCATCTCGTCCATCCGCGCCCAGCAGTCGAGCACCAGGTCCACACCCGTATCGACCGCGCCGCACGCCTTTTCCGCGGGCGTGCCGGAGAGTGCCTTCATGTCGATATCGTCGGTCATCAGCAGGCCGTCGAAGCCGATCCGCTCGCGGATGATCTGCTGCACCACATAATGCGAAAGCGTGCCGGGCCGGGCATCGTCCCACGCCGTATAGACGATGTGCGCGGTCATCCCGATCGGCGCCCAATTGAGCTGCCGGAAGGGTGTCAGGTCGCTCTCCAGCGCCTCTTCGCCGGCATCGACCACGGGCAGCGCCTTGTGGCTGTCGACCAGCACGCGGCCATGGCCCGGCATGTGCTTGACGATGCCGGTGACCCCGCCCGTCTGCAGCCCTTCGAGCACGGCGCGGCCGATGGCCGCCACGCGCATCGGCTCATAGCCATAGGCACGGTCGCCGATGACGTCGTTAGCGCCGGGCTGGCGGACGTCGAGCAACGGCAGTGCGTCGACGGTTATCCCAACCTCACTCAGCGCAAGGCCGATTGCTTCGGCGTTCGCGCGCGCCGCCTCGATCGCCGAGATCGGTGCCGTCTCGTAGAGTTCGCCGAACACCGCGCCATTGGGAAACGCTGGCCATTCGGGCGGCTGCATCCGCGCGACGCGACCGCCTTCCTGATCGATCATGATCAGCAGATCGTCGCGGCCGTGCAGCTCCCGCAGGCTGTCGGTCAGCGCCCGCATCTGCGCGCGGTCGCCGCAATTGCGCTTGAACAGGATATAGCCGGCAGGCTCGGCCTCTCGGAAAAAGGCGCGCTCCTCGGGGCTGAGTTCCAGCCCCGCCATGCCGAAAATGACGGGCTTCATAAATCCTCCCCCAGCTTGCTGGGGGAGGGGGACCGCCGCAGGCGGTGGAGGGGCCTGCAGCGAAGCGGAAGGTCAGCCCGTCCGCTTGCGCGGCCGGCCCCTCCACCATGCTGTGCATGGTCCCCCTCCCCTGCTGCGCAGGGGAGGATTCTAGTTGACCACAAGGCAATTCTCTCCGGCGACGCGCAGGCGGGCGCAGATGTCCTTGGCTTCCGCCGGCGACGCGGTGCCGACGCGCAGGCGGTAGAAGGTGCGGCCATTCACATCGGCCTTGACGATCGATTGGCCCTTTTCGGCCAGATAGCCGAACCGCTTCGACATCGACTCCCAGGTCTTGCGGGCGCTGTCCTGACTCGGGAAGGCGCCGAGTTGCACGGTCGCGCCGGGTGCGCTTTCGGTGACGGTCTGCGCGGGCGCCGGGCGCGCGACGAGCGTGCCGCCCTTATCCTCGATGATGATCGCGCTGGCGCTCGGCTTGGGCGTCGCAGTGGGCGAAGCCTTGGGCGCGGCCGGCGCGCGCTCCACCGGCGTTTCCGGTACCGCGTTCAGGTCGAGCGAGCCCTGCACCTGCGCGCCCTCGCTGGTGGCAAAGGCCATGTCGCCTTGCCCCTCGATCTTCATGCCGCCCTCTTCCGGCGGCTTGACCTTGTACGGACCTTCAGGCGCCGCGATCAGCTCGCCCGACCCGGTCGGCTCAATCTCGCGATTCTGCCACCACCAGACCCCACCGACCACGATTGCCGCCAGCACCAGCAGCGCGAGCAGCGGCCCGACCCAACGGACCGGCGCCGCGCGTTCCTCCTCGACATCGTCGACCGGCTCCAGCCAGGGCAGTCGGTCTTCATCGGACAGCGCGTAGGGATCGTGCGCCTGGGCCACGTCAGTTCATCTCCTCGACCGCCGCCACCCCCATGATGGCGAGGCCGTTGCGGATGATCTGCCCGATTGCCTCGACCAGATAAAGCCGTGCGCAAGTCGTTTGGGCATCATCCGCCACCAGCACGCGCCGGTCCGGCCGGTCATTGCCCATGTTGAAGAAGGCATGGAAGGCCGCGGCCAGGTCATAGAGGTAGAAGGCGATCCGGTGCGGCTCGCGTGCCGTCGCCGCGCCCTCGACCACGCGTGGGAACTGCGCCGCGAGCTTTACCAGCGAGAGCTCCTCCCCGTCGAGCCTTTCCAGGTCGGGCGCACCGCAGCTGATCCCGGCCTCCGCGATCCGGCGCCGGATCGAACAGATGCGGGCATGGGCATATTGCACATAGAAGACGGGATTGTCCTTCGACGCCTCGACCACCTTGGCGAAGTCGAAGTCCATCTGCGCGTCGGCCTTGCGGGTCAGCATGGTGAAGCGCACCACGTCCTTGCCGACCTCGCGCACCACATCGGCGAGCGTGACGAAATTGCCCGCCCGCTTGGACATCTTGACCGGCTCGCCCGCGCGCAGCAGCCGCACCATCTGGATCAGCTTGACGTCGAACTGCACCTTGTTCTCGGTCAGCGCCGCCACTGCCGCCTTGATCCGCTTGACGGTGCCGGCATGGTCGGCGCCCCAGATGTCGATCAGCGCGTCGACTTGCTGCGCCTTCTGGAAGTGATAGGCCATGTCGGCGCCGAAATAGGTCCATTGCCCGTTCGACTTTTTGATCGGCCGGTCCTGATCGTCGCCGAACTTGGTCGAGCGGAACAGCGGCAGCTCGACCGGCTCCCAATCTTCCGGCGTCTCGCCCTTCGGGGCTTCGAGCACGCCGTCATAGACGAGGTCGCGCGCGCGCAGCCACGCCTCCGCCTCTTCCGGCTTGCCCGCCGCCTGCAGCTCCGCCTCGGACGAGAACAGGTCGTGATGAATGCCGAGCAGCGCCAGGTCGGCCTTGATCAGCGCGATCATCGCGGCAACCGTGCGGGCGCGGAACAGCGCCAGCCATTCGCCTTCCGGCGCGTTCCGATAGCGGTCGCCGAACTCGGCCGCGAGCTGCTCGCCGATCGGCTTCAGATATTCGCCGGGATAAAGCCCCTCGGAAATCTCGCCAATGTCCTCGCCCAGCGCCTCGCGGTAGCGCAGGTGCGCCGAGCGGGCGAGCACGTCGACCTGGCCGCCGGCATCGTTGACATAATATTCGCGGACCACCTGGTGCCCGGCATATTCGAGCAGCGCCGCGAGCGCGTCGCCGACCACGGCACCCCGGCAATGGCCCATATGCATCGGGCCGGTCGGGTTGGCGGACACATATTCGACATTGACCCGCTTGCCCTTGCCGATGGTCGAGCGGCCATAGTCCGCCGCCTCCGCGTGGATGGCGCGCAGTTCGTCCCGCCAGCTGTCATCCGACAAGCGCAGATTGATGAATCCGGGCCCGGCAATCTCTGCCTCGATCACGCCGGGAACCGCGCGGAGCTTCGCGACGATCAGTTCGGCGAGCGTCCGGGGATTTGTGCCGGCCGGCTTGCCGAGCACCATCGCCGCGTTGGTCGCGAGATCGCCATGGGCGGGGTCCCGGGGCGGCTCGACCGTCAGGCCCGAACGCGCCAGCCCGGCAGGCAAAGCGCCTTCCGCGGTCAGTTGGTCCAGCACGGCGCCGATCGCGGCAGTGAAATGGGCGTGAAGCGTCAAGTTACTCGGTCCATCCTGTGGGAAGCGGCGCCTTAAACCAGAACGGGCGCCGACCGCCAGCAAAGCCGCAGGGCAATGTGCCGGTTTCCCCGCAGTTGCGTTTTCTGCAATCGTAATGGCAGTTTTTGCGGTTGCGAAATTATTGTGCAGCGCAGCATAAGACCTGCGAGGGGATGCCCGACTGAGCTTTCCGATTGCAGGAGAAGTGTCATGTCGAGACGCGTTGCAGGCTTTGTCGCCGCCCTCTTTATTCCCGCCCTCGCCCACGCTGCCGATCGGCAGAAGCAGTTCACACAGGACGGCGTCAGCTATCGCTATACCGTGTCTGAGCAGCGTGGCGGGCAGGTTATCGAGGGCCGTTCGAATGGAGAGCCGTTCCGCCTGTTCGTGAAGAACGGACGCGTAAATGGTACGGTAAACGGCCGCTCGGTGTCCTTCTACGTCCGCGAAGCGGCCTCGAACGCCACAGTGCAGGTCGCTGCTCGGTAAGGCCGGGGCCCCTGCCGAAGGGCGGGGGCCTAGAAGCCCTCGGGCAAGTCGATCGGCCCGACCCGCTCGCGATAGCGGGCGATGGCATAGCGGTCGGTCATGCCGGCGATGAAGTCGGCAATGTGCCGGCTCCGCTCCGGCTCTTCCGGCGGCAGCGTCTCGCGCCACCCGTCCGGCAGCGCCCCGGGATCGGCGGAATAGGCGGCGAACAGGCCCGACACCATCACTGCCGCAGCCTCGGATGCCGCCAGCTGGCGCGGGTGGTGATAGAGTTCGCGGTACATGAAAGCCTTGAGCTCCCGCTCCTCGGCCTGCATCGCGTGGCTGAAACCGACCAGCGCGTGGCCCGCGGCGCGCACATCCTCGACCGATCTTACGCCGGCCTCGCGGATGCGGCGGCGGGTCTCGGCGATCAGGTCGTTGACCATCAGCCCGATTTGCGAACGGACCAGTTCGGATAGCAGCCGGCGTTCGCTGATATCGGGGTAACGCTCGGCCGCGGTGCGCCAGCCGCGCGCGACCAGCGGCACCTCCATGATCTGTTCGCGGCTCAGCAAACCGGCGCGCAGGCCATCGTCGATGTCGTGATTGTCATAGGCGATGTCGTCGGCGACGGCGGCGACCTGCGCCTCCAGCGACGGCCAACTGCCGAGCTCGAGCGGAAAGGCGGCATTCGCCTCGGTCATGGCCCAGCTCGGGTTCGCGACCGGGCCGTTATGTTTCGCGAGGCCTTCCAGCGTCTCCCAGGTCAGGTTCAGCCCGTCGAAGCGCGGATAAGGCTTCTCGACCTTCATCAGCACGCGCAGCGTGTGGGCGTTGTGATCGAAGCCCCCGGCCGCTACCGTCGCGGCCTGCAGCGCCTCCTCGCCGGAATGGCCGAACGGCGGGTGGCCGATGTCGTGCGCCAGGCACAGGGCCTCGGTCAGATCCTCGTTCAGCCCGAGCGCGCGGGCGATGGTGCGGCCGATCTGCGCGACTTCCAGGCTGTGGGTCAGGCGGACGCGGAAATGATCGCCGTCCGGCGCCACGAATACCTGCGTCTTGTGCCGCAAGCGCCGGAACGGGATCGAGTGGATGATCCGGTCGCGATCGCGCTGATACTCGTCGCGGGGACCGCGCAGCGCGGCGCGTTCTTCGGGATGGAGACGGCCACGACTGTGCGCCGGATCGCAGGCCCAGGAGCTGAGCGCCCTCATTTGCCCCCAATCTTCTCGACCGCTTCTCCCTCGTCGCTGCTCCACTGGAACGCACCGACGCCCGCCTTGCGCAGCTTGGAGACCGCCGCCTGTGCCTCCGACTGGCTCTTGAACGGGCCGGCGAGCAGGCGGTTGGTCGCGCGGTTCTTCGCGGTCCACGGCCCCTTGCCCTTCAGCTCCGGTGCCTTGCCGGACAGGCTCGCCCATTCCTTGGGCAGCGCGCCGACATTCGCTCCGCCCGCGACCTGCACCCAGATGCGCGCGGGATGCTTTGGCGGCTCGGGCTTCTTCTTGGCCGCTTCCTTGGCCTTGGCCGCCTCCGCTTTCTTGGCGTCGGCCTTCGCCTTGATCGGATCTTTCTTCGGGTCGGCTTTGGCGAGCTCCGGCGCCTTGGTAACAGCCTTGGTCGGTGTCGGCGCGGGGGTCGGGCGCGGCGTCGGCGAAGGCCGCGGAGTCGGCGTAACCCGCGGAGCCGGAGCAGTCTGCGTCACGCGCACGGTGGGCCGTGCCCCGCCCTGCTCCTCCGCGGCGGCGCGGACTTCGCGCATGATCGCATCGAGATCGCCGCGCTGGTCCACCGGCAAGCTCGCCAGCGGCGGCGCGGCCACTGTCGTGGGCGGAGGCGTCACGAGAGCCACCTGCACCGGCGGCGGGGGTGGAGTAGGCGTAGGCACCGGGATGGGTGTCGGCGTGGGCCGGACGGCGACTCGCGTCGTGCGGTTGGGCGGAGGCGAAGCCACCGGCAGCACCGTACCCGGGCGACGCCGTGGCTCGCGCGATTCCGGCGTGCGCGATGCCGTTGGCGTGGGGGACGGGACCACTTGGGGGAGCGGGGGCTGAACGGTCGTGTTCGCCGCGTAGCGGACGTTGGAGGGCATTTCGCCCAGATGCACGGCGGCGGCCTTCTGCGCCGGCGTGAGCGCGGCCAGCTTGGCCATGAACGGGTCCATGGTCTGCGCCATCCGCTCCGGCATCACCTGGTGGACGATGGCGCTGGCGCCGCGCAGGTCGCCGGTCATCGCCAGCACGAAGGCGCGCGCGCGCCACGCCGCCTGGTCGCGCTTGTAGAGCAGCGGGTCGAGCAGTTTCAGCGCCTGATCGCGCTCGCCGGTGATGCCGAGCGACAGGGCATAGCGCTTGGTCACTTCGTCGTTCGGCGCGCGGCTCAGCGCCAGCGCATAATCCTGCTGCGCACGCCGGTTCTCGCCGCGCAGGTCATAGGCCAGACCGCGATCGCCGGCGATCTGGGCGTCGGGAATGCCCAGCTGCCGCGCCGCGTCGAACATTCGCAGCGCGTCGCGCGGCTGGTCGGTCATCAGGAAGGCGCGGGCAAGCCCAGCCTTTACCTGACCATTGCGGGGCGAGCGTTCATCGGCGCGGGCGAAAAAGCCGAGGGCTGCATTGGCATCGCCCACTTCGAGCGCCGCCTGGCCGGCGCCGATCAGCGCGGACAGGCTCTCCGGATTGGACGCCAACTCACGCAGATAGCGCGACAGGCGGTCGGCTGGCCGCTCCGCGAACTGGGCGGAGACAATCGAGGCGGAGGCGAGCAGCAGCGCGCCGAGGCCGAAGCTGGCGGTACGGGAAAGTGAGCGGATCACGATATCATCATAGATGCGCCCGCTCGGCTTAGGACAATCTGAACGGCGCGGCGGCGCGGCAGGATGTGCAGCGCGGGCGACCAGCGCCTGCCTCGCCATGTGGTCGCATGGCGAGGCAGGGCCAGCTTACTGGTTATTCTGCCGGTTCAGGAAGCGAGGTATGTCGAGGGGGTCGCCACGCTCCTCTTCGTCCATGCCCGGCGCCTTGGCATTGCCGCGCGCGATCGACGACATGCGCTCGAACAAGGTGCCGCCACCCTGCTTTGCGGCCGGTGCAGGAGCGGGCTCCGGCTTGTCTTCCGCCTTGGGCGCGCCGAACCAGCGGCGGTTGCCGGTCAGTTCCTCGTCGATCAGCGGCTCGGGCGCGTCGAGCACCAGCTCGTCCGCCGCCGTTTCCTCGATTGGCGCGTCGAGCGTGAGCGGCTCTTCCTCGGCGACCGGCTCGGGCGCCGGCTCCGGCTGAACCGGCGCGGCCGCGACCGGCTCCGGAGCCGGCTCGGCAGCACGGGCAACCGATGGCATCACGAACGGACGCGGCTCGTCGGCCTTCTTGGTGCCGGGGAAGGAGAAGACGCGCGCCGGTTCGGGCTGCACGCTCTGTTCCGCCTCGATGCCGGTCGCGACGACCGAGACGCGGATCCTGCCTTCCAGTTCGTTGTTGAACGCCGAACCCCAGATGATGTTGGCGTCCGGATCGACCAGTTCCTTGATGTGATTGGCGGCCTCGTCGACCTCCATCAGGCGCATGTCCTCGCCGCCGACGATCGACACGATCACGCCCTTGGCGCCCTTCATGCTGACGCCGTCGAGCAGCGGATTGGCGATCGCCTGCTCGGCCGCCTCGATGGCGCGGTTGTCGCCGGACGCCTCGCCGGTGCCCATCATCGCCTTGCCCATCTCGCCCATCACCGAGCGCACGTCGGCGAAGTCGAGGTTGATGAGGCCCGGCATGACCATCAGGTCGGTGATGCCGCGCACGCCCTGCTGCAGCACCTGGTCGGCCATCTGGAACGCTTCCTTGAAGGTCGTGTTCGGGTTGGCGATCAGGAACAGGTTCTGGTTCGGGATGACGATCAGCGTGTCGACATGCTTCTGCAGCTCGGCAATGCCGGCCTCGGCCGACTTCATCCGGCGCGAGCCTTCGAAGCTGAACGGCTTGGTGACGACGCCGACGGTCAGGATGCCCTTTTCACGCGCCGCCTTGGCGATGACGGGGGCCGCACCGGTGCCGGTGCCGCCGCCCATGCCGGCCGCGATGAAGCACATATGCGCGCCGTCGAGCGCCCGCTCGACCTGCTCGATCGTCTCTTCCGCCGCCGCGCGGCCGATTTCGGGACGCGAGCCGGCGCCAAGGCCCTGCGTGATCTTCAGGCCGAGCTGGATGCGGCTGTCGGCCGGCGAGGCGTTCAGCGCCTGCGCGTCCGTATTGGCGACGAGGAAGTCCACGCCCTGCACGTTCGAAGCGATCATGTTCGCGATCGCGTTGCCGCCGGCGCCCCCGACGCCGATCACGCTGATGCGCGGCTTCAGCTCGTCCACTTCGGGCGGAATGAATTCGATGCTCATCTCACTGACTCCTATCGCTTTTCGCCGGCGAAGCGATCGCCCCCATTGCAACGTTCCATATGAATCAGCCGACTCGCCAAATCGACCGAAAAGTTAACTCGTCCACACATTATTCACAGGTTTGTCCGGAAAGCCGTCACCAGCCGTTGGATCAAGGCCGATCCGCTCGGCCGGATGACCTGCTGTCCGCGATCGAACGACACGCTGCGCAGGTCGATCGGATCGGACGCCGCATAGCGGGTCAGCCCCGCCAAAGTCGCGAACGCCGGGCCGCTATGCGCGTCCGGCAGGCCGGTCAGACCGCGCGGACGACCGACGCGGACCGAGCGTCCGAGCAGTCCCTGCGCATAATCGGCAATGCCCTTCAGCTCCGCGCCGCCGCCGGTCAGCACGACCTGACGGCCGCGGGTGAAGCCGAGCTGCTCCAGCGCCTTGCCGACTTCGCCGAACAATTGCTCCAGCCGCGGCCGGACGATGCTGATCAGCTGCGCGCGGGTGATCCGCGCCGCTTCGCCCTGCCCTTCCTCGGCCGAGATCGGCGCGACCTCGATCATGTCGTGATTGTCGCGCGGCGTGGCGGTCGCCGAGCCGTAGAAGCATTTCATCCGCTCGGCCTGCGCCCGGCGCGTGCCGAAGGCGGAGGCGATATCGTCGGTGATATCGGCGGCGCCCATCGGGATCGAGGCGAGCCCGACCAGCAGGCCGCCGGCGAACAGCGAGACGTTGGTCACCCCCGCCCCCAGTTCGACCAGCGCCACGCCGAGCTCGCGCTCTTCCTCCGACAGGCACGCCATGCCGGTCGCGACCGGCGACGCGACGATCGCCTTCACCTCCAGATGCGCGCTGCGGACGCACAGATCGAGGTTGCGCACCGGCGACGGATCGGCGGCGACGACATGGATCTGCACGCCCAGCTTGTCGGCATGCAGCCCCTTGGGATTGCGCACGCCGTTAAGGCCGTCGAGTTCGTACAGCGTGGGCTGGGCATGAAGCACCATCCGCCCGGCCGGATCGATCGACTCCCGTCCCGCGGCAAGCAGCTGGTCGATATCGTCCTGCTCGATCCGGTGACCACCTAGCTCCACCTCGACCGAGGCGATGTTGGAGACGAGCCCGCCCGCCGAAAAGCTGACCCACACATCCTCGATATTGACGCCGGCGATCCGCTCCGCCTGCTCCACCGCCTCGCGCACGGCGAGCTCGGTCGCGCCCATATCGGCGACATAGCCGCGGCGCACGCCCCGGCTCTCGCGCTGGCCGGTGCCGAGCACGTTGAGCGTCCCGCCCTCGCCCCGTTCGGCGATCAGCGCGGAGACCTTCCACGATCCGATGTCGAGAGCGGTGATCAGCTTTTCGGCGCGCGCGGCGGCGGCGCGGGTTTCTCGCCTGCTCATATCGTGTCGTTCACCTTCTGAAGTTCGGGGCTGGTCCGGGCCGGCGCAGCGGCCGGAGGTTCGGGTTGCGGCTGGGCGGCGGTGCCGTCGATCGCGTGCATCTGCCGGTCGACACGAGCGACGAAACGCGTCGGGTCGCGCATGTCGAAGCGGAGGAAGCCGCGCCCGAGCAGCCGCTGTGCGCCGTCCATCCGCGCGAACTTGACGAGCGCGCGTTCGGCATCCTCCTGCCCCTCGGGCAGCGCGAGCGTCTCGCCCGACTGGAAGCGCAGATCCCAGCGCCGCTCGCCGATCCAGCTCGCGCCGGCGATCACGGGCTTGAGCGACGGCGCCTTGCCGACCAGCTGCGCCAGTTCGCCGGCATGGCGGTTGGCGTTGGGGCCGATCAGCAGCGGCAGGTCAGGCGTCGCGTCGCCGGAGACATCCTCCAGTACCACGCCGCTCGCATCGATCAGCCGCAACCGCCCCTGATATTGCCAGACGGCAGCCGGCGTGCGCTCGACGATGTCGACGACCAAAGTGTCGGGCAGCCGGCGCGACACCCGCGCGTCCTGCACCCAGCCATAGCGCAGCAGCTTCGCACGCACCGTCTCGAGATCGACCAGCGGCATCGCCATTGAATGCTGGTCGAACGCGATCGCATAGACGGTCAGCCGGTCCATATTGCGAATGCCGCGCAAGTCGACGCGCTTCACTTCGAAGCCGGCCTGGCCGAACGCCCGGGCGACTTCGTTCCCCGCGAGCGCGAATACGCCGAACGCCTGCAGCAGCAGCAGCGCGAGCGCTGCGCCGAGGCCAAGCAGCGACCAGGTCACGCCCTTTTGCACCGTTTCCGGGCTGACCGGCGCGGCGGCGAGCAGGCGCGCACCGATTCCCTGCTTCTTCACCGGCTTGCGCCCCCGCGCCGGGGCCGCACGCGAATTGCCGCGCTTGATGGTCGCGCGCGACGCCATCAGTCGAGCGCTTCCTTGACGATCGCGTCGACCAGTTCGGCATAGGACATACCGATCGCCTTGGCCTGTTCGGGGACAAGGCTAAGCGGCGTCATGCCCGGCTGGGTGTTGGTCTCGAGCAGGAAGAGCCCTTCGACGCCCTTCTCGTCATCCCAGCGAAAATCGGAGCGCGACGCGCCCCGGCAGCCGAGCAGCTTGTGCGCCTTCAGCGCCATGTCCATGCACGCTTCGGCGATGGCGGGCGGTACGTTGGCGGGGCAGACATGCTCGGTCAGCCCCTCGGTATATTTGGCGTCATAGTCGTAGAAGCCGGACTTGGGCTTCAGCTCGGTGACGCCCAGCGCGCGGCCGCCGAGCACCGCCGTCGTCAGCTCGCGGCCGCGGATGAACGGCTCGGCGAGCAGCTCCTCGAACTCCTGCCACGGGCCGGCGACATCGCGCCCGATCGGCTCGCCATAATTACCCTCCGCGGTGACGATGGCGACCCCGACCGACGAGCCTTCATTGACCGGCTTCAGCACATAGGGCCGCGCCAGTGGATCGCCGAAATAGAGGCTCTCCGACTTGATCACATGGCCGCCCGGCATGCGGATGCCATGCGGCACCAGCGCCTGCTTGGTCAGCTGCTTGTCGACCGCGATTACCGAGGTGACCATGCCCGAATGGGTGTAGCGGATGCCCATCAGGTCGAGCATGCCCTGCACCGAGCCGTCCTCGCCCGGCGTCCCATGCAGCGCGTTGAAGACGAGGTCGGGCTTCGCATCGGCAATGCGCGCGGCGACGTCGCGGCCCATATCGAGCCGCGTTACGCAATAGCCGAGGCTCTCCAGCGCATCGGCCACGCCCGCGCCCGACATCAGCGACACTTCGCGCTCCGCCGACCAGCCGCCCATCAGGACGAGAATGTGGAAGGAAGCGGTCATGCCCTCTCCGCTCCCCCGCGAAAGCAGGGGTCCAGCAATAGGCACGAGAATGGACCCCTGCTTTCGCAGGGGAACAGGCGAGCAGCACTCATTACTTCATCACCCCCACGCGCTGGATCTCCCATTCCAGCTCCACTCCCGAATGCGCCTTGACGCGAGCGCGGACTTCCTCGCCCAGCGCCTCGATGTCGGCGCTCGTGGCATTACCCAGGTTGAGCAGGAAGTTACAGTGTTTTTCAGAGACTTGAGCGTCACCAATCTGCAGGCCCCGACAGCCGGCCGCGTCGATTTCGACCCATGCCTTGGTACCCGGCGGGTTCTTGAAGGTCGAGCCACCGGTCTTCGACCGCAGCGGCTGCGACGCCTCGCGCGACGCGGCGATCCGGTCCATCTCCGCCTGGATCGCAGCCGGTTCCGCCGGGTGGCCTCGAAACGTGGCGCTGACGACGACTGCCTGCTCCGGCAGCTCGGAGTGACGATAGGTGTAGCCGAGTTCGTCGAGGCCGAGGGTGCGCCGTTCGCCGGAGCGCAGCACCACCTCGCACGCGACGAGAATGTCCTTCACCTCACGGCCATAGGCGCCGCCATTCATCCGCACGAAGCCGCCGACCGTGCCCGGGATCGAGCGCAGGAACTCGATCCCGCCGATCCCCGCGTCGCGCGCGGTCGAGGAGACGAGAATGCCGGAGGCGCCGCCGCCACAGCGCAGAGTGGTCACATCCACCGCCTCCACCTTCGCGAATGCCTTGCCGAGCCGGACGACGACGCCGGGCACGCCGCCGTCGCGCACGATCAGGTTGGAGCCGAGGCCGAGCGCCATCACCGGAACGGCAGGGTCAAGGCTGGCGAGGAAGCCGGCGAGATCGTCCGCGTCCTTGGGCTCGAACAGCCACTCGGCCGAGCCCCCGGCCTTGAACCAGACTAGCGGGGCGAGCGGGGCGTTGGGCGTGAGCTTCCCCTTCACTCCGTTCGTTTCGAGCGCAGTCGAGAAACGCGCGTCCACGCGGCTCAAACTCGGCTTCTCGACTTCGCTCGAAGCGAACGGATGGGAATTGGCGCTCACGCGATTGCCCGCATCCCGTCGGCCAGCCCGGCCGCCCACTTGGTAATATCCCCCGCCCCCAGGCACACGACCAGATCGCCCGGCTCCGCCACGCCGACGAGTTCGCGAGCCAAGGCCTCGGCATCCGTCACTTCGGCCGCCGACCGGTGCGCGCGCTCCTTCAGCCCCTCCACCAGCACCGCTGAACTGACGCCGTCGATCGGCGCCTCGCCTGCGGCATAGACGGGCGTCACATAGACGCGGTCCGCATCGTTGAACGCGGTTTCGAATTCGGTGAGCAGGTCGCGCAGCCGGGTATAGCGGTGCGGCTGGCAGACCGCGATCACGCGGCCGTGCGTCGCCTCCCGCGCGGCCGCCAGCACCGCGCGGATTTCGACCGGGTGGTGGCCGTAATCGTCGAT
This sequence comes from Sphingomonas sp. ID1715, assembly GCF_013044515.1. Lineage (GTDB taxonomy): Bacteria > Pseudomonadota > Alphaproteobacteria > Sphingomonadales > Sphingomonadaceae > Sphingomonas_B. The sequence goes on from NZ_JABEPR010000001.1 coordinate 957,215, forward strand.
GATGGTGACGCCGTTCACCTCGCCGACCTTGGTGAAGCGCCGCTTGACGCCGGTGAAGCGGGCGAAGCCGTTCTGGATCGACGCATCCGGCACGCCTAGTTCCACCGCCACCGCAATCGCCGCGAGCGCGTTCTGGACATTGTGCTTGCCGGGCATTGGCAGCCGCACATTCTCGATCGGGCGCACTTCGCCGTCCCGCCCGCGCACCGCGACGTGGAAGCAGTTGCCGCCGCTTTCGGGCGCCACATAGGTCGCCCGCACATCGGCTTGGGCGGAAAAACCGTAGGTCACCACGCGCCGATCGCGGATCAGCGGCAGGATGTTCTGCACCTCCGGATGGTCGAGGCACATCACCGCCGCGCCGTAAAAGGGCACATTGTGCACAAACTCGAGATAGGCGGCCTTGGCCTTATCGAACGAGCCGTAATGATCCAGATGCTCGGGATCGATGTTGGTGACGACGGCAACGGTGCCGTCCAGCCGCAGGAAACTGCCGTCGCTCTCGTCGGCCTCCACGACCATCCAGTCGGAGGCGCCCAGGCGGGCGTTCGAGCCGTAGGAGTTGATGATGCCGCCATTGATCACGGTCGCGTCGATGCCGCCGGCGTCGAGCAGGGCCGCGATCATAGATGTCGTCGTCGTCTTGCCATGGGTGCCGGCAACCGCGACCGTCGACTTCAGGCGCATCAGCTCGGCGAGCATCTCCGCCCGCCGCACGACCGGGATGCGATGCTCATAGGCATAGGCGACCTCGGGGTTTTCGCGCTTGATCGCGGTAGAAACGACGACCACCGCCGCACCTTCAACATTGGCCGCGTCGTGCCCGATCATCACCTTGATGCCGCGTCCGCGCAGGCCCTCGACCGCATAGCCCTCGGCTACGTCCGATCCCTGCACCGAATAGCCGAGATTGTGCATCACCTCGGCAATCCCGGACATGCCGATGCCGCCGATGCCCACGAAGTGAATGGTGCCGATATCGGTGCCGACGCCGCGCATCAGTTCCTCCCCTCGCCTGCGAGGGGAGGGGGACCGGCGCAGCCGGTGGAGGGGCCCGAAGCGGAGCGGAGGGTGTGATCGTCCGCTCGCGCGGACGCCCCTCCACCATGCTGCGCATGGTCCCCCTCCCCTGCAATGCAGGGGAGGATCATGATGCTTCGCCTCACCGCCCGATCTCCTCGATCAGGTCGGCGAGATCGCGCACCGCCTCGGGGCGGCCGCAGCCCTTTGCCCGGCGCGCGGCGTTGACGAGCGCTTCCGGCTCCAGTCCCAATTTCTGCATCTGCTTGGCAAGCTCGACCGGCGTGAACTGCGCTTGCGGGATCGAGCGGGCACCGCCGGCCGCAACCAGCTCGCGGGCGTTGTAGGTCTGGTGGTCGTCGGTCGCCGCGGCGAACGGAACCAGGATCGCCGGGCGACCCGCTGCCGCCAGTTCCGCCACCGTCGACGCGCCGGAGCGCGCGATCACCAGATGGGCCATGCCGAGCCGTTCCGGCAGGTCGGGCAAATAGGTGGCGAGTTCCGCCGGAATGCCCTGGTCCGCGTAGCGCGCCCGCACCCGCTCGATATCCTCGGCGCGCGCCTGATGCGTCACCTGCAGCCGCGCGCGGAACACCGGCGGCAGCATGCCCAGGCCCTCCGGCACCACGTCGGACAGCACCGTCGCGCCCTGGCTGCCGCCGGTGACCAGCACCCGGAACACGCCATCGGCGTCGAGCGGCGGATAGGGCTTATCGCGGAGCGCGAGCACTTCCTCGCGCACCGGATTGCCGACCAGCCGCACCTTGGCTTCGGCCTTGCGCGGCAGCCGCTGGATGTCGGGATAGGCGGTGGCGACCGCATCGACGCGGCCCGCGACCAGCCGGTTCACGCGGCCGAGCACGGCATTCTGCTCATGCACCGCGGTCGAGATCTTCGCCTTGAAGGCCGCCAGCAGCGAAGGCAGCGCCGGATAGCCGCCAAAGCCCATCACCGCCGCCGGCCGATCCTCCCGGAACAGCCGCAGCGCCTCGGCGCGACCGGCCCAGATCGACTGTGCTGCACGGACATAACCCAGCGGGCCGCCACCCAGCCGCCCGGCCGGCAGCACATGCGTCTCGACGCCTTCGAACAGGCCCGGAAAGCGCATGCCGCGCTCGTCCGAGACGAGGGCGACGTTGTGGCCGCGCCTCACCAATTCCTCGGCAAGCGCATGGGCGGGAATCATGTGCCCGCCGGTGCCGCCGGCCGCGAGGACGTATCGGCTCATCTCTGCCCGCCCCATTTGACCACATAGGGCGAGCGGTTGAGGTACGGATTGCGCCGCGTGAAGGCGAGCAGCAGGCCGAGCCCGATCGCCAGCGCAATCATCGACGAGCCGCCATAGCTGATCAGCGGCAGGGTCATGCCCTTGGACGGCGCGAGCTGCAGGTTGACCGCCATGTTGATCAGCGCCTGGATGCCGATTTGCGTGGTCAGCCCGGCCGCTGCGAGCATGGTGAACGGGTCTTCCTCGTCGAGCAGCTTCAGGAACACGCGAACCACGATCGCGAGGAAAATCAGCGCAATGGCAAGGCAGGCGATCAGCCCGAATTCCTCGCCGATCACCGAATAGATATAGTCGGTGTGCGCCTCGGGCAGCTGGAACTTGGCCGTGCCGCCGCCTGGGCCGGTGCCGAAGATGCCGCCATTAGTGATCGTCGCATGCGCCTTGTCGACCTGATAGGTGTCGCCCTCGCCATAAATGAAGTTGTTGATGCGCGTCGTGGCGACCGGATAAAAGAGATAGGCGGCGACGATCCCCGCAAAGCCCGCGCCGACCAGCCCGCCGATGATCCGGCCTGACACGCCGGACAGCAGCAACAGCGCCATCCACATCGTACCGAAAACGATCGTCTGGCCGAAATCGGGCTGCTTCATCAGCAGGATCGCGATCAGCCCGACCAGCGCGCCGGTGAGCGGCACGACCGGCAAAGTCTTGTCCTGCTGGCGCAAGCTCAGCAGCCAGGCGAGGGCGACGACCAACAGCGGCTTCAGGAATTCGGAGGGCTGGAACTGGCCGATGCCGACGCCGATCCAGCGCGTCGCGCCGTTCTTTTCGAAGCCGATGATCGGCACCAAGGCCAGCATCACCGTGAAGAAGGCCGCACCCGCCAGCGCGAACCGCCGCGCCTTCGCTTTCGAGAAGGTCGAGATATAGAGCATCACCGGCACGCTCAGCGCGATCCAGAAGAGCTGGCGCCAGAAATAATAGAGCGGGGCGAAGGTCACGTCGCCGCCGGAATAGCGATGCGCGGCCGAGGGGCTGGCGGCCGCGACGGCGACCAGGCCGATCGAGATCAGCACCGTGATCAGCATCAGCAGCACGCGGTCGATCTCCCAGAACCACAGGCCCAGCGGGCTGCGGTCGGAGCGGCCGAATTTCTGCACCTGTTTCTTGCGGCGGATCGCAGCGGTGTCGGTCATTGCAGTGCCCCCACGGCGGCGCGAAATGCTTCCCCCCGCGCCTCATAGTCCTTGAACTGATCGAACGAAGCGCAGGCCGGCGACAGCAGCACCGTGTCCCCCGGCTCCGCGTCATTGGCGGCGCGCTTCACGGCTTCCTCGAGCACGCCGCATTCCGCGACCGGCATGTGCGGCGCAAGGATGCGCGCGAACAGCGCCCCGGCCTCGCCGATCGTGTAGGCCGAGCGAACATGCGAGAAATGCGGCGCGCAGGCGTCGAGCTCATCGGTCTTGGCGAGGCCGCCCAAGATCCACCGCACCTTCGGGAACGCGGCGAGCGCCGGCGCGGTCGACGTCGGGTTGGTCGCCTTGCTATCGTTCACGAACAGCACGCCGGAGCGCTCCGCAACACGCTCCATGCGATGCGGGAGGCCGGGATAGGTGCTAAGGCCGTGTTCGATCTGTTCGTTGGTAAGGCCAAGCGCCCGGCAAACCGCCGTTGCCGCCGCCGCATTCTGCCAATTATGCGGGCCCTGCAATGAAGGCCAAGCTGCCTGGTCGCCTACTTCCACTTGGTCAATGATGTAGATGAACGGATCGACTGCGTTGTCGAGAACATCCTCATCTGCTTCCGCAACAGCATCGACTACAGCGACCCGCTCAGGAGATTGCATCTCAAACAAGCGCGCCTTCGACGCGGCATACGCCTCGAAGCTCTCATACCGATCCAGATGATCCGGCGTGATGTTGAGCAGCACGGCCACATCGCAGTCCAGGCTGAGGGTCAGGTCGATCTGGTAGCTGGACAGTTCCAGCACATACACGCCGCCTTCGGGCAGCGGCTCCTGGGCGAGGATCGGAAGGCCGATATTGCCGCCCATCAGCGTCGGCACGCCGGCGGTCTTGAGGATATGGTGGACGAGCGCAGTGGTGGTCGACTTGCCGTTGGTGCCGGTGATGCCGACCACCTTGTGCGGCGGCAGCTCGGCGCGCGCCTGGGCGAAGAGTTCAATGTCGCCGATCAGGGGGACATCGTGCCTGGCGGCATGCGTGGCGATCGGGTGCCGGTTGATGGGGACACCAGGGGAGACGACGACGGCTTCAAAGCCGGTGAGGTCGAGAGTCAGGGGGTCGGCAACAGCCAAATCCTCCCCGGAACGGGGAGGGGGACCAAGCGCAGCTTGGTGGAGGGGACCCTCCACGCGCGCGGGCCCGGGGCCCCCTCCACCACCGGCTTCGCCGGCGGTCCCCCTCCCCATTCCGGGGAGGATCTTGGATCGAGCCGCCTCATTCCCATCCCACGCCCACACCTGCGCACCCGCCGCCAGCAACGCGTCCACGGTCGCCAGCCCGCTCCGCGCCAGGCCCAGCACGGCGTATTTCTTCCCGGCCCAGGCGCGTGACGTAATCACCGGACCTTCAGCGTCGACAGGCCGGCCAGCGCCAGCACCAGGGCGATGATCCAGAAGCGGATGACGACGGTCGGCTCCGACCAGCCGAGCTGTTCGAAATGGTGATGGATCGGCGCCATCTTGAACACCCGCTTGCCGGTCCGCTTGTAGAAGAAGACCTGGATGATGACGCTGAGCGCCTCCACCACGAACAGGCCGCCGATGATCCCCAGCACGATCTCATGGTGCGCGACGACCGCGATGGTGCCCAGCGCGCCGCCGAGCGCCAGGCTGCCGGTGTCGCCCATGAAGACGGCGGCGGGGGGCGCGTTGAACCAGAGAAACGCCAGTCCGGCGCCCGCGATCGCGCCGCAGAAGATGGCGAGATCGCCTGCCCCCGGCACGTGCGGGATGCCGAGATAGGTCGCGAACTTCACGTTGCCGACCAGATAGGCGATGATCATGAACGCGACCGAGGCGATGATCACCGGCATCGTCGCGAGGCCGTCCAGGCCATCGGTCAGGTTTACCGAATTGCCGAACGCCACGATCGTGAAGGCGGCAAAGGCGATGTAGAACCAGCCGAGGTTCGCCACGGGCTCAGCGACGAACGGAATCCAGAGATTGGCGCCGTTATTCTGGATGATGATCCACGACGCGATGCCGGCGATGATGAACTCCAGCAGCAGCCGCACCTTGCCCGGCACGCCGGCATGGCTCGCCTTCCTGACCTTGTCCCAATCGTCGAGGAAGCCGATCGCACCGAAGCCCAGAGTCACCGCCAGACACGCCCAGACATAGGGGCTGCGCAGGTCCATCCACAGCAGCACCGAGACGGTGAGCGAGGTCAGGATCATCAGCCCGCCCATCGTCGGCGTGCCGCGCTTGGCGAGGTGGGTCTGCGGGCCGTCGGTGCGGATCGGCTGGCCCTTGCCCTGGCGCACCCGCAGCCAGCCGATGAACTTCGGCCCGATGATCAGCCCGAGCAGCAGCGCCGTCGCCACCGCCCCGCCGGCGCGGAAGCTCAGATAGCGGATCAGGTTCAGGATGCCGGGAAAGCCAAGCTGCTCGGCCAGCAGATAGAGCATGTCAGTCCTTCCCCGCGAGCGCGCCGCCCGTCAGCTGCGCGACCAGCCGACCCAATCCGACCGAATTGGAAGCTTTGATGAGAACCGCGTCGCCAGCGCCGATCCGCCCATCCAGAGCGGCCAGCGCGTCCGCGGCGGCGGGCACATGCGCGAAGTCGACCCGCCCCTCAAGCGCCTGGCCAAGCGGCGCCATCTCTTCGCCGACGAGCAGTGCAAAATCGACGCCCGCCGACAGGATCGGCTCGGCAAGCTCGGCGTGGAAGCGGGGGCCATGGTCGCCCAGCTCGCGCATCGTGCCCAGCACCGCGACCCGCCGCGCCGCCATCTGCTCGCCCAGCACCTTGAGCGTCGCGCGCATCGAGGCCGGATTGGCGTTGTAGCTTTCGTCGATCAGCAGCGCCTCGCCGCCCGGCACGGCGATGTTCGAGCGCGCCCCACGACCGGGCATGCCCGGCAGCTCGGCCATGGCCAGACCGGCGATGGCAAGATCTCCGCCCGCCGCCTCCACAGTGGCGATCACCGCCAAGGCATTGGTGACCCAATGCTCGCCCGGCTGCCCGACCGTCATCGTCAGGCTCGCGCCCGGCAGCTGCACGGTGATCAGGGTGCCGCCGCTCTTGGACGGCACCATGTCCATCGCCCGCACATCGGCGCCTTGCCCCAAGCCGAAAGTGAGCACGCGACCGGCATGGCGCTGCGCGGCCTCGATCAGGATGTCACGCTGCGGCGAGTCATGAGGAATGATTGCCGTCCCGCCCGGCTCCAGGCCCTCGAAGATCTCGGCCTTGGCGCGGGCGATATTCTCGATCGAGCCGAGATTCTCGATATGGGCCGGGGCGATGGTGGTGATCACCGCAACATGGGGCCGCACGAGCCTCGTGTGCGCGGCGATCTCGCCCGCATGGTTCATGCCCATTTCAAAGACGCCAAACCGCGTGTCGGCCGGCATGCGCGACAGGCTCAATGGCACGCCGGTATGGTTGTTGTAGCTCTTGAGCGACCGGTGCGCCCGGCCCGGCGCCATGCGATCGAACGCCGCCCAGAGCGCTTCCTTGGTGCCCGTCTTGCCCACCGATCCCGTGATGCCGACCACGGTGGCGGACGTTCTTGCCCTGGCTGCGACCCCAAGGGAATCGAGCGCCGCGCGCGTGTCGGCGACGAGAATGTGCGGGTGATCGACCGGCTGGCTGACGATCGCGCCGGCGGCACCCTGCGCAAAGGCCTGATCGACGAACCGGTGCCCGTCCGTGGTCTCGCCGGACAGCGCGATGAACAGGTCGCCGGCGGTGACTTCGCGAGAATCGAACGCGACGCCGTTTGCCTCGAATGCGGCGGACGCAGTGCCGGAGACGGCGCTAGCGATATCGGCTGAGGTCCAGAGCGGTGTCACGCCGCGCACTCCCGTGCGACGGTCACATCGTCGAACGGCAGCACGCGGTCGCCGACGATCTGGCCCTGTTCGTGGCCCTTGCCGGCGAGCAGGATGACGTCGTCCGCACCCGCAATGGCAACCGCTTCGGCGATGGCTTCGCGCCGGCCGGCGATTTCCCGTGCGTCGGGCGCGCCGGCAAGGATCTCGCGGCGGATCAGGGCAGCATCCTCGGTGCGGGGATTGTCGTCGGTGACGATGACGAGGTCGCCGACCCGCGATGCCACGCGGCCCATCTCCGGCCGTTTCCCCTGGTCCCGGTCGCCGCCGGCACCGAAGACGATGATCAGCCGCCCCTTAGTGTGCGGGCGCAAGGCCGCCGCCGCCGCCTCGATCGCGTCCGGCGTGTGGGCATAGTCGACATAGATGGGGGCGCCGGCCCGCGTGATCGCCGCCCGCTCCAGCCGGCCACGCACCGGGGTGACGCGGGCGAGATGTTCGAGCGCGCGCGCGGTGTCGCCGCCGGTCGCGATCACCAGCCCCGCCGCCACGCACGCATTGGCCGCCTGATAGGCGCCGATCAGCGGCAGCGTGACCTTGTAGCTCTTGCCCTCGGCTTCGATCACCAGCTGCTGACCCAGGCGCGACGGCGTGCGGCTCACCAATCTGAGCGCTTCGCCTCGTTCGCCGACCGTCAGCACACGCAATCCCCTGGCTCGGGACACCTCCACGACCCGATCCGAATGCGCGCCGTCATCCGCCCAGACAACGGCCGCGCCGTCCTCATCCACAACTTCTTCGAACAGGCGCAGCTTGGCGGCGAAATAGCTGTGCATATCGCCGTGATAGTCGAGATGGTCGCGGCTCAAGTTGGTGAAGCCGGCGGCACGGACGGGCAGCCCTTCGGTGCGCTTCTGATCGAGACCGTGACTCGACGCTTCGAAGGACAGATGCGTCACGCCTTCGCGCTTCAGGCCGGCGACGTTGGACAGGAAGGTCACGATGTCTGGCGTGGTGAGGCCGGTCAGCACCTGGTCGTGCGCGGTGGTGACGCCGAGCGTGCCGATCGACGCCGCATTGTGCCCGGCGAGCCGCCAAAGCTGCCGCGTCAGCTCGACGCTCGACGTCTTGCCGTTGGTGCCGGTGACCGCGACGGTAGTCGCCGGATAGGGCGCGAAGAAGCGGGCGGCCAGTTGGGCAAAGACGCGGCGGGGATCGTCGGACGCGATATGCGGAACGCCTGCGACCTGTGCATTCGGCGCCGCCACGACTGCCGCAGCACCGAAGGCGATAGCCTGGGCGATGAAGTCCTCGCCATTGAAGCGGCTGCCCCGGAACGCGCCGAACACAGTGCCGGGCGCGACCTTGCGGTGATCGATGGCGAAGCCGGTGATCTCTACGTCAGAATCGATTCCCGCCAGATCGCGCAGCCGCACGCGTCACTCCTTCGCATGAACGAAGGGGAGCACCTCGCCCAGATTGGCTTCGCGGTTCGGGTCTGGCATCACGCCCAGCATCGGGCCGATGCGACTGACCGTGCCGGAAATCACCGGCGCCACGTTCCAGCCGGCGGTGTGGAAGCCGTAAGTGTCCTTGGTCGCCTTGGGGTCGTCGAGCATGGCGACGATCACATAGCGCGGCGCCTCCATCGGAAACACACCGGCAAAGGTGGTGACCACCGCCGCGCCCGAATAGCGGCCGCCGACGATCTTTTCCGCGGTGCCGGTCTTGCCGCCGACGCGGAAGCCCGGCGCGTCCGCCTTCTTGCCGGTGCCGTGCGTCACGACGAGGCGAAGCAGCGAGCGCATCTTGTACGATGTATCGGCCGAGAAAACGCGGTCGCCTTCCGGCAGCGGATTGCGCGCATCGCGCTTCAGCAAGGTCGCGGGCCGCCAGACGCCGCCGTTGAACAGGGTCGCATAGCCGGTCGCCAGGTGCAGCGGCGACACCGCGATGCCATGGCCATAGCCGACCGTCATCGTCGAGATATCGCCCCAGTTCGCGCCCGGATTGAGCGGGCGGCCGCGTTCGGGGATCTCGATCTTGACTCGCTCCAGAAAGTGCATGCGCTTCAGGAAAGCGCGCTGCCGCTCCGTGCCGAGCTGCGCCGCGATCTGCGCCGTGCCGATGTTCGACGATTCCTGCATTATCTCGGCGACCGAGCAGGCGCGGCCGAACGGGTGGGTGTCGGTGATCGAAAAGCGGCCGGCGCGCAGCACCTTGGGGCAGTTGTACATCTGGCCGAGGCTGCGGACCACGCCCGCGTCCATCGCCATGGCGACGGTGAACGGCTTGAAGGTCGAGCCGAGCTCGTAGACGCCCAGCGTCGCGCGGTTGAATGCCGCGTCGGCGCCCTGCTGCGCCGGCTTGTTCGGATTGAGTTCGGGCAAGGAGGTCAGCGCGACCACTTCGCCGGTCTTGATGTCCATGACCACGCCGGCGGCGCCGATGGCGCTGAACTTGGTCATTGCGCGGCCGAGTTCCGCTTCCAGCGCCTGCTGCACGCGGCTGTCGATGGACAGCTGGACGCCACCCGCGCGCCCCGCGCCGGTCAGCTCGCGCTCCAGCACCTTTTCCATGCCGGACACGCCGTTGCCGTTGAAGTCGGTGAAGCCGAGCACATGGGCGGCGAGCATGCCCTGCGGGTAGATGCGCTCCGGCTCGCGCCCGAGATCGATGCCCGGCTCGCCCAGCCGGTTGACCGCGGCGACCAGCTCCGGCGTCGCGCGGCGGCGGAGATAGGTGAAGGTCAGCTTCGAATTGAGAATGCGCAGATACTCGTCCGCGCTCTTCTCCGGCATCAACGTGGCGAGCTGCCGCGCCAGTTCCGCCCTGTCGCCGATGATCTTGGCCGGATGAATGCCGATCGACCAGGCGTCGATCGTCTGCGCAAGCGGAATGCCGTTGCGATCGAGAATGTCGCCGCGCCCGATCCGCGCCGCATGCGCGCGGTTGGTGCTCGCATCGGTGAAGACCGACAGATAGGCAATGCGCAGGCCGATCGCCGCCGTCGCGCCGATGAACAGCAGCATCAACAGCATCAGCCGAACGTGCGAAAGCGCCACCTCGGGGCGGCGCTCTGGCAAGGGGCGGAACTGCGCGTGCGGAGCGGCGGCGACAGCGGTCATCGTTTCGCCTTTGCTTCCTTCGCGGCGGTGCGGGCGATGTCGCGGATCGAGCCATCGTCGAGCAGCGCCACCTTTTCAGCCTTGGGCTTCGTGACCTTCACCTGCGCCGGGATCGTGCGCGGTTGCGGCAGCTCTTCGATCATGGCAACGGCCTGCATCATCGGCGAACGCTTGATCGCGGGGATGACCGGCGCACCGTCGGACCGGGCATCGGGCACCACCGCCGGGCGCAGCACCGGCCGGGCGGGCGGTGCGCTGGCCACCGCCGCAGGTGGGGAAACCGTTTCGGCGCTGGCGAGCGCGGTGCGCGGCGCCTGCGCGGGCAGGCCCTCGCCCGGCACATAGGCGGCGAGCTGCACTTCGCTGGTCAGATACTGATCGACCTTCGGCGCCGCGAGCGCGAGCACTTCATTGTTGTAGGATTCGAGCTGCCTGAGGCTCGCGCGGGCGCTGAACTCGGTCTCGAGCGTGCGGATCTGGCTCTGGGTCAGCACGATCTTGCGCTCGACGCTCTCCAGCGCGGTGCGCTCGGCAGCCACCTGGAGCGAGACGAGGTAGAAAGAGAGCGCCGCGCCCGCGACGCCCGCCACCCATCCGATCGGACGCAAACGCCGTGCGATCATGCCGATACTCCCCAAGCTTCCGCCGTTGTTCTTTTCGCCACGCGCAGCGTCGCCGACCGTGCGCGCGGATTTGCCGCCGTCTCCGCGGCGCTCGGCCGCACGGCCTTGCCGACCGCCTCGAAGCTCGGCCGGCGCGACTTGGTTGACGGCAGGTGCCGCGAACCTGCGGGTGCCGCGCCGCTGCGATCGCGCAGGAACTGCTTCACGATGCGATCCTCGAGACTGTGGAAGGTGACGACTGCCAGCCGCCCGCCGGGCGCCAGCACGCGCTCCGCCGCTTCGAGGCCGTCCTGCAGCTCTTCCAGTTCGCGGTTCAGGTGGATGCGGATCGCCTGGAAGACCTGCACCGCCGGGTCCTTGTCCTTGCCCGGGATATAGCCGACCGACTTGCGCACGACGGTCGCGAGTTCGAGCGTGCGGGCGAGCGGCCGGGCGGCGACGATCGCGCGGGCGATGCGGCGCGAGCGGCGCTCCTCGCCCAGGCGGAAGATCACGTCGGCGATCTCGGCCTCGTCAGCCGTGTTCAGCCATTCGGCGGCGCTCAGCCCGGCCTGCTCCATCCGCATGTCGAGCGGCCCGTCATTCTGCACGGAAAAGCCGCGTTCGGCCTGGTCGAACTGCATCGACGACACGCCGATATCGAGCGTCACGCCATCGACCGGGAGCGCGTCGAGCGCCCCCAACGCCTCCTCCATTTCAGAGAAGCGCCGCTCGATCAGCGTCAGTCCGGGCAGCACCGGGGCAGCCAAGACCGCGTTCGGATCGCGATCGAAGGCAAAGACCGCGGCACCCTTGTCGAGCATCGCGCGCGTATAGCCGCCGGCGCCGAAGGTGCCGTCGACATGCCGCTCGCCGGGGGTGATGGCGAGCGCGTCGATCACTTCGGCGAGCATGACTGGAATGTGCGGAGCGGCGTTCACTTGGCGGCCCGCTTGGCGCGCGTGAACTCGACGAGTTCCTTGAGCGTCGCATCGACGCCTTCGGCCGCCAGCAGCACGTCGGGATTCCAAATCTCGAAGAAATTTCCGGCACCGGAGAAGACGGCATCGGTACCCGGCAGCAGCTTCGCCTTCATCGCGTAGAAGTCCGGCAGGACGAAGCGGCCGCTGGAATCAAAGCCGGCGCTCTCCGTCAGCGCAAGCGCGCGGCGCTTCGCGTTGAAATCGATCGCATCGCCCTGCGCTTCGAGCATCTCTTCGCGGCGCTCCAGGCGATCATGGCTGCGCTTCAACCAGGCAGGGTCATAGGCGATCAGGCACGGATCCTGGGGGTGGAGCGCGATCACGACGGTGCGGGGGTCGCCGCCGCCGGCTTCTACATTGCGCTCGATCACGGCGCGCATGGATGCGGGGATGGCGACGCGGCCTTTGCCGTCGACCGCGGTCATCGCAAATCCGTTAAAGGCTTCTCTTTCGCCCACGCGCACCCTCTTGGGCGGGGCGCAAAACCCTCTCGTTCCGAAAAGCGCGCCTTCACGCGCCCTCCGGGGACGAATCGTTCAAAGGGATGAGCCCCGCCTGTCCCGAAATACATATCTCGGGTCAGCGCGGGAAACAACGGGATTTTGCGGGAAAAAGCGGCTCTAGATCGGCAGAATGTCCGGTGCCGGCGGCACTTCGACGCGCCGCTGCCACCTTGTTCGTGGGATGTTCCGGGAAGTCACGGGGGTGGGCGGCCTATTTGGACGAGTCGGCGCTGTTCGATGCGGCGGGAGCGCCAGGCGTCACCCCGATTTCCGCGAGCGGTTCGCTCGGCGCTTCGGTGGCGTTCGCCGCCACCATATTGGCGACGACCTGCTCGGTCCGGTTCAGGCCCGGATCGGTGCTGTTGACCGGCTGGTGGCTGGCGCTCTCGAAGATCGCGGCGGAGATGGCGACGATCAGTAGGACCGCGCCCAGCCCGGTCAGCCCGACGCGAATTCTCTGCATGCCAGCGCGTTTGTCATCCGACATTGCGTGCCTGTGTAACCCCAAACGGCGCGAACGCAAAATCACGCTGTCGTGGCGAGGCCCTTTGCCGCCAGCCATTCGGGATTATAAAGCGTCGATAGATAGCGAAAGCCGGTGTCGCACAGGATCGTGACGATCCGTTTGCCGGGTCCGAGCTGCCGCGCCAGCGCCATCGCGCCGGCAACGTTGATCCCCGACGAGAGGCCGAGGCACAGCCCTTCCTCCTTCAGCAAGGCCTGAACCTGGGCGAGCCCCTCGGCATCCGAAATGCGGAACTGGGTATCGACCGGCGCGCCTTCCAGATTGGCGGTGATCCGGCCCTGGCCGATGCCCTCGGCGACGGAACTCCCTTCAGAGCGCAGCTCGCCACAGGCATAATAGCTGTAAAGCGCGGCGCCATGCGGATCGGTCAGCGCGATCGTGACCTCCGGATCCTTGGCTTTCAGCCCAAGGCCCACGCCAGCCAATGTGCCACCGGTTCCCACCGCGCAGGTGAAGCCGTCGATACGACCGTCCATCTGCGTCCAAATCTCTTCGGCGGTCCAGCGGATGTGCGCGCGCCGGTTGGCGATGTTGTCGAATTGATTGGCCCAGAGCGCATTCGGCGTCTCCTCCGCGATCCGGCGCGAGGTATGCACGAAGTGGCAGGGGCTCGAATAAGGCGCGGCGGCGACCAGCACGAGCTCGGCGCCGAGCGCGCGAAGGGTATCCATCTTCTCCCGGCTCTGCGTTTCCGGCATCACGATAATCGTCTTGTAGCCCTTGGCATTGGCGACGAGCGCCAGGCCGATGCCGGTATTGCCCGCAGTCCCCTCGACAAACGTGCCGCCGGCCGCGATCAAGCCCTTTTCCTCGGCATCCTCGACGATGCCGAGCGCCGCGCGGTCCTTGACGGAAGCGCCGGGGTTCAGGAACTCGCATTTGCCGTAGATGTCGCAGCCGGTCGCTTCGCTCGGCCCCTTCAGGCGCACGAGCGGCGTGTTGCCGATCAGCGCCAGCGTATCGGGTGTCGTCATGGCATGGAGGTAGGCGGCGCGACGGCTGCGAACAAGCAGCCTTGTCTTTGCACCGGCGAAGCGATCATTGAGCCGATGCGCCATGCTTCGTTCCCGCCGGTCGTCGACGAGCAGACGCGGATCCTCGTGCTCGGCAGCCTGCCGGGCGCCCGGTCACTGGCCGCGGCTCGCTATTACGCCCATCCGCGCAACCAATTCTGGCGCCTGCTGGGCGATGTGCTCGGCCTGCCTCTGCCGGCCCTGGACTATGAGCAGCGCCTGCAATCGCTGCTTTCCAGGGGCGTGGGGCTGTGGGACGTCGTCGCCGACGCCGAACGCCAAGGCAGCCTCGATACCGCCATCAAGGATGCCCGACCGAATGATCTTCAGCAGCTCGTCGGATCGCTTCCGCAACTGCGAACGATCGGGTTCAACGGCGGCACGGCGGCCCGGATCGGCACGGCAGCGTTGGGTCAGTGGGCGAATCGCATCCGCCTCATGCCGCTTCCGTCCAGTAGCCCGGCGCATGCAATCCCTTACGAGCGCAAGCTTGAACGCTGGAAAGCGCTGGCGGACTGAACCTCAAGCCCCCGTTTTTCCACGAATGACAGCGCTGGACAGTCGAACGTCATGTTACAGAATCACGTTCCGCTTGACCGATCTTGCTGCACCCGCGAAAGCTTGGGCCCTATGACCAAGCTCATTCCCCTTTCCGCCGTTGCGGCGCTGCTGGTCCTCGGCGGCTGCAACAAGTCCGAACCCGAGGTGATCGACACCAATCCCGATCCGATGGCGAACCAGATCGCCAATGCCGCGCCGGTCGAGCTGCCGCCGGCCGTGACGGACAGCGCCATCTATCGCTGCAAGGACAACTCGATCGTCTATGTCGACTTCCTGGGCGACAAGACCAGCGCCAATGTCCGCACGTCGAAGGAAGGCACGCCGACCCAGGTCAAGGCGCCGGCCGAAGGCGGCACGATGGCTGGCGGCAACGGCTTCTCGGTGTCGGGCAGCGGCAAGACCGTGCAGATCGCGGTCAATGGCGGCGCCGCGCAGAGCTGCTCACGCT
Organism: Sphingomonas sp. ID1715; assembly: GCF_013044515.1. GTDB lineage: Bacteria > Pseudomonadota > Alphaproteobacteria > Sphingomonadales > Sphingomonadaceae > Sphingomonas_B. Next base: position 972,250 of record NZ_JABEPR010000001.1, read on the forward strand.
AAACTGATCAGGGCCGGCGACCGCGCCGGCCCGCTTCACGCCGCGCCGGGAACCGCGGCAAGGTCGCTTTGGTTGCGGCGCACATAGTCGAACGCGCGCTTGTTGAGCTTCGGGTTGGACACCGTCCGCATGATGCTCTGCGCCACTTCACGAGCGTCGCTGTCTTGCGGCATCAACGACGCGGTGAGCGCCGACGACAGCGCCAGGTCGGCCGCGCGCTCATGGATCGTCCGCTTGTCAGACGGGTCAGGCAGCAGCTTGATATAGCCCTGTTCCGGCAAGTCGAAATCACGGCGGATCTTGGCGATGGCCACGTCGCTGGCATCGATCTCGAATGCGATCCCGGTGCCTTCTCCGAAATCGATCGGATCGCCGAGCAATTTCACGCGCCAGCCCATCTGGATGAATAGCGGCAGCAGCCGCACCTCGGCAAAGGCGACGCAGCGCGTGCCGCCGGTCGCACGGGTCAGCTCGAGCGGCGTGATCATCTGGCAGGCGCGCCGACGCTGATTGTGCCGCGCTCCGCCCGTCTCCAGGCAGATACCGCGCGTAATCTCCCACACGCCGGGGCCCGTCGGATCGGGCGTGCCGGGGGCGAGCGCATGGCTGAACACGTCCATCAGCAACGACCGGTCGTCGGTAGGCCGATAACGACAGGCCATGGTCAGCTGATTGTTGACGTCGAACGAGAAGCCGTAAACCGCGCGCTCGTCGTCATATTGATCCATCTCGAGACCGTCGCGCACGGGGATGCGCCAGCCGAGTTCGTCGACGAACACGGCTTTTCTCAATCTATGAAACTCTTCGATTTCACGCTCGTACAGCGCGCGATTATCGTTCGCGACCACGTGCAACATGTTGTAAGCGACCCCCGCTCGACGGCTGTCAGCCGTTCTGGGTCAGCTTATACGTGAAATTCTGTGAACTTGAAGAGCAGTTCTCAAGATTCGTCACAGCCAGCCAGCCGCGGCGTGCCGCGAGCGCAATGGCTTCGCCCACATTGTCCGCGCCGAGCTTGGCCGCAGCCTTGTCCATCGCTTCGGAGACGGCGTTCACCGTCAGCTTCGCTTCCTCCGCGATGTCGATCGGCGCAAGACCGGCCAGGCGCCGGCCGAGAACGTAGCGCTCGCGCAGCGTCAGCCCACATTCGGTATCGACATCGTCGGCGAGTTCCTGCAGCGCCAGCACGCGCGCGGCGAACAGCTCGGCATAGCCCCGCACTCGCGCCCACGCCTCGCGGGACAGCGGCCGGTTCGGTCGGGCGAGTAAAACGAGCGCACCGGGCAAGGCGCTCGCTTCCACTTCCACCGTCAGCACGTCCGTCGCATTGATCAGCGATGCCATGTCGCCCGCAGCCGGGACCAATTGCTCGCCCGATCGGGCGAGGCAGAAATGGCCGTCGATGCCATGTTCCTCGAGTGCTCCCGCAAACAGCTCGACGAGTGACTCAATATCGGGCGCGATCATCAAACCGCCCCGCAGCCGGGCGGTGGCGGGCAGGTCATCGACAGGGGCACGGCGGGTGGAGATGCTCACGGTGAACGTGATGCCCGAACAAGGTTAACAGACCGTTTCGAAAACGGCACGGAGCAGGTAAGAACGCGTTAACCCTTCGCCGGTATCCCGCCTGCTGTGAGGGACGCGCAGCCGCAAAAGAGAGTCGTAAAGGACCGCCACGGCACGAAGCCGATGCGTGATCCCGCCGCGGCAGCCAAGGCTCTCGATCTCGCCGGCCTCGGCACACTGACGATCGCTTCGCTCGGGAGTGTCATCGACGCCGACAAGCGCGCGGCGGAACTCCTATCCGCCAAGGCCCGCACCACCGGACTGGCCCTGCTGCGCCTCGTCGATCGAACCATCGGCCCCGTGGTCGTCCGCGCCATCCGGCAGGCGCTGAGCGGATCGCCGGTCACTATCGCCATTTCCGGCCGCACGCTGAATGGCGCCGTGCTGCACGTCGATGCCGGGCTCAGCCGCGGCGAGGCAGGCGATGGCGGCCCCGCCCTGTTCGTCACGCTGATGGACCGGACCGAAGAGCGCGAGGAGATCGCCGACCTGAACCGCACGGTCGAACATCTCTGGTACACGGTCGAGCTCAATCCGCAGCTGCCCTGGGTCGCCGACAACGACAAGGGCGTCACCCGGGTCACCGAACGCTATCTGAAGATGGTCGGCCTGGCCGAAGAACAGGCGCTTGGCTTTCTCGGCTGGATGCATGTGCTCCACCCCGAGGACTTGCCGCGGATGCAGGCGACGGTCGGCAACGCATTGATGAACGGCACGCCGCACGACGTGCGTTGTCGCTTCAAGATGGCCGATGGCAGCTATCGCTGGATGCGCTCCCGCGCCTTCCCGCGCCGCGACGAAGAGGGCAATATCGTCCGCTGGTACGGCTATACCGAAGACATTCACGAAATCGTCCTGGCCGAGATCGAGACGCGCTGGGCGGCCGAGCACGACCCGCTGACCGGCCTGCCCAACCGCAACCTGTTCAACCAACGCCTGGACGAGCTGACCAGCCGCGCCGCCGACGGCCTCGGCCGGCTCGGGCTCGTCATGTTGGACCTCGATCACTTCAAGGACGTGAACGACATCCTGGGCCATCACGCCGGCGACCGGTTGCTCGCCCAGTTTGCCAAGGTGCTGCAGGAAAACATCACCCTGCAGGCGACAGTGGCGCGGCTGGGCGGCGACGAGTTCGCGATCCTGCTGCCCGGCGTCGAGGGACCCGAAGCGATCGAAAGCCTGGTCGACGATCTGTTCACCGCGCTCAAGACACCGCTGCGCCTCGGCGGCCGCGAGTTCGACTGCAGGGCCAGCGCCGGCGCCGCCATCTTCCCGCTGCACGCGTCCAACGCGTCCGAGCTGTTCAAGCATGCGGACATCGCGCTCTACGAGGCGAAGAATGCCGGGCGCGGCCGCTTCATGAGCTTCGAGCCGGCCATGCGCAGCAAGATGCAGCGGCGCGTGGCGATGATCAACATTGGCCGCGAAGCGGTCGAAAACAAGCGGCTGATTCCCTTCTACCAGCCCCAGGTCTCGATGGAGACCGGGCAGATCGTCGGCTTCGAAGCGCTCTTGCGACGCCGCGACCGCTCGGGCCAGATCTGCCTGCCGGGCACCATCGCCGAAGCCTTCAATGATTTCGAAGTGGCCGAGGCGATCGGCATTGCGATGCTCGACATGGTCATCGCCGACATGATCGACTGGCGCAACCAGGGGCTCGAGTTCGGCAAGATGTCGATCAACGCCTCGGCGGCCGAGTTCCGCAACCGCGACTTCATCACGCGCCTGACCGATCACATGGACGGCGCCGGCATCCCACGCGAGCGCCTCGTCATCGAAGTGACCGAAGGCGTGTTCGTCGGCCGCTCGGCACCGATGGCGAACGACCTGATCACGGAACTGAAGCAGGCCGGCTTCGGTATTTCGCTCGACGATTTCGGCACCGGCTATGCGTCGCTGACGCACCTGCGCGAAATTCCGGTCGACGCGCTCAAGATCGACCGCAGCTTCATTCAAGACCTGTTCGGCGACACCGGCGTCGACAGCGCCGCCATCGTTTCCGCCATAATCAAGCTCGGTCAGGGCCTCGGCAAGACGGTGGTCGCGGAGGGCATCGAGACTGATCGCCAGGCCGAGTTCCTGCGCCAGCATGGCTGCTCGACCGGCCAGGGCTATCTGTTCGGCCGCCCCGCCCCCAAGTCCGTGGTCGCGGACCTGCTCTCCCAAACCCGCAGATCCGCCTGATCCCCTAGGAATGGCTGGCGCACCCGGCTAAGGGCGCGGCCATGCCCGAGATCACGCCCGCGATCGTCGCCGAACACGGCCTGTCCCCGGAAGAATATGAGCGCGTCCTCGCCGCCTTGGGCCGGGAGCCGAACCTGACCGAACTCGGCATCTTCTCGGTGATGTGGTCGGAGCATTGCTCGTACAAATCCTCCCGCATCCACCTGAAGAAGCTGCCGACCAAGGCGCCCTGGGTGATCCAGGGCCCGGGCGAGAATGCCGGCGTGATCGACATCGGCGACGGACTTGCCGCCATCTTCAAGATGGAGAGCCACAACCACCCGTCCTATATTGAGCCCTACCAGGGTGCGGCGACGGGCGTGGGCGGCATCCTGCGGGACGTGTTCACCATGGGTGCGCGGCCGATCGCCAATATGAACGCGCTCCGCTTTGGCCGGCCCGATCATCCGAAGATGCGCCACCTGATCGCCGGCGTTGTCCACGGCATCGGCGGCTATGGCAATTGCGTCGGCGTGCCGACGGTCGGCGGCGAGGTGAACTTCCACCCGGCCTATGACGGGAACATCCTGGTCAACGCGATGACGGTGGGCATCGCCCAGACCGACAAGATCTTCTATTCGGCGGCCGCCGGCATCGGCAATCCGGTCGTCTATGTCGGCTCGAAGACCGGCCGCGACGGCATCCACGGGGCCACGATGGCGTCGGCCGATTTCGGCGAGGATGCCGACGAGAAGCGCCCGACCGTGCAGGTCGGCGACCCGTTCACCGAAAAGCTGCTGATCGAAGCCTGTCTGGAGCTGATGGCATCGGATGCGATCGTCGCCATCCAGGACATGGGCGCTGCCGGCCTCACCTCCTCGTCGGTGGAGATGGCGTCGAAGGGCGGCGTCGGCATCGAACTCGACATGGATGCGGTGCCGTGCCGTGAGACCGGCATGACGCCCTATGAGATGATGCTCTCAGAAAGCCAGGAGCGCATGCTGATGGTGCTAAAGCCCGGCCGCGAGCTGGAGGCCGAGGCGATCTTCCGCAAATGGGAGTTGGACTTCGCGGTCATTGGCCGCATCACTGACACCGGCCGGCTGGTGCTGAAATGGCAGGGCGAGACCGCGGCCGACATTCCGCTCGGTCCGCTCGGCGACGATGCTCCGGCCTATGACCGCCCTTGGGTGCCGACGCCCAAGCCCGCGCCGCACGCGCCGGTGACCGAAGCCAATATCGACATCGCCGCCGACCTGCTGAAGCTGATCGGCTCGCCCGATCTCGCTTCACGGCGCTGGGTGTGGGAGCAATATGATCACATGGTCGGCGCCGATACGGTGCAGCGGCCGGGCGGCGACGCGGCTGTCGTGCGCGTACACGGCACCGACAAGGGGCTCGCCATCACCACCGACTCCACGCCGCGCTATTGCTACGCGGATCCCGTCGAGGGCGGCAAACAGGCGATCGCCGAAGCCTGGCGCAACCTGACCGCGGCAGGTGCCCGCCCGCTCGCCGCGACCGACTGCATGAACTTCGCCAACCCGCAGAGGCCAGAAATCATGGGCCAGTTCGTCGGCTGCATCGAAGGCATGGCCGAAGCCTGCACCAGGCTCGACATGCCGATCGTCTCAGGGAACGTGTCGCTCTACAATGAGAGCAAGGCGACGGGCGGCGGCTCGGCCATCCTGCCGACGCCGGCGATCGGCGCGGTGGGGCTGCTCGAAGATTGGCGCAAGTCGATGACGATCGGCTTCAAGGGCGTCGGCGACGTGATCCTGTGCGTCGGCGAGCGCACCGGCCATCTGGGCCAAACGCTCTGGCTGCGCGAAGTCCACGGCCGCGAAGAAGGGCCGCCGCCGCCGGTCGATCTCGCCGCCGAGCGCAGGACCGGCGACTTCGTGCGTGCCGCGATCGAACATGGCCATGTGTCGGCCTGTCACGACGTGTCCGACGGCGGCATCGCCGTCGCGCTGGCGGAGATGGCGCTGGCGAGCGGCATCGGCGCGATGATCGACAAGCCGCAGCCCTTCGCCTGCGCGCCCGCGTTCTTCGGCGAGGACCAAGGGCTCTATATCGTCACCGTTCCCGACAACGCGCTGATCGAGTTCCTGAACACCGCCCATCTGGCCGGCGTCACCGTCGAGCCGCTCGGCCGCACGATCAAGGGTCGGCTGATCTTCGAACGTCCCGAGCGCGACTGCGTGGTCGCCCTCGACGCGCTACGCGCGGCGCATGAAGGCTTTTTCCCGAAGCTGATGGGCGCCGACGCGGCGCTCGCCTGACAAGCAAAAGGGCGCGGGGACCAGCCCCGCGCCCTTGTTGCAAATCCCGTGGAAAGATCAGGCGGCGGCGGTGACCGGAACCTGTTCTTCCTGCGGATCGCGGAGCACATAGCCGCGGCCCCACACCGTCTCGATATAATTGTCGCCGCCGCATGCCAGGCTGAGCTTCTTGCGCAGCTTGCAGATGAAGACGTCGATGATCTTGAGTTCGGGCTCGTCCATCCCGCCATAGAGATGGTTGAGGAACATTTCCTTGGTGAGCGTCGTGCCCTTGCGGAGCGAGAGCAGCTCCAGCATCGCATATTCCTTGCCCGTCAGGTGGACGCGGGCGCCGTCGACCTCGACCGTCTTCGCGTCCAGGTTCACGGCCAGCTTGCCGGTGCGGATGACCGACTGGCTGTGCCCCTTGGAGCGGCGCACGACGGCGTGGATGCGAGCGACCAATTCGTCGCGGTGGAACGGCTTGGTGACGTAATCGTCGGCGCCGAAGCCGAAGGAGCGGACCTTCGAGTCCATCTCCGAAACGCCCGAGAGGATCAGTACCGGCGTCGAGACCTTGGACGTGCGCAGCTTCTTCAGCACGTCATAGCCGTGCATGTCCGGCAGGTTCAGGTCGAGCAGAATGATATCGTAATCATAGAGCTTGCCAAGATCGAGACCCTCTTCGCCCAGGTCCGTCGTGTAGACGTTCAGCCCCTCGGCATTCAGCATCATCTCGATCGCCTTGGCGGTCGTCGGCTCGTCTTCAATCAGCAGAACGCGCATATTTGCTGCCCCTCAGCTATCCGGGCGCGGCGACCCCGCTAACGCCCGTCTGCTTCATTAACCAGTTAACCTTTGGGCCGAAACCGTTAATATACGGTAAATCGAACACTTAGCGGCTACGGGGAAGAATGGTTCTGAACTGTTGCGCGCAAGGCACAGAGCGCGTGTGCGGTTTCGCGCCCACGCGCTGCCCCTAAGTGACTCTGGCGACTCGAGAAAATGGTGGAGCCGAGGGGGATCGAACCCCTGACCTCGTCATTGCGAACGACGCGCTCTCCCAGCTGAGCTACGGCCCCGCACCATCATCGAACACGCGGGCTGGCCGCGCGAAGCAGCGCCCTTAGCCGCGCCTCCTGCCCGATGCAACACGCTTCGTCGCAGCCGAAGGCGAGCACCGGAACCAACCTATGTCAGCAAGCGCTCTGCCTCCAGGAGGTGCGCGGGCGGCGCATGCCCGCTTTGTGCTTCCCTGAACGTATAGGAGAGCAGACATGGCAGACAGAGACGAACATTATCGCGGCTATGGCAGCCCCAGCGGGCGCTACTACGAGAACCGCGAATATGATCAGGGCTATGACCGCAGCCGCGATCGCGGCGAGCGCGGCGAGCGCGGCGGCAGCTGGTTCGGCGGCGACGACCGCAACCGCGAACGCGGGCGGGACGACAGCTGGTTCGGCGGCAGCCGCGACCGCAGTCGGGAGGACTGGCGCGGCTCCGACCGCAGCCGCGGCGGTGACGATGGACGCGGTTTTTTTGAGCGTGCCGGCGAAGAAATCCGCTCCTGGTTTTCCGACGACGACGACCGTGGCGGCCGCTACGGGCGCGACGAGTATCGCGGCCAGTCCCGCGATCGTGGCTCCAGCTGGGGCGGCATGAACATCGGCGGCAATCGCGGCAGCTACGACCGGGACGACCGCCCGCCCCAGACGTTCCGCGGCGAGCCGACCAGCGGCGGCTATGATTATGGCCGCAGCGAATGGCGCGGTCGCAGCGGCGGCTATGAAGCCGGCGGGTCGCGCTATGGCGCCACCTCCGGCTATGGCGCGGGATCGTCGCGCAACCAGTATAGCGGCGGCGGTGCGCACCCGCATGACGATCATTACCGCGAGTGGCGCAACCAGCAGATCGGCGAGCTGGACCGCGACTATGAGGAATATCGCCGCGAGAACCGCGACAAGTTCCACAATGAATTCTCCAGCTGGCGCGGTCAGCGGCAGCAGCAGCGGTCCAGCCTGCGGCAGGCCAAGGAGCATATGGAAGTGGTCGGCTCCGATGGGCAGCCGGTCGGCACCGTCGACAAGGTCGTGGGCGACAAGATCATCCTGACCAAGAACGGCGCCAATGCCGGCGGTCATCACCACTCGATTCCGTGTTCGTGGATCCAATCGGTCGATGAGCGGGTGACGATCAACAAGACGGCCGAACAGGCGCGGCAGCAATGGACCGACGAGGAAAATCGCCGGGCGCTGTTCGAAAGCGACGAACAGCGCAACGAGGACGGACCGCACATCCTCGATCGCAGCTTCTCGGGGACTTACGAGAACCGCTAAAGACGCTTGAATGAAGAGCGGGCCCGGAGAGCAGTCTCCGGGCCCGCTTTCTTTTGTGGGTCTGCTCAGATTGCGCCGCTGAAGGTGTCGCACTGGGCGGGGTCGCCGGTCTGCAGACCCCGGCGCAGCCAGGTCATGCGCTGTTCGGCGCTGCCATGGGTGAAGCTTTCTGGCACCACGCGGCCCTGGCCCGCCTGCTGGAGCACGTCGTCACCGATCTGATGGGCGGCGCGCATGCCTTCCTCGACGTCGCCCTGCTCCAGCCGGTCGCGATTCTGCGCTGCCCAGACACCGGCATAGCAATCCGCCTGCAGCTCGACGCGGACCTGCATCGCATTGCCCTGCGCCTCGCTCGCCCGCGCCTGGAAGTCGTGCGACTTTTGCAGCGTGCCCTGCAGCTCCTGGACATGGTGGCCGACTTCGTGCGCGATCACATAGGCCTGGGCGAAATCGCCCGCCGCGCCGAACCGCTGCGCCAGCTCCCGGTAGAAATCGGTGTCGAGATACACGCGTTGGTCGTTCGGGCAGTAGAAGGGGCCCATCGCCGATTGCGCGGCGCCGCAGCCCGACTGGCCGCTCTGCGAGTAGAAGTGCAGCGTCGTCGGCGTGTAGCGCGCACCCGACTGCTGAAAGAGCCGCCCCCAAGTGTCTTCAGTCGAGGCCAACACCTGGCAGGAAAAGCGCCGTTCCGGGCTGCCCGAACAGACCTGGGCGGCCGTCTTCGGATCCTGCTGCGCCGGCGAGACGGCGCGCTGACCGCCGCCGCCGAACATGCCGAGCAGCCAGGCACCGATCAACACCACCGCAATGCCGCCGATACCGAAGCGCGACCCGACCAGGCTCAGCAGCAGGCCGAGCCCGCCACCGCCGCCGAAGCCGCCAAAGCCACCGCCGCCGCGTCCCTCCTCGACATTGCTGCTGGTGCGATAGTCGTCGAGGCGCATGGCGTGGGGCTCCTGTGATCCGAGCGCAACAATGCTCGGCTATATGATCCAGTTGCAAGAGCGGAACGAATGCTGGCAGGACATCGGCATGGCAGAGGCGGACAGCGGAATCCCCAGACGGCGCAAGGCGGCGATGCCGCTGCCGCAATGCGTCGCTCTGGTGCTGCAGGGCGGCGGTGCGCTCGGCTCCTATCAGGCGGGCGTGTACGAAGCACTCGACACGCAGGGCATTGCCATCGACCGCGTCGCGGGCGTTTCGATCGGCGCGATCAATGCCGCGCTGATCGCCGGCAACCCGCCCGAGCTGCGCGTCGCGCGGCTGCGGGAGTTCTGGGAGCTTGTCTCCAGCTGGCTGCCGAGCCTGCCCATTCCCGGCGGCGACCTGTGGCGTGAATGGGTCCATGAATGGTCGGCCGGGTTCGTGGCTACGGCCGGCGTGCCCGGCTTTTTCGGTCCGCGCACGGTTCCGCCGGTGTTCGCTCCGCCGGGCACGCTGGATGCCCTGAGCTTCTATGACAATCGCCAGCTCAAGGAGACGCTCGACCGGCTCGTCGACTGGGATTTGCTGAACGACGGCCCTCTCCACTTCTCGGTCGGGGCCGTCGATATCGAAACCGGCAACCTGCGCTATTTCGACAGCCGAACGGAGCGGATCGATGCCCGCCATGTGATGGCATCCGGCGCGTTGCCGCCGGGCCTGCCTCCGGTCGAGATCGACGGCAAGCTCTGGTGGGACGGCGGCATCGTCTCGAATACGCCGCTCGCCGACGTGCTCGCCACCCAGGACAAGCCGATGCTGGTGTTCCAGGTCGATCTGTTCCCCGCCGCCGGCGCGATCCCGCGGACGATCATGGACGTGTTCGCCCGCGAAAAGGAAATCCGCTACTCCAGTCGCACCCGCCGGGTCAGCGATCAGCTGCTGCGGCTCCGCAAGGCGCGGCGCGCGGTCGCCCGGCTGTTGAAGAAGCTGCCCGAGGAACTGCGCGACGATCCCGACGTCGCCTTTCTGCGCGGCGAAGCGGAGGAACTGCCGGTCAACGTCGTCCAGCTGATCTACCGCGCCAATGATTGGGAAAGCGGTTCGCGCGACTTTGAATTTTCCACCCGATCGATGTGCGAACACTGGGCAGCGGGCGGCGCGGCGGTCATGGAGACGATCGACAAGGCGGAATTGCTCGCCCGCAACATCGTCGACGGCAAGACGGCGGCTTTCGACCTCACCCGCAAATAGGAGTGTCCATGTTTCTGAAAGGCAAGACCGCGCTCGTCACGGGCTCCACCTCCGGCATCGGCCTCGCCTATGCCAAGGCGCTGGCGGCCGAAGGCGCGGCGGTGATGATCAACGGCTTCGGCGATGCGGAGGCGATCGAGGCGGAGCGCAAGAATCTGGCCTCCGTGAGTGGCGCAGGCGCGCTTTATTCGGACGCGGACATGTCGAAACCCGACGCGATCGCGGCGATGGTCAAGCGCTGCGCCGACGAGCTCGGCGGCCCCGATATCGTCATCAGCAATGCCGGCATCCAGCATGTCGCCCCCGTCGACGAGTTTCCGATCGAGAAGTGGGACGCGATCATCGCGATCAACCTGAACTCGACCTTCCACCTGATGCGCGCCGCCGTGCCGCTGATGAAGGCGAAGGGCTGGGGACGCATCATCACCACCGCCTCGGCGCACTCATTGGTCGCGAGCCCGAACAAGTCCGCCTATGTGGCCGCAAAGCACGGCGTGGTCGGCCTCACCAAGGCGGTCGCGCTCGAAACCGCGCGTACCGGCATCACTGCGAACTGCATCAGCCCCGGCTATGTCTGGACGCCCTTGGTCGAAAACCAGATCCCCGACACGATGCGCACGCGCGGGTTGACCCGCGATCAGGTGATCAACGATGTGCTGCTCGCCGCCCAGCCGACCAAGCAGTTCGTGCAGCCCGATCAGGTCGCCGCGCTTGCCGTGTTCCTGTGCCGCGACGAAGCCGCCCAGATCACCGGCGCCAACCTTTCCGTCGACGGCGGCTGGACCGCTGCCTGACGCAAAGGGCTGGCACTCTCTTTGCGCCGCACTAGAGTGGGGGCAAAAGAGAGGTCGCATGAACAAGGCTGTGCTGATCGCCGCCTGCGCGCTGCTGGGCGGTTGCGCGCGCGCCGCCGCTGTGGAGACCGCGGCGCCGGCGGCGCCCGACTGGCGGCGGGTGGCGACGCCCGCGGATCGTGCGCGCTTGCGGGAATGGCGGACCGCCTTCGTCGCGGGACTGAGCCAAGCCCGTGCGGCCGGGCACGGCGCCGAGATCGCGCGCGAAGGTGTGCTGCTGGACCCGGACGCCGGCCGGTCCGCGAAACCCGCGGCCGGCGACTATCGCTGCCGCGTGATCAAGCTGGGCGTGAAGGGCAGCGGCGGCGTGCCCTATGTCGCCTACCCGCCCTTCATGTGCCGGATCGACGAGGAAGCCGGCGTCGCCAGTTTCAGCAAGCTCACCGGCTCGCAGCGCCCCGTGGGGGTGATCTTCGGTGACGCGCAACGCACCGTCTTTCTCGGCACGCTGATGCTGGGCGACGAGAAGCGCGCGCTCGATTACGGGCGGGACCGCGAACGCGATATGGTCGGCGCGGTCGAGGCGCTCCCCGGCGGGCGCTGGCGCCTGATCCTTCCCTATCCGCATTATGAAAGCCTGATCGACGTGATCGAACTGGTGCCCGCGGGCCCGGCGCGATCCTGACCCGTTCCTGCCACCTGGAGACAAACTTGCGCGCCCTGACCCTGCTTCCCCTGCTCTTCGCCGCTCCCGCCTTTGCCCAGGCCGATGTCCGCGCCGACGTGGCCAAGGACCTGCCGTCGCTGATGACCATCTATCGTGACCTGCATGCCAATCCCGAGCTGTCGGGGCAGGAGAAGCGCTCCGCCGCCATCCTCGCGGCCGAAGCGAAGAAAGCCGGTTATGAGGTCACCACCGGCGTGGGCGGCACCGGTGTCGTCGCGGTGCTGAAGAACGGTCCGGGGCCAGTCGTCATGCTGCGCGCCGACATGGACGCGCTCCCGGTGGCCGAGCAGACCGGCCTTGCCTTTGCCAGCAAGGTCAAGGCGACCGGCATGGACGGCCAGCCGACGCCGGTGATGCACGCCTGCGGCCACGACACCCACATGTCCGCCTGGATCGGCACCGCGCGGCGCATGGCGGCGCTCAAGGGAAGCTGGTCGGGCACGCTGGTGATGATCGGCCAGCCCGCCGAGGAAGTGAATGGCGGCGCCTCCGCCATGCTGAAGGACGGTCTGTTCACCCGCTTCCCGAAGCCGCAATTCGTGATCGGCTTCCACGATTCCGCCTCGCTGCCGGCCGGCACAGTCGGCTTCACGCCAGGCTATGCAATGGCTTCGGTCGATTCGGTCGACATTCTGGTCAAAGGCGTCGGCGGCCACGGTGCCGCACCGGCGACGACGAAGGACCCTATCGTGCTCGCCGCGCGCATCGTCACTTCGCTGCAGACGCTCGCCGCGCGCGAGATCGACCCCCAGGACGCAGTGGTCGTCACCGTCGGCTCGATCCATGGCGGCACCAAACACAACATCATTCCGTCCGAAGTGAAGCTGCAGCTGACGGTGCGCAGCTATTCGAAGGAGACTCGCCAGCACCTGCTCGACGGCATCCGCCGCATCGCGCGTGGCGAGGCGATCGCGGCCGGCCTGCCGGACGAGCTGATGCCCGTGGTCTCGCCCTTCGGCACGCCCGGCATCGCCACCTTCAACGACGAGCAGCTGACCAACCGCCTCGCCGGTGCCTGGAAGGCAAGGTTTGGTGCCGAGCGCGTCGAGCAGACCAAGCCGGTAATGGTCAGCGAAGACTTTCCCGAATATCGCGAGGCCGATCCCAAGACGATCCAGTCGACGCTCTTCTGGGTCGGCGGCGTGCCCAGGGAGAAGTGGGACGCCGTCGGCGGCGACCCCGCCAAGCTCCCGTCGCTGCACAGCGGCTTCTGGGCGCCGGACGCGGAGGCGGTGATCGCCACCGGCACCGAAGCCATGGTCACCGCCGCCCTCGAGGTGCTGGGCAAGAAGTAACCCGCTCGTCCCGAGCGCAGTCGAGGGGCTCGGCTCGGGACGAGCGTTAAGTTAAAACCGCGTGCTTGCCGTCACGCCATAGGTGCGCGGATCGCCCGGCTGGCCGGCGATCAGGCCGGTGCTGCCGGGGGTGATCGCCAGCAACTCGTAATAGCGGGTGTTGGTGGCGTTCCGCACCCAGCCGAACACGTTCAGGCCCTCATCGGTACGGAAGCCGAGCCGCAGATTGGCGAGCCCATAGCCGTTCACGTCCATATAGATCGAACGCGAGGGGTTGGACGAGAATTTCGAGCGGTAGCTGCCGTCCACGCCGAAATAGACCTCGCCTTCGCGGCCGAGCACGCGCGTCGGCACATTATACTCCGCGCCGTAGGAGAAGGACCATTTGGAGATGCCGGGCAGCCACTGGCCCGAAATGTCGCAGCTGGCCGGGCTGAGGCCGCCGGGCGTGCCGGGAGCGCTCGGCGTCTGGCCGGCGGCAACGGTCCCTCCGCCCGACAGTTCGGGCGGGCATGGCGCGCCGGTGAACTTCACATATTTGTGATCGGTAAAGGCACCGTTTGCATAGAGGCTGAGGCGATCGTCGGGGCGGTAGGCGAGGTCCGCCTCGATCCCGCGCACCCGCACCTTCTGGGCATTGGCGAGATAGCCGCGCACGGTGCTGATCGCGCCGCTGTTGACCAGCGCCTGATAGTTTTTGATCTCCGTCCAGAAGCCGGCAAGGTTGAAGGTCATGCGCCGGTCGAAGAACTGTGTCTTCAAACCCAGCTCGAAATGGTCGACATCCTCGGGCTTGACCGTGGTGACGCTGAGCACCGGCAGGTTGTTCGCATCGAGCGGCAGGCCGGCAAGGTTGATGCCACCGGACTTATAGCTTTTCGCATAGGTGCCGTAGGCGAGCACGTCTTCGGCCAGCTTGTACGAGATGGTGAAGTCGCCCGACACGTTCCAGTCGCTGAACCGGGGCGCATAGCTTTGCGGGGCAAGCGTCGCGCATTGGTCGCGCACCACGCTGCTGGCCGGGACCGGGTTGCAGACGATCGGCACGCCCGCGCCGTTGAACACGGTCGCGACATAGCTGCCTGATTTCTTGTCATAATTCACGCGCAGGCCCGGCTGTAGCGTCAGCCGGTCGGTGACGTGCCAGGCCAGCTGGCCGAAAGCGGCGAGGCTGGTCGTCTTGAGCAGAATGTCGTTTTCCGAGCGCAGGCCGTTCAGCACCGCCGGGTTGCAGGCGTTGGCCGTGGGGGTGGCGCAGCCCGCCGAACCCACCGGCACATTGCCGGGGTTGAGCGTCCAGCGGCTCGCGGCAGAGCCCTGCTGCTGCGCACCGGTAGTGTGCTGCTTCTGGTGATAGGCGAAGACACCGAGCGTATAGTCGAACCGCTCCCCGTCGACCGAATAGCGGAACTCCTGCGAATATTGATCCTGCTTCGACGGGTTGGCGGACACCGGCGTGATCGGCAGGCCCGTGAAGTCGCGGTCGTTGGACGGCCCCCAGTTCCAGAAGCGCCACGCCGAGACCGAGGTCAGCGTGCCGGGGCCAACGTCCCATTCGGCCCGCAGCGAGACGCCCCCGATTTCCTGGAAAGCGTCCAGCGGCGAGTCCAGGTCCGCCAGGCGATCGAACGCATTGCGGCTGGGCGGCGCGTAGCCGAATGCCGCGGCCAGCGCGTCATATTGACGGTTGAGCGGGCGCTGCGTCCGACCGACGCGCACATAGATTTGCGCGCAGCATTCCGGGTTCTGACGGTTATAGTCGCCCGTCACGGTGAGGCTGAGAGCATCCGTCGCTTTCCACAACAGACTGCCGCGCAGGCCCAGATTGTCCTGCTCGTTGACCCAGCGGTCGGACTTCACATTGAAGATCGTGCCGCGCCGCTGCGTCGCCCCCGCGGCCAGCCGGATCGCGAGCCTGTCGTCGATCAGCGGCCCGGACACGGACCCCTTGGCCTGGAGATATTCGAGATTGCCGAAGCTGATCTCGACCCGTCCCTCGGGCGAGAAGCTTGGCGCGCGCGTAGTGATGTTGATCGCGCCCGCGGTCGTGTTCTTGCCGTAGAGCGTGCCTTGCGGCCCGCGCAGCACCTCGACCCGCTCGACATCGACGAAGTCGAAGGTCGCGGCGGCGATGCGGCTATTATAGACCTGGTCGACATAGATGCCGACGCCCTGTTCGATGCCGTCGTTGGTCAGGCCGAACGGCGCGCCCAGGCCGCGGATGTTGGCGGCGGAGTTGCGCGGGTTGGTCGAATAGAATTGCAGCGAGGGCTGCAGCTGCGTCAGCCGCCCGACATTGCTGGAGCCGGTCGCCGCCAGGCTGTCGCCGGTGAAGGCCGCGACGGCGATCGGCACGTTCTGCACGCTTTCCTCGCGCCGCCGGGCGGTGACGACGAGGTCGCCGTCCTTGAACACCTCGAAGTCGCGCGCAGGCGTCTCCTGTGCAATGGCAGGCGTGCAGCCCAACATGGCCGCGCCGAGCAACAGAGTCCTCTTCATCCCCTTGGTCCTCCTGCCGGTGAGCTTCTCAACTGCAACGGTAGAGAACCAGAAAGAATTCGTTTCAGCCGCTTCACCCCGCCCTTAATCTGGCGCCAAGGAGGCACGGATGACCGCACAAGAAACCATCGAAGCCACCGTGGATGACGGCATCATGACGATCACCCTCAATCGCCCGGACCGGCTGAATGCCTTTACTCCGACGATGATGCGGGAGCTGATCGCCGCCTTCGACGAAGCCGATGCCGATGATTCGGTGCGCGCCGTTATCATGACCGGGGCGGGCCGGGCCTATTGCGCCGGGGCCGATCTGGGCGGAGGCGGCGAGACCTTCGACTATGCCAAGCGCCCCGACCAGCTGGAGCAGGGCTCGCCGATCCGCGAGGACGGCAGCGTCGATTATTCGCACCCCGGCGTTCGTGATGGCGGCGGACGCCTGACCTTGCGGATCTTCAACTGCCGGAAGCCGGTGATCGGCGCGATCAACGGGCCGGCCGTCGGCATCGGCGTGACGATGACGCTGCCGATGGACTTCCGGCTGGCCAGCGACGGGGCGAAGTTCGGTTTCGTGTTCGCCCGGCGCGGTATCGTGCCCGAAGCGGCGTCGAGCTGGTTCCTGCCGCGCCTGGTCGGCATAGGCCAGGCCCTCGACTGGTGCTATTCCGGCCGGGTGTTCGGCGCGGAGGAAGCGCTGAAGGGCGCCCTGGTGCGCTCGATCCACGCACCCGATCAGCTGCTCGACGCGGCCCGCAGGCTTGCCTGGGAACTGACCGCCCAGAGCGCGCCGGTCTCGATCGCGCTCACTCGCCAGATGATGTGGCGGATGATGGGTGCCGAGCATCCGATGATCGCCCATCGCCTTGACAGCCGCGCCATCTGGTCGCGCGGCCAGAGCGGCGACGCAAAGGAGGGGGTCACCTCCTTCCTCGAGAAGCGCGAAGCCAGCTATCCGGATCGCGTGTCGGCGGACTTTCCCGACCTCGGCGAGCTGCTGGCCGATCCGGAATACCAATGATCGTCATCCCCGCGAAAGCGGGGACCCAGCTTCTTCCTTCTTTGCTGCGTTTCGATAAGAAGGCTGGGTTCCCGCTTGCGCGGGAATGACGAAGGGGTGTGTGCAGTGAACAAATTACTCCGCCGCAAGGCGATCACCGCGGCAGAGGACCAGCCGCACGAGCACCGCCTTGCCCGCACCCTGTCCTGGCCGCACCTCGTCGCGCTCGGCGTCGGGGCGATCGTCGGCACCGGCATCCTGACCCTGATCGGCGTCGGCGCCGACCGGGCCGGGCCGGCCGTGCTGTTGAGCTTTGTAGTCGCCGGCGCGATCTGCGCCTGCGCGGCGCTCTGCTATGCCGAAATGGCCACGATGATCCCCGCGTCGGGGAGCGCCTATACCTATAGCTATTCGGTGTTGGGCGAAGTCTTTGCCTGGGTGGTCGGGTGGAGCCTGATCCTCGAATATTCGCTGGTGGTGGCCACGGTGGCGGTCGGCTGGTCCGGCTATGCCGTCGGCTTCCTCAAGGGGCTCGGTATCGTGCTGCCGGAGGTGCTGACCCATGGGCCGGCGGTCGCCGGAAGCCTGTTCGACGGCACGCTCCATTTCACCCAGGCCGGCACCAACCTGCCGGCCATCTTCATCATCGCGGTGGTCGCAGGCCTGCTGATGCTCGGCACCAAGGAAAGTGCGAACATCAACACCGCGCTGGTGGTGCTCAAGATCGTGACGCTCGCCCTCTTCGTCGGCGTCGCCCTGCCCCATTTCGACCCGGCCAACCTCGAACCGTTCGCGCCCAATGGCTATGGCAGCGTGCCGGGCGAGGGCGGGGTCAAGTTCGGCATGATGGGGGCCGCGGCCATCATCTTCTTCGCCTTCTATGGTTTCGACGCGATCTCGACCGCTGCCGAAGAGGCGAAGAACCCGGACCGGGACCTCGCCATCGGCATCGTCGGGTCGATGGTCGCTTGCACGATCATCTACATGATCGTCGCCGCGGCGGCCGTCGGCGCGATCGGCTATACCCAGTTCGCCAAGAGCCCCGAGCCGCTGGCGCTGATCTTGCGGGAGATCGGCAGCCCCGGCGTCGCGACGATCGTCGCTGCCGCCGCGGCCATTGCGTTGCCGACCGTGCTGCTCGCCTTCCTCTATGGCCAGACCCGCATCTTCATGGTTATGGCCCGCGACGGCTTCCTGCCGACCGGCCTCGCCCGAGTGTCGAAGCGCGGCACGCCGGCGACGATCACGGCCGTGACCGCAATCTTCGTCGCCTTCATCGCCGCCGTGACGCCGCTCGACCTGATCGCGTCGCTCGCGAATGCGGGGACGCTCTGCGCGTTCATCGCCGTCGCGGTCTGCGTGCTGGTGATGCGCAAGCGGGCGCCGGATATCCGCCGCGGCTTCACAACACCGCTCGCCTGGCTGGTCGCGCCGGCCGCCATCCTCGGCTGCCTTTACCTGTTCACCAGCCTGCAGTCGGTCACGCAGATCAGCTTCTTCGTGTGGAACGGGATCGGGCTGCTGATCTATCTGACCTATGGCGTGGCGCGCAGCCGCGCTACTTCGCCCGCGTCCAGGTAACCGAGCGGCAGAAGATCGCGACGCAACCGGTCAGCTTCAGCGTGTTGGGGCCGGTACGCTGGAGCGTGCTCCGATAGCTCTTGCCGTTCTTCGGATCATAGGCGGTGCCACGCCACAGCGCGCCATCGTCGACGAAGCCGGTCAGGATCGGCAGCCCCACGATCGGGCGGCTGCGCAACCGCGCGTCCGGGTTGTTGATGTCGGTCCCGGGACCTTTCACCGGCACCAGCGTCTTGGCCAGCCGGCCGCACAGCCGAGAGCCACATTGGCCGATCTCGATCAACCCGTCCTTAGTGTCGGTGAGCCAGGTTCCCGTCACCGGCTGGGCGGCTTGGGCGGGGAAAGCTGCCGCCGTCAACAGCAGAATCGTCCAGCGCATCTCTTCTCCGTTCGTATCGAGCGAAGTCGAGATACGTTTCTCGACTGCGCTCGAAACGAACGGGAGAGGGGTAGTTGTCAAGAGCCGCCGTTGCGGTAGCTTACACACATGAAAGCGCTCCTCCTCGCCCTTCTCGCCACGGCGGCGCCGCTCGCCGCCAAGACCGTCACCGTCGCGCCGGGCGCCGATGTCCAGGAACGGCTCCAGACCGCGCTGATCGAAGCAGCGCCGGGCGACACGATCCAGCTCGGCGCCGGCCGGTTCGAGCTGAGCGACGGCCTTTCCCTCGATGTCGATAAGGTAACGGTGCACGGCGCCGGCCGCGACGCCACGGTGCTGAGCTTCAAGGGGCAGAAGGGCGCCGGCGAGGGCCTGCTGGTCACGTCCGACGACGTCGTGCTCCGCGACTTCTCCGTGGAGGACAGCAAGGGCGACGGCATCAAGTCGAAGGGCGCCGACCGCATCGTCTATCACGATATCCGCGTCGAATGGACCGGAGGACCGAAGGAGACCAACGGCGCCTATGGCGTCTATCCGGTCAGCTCGACGGACGTGCTGATCGACAAGGTGCTGGTGCGCGGCGCATCCGACGCCGGCATCTATGTCGGTCAGTCCAAGAACATCGTCGTGCGCAACTCGATCGCGGAACGGAACGTCGCCGGGATCGAGATCGAAAACAGCTACAATGCGGACGTCCACGACAATGTCGCGCGGCACAATACCGGCGGGATCCTCGTCTTCGACCTGCCAAACCTGCCGCAGATGGGCGGCCACTCGATCCGCGTCTTCGCCAATCAGGTGACCGACAATGACACGCCGAACTTCGCGCCCAAGGGCAATATCGTCGCGTCCGTGCCGATGGGCACCGGCGTGATGGTGATGGCCAATCGCGACGTGCACGTCTTTCGCAACACGCTGGCCAACAATGCGAGCTCGAACGTGATGCTGATCGGCTATCGCCGGCCGTTCGAGGACAAGACCTATAATCCGCTGATCCGGCAGGTGGTGGTGCGCGACAACCAGCATGGCCGGGCCGGGTTCGCGCCCGCCTTCCCCGGCGGTGCGGAGCTGGCCGGTGCGCTGGGTGGCGCCTTGCCGCCGGTCATGTGGGACGGCACCGGCGAAGGCGTGCTGGTCGCGGAAAAGAATGTGCCGACGCTCACCTTGGGCCTCCCCTCGCCGTCCACTCCGGTCGAGCAGGCCAAGCCGTCGCTGGCCAAATTCGATGGCGTGCAGGCATCGGTCGAACCCAAGGCGGTCGTGCTGCCAGCCTCCATGGAGGCGGCGATCAAGTGAGATGGGCGCTCGCCGTGGCCGCGCTGGGGCTGCTGACCAGCGCCGCGCGGCCGGGCGTCGATGATGCGCTGATCACCGGCGACACGCTGCCGCAGAAACTGTCGGAGTTCCGCTTCTTCCTCGGCGACCAGCCAAATGCCCGCGTCACACCCTACACGCTCGCGACGCCGCTCTTCTCCGATTACGCCGACAAGCAGCGCTTCATCTATGTGCCCGCGGGACAAAAGGCGCGGCACCAAGGCGACGGGCTGATCGAGCTGCCGATTGGCTCCGCGCTGATCAAGACCTTCGGCTATCCGGGCCAGAAGCTCGAAACCCGCGTGCTGCTGCGCCGGGCGGGCGGCTGGGTGGCTCTCCCCTATGTCTGGGAGGAAGGGGATGCCGTGCTGAAGCGCGGCGGGAAGAGGCTTGAGGTGACGGCGCACGGCCAGACGATCAGCTATGCCGTGCCGAACCAGAACCAGTGCAAGGAATGCCACCAGTCCTCCGGCACGATCCAGCCGATCGGACCGAAGGCGCGCAACTTGGGCGCGGCGCAGCTCAAGGGGCTGGTACAGGCCGGCCTGCTCGACCGCGCGGCCGTCGGCTACGTGCTGCCACGCTGGGACGACGCCAAGGCGCCGGTCGCCGAGCGCGCCCGCGCCTATCTCGACATCAATTGCGGCCATTGCCATTCGCGCACCGGCATCGCGAACAATAGCGGCCTTTACCTGACCTGGGAGGAAGCGGACCCGGTCGCGCGCGGCATCGGCAAGACGCCGGTCGCCGCCGGTCGGGGCAGCGGCGGGCTGGAGGTGGCGATCGCGCCGGGCGAGCCGGACAAATCGATCCTGCTCTATCGGATGAACAGCACGGAGCCCGGCGTCGCCATGCCGGAACTCGGCCGGTCGCTGGTGCACAAGGAAGGCGTCGCGCTGGTGCGGGATTATATCGCGGGGCTGCCACATTAAATCGGTTTGGCCTGAGCTTGTCGAAGGCCTCCCTTTCTGTACACGAAGCCATGAGGAAGAGAGGGCTTCGACAGGCTCAGCCCAAACCGGAGTTGATCGATGGCTGAGTGGATGATCGGCGTGCTCGGCGGGTCCGGACTTTACGCGATCGACGATCTCGAAGACGCCGAATGGCGCGGCATCGACACCCCCTGGGGGGCGCCATCCGACCAGATCCTGACCGGCAGCATCGCGGGCAAGCGCTTCGCCTTTCTGCCCCGTCATGGCCGCGGCCACCCAATCTCGCCCACCGACCTCAACTATCGTGCCAACATCGACGCACTGAAGCGGATCGGCTGCACCGACCTGCTCGCCCTCTCCGCCGTCGGATCGCTGCGGGAGGAGCTGGCGCCGGGCAGGTTCGTCGTGGCCGACCAGTTCATCGACCATACGCGTCACCGCGCCGGCAGCTTCTTCGGCGCCGGGCTGGTCGCGCACGTCTCACTGGCCGACCCGGTCTGCCCGCGCCTGTCGAGCCTTGCCGCCGCGGCTGCCACGCGCGCCGGTGCCGAAGTGAGCGAGGGCGGCACCTATATCGCGATCGAAGGGCCGCAGTTCAGCAGCCGCGCCGAAAGCCACATGTACCGCGCCTGGGGTGCCGATATCATCGGCATGACGGCGATGCCGGAAGCCAAGCTCGCGCGCGAGGCGGAGCTGCCCTACGCGCTGATCGGCATGGTCACCGACTATGATTGCTGGCGCGAAGGCGAAGCGCATGTCGAGGTAAGCGAAGTGCTGCGCGTCATGCACGACAATGCCGGCAAGGCGCGGCGCACCATTGTCGAGCTCGCGCAACTCCTGCCTGCGACGCGGGACCCGAGCCCGATCGACACCTGCCTGGATCATGCGATCGTAACGGCGCCCGAGCGGCGGGACCCGGCGCTGGTGGCGAAGCTGGATGCCATTGCCGGAAGAGTGTTGCGCAAACCATAAACCGTTCGCTTCGAGCGAAGTCGAGAAGCCCGTGTCTCGACTGCGCTCGACACGAACGGAGGAGAGAGAGATGACCATCCGCCTGTTCGACTATTTCCGCTCCTCGGCCAGCTATCGCGTGCGGATCGGCCTCAACCTGAAGGGCGTCGCCTACGAGCGCGTCGACCTGGCGTTGCTCGAGGGGAAGCAGCGCGAGCCCGACAATCTGGCGCGCAACCCGCAGGGCTTCGTGCCGACGCTGGAGATTGACGGGCATATGCTCACCCAGTCGCTCGCCATTCTCGACTATCTCGACGCGACGTTCCCCGAGCCGCCATTTGTCTCCAAGGACCCGGCGCGCCGTTCAAAGACGCTCGCGCAGGCACTGGCCGTCGCCTGCGACATCCACCCGTTGAACAATCTCCGCGTGCTCAAATATCTGAAGTCCGAACTCGGCGCGCCCGAGCGGGCGCGCGACGATTGGTATCGTCACTGGGTCCGGGAAGGGTTCGTCGGGCTAGAGAAAATGGCCGAGGGCAGCGGCCGCTACCTCGGCGGCGACACGCCCGATCTCGCCGACATCTGCCTCGTCCCGCAAATGTTCAACGCCCGCCGCTTGAACCTCGATCTGACGCCATTCCCGACGCTCGTGCGCGTCGATGCGGCGCTGCAGGAACTGGAGCCCTTCGCAGCGGCGAGTCCGGAGCGGGTGCAGAACGGCTGAGGTGATACTGGGTTCGCTTCGGCCGCTAGCGCGCGAAGCGGCGCAGGAGGGCGCGGCCGCGGTCGATCAGTTCGGGCGGCGCGATGCGCCAGCAGAGCAGTGCGGTGACCAACCCGAGAACGACCCCGCTCGCCCACCAGCGCCAATCGCGATAGTCGAGCGTCGCCGAGGCGATCGCACCGGCGAGCAACGGTACGGCGACCAGGCCGATCAGGTCGGCTGGCGCAAGTTTCCGCCTGGCCGCCCACCAGAGCAGCAGGAAATCGACCGAGCAGCGAAAGGCGAACACCGCCGCGCAGCCGATCAGTCCATACCATTTCATGCCGACATAGAGCAGCGCCAGATAGGGCGGGATCTGCGCCAACAGGCACTTCGTCACCAGGTCCGGCCGGCCGGCGCCCTGCAGCCAGCTATAGGGCACGACCGCAAAGGCGTTCGCCCAATAACCGAAGACGATCAGCACGCCGACATCGGCGGCCGGCCCGCCGATCGCCTTGCCGACCCAAAGGTCGAGAAAGGGGTGGAGCAGGTAGATCATGCCGAGGATCGGCAGGCTGATGCCGGCGAGCAGCACGCGCAGCGACTTGTCGTTGAGCGACGCCTGCTCCTCCGCCGATGCGGTCGGCATGCGGGGGAACACCGCCCCGACCAAGGCTTGCGGGAAGATGGTGATCCTCTGGGCGAGCTGGAACGGCACGGTATAGATCGTCACCGCCTTGGCGCCGAGCACCGCGCCGATGGCGAAGCGGTCGAGAATGACGAGGATCGGGCCGAACAGCCCGGTGATCGTCACCCAGCCGCCATAGCCGAGCAAATCCTTGATCTGCGACCGGTCGAACCGCCTCTGCTGCCCGCGCGTGATGTGGAGGTGGCAATGCCACCACAGCACCACGATGGCGACCCCGCGCGCCGCGACGGACGCCAGCAGCAACAGGCTGAGGTTGGGGCCGAACGCCCAGGCCACGAACAGCGGAAACAGCTGGAACAGGCTGGTCGACAGCACCGAGATCATGTTCGTCTCGACGAACCGGTCGCGGGCCTGCAGCGCACCGGTGAGCACGCCGGTCGTCGTGGCGATCGGCACGGCCAGCGCGAGGAACGGCACCGCGGCGGAGATCTCGGGCCGGAGCCGCGGATCGACCTTGAAGATCTGATCGAAGAAGAAGGCCGCCGCGGCCCACAGCACCAGCGCACCCACCGCGCCCATGATCACATTGGTCAGGATCGCGGTCCAGAATACGTCCGCGCGGTCCTGCGCCGGCGCGTCCTTGAGCGCCGCGATGCTGTAAGTGGTGGCGCGGCCGAGTCCCAGGTCGAACAGGCCGAAATAGCCGAGCAGCAGCCAGGCGATCGCCAGCACGCCGTAGCGATCGGTGCCGACCAGCTTCAGGTAGATGGGGACGGTGACGAGCGCGAGCAGGATCGGGAGCACCGCCCCGATCAGGTTATAAGTCGCGTTGCGGCTGACGCTCATGCGATGTCCGGAAACTTACACCAGCCGTTCGTCCCGAGTAGCCGTCGAGCTTGCCGAGACGGCGTATCGAGGGATCCCTCGATACGAGCTCTCGCGACGCGCCTCCGGCGCTCCTCGATCTCTACTCGGGACGAACGGGTCTTGGTGACGGGAAATCAAGCGACCTTCTGTTCCAGCGGCGCTTCGGCGCCGGCGACGCCGCGGCCAATGCCGAAATAGGTCATGCCCGCCTTCTCGGCCTCCGCCGGATTGTAGACGTTGCGCAGGTCGACCAGCACGGGCGAGCGCATCGCTCCGGCCAGGCGCTTGAGATCGAGCGCCCGGAACGCGTCCCATTCGGTGACCAGCACCAGCACGTCGGCGTCCTTGGCGACCTCATGCGCGTTCGCCTTGTAATCGAGCTCGCCCAGCATCGCCCGCGCCTGCTCGACCCCTTCGGGGTCATAGGCAGCGATCTCGGCGCCCGCCTCGCGAAGTACGCGGACAATCTCCAGCGACGGCGCATCGCGCATGTCGTCCGTATTGGGCTTGAAGGTCAGGCCGAGCAGGCCGACCCTTTTGCCCTTGGCCGATCCACCAAGCGCCTCGACCACCTTATGCCCCATCGCCGTCTTGCGCAGGTCGTTGGCCTCGACGGTCGAATGCACGATGCGCAGCGGCACGCCATAATCCTCCGCCGTCTTCAGCAGCGCGAGCGTGTCCTTGGGGAAGCACGATCCGCCATAGCCGGGCCCGGCGTGCAGGAATTTTGAGCCGATGCGATTGTCGAGGCCGATGCCGCGCGAGACGTCCTTCACGTCGGCTCCGACCTGTTCGGCCAGGTCCGCCAGCTCGTTGATGAAGCTGATCTTGGTCGCGAGGAAGGCGTTCGCCGCATATTTGATCAGCTCGGCGGTGCGACGGCCGGTGAACAGAATGGGCGCCGCGTTCAGATAAAGCGGTCGATAGACCTCCCGCATCACTTCCTGCGCATGATCGTCTTCGGTGCCGACCACGATCCGGTCGGGGCGCTTGAAGTCCCCGATCGCGGCACCTTCGCGGAGGAACTCGGGGTTGGAGACGACCGCCCATTGGAAGTTCGGCCGCGTCTCCTTCAGGATCGCCTCGACCTTGTCGCCAGTGCCGACCGGCACGGTCGACTTGGTGACGACGACACAGGGCTTGTCCGCGGCTTGGGCGATCTCCTTGGCGGCGGCGAAGACATAGGACAAATCGGCATGGCCATCCCCGCGACGCGAGGGCGTGCCCACCGCGATGAACACCGCATCCGCGCCGGCAATGCCCGCCTTCAGGTCCGTGGTGAAGGAGAGGCGACCCGCCTTGACGTTCGAAGCGACGAGCTGGTCCAGGCCCGGCTCGAAGATCGGCATGCGTCCGGCCTCCAGTGCCTTGATCTTGCCCGCATCCTTGTCGACGCAGACCACGTCATGGCCGAAATCGGACAGGCAGGCGCCGGATACGAGGCCGACATAACCCGACCCGATCATCGTAATCTTCATCGCATCACCTTTTCTGCGCGCCGCCCCTTAGCCGGGCGGCGTCATCCTTACCACTCGATTCAGGGTTAAGCCCGCGCCAGGAATTGCGCCGTCGAAGCTGCCAACGTCTCCCCCGCCGGCTCGCACCGGCCGCCGAGATTGGCGCTTAGGAACTCCTCGGTGATCGCGTTGAACGCGATGTTGTTTTCCGGCCGCGCAACACCATGCCCCTCATCCGGGAAAAGCACGTAAGTGAGCGGAATGTTCCCGGCCTTCATTGCGGACGCGATCTGATCCGATTCCGCTTGCTTGACGCGCGGATCGTTGGCGCCCTGGCCGATCAACAAGGGCCGCACGATCCGATCGGCCTTGTGCAGCGGCGAGCGGTCTTTCAGCAGTTGCAGGCCCTCTGGCGTCTCCGGATTGCCCATGCGGCGGTGAAATTGCTGCACGACCGGTTTCCAATAAGGCGGGATCGTCTGCAGCAGGGTCTCGAGGTTGGAGGGACCGACGATGTCGACCCCGCAGGCGAACAATTCGGGCGTGAAGGTCAGGCCGACCAAAGTCGCATAGCCGCCATAGGAGCCGCCCATAATGGCGATCCGCTCGCGGTCGGCGATTCCCCCGGCAACGGCCCACTCGACCGCGTCGACCAAATCGTCGTGCATCCTGGCGCCCCATTCTAGGTCGCCGGCAGAGATGAAGCCTTTCCCGAAGCCGGTCGAGCCGCGGAAATTGACCGACAGCACCGCATAGCCGCGGTTCGCCAGCCACTGGTGATAGGGATTATAGCCGTGATGGTCGCGCGCCCAAGGACCGCCATGAACCAGCAGCACCATCGGCAAAGGCTGGTCCGGCACCGCCTCCCGCGCGGTCGCCGAGCCATGAGGCAGCGACAGATAGGCAGTGAGCGTCAACCCGTCGCGGGCGCGCAGTTCCAGCGCGTGCATCGGCACCAGCGGCGCATGCTCCAGTTCCGGCCGGGACACATAGAACAGGTCCAGCCGGTCGGCCTGGCGGTCGTAGAGATAGACGGCCGGAGGGCCCGTCACCGGATCGACCGCCACCGTCCAGCGCCGATCATCGTCGGTGCGCGATGTGATCTCGATATCGCCTTCGAGCAGTTCCCGCAGCCGCTTGAGCGTCGCGCCGATCGGCAAGTCCAGGCCGATCCATTCCTTGGTGAGATAGTCGACCGAATAGGCCTCGACCTCGCCGGTCAGCGGGTGCGTCAGCGTGTCGCCGATATCGGCGCGCGCATCCTCGGCGATCACGCGCCGCTGCCCGTCCGTCTCGGCGATCAGCGCCGCCGTGTTGCGGCCGCGGCTGTCCAGCCAGTAGAGCGTCCTGCCATTGGTGGTGAAGCCAACCGGCTGGGTCGTCAGCGCGTCTTCGAGCGTGGTTGCGGCGAACGGCGCGTCGGCCACGGCGCCCGCCTCGATACGATGAAAGTCCATGCCACCTTCCGCGTTCGGCCGGACCGCGACCCTAAGTGTGAGTGCGTCGTCGGCCAGGAAGCCGGCAAAGCCGTCGCCGCGCATGAGCTCGGTGAGCTCGCCTGTCGCCAGGTCCAGCGTGTGGACATCGTGCCATTGCGGGTCGCGATTATTAAGGCCGACCAGGATACGCCCGCGCTGCGTCACCGACGTGCCGACGATCAGCACGCGCGTATTCTCGAACGGCGTTAGGCACGTCTCCGCGCCGCTCTCGATGTCCACCCGGTAGAGCAGGAAATTCTCGTCGCCGCCCTTGTCCTGCACATAGAGGAGAGAGCGGCTGTCCGGTGCCCAGAGATACTGCCCGATCGGCCGCGCCGTCTCGGCGGTCATCGGCCGCGCGTCCGCCGGATCGCCTGCGGGCGCGAGCCACAGGTTCATCACGCCATCGCGCGGCGCCAGCCAGGACAGCCAGCGGCCGTCCGGGCTGATGCGCCCCTGCGCACGAGTGGGATTGCCGAACAGCTTGGCCCGCTCGATCAGCGGCACCTGAAGAGGAGAATGCGTCATGGCCGCTGCTTTACGGCCTTGGCGGCGAGCCTCAAGCTTCGGAAACGATCAGTGCGCCAGATCGCCCAACAGGCGGCAGGTTTCCTTGATCTCGTCGAGCAGCCGGTGCTGCTCCTCGCGAGTCAGCATCACCGCGCGTTCCCGCCATGCCGTGATGATCCGCGCGCGGAGGTCGGTGATCTCGACCAGCATGTCGTCGGCGCTGAACGCCCCCAGTTGATAGATATTCTTGCGATCCTGGTCAGGCATATCAGCCTCCCGTCAGAAGCGGGAGCGTGCCAAGACTCTCATGACGCGCGCTTCAAAGCAGATTTGCGCCAATGGCTAATCTATATACCCCTTTTGTCAGCAAAGCGACTCGTATCGTCTGACACAGGTTAGATCGCGACCATCTTGTAATGGTGCCACGCGAAGATCGCTGCCGCGCCACGGTGCGGGCGCCAGGCCTCTGCCAGCTCGCGGGTCCGCTTTTCGTCCGGTCGCTCCGGCAAGCCGAGCAGCACGCCCACTTCGCGCATCACCGCCAGGTCGCCCGCTGGCCAGATGTCGGGCCGCCCCTCGGCAAATAGCAGGTAGATTTCCGCCGACCAGCGGCCAATCCCCTTGATCCTGGTCAAGGCGGCGATCGCCTCTTCGTCGTCCTCGGGCAAATGGCTCAGATCCAGTTCGCCGCTGACGACCAGTTGCGCGAGGCTGCGCGCATAGCCGCTCTTCTGGCGCGACAGGCCGGCCGAGCGCAGCTCCTCGTCAGATGCCGCCAACAGGCGCTGCGGATCGCTTGGGTCCTCCAGCAGAGCCGCCAGCTTATTCCACATCGACGCCGCGGCGGCGACGCTCACCTGCTGGCCGACGATGGTGCGCAGCAGCGTCTCGTATCCCGGTTCGCGAAGGCGCGGCTCAGGATAGCCGGCACGGGCCAGCGCCTCGGCAAAGACCGGCTCGCGCGCCGCCAGCGCATCGAGCGACTCCTTCAACTGCTCCGCCGACAGCCCTATGCTTGACCCTCGCGCCCCGCCGCGACATGGCGGCTGTGAAGCCTTGCTAGGCTGAACGTAAGGGGAACACAATGCCGAAGCTGGTGGTGGTGACGCGGGACGGACAGGAGCGGGCGGTCGATGGCGATGTAGGCCTGTCTGTCATGGAAGTGATCCGCGACAATGGCTTCGACGAGCTGCTGGCGCTGTGCGGCGGCTGCTGCAGCTGCGCGACCTGCCACGTCCATATCGATGGCGACTGGGCTGACCGCCTGCCGCCGATGAGTGAGGACGAAAACGACCTGCTCGAGTCGAGCGATCACCGCAATGAGAGCTCGCGCCTGTCGTGTCAGATCCCGTTCACCCAGGATCTGGACGGCATGCGGGTCACGATCGCGCCTGAGGATTAAGGCCCTCTTCGCTCGACCCCGGCGCTCTATTTAAGCCGCAGCACCGCGGTCGGGGCGTCGCGGGTGAGCGGGCTCACCTTCCAGCTCAGCGTCTTGCGCCCGCCCGCGGCTGTCGCGCCCTCCTCATTGTTCGTGCTGACCAGCTCCGCATCGGTGTCCAGCACGAAAATGCCGTCGAGCTTGTCGCTCGAGTCGGCGGTACCGCTCATCGGCCCCAGCTCGTCCTTACTTTCATTGGCGAAGCCCGGCGCCTTGACGCGCACGGTTCCGTTCGCGCGCAGTTCGACGGCCACGAACGGAACGATCGCCTGCCCGTCCAGATTGAACGGATAGATGAAATTGTGGGTCAGGGTGCCCGACACCTGATAGTCGATCGCGAAGGTGCCGTTGCCCAGATAGCGGACGGAACGATAGCCCGCCTCCTTGGACAGCGCGTCGGCGATGGCGCGGTTCTTCACCTCGGCCTTCTGCTTCTCGCCGGGCTCCGCCTCCGTTTTGCCCGACTTCATCTGCTCGGGGTCGAGCGCATGCACTTCGCCGACATAGGAATAGGTAAAGCTGCGATCGGCATTCACCACCAGCCGCGACGTGAACTTGCCCGGCGTCAGCAGGCAGCCGGCGAGCAGCAGCGGCAAGGCCAGCGCCGCCGCGATACGAACATAGACCCCCATGTCACCCCCCTTCAGCCGCGTGTGGCCGCCGCATAGAGTGCGATGGCCGCGGCGTTCGACACGTTCAGGCTTTCTACCCGGTCGCTGATCGGAAGTCGCGCCAGTTCGTCGCAATGCGCCGCCGTATTCTGACGCATCCCCTCGCCTTCGGCCCCCAGCACCAGCGCGACCTTGGCGCTGCCGAGCGTATCGGCGAGGTGCCGCTCCGCCTCTCCGGCCAGCCCGATGCGCCAGAACCCTGCCTCGCCGATCTCGTCGAGGGCACGCGCGAGGTTCACGACCCGCGCCCAGGGCACCAGCTCGAGCGCGCCGGACGCCGCCCGCGCCAGCGCTCCGGATTCCGGCGGGCTGTGACGATCCTGGGTAATGATCCCGGCCGCGTCGAAGGCTGCCGCCGAGCGCAGGATCGCACCGACATTGTGCGGATCGGTCACCTGATCGAGCACCAGCAAGGGGCGGTTGTCCTCCCCGGCCAGCAGTTCGTCCAGATACACGTCCTCCAGCGGCTCGACTTCCAGCACCAGCCCCTGGTGCGGGGCGTCTGCTGGCACGAGCCGGCCCAGGTCCGCCACATCGGCAAAAGTGACGGTCAGTTCCTTCGGCAGCTCCATGCGGGCGGCCGCATCGCGCGTCGCCCACAGCCGGACAGAACGCCGCGCAGGATTGGCGAGCGCGGCGGCAACGGCGTGGCGCCCCCAGAAGCGTGGACGGCCGGAGGTGGAGGCGGAAGGACGGGAACGCTTCTTCATGGCCGCGCGCTCTACAGCAAAGTGAAGGCGTTGACAGGCCGCGCCGCGTTCGTCATGGCGTCGCCTCCGCTCACGACCGGCCCTGCCGGACCCTGTGGACAGGTGGCCGAGTGGTTAAAGGCAGCAGACTGTAAATCTGCCCGGGTTTCCCGTACGCTGGTTCGAATCCAGCCCTGTCCACCACTCCCTTGGCGATGCGCGCTCAGCGCATTTTGCTGCGGAAATGTTCGCGCTCCAACTGGCGGCGCCGGCGCGGCTTCCAAACGGTCTGATGAAAGACCAGCGCCCCGACGACTCCCAGGCCGGCGAGCAGCAATGCGAGCGCCAGCGATAAAATCTCTTCCACTCTGTACCTTTGTCGTTACCCGAAGTGTGCGGCCGAAATATCCAGCGAGCGGCAGGGAATCAACTCGCCCGCCGACCGCCGCCACCCTCCGTCGTCCGCCACGGCCGGTTCGTCGATGGGTGCGCAAGTTGATCGACGCGGCTCCGCCTGTGGTCGACGGCACAGCGCCTTTTTCTACTGCGTAGCTAGAGAGCCACCATCGCGGTCATGGGGATCGCGAATCGATGAAAGGAAAGGCTCATGACTGCAGAAGCTCTGCGCAGCACCGCGACCTGGCTCGCGGCGATGTTCGTCGGCACGATGTTCGTTGCCGCCACGACCTCGTTCGCCGGCCTCGCCTAAGTGCGCGGTTACGGGAGGCCCAGCTTGTCGGTCAGTGCATCGATATAGCTGGGCCCCACCTGCACATGCGCGCCGTCGTCGAGCACCAGAGTGAGGCTCCGATTGGCGCGGCGGACTTCCGCCACTTTCTCCGGCCGCACAAAGGCCGAGCGATGCACCCGCATCAGCCCCGTCCCGTCCAATTTCTCTTCCAGCGCCGCCATCGTCGCGCGCAGCATGTGGCTGCGCGTCTCGGTATGCAGCAGGACATAGTCGCGCGCGGCCTCGATCCAGCCGATCGATTCGATGGGGACCCAGCGATGGCCGTGTCGCTCCGGCACCCAGAAGCCGGCATCGTCGCTGCGGCTCGATCCGGTCTTTGAGCGCAGCGCCTCCACTTCCTCCAGCAGCTTGCCGCTCTGCTCAGCCTGTTCGCGCAATTCGCGGCGGCGGCGGGCGCGATTGACCGCCTGGCGCAGCCGGTCGAAGCGGACCGGCTTCAGCAGATAATCGGCGGCGTCCACCTCGAATGCGTCGGGCGCATAGTGTTCGTGGGCGGTGACGAAGATGATTTCCGGTCGCTTCTCCGGCTCCAGCGCGGCGGCGGTCCGCAGGCCGTTGCGGCCCGGCATCTGGATGTCGAGAATCACGAGATCGGGGGCGAGCGCCTCGATCTGCTCCAGCGCCATGTCGCCGTCGGTTGCCTGCCCCGCGACTTCGACGTCTTCGATATCGGCGAATAGTGTGCGCAAGCGGTCGAGCGCCAGCGCTTCATCATCGACCAGCAACACGCGCATCTTGGCAATCCCCCGAGGCTTTTCCGGCTCTTATCGGACAGGCGGGGCGATCGCTCAAGGGCCTCAGCGCGTCTGGGGCGGGTCGACCGGCATGCGGATCACCGAGGCATAGCCCGGATCTCGCGGTCCGGCGGCCA
Source organism: Sphingomonas sp. ID1715 (assembly GCF_013044515.1). Classification (GTDB taxonomy): domain Bacteria; phylum Pseudomonadota; class Alphaproteobacteria; order Sphingomonadales; family Sphingomonadaceae; genus Sphingomonas_B. Next base: position 1,004,307 of record NZ_JABEPR010000001.1, read on the forward strand.
CGGAGGCAAGCTCTCCGTAAAGCGCCGACAGCCGGCGGCGGACATTCTGCAGGCCTACGCCCGTCCCTCCCGCAGGCACCGCATTTGCCGCCCCACGTCCGTCATCCTCTACGGTCACGACCAGATCTTCGCCTTCGCGGCGCCCGGTGACGCGGATCACCACCGGGTCGCGCGACGGAGCGACGCCATATTTGATGGCATTCTCGACCAGCGGCTGGAGCAGGAAGCTGGGCACCGGCACGCTGCACGCATCGCTCGCGCAATCGATCTCGACGTGCAGCCGCTCCCCGAAGCGAATCGACTCGATCTCGAGATAATCCTCGATCAGCGTCAGTTCCTGATCGAGCGGCACCAGCTCGGTCGGGTCGGACGCGAGCGAGGCGCGCAGGAAGCTCGACAATTTGTCCGTCATCAGCTCGGCTTCGTCATTCCGCCGGGTCACGATCATCGCCGAGATCGCGTTCAAGGTGTTGAACAGGAAGTGCGGGTTGAGCTGGTAGCGCAAAGCCGCGAGCTGGGCATGCTGCGCGGCCGACAGTGCCTGCGCCAGCTCCTTCGCCTGAGAAAGCTCGTGCCGGCGCGAGTTGACGAGGTGAAACAGCGCCACGTTGACGCCGAACACGCAGACATAATTGAAAGTGGCGCGATAGGCGCGGCTGAGGTCGGTCGGCAGGTTTTCCCATGCCGTGTCGACGCGATTGGCGATCAGACCGGTGTAAAGCAGGTCGAAACAGACCTGCACCATGGCGGCCGCCAGCACCGCACCGCCGAGCGCGAGGATGCGCCGCGGCACCTCCCACTCCTCGGTCACCCGGAACAGGGCGAACAGCGGCATGGCGAGCGCCATCGACAGCAGCAGAGTCACTTCATCGAGCGCGACGCTAATCCAGCGCTCGCCCGGATGCCGGTCGAGCAGGATCGGCAGATAGATGATCGCGACGAAGGTCCAGAGCGCGATCGTCAGCAGGATCGCTTCGCGCCAGCCGGCGCCGCGACCCAGCCCGGCGTCGTGCGGCGCGGCCGTGATCGGCACGGGCGACGTACGCGGTGATGCAAGCAACGACATTCGGTCAGCCATCAACACCGTCGCCAAAACCGAATTGCCCCACTCGAGTCGCCCAGCGGATCAGGCTGAGGGGATCGCCGCTGCCCGACCATGGCCGCGGGACGAAACTGCCATGCAGCGCGACGAGGACGCGCCCGGTCATCATGCCGCGGCGAAGGCGGCAAGCGCCGCGCGCGCGATCGGCGCGCCCCATTCCTGCACGAAATGCCCCGCTTCGGGGACGATCATCGGCTCGGGGCAGCCACGGATGTAGCGGCGGACGCCCTGCATGGCGTCGACCGAGATGACCGGATCGGCGCCACCGACGGCCATGAAGCTCTGGCCCTGCCAGTCTCTGCTCCACCAGTCGCGTGCCTGGCGCGAGATTTCGGCACCCGAAGCATCCAGCCGATCCGGCACGAGCTCGGGGAAGCGGCGCACCCCGGCCTTGTACCGCATGTCGGGATAAGGTGCGGCATAGGCTGCGGCTTCGGCGTCGCTCAGGATCGGCGTCGCCCGCTGCATCAGCGCCTGGATATCGAGATCGGGCTGCGAGCGGTTATAAGCCTTCCACGCCTCGAAGCCGGGACCGAGCGGACGGTCGCCGGTCGCAAAGCCCGTATTCATCACGATCAGCCGCTCGTAACGCTCCGGCGCCGCCATCGGCAGGGTCAGTCCCAGCAGCCCGCCCCAATCCTGGCACACCAGAGTGACGCGCCTCAGATCGAGCGCCTCGACCAGCGCCAGCAGTGCACCGCGGTGGAAATCGAACGTATAGACCTGATCGTCGACCGGCTTGTCCGACCGGCCAAAGCCAAACAGGTCTGGCGCGATGACGCGGCCGACTTCGGCGAATACCGGCAGCATCTTGCGGTAGAGATAGGACCAACTGGGCTGACCGTGCAGGCAAAGGAAGACAGGGCCATCGCTCCGGCCCTCGTCGAGATAGTGAATGCGGAGCCCTTCATAGCCAGGCAGGTCCTCGCGATAATGAGGCGCAAAGGGATAGCCGGGCAGCCCTTCGAACCGTTCGTCCGGCGTGCGCAATGCTTCGATCATCGGCCGCTCCCGTGTCGCATCGCGCCGATATGCCGGTTGACGAGCGCGCCGTCCACGTGGCAGTCGCGCGGGGCTGGTGCGGGTATAGCACAATGGTAGTGCAGCAGCCTTCCAAGCTGAATACACGGGTTCGATTCCCGTTACCCGCTCCAGCCCTTCGTCAGAACAGGCGCGTGAGGGCGTAGAAGAGCGCGCCGACGGCGGCCGATGCCGGGATGGTGATCAGCCACGCGATCACGATCCGACCCGCCACGCCCCAGCGCACCGCCGAAGCGCGCCGCGCTGCGCCGACGCCTACCACGCACCCGGTGATGGTGTGGGTGGTCGAAACGGGAATGCCGAAGGCGGTGGCCGCGAACAGCATGATCGACCCGCCCGCCGAGGCGCTGAAGCCCTGGTGGTGGGACAGCTTGGTGATCCGCGTGCCCATCGTCTCGATGATCTTCCATCCGCCCGACAAGGTACCGAGCGCGATCGCGGTATAGCAGCTCAGCACCACCCAGCCGGGCACGTGGAACTCGCCGCCCAGCATGCCTTGCGAATAAAGCAGCACCGTGATGATACCCATCGTCTTCTGGGCGTCGTTGGCGCCATGGCCGAGCGAATAGGCGGCCGAGGACAGCAGATGCAGCTTCTTGAACACGCCTTCGGCACGCTGGGCCGCGGCGCGAAAGAACAGCCAGGAAGTGATCAGCATGATCAGCATCGACACGAGCAGGCCGATGGTCGGCGACAGCACGATCGCCGACGCCGTCTTCACCACGCCTGACCAGACGATGCCGTCGAAGCCGGCCTTGGTCAGCCCTGCGCCGATCAATCCACCGATCAGCGCATGGCTGGACGATGACGGAATGCCCTTCACCCAAGTGAGCACGTTCCAGAACATGGCGCCAACCAGCGCGCCGAAGATCACCTGCGGATCGACGATGTCCTTGTCGATGATCCCCTTGCCGATCGTCTCCGCGACCTTCAGCCCGAAGATAAAATAGGCCGCGAAGTTGAAGAAGGCGGCGAACAGCACCGCGTGCACAGGCGACAGCAGCCGCGTCGACACGACGGTCGCGATCGAGTTCGCCGCGTCATGCAGGCCATTGAGGAAATCGAAGGCGAGCGCCAGCGCGATCAGTCCGATCAGCAGCGGCAGAGCGATGGTCGTCATCAGGCGTGGTCGATCACCAGCCCGTCAATCTCGTTCGCGACGTCCTCGAACCGGTCGACCACGCGTTCGAGATGGCTGTAGATCTCGCGATTGACGACGAAGCAGAGCGGGTCGTCGGCGCCCTTTTCCTTGTAGAGCCGCTTAAGGCCTGCCGCGTGGATGTCGTCCGCCTGGCCCTCGAGCCGGACCAGCCGCTCGGTCAGTTGATGCAGCCGAGCCGCGTTCGGCTTGATGTCGCGCAGCAGCGGCAAAGCTTCGGCGGTGACACGCGCGCAATCGACGATGATCGCCGCCATGTCGCGCATTTCGTTGTCGAACTCCTTGACCTCATACAGGCTGACCGCGCCGGCGGTCTGCTGCATCTGGTCGATGGCGTCGTCCATCGATCCGATCAGGCTGATGATCGCCGAGCGATCGAACGGCGTCAGGAAGGTGCGGCGGACGGTCTGGAGCACCTCGCGGATGATCTCGTCCGCCTCATGCTCCCGCTCTTCGATCTCGCGGATGTGATCGGGCATGCCGGCGCCGCCCTGGAGCAGGCGCACCAGCGCATCGCTGCCCGCGAGCAGGGTCGCGCCATGCGCTTCGAACAGGGCGAAGAAATTCCCCTGTTTCGGCATCAGCGTCTGGAACCAGTGAAACATGCCCTGCCTCGTCTTCTGACCGATCGCCGCCGGCGCCAGCCCGAACGATCGCGGCGCCGCTACGTCCAACGCGCGAAAGGATCGAATGATCTCCTTGAGCGCTGGCTCCTGCACCGCGTCCGCCGCCTCGCGCAACGGGAACCAGCGCCGTTCGCGCTCGTCGTCCTCGTCCCACTCGTCCAGCTCTTCGGTGACAGCAATCGGGAAGACCTCTACATCGACCATTACGGATGCGCCAGTCCGCTTGCGCTTGCGGTAGCGGTAGCTGCCGATCGAGGCGGGGCAAGCGCCGCCGCGCACGCCCGCTTCTTCCAGCGCCTCGTGCGCGGCGGAGTCATGCGCGCTCAATCCTTCGACGAGGTTGCCCTTGGGCAGGACCCAGCGACGGGTCTGGCGGGACGTCACCAGCAGGACGGACACGGCCGCGTCGACGGCTGAGGTCCCGGTGCGGTATGGCAGGGCAGCGATCTGGCGAATGTCGGCGGTCCAATATGTTAGCCGTTGAGTTCAGTCGCTGTAACAAACTGGAAACATTCGTCGCAAGCGCCGTGAGCGGTTCATCCCCAGCGGCAATCAAATCTTAGCCACTGCGCCGTTATCCATCTGCAACACGCGTTAAGGAGTGCGGTTGCATGAGCATGATGGAGGTCGGCGCGGGGCGGGGGCGGTTCATTGTTCCCGGGAACGCTCGCGAGACGACCGAGTTCTTCGACACGCTCTACTGCCTTGAGCCGCAGGACCTGGGCAAGCTGCCGCACGGCAGCGACGCCGCACAGACCGCGGCTGCCATCATGCTCGCCGCTGCGCAGGAGTTTGCGGTGGTAGCGCTCGCCGACCTGTTCCCCTTCTGGCGCCGGCCGGTTTCGGACCGCGTGGCACTCGCGAGCCTCGCGTTCGTGGCGACAGGCATCGAGCGGGCCTGCGCCTCGGAACGCCCGGGCCGCGAACGCTTCGCTGCAATCAACGGGGGCCTCGAACTTATCTGCGGCTTTGCGGCCGGTCTCGATGGCGCCGACCGCCGCCTCGACCTCGCCTTCTTCGCCCAGAGCTTCGACGCCGCCCGCCGCAGCGCTATGCCCGACGAATCTGCTCAGCTGATGTGCGACGCGCTGATGGAGCTTCTCATCGACGCGGCCCATCTGCCGGATCATGGGATGCGCATCGCCCTTCTGATCCGCACCGCAGTCGAGCGCCTGCAGGATCTCGTCTCGATCGCCGCAGGGCAGCTGGTCGCGTGCTGGCCGAACGATGCGACAGATCGCGACAATATCTTTGCCCGGCTGACAAAAACGGGCGACGGGTCGGATAGATAAGGACCGGGCACAGGATCGTCCCGGCTACGCAGCTTGCCCGGATGCTCCTCCGGCCGCCCGCGCCCTCCCCCTGTGGCGCGGCCGTCGGGAAGAGCACGGGCGGGGCCTTTACGGGCCTCGCCCGTTTTCGCATGGGCGGATGAGATTGGGCGCGGAGTTTGGGTTTGGACGATAAGCCGCACATCCTGCTGGTCGATGACGAGCGCTCGATCCGCGAGCCGCTCGCGACCTATCTCACCCGCAACGGCTTTCGGGTGACCCAGGCGGGGGACGCAGGCCAGGCCCGCGAGCGGCTGCACGGCTATGCCATAGACCTCGTCATCCTCGACGTCATGATGCCGGGCGAAGACGGGCTCAGCCTCTGCCGCCATATTCGCGAAACCTCCGACCTGCCCGTCATCCTGCTCACCGCCATGGCGGAGGAGACGGATCGGATCGTCGGCCTCGAAATGGGCGCGGACGATTATGTCGTGAAACCGTTCAGCCCGCGCGAGCTCATTGCTCGCATCAAGGTCGTCTTGCGCCGGATGGGCCGCGGCGGCGGCGTGAAGCAACGCGCGCCGGAGACCGGCAGCTATGCCTTTTCCGGCTGGGTGCTGAAGGCCGGGGAGCGCGGCCTGGTCGACCCGGACGGGGTGTCGGTCCCGCTGTCCACCGGCGAATTCAACCTGATGCTCGCCTTTGCGACACACCCGCACCAGGTGCTCAGCCGCGACCAGTTGCTCGATCTTGCCTATGGCCGTGAAGCACATGCCTTCGATCGCGCGATCGACAATCACATCAGCCGGCTGCGGCGCAAGATCGAAGCCGACCCTAAGAATCCGGCGCTGATCAAGACGGTGTGGGGGGGCGGCTATACGCTGGCCGCCGACGTGACGCGCCTTTGAAGCGGTTCTGGCCCAAGAGCCTCGGCGCGCAGCTTGCCCTGCTGGTGGCGCTGGCGCTCGGGGTCGCCCAGGCCGTTAACTTCGCGCTGCTGCTGCAGGCGACAGAGCGGCAAAATTACGGACAGACGGCCACGCTGGCGGTCGCCCGGCTCGCCGAAGCGGTGCAACGGACGCGGACCGGCCAGACCACGCCGGAGATGATGCGTGGCTCGCTCGCCACCAATACCAGCCCAATCACCACCGGCATGAAGCTGAAGCCGGAACTCGTCGGCTATGCGCGCGAGATGCTGGCGCAGGTCGGCATCCATGTCGGCGCGATCAAGGCCGCGGAAGTGCCCGCCCGCGAGTTCCAGGTCCAGGTCGACGGACAGGGGCGGCTGCTGCGCAAGGCGGCCGTGCTGCAGCGGCGGGTGATCGTCGTTTCGGCGGAGATACAGTCGGGGCGCTGGATCACCACCGCCGCCCCGCTGCCGCCGCTCAACCCGGGCGTGTTCGGCTGGCTGATCTTCCAGACCTTTGTGCTCTACGGCTTCGTGCTGCTGACGGTCTTGTGGGTCGGCGGTCGCCTCGCCCGCCCGCTCGCCGAACTGCGCCACGCCGCCGAGCGCTTCGACCGTCGCAGCGCGCCGCAACCGATCGAGGAACAAGGCCCGGCCGATATTCGCCGGCTGATCGCCGCCTTCAACACGATGCGGACGCGGATCACCGCCATGCTGGACGAGAAGGACCGGATGCTGGGCGCGATCGGCCACGACCTTCGCACCCCGCTCGCTTCGCTCCGCGTGCGGACCGAGCTGGTCGAAGACGATGCCGAGCGCGCGCGGATGGCGACGACCATCGACGACATGAACCGCACGCTCGACGACATCCTGTCGCTCGCCCGGCTCGGCCGCCCGAGCGAGCCTGAGCAGCGGGTCGATCTCCCCGCCCTGATCGACAGCGTCGTCGAAGAGTTCGAGGATCTGGGCGCGGACGTCACGGTCGAGGAGGCGGATCGGCTGACCGTCCCGATGCGGCCCAATCTGATCAAGCGCGCGCTTCGGAACCTCATCGAGAACGCCCTGAAATATGGCTCGTGCGCGCGGGTGCGCGTGCGCCCGGATGGCGGCGATGCGCTCGTCGAGGTGGACGACGATGGACCGGGCATCCCACCCGAAGAGATCGAGCGCATGTTCGAAGCGTTCACCCGCCTCGAAGCATCGCGCAGCCGCGACACCGGCGGAACGGGCCTCGGCCTCGCTCTCGCTCGCGCGATCGTGGACGCGCATGGCGGCACGCTGATCCTCGCCAATCGCGGGGAGGGCGGCCTGCGCGCGACAATGCGCCTGCCACTTTAGCGCCGGTCGACCAGGCCGCGCTTTTCGGCCCGGAAAACCGCGTCGGTGCGGTTCACCGCGCCCATCAGGGTGATGATGCGAGAGACGTGGATCTTCACGGTCGCCGGCGCGATCCCGAGGCGCAGGCCGATCTCCTTGTTGGTCAGGCCGGCGCCCATCAGGCGGAGCACGTCGCGTTGCCGCTCGGTGAGGCTCGGCGTCTCCTCGCCCCCCGGCAGGCCGAGCGCCGCCTGGATTGGCGCCAGCAGTTCCTCGGCCTCGAAGGTCTTGGACAGGATTGCGGTGACGCCACATTCTCGCACCTTGGCGAGCAGCGCAGGGTCGGTCAGTCCGGTCACGACCAGAATGACCGTCTCGGGCGCGATCTCGCGCACCCGGGCGACACCTTCAACGGGTTCCGCGCCCGGCATGGCGAGATCGACCAGGCAGACTTCCGGCGCCTTCGCCGCGGCCGCCCAGACTTCGGGAAAGCTTGCTGCCTGCTCGACAATCATGGCCGGCCATCGGCCGGTGACCGTTGCCGCCAGGGCCTGCCGCATCAACGGGTGATCGTCGCCGATCAGGCAGCGCAACGCAGTTCCTCTTCGGCGACCACGCCCACCGGGAGGGTGATGTAGAAGGCCGCTCCGCGCGTCCGCGGCCCGACGCCACACTGACCATCCATCAGCGCCACCAGGCCGCGCGTGGAGGCAAGACCAAGGCCGAAGCCCCCCGAGCTTCCGACATGAGCGCCCTGTTCGAACGGGCTGAAGATCCGAGTCTCGTCGCCCGCACCCAGCCCCTTGCCGTCGTCGATCACCCAGAAGCGAACACCCTGCGCCTCGCGCCGGCAGCCGAGCAACACCCGCTCCCCGCCCGAGTGGCGGAGCGCGTTGGCCAACAGATTTTCCAGCGCGCGGGCGAGCAGCGCGGGATCGGCGGTCACGCTGAGGCTCTGCCCGACCTGCCGAATCCGCACGCCAGCCGCTGCCGCAGCCGGCCCCTGCGTCAGCAGAACGCGATCGAAGACGGCGCCGGCGCTCACCTGCTCGAGCCGAGGGCGAATGACTCCCCCTTCGAGTTTCAGATGCTCGAGCATCGCCGTGACGAGCGCGCGGGCGGCGGTGAGCGCCTGACGCAGGCCGCCCACCGGCGGCGCCTGCTCCGCCGCCTTGGCACCCGGCTTGATCCGGTCGAGAAACAGAGCAGCGGCCTGCAGCGGCTGCTGGAGATCGTGGCTGGCGGCGCGGATGAAGTGGGTCTTTGCGTCCCGCTCCCGCGCCACGGCGGCAAGCGCGAGCGCCAGTTCGGCGCGGGCTTCTTCCGTCTCCAGCCGGGCCGCCGTCGCCGCGACGACCGCCTGTCGTACGAAGCGTCGAACGCCGATCAGCGTGGCGCCGAACATCGGCAGAAAACAGGCGAGCGGCAGATAGTAAGGCGGTCGCGCCACCAGCAGCCAGGCGACGAGCGAGCCCAGCACCAGCAAGGTGGCGCTGACCAGCACCTGCGTGGCCTCGGTCGCGGCGGCGAACTGGATGATCAGGAACCAGGCATAGAGCGAAATCATCAGCGACCGGAGTTCCGGTTCCGCGACCGGCAGGAACACCCAGACGCTTGCGGCCGTCGCCAGATTGCAGAGCAGCATCCCGCCTTTGGCGGCTGGAATCCAATGGGTCAGGATCGCCGCGTCGGTCGGCGGCCGCAGCACGAAGCGCAGCCACGCGATTAGCCAGCCGGTCAGGAACAGTGTCAGGCTGCCAAGCCACAGGCGGAAGCCCCATTCGCCCGACAACATCCAGAATTCATGGGCGAGCCAACCGGTCACCGACGCCAGCACCAGGCAGGCGACGAAGCTTCCCTTCAGTTCCGTGCGAACCTCGTTGACGAGGATCTGTTCGCGATGCGCCGCCTTCACGCCGGTCTCCCCGCGCCTGCTATCCCGGAGGGCGGATGCACCTGTCAAGCAGAGCCTAGGCCATTCGGCCTAATGGGCTTTTTCGCGTCGGCCGGGTAGGTCTGGGGGCACTCCGCGCCGGGGCCCGTTGCCCCATACCACCGCGGATCGAGGGGCCTTCGCGGAAGACAGGGGGCGGAGGCCCCTCTTTCAGCCGGCCGCTTGCTGCTCCTTCAGCTCGTGGCGGATTTGCCGCTCATAGGTGCGCCCGACGCGCACCTCCGCGCCATTGTCGAGGAGCGCCGTCAGCGAGGCAAAGGCGCCGCGCTGATAGGCGGTGATGCGGTCGCGCCGGATGATCGCGCTGCGATGCACCCGGACGAAGCTGCGCGGGTCCAGCCGCTCGGCGAGCGACGACAGGCTTTCGTGGTAAAGCCAGGAGCGGCTTTCGGTATGGATGCGGGCATAGTCCCGCTCCGCCTCGATCCAGACGATATCGCTCGCCGAAATTCGGTGCGACTGACCCCGCGAGTTGACCCAGAAGGTCAGCGCCTTCTCGTCGCGCCGCACCAGCTCGGCGCGCAGGGTGGCGACGATTTCCTGCAGTTCGGCGAGCCGCTGGTCCTGTTCGTGGGCACGGAGCGCTCGCCGCGCCCGCTCCACTGCCTCGGCGATCCGCTCGAACGCGACGGGCTTCAACACATAGTCGATCGCCCGCGCTTCGAAGGCCGCGACGGCATATTCGTCGAATGCCGTCACGAAGATGATCGCCGGCAGCGGCTCGCCTAACCGGTCGATCAGGTCGAAGCCGGTGCCGTTCGGCATCTGGATGTCGAGGAGCAGCAGGTTCGGACGACTGGCTGCGATGGCCGCCGCCGCCTCGCGGATGTTGCCCGCCTCCCCCACGAGCTCGACGCCATCGATCTGCGCGAGCGCACGCTGCAGACGCCGGCGGGCAAGCGGCTCGTCATCAATGACCAGCGCGCGGATCGTCATTGTGCGCACCGCAACGGCATCGTGACGGTCGAGCGGAAGATGCCGTCGCTCTTGACGCTGACGAGCCGTCCCGTCTCGCCGAAGCGCGCGCGCAGTCGCTCCGCGACGTTGCGCAGTCCGACGCCCGTGCCTTCGGTGCGCCGCTCCTCCGGTGGCGCATCATTCTCGACATGCACCGAAAGGGTCCCGTCGGTCGCTTCGGCGGCGATCCTGACCTGGACGCAGCGATCCAGCGAACTGACTCCGTGCTTGACCGCATTTTCGACGAGCGGCTGGAGAATGAGGCTCGGCACCATCGCGCAGCGCAGATCGTCCGGCACGTCGAAGCGGGTGGAGAGCCGATCGGAAAAGCGCTCCCGCTCGATCTCCAGATAGCGCGCCTGGATGTCCAGCTCATCCGCCAGGGTGATGTCCTGCAGCGGATCGAGCGCGAGCGTCGAGCGCAGAAAGGCGGAGAGCGACAAGACCATCCGCTCCGCATTGGGGAGCTCCCGCTCCTCGATCAGGCCGGCGAGCGCATTGAGCGTGTTGAACAGGAAGTGCGGATTAATCTGATATCGCAGCGCCCGCATCTGCGCGCCATAGGCCTGCTCGCGCAGGCTCGACAGCTGCCGCTCCCGATCCTGCACCTCGTGATGATAGAGCAGTGCCAGCAGCAGCGCCGACCAACCGAGAAACTGCGCGAACCAATAGGAGATCAGGCGCAGCGCATCGTTGAGCATGAGCGGCGTCTGGTTGCCGCCGAACAGGCGGAAAATCTCGAACGTGGCGAAGAAGTAGATCGTCGAGCCGATCAGCGTCAGCACCAGCACCAGCACGCATTTGGCCGCGAAGCTGCTCTTGCGGCTGCCGACCACCAGCTTCGCGATGACCGCGGAGATCAGCACCGCGACGACGGTGTTGATGGCGCGGGCGGCGAACGTGCCCCACATTTCCCAGCCGTCGAGTACGGCCAGGGCACTCAACACGCACAGCAGCGCGGTCCAATAGCCGATGCTGATCAGCAGGCCCGCGCGCATGACCCGGCGCGCGGTGGCGCGCTCGCTCGCAAGTCCCTGTTCCATCATCCCCATTGCCCCTGCACTCTGGCGCCCGCGCCCGCCTTGTCGAGAGTCGTTCGACCGCCGCAATTCGCCACTCGCAGAATTACATCTGTTTTCGTCCGCCGCGGAACGACGTTCGTCGAAGCCCCGCTACAGTTTGCCCGATTGTCGCATCACCGTCGCGCCCAAGCTCGATCGAGGGGTCGCCTGGGCAGTGAGTAGCGGATTGGCAATCGGGATGCATGAAGCGGGGCGCGGCCGCGCTCCGGCCTTTTTGCCCGCCGATTTGCGCCCGGACCCCCAGGGCGGACTTTACCAGGGGCTTTATAAGCGCTTGCGCGGCTTCATCCTCGACGGCGTGTGGCCGGCGGGGACGCGCCTGCCCTCGTCACGTGCGCTTGCGGCCGACCTGAAGGTCTCGCGCAACACGGCCATCCTCGCCGTCGAACAGCTGATCGCCGACGGCTGGGCGGAAAGCCGGAGCCGCTCCGGCGTCTATGTGTCGGCCGCGCTCGCCGCCAAGCCGGACAATGCCGCCGTCCGCAGCCGCCCCGCGCCTGCCGAACTGCCGCCGCTGGCGCTGCAGCGCCCAGCGACCGACCTGTTCCCCGCGCAGATCTGGAAACAGCTGCAGGCCGCGGCTTGGGCGCAGATCGAGCCGCAGCGGCTGCTCACCGCCGATCCGGCCGGCGACCTCACGCTACGCGAAACCGTCGCCCGCCTCGTCTGCGCGCCGCGCGGAATTCGCTGTCAGCCGGATCAGATCCTGATCGTCTCCAGCGCCGCGATGGCGATGGACCTGGTCGCGGCGACGCTGCTGCGCCCGGGCGATCGGGTCGTCCTGGAAGATCCCTGCCGGCCGGCGCTGCGCCAGCTGCTGCGTTCCCGAGGCGCTCGAATCTGCAACCTACCAGTCGATGGTGATGGGCTCGACACCGACCTGCTGACCGACGCCGCCGACGCCCGGCTGGCCTGCGTGACCCCGCTGGTGCAGTTCCCCACGGGCGCCGCGATGAGTGCCGGTCGACGCGCTGCCCTGCGGCAATGGGCGCAGCAGAGCCGGGGCTGGATCGTCGAGGACGATCGCGATGCCGAACTCTGGTTCGGCAGCGACGGCCCACCCCTGCCGCTCGCCGCCGAAGAGCCCGAGCGAACCATCCTGATCGGCAGCTTCAACCGCCTGCTGTTCCCCGGCCTGTGTGTCGCCTATCTTGTCGCCCCGATGCCGATCGCGGAGCGGCTCCGCTCGGCTCATGCGACGATCGGCGCGCGGGCGAGCCTCGCCTCCCAGCTCGCGCTGCAGGGCTTTATCGCCGAGGGGCATTTCACCCGCCTGCTGCGCCAGCGCCGCGCCGCCTATGCCGAGCGTCGCCTGCTGCTCAGCGAAGCGATTGGCCTGCCGGGACATTCGGGGAACGGCTTGCAGCTTGTCGTGCCCGTGCGGCCGGGCAGCGCACCCATCCTCGCGGCCACTCTGGCGGCGGAACGGCTGGGCGGTGCCGATCTCGACCAATTCTCGGAATCCCGGCGGCACGGCGACCGTGTCTTGCTGGGGCTGGGAGCGCCGCCGGACCAGCTGCGCGCCTGCGCCTCGCGCCTGAACCGGATCCTCTCACCCGCACTTGCATGCGAAAGCGACGGCTGATGTACGCTTCGAAACAGGTTTTTCCGTCCGAAGAGCTCAAGGGCCGCCGCCTTACCACGGCTGCACGCATCGAGAGCGAGTTTCGCCGATTGCTGGCCGAACGCGGCTTCCACCAGATCTCCGTCGCCGACATTGCCGATGCATGCGGTATTGCCCGCTCCACCTTCTACCGCCTGTTCGCCGACCCGATCGAAGTGCTTTGGGCGATCGCCCGCCCGCATTTCGATGCGGCACTGGACAGTGCCCTGAAAGGCGACGCCCAAGCCTTCGCGCAAGGCTTCGGTGCACTGTGGACCGTGCCAGGATTGGCAGCCGGACTCGCCCATGCAAAGGCCGCGCCGGACATTCGCGCCAAGCTCGAGACGCTCGTGACCGCGCGGCTGCGCCAGCGCATCGGTGGCCGCAACACCGACACGTGCGCGCTGGTGATGGTCGCGGCCATGCTCGCCGTCATCGGACGCGGAGTCGCTGCGCCGACCGATGCCGAGCTGAGCGAAGTCATGTCGCTCATCTATATCGCCGCCTATCTGACTCCGGCCGCGCTCCAGTCGATGGCGCGCGAGCAGGCGCGGCACGCGATCAGCGGCCGCTTCCCGCCCGCCGTATCGGTCGAGGAGTCGCTCGCGTCCGACGACTATATCGTGTCGATGATCGACGGTCGCCGCTACCGCTCGCTGACGCGGCACATCGCGCGTTACGGCATGACACCGGCGGATTACCGCAGCTGCTTCGGCCTCGACGACGATTACCCGATGGTCGCGGCCGCCTATTCCGAGCGACGCCGGGCGCTGGCGATCAGTGCCGGCTTCGGCACCCGTCGCGGCCAGAACGGACACGCCGCGGCGGCCTAGACCTCGTCTCCCGCCCCACTGTGGCGGACCTGCAACATCGCGCCGCAAAAGCGACATTCACGGCACTTTGTCGCGCGCAGCATGGCGACGGCAGTCCCGATCAGATGACGGTCGTCGGTCCATAACTACTTCTTCTAGAGAGTTTTTTTGTCGAGCGACCACAGTAACCTTCATGGCTCCGGCAACTGGACCCATGCGCGCCGCGACTCTGGTCCTTTTGCCCGCAGGGCCGCCGCTTAGGCCGAAAATCCTCCGCCTACAGATGAGGAAAGAAAAGGGGAAAATATGACGAGTTCATTCAAGCCGCGGCTGCGCACGCTGCTCTCGCTCGGCGGGGCCGGCATCGCGCTTTGCGCCGCGCCCGCCTTCGCGCAAGATACGCCGCAGACGGCCGACGCCGCGCCTGCCGATGACGGTACGATCGTCGTCACCGGCTCGCTCATCACCAACCCGAACCTTGAGCGCTCGACGCCGGTCAACGTGACGACTTCGGAAGAGGTCGAGCTGCGCCAGACCAACGTCGCCGAACAGCTGCTCCGCGAAGTTCCGGGCGTGGTGCCGTCGACCGGCGCCGCGGTGAACAACGGCAATGGCGGCGCTTCCTTCGTCAACCTGCGAGGTCTCGGTTCGAACCGTAACCTGGTGCTGCTCGACGGCGTACGCATCGCTCCGTCGAACCAGGTCGGCCGCGTCGACTTGAACAACATCCCGCTCGCGCTGATCGAGCGGACCGAAGTGCTGACCGGCGGCGCCTCCACCACCTACGGCGCGGACGCTGTGTCGGGCGTCGTCAACTTCATCACCAAGCAGAACTTCTCTGGCCTCGAAGTCTCGGCCTCCGAGCAGATCACCGAGCGGGGCGACGGCAACATCTTCCGTGTCGACGCGACCATCGGCGCCAATTTCGACGACAGCCGCGGCAATGCGGTCTTCTCGATCGGCTATCAGGAAGCTGACCCCGTCTATCAGGGCGCCCGTGCCTTCAGCCGCTACAACATCAACTTCGCCAGCGGCAACGTCGCCGGTTCGGGCACGACCGTTCCCACCCGCTTCACCGTGCCGGGCCTGACGCCGCGCTCAGTCAACCCGACCACCGGCGGCCTCGTCGCCGGCACCACTTTCCCCAACTTCAACTTCAATCCTTACAACATCTTCCAGACGCCGTTTCAGCGCTTCAACATCTTCGGTCAGGCCAACTATGAACTGGCCGATGGCATCGAAGTCTATACGCGTGGCCTGTTCTCGAAGAACAAGGTCAGCACGATCGTTGCCCCGTCGGGCGCGTTCGGCATCGCGGCCAACATCAACGTCAGCAACCCCCTGCTGCCGACCCCGGCTGCCTTGGCATTCTGCCAGTCGAACATCGACCTCGACCCGCGCGCGCCGCTGACGGACGCGGACGGCAATGTCATCGACCTGCGGGTGCTACGCCCGACTCTGGCACAGTGCCAGGCGGCACGCACCGCGAACGATCCGAGCACACCGCTGACCTTCAACCCGGCAACGGGCACGTTCAGCAACGGCACCTATCTTGAATTCCCGACCCAGGTGTCGCGGCGCACGACCGAGCTCGGGCCGCGCCTCAACAGCTTCACGACGACCATTTTCGATTATCGTCTGGGCGTGCGCGGCAGCATCACCGACTCGATCAACTTCGACCTGTTCGGCTCCTATGGCGAATCCGAGAACCGGCAGCTGATCCGCAATTACTCGCTGAACTCCCGCTTCACCCAGGGTCTGCGGGCGATCCGCGACGCCAGCGGCGCCAATGTCTGTCTCGACCCGTCCAACGGGTGCGTGCCCGTCGATGCGTTCGGGCCCGAGGGGGCGATCACGGCGGCTCAGGCGGCTTTCCTGTCGGCCGACAGCTCGACCACAAGCAAGACTTCGCTGGCGCAGGCGCGCGCCACGATCTCGGGCGATTTTGGTGCCTCCCTGCCTTGGGCGGAGGATGCGGTCAGCTTCGCGATCGGCGGCGAATACCGCCGCTATACGGCCGAGCAGCGCGGCGACCTGCTCTCGGGCAATGGCGATCTGGGCGGCTCGGGCGGTCCGACCGCGACCGTGGTGGGCGGGTTCGACGTCTACGAGGCGTTCGGCGAGTTGATCGCCCCCATCGTGCAGGACAAGCCGTTCTTCCAGAGCCTGACCTTCGAAGGCGGCATCCGCTATTCACACTATACCGTGGATGCCCCGACCAGCCCCGGCTACAACACCACCACCTGGAAGGCGGGCGGCAGCTGGGAACCGGTCTCCAGCCTGAAGATCCGCGGCAATTATGCCCGCTCGGTCCGCGCGCCGAACATCAACGAATTGTTCCTGCCGGCGACGACGGGCCTGACCGCGCTGGCCGACGATCCGTGCGCTTCAATCGACGATGAAGGCAACACGATCCGCGGCGCTCCGACCGGAACGCTCCGCGCCATCTGCCTTGGTCAAGGCGCTCCGATCGCGCAGCTCGGCTTCATTCCCGTGCCCACGGCGGGACAGGGCAATGCGACCGGCGGCGGCAACGTCAATCTGCGGCCCGAAAAGGCGAACAGCTACACCATCGGTGCGGTGTTCCAGCCGGAGTTCCTGCCCGGGTTCTCCATCTCCGTCGACTACTACAACATCAAGGTGAAGGACGCCATTTCCGCACCGACGCCCGGTGACGGCATAACCGCCTGCTTTGGTACGCCGACCGGCACCACTCCGCAGGGTGCGCCGATCTACACACCGGCGGCCGGCGCAGAAAATTCGGAAGCATGCCGGGTCATCCGCCGGAACACGATCACCGGCGGTCTCGCCGGCGACCCGAATGCGGTGCCGGGCCTGTTCCTGAATCTGTCGAACCTCGGCCAGATCACCACCGACGGCATCGATCTGACGATGAACTACAACACCGATCTGGGCTTTGCGAAGCTGGCGCTCAGCTTCGCCGGCAACTGGACCCACTCGCAGAAGTTCCGGGCCACGCCGTTCAGCCTCAACCGCGAATGCGTCGGCTATTTCTCCGGCAACTGCGCCGGCGGGGCCGGCACGGCCGCGGATATCGGTTCGATCCAGCCGGAGTTCAGCTGGACGCAGCGGACGACGCTCTCGTTCGAGAATGTCGACCTGTCGCTCCTGTGGCGGCATATCAGTGCCGTGCAGCACGAGCCGGACGACGTCGCCAACGGCGCCGGCCCGTCCTATTCGGGCCCGATTCCGGGAACCCAGTCGGCCCTGCCCGGCGCGCCGGCGCCGGGATCCCTGGGGAACCGCGACTTCAACTTCATCCAGGCCTATGACTATTTCGATCTGTCGACGCGGATCGGGGTCGGCGACAATCTGACGCTGACGCTCACCGTGGCGAACCTGTTCGACAAGAAGCCGCCGATCACCGGTCAGGACGTCGGCTCGGCCTCGTTCAACAGCGGCAACACCTATCCCTCGACCTACGACGCGCTCGGCCGCACCTTCCGCGTGGGTGCGCGCCTCCGCTTCTGATCGCAGAGGCAAGCTGAACTGGGGCGGGCAGCGCAAGCTGTCCGCCCCTTTTTTTTGCCTCGGTCGCCGGCGGGTTGAGCGCATGGAAAAGCGGCCCCGGAACTGATGCTCCGGGGCCGCTTTGCTGTCGTCGTGAATGGGTTTGTTGATATTGCGGCGGCTTTAAAGCCTGGCGACGCCCTACTCTTCCATCGCTTGAGCGATAGTACCATTGGCGCAGTCTGGTTTCACGTCCGAGTTCGGGATGGGATCGGGTGGGTCACAGACGCTATGGCCACCAAGCTATAGAGCCGCCGCAAAAGGATTTCGGCCAAAGGCTCTCCCGAGCATGTCGAGGGATGGTGCTTTGGCCGAGGATTGGCTTCGCCAAAAGTGGAGGCGAAGTCATTGATCGATGCCCGTGCATACAGGTGCTGAGGTCATATCCACTT
>NZ_JABEPR010000010.1 GCF_013044515.1 Sphingomonas sp. ID1715
TGGCGAGTGGCCGACTGTCTTCGGCGACCCCAAGATGACCACCGCGCTGCTCGACCGCATTACCCACCACTGCGACATCGTCGAGACCGGCAACGACAGCTGGCGCTTCAAACACCGCAGCTGACGCCCGAGGCACCCGGCAGAGAACGCTTCGCGCTGGTTGCGCCTCCGGTCGGGCTACGCCCGCCCTACGCCGCAACCAGCGCGAACGGCGCGCCCGTCATACCTGTCACGCTGCTCGACGAAGGGGGTCTCTTTTGGACGCCGATAGGGGGTCCTTTTTGGACGCCGATTGACACGGAGATCGACCATAAACCGCTCGCAAAGATTGATGATCGGCATTGGCATCGGAGTGATCGCGGGGATCGTCGCCAGCAAGATCACGGAACAAGCGCAAAAGCTCCTCTATCGCGCCATGCCTATGGGAGGTTCGGAAAGACCGAGAAGCGCGTCCGACCAGGTCCGCCGCAGGAGATCCCCGCGCGCAAGCTGGCCGAAGGCAAGGGCTGCCCGGTTGACGAACGGCACGTCGATCGCGTGGGTGCCGCGATCCATTATGGCCTCGAGGTGGCCTGGGGCTCAGCCTATGGCTTGCTGCGCCAAGAGAGCGGCATGAGCGTTCGTCGCGGAATCTCTCTTCTACGTGATTGGCGCTTCGCCATCCAGCGCGATCGCTGTATCGTCGGTCTGATTGCGCTCCGGCCTCTGCAGCATGTCGATGACTGCGCAATCGGGCGTCGCCTTGCCCGAGCAATGCTCGACGGCATTTGCGATCAGGTTTTGCAGTTCCTCGAGATCAGCGATTTTCGCCCGCACGCGCTCGAGATGGTGCGTCGCGATTTCCCGAACCTCGTCGCAATGAGCGGCGCCGGGGCCGCCAAGGCGGAGGATCGCCCGAACTTCATCGGGCGCAAAGCCGAGTTCGCGCGCGCTGCGGATGAACCGCAGAACACGGACATGACTCTCGTCATAGCTCCGGTGCCCACCATCGGTCCGCGGCGGGGCGGCGATCAGCCCAACTTTTTCGAAATAGCGGATCGTCTCGATGTTCACGCCAGTCCGGCGGGACAGATCCCCGATCGCAAGACTGCGCATTTCGCTTGATCCTGTAGCCACTACAGGTGGCAGATAGCAGCGAATCGCATTGGAGGCGAGGCGGATGGAAGGAACGGTCGACAAAGCTGCGGCCCCAGTGACCAGCGAAGTGCCGGAGCGGAGCGTCGCTGCCGCGGGCGCCGTTGCGGGGTTCGCCGCAGTCTTTTCAGCGGCAGCCTGTTGCGTGCTGCCGCTCGCCCTCGGAGCGTTGGGCCTAGGGGTGGGCGGTCTCGCCGCTTTCGTTCCGCTCCACTGGCCGCTGACGGTCGTTTCGATTGTCGTCGTGTCGGCAGGCTGGCTCATCCATCTTCGGAAGAGCAGCGCCTGCTCACGCGACGCCAGCTGCCGGATCGCTGCGCCGTCCCGTCTCACTGTCGTTTTGCTTTCTGTGGCGACCGCCTTCGTCGTCCTTTCCTCGGCATGGGGCTATATCGAGGCTCCGCTGATGCGGGTGCTCGGAGGAAAGTGATGGAACTGATCTCGACTTTGGCCTGTCCGAAGTGCGGCCATCGGGCGACCGAGACGATGCCGACCGATGCCTGCCAGTATTTCTACGACTGCAAGGGCTGCGGGGCCGTGTTGCGACCCAACAGCGGCGATTGCTGCGTCTTCTGTTCGTTTGGAGACGTTCCCTGTCCGCCTGTCCAGGACGCGCGAGCAAGCGGCGCGCAATCGAGCTGCTGCGGTTGAAGCATTGTCCGACGACAGGCTTCCAGCAGCAGCCCAGCTCCATGCCGATCACATCGCGAACCGGGCCGTGAACAGGATCTGGCGCGGCGCGCCGGGCAGGTTGAGATTGGGCGATGTTCCGTGGGCCGAGACGATATAGTTGCGGTTGAACAGGTTGTACGCGTTCACCTGAAGCCGCACCGGTCCCGCCTGATACCAGGCGAGCGCGTCCGCGGTCACATAGCCGGGCAGCACGACGGTGTTGCCCGGATTGGCAAAGCGGTCGCCGACATAATTTGTGCCCATACCGAGCCCGAAGCGGTCCCCAAACGATTTCGTGACGAACAGGTTCGCGCTGTGCTTCGGCGTCAGCGTCGGGCGCTTGCCCGCGATCGGCTGGCCGGCGTCGAACGCGATCGAGCGCGTGATGCGGCCGTCCAGATACGAATAGCCCGCAATCGCGCGCCATCCCGTCGCGAAGTCGAGCGCGCCGGTGAGTTCGACCCCACGCGTGCGCTGGGTTCCGATCGGGATCAGCACGGTTGGCGTGGCCGGGCTTGCCGCCTTGATGCCCGTGCGCCGCAGCTCGAAGGCGGAGAGCGTCAGATTAAGGTGTCCGTCCAGCAGCGTGTATTTGGCCCCGACTTCCTTGTTGGTCGTCGTCTCCGGCTTGATGTCGGCATTGTTGACGGCGATCGAAAAGGCTTCGCCCGAAGGCTGGAAGGAGCGGCTCCAGGATGCGTAATAGGATTGGGTTCCATCTGGCTGGAACACGAGCCCGGCGCGGGGGCTCCATTCCCGGTCCTTGCGCGACAAGCTCGGCTGGCCGGCGATACGCTGGACGGTGCGCTGGTCGAACCAGTCATGCCGCACGCTCAGCAGCGCCTTGAATCCTCCGCCAAAGGCGACGAGATCCTGCAAATAGAGTGCCTTGTTGTCGAAGACGCCGGTGTTGTTGGAGGACGGGTTCACCGCGAGGCTGACCGGCACGACCGGCAGCACCGGCTGGAACAGGTCGACTGTCGCGATTGCGTTCCGGGACTGGACGAGCACGTCCTTGACCTGCCGCGCGACCTCGAAGCCGTAGAGGATCGTGTGGTGCGTCCCGAACAGCTCCAGCGTCTGCGTGAGTTCGGACTGGTTGGACCAGCCGTCCTCGTCCCGCGCGACGGTCGAGCGGTTCAACGTCACTGTCCGGCGCGCTTCGTTGACGCTGCCGGGAAGCGTGTTCCGCCGATCGAGCGTGTAGCGATAGTGCCGGAAGCCGTTCCGGAACGACAGACTGTCGCTGAAGCGGTGCGTGAGCGTCACCGTCTGCGAGAACACCTCGGACTGGTTGTAGTCGGCCTCGCGCGCATTCGCCGCACCGTAATAGGTGGACCGGTCCACATCGACCGGTCGGCCCTGAAAGGCCGGGATGCCGAAGTCCGTCAGCCGCCTGTCCTTCAGATAATCCGCTTGAACGAGGAGCAAAGTGTCCGCGTCGGGTGCGAAGCGGAATGCGGGTGCGATCGCCAGACGGTGCAGGAATTGCTGGTCCCGGTAGCTGCCGCTCCGCTCAATGGCTCCGGTCATGCGCCACGCGAAATCGCCCCCCTGGGACGCCTGGCCCAGGTCGAACTCGCCCCGTTTCACCGCCTGGCTGCCGGCGGTCAGGGTGGCCGAGAGAATATCGATTCCGGGTTTTCGTGTGACGCGGTTGATCAGCCCGCCCGAAGAGCCGCGCCCGTAAAGGACAGCCGCCGGGCCCTTGATCACCTCGATTCGATCGATGTTGGAGAGATCGCGAAAGTAGAGCGCATCGTCCCGGAAGCCATCGACGAACTGGTCGGCGATCGCGGAGAAGCCGCGGATCGTGACCTGGTCGCGCTGGCCATCGCCGGTCGAAAAGCCGACGCCTGGGACATTCTTCAACGCGTCCTGGACCGAGAGCGCCCGCTGGTCCCGGAGCACCGCCGAAGGCACTACATCGATGGTCTGAGGAATGTCGCGCAGCGGCGCGTCGATCTTCGCAGCCGAACTGTCCCGAACGCTATACGCATCCATATGGAGGCCGCTCACGACAATCGTCGGATCGGCTGATGCTGCGTCCTCCGCGACGCCTTCCGCTAGCGCGACGCCATTGCAGGCGACCAGAATAGCCGCGCCTGCACAGATCCGAACGTTCATGCGTTACCCCTTATTCTTGTGAGGCGGTCTCAAACATAGTTGCGAATGATTTGCAATAGCGATTAGGGTCGCTGGCGAAAGGAGAATGTCGATGCTGATCGGCGGGGTGGAAGCGACGCTGGAGTGGAGCGATCTCGTCGCAGTCCGCCTGCTGCGTCGCTGGGCGATTTGTCGCGGTAACGCCAATAACCCGCTGCCCCGCATGGTCGAACTCGCAAAGGCGCTCGGCGTGTCGCCGGAAGCGGCGGTGGCGCTGGCCAGCTTGTTTCAGCTGACGGAAGGCTGCCTCAGCCGGGCACTTCACGTCGAATCCTGCCTTAGTGGCTCAATCGGGTCCGACGAGCGCGCCGTGCTTCTCTTGATCGCCTCTGCGCCGGAACCAGGGCGACCGCTCGCTTCGGAGACTATCCCGCACGGGCTTTCGGGCGCCCTCGCCTGGGCCGCGTGGACGGTGCGCCGTCTGCTCGGAGATCCGGGCCATGCTCGGGGTCCGATCGCCCCGGTGCACTGCCCCTTCACCCCAGCGTAAGCGGAGACGCATACCCGAACAGCGGCACTCATCGCCGGTCGGAACTGATGCGGAACAATGGTGTTGTCTCCAATGTCGCAGCCGAAAGGAAATGCGAGATGCAGGGCTCGAATCCACAATCGACGGTCAAGGTCGCCGGGCACCCGATTCATCCGATGCTGATCCCGTTCCCGATCGCTTTCTTCGTCGGGACGCTGGTCACGGACATCGTCTACAGCCAGACCGCCGATCCCTTCTGGGCGACTGCGGGGCGCTGGCTGCTGATCGGAGGCTTGGTCATGGCCGCGCTGGCGGCGTTTGCCAGCCTGACCGATTTCCTCAGCGATCGGCGCATTCGCGCGCTCAGTGCGGCCTGGCATCACATGATCGGCAATGTCGTCGCCGTGCTGCTTGAGCTGTTCAACCTGTGGCGGCGGCTGGAGCAAGGCGACGGCTTCATCCTGCCCACCGGCCTCATTCTCTCCGCCATCGTCACATTGCTGTTGCTCTACAATGGCTGGCGCGGCTGGGAGATGGTCTATCGCGGGCGTGTCGGCGTCGCGGACGAGCCATAATTAGCGCCCCGACCGTTGATGCCATGTCGGCGGGAGACGCCGCCAGTCGTCGTCGTGACTGGCGCATCGGCCGGCATCGGGAGGGGGACGGCGATCACCTTTGGCCGGCGAGGCCCGCCAGGTCACTCAAGCCTCTGGCGCGGGCGGCTGGCTGTTCGGTATTGGCTGCGGTTTCTTCGCTGGATAGCCGGACCGGTGACGTTGCTCGAATGGCTTCAAGGCGAGACCTCGATCATTGGCGGCGCGGCCCAAGACGTTTTCGGGGCATATCTCTTGTGGGGATTGCTGGCGGGCTGCTCTTTCCGATCGTCCACAAGCCGCTGCAGGCCAGTTCGGCCGACGCGAAGCCGGCTGGAAAGCTGCGGTCGACCAGTCTCGCTAGGTAGCAGTCCCCGCAGGGAGCCGATCCGAACTTGAGATTCTGGGCACGCAGAGCCATTTGACGGGTCGAGGGACGCTTCCGAAAGGTCTGTCGAACGGCAGAAATCCTCTGGAGATCAAGCTACTTTGGTTGCACGGGCTCCTGCAGCTCGGCGCGCGAAAGGCGAACCGGGATCGCCTTGTAGGCCGGCGTGTGCGCCTTGCGGTCGTGGTGCGCCAGCGGCACCAGCGGATTGGCTTCCGGGTAATAGGCAGCGCAGCAGCCGCGCGGTATGTCGTAAGGGACGATCCGCAGGCCGCGGACGACGCGCTCCACGCTGTCGTCTGCGACGGTGGAGACGTCGACCGGCTCGCCACTCGCAAAGCCGAGTTCCTCGATGTCGTATCCGTTCATGAACAGCACCATGCGCGTGCCGCGCACATCCCGGAACCGATCATTGTAGCCGTAGATGGTCGTGTTGAACTGGTCATTGCTGCGGAGCGTGGTCAGCTGCAGCACCCCGGCCTCGCCGAACCCCGTTTGCGATCCCGCGAACAACTGGCTCGGCACGATGAAATTGGCCTTGCCCGTGCGGGTGTTCCACTTCCGCTCGCGCGCGGCGAGAGGCCGGGGAATGCCGCCCGGCTGGAACAGCCGTTGGTTGAAGCGCTCGAACGTGGCGGGATAGGTCGTTTCGATGGCATCGCGGATCAGCGCATAATCGCCGACCCAGGCGTCCCACGGCACCTTCGGGTTCGGCGGCAGGGTGGCCTTGGCGATTCCGGCAACGATCGCCGGTTCGGAGCGCAGATGCGGGCTCGCCGGTTTCACGCGTCCGCGCGAGCCGTGAAATTGGGCCAGGCTGGTTTCCATCGACACCGCCTGCGGTCCCGTCGCCTGCTCGTCGATCTCGATCCGCCCGAGGCTGGGCAGCAGATAAGCGACTTCGCCGTGGACCAGGTGGCTGCGGTTGAGCTTGGTGGCGATCGACACGGTCAGCCGGAGCTTGCGCCATGCCGCCTCGACCTGCGGCCTTTCGGGTGCTGCCCGGATGAAATTGCCGCCGAGCGCCACAAACGCCTTCACCTTGCCGGCGATCATCGCCTCGCACGCCTTGACGGTGGTCAGGCCCTCCCGGCGCGGCGGTTCGAAGCCGTAGATCTCTTTCAGCTTGTCGAGAGGCGCGAGCTCGGGCTTCTCGGTGATGCCGACCGTTCGCTGCCCCTGCACGTTCGAGTGGCCGCGGACCGCGCAAATGCCGGCGCCCGCCTTGCCGATATTGCCGCGCAACAGCAGCAGGTTGACCACCATCTGCACATTCTCGACGCCGGCGACATGTTGCGTCAGCCCCATGCCATAGATGGCCATCACCCGGTCGGCCTGGGCATAGGTGTGGGCGACGCTTTCCATCGCTCTCCGCGTCAGGCCCGAGACGCGCTCCAGATCGCTCCAGTCGGCGGCGCGGCAATAGTCGGCGAACGCCGCGAAGCCGTGCGTATGCTCGGCAATGAAGTCATGGTCGAGCACGCGGCGGCTCTTTTTCGCCCCAGCCGCGGCCTTGATCGAAAATCCGGCATCATCCCTGGTGGATGCCAATAGCGCTTCGCGATCCGTCGGCCCGGCCTGGCCCGCCGCTTCCGCCGCGTCGTCCTCTGCAATCAGCGCCTTGCAGATGCCGGTCAATGCCGCAATGTCGCCGCCGTTGCGCACCTGGTGAATGGTCTCGGCGATCCGGGTTTCGCTGAGCGTCGCCATCTCAACCGGGTTTTGCGGATTGATGAAGCGCTCGAGCCCGCGTTCGCGCAAGGGATTGAAGCCGATGATCTTTGCGCCGCGCTTCACTGCGTCCTGCAGCTGATGGAGGATGCGCGGCGCCGACGTGCCCGGATTGTGCGCCACGTAGAGCATCAGGTCGGTCTGCTCGAAATCCTGCAGCGTAACGGTGCCGACGGAAACGCCGATGCTCTCGGGCAGAGCGACCGACGTCGATTCGTGACACATGTTCGAACTGTCGGGCAGATTGTTGGTCCCGAACATGCGCGCGAAAAGCTGGAACATGTAGCTCGTCTCCAGCGAGGCGCGGCCGCTGGTGTAGAAGACCACCTCGTCGGGATCGGCCTGGAGCGCGCGAAGCTCGCACCCGATCTCCTCGAAGGCGCTGTCCCAGGAGACCGGGACATATTTGTCCGATGCCGCGTCCCAACGCATCGGGCGCGTGAGCCGGCCCGCTTCTTCCAGATCGTAATCGAGCCAGTCTTCCAGCTCCGTCAGCGTGTGCCGCTCAAAGAAATGCTCGTCGACGCGCTTCTCGGTCGTCTCCCAGGCCGTGGCCTTGGCGCCGTTCTCGCAATATTCGAACGGGTGCGGCTTGGCCGGCTTCGCCCAGGCGCAGCTGACGCACATATAGCCGTCGGGCTTGTTCTGGTGCATCAGCGTCTCGGCCCGGCGTACGGGCGCGCCTTCGCGCACCAGGATTTCACCGACGGAACGCAGCGATCCATAGCCGCCCGCGGGCCCGGGATACGGCTTGATCTTCGGATCTTTCCGAGGTCCTTTTCGCACGCTGCCTTCTCCACGCTCCAGAAGGAGATCCTGAAGGATCATGACGCGAGCGAGGACGAGAGGTTCCTGACAATCCCAACGTCGCTAAAGAGTTCACGGTGCTTCTCCTCGGAGGTTCGCAACGGCGCTGCCGACCGCGCCAGGCTGAAACAACCGCACGCGCGACGTGGAGTGTCGACCATAAGCGGATTGTGACGAAATAGGTCACTTGTATAGCAGCTGACATTGTGGCGAGGGCGAGAGAGCCTGATCGTCTTCTCAAGCGAGCGTGGGACGCGGCATGAGATCAGCTTGGAGCGCTTGCTGATCCTGGGCCTGCCACTGTGACCATGAGTAACCCCGAAGACAGATCGCCACCGAATAGAAGGCGGGTAAGCGAAAGGGGAGGGCGTTATGGCTGTGGCATTGAAGGCTCGGTGCCTGTTGCTTCCCATCCCAGCTGTAAGCGCCTCATCTTCGCCCCTGATGGTGAATGGACCGGAACTCGAAAGCGGACCGCGCCGTCTGCGGGTAGATCAGCACGGAAATGGGAACCGCGAAACAGCAGAAAGCGGCTCTGCCGCCGCTGTGACAGGATCGTGACAGGAATGCCCCGTAAACCTCTCCTGCACACAAGCGGCGAGGCAGGATTGTCGACGCTGGTTGGGCAACGGATCGAGCCGCGCTTTCGCGCGAAGCTGGGCCAATAGGGGAGGACATATGCGGGCGTTGCTGCTTTCAACGACAATCGTGGCGGGGCTTGCCGCGCTACCCTCTGCCGGCCTGGCGCAATCGACCCCGGTCCCCGGCGCAGATCCGGCAAGCGCCGCATCGAGCGAGCCTGCAGCGGCCGACAACGACGCACCGGACATTGTGGTCACGGGCTCCCTGATCGCGCGCCGGGACTTCCGTTCGTCGAGCCCGATTTCGACGGTCGACAGTGCGGCGTTGGCAGCGACGGGGCAACCCTCGCTGGACCGGGCGCTGGGTCAGCTGCCCCAATTCTCGGGCGCGCAGGGCGCGGCCGAAGTCGGCGACACCCAGGGAACCATCGGGTTCTCGGGCGGGCAGTCGTACAGCGATCTGCGCGGCCTTGGGCCCAACCGGTCTCTCGTGCTCCTCGATGGCCGCCGACTGATGCCGTCCAGCCCTGACGGAGCGATCGACCTCAACACGATTCCCTCGTCGCTGATCGGCTCGGTCGAGATTATCACCGGCGGCGCCTCGGCGACCTACGGCTCCGACGCGGTCGCGGGCGTGGTCAACTTCAAGCTGCGCACCGACCTGAGCGGATTGGAGCTGGCCGCCAAAAAGGGCATCACCGACAGGGGCGATGGCCCGACGACCAGCCTCAGCGCCGCGTTCGGCTCCAAGTTCGCCGACGATCGCGGCAGCTTCATATTCGCGCTGGAATATGCCGACCGCGGCACCGTCGCCGGCAAGGACAGGCCGTTCTTCGCAAATATCCGCCAGCTTGCGCGGCCGCCGGAAGGCATCATCGCCGCCGGCAATTACGGCGGCGGAGCGCCCACGGTGGCGGCGGTCAACGCCGTCCTGGCCGGCTATCCGGGAACCACGCCGATTTCCGGCTCCGGCCTCTACAACGGCGCGATCGGCGTCAATGACGATGGAACGATCTTCACCGATCTCGCCGGCAGCAATTGCGTCCAGAACTATCGCGGCCTGACAGGACGGACGCTGGGTCTAAGCATCAGCCCCAACTGCCGCCAGGTGCAGGTTGCGCTGGGCCAGTATTTCGCCGTGCTGGTCCCGCTCAAGCGCTATAACGCATTCACCCGCGTCAACTATGAGTTGAGCGACGACATCACTGCCTATGCGCAGTTCAGCTATATGAGCTCCAAGGCGCGGTCGCAGACCGGTCCGGCATCCAGCAAGCCGGCCATCCCGTTGCTGGTGCCGCAGAACAGCCCGTTCGTGACCGGGAATCCGGCGCTGCAGCAGATCCTCTCGTCGATCGCCCCGAGACCGACCGGCAACATCATCGTGACCAAGCTGCTGGACACGCTTGGCAACCGCGTCGAGCCCTTCAAGTACGACGTATGGCAGGGGCTGTTCGGCCTCAGGGGCGAGATCCCTGGCACCAGGCTGCAGTGGAACGCCTATGGCTCCTACGGGAAGTCGCGGTTCGTCAACGACATGTTCGGCGAAGGCAGCCTAACCGCCATCAACACCGTCCTGAACGGCACCGCAAATTACAGCGGGACCGCCGGCTCCTGCAAAGGCTTTGCGTGGAATCCGTTCGGCAACAACCCGCTAAGCCCGGGCTGCTTCGAATATGTGAGCCGGGTCAATCACAACACTAACGACCAATCGCAGAAGATCGTGGAAGCCACCCTGCAGGGGCCGCTATTCGCCCTTCCGGGCGGCGATCTCAGCTTCGCGCTCGGCGCGGACTATCGGGAGACGCGCTTCGACTACCGCCCGGATTCGGTCCTCAGCACCAACGACTCCATCGCCTATGGTCTCATCACTCCCGCCTCCGGCAAGCAGACCGTTCGCGAAGTTTTTGCCGAACTCCTCGTGCCGATATTGAAGGACACGCGGTTCTTCCAGGAGCTCACTGCAGACCTTGGCTATCGTTATTCCGATTACAACCTGTTCGGCGGTCAGCACACCTACAAGGCCGACCTGAGCTGGCGGCCGTTCGATCCGGTGTTCTTCCGCGGCGGCTATTCGGTCGCGATCCGGGCGCCGAGCCTCGGCAATCTCTTCGGCCCGACTTCGGTCGCGCAGCTTCCGATCGGAACTGGGCCGAACGCGGGCGATCCGTGCGCGGTCGGCAGCATTTACCGCACCGGAGCGAACGCCGCCAAAGTGCAGGCCTTGTGCCTGGCGCAGGGAATCCCGTCGGCGATCTTCCCGACCTACACCTATGGGATTTCGACGGTTCCGGGCCAGGATGGAAGCAACCGGAACCTGACGCCGGAAAAGGCGAAGACCTACTCGTTTGGCGTGGTGCTTAGCCCCAAGTTCAACAGTTCGCTGTTCAACCGGGTCAACCTGTCGGTCGACTATTATCATATCAAGATTAGGAACGCGATCGGATCGCTGCTCCTTTCCGATATCCTGCCGCGCTGCTTCAACTCGGACGGCGTCAGCAACCCCACTTACTCTCTCAGCAACGCCTATTGCGATCGCATCACGCGCGATCCGCTGACGGGGCAGATTTCACTTGGGCGGCAAGGCCTGTTCAACTTCGCGACCTATACTGTCGCGGGCGTCGACACGCAGTTCAGCTGGCATTTTGATCTCGACGCGATCGGCTTGCCAGGGGACGCTGGATTCCTGGAGCTGAACAGCACCGCGTCCTATACGCAAAAGTACAAGGTCGCCGGGCTGCTCGGCTCGCCGACGATCAATTATGCAGGAAGCGCTGGCTTCGGCGGCGTCGGCGGCGGGATTTCCCACCCGAAATGGAAGGTCAACACCGGCCTGACCTACGGCAACGCCGATTTCAAGGCGACGTTGCTGTGGCGCTATGTTGACAAGATGGTTCATTCGGACAAGCTGGCCAACCCCGCATCGACCACGGCGGGCGTGCCGGCCTACAGCTACTTCGACGCGAGTGCCGAGTTCGAGGTGAACGACCGCTTCACCTTCGGCGTTGGCGTGACCAATCTCACGGACAAGACGCCGCCTTTCATCAGCGCATCGCCGCTCACGACCGATGCCGCCAACTACGACGTCATCGGAAGGACGTTCTTCGCGTCTGTGAAGGCCAAGTTCTAGGAATGGTGGCGCAGGCAAATCCCGTCACACACCTTTCTCGCCAGGCGGGGCAGCTTAGCTTCGGCACTGACGCGGCCGGCTATCATGCCGGCCGCATCGGCTACCCCGAGGAGCTTTTCGACGCGATCTTTGCGCGCGTCGGCCCCGGGCCGCGAATCCTCGAGATCGGCCCTGGCACGGGTCTTTCGACACGTTCGTTGCTGGCGCGCGAGCCCTCGGAATTGGTGGCAGTCGAATCCGATCCGGCGCTTGTCGACTATCTTCGTCGCGAGATTAGCGATCCGCGACTGACCGTCGTGAACGCCCCGTTTCCCGATGGGCAGGTGGACGGGGTCTTCGATCTCGTCGTCTGCGCTGCCGCATTCCACTGGCTGGACCCGCAGCCGGCGCTCGCCCGGATTCATCAGCTCCTGCGGCCAGGAGGCATTTGGGCGATGTGGTGGAATGCTTATCGCAATCCGACATATGGTGACCCGTTGGCGCAGGCGATCACCGCAATGTTGGGTGACGTGGCACTCCCCCCTTCAGAGGGCCGGGATGGTCATTATTCGCTCGATGCGGCCCTGCATACCGAGGCACTCACTTCGGCGGGCTTCCTCGATGTCCAGCATCAGCATTATCGGCTGGACAGGACTCTCACCGCAGCCGAGGCCCGTGCCTTGTATGCGAGCTATTCCTACGTTCGCGCGCTGCCGGAGCGGCGGCGCGGCGAGTTGCTGGACGCGATCTCGAACCTGGTCGATAGGGAGTTCGGGGGCAGGGCGCCCAATGTGGTGATCACTACCGCCTATTCGGCTTTGAGAGGTGCGACGCTCCCCACCTGAATGCGTAGCGAACAGACAGAACGCCTTTTACGCGCAGGGGGTTAGGCGGAAGACTAGGCCATGCGAATATTGGTCGTAGAGGATGATGACGATCTCGGCGACGCGCTGCTGCGCCAGCTTCGGTCGGACGGCCATGCCGTCGATTGGCTACGAGACGGCGAAAGTGCCGATGACGTGCTTCGCTACCAGGACTATGAGCTGGTCGTTCTCGATATCGGATTGCCCGGAATGAGTGGATCCGATTTGCTCCAGCTGATGCGCGCCCGCGGGACCCGCACTCCAGTGCTCATGCTGACGGCGCGATCCAATATCGAGGATCGGGTCAGCGCGCTGGACATCGGGGCCGATGACTATTTGGCCAAGCCGTTCGACTTTCGAGAGCTATACGCGCGATGCCGTGCGCTGATGCGCCGCTCGCAAGGCATCGCGACGGGCACAACGACAGTCGGCCGCCTGATCTTCGATCGCAGCGCGAAAGCGGCGCGGATCGGGGACATGCAGCTGTCGCTCCCGAACCGGGAATTCAGGCTGCTGGAGATTTTCATCGGTAATATCGGGCGAGCGCTCAGCAAGGACCAGATCGCGGCGCAGCTGTTCGACTTCGATGACGAAGCCGGCGATAATGCGATCGAGCTCTATGTCGGCCGGCTGCGGCGGAAACTGGGCGACGCACTGACCATCCGAACCGTACGCGGCGCAGGCTACATCGCCGAGGAAGCCGAGTGCTGAGACGCCGCCCGCTTTCGCTGCGGGCAAGGTTGGCGACGATCATGGCGACCCTGTTCGTGCTCGGCATGATCGCGCTCTATCTGGTGGCGCAGGGCTATGGCCGATCGGCGGCCGACCGGTCGTTCGATAGGCTGCTTGCCGGATCGGCGATCTCGATCATCGAAACCGTCTCCATCGTCGACGATCACATCCAGGTCGATGTCCCCTATGCCGCGCTCGACATGCTTTCGGCGGCGCCCGACGATCGGGTGTTCTACCGGGTCATCGGACCGGGGAATCGCACGGTAACCGGCTATCCGGACCTGCCCGCGCCGTCCGCTCCTACCTTTGCCCCGCCGGCCGCCGACGCGATCCGCTTTTTCGACGAACGATATCGCGGCGAGCAGGTGCGATTCGCAATCGTAGGGCGTGAGATCGCCGTCAGCGGCAACCCGGGTTGGGTCTGGGTCCAGGTTGGACAGACGCGGCTGGCCCGCGAAGCCGTGGCGCGCGAGACGGTGATCGGCGCGCTCGCGCCAATCGCGGCGATGACGCTGCTCGCGCTCGCCGCGGTGTGGTTCGGCATCGGCGGCGCACTGCGCCCGCTGCGACGCGTGGGCGACGAGCTTTCAGCCCGCGCCCCAGCCGACCTCCGCCCGATCGATGCCCCGGTTCCCGCCGAATTGCAGCCGCTGGTCGATGCGATCAACGAGTTCATGCGCCGCCTCGCCGACAGCATCGATACGCTCAAGAATTTCATCGCCGATGCTTCGCATCAGATGCGGACGCCGCTCGCCGCCCTTCTCGCGCAAACCCAGGCCGCGCAGGACGACAAACCGCGCGAGTTGCGGAGGAGTCTGCAGGCAATCGAGCGCAACGGGTCTAAGCTCGCCCATCTTCTCAACCAGCTCCTTTCGGACGCGACGGTGGCGCATCGGGCCGACGTGCGCTGCTTCGATCCGATGGATATTCGGGACATTCTCCAGGAAGCAATCCGCGAGACAGCCGGCGTGTCGGAAGGCAGCGACGTCCGGCTTCGCACGCGCCTCACCGTGGCGCCGGCTAATGGCGACCGGCTCGTGCTCGTTGAAGCATTCAAAAATCTCATTCACAACGCAATGCGTCATGGCGCCAACCAGGAAGCTCCTATCGAAATTGAGCTGACTGGGGACGACTCGGGCTATGTCGTACAGATTTCCGATCGGGGTCCCGGCATTCCGGCAGCCGAACGCGAACGCGTGTTCGAGCGCTTTGTGCGTATAGGCCCGGACACGCCAGGCGCCGGGATCGGCCTTGCGATCGTGCGACGCGCGGTCGAAAGCCATGGCGGCACCGTTACCCTCATCGATCGGCACGGCGGGGGATTGACCGTGGTCGTTCGGATTCCGCTCCTGTGATGCGCTGGCTGTTCCTGGTGGCGCTCGCGCTAGGCATCGGAGCGTGTCAGCGCGTCGACGAGGGACTGGCGGCCAGCGAATCGAGCCGGCTCGTGATCTACAGCACGACGGACACGCAGATATTTCGGCCCGTGATCGAGGATTTCCGGAGGCTCTATCCGCACGTCGATGTGCGCTACGTGGAGCTGGAGGCCGCGGCGCTGAACGACCGCTATCTCGACGAGACGGCGAGGCGGCGCCCGGTCGCCGATCTGCTGCTCAGTTCGGCGATGGACCTTCAAGTCAAGCTGGTCAACGACGGCTACGGTGCGCCGCACCTGTCCCAAAACGCCGCGAAGCTGCCGGGTTGGGCGCGCTGGCGCAACGAGGCGTTCGGGATCACCTTCGAGCCGGCCGTGATGGTCTACAACACGCGCCTGCTTGCCGGCCACGCGATACCCAAGTCGCGCCCCGACCTGCTCCGCGACCTGCGCCGTGATCCGACGTTCTGGCGCGGGCGGATCGGCACCTATGACGTGGCAAGGAGCAGCGTCGGTTATCTCCTCGTGTCCCAGGACGCACGCCAGAGCAGCGACTTTGGCGCGTTGCTTGAAGCGTTCGGCGCAAGCGGCGCGCGTACCTCGACCAGCACGGCCGCGCTCCTCGACGCGATCCAGGCGGGGCGGCTCGCGCTTGGCTATAACCTGCTTGGGTCTTACGCCCGCGCACGCGTGGACCGTGGCGCGCCGCTGACGATCGTCTATCCGGCCGACTACACGCTCGCGGTGTCGCGCACGGCGGTGCTGCCGCGCAATGCGCCGCATCGTGCTGCGGCGCACGCCTTTCTCGAATATCTGCTGTCGCTCCGAGGGCAGAGAGTGCTCGCGAGGCTCAGCCGCCTGAGTGCCTCGCGTCCCGAAGTCGTCGGGCCTTACAGCCAGCTCGGGATCGCGGAGAGTCAGATCGGCCCATTGCGCCCGATCCCGCTCGGGCCGGGGCTGCTTGCCTATCTCGATCAGCAGAAGCGGCAGCGCCTGATCGGCAGCTGGGAACGCGCGCTCGGATCATCGCACAAGGCGGCGTTGACAGCCGAATGACAGCTACGCGGCGCTACGAAAGATGCGCGGGCGGCCGCAAGTACGCAGCCATCGACAAGCGTTAGCGGGGTATTCGAGGACGTGCTGACAATTCTCGGCTTCGGCATGGTCATCACGTTCATGGTGCTGATCATGACACGACGTCTGTCACCCATGGTGGCGCTGATCGCCGTGCCGATCCTGTTCGCTGTCGTAGGCGGCTTCGGCGGCCACGCGGTGGGGGTGATGATGCTCGACGGCATCAAGACGCTTGCTCCGACCGGCGTCATGCTGATGTTCGCGATCCTCTATTTCGCAGTGATGATCGACGCAGGGCTGTTCGATCCGATCGTCCGACGCATTCTGAGGCTGGTTGGCGGCGATCCGCTGAAAGTGCTGGTCGGCACCGCGATCCTGGCGGCGACGGTATCGCTCGATGGCGATGGCTCAACGACCTACATGATCACGATCGCCTCGATGCTGCCGCTCTACCGGCGGCTGGGCATGAACCCGCTCAGCCTGACCTGTGTGGCGATGCTGGCGAGCGGCGTCATGAACCTCACGCCGTGGGGCGGACCGCTGGCGCGCGCCGCAAGTGCGCTCCACGTCGATCCCGCCGATGTTTTTCTGCACATGCTCCCCGCAATGGCGGTCGGCGTGGCCGGGGTTGTCGGCCTGGCCTATGTTCTTGGTCGGGCGGAGCGTCGCCGCCTTGGCGTGCTTCGTCTCTCTGACACGCCGGCCGCAGCTTTGGCCAAGAGTGAACACGCGCCAGCCATGGGTTCGTCGACGCAGGGCGGGAGCGATTGCACTTGCCGCCCTGTAGGTGAGGATTTTTCCGGTGATTCCGCGATCGACGACGCCGCACTGTTGCCGACGGACCCGGCGCTGCGCCGCCCACGGCTACTGTTGTTCAACGCCGGGCTGACCGCGGCGCTCATGGCGGCGCTCGTCCTGCAGTTCCTGCCGATGCCGATCCTGTTCATGGTTGGCCTGGCTGTCGCGCTGGTGGTGAATTACCCCAAGGTCGACGATCAGCGGGAACGGCTCGCCGAGCATGCGAAGAACGTCATTGCCGTTGTCGCGTTGATCTTCGCGGCCGGCATCTTCACAGGAATCCTGTCGGGCACCGGCATGGTCGGTGCCATGTCAAAGAGCTTCCTCGCGCTCATTCCCGACGCGTGGGGCCCGCACCTCGCCGGCATTACCGCGATCGCCAGCATGCCGTTCACCTTTTTCATATCCAACGACGCGTTCTATTATGGCGTGCTTCCGATCGTGACCGAGGCAGCCAACAGCTACGGCATCAGCGACGCCGAAATGGCGCGCGCTTCGCTGCTCGGCCAGCCCGTGCATCTGTTGAGCCCGCTGGTCCCCTCAACGTACTTGTTGGTCGGACTGGCAGGCGTCGATTTCGGGGATCACCAGCGCTTCGCGCTCAAATGGGCGGTTGCGATCTGCGTGTTGATGACGGTGGCAGCATTGGCGACAGGCGCTTTTCCTGCAGTCGCCTCGTGACGCATCCGCTGGCCCTGAGTCATGTAGCGAGATCAAAGCGAGCCTCTTTGCTGGTCCCGGAACAGCCGCCACCCCACACCAATATGGCTGGCGACCACGAGCAGGCGGCTGCTACGCCAAGCGTCGCGCTGCGTCCGCTCGGGGATTCAAGCGTTGGCCATCGCGGCCGAGCGGCCGCCAGGCTTGCAGCACCTAGCTGACACCCCAGCCGGCCAGCCCAAGCGAAATGAGTTGCCCTGCCTCTCGCCTGGTCAGCTTGTCCGAAGTCATAACCCAATCTCAGCAAAGCAACATCGAATAAGCGACCGTCTTGGCTGGTGGAGGCAGCGTCTTCCCATCGTCTATGCAGCCCCTGCACCTTTCAGCACGACATAGATACCGACAGCGATGACGACCCCAGCGAAACCTACATCGAGGACGCGCTTGCTGGACGACAGAGCTTTGCCCCAGCGGATGCCAGCAATCCCTCCGATGACGCCGCCGGCCACCAGGAGGCCCGCGATCGTCCAGTCGACATAGCCGGACAGGGCATAGGACGACGCTGTCGTGAGCCCCAGCGCGGCGACGGCGACGAGCGAAGTGCCGACGGCGCTGGTCAGCGGCATCGCCGTCGCCAGCATCAATCCGGGCACGATGAGGAAGCCGCCGCCGATCCCGAAGAAGCCGGCGAGCAGACCGACCGCGAGGCCGATCGGCACGAGGCGCGGCAGAAGATGGGAGGCGGTCTCGCGGGTCAGCCGCACGTCCGGCTTCGGTTCGACCCGGCGCTTGCGCAGCATGGAGGCGCCTACTCCGATCATGAGGAGTCCGAACAGCGCGAGGAGACGCTCTCCATCGACCGCCTTGCCCGCCTCGGCTCCGAGGGCGGCGCCGATCACGCCGGCTGCCGCAAAGACGGCTGCACAGCGCCACTTGACCGTGCCCGCGCGCGCATGGCCGGCGAGGCTGGAGGCGGCGTTCAGCGCCACCGCGATCGCGCCGGTGCCGATTGCGGCGTGCGCGGATGGCACGCCCACGACGTAGACCAGGAGCGGAACCGCCAGGATCGATCCACCGCCGCCGACAAGGCCGAGCACAAGTCCGATCAGCCCGCCAGAGGCGAGCGTCATCAGTACGGAGGTGAAAGTAAGGTCCACGTTCTGCTCCCCGCTGGATCAGGCTCCGGCAGCGCGCCGGTTCCACGGCATGCGTGCAAGCAGCCTCGCCATGCCACACCAGCCGGTGGCGCCGGCGGTCATCAGGCCAGCCCCTACAAAGGCGGCAACTCCGAAGAACACCGGAGCGGCCAGGAAGCCCAGCGCCACGCCCAGCAGAACGAGGGCGCCGGCAGCGAGCTGCACCTGTCGCATCAGCTCGAGTGGCTGACGCTTGTCGATCGCGACCGGCAGGCCGGCCTTGCGCCAGGCATCAAGCCCGCCTTCGAGAACATAGGCGGGGCAGTCAGCCGCCTGCGCCAATCTCGACGCGTTAGACGCGGTCCGGTTGCCCGAGCGGCAGTGATAGATAATGGCCGACGCTGGGCCGGTGTTCAGCCGATCCAGCCTGGACACCGGCACATTCTCGGCGACCGCGATGCGCTCGCGGGCATGCTCATCGGGCTCACGGATGTCCACGAGCCTTGCACCGCCGGCAATCAGTTCTCGGGCCTTTTCGGGAGAAATGGAGGTAAGCGACATTTGAGTCATCCTTCCTGGGGGCGCGCGAGCGCCGTGCAGTAGAGATCGTAAAGGGTAGCGAGCAGTGCCTCGAGGCGACTGTCGGCGATCCGGTACCAGAGCATCTGCCCGTCGCGCCTGAAGGCGACGAGTCCTTCCTCGCGCATCTTCGCCAGATGCTGCGACAGCGCCGATTGTGAGAGGTTCACCGCTTCCGCGAGATCGCCGACGCTCAGTTCCTCGTTCTCGATCAGCTTGCACAGCACCATCAGCCGGCGCTGGTTTCCGAGCGTCTTCAGAAGCTCTGCAACCTGCATTGCGTTCGTCTCGAAGGTCGCCAGATCCATGGGTGCCTTGAGCATCGTTCAACCCTTGTCCGTTAGCTATTGCTAAATTAGAACGAGCTAATATCTTGTCAAGACACACCCCGGTGATGGAGCCGAACGATGCCCAATTCCCCCCTCATCAAGGCTTTCTTCGACGAACCCACCAATACAGTGAGCTACCTGATCGTCGATCCGGCGACGAACGCCGCCGCCGTTATCGACCCGGTGCTCGACTTCGATGCCGCCAGCGGCGAGGTCGATACGCGCTCCGCAGACGCGATCTTGGCGGCGGCGGGGGCCGAGGGCCAGCGCATCGTGATGGTGCTCGAGACGCATGCGCACGCCGATCATCTCTCGGCCGCGCCCTATTTCAAGGCCAAGACCGGAGCGTTAATCGGCATCGGCGAGCACATCCGCGCCGTGCAGAAGATATTCCGCCCCGTCTTCGCGGCCGACGATCTGAAGACCGACGGCTCGGATTTCGACCGGCTCTTCAAGGACGGCGAGCGCTTCAATATTGGTGAGCTCGAAGTCCAGGTGCGGCACACCCCGGGTCACACGCCGGCCGATGTGAGCTATCAGATTGGCGATGCCGTCTTTGTCGGCGATACGCTGTTCATGCCGGACTATGGCACCGCGCGCGCCGATTTTCCCGGCGGCGACGCTCGCCAGCTTTACCGCTCGATACGTAAGCTGCTTTCGATGCCGCGCGAGACCAGGCTGTTTATGTGTCACGACTACAAGGCGCCGGGACGCGACGAGTACCGGTGGGAGACGACCGTCGGCGAGCAGCGTGAGCACAGCGTGCACGTCTCGGACGATGTCGGCGAGGAGGCGTTCGTCGAGATGCGGGAAGCGCGTGACGCCACCTTGTCGGCCCCGAAGCTGTTGCTGCCGTCGATCCAGACCAACATCCGGGCAGGGCGCTTCCCACCGGCCCAGGCGAATGGCGTGCATTACCTGATGATCCCGGTGAAGCCGAAACGGCCGGACGCGATCGGGTAAGCGGCGAGCCATACCGGCCAAGGGCCAAATCAGAAGGAGATTCCATGCGTTCGTCACTTCGCCGCCTGCTGGCTGCCGCTTTTGTGCTCTTGAGCTTGTCCGCCTGGAGCGGGGCCGGCGCCGCCACGCCCATGCCAGGCGCAGACGGATACCGAGTGGTTTTCCAGGTCACGGCTGGCGCACCCGAGCAATGGGCTGCACTCCTCGGCAATATCGAGAATTTGCGCCGCGCATTGGGCGACGATCTCAAGGCAGTCGAGGTCGTCGTCCATGGAAAGGGTATCGGATTGCTGCTGCGCACCGATACGGCGCTCACCGACCGTATGGAGACCTTGTCGAAGAATGGCGTCAACTTCGTGGCTTGCGAGAACACCATGCGGAGCCGCAACATCGCCAAGGCGGACCTGCTTCCATTCGTGGGCACCGTCGATTCCGGGGTTGCGCAGGTGGTGCGGCGACAGAAACAGGGCTGGCAATATATCCGCATCGGCCAGTAGCGCGGCAATTCGCAAACATGAACATCATCAGCATCGGCCCCTTGCTGATCTCGGGCGAGCGCCTTGCCGCAGGCGGCGCACTCTGGTTGTTCCTCGTCTCCGCCGGTCTGCTCGAGCGCTGGTCGCCGCGGCCGCTGTCAAGCGCCGCCCTGCGTGCGCTCGCTATCGGCCTGATCGGAGCGCGGCTCGGCTATGTCGCGGCGCATTGGGAGGCTTTCCGCCTCGAGCCGGCAAGCACGCTTTTCGTCTGGCAGGGCGGCTTCGCGCTTGGCTGGGGGCTTGCGGCGGCTGGCGCCTATCTCGCGATCGCACTTCGGTCGCTGCGGGCCATGGGGCTCGCCGGGCTGGCCGGGGGCGTCGCGCTTGCGACGTGGCTTGCCGCCAGCGCACTGCTCGCGTCCCGGCAGACCCCCACGGCTCTTCCAAAGATTGCCGCTATGCGTCTCGATGGAACGCCGGTTCTTATCGCCTCCCATACGGGCCGGCCGCTGGTCATCAATCTCTGGGCGACCTGGTGCGGACCGTGTCGGCGAGAGATGCCGATGCTCGTGCAGGCCGCATCTGCCCGAAGCGACATTGACTTCGTTTTCCTCAACCAGGGCGAAGCCCAAGGGGTGGTGCGGCGCTATCTCCAGGAGAACGGCCTCCCTGCCGCGCGGGTCGCCATCGATTCAACCGGTGACGCCGGTCGGCGGCTGGATGTCGCCGGCTTTCCGACAACTCTCATGATAGGCGCGGACGGATTGGTCCGCAGCACTCACATCGGCGAGATTTCGCGCGCCGCGCTCGCAGACGAGCTCGACTCGCTTTTGGGGCACCAAAGCCCCAGTGATCAGTCGGGTGCTGCTGCTCCCCAATAGTTAAAGCTCATTGCGCGGGGTCCGGGAATGTACATCGTCTCCAGCGTCTCGATCGCGAACCCGCCCTGGCGCAGGAGCGCGGGGATTTCGCGATTGAGATGGCAGCCGCCGGCGATCTTGCTCCAGAGGGGATCGAGCCGATCCTGCCATCTTACCACGGAGGGATCGGGCGCGCGGCCATGCTCCGAGAACAGGAGCTGCCCTCCGGGTCTCAGCACCCGGCGCATTTCGCGGAGCGCAGTGACCGCATCCGGGATGGTGCACAGCGTGTAGGTTGTGACGACCGTGTCGACGCTGCCCGCTTCCAGCGGGATCATTTCGCCCGGCAGGTCGATGAACTCGATCGGAAAGGGCGACCGAGCCGCCCTTCTTTCTGCCATGCGCCGGATGTCATCAGACGGCTCGAGAGCCCACAGCTTTTCGACCTTTGCCGGATCATAGAAGGGAAGGTTGAGCCCCGAGCCAATGCCGACCTCAAGCACGCGCCCTTGCGCTTGCGGCACCACCTTCCGGCGTTGGAGGCGGACGGGCTTGGCACCGCAGGCGAGATTAATAAGGTGCGGCAGGATATATCGATCGTAAACGCCCATTTCGGTCGCCTTTGCGCTAGCCCCTGCATGATCCCGCATCGAAGGTTTTGACACAAGCTGGCGGGAATCGTGCGCTCGACGGCACCCTTCGTGCCGCGCGTCGTTGTCGCCGGAGACCGGCGAACCACAGCAAGGTGACCCCCAATGGCTTACTATCTGGCAACGACCGTCAATCTGCCCTTTGACGATGCGCTCGCCCGCACCCGCGAGGCGCTGAAGGGGGAGGGCTTCGGCGTCATCACCGAGATCGACATACAGGAAACGCTGAAGAACAAGATCGGCGTCGACTTCCGCCGCTACCGCATCCTGGGCGCCTGCAACCCAAAGCTGGCCTACGAGGCCCTTCAGCTTGAGGACAGGGTCGGTACGATGCTGCCCTGCAATGTCGTTGTGCAGGAGGTTGCCGCTGGGCGCACAGAAGTGGCTGCGATCGATCCTGTCGCCTCGATGCAGGCGATCGAGAACACGCGCCTGCACCAGGCTGCCACAACCGTTCGGAGCAAGCTTGAGCGCGTGATAGGCAGCCTGGGGTGAGCCATCCCGATGGTCGAGAGCGCCACCGATCCTGAGTCTTCAGTAAAATGACTTGTTCGGTCACTCGGTTCGAACCAGCAGATCTGCTCGAACGGTCGTACCTGTCAGGGTCGGTCGACTTGGTTCATACCGAGGGGATGGGTCAGTTCGCGCTCAAGCGCGAAGGCAACGCCAGGTATCATTTCGCTCTAGAGCAGGCGTCCGCGTTCGGCAGCGTCGAGCGGCAAGGCAGCGCCCATAGCGGTCATGGACGGCATTCTCCCGTAGCGTCTGCTTTGCGCCCTCTATTCAGACGTTTGCGACCATCTTACGGTCTCTCGAAAGCGGTCGTGGCGTCTAAGCTGGCGGCCGCAGGTTCGAACCCTGCAGGGTGTGCCAGTATCCCTCTATTTCTCGCGTTAACTGGCATCGACGTCCCGCATCCAGGTAGTAAACAGGTGGTGCTTCAGCCAATGCCGAGCTTGCGCCCGACATGTCCGACAAGGGCGTGACGACGCGGTTCGCTCTCGACGATAAAGTGCACGCGTCCCTCGATCGGCGCGAGGTCGGTATGGTAGCTGAACGTGCGCTCGACCCCATGGGCATCGTTGAACTTGACGAGATCCATTCGGCTGCGGCTTTCCGGCCTGACGTTGAAGGGAAACATCGGGTGTGCCGTCTGCGCGACGCGCCACGTCGCGATCGCATGGTCAAGCCCCGACAGCTTGATCCAGACTTGGTCGAGCAGCGGGTCGCCAGCGAGGATCCCTTCGATTTGAGCGCGCGTCCGTGGAATAAATTCGAGATTGGGCAAAAGCTCGACCCGCTGTGCCCAGAGATCGACGCCATTATAAATCGGCGGCCGAAGATCGTCGCGCAGGCTCGCTTCGTGCGCCGCGACGTCGGCGGCAGCGCTCGCGTTGCGGGCGACAACTGACGATTCGGCAATGTCGCCATTGGCATCGAGTTCGAGCAGATCGAGCGCCACCTCGTGCGATTGCCAAAGGGCGTCGGAGGCAAGGCTGACGCCGAGACCCTTAAGCAGATGGGCAAGGCCGAGTGCCTTGGCGGGGCTCCCCGCCGAGATCGGCGCAGCTGCTGGGATCCTGTATTCGAACCCCTCGGGATCCGGGCCATCGGCCTCCGCCAGCACACGGCTGAGCGGCGCGCGATTATTGAGCGTTTTCAGATACTGGCTCTCTTCAACGCAGTCTCCGTCGTTGCGGATCATTGCGATCGTGAGGCCGGGACTGAGTGCCAGCTCATTGAGCGGCTGATCGCAATTCAAGATCAGGCGATCGTCAATGCCACGCGCTGCGCGGACCGTTTCAATCAGCCCTTTGAGATAGGCGACCGATTGCGCACGCGGCACGCCGGCGGTCGGCGCCGACAGATCATTGAGGAAGAGCTGGAGCGGCATCGCGGCTCAGTCGAGCAACCGGTCCAAGCTCTTCTCCCATTGGTCGAAGAAGCCGGCGGGCCAATAGGACAACCGGCCTTCCGAACTCAAAGCGGGGGTTTCATAGCTGCTGGCTTCGCCGGGATCACGCGTGAAGAAATGCAGCTTGGCCTGCCGCGGCGCGAGCAAGCCTTCCTTTACGGCGAGACGAATGCCGTTGAGCACATGGTCGCTATGGCTTTCGATGATCACCTGCACGTTGTTGGCCGCCGTCAGTGCAAGCAATCGCCCGATGGACGCCTGTCCACGCGGATGCAGCTGCGCCTCGGGATTCTCGACTACCAGCAGCGTGTTGGGTTCTGCGGCGAGGCATGCGACGACGACGGGAAGCGCGTGGGTGAGACCAAAACCGACATTGGTCGGGCGGAGCGGCTCACCGTATGCGGCGCCCTCGCCTTTGTAGGAGAAAACCAAACGAACGAGGTCGGTCATCGGGACCGGGACTGGTTCTACCCGGACACCCGGACTGAACTCCTGCATCCAGGCGTTGACCTGGGCGATGAGACTGCCTGCGCGCTGCTCGTGCGGCGACCGGACAATCTCCGCGGTGGTGATCTGCTCGCCAAACTCGAGAAGGAAGTGCGCGGTATATTCTCCCTTGGGTCCGAGAAACCGGTGCTGGCGGACTGCGTTCTGCGATTTCGGCGAAGTAACCGACGGTGTGATCCGGTCAGCCCGCAGGAACTGAAAGCCCTGATCGAACAGGTCGAGCAGTGGAAGCTCGCCCTGAGCAGGCTTGGCCGAGCAGGTGAGCACGTCGGCATCGGGGTCAGCTGCTG
The DNA here is from genome assembly GCF_013044515.1 of Sphingomonas sp. ID1715. GTDB lineage: Bacteria > Pseudomonadota > Alphaproteobacteria > Sphingomonadales > Sphingomonadaceae > Sphingomonas_B. The sequence goes on from NZ_JABEPR010000010.1 coordinate 24,855, forward strand.
CCTGCCAGCGGTAGGAGACGGACTGACCTTGCCTGGTCTCGCCGAGCGAGATCGCAATCTCGGCGGCGTCGAAGCCCTGATACAGGACGTCACGGCCGGTGCCGATGTCGACCAGCTCGCCGTTGAGCGCGAGATCCCCATTGAGCAGGAAGCTCCCGTCGAACGATTGGCGCAGCACGCCAATCGCTTGCAGGACGGTGCTCTTGCCGCTGCCGTTAAGGCCCGACAGGAGCGTCAGGTTGCCGAGGCTAAGTTCGATGTCGTCGAACGCCTTGAAGTTTTCGAGGCCGATATAGTCAAGCATCCGCGAGTACCCCGGCGATCAGATCGCTGATGGCGGAAAACCGCCGATTGACCTTCCGGATATCACCCGTGCCCTGCGAGATCGCGCTCTCGAAGGAGCGATCATGGCAGAGCGCCATGAAGCCGTGCCGAAGCGCCTCGGCGCGCTGTTCTAGGGTCGCGAGCTGCGCATGCGTGAGTCGCGCCAGGCTGACCGAGAGGGCTTCGAAGACCGCCTTGTTTATCGGCAGCCGGGCAGCATCCTTCTCGAACCTCTTGCGGAAGGCGTCATGGCCGAAAATCTTCGAGGCGGTTTCCATCGCGCTAACGAAGTTGAACTGCATGACTGACAGTGCAGTCTCGTCAGTTTCGTTGATCGCCTTCATCGCTGTGATCAGAAACCCGTCCATGTCCGGTTGTTTGTAGCTTTCCAGCCCGAGCATGTAGAAAGCCGCGAAGCGCAGCACGAGTTCGCGATCGTCCATGCGAATGGGTCGGACGCTGCCGTCGGTGGCGTGGATGAACGAGGGCAGGCTGGCCCAGGTCTGAAGAAGATCTCGCGCCTTGCCGGGGGTGATGGCGTGACGCAGTTCCTGCGCGGACAGCGCCATGCCGCCAGTGTTGATCCGAGCGAAGATGTTGAACTTAACCTCGGGCGGCGTGCCCTTGCGGATCAAGTGGATGATCAGCTCGGTTTCGCGGAGCCGCATCTTGAGCCGCGAGCTGAGGCCCTCGAAGTCTTTGCCCTCATAATCGTGGAGATATTCGAGCCCGGTCAGGGTGAGTGGCTGGCCGCCGATGATCTGAGGCTTGATGAAGCGGGCGATGGTCGAGAGACGTTGGATCCCATCGACGATCTCCCAGCGTTCGTCCTCGTCCTCGGCGGCGTAGAGGACCGGCAATGGAATTCGTAGCAGCAGTGACTCGATCAGACGACTTTGACGCCGCGCATCCCACACGCCCCACCGTCGCTGAAAATCGGGCTGGAGATCGATCATCTCTGACTCGGTACGGGACAGAAGAAGATCGACTGTCATCGATCGCGTGACGACGTCGATATCGTCCGGGTCGAAAGGCTCCGCGATCTTTTCTCCTTCGTCCGGAGATGATTGTTCGACTTCAACGCCGGTGGCGTGACCCAACATATCAAGTTGCTCGACGACCGCTGACGCTTCCCCCATCACTTGTTCCCTAGACGCCTCTCAAGCCCTCGTAGGGGCCACCATATGCGATCGCGATGAAAAGGGCCAAGCGAACCAGATCGCTAGCATTTTTGTTCGGATCCTGCCCTCTATCAGACATGGTATCGTGCCGTTTCCATTAGATGCCACATGGCTCTGTCTCCGCCGCGCGCCGATCGACAATCATCTACCTTTCGCCCGGGCCCTCAAAAGTCGGCAGGCGAGCATCTGATCGCCCCATCGCGTGGCGAACGTCTCGGATATCTCGAACCAGCTTCCGTCGTTGCCGGCTCCGTGGTTGCGGCCCATGCAGGAGCATTGGCACTCGTGCCCGACCGCGTTGAGGCAGGCGGGAGAGCACTTCTCCTGCTCGCGGTAGGGCTGGATGACGTAGACGGCGCCGAAGGTCGCGAGCGCCCGTTCCACGAAGTCGTTGAACCAAGCTTTGGGTACCTCCCAGCAGCGCTTGCTGGCGATCCAGGCGGGCGAGGTGCGTCGGTCATTCTGCAGCCAAGACCGGTTTTTCTCCGCGTAGGGTAGACGTAGTCGCAGCAGCTCCCCCTTGCCAGCCCTGCGGAGGATAACTGGGATTTCCCGCTGGTTCCAAATATTGGTAAGTTGCTCTGCGTCCACCCGAGGGTCCCCAGGTCGGTTAATCGCCCTTGGTGTTCGTCCGGACGTTGAGCTTCCATCTGATCGTCCCTTGCGCGGCCGTATGCTGGTGGTGATTCTGCGGCGGGAAACGATCCGGGTCGTTGCAAGTGACTTCCTTGCCGCAACCAAGGCAACGATAGATGCCGGAGACCGGAACTTCGTCACCCGGCTTGTAGGTGGTCTTCCACCATTCCTTGTTGCCGTCGCTCTTTGTGAGCTTCGAGCTATCGATATACCAAGCCATTGTGTTGTTTCTCTTTTAGTTGATTGTGTATTCGCGCCACGGGATGGAGCGCAGCGGCACCGACGACATGAAACGCGCGATATCGGGACGGCCGTAGTAGGTCGGCCTGCCGCGACTATCCTGCGCCATGAGGACCACCGGGACGCCGAATACCGGCGCGAAGCCGTTTAGCGACCTTTGTGCCTCGGCCGTGTTCTGGATGACCTGCGGCCGGACGACGACGACGGCGAATGTCTGACCCTGCTCGCGGATAACCGCTCCTTGGACTCGCATTGTTGCCTCCCTTACGCCGCGGCCTTGTGGGCACGCTGGTTGATCCAGTCCCACGCCGCCTTGGGCAACCAGCCGTTGTAATCGCGCGTGATGCCGACAATGAGCATGTTGTCGTTCTTATCGACGTGCGGGGAGAGGCGATCCCAAACACCTTTGGCATTCAGGTTGGTATCGACGAGCCATGTCGAACCGAGATAGTGCCACCACGAGCCGCACCCCTTGATGGCCTCATGGAGGGCGTCGTAATTCTGCCCGGGGCGCTTCAAGTCGTAATTGATCGAGTAGATCATCTGAATTCTCCGTCACCTCTTCTCTGACACGCGGGGGATGGCGTCATTGAGTCCCTATGCGGAGGTATGCGGTCGCCTCGGACATCTTGTGGAAATGTCCGAGGCATGGAAGTCTTCCCGCATAGGTTAGGTGGAAGGAGCAGTCTTGGGTGAATCCCGCATCGGCCGCCAGCGTTCTGAGCCGAGACGAGATCGCCAGCGCAATTCGCGCGCTGTCGACCGCGGATTGGATTCGACTTCGTAAGGTCGCGGATCGCTATTCTCGAGGCAGGATCGAAGCCAATGATCTGCTGCAAGAGGCGTTTGCCCGAGCGCTCGATACGCGAACATGCCCCGCGCATGTGAGCGTAGTGAAATTTCTCGCCGAGGCGATCCGGAGCATCGCTGACGGTGTCGGGGAAAAGGTGGAAAACCGCCTTGTGCTTGTTCCCGTCGCCAAGACCGGTGGGGATGAGCCGGAGGCGTTCAACGTCCCCGATACGGACCCAGACTGCGAGACCCGCCTTATTGAGGCGGAAGCTGCGGAGACATTTCGCGGCGCAATGCTTGAACTATTTACGGATGATCCCGTTGCGCGGGACATCGTGGAAGGAACGATGGAGGGAATGGAAGCCGAAGAACTGCGTGAGCTTACCGGACTGGATATGAAAGGCTACGCCACCAAGCGTAGGCTGATCCGCCGCAGAATCGACAAAGCCTTCCCCGAAGGATGGAAGCCATGACCGGATCAAAGTACCCGGGCCGCAAGTCGATGGAGAATCTGTCCAAACTCTTGGCCGAGGACATCATGAGTGCCTCGGACGAGGATTTGCTGGCCGAGTTCACGGAATGCGGCGGTGACCCAAACGCGGAGGCCGAGCGCCTGCGAGCGCTATTTGAAGCCAGTATAGTGAAGGCGAATAAGTCTCGCCTCGCTGCGGCTAGAGCCGGAGCGGCGGCGAGCCGAAACGCGCCTCGTCTTAGTACGGCCTGCAGCCCTCACGATGCGAGGCAACGCCTTCGTTCGGTATTAAATCAGCCCGGAATTCCACAGCGATTGACCTTGGCGGCACGAAAAGAAAATGAGCTTTCGGATGCAGACGTATTGGGCATGCTGGATGACCTCCGAGACTTAGGCTTGCTACCCGACGAAGACGATCTCGCATGAGGTTGACGATTGCGGAGCGTCACCTTCAGGATCTGGGCATCACGGAACCCGAGGAAATCGACCTAGAAGCCATTGCTTTCGATGCCGGCGCACAATTGCGCTATCGCCCATTAGACGGTTGCGAAGCCCGCATCATCGGTCGTGACAATCAAGCCATTATCACAGTCAATTCGCGCGGATCGGATCGGCGCAAGCGCTATTCGGTCGCGCATGAACTCGGCCATTGGCATCATCACAGAGGCAAATGTCTGGTTTGTCGCGTTGAAGAAACCCGGCCGCAGACGGCTCTATCGCCTGAGCGTGTCGCGGATGGCTACGCGGCGGATCTCCTCATGCCCTGGTACTTGTTTAAGCCCAGAGCGCGGCAACAGCCTAAGTTCAATTTCGCGGCCGTGACTGCTCTCGCCGACATGTTCGACACCAGCCTGACGGCAACCGCCATACGTTTGGTTGAAAGCGAACACACTCCATCCCTTGTCATCTGCCACGGCCAAGGCGGCAGGAGGTGGTTTGCACGCTCACCGAGCGTGCCGGATCGATGGTTCCCGCGCGATACGCTAGACGCAGAAAGCTATGCGTTCGATATTCTGTTCGGGACCGCCAAGGATGACACCCAGCCCCATAAAATTGGCGCGGATGCTTGGTTTGATCGTTGGGACGCCGAGAAATACGAATTGACCGAACAATCGATACGTACTCGCACGAGTGAGATTTTAACGCTGATCCAGGTCACCGACACGCGCATGCTGGACTAGTCCGCAAGTCAGACCCATCCGCTTCGATAGTTTACCACTAACTCGTCGAGCGTCGGTAAGTTCGAACAGCAGCGGAGCGTCACGTTGCGCTCGCGGTGTTCGATCCCACGGGTATGATTGGTATGCAGCGCAGCGATGCCATCCAGCGCCTCTTGCGACAGAGGGCAGCGGCTGAGCGTCCGCATTTCCGCCCGCGCTCACCGAAAGCAGACCGTCCGCCATCGGCCGCAACTCTAGTCACTTTCGTAAACGTCGGCGAACCGCCGCGAAGGGCGCTGATCGGTCCATCCCAGGTCCGGAAGGCGAACGTCAGCTTCGATCAATTTGGAACCCGCGGCCGACAGCCGCGTCATTTTGGCCCGTTCGATTTGTTGCGGAATGGAGTGGCGGTGCTTGGCTTAGGCGCGGGATCCGCCGCGCTTTGGCGCGCGAAGTTCGAAATGCTGCGCTGTGATGTCCAAGTCCGTGGCCAATTGCACAAGCGCTCGCGAGGCACCCAGCCGCATCAGACCATCGCCGCCTTCCATGGACGAGCTGAGGGTTGCGCGACTTCGGGCCAGCCGTGCAACCGTTCGAAGCGTCTTGGGGTCCATCGTCGGCAAGATACGCCTGAAGGTGCTTGATTGCCAGCGCGCAACCCCGACCGACTCAGCTTATAGTGTCGCTTGGGCGGCGCGCGCGAACTTGGTTGCGTAGCGTCACCCCGCGACCGCAGGTCCGATCCATTCGACGTCGATCCTATCGAAGCCGGACCGAACGCCTTCGACAATGACTCTGCGGCCGGCCCGAGAGTGTGCTCCGGGATCCGTGTCGAGCGCCCAAACCCCGCCGTCGTCAATCTGCAGCACAAGGCCGCGCTCGGATGGCAGGAGGAGACCTTCCAGCCGGTAGCGTGTTCCAATCTCAGCGTTCATGCGGGTCATCGCAGCCGGCGATATCTGTATCGGCTTTGCTCTCGCAAGTCGGATCGTATTAGCGTTGCGTCATGCCTTCCGAACTCTCCCTGGCTGTCGTCGGAGCCGCGCACGCGAACGCGGATGGCAGCAATCGCCGCTTCGAAATCCTGCTATGCGCGCCTGGCGATCCAGTCGAGCTTCGCCCCGAACCGAGCAACAACGCGGACCCGCACGCGATCGCGGTCTTCTCCAGCCGCGGCGTGCAGATCGGCTATGTGACCGCGGAAAGGGCGCCATGGATCGGGAGCAAGATGTCGGCCGGCGCCGATCTTCGCGCCGTTTTTCAGCGCGCAATAGATTTCGGGGCGCTGGTCCGCGTGAATCTTGAAGGTGAGGACCCGATCCTGCCCAGTGCACGCAAACCGAGAGATGAGGCCAACAGAGAGCCGGACGAAAGCGGCTTCTGGCCCGACTATATCCCGCCGGACGACTAGATGCCGATCTCCCACGGTCTGGTTCGTCCGCCGTCCGGCTCCAGGCCGCGATCGGGCACCGGCTTTCGTGCCGGCGATGCTGAGGGGGGCGCGCCAGGGGAGGGCGGACGAACGCCGCCCGCCGTTTCCAAGGCCGAGGTCTTACCGCCAGGATTGCGGATCAGCTGCCGCTCGAGCGCGCTGGCGCGGTCCACGACAAGCGTGAGCGCATCCCGTAGACGAGTGACGGTCACCAGAAAGGTCTGCTGGTTGGCGAGCTTACGATCGCGCGTTTCCATGACAGCGATGCCGCGATCGGATGTCAGCCCCTGCGCCATGTGGGCGTTGAGGGCGTAAGCGAGGTCGAGCCGCGTCAGCATCGGATCGGCCTTGGACAGCTCAACCTTCACGCCGAGTGACGTTTCGACCGAGATGCCTTTGTCGCCGATCGCGGTGACGCGGGCTTGGTCGGCGTTGAACAGCCCGCGCTTGTGGTCATTCGCTGTCCATCGGATGCGATCGCCTTCGTGGATGGTGAGAGCTTTTCGCTCATAAAGCTGGAGCGGCGACCGCCCGTTCGGGCGCAGACGGTCCGGCCGGAACGATACTTCCCGCCCGCGCGACAGGCGCAGGTGCACCGCACCGGATTTCGGGTCGACGCGGGTCACCTCGGCGCGGGCGCGCGGCAGTCTCTGGGCGCGCTGTGCCCGCGAGATCTCAACGATCATGCCCGGCGCATAGCTGTGGGTATAGCGCAACTCCTCGTCGGTCATGCTGATCCGGTCGAGCACGTCCAGATCGAGCCTGCCGGGCCCAAGCTCGCCGTGGTCGATGAGACCCGCCTGCACAGCGGCGTTGGCCTCGCCGCGTAAGCGCCGCCCGGAGGCATAGATCGCGGTGCGGGCGCGCTCGTCGGCACCGAGCGCCAGCCAGCGCTCCGCCGCTTCCTGCGCACCGCGACCGGGCGCCTCGATCGTGAACGGCGCGAGCGCGTCCATTGCGCGCTCGACATTGCCGATCTGGGCGGCAGCAGCCGCAACCTTGATCGCCTCGCCGCGAGCGCGCAGGTTCTGCGCCATGTGCGCTGTCGGCGCGCCGGCCTGCTGCATGACGGAAAATGGCTTGCCTGCGTCGACGGCGCCAAGCTGCCGGGCATCGCCAACGAACGCCATCCGGCCGACCCCAAGCCTGTTCGCAAGCGTGACAAGCTTTAGCTGGTCGCTGTTGGACAGCATCGACGCTTCGTCGACCAGAATGGCCGCGCCTTTCAGTGACGGCGCGTCCAGCGGGAGCCGCCCATCCCCGCCCTCAAGCAGCGCTTCGTACCGTTTCAGGAAACGTGCGACGGTCATCGACGGGACGCCGGTTTCGCGCTGGAGCATCTGGACGAGCGTGTTCTGGACGGCGAGACCGAGCACCTGCTGACTCCGTTCTTCGATCAGCCGCGCGGCCGGGGCAAGCATGCTGCTCTTGCCGGCCCCCGCGACGCCCTGGATCGCGATGATCCGGTCGGGGGACCCCAACAACATCGCGCCCGCGGAGAGCTGGCCGGGGTTGAGCGTGATCCCGATGCTCGCTTCGGCCTTGGTCTTTAGTAGCGCAGCGGCGTCCGTGCGGGGCAGGAACTGGCCGCCTTGGTCGCGGCCCGCCTCGACCTCGCGGAGCATGCGCTGCTCGGTCGCGATCGCCTGGGCTGTGGTCATCATCTCGGCGCCGCGCGCGCTGCCCATGACGAGCTGCTTGCCGCGAATAAGCGAAGAGATGCGGCTCTCGATGTCGGCGATGCTGGCGGGCAAGCCGGTGTCGAGCGCGGCCTTGTAGATGTCGGTGCGCTTGAACGCCGCCTCGCGCTGCCCGAGGTGTCGCAGCCCCGAAGCGACCGCATGCGCGGCCGCGATCTTATCGGGGGCAAGCCGATGCAGGCCGCGCGGCAGATACGGGTCGCGAGCTTCGAGCCCCAGTCGTTCGCTAAGCGCGACGACTGCGCCCTTGATGCCGCGGCTCATGGCGTCCGCCGCGATCCCGAGCCGCTGCCAGGGCGAGGGTGGCTGCGTTGCTCTCGCTTCGGCGGAAGCGAGGATCGCCGGCAGGTCGATCCCGGCGCTCGCCGCGGCTTCCCGCCAGCCCTGGTAAAGGGCATCGCGATCAGCGACTGGCGCCTTGTCGGTCCGGGTCATGAGCGTCGCAGCCGCGAAAGCCTCGGGCGTGCGCGCGCGCATCTCGCCGACTTTGGCGAGGATCTGCTGACGCCTGGTACTGAAGGCCAGAATAATAGCGCGCGGGATGCCCGCCGCTTCGAAATTGCCGTGCTTGCCGCGCTCGCCGATTTCGTAGCCGAGCACCTGCACCTTCTGGCGAAAGCTCGACATGGCGATCGCGTTCAGCAGCGTGTTCAACGACCAGAGCTTCTCGTTATGGAGCGCGCGCCATTTGCCGTCGGGCCCTTGGGTGACGTTCGCGACCACCGCGTGCAGATGCGCCTGTGGCTCCTGTTCGCGGCTGGTGTCGTGCTCGAAGAGAGCGACGGCGAGGTTGCCGGTGGCAACGATCCGCTCCTTTCCCTTCACCTCCAATCGCGTCTCGGCGGCATTGGCTTCAGCCCAGGCCAGCGTCTCCTTCACGGCCGCACGGTAGGCCTCAATAATCCGCCGATCGCCGCCGACCAGGGCGAGCAATGACCAGCTTTTCGGAAGCGAGAAAGTCAGGTCGATGCCGGCCCGGTGGCGTCCCGCAGTGCCGACACGCGAGCCATCCGGAAGCTCGCCGCGGAGCAGCGCCTCGAAGCTGTCCTTGTCGACGGGCCCCTTCAGGCCGAGCGCCGCCGCGCCCTTGCCGACCCATTCGCCCGACTGCTCGGCTTCGGCGGCTGCATAGTAATTGTCGGCCGCGAAATAGCCGGCGGCGCCCTTCGCCGACCGGACCGTCGCGACCGACAACATGGCGGACTAAAACCCGAGATCGGGATCGTCGGGGACGCGGTCCTCGGGCGGCGCGATGCCATCCTTCAGCTCCCGCACGCTCTGGTTTTCCGGCTCGGGTGTCAGCGGCACGATCTTAGCCACGTTTTGGCCGGGCAATATCGGACTTCGGCCTTCCGGGTCCGCGGAAGTGGGCGGGCCTGGGCGGGGCAAGGTGCTGTTCACGCGAGCCATGCCGGGATTAAGCTCCGCGTTCGGCGGTTGATCAGTTGGCGAGCGGGGCGACCCTTCCGCCGGGCGTCGTATGTCTGCCGGACCAACCACCGGCGGCTCGTGCGGGATATTTTGGCCGGGCTCTCTGCTCATCGACGACAGGCGATCGAAGAGAGGCAATTCGTCCAGATCTCGAGCGCGCGCCGGTCCCTCCGGCTTGCTTGCCGCCGGCCCGGGACCTTGGTCATTCGAGGTCGCATCGGTGCCTGGCAGCGCATCACCTTCTGCGGTTTCCGTTGCCCTGTGATCGGGTGAAGGGAGGGGTGTGACTGATCGTGCGATGAACGGCTCGGCGACCGTGGGATAGCTGCGGTAGTGGAGCCGAATGGGCGCTGCCGGAAAGCCATCCGGGAACTTCAGATAGCCCTGCAGGCTCGGCAGATTCATCAGCTGATCGGGGAGCAGCAGTGGTTCGATCTGGCGGCGCGGCGTCAGACTGACGGCATCACGAGCGTTGTTGTACCCGTAACTGAAGCCCTCCTCCATCTTCTGATATTGGCGGTGTCCGATGAAGTCCGAACACCAGGTCGCGGACTCACGGTCGGCGGTTGCAAGAACGAGCTTGGTGCGGGCGAGGGCGGCCAGGGTCATCGCCATGTTGTCGCCATAGGTCTCCTTGAGCTTGGCATAGGCGTGGACGCCCGCGACGATCGCGCCGCCATAGTTGCGCGCCGTCTGCAGGCCCTTCTCGATCGCGGGCAGGCGGTGCAGCGCGCCCAACTCGTCGAACAGGAACCATAGCCTGCAGTCGGTGCTGCGCGGCCCGGCCATCAGCGTGTTCATCGCCGTATCCATCCAGACCGTCAGCAGCCGAGACGCGATGGGCATGTCCACGTAGCGCGATGACACGAACAGGATCGCGCCCGGGGCGCTCTCGCCGGCCACCCAGCGTCGCACCGAGAACGGCGTGCCGCTGGTCGGCAGCATCCCCAGCGCCTTCGCATTGGCGTTGAACACGGCCCGGATCGATTCAGCCATACGCGCCGCTTCTGGGGCGGTCAGCGGGTCGGCGACGGTCCCTTCCATCAGCTTGTGAACATGCGCGAGGCTCGCCGTCATCAGTTCGGCGGAAAGCGCGGCATTGGTGGCGCGGCCTTCGTGGATCAGTTTCAGGCACATCTCGACGAACAGCATGCGCGCGGCGAGCACCCAGAATTGCTCGGCGCCACCGCCATCGTGCGGCACCAAGGCTTCGGCGGCTGCCGTCAGCGATGCTTCGTCGGTGCAATCCTCGAACACCGACCACATCGGACAGCGGGCATCGAGCGGGTTTAAAATGGTATCCCGCTCAGGATCGTAGAACGCCTCGATGAAGGCGCCGGTGAGGTCGAACACGACCGCCCGGGCGTCGCGCGCGCGGAGCTGGGCGAGCAACTCGCGAAGCGCCACCGTCTTGCCGGTGCCGGTGGTGCCGATCAGCATCGCGTGGCTCTGCTCGAGGCGCCATGGGAAGGGCACGCCGGCGAGCGTATAGGGTTCGTACAGACCGGCGGCGCGGCGCTCCGCGACGGACGCAAAGCGCCAGGACGGACCAAGAGCGCGCCTATATTCCTGCGCGCGCTGGACGCGATTGTGGGCATCGATTTCGGCGACCAAGTCGGGCAGTTCGGCGAGCGTGGCGCCGCGCTCGTGTCTGCTCTCCTTCGAGCGCCGCCCGAACCATGCCGCGAACCACGCAAAGGCTGCACAGGCGGGCACCGAGATGATGGCGGCGAGAGTCCCGCCAGCCCGAACGGCCGCCATCAGTTTGGCCCAGGCGGCGAGCACCAGCGGGTGGCCCGACAGGGCAGAGATCGCCATCTGGATGTGAGCGCCCGACGCGAGTTCGAGGTTGACGCGCTTGGCGGGATCGAACTCGAACCAGCCATAGATCCAGGCATAGATCCGCATCCAGCAGAGGTAGCTTTCATGGTTGGAGAGGGTCGCCGACGCTCGCCACCAGATCAGGCCCGAAAAGATCGTGAGCGTGACCAGCGCGGGGCCTTTCAGGCCGGCTGCGAACATGAAGCCGAAATGCCCGAGCAGCTGGCTGCCGCGGGTGAAGTTGGTCAGCTCATGCCGCATCGGTCAGGCCCTCCTCGGCAAGGCGGGCGCGCCAGATTTTGAGAATGCGCTGGCGGAGTTCCGGGTCGGGATGTGCCTGCAACAACCCGTCCAGCGCGATCGTCTGAAAGAGCAGGTTCTGGCGCAGCTCGGCCGGATTGCCGCGGCCATAAAGATCGGCCAGCACCAGCTGACGGACCGCCGCGGCGATGGTTAGATCGCGCGCGCGGACGCGTTCGGCGAAAGCGCGACTGACGTCTTCAGTGACGTAGCAGGCAAGTTGAAATCGGCGAGACATGACACGCACCTGATGATCAGGGGCGTGGTGGGCACTGCGCAAGGCATGTGGAACATATATAGAACATCGAAGCTGTGCAAGGGAGCTTCGCGCGGACGCAAATGCTCTATGTCGGCCAGCGGACAGACTTCCCGCGTTTGGTCGCCTAAGCTAAGTGTCTGGCGACAAAGCACAGGACATGTCGAACTCGGCCGAGGTCTCGACAAAGCGGGGAGCGAGATTGGCCGACTTACCTGACGACCGCGCGTCCGATCACGCCCACTCGTACTGGCGCGAGCCCGTGCGCGTTAGCGACCTGCTGGGCGAAGCGGACGCCGCGGCGCTTGACGGTGAGTTCGCGCGGTTCGCGGAGTTCCTTCCGACGCTATGCTGGATCGCGCGGGGTGATGGCTACATCGTCTGGTATAACAAACGATGGCACGACTATTGCGGGACCCGCCCCGAGCAAATGGAAGGTTGGGGTTGGCAGATCGTCCACGATCCGGAGCTTCTGCCGCCTGTGATGGAGCGCTGGACAAACTCGATCGCCGCTGGTCGGCCCTTTGAAATGGTGTTTCCGTTGCGCGGCGCCGACGGAATCTTCCGGCCCTTTTTAACCCGCATCGTTCCGGTGCGAGACGCGAGCGGCGGGATCGTCCGCTGGTTCGGCGTGAACACCGAAGTCGGCGCCCAGATCAGGGCCGAGCAGGCCCTTCAGGATAGCGAGGCGAGATTCGACGTCCTGACGGATGCAATGCCCCAGATGGTCTGGTCGACGCTGCCCGACGGCTATCACGACTATTACAATGCGCAGTGGTACGCTTTCACCGGTGCGCCGGCCGGCGCGACCGATGGAGAGGGATGGAACGACATGTTTCATCCGGACGATCGGGCGCGCGCATGGGCCCTTTGGCGTCACTGTCTTGCAACCGGCGAGCCCTACGAAATCGAGTATCGGTTGCGCCACTACTCCGGCGACTATCGCTGGGTGCTTGGACGCGCTTTGCCGGTGCGCAGCCCTGACGGCGAGATCACGCGCTGGATCGGGACATGCACCGACATCGACGAAGCCAAGAGAGCGGCGGAGCGCAACGAGCTGCTCAGTCGCGAGCTCAGTCACCGCATCAAGAACATATTCGCGGTGATCTCGGGCCTGGTAAACCTGACTGGCCGTCGCTCCGCCGAGCTCAAGCCCGTGATGAACGAGCTGCTCGGGCGTATTGCGGCGCTCGGGCGGGCGCATGAGTTTGCGCGTCCTCACAGCCCGCAATCGGCACCCGAACTTGGCGAGACGACCCTGCACGGCCTATTGGCTGAACTGCTGAAGCCCTATGCCGACGCTGGCTCGGAACGCGTTGCGATCCGCGGCGTGAACGCGATTGTCGACGATAAGGGTGCAACGCCGATCGCGCTGGTTGTCCATGAACTTGCCACCAACTCAGCCAAATATGGCGCACTGTCGGTGAATGAGGGAGGAGTCATTGTCGACATTGCTGAGGACGGGGAGCGGCTGGAACTGGTGTGGACCGAACAAGGCGGACCGCCGGTCACCGGTGCGCCGGACCATGTGGGCTTCGGCACGCAACTCGCCGAACTCAGCGTGGCGCGTCAGCTTGGAGGAGAACTCCGAAAGGAGTGGCGTCGCGAAGGTCTAAAGGTGAAGATTAGGGTCAAGTCCAGCCGTCTGCGCCGCGATCCCTGAGCCTCAGTTTGGGCCTCGAATAGCCGCCATTGTGCGGGCGATCTGCGCCTCGTTCCAAGGCTTGCTGACCACGCCCACTAGTCCCTCGAACGGCTCTCCGGCTTGCCCGGGATTGGCGGTCAGGATCAGCACTTTCGTACCGTAGCGGTTGGCCAAGTCGCGCGCGATCTCGGGGCCGGTCAGGCCGTCGCGCAGGTTCAGGTCGACAAAAGCCAGATCCGGCCGGGTCTCCGCCAACTCTAGCGCCGACTGGCCATCGGGCGCGATTCCAACCACCTCGCAACCTAGTTCCTCGACGGCGGACTCCAGGTGGAGCGCAGCGAAGATTTCGTCTTCCACGATCAGAACTTTCATAGGGCCATCGACGTCAGACAGTTGTGGTCGGCAGAACGCGACGGGAGCCCATTTTATCCAGACTAATAGTCTTTCTTGCGAGGTGAGGTCGCAGGAGGTGTGGTTGTCGGAGTAACGCTGAGCGCCCGCTGGGGAGTTGGTGGTCACACAATCCTCTTAGGCGAAGCTGGCGGCGCAGCGAGCCGTACAATCCTGAAGTTTACGCGCCTAAGCATCAACTTGCGGCTGACCCCCATCGGTGGTCAGCTGATGGGCATTGACCATAGCAGCAGCAGATGGTGGTCAGCTCGGAAAATGGCGGATTTCCGACGAAAACACCCGCGGCTCGCCGCGTAAGGTGTGCCTCCTTTTTCCAAGCTGAGACGAGGTGCGTGGGTGAAGGATCGGGTCCGATGCTCGGGGGTCGTGATCGGGCTTCCGGCGGGATCCGACGCGGCCTGAGAGGGCGTGATTGGCTGTCCGCATCGCGCGGCTTCGCCGGAACCCTGCCACGTTCCGTTCGGTCTTTGACGTCAAAGGGGAGTCACGACGTCAAGGGCTCCCAAAATGTGGGGAGTTCTTGTCCTTCAGACCGGGCCAGGAGCAGTCCCGGCTAGGTCTCTTTTTGGCCTCGGCGAGCACGAAATGGGGGAGGGGCTGGGCGCCCCTCCGTCCTCAAAATTCGTCGACGCGACCCGCCGGTATCGTCATCACGATCCGGTCGACCAGGTCCTGCATCAGCGTCTCGTAGCTGCCCTCGTCCGCCACCCAGTATTGCGCGTCGTCCATGCGGATGATGTGCTGGTCGAAGTAGCTGTGGGCGGCCCGGGTTTGGGCGTTTGCCACGGCTTCCAGATACCGTGCGTGCTCGTCCGCCGTATAGTGCTCTGCGTTCAAGGTGCTGATCGGCGCCAGGTAAGTCATCTCCGTCTCCTTCAAAGCCAAGTGAAAGACGGAAGCGTCGGGACAGCGTGAGCAGTCGGGGGTCAGGGATCGCGTGGCACACGCGACCGCGTCAGCGGCGATGGGGGTCACGATTTTGCCGGCCCGGCGCCGACGTCGCCGGCGTCCACCGACCCTCGCTGGCCGGCAAAATGGTGGGGCCCCGTCGTCCTTGAGGCCCGGCTGATCGCGCTGTCATTCTGGGCTTAGTTGAGCGAGCAGAAAGGCTCATTCAGCGCGGGCTCGATGCCCGCGCTGAATGACTGTTTCCCCCAACCGAGCAGCTCCGCCAGCATTGGTCTGCGATCACCGGAAGAGTCTCGCGCTCAACCGGCGTAGGGTCGCGCATGGTGCGAGGTGGTCGCCGTCGCACCGTTGTTGGCCGGCAAATCGAAGCCAAATATGAGGTCCGATTAAGGCTTTTGCGGCCCTGAGCGAAGTCTGCTTGCATCATTCGATCGCCGCATGATGATGAGCATCGGAAGGGGCTCCCCGACACCCTCGGAGCCGCAATGACAAAACGGAAACAGACCGCGATCGAGGCGCTCGACGCCTTCGAACGCGAGCAAGAGGAGAGGGCAAAGCGGCAGGACGAGCTGCGTCGCGCAGCCGCGTTGCAGCTTGGCTTTGTGGTGCTGAAGGAGGGCGGCGGTCGGCTGAGCGATGAAGCGCTTCGCGCGTGCATAAAAGCTGCTGTCTCGAGCTTGCTCGCGCCGGCTGAAGCGGCTGCAGGGAAGGGGGCCGGCCGTGGCTGATCCGGAACCCAGCGAGGTCGGCGAGATCGCCGCGGTCATGGCAGATCCGGCCGCGAGCTACTGGCTCAAGGAGGCCATAACCTCAGCCCTCGATCGCGACGTTTTCGATGCCGAGCGCGATGCGCTCCTGCTCGCGCGCCTGCTCACCAAACGGCTCGACGCGATCGTCGCCCGGCACTTCGAAACCAGGAACACATGAAAAGAGCCCCGGCGGTCAGAGCCGCCGGGGCTGACAGTGTCGGATCAGAAGGGTACGTCGTCGTCGAGCTCGAGATCGCCCTGCGGCTTGGCGGCCGACTTGCCGCGGCTGAGGAACTGGACTTCCTCGGCGATGATCTCGCAGCCGTACCGCTCGACGCCGTCCTTGTCGGTCCATTTCGAGTAGTGAAGCCGGCCGCGAACGCCGATCAGCATGCCCTTGGTCGCGTGCTCGGCGACGGTCTTGCCGAGGCCGTTGAAGCAGGTGATCCGGTGCCACTCGGTGTCCTGGACGGTGTAGCCCGTCGCGGCGTCCTTCATCACCTTGCCTTCGCTGTCGCGCTTCGGCCGGCTGGTGCCCATGCTGAGCGTGGTGATCGTGGTCTCGCCGCGGGTGTTGCGGGTTTCGGGATCGGCGCCGAGATTGCCGATCAGCAGCACGGTGTTCTTCATCGATAGTCTCCTCAAATGCCGGCGGGACCGTCCCGGTCGACAAACCCCGTCCATGGCGAGGAGGGGCAGGAGAGCACCGAGGAGCGAAGCGAAGAGGGGAACCTGAGCGCCTGGCTGGCGCGGGCCGCCCGAAGGGCAACACGGGCCTGGCGCGACGGTTGCTCCATGGCCCCCGAGCCATAGGGGTGATCAGGTCGACACGGGGACGAGTTCCGCCGCTTAGAGAGATGTCCAGAAAGCTGATGCTGCTCGCTGGCAAGCGCGCAACCCGGGGGCACCGCCCGGGGTTCAGCGGCCGACACATGGGAGCTCGACATGGACCTGGCGCCGGAAGTCAGCGGCAAAGTGGTTGTGATAACCGGGGCGAGCAGCGGCCTCGGTGAAGCGGCAGCGCGGCTGCTAGGGCAACTCGGCGCGAAGCTGGTGCTCGCCGCACGAAGGCGCGATCGGCTAGAGTCCCTCGCCGCTGAACTGGGCGGATCGGGCAGAGCGCTCGCGGTCGAGATTGATGTCGCCGATCGGAGTCAGGTGCAGCAACTGGTCGACCGCACCGTGGTCGAGTTCGGCCGCGTCGACGTGATGATCAACAATGCCGGCCTGATGCCGTTGTCGCCGCTTGATCGGCTGAAGATCGACGACTGGGATCGGATGATTGACGTCAACATCAAGGGCGTGCTGTACGGGATCGCGGCCGCCTATGCCGTCATGCAGCGGCAGAAGTCTGGGCACATCATCAACGTCGCCTCGGTGGCCGGCCACAAAGTGCGGCCGGGCAGCGAAGTCTATTCGGCTACGAAGCATGCGGTGCGTGTGATTTCGGAAGGGTTCCGGCAGGAAGCAAAGCCGTTCGGCATCCGCACGACGATCATCTCGCCCGGCGCGGTCGCGACCGAGCTGCCCGACAGCATCACCGAGCCGGACATCGCCGAGAACGCGCGGCGAATGTACCAGGGCGCGATCCCGGCGGACTCGTTCGCCCGCGCGGTCGCGTTCGCGATCGGCCAGCCCGCCGACATCGACATCAACGAGATCCTGTTTCGCCCGACGACCCAGGAATATTGATCCGGTGCAGGAGAAAGGCCGGGTCGCAGGCGACCCGGCCAAGCCGTCAGGCGGGCGCAGCCTGACGGGCATTGAGCTTCGGATTTGTGCCGAGCGGACCCCGGCGGTCGACGACGCTCATGCGGCGCTCTTTTGCCTGGATGACAAGCCGTTCGAGGACGCCATTGCCGGGAAAGGCGACGACGAAGCGGGGATTGAGCGACAGCATTTGGTCGTTGCGCTTGAACCCGGCGCGCTGGCCGAGACGGGTGTCGAGGCCGAAGGCGATCTGCGGGATCTTGCGGCTTTCCGCCCAGGAGCCGGCCAGTCGGTCGGCGCCTTTGCTGTCGCCGCCATGGACGAGCACCATTTCGGCGACATGTGTGGATCGGCGTGGAAAAAGGACCCCGGTAGCGGGGTGATCGGCGTCGAAAAAAGACCCCTCATCCCGGTGGTCTAGGCTGCACGCTTGGCGGTGTGTCAGGCGGCGAGATCGGGATGTTGGTATTGGAGACGGTGTTGAGGATCCGACGCGAGCACGCGTCGGGGAAGGCCATCAAGGCGATAGCGCGCGACCTGCATCTGTCGCGTGGTGTGGTGCGTAAGGCGGTTCGGGCGCCGGAGGCGGACATGGCCTACCGGCGAGAGGTTCAGCCGTTACCGAAGTTGGGACCGTTCCA
>NZ_JABEPR010000011.1 GCF_013044515.1 Sphingomonas sp. ID1715
AAAACCCGCTCGGGAGCGGATTGAGGCGATGCTGGAACGCGACTACGCCATGGTAAAAAACGGCAATTGTGATTACAAACTGACCGTCGCCTATGACCCCGATCCGGATGGCATTTCCCTTGATGAGGAAATCCAAAGCCTCCTCTCCGAGATGTTCAACATCGCAGAGAGCTACAATTGCTCCATGGAAGCCGATATCTACGAGGTCGGTGGTCAGCAACGGTCCTGGTAGAATCAATCAAGCGTTCAGTGTTCGTTCTTCAACCTGGCCAAAATCGCAGCTTCGGGCCGACTGGGCCGCATAGGGAATCAGGACGAGCTCGCATCGCGGCTCGTGCAGAAATCCACGACACGCCTTTGGCGCGATTGAGGTGAGGGGATCGAGCGACCACCCTGCCAGCTTGGCGACCGCCAGAGCAGCGGAGAGAGAGCGCGCTTCTTCGGCAAGCTGGGCTTGCGACTTATACTTCATAGGTTCGAGTTCCTGAGCCGGGCGCGAGTGGCTGCCGTCCCGCACCGTGATCCTTTCGCCCTTCAGGCGTCAGCCGCAGACCAGCTCACGTCCCCCTTCACTCCCGCGGCTTTGGATTAGGGCCTTTGCGATAAGCATCGTGGGTCTCGGATCGTCGGCATCGGACCGTGCCTAGAGCACGCGATCACAGCATCGACATGCTTATCATCTGAGATCCGCGAAACCGGCGACATCCGCCGGCATGGTGGCTGCACGGAAAAGCCCGCCCTACCATCTCCACGTTTGTCGCAAGCGCGGCGTTGGCTCGACCTTCGCGTCCCATTCTTCTTTCAGACGAGCTAGGCATCCAGATGGCGCGAAACACCTGCAAGTCGTCCAGCTGCATGGTAAACAACTTGACAATCAGTCCACGTGCCCCACCGCCGTCGCTGAGAAAGACTTGAGTTTCCCACTTCCGTCGGATTGGCGCAGATCACGCCTTGGAACAGGTTCTTCTCTTCAGCCCTCCGGCAATCGCCTTGTGTCCCGCGACCGTCGCGCTTCGTCGATGATGACTTCGAGCCGGATCACGCGCTCTCGCGTTTCGGCATGAGCAGCAGTGAGCGCTTCCACGTCGCGAGCCAGCATGTCGACGCGGTGCTCCATGAGCATGACCTGTCGAAGACCAGAAAGAATGTCGCCAATCGTGCTCACCGGGTGAGTGCTTCGAACAGCCCTTCGCCCGAGCCGGCGAACTCCTTCTCAAACCGGACGCGCAGCTCCGTTTCGCGCGCCGGATCGAGTGCCGCGCGCACCGCTGCGCTTGCTTCCTCCAATCGTGCCGACATCCGCGATGTCGCGGCTTTCAGTTCCGCCGCCAGCGCCTGAAGCTCGGCCTCCTCTTTAGTGGAGATGGTCACTTCCTCCACCAACTCGCCAGGTCGTGCCGCGACGAGCCGTCCATTTTCGACGCTGACGTCGAGCGGCTCGCCCTCACGCGCGCCCATGGCCGCGAGGATCGCCTTCGGCACGATCATGCCCGTGGAGTTACCCATGCGGCGGAGGGCGGTGCGAGCGAGCGGTTCCATATAACAGAGATGGCTGGAACAGAGCGTTATTACAAGTGATAACGACACACCCGTCGAGCAACTGCGCAAGGTGCCAACGTGCGCGGGCTTCACCGACAGCCGAACGTACTGCACGGGAAAGTCCGCGCCACCATCTCCACATGTGTCGCAAGCGCGGCGTTAGCTCGATCTTCGCGTCCCATTTTGCTTCAGACGAGCTGGGCATCCAGGTAGCGACGGAGCGCTTGCAGATCGTCCAGTCGCCCGCTCATCAACACATCCAGCGCGCTGCGCCCGCCGAACAAAGGCGCATGGTTTGGCGCGCGCATCCAGGCGGCCGCTCGGGCGGGATAGGGGATGAGGGTAGTAATCGCCCGGTAAATGCCGAGCAGGAAGGAAATGCGCTCGAGCGTTTCCGGGCTGATCCTCTGAACCTCGCCGCGCCGCCACCGCCGCAGCGTGGCAGGGGAGGGTCCGCCCAGCAGGCGCCGCTGCTCCGCCGGACTGAGCTCCCATATCCTGGCCAGGTTAAAGAACGCCTTGAGAGCAGGGTCTGTCAGGCGGAGCCGGGTACGCCCGGAGTCTTCGCCTGCGGCGATTAACTCAGGGATGTCTTTCTTCCTTTTGGACATAGCCCAGCGCTGCCCGCGACGATTTCTCTATGATCGCCGCATGTCTGCGGCGCCGCACATGCGTCATTCTGAGAGTGGAGGAAGCACTTTGTGTCCCATTTTGTCGTAAGCGATTAGACCCGGGCTGCGGCCGATCATATCGCTGCATGTGAGGTTCCCGCGCGGTGTGTCACGGTGCAGTCCGCCTGGCCAACTGGAGCGCGGATCACTGGAGGGTTCGCCCGCTGTACCTACCCGGTTCGGCACTGGCCCGAACCGGGCACAGCAGATAGCGGCTATTCAGCGTCGTGATGACCTGTCCGCTCTCGATCGCATCCAATGACGTCAAGACCATAGAGGTGCGGATCCAGATGCCATCGGCAAACCGGCCTTTGCGGTCGCTATAGACCCGTCCGGTCAGAACGATGCAGCGCCGGGTGACGATCACCAGCCAGTCCTCGAACTCCGCATCATAATCTGGCTTCGCCACCTCCTATTTCCTCATGTTGTTCAACTCGCCTTCAGACCTCCATTTTGCACTAGCGATAATGTCTGCTATCGCTGGTGCGCTTGCCAAATCGGGCCGGGCAGGGCAGCTTGGGCGACCATGTCCGAGCTCCTCGCGCTTCCCGTGTTGGCGGCCGCACCCGCTCCCGTCGACTCCGCGGTGATCGACGCGGCCCGGCGCGCGATGAGCCCGAACAGCTGGCGGGCGCTGCGCGCAGACGCCCGCGTGTTTGCCGACTGGTGCGCGGCGCGCCGGCTGCTGACCGTGCCGGCGCTGCCCGCCACGGTCGCCGCGTTTCTCCGCGACCAGGCCGAGCACGGCAAAAAGGCCGCGACGCTCAGCCGCTATGCGAGTTCGATCGCGCGGCTGCATGCGCTCGCTGATCAGCCGGACCCGACCCGCACCGAACTGGTCCGCCTCGAGCTCAAGGCGCAGCGCCGCGCGCTCGGCGTGCGCCAGCGCCAAGCGCGCGGGCTGCGCTTCAAGGGCGAGGTTGCCGACCCGCTCGCCGCCGCCGGTCCTGTCGGCGTCTGCATCGAGGCGATGCTGGCCGCTGCGGCCGACACGCTTCAGGGGCTGCGCGACAGGGCGCTCCTCAGCCTCGCCTTCGACACCGGCCTGCGCCGCTCGGAGCTGGTCGCGATCCGCTGCGGCCATCTCGAGCGCGGCAGCAGCGGTGGCGGGCGGCTGTTTGTGCCGCGCTCGAAAGCCGACCAGGAGGGTGCCGGCGCCTATGCCTATCTGTCGCCGCGGACCATGACCGCCCTGTCCGGCTGGCGCCAGGCGGCCGACATCCGCGACGGCGCGGTCTATCGGCGGCTGCATCGGACGCGCGACAAAACGGGCGCGGATATCTGGACCGTGGGCGCTGCGCTAACCGCTCAATCCGTAACGCTGATCTACCGCGCGATGCTGGACGCGGCGCGCGCAGCCGGGCTGCTGGAGAGCATCGGCGCGGCTGACTTTGACGCGTGGCGCGCCGGGCTGACCGCCCACTCGACTCGCGTCGGCCTCACCCAAGACCTGTTTGCGAGCGGCCAGGACCTGGCCGGCATCATGCAGGCGCTCAGGTGGAAAAGCCCAGCCCAGCCGGCCCGCTATGCGCAGGCGTTGGCGGTGGAGGCGAATGCCGCCGCGCGGGTCGTCGGAAAGCTATAGCAGATTGTTCTGCACCATATTCGACATGTCGATATGTCGACGCTTCAGATGTAAGCAGATCGGTAGGCACGTCAGCGCTGGATTGTGACTGCCCAGCCAAGTTCGGGCTTGATTACATTAGCGAATCCGCCCTTTCCGCATGTTCGGGGAACCGTTCCACGCTCGCAATGTTCAGCCTGAAATTTGTGTGCAAGGGAGCGTTCTATGGCCGCCACCGCGTTTGTCTCTACTCCTCGGTTCGTTGTCCGTGAAGGTGATAACGTAATCCGAATCGCTCTTGTTCTTAGAGATGTTAACTCGGCGAGTGGAACGGTCAGCCTCTCGTTCCTACAAAACCAATCAACTGTCACAAACAACTCGGATGTGATAGTTCCAAATTACTCTGGAAGCTATAACGTCACAATTTCTCAAACGGCTGATTACGTTATCAATCTTCCGGAAATATCAATTTTCGACGACATTATTGACGAGGACACCGAAACCTTCACCGTCCGTATTCAAGCGTCTGGGCGGGTTTTCGATAATGGAACAGATACGACCACACTCTCATTTACTGTTGAAGACAATGATCTGATAGGCACTGACGGTATCGACACGCTGACTGGTAGCACCTTCGCGGACTATATCGATGGTCGTGGCGGCAATGATCGGCTGTTCGGTGGGAGCGGTAATGACACTATCTTGGGTGGCGCCGGGTCAGACCGCCTCGACGGTGGATCGGGCGCGGATCGTATGAGCGGCGGCCTTGGCAATGATGTATATGTCGTGGACTCTACTGGAGATGTGGTTGTCGAAGATGCTGATGGCGGTGATGCAGATGCTGTCGAGTCGAGCATTAGCTACACGCTAGGTGCCTCCATCGAAGATCTGATTTTACTCGGCTCGGAAAGTCTGACTGGCACCGGCAACGATCTGAACAACTCTATATTTGGTAACAGCGCAGCTAACCTGCTAAATGGGCTCGATGGGGCTGATCGTTTGTTCGGGCTGGGTGGCGATGACATTCTGATTGGTGGTTCTGGCATCGACACTGCCTACTTCAGCGGCCTCAAGTCAGGTTATAGTCTCGTCTATCAAGGCAATGGTCGTGTGAGCGTTGTCGGACCGGATGGGAATGACCGGCTGGAAGGTGTGGAGCGGCTGTCGTTTGATGGTCCTGGCGGTGTTCAGACCTTCACGGTTCCGACCAGTTTCTTTGCGTCGAGCGTCACGCAGGCGAGCAGCAGCTTTGGTGCGGATCCGAGCGCGGGTGGCTGGACGCAGGGCTCGGTGTATCCACGCATGACTGGTGACGTGAACGGCGACGGCCGCGCCGACCTGGTCGGCTTCGGCGGTGCCGGCGTGTTTGCAGCACTCGCCGACGGTAATGGCGGCTTTGGCTCCGCCTATCAGGCCAGCAGCCTGTTCGGCGCCGACCTGGGCGCCGGTGGCTGGCTAAGCGTCGATGCGGCGCCGCGCACGTTGGGCGACATCAACGGTGACGGTCGGGACGATCTGATCGGCTTTGGCGGGGCCGGCGTGTTCGCAGCTCTCGCTGACGGCAATGGCGGCTTCGGCTCAGCCTACTTCGCCAAGAACTCGTTCGGCTCTGACCTGTCGGCAGGCGGCTGGGCGAGCAACAAGGCGCACCCGCGCCTGCTCGGCGACATCAACGGTGACGGCAGGGACGACCTGGTCGGCTTTGGCGGTGCCGGCGTGTTCGCCGCACTGGCTGACGGCAATGGCGGCTTTGGCTCCGCCTATCTGTCGTCGACCAGCTTCGGTGCCGACCTGAGCGCCGGTGGCTGGACCAACAATGACGCCAGTCCACGCCTGCTGGCTGACGTCAATGGCGACGGCCGGGACGATCTCGTCGGCTTCGGCGGCGCCGGCGTGTTTGCCGCACTGGCCGACGGCAATGGTGGTTTTGGCGCCGCATATCTCGCCTCATCGAGCTTCGGCGCCGATCCGGGTGCAGGCGGCTGGGCCAGCCAGACCGCCTTCCCGCGCCAGGTCGCCGACATCAATGGCGACGGTCGCGCCGACCTGGTCGGCTTTGGCGGATCCGGCGTCTACGTGGCGCTCGGCCAAAGCGATGGCCGCTTCGCCGCACCCGTCCTCGACGTCGGCCTGATGGGCCAGAACGCCTCCGCCGGCGGCTGGACCGACAACGACAAATACCCCCGCATGCTCGCCGACACCAACGCCGACGGCCGCGCAGACCTCATCGGCTTCGGCAACAACGGAGTCTTCGTCGCTACCGCATCAGACTTCTTCGCACTCGGCTGATGGCAAAGCTTGGCTCAAGAGCCAAGCTACAGACATGCCGGGTATTCACGCCAAGGGTGTGGCCGAACACCAGCTAACGGCGGTTCGGCCCACCCGCCTTGCGCGCCTGCTCTCCTGCGACCTTAAACGGCGATGCCGCGTTTGCTTGCGGATCATAATAACGGTCGAGGCGACTGCGGATTCGAGATTGAACACGGTTCTGTACGCGGCTGGGGATCCGGATCATTGGTTGGAGATTAGGCGCCGCCTCATCCCTTCTTTGCCGTTGCCCAACCTCACCGAGCGAGGTCTCTGCAGTGCGTCCACCAGACCGTTCCTGCGCACTGGCCGGCGTGGTCAGGGCGAGTAGCAGCAGGCTAAGCCAAACATGGTACATGACGTTTGTCCCTTTGCCCCTACTGATCTGCTTGCCGTCATCTCAGCGAACCGGATAGAGCCGCGCCTGCTCAATCTGCCCAGTCATACCAGATGCCGAGTTCGAGGGACGTGCAACTAAAGCAAGGACCTGGACCGGGCATCCGCTGGGCACACTGAACTGACCGGAAAATAATCCGTTCAATCTTGAGGAGTTGGGCAGGACGATCCGTCCCAACTCGCGACCGTCACGTCGACAAGTGAGGATCCAGTAAGGGCGCGCGCCTTCATCCTGATCAATCCCGGCACTGCGGCCCACGAGACGGTAATCCCCGGCTGGAAGAACCTGTATCTGCTGCAGCAAAGTTCCGCCCACACTCGGAGACGCTGCGAAGTCGAAAACCCCTTTTTGGTTGCCGGGCTGAATAGAAGTGGTGACGCCCGCATCATTGATCGGCGTCCAATCGAACAGCGAGGGCGTGGTGCTGCGGGATGTGAAAAGCGGGTCCCGTGACGTCCGCCGATCGGCGCCCGGGTGAATGGCCGCATAATAGGACCAAGCATCTTCCCAGAAGCCTCCTGAGATGAGGCGATTGATAACGACGGAGCTTGCTTCGTCTAGAACACTCACCCCGGCCCGACGTAGATCTCTGTAGAGAGAAGCCACTGCACGCGGATTGGGAGCATTGACCGCCGCATGGAAGATAAAGCTTTCGGCCCAGGCTGGCTTGCCGGAAAGTGTCTTGACCAGAGCCAAGCGGATCGCCTGATCATCTGTAGCTGCCGCAAGGACGGGAAAGAGCAACTCCGGAGCTGTCCGCGAAGTGCGAAGCGCCACATCGTAGTTCACCAACGCCGCCGGGATGTCGTTTCGACCAACCGCGTCTTCTATTGCCCAAAGCCGCAACTGAAGATCGCGCCGCGATAGGGCATTTCCATAAACCAACAGTCGTCGCGCTGCCGCGGTATGGCCACGCAGCTGGGCATCCAATCCCAACGTGGCGACGGCTTGAACAGCCGTTGGGTCCTGCCGCAGCGCCAGTCGTGCAAGGTCTGCGGCTCTTGCACGAGCGCTTTGCTTGCTCAGAAGCATCTTCTGAGCAAGTCTCGCGGTGATCCGGCCGTCGCCTGGCGCCAGCGCATGCGCGCGCTGTGGATTTGCTTTAAGGGCAAACCCGAAAGTTTGGCTAACGCTCACATATCCAACCACAGCCGCGAACAGAGCGAGCGCTCCCCGGAGGCCCCACTCCACCGGCGTACGCCGCGAGGCGAAGCCGCTTTGTGGCATCAGCCGCGCGCAGCCTTTGCTTCAGCGTCTCCTACACGGCCATAGTTATAGCCATACTCATAACCATAGCCGTAATGGGCCCTCTTGGCCTCGAACTTGGTCAGCACGCCGCCAATGATCCTCGCATTGGCGCTTGCGAGGCGCCCAAGTGCGGTTTTGACCATGCTTGACCGAATGCCGTGCGACTCAACCGCATAAATCACGCCTTCCACATGGCTAGCGATCAGCGGTGCATCGGCCAAACCCATCACGGGCGGAGAGTCGATCACCACATGGTCGTACGTCTCGAGCAGACGCGTAACCAATAACGACAGCCGCTGACCTGTCAGCAGTTCGGCAGCGTTTGGAGGAATGGGGCCAGCTGACATCGCAGTGAAGCCAAAGTCGGTCATCTTGAACGTGAGCGCGTCGATATTGTCCTGACCAGAGAGGAAGTTGCTAAGGCCAAGGTCATGGGAAACCCCGCCGAGGTGGTGGACCGATGGCGAGCGCATGTCCCCGTCAACCAGAATGACCTTCCGATGGGCGCGGGCGAGGGTTGTAGCCAAAGCTAGAGCGGTTGTTGACTTGCCCTCAGCAGGACGAGTCGACGTGACCGCAAACGACCGCGGCACGCCATGTTCAGTTGTGAAGGAAAGGTTAGTCTGAATGGCTAGATAGGCGTCGACCAACTCAGACTTACGATCGAGCAATGCCTCCTTGGGAGTGCCCTCCTCCAACTTCGGAACGGACCCCAGAAGCGGCAATCCAAGCCGACGTTCCACTTCAGCCGGATCTGCGATTGCTTCGTCGATCTGTTCGAGCGCGTAGGCGATAAGTGCTCCCAGCCCAATGCCTGCCAGAAGCGCGATCGCAAGGTTCAGGATCAGACGAGGACTTGAAGGTTCTTCCGGAGCCTTAGCCAAATCCACAATGGCGATGTTGTTGATTCCTACGCCTCCGGCAACACCGATCTCCTTGAAGCGCTGGAGAACGCCATCATAGAGCGCCCGATTGGTATCAACTTCCTGCTGATAGATGTTGTATTGAATGCTCCGGCGGCGTTGATCGAGATAGTTGGATTTTAGTTGATCAACCCTGCCCTGTAGCGCACGTTCTCGCTCTACGGCCTCAAGATAATCCGCGCGAAGGGAGCCAGAAACCCGTCCCTCCTCCCGCGCAATGCTGCGGTCAAGTTGATCAATCTGAGACTGGATCGCCCTTGCAGCTGGATATCCCGGTTCGAACTGAGTCATCAGCCGCTGGTACTCGGCCGCCGACTCTGCGCGCTTTTGGCGTAGGCTATTGATGGCCTGATTGCGCAATGCTTCAGTTGAGGCGCCAGCACGGCCCGCCTGCTGGTAACGCGCTTCCGCCTGGATGCGATCTGCCGTTGCTTGGGACAATGCCGTGTTCAGGGCTGCAAGATCGTCGACGACGATCGAACGCTCCACTGTTGTCCTGCCGTCTCCGGATTGAGCAGGCAAATTGATAATTTTCTGCGCGGATGCGTAGGCAACGAGTTGTCGTTGCGATTCGTCGAGCTTGTCTTTCAGCTGTCCCAGCTGACGCTCCAACAGATTACGACCGTAGGAGGTGGCTTGCACCTTACGCTCCAAGTTGGTCTGAATAAAGTTTTCAGCCCAAGCATTGGCCACGCGGGCCGAAAAGGTCGGATCGGGGCTGGTAAACTGAATGTCCACGAGCCTTGAGAGGCGGGCGGGCGCAACGTCCAGATTCTTGAGCAGAATCTCGCCAGCAATCCGCTGCCGTGCCAAGCGGCCCGAAGCGGGATACCGCCCGTTCACCATCTCAAGGACTGGCATATCGCCACCCACTCCGAACATCTCAAAAAATTTCGGGTCGTCGGAAAGCTTCAGTTGAGCGGCCACTCGTTCGGCAAGCGACTTTGATCGCAAAAGGCCGTATTGAGTCTGATAGAATTCTTGGTCTGCGACGCTTGTCTCTCGCTCCACCCCCTGAAAGCCAGTAACTTGGTTTGATTCTCGTGAGATTTCTATAGTTGATGCTGCCGTATACTTTGGCGTCATCAGTAATGTCACAATGAGCCCAAAGATTATGCTCAAAGCTATTACGCCAAGAATAACATACCGCCATCTTTGGGCGATACGAAAGTATTGGCGAATAGCGGGGATGCGGTCGGCTTCTGCGGTCCGAGCGTCAGCAAGGAGTGGCGCAGCCGTAGGAAAACTGCCTCGCAGGTTAGATGCGACCAAATTCATGACAATGCCGAACCTTTACTTCTGCAAAACTGCAATAAGTGGCGCGGCCAGCACTGGCGAGACCGACACCAAATCTCTGAAGAGACGCCGCTGCGGCGAGTCACCTACTACGATCACATCGTTGGCGAAAACCGGCGGATCGTCATAGACGCCCCGCCGAATAGCCGAAACGTTGTACAAACCGGCCATTTTCTGATTGTTCGCAGTCCTCAGGATGACAACATCGTCTTCATCCGCGAACTCCGACAGCCCCTTTGCCGAGGCGATCGCCCGCATCAGCGTCATCTGATTGGTAACTGGATAAAGGCCTGGTTCAACGACCTGGCCATCGATCGTCACCACCTGACTAACAGAACTCTTGATATTAACGGTGACCTCTGGATTGCGAACATAGCGGCCGCGCAGCGCTGCCTCGATCGCCTCAGCCAATTCTCCCGCCGTCTTCCCTCGTGCATCGACCGTGCCAACCAGGGGCATGGAAATGCGGCCGCTCGCATCGACCTGCATCTCACGGCTGAGTTCCGGAACGTTGAAGACGTCGACCTGAATGGTGTCGAGCGGTCCAATAAGCGAAGGGCGGTCAGCCGCCGTCAGATCATTACGATCAGGCGGAGGCAAGACGTTGCTATTCTGGACAACAGTCAGATTTTGCGTCGACACCAAGGGCATTTTGCGCCCGCATGCCGAAACTGCGGCCGTGATCAGAAGAACAATGCAGAATTTACGCATACGTTCGAGAAGCTTCCAGTCTGTTGGGGAGCAGGTGCTCTATAAGGGTTGGCCGGACCCGGGTAAAGCTGAGCCGCGGGAACCCTTTGCCCGCTCACAAAGCCACACGCCCGCTATG
Organism: Sphingomonas sp. ID1715; assembly: GCF_013044515.1. Classification (GTDB taxonomy): domain Bacteria; phylum Pseudomonadota; class Alphaproteobacteria; order Sphingomonadales; family Sphingomonadaceae; genus Sphingomonas_B. The sequence goes on from NZ_JABEPR010000011.1 coordinate 10,775, forward strand.
ACGATGACCGCCATAATCATTGGCGTTCGCGCTGGATAGTCGATGATGCTGGCGATGAGAATCAACAATAACATTGCCGATCCCAGCTTGGGCACGGCATGGCGCGGGCTGACCCCTACTCGCCACGCCCTTACGCTCGCCAAGCCCCACCAAAGCAGACCAGCAGCCAGCAGCAGGATGCCCACCAGCCCTGCGTCGATAGCGATTTCCAGAAAATCGTTGTGCGCGTGATTGAAGTAATTGAGCTTGAGCAGATCGAAAGGCTCATGCTTGCGGAAAATTGGATCGAAACCGCCAAGCCCTGATCCAGCAGGGAAATAATCCCGTATTAGATCGAGAACGGTGGGCAGCGTGCGAGCACGCAGATCCTGGCCTGCATCAAGGTCCAGCACTCGCTCGATCGCTGCTGCGCGGTCTGCCGCAATGCTGATCAGCACGAAGATCACGATCGTACCAACGATACCGGCGAGGATGGCGAGGAAGACCCAGCGAGGGTATCGACGCAATTCGCGCCTGATCCCTTCCCCAACCATGACCAGGCCGAGCCCCAATCCGAGAGCACCAAGCAAGAGACCAGCCCGCGAACCCGTCGCCAGGATCGTCAATGCGAACAACAGCACCAGTCCTAGCGCTGCCGGGCCGCGCCACTGGGGCTGCCGCCCGTCCAGAAAGGCCCAGACCGGCGCCAGCATACAACCGAATGCCGCAAACAAGGCAAAATGGTTGCGGTTGGCAAAGATGCCGCTGACCTGTCCGGCGGTGTCGTTGATGAGTGGATTGTTGAAGCCGGCGCCCGAGAACTGGAGCAGGCCGAGAAAGGTGGAGCCCACGATGAGGCTCAGAACCAGTCCCGGCAGCCAGGACCTCTCCGCTTCCTTCAGTCCTGCAACTAGTACGAGCGCCACAATCGGCACGATCAGCGAAGATGCCGCATTGACGGTGGCGCCGGGAACAAGCGACCAAGGCCGCCATGGCTGTTCCTGACCACTCGCCGCAGCCGCTTCCATGAAGAACGCGCGGCCAGGCAATGCCTGCCAAATGCCAGGCGGCAGCGGGACCAGCTGCAGCAGCGTGAGTAGCACCGCCCCGGCGAGCAGAAGCAGCACAGGCTTCATTCCTCCAAAAGAGGGGCGTGCACCAAACAGAATGACGATAATCAATGCGATCCACGCAACGCTGCGGACCACGACCTGACCGAGTGCGTCGGCGCGAGACGCTCCCCCGGCCAACCAGAGCACCCCTAGGTAGACGACCAGGAGAACAAGGGACAAGCTGGGCTTGAGCCGCAAGAGAGAGCGTTGAGACACGTGCATTCGAAGGTCTTTATGAAACTGGGCGGCCGAACGAAACCTGGGGCGCAGGCGATCGGGCACTATGGCATTCGCCAATCCATGCCTCGAGTGAGTCAACAAGGCTCTCGCGGTCAAACTCCCGCCGGCCATATCGCAGGCCGTTACGCCCCATCTGCGAACGGATGCCGCCATCGGCCGCCATCAGCTGCTCGACATTGGTGGCCAAGGCCCCGCCGTCTCCCGCCGGCGCGACCAGGCCGGCTTGTGCTTCGGTGATGACGCGACCGCCCTCCCCATCTAGCATGGCTAGGAGCGGCTTGCCGGCAGCAAGGTAGCTTTGCACCTTGCCGGGGATTGTCATGCTCCAGATCGGCTCTTTGCGAAGCGTCACCAGCAGCGCGTCGGCGCTGGCGAAGAAGGAGGGCATGCGCTCCAGAGGATGTCGTCCCAGCAGGATGACCTTCTCCTCAAGGCGCCGGCGCGCGATCTCCGCGCGCACCTGCGGGGCCGCGCGCCCGTCTCCCACAACGATCCAGCGCAAGCCCGGCCTGTCCCTCAGCCTTTCGGCTGCGTCGAGGATGGCAGGAAAATCCTGCGCCTCGCCGATATTGCCGGCGAACAGCACCTTGAAGTCGTTCGCATAGGGCGCGAGTTCCGGCGCCGGCTGTGGGGAAGAGCCACCGCTTGCGAAAACCCCTTCGGCCCAGCCTGGGAAATAGCGGATGGTGTCGCTATGGCCCGCCAAGGCTGCGACTTTGGGTTCAAAGGCGCGCGACTGCACCAGGATGCGATCGCACCGTTGGTAGATGAAGCGCACCAACGCCCCGACTAGGGCCAAGAGCCGCGGCGATTTCACGACGCCGATCGCTGAAAGCGTATCTGGCCACAGATCCAGAATCCACATCAGCATCGGCGCCCGCTTCAGGCGGCGTAGCAGAACCGCTGGGAGCGCCGCCGTGACCGGCGAAGTTTGGAAGACGAAAATGGCGTCGAAGGATTGCCGGCGCAGCTTCCAGACACCCACCACCGAGGCGCTGATTGCAAAGCTCAGATAGTTGAGCACCAGCCGCACGCTGGAACTGCCCCGCGGCACGATCGGCACTCGAATGACCGGTACGTCCCCAAAGCGCCGGAACGCCTTGGGGTCGGCCCGGAAATTCGGAAATAAATGGCCCTCGGGGTAATTCGGCTGACCTGTCAGCACGGTCACATCGTGCCCTCGTCCCGCCAACTCCTCCACCAGGTCGTTGATCCTGAAATTTTCAGGCCAGAAATACTGGCTGACGATCAGGATCCGCACGGCTCACTCATAATCCCGCCAGACCACCCGCCGAATATAGTCGGTGTAGCTGTGGAGAATGCGCACCACCTTGGCCGAGACGTTGGGCATGGAATAATCGGCCACGAGCCGCAGGTCACGGCGCTCGCCTCGCCCTTGGCTCTCCAGGATGGCGAGCGCCTGTTGCACCCGCTCAAGGCTCAAACCGGTCATCATCACCGCCCCTTCTTCCATCCCTTCGGGCCGCTCATGCGCCTCGCGGATGTTGATTGCGGGAAAGTTCAGGATCGAGGATTCCTCGGTGATCGTGCCGCTGTCCGATAGCACGGCACGGGCCGATTTCTGCAACCGCACATAATCGTGAAAGCCGAGCGGCTTGCCGAGTTCGACCCTGGAGTGAAACGATACGCTTGCAGCATCGATGCGGTTCTTGGTCCGCGGATGGGTGGAGACGATCACCGGGCGGTCATAGGCGTGCGCCAAGTGATTCACGATCTCGACCAAGCGGAAGAAGGTCCGATCGGACTCGATGTTCTCCTCGCGGTGCGCGCTGACGACGAAATAGTCGTGCTCGGTCAGACCGAGGCGGTCCAGCACGTCGGATGCATCGATGCGATCCATGTAATGGTGAAGCACCTCGAACATCGGGCTGCCGGTCTTGATGACGCGGTCCGGTGGCAAGCCCTCGGCGAGGAGATACTCGCGTGCAATATCGCTGTAGGTCAGGTTCACGTCGGCCGTATGGTCGACGATGCGCCGGTTCGTCTCCTCAGGCACACGCTGATCGAAGCAGCGATTACCGGCTTCCATGTGAAAAATCGGGATGTGGCGGCGCTTGGCCGGGATCACCGACAGGCAGCTGTTGGTGTCACCGAGGACGAGCAGTGCGTCAGGCTGCTCCTCCTTCAACACCTCGTCTATTGCGATCAGGATATTGCCGATCGTCGCCGAGGCGCTGCCCTTGGCGGCCTCTAGGAACCGATCGGGCTTGCGGATGCTCAGATCTTCGAAGAACACCTGGCTGAGCTCGTAATCATAATTCTGGCCGGTGTGGACGAGCACGTGATCGCAATGCTGGTCGAGTGCGGCAAGCACGCGCGACAACCGGATGATCTCCGGGCGCGTGCCGACCACCGTCATCACCTTGAGCTTCTTCATCGATTCAGACCTTCATGGCGACAGTGTCGGGCCGCGCGTGATCGAAGATCTCGTTGGCCCAAAGCATCACCACCAGCTCGCCATCACCGATGTTCGTGATGTTGTGCGTCCAACCAGGGATCGTCTCGACGATCCGAGCTTCGCGACCCTCGACCACGATCTCGTGCACTTCGCCCGTCTGGATGTGACGGAAGCCGAAATGCGCCTTGCCCGATATGACCAGGAACTTCTCGACCTTGCTGTGATGGTAATGATCGCCCCGCGTGATCCCCGGCCCTGCAGTGAAATAGGAGAACTGCCCGCTGTCCCGGGTCTTCAGCATCTCCACGAAGCGGCCGCGCGGATCGGCGTGGATCGGCACCTGATAGTCGAACCGTTCGGGCGGAAGATAGCTGAGATAGGTCGAGTAAAGGGCCCGGATCAGCCCCGTGCCCACGGGCGGCATGGTCAGGCTGCCGCGGCTCTCGGGAAAGCTTCGGATGATGTTGGCGAGTTCGCCGACCGTCGTCCGATACTCAGGCTCGACCTCATATTGACCCGTCGAGAACGGGCCTTGGATCAGCCGGAGAAAGGCGTCGATCACATCGTCGACATAGACAAGCCGCACGGGCGCCGCCGGATCGTGGATGTCGATCGCCTCGCCGCGCGCGATGCGGTGGCAGAAAGTGGCCACGGCCGAGTTATAGTCCGGCCGTGCCCATTTTCCGAACACGTTGGGCAGGCGAAAGATCGCCACCGTCGCCCCGGTTGCATCGGCATGGGCACGCAGCACGGCCTCGGCCGCGGCCTTGCTCTGCCCGTAGGGCTGGTCGCGATCTGCCTGGATGGAGGAGCTGTAGATAATGGGCGCCCCGTGGCCCGCCTGGGCCAGCAGCGTGCACAGGCGATCGGTCAGCCCGACATTGCCGCTCTCGAACTCAGATGGATCGGTCGGCCGGTTGACGCCCGCCAGGTGCACGACGAAATCGGCCGCCTGCACGGCTCCAGCCCAAGCCTCCTCCCCATCATCGCGGCCAAGGCCCAGAGCTTCGTGACCGGCCTCGCTCAATCGCACCACAAGGTTGCGCCCGACAAAGCCGTTCGCGCCGGTTACGAGCACCCTCATGCGTAGGCATCCTCCGAGATCGGCTCACCCTTCAGCACGCGGTTGATGAGCGGAAGCTTTAGCAGCAGTTCCTTCATGCCCTCGACATCGAGGCGGTGCGTGTTGTGCGAGTTATACTCCTCGCCATGGCTGAGGCGCTCTTCGCCCTGATCGAAGAATTTATCGTAGTTCAGGTCGCGCCCATCCGGGGGCACGCGGAAATAGTCGCCCATGTCATCGGCGACGGCGCGCTCCTCGCGGCTGAGCAGCGACTCAAAGAGCTTTTCGCCATGGCGCGTGCCGATCACGCGAACTTCGTGACCGGGCCGGTTCAGCAGCGATTTCAGGGCCTCGACCAGCGTGTCCACGGTTGCCGCCGGCGCCTTCTGGACGAAGATGTCGCCGTTCCGGCCATTGTTGAAGGCATAGAGAACCAGCTCGACCGCATCGTCCAGCGTCATCATGAAGCGCGTCATGGCGCCGTCGGTGATGGTGATCGGCCGTCCCGCCAGCATCTGGTCGACGAACAAGGGGATCACCGACCCACGCGAGGCCATGACATTGCCGTAGCGCGTGCCGCAGATGACAGTGCCCGTCCCTTCCAGGTTGCGCGACGAGGCGACCATCACCTTTTCCATCATCGCCTTGCTGATGCCCATGGCGTTGATCGGATAGACTGCCTTGTCGGTCGATAGGCAGACGACGCGCTTCACCCCGGCAGCAATGGCGGCCGCCAGGACGTTCTCGGTGCCCAGCACGTTCGTCCGCACCGCCTGCATCGGATGGAACTCGCAGGACGGCACCTGCTTGAGCGCGGCAGCGTGAAACACATAGTCGACGCCGCGCATCGCCGGCTCGACACTGCGCTCGTCGCGCACATCGCCCAGATAAAACTTGATCCGCGAGCTGTTGTACAGCTTGCGCATATCGTCCTGCTTCTTCTCGTCCCGGCTGAAGATCCGGATTTCCCGCAAGCCGGAGTTGAGGAAGCGGCGCAGCACGGCATTACCGAACGATCCGGTGCCGCCCGTGATGAGCAGGGTCTTATCGTCGAACATACTATGGTCCTCTGGTCAGGCAGCGAGCGCAGCTCGCACCATCTGTTCCTTGGTGTCCGGAGAAGGATAGTTGATCAGCACCGCGCGGTAACTGCCCTTGAAAACGAACAGGCTGCCCGCCGCGGCGCCGACAACGCCGACTTCCCGGATCAGCGCTTCGATATCGGCAAGCGAACCCGCGCCCCCCAGGAAGGTGACGGGAACTCCTACAGCTTCGCGAACCCGCCGGGCCAGCTTCAGGTCGTAACCCCGCATCGCGCCATCGAGATCGATCGAGTTGATCACAATCTCTCCCGCGCCCAACCGCGCCGCCTCCTGGGCGAATTCAACCGGGTCCAGCTTGTGGGCGCGGCTCGCATTGTGGGTGCGCAGCTCATACCCCCCGAAGCGTTTCTTGCGCACGTCGAGCACGACAACGATGCTTTGTCGCCCGACCTCCGCAGAAATTTCCGAAATCAGCTCGGGACGTTCCACGGCCGCAGCGCTGATCGAAACCTTCTCCACGCCCAGACCGATGATCCGCTTCGCCTGCGCCGCGGTCCGCACGCCGCCCCCATAACAGAGCGGCATCCGGCATTCGGCCGCTAGATGGGCAATCACGGCATAATCGGGCTCAGCGCCGTTCACGGTCGCGTCGATGTCGAGCACGACGAGTTCGTCGCTTTCCTTTTCATTGAAGATTTTGACTGCGTTGATCGGATCCCCGACATACTTCGGGTCCTTGAAGCCGACGGTTTTCACCAGGCCGCCTTCATGGATCAGCAGGCAGGGAATGATGCGCGGGCGCAGCACGGCTCAAAGCTCCGCGAAGTTCTTGAGCAGCATCGCTCCGAAATGGTGGCTCTTCTCTGGGTGAAACTGCACGCCCCAGACATTTCCTCGCCGTACCGCACAGGCGAAGGGTGCACCATAGGTCGCCACAGCCACCCGATCGGCGGGGTCCGCGCACTCGTAATAAAAGGAGTGGAGGAAATAGAAGCGGGCGTCGCGCTCAAGGCCGCGAAACAGGCCCGCATCCCCAGGAAGGGGTTCAACATCGTTCCAGCCCATATGCGGCAGCGGCAGGCTGTTGGGCACTTGCATGGACCGAAAATGCCGCACAGCACCCGGAATCCAGCCGAGCCCCCGCCCTTGCCCTTCCTCGCTCGTATCGGCCAGGATCTGCATGCCGACACAGACGCCGACCACCGGCACTTTATCGCCGACGACCTTTTCCTCGAGCAACGGCCGCATCCCAGAGGCGTCGAGGAGCTCCAGCGCATGGTCAAACGCGCCGACCCCGGGCAACACGATTCGTTCGGCGTCGGCAAGCTCATCGGCAGTGCGCGCAGCCTTGGCGGCCACGTTCATCCGCTTGTACATGTTGAGGAACGCACCGATGTTCCCCAACCCATAATCGACAATCGTGATCAACGGATGATCGCTCGCTGCACGCCGGCCAGGCGCAGCACCTTCGCGCCCACATCCATGATCGCCATGTCGTTCTTATAATCGCGAAACGTCTTCTTGGGCCCATCGTGCAGGGCGCGGAGTTCGGCTACGGTGACGCCGAGCTTGGTTGCGATATACTCGAAATCCTCCGCAATCGTTTCCGGATTGTAGGCAGGCACGGCAATCTTCTCGAGCGCCTCCGCACGGGTCATCTGACCAGTCAGGATAAGGCTGGAGAAATGCGCGCGGCGCTTGTCGTACCCGAACTTAGTCGGCAACCAGTAGCTTTCGTAGAAGCGGGTAAAGCGCGATTCATAATGCTTGTGCGCGTAGCGCTGCCAGCCGAAACGATCGACCAGCTCCTGCATCGCCTCTTCCTTGCGATAGGGCACGTAATTGAGCGGCTTCACGACGCGGACGCCTTTGGCAAAGCGGTACCAGACCTTGAAGCGCAAGATGCCGGCAAGCGGGAATTTCTTCAGCGGACGCGTTCCGAAACGGCGGTGAATATCCTTCAGCTGCCGCAGGTCGGACGCGTGGTAATGCCACTCGAGCGGTTCACGCACACACTCGGTCGAGTAGTTCGCGCCGGTCAGGATATACTTGACCTTGTGCTTTGCCGCGAAGTTGTAGAGGCCGGCGAAGAAGGCATGGTCCTGCGGTGTGTCGAGGTGCGGAACATTCGCCTTGAAGAAGGCGAGCTGAAGGTCGCGCATCTCCGGCCAGTCCACCACTTCGGTGAAGAGATCGAGATTAAGGCCATCGACCAGCTTCTCGATATTGTTGACTGCCTGTTGGGAATTCCAGCCAGCGTCAACATGATAGAGCAAAGGGCGGAGTCCGAACTTCTCCTTGGCGAGGTAAGTGACGTAGCTGCTATCGACGCCACCGCTGAGGCCAATCAGGCAGTCGTGATCCCGCCCCCTTCCGTCGCGCTTGATCTGCTCGACCTGAGCCATGATCTCGCGCTCGCCCTGCTCGTCCGGGTGCCAGTTCGGAACGATGTTCTCGTGATAGTTGTTGCAATAGTCGCACCAGCCACGTTCGTCGAACACGATACCCGAATCCGAAGTGTCCATGATGCAGTTGGCGCAAATCTGGTAAGAGCGCGTCAGAGCCAGGCTGTCAGCCATGAAAATTATGCCAAAGTGGAGGAATGTGGCCGCCTGTTAGCGGGCGGGTCTCTGTTCGCCAAGAGGGCAAGCGGCTACCCTGCTGGTTCGCAATATATCATGGAACTCCCGGGCAAGGCTGGCTTTAGCGCGTCGTGCTTGGAGAAAACTATGCCGAGCATGGCCAAGCGCCCTGTTGAGCAGGCCTGAGTCAAATGACCGATCAAGCGGATGAAACTGGCCTGATGCGGAAGGTTGCCGATCGCCGAACGGCTCTGACCATCCTGGTGAGCGGCCTCCTTCTCCCCTCCGGCACCCTGAAGGCAGGAGTTCCGTTGCACATTGGCCTCTTCACCGAGTTTCGACGGTGGAGAATTCCAGCGGATATCCAAACGGTACGTACCTCAGGTCACAGTGCTACAAAGATCGGTTCTGCTGTTTACGAGCGGCTTCCGGTTTATTCCGATGTACTGGAGGAAACAGGCTTTCGGACCCGCGATGCGCTTGGTCACTGGTGGGAGTTGGCCGAAGAACGCATCACGCCACAAATGTGCGGCATTGTCGGAACTCCCGACGATCATGTGACCTTCCATGAATGGGCACGAGCAACACGCGAACTGAGGCGCGAATGGGTTATTCCGGAGGGTACTTATACCTTGAACGGGACGCAGGCCCTCGCGCTTAGAACCGGCGGCCGTTGTTACGGCACGTTGCTGATCCCCAAGAACAACTCTTCCTTCCGGATCGTCTTCGAACGAGACCTTGCCGGCACAGTCATCAAAACGGATGGGTGGCGCCCTTTGAGCCGTGGCGTCCGCGCAGTCGGAGCCCACAACGCGGCTGACAAAAACCTTTTCATCAACTCCACGGAAGTTCTGATTGAACGTGATGGCGGCGCATCCGACCCTTATATCAAGCAGGAGTTCCTACGATGCGGCCCCGATGGTTCGTTCAGCACTCCCCTGGTTTGCTCGTACGATGATCCGAAGGCCGTCATGGTTACGGCACATGAGCCTTCCCTACCGATCCGGGTCGAGGGATTGCGCATTCGCCGCACAGGCTCCCCGGGCGGCGCGTTGGCAGATCGAGGCGTCGTCGTTTGTGAACGAGATCGGGCAACGTTCGATGACTTGACCGTCAGCAACGACGATCCGACTCAACCGCTCTCCGTCATGGTGGAGATCGGTTACTGCGCCGACGTCACCTTCAACCGGCCAAAGATTCAAGGCGCCAACGATATTGCCAATGGTCTCGGATATGGATTGTTATTTGCCACGACAATCGGTTGTCGGATCAATCATGGCCGGATCCTGGATTGCCGGGAAGCAGTCTCCGGCCGCCACAATGTAGACCTCCATATCAGTGGCGGAGAATATTCCTGCGCAATTGACGACCATTGGGGCGATCGGATGCGGATAGAAAATGTCCTGATCGCCTGCGCCCAGGGCGGAGCGGCCGTTCAATATGCCGGCCACGACCTCCTGCTCAGTAATGTGCGCCAGGTGAACGGACGCGCACTCCTGGTCATTCGCGACGACACCCCCAGCCTGGGCGGAGCCGTAACCCTCCTCGATTCAAATGTATTTTCCAGAGGAGAGAAAGGAGATTATTATCTTTTTTCTTTCAGCTCCCCCAACGGCCCGATACGTCCGCCAAGGTCGGGCAGTGGGAAGATCCTCCTTCCAGACAGCTTGACGATTAGGGGCGGCAGCATCGACGTCGATGCCCCCACAACCTGGATCGCCTATCTCGCCGCACTTGCGGCTCCCCACCGCAACTGGGGCCGAGTCAATTTATCGGGAGAGTGGACGTTCAAGGGGAATTCCCTTCCGGTAGGCGTCATCCTTTTCAAGGACAGCAGCAGGCAGGAAGAACGCGCAACCGAGATCATCGTCGACGGTCCCATCAATTTCAAAACCGGCTACGCTGTCTACGTCACCGCAGCGGATAGCCGCGATACACGTGCGGCAAGCGTGCGGATCACAAACCTTGGCGGCGGCAATCTGCGCTACTCGCCTCATGGCGTCGCATCGATGTCGGTTAGTGGCGGCCGTCTAGGATCAATCGAGAATGACGACCCGAGCGAGCCTGCGGGTCGATCCTCATCCCGCTTCAGCAGCATTGAGATGACGGGTGGGTTTGTAAGGCCGACGCTCGGCAAACTGCGCTTCAGCGACTGCGTGTTCACCGGCAGCTATGCGGTGTTTCCAAACGCCGATGATGTCGAAATGGTGCGGGTGCGCGCCGCGGACAAGGCGATCCTCCCCGCACATGTGCGCCGGCTGATCGCCTTGTCCTGAGGATCACCAACCAGAAAACAGCTTATAAGCCCGGCGTCGAAAGGCATAGAGTTTCGGCCCGGACAGTGCGATCGCGCGCAAGGCATCCACCAATGACACGCCGCTCCGGAGGATGCCGAGGATGTTTCCTTGCTTGCGGGCCTGCTCGCACCGAGCATGAGCCCTCAATGCCCGTACTGCACCAGAAGTCAGCTCGTCACGATGTTGTGCCAGGAAAACCTCTGGCGCGATCATGCGCGCAGACAGCTTGCGATTGAACTCCTCATAAGGGACGAGCATGTTGATGCTGTTGCCCGAGTGGATGCGCCACTTGGCCCCTATAGTGCTGCTGACGATGGATCTCATGCCGAGATACCTAGCCGCCAACTCCATCCACGTGTCCTCGTTGGGAAGGACTTCCGGAACCGGCCACATGCGGGCCACGGCTTGCCGGTTCATCAGAAAGCAGACACCCGAATAGGTCTGTTTGTTCGGATTTCTCGGCACGATCTGGCCATCCAGCTTTCTATTTTCGGACATGGTGATCAGACGGCACGTGCCGATCACCGGCACATCCAGTGGCTGATCCTTTACTGACTCGTAGCGCTCGTTCAACGAACCCGGCGGCATCAGGTCGTCGCCGGCGAAAAGGCAGACCCATTCCCCCCTCGCCTGCGATATGCCGAGGTTGAATGCCCTCACCTTCCCTTTCTCAGGAACGCGGAAGAACCGTACCCGGGGGTCCCGCGCAGCCCGCTCCTCCACGATGCGAACCGTACCGTCCGTAGACAGGTCATCCACGACGACAAGCTCGATCTCGGGCCCGGTTTGCCCAAGAATGCTGTCCATGGCGTCTTGAATGAAGCCTTCTTCATTATAGACCGCCATCACGACCGATATAGCAACCAAAACCTACTCCGCTGGACGACCGATAAAGGATCTTCTCGGGGCGCCATCCGGCACCACGATCTTGGCAAGGCCGCTTCTGTTGCGCACGCCACTCAAAATACAAGCGACCCCAACGATAGTCAGGCCATATAGGAGGCGCGGCGATGTGATATCGCCTGACAAGCACGCGTTCGTGAAGTCGAATATGAACAAAAGGAGCAGGAGCTGCATCCTAGGGCCAGTGTAGTACAGCCCCAGCCCCCCCACAAAAAACAAGGCTATGTATGCACCCCCCGACACCCAACCCCACTCGGCTAGGAATTCGAGTACTATGTTGTGGGGGTATGTGAAGTTCATGAAAGAGAATGCGCCAACACCTATTCCTTCGTTAAACTCCGATATCAGGTATCTTGTGTAGTCGAACATACTCAAGCGTATGAAATAGCTTACGTCGTCGGCCTCTCCGAAAGAAAGACCTCTTACGCCTCCAAACTTTCCTGTCACCTCTACGAACAGAGCGATGAGTGCGAGCGCAAAGAAAGCTGCTATCATGATCGGATACTTGTTCCGGATCGGGTTTATCAAAAATGCTACTCCGGCAGCTAATATGAACGCAAATACCGGCCCTCGACTTCCCGTTGCGGTCATCGCGATAAAGAGTGGCAGCAACAGCGTAATGGCGACTGCAGGACTGACGCGCCCGCTGATCAATCCGTAAAGCGCCGCCACGCATGACATGCCGAACAGGCGGCCCATCCAGATCGGATTGCTGTCGCCGTAAGTCAGGCGGCCCGCGTCATACTCATTGATGTTCGTCAGGAGAACCAAGAGAGCGATCACTCCCAAAGCCATTAACGCCCGGTCCAGGTTCTCAAGAATTGGTGGAGCGCCAACGGATAGCGCTAAAAGAAACCCGAATATAAACAGCACACCATTGAAGACCAGCATCTTCTGCGGATCGACAAATTCGCTTAGGATCCAAACGGCTCCGTTGAAGAACAGAATGCTGGCAGATATCGTGATAACCCATATCTTAAAGGACATTGAGGAGAGCGCGAGGCCGCAGAGCGCGCTGATCGCCAAAGCAATGATCGTGGGAACGACAACAAGCGAAAGGCTACCGTCGCTTTCTCCGAACAGTGCTGCGAGCGGATAGGAATAAGCCACGATGGCCAGCAACAGCCATTTGGCGCCTCCGCTCGTGTAAGGAGGCGTGGATGCATCCGCGCTCACCATGGAAATACCTTTTCAAAGCCTTTAATCATAAGTGAACCACTTGGTGTATCGATTGAAGCGATCAAGCGAGCACTGTGGAAGAGCGTAGCCTGATTAGACATCAAACACCTGAGATGCGACCAGCAACAACCCCCATGCCATCAGGCCGCCAAGCAAGGCAAAGGGGATCGAGCGAGCAATGGAGCCGATAACTTCCGCAGATCGCATCCCCGTACTGCGACCGACGACGAACAGATACACTGCGTAGAACACGAAGCCGGATACAGCATAGGCTTCCGCGACGATGTCCATTGCGACGAGAAGGGACAGTGCAACTGCGGCCAAGCGGAGAACCAGCCCTCCGATCTGAAGCACCATCGCGGCTTGCTGCCGACCGACGATGTGCAAGGCCGTCGATACCGGGACCGCAAGCAGCTGCATGAAGAACCATGGCGCCATCCATGCAGCCAGGGTTCCTGCCCGGTCCCAGCCTGGCCCAAACACAAGCCCGAAAATCCTTGGCGACAAAACCGCAATCAGCATCAGCGGCCCGGCGGAAAGACGTGCAAGGTGCGTGATCGTGACGCTGGTATAATCTGCCAGTTGCCCCTCGCGGAATCTCTCGGGCGCCTGGGAGATGTAAATTTGGCCGACGGCGTTGCCCACCAGAGCCATAGGCATCTGCAGCAGGAAGATGGCGAGTGTCAGATAGCCTGCCTCAGGCGTATCAGTCAGCGCGGCGATGAGAAGCATCGGAGCATGAATGGACGCCGCATTGGCGAGCGCTTCCCACGTCGAAAACAGCGGGAATCGGCGGTATTTGGAGACAGCCTGAGCAATGCCCCGCAGAGACACGCTCCGTAGAGACACCCGATTCTTGATAAGCACAGCGCAGCCCAGCCAAGCTGAGCCGGCACCATAATTGAATAGCTGCCCTACAATCAGGCCGAGCGGAGCATAGCCTGCGAGGCCGAGGGAAATCTGCCCAACCGCCGCCGAGGTCGATTGGGCAATCCGACTGCTGGCGATACCTGCAAAGCTCTTATGCCGGACAAACCACATCTGAAGGGCCAGGTAGGTGCCGCCTATCGTCACTCCCACGGGCAACAACCAAAGCCATCCCTCAAGCGCTGGCTGCTTCAGCAATGAAAAAACCGATTGGGGGAGCAGCGCGATCGTAACGCCCAAGACCACCGCCACCGCCAATGCAGTGAGAACCGACAAGACCAGCAGGTCGGCTGCTTCGGTTTCATCTTCTGGCAATGGGATCGCCATATCAAAGCGCAGGCACGCTGCTGCCGAAAATATCCCGACCAAACTGGAAAAGGCGGCTGCGACACTGAAATCAGCAGGCGTAAACAAGCGCGTGCTGATCGGCATCGACAATGCGGTGATCGTGTGGGCTGCGACCGTACCTCCAACCAGCACGGCAATCGAGCGCACGACCCCTTGGCGCAGGAACGTCGCAAAGTACGACTTCGCCCCCGCCCAATGCCGGTCCATTCGAAACGCCTTATTCGCCACCCGTCAGGAACGCCTCTTATATGGCGCGGTGAAGGCGATTACGCTGCCCTCGCCGATATCCCCGCCTTTCCCAAAACATCTATGATGTCACGTTGTGCGTCCTCGGTGAGATACGGATGCATCGGCAGGCTCATCACCTGCTGACTTGCCTTCAAACTATGCTCAAGCTTGCCTGAAACACGACAAGCGTCCTTGTACGCCGGTTGGCGATCGAGCGGTATCGGATAGTGGACTGCCGTTGGCACTCCCTGCTCTCCCAATAGGGCAACAGCCGCATCGCGGTTGTGAGACAAGACCGTGAATTGTCCCCATACCGACGTGCGATCGGGCACCACGCGGATCGGCGTCACACCCGGCACCTCGCGCAGCAACTCAAGATAGCGGTCGCCAATCGCGATCCGCGCCGCCACCTCCTCGTCGAACGTGTCCAGCTTCGCCAACAGAATGGCGGCCTGTATGGTGTCGAGCCGACCGCCAACGCCGACCCGATCATGCTGGTAGCGCTTGCTCTGGCCGTGAACCCTGATCTCGCGCATCGCCTGGGCGAGGCCGTCGTCGTCGGTGAAGATCGCGCCGCCGTCGCCGTAGCAGCCCAAGGGCTTGCTTGGGAAAAAGCTGGTGCAGCCGATGGTCGACACGCCGCAGCTCCGCCGGCCCTTATAGGTGGCGCCGAAGCTTTGGGCGGCGTCCTCGATCACCGGGATATCCCCATGACGCGCGGCGATCGCGTTGATCGCGTCCATGTCCGCGCACTGACCGTAGAGCGACACCGGCATGATCGCCTTGGTGCGCGGCGTGATAGCCGCCTCGATCAGGTTCGCATCGATGTTGCAGTCGGCCAGGTCGATGTCGACAAAGACTGGCGTTGCGCCCACCAGGACAATCACTTCTGCGGTTGCCGCGAAGGTGAAAGGGGTGGTGATCACCTCGTCGCCCGGGCCGATGCCGAGCGCCATCAGCGCGATCAGCAGCGCTTCCGTGCCGGAGGCTACGCCGATGCAGTGCCTGACACCTACATAGGCCGCTAGGCGCTCCTCAAGCTCGCCGATCTCCGGCCCCATGATGTAGCGGCCATGCTCGAGCACCTGTGCGATGCGCGCGTCGATGGATGGCTTGAGCGCGCGATACTGCGCCTTCAGGTCGATGAATTCGATTTTATCACTCATGTCCAACGCAGCTTTCCGAGTTGATTGTGTAGGTGCGGCCGCATTCGCATCGCACTTCGCCTTCACCTGCCAGACGTAGGCCGCAGCGGCACATCCATCCCGCGCGACGGGCGGGGACGCCTACCATCAACGCGTACGGCACAACATCGCGATTGACCACGCTGCCGGCGCCGATGAACGCATGCTCGCCGATTGTCACGCCGCAGACGATCGTGCAGTTCGCGCCCAATGTGGCGCCGCGCTTGACCAGCGTCGGGCGATATTCGTCCTTGCGCGAAACGGCTGAGCGCGGGTTGTAGACGTTGGTAAACACCATGCTGGGCCCGCAGAAGACATCGTCTTCCAGCCGTACCGCGTCATAGACCGAGACATTGTTCTGGATCTTCACATTGTCGCCGATGATGACGTCGTTGGCGACGAACACATTCTGTCCCAGAGAGCATCCCGCACCTATTCTGGCGCCGGCGCAGACATGGGTCCAATGCCAGATCCTGGTTCCCGCTCCGACGACGGCCCCTGCGTCGACAATCGCCGTTTCGTGAATGCTCACGCGCCGCGGTCCAGCGGTAGAGCGACGCGCTTGCCCTCGCGGGCCGCCCGATAGATCGCGGTCAGCAGTTCCAGCGACTTCAGACCGGAGCGGCCATCGGTTTCGGGCTCCGCCTGCCCGCGCAGCACGTCAATCACGTTCCGGTAGTAGAGCGGATGGCCGAAGCCGTAGACGGACGTCGTCTGATAGCTGGCCTCCCTGATCATCTCGTCATCGGGGTGCGGTTCTGCGAACTGCCATTCCTGCACTTCGTTCACCGCCACGCCCCCGATACGGGCTGTGCCCTTCTCACCGAGGATCGTGATGCTGCCCTCGAGATTCTTAGGGTAGGTCAGCATCGTCACACTAAGGCTGCCCAGCGCACCCGACCGCCAGCGCAGGCTCGCAACAGCGGTGTCCTCCGCCTCGATCTTGCGGCCAAGCGTCGCGGAATAGGCCTGGACGCTTTCCACCGGCCCGATCAGCCAGTCGAGCAGGTCGATATAATGGCTCGCCTGGTTCATCAGCGCGCCGCCGTCAAACTCCCAGGTGCCACGCCATTTGGCAGCGTCGTAATAGTCTTGGGGGCGCTGCCAGAACACGTTCAATGCCACGAGATAGATGCGGCCGAAGCGCTCGGCCTCGATTGCGCGCTTCAGCATCTGCAAGGTGGCGTTGCGCCGGTTCTGCTTGACGACGAACAGCTGCACGCCCGCTTCGTCGCATTCTCGCACCATGCGCAAACCATCGGACCAGCGGGTCGCCATCGGCTTTTCCGACACGATATGACGGCCGCTGCGGGCGACGGCAATCGCCTGGGATGGGTGGAGGCCGCTGGGCGTTGTCAGGATCACCGCGTCGGCAGTCGTGCTGCCCAGCATCGCATCAAGTGTGGCATGCCCCGTGGCGCCGGTTTCGGCGACGGCTGCCTGCAAGGCGGCGGGGTTGACGTCGCAGACGTCGACCAGCTCGGCATCATCGGCGTGGGTGGCGAGTGCGCCGAGATGGTTCTTCGATATGCGTCCGCAGCCGACCAGGGCAAAACGAACCTTGCGCCCCGTGACGGGCGAAGAAGAAGCGGTCATTGTGGTCAGGCTTTCACGACATTGGCGGCAGCCGGCAGCCGCCCCCGGCTGTCGACGACCAGAGACGCGTGCTTCGAGATTAGCTCATAATCGAAGCGATCATGGTCGGTCGCGAGCAGGATGCAATCGAACTCGCCCACATTCTGCTCGGTGAGAGTGACGCTCGATAGATCGAAGTGGTGCTCGCGCGTTTCCGGGAAAACGGGCACGTGCGGGTCGGAATAGCTCACTTCGGCGCCGGCATCGCGGAGCTTTTCCATCAGGATCACAGAGGGAGATTCCCGCATGTCGTCGACATTCTTCTTGTAGGCAATTCCGAGCACCAGGATCTTGCTGCCCTTGAGTGGCTTCATGCGGTCGTTGAGCGCGCTGGCAAGCTTCATCATCACATAGTCGGGCATGGCCGAGTTAACTTCGCCGGCGAGCTCGATGAAGCGGGTGTGGACGCCGTATTCGCGTGCCTTCCAAGTGAGATAGAACGGGTCGATCGGGATGCAGTGCCCACCCAAGCCCGGCCCCGGCTGATAGGCGGTGAAGCCAAACGGCTTGGTCGCAGCGGCGGCGATCACCTCGTGAATGTCGATGTCGAGCTTGTCGGCGACGATCTTCATTTCATTGACGAGGCCGATATTGACGGCGCGGTGGATGTTCTCGAGCAGCTTGGTGAGCTCGGCCGCGCGCGTGGAACTGACCGGCACCAGGCGATCGATGACGTGGACGTAAAGCGCGAGCCCGACATCGAGGCATGCCGGCGTGCTGCCGCCAACGATCTTCGGAATCGTATTGGTAGTGAAATCCGGGTTGCCCGGATCCTCGCGCTCTGGCGAGTAGACGAGGAAAATGTCCTCGCCGATCTTGTGTCCGGCCCGTTCAATCCGTGGGCCGAGCTCCTCGTCTGTGGTGCCGGGATAAGTGGTGCTCTCCAGCGAAACGACCTGCCCAGGCCGCAGATATGGCAGCAACGAGTTGAGCGTATCGAGAACGAAGGAAAGATCGGGCTCCCGGTGCTTCGTCAGTGGTGTCGGGACGCAGAGGATCAAGGCGTCCGCCTCCCCCACCCGCGAAAAATCGGTGGTAGCGCTGAAGCCGCGTGTGCGTGCGGCCGCGATGGCGGAGGATGGGATATGCTCGATCAGCGTCTCGCCGTCGTTCAGCCGCGCGACCTTGCCGGCGTGAATGTCGAAACCCAGAACCGGATAGCCGACATCCGAGAAGCGCAGGGCGAGCGGCAGCCCCACATAGCCGAGACCCACAATACCGATCACCGCTGTCTTGTTCTCAAATCTCTCGATCAAACCAGTCCGGAACACAAATCCTCCGCGTTATGTAAAACCTGGAATCAATCCGCCTATTTGGCGCCGTTCCCAGAAAACATCGTCTTGATCGTTCTGACAACAATCAGAATATCAATCCAAAGTGAGTAGTTCTTGATATAGTAAAAATCATAGTAGAGTTTGCTACGAACCTGCTCCACATCAGCGACATGCCCCTGCATGACCTGTGCCCATCCAGTAATCCCAGGTCGCACGATATGCCGATATCGGTAGAACGGGATTTCGGACTCATACCAACTGGACAGAACGGCGGCTTCTGGCCGCGGTCCAATCCAGCTCATTTCGCGTTTCACGATATTGATTATCTGCGGAAGCTCGTCGATTCTCGTTCTACGCAGAAATCTACCGAGGCGGGTAATTCGATCATCATTTTCGCGTGTTATCGCGGCGTCCAAGCCTCCTTTATCGGCTTCGTGACGGTTTCTCATCGTCCGGAACT
Organism: Sphingomonas sp. ID1715; assembly: GCF_013044515.1. GTDB lineage: Bacteria > Pseudomonadota > Alphaproteobacteria > Sphingomonadales > Sphingomonadaceae > Sphingomonas_B. The sequence goes on from NZ_JABEPR010000011.1 coordinate 29,648, forward strand.
TGTAAACTGTGAAGGGCTGCCCTCGGAAGCCGACCCGTTGCTGACTGAAAATCGAAGGCCCTGGCGAGTCAATTCGAATGAGCACGGCTACGATGACAAGCAAGGGTGCGAGCAACACCAAAGCGAGGACTGAAGTGACGAAATCAACAATATGCTTGGGGACCATGTAGGCGCTTGGCGGAGACAAGGTTCCGAAGCTCGTTTCCGAAAGATGCTCGAGCTCGACGCGCCCGGTCAGCGATTCAATTAAATGCTTGCGTTGGTAAACCGGCACGCCAGCCAGGGCGAAATCGGCGATCCGCCTCTCCCATTCGATCGGCAAATCCCGCCGTAGATCGACGGCAACCGCTTCCAGGCCCAGAACATCATGGTCTGGATCGCACAGGGTGAGCCATTCGACGCCGGCGACATCAAGCGGCTCATCTAAGTGGTCTTCTAGGGCAAGAACCCCGACCTTCAGCCTCTTTCGGCCGAACACTCCAGAGTAGCCGATATAAAATATGACAATCGCGGAAATGTACGAGCCGGCGAGCACCCAACGGCTATAATCTAGCCGAAGCATCAACAGCACCACGACCAATATACCGAAAGACACCGAAAAGCCGGGAATGATGGACGCGGCTTTTTCGACGCCGGGATAGCGCCCTACGTTTCGGATCAACAGGATGCCTAGGAGGATTGCGACACCACCGCCCCACATAGCGTTGATCGTTGCTGTAATTCCCTCTCCGACACTATCGGGCCCTACGATCGCTAGTCGCACGAGTGGAGCGATTGAAAGAGCTACCAGCCCCCAGAAAAACTGCCATCGTAATCGATGCCAGTGACTATGCCTTGAAAGAAGACTACCAGTCATCAAATCACGTACCTGGTGGCCCAATCGCCAGTTCCAGCAACACCGAACAGCGCCAATGTCCTTCCTTCAGACCAGTCGCTGCAGTTCGGCACCACTCGTCCTTCTCGATTTTAGCGCCTTGAGTTGTCGTTCGATCGAGCGGGAGCCCAAGAGAACATAGCGGAGAGTGTCCGCGACGATTTAACAATAGCCGGTGATCTCTGGCCACGGCCCCTTACCCGCGGGGCCGCCGCCTAGCAGGAGCGCCTCTAATCGACAATATCTAACGACTTCGGAGCGGCTCGTCCCAAACTCCGGCAACCTCACGCGTCACTCTCCGACCGGGCTCTCGCCGTACTTCCTAAGCACGTCGTCGAAAGCTTCGGTCATCAATGCCTGAAGGCTGCGGCCTTGGCGGCGGGCCAACATGTGGAGGCTGAGTGACATCTCCGGGCTGAAGAAGCCGGCGATCTGCTTGCGGCCTTGGCGGCTCGCAGGGCCTTTGCCGCCCTCCCCTGCCCCAGATTGCGGTGCTGCGGTTGATGCTACCGGCACTGCACTCTTTAGGTTCCCGAATTTTGACCTGGCGCTCATGCGGCGACCTTTCTCTTGCGGGGTTGCGGAACGTCGAGTTGTCGACACGTCCACTTGTAGAGCTGTTGAACTTCAGTGGCAGCCTTGCCGCTGGGCTCTAGCTCGATGACGGTGCGTCCCTCGGCCGAGGCGTGGCGATAGGCGGCGCGGTCGGGCAGCAGGATGGGGCATGGCGGCACGCCGAAGCTGTTCACCAGCTCGCCTGCTTCCTGGTAGATGCGCGGGGCGTTGGGCGGGCCGGCGGTGAAGACCACGAACGCGGGCTTCTTCAGCAGTTGGACGAGCTTGGCCGACAGCTGGATCGCGGCCAGGTCGAAAGCGCTCGGGCGGCACGGGATCAGCACCAGGTCGGCGATCTCGACGGCTGCACGGGCCGCGCTGTCGGCATGGGGCGGCGTGTCGATGACGATCAGCTCCGCCCCCTGCCCTGCTGCCTGGGCCGCTTTGGCGGCAAGCCGGGGCGGCGGGCTGTCGATCACCTCCGGCGGCGCATCCTGGCGCCACGCCGCCCATTGGCTGGCGGTCGCCTGCGGGTCGGTGTCGATCACCAGCGCGACGCGGCCTGCGTCCTGAGCGGCGGCGGCAAGATGAAGGGCGAGCGTGGTTTTCCCCGCCCCACCTTTTTGACTGATAATCGCGATCGTCGGCATGACGGCTCTTCTACCTGTCTACACGCCGACAATGCAACATGTATGCGTGCATAAGGTTCGAGGCCTCTACGTGTCGATAGCAAGCGACAGGTCGCAGATGCCGTTCTCGATGATAAGGATGCGGCCGAAATCGCTTGCTCCCATTGGGGAGCATTGCGGCGCCGAAGGCGACGCTTGGGCGGTGGGCCGGGTTTCGATTCTCGCTTTGTTGTTTGGGCGGTCCTGTTGTTCTGGCCGTCAGGCCGTGCTTGTCGGCCGACTAGGCCGACGCAATTGTCCCGTTGTTATAAGATTTCAGTAGCGGTTGCGGATGGTTTTGAGACTCACGCTCGGCAGCGTCGATGCGCGCGCCGAGCCGCGCCAACAGCCGGCCAAGCTCTCCGCCCACCGTTGTCTCGGCGAGCTCCCGGCAGGACAGGCCCCCGTGCATCGCCGCCAGCTCCTCGACGCGGTCTGCCAGTCGCTGCACTGCATCGGCTGGCAGGGGAGCAGGGCGGAGCCAGCGCGGCAAGAGGCCGAGCAGGCGTTCGGGCAGGGTGGGGCGGTAGGCGTTGGACGTCTGCTCGTAACGCGGGCCCGGCCCCTCGGCGGTGACCCGCTTGCAGCGGCGCTGGCGGATCAGGAACCCGGCCGCCTCGAGCAGATGAAGGGCGCGGGCCACCGTAGCGCGCCCGAGCGCAGTCGCTTCCGCCAGATAATCATAGGTCGGAAACACGCGCCCCCCGTTCAGCCGGGCAAGCGTGCAGATCTCCTCATAGACGCGAACTGCACCGGCGGTGAGCGCCGCAAGCGCCCGTTCCGCGGCTGACAGCTCGCGTCCTTCAGTTCGTGCGAGCCGCTTCAACCGCCGTCCCGCATCGACAGCAGCGCGTGCCATCCGCAGCAGGCGGTCGGTCTCGCCCTTGGCGGGCACGGCAAAGAAACCTTCCTCGAACGTTCCCGCTTCAAGGCTGCCACGCAGCACCGGCGCGCCTGTGCGGTGCACGGCGCCACTCCGCTGGGGCCCGCGCACTCGAATGCCCTTCAGCGCCAGCGCCGTCGCCTGGCTCAGGGTATAAGCCGTCATCGTCCATCCCCTCATGGGGCTGGGACCGGAGACAAAAATGATCCGTGGCGCGAAACACGCATCCTTGAACCGATGTTCGTTTGGGAGTATCAGGAGGGGGTCTTCCTCAGAGCTTGGATGACCCCGGATCGACGTCGCCAAACGTCGCTCCATCAAATCCCTGGGATGCCCGGCCTTCGCGCCGGGCTTTCCTTTATCTGGTCACAGCCGCTTCCTTACCTGCACGCCGGCCCATGCGCGGCGCGGCTCCGAATGTCGCAGGGAACGCCGATGTAGGAAAGCGTTCACGGTTCGTGCTTTCGAGTATTTAGGCCGAAAAAAGTTCGTGCTTTCGGATATTAAAGCCCGTTCCATTCGTGCTTTCGAGTAGGAATTCGCTCGAAAGTTCGTGCTTTTGAGTAGGAATCAGGCGGCCGATCGCACTTTCGGCGCCGATCTCGCCGGTTCTGATTCGCCCGAGTCGGCCGTGCCGTCGCCAGCCTCGAGCTCGGGCGGCCGCCGCGTGATCACGACGCGTACGGGATTGGCCTTGCGCCCCCGCCCGGTCCTGCCCTTGCCCGTATCGGCCTCGCCTTCGACCGTCTCGATCAGGTCCAGCCGGTAGTCCGGGATCGCATCGGCGGCGGCGATCTGCTTCAGCGCCGCGCGGAAGTTGGGCAGGGGGTTCTGGTAGCCGATCTGCAGCCGGAAGGTGGCAAGATCGATCTCCAGCCGGTCCTCCTCGCAGGTCGAGCGCGCGACTTCGTAGATCCGCCGTTCAATGGGCCCAAGCTGGAAATAGGCATGGGCATAGTCAAGCACATGACGATCGAGCAGGATCGCGCGAAACAGCCAGTCGCATAGGCGTACCTTGACCGCCTTCAGCCGGCGCTCGCCAGTCCGCGTCTTGGTGTAGTGCAGCCGCGCCTCGGAGAGCCAGGAGAAAAACCCTTCCTCGCCTTCGCCGCCCGCTTCGATATTGGTCTTGATCTGCGTGCCTTGCAGCCGCTCCAGCGCTTCGGACAGGCGCCCGTAAGAGCGCGCGGAATGATTGCTGCCGGTGACCGAGAACAGGTCGTGCGCGGTGAAGACGAAGTCCTGCGCGACCTGCTCGCCCGCCTCGAGCTTCGAGGCCATCAGGCTCGCGATATAGAGCACGATTTCCTTGTCGTAGATGGTCGCCACGCCATTGGCGCTAGGCCGAACTTCGATCGAGACGGCGCCGCTATTGTAGGTGAGCGGCTTCATCCAGGCATTCTTGGCCAGCGCGAAGAACGGAAACGCCATCAGCGACCGCTCGCCACGCACCTCGCCGAGCAACGGGCTGTCGAGCCGGAACAGCTCGCCCTGCGATGTCTTGGCTGCCGGCTTGTCCTTGGGGCGAGGAGCAGGGGTGGAGCGAGGCGCTGATCGGGGCATGACGATTTCCTACTCGAAAGCACGAAGAATGGGCAGTCCAGACGGCTCCAGAGGGGGGAAGGGCGCCTTTTCCGCGTGAAGTTCGTGCTTTCGAGTAGGAAATGAAAAGCGCGCTAAGCCAAATGACTACATGTCGGGAGCTCTAGTTGTCGACGTGTCGACGAGTTGGATTAATGAGGCGGTGTGACATCCCCCGCACGGCGATAGGCAACCCCAATCCGCCGCGGCGAAGAAGCTCGACGCGCAAGCGTGCGATGAACGAACCGGGCTGCTGCAGCTTGGTCTTCGAACAGATGCCGCGCACACGCTCCCGCTGCACCAATGCGGCCCCAAGCCGTTTCCACCACCCAGCCGCCGAACAGGTCTCGATCGACCGAAATCCGGTAGCGACGACGGATGTTGCGAGCCGCATCGATCGCGAACAGCTCGATTGGTCGATCGGGCGGGGCGGCATCCATACCCCGACGCTAAGCAACAGCCGTGCAGATGTCCGACGAGTTTTCTGACTCAGTTTGGCCACATTGATTCACAAAACGAATCAGTGCCTTGTGGCTAGTTTGCCTTGTCTCTGCGCGAAGCCTGCTTACGGGCAGGCACGCATGCCGAGCGTAAGAACCAAGCCACTTTGATGAGCGCAACAGATCGGGCCTTTCTTGGCCGCCGGCGCGCTCAGGAGAGGCGCAATAACGAACTTCCAATCGCGCTCAGCGCCACCTCTGCAATGGATGTGCGGAGGATCTGTTTTGCAATCGACCATGCCCTTGAGCATGGTCTCGACGAACCGATGGCAGCCGCCGCGGCAGCCGTCGCGCTCATGCTCATCAGCGGACGCGATCTAGAAGAGCTTTGCTGCCTCCGTTTCTTCTCCGGCCGCCTCGACGATGCGCGAGATCGCTCAGGGCATTGGCTGATCCATTATGGCCAAGGCTATGCGCTGGCCATGCCGGCGGGTGCTTCGCCGACGAAAGCCCAGCCAAATGCCGCCGCATCCAAGCTGGTCTTGCCACCGTCCGATCAGGTTATTTTCAAACTGGGGGAGAGGGCGGCTCGCTGCCTGAAGGTTTATATCGGCTCCGATTGGGACCGGAGCGGAACGCCCGCTCTTTGGAAGGAGCAGAGGCCGGTATTTTCCTACAGCCTGGGAAAGCTCGAGGAGTTGGTTGACACGTTCCTCCGCCAAGCGGGAACCGCATATGGCATCTCAAGGCGCTCGCGCATCGTCGATCCGAAGCGCATCGAGCGCGCCTTGGAGACCGGCTTAGTCAATCTGAAGGGCAGCGACCGCGGCATGGCTCGCCTGCTGACTGGTGGTAAGCAGCCCGCGCGGCAGGCAGCGGCCTATTACTCGGGCGGGACTGAACCGCACATCACCCAAGAGCACGAACGGGCATGCACCCAAGCCAGCGTCGACACCTTCGACGACTGTGTCCTCGATTATTTCCAAAGCGATGTGGAGCTCTCGCTCGGCAGCCGCTTCATACCGACAACTGCTGCCGTGGAAGGCTTACGCGACAAGCTCATCGACGAAATCCGCTTCTGTAAGCCGGCGCGAGAGCCCCGGCAGGTGGCATCGGTGCACAACGCCATGCTGACGTACAGCTGGATGCTGTGGTCGCTCTGTGTTGGCGGACGCCGAGTGAAGGATCCCATTCTCCACCCCCGTCAGATCGATCCTGGCACCGGCTTCGGCCTATTCCGCGACAAGGGCTACACGCCCGCAGCGACCGTCGCTCTGCTCAAAGAAACGACTGCATTTCGTGACAATCTTGAGAGCTACAAGCTGCGCCTAGTCTGGGCTCCGGGTATCGTCCAGAGGCAGCTGCAGGCTTACTGCGACCATATCGAGGCGTTGCTCACCGACCCGAGGCTTCCCGAGAGGAGCCAAAAATCGATCAAGCGTTGGCGTGATGAGGATGAACATCGCCTGCCATTTTTTCGCCTTGATCGGCACCTGCAGGCAAAGCGCTTAGGGGCTGGCCAGTTTGAGAAGATGTTGGCGGGTGACCCCTGGTACTGGCCGCTACCGATGAACGCCCTTCGGCACTATCTGCGTGCGGAGCTCTGCGGGCGCGTCAGCCATGAAGTCGTCGACGCTCTTCTGGGACATTGGCAGATCGGCGCCGAGCCTTGGTGGAACGGCGGGGCACTCGATCCCTTGCTGTTCAAGGAAAGCTTGAAGGCAGCCTTTCGCGCAATTCTTCCCGAAGGGTGTGGCGGCTGGGCGGTCCAGTCTGGCCTGAGCAACCGACTCGATATTCACGATGAAAAATGAAACGGAAAAGTTCCCCCCGAACCCACTCATGGGGGCTGACTTCGAAAAGCTGCGTTCCCTCGATGAGCTCGAACGCAAACTGCGCGCCCATTGGGGCACCGTTCCTGCCGCCCCAGGGGCTTGGCTCGGCCAGATCCTGACAAGTGCGGTCATACATGGCGGGCTGGTGGCTCCGCAGGCCTGGTCATCATGGCTTGAACGGGTCCGAAGCCGTCAGTTCCAGACAACGACCACACCGTACATCGTTTTTAGTCTCAAAGATGGGGAAGGCCGATACAGGCAGCGCCGGTGGTTCGCAGACCCGCTGACGACGGCATTGCTCCGGGGCTGGAAGCGTTCGAAGTTGACCGCCGATGGACAGCTTCCCGCTCCAGAAGTGCTGATCCACAACTATTGTCGCGCGGTCGAAGGGGATGTCGGCGGGGAAGCGGATTCCTTCATGGGCTGGTTCCTTCCAGCTGTCGTCCTGCGGCTACGACTGCAGATGCCTGGAGTTCTGGCGGACTACGCGGCGGGGATTGAGCATAGCTCTGCCGTGGCGCAGCCGCTCTGGCGCAACTTGCTTTTAGCTCCCACGCCTGAGCTGTTTGTCTCCCAACTCGATGCCGACAGCCTCTTAAGATTCCAAATTGACCTGACTCCGGCCTCTGCGCGGCGTGGGTATCGTTACTACACGGGTGGCTCCGCTCACATCTTGAAGCTCCTGGCGCCGCTCTCTTCCGCCAAAGCCCAAAACCTAATGAACAGACGAAGCGAAGCATTGCTCGTTCGGTCGCAGGTGAAAAGGTTGCTGGGAACGAAGACACTCAGCGGGCTGCTCGATCGCCCTCCGCGCACAATAAGAGAGGCCGTGTACAACCTGTTTGGGCTGCTCTCGTATTCCGGACGTCGCCCAGGGGAAGTTCGACTGAACCGGGTGCGCCTCAGCACCCAATTGTCGTATCTTGGCGCACTTGCCCGCTATGATTGGCGGGAGTGCTGGATGCGCAGATTCAAGGACGCACCCCCTGACCTGATGCACTCCATCTTTGATGCTGTGGTGAGCGCGGCCAAGACCCGGGAAGCCCCGGCGCACAGCGCCGTGCGAAAATTGGACGCCTATATCTGCCACCATTGGAACCATCTTAAGCCCTGGCCCGGCCGGGACCGGCAGCCTGACACATCCGGAGGTGTCGCCGAGATTCTCTCAGGTGCGCAGTTCAGTTGTGCATTGCGCCTCATCGACCAGCTGTCAGTGGAGCCGCGGCACCGGCTGATGATTAGGCTTGCCGCCATCCTGATGTTCCGAGCTGGTGTCAGGGGGCGGGAGGTGCGGCATTTCCGGATTGGCGATCTCGATCGCCATGAGGGGCTCGTCGAGCTCACGGTGCGCGTGAACGACGATGTCACGCTCAAGAGCCTGTCCAGTTATCGGCGGCTGCCGCTCGACATTCTGCTCCAGCAAGAGGAACAGGACGAACTTATCGCTTGGCACCGGCGACGCCTAGTCGAAGCACGTGGCGACACGGCAAAGCTTCTCTTCCCTGCATGCCCCGACTGCACGGGCGCCGAGGAGCCTTGTACCGATGCGGCTCTGCTGCATCCCATAGAACGTATTCTGACGATCATATTGGGCGATACGGACGCCAGCAAACGCATCCTCCACCGCCGCTACGCGCTTGGAACCACCCTCCGGCACAGCTTCTGCACGTACCTCCTCGCAACGTTACTGCTGCCGGAAGATTCAGGCGGGCTGACCCTGCCCGAGGGGATCGGCCCCGAGCTGGTCTCGCTGGATCGCAAGGGGCGCGTATCGGAGCGCTTGTTAGGGCAGGGTCGCCTCGGCCAATCGGCAGTGCATGCCGTCAGCACGTTGATGGGTCATGCCCATATCTCGCGCCTTCTCAAACGCTATGCTCACCTGCTCGACTGGAGCTTGTCTGCCTATCTCCACCGCCGGTCCGCTCAGATCGCCCTTCAACCCGCCGTTTTGCAAGCGCTGGTTACCCCGCCCCCTACGTCCGAGAACATCCGTAAGCGAACGCAACGTCGATTAGCCGCAGAGGACCAAGCCGCTGCGTCGGCTATGAGAACCGAACAGAACAGCCGGTTTCTCCCCGTCACGGCGCCAGCGCGCGTCCGTCGCCTAAGAGGGCGGCCGCGTGCTGACGATCATGTGAGCGGCAGCTGCTTTATCGACCATTTTGCTGAATGTAGCCCAATCACTGGCACAGCGTACCAGCCCTGGCTTCCACCCCGTGTGAGCTTGCCCAGCCCGCATCGATTGGACGTCACAGAAGCGATCTTGGTCATTGCGGATCGTGGTGTTGCGCTGCGCCGAATAGCAGAGTTGCTAGATATCCCTCTCAAGACCGTAGAGGGAGTGGTCGAGCGAGCGAATGCCGTAGTTGATCTCACGACCCAGCGCAGATCGCCTGCCAGCCAAGCCTCGCTCCGAGAGGAAAGTCTTCAGCCGGAGCTTAGGGCAGGGGGCTGGCTACGGCTTGGTCAACACGTACCGCTGGATATCGAAATAGCGGCCAAAGAGGGCAGGATCGATAAAAGTGCGCGCCTCCGAGCGGCACTGATGAGGGTCATTCGGCGACCAAGAAACGTCTACCCGTTCCGCAAGCAGGAGCGTGCCCAAGCCTTTGTGGACGCGCTCCGCACGATCGGCGTTTTGCCCCACCAAATCAAAATGAGTAAAGGGTCGGGGCGAGCAGGGACATGGTTCCCTCGTACCGGAGCCCCCCAGGTCAGAACCAAAGTGCACCTCACACTGGATTCGGCCACTCGCTTTGGCCTGGCATTACTTGTGGCAAGTTCGGATCGGATCTCAGCTAATGCTTTGCGTGCTACGCGGCGCAAGCGTGGTGGCGACCAGGAGGCCGGACCTTTCTTTCTGAGAGCTGCGTAGAGACCTGCCTGGGTGGCTGTCACACGAGGAACGCTTTGCAAGCGCCCCGCATGCTCCTTCTTGCCACGATGCTGCATGGGAAAGGACGTAAGAACAGGTCTACGTGCCCTGATGCCATAGCTGAGGAAGGTCTGAGTGTCCCATTTCACGGAGGCATCGGACCGGTCTGCTTGGGTCTGATGGTGCCGAATGACTTCATTGTACCCTCACGAGACCATGCGTATATGTGTCTAGACGCATGAGGTGACGGATGGGTGAACTTGCTCGATGGAGCCTGAAGGTCTCGCGCGACACCGACGTGGCGCTTCGCACGCTGTTGGCGACCCGCGGCGGGCGGAAAGGGGACCTTTCCCGGTTTGTCGAGGAGGCGGTCAACCGCGAGGTGCTCCGCCAGACCGTGGTAGACATTCGTGCGCGTAACGCCGGCGTCGATGACGACGAGATTGCCCGGCTCGTTAACGAGGAGCTTGGCGCAACCCGCACGGCGTTCTGGACGGATCCGCTGCGCTAAGTTGTGCGTGTCATCCTCGATACAAACATCCTTTTGAGCGGCTTGATTGCACCGGGCGGAACGCCCGGACGACTGATCGACGCCTGGTTTGACCGGCGGTTCACATTAGTTAGCCATCGTCTCCAGCTCGACGAGCTCCGCGCCGTCAGTCGCCGGGACAAGATCAGGGCGCTGGTTCGACCCTCGGAGAGCGGCAGGCTGGTCAACCAGATCGCGGTGCTCGCCCAGATGCCCGAGAAGCTGCCGCCCGTCGAGCGCTCAAGGGACCCGCGCGACGACTTCCTGCTAGCGCTTTGCGAGGCTGGAGCCGTCGATCGCTTGGTGACCGGCGATAAAGACGACCTGCTCGTGTTGCGGCATCATGGCTCGGCCCAGATCATAACTGCATCCGCATTTGCCGCCCAACTCGAAATCTGATGACGCTTTGTTGCCCTATAATCCGTCCTCACCAAGCGGCGGCTTAGGACGTCAAGACTGCACGGGAAGGGACGGGACCACCGGTCCACGTGCACCAACGCCATCGCCGAGGAAGGTTTGGGTGTCCTATTTAAGTCGCTTGATGCGGCCCGAAAGAATGTCGCCGATGGTGCTCACCGGGCGAGAGCTTCGAATAAACCCTCGCGGTGCCGGCAAACGCCTTCTCGGACTGGGCGCGCCCTCGAACAGCTCGTCGCGGTGCATCCCGGCGAGCTGTTCATTTCCGACCCTAGCCTTAATTAGTTCGCCTTACACAAGACAAGCGACCATTGCACACGACAGGTCGGCTTTACGGCATCATCGTGTTCCAGCGCTTGGCAAAGGCGCGCCATTCATCGGATAGAACCTGCTGGCCAGCGTCGCAGAAGATATCGTTGGCATAAGGACCGAAGCCACTCGCCGAATGAGCACGGGCGAGGGCGATCAGGTGAACATGCGGCAGCGAGCGGGAGTCCGACTCTCCGGGGACGTGCAGCACGACCAGCGTCGAGAGGCGGCGCGCGCGGGCCAGCCGCTCCGTCGCAAACGCATGACCCATGTCGAACATATCGTGCCGGGTGTGATCGAGCGAAAAGCGGAGCGTCAGCACGATGAGGGAGGCGCTCTCGGCCGCGAGCAGCCCCGCCTCGTAGCGCGTGAAAAGGATCGCCGGGTCCGCCCACTCGTCCGCCACGCCAGGCGCCAGCGCCAGTCCCGACATTGCAGTCGTGGCTGGCCAGCTGCCAGCGACCGGTTCATCCGCCTGCACGGGCTCGCGCGGGTTGAGCTTGGCAAAGGCAAGCGCTGCAGCGCTGGTCGGCTTGCCGCGCATCGAGGTACGCAGCATCGAGAACGAGAAATCCTCCATCGATCCCAGCGGGTCGTTGAACATCATATCCATGACGACGGAAGGGCTGATCCAGTCGGGGCGGGGGCTCATGACGGCATCTCCCCAAGCAGACGGGCGAGCGCCGCATCGGCGCGCGCGAAGCCGGCATCCCGATCGGGTGCGGAAGACCAGGGTGCCACCGCCGTTGGACGCAGGCGCGTTCGCGCCAACTCGAGGCAAGGCCCCCAGCGATCACAGCCTTGATCTGCCGCAAGCCAGAGGCGCTCGTCCTGGCTCAACCAGAGCCGGCACGGACCGAGCCACCTGGCTTGACCGGCATCCCAAATCACGAAGGACGCCAGGAAAGACGGCTCCAAACCGGGTGCAGCTTCCTGGATAATCAGCGCGTCGGCGCGGAGCTCGCGAACACGCGCCTCGATGTCGGCACGGAGTTGATCCACTGCATAGGCCCAGTCGGCCCCAAGCTGCGATTTTGGCCAAGTCGGAGAACGTTTTGGGAACGTGGCATTCGGTATTGACGATGGAAATCATAGAAGAGGACAGTTCGCTCCATCATAGGGAGTGGGTTGATGGATCGGAGTATTCCGGGCGGGGATTTGATCGGACGATGGAGCCTGAGCTTTGCCGATATTGATTTTGTAAATTCGAAGCCGGCCCTGACGCGCCTTGGCCTCGCCGCGCAGCTGAAATTCTTCGCTTCCCTGGGGTTTTTCGCGATCGATCCCGGCTCAATCCCTACCGATGG
>NZ_JABEPR010000012.1 GCF_013044515.1 Sphingomonas sp. ID1715
CCCACATGCACGACCGTGCCGCCAGGCTCCACGCCCAGCAGCCGCGCGCCCTCGGCATCGATCGCGATCTCGCCGCCGTCCAGCATCTCGACTTGCGCATAGGCTGCGCGCCAGCCGGCCAGCCGTCCCGCCGTGCACAGCCGCCGCTCGCCGCCTTCCACCCCGATCCGCGCGACTCGACTCTCGACTGCGTCGCGGATCGACAGGATGCGATCGGTATGCGCGACCATGGTCGGCCCGCCGTCGAAGATGTCGATATATTTGTCGTGGGTGAAGCCTTCATGCTCCAGCATCCGCATCGCCGCGCGCCCGCTCGGATGCGGCACGCCGATCACCGCCCGCGCGCTTTCCGGCAGCATGGCGGTATAGATGGGGTGCTTGGGCATCAGGTCGGCGATGAACTGGTTGCCGTTCACCGCATTGAACTCGTCCGCCTCCTGGAAATTCATCCCGAAGAAGCGCCCGGCGAGTCCGTCCCAGAAGGGCGAGCCGCCCGCCTCGTCGATCACCCCGCGCAGCTCGGCCAGCGTGATGTCGGAAAAGCGCGGGCGATGCGCCTTCATGAACAGGTACCGGCTGCGCGCGAGCAGCATCCCGAGCCCGCCGGCCCGCTCCCGCGGATGGAGGAACAGCCCGCCCACTTCGCTCGCGCCCTCAAGGTCGGTGGACAGCGTCAGCATGTCGGCGCGGAAGGTGCGGTCCAGTTCCTTCGACACCTGGGTCAGCGTACCGATCCGGTAGGAATAAAAGGGCCAATGCTGCCCGACCATGGTGAAGACCTGGCAGGTGCCGCGCACCTGGCCCGTCTCGCTATTCTCCAGCACGAACACGAACAGGTCGTCGACATGCGCGTCGTCTTCGCGCGCCAGCGCCGCGGACGAGCGTTCGAGCTTGCGGCCAAGCGAGCTACGGTCGGGCGGCAGGTTGGTGAAGCCGCCGCCGGTCAGCTTGGCGAGTTCGTAGAGTGCGCCGAGGTCGTCGATCGTTGCCGGGCGCAGAAAGCAACTCATGGCCGCCCCCGCTCGGCCAGGCGCAAGATGGCCAGGGTCGAAAGCATCGCCCGTTCGGGCAGCGAGTCCGGGATCAGAAACTCCTCCGCGCTGTGAATGGCGCCGCCGCGCGCGCCCATCGTGTCGACCACCGGCACGCCGCAGGCCGCGATATTGTTGCCGTCGCACACCCCGCCAGTTGCCTGCCAGGCGATATCGAGGCCAAGCGCCGTGCCGCAGTCCCTGACCAGACCGAACAGACGCTCGGCGGCCGGGTCGAGCGGCTTGGGCGGACGGCCGAAGCCGCCATGGACATGGATCGACACCTCGCGCTGCGCCGCCACCAGCGCCACGGCGCTCTCCAGATGCGCCCGCGCCCGCGCCTCGTCGTCGGGCGTGTGCGGGCGGAAGTTGACGCGCAGCACGGCATGGTCCGGCACCACATTGTTCGGCCCGCCGCCCTCGATCCGCGCCGGGTTGACGGAGAGGCGGGGCCCGATCGCCTTCTCCAGCCGCAGCGCCAGATCGGCCGCCGCCAGCACCGCGTTGCGCCCGTCCTCAGGGTTGCGCCCCGCATGCGCCGAACGCCCCCTGACGACGATCGAGAAATTGCCCGACCCGGCGCGCGCGCCCGCCAGAGTCCCGTCCGGCAGCGCCGGTTCATAGGTGAAGGCCGCCGCCTTGCCCCGCGCGCAACGGGCGATCAGCGCGGCGGAGGAGGGCGAGCCCACTTCCTCGTCGCTGTCGATCAGCACCTGATAGCCGATGCGATCGGCGAGGGGCGTGGTCTCGACCGCCTTCAACGCCGCGAGCATCAGCGCCAGCCCGCCCTTCATGTCCGCCGTGCCCGGTCCGTTGATCCGCCCGTCAGGCAGCGTTCGGGTCTCCTGAAAGGGATGATCCGCCCCGAACACCGTGTCGTAATGGCCGGTGAAGAGAAGCTGCACCGGCGCCTCGGGCCGGACGGTCACGAGCAGGTGATCGCCATGCTCCATCTGACAGACGGAGCCATCGGCGCCTACGACCTCGACCGGATCGGGTGGCACCAGCGCCACTTCGCCCGGCAAGGCGGCAAAGGCATCGCCCAGCAATCCGGCCATCACCTTCAACCCGGCAAGATTTCGCGAGCCGCTGTTGACCGCGCTCCAGCCAAGCACCTGCTCCAGCATCTCGGCCCCGCCCGCGACCTCGCAAGCTCCTCGCTCAACCCCACTCAAACCCATGTTGGTGCTCTAGCCGGGGCGGAGCGCGAAGCCAATGCGGGAGGGGACGGCCGCAAATAAGCGACCGTCGTTCTCACCCCCTGCAGTCAGGGCACCCGACTAGGCCGGCAGACTTGCCTGTGTGCGATCGCGCTTACGGGCATAGCAGCCCATCAACGCAAAACCGAGCAACATCGCGGCCCAGGACTGCGGTTCCGGAACACCAGCATTGACCGCGAACCGATAGCTGAATGGCGTCTGCTTCGCCTCACCCAAATCATAGAGGGACAGATTGTTCGCAAGGCCGACGTAAACGGGGTCGGTCTCTTCGAAGAAATTGTCGTCCTGGAAGAACTCCATGTCGACAAAGCCACCTGCTGGCTTGTGCAGCACGACATACTGTAGGCCCACGCGCAGGTTAATATCGCCCTCGAAGCGCCCAAGCCCGTTGATGGCGATGAACGGGTCTATGAACGGCGTTGCGTCGATGTCGAAGTCGTTTGGATCAAATCCGTCGGGGCAGGTGGTAAAGGAAGGATTGGAGTTGCCCACCGTGCAGGATCGGATGCTGCCTGTGGCGAATTGGCGGATGGTATTCGAGGTTACTGTTCCGACGCCGTTGAGGTTTGCCGGAGTGCCGGCGTCATCTGGCCGATAGCCCGGCGCCAGGATTACGTGGTTGGCCTGCCCAAAATAAGTCGGGATATCGACTGGGTCGCCATTTGAATTGACCGGAGCGCTCGCAAAGGCGTCCTGGGGTAGCGGCGAGCCTGCGGAAATGATGCCGCTGCTGTAAAGGAACAGCTTGTTCGTGAAGCCTCCACCGAAGTCGACCGAATAAGGCAGCAGAATCTGACATTGGCTTGCGTCACAGACGCTGCCCGAAAGCGTCTCGAGCCCGAATCGAAGTATATTCGGATTGAGACCGTCGTCGACCACGACGCCACGCGCATGAGCGCTCACCGTCGTCGATAGCAGAACAGCTCCCAAGAGCAGCTTAAGCTTGCCTAAACGCATCATTTTTCCCCTGTTGCAGGCGTTGGCCCCGCCGCTCGCCGTTAACTCTATCCTGCGGCACCCCTGAGGTTGCAAGTCAAAATGGATGGATGCTGCCCGGTGAGGAGAATGCGTCTCATTCTCTGACAAGTTGAAACCGCCGCGCTTGCGAACGATTGGCCGATTTGCTTCACTCTGTTCGGCTCTTAGGCGCTGAAGCCGGCTGAAAAGGGGGACAGCCAGATTGCGCTACAGCGCTTTCATAAGCTACAACTTCGGCGATCGGGGCTGGGCAAGGTGGCTACACCGCCGTCTCGAAAGCTATAGTATTCCGACGAGGTTGCGCGGTCATCCGACTGCAATGGGCCCGCTCGGCAATAAGCTGTTGCCGGTCTTTCGCGACCGGGACGAGCTTGGCGCTTCGTCGGACCTCGCCCAGGCCGTGCAGGATGCGCTGGTCGAGGCTCATTATCTGATCGTCATTTGCTCCCCTCGCGGCGCGAAGTCCCGCTGGGTCGATGAGGAGATCAGGTCCTTTGTGAGGCTCGGTCGTGCCCAACGGATCATGTACTTCGTTGTGGACGGAGAGCCGCACGATCCGGATCCGGCCAAGGAATGCTTCCCGCCAGCGGTGCGTGAAGGACTGGTGAGCGAACCTTTGGCAGCCGACATTCGGCCGGGGCAGGATCCCCGGCGAGATGCGGTCCTCAAGCTACTGTCGCGCATGTTGGAGGTTCCCTTCGACGCCCTCCGACAGCGCGAAGTTGCCCGCCGGCAGCGGCGGCTTGCTCTGGTTGCCGCCGGATCCACAGCCGGGCTCTTGCTGACCACTGCACTTGCCATCTTCGCCTTCGTGTCGCGGGCCGAGGCCATTCGGCAGCGCGACATTGCCCAGCGTAAGACTGTGACTGCAGAACGGACGGTCGAGTTCGTCAAATCCCTATTCGAAGTTTCCGACCCTTCCGAAGCACGCGGCGAAACAATCACCGCCCGCGAGATCCTCGACAAGGGCGCGCGCGACATACGGTCGACCTTGACCAACGAGCCTGCGGTAAAGGCCGAATTGGGGACCACGCTCGGTGAGGTCTATGCCGGTCTGGGGCTGTTCCGCGAAAGCGACACGCTCATCAGGGAGATGATGGGACTACGCCACGGCGATCGCATGACGCGGACGCGGCAATATCTGGCGATGGCCGATTCTCACGCGCGCACTGGCCGGTACGATCAGGCGATCGCGTCCTACGGGCGAGCATTGGAAATGGCTCGTGACCCCAGTCAGCCGCGGCCGGATCTCATCCCACGTATCCTCGTTTCCATGGGCGAAGCGGAGTCGGCGATCGGCAACCACCGCGCCGCGGCAGCTGCCATCAAGCAGGGCCTCAGGCTCGACCTTGCCGCTGTCGGAGACCGCGATCCTGCAGTGGCTCGCGACCTCGAGTCGCTCGGGCTCAACGCCTTCAACGAAGGTGATCTAGACGAGGCGCAGGCCAGCTTCACCAAGGCCATTGCCATCCGTTACAGGAGACAGGGCGCTACGCACCCGCGGGTGGCAGAGGATTACAACACCCTAGGTGCGATAGCTTACCTGCAAGGCAATGCGCAGTTGGCGGAGGAGAGTTACCGAAAGGCGCTCCGCTCCTACCAGCTTGTGCTCGGACCGGACCACCCTGAGGTCGCGAATACGTCCAATAACCTTGCCCGTCTTCTGCTCGAACGGCGGCGCTACGGTCAGGCTCTGCCGCTGCTCGAACGCGCAGTGGCGATCAACCTCAAGGAAAAGGGACCGGAGCATGATGACTTCGTCTTCCCTTCCTATAACTTGGCGCTCGTAAAGGAGCAGCTGGGCGCGCTGGCGGAAGCGCAGCAGTTGCTGCGTCAGTCGCTACGGGCTGCGCGCTACCATCGTCATCGCAATCTGGGGCCGATCCTGACGGATCTCGCAGCGCTACGGTGCCGGGTCGGCGCGTTTGAAGAGAGTTCAGCGCTGCTGGACGAGGCAGCCCCGATCATGAAGCAGACCTATCCAACTGAAGCCTGGCGCACAGCGTGGGTCGACAATACGAGAGGCTATTGCGCCGCACGTCACGGCGACGCGGGACGGGCGCGGCAGCTGCTTCAAGACACTACCCCCATCATCCTCGCCCGGTGGAGACCGGACACACATTTCGGCGTCATCGCGCGAAGTCGCTTGGCGGCACTGAGCGGCCGGAAATAGGTTCGTGGGAGATCGGACAAAGGCTCCTCGGCATCGCTTATTCACCCTCGATATCAGCCCTAAAGCCCATATGACGTCCGGGGCTTTATTGATCGGACGCGCGTAAGCCTTCGCTACACGCCGACCGCCCAACATCGCTTGCGAAGGGCGGGGATACGGCAGATCCTCCCGGCAGGAGGAGCAGATGTCGGTAGTCCCCATGCGAAGGCGATGAGCCTGTCCTACAGGGCGCCGTGTCTGATAGCGTTGTACTCGTCCGCGTCTCAGCGGGCACCGGCTCTTTCATACGTCGAGATCAATCAGGAAATTGACATGATGCACGTGCGGAACGTGCGGAAGGTGCGGAAGGTGCGGAAGGTGCGGAAGGTGCAGCCACTTTCAGGCGGGGCGAACTTCACATGTTTTCTGCTAGGTTTGTGAAGTTCGCCTCCGCCGGCATACCTATCCCACATTCACCCCGAAGTTCTTCGCCAGCGGCCCGAGCCCGCCCTTAAAGCCCTGACCGACAGCGCGGAACTTCCAGTCGGCATTGTGGCGATAGACTTCGCCGAAGATCATCGCGGTCTCGACGGAGGCGTCCTCGTTCAGGTCGTAGCGGGTGATCTCCCGGCCGCTGGTTTCATCGACGACGCGGATGAAGGCGTTGGAGACCATGCCGAAATTCTGCCGGCGGCTCTCGCCTTCGTGGATGGTGACGGTGACCGCGACCTTCTGCACATCGGCGGGCACGCGGGACAGGTCGACCTTGATCTGCTCGTCGTCGCCATCGCCGCCGCCGGTCAGATTGTCGCCCGTATGTTCGACCGAGCCGTCGGTCGAGCGGAGGTTGTTGTAGAAGATGAAGTCGCTATCCGACCGCACCCGATCGTTCGCACCGAGAATGAACGCGCTGGCGTCGAGGTCGAAGTCGGTGCCGTCGGTCGAACGCTCGTCCCAGCCGAGACCGATCAGGATGTTGGTGAGGCCGGGCGCTTCCTTCGACAGGCTGACATTGCCGCCCTTGGCGAGGCTGATGGACCTGAGGTGTTCTCCTTATCGTTGGATCAGAGCGCTTCGCCGGAGGGCGTAACGGCACCGGCGAGGATGGGGGCGTCCTCCTCATCCTCGCGGCCGAAGAGCGAGGAGACGAAGGCGAGGCCGATGAAGCCGGCGCCGATCAGGCCGGTCACCGTCTCCGGGATCTCGTAGCGGGCGGAGAGCAGCATGATCGCGGCCAGCGCCACGATCGCGTAGAAGGCGCCGTGTTCGAGGAAGCGGTATTCGGCCAGCGTGCCCTTATCGACCAGCATCACCGTCATCGACCGTACGAACATCGCGCCGATGCCAAGGCCCAAAGCGATGATGAACAGGTTGTTGGACAGCGCGAAGGCGCCGATCACGCCGTCGAACGAGAAGCTGGCGTCGAGCAGCTCGAGATAGAGGAAGCCGCCGATGCCGGCGCGCGCGACCTGCGCGGCCGCATCGTCGCCGCCGCCGATCAGGTCGCCGACGCTGTCCACCGCGACATAGGCGATGAGCCCGAAAATCCCGGCGGTGAGGAAGGTGATCACTTCCTCGGTCGGCAGCAGCTGCGCGACGCCGAGCAGCGCCAAAAGCGACAGGGCGAGCGGCGCGGCCGCGACGCCGGACAGGCCGGAGATCGGGCGTTCCAGGAACGGGATCCAGTGCGTGTCCTTGTCGCCGTCGAGGAAGAAGGTGAGGCCGACCATCGCCAGGAAGGCACCGCCGAACCCGGCAATGCCGATATGCGCGCCGGTCAGGATGCGCTCATATTCCGCCGGATTGTCGATCGCGAGGGTGAGCGCGGCGATCGGCCCCAGCTTGGCGGCGATGCCGACGATCGCGAGCGGGAAGACGATCCGCATGCCGAACACCGCGATCAATATGCCCCAGGTCAGGAAGCGCTTGCGCCAAACGGGCGCCATGTCCTTCAGCACGGTCGCGTTGACGACTGCATTGTCGAACGACAGCGAGGTTTCGAGCACGCCCAGCACGGCGATGATCCACAGCACGCTCAACGTGCCGACCAGCGTGCCGGTGGCGCTCCAGCCGAGCCAGCCGCCAATGCCTAGGCAGAGGGCGGTGAACAGGAATGACGAACGGAAATATCGCACTGGACTTCTCCCCTAGTCCTTGGTGCCGGCCCGCCAGCGCAGGCCCCAGCCGAAGCGCTGGTCCAGCTTTTCCTGGTCACCGACATATTCGACGAGCCGCGTGGCCTTGAGCCCGCCGCCGGCATTTTCGAGCATCACCACGCCGCACAGGCGCCTGTCGTTGCGGCCCTCGCTCAGGCGCACTTCGATCGGCGGCTGGTCCGGCATGGTGACCAGCACGACGCCGTCCGTCTTTTGCCAGTTGGGCGCGCCGTCATAGATGTTGGCGAACACGCAGACCCGCTTCAGCTCATGCCAGTGCGCGCCGTTGATGCGCAGCGTCTCGCCGTCCGACACGTCGCCGGTGCGGTCGTCGCCCGACAGCTCGATGAAGGGCGGATAGTCATAGTCGCCGAACACGTTGCCAAGCGCCTGGACCACGCCCTTGCGGCCATCCGCCATCTCGAACAGGCAGCCGAGATCGAGATCGACCGCGCTGCCGGCGAACCAACCGCGGGCCCGCGACCAGTTGAGGTTGATCGTGATCTCGCCGAAGCTGCCGCCCTTTTTCTCCAGACTGACGGTCGGGCTGCTCTTCTCGAGCGTGACCTTGCTGAGGGTGACCGGCGCTGGCGCCGGTGCGGGTACCGGGGCAGGCGCGGCGGCAGGCTCGGCGACGTCGATGCCGAAGGAGCGCGCGAGGGGCGCAAGGCCGCCATTGAACCCTTGCCCGACCGCGCGGAACTTCCACTGGCCCTGGCGGCGATAGAGCTCGCCGAAGATCATCGCCGCCTCGCGCGTCCCCGACAGGGCAGGCGCGAAGCGCAGCGCGCTCTCCCCGCCGACGGCGACGTGCGCGTCCTGCAGCATCGAGAGCGTCTGGCCGCGCGCATTGGCTTCGTTGATGGTCGCGCAGAACACGATCTTCTCGATCGACTCCGGCACGCGGCCGAGTTGCACGTCGAACCGGCCCGAGCCGTCGGCAGAGAAGCGCACCGAGCCGTCGCCGCCTTCCGGCTGGTTGTAGAAGATCATGTCCTGGTCGCCGCGCACCTTGCCGCTGGCGGTCAGCAGATAGGCGGAGGCGTCGGCCTCCAGTCCCGCCGGCGCGCGCCAGCCGAAGCTGACCGTCGCACGCTCACCGGGAATGGCGGCATTGGCGCCCTGCTGCAGTTCCATCAGCGGCCGTGCCTGCGCTTGCCGCCGAACGGCGCGCCAGTCTTGCACACGAACATAGACCCCCTTTGTCGTCGAGCCACGGCCGCGCCGTTGCGGACCCCTTCGCGCCGTGACTCGGGGCCAAGCATGGCGTGCGGCGCGGGCGGCGGAAGGGCGAACATGATCCGTTTCGGATGCAATCGCTCTCTGGCAAGACTCCTCGGAACCCATTGATCGCGCTTATGATCGTCGGTTCGTGGGGAAGGGGGATCGGCAGCGGAAATGAGCAGCCCGGACGCGCTGGCGCGCCTGAAGCAACTGCTGGATTATGTCGCGGCGACGGAGCGCGACAAGCTGGCGATCCCGACCGAAGTGGCGGCGGAAAAAGGGTTCCGCACCACCGGCGCCGAACTGATGATGTTGCC
The DNA here is from genome assembly GCF_013044515.1 of Sphingomonas sp. ID1715. Classification (GTDB taxonomy): domain Bacteria; phylum Pseudomonadota; class Alphaproteobacteria; order Sphingomonadales; family Sphingomonadaceae; genus Sphingomonas_B. The sequence continues at coordinate 9,079 of NZ_JABEPR010000012.1, forward strand.
CGGCGTCCACCTCAACGGCGGTGCCGATGGCGACCCGCTGTGGGTGCGCGTTGAGCGGCTCGCCAAGGTGAGGCCGCCCCGCCTCGCCGATGCCGAACTGGGCGCGTGGACCGAGGTCGCCGATGATCCCGACAAGAAGCCCGCCATCAAGGGTGAAGCGTTGCGCGCGGCGCTCCGGGCCGCCGGCCTGATCGAAGAGGCACCGGCCGATGGCGAACCGCCATCGTTCCGATTTGAGGACTATCCGCACCGCGACCGCGTGAAATCCGGCCATGAGGCGTGGCTGCGTGAGATGTGGACGCCCTGGGCCGACGAGGAGCGGGCACGACGGCGCGCCATCCGGCTCTACAATGAGCTGTTCGCGCTACGCACCGCACTCGACGGCGGCGGCGATCAGCCTGTCGAGCTGGTCTGCGGCATCGGCGTCGCGGACTGGAAGCGTCCGCTTGGCCGACTCTCTTATCCGTTGCTGACGGTGCAGCTCGAGATCGCGATCGACGAAGCCAGCCACGCAATCGAGCTGCGCCCGCGTTCGGAAGCGCCGGCCGGCATCGAAAGCGACGCGCTCGACAAGCTGGATGTCACAGGCGTCGATGAATGGCGGCGTTTCACCATCGCCTATCTGGAAGGCGCCGAGGCAACATTGTCGCCCTTTGCGCCCGATGTGTTCGATCCGGCGCTACGCAAGGCCGTGCAGTTGCTCGATCCCAACGGTGTATACCTGCCGGATCTGCGCGAGGGACAGCAGCCGGATCCCGAAGCGCTCCGCGTGGGGGCAAGCTGGCTGATCTTTTCGCGGGCGCGGCGAGCGACGCAGGTGATGGCCGATCTCCAGCGGCTCACCGATGCGGTCGTGGCACTAGGCGACGGTGATGCGCTGCCGGGCGCGGTCGAGGCCATCGTCACCGGTCCGAGCGAGTCGATGCCCGACGAGCAGGTAAAGGCCTTTCGTGGCGTGTCCACGGTGCCAGGTGTCACCACTTCGGATGGAACGGGTGCCGATCTCTATTTCCCGAAGCCGTTCAACGCCGAGCAGGTCGAGGTCATTCAGCGGCTGGAGAGCCGGCCGGGTGTGGTCGTGCAGGGCCCGCCGGGCACCGGCAAGACGCACACCATCGCCAACATCGTCAGCCATTATCTGGCGCTTGGCAAACGGGTGCTGGTCACCTCGCAAAAGGCGCCGGCGTTGAGGGTGCTGCGGGACAAGCTGCCGACGGGGGTGCGTCCGCTCGCCGTCAGCCTGCTCGACAGCGACCGTGAGGGGCTGCAGCAATTCCAGGACTCGGTGGACGAGATCGCGGCGCGCCTGCAGCGGATCAAGCCGCGTGAGGCCCAGCGGCACATCGCCGACCTGCAGACCCGCATTGACCTCATCCATGCCGAACTTGCGGGATTGGATCGCCAAGTCGACCAGCTCGGCCGTGCCGGCCTGACGCCTGTGGAGCTGGACGGCCGCCGGCTTGCACCGGTGGAGGCCGCGCGCGCCTTGTCTGCCGCCGGCGACGGAGCGCTGTGGCTGCACGACCGGCTCGACGTGATCCGCTCGCATGATCCCGGCTTTTCGGACGAAGATGTCACTGCGTTGCGGGAGGCGCGCAGGAAGGTTGGCGAGCGGCTCGCCTATCTGGGCGCGATCCTCCCCGTGCCCGAGGAGCTGCCGAACGCGGACGCGATGGCGCAGCTGCACGAAAACCTTAGCGAGGCCGAGCAGTTGGAACAGGCGATTGCGCCTCCGGAGCGCTTGGCTGACGGCACGACAGTCGAAGCGCTCGCGCTCGGTGAGGCCAAGCTGGCCGCCGCTGCAGAAGCGCGGGAGCGTGCGCAGGAAGATGGTCACCCCTGGCTCGAACAGGCGCTGGCCATCCTGCGTCGCGGACGCCCCGAGCCGACGCTGGAAGCGCTTGAAGGCTTGCGGGAGCGCATCGATGCAGTCTGCGGCGAGGGTCGCCACTTCCTGACGCTGCCCGTGACGCTGCCTGACGGCTCGGACGAGCGAGAGTTTCGGGATCCCATCGCAAATCTGGCGAACAGAGGCGAGCTCGGCATCTTCACCTCCCTGTTCGCCCGGCAGGTGAAGCAGCGCATCGCGGCAGTGCGGATCGCCGGACGTACCCCGAACGGGGCGGCGGAATGGGCGGAAGTGAAGCGCTATCTGGAGGCAGGCGACGCCGCGCGCGAGCTGGTCTCGATCTGGAACCATGCCGCCGCCGCCTCGATCCTCGCGCCCGTGAGCGACGCGGGGCTGCGCAGCGGCGAGGCGATGCTGGCGCAGCTCGACGCCCTCGCCCATGCGCGCGAAGCGGTCGCGCGGGAGCAGGAGGCGGAGCGGGCGCTGTCGCTGCTGCTGCCGCACTGGACGATGCCGCTCGCGACCGGGCTGGAGCAAGCGCTGAGCGTAGTGCGAGGGCATCTACGGCGCGTGCGATTGGTCGAGGGCCGCCGTCGTCTCGCCGCGGTGCAGGAGACGCTCGCGGACGTTCCGGGTGAACTCGGCGACCGCATGCGGGCACTCGCGCATGACCGCGTCGGTCGCATCGGCGAGTCGACCGAAGTGGTCGCGCGTGACTGGCGGTTGGCGATCGAAACTCTGGGCCAGTTGCACAGCCTGGGACCGGCCTTCTCGGTCATCGACTCCGTTACCGCGGAGGTCCGGGAAAGCGGTGCATCGGACTGGGCGCGGCGCTTGCGCGAGGAGCCGGTTTCGGATGTCGAGGACCCACTGACCCCCGGCGACTGGCGTGAGCGGTGGCGGCTGCGGCGGCTTGCGACCTGGCTCGACCGCATCGATGCGCATGATCGCATCCGTGCCTTGGCCGCCAAGCGGACCAAGCTGGAGCAGGACCTCGCCCGTGCCTATGAGGAGGTGATCGAAGCGCGGACCTGGTGTGCACTCGCTGAAGAGGCGACGGACCAGGTGCGCTCGGCGCTCACCTCCTATGCACAGGCCATGCGGAGGATCGGGCGAGGCACCGGCGTGCGTGCCGCCCGCTATCGGCAGGACGCGCGCGCCGCCGCCGATCGTGCGAAGAATGCGCTGCCGTGCTGGATCATGCCGTATTACCGCGTCTCGGAGTCGCTGCCGGCGGAGCTGGGACTGTTCGACCTCGTCATCGTCGACGAGGCGTCGCAATCGACCATCGCCGCGCTTCCGGCACTGCTGCGCGCCAAACAGGTGCTAATCGTCGGTGACGACAAGCAGGTGAGCCCCGACGCCGGCTTCCGCAGCGAAGAGAAGCTGGTGGAGCTCTCCCGGCGTTACCTGGGCGACCAGGTCGAGGACTTTCGCGCCGCCCTGCGCGAGGACAAGTCGCTGTACGATCTGGGCTCGGTGGTGTTCGCCGGTGGCGCAATCATGCTCAAGGAGCATTTCCGCTGTGTCGCGCCGATCATTGAGTTTTCCAAGGCGCAGTTTTACGACCACAAGCTGCAGCCGCTGCGTCTGCCCTCGGCGTCCGAACGACTCGACCCGCCGCTGGTCGACATCTTCGTCGAGGATGGCGCCCGCAGCGGCGACGTTAACCGCGCCGAAGTGGCCTGCATCCTGGACGAAATCGGCCGCATCGCCGCGGACCCCTTGATGGCGAAACGGACGATCGGCGTCACGACTTTGCTCGGCCAGAAGCAGGCGATGCTGATCGCGGAAGCGATCGAACAGGAGCTTGGACCCGAGATCATGCTGCGGCATGAGATCAGGGTCGGCGACCCGTCCGCCTTCCAGGGCGACGAACGCGACATCATGTTTTTATCGATGGTCGTCGGCGCCAAGTCGGCCGCCATGTCGGGCCTCGCCTTCGAACAACGCTTCAACGTCGCGGCCTCCCGTGCGCGCGACCGGATGGTGCTGGTGCGGTCGGTTCAGCCGGATGAGCTGAGCCAGGCCGACAAGCTCCGCCGCGCGCTGATCCAGCATTTCCGCGCGCCATTTGCAGCCGACACGAAGCTCAATCAGGACCGGCGCAAGCGCTGCGAGTCACCGTTCGAGGCAGAGATGTTCGACCTCCTTGTCGAGCGCGGTTACCGCGTCGACACCCAGGTTGCAGTCGGCCACAAGCGCATCGACCTGGTCGTCGAAGGCGGTGAGGACCGGCGCCTAGCGATCGAGTGCGATGGCGACGCCTATCACGGACCCGATCGATGGCCGGAGGACATGGCGCGTCAACGCATGCTCGAACGCGCCGGCTGGACGGTGTGGCGCTGCTTTGCGTCGCGATTTGTGCGTGACCGGGAGGGCGTGCTGCGGGAGCTGATCGAGACGCTCGACGCCCTCGGCATCTTGCCGACCTCAGCCGACCAGGCGCCGCCGAGCCGCTTCGCCGAGCAGCGCAGCTGGCGGGCAGTCTATGAAGAAGAGGCGGGTGATCCGGTGCCCTATGCCTGGCTCGTGCCCGCCGATCCGTTCGGGGCGACACTGCCGGTCGCGGCGGAATAGGGAACGCTCAGCGCAGCAGACTGTCCGATACCAAGCAGAAACCGCCGGTCTGCGCGACCTTGGACCAGCCGTCGGACTGCTCGACGATGCCGATTACTTCGCCGCGCTCCAGCCGGTGCGAGACGGCTCCGGTCTTTGGCGACGCCCGGCAATTGACGTGAGCGGCGGCCACGGTGCGCGTCAGGTTGGTTGGGCCGACCACTGGCGCAGCAGCTGAGGCTGCATCGGAGGCGGGCCTGTCGGACAGCGCCAGGACGCAGCTGCCGATCAGCAGCAGCGCCACGACCGAGAGGATGCCCCGGACCAGCACCGAGCCGATGCTCACGGATACGGGAGGAGAGCCGGACGCGGTGCCGCCGAAGCGCTGCAGCGGCGTCGTGTAGCTGAGGCCGGTGCCCGGAATGCCGAGGGTGGAGCGGACACCGCGGCGGCTGATGTTCATGGTCGCGCCGCGCCCGCCGATGCTGGTGCTAACCCCGCGCGTGCTGAAGTTCAGGCGCACGCCCGGCAGCAGCTTGACCGAGCGGCGGAAGCGAAAGCCCATTCATCCCCCTTTGCTCGGGCAGGGTGGCGCTGGCACCGTGGCTTCGCCAGCAGGGAAGGGTCCGAAACGGAGCTAGCGGGGCTCGGCGTCCAGCGCTGCCTTGATCCGCTGGACGAACGCCGCGCGGGCGATGCCGAGTTCGCGACCGGTGGCGCGCGGCCAGGCGCCTGAAATGGCGATGACGAGGCGGCGGCTCGGATCGACATGGATCAACTGGCCGAAAATACCCTGCGCCTGGAAAGCGCCCGCGGGCTCGATCCACCATTGATATCCATAGCCGCGATCGTTCGGCAGTGGGGTCCAGGCTTTGGTCGCGTCCGCAAACCAGGCATCCGGCACCACGCCCTTGCCGCCGCCGAGCGCGAACAGGCCGAGGCGCGCATAGTCCCGCAAGCTGGCCGACAAACAGCAGCCGCCGATATTCTGGCCCGACTGATCCACCATCCAGAAAAGCGGCCGCTCCATGCCGAACGGCCGCCAGATCTTGGCTTCGGCATAGTCGGTCAGGCTCTTGCCCGTCGCCTTGGTGACGAGCACGCCGATCAGATTGGTCTCGCCGGTCTTGTACACCCATTTGCCGCCTGGAGGCGCTTCGCGGGTGAGAGTACGGAGATAAGCGACGGTCGGATCCGCGCCCGCCGGCACCGGCTTCGCATACATGCGGGCAACGTCGGAGTTCGGGTCGGTATAGTCCTCGTTCCACTTGACGCCGGACGTCATGGTGAGGACCTGCTTGACGCTCACGCCGTCATATGCGCTGCCCGCCAGTTCGGGGATGTAGCGCGTGACCGGATCGTCCACCGACTTGATGAAGCCGTCCTTGACCGCAGCGCCGACGAGGGTCGAGGTGAGCGACTTGGCCACCGAGAAGCTGGTGTAGCGCCCGGCACGCGAATAGCCGCGCCCATAGCGTTCGAGCCGAATGCGCCCGTCCTGCACCACGATCAGCCCCGCCGTGTTGTTCGCGGCCATGAAGGCATCGACGCCGTTAAGCGAGAGCGGCTTGCCGGGGCGTAGCTTGTAGGGGCGGCTGGAGGCCCGCGCGACCGTGCCGGGGAAGAGCGTCTCCATCGCCGGAAAGTTGTGGTCGCGTTGCGCCTGATCCCAAAACAGGATCTCGCCGCCGGCCTGCCGAATGCGGTCGGCATTGGCCGGTGTGAGCGCGACCGGGCCAGGCTTGCGCGCTTCGGCCGGCGCCGCCGCAACCAGCGCGGCGGCGGCGAACAACAGCAGTGCCTTCATCATCTCCCCTTTACCAGCGTGACCTGTGCGACGCGGATGCCGCCGCCCCTGAAGCCGCCCTCGCAGTACATCAGGTAATAGCGCCACAGATTGACGAACCCCAGGTCGAAGCCGGCCGGCAGCCGGCCCTCGCTCGCGGCGGCGTCGAAGCGTTCGCGCCAGCGTTTCAGTGTCTCGGCGTAATGCAGGCCGAAATCCCGCTGGTCGGTCCAGGCGAGACCGGCGGCCTCGACAATGCGGCGGAAGCGGCTTTCCGAAATCAGCATCCCGCCCGGAAAGATGTAGGTCTGGATGAAGTCGGCGCTGGCGGCATAGTCCTCGAACAGCGCATCGTCGATCGCGATATATTGGATTGCTGCGCGCCCGCCGGGCTTCAGCGCACGGGCGATGGTCTCAAGATATGTCGGCCACCAGCGCTGGCCGACGGCTTCGACCATCTCGACGCTGGCGATGGCGTCATATTGCTCGCGCACCTCGCGATAGTCGCGCAGCTGCACGCGAACACGTCCGGCGGCGACGTTGCAGCGATTGAGGTCGAGCGCATGCTCGCGCTGTTCTTCCGAAAGGGTCAGCGCAGTGACGTTGGCGCCATATTCGTCGGCGGCAATGTCGGCGAGCGTGCCCCAGCCGCAACCGATCTCGAGCAGATGCTGGTCCGGCTTCAGCTCCAGCCGGTCGAGCAGCGCGCGCACCTTGTTCAGCTGCGCATAGGCGAGTTCCTCGTCGGCGCTGATCGGTTCCTGGAACAGGGCGGACGAGTAGGTCATCGTCTCGTCCAGCCACTCGGCGTAGAAGTCGTTGCCGAGATCATAATGGAAGGCGATATTCTTGCGGGCGCGGCCGGGCGAGTTGTCGCGCAGCCAGTGGCGGAGGCGCTTGGTCCAGCGGCTCAAGCCGCGCGCGCGGGCAGCCGAGCCGAGCGTCACCGCGTTGCGCATGAACAGATCGAACAAGGGCACCGGATCCGGGCTCGACCATTCACCCGCGGCCCAAGCCTGGTACCAGCCGACCGAACCGTCGCGCGAAAGCCGGACGAGCGCGCGCCAGCTCTTCACCTCGACTTCGCAGACGGGGCCGGGTCCGCGGCCGCCCAGGATGCGGTAGCTGCCGTCCGGCAACCACGCTTCGATCGCGCCCTGCTCGAGCCCGGCATCGATCCGGTCGAGCGCACGGTGAAACGGCGCCGCGGCCAGCCTCGCCCAGAAGCCGGTGTTGGGCTGGCCGGAGCGGAACTGCCGGCCGCGATCGGGCGAATGTGCCGTCATCGCGTGAAACTAGCGAATGGCGCGCGCCGCCGCCAGCGCGCGTTCCCGCGCTTCGCGATGACCGATCAGCTTTTCGGGATAGCCGGGCACGGGCGCCGGCGGGTCGTGGATGTCGGCATCGGACAAGTGCGCCAGTTCCGGCACCCAGCGCCGGATATAGTCGGCCGCGCCGAACTTTGCGGACTGGACCAGTGGCGCCATGATCCGCCCGAACTGGTTCGAGTCCACGCCCGTTCCGGCGACCCATTGCCAGTTGACGGCGTTGTTGCCGTAATCGGCATCGACCAAGGTGTCCCAGAACCAGCGCTCGCCTGCGCGCCAGTCGATCAGCAGATGTTTGACGAGGAAGGAGGCGGCAATCATCCGCACGCGATTGTGCATCCAGCCGATCCGCCACAGTTGGCGCATCCCGGCGTCGACGATCGGATAGCCGGTGCGGCCCTGCTGCCAAGCGTGCAGATCGGCTCGCGCCAGGCCGTCCGATCGCCAGGGGAAAGCATCGAAATTGCTGCGGCCATGTTGCGCAGCATAATCGCGTGCGCGGGCGATCACCCCAGTCGTGAAATCGCGCCAGCCGAGTTCACTGCGGAAGGTGTCGAGCCCGGCGCCGGCCGCGTCGAGCCGGTGCCAGACCTGCGCCGGCGAGATCCCGCCGAAGTGGAGGTGCGGGGAGAGCTGCGAGCTTCCGGGCTCCGACGGCAGGTTTCGGCTTTCGTGATAGCGATCGACCCTGTCGGCAAAGGCCTCCAGAGCCTCATGCGCGCCGGCCTCGCCGGGCGTCCAGAAGGAGTCGAACTCGGCCGCCCAGTTCGGCTTCGAAGGAAGCAGCTGCCAGCTTTCGAGCGTGTCGCTCTTCGGCCAGCTTTTGGGTGCGGGGATGTGCTTCGGTGCGGGCTGCGGCTTGGGCGGCGGCATCATCGCCGAAAGCGCGCGCCAGAAGGGCGTGTAGATCTTGAAGAAGCCGCCGCTACCGGTCCGCACCGTGTCCGGCGGAGCGAGCTGATTGCCGTCGTGCAGCACCAGATCCACTTTTGACGCGAGGGTGCGCTCCGCCTCGATCCACCAGGGTTCATAATGGCGGATGGCATGAACGGCGGCGGCGCCGACCTCCTCCACTACCTGGGCGACGACCTGCGCAGCAGGTCCCTTTCGCAGGATCAGCCGCGACCCCTTCGCCTGGAGCGCTGAGTCCAGCGCGGCCAAGCTATGGTGCAGCCACCAGCGCTGCGCACCCCCGATCCGCCAAGCGCACGGCGTTTCGTCGTCGAGGACGTAGAGCGGGATCACCGCGCCCCGTTCGACCGCCGCGACCAGCGCCGCCTGATCCGCAAGCCGCAGGTCCTGGCGCAGCCAGAGAATGATCGAAGGCTGAGTCATGCAAAAGGCGCCTCCTGATTGTTCTCGCCAAGAGCGCTAAGGGCGCGAAGAGGCAGCACGTGGCACATAGTCGTTTGCTAAACGGCGGCAGCCTTCGCGGAAGGTTCCTGCTCCAAAATTAAGAAGCAGACCCAGTCTCAGATCCATCAGCCGCAGATAGGTGAGCACTTGTTTGACGTGGACCGGTGCGATCGCTTCGACAGACTTCAGCTCAATGAGCAATTGGTCTTCGACCAGCAGATCGATGCGGAAACCAGCATCGATAACCTCGCCATCGTAGTGGAGCGGCAGCACCTTCTGCCGCTCGACTTTAAGTCCTTCCTTGACCAGACTGTGAGCCAGACATGCCTCATAGGCTGACTCGAGCAGACCAGGCCCAAGCGTCTGATGTAGTTTGAACCCGCAATCGACCGTCATGCGGGCAAGGTCGTCGACATCGCGCCGCATCTTTGCGTCCTTTGCGCTCTTGGCGAGAACAAGCCCTCTTCAGATCTCGTGCGGCTGTTTTTCGACCATCCAGGTTTGGCCCTTGGCGACGAGCTTTTGCAGGTCGGGTTTCTTGCCTTCGGCGGCGGCGCGTTCCTGTTCGATGACGGCGCGTTCGAAGGTGGGGCGGGGGTGATTGTAGATGACGCCGAGCGCCACGGGGAAGCCGGCGGACTGCTCCATGTCGATCAGCATCTGCGCCACGCCCTTATTGGTCTGGTCGTGGACGATGACGCCTGCCGCCTGCCAATCGCCGTCGGTCACGTCGACCACTTCGAGCCGGAGTTCGTCGCGATTGAGGCTCAGGCCGCGCGTGCCGTTCGCGAACAGCATCGGCGCCCCGTGCTCAAGCCAAAGCTGCGCGGTGGCCGCATTCGCCTTTTCGGTGAAGGGCGCGAACACGTCGTCATTGTAGACGATGCAGTTCTGGAAGATCTCGACGAAGCTGGCGCCCTTGTGCGCGTGCGCGGCCTTGAGGACTGCCGGCAGATTCTTGTGCACGTCGATGCCGCGCCCGATGAAGCGCGCGCCGGAGCCGAGCGCGAAGCTGCAGGGGCTCGCGGGCCGGTCGACGGAGCCGAACGGCGTCGAGGGCGAGCGGGTGCCGACGCGGCTGGTGGGCGAATATTGCCCCTTGGTCAGGCCATAAATCTCGTTGTTGAACAGCAGGATCTGGCAGTCGAGATTACGGCGCAGCAGGTGCATGGTGTGGTTGCCGCCGATCGACAGCGCATCGCCATCGCCGGTGATGATCCACACGTCGAGTTCGGGGTTGGCGAGCTTGATGCCCGTGGCAAACGCCGGCGCGCGGCCGTGGATCGTGTGGAAGCCGTAGGTTTCCATGTAATAAGGAAAGCGGCTAGAGCAGCCGATGCCCGACACGAACACCGTCTTCGCCGGATCGGCGCCGATTTCCGGCATGGTGCGCTGCACCGCCTTCAGGATCGCATAGTCGCCGCAGCCGGGGCACCAGCGGACTTCCTGATCGGTCTCCCAATCCTTGATCGTCGTCTTGATGGGGGTCATGTCGTTCATGGGAGCATCCGAAAGGTCACAAAAGGTCGCACCAAAATCATCGATTCAGGCCAGGGCTCGTTCGATCGCGGCCTCGATCTCCGAAATACGGAACGGCTGGCCGGAGACCTTGTTCAGCGGCTTCGCATCGACCAGGAACTGGTCGCGCAGCACGGTCTTGAGCTGCCCCGTGTTCATCTCGGGCACGAGGATACGCTCGTAGGAGCGGAGTAGGACAGCCAGATTCTTCGGCATCGGCCAGATGTGGCGGATGTGGATGTGGTGCACGTCGGCGCCGCGGGCGCGCTGACGGCGGACCGCCTGATGGATGGGCCCAAAGGTCGACCCCCAGCCGACAATCGCGAGCCTGCCGCTCTCCTCGCCGAGCGTCACTTCCTGGTTCGGAATGTCGTCGGCGATACCGAGCACCTTGTCATGACGCAGGTCGGTCATCAGCTGGTGGTTGCCGGGCGAGTAATCGATGTTGCCGGTGAGGTTCGACTTCTCGATGCCGCCGATCCGGTGGAGCAGGCCGGGCGTGCCGGGCTTGACCCAAGGCCGGGCGAGCTTCTCGTCGCGGGCATAGGGCTGGAAGCCGCCATCCGGCACCTCCTCCAGGAACTGGACGGGGAAGGGCGTGTAGCCGCTCATGTCCGGCACGCGCCAGGGCTCGGCGGCATTGGCGATATAGCCGTCGGTCAGCAGCATGACGGGCGTCATGTAGCGGGTGGCGATCCGCACCGCCTCGATCGCGCAGTCGAACGCGTCGGCGGGTGAGCGCGCGGCGATCACGGGCATCGGCGCGTCGCCATTGCGGCCGTAGACGGCCTGGTAGAGATCGGACTGTTCGGTCTTCGTCGGCAGGCCCGTGGATGGACCGCCGCGCTGCGAATTTACGATCACCAAAGGCAGCTCGGTGATGATCGCGAGCCCCATCGCCTCGCCCTTGAGCGCGATGCCTGGGCCGGACGAGGAGGTAACGCCCAGCTTGCCGGCATAAGAAGCGCCGATCGCCGAGCAGATCGCCGCGATCTCGTCCTCCGCCTGGAAGGTGGTGACGTCATATTCCTTCAGTCGCGACAGATGATGCAGGATCGCGGACGCCGGGGTGATTGGATAGCCGCCGAAGAACATCGGCAGCCCGGCGAGCTGCGCGCCGGCGACCAAACCGAGCGAGATGGATTCCGCACCGGTTACCGTGCGGTAGAGGCCCGGCTCGGCCGGCGCGGCGGCAATGTGGTGCTGCTTGAGCGGACCGGCGAGCTCGGCCGTCTCGCCATAGGCGTGGCCGGCATTCAAGGCGGCAATGTTCGCTTCGGCGAGCGTCGGCGCTTTGGCGAATTTGTCCTTCAGCCACTGAACGAGCGGCGCACGGTCGCGATCGAACATCCAGAGCGCCAGGCCCAGCGTCCACATATTCTTGCAGCGCAGCGCTTCCTTATTGCCGAGGCCGAACGGCTTCACGGCGTCGAGGGTCAGCTGCGAAATGTTGAACTTGAGCAGCTGCCAGCGGCCGAGGCTGTCATCCTCGAGCGGGTTGGTATCGTAGCCCGCCTTGGCGAGGTTGCGGGCGCCGAACTCGCCTTCGTCGGCGATGATCAGGCCGCCGTCCTTCAGCTGGTTGACGTTCACCTTCAACGCGGCGGGGTTCATCGCCACCAGCACGTCGGGCGCGTCGCCCGCCGTCTCGATGTCGGTCGAGCCGAAGTTGATCTGGAAAGCGGACACGCCGAAGGTCGTGCCCTGCGGCGCGCGGATTTCGGCCGGAAAGTCCGGGAAGGTAGCGAGGTCGTTGCCCGCGAGCGCAGTCGACAGCGTGAACTGACCGCCGGTCAGCTGCATGCCGTCGCCCGAGTCCCCGGCAAAGCGCACGACGACGCTTTCGGCGGGCGGATGCGCGCTCGCCTCCTCGGGAGTAAGCTGATGGGCGGCTGTGGCCATTCTGTCTGTCCTGCGCTGTCAGACCGGGCGAGGTAGGTCGCCGGAGCTATCGGGCCAATGTAGAAAATCTGGGGGGAAGCGCAATCAAGCTTCGATCATAGTGCGATAGAGCACCTCAATCGTCCTCGCGTGCCGCTCGGCGATGAGGGCCTTGTCGGCCCCGTAGCCGCCGCCCGGGGTGCTGGCGATGGGGATCCCGTGGGTGCGGGCGAAGGTGGCGACGGTGCGGTCGCGTGCTGCGAGGCCGGCGTCGGAGAGGGAGAGGCGGCCGAGTTTGTCCTCCGTGTGCGGGTCGACGCCGGCTTGGTAGAGGATCAGTTCCGGCCTGACGCGGTCGATCAGCGGCGGCAGGGTGGTGATCAGGGCATTGAGATAGGCTTCATCGCCGGCCCCGTCCGGAAGCGGCACGTCGAGAGTCGAGCGCGCCTTCCGGGCGGGGAAGTTCCTGGCGGCGTGCACGGAATAGGTCGCCACGTCTTCGCGTCCGGCGAGCAGTGAGGCGGTGCCGTCGCCCTGGTGCACGTCCAGATCGACGATCAAAATGCGGCGGACGGCGCCTTCGGCCAGCAGCCGGTGCGCGGCCAAGGCGAGATCGTTGAACACGCAATAGCCGGCACCGGTCTCGTGCAGCGCATGATGGCTGCCGCCGGCGGTGTTGGCCGCATAGCCGTGGTCGATCGCGAGCCTGGCCGCCAAATAGGTCCCGCCGGGTGTCAGCTGCGCTCGGCGCGAGACGGCGGGCGTGACGGGAAAGCCGATCCGGCGCTCCTTGTCCCTCGGCACAGTGGCGGCGAGAACTTCGCCCACATAGGCCGGATCGTGAACCGCTTCGAGCCACTGGCGAGGCATTGGCTTCGGCCTGTGGCACGCCTGCGGAACGGGGAGCCGGTCCAGCGCGTCCATCAGCAGATGATATTTACTGGCCGGAAACCCACCTGACGGAGGCGGCGGCGTCAGATAGTCGGGGTGGTGAACGATATGGAGCATGTGCGGTGAGCGTAGCCTTTCGGCGGGAAAGCGACGAGGAGCATAAGGAGCCCAAATTCGAGCTCCCGATCCCGCCCGGCCCCAATCTGGTGACCGCACGCGGGCTCGCGCTGATCGAGGCGCGGGTGAAGGAACTCGACGCCCAGGTCGCTGCCGGCGGCGAGGAAGCGGAGATCGAGGCAGCGAAGCGCGACCTCCGTTACTGGACGACGCGGCAGGCGACCGCCGAACTGATGCCCGAGGCCGAAGGCGACGCGGTCGCGTTCGGCACCCGCGTCACCTACCGGCTGAACGGCGCAAAGCGGACCGTTGCGATCGTCGGCGACGACGAAGCGGACCCCCATGGCGGTTCGATCAGCTTCTCGGCGCCGCTCGCACGCGCGATGATGGATGCAGAGGTGGGCGAGCGGGTCGATTTCGGCGGCAAAGCGGCTGCGATCGAGATCCTCGCGATCGAGCCGATCGACTAACCGCCGAGCTTCGACAGCAGGAAGGCAGCGAAGAACCCGACCACGGCGATCAGGCCGGTATATTCATGCGTCTTTTCCGTGGCTTCCGGCACCATGGTGTCGACTATCATCGCCAGCACGGCGCCGCCTGCGAAGGCGAGCGTCAGGGCCAGCACTTCCGGACCAGCATCCGCTAGCATTGCATTGCCGACCAGCGCCGCCAGACCGGAGGCGAGCGCGATGCCGACCCACAGGCCGAGGACATAGGGCGCCTTGCGGCCAGCCTGCTTCATGCCGGCGGCGCTGGAGAGGCCTTCCGGAATGTTCGACAGGAACACGGCTGCGGCGACGGCAAGGCTGACGCTGCCGCCTTCGACCAGACTGACGCCGATCACGACCGATTCCGGAATGCCGTCGAGCAATGCGCCGACCGCGATGGCCGCGCCCGAGCCGGCGCTGGCGTCCTGCGAAGCATTCGGGTCACTGCCGGAGCGCTTGCGGTGGCGGGCGCCGGCGCGCGAGACGTTAATGTTGGCAATGGTATAGGCGAGGGCACCCGTGCCGAGGCCGATCGCCGTCGGTTGCGCACCGCTGCGGACAAAGGCCTCATCCACCAGCTCGAAGGCGACGGCGGAGATCAGCACGCCGGCGCCGAGCGCCATGATCGCGGCGATCAGCCGTTGCGGCAGGCGTAGGAAATAGCCGACGAGCGCGCCCATGATCAGCGCCGATCCCCCGAACAGCCCCCACAGCCCGGCGGCCAGCGCCTGCGGCATCTCAGCCCGCCACGCGTTCGCGGTGTCCCGTTTCGAACCCTTGTGCGAGCAGGTCGGCGATGTGGGTGGCGACGGCTTCGGGCGGCTTGACGGTCATCGGGTCTTCGCCTGGGAAAGCGCGCTCGCGCATCTTGGTGCGGGTGGCGCCCGGATCGAGGATCGCGACCTTGACCTTGCCGAGGTTGCGCTGCTCCTCGGCATAGCTGAGCATGAGCGTGTCGAGCGCGGCCTTGGACGCGCCGTACGCGCCCCAATAGGCGCGCGGATTGGCGCCGACGCTGGAGGTGATCGCGACCAGCTTGCCCGGCGCGGCGGCGCGGAGCAGCGGGTCGAAGGCAGCGATCAAAGCCGCCTGCGCGCCGACATTGAGGGTCAGCAGCTTGGCGAACTCCTTGGGATCGATTGCCGGTACGGGCGCGAGCGAGCCGAGCATCGCCGCGTTGAGGACCAGCGCGTCGAGCCTGTCCCAGCGGCTCGACACGGCAGCCGCGAGGCGGCCGATGCTGTCGCCGTCGGTCAGGTCGAGCGGCGCGATGGTCGCGGTGCCGCCGGCTTCATGGATGCGTTCCTCGACCCCTTCCAGGTCCTTGGCGGTGCGCGCGGTCAGGATGACATGGGCGCCGGCGCGGGCGAGCGCCTCCGCGGTCGCGGCGCCGATGCCGCGGCTGGCGCCGGTGACGAGTACGATTTGGTCGGAAAGCGGCTGGTCGGTCATGCCGCCCGTCTAGCGCGGCGGCGGCGTGGGTCCAGCCTGAACCGGGCCGCCGTTTCGTGGCGCATCGAGCTGGGAGTCCCCGCCGAGCGTCCGATAGAGCTGGACGAGGTTCTGCGCGCGGACCAGGCGTGTGGCGACGAGCTGGCGTTGGGCGGCATAGAGGCTGCGCTGCGCGATCAGCGTCTGCAGGAACGGGTCGATGCCGCCGCGGAAGCGCGCTTCGCTGAGCGCGTAATTGTCCTCGGACGCGGCAAGATTGGCCCGCTGGGCGCGGAGCTGTTCGGCGATCGTGCCGCGCCGGGCGAGTGCGTCCGAGACTTCGCGGAACGCCGTTTGGATGGTGCGCTGATAGCTGGCGACGGCAGCGTCCCGCTGTGCCTGGCTCAACCGCACATTGGCGCGCGCGGCCCCGCCCTGGAAGATCGAGTAGCTCGCCTGCGGGCCGACCGACCAATTGAAGGCGTCGCCCGAGAAGAGGTCGCCGAGCGCGGTGCTGGCGAGGCCCAGCACGGCGGTCAGGCTGATGCGCGGGAAGAGCGCGGCGCGGGCGGCGCCGATCTCGGCATTGGCGGCGCGCAGCTGGTACTCGGCCTGCACCACGTCCGGCCGGCGGAGCAGGATCGTCGAGTCGAGCCCGGCCGGCAGCTCGGCGATGGTTGGTTCGGCATCGGCGAGGGCGCTGGGGAGCAGGGCGGGATCGACCGGCGCGCCGACCAATAGCTGGAGCAGGTTGACGTCCTGCGCTAGGTCGGTCCGCGCCTGGGCGACGTCGGCGCGTGCCTGTTCGAGCGTCTGTTCGGCCTGGCGCAGATCCGTGCGCGGGGCGATGCCGCCCTCCAGCCGCAGGCGAGTGAGGCGCACGCTCTCCTCGGCGCTGCGCACGGTGCGCTCGCCGATTGCCAGCAAATCCTTGTCGGCGGCATAGGTCAGCCACGCATTGGCGATGTCGCCGACCAGCGCGAGGCGGGTGGCGCGGGCGCCGGCTTCCGTCGCGAAATAGCGGTTGCGCTCGGCCTCGGTCAGCGAGCGGATGCGCCCGAACAAGTCGATCTCGAATGCGGTGATGCCGGCCTGAAGGCGGTAGTTCGTCTGCCGGCCGGATGCGGCCTGGCCGACGCCGCTGCCGGCGCCATTGCCGCGATCGGATTCGGTGTAGCTGCCGGTCGCATCGACCTGCGGCAGGATCTCGGCACGCTGGATGCGGAAGCGCTCGCGCGCGGCGGCGATGTTCGCTGCGGCAAGCGCCAGATCCTGATTGTTCACGAGCGCTGTCTCGATGATCCGCTGCAGCCGCGGATCGCGGAAGATGTCGCGATAGCTGACCGCAGGCAGCACGGCTTCCGATTGGCGGAGATAGGCATCGCCGACCGGCCAGGAGAGCGGCACTGCCGGGGTGGGGCGCTCGTAGCGCGGGCCGAGCGTGCAGGCGCCAAGACTCGCGATCAGCGCGAAGGAGATGAGGCGCTTCACGCCGCACTCTCCGCCGGCCGCTGGCGGCGCTGCTTCAGCCATTCGCGGCCGTCGCGCACGCCTCGGCGCACGAGCACGAAGAAGAGCGGGATGTAAAAGATCGCGAGGATGGTCGCGGTCAGCATGCCGCCGATCACCGAGGTGCCGATCGCGACGCGGCTCTTGGCGCCGGCACCGGTCGAGATGGCAAGCGGCAGCACGCCGAAGATGAAGGCAAGGCTGGTCATCAGAATCGGCCGCAAGCGGATACGCGCCGCCTCGAGTGCCGCCTCGATGACGCGTTTGCCGGCCTTTTCCGCCTGCTCGGCGAACTCGATCATCAGGATGGCGTTCTTCGCGGCGAGGCCCATGGTCGTGAGCAGGCCGATCTGCAGGTACACGTCGTTCTGCAAGCCCCGCAGCGTCACCGCGAAGACGGCGCCGACCAGGCCGAGCGGAATGACGAGCAGCACCGCGACAGGAATGGACCAGCTTTCGTAGAGCGCGGCGAGGCACAGGAAGACGACGAGCAGCGACAGACCATAGAGAAGCGGCGCTTGGCCCGAGGAGAGTCGTTCTTGGTAGGACAGGCCGCTCCAGGCGACCGACACGCCGGGGATCTGCTGGGCCAGCGCCATGATCCGGTCCATCGCCTCGCCCGAGCTCGTGCCGGGCGCGGCCTGCCCCTGGATCTCATACGACGGCACGCCGCCGAACCGGCCGAGCGAAACCGGGCCGACTTGCCAGCTGGTCTGCGCGAAGGAGGAGAAGGGCGCCATCTGCCCGTCACGGCCGCGCACGAACCACTGATACAGATCTTCGGGGGCCGCGCGATAGGGCGCGTCGCCCTGCACATAGACGCGCTTGACCCGGCCACGATCGATGAAGTCGTTGACGTAGCGCCCGCCCCAGGCGGCGGACAGCGTCTGGTTCACATCGGCCTGGCTGAGGCCCAGCACAGCCAGCTTTTGCTGGTCGAGGTCGACGCGGAGATTGGGCGTGTCGGGCAGTTCGCTCGGGCGGACGCCGGTCAGCATCGGGTCGTTGCCTGCTTCCTCGATCAGCCGGTCGCGCGCCGCCTTGAACGCCTCACGCGACAGGCCGCCGGAGTTCAGCAGCTGCATCTGGAAGCCGCTCGACTGGCCGAGGCCGCGGATCGCCGGCGGCACCAACGCGAAGATCTGCGCGTCGCGCAAGCCTCCGAAAGCGCGACCCATGCGCTCGGCAATGCCCTCCGCGCTGTTTTCGGCACCGTGGCGCTGATCCCAATCTGCGAGGTTGATGAAGGCGTTGCCCGCATTCTGCCCCTGCGGACCGCCGCCGCCACCGCCAGCGACGGTGAAGATCACGTCGACATTCTTCGCTTCCCGCCCGCGCAGCAGATAGTCCTCGACCTGCCGCTGTACCTGTTGGGTGCGCGCGAGGGTGGCGCCGGCGGGCAAGCGGATCTGGGCCTGGGCAAAGCCCTGATCCTCAGTGGGCAGGAAGCTGGTCGGCAGGCGCAGGAACAGGGCGGCGAGCAGCACCACCGTCACCGCGTAGATGCCGAGAAACAGCCATTTGCGGTCGATTACGCGCCGCGCCGCATGCGTGTAGCGGTCGGTCAGGCGCGCGAAACCATTGTTGAAGCGATTGCGTGCGCGCTCCGTCCAGGCGGCGAGGCGAGGGAAGCGCTCCGAACGAAGCTCCCCATGCTGCCTTGGCTTGAGCAAGGTTGCGGTGAGCGCCGGGGTCAGCACCAGCGCGACCACGACCGACAGGATCATCGCGGCGATGATCGTCAGCGAGAACTGGCGGTAGATCACACCCGTCGAGCCGCCGAAAAACGCCATTGGCAGGAACACGGCGGAGAGCACCAGCGCGATGGCGATCAGCGCGGTCGAAATCTCGCTCATCGACTGGATCGTCGCTTCGCGCGGACTCATGTCGGGATTTTCTTCGAGCAGCCGCTCGACATTCTCGACGACAACGATCGCATCGTCGACGAGCAGGCCGATCGCCAGCACCAGCCCGAACAGGGTCATGGTGTTGATCGAGAAGCCGGCGACAGCAAACACCGCGAAGGTGCCGAGCAGCACCACTGGCACCGCAATCGTCGGGATCAGGGTCGCCCGCCAACTCTGCAGAAAGACGAACATGACGACGATGACGAGCAGGATCGCCTCGATCAGCGTCCAGACCACTTCCTCGATCGACAGCTTGATGAAGTCGGTCGCGTCGTTCGGGTAGTCATATCGGTAGCCGGGCGGGAAGCCTTTCGCGATCCGCGCGACTTCCGCCTTGACCAGTTCTGCCGTTGTTAGTGCGTCTGCGCCTGGCGCCGTGGAGACCGCGAAGCCCGCGCCAGGATGGCCGTTCACCCGCGTCACGACATTATAGTTTTCGGAGCCCAGCTCGATCCGCGCGACGTCGCCCAGGCGCACGGTCGCGCCCTGCTGCGTCGTCTTGAGGATGATGGCGCGGAACTGCTCCGGGGTCTGCAGCCGCGACTGCGAGGTGACGGTCGCGTTCAGCATCTGCGTCGGCGCGGCGGGCTGGGAGCCGATCTCGCCAGCGGTGATCTCCGTATTCTGCGCCTGGATCGCGCTGATCACGTCGCCAGGCATCAGCTGATAGGATGCGAGCCGCGCCGGATCGAGCCAGATGCGCATCGCATATTGAGCGCCGAAGACGTTGATGTCGCCCACACCCTGGATACGACTGATCGGGTCCTGCACGTTGGACACCAGCCAGTCGGAGACGTCGCGATTGGTGACGCGATTGGTCTCGTCATAGACGGCGACGATCATCAGGAAGTCGGGGTTGGACTTGGTGACGGAGAGGCCCTGTTGCTGCACCTGCTGCGGCAAGCGGGGCAGCGCCTGCTGGACGCGGTTCTGCACCTGCACTTGCGCGGTGTCCGGATCGGTGCCCTTTTCGAACGTGAGGCTGATGTTGACCGAGCCGCGCGCGCTGGAGCTCGAGCTGAAATAGAGCAGGCCGTCAATGCCGGACAGCTGCTGTTCGATCACCTGAGTGACGCTGTTTTCGACCGTCTCGGCATTGGCGCCGGGGTAATTGGCGCGGATGTTCACTTGCGGCGGGGCAACGTCGGGATATTGCGCGATCGGCAGCGAGAAGAGTGCGCCGAGCCCGAGCAGCATGATCAGGATCGCGATCACCCAGGCGAAGATCGGCCGATCGATGAAGATGCGGGAGATCATGCAGTCAGCGGCCGCCGGCTCCGCCGCGCGCGCCGCCCGCTCCGCCGGGCCCGACCCGGTTTGGATCGATCCGCTGCGGCGCATTTTCGGGCACGGGCTTGACCGGCTGGCCGGGGCGGGCGCGGGCAACACCCTGGGTGATCACCTTGTCGCCCGGGTTCAGCCCCGCCGTGACGACCCAGAAGGCACCCTGCGTGCGTTCCGCCGCTACCTTGCGCATGGCCGCCTTGTTGCCGGGGCCGACGAGCAGCACGGTCGCATTGCCCTGCGGATCGCGAGTGACGGCCTGCTGCGGGACCAGGAAGGCGCGGCTGTCGACCGCCTGCGCGAACACCGCACGCACGAACATGCCGGGCAGCAGCACGCCCTGCGGATTGGGGAAGCTGGCGCGCAGCGTCACCGTGCCTGTGCCCGGGTCCACGACGACCTCCGAGAACTGGATGGTGCCGGTCAGGCCATAGTCGCTGCCGTCTTCGAGTTTCAGCCGCACGCCGGCCTTGGCGGGCATGACATTGCCCTGGGCGAGCATGCGCCGCAGCTGCAACAGCTCGCCGGTCGATTGCTGGATATCGACGAAGATCGGATCGAGCTGCTGAATCGTGGCGAGCGGATCGGTCTGGTTGGCAGTGACCAGCGCGCCTTGCGTGAACAGCGATCGACCGATCCGGCCGCTGATCGGCGCCGGCACCCGCGTGAAGCCGAGATTCACCTGCGCCGTGCGGAGCGCCGCGCGCTGCTGGTTAACGGCGGCCTGCGCCTGGCGGGCTTGCGCCGCGGCGTCGGTATAATCCTGCTGGCTGACCGCCTGCATGCGAGCTAGCGGACGCAGCCGCTCGGCCCGGACACGCGCCGCCTCCGCCGTTGCCTCGGACGCTGCCAGATTGGCCTGGGCCTGAGCCTGGCCCGCTTCGGTCAGCCGCGGATCGATCTGGTAGAGCGTCTGGCCGGCACTGACGTAACTGCCTTCGGTGAAGAAGCGGCGCTGGATGACGCCGGAAATCTGCGGCCGGACCTCGGACACCGCAAAGGGCGTGGTGCGCCCCGCCAGCTCGGTCGTGAGCGCGACGGACGTGGGCTGCACCACGACATAGCCGACTTCCGGCGTGCCGCCGCGCCCGCCGCCTGAGCCGCCGGGTCCCTTTTGCGCGCTATCGGATTGGCTGTTGCACCCGGCGACCAGCAGGGTCGCGCCGAGCAGGAAGTTTCGCGCTGCGTTGTTCTTCATTCGGGAAGCAGCTCGCAACGAGTCGAACACCGCTGCCCCGTCAACGACTGGGCGGCGGAAGTCGATACCATCCGGTATTGCATGATGACGTTCGTCGAAGGGAGTTGACGTTCAGCCGTTTTGCGGGCGGCGGCGGATCAGGCCAATCGACACCAGGGTCATGACCGGCTCGTCGTGCTGGTTGAAGACGGTCGTGCGCCCGCGATAGCTGCCCATGTCCGGTCGGCTGCGCGAAGGCGTCTTGTCCAGCACCTCGGTCTCGGCGCGGAGCGTGTCGCCGGGATAGACCGGCTTCAGCCAGCGCAGCTCGTCGACGCCGGGCGAGCCGAGCCCGGCCTGCTGATTGTCCTTCATATGATCGACGAGCATGCGCATCAGCATCGCGCAGCTGTGCCAGCCGGATGCCGACAGGCGGCCGAAATAGGTCTGGGCCGCGGCTTCGTCGGACAGATGAAAGGGCTGCGGATCGTAGCGGGACGCAAAGTCGACCACTTCCTCGCGCGTCACTTCATAGCGCCCGAACCGGGACTTGGACCCGACCTCGATATCCTCCCAATATTGCATGCGCTTGCCGTCCTTTTCTCTCCGACCGGTTCCGTCGTGACAGCGTAACGGGCGCATGCAAAGGGGCTGCGGCACGAATCTGGAGCGGCGGGAATGAGCGTAAGATGGTTGGCAATCCCGGCATTGGCCGCGCTGACCTCGTGCGCCACGGTGCCGCCAGCGCGGCAGGCTGCGCCAGTCGAGGTGAAGATCATCGCCTTCAACGACTTCCATGGCGCGCTGGAGCCGCCCAAGATCGGCGTTCCCGCGACCGCTCCCGGCGGGGCAGCGGTCAAGGTGCCGGCCGGGGGCGCTGCCTATTTCGCCTCCGCCGTGGCGCGGCTGCGGGCGGCCAATCCGAACAGCATCACCGTTTCCGCCGGCGACCTGATCAGCGCCTCGCCCTTCGTTTCGTCGCAATTCCTCGACGAGCCGACGATCCTGGCCATGAACATGATCGGCCTCGACCTGAATGCGGTCGGCAATCACGAATTCGATCGCGGGCCGGGCGAACTGCTGCGCATGCAGAATGGCGGCTGCGCGAAGCACACCAACCGCCAGCCCTGCCGCGCCGACGCGAATTTCCCCGGCGCGCGCTTCCGCTTCCTTGCCGCAAATGTGCGCCGCCAGGGGGGCGACACGCTGTTCCCCGCGACTGCACTCCGCAGCTTCGGCAA
This sequence comes from Sphingomonas sp. ID1715, assembly GCF_013044515.1. Classification (GTDB taxonomy): domain Bacteria; phylum Pseudomonadota; class Alphaproteobacteria; order Sphingomonadales; family Sphingomonadaceae; genus Sphingomonas_B. The sequence goes on from NZ_JABEPR010000012.1 coordinate 31,401, forward strand.
GGGCGCGGCCAGGGTGAAGGTCGGGTTTATCGGCCTGACCCTGAAGTCCACCCCGACCCTGGTCGTGCCCGCCAGCGTGGCGGGCCTGAGCTTCGAGGATGAGGCCGCAACCATCAACGCGCAGGTACCGCGGCTGAAGGCGCAGGGAGCGGATGCGATCGTGGTGTTGATCCACCAGGGGCTCGCCACCAAGGTCGACTATAACGACAAGAGCTGCGGCGGCGTCAGCGGCGACCTGCTGCCGATCCTGGGCAAACTGGATCCGGCGGTGGACCTGGTCGTGTCGGGCCACACGCACAATGCCTATGTCTGCGACTTCCGCAGCATGGACCCGGCGCGGCCGTTCCTAGTGACCAGCGCCGGCCGCAGCGGCACGATGCTGACCGATATCCGTCTGTCGATCGATCCGAAGTCGCACCGGGTGAGCGCGCGCGCCGCCGACAATCTGATCGTGCAGGGGGAAGGCTTTACCACGCCCAGCGGCGAGACGCCGATCGTGCCGGCCTTTCAGAGCTATGCCAAGGACCCGCGGGTCGATGAGCTGGTACAGCGTTATGTCGCCGCCGCGGCGCCGATTTCGAACCGCGTCGTCGGCAGGATAGCGGGCCAGGCGCTGCGTGCGCAAACACCTTCGGGAGAGTCGGTGCTCGGCGATCTGGTGGCGGACGCGCAGCTCCGGGCGACGGGCGCCGACATCGCCTTCATGAACCAATATGGGCTGCGCGCCGACCTCGTGCCGGCGTCGGACGGCAGCGTCACCTATGGGCAGCTTTATGCCGTCGCCCCGTTCGGCAATGTCCTGCAGCTGAAAGGGCTCACCGGGCGGCAGCTGCGCGCGCTGCTGGAGCAGCAATTCGCCAGCGGCTCCAACACCGTGCAGAAGCCGAACATGCTGATGGTCTCGCGCGGCTTCAGCTATCGTTATGATCTGACCAAGCCCGAGGGGCAGCGCATCATCGACATGCAGCTGAACGGCGTGCCGATCGACGAGGCGCGGACCTATCGGGTCAGCGTCAGCAACTTCCTCGCAACCGGCGGCGACAATTTCACCGTGCTGCGGGAGGGCGCCGACCTGCCCGGATCAAGCCCCGAGGATATCGACGCGTTCGAAGGCCTGTTCGGTGGCGGCGGCGTCTTGGCGCTACCCGAGCCGAACCGGGTCACGCGATCGGATTTGCCGGAAAAGCGCTAGTCCGGGCGCGCTGGTTCGAGGCGCTGCATCAGCCTGCCGACCGGGCCGCGCAGATAGGCGAAGCCTTCATAGGTCCTGAGCGCCAGCCGCGCCCAGCGCAGATAGATGCCGTGCCAGCCATTTCGCCGCCCCAAGGCCGCGAGGCGGTGGCTCGTGGCGCTGATCCATTTGCGGCTGCGGTAGACCAGCTTGCGGCGGAGCGGGAGGTCGTGCCCGGCCGGGGCGACGCGCTTGCGCAGCGGCAGCCGGGGCGGGGCGATCCGTAGGCGATAGGCGAGCCCCTCGCGGCGCTGGCGGAACCCCGCGGCCTGGGTGTTCGCGATGAATTCGGCGTCGACCTGCTCGAGCGTCAGGCGCTGCGCAGCGAGCGCCTCGCTCACGATGTTCTGCATCTCGGACGTGCGCACGATCACGACATTGGTGCCGCGACCGTCGGACGAGTAGGGCTCCACCCAGGCATCGCCGAAGGCGATGTCGGCGGTCTCGGCCACCACATCATCGCAATAGTTGCAGGCATTGTTCTGGAAGAATCCGGCGCCCCAGTCGCCATCGACCAGATGCCACCAATCCTGCCAGCGCGCGCTGCCGTCCGCGAGGGCCAGGTGCGCGGTGTACCAGTTGGCGGGGCGGCCGGCGTCCTTCTTGCGATATTCGACGGCGCGCACCTGATCGATCGGTGCGTCCAGCTGCCAGGCGAAGCTGTCGACCAGCCGCGCGCTCTTCATATGGCCGCAGAACAGGCCGAGCGTGTAGGCAATCCGTCCCTTTAGGACCGGGTCTGTGGCGCGCAGCAGCTGGAGCGCCTTGATGAAGCAGGGCACGCCAATCACGGCATAACGGCCCGGGGTTGCGCGGATCTCGGCTAGCACGCCGGACAGTTCGACCGGGTAATAGCGGGACTTCGCGCCCTGGCCGATCTCCTCGACGCTGCGCGAGATGCGATAGCCGAAGAAGCGGCCCTCCTGCTGCGGATCGGTGGGCGCGACATGGGCGACGCCATCCACAAGACCGCGGCGCAGCAGCTCGGCAGCGACCCAGCTGACCATGCCGCCCGAACTGCCATTGGGGCGGAACTCGGCCTCGGCGACATGGCCGACATAAGCGCTCTCGAAGTTCCCGATCAGATCGTGACGCTCGCGGGCCGAGGGAAAGCGCGTGGCGGCGATCTCGTCTTCGTTGCGGGCGGCAGGGGAGAAGGGACAGGTGTGTGTGAAGCCCTCGCTCGCCTGTTCGGTCCAGCGTCCGCGTGGCTGCAAGAATCCATGATCGTCCCAATCGAGCGCTTGCCTATCGGGCCCGCATACGCCGCAGCCGATGCACAGGCCGGCGCGCACCACATCGGCCGGAGCGAGTGGCGCGTCAGCCAAGGACTGCCGCCAGATAGGCGCTGGAACGCCGGCGCTGTTCGACGATGCGCGCAGCGATCGCCGGATCGAGCGGGCAGCCGAGCAGCTCATGATAGGTTTCGAGCGGCGTGTCGGCGGTCACCAGATGGCGTCCGGCGGCGAGGCTGTGGGTCAGGTCGCGAACCTTGTTGAAGCGATATGCGGAAGGCGCTGAGACGAAGGGGCGCTGGTGGTGCAGCGCGAACACGCAGCCATGGAAGAAGTTGGTGGCGACCGCGTCCGCGCCGGCGATCAGGGCGGAAAACTCCTCCGGGCCGGCCTCGATCCGCTGCTCGTCGGCCCAATCGTTGCGATAGCCGATGCTGATGATGCGGCGATCGTTTGCCCGTGCCCAGTCCGTGACCGCGGCGGTGAACCAGTCGGGAAAGCCATGGCCGTAGAGGGCGAGATAGGGCGCAGCGGCCGTTCGCTCCACCTTGGGAGGTGGGAATTGCAGGCAGGGATCGAGCACGATCTCCGGCTCGCGATCCACGCCGTCGCGCACCAGCTTGCGGCTATTCTCGTCGCGAACGGAGATGGCGTCGAACCGGCGGAGTTTCCGCGCCCAGTCGGGGTGGATGCCGCGATCGGCGTCGTGATTGCCGAAGCTCGCCGCATAGGAGATGAGGCGGTCCGCCTGCAGCCGCTCGCCGAAGAAGATCGGCTTCCAGCCATACCAGGGATGGGCGAAGTTCCAGACCTCGTCGCTGCCGACCAGCACCGCGTCATAGCGTCCGGCTGCCTCCGGCTCGTGGAGGTGGAAGCGGCGCGATTGCGGCAGGCGATCGAATGCCTTGAGGAAGCGACGCGCCTTGGTGGCGTAGCGTTGAATGTCTGCGCGTGGCGTGCGGACCGGGAGCAGGGGCTGGAAGGCGCAGCGCCATTCGGCGCGCCTGACCTCGGGTGCGTCATGGTCGAGCAGTTCGGCGTCGTGCCCCTGCGCACGCAGGCCCTGGACCATGCAGCGCGCCTGCCAATAGGACCCGTAATTGATGCAGCGGTGAAACGTCAGAACGCCAATCTTCATGCCATCGACCCGAGAAGGAGCGGGCCGGACCTGGCCCTTCAGCCGATGAACGCCTCGACGGCGGAGAAGGCTTCATCGTCGGTCATCTGGACGGGCGGATGTTTGCAGAACCAGGCGGAGGCGGGGAGGACGGCGCCTGAGAGGCCGCGGTCGCGGGCGAGTTTGGCGCAGCGGATCATGTCGATGGCGACGCCGGCGGAGTTGGGGCTGTCCTCGACCGAGAGGCGCAGTTCCAGGTTCATCGGCACGCCGCCGAACAGCTGGCCTTCCATGCGCAGGAAGCAGACCTTGTTGTCGTTCTGCCAGGCCACGTAATCCGATGGCCCGACATGGATGTTCTCGTCGGCCAAGCGTTCTTCCGCGACCGACTGCACCGCTTCGGTCTTCGACACCTTCTTGGAGGCGAGCCGCTGGCGGTTCGACATGTTCAAAAAGTCGGTGTTGCCGCCGGTGTTGAGCTGGTAGGTGCGGTCGAGCCTGACGCCGCGCTTCTTGAACAGGTCGGTCAGCACGCGGTGGACGATGGTCGCGCCCAGCTGCGCCTTGATGTCGTCGCCGATGATCGGCACGCCGGC
>NZ_JABEPR010000013.1 GCF_013044515.1 Sphingomonas sp. ID1715
GATCCTGAAACGGCCCGATCCTAGGCAGTGGCTGAACCTTGCGCTGATAGTCGAATGCGCCTTCCGGCGCCCGGATCGCCTTGCGGATCACCTTCCGCGACACATGCAAATCCCGCGCGATCGCCTTGATCGCCTTGCCGCCGGCATACTCGCGCCGAATCCGAACCACTGTCTCCAAAATCAACATCCCGATCTCGCCGCCTGAAAATCCAGCCGGCTGCTTAAACCATCGAAATGAGGGGTCCCTTTTAGACGCCGATCACCCCGCTAACGGGGTCCTTTTTGCACGCCGATCCACAGCGGCGACCTTCAACCTGCTGCGCGGGCGCGACCTGATCTGGAACTACGTCGTCAACAACTATCTGCTCGGCAACGACTATCCGCAGTTCGACCTGCTGCACTGGAACGGCGACACGACCAACCTGCCCGCCAAATGGCACCGCGCCTATCTGACCGACCTCTACCGCGACAATAAGCTGGTGGTGCCCAAGGCGATGACCGTGCTTGGCCAGCCGCTCGACCTGCGCGACGTGAAGACGCCCACTTACGTCCAGGCGGGGCGCGAGGACCATATCGCGCCGGCCGAAAGCGTGTGGAAGATCACCGACCATTTCACCGGCCCGGTCCGCTTCGTACTCGCCGGCTCCGGCCACATCGCGGGCGTGGTCAACCCGCCGAGCGCGGGCAAATATCAATATTGGACGAACGAGAGTGGCGCGAAATCGCTCGAGGAGTTCGTTGCCGGCGCTACCGAGACCAAGGGCAGCTGGTGGCCCGACTGGATCAAGTGGATCAACGAGCGGGCGCCCGCGAAGATCAAGGCCGAGGGCGCGCGGGTTCCCGGCGCCGGCAGCCTCCCATCCTTGGACGATGCACCGGGAAGCTACGTCCGCACGCGGTGACAGGTGACGGACATCGAGAAGGAGCCGGTCTGCCGCACGGCGGCGAAGTGAGCGGACGCACGGCCATGGCTGGCGGAGCCGTGGCACTGGAGGCGGCCTCGGGCCTGGCTAAGTTGCCCGCATGACTGACCACGCCTTCACCCGTGCGGGTGCCCTCATCCGCGCCACCGAACTGGCCGCGGGCCCATGGGACGCGCGGCTGCAGCATGGCGGGGCGCCGTCCTCGCTCGCCACCTGGGCGGCCGAGCAGGTGCCGACGTCTGCCCCGATGCGCATCGCGCGGGTCACGGTCGATCTGATGCGCCCGGTGCCCGTTGCCGATCTCGCCCTCGAGACGACGGTGCTGCGTGAAGGGCGCAAGATCCAGCTCGTGCAGGTGCGGCTATCGAATGGCGACGCCGAGGTGGCGCGGGCCTTGGTGCTGAAGGTGCGCACTGTCGACCAGCCCCTTCCCGCGTCCATGCTGCCTCCGCTCGACGCGCCGGCCCCTGAACAGGTGGAGGCAACGGGCGTCGGCCTGCGCTCCGGCGCCCGCAACTTTGGCGCAAATTTCGACATCCGGCGCATCCGCGGCGGCTTTGCCGATCATGGTCCCGGCCAGGTCTGGTTCCATCAGCATCGCCCGCTGATCGAAGGCGAGCCGCTCTCGCCCGCCATGCGCGCCGTCGCGGTCGCCGACTTCTCGAACGGCATTTCGGCGCGGCTGCCCTTTGAGGACCTTCATCAACGGCGACCTGACCGTCAGCCTAGCGCGCGAGCCGCGGGGCGAGTGGATCTTCTCGGACGCCGACACCTGGGCCTCACCCGACGGCACCGGCTCCGCCACAACCCGCTTGGCCGACCGCGACGGCTATTTCGGCCACGCCATCCAATCGCTGATCCTTGAGCGCCGAGGCTGAGGGCGTGAAATGGTCGGGGAGAGAGGATTCGAACCTCCGGCCCCTGCCTCCCGAAGACAGTGCTCTACCAGGCTGAGCTACTCCCCGACCGGGACCGGGTCGCCGAAGCGCCCCGCGGAGGCAAGACGTGGGCCCTTAGCGGGACCGGTCGGGGGTTTCAAGCAGCACTTTACGGCAAACGCCCAACCCCGCGGCCGAAGCTTGGCGTCGCTAGCGGCGCCCGCGCTTGGCCACGCGCATCTGCTGCTGCTTGCCGTAACGCGTCTTGCGGGTGCCGGGCTTGCCTTCGTTCGAGCGGCCCATCATCGGCGCCTTATGCTCCTCGACGGGCAAGCCTAGTTCCTGCTGCTCGAGAGTGCGGATCTCGTCGCGGATGCGCGCGGCGGTCTCGAACTCCAGGTTCGCGGCGGCGTCGCGCATCTGCTTTTCCAAGTCTTCGATATAGGCGCGCAGATTGTGGCCGACCATGTGCGGCCGGTCTTCGTCGATCTCGACCAGCACCGAGTCCTTCGTCGCAACATGGGCGATGATGTCGCCGATGTTGCGCTTGATCGTCTGCGGCGTGATGCCGTGCTCGCGGTTATAGGCCTCCTGCTTCTCTCGCCGGCGCGCGGTCTCGCGCATCGCCCGCTCCATCGAGCCGGTGATCGAGTCGGCATAGAGGATCACCCGGCCTTCCACGTTGCGCGCCGCGCGGCCGATCGTCTGGATCAGCGACGTCTCGGAACGGAGGAACCCTTCCTTGTCCGCATCGAGGATCGCGACCAGCCCGCATTCGGGAATGTCGAGCCCCTCGCGCAGCAGGTTGATTCCGACCAGCACGTCATAGACGCCCAGCCGCAGGTCGCGGATCAACTCGATACGTTCCAGCGTCTCGACGTCGGAGTGCATGTAGCGGACCTTCAAGCCCGCCTCGTGCAGATATTCGGTCAGGTCCTCGGCCATCCGCTTGGTGAGGGTGGTGACGAGCGCGCGATAGCCGTTATTGGCCGTGATCCGGCATTCGTTCACCAAATCGTCGACCTGGTCCTCGATCGGGCGGATCTCGACGGGCGGATCGATCAGGCCTGTCGGGCGGATCACCTGTTCGCAGAAGACGCCGCCGGTCTGCTCCATCTCCCAGTCGCCAGGAGTCGCGGACACGTACACCGTCTGCGGCCGCATCGCATTCCACTCGTTGAAGCGTAACGGGCGATTGTCGATCGCGGACGGCAGGCGGAAGCCGTACTCGGCCAGCGTCAGCTTGCGGCGATGGTCGCCCCGGCTCATGCCGTTCACCTGGCCGATCGTGACATGGCTCTCGTCGACGAACAGCAGCGCGTTCTCGGGCAGATATTCAAACAAAGTCGGCGGCGGCTCGCCGGGCAGGCGGCCGGTCAGGAAGCGCGAATAATTCTCGATGCCTGCGCAGGACCCCGTCGCCGCGATCATCTCCAGATCGAAATTGGTGCGCTGCTCCAGCCGCTGCGCCTCCAGCAATTTGCCCTCGGCGACCAGCTCCTTCAGTCGCTCGGCCAGTTCGTGGCGGATCGCCTCGGTCGCCTGTTTAAGTGTGGGCCCAGGCGTCACATAGTGGGAGTTGGCGTAGATCTTCACATAGTCGAGGCTGGCGACCTTCTTGCCGGTCAGCGGATCGAACTCGACGATCTCCTCGATCTCGTCGCCGAAGAACGCGATGCGCCACGCCGTGTCTTCATAGTGCGACGGAAACACTTCGAGATTGTCGCCGCGCACCCGGAAATTGCCGCGATTGAAGGCGGCGTCGTTGCGCTTGTACTGCAGCGCCACGAGCTTGCGCACGATCTCCTGCTGATCGGCGCCCTGGCCCTTCTTCAGGCTGAACGTCATCGCCGAATAGGTTTCGACCGAGCCGATGCCGTAGAGGCAGGAGACGGAAGCGACGATCAGCACGTCGTCCCGCTCCAGCAGGGACCGCGTGGCGGAGTGCCGCATCCGGTCGATCGCCTCATTTACCGAGCTTTCCTTCTCGATGTAGGTGTCCGACCGGGGCACATAGGCCTCGGGCTGGTAATAATCGTAATAGCTGACGAAATACTCGACTGCATTCTCGGGGAAGAAGCTCTTGAACTCGCCATAGAGTTGGGCAGCTAGGATCTTGTTGGGCGCGAGGACGAGAGCGGGCCGCTGCAGCGTCTCGACCACCTTGGCCATGGTAAAGGTCTTGCCCGAACCGGTGACACCCAGCAGCACCTGGTCGCGCTCGCCCTGCAGCGCCGCTTCGGTCAGTTCCTTGATCGCGGTCGGCTGGTCGCCGGCCGGCTCATAGTCCGACACCAATTTGAAGCGCTTGCCCCCTTCCGACTTGTCCGGCCGGTGCGGCTTGTGCGGCGTGAAATCGTCGGCCGTTTCGGGCTCGGCCAGGCTGGTGCGGATTTGAATCGCCATCGCTTGCCGATATGGTCCCGCTGGGCGGCCGCCGCAACGCGCGGCAGGGGAGGGGACTCAAGTCGATGAAGAAAGTCGTTTTGCTGGGCGCACTGGCGCTGGCCGCGTGCAACAAGGAGCCCGAGGTCAAGATCGAGAATGCCACGCCGGCGCAGGTCGCCAGCAAAGTGCGCGCGGCGCGCGGCGCCGAGACCAAGCTGCAGCCCGGCCAATGGCAGGTGGTGAGCTCGATGGACCTGTTGGACGTGCAAGGCGTGCCGGCGGAGACCGCCGCGCGCATGAAGATGGCGATGACGCGCACCTCGAGCAATCTGCAATGCGTGTCGAAGGAACAGGCGGACAATCCCAACGCCGGCCTGTTCGCCGGACAGAACAACAGCCGCTGCAAATATGAAAGCTTCGAGATGACCGGCGGCAAGATCGCGGCCAAGATGCGCTGCCCGGGCGAAAACGGCGCCGAGATGCTGATGACGATGGACGGCAGCTTCGATCCGAAAAGCTATCAGGTCACCGCCGACATGAACATGAACATGGGCGCGTCGGGCCAGAAGATGCGCATGACGATGAAGTCGACCGGCACGCGCGTCGGCGAATGCCCGGCTGGCCAGGCCAAGACCGGCTGATCAGCCGGGCGGCAGCGCGGTGGCGGCGATCCGCTCAAAGAGCGGCGTCGCCGCTGGCAGCCGGTCCTCGCGCGTGTTGCCGAGCCGGACGAGCACGACCGAGTGGCCGCCGCGGCTGCCGGTGAAGACGAACTGGCCGAGATGGCCGCGCATCGAGACGAGACCGTTCGGCGACAGCCAGACATGGCCGCCATAGCGCGGATTGGTTTCCGCCGGGGTCTTCAGGAAGGCGAGCCATGCGGGCGTGACGACCTGCTCGCCGTTCGCGCTCTTGCCGTCGACCAGCAGCCGGCCCATCCGTGCCCAGTCCTTCAGGCTCATATGGATCAGCGATCCGCCGATCTGCGTGCCGGCGCCGTCGAACTCCAGGAATGCGCTGGTCACGCCGGACGGGCCGAACAGCCGCGCCTGGGCGAAGTCGCGATAGGCCTGCGCCCGCACGCGCGGATCGCGGCTCGGCGTCAGGGTGCGCGTGACGATCTCGGCCAGGATGATGCTGGTCAGTGAATCATAGTTGAAGCGCGTGCCCGGAGCGGCGGCGAGCGGCCGGGCGATCGCGCGCGCGGCCATGTCCTCCGTGCCGCCCACGAACAGCACCTGGTTGGTGTCGCTATTCTCAACCGGCGTGCCGACTTCGATATGGCGCAGCCCCGATGACATGTTGAGCAGCTGCCGCAACGTGATCCGCCGCCGTGCATCGCCCTGCCATTTCGCCACCGGTGCCGGCGCGTCGAGCGCCAGCCGCCCGTCCGCGACCAGTTCGCCGACCAGCAGCGCGGTGACGCTCTTCGCCATCGACCAGCTGATGAACCGGTTCGCGTCGGAATAGCCAGGCGCATAACGCTGCGCGACCGGGTTGCCGTCGACCACCAGCAGCACCGCGCGCGTGTCGCCCTGATCGGGGGCGAACAAGGGCGCGATCACGTCCGGCGGCGCGGCCGCGGAGCCGGGGACCGCGCACAGGAGCAGCGAAGCGAGGAGGGCTCGGGGAAAGGTCGTTCGGTCAGCACCCATGGCGCACCCCATTCCGGCTGGGCTGAGCCTGTCGAAGCCCTTCCCTTCTTCCTGCTTTGTGCCCAGAAAGGGAGGGCTTCGACAAGCTCAGCCAAGCGGGAGGAGGGGGCGTGATCATCGGCAAGCGCCGTGCTGCCATCTGGATCGCCGCGGTGCTCGCCGCCGCCCTCGTTGCTGCCTTCCTCTACGCCCGTTCGCTCAAGCCGCAGCTGGAGCTCGGCACCGGCTATGCCGCGCGCGTCGCCTGTGCCTGCCGCTATATCGGCAACCGCCCGCTCAAATCCTGCTATGCCGATTTCGAGCCCGGCATGGAGATGATCCGCCTGTCCGAGAACGCGGCCGAAAAGAGCGTCACCGCCAGCGTCCCCCTCCTCGCCACCCGCACCGCCCGCTTCGACCCCCTGCTCGGCTGCCAACCTGAGCCGTATCGGGGCGAGGAGTATGTGATCCGGCGTTAGCGCCAACGGGCGAGTTGATCCTGGACAAAGTCTTGTCCGCATCTCCGCCATGCAAAGCGTCAGCTATTCGGAAGCTCGCGAGAATCTGACGGCAGTGATCGACAAGGTCGTCGCCGACCGCGCGCCGATCGCGATCGCGCGCCAGCGCGGTGAAGGTGCGGTAATGGTGTCAGCCAGCGAATGGGCGTCGATCGAGGAGACGCTGTACCTCCTGCGCTCTCCGAAGAACGCCGAGCGGCTGCTGGAGGCAGTGCGCGGGCTCGAAGCTGGCGAGGCCAAAGGCATCGACTTCCAGTGAACGTCATCTCCTGGTCGACGGCGCGGGAGGACCTTCGCCATTGGCAGGATCACGACGCCCGCATGGCCGACAAGCTCCTCGCGTTGATCGAGGAAAGCCGCCGTCACCCCTTCAAGGGCACCGGCAAGCCCGAGCCGCTAGGGGGTAACCTCTCCGGCTGGTGGTCCCGCCGGATCAACCAGGAACATCGGTTGGTGTACCGGGTTGCGGGGAGTGGTAAGGACCAGACGCTGCAGATCGCGCAGTGCCGGTATGACTACTGACCAGATCACCCGACATCATCGCGTGGGGATGGCGGGTGGTGCCCTGCCTAGCGGCAGAGGACTGGGCGGGGACCAGGATTGCTATTGCCAAACTACGATTGGCGGCACTTGGCGAGGGTAGGAGCTTCTACCTGGTGCCTTAGGATATACCTGGCTCTGCGGAGCACCTCACGGCACCACTCCCTACTACGCCTTCCGGGAATCGGTCGCCGAAGAGTGGCGGCAACAAGGGCTTTTCTCAATCGAGAACATTCATCGAGTCTCCGTTTGTGCAATGCCAGAGCAGCATCCTCCGCGCCGCGCACCTCCTCTCCAAAATAACCTACGCAAGCATAGGTGGCGATAATACTTGCCTTGCACCATTTCCTTCGAAGCCCCATGGAAATAATCATTTCCCTGAGCTTGCGAGTGATACTTATTTCGTACTTGCCAGTCACGGTCCTTACCAATTGCATCTCAATGGTGCTTGCACCACTCTGGGATTTGCATGTGGCCCATCCGACTGCTGCCCTCGCAACTGACCTCCAGTCTACTCCGTTGTGTCTCCAAAACCTTCGGTCCTCGGCTTGAACTAGTAAGGCCAGAAACTCATTGTCGATCTCAGTTCGTCCATGCTGACTTATAACAGCATCAACCGCCCTAATATCTTTTTGTAAAAGAAACATGATCAGAGATCGGTGAACTTTCGAGTAAATATCGCGATGACGATAGCGAGAATCATCAGCCCGGCGCTCACCTCAAGAAGGCCGATCGCCGATAGCATGGAGTTCTTACCTTCGAATACATCACTGACATTGAAAAAATACCGAATGGAAGTTAAAGTTGCTTCTGAAGCAGAGAGTCCGCCAAAAAACCAATACAGGCACGCAAAACACAAAATCACCGCAATCGACACAGTGACAACTCGCCAGACGCTTAAGCCATAGTTACTCGACCAGTTAATAAACTTGAAGATCGGCGATCTGTGTTTCTTGTGCGACCACTCGCTACGCGCCCACGATGCCTTGGCCATGTCTATCAAAGCCAAATCCATGGCAGGGGCGAGCTGATTTTAATTCAGCTCCATGTTGGTGGTCTGATCAAATCGCAGACCAACTAGCACATTCTTATCGTGCGCCAAATCAGCAAGGTAAAACGAGGCACCTTTTATATTCGAACCGGACAAATCGCAGTCTCTAAAAATCGATTGACTGAAGTCCACATCTCGGAGGTCGCAACTCTTGAACTCGCAATGATTGAATCGGCACCTGGAGAAATCAAATCCCCTTAGATCCTCGCCGCTGAAGGCCAGGCTCTCTAACTCCACGCGCGGTTCGCCGTTCGTTATCCAGCCCTGTCGAGAGGCCGACCACTCGTCCCGAGCTGCCTTGCCGCCTAGAGCCAGCGCCACGCGGAGCGCATCGTTGCACCGAACTGTCCATGGATCCTGAGGAGGCGTTGTCACTGACATAATACTGGACTTCTCCTATTGGGGGCAGCCGCCCCCACACCGCATCGTCACATAGGTCTCCACCTCCACCCGCCACACGCCGTCGGTGCGGCGCCATTTGGCGGTGTAGTCGCCGCCGATCCAGTCGTCCGGTTTGCCGGAGGGGGCCCCGCGCCAGTGGCCGGTTTCGAGGGCGATGGGGAGGAGGGGCGAGACTGTCACCCGGTCCGTGGTGCGGACAAAGACGAGGCGGTTCGGGTCCTTGAAGCCGTCTGCCCAGCGGTCGAGATAGGGCTGCTTGCCCGAGACATGGACGCTGTCGCTCCCCGTGACAATATGGACATCGTCGGCGAGCACGCCGGCGATCGCGTCAAGGTCGGCGGCGGCGATGGCGCGGTTGAACGCGGCGCGCTGGGCGCGGATCTCGCGCTCGGCCTCGGCAGGCGTCTGTGCGGGAGCGGCCGAGGCGAGCGCCATGATCGCGAGGGGCAGGCTCAGCAAATGCTGCGCCTGCTCAGCCCTTCACCCGCACCCCTTCCTTCGGCCAGTCCTTGTCGACATCGACGCCGCGCTGCGCCCATTGGTCGCGGGTCCAGCAGCGGACCTGCTCGATCAGCGAGCCGGTGCCGGCATAGATGCGCATGCAATAGCGGGTGTCGGGCGTGCCCGGCGGCGCTGTCAGCGGCCGCTCTTCGCTCGCCGCGCGCAGCGGCGCCGCGGCGGCGATCAGGCTCAGGGCAAGAATGAGTTTCGCAGGGGCCATGGCGTGTCTCCTTGCTGCCGGTTCGGCGCCGCCAGCCTAGCAGCTTTGAGGGCGGCGCGCGACCGGGCTACTCGGCTGGGATGTAGAGGTCGCCGCCCGCGCGGTACTTCTCCGCCATCTCGGCCATGCCCGCCTCGGCATTCTCGGCTTCGAGGAACTGGTCGCTCGGCTGGTTCTGCTTGGCGGCGAAGTCCCGCACCTCCTGAGTGATCTTCATCGAGCAGAATTTCGGCCCGCACATCGAGCAGAAATGCGCCGTCTTGGCGCCCTCGGCCGGGAGCGTCTGGTCGTGATATTGCTCGGCCGTATCGGGGTCGAGCGACAGGTTGAACTGATCGCGCCACCGGAACTCAAAGCGGGCGCGGCTGAGGGCATCGTCGCGGAGCTTCGCCGCCGGGTGCCCCTTGGCGAGGTCGGCGGCGTGGGCGGCGAGCTTGTAGGTGACGACGCCGACCTTCACGTCGTCGCGGTCGGGCAGGCCGAGATGCTCCTTGGGCGTCACGTAGCAGAGCATCGCCGTGCCGTACCAGCCGATCATCGCCGCGCCGATGCCGCTGGTGATATGGTCATAGCCGGGCGCGATATCGGTGGTGAGCGGCCCCAAAGTGTAGAAGGGCGCTTCGCCGCACGCTTCCAGCTGCTTGTCCATATTCTCCTTGATCTTGTGCATCGGCACATGGCCGGGGCCTTCGATCATCACCTGCACGTCCTGCTCCCAGGCGCGCTTCGTCAGCTCGCCCAGCGTGTAGAGCTCGGCGAACTGGGCCTCGTCATTGGCGTCGGCGATCGATCCGGGGCGCAGGCCATCGCCCAGCGAATAGGCAATGTCATAGGCCTTCATGATTTCGGTGATCTCGTCGAAGCGCTCGTAGAGGAAGCTCTCCTTGTGGTGCGCGAGACACCATTTCGCCATGATCGATCCGCCGCGGCTGACGATGCCGGTCACGCGCTTCGCGGTGAGCGGGATATAGGGCAGGCGCACGCCGGCGTGGATGGTGAAATAGTCGACGCCCTGCTCGGCCTGCTCGATCAGCGTGTCGCGGAAGATCTCCCAGGTCAGGTCCTCGGCGATGCCGCCGACCTTCTCGAGCGCCTGGTAGATCGGCACGGTACCGATCGGCACGGGCGAGTTGCGAATGATCCATTCGCGCGTGTCGTGGATGTTGCGGCCGGTCGACAGATCCATGACTGTGTCCGCGCCCCAGCGGATCGCCCACACCATCTTGTCGACCTCCGACGCCACGTCCGAGGCGACCGCCGAGTTGCCGATATTGGCGTTGATCTTGACCAGGAAGTTGCGGCCGATCGCCATCGGCTCGCTCTCGGGGTGGTTGATGTTGTTAGGGATGATCGCGCGGCCGCGGGCGACCTCGTCGCGAACGAACTCGGGCGTCACGAAGTCCGGGATCGCCGCGCCCCAATCCTGGCCATCGCGCTCGCGGATGATCTGCTCGCGACCGAGATTCTCGCGCTCGGCGACATACTCCATCTCCGGAGTAATGATGCCTTGGCGCGCATAGTGCATCTGGGAGACGTTCGCGCCGGCCCTGGCGCGCAGTACCTTGCGGCGTACGTTCGGAAAGGGCTGGACGCCGCCGGAACGGTCGGGGCCGAGCTGGCCATTATCCTCCGGCCGCACTTCGCGTTGGGTGACTTCCTCGACATCGCCGCGCCCGCGGATCCAGTCGCGGCGAAGTTCCGGCAGCCCGGCCATGATGTCGATGCGCGCACCAGGATCGGTGTACGGGCCGGACGTGTCGTAGACCCGTAAGGGGGGCTCGCCGGAGGAGGGCTCCAGGTCGATCTCGCGCATCGCGACCTTCAGCGGCCCGACATGCACCTTGCGGCTGCCGCGAATGGCGCCGGTGGTGACTTTCAGCTCGGTGCGTGCGGGAATGTCGGCCATGTCTTCGCTCTCCAAAATCGGACGGAGTGCGGGTATCGGCCGCTCCCTCCCTCCGCCGGTCTCAACCGGATCAGGTTCGGCGGGTCGCGGCTTCGCAGCCGCCTCTCAGACGCCGATCAGCGTCCCCCCGGGGAAAGGGTCACACTAGGCCCGAACGGGCAAAGCTCAAAGCAGGTATTTCATCTGGATGCGCTGGATCGTCTCGCCCGCTGCCACCGTGAACCGCGCCGCCGCGAATTTGGGCGGGCCGAAGGCGATCACCGGGTTACGCGAAAAGCCGAAGCCCTCGCGCGGGATGCCGAGCATCGTGTCGAGGCGGTTATTGGCGTTCTCGTCATGGATCAGCGCGGCGGCGTAGGCGCCGGTCGGCAGGTCCCCGAAGCTGAGGCGCGTCTGGGTCGCCGGCACCTTGCGCTTCACCGCGAATTTGTCGTCGGTGCAGCCGGGGAAATTGACCGGGTCGCGGGTCAGGCACACCTGCACCACGCCCTTCGCCGAGCGGAGGCCGGCGACGTCGAGTTCAACCGCGCCCGGCTCCGCCGCGCCCAGCAGCAGCGTCGCCGAAAGCGCCAAGCCCAAGGTCCGTGCCGCACAGCCGGTCCCAGAAACGGAAATATAGCCCATAATTGCCCCGATACCGCTCGTGGTGCTGCTGATGATGGCTCGCCGTTATCAGCCATTTGCCCAACGGGCCCTGAACGAGGCCCCGCGGGAACACCTCCCACCCCATGTGATTGGTCACACCCATAAAGGTCATGATCGCCAGCACCAAGCCAAGCGCCGCGACATGGATGGGAATGAGGAAGACGAGTGTCGGAATTACCACAGCGCCGGTCAGCGCTTCCCAGGGGTGGAAGCTCATCGCCGCCCAGGCGGTCGGCGGTCGGCTGGCGTGATGAACGGCATGGGCGATGCTGAAGGGGCGAGGGGCATGCATCCACCGATGCGTCCAGTAGAACCAGGCATCGTGCGCCAGTAGGTAGAGCAGCACGGAGACCGGCAGCCACCAAAGCGGGTAAGCGCCGGCATCGGTGTAGATGCGGGTCCAGCCCCGCTCCTGCCAGCCCCAGATGACGATGCCGGCGGGAACGCCGTAGATCGCGGCCGACGCGAGCGACCAGCCGATTTCCCGGCGGATTTGTGGGCTCAGGCCCGCGTAAAGCCCCGGCCGCACGCGCCGGGTCAGCCAGGCAAAGCCGCCGCTAACGATCAGATAGCGCATGCCGACGATCAACGTCATCAGCAGCGCGGAGAGGAGGGGCAGGGCCACGGACCCCGCTTAGATCAAAGCCGGCCGAAACGGAACGCCGGCCGATGCCGAGCGAGTGGCCGGCTCACCGAAAGGCGGCGCCGCCGACCAAGGCGCCGAGCGCAAGCACGGCCGGAGTGCTGAGCTTGCTCTTCCAACGGTACATGATCGCCAATGCGACCGCGAAGATGACGAGGCTCACGCCGATACCGGGCGTGCGAGCGATGAGCGTGCGGGCCAAGTCCAGCACGGTCACCGCAATGATGCCGACCACCCCGGCCGCGACCCCGCCCAGGAACGACTGCAGGCGCTTGTGTTCGGCGAGTTCCTCCAGCCGTTCGTAAAGGACGATCGAAAAGGCGAAGGCGGGCAGGAACATGCCGGCGGTGATCGCCAATGCGCCGGCCGGTCCTCCGCACACCCAGCCGACGAAGGTCGCGAAGATCACGAGCGGCGCGGGGAGAATGCCCGATAACGCGAGGCCGTCCAGGAACTGGGCGTCGGTCATCCAGCCCCGCCCTGCGCTGTCGTTCCGGACGAAGGGGATGGCGGTATAGGCGCCGCCGAACGTCAGCAGCCCGCCTTTGAGGCCGGTCCAGAACAGCTCCATGCTGGTCGGCGGAGCCGTCTTGGCGATCGCGGCGGCAGCGGCCGGCACGTCGCTCCCCATCGCCAACGCTGCGCCGGCGGCTCCCGCGACCATGATGATGGCGGCCGCGAGCCCGTATCGGCCCGCCGACGCCAAGGCATAGGCGGCGCCCGCCGCAGGCAGCACGATCCAGAAGGTCACCCCCGCCAGCGACGCTGCGGCGGACAGCCCCGCAACCGCCCACAGCCATAGGTCATGGAGGATGTGCTCGCCGATCCGGTGGACCGCCCGGATGACGACCGCCAGCACGGCCGCCTGCACACCGAGAAAGACCGCGCCGAGGACGGTCTGCTCGATGCGGAGCCGCGTGTAGAGCCACGCCAGCGCGAGCATCAGCACGAAGCCGGGCAGCATGAAGCCGAGTCCCGCCAGCACTCCCCCGATCCGGCCTTTCGCGCGAACCCCCAGATGGACGCAGAGTTCATGCGCCTCGGGGCCCGGTAGCACCTGCAGGACCGCCAGCAGCCGGTTGAATCTGGCGCTGCTGATCCATCTCTCTTCATCGACCAGTTCACGCCGGATCATGGCGATTTGCGCGACCGGCCCGCCAAAGGCCATCACCCCGAACCGCAGGAAACGCAGGAACAGGGCCGTGTAGGACATGGCGGGGGGAAGAGGCTGGATGCAGTTTTCGTGCGCCAAACTCTGTGCCTCTGACCCGGTCATTCTAGTCTCGTTACCGCCTTCTCCCCCGATCGTCGCCCCGGCCCCGGTTTTTGGCTCGTAAAGACGAGCTTCAGCCAGCGGCCACTTTCGATTTCGTCGGTGCGCGGCTAGTCGCGTCGGGTGGCGAGCCCCGTTCAATCCGTGCGCATCCTGGGCGGTGGCCTGGCCGGGGGGCTGATCGCCTTTGCGCTTGCTGAGCGGCGGCCGGAGGTGGCGGTCGAACTCGTTGAGGCGGGCGACCGGCTGGGCGGCAATCATGTCTGGTCGTTCTTCGACAGCGACATCGTGCCGGCGGATCGCTGGATCGTCGAACCCTTCATCTCGCACCGCTGGGACGGTTATGAGGTGCGCTTCCCGGCGCACAGCCGGACCATCCGCGCGACCTACAACTCGATCGAATCGGAACGTTTCGACGCGGTGCTGCACGAGCGGCTCCCGGGCGTGCGGCTGGGCGCGCCGGCGGAGGAGGGAGACATTGACGCCCGCGGCCCCGGCGACCTGTCGGCGCTCGATCTGGGCTGGCAGAAGTTCATGGGGATGACGATCGAGACGGTGCGGCCGCACGGGCTCGTACGGCCGATCGTGATGGATGCGGCCGTGGATCAGCTGGACGGCTATCGCTTCGTCTACGTCCTGCCCTTCGGGCCCACGCGGCTGTTCATCGAGGACACCTATTACAGCGACACGCCGGATCTCGACGTCGGCACCTTGCGCGAGCGGATCCTGGCCTATGCGGCCGGACGGGGCTGGCACGGCGCCCCGTCGAATCGGGTGGAGACCGGCGTCCTGCCCGTCATCATCGGCGGCGACTTCGATGCCTATTGGCGCTCGACCGGCGAGGTTTCGGCGAAAGCGGGGATGCGCGCGGGGCTCTGCCACCCGACGACCGGCTATTCGCTGCCCGATGCGGTGCGGCTCGCCGCTTCGATCGCGCGCGCGCCCGATCTGTCGCCGCCAGCGCTCGCCCGGCTGACGCGGGCTCATGCCGAGCGGGCCTGGAAGCAGCGCGGCTTCTACCGCATGCTTGACGCCATGCTGTTCCGCGCCGCCGCGCCGGCACAGCGCTATCGGGTGCTCGAGCGCTTCTACCGGCTGCCGGAGCCGCTGATCGGCCGCTTCTATGCAGCCGAAAGCACGATGCTGGACAAGCTCCGCATCTTGACCGGCAAGCCGCCGGTGCCCATCGGCCGGGCGGTGCGGGCGATCCTGAAGGGAAGCGAGTGAAGACGGCAGTCGTGATCGGCGCGGGCTTTGGTGGCCTGGCGCTCGCCATCCGGCTGCAGTCCGCCGGCGTGGCAACCACTGTCGTCGAGAGCCGCGACAAGCCCGGCGGACGCGCCTATTTCTGGGAGCGGGACGGCTTCACCTTCGACGCCGGCCCCACGGTCATCACCGATCCCGATTGCCTGAAGGAGCTGTGGGCGCTCTCCGGCCACGACATCGCGGAGGATGTCGAACTGGTGCCGGTCACACCCTTTTACCGCCTCAGCTGGCCCGACGGCACGGTGTTCGACTATTCGAACGACGAGCCTGCCCTGGCGGCCGAGATCGCGAAGCTGAACCCGGCCGATGTCGCCGGCTACCAGCGCTTCCTCGACTATTCGGCCGGGGTGTACCGCGAAGGCTATCTGAAGCTCGGCGCCGTGCCGTTCCTCGACTTCAAGTCGATGCTGTCGGCCGCGCCGGCGCTGGCCCGCTACCAGGCATGGCGTTCGGTCTATTCGATCGTGTCCAGCTATGTTCAAAACGAGAAGCTGCGCGAGGCGCTGAGCTTTCACACCCTGCTGGTCGGCGGCAATCCGATGGCGACCAGCTCCATCTATGCGCTGATCCACAAGCTCGAAAAGGATGGCGGCGTGTGGTTCGCCAAGGGCGGCACCAACCGGCTGGTCGCCGGCATGGTCAGGCATTTCGAGCGGATCGGTGGCACGCTGCGGCTCGGCGATCCGGTCGCGCGGATCGAGATCGAGAACGGCCGCGCGACCGCCGTGCGCACCCGCAGCGGGTGGCGGGCCGAGACGGAGATGGTCGCCTCCAACGCCGATGTCGTGCACAGCTATCGCGACCTGCTGTCCGGCTCGCCACGCGGCGCCAAGGGAGCGAAGCGGCTCACGCGCAAGCGTTTTTCGCCGTCGCTGTTCGTCGTGCATTTCGGCCTGCGCGGCACCTTCCCGCAGGTGCCGCACCACAGCATCCTGTTCGGCCCGCGCTACCAGGGCCTGCTCGACGACATCTACAAAAGCGCGGCGCTGGCCGAGGATTTCTCGCTCTACCTCCACCACCCGACCGCGACCGATCCGAGCATGGCGCCGGAGGGCTGCTCGACCTTCTACGCGCTGGCGCCGGTGCCGCATCTCGGCAAGGGCGGCATCGACTGGGGTGCCGAAGGCGAAGCCTATGCCGACCGCATCCTCGACGAAGTCGCCCGGCGGCTCGGCATTCCCGATCTCAAGGAGCGGATCGTCACCCGCTTCCATTATGCGCCGACCGACTTTGCGACCGACCTGAACGCGCATCTGGGCAGCGCCTTCAGCTTGGAGCCTATCCTGCTGCAATCGGCCTATTTCCGCACCCACAATCGGGACGACGAGATCGGGAATCTGTATTTCGTCGGCGCCGGCACGCATCCTGGGGCGGGCATTCCGGGCGTGGTCGGGAGCGCCAAGGCCACGGCCGGGTTGATGCTTGGGAATATCGCCGCGGCTTGACCAACCACAGCCGTTCGTGTCGAGCGAAGTCGAGACACGTTTCTCGACTTCGCTCGAAACGAACGGAAGACCTGGTGCAAAGACTCGCAGTCTATTGCGGTTCGGCGACCCCCGCCGACCCATTCTACATGGAACTCGCCCGCACCGTCGGCCGCACGCTCGCCGAGCACGGCATCGGCGTCGTCTATGGTGGCGGCAAGCTCGGGCTGATGGGGGCGATCGCCGATTCCGCGCTGGCGGCCGGCGGCGAAGTGATCGGCGTGATCCCGGAAGCTTTGGTCAATGCCGAGGTCGCCCATCGTGGCCTGACCGAGCTGCACACCGTGCAGACCATGCACCAGCGCAAGGCGCTGTTCACCGACCTGTCCGACGGCTTCCTGACCCTGCCGGGCGGCGTCGGGACGATGGACGAGCTGTGGGAAGCGATCAGCTGGGCGCAGCTCGGCTATCATGAAAAGCCGGTCGGGCTGCTCAATGCCGGCGGCTTCTACGATCATCTGATCGCCTTCAACCGGCACATGGCGGAGGTCGGCTTCGTCCGCCCGCAGCATCGCGGCATCATGATCGTCGGAGACGAACTGGGCGCGCTGCTCGACAGGATGGCGGCCTATGAGCCACACCAGACCATCTTCCGCATGACGCAGGATGAGCTCTAGCAGCCCGAGTCGAGAGGCAATCGTCGCCACCGCTCGCGAGACGACCGCGCGCGGCTCGAAGAGCTTCAGCCTGGCTAGCAGGTTGTTCGACCGGCGCACGCGGGAGCGGGCCTGGCTGCTCTATGCCTGGTGCCGCGCGTGCGACGATTTGGCGGATGGCCAGCATATGGGCGGCACGCTCGGCGAAGGCGGTGAGATCGATCGGATCCGCGACCTGACCGACCGTGCGCTTGGCGGGGAGTGGGTGGGTGAAGCGTCGTTCGACGGGCTGCGGCTGCTGTGCGAAGAAGTGCCGATCCCGCGCGCGCTGATCGACGATCACATCGCCGGTTTCGCGCTCGATGCTGAAGGCTGGCGGCCGCGGACGGAAGCCGACCTGATCCGCTATTGCCACCATGTCGCGGGTGCGGTCGGCGAGATGATGGCGCTCGTGATGGGCGTCCCGCCCGAAGACGCCGATACCATGAAGAGCGCCGACGATCTCGGCATCGCCTTTCAGCTCGCCAACATCGCCCGGGACGTGACGGAGGACGCGCAAGGGGGCAGGTGCTACCTCCCGGAAGAGTGGCTCCGCGAACTCAACCTCCGTTCGTTTCGAGCGCAGTCGAGAAACGGCTTCTCGACTGCGCTCGAAGCAAACGGTGAAATGGACGCCGTCGTGACTCTCACCCGCCGCCTGGCCGACCTGTCAGCGCAGTATGAAGCGAGCGCCCAGGTCGGCGCGCGGCGCCTGCCCTTCCGTTCGCGCTGGGCGGTGCTCGCCGCCGCCGGCATCTATGGCGACATCGCGCGGGAAGTCGCCCGACAGGGAGTGGCTGCGCTCGACCGGCGCGTGGTCACCTCGCGTCGGGCGAAGCTCGGGTGGGTGTTCAGGGCGTTGAAGCAGGCGCTCTGACGCCCTTGCGCTCGCGGCGGGCGAGTTCCGCCTTCAGTGCCTCTGGCTTCGGCGCAACCAGAAAGCCGAAGCTGACAGTGCCCTCTTTCGTCTCCACCGCATGGTGCAGCCGGTGCGCCTGGACGATGCGCTTCATGTAAGGCGTCCGCGGCACGTAGCGATGGTTCAGGCGCCGGTGCACGATGACGTCATGGAAGCCGAAATAGATGGCGCCATAAGCGGCGATGCCAGCGCCGACCCACACGGCATTGCTGCCCCATCCCCAATGCAGGCCGCCGAAGATCAGGGCGATCGAAGGACCGGCGAAGATCACGCCATAGAGGTCGTTCAGCTCGAACCAGCCGGTGCGCGGACGGTGATGGCTCTCGTGCAGGAACCAGCCGGGCCCATGCATCAGCCACCGGTGCGCGGCGTAGGCAAAACCTTCCATGCCGATGACAGTGAGGAGGAAGAGCAGGGGGCCGGGCATGTCCGGCGATATAGTGCAGCACCCATCCACTCGTCATCCTGAACTTGTTTCGGGACAAGCTTGTCAGGGCTGAAGAGGCGGATAGCTTGCCCCGAAACAAGTTCGGGATGACGGGTATGAAGCAAACTTCACTGGTCGTGTTGCTCGCCCTCGCCTCCTGCGCCGGCCCCGAATCGCAACTCGCGACCGGGCTGCAGCGCGCGGGATTGAGCAAGGCGACGGCTGCGTGCATGGCGGACCGCATGGTTGACCGGCTCTCGCTCGGTCAGCTTCTCAAGCTACGTTCGCTCGGCAGTCTCGGCGAGGATCGTCCGGGTTCCGCAACGGAATTCATGCGCAAGGTCCGGGCCTTGCGCGATCCGGAAATCCTCAGCGTCACCACATCGTCGCTGGCGGTCTGCGGCTTGGGTCTCTGATGCCTTGGCAATCGCGGCGGGCCATGCTTTAGGCCCGTTCCGCAACTGCGAAGGCGAGTCCATGAACATTCACGAATATCAGGCCAAGGAATTGCTCGCGAAATTCGGCGTCCCCGTGCCAGCCGGCCATGCCGCGATGAGCGTCGAGGAAGCAGTCGATGCCGCCAAGCAGCTGCCTGGACCGCTTTACGTCGTGAAGGCGCAGATTCATGCCGGCGGCCGCGGCAAGGGCAAGTTCAAGGAGCTCGGGCCCGACGCCAAGGGTGGCGTGCGGCTGGCGAAGACGCTCGACGAGGTTCGGGCGCACGCCGCGGAGATGCTCGGCAACACGCTCGTCACGATCCAGACCGGCGAGGCCGGCAAGCAGGTGCAACGCCTCTACGTCACCGACGGCGTCGACATCGCCAAGGAATTCTACCTGGCCCTGCTCGTCGACCGGGCGTCCGGCCGGATCGCGATGGTTGCGTCCACCGAGGGCGGCATGGACATCGAGACCGTCGCGCACGACACGCCGGAGAAGATTCACACGCTCGATATCGATCCCGCGACCGGCTTCATGCCCCACCACGGTCGCGCCGTGGCGGCGGCGCTCGGCCTGACCGGCGACCTCGCCAAGCAGGCGGCGAATGTCGCAGCCAAGCTCTACGACGCCTTTCTCGGTACCGATGCGTCGCAGATCGAGATCAATCCGCTCGCGGTCACCGATGACGGCAAGCTGATGGTGTTGGATGCCAAGGTCGGCTTCGATTCGAACGCGATGTTCCGCCACAAGGACCTGGCCGAGCTGCGCGACCTGACCGAAGAGGATGAGATGGAGGTCGAGGCGTCGAAATACGACCTCGCCTATATCAAGCTCGACGGCGACATCGGCTGCATGGTCAACGGCGCGGGCCTCGCCATGGCGACGATGGACATCATCAAGCTGAACGGCGCCTTCCCGGCCAACTTCCTCGATGTCGGGGGCGGCGCGTCCAAGGAGAAGGTGACCGCCGCGTTCAAGATCATCCTCGCGGACCCGGCGGTGAAGGGCATTCTCGTCAACATCTTCGGCGGCATCATGAAATGCGACATCATCGCCGACGGCATCGTCGCCGCGGCGAAGGAAGTGGACTTGAAGGTGCCCCTGGTCGTCCGGCTCGAGGGCACCAATGTCGAGCAGGGCAAGAAGATCCTGGCTGAAAGCGGTCTCGCCATCGTTCCCGCCAATGACCTTGGCGACGCGGCCCGCAAGATCGTGGCCGAGGTGCAAAAGGCGGCTTAGGTTTTTCACCGTCACCCCGGACTTGATCCGGGGTCCACCTGCCTTTTGAAAGAATGGTGGATGCCGGATCAGGTCCGGCATGACGAAGAGGAGAGAAGCAGATGAAAATACTCGTGCCCGTGAAGCGGGTCATCGATTACAATGTGAAGCCGCGGGTGAAGGCGGACGGCACGGGTGTGGACCTGGCCAACGTCAAGATGTCGATGAACCCGTTCGACGAGATCGCGGTCGAGGAAGCCATTCGCCTGAAAGAAAAGGGCGCAGCGACCGAGATCGTCGCGGTGTCGGTCGGGCCGGCCAAGGCGCAGGAGACGCTGCGCACGGCGCTCGCCATGGGCGCCGACCGAGCGATCCTGATCCAGACCGACGACGAGGTCGAGCCGCTGGCCGTCGCCAAGCTGCTGGCGAAGGTCGCGGAAGAGGAGCAGCCGGGGCTCGTCATCCTCGGTAAGCAGGCGATCGACGACGATTCGAACCAGACCGGCCAGATGCTGGCGGCGCTAATGAACCGACCGCAGGGCACGTTCGCGTCGAAGGTCGAGGTGTCGGGCGACACCGTCAACGTGACGCGCGAAGTCGATGGCGGGCTTGAGACGATCACGCTCAAGACGCCGGCGATCATCACCACCGACTTGCGCCTGAACGAACCGCGCTACGCGTCGCTGCCGAACATCATGAAGGCCAAATCCAAGCCGCTCGCGACCAAGGCTCCCGCCGATTACGGCGTCGACACCGCGGCGCGGCTGAAGACGCTGAAGGTCGTCGAGCCGGCCAAGCGCTCGGCCGGCGTCAAGGTTGCCGATGTCGATGAACTGATCACCAAGCTTACCAGCCTCGGAGTTGTCGCATGAAGACGCTCGTTCTCGCCGATCACGACAACCAGACTCTGAAGGACGCGACGCTGGCGGTGGTGACCGCCGCGGCCAAGCTCGGCGACGTGCATGTGCTGGTCGCCGGCAGCAATTGCGAAGCCGTCGCCAACCAGGCGGCGCAGGTCGCCGGCGTCAGCCTCGTGCTGCTCGCCGAAGACGCGGCTTACGAGCATGAGCTGGCCGAGAATGTCGCGCCGCTGATCGTCAACCTGATGGGCGACCGCGACGCCTTCCTCGCGCCGTCGACCTCGACCGGCAAGAATGTCGCGCCGCGCGTCGCCGCGCTGCTCGACGTCATGCAGATCTCCGACATTCTCTCGGTCGAAAGCGACGACACCTTCACCCGGCCCATCTATGCGGGCAATGCGATCGCGACCGTGCAGTCGTCGGACGCCAAGAAGGTGATCACCGTGCGCGGCACGGCCTTCGCCAAGGCGGAGAAGACCGGCGGTTCGGCGCAGGTCGAAAAGATCGGCACGACCGGCGATGCGGGCCTGTCGAGCTTCGTCGGCGCCGAACTCTCCAAGTCGGAGCGGCCGGAGCTGACCAGCGCCAAGATCATCGTCTCGGGCGGCCGCGCGCTGCAGAATGGCGAGAATTTCCACGCGCTGATCGAACCGCTGGCTGACAAGCTGAAGGCCGCCGTCGGCGCCAGCCGTGCCGCCGTGGACGCCGGCTATGTGCCGAACGACTATCAGGTCGGCCAGACCGGCAAGATCGTCGCTCCCGAAGTCTATATTGCGGTCGGCATCTCCGGCGCGATCCAGCACCTCGCCGGCATGAAGGACTCCAAGACCATCATCGCCATCAACAAGGACGAGGACGCCCCGATCTTCCAGGTCGCCGACATCGGCCTGGTCGGCGACCTGTTCAAGCTGGTCCCGGAACTGACCGAAAAGCTGCCGGGGTAATGAGGATCCTCCCCTCGCCCTGCGAGGGGAGGGGGACCATGCGAAGCATGGTGGAGGGGCTGAGCGCGTAGCGCGAAGGCTGACCCTCCGCTTCGCTTCGGCCCCTCCACCGCCTTCGGCGGTCCCCCTCCCCTGCAAGTGCAGGGGAGGATCTATGACCCATCCACGCAACTAACCATTCACGATCGTCCCGCCATTCGGGTGCAGCACCTGCCCCGACATGTAGCTGGAATCCTCGCACGCCAGGAACAGGAAGCTCGGCGCGACTTCGTTCGGCTGGCCCGGGCGACCGATCGGGGTCGACTTGCCGAAATCCTTCAGTTTCTCGGGGGTCGCGCCGCCCATCGGGTTGAGCGGCGTCCAGATCGGGCCCGGCGCAACCGCATTTACGCGAATGCCATGTTCGATCAGGTTCTCGGACAATGACCGGGTAAAGGCGGTAATCGCGCCCTTGGTCGCCGAATAGTCGAGCAGCTCTGACGAGCCCTGGTACATGGTGACGCTGGTGCAGTTCACGATCGCCGAGCCCTCGGACAGGTGCTTCCTTGCCGCCTGCACCATGTAGAACATGCCGAAGATGTTGGTCTGAAAGGTGCGCTTCAGCTGCTCTTCGGTGATATCCTCGATATTCTTGTCGGGATGCTGCTCGCCGGCATTGTTGACCAGAACGTCGAGACCGCCCAGTTCCGCCACGGTGCGCTCTACCGCTTGAGTGCAGAAATCCTTCTCCCCGACATCGCCCGCGATGCGGATCGCGCGGCGACCCTCGGCCTCGACGATCTCGCAGGTCTTCTGCGCATCGTCATGCTCGCACAGATAGCAGACCGCGATGTCGGCGCCTTCGCGCGCGAACAGCGCGGCGACCGCCCGGCCAATGCCCGAGTCCGCACCGGTGATCAGCGCGACCTTGCCCGCGAGCCTGCCGGAGCCCGGATAGCGCGGTTCCCAGTCCGGCTTCGGCTCAAGCTGCGATTCATGGCCGGGCAGCCCGTCTTCATGGATCATGCCGATGGTTTCGGTCTCTGACATTGCCTCACTCCTGCTGGATTTCAGGCCCAAACGCGCGAGCGGCAACGGTGTTCAGGGGGCGGCATGGAACTCAGGGCAGAACGGCTGAGCCGAGGCGAGGTGACGCTCGAACCGATGGACGAGCGTCACCGGGATGGATTGCGGGCGGCGGCCAATGCCGATCCGGACATCTGGACGATCTATCCTTACTCGATGGCGGACGAGCATTTCGACGGCTTCTGGGCCAGGCTGATGGACCAGCGTGCGGCCGGCGACCGCATGCCCTTCGCAGTATGCGTGAACGGCGAATGCGTCGGCATCAGCTGCTATTTGAACATCGGGCGGGAGGCCGCAGGCGTCGAGATCGGCGGCACCTATTACCGCCCGGATGTGCGCGGCGGCATCGTCAACCCGACCGCCAAGTTGCTGCTGATCGGCCACGCCTTTGCGTGCGGCGCCCGCCGCGTCGCCTTCCGCGTCGACGCGATCAACGCGCGATCACGCGCGGCCGTGCTGAAGCTGGGCGCGGTGGAGGAAGGCATATTGCGCCAGAACAGCGTCACCTGGACCGGACGGGTGCGCGACACGGTCGTCTTCTCGATCCTGCGTGACGAGTGGCCGGCGGTGGAGAAGCGATTGCTGGAGCGGTCGTCTCCGCACGAGCGCCCCTCGACTTCGCTCGGGACGAGCGTTTGAGGTGCGCGCGGAAATCTCCTTCGCTCGTCCCGAGCGAAGTCGAGGGGCGCCTTCTCACACCTGGTCGAACAACCCCGCAAGCTGCTCCACCATCGTCCCGCCGAGCTGTTCCGCATCCATGATCGTCACCGCCCGCGCATAATAGCGGGTGACGTCATGGCCGATGCCGATCGCGACCAGCTCGACCGGCGAGCGATTCTCGATCCAGGCGATGACCTGGCGCAGATGCTTTTCGAGATAGGAGCCGCTGTTCACCGACAGCGTCGAATCGTCGACCGGCGCGCCGTCCGAGATCACCATCAGGATCTTGCGCTCCTCGGCGCGGCCGATCAGCCGGTTGTGCGCCCAGAGCAGCGCCTCGCCGTCGATATTCTCCTTGAGCAGCCCTTCGCGCATCATCAGGCCGAGATTTTTGCGCGCCCGCCGCCACGGCTCGTCCGCGCGCTTGTAGACGATGTGGCGGAGGTCGTTGAGCCGGCCCGGCGCCCGCGGGCGCCCCTGCGCCAGCCAGTCCTCGCGCGCCTGTCCGCCCTTCCAGGCGCGGGTGGTGAAGCCGAGAATCTCGGTCTTCACGCCGACCCGCTCCAGCGTGCGCGCCATGATGTCGGCGGAGATCGCCGCAATGGAGATCGGCCGCCCGCGCATCGAACCCGAATTGTCGAGCAGCAGGGTGACCACCGTGTCCTTGAACTCGGTATCCTTCTCGATCTTGTAGCTGAGCGAGTGCGCCGGGTTGGCGACCACCCGCGCCAGCCGGGCGGCGTCGAGCAGCCCTTCCTCCTGGTCGAAATCCCAGCTGCGCGACTGCTGCGCCATCAGCCGCCGCTGCAGCCGGTTGGCGAGCTTTGTCACCGCGCCCTGCAGATGCGTCAGCTGCTGGTCCAGATAGGCGCGCAGCCGGCCAAGCTCATCCTCGTCGCACAGCTCGCTTGCCTCGATCACTTCGTCGAAGCGCGTCGTCCACACCTTATAGTCGAACTGCGGCGACAGGTCGGATAGCGGCCGGTTCGGGCGCACGGGCAGCATGCCCTCATCCCCGTCTTCGCCCGCCTGCGAGTCGCCATCGGCCTCATAATCCTCGTCCGACTCGCCGCTCTCATTCTCGCTGTCGTCGCCGTCCTGCTGTTCGGCGCGCGCCTGTATCTCGCCATCTGCGCCGGACGAGCCCTGATCCTCGTCGTCGCCATCTTCCCCCTCGTCCGGCTCCTCGCCGTCGCCCTCTTCTCCGGCGTCCGGGTCTTCGGTCGGCTCGGCTTCGGCATCGACCAGTTCGAGGTCTTCGAGCAGCCGCGTCGCGAGCTTGGCGAAGCTATTCTGGTCGTCGAGCGCCAGCGGCAGCGCGTCGAGATCGCTGCCCGCTTTGCTCTCGATCCACTCGCGGACCAGTGCCAGTCCGGCGGCGGCGGCCTCGGGCGGCGCCTGGCCGGTCAGCCGCTCGCGGACGATCAGCTGCAGCGCGGTCGACAGCGGCACTTCGTCGGCCGAGCGCGCGCGCGTGATCGGGTCGGATCGCATGCGCAGGTCGAGCGCGCGGCCGAGATTGGCCTCGACGCCCGCCATGCCCTTTGAGCCGAGCGCTTCCACCCGCGCCGTCTCGACCGCGTCGAACACCGCGCGCGCCACCGCCTCATACGGCGATCCCTTGGCGTGCAGCGCCGCGTCATGGTGGCGCAGGCGCAGCGCGAAACTGTCGGCAAAGCCGCGCGCTTCGGCAACCTGCTCGGGCGGCAGCGAGCGCGCGGGCATCGGCACCCGCATATTCTTGCCGGACTGGGTCGGCGCGTCGGCGGTGAAGGCGAGCTCCACTTCCTGCTCGTGCGAGATCGCGCGGGCGGCGCCGGACAGGACGGAGCGGAAGCGATCGAGCGGAGAATCGGCCATGCTGTCCCTCCAATTGGCCGTGGCGGCCCGGCTTGCAAGCGGGCAGCGCGCTCCGGTTAACCCTCAATCAACCTTCCAGAATCGGGCGACCTCGCCGAAAGTCTTCGTACTCGAGCTTCGGCGCGGCCGGCGCAGTGTAGCGCAGCGCCCGCCGCGTGAAGGGGGTGCGCCTCGCCTGACGAAGATAAGGCCGGGCGCAGGGAAGGGGCGGCGAGGCGACTCGCCGCCCCTTTTCTCGTTTGTTCTCCTGCGAAAGCAGGAGTCCATGGGCACTAAGCCGGGGCTCCTGCTTGCTCAGCAGAGCTAAGGACGGATCAAGCCTTCCCCACCACGCTTTCGGGCAGGTCCTTGCCGAACACGCGCTGATAATATTCGGCGACCAGCGCCCGCTCCGCCTCGTCGCATTTGTTGAGGAAGGAGAGGCGGAAGGCGAAGCCGACATCGCCGAAGATCAGCGTGTTCTGCGCCCAGGTGATCACGGTACGCGGGCTCATCACGGTCGAAATATCGCCGGCGATGAAGCCCTGGCGGGTCAGCTCCGCCACCTTGACCATATTTTCGACCTGCTTCTTGCCTTCCGGCTGATCATATTCGCCGGACTTGGCGAGCACGATCTGCGCTTCGACCTGCGCCGGCAGATAATTGAGCGTGACCACGATGTTCCAGCGGTCCATCTGGCCCTGATTGATCTGCTGGGTGCCGTGATACAGCCCCGTGGTGTCGCCCAGACCGACCGTGTTCGCCGTGGCGAACAGGCGGAAATAATGGTTCGGCCGGATCACGCGATTCTGGTCGAGCAGCGTCAGCTTGCCTTCGGTCTCGAGCACGCGCTGGATCACGAACATCACGTCCGGGCGGCCGGCGTCATATTCGTCGAACACCAGGGCGACCGGATGCTGCAGCGCCCAGGGCAGCAGGCCCTCGCGGAACTCCGTTACCTGCTGGCCGTCGCGCAGCACGATCGCGTCGCGGCCAACGAGGTCGATGCGGCTGATATGGGCATCGAGGTTGATGCGGATGCACGGCCAGTTCAGCCGCGCCGCCACCTGCTCGATATGGGTCGACTTGCCGGTGCCGTGATAGCCTTGGACCATCACGCGCCGATTATGGGCAAAGCCCGCCAGGATCGCGAGCGTGGTGTCCGGATCGAACACATAGGCCGGGTCCAGGTCGGGAACCCGCTCATCCGGCTCGCTGAAGGCCGGGCACATCATGTTGGTGTCGATGCCGAACAGTTCGCGGACGCTCACCTGTTTGTCGGGGGCAGCGAGGAGCGTGCGGTCGCGGCTGTCGGGCTGGGTGTTGGCAATGTCGGTCATGACGGCCCTGCGTTAGGGATGGAGCGCTGCCCCCGCAAGCGTCAGGCGAGTTTGTCGGGCAGCGGAAACAGGGTGACGAAACGCGCGGCGAGCGCACCGTCTCCTTCGACGCCGATCGTATCGAGCGGAGCGCCGCCATAGACCACCGCCGCCAGTTCGACCGGCGTGCCGCTGAACACCAGCGCGGCATCGTCGGGCTCACCGCGCGCGATGCGGATCTCGCCGCCGCTCAGCTGCGCGCGGAAAGCCTCTTCGCCGAAGCGGAAGCCGATCACGGCGTCGATGCCGCGCGCACGCTCCGCGTCCAGCATGGTCCGGAACGACAGCATGATGGAGGCCGCGGACAGCGGCAGCGTCGGATCGTGGAGCGGCGACTGAGCGGCCCAGCGGCCGAGTTCCTTGATCACCGTCTCCGCCGCGTAACCAAGTCGCGTCAGTTCATAGACCTGGACTGAAGCCGGAGGCGGGAGCTTGCGCCGCATCAGGATGCCCGAACTCTCCAGCCCTTCCAGGCGCTGGGTCAGCACATTGGCGCTGATGCCGGGCAGGCCCGTCTTCAGCTCGCCGAATCGCCGCGGCCCGAACATCAGCTCGCGCACGATCAGCAGCGACCAGCGCTCGCCGACCAGCTCCAGCGCCATCGCCGTGCCGCAGGCGTCGTCATACCAGCGCGCGCGGGCCAGCTTGGGTTGCTCAGTTGCATTTTCTAACTTCACAGTTGCTTTTAATAACCAAAGTGCGCACAAGGATCAACAGGTGATTCGCAAGGCGCCGATGGAGGGACAGATGCCGAGGATGATTTTCGTGAACCTGCCGGTCACGGACCTGGATCGATCGATCCGCTTTTACGAAGCGATCGGGTGCGAAAGGAATCCGCAATTCTCGAACGAGGCGGCGGCGATGCTGACCTGGTCGGACACGATCAGCTTCATGCTGCTGACGCATGATTTCTACCGCACCTTCACGACCAAGCAGATCGCCGACGCGCACGCGACCAGCGCAGTGCTGCTCTGCCTCTCCCGCGACAGCCGTGCCGAGGTCGATTCGATCACCGAAGCAGCGCTTGCCGCCGGCGGCCGCGAGCCGCGCCCGGTGCAGGATATGGGCTTCATGTACGGCCGCGCCTTCGAGGATCCGGACGGCCATGTTTTCGAGCCGATGTGGATGGACATGGCCGCAATGGAGCAGGCTCAGGCCGCCTGACCCGGCCGACACCTTCGAGGAGAGGCGCAATGCCCAAAACGATCTTCATCAACTTGCCGGTGTCCGATCTGCGGCGCTCGATCGCCTTTTATGAAGCGATCGGCTGCACCAGGAACGACGCCTTTTCGAACGACCGCGCGGCCATGCTCAGCTGGTCCGATTCGATCGGCTTCATGCTGATGACGCACGATATGCTGCGCACCTTCACGACCAAGTCGATCGCCGATCCGTCGACGGCGACGCTCGGGCACTACGCCCTTGCGCTGGACAGCCGGGAGGATGTGGACCGGATCGCGGCGGCCGCTCTCGCCGCGGGAGGTCGCGAACTGCATGGTGCGGAAGACGAAGGCTTCATGTACAGCCGTGCCTTCGAGGATCCGGACGGCCACGCCTTCGGCCCCTTCTGGATGGATGCGGCCGCCGCGACCGCGCCCCAGGCGGAGGCGGCGTGATGCAGAAGCTGATCACGACCCTCTGGTCAAACCACACCGCCGAGGAACAGGCGGAGTTCTACGCGAAGCTGCTGCCCGACAGCCGCATCGAGCAGGTCAATCGCTCGCCGGTCGACACACCTTCCGGTCCGGCCGGGCAGGTGCTGACCGTCATCATGACGATCCTGGGCCAGCGCTTCTGCCTGCTGAATGGCGGGCCGATGTTCCCGCAGACCGAAGCCGTGTCGTTCATGATCCTGACCGACGATCAGGCCGAAACGGACCGGCTTTGGGATGCAATCACCGGCAATGGCGGGCAGGAAAGCGCCTGCGGCTGGTGCAAGGACAAATGGGGCGTATCGTGGCAGGTGACGCCGCGCCGCCTGCTCGAGCTCACCACCGATGCGGACGCCGGGAAGGCCAGGCGCGCCATGGAAGCGATGATGACGATGCGAAAGATCGACATCGCGGCAATCGAGAAGGCGGCGGCCGGTGCGTAGGATCGTCGGCGGCGTCTTCCAGTCGCTGGACGGCGTGATCCAGGCGCCAGGCGGACCGACCGAGGACCCGACCGGCGGCTTCGCGCATGGCGGCTGGCTGCCGCAATTCTTCGACGAGGAGGTCGGCCGCGCGATCGATCGGCTGTTCAATCGCCCCTACGCGCTGCTGCTCGGCCGGCGCACGTACGAAATCTTCGCCGCCTATTGGCCCTATGTGGGCCGTGAGACCACCGACATGGGCGACACGTTCGAGCGGGTCGGCAGCGACGATGGCGAGGCGGATGCGATCGCCATGGGCGAGGCCTTCACCCGCGCGGACAAGTTCGTGCTGACCCGCGGCGCGCCCGATCTCGGCTGGGCGAACAGCCACCGGCTCGACAGCATCGACGCGTTGCAGGCGGTGAAACAGGGCGACGGCCCCGACCTGCTGATCCAGGGCAGCAGCACGCTCTATCCGCAACTGCTCGCGCACGGATTGCTGGACGAGTTGACGGCGATGACCTTCCCGGTCGTGCTGGGCCAAGGCAAGCGGCTGTTCGGCGACGGCACGCCGGCGCGTACTTTGCGCATGGCCGACAGCAAGGCGACGCCCGCCGGTGCGATCATTGCCACCTATGTGCCTCAGGGCGAGCCCGATCACGGCTGGGCCGGTCCGCAAACGAGCAGCGCACGCGAACTCGAGCGTCAGCGCCGCATGGCCGATGGCAGCTGGTGACATCAATCAAAGGGAGGACCTGCACGATGACCAACCCGCCCGGCAGCTTCATCTGGTATGAGCTGATGACCCCCGACAACGGCGCCTCGGCCGACTTCTATGCCGGCCTGCTCGGCTGGCAGATGGGCGGCGACCCCCATTATCGCGAGATCACGGCCAGCGAAGGCATGGTCGGCGGCATGCTCCAGTTGACGCCGGAGATGAGCTCCGGTGGCGCGCGCCCGGCCTGGGTCGCCTATCTGAGCGTCGAGGATGTCGACCGCACCGTGGCGCAGGTCGAAGCACAGGGCGGGCGCGTGCTGATGCCGGCGCGCGACATGGAGGATGTCGGCCGCTTTGCGATGATCGCCGATCCGCAGGGTGTGCCCTCCTATGTCATGCGACCGATCCCGCCCGCCGATCGCCCCGACGCGAGCAGCAACGCTTTTGCCGCGGAGCGGCCGATGCTCGGCCATTGCGCCTGGAACGAGTTGTCGACCACCGATCCGGCGGGTGCCTGGCGCTTCTATGGCGACCTCTTTGGCTGGACCAAGGACGGAGCCATGCCGATGGGCGAGATGGGCGATTATGAGTTCATCCGCCATGGCGACCACATGCTCGGCGCGATCATGCCGAAGATGCCGCAGGCGCCGGCGCCCGCCTGGACCTATTATTTCCGCGTCGCCGACATCGACGTCGCGGCCCGCTACATCAAGGATCGGGGCGCGACCCTGTTCCTGGAGCCGATGGAAATACCCGGCGGCGACTATTCGCTCCACGCGGCCGATCCCCAAGGCGCCGCCTTCGGGCTGGTCGGACCGAGGCGCTGAGCGTGGACCTCTTTGCTCACCCCTTCTCGTCCTATTGCTGGAAGGTGCTGATCCCGCTTTACGAGAACGGCATCCAATTCACCTATCGCAACGTCGACCCTGCTTACCCGGACAATGGTGCCGAACTTGCCCGGCTGTGGCCGCTCGGCAAATTTCCGCTGCTGGTGGATCAGGGGCGGCCGATCGCTGAATCCTCGATCATCATCGAACATCTGCAGCTGCATCATCCGGGCGCGGTGCAGCTGATCCCCGACGACCCCGAGTCGGCGCTGGAGGTGCGCTTCATGGACCGGATGTTCGACAATCATGTGATGGCGAACATGCAGCGGGTGGTGAACGACGCCCTGCGCCCGCCCGAACGCCGCGATGCGGTCGAGGTCGAGCAGGCCAGGGCGGCATTGGAGACGGCCTATCGCTGGCTCGACGCCTGGATGAACGGCCGCGAATGGGCGGCTGCCGACCGGTTCAGCCTCGCCGATTGCGCCGCCGCGCCCGCGCTCTTCTACGCCGACTGGGTGCACCCGATCGACGAAGCCCTGCCGGCTCTAAAGGCATATCGCGCGCGGCTGCTCGCCCGACCGAGCGTCGCCCGCACCGTTGATGAAGCGCGCCCCTATCGCGCCTATTTCCCGCTCGGCGCCCCCGACCGGGACTGAGGGAGACACTCGATGCACGAGCTCAGCATCACCCGCCTGATCGACGCGCCGCCGGAGACGGTCTGGCGCGTCTGGACCGAGCGGACCGAGGAATGGTTCTGCCCCAAGCCGTGGCGGGTCGAGATCCAGGAACAGGATCTGCGACCCGGCGGCCGCTCGGCGATGGTCATGCACGGACCCGCGGGCGAGGAGATGCCGATGGAAGGCGTCTTCCTGGAAGTGGTGCCGGGGCGGCGCATCGTTTCCACCGACGCGTTCAAGGCCGGATGGCAGCCGCAAGGCCCGTTCATGGTCGCCATTACTGAGTTCGAACCGGAAGGCGACAAGACGCGCTATCGCGCCACTGCCCGGCACTGGACCGAAGAGGCCAGGCAGCAGCACGAGGCGATGGGCTTCCAGGGCGGCTGGGGCAAGGTCGCGGAACAGCTTGCCCAACTGGCGGAGACCGAAGCGCATGCCGGTTGATCCGAACGCCGCGGTGACGGTCAGCGCCTATGACTGGGTGCCGGACTTCGCCAAGGGTCATGTCCGCGACCTGCGCGTTCGCTGGGCGCTGGAGGAAGTGGGCGTGCCCTATGCCACGCGCCTCCTCGACGTGCAGGCCGAGCGTCCCGCCGACTATATGGCCGTGCAGCCATTCGGGCAGGTTCCCAGCTATCGCGACGGACATGCCGAGCTGTTCGAATCGGGCGCGATCGTGCTCCACATCGCGGATCGCTGGCCCGGCCTATTGCCGCAGGAGGCGAGTCGCCGCGCGCGGGCGAAAAGCTGGGTCGTAGCCGCGCTCAACAGCATTGAGCCGATCACGCAACAGCTCGCAGAGATGGACTTTTTCCATGCCGGCGAAGCCTGGACCAAGGAGCGTCGTCCTCAGGTCGCCGAGCAGGCGAACAAAAGGCTGCAGCAGCTGAGCGACTATCTCGGCGGCAGGGATTGGCTGGAAAGCGAGTTCACGGCCGGCGACCTGATGATGATCGCCGTGCTGCGCATCTTCGACGGCCAGCCGACACTTGATCCCTACCCCAACCTGTCCGCTTATGTGGGGCGCGGCCAGAGCCGTCCTGCCTTTGCGCGCGCGCTTGCCGCACAGTTGGCCGATTTCAGGAAGGAGAGCTGACATGTCCTATATCGACGGCTTCGTTATCCCGGTGGCCGATGGCGACCGCCAGAAGTTCATCGATCACGCGCGCATGACGGACACGATGTTCAAGGAAATGGGCGCGCTCCGCATCGTCGAATGCTGGCAGGACGATGTGCCCGACGGCAAGGTCACCGATTTCCGCCGCTCGGTTCAGGCCCAGCAGGGCGAAAGCGTGGTCTTTTCCTGGATCGAATGGCCGGACAAGGCGACCCGCGACGCTGCCTTCGCCAAGATGATGGACCCGAACAATCCCGATCCGCGCATGGATCAGACCAAAAACCCGGTGCCCTTCGACGGCAAAAGGATGATCTTCGGCGGCTTCACGCCGATCGTCGAGATCTAGTCCTCCCAGGCGATCGGCCGCGGCCGCTGCTGGTCGTCCAAAGCGACGAAGGTGAACAGGCCTTCGGTCACCTTGACCTGTGCGGCGCCGCGGCCGCGATCGGCGATCACCTCGATGCGAATGCCCATCGAGGTGCGGCCGCGCCGCTCGACATGGGCATAGACCGAGATGATGTCCTGCAGCAGCACGGGCGCAATGAACTTCATCGCCTCGATGGCGATGGTCGCGGTCGGTCCCTTGGCGGTGCGCCCGGCGACGATGCCGCCGGCAATGTCCATCTGGCTCAGCACCCAGCCGCCGAAGATATGACCGTTGGAGTTGATGTCGCCCGGGCGAGGCGCCACCCGCAGGATCGGTTCAGAGATCGTTGTCGTCATGCTGCGAGAAATCCTGAATGTGTTCGTCATGGCCGGTGCCCGAGCTCAGGAACACCAGCCCCATCAGCGCGGCGGCGAGCAGCACCGAAAAGAAGATGCCCCCCGCGGTGAAGACCAGGAACAGGATCGGCAGCGGCCCGCGGGTCTGCCACAGGATGCCGAGCGCGGTTGCCGTGGCTGCCAGCGACACCAGCGCCATCCACCACATCAGCCTTTTGTAGCGTGCCCAGGCGAAGCGGGCATAGTCCGGGTCGGAAAGGTCGGGGCGGGCCATGCTTTCCCCCTTGCGGCGGGCGCGCCGGAACATCAATGGTGGCGGGACCAGCTTTCAAGGAGTCCCGGCCATGACGATCGCGGCGGTTCTGAAGGGGCGGGAGGGGCAAGTCATCCAGGTTGCCGGCGACGCCCGGGTGGCCGAAGCGATTGCGCTGCTCTCCGAAAGGCGGATCGGCGCCTTGCCGGTGCTGGATGGCGACCGGGTCATTGGCATCTTCTCCGAGCGCGACGTGATCTATTGCATGGCGAAGGAAGGCGCGGCGGCGCTGTCGAAGCGTGTCTCGGAGGTCATGACCGCGCCGGCGCAGACCGTCGAGCCGGGGCAGAGCGTGCTCGGCGCCTTGTCGCTGATGACCGAGCGACGTTTCCGTCACCTGCCGGTCGTGGACGGCGGGCGCCTGGTCGGCTTCGTGTCGATCGGCGACCTGGTCAAATACCGGATCGACAAGATCGAGGCGGAAGCGGCGATGATGCGGGACTATATCCAGACCGCCTGAAGCCTCCCTTGTAGGACCACGTCCCGCCCCCATATGGCGGTCCTCGCAGCGCCTGAGCGACCCTGTCGGCAAGCGCTTCGAAAAATCGCAAAAAGGCTGTTGACGGGCCGCAAAGCCCCTCATATATGGCCTTTCACCGCAGCGACGCGGGCTTCTGGCCCCCACTGATGCGGTCGCAAGAAAGCTAGGGCGCCCGGCAACCTCGGTAAAAGGAGGAAGCCTCAAGGCGTCCCTGTTTTCGGCTCTTTGACATTGTTGATGAATGATGAAGGGACATGTGGGCGGCGGCTCCGGTCTGGCACGGCTTCTGGGCGTGTTTGGATCGGTCAAAGCTTAAGTCTGTCTGTATGTCCTTCACGTATCCATACGTAAGGAGGGTGCCGTTTCTGACGGTGCCTTCAAGTGCAGGCAGGCTCCTAGAAATGAGCGGTTTGTGGTTGGGACTATTCCTCCTGACTGCAGATCGGACATCAAACTTGAGAGTTTGATCCTGGCTCAGAACGAACGCTGGCGGCATGCCTAACACATGCAAGTCGAACGAGACCTTCGGGTCTAGTGGCGCACGGGTGCGTAACGCGTGGGAATCTGCCCTTGGGTTCGGAATAACTTCGGGAAACTGAAGCTAATACCGGATGATGTCGCAAGACCAAAGATTTATCGCCTGAGGATGAGCCCGCGTGAGATTAGGTAGTTGGTGGGGTAAAGGCCTACCAAGCCGACGATCTCTAGCTGGTCTGAGAGGATGATCAGCCACACTGGGACTGAGACACGGCCCAGACTCCTACGGGAGGCAGCAGTGGGGAATATTGGACAATGGGCGAAAGCCTGATCCAGCAATGCCGCGTGAGTGATGAAGGCCTTAGGGTTGTAAAGCTCTTTTACCCGGGATGATAATGACAGTACCGGGAGAATAAGCCCCGGCTAACTCCGTGCCAGCAGCC
>NZ_JABEPR010000014.1 GCF_013044515.1 Sphingomonas sp. ID1715
CGCGCCGCATCCGATCAGCAGTCGGTCGTCGAGCACTTGGCCGGGCTCCCCGGCGACTGGCTCGATCTCTGCCGCGAGGATGCGCACGCGCTCGCCGTCCAGCTCGAAAAATGCGCCCGGCGCCGGGTTGAAGGCGCGGACCTGGCGCTCGGCCGATGCGGCACCGGCCGCGAAGTCCAGCCGCGCCTCCGCCTTGTCGATCTTGGCGGCGTAAGTGACGCCCGCCTCCGGCTGAGGAACTGCTGGATAGCGGTCCAGGGCGGTAAGCACTTCGACCATCAGCGCCGCCCCTTTGCGCGCCAGTTCCTCGGTCAGCACGCCGGCTGTCTTGCGGTCGACCGGCACCTCCACTTTCGCCCGCATCGGCCCGGTGTCGAGCCCCGCTTCCATGTCCATGATCGTGACGCCGGTGATCGCATCCCCAGCGAGGATCGCACGGTGGATCGGCGCGGCGCCGCGCCAGCGGGGCAGCAGCGACGCGTGGATGTTGAAGCAGCCGAGCCGCGGCGCGGCCAGGATCGGCTTGGGCAGGATCAGGCCGTAGGCGGCGACGACCGCCGCGTCCGCCTTGAGTGCGGCGAACCGCGCCTGCTCGTCCGCATCCTTCAGGCTGAGCGGATGCCGCACCTCGATGCCGAGGGCCGCGGCGCGCTTCTCCACGGGCGACGCCTGCAGCGCCTTGCCGCGACCGGCGGGTCGCGGCGGCTGGCAGTAGACGGCGGCCAGATCATGCCCAGCCTCCACCAGCGCATCGAGCGCAGGCACGGCGAATTCGGGCGTTCCCATGAAAACGAGGCGCATGGCTTTCCTGAACCGGCTGGCGAGCGCGCGTGCAACCCCTTATCTGAAGACGCCATGGCCTCTCCCGAAATCGAGACGCTCACCCAGGCGCTGAGCCGCCTGCCGGGGCTTGGCCCGCGGTCGGCGCGGCGGGCGGTGCTGCACCTGCTGAAGAGGCGGGAGACGGCACTCGCGCCCCTGCTGCGCGCGCTGGAGGCGGTGAACGAGCGCCTCGCCACCTGTGGCATCTGCGGCAACGTCGATACGACTGATCCGTGCGGCATCTGCGCCGATCCGCGCCGCGACGCACGCGCGCTCTGCGTCGTCGAGGACGTGCCTGACCTGTGGGCGCTCGACCGGTCGCGGCTCTTTCCCGGCAAATATCATGTGCTCGGCGGTCGCCTGTCGGCGCTCGAGGGCGTCCGCCCTGAGGATCTGCGCATCGATAGCCTGATCCGCCGCGTCGAGAGCGGTGGCATCGATGAAGTCGTGCTCGCGATGAACGCCACGCTCGAAGGGCAGACGACAGCGCACTACATCGCCGAGCGGATCGAGCGCTTTCCGGTGCGCCTTACGCAGCTTGCCCATGGCCTCCCGGTGGGCGGCGAGCTCGACTATCTCGACGAGGGCACGCTCGCGCAGGCGCTCAGGGCACGACGCCCGGTCGTCTAGCTCTTTACCTCGGCCGCCTGCGCACCTAATTTCCGCCTATGGCCATTCTTCCGATCATCGAGACGCCCGATCCGCGCCTGCGCACCGTTTCCGAGCGGGTGGAGACGATCGATGGCGCGCTGCAGACGCTGATCGACGACATGTTCGAGACGATGTACGCGGCGCCGGGCATTGGTCTTGCCGCGATCCAGGTCGGCGTGCCGAAGCGGCTGCTGGTCATCGACCTGCAAGAGCAGGAAGACGCGGACGGCAAGCCGATCCGCGATCCGCGCGTCTTCATCAATCCGGAAATCCTGGAAGAGTCCGAAGAGGTGCAGCTGTATAACGAGGGCTGCCTGTCGGTTCCCGATCAATATGCCGAGGTGGAGCGCCCGGCGCGCATCCGCGCCCGCTGGCAGGACCGGGAGGGCAAGGTCCATGAGGAGCAGCTCGACGGTCTGCTCGGCATCTGCCTGCAGCACGAGATGGACCATCTGGAAGGCATTCTCTTCATCGACCACCTCTCCCGCCTGAAGCGCGAGATGGTGCTCAAGAAGCTGCTCAAGGCGCGGCAGAAGGCGGCCTAGTCTTCGCTTGTAGCGGACCCGATCGCCCGGTAGGTTCTCCCTCTGTTCTGGGAGGGCGTTGTGGACCCGTTGCTGATCGTCGCCGTGCTTGCCTTTATCGTCGCCGGCATTGCCATTTATGCTTTCAGGCTGTCCGGTCAGTTGCGGGCGGTC
This sequence comes from Sphingomonas sp. ID1715, assembly GCF_013044515.1. Taxonomy (GTDB): domain Bacteria; phylum Pseudomonadota; class Alphaproteobacteria; order Sphingomonadales; family Sphingomonadaceae; genus Sphingomonas_B. Next base: position 2,172 of record NZ_JABEPR010000014.1, read on the forward strand.
GAGACGAAGCTCGCCGGCGCCGACGAGCGGGCGGGGCAGGCCGAACTGCTGCGCCTGCAGCTGAACGAAGTGGTGAAGGAGCGCGACGTCGCCCGGGAAGAGGCGGCGACGTTGCGGCCGCTGGCGGAGCGGTGCGCGCGCCAGGAACAGGATCTCACTGAGCTACGCGCCGAAAAGGAGGCGCTCGCGGCCGCCAAGGCTGCGTTCGAGCGCGGGGAGGCTGAGCGGGCCGACGCCTTCGCCAAGCAGTTGGCGCAGGTGAAGGAGCTGGAGTCGAAGCTCGAGACCAGGTTCGGGGATTTGGCGGGCAAAGCGCTGGAAAACGCTCATGATGCTTTCCTGAAGCGAGCGGCCGAGCGGCTGTCCCATGAAGGTCAACAGAATGAAGCGAAGCTGAAGGCGCTGATCGCGCCGGTCGAGACGACGCTGAAGCGTTACGAGGAGAAGCTGAACGAAGTCGAGAAGGAGCGAGTGGATCATTATGCGGGGCTGCGTGAAGCGGTGCAGACGCTGCACGCCGGCCACACTGCCGTGCGCGACGAGACCGCCAAGCTGGTCAACGCGCTTCGCTCCAGCCCCAAGGCGCGAGGGCGCTGGGGCGAGCAAAGCCTGAAGAACGTGCTCGAACAGGCAGGGTTATCCAGCTTTTCCGATTTCGCCACGGAAGTTTCGGTCGACACCGAGGAAGGGCGGCTACGGCCGGACGTGATCGTGCGGCTGCCGGGCGGCCGCAAGCTGATCATCGACGCCAAGTGTTCGTTGAATGCATTTCTCGACGCGAACGACGCATCCGAGGAGACTGTCCGGAAGGCTCATCTGGTCGCGCATAAAGACTCGATTCGCAGCCACGCGCAGCAATTGGGCTCCAAGAATTACTGGGCGCAATTCGGCGACGCTGCCGACTATGTCGTCATGTACATTCCCGGCGAGCATTTCCTCACCGCTGCGCTGGAGCAGGACGATACGCTTTGGGAGTGGGCGTTCGAGCGTAAGGTTCTGCTCGCCACGCCGACCAATCTCGTCGCCATCGCACGCACCGTGGCGTCTGTGTGGCGACAGGAGAAGCTCGCGGAGCAGGCCGCGGAGATAGCGGCGCTTGGCAAGGAGCTCCATTCTCGTCTGGCGACGATGGGCGGCCATGTCGCGCGGCTCGGGCGCAATCTCGAAGGCGCGAACAACGCCTACAACTCAATGGTGGGGAGTCTTGAGAGTCAGGTCATGAGTCAGGCGAAGAAGTTCGAGGGACTGGAGGTCTCGGGACCCAAGGAGATCGATGCTTTGCCCGTGATCGAGTCATCGCCGCGCCCGCTCACCAAATTGGTCTCCGGTCCTGCCGAAGAGGCCGCTTGAGTGTCATTCGCGCCACAGTGGACCGCTTCTCTGTGGATAACGCCGGCTTTACGAGAGGAATCCGGTTTTCTTTTGTTTGCGATTGACACACATCAACCGTTCCAAAGGGAGGGAATCACACATGGCGGACGCCAAACCGAAACGTGCCAATAACGCGCTGTCGAAGCCGGTTCAGCCCTCGGGCGATCTGGCCGCGATCGTCGGCGACAAGCCGATCGCCCGCAGCGACGTCGTTTCGAAAATGTGGGACTATATCAAGAAGAACAACCTGCAGAATCCGCAGAACAAGCGCGAGATCGTCGCCGACGACAAGCTCAAGAAGGTGTTCGGCGGCAAGGACAAGGTGTCGATGTTCGAGATGAACAAGCACCTGTCGAACCACCTGAAATAAGCCTCTCCGCCTCGTCGCGAGAGCAGTGCAAAGCCCGGCCTCGCGCCGGGCTTTGTCTTATCGAGGATGGCTCCGCAGGCGGGTTCCGACTCATAGCGGTTCGTCGACCCTCATGTCCGGCGTTGCTTTTTGCCGCCGACGCCACTAGGTGAGCCCTCGCATTCCGCAGGAATGGTGACGCTTCGGCGCTCCCGACGAGCGCCAACGCTGGCCGACGAGGTTTCGTCCGCCGGCGTTTTTCGCGTTGTCGCGCCGGCGGTGTTGGAGTGACCTGATGTTCGAGACTCTGAGCGAAAGGCTGGGCGGCGTCTTCGATCGGCTGCGCGGTCGCGGCGCGCTGACCGAAGCGGACGTGCGCGCGGCGATGCGCGAGGTCCGCATCGCGTTGCTTGAGGCGGACGTGGCGCTGCCGGTCGTCCGGGATTTCGTCGACAAGGTCACCGAACAGGCGGTCGGCCAGCAGGTGCTGCGCTCGGTCACGCCGGGCCAGCAGGTCGTCAAGATCGTCCACGATGCGCTCGTCGAGATGCTCGGCTCGGATGCATCGGAGCTGGCGATCGACGTGACGCCGCCGGCGATCGTCATGCTCGTGGGCCTCCAGGGCTCGGGCAAGACCACCACCACCGCCAAGCTCGCGAAGCGCCTCACAGAGCGCGACCGTAAGAAGGTCTTGATGGCGTCCCTGGACGTGAACCGTCCGGCCGCGCAGCAGCAGCTCGCCACGCTCGGCGAACAGGTGAAGGTGGCGACCCTCCCGGTCGTCCAGGGTCAGCCGCCGGTCGAGATCGCTCGTCGCGCGCTCAATGCCGCGAAGCTCCAGGGCTATGACGTGCTGATGCTCGACACGGCGGGCCGGCTGCACGTCGATCAGGCGTTGATGGACGAGATGAAGGCGGTTGCGGATGTGACGCGGCCGCAGGAAATCCTCCTTGTCGTCGACTCACTGACCGGCCAGGACGCGGTCAACGTCGCGAGCAACTTCTCTGAGCAGGTGCCGCTCACCGGCGTGATCCTGACACGGATGGACGGCGATGCGCGCGGCGGCGCGGCGCTGTCGATGCGGGCGGTCACGCAAAAGCCGATCAAGTTCGCCGGCACCGGCGAAAAGATGGACGGGCTGGAGGCTTTCCATCCGCAGCGCGTCGCCGGCCGCATCCTCGGCATGGGCGATGTCGTCAGCCTGGTCGAAAAGGCCGCCGAGAGCATCCAGATCGAGGATGCCGAGCGCATGGCCGCCAAGATGGCCAAGGGTCAGTTCGACATGGACGACCTGCGTTCGCAGCTGGCGCAGATGCGTCGGATGGGCGGGCTCGGAGCGCTGGCCGGTATGATCCCGGGCATGAAGGCGGCGAAGCAGGCGATGGCTTCCGGTGCCGTCGACGAGAAGATCCTGGTGCGCATGGACGCGATGATCACCTCGATGACGCCGAAGGAGCGCTCGAAGCCCGAGCTGATCAACGCCAAGCGCAAGATCCGCATCGCCAAAGGCAGCGGCACGACCGTGCAGGACGTGAACAAGCTGCTGAAGATGCATCAGGAAATGGCGAACGCCATGAAGAAGATCAAGAAGATGGGCGGGCTGAAGGGTCTGGCCGCGATGTTCGGCAAGGGCGGCGGCCTGGGCGACATGCCCGGCGGCATGGGCCAGATGCTCGGCGGCGCAGGGGGCAAGCTCCCCGGCGGCCTGCCGGGCCTTGGCGGCGCCGGCCTGCCGCCGATCCCCGGCAACCTGCCGCCCGGATTCGACAAGTTTTTGAAGAAGTAACCGTAATCAACTGAAGGAAGAAGAGAATGGCACTTTCCCTCCGGCTGTCGCGTGGCGGCTCCAAGAAGCGTCCTTATTACCGCATCGTCGTGGCGGACGCGCGTTCGCCCCGCGACGGCCGCTTCATCGAGAAGATCGGCACCTATAACCCGCTGCTGGCGAAGGATTCGCCCGAGCGCGTGAAGCTCGACGCCGATCGTGCACGTCACTGGCTGAGCGTCGGTGCGCAGCCGACCGACCGCGTCCTTCGCTTCCTTGATCAGGCGGGCGTCAAGGAACGTGCGGCGCGCAACAACCCGAAGAAGGGCGAGCCGGGCGAGAAGGCGAAGGAGCGCGCCGAGGAGCGTGCGTCCAAGGCGGCCGAAGCTGCCGAGGCTGCTGCCGCGGCGAGTGCCGCTCCGGCTGCCGACGAAGCGACCGACGACGCCACCAACCAGGGCGTCTCGACCGAACAGCCGGCCGAAGGCGATGCCGCTGCGCCCACCGGCACCGACGAGCCCCAGTCGACCGACGAGCCGGCGGAAGGCTGAGGCTTCGGATTGAACTCCATCAACCGTTCGTTTCGAGCGAAGTCGAGAAACGCCGAGGGGCGCGATACTGCTTCTCGACTGCGCTCGAAGCGAACGGGTTTTGGATTTCTATGACTTTAGTTACCCTCGCGGCGATCACCGGTGCTCATGGCATCAAGGGCGAAGTGCGCCTCAAGCTCTTCACCGATGATGCCGAGGGGTTGAAGCGCTACCAAAGCTTCGACGCGGGTGGCCGCGTGCTCACCCTCCGCTCCGTCCGCGCTTCAGGTGCAGGAGCTATCGCCCGCTTCGCGGAGGTGGGCGACCGCAGCGCCGCGGAGGCCCTGCGCGGCGTCGCGCTGACCGTCCCGCGCGAGGCGCTGCCGCCGCTCGACGAAGACGAATATTATCATGCCGATCTGATCGGCCTGCCGGTCGTGACGCCTGACGGTGATTCGGTCGGCACCGTCACTGCGGTCGAAAACTTTGGCGCGGGCGACGTCGTCGACATCCGGAAATCCGACGGCAAGAGCTTCATGGCGGCCATGCATGCCGTAACGGTCGAGGCCGCCCGGCTGGTGATCGACCCGCTCTTTATCGACTGAGCCAATTTGACAGACCCGGTCTTCGCCGAAAGGAACGCCTCCGCACACAGGGAGACGAAGATGCGGGTCGAGCGAGCGGGGCTTCAGATTGCATCGGTGCTGGTCGACTTTGTCGAGCGGCGGGCATTGCCGGGGACGAATCTGGACCCCCAGGCCTTCTGGTCCGGCGTCGCCGACATCTTCGCGCGCTTCGTGCCCGACAATCGCGCGCTGCTGAGCGAGCGGGACGCGCTGCAGGCCCAAATCGACGCGGCCTACAAGGCGGGACGCGCCGTCGATGAGGCGTTTCTGCGCGAGATCGGCTATCTGGTCGACGAGCCGGCGCCGTTCACGATCGGCACCGCCAATGTCGATGACGAGATTGCTCGCACCGCCGGTCCGCAACTCGTGGTGCCGTCGCTCAACGCCCGCTTCCTGCTGAACGCCGCCAACGCCCGTTGGGGCAGCCTCTACGACGCGCTCTACGGCACCGACGCTATCCCCGGCGCGGCGGAGCCTGGCGGCTATGATCAGGTCCGCGGCGGCGAAGTGATCGGCCGCGCCCGCACCTTCCTCGACGAAGTGCTGCCGGGCTGGAGCCAGGTGTTCGGCGGGGCAGAGCATCCGCAGCTTGTCGGCTGGCGCGACGACAGCCCGCTGTTCCGCCACAATGGCCTGCACATCGAATTGTTGGTCGACCGCGCGCACCCGATCGGGCGCGACGACCCGCACGGCATCGCCGATGTGATCCTCGAGGCCGCGATCACCACGATCGTCGATCTGGAGGACTCGGTCGCGGCGGTGGATGCGGACGACAAGGTGCTCGCTTATTCCAACTGGCTGGGCCTGTTGCGCGGCGACCTTGAGGAGACGTTTGCCAAGGGCGGTCGCACGCTCACCCGCCGGCTCAACCCGGATCGCACCTATACCGGCCTGGACGGCGCCGAGTTCACATTGAAGGGCCGCAGCCTGCTCTTCGTCCGCAATGTCGGGCATCTGATGACCACGCCGGCGGTGCTGCTGCCGGACGGATCGGAAGCGCCGGAAGGAATCTTGGACGCGATCCTCACCAGCCTGTGCGCGCTGCACGATCGGGGCGGCAACAGCCGCACCGGCTCCATCTACATCGTGAAGCCAAAGATGCACGGCCCCGAGGAAGCCGCCTTCACCAACCGGCTGTTCGACGCGGTCGAGGACCTGCTCGGCCTTACCCGCCATGCGATCAAGGTCGGCGTCATGGACGAGGAGCGTCGGACCTCGGCCAACCTCGCTGCCTGCATTCAGGCGGTGAAGGACCGCATCGTCTTCATCAACACCGGCTTCCTCGACCGCACCGGCGACGAGATTCACACCGCGATGCAGGCGGGGCCGATGATCCCCAAGGGCGAGATGAAGACGAGCGCCTGGATCAAGGCCTATGAGGACCGCAACGTCCGCATCGGGCTGGCCTGCGGCCTGTCGGGCAAGGCGCAGATCGGCAAGGGCATGTGGGCGGCGCCCGACAAGATGGCCGACATGCTCGACCAGAAGATCGGCCATCCGAAAAGCGGCGCCAATACCGCCTGGGTGCCGAGCCCGACCGCGGCGACGCTGCACGCGATGCACTACCACCAGGTCGATGTCTTCGCCGTGCAGGAGCAGCTGAAGCGCGAAGCCCCGCCCGCGCTCGATCAGCTGCTCACCGTGCCGCTCGCCAAAGGTCGCAACTGGACGGAAGAGGAAGTCGCGCGCGAACTCGACAACAATGCGCAGGGCATTCTCGGCTATGTGGTGCGTTGGATCGACCAGGGGATCGGCTGTTCCAAGGTGCCGGACATCAACGATGTCGGACTGATGGAGGATCGCGCGACGCTGCGCATTTCCAGCCAGGCGATCGCCAATTGGCTGCTCCATGGCGTGTGCACGCCCGAACAGGTCGATGCGGCCTTCAGGCGCATGGCCGCGAAGGTCGACGCGCAAAATGCCGGCGACCCGCTTTACCGGCCTCTGACGGAAGACAGCATCGCCTATCAGGCGGCCCGCGCATTGGTGTTCGAAGGCGTCGCCCAGCCCAATGGCTATACCGAGCCGCTGCTCCACAAGTTCCGGGCTCAGGCTAAGGCGCGCAGCTAGCTCCCGCAGGCCTCCACTAGGTCTTTCAGGCTGGTGCAGCACGGCGCATCGGCCGTGCGATTGGGCCGGAGCAGCCCGCGTACGATCCGCGCCTCGGGCCAGCGCTGGCGCGCCCGTGCTTCGACCCCGCGCCATCGCGGCGAGGAGGGGCGGAGTTCGGCGCCGACCAGGCACAGGATGTCCGGGGCCGACGAGTCGGCCGCACCGTCCTCGGCCTCGATGATCCGATGGCCGTGCTTTTCGAGCAGCTGCGCGACGACGGCGGCGACGGCCGGGTCCGCCGGTCCGGGGCCGCTGAGGCAGAGCACGGAAGCGCCCCTCGGGGAGGCTGCGGGTGCCGAGGCCGCAGGCAGCGCCTGTTCGGCCAGTGATGGCGCGGCCGGCTCGGCCGGTGCGTCCTCGTCCGGCACATCGTCGTCATCATGGCCGTCGAGCGCCTGCACCAGTTCGCGCGTCTGCTCCACGATACCATCCAGGCACTCGCGCGAGATCGTGCCGCGGCGGCGGTCCGCCAGCGCGAGACGCAGGCCCGGCACGACCACGGCGTCGTAATAGGCGGAAAGCGGACGGTCCTTGAGCAACTGTTCGGCCTGGTCCTGCACTTCGTCGGCGTCCCCGGCCAGCATGCGCTGATAGAAGCTCTCGACCGGCGTCAGCGCCGGCCGGTCGCCGAACAGCACGTCGATGAACTCCATCTGCGGCACGTGCCGGCCGAGCACGACCAGGCAGAGCGTGATCGGCGTCGACAGCAACAGCCCGATCGGCCCCCAGAGCCATGTCCAGAAGATCGCGGCGACGATCACGGCGAGCGGCGATAGGCCGGTCGAATGACCATAGACGAGCGGCTCGACCACATAGCCCATGATCGGTTCGGTGATGAGGAACAGGCCGCCGACCATGATCGCCGTCGTCCATCCCGGCTCGCCGCCGATCGCGATCAGCAGCGGTGGCAGCGCGGCCAGGAACGCGCCCACATAGGGCACGAAGCGCATCAGCGTGGCGAGCAGCCCCCAAAGCAAGGGCGAAGGGATGCCGATCCAATAGAGGCCGAGCGCGATCACCCCGCCGAATAAGGCGTTCAGCAGCAGCTGGGTTAGAAAGTAGCGCGACAGCCGCCCGGCTGCCTCGTCGATCGCGCGAGTCGTCCGGTGCAGGTCCGACGACCCGAACAGGCGAATGACCCGGTCGCGCAGGTCCTCCCGCTGCAGCAATACGAAAATGGCGACGACCAACACGATGACGAAGGTTTCGAGCGGCTCGACGACGGGGCCGAGCAGGCGTCGAGCCGTCTGCAGCCCGCTTTCGGGCGGCTCGTGCACCTCGACCGGGATCGGCCGCGCGCGCCGGGCGAGGCGCGGGGCGGGGGGCGTCTGGTTGGCGGTGTCGAACCGGCGGGCGACGCGGGTCAGCTGATCCGGCAGCGTGCCGACGCTCGATTGGCCGAGCGCGCGCACCTTCTTCTGGATGCGCTCGGCATATTTGGGCAGGTCGGGGGCAAGGCCGGCCGCTTGCTGGCCGATCACGGTGCCGGTCAGGCCGACGACCGCGAGCGCGATCAGCATGGCGATCACCACGGACAGCGTCCGGCCAATCCACAGCCGCCGCAACAATCCGACCAAAGGCGCCACCACGAAGGCAAGCAGCACCGCGAGCACGATCGGCACCAGCACGTCCTTGGCCAGATAGAGCGCCCCGACCGCGACCACGCCGGTCGCCAGCGGGACCAGGCTCAGCGCACGCGGCGCCTCGGCCGAAGGAACTGCGGGCGGCGTGGGGGGAGGAGCAGGGCTGGCCATGATCGTGACGGATGCAGAACGGAGGGAAGCGATTGCTGTTCCTTGGTTGCGAGCTCTTTGAAGCCCGCTCGTCCCGAGCGAAGACGAGGGGCGTTACTCAAACGCCGGCGATTTCGCCCTCGATTGCGCTCGGGACGAGCGATGACCCTGGTTCACCCCCTAGCCGCCTTCTGACAGCCCTGTCATAAGCGCGCTCATGGGGGAGTTCGAACTGCCGCCGCCGCGTCCGATCAGGACCATGCCCGCCGCCGCCGACCTGTTCGGCGACCTGCTGGAGGTGGAGAAGCCGCGCGCCGACGCGCCGTCCAGGATCAGGGCGCTCGACTATCTGCCGGGCCTTGGCGTCACCGGCATCGCCGCGCTCGCCGCGGCCTGGCTCGGCGACCATTATGGCGCCCCCCTGATGCTGATGGGGCTGCTGATCGGCCTCGCCTTCAACTTCCTGAACGCCGATGCGCGGCTGCATGCGGGCCTCGGCTTTGCGTCGAAGACGCTGCTGCGCTGGGGCATCGTGCTGGTCGGGCTGCAGGTCACGATCTGGCAGATCGCCGCGCTTGGCTGGACCAGCTTTGCGGTGATCGGCGCGATGATCGTGCTGGTGATGGGCACCGGCACCCTGGTGTCCCGCGGCCTCGGACTGGGCGTGGCATTCGGCACGCTGGCCGGCGGGTCGGTCGCGATCTGCGGCGCTTCGGCCGCGCTCGCCCTGTCCACCGCGCTCGGCGAAAAGCGCGTCAATCAGGCGCAGTTGACGCTGGTGCTGGTCGCGGTTTCCGCCGCCAGCGCGCTCGCCATGTCCACCTATCCAATCCTCGCGCAGGCGATCGGACTTTCGCCGCACGCAGCCGGCTTCCTGCTCGGCGCGTCGATCCACGATGTCGCGCAGGCACTGGGCGCCGGCTATTCGCTGGGCGAGGTGGAGGGCCAGACCGCGGCGATCGTGAAGCTCACCCGCGTGGCGCTGCTGGCGCCGACTTTGCTCATCGTGACGCTGATGCTGCCCAAGGACGGGGACACGAAATCCGGTGCCGCGCCGGTGCCCTGGTTCATCGTCGCCTTTCTGGTCCTGACCGCGCTCAACTCGATGATGGTCCTGCCGGCGGAGGTTGCCCGCGCGGCCAAGCTCGGCACGACCGCCTTGCTGCTGCTGGCGGTGGTCGCCACTGGCATCCGGTCGCCGATGCACCTGCTGCTGCAACAGGGCTGGCGCGCTTCCATGCCCGTCGTCGCGGCGACACTGGTCAGTTTCCTGCTTGCCCTTGGAGCGGCCATTCTCTTGTTCTAGGGCAGCCCAATGCCCGGACGATATTTCGAGGAATGGACGGTGGGCGACCGCATCTCGCACGAGATTCGCCGCACCGTTACCGAGACCGACAATCTCCTGCTCTCCACGCTCACGCACAATCCGCAGCCGCTCCACCTCGACGCGGAATATGCTCGGGCGAGCGAGTTCGGGCAGGTGGTCGTCAACGGCACCTTCACCTTCGCACTGATGGTCGGCGTGTCGGTCGGCGACACCACGCTCGGCACGCTGGTTGCCAATCTCGGCTATGACAAGGTTACCATGCCGGCGCCGGTGTTCATCGGCGACACGCTGCGCGCCGAGACCGAAGTGCTGGAGCTGCGCGAGAGCCTCTCTCGTCCCAACGCCGGCATCGTCACGTTCGAGCATCTGATGTTCAACCAGCGCAACCAGCTCGTCTGCCGCTGCCAGCGCACCGCACTCGTCCAGCGAAGGACGCCCGCGGCATGAGGCTGCGTTCGCTGCTCTTCGTGCCCGGCGATCGGCCGGAGCGGATGGAAAAGGCGCTCGGCCTCGGCGCCGACGCGCTGATCCTGGATCTCGAGGATTCGGTCGCACCGGCCAACAAGCCGGCGGCGCGCCAGGCGATCGCCGATTTTCTCGAGCGGACGGAGCGTTCTGGCCCAAAGCTCTTTGTTCGTTTGAACCCGCTCGACAGCGATTTCTTCGTCGACGATCTGACCGCGGTGCTCGGCTCGTTTCCAGACGGGCTGGTCTTGCCGAAGGCGGAGGGGGCGGCCTCGGTGCGCAAGCTCGCCGACCGCTCGGGCGTGCCGATCCTGCCGATCGCCAGCGAGACGCCAGCGGCTGTGTTTCGCCTGGGGGACTATGGCGAAGTCGCACACGAATTGTGCGGCCTGACCTGGGGCGCGGAGGATCTCCCCGCGGCGATCGGTGCCGCTGCCTCGCGCGACGAGAGCGGGGCCTATCTGCCGCCCTATCAGATGGTTCGCGCGCTGACCTTGTTCGGCGCGGCGGCGGCGGGCGTGAACCCGATCGAGACCGTCTATCCGAACATCAAGGATCTCGACGGCCTGCGGTGGGTCGCCGAGACCGCAGCGCGCGACGGCTTCACCGGCATGATGGCCATCCATCCGGCGCAGGTGCCGGTGATCAATGCCGCTTTCACGCCCACCGAAGCGCAGATCGCCCAGGCGCGCGCGATCGTCACGGCCTTCGACGCCAACCCCCATGCCGGCGCCCTGCAGATCGACGGCAAGATGATTGATGCGCCGCATCTCAAGCAAGCACGGCGCATCCTTGAAAGAGCGGATCAAGCATGAGCGTTGCCACCCCTGAGTTCGACTTCCAGCTCGGCGACAATGCCGAGATGATCCGCGAGACCACGCGGCGCTTCGCCGATGAGCGGATCGCGCCCCTGGCCGCAAAGATCGACTCCGAGGACTGGTTCCCAAAGGACCTCTGGCCGGAAATGGGCGCTCTCGGCCTGCACGGGATCACCGTCGACGAAGCCGATGGCGGTTTGGGCCTCGGCTATCTCGAGCACGTGATCGCAGTGGAGGAAGTCAGCCGCGCGTCCGCGTCCATCGGCCTCAGCTATGGCGCGCATTCGAACCTCTGCGTCAACCAGATCCGCCGCTGGGCCAACGACGAGCAGAAGGCGAAATACCTGCCCAAGCTCATCTCCGGCGAGCATGTCGGCAGCCTTGCGATGTCGGAAGCGGGCGCCGGCTCCGACGTCGTCTCGATGAAGCTCAAGGCGGATGCCGTGCAGGGCGGCTATGTGCTGAACGGCACCAAGTTCTGGATCACCAACGCGGCCTATGCGGACACGCTGGTGGTCTATGCGAAGACGGGTGAGGGCAGCCGCGGCATCACGGCCTTCCTGATCGAAAAGGACATGCCCGGCTTCTCGATCGGCCAGAAGATCGACAAGATGGGCATGCGCGGCTCGCCCACGGCGGAACTGGTGTTCAGCGACTGCGAAGTGCCGGAAGCGAATGTGATGGGTCCGCTCAACGGCGGCGTCGGCGTGCTGATGTCGGGCCTCGACTATGAGCGCGCGGTGCTTGCCGGCGTCCAGCTCGGCATCATGCAGGCCTGCCTCGACACGGTCATCCCTTACGTCCGCGAGCGCAAGCAGTTCGGCAAGGCGATCGGCACCTTCCAGCTGATGCAGGCCAAGGTCGCCGACATGTATGTCGCGCTGCAATCGGCGCGTGCCTATACCTATGCGGTCGCCAAGAGCTGCGATGCCGGCCAGACCACCCGCTTCGACGCGGCCGGCGCGATCCTGCTGGCAAGTGAGAATGCCGTTCGCGTGTCGCTGGAGGCTATCCAGGCGCTGGGCGGGGCGGGCTACACCAAGGACTGGCCGGTCGAGCGCTACGCCCGCGACGCCAAGCTGCTCGACATCGGCGCCGGCACCAACGAAGTCCGCCGCATGCTCATTGGCCGCGAACTGATCGGAGGCGGCGCTTGAGCGCACCCGTCCTCGCCACCGCCATCCAAGCTGACGCCGAGCAGACCCGCGCCCGCGCCGCGCACAATCGCGCGCTGGCCGAAGAGCTCCGCGCCCGCGTTGTCGTCTCGGCGCTCGGCGGCAACGAGAAGTCGCGTGCCCGGCACACCGAGCGTGGCAAATTGCTCCCCCGCGACCGCGTCGAGCGGCTGCTCGATCCGGGCTCGCCCTTTCTCGAGATCGGCCAGCTCGCCGCCTGCGACATGTACGAAGGGGAGGTGCCCGGCGCCGGCATGATCGCCGGCATCGGCCGCGTCTCGGGCCGGCAGGTGATGATCGTCTGCAACGATGCGACAGTCAAAGGCGGGACCTACTATCCGATGACGGTCAAGAAGCATCTCCGCGCGCAGGAGATTGCCGAGCAGAACCGGCTGCCGTGTATCTATCTGGTCGATTCCGGCGGCGCCAACCTGCCGCACCAGGCCGAGGTCTTCCCCGACCGCGACCATTTCGGCCGCATCTTCTTCAACCAGGCGAATATGAGCGCGAAGGGCATTCCCCAGATCGCTTGCGTGATGGGCAGCTGCACCGCGGGCGGCGCCTATGTCCCCGCCATGTCCGACGAAACGGTGATCGTCCGCAACCAGGGCACGATCTTCCTTGCCGGGCCGCCGCTGGTGAAGGCGGCCACCGGCGAAGTCATCTCCGCCGAGGATCTGGGCGGTGGCGACCTGCACGGGCGCAAGTCCGGCGTCGTCGATCATGTCGCCGAGAATGACGAACACGCGCTGACGATCGTGCGCGATATCGTGTCTCATTGTGCTCCTGCGCAAGCAGGAGCCCAGGGGTGGACCCCTGCTTTCGCAGGGGTGCGCCCACCCAAATACGACCCCGAAGAGCTCTACGGCATCATCCCCGAAGACGTCCGTGCGCCCTATGACGTGCACGAAGTCATCGCGCGCATCGTCGATGCTTCCGAGTTCCACGAGTTCAAATCGCTCTACGGCACCAGCCTGGTTTGCGGCTTCGCGCATATCTGGGGCATGCCGGTCGGCATCATCGCCAATAACGGCATCCTGTTCAGCGAGTCGGCACAGAAGGGCGCGCATTTCATCGAGCTCGCCTGCCAGCGCCGCATTCCGCTCCTGTTCCTCCAGAACATCTCGGGCTTCATGGTCGGCGGGAAGTATGAGGCCGAGGGAATCGCCAAGCACGGCGCCAAGCTCGTCACCGCCGTCGCCACCGCGACCGTGCCGAAGATCACGGTGCTGATCGGCGGCAGCTTCGGCGCCGGCAATTACGGCATGTGCGGCCGAGCCTATTCGCCCCGCTTCCTGTTTTCATGGCCGAACAGCCGCATCAGCGTGATGGGCGGCGAGCAGGCGGCGGCGGTTCTCGCCACCGTCCACCGCGACGCCGACAGCTGGACGCCGGAAGAAGCCGAAGCCTTCAAAACTCCGATCCGCCAGCGTTACGAAGACGAAGGCAACCCCTACCACGCCACCGCCCGTCTGTGGGACGACGGCGTGATCGATCCCGCACAGACGCGCGACGTGCTCGGCCTGGCCTTCGCCGCCGCCCTCAACGCACCAATCCCCGAAGCACCGCGCTTTGGCGTGTTCCGGATGTGATGGGGAGAGTTTCGAACACAGTTCCTCCCCGGAACGGGGAGGGGGACCGCGCCGCAAAGCGGCGTGGTGGAGGGGGCCCAGCCATCCTACGTCAGCCCATCAAACAGGTCAGGCGTGCGCGCCAACTGCGCAAGGAGATGAGCTTGCCCGAAGTGCTGCTTTGGACGCAGCTGCGACAGCGGCCGGGCGGCTACAGATGGCGGAAGCAGTTTCCGCTCGATCCCTATACGCTGGACTTCACGTGCCTGTCGGTCCGGCTGACGATTGAGGTTGACGGCGAGGTTCACGATCGGGGCGAGCAGCCCGGGCGCGATGCTGCGCGCGATCGTTTCGTCGCGGAGAATGGCTTCGGCATCATGCGGCTGCCTGCGGTTGAAGTGCTCAAGAATATGGAAGGGTGCATCATGGGGATCGTCGCAGCCTGTGCCGAGCGCGGGCCCCCTCCACCATCGCTGCGCGATGGTCCCCCTCCCCGTGCCGGGGAGGATTTTGCGTGATCACCTCCCTCCTTATCGCCAATCGCGGAGAAATCGCCTGCCGGATCATCCGCACCGCGCGGCGGCTCGGCATCCGCACGGTGGCGGTCTATTCCGACGCCGATGCCAAGGCGCTGCATGTGCGGCAGGCCGACGAGGCGGTGCATATCGGGCCGAGCCCGGCGCGCGAATCCTACCTGGTCGGTGACCGTATCATCGCCGCCGCCAAGGCAACCGGCGCCGAGGCCATCCATCCCGGCTATGGCTTCCTGTCCGAGAATGCCGACTTCGCGCAGGCGGTGATCGACGCCGGGCTGATCTGGGTCGGGCCGAAGCCCGCTTCGATCCGCGCGATGGGGCTTAAGGACGCTGCCAAGAAGCTGATGGCGGAGGCGGGCGTGCCGGTCACGCCCGGTTATCTCGGCGAGGACCAGTCGCCCGACCGCCTGCAGGCCGAAGCGGACGCGATCGGCTATCCGGTGCTGATCAAGGCGGTGGCGGGTGGCGGCGGCAAGGGCATGCGCCGGGTCGAGAGCGCGGCCGAGTTCCAGGACGCGCTCACCTCGTGCAAGCGCGAGGCGGCCAGCTCGTTCGGCGACGACCGCGTGCTGATCGAGAAATACATCCTCTCGCCCCGCCACATCGAAGTGCAGGTGTTCGGTGATGCGCATGGCAACATAGTCCACCTGTTCGAACGCGACTGCTCGCTCCAGCGCCGCCACCAGAAGGTGATCGAGGAAGCCCCAGCGCCGGGCTTTGACGACGCACTACGGCAGGTGGTCTGCGATGCCGCAGTCAAGGCGGCGCGCGCTGTCGATTATGTGGGCGCCGGCACGATCGAGTTCATCGCTGACGCGAGCCAGGGCCTGCGCGGCGATCGGGTCTGGTTCATGGAAATGAACACGCGCCTGCAGGTCGAGCACCCGGTGACGGAAGAGATCACCGGGCAGGACCTGGTCGAGTGGCAACTCCGCGTTGCGTCAGGAGAGCCACTGCCGAAGCGCCAGGACGAGCTGGAGATCGACGGCTGGGCGATGGAAGCCCGGCTCTACGCAGAAGATCCCGCCAAAGGCTTCCTGCCGAGTATCGGGCGGCTGGAGGCGTTCGAGCTGGGCCGTGGCGTGCGCATCGACACGGGCGTCGGCGAAGGCGCCGAGGTGTCGCCCTTCTACGATCCCATGGTCGCCAAGCTGATCGCCCATGGCGGGGATCGCGACGAGGCCCGCACGCAGCTTGCGGAGGCGCTCGAAGAGACGGTGGTCTGGCCTGTGCGGACCAACGCCGGATTTCTGGTCAAGGCGCTCGAGCATCCGGACTTCGTCGGGGGCACGCTCGACACCGGGCTGATCGCCCGTGAAGGCGAGGCTCTGATGCCGGACGCAGCGCCGAGCCACACCGCGTTGGCTAACGTCGCCCGCGCTCTCGCCGTCCAGCCGCTTGCCGGCTTCCGCCTCAATGCGCAGCCGCGGCGGGAGCTCGTCGTGGCGGTGGATGGGGAACCCCACCGGGTGGCATTCGAGCCTGACGCGAACGATGGAAGCCTGTTCACTGCGACCGCCGCGAGCGATCCCGTCATTTTCAGCGAAGCCGGCCAGAGTTGGCTGGTCGAGCCGTACCGCGCATCGGGCAAGGCCGGCGGAGCCGTCGGCGACGGCGCGATCATGGCGCCAATGCCGGGCCGCATCATCGCGGTGGAGGTCGCGGCTGGCGCCTCAGTCACCAAGGGCCAGAAGCTCGTCACGCTCGAGGCGATGAAGATGGAGCATACGCTGACCGCGCCGTTCGACGGAATGGTGGCCGAACTGAACGCCACCACCGGCGCGCAGGTCAGCGAAGGCACGCTGCTGGTACGGGTGGAGGCGGGCGGCTAAATCCTCCCGGAACGGGGAGGGGGACCAAGCGGAGCTTGGTGGAGGGGGCCCGGTTGCATCGTGCCGAGCTCCGGGGCCCCCTCCACAACGCGCTAGCGCGCGCGGTCCCCCTGCCCGTTCCGGGGAGGAGCCTCTATCGCCTCCGCCATGGCGATCACCCGCAGCGCTTCATTCACATGCAGTTGCTCGACCATGGCACCACCGATCCGCGCGACGCCTTTCCCCTCGGCGCGAGCCTGGTCCCAGGCGGCGACGATCTCACGCGCCTTGGCGACCTCCTCGGCGGAAGGGCCGAACACCCGGTTGGCGATGTCGATCGTGCTCGGATGCACCAGCGTCTTGCCGTCGAAGCCGAGCTCGACACCCTGGCGGCAGCTCGCCTCGAAGCCGGCGAGATCGTCCAGGCCCAGATGCACGCCGTCCAACGCTGCCAGCCCATGCGCCCGCGCCGCCAGCAGCATCAGCGACAGGCTGGTGAGCAGCGGCGTGCGGTCCGGCACGTGCCGCGCGCGCAGTTCCTTGGTCAGGTCGTTGGTGCCGGCGACGAAGCCTGCCAGCCGGTCGCTCGCCGCCGCGATGTCGCCCGCGCGCAGCACGCCTAAAGGGGTTTCGATCATGCACCAGATCGGGTGCCGGGTCCGGGCGCTCGCCGCGCGCACCATCGCGGGACTATCGACCTTCGGGATCAGCACGCCATGGATCGGCAGCCGTTCCGCCAGCACGAAGTCAGGCGCGCAATCGACGGCGCTGACCCGCAGGATCAGCTCGCGCGCGCCATAGTCGGCGGACAGCGCCTCGGCGATGCACTGCCGCGCATTCTCCTTGGCTTCGGGCGCGACTGCGTCTTCCAGATCGATGATGATGCCGTCGACGGGCAGGCTGCGCACTTTTTCGAGCGCGCGGGGCTTGTCGCCGGGCACATAGAGCATCGACCGGCGGGGACGGATATGCTTTGGCATGGCCGCGCTGTAGCGGGGAGACGCCATGCCTGAAAAGCTGTCCATCGTCGGTATCGGAGGAACCACGTCGCCCGGCTCCTCGACCGAGCAGGCACTGCAGATCGCCCTGCGCGCCGCCGCGGCCGAGGGAGCCGAGGTGACCTGGTTCGATGGTGCGGCGCTGTGCGCCTTGCCCCATTACGCGCCGGGCGTGCTCGACCGGTCGGAAGAGGGGCGGCGCCTGGTCGAGGCGGTGCGCGAGGCGCATGGCCTGGTGATCGCCAGCCCCGGCTACCACGGCTCCATCTCCGGCCTCGTCAAGAACGCGATCGACTATGTCGAGGAAACGTCGAAGGACGCGCGGGTCTATCTGGACGGCCTGCCGGTGGGGCTGATCGTCACCGCCTATGGCTGGCAGGCGACCGGCTCGACGCTGGCGACGATGCGATCGATCGTCCACGCGCTCCGCGGCTGGCCGACCCCGCTCGGCGCGGCGATCCGTGCCGTGTCCGGCATGTTCAGGGACGGGCAGTGCACCGATGCCGGCGCGTCGTCCCAGCTGGAGCTGGTCGGCAAGCAGGTCGTCGAGTTCGCCCGGCTGCGCAAGGCGGCCCCGTCGATCCTCAGC
This sequence comes from Sphingomonas sp. ID1715, assembly GCF_013044515.1. Taxonomy (GTDB): domain Bacteria; phylum Pseudomonadota; class Alphaproteobacteria; order Sphingomonadales; family Sphingomonadaceae; genus Sphingomonas_B. The sequence goes on from NZ_JABEPR010000014.1 coordinate 19,948, forward strand.
ACCGGACCGGTCGAAGAATGACCGATGCGGATCTGGCGGCGCTGCTCGCACGCACTGCGGGCCAGTTGCTGATGACGCTCCGCGAGAGCGGGACGGCCAGTGGCAAGACGCTCGGCAATATCGGCGATGCGACCGCCAACAGCTATCTGGTGCACGCGCTGCACGCGCTCAGGCCGGACGACGGCCTACTCTCCGAAGAACGAGTCGACGACCTGGCGCGGCTGGAAAAGAGCCGGGTGTGGATCATCGATCCCCTCGACGGCACGCGCGAATATTCCGAAGGCCGGGAGGATTGGGCCGTGCATGTCGCCCTCAGCATTGATGGCCACGCCGCGGTCGGTGCTGTGGCGCTGCCGGCGCAGGGTCTGGTGCTGCGCTCGGACCGGCCCGCGCCACAGGCCCAACGTCCGGAGCGGCCGCGGCTTCTCGTCAGCCGCACCCGGCCTCCGCCCGAATGCACATTGCTGCAGGAGAGGCTCGGCGCCGAGATGGTACCGATGGGCTCGGCCGGCGCCAAGGCGATGGCCGTGGTGCTGGGCCAGGGTGACATTTATTTCCACACCGGCGGCCAGCACCAATGGGACAATGCCGCGCCGGTGGCGGTGGCGCTCGGCGCCGGCATGGTCGCGACCCGGGTCGACGGATCGCCTTGCCGCTACAATGCCCGCGAGACGCTGCTGCCCGATCTGCTGATCTGCGCGCCGGAATGGGAAGCGCCGGTGCGCGCGGCGCTCGCCGAATAACGCGTCCAATAGCGGCCGGCATGCGCGTCGCCGCCATGGATCATCGCGTGCAGCGCCTCGGCGGATTCAACCAGGCGCGGGCCGGGCCGATTGTAGAGATGGTGGCCGTCGGCGACGAACACGCGGCCGTCCCGGACGGCACGGATGTCGCTCCAGCCGGGCAGCGCGTCCAGCAGCGGCATTTCTTCGAGCGTGCGTGACACCTGGAAGCCGCAGGGCATGGCGACGATCACCTCTGGATCGGCGGCCCGCACCTCTTCCCACTTGATGAAGTCCGAATGCTGGCCCGCGCTGGCGAGGAGCGGCTCTCCGCCAGCAATCTCGACCAGTTCCGGAATCCAGTTACCGGCAATCATCAGCGGTTCGATCCACTCGACCGCCGCCACGCCCGGCCGCTCAGCGAGCTGCGGGATCGCCGCGAGCCGCGCCTGCAGTGCTGCCACCACCGGCGCCGCATCGCGCCCGGTTGCTTCCGCCACCCGCGCAAAATCGCCCCACACATCCGCCAACGTATCCGGCGCGAGGGATAGCAGCAGCGGCCTGGTCCCCGTCCAGTCCGCCAGCGCCTCTTCCAGGTCGCGCGGCGTGACCGCGCACACCGCGCATTGCGTCTGCGTCAGGATCACGTCGGGCCTGAGCGCCCGCAGCCGCTCGGCATCCACCGTATAGGCGGACAGGCCGCTTTCGATGATGCTCTTCACCGTATAGTCGATCTTGATCGACCGCATGCCCTTTGGGATCTTGGTCGCGGTCAGCGCCGGCAGCTGCGCCACCTCGGGCGGCCAGTCGCATTCGTGACTGCGCCCGACCAAGACTTCACCCAGGCCGAGCGCAACCGCGATCTCCGTCGCGCTGGGCAGCAGCGAGACGATCCGTGGCGTGGCTGCCATCAGGCCGGCTGGAGCGTCGTCCGGCTTCCGAACAGGGCGGGCGCGGTGCGGGTCAGCAGGAAGCGCGCTGCCATCAGCCCAGCAAACCAGAAGGCATCGTTGCGCGCGATCTGCAACACGATCTCGCCCGAGAAGGTCTCGAGCCCGCCGATCGCATTGGCGACCGCGAACAGCAGCAGCTCATAAGTGGCGAAGGCCGCGACCGGCGCCACGACGATCGCCCCCGGCAGCCGGGCCGCCGCGCGCGCGGCGAAGAAGCCGGCGAACGCGCCCGCGCCGATGGCCAAGCCCCAGGCCAGCGTGTTCGTGTCAGTCGGATAGCCGAGCAGGCTATAGCCCACCGCCTGGTTCATCGCCCACACGCCGAACACGGCGGCAAGGCCGCGGCGCAGGTCCGTCGTCAGCGCCGATACGGCCGCAAAGCCGGCGAACGGAAAGATGCACGCGGTCGCCCAGCTGCCCAGAAAGGCGCCGAGGGACAGGATCAGCGGCCACACCAGCCGCGCGGTTCCGGAAAGCGGATTCATCGTCTCACTCCTCACAGTCGGACCCGCACGCCAGCCACGGCGGTGCGCCCGGGATTAACAAAAGAGAACACGTCTTCATAGCGTTCGTCGAACAGGTTCTCGACGCGCCCGAACAGCTCGAACCGGTCGGACAGCCGCGCGCGGGCGTTCAGGTTCACCAGCACATAATCGTCGAGCCTGACGATCGTCGGCACGAAGCTGGGATCCAGGAACGCCTGGTCGAGCTGCCGGCCATTATAGCGCCCGACAAGCGTCACCGATGCGGTGTCCCCAGGAGCGCTCCAGGTCGTGGAGACGCTGGCGATGTGCTTCGGGCGGCGAACCTCGGTCACGCCATTCTCGCGCGCCTTTAAATAGGTATAGGCTGCGTCCACCCGCCACGCCTCGCCGAAGCGCGCCGCCAGCGCCGCTTCGACGCCGTGCTGCCGCGATTTGGTCGCGCGGTTCAGCGATGTCGGCGTGAAGAGCGGGGGCGGGAAGTCGGTGTAGATCTCGTCGTCCAGCACATTCTCGAAATAGGTCGCCCCGACCGTCACTCGGTCGCCGAACAGTCGCTGCTCGACCCCTGCTTCCCAGCCTTCCGACTTCTCGGGCTTCAGGTCCGGATTGCCGAGGAAGCGTCCGTCGATGAAGCCGTACAGCTCGAACAGGTTCGGGTTCTTGACGCCGGATCCCGCCGCCGCGTGCAGCCGCGTGCCGTCGAGCACCGCATAGCTGCCCTGCACCCGATAGGTGGTCGTGTTGGCGAACAGGCTGTTGTCGTCGCGCCGCACCGAGGCGGAGAGTCCGGCGCGGTCGCCGAAGAACAGCTCATATTGGCCGACCAGTCCCGTGTTCTTCACTTCGCGCCGGCCGTTGAAGGCGAAGCCGTTCGGGTCGCGGTTGCGGAACCGCTCGCGTTCGAGATCGAGGGCGAAGGTGACGCGGTGGCGGATGCTGCCGGTGTCGAAGCGCAGCGCCGTTTCGTAGCTGCCTTTCAGCCTTTCGCCCTGGCTGCCGCTGGTCCGGTCATCGAAGGCGAAGGTGTCGCGCCGCGCATCGGTGAACTGGCCCGTCACCGCGTGAGTCCAGCGTCCCCCCAGCGTGTCGAGCTCGGCGCGGAGCAGGCCGTTCCAGTTGCGATTGTGCGACCGCACGCCGGGCGAGTCCACAACCAGGCCGAAGCTCGGGCCAGCCACGCTGAAGTTTTGATCGTTGAAGTCACGCGCCACGTCGGTGAAGCGGCCGACCGCGCCCAGCCGGAAGTTCGGCAGCGGCGACCAGTTTAGCTTGAGCGCGGCCGAAACCGTGTCGGAGCCGAGATCGCGCGTGCCTTTCCGCGCGTCCGGCGCGCCGTCGGTGGTGAGCAGCGTGCCCGTCGCGGCATAGTCGAAATCGCCCGCTACGCCTGCCGCGCGGAGCATCGCGTTGGCGGTCGCCTGGGTGCCGCCCTCGACGCGCGCACTGAAGCCCGGCGCCTCGCGGCCACTCGCGGTGATATAGTGGACGACGCCGCCGATCGCGTCCGATCCATAGAGTGCGCTCTGCTGGCCGCGCAGCACTTCGATGCGCGCATTCTCGTCCGCCACCAGGCTGCCGAAGTCGAACTCGCTCAGGAACGGGTCGGACGCCTCGATGCCGTCGATCAGCACCAGCAGCTGGTTGGCCTCGCTTCCCCGCAGCCGCAGCTGGGTGAGGCCGGTGGTGCGGTTGACCGCCACGCCGGGCACGTCCCGCAGGATGTCGGCGACCGACCGCGTCTGGCGATCGGTCAGCGTCTCAGGGGAGAGGAGGGTGATCGACGCGCCGACATCGCGGATCGGCGTCGGCTCGCCCGAGCGGGTGGCGGTAACCACGACATCGGGGCCGCTGTCGTCGGCGCTTTGCGCGAGCGCGGGCGCGGCGCAGAGCGCCGTCAGGGTCAGGAGATAAGATCGCATTTCGGTCCTTTCGCAACAACGTCCATGCCGTTCTTGCGAAGGACGGTGCTCGCGCACCGCTTCGTCCGCCCGGTGCACCCCGCCCGGCCGAATGAACAGCTGTGGCGGGGAGGTCTCCTGGCTCCCGGGTCAATGCTGGTCGCGCCGTCTTCCCAGGCTATCGCCCAGTGACATCATGGCACGCCGGCTCGCCGGTTACAGTTGCGGGGGCAGCCGCGGCATCGCACCGCGTTCCCTTGACCCGTCACGCGTCCACATAAGCGAAGCTGCTGCTGCGACGCAACATAGTTGCCGGTGCGGGCCGCCTGACATACATGCCACGCATGACCTCGACGAACGACATTCGCCGCACTTTCCTCGACTATTTCGAGAGCGCCGGGCATGCGCGCGTGCCCTCTGCGCCGCTGGTGCCGCACAACGATCCGACGCTGATGTTCGTCAATGCTGGCATGGTGCCGTTCAAGAACGTGTTCACCGGCCTGGAGACGCGGCCCTACACCACGGCCGCTTCCTCGCAGAAATGCGTGCGGGCCGGCGGCAAGCACAATGATCTCGACAATGTCGGCTATACCGCCCGGCACCACACCTTCTTCGAGATGCTGGGCAATTTCTCGTTCGGCCAGTATTTCAAGGAACAGGCGATCACCCATGCCTGGACGCTGCTGACGCGCGAGTTCGGCATCGATCCGAACCGGCTGACGGCGACCGTCTACCACACCGACGACGAAGCCTTTGATCTCTGGAAGAAGATCGCCGGCCTGCCCGAAGAGCGGATCATCCGCATCGCCACCAAGGACAATTTCTGGGCGATGGGCGATAATGGCCCGTGCGGACCCTGTTCGGAGATCTTCTTCGATCATGGCGAGCACATCCACGGCGGCCCGCCGGGCAGCCCCGACGAGGACGGCGACCGTTTCGTCGAGATCTGGAACCTCGTCTTCATGCAGTATGAGCAGGAAGCGAACGAGATCGTCCGCGACCTGCCGCGTCCGTCGATCGACACCGGCATGGGGCTGGAGCGGATCGCCGCCGTGCTCCAGGGCGTGCACGACAATTACGACACCGACACGTTCAAGGCGCTGATCGCCGCCAGCTCCGAGCTCACCCACACGGCGGCCGAAGGCGAGCACAAGGCTTCGCACCGGGTGATCGCGGACCATCTTCGCGCGTCGGGCTTCCTCGTGGCCGACGGCGTGCTGCCGGCCAATGAAGGCCGCGGCTACGTCCTGCGCCGCATCATGCGTCGCGCGATGCGCCACGCCCATCTGCTCGGCGCCAAGGAGCCGCTGATGCATCGGCTGGTCGGCTCGCTCGTCTCGGAGATGGGTGCGGCGTTCCCCGAACTCGTCCGCGCCCAGCCGCTGATCGAGGCGACGCTGCGCCAAGAGGAAACCCGCTTCCGCCAGACGCTCGCCAACGGCCTGCGCCTGCTCGACGAGGCGACGGGCAAGATGCAGGCCGGCGACACGCTGCCGGGCGAAGTCGCGTTCAAGCTCTACGACACGTTCGGCTTCCCCTATGACCTGACCGAGGACGCCTTGCGCGCGCAGGGGCTGCAGGTCGACCGGAGGGGCTTTGACACCGCAATGGCGGAGCAAAAGGCCGCCGCCCGCGCTGCCTGGAAAGGCTCCGGTGCCAAGGCCTCCGAAGACGTCTGGTTCGACCTGGCCGAAGCGCATGGCTCGACCGAGTTCATCGGCTATTCGGGAACGGAAGGCGAAGGCGAGGTCGTCGCGATCGTGAAGGACGGCGCGCCGGTGCATCATGCCTCGGCGGGCGAGACGGTTGTGCTGCTCACCAACCAGACGCCATTCTACGCCGAAAGCGGCGGTCAGATGGGCGATGCCGGCACCGTCACGTCCGAAAAGGGGCTGAAGGCGCGGGTCGACGACACGTCCAAGCCGCTCGGCCGGCTGCACGCGCATCATCTCGTGATCGAGGATGGCGAGGTCGCGATCGGTGATCCGGTCCACCTGTCCGTCGATGCGGAGCGCCGCGACCGTATCCGCGCCAACCACTCGGCAACGCACCTGCTGCACGCGGCCTTGCGCAAGCGGCTGGGCGGCCATGTCACGCAAAAGGGCTCGCTCGTCGCGGCGGACCGCTTCCGCTTCGACTTCTCGCATCCCCAGGCGCTCACCGCCCAGGAAATCGCGGATGTGGAAGCGGACGTGAACGGCCATATCCGCCACAACGAACAGGTCTCGACCCGGCTGATGACGCCGGACGACGCGATCGCCGCCGGCGCCATGGCGCTGTTCGGCGAAAAATATGGCGACGAGGTCCGCGTGCTGACCATGGGCCGCGACGCCTATTCGGTCGAACTGTGCGGCGGCACCCATGTGAACGCGACCGGCGACATCGCGCTGTTCAAGATCGTGTCCGAAAGCGCCGTCTCCTCCGGTGTGCGCCGCATCGAGGCGCTGACCGGCGAAGCCGCGCGCCAATGGCTGAGCGCCCGCGAGGAGCGGCTGCGCGAAGCGGCCGCCGCGCTCAAGGCCAGCCCGGACGAAGTGCCCGCGCGCGTCACCGCGCTGATCGAGGAACGGCGCCGGCTGGAGCGCGAGCTTGCCGATGCGAAGAAGGCGCTGGCGCTCGGCGGCGGCGGCAAGGCGGACGCGGCAGGTCCGGAGCAGGTCGGCGGCCATGGCTTTATCGGCCAAGTGGTCGAGGGGCTCGACCCCAAGGGCCTGCGCGGCGCGGTCGACGATCTCAAGACCCGCGTCGGTTCGGGGGTCGCCGTGCTGGTGGCGGTGAATGACGGCCGCGCCTCGGTCGCGGTCGGCGTCACCGACGACCTGACCGGCCGCCGCAACGCCGTCGATCTGGTCAAGCTGGCGGTCGCGGCGCTCGGCGGGCAGGGCGGCGGCGGTCGCCCCGACATGGCGCAGGGCGGGGGTCCCGACGGCGCCAAGGCGGACGCAGCGGTTACGGCCGTGCGCGCGGCTTTGGGCGAGATGGCCGAAGCGGCTTAGGTCCTACTAAACCCGTTCGTGTCGAGCGAAGTCGAGACACGCTGTCGCGGGTGTACGTTTCTCGACTTCGCTCGAAACGAACGGAAGAAAATGGGCGGGGGACAAGACGACGCACTGATCATCGGCGGCGGCCATAACGGCCTGACTTGCGCCTGGTATCTCGCCCGTGCCGGTCTCAAGGTCCGCATTCTCGAGCGTCGCTCCGTCGTCGGCGGCGCGGCAGTGACCGAGGAATTTCATCCCGGCTTCCGCAACTCGACCGCCAGCTACACGGTCAGCCTGCTCCAGGCGAAGGTGATCGCCGACATGCGGCTGCACGATTGGGGCCTGCGGGTGGTGCACCGCCCGATCTCCAACTTCCTGCCGTTCGACGATCGCAATTATCTGAAGCTCGGCGGCTCGCTCGAACGCACCCAGGCCGAAGTCGCCAAATACTCCGCGAAAGACGCGGAGACGCTTCCGGCCTATTATGACGCGCTGGAGCGGATCGCCGACGTGCTGCGCGATCTGGCGCTCAAGACTCCCCCCAATGCGGGCGGCGGCGTGCAGGACCTCATCCGCGCGGCGACCCAGGGCTGGGGCCTGCGCAAGCTTGGGCTGGAGGCGCAGCGCGACCTGCTCGACCTGTTCGCCAAGTCCGCGCGCACCTTTCTCGACGGCTGGTTCGAAAGCGACGAGATCAAGGCGGCGTTCGGCTTCGACGCGGTCGTCGGTAACTACGCCAGCCCCGACACGCCCGGCTCGGCTTACGTCCTCCTGCACCACGTCTTCGGCGAAGTGAATGGCGTGAAGGGGGCGTGGGGCCATGCGATCGGCGGCATGGGGGCGATCACCCAGGCGATGCGCCAGGCGTGCCAAGCGGCTGGAGTCGAGATCATGACGGACGCACCGGTCGCCAAGGTTCTCGTCGATAATGGCAAGACCGTCGGCGTCGCACTTGAGGATGGCACAGAGCTGTTCGCCCGCCGCGTCGTCGCCAATGTCGGCCCCAAGTTGCTCTACGGCAAGCTGGTCGACGAAGCGGATTTGCCGCCGGACTTTGCGCGCCGCATGCGCATGTTCAAGGCCGGGTCCGGCACCTTCCGCATGAATGTTGCGCTGTCCGAACTGCCGCGCTTCACCTGCCTGCCCGAGCCCGGCGAGCATCTTGCCAGCGGCATCGTGATCGCGCCGACACTCGACTATATGGACCAGGCCTTCACTGACGCGCGGGCTTTCGGCTGGTCGAAGCGGCCGATCGTCGAGATGCTGATCCCCTCGACGCTCGACGATACGCTGGCGCCCAAAGGCGCGCATGTCGCCAGCCTGTTCTGCCAGCAATTCGCGCCGGTGCTGCCGGATGGCCGCAGCTGGGAGGCGGAGCGCGAAGCCGCCGCCGACACGATCATCGACACGGTCGAGGCGTTCGCACCCGGTTTCAAGGCATCGGTGGTCGGCCGGCTGTCGCTGAGCCCCTTCGACCTCGAAGAACGCTTCGGCCTCGCCGGTGGCGACATCATGCACGGCGCCATGTCGATCGACCAGCTCTGGGCCGCCCGCCCGGTGCTCGGCCATGGCGCCTATGCCGGGCCGATCCAGAACCTCTGGATGTGCGGCGCCGGCACGCATCCGGGCGGCGGCGTCACCGGCGCTCCCGGCCACAATTGCGCGCGGGAAATCATCCGCTCCCTTTGAAGTTCAGCACCCAAAAAAGTCGCTCGTCCCGAGCGTAGTCGAGGGGCGCGTGTACGGCATCGGAGCAACGCCCCTCGACTACGCTCGGGACGAGCGAGAACTTTCTCGATCGACCTAAGGCCGACCCACCCGCTCGATCAGCGCCATCGCTGCCGCCGGCGCCCGCACCTTCGCCCCGGCGATGAAGAAGCAGAACACGTCGCGTCCACCCTCCGCCCAGCCGCGCGCCTGGTCGGCGATCCGGTCCAGTTCCGCATTCGAATAGCCCGTCTCCGCCTCCTCGCGGCATTGCTGGAACCGTGCGTAAGTGAATGCGCCCGTCTGGTCCGGGAAACACGGATAATCGTCCGCCTCGGCATAGACCACCGCCACGCCCGCCGCCCGCGCCAGATCGAAGAACTCGGGATTGCGGAAGCTCTCGTGCCGCGGTTCGATCGCATGGCGCAGCGGCACGCCGCTCCATTCCCGCGGCAGCATCGCGAAAAAGGCGCGGATCTCGTCCGGATCGAACTGCTTGGGTCCCATCAGCTGCCACAGGATCGGGCCCAGCCGGTCCCCCAACTCGATCAGCCCCTGGTCGAAGAAGTTGCGCATGCCTTCCTCGCCCTCGGCGAGGTTCTTGCGGTTGGTGCAGAAGCGGCTCGCCTTGACCGTGTAGACGAAGCCGTCCGGCGCCGCCTTGCGCCAGCTCTCGAACGTCTTGGGGCTCTGCCGGCGATAATAGGTGCCGTTGATCTCGATCGCCGTCAGCGCGCGCGTGGCGTGCTCGATCTCCTTCGCATGGCTCAGCTTGGGCGGGTAGAAGACTCCGCGCCACGGTTCATAAGTCCAGCCGCCGACGCCCACCCTGATCATAAGCGCAAGGCTTAGCGGAGGGCACGCCTCAGCGCCAGATTGTCGAGGATCATGCCGCCGGCGATGAACACGCTGCCGGTACAGGCGAGGAACAGCAGCGTGCCGCCCACGCCCGGATAGGTGTCGAGATAATGGATGCCCCGCTCGCACGCGCCCAGCGCCAGCGCATAGATCACCATGAACGCTTCGAAGCGATTGGTGATGGTGAACAGGCGTTTGATCTTCGCGAACATGGCCGCACTAACGCTCGAACGGCGCGGACGGACAAGGTAAATAAAGGGTTAACGATGCTTCAGAGGTCCTCGCCTTGCAGCGCCAGCGCCTCCAGCAAGGCCGCACGGGCAGCGGCGATCTGCTCGTGCAGCGCCGGATCGGCCAGATGCGCCGAATCGATCGTCTCCGGCCAGGTCGCGCCGATCACCTGCGCCAGGCGGTCGAGCTTGTTTTCGTCGACCATGAAGCGGGGATCGACCTCGGCCGGATCGGCGACCACCCGCAGGCGCAGGCAGGCGGGGCCGCCGCCATTGGCCATGGACTGGCGCACATCCACGAAATGGGTGGCGCGGATCGGGCCATTGCCGGCGACCAGTTCTTCCAGATAGTCGCGGACGGCCGGCACCGCATGCGCTTCGCTCGGTGCGATCAAGGCCTGCTCGCCCGACGGCAAGGTGACGAGCTGTGCGTTGAACAGATAGCTGGCAATCGCGTCCGCCAGGCTCACCCGCGCCGCCGGCACTTCGACGATCCGCACCTCCGGCAGCAGCCGCTCGAGCTGGGCATAGAAGCTCGCGCGGTCGGCAAAGGCCTGTTCGTGCGCGAACAGGGTCAGGCCGTCCGCCACCGCCACCACGTCATTGTGGAAGGCGCCGGCCGCGATCGCCTCCTCCGCCTGCTCGACGAACAGCGTGCGTTCGGGATCGAGGCCGTGATGCGCCGCCACCGCCTCGCACGCCATCCGATGCTGGCGCGCGGGAAAGGCGCCGCCCGACCGGCCATAGACGAAGATTTCGACGCCCGCCTCGCCATGGGATGGTGCCAGCCGCATGTGGTTGGCCGCGCCCTCGTCGCCGAACGGCGCCGGCACCGGTCCGTGCACGGCAAAGCCCGGACCCGCAAAGGCGAGCCGCAGCTGCTTCAGCGTGTTCGGCCATTCATGGCTGCGGTGCGGCATGGTGACGAGGTTGGCGACACTCAGGTGGCATTTGCCGTCGCGCGTATCCGGGGCAGGGGAGACGGTCGCCGCATTGGCCGTCCACATCGGCGAAGCGCTCATCGCCCAGGCGGGGATCGGCGCCGCGCTTTCCATCGACGCGCCAAGGCTCTCCAGCCAGGCAAGGTCCGGCCGCGGGTGCGGCAGCAATATGCCCTGGGGAAGGCCCAGCCGCAGATTGTGCCGCATCTTCTCGAGCCCCTGCAGCGCCGCCGCCCGCGGATAGCTGGTGTGATTGGCGTTCTTCGCCGACGCGAGATTGCCGAGGCTCAACCCGCCATAATTGTGGCTCGGCCCGACGATCCCGTCGAAGTTGATCTCCTGCAGCACCTGTAACTCCAAATTCGCTCGTCCCTACGCTCGGGACGAGCGATCTCCTTTACGCCCGCCCCACATGCACGACCGTGCCGCCAGGCTCCACGCCCAGCAGCCGCGCGCCCTCGGCATCGATCGCGATCTCGCCGCCGTCCAGCATCTCGACTTGCGCATAGGCTGCGCGCCAGCCGGCCAGCCGTCCCGCCGTGCACAGCCGCCGCTCGCCGCCTTCCACCCCGATCCGCGCGACTCGACTCTCGACTGCGTCGCGGATCGACAGGATGCGATCGGTATGCGCGACCATGGTCGGCCCGCCGTCGAAGATGTCGATATATTTGTCGTGGGTGAAGCCTTCATGCTCCAGCATCCGCAT
>NZ_JABEPR010000015.1 GCF_013044515.1 Sphingomonas sp. ID1715
AAAACCCGCTCGGGAGCGGATTGAGGCGATGCTGGAACGCGACTACGCCATGGTAAAAAACGGCAATTGTGATTACAAACTGACCGTCGCCTATGACCCCGATCCGGATGGCATTTCCCTTGATGAGGAAATCCAAAGCCTCCTCTCCGAGATGTTCAACATCGCAGAGAGCTACAATTGCTCCATGGAAGCCGATATCTACGAGGTCGGTGGTCAGCAACGGTCCTGGTAGAATCAATCAAGCGTTCAGTGTTCGTTCTTCAACCTGGCCAAAATCGCAGCTTCGGGCCGACTGGGCCTATATCGAAGTATGTTGTGAAGAGCAAGAATTAGGCATGCGGCGGACAATTCCTTCCGGTCTTTAGCCGGTGGTCAAGCCGTTGGCATTACGCTGCCATTCCACAGTAGTTGGGGGGATTTCCTTGTCGCAAGAGGTTGGTTCGCTGCAGGCTCGTCCGAGGGTCCTGGCGACATATGCAATGCCCGCCAGGGTTGTCGGGGAAATTCAATCTTTCGCCGATCTTTCGATCCTTCCCGGTGAGTCCGCTCCTGAGCGCGTTCTTGAGAATTGCAACGGTTTTGACGCTCTCATCTGCACCTTGATGAACAAGGTGACCGCGGATTTTATCGATCGGTTACCCCCTTCCATCCGGCTTGTAGCGACTTACTCCGTGGGTATCGACCATATCGATCTCAGGGCGCTGCAAGCTCGGAGAATAGCATTGGTGAACACGCCCGACGTGCTCACCGAAGCCACGGCGGACATAGCCTGGCTCCTCCTCCTCGGAGCGGCCAGGCGCGCAAGCGAAGCGGAGGCTTTGTTGCGGTCGGGGATGTGGACCGGTTGGGAACCGAACCAGCTCGTCGGTACGGATATTCACGGCTCGACCTTGGGTATTCTCGGTTTTGGCCGGATCGGCCGCGCGGTCGCTCGCCGAGCGGCAGGGTTTGGCATGAACATACTGACCTCGGTCCGTTCATCGTCCGCGGGTGATCCACCCCCTCCCGGGACGATCATTTGTTCATCGATGGAGGAAGTCCTGGCTGGCAGCGATTTTCTATCTTTGCATTTGCCATTGACCGAGGAGACGCAAAACTGGCTCAATGCAGAGCGCATAGCTTCGATGAAATCTGGTGCGATCGTGATCAACACGGCACGGGGAGGGTTGATCGATGAAACAGCCCTGATTGCGGCGTTGCAATCCGGCAAGCTCGGCGGCGCCGGGCTCGACGTTTTTGTCGGCGAGCCCGATATTCGCCGCGATCTTGTAGAGGCACCTAACACCTTCCTCCTGCCGCATCTCGGAAGTGCGACGAGACGCGCAAGGGAAGGTATGGGCTTAAGCTTGGCGCGCGATATCGCCGCTTTCTTTGCCGGCCGGCCGGTCGAAAATGGCGTAGGTGTCTCGAAATGAGCGCGCTCGTTGATCTCGAGGCGAGGCAAAGGGTACAGCTTGATGCTCTCCTGTCGACAGCATTGAACGCTGCCGGCGTCGAAGGCAAGCTTGAGCGCTTTCTCCCCTCAGTTCCTCTCGGTCGAACCGTCGTCATCGGAGGGGGCAAGGCCGCGGCAGCGATGGCGAATGAGCTTGCCAGACTTTGGCCGGCCCCGCTTTCCGGCGCCGTCGTTGTGCCTTACGGCCATCAATCGCCTTCCTATTCCGGTCCAATTCAGATTTTGGAGGCTGGTCACCCGGTTCCCGACGGGAACAGCGTGGTGGCTGCGGACCGCATGATGGAGTTGGTCAAAGATCTTTCTCACGATGATCTCGTCATCGCGCTGATGTCTGGCGGGGCTTCGGCGCTTCTTGTCGGCTTGCCCGAAGGCGTCAGCCTTGAAGATAAGCAAGGACTGAACAAGGCCTTGCTGAAAAGCGGGGCAACAATTTCCGAAATCAATGCGGTGCGCAAGCAGATTTCCACGGTGAAGGGCGGCCGACTGGCGCATGCGGTAGGTAAGGCGCGCCTGCTCACTCTTGCCGTCTCAGACATACCGGGAGACGACATTCGCAAGATCGGGTCTGGTCCGACGATTGCCAATGCGGCGGAAGCCGTTGCGGCGACACCGATTCTCGAGCGATATGGCATAGATGTTCCGGAATCCATCAACCGGCACCTGCGGAAGGGTTTGGATAATCCCTCACCTGACGATCGATCAAGACGGGCAGGTGATAGTGCGTTCCTGATCGTCAAGCCGGGCGATATTCTCATTGCAGCAGCCCGGTGCGCCGAAAGCGTCGGCTACAAGCCGATCATTCTGGGGGATGACCTGGAGGGGGAGGCGCGTGAATTGGGTTCCGCGCATGCAAAGCTGGCGCTCGAAACGCTTCGAGCGGGGCGTAGGGCATGCATTCTGTCCGGCGGAGAGACGAGCGTGACCGTCTCCGGCCGAGGCAGAGGAGGCAGGAACAGCGAATATCTTCTGGGCTTTGTGCTGGCGACAGCGGGGCAGGAAGGGATTGCGGCGCTGGCAGTCGATACCGATGGCCTGGATGGCGCCGGCGACAATGCGGGAGCTGTTGCGTTCGCGTCGACCTTGACGCGCGCTGCCGGGAAGAAACTGGATGCTGCGGCCTATTTGCGCCGCAACGATTCCTATAGCTTCTTCGCTGCGCTGGACGATCTCGTCGTAACAGGACCCACATGCACGAACGTCAACGATTTCCGGGCCATTCTCATCGATCCGGTGATTGATCGCTAAGCTTGGTCGGTAGTCTGGTTAAACCATCGTGCCTCTGATTCCATTGACTTTGTGCGGCCGCCAACGCTGCCGGTGTGTCCAGGTCAAAGTGAATACCGGGATCGTCAATATGGATGGGAACGACAGACGCGCGATATTTTTCGAGAAGTGAGCGTGCGCCAGTATCACCTGAGAGATTCAGCAGCGCGGGGAAAAAATCAGAACCCCATGTGATCGGATTCCCCCTTCGCCCATCGCTTATAGGAACCAAAATCGTCGATGGGGTCGCTTGCTGAGCCATCCTTTGCAAGAGGCTTGCCGGGACAAATGGCATGTCGCCCAGACAAATGATCGCAGCACGCGTATCTTGCGGCAGCGCGGAGATCCCAGCGATCAATGAATGGGCCATTCCCCGACGGGCGTCGGAAGCTCGGGTCTGGCATAGTTCGCGCTTCCCAAGGATATCCCTGAGTTCAGCGGCATCCGCGTCCGTTACGATATGAGGCGGCGGTAAACCCGCCTGTTCGATTGTATCGACGATATGCGCCAGCACTGGCCGTCCGCCCAGATTGGTCCGGAGCTTGTCGAAGCCCATCCGGCTCGAACGGCCGGCGGCCAGCACTATCGGTCGCACGCACATGTGCATTCGTCTTTAGTAATTGCCGGAGAGCACGTCATGCGCCCAGCGGTTGGATAGGTTCGTATAGGGGTGCGCTACCCTTTCCGATCATACTCCCGTCCCATTCCCGCACAGCCATCTCCAATCCTCCCCACCATTTCCGCGACTGGCGGTTCATGTGTTCAGATGGCGTTAGTGGATATTTGCACCATCGTCGATCATGCCGCCCGTCGGCTGGATGGTAAGGAGTGTTATCAAAGCAAAGATGACGCAGGCCAGGCCGAGAAGGGCAAAGTACCACCAGATACCATTGGCCAGTAAAGAGAAGTAAATTGCGGGTACGAAGAACGCGGCGGCAGAGCCGCTCTGGACGACAACACCGTTAGCCAGGCCAACAATAGCGGTGTTCTTGAGAACGCGTGGAATCATGATCATGACCACCGCCACCATCGTACCAGGCGTGGCGAAACCCCAGACCATCAAGCTCACAATCGTTAAGGTTACGCTCGATTGAGGCAGGAAAAGAGAGATGCTCGCCATACAGGCTAAGACGGATATGGTTGCGGCAACGAGCTTGAACGAGTGACCGCGGGAGAGAAGAAAGCCGGTCAATATCCCTCCGCAGATACTGGCGATATTCGAGATCGCTACGGCAGCAGATCCCATGGATACGGAAACACCAAGAGTCTTGGCCATGTATTGAGGCATGACGATATTGACGCCAAAACCAGCGATGGTGAGTATCGCGAATGCGGCCGCCAACCGGAGTACGCCCGATTCTCCGATCACCGCCCGCAAGGCGTCGTCGTTGCCAGCGGTTCCGCGGGACGTCTGTCCAGGCACCGGGAGCAAGCCGACGGAAAGGGCAAGGCCGGCTGCCGCCGCACCATGAATGACGAATGGCAGACGCCAGTGTTCGGTTGCGGAGAATGGAGCGGCAAGGAGCAGACCGGCGCTTATGCCTGCGGCGAAATAGGTCGACCAGAGCGCCATGGCCCCGGTTTGCCGTTTTCCCGATGTAGTCATGATGAGGAGCGAAGGAGCGGCAGCGGTGATCGCTACAAAGCCGATACCTTCGATCAGACGTGCCGCTTCGATCAGGCCCAAGCTGTCGCTTATGTAGCAAATGGCGTTTGCGATCACGATGAGCACACATGCGCCAGCGAGCATGGGCCGAGCACCGTACCTATCGACTGCTGACCCGCCCAGGGTTGAGCCGAGTGTGGGAGCAATGAACAGGAGACCGATAATCCAGCCGATCTCCTGCGGAGAAGAGCCGAGCGCCTTGCCCATATCCGCTGCGATCGGCGCCATCTTGCCGGCGGACGCTATGGCAAGCAGACCGTAACAATAGACAAGAAAGATTGAGCCCCAGCCTGCGCTTTCGGCTTTCGATGTCGTGACGGTCATAAGGTATCCCCCTCTATGCCCGCCCTCCGTCTGCGTGAACTCAACTGCGGAACCGCCGCAGCCTGGTTCAGACTGGTTGGCGGCTATCGATCTCCATGCCAATGAAGCGCATGCCCCCGTTTCGACGGTGACAGCATCCATGCTTTAATCATGCCAGTAGAGTCTGGCCGGGTTGTCCACGAGCAGGCGATGTTGCAACTCAGGCGTCGGTGCGATGCGGGGGATCATATCGACCAGCGCGCCATCGTCCGAAATTGCATCTTGCATGTTCGGGTGCGGCCAGTCGGTGCCCCACAGGACGCGATCCGGATAGTCTTCGACAAGGGGGCGCACGGCCTGTGCGAAAGCATCCCATGGCGGGCCGCTGCCATCGAGGCGGTCGGGACAGGTCACCTTGGTCCAGATATCGTCGCGGCTGTCGAGGAGTGCCCGGAAGACACGCATATCCGGTCCATCCGGTCCTTGCGTGACATCGGGCCGCCCCATATGGTCGACGACGATCAGCGTAGGGATGGCGTCGAGGAACGAACGGAGTTCTTCCAGGATATCCGCCTCGAAATAGACGACGACATGCCAGCCGAGGCCCTGGATGCGACGGGCGACCTCAAGGAATTTGTCCTTGGGCGCATCGTCGACCAACCGTTTCAGGAAGTTGAACCGCACGCCGCGAATGCCGCCTTGGTGCAGGTTTTCAAGTTCGGCATCGCTGATGGCTGGATCGACAACCGCTACCCCGCGCGCGCGTCCATCGGATTTTGCGATTGCATCCAGCGTCGCACTGTTGTCCGTGCCGTGGCAACTGGCCTGCACGATGACGTTGCGGGAGAAACCGAGCCTGTCGCGCAACGCGAACAACATGTCCGGCCCGGCATCTTCGGGAAGATATTTGGCCTTCGCGCTGAAGGGGAACTGCGCCATCGGTCCGAAGACATGGCAGTGCGCATCGACCGCGCCGGCGGGTGGTACAAACCGCGGGCGTGAGGGATCGGCGTGCCAGCTTACGATACGACTCATGCGAAAATCTCTCCATCCATAAGCTTGCGCGCGGTACGCAAGATGGCGGCGCTGGTGACCTGGCCGTCTGCATCCGTCTCCATGACGCAGCTCATCTCGCCGGTAGGATGCTCCACCGACAGGGTCTTGCGGGCACCGCCTGGGATTGACGCGACCTGCGCGGCGGGCGATCCCTCGATCAAGCAGGCGGTGGCGACGCTGACCGCGCCGAGAACACCGATCGAGGCATGTGCGCGGTGGGGGATGAAGCTGCGTACCGTGACGGCGCCTCCGTCGCGCGGTGGTGCAACCAGCATCATCTTGGGTACGGATTTCTCGCGCACGTCGCCGAGGTTCATTCGTTCGCCGACGGCAAGGCGGATCGCCTCGATCCGTGCCTTGAGATCGCTGGCGCCGTCCAGCTCGTCACGACTCTCGTAGCCGGCCGCACCGACGTCTTCGGCCTTCATCACGACGCAGGGCATGCCGTTGTCGATCAACGTGACCGGCACGCCGTTCACGATGTCACAGGCATTTCCGGTAGGCAGCAGCGCGCCGCAGGATGAGCCTGCCGTTTCGCGGAACTCTAGCGGGATCGGAGCCGCCGTGCCCGGTACGCCGTCGATCCTTGCCGCCCCGTCATAGCGCACGCGCCCTGACGGTGTTTCGATTGTCGCCACGGCAATCTGGCCGGTGTTCATCATGTAGATGGTGACACGCGTCTCGCTGTCCTGTGCCGGCACCAATCCGCGTTCGATCGCGAACGGACCGACGCCGGCCAGGATATTGCCGCAATTTTGTGCATCGGTAACGATAGGCTTGTCGACGAATACCTGAAGAAACAGATAGTCGACATCGATGCCGGGACGCTCGGATTTCGAGATCACGGCCACCTTGCTTGTCAAGGGATCCGACCCGCCCATCCCGTCGATCTGGCGGGGATCGGGCGATCCCATCGCGCGGAGCAGGAAGGCGTCGCGTGCCGCGATATCGGCAGGGAGGTCATCTTTGAGGAAATAGCCCCCTTTGGATGTGCCGCCACGCATCCACATGACGCGGGTGGGGTCAGACATATTTCAGGCCCATTTCGGCGAGGCGGCCACGCATATCGTAAATGTCGAGGCCGAGTTCCCCGGCAGCGAGCCGTTGACGCTTCGTTTCCTCATTGGCTTCGCGTGCCTGGGCCTTTGCCAACACGTCGGCGGCGCGTTCGCGCTCGACCACACAGACCCCATCGTCATCTGCAATGATCACGTCACCGGGACGGATCACGGCGTCTGCGCAAACGACGGGGACATTGACCGATCCCAGCGTCGCCTTCACCGTACCCTGTGCGAAGATGGCCTTCGACCAGACAGGAAAGCCCATGGCCGTCAGATCGCGCACGTCACGTACCCCCGCA
Organism: Sphingomonas sp. ID1715; assembly: GCF_013044515.1. Taxonomy (GTDB): domain Bacteria; phylum Pseudomonadota; class Alphaproteobacteria; order Sphingomonadales; family Sphingomonadaceae; genus Sphingomonas_B. Next base: position 7,105 of record NZ_JABEPR010000015.1, read on the forward strand.
TCGATTACCAGCCCCCGGCAACCCCGTGCCATCGCCGAGGTGGCGAGAAGGTCTCCGAAATAGCCGTCTTCGCAAGGCGAGGTGGGGGCGAGCACGAGAATGTCGCCGGGCTGCAGCTGCTCGATGGCGACATGCACCATCCAGTTGTCCCCGGGAGGCGCGGAGATGGTGACCGCCGAGCCCGCGATACGGGCGCCTGCATAGATCGGGCGCATGCGGGAGGCGAGCAGCCCTGTGCGGCCTTGCGCTTCATGGACCGTCGCAACGCCGCAAGAGGCGAGGGCGTCGATTACCGGCGCTTCCGCTCGCTCGATAGATTGGACGACTAAACCCGACACAACGCTCTCCTTGGCAACGATAACTGGGAGAATGCGCGCCGTTCCGTCCTTGCAGCAAATCCGTTCTTTGCCCGATGAATAAGAATTTGCTAATCGTGCAGCATGGAACGGCTGGACGTGAATCTGCGGCATCTGCGCGCCTTTCTGGCGATCATGGAAAGTGGAAGCGTGACGGCAGCCGCGCGTGAGGTTCACCTTACCCAGCCTGCAGTGACGCAGGGAATCGCCAAGCTGGAGTTGCGGTTCGGGGTGCCGCTTTTCGAACGGCAGCCGCGCCGCATGATCCCCACGGATGAGGCACGAATCCTGGCGCCGCGCGCTACCGCGATCATTCGGCTTCTGGGGCAAACGCGCGCGACGGCGGCGCAGGTTTCCGCTTTTCTCGGCTTATCGCGAGCGGGAAGTTATGCAAATGCTGCGACGGCCATGGGTCTGAGCGAAGCATCGCTGCATCGGGCGGTGAGCGACCTTTCGCTCGCTTTGGGACAGGATCTTGTGAGGCGGCGCGGCAAGGGTGTTGTCCTGACGGCGCGCGGCTTGGCGATGGCGCGCAATTTCCGGCTCGCGCTTGCCGAGCTTCGATCGGCGGATATTGAGCTGGCCGCATTGCGAGGCCACGAAAGAGGGCGCATCACGATCGGAGCGATGCCGCTTTCGCGTGCGCGCCTGTTACCGAGCGCCGTCGCAGCGTTTCATCGCGCGAAGCCGGATATCGATATCGTCATCATGGAGGGCTCCTATGCCGAGCTGACGGGGCCGCTGCGTGACGGCGATATCGATATGATGGTCGGTGCGGCGAGGACAAATATATCGGCAGATATGGCACAGAGAGAACTTTTCGACGATCCGCTCATCATTCTTGCCGGCGCGCACCACCCGCTGGCGCAGGCCCGCCGGCCCCCGACGATTGCGGCGCTCGCGCGGTATCCATGGATCGTGGCCGCGGCTGGTACGCCGTTAAGGGCGCATTGGCAGTCGATGTTCGAGGAGGTCGGCGTTACGCCACCACGCGTGCCGATGGAATGCGGCTCAGTCATGATCGTCCGGCAAATTCTTGTCGAAAGCGATTTCCTCACTCTGCTGTCGCCCGATCAGGTCAGTGTGGAACTGGAGGCGGGGTGGCTCGTGAGAATTGCAGGCCCGGTGCGTCCGATGTCGCGCACCATCGGTTTGACCGTCCGATCGGATTGGCGGCCTACGCCGGCACAGGCTGCTCTGATCGAGGTTATCGAGGAACAGGCCGCAGTGCTGCGCGACGAACACACTTCGTAATTTCTAATGCATTAGGTGCCAATCCGATTGGCGGTGCGTGGACGGTTGCCGCTAATCTCGGCAAATGGATCAGATTGCTGTCGCTTTGATTGGTTTCGGAGAAGCGGGCCGCAGCTTTGCGGAAGCAGGGTCCTGGTCGACTTCGGCGCGTGTCTTCGACGTTTTGACCGATGATCCGGCCAGCGCCGACCGCAAGCGTCGTGAGTATCTGGCAGCTGGCGTTGCGGGAAGCGACACGCTTGCCGATGCGGTGAGCCGCTCGCCGCTGGTGCTTTCGCTGGTGACGGCAGATCAAGCCGTCGTGGCCGCGCGCGCCGCCGCCTCGCTGGTCGCTCCTGCTGCGATGTTCTGTGACATGAACAGCGTGGCGCCTGAAACCAAGCGCATCGCCGCACAAACGATTGAAGCTGCCGGCGGGTGGTATGTGGACGTGGCGGTCATGGCGCCGGTCAATCCCGCCAAGCTCTCCGTACCGCTGTTGCTGAGCGGCGTCAGAGGGAGCGACGCGGCGGCGGCACTGGAGCGGTTGGGTTTCACGAATATCCGGGTAGTGGGCGACAAGGTCGGTCAGGCCTCGGCGATCAAGATGATCCGTTCGGTGATGGTGAAAGGTATCGAAGCCCTCACCGCAGAATGCGTGCTCGCGGCGGAAAGGGCAGGGGTCACGGCTGAAGTGCTCGGCTCGCTCGGCCCCGAATGGGATGCCAAGGCGGACTATAATCTCGACCGGATGATGGTTCATGGCCTGCGCCGCGCCGCCGAGATGGAAGAAGTTGCGCTCACGCTCGAAGGGTTGGGGGCAGCAAGCGGGATGACTCGCGAGGCTGTCGCGCTGCATCGCCGTCTGGGTCGATTGGGGGTCACACCTCCGCCGGAAGGGCTTTCCGCGAAAATCGAGAAAATCACCGATCTGGAATCCAAACTAGTGGGGAGGGTTGACGCCGCATGAGTCTGATTATCGACTGCCATGGTCATTATACCGTGCTGCCCAAGGGGCACGATGCCTGGCGAGAGGAGCAGAAGGCGGCTTTCAAAGCGGGCGTGCCTGCGCCGGCCTATCCGGAGATTTCCGACGATGAAATCCGTGACACCATCGAATCCAACCAGCTTCGCCTGATCAAAGAGCGTGGCGCCGACCTCACGATCTTCTCTCCCCGGGCGTCTGCGATGGCCCCGCATGTCGGTGATGCCGGTGTCGCGAAGGAATGGGCGATCCGCTGCAACGACCTGATCTCGCGCGTGGTCGGCCTTTATCCGGAAACTTTCGTTGGCGTGTGCATGCTGCCGCAATCGCCCGCAGCCGACATGGTGAACAGCATCGCGGAACTGGAACGCTGCGTCGATATGGGATTTATCGGGTGCAATCTGAACCCCGACCCGGGCGGCGGCCATTTCCAGCATCCGCCGCTGACAGACCGTTACTGGTATCCCTTTTACGAGAAGATGGTGGAGCTGGACGTTCCGGCGATGATCCACGTGTCGGGCAGCTGCAATCCCGCGATGCATGCCACGGGCGGATACTACATCGCGGCCGACACGATCGCCTTCATGCAGTTGCTCGAGGGAGATCTGTTCAAGGATTTCCCCACCTTGCGCTTCATCATCCCGCATGGCGGCGGTGCCGTCCCCTATCATTGGGGGCGTTACCGGGGCCTGGCCGACATGCTGAAGAAGCCGGCCCTCGATGCGCATCTGATGAACAACATCTTCTTCGACACCTGCGTCTATCACCAGCCAGGCGTCGACCTGTTGGCCGATGTGATCGACAACAAGAATATCCTGTTCGGTTCGGAAATGGTCGGTGCGGTGCGCGGCATCGATCCTACCACCGGCCATTATTTCGACGATACCAAGCGTTATGTGGACGCGCTCGTGATCAGCGACGCGGAGCGTCATGCGATCTTCGAAGGGAACGCCCGCCGGGTTTTTCCGCGGCTCGATTCCCGATTGAAGGAGAGAGGGCTGTGAGCTTCGTTTCGAAAGCCTTCGTTTCGACTGCTTCCGGTGACAAATATGTCCAGCAGCTCATCAAGCATTGGAGCCACCGGTTCGAGACGTCCTATGCCGATGGAGAAGGCCTAGTCCCCTTTTCTGACGTGGCTTCAGCGAGCTTTACCAGCGATCCGGAGGGTATCCGTATCGTCCTGCGCACATCAGGCGCGGAAGAGGCTGAAACCCTGCGGGGGGTAATCGAGAGCCATCTCGACAGGTTCGCCTTTCGGGAAGCCCCTTTGTCTTATACCTGGGAGGATGGGCGGTGACTGGTCGAACAAGGGATATTCACGCCTATTTGGCCGAGTTCGACGATATCCCCGGCACGCGGGTCTATACGGCAAAACGTGCCCGGCAGGGCTATTGGATGAACCAGTTCGCGATGAGCCTGATGAAAGCCGAAAACCGTGAGCGCTGGAAAGCCGATGAGCGTGCCTATATCGATGAATGGCCGATGACCGAGGATCAGAAGCAGGCCGTTCTGGATCGGGACTATAATCGCTGCCTCGATCTCGGCGGCAATATCTATTTTCTGGCCAAGGTCTTCTCGACGGATGGGCTCAGCTTCCTACAGGCCGTCGGCACGATGACCGGCATGAGCCCCCAGGACTATCAGGCGATGATGATTGCCGGCGGCCGCTCGCCTGAAGGCGTCCGCTCGATTCGGGAGAAAAGGTGATGGCCCGCATTTCCGCCGGCGTCGCGACAAGCCATATTCCCGCGATCGGCGCCACGATCGACAACGGCAAGACGGGCGAGCCTTATTGGGCGCCGGTATTTGCCGGCTATGACTGGTCGAAGCAATGGATCGCCGAAGAAAAGCCCGACGTAGTCATCATTGTCTACAATGACCATGCGTCGGCTTTCGACATGCGGATAATCCCCACTTTCGCGATCGGCTGCGCCGATCGCTACGGTATTTGTGATGAAGGCTGGGGACCGCGGCCGGTGCCGGAGGTGATCGGGCATGCAGACCTTGCTTGGCACATTGCGCAAAGCCTGATCCTGGACGAGTTCGACATGACCATCATCAACGAGATGGACGTCGACCACGGCTTGACCGTTCCGCTCAGTCTCATGTTCGGTCAGCCCGAGGCCTGGCCGGTAAAGGTCATTCCGATTGCCGTGAATGTGGTCACATATCCGCCGCCATCGGGCAACCGGTGCTGGCAATTGGGCGAGGCGATCGCGCGGGCAGTGGCGAGCTTCCCCGAAGATCTCAACGTGCAGGTCTGGGGTACGGGTGGTATGAGCCACCAGTTGCAGGGGCCTCGAGCGGGCCTGATCAATGCGGAATGGGACAACCGCTTCCTCGATTTGATGAGCACAAATGACGGGGAGACGCTTCGTACCATTCCCCATATCGAATATCTGCGCGAGACGGGCTCCGAAGGCATCGAAATGGTGATGTGGCTCATCATGCGCGGGGCGCTGGGCCGCATGGTCAAGCCATTGCATCGGCACTATCACGTCCCGGCGTCCAATACCGCGGTCGGACATCTCATATTGAGGCCGGCTGAGAGTTCGTCATCGGAGGTCTAGTGGACTTCGAAGACCTCAAGGCCAGAGTGATCGAACTGCGTGAGACGCAACAATCGATCGCCTCGGTTGTCCAGGACCAACCGCCTGACTGGCGGAAGGAAGTGGTTCGTTTGAGGCTCGAATTGTCGCGCAAGCTGGGCTTTGTCAGCAATTCTACGAATGACTGGCAAGCGCACGCGAGTGCTTCGGCTGCCTGGTCGCGGTTTCGCAAAAACCTGTCGGTCTTGCGCGCCGCGCTGGCTGAGCATCAAGCTCGCTGGCCGGCGGTGGCGCTAGACGAGAGAGCGACTGATTTTCAGGCGTCTACTCGACGCATACGCAAGGCCTTTGATGACCTCGAGCAGGGGCTCGCTGAACTGCAACTGGCTGCTTCGCGAAGCAACCCAACATAAGGAAATGTCACATATGCGGATTGCACTGGCTGGTGCGGGCGCCTTTGGCGAGAAGCACCTGGATGGCCTCAAGAACATCGATGGCGTGACCGTCACTTCGCTGGTCGGCCGCGAGCTGGAGCCGACCCGGGCGATAGCCGAGAAATACGGTGTCGGCCACGTCACTACAGAACTCGATGAAACGCTTGCCCGCGACGACGTCGATGCGGTCATTCTATGCACGCCTACGCAGATGCACGCTAAGCAAGCTATTGCCTGCATGGAGGCAGGCAAGCATGTCGAGGTAGAGATTCCGCTGGCGGACAGCTGGGCAGACGCGCAAGCGGTCCTGGCCAAGCAGAAGGAAACGGGTCTGGTCTGCATGGTGGGCCACACCCGTCGGTTCAATCCGTCGCACCAATATGTGCACAACAAGATCCGGGCCGGAGAACTGAACGTCCAGCAGATGGACGTCCAGACCTATTTTTTTCGCCGCAAGAACATCAACGCGAAGGGTGAGCCGCGTAGCTGGACGGACCATCTGCTGTGGCATCATGCCGCGCATACGGTGGACCTTTTCGCCTATCAGGCCGGAAAGATCGTCGAGGCACATGCGCTGCAGGGGCCAATCCATGCGGAACTTGGGATCGCGATGGATATGTCGATCCAATTGAAGAGCGAAACCGGCGCTATCTGCACCCTTTCGCTGTCGTTCAATAATGACGGACCGCTCGGCACTTATTTCCGGTATATCTGCGATAACGGCACCTACATCGCGCGCTACGACGACCTGGTGAACGGCAAGGAGGAGCCGATCGACGTTTCCCAGGTGGATGTGTCGATGAACGGCATCGAGTTACAGGATCGTGAGTTCGTCGCGGCCATCCGCGAGGGTCGCGAGCCCAATTCCTCAGTCGCCGGCGTATTCGATTGCTATCGCGTGCTTGGCGAACTGGAAGCGCAGCTTGTCCGCTGATCCCTTCGCGCTACCACAGGCAGGAAGAGCATAGTATGACCGCGACCCTTCCAAAGCGCGCTTTAGGCCCGTTTTCCGTGTCAGCAATTGGTCTTGGCTGCATGAACCTTTCGCATGGGTATCAGCCGCGTCCCGAGGCTGAAGCAGCTGAACGGCTACTGTTACATGCGTTGGATAGAGGCGTCACGTTCTTCGATACGGCTGCTCTCTACGGGTTCGGAGCAAATGAGACGCTGATCGGGCGTGCCTTGGGACATCGCCGCAAGGATTTCGTCCTTGCCAGCAAATGCGCGCTTGGCGAGATCAATGGAAAACGCGGTCTCGACGGTTCGGCGGCGGCGATCACGCAGACATTGGATGAAGCATTGATACGATTGAGGACCGATGTCATCGACCTCTACTATCTTCACCGCCTCGATCCGAAGGTACCGATGGAAGAGTCGGTCGGCGCCCTGTCGCGGGCAGTGGAGGCAGGAAAAATTCGCACGATCGGTTTGTCGGAAGTATCGGCAGAAACGATCCGCGCGGTACATGCGATCCATCCGGTGACAGCTGTCCAGACCGAATATTCGCCCTGGACGCGCAATGTGGAACTTGCCGTACTCGATTGCTGCGAGGAGCTCGGGATTGGCTTTATCGCCTTCTCGCCTCTGGCTCGCGGCTTGTTGGCGGGAAGTGTGGGTACGGCAGGTTTCCAGCAAGGCGACCTGAGAGCCGCGATGCCGCGGTTCCAGGAACCTCATTTGACGCGGAACCTCGGGCTTTATGATCAGATGGCTGGGTTGGCCCGGGCTGCAGATTGCACTCCGGCGCAGCTCTGCCTCGCCTGGCTGCTTTCAAAGCGCGACTTCGTCGTTCCGATCCCCGGGACCACGAACATTGATCATCTCGATGAAATTCTGGATACCCTGTCGTTGACCATCTCCGAGGTCGTGTTTGACCAAGTGGACGCCCTTTTCGCTTTTGGCGCCGTTTCGGGACCTCGTTATTCAAAGGAAGCCCAATCGCAAATTGGTACCGAGATTTGGGAGGGTGAGCCGCTTGCCAGCTAGACTGTTCAGGTGAAACGGGTCGTTCGGGACCGGCGACGCAGGGTCGCGGCCGCAGTTCGCCGGCCGGCCGGTGCCCCGCCCGGTCCGAGGAAGGCTCAGCTTCGGCGCGTCGAAATTCTGGAAGCGGCGAGGCGATTGTTTGTTGAGCGAGGCTATGACGCGACGACGATGGATGACGTTTGCGTTGAAACTGGCCTCGCTAAGGGCACACTTTACCATTATTTTTCAAGTAAGACCGAATTGCGTGCGGCACTTCGGGACAACTTCTGCAACATGATATTGAACCGTGTCAAAAGCAGGATCAGTCTTTGCGAATCCGACGATTTTTTCACGCGGATCGATCTTCTGGTCGAGACGGCGGTGGAAAGTTATCTGGACACGCCCGAGTTGCGGGATGTGATCTTCTTCAGTGGGGATACGCCGCTCAGATCCGTGGCCGTGAACGACGGGCTTGTGGGCTATATCAGCGATCTGCTTTCACAAGGAACGCTGGAGGGCGCATGGTGTGTGGATGATCCCCACGCGCTATCAACGCTGATCTATTATAGCATCCATGCGATCGCAGACGATGCCTTGATGAGCGGTGCGCGACGCCCTCGAAGCGCGGTGCGTGTCTCGAAACTGGTCGCTATCACGCCGGACTAACGCTTCTCATCTGGTTTCGCGCAATCAAGATTCCGCGAGTATCGTCGGGCGTTTACATGCATCAGCTATCAGAATGGATGGCTTCTCATCAAATGAGAGTGTCCATACCGCGAAGGCATCCATCGGCCGGATTTGTTAGGGAATGCCAAACTGGATTTCAGGGAAATAGCAAACGTGAATCTTAGCCTTGCGGAGCCAAAACTGCTCCGGGCGCAAGCTTTTGTCGATGGCGCATGGATCGACGGCGAAGCGCGAATCGACGTCTTGAATCCGGCAGACAGCTCCTTGGTCGGCTCGGTCCCGGATCTCGGGTATCGCGAGGCCGAAGGTGCCGTCGACGCGGCCTATCGTGCCTTGACCGATTGGCGAAAAGCTACAGGCAAGCAGCGGGCCGCGATTTTGCGGCGCTGGTATGATCTGGTGCTCGTCCATACGGATGATCTGGCGCGCCTTCTGACGGCCGAGCAAGGCAAACCGTTGCACGAGGCCAAGGCCGAGGTGGTGTATGCGGCATCGTTCATCGAATGGTTCGCGGAGGAGGCGAAGCGTGTGAACGGAGATGTCTTAGCACCTCATGCGGCCGACCACCGTCTCCTGGTGCGACGCGAACCCGTGGGTGTGGTAGGCGCTGTAACACCCTGGAATTTTCCGCTCGCCATGATCACCCGAAAGGCAGCGCCAGCTCTGGCTGCCGGCTGTACCATGGTGCTGAAGCCGTCGGAATTGACGCCGCTTTCAGCGCTCGCTTTGGCGTGGCTGGCCGACCAGGCCGGAGTGCCGGCGGGAGTTTTCAATATCGTGACCGGTCAGCCCGCGCCGATCGGCGATGTGCTGACGGCTGACAAGCGCGTTCGCAAGTTCACCTTCACTGGTTCGACAGGCGTTGGCAAGATGCTCGCCGCCCGTTGTATGAGCACCGTGAAGAAGGTTTCCCTCGAATTGGGTGGAAACGCGCCGTTCATTGTCTTTGATGATGCGAAACTCGACGATGCGGTTGAAGGCGCAATAGCATCAAAGTTCCGGAATTCAGGTCAGACCTGCGTCTGCACAAATCGCATTCTGGTCCAATCCGGCGTTTATGAAGCCTTTTCCCGGCAGCTGGCGGCACGTGTTCGCGCGCTTGCCGTCGGGCCGGGTCTTTCGACCGGCGCGGATCAGGGGCCATTGATCGATGAACGTGCCGTTGCAAAGGTCGAAAGCCATATCGAAGACGGCGTCAAACATGGTGCCAGGATATTGACCGGAGGGCGACGAGTGCCCGGGGCAGGCCATTTCTTCGAGCCGACCGTTCTCGTAGATGTTTCGCCGGATGCTCTCCTATGTCGGGAGGAAACCTTTGGCCCCCTTGCCGGCCTCGTCCGTTTCCAGACAGAGGATGAGGCGATCAATTTGGCGAATGCCACGGACAGCGGCTTGGCGGCTTATGTATACACGCAATCCCTTGAGCGCAGTTGGAAGGTGAGTGAGGCTCTTGAATATGGGATGGTTGGGCTCAACACCGGCCTGATTTCGACGGAGGTCGCGCCTTTCGGTGGGGTGAAGGAATCCGGTCTCGGGCGGGAAGGATCACGATATGGGATCGATGAGTATCTCAATTTGAAATTCGTCTGTCATCAGATCGGTTAGGACGCATCCGATTCCAAGCGTTTCTTTAGAACTGGATTGTCAAAGAGAAACGGCAAAAAACGAACGCGCTGGCTGTTGATGACAGGCCGTTACTACGGTAGCTGAATCGACCGCGCGATTAAGCTCGTGCGACAGTCGAACAACGTAGTGCGTACGAGCTTATCATGGCGAAGAAGACCGACATTATCAACGAATATGAAGCAGCGGCTGTCGCCTTACGCCACCTATATAGCGTCTGTTCGGCAATCCCGATCTGACGACAGGCCTCGTCGGTGGTCCCGCCTCGCCCGACAATCACATCAACCTCACGCAGCTTCGCGATGATCTGTTCCGGCGTAAATCGCTGACGTCCCATATATTTCTCCATTCCTTTCGCCCGCTCGGGCTCTCTTCAGAAATGGACCAATTTTCTCAAGGCAGACCAATTTTATGAAAATCAATCGACCAGCCGCGCAAAAAGTAACGGCCATACTGCGTCGGCGAACAAAAGATCATGGAGGCGCTCAACCGCCAGTGACGTTCATATGGCGTTCGACAGCCGGCTGTGATCGCGCAATGTCGAACTCGTGGCGGAGTGGCTTGGCGGTCATTACGGCATCCAGCGCCGCGTCGATCGCATCCCGGCCACCAACACGCATCGCATCGCGCAGTTCGATGCGCTGGTCGCGGCCGAGACAACCAAAAATGGTGCCAGTAGCCGATATGCGGATGCGGTTGCAGCCGGCGCAGAAATTGTCGGTGAGGGGCGTAATGAAGCCTATCCGCCGACTGGTTTCGGCAACGTCATAATAGCGCGCCGGTCCGCCGGTTCGGTGGAGCGACGGAATCAGGACATATTCGCGCGCCAGCCGACGTTTCACGAGGTCGAGGGGCAGATAATGATTGGTCCGGTCTTCTTCCACCGCACCCAACGGCATCGTCTCGATCAGCGAGAGATCGAATCCCCGTTCGCCGCACCAGCCAACCATTGTTCCGATTTCATCTTCGTTGAGCGCCTTGAGCGCAACCATGTTGATCTTCACGGCGAGGCCCGCGTCTTGCGCGGCGGCGATCCCGGCCAACACCTGGTCCAGGTCGCCGCGCCGGGTGATCGCCCGGAAGCGCTCGTGGTCGAGGCTGTCGAGGCTGATGTTGAGTCTGCGAATGCCATATCGATGGAGGTCGCGCGCGACTGTGGCGAGCTGGGTAGCGTTGGTTGTCATCGTCAGCTCATCAAGGCCGTTGCCGATGTGTTGGCCGATCGCCTCCACCAACCCGACGATGCCGCGACGGACCAGAGGCTCGCCACCGGTCAGGCGGATGCGTCGCACACCTCGCGCGATCAGGGCATCGGCCAGTTCCGCCAGTTCCTCCAGGGTGAGGAGGTCCTGGCGCGGCAGGAACTCCATGCGCTCGGCCATGCAATAACGGCAGCGCAGGTCGCACCGATCGGTGACGGACAGGCGGACATAAGTGATCGTTCGGCCGAAACGGTCGGTCAGGCTGCGCCAAGGCTTCCCTCTATCGGGAGTTGGAGTGGCCGTGAGGCCTTCCCGTTCAGCCATGGCGCACACGTCCCTCCCTGTTCATGGCCTGTTGCCCCTGATCCAGGGATGATGTGGAGGAGTCATCCTTCGTCAGCAGGCTTCGCAGGCAGCCTATCAAATTCGGCAGCGAGATTGGCTGATATGCGCTCGAGGACCGATCGACAGATTTCAACTTCGCGCGGCTCGATGCCAGCAACAGCGACCTTGTTGATGTCGATCGCGTATTGCATCAGCTCCTTTTCGAGCGCACGGCCATGATCTGTAAGAGTAATCCGCAATTTTCGACGATCATCCTTGTCCTTGGCGCGTTGCACCAGCCCTTGCCGAAGCATGGCGTTTATCATGGCGACCGTCGTATTTTCGGTGACGTTAGTCATGTCGCTCAGATATTTTTGGGTCACCCCGTCCCTGAGCCATAGGACACGAAGATAGTACCAGAAACCGGTTTTGAGTTCGTGCTTGGCCAAATAGGCACTCAAGAGCCGATCGAACCGTCGGTGGCAGCGCCGAACCTGATAGCCCAAACTCAGTTCCGGATCGAGTTTGGGGGCGTGCTTCGACATCTGTTCACTCCTGACGGGTTCAACCGATCCTCCACTCGCACAGACGCCGCACGAACGCATCGCAAAACCGTACCCGGCACCCGAAACCCATATTCCTATGATGGTCCTCGGGATATTAAACGTGTCCCGAGGACCATCATGTGAGCAGTAGACTGGCCTCGTGCAGGATGGTTTCTTAGATGCGGAACTCGGCGAAAGTCTCGGGCGCGAACATCTCTTCTATGGTGAGCTGGCGGGGCGACAGGCCCTGCTCGTGATGGTAACGCGTGAATGTCTCGATGACGTGGCGGTTCTTTTCGATGCCATAGGGCCACCATTCCCTGCCCATCGTAGCAATAGTGTCCTCCACTGCGGCGATCTGCCATGGCAACATCGTTTTCAGCGATGCCGACACCAACAATTGTTCATAGCTCAACCGCTGGGCTTCTACGAATGCCTTGTAAAGCGCCTGAGCAATCCATCGATTCTTCTCATACACGTCTCGCCGGATGGCCACGACATGCATGATCGGGAAGATTCCTGTCTTCGCGAAATAGGCTTTTTCAACGTCCACAAAATTGGGGAAGAGGCGCCGAACCTTGCCCGGCTCCGAATAGAAGGTCGACGGCGCCCGCGCAGTATGCAGCGCATCGATCTCTCCATCCGCCAGCATGCGCTTCAAGGTCTGGGTGGGTCCGATCGGCTCGACCTTGAACTTGTCGGGTAGATTGAGCTTCAGCTTCTCCTCGCGCCCCGGCTCCTCTTCACCACCCGTGACGTAGGTGACCGACGCAGGATCAATGCCATACTCGTCCTGCAGGATGCCGCGGATCCAGACCGGAGCCGTCATCTGATATTCAGGCACGCCGATCCGCTTGCCGACGAGATCCTCGGGCTTTTCGATGCCGCTTTTGGCGGAGACGAAAATGCAGGAGTGGCGGAAGAAGCGCGAAGGAAAGACGGGAATGGCGATGAAGCCAGGATTCTCGCGGCCCAGGGTCACGCAATAGGACGACATCGACAGTTCAGCGACATCGAATTCTCGATTGCGCAGCATGCGGAAGAAGGTTTCCTCGACATCCAGAACCTGAAAGTTGAGGTCGATGCCGTCGGGCCGGACCGCGCCCGTCTGGAGGGCTTCGGTGCGGTCATAGCCCCAACAGGCGAGGGAAAGGCTCAGTCTGGTCATTGTCACGGTTTCTCCGATAGAGTGTCGAGAAGTTGGTTGGGCGCTACGTCCGTATTGCGTCGGCTCGATTCGAGGAGCGCGACGCAACAGGCCATGGTATCAAGTCCCCAGCGCCCGTCATGGATCGGGCGGCGAATGCCTAGGCAACCGCCGACAAACTCGTCGATGACTTCCTTGCGCGGCAGGGCAGGGGGCTCGATCGGCTGGAAATCGCGTTCGGTGTCCCCATAAATTGAGAGCCCCTTGGGCGACAGTTTCAGGTCCGCGCGGTCGCAGCTGACGATGATGAAACCGAAATGCTCATGATGCGGCGCTGGCGTGTCGGCAGCGACAGCCGGGACGCCGTATGTGCGCTTCAGTTTGGCTTCGATTTCATCCTGCGATGATAGCGTCGCAAGCCTCTTACGCGCCTCGCCGTAGCGATCCGGGTCCTTGTCATAGCCAAGCTCCGCTATCCACCCCACCAGTTCGTCGCTGTCATAATGCGCATATCCGCTATAGGTCAGCGACGCTGCAGCACCGGCTTCAAATGTCACCAGCGCCGTATAGGCGCCTTCGCTCGGGCGGCTGCTATCCCAGTTGGCGGCGACGGCGCGAACAGATGAAACGGGCTGCCCGACAAGGCGGCGCACGACATCGATCTGGTGCGCCGCTTGGCTGTAGACGACGCCGCCGCCACGGGCGCTATCCAGTTCTTCCGGACGCCTGGGCCGGAACATGAAATCGGTGAAGTTGAGCGCCGTGACCATCCGCACGGCACCGAACCTGCCTGAGGCAACCAATTGCGCGGCAGCCTGTACGGGTGCATCGAAGCCGTGGCTGGGTCCGACCACGAGCACCTTGCCGGCATCGGCGGCGGCGCGCTCTATACGCGCGCAATCTGCAAGCGTTGTCGCCATCGGCTTTTCGACCAGCACATGCTTTCCAGCCCGCAGAGCGGCGATGGCCTGCTCGGCATGCAACTCATGCGGGGTGGCTATATAAACCGCATCGATAACCGGCGAATACAAGAGCGCGTCGAGCGTATCGAACGCCGGCGCGCCGAATTCGTCCGCGAAGCGTTCCCGAGCTTCGCGGCGCAGGTCGAAAGCCCCGGCAAGCGCTACGCGAGAATCGGCCTTCAGCGCGGGCAGAGTGAGCATGAAACCCCGGCCGAGCCCAATGATTCCTAGTCGCAACGCATTTGCCATTCTTTGCCTGCCGCTCCCTTCAACCCGAAAATCAGGCTTGAAAAAGCCATTACTACGATATAGAAGTAATTTCAAGGGCGCATCCTGAGGGTGATTCGTCTTCGTGCCAAGCCAAAATGAGGAGGGTAGCTAATGACTCCGGAACAAAATGATCTGCTTTGCCGTGTGGAGGGCGAGGCCCCAATGGGGAAGCTGATGCGGCAGCACTGGTTGCCCGCCTGCATGATCGAGGACGTCGCCGAGCCAGACGGCACGCCGTTGCGTGTTCGCTTGCTGGGTGAGAACATGGTCGTGTTCCGCAATACGGAGGGGCGCATCGGTGCGCTCGACGAGCTGTGCCCGCACCGGCGCGCTTCCCTTGCCTTCGGTCGCAACGAGGAATGCGGCCTGCGTTGCCTTTATCATGGCTGGAAATTCGATGTGGACGGCAATGCCGTCGACATGTCTTCCGAGCCGGTCGATGCAAAGCTACGCGGCACGATGAAGACCAAGGCATATCCGGTGGTAGAATCTGCTGGTTTCGTCTGGGTGTGGATGGGTGACCCGGAAAATGTCATCCCTTTCAGCCCGCCGAACTGGTCGGCCGCGCCGGCTGAGAAGATCAGCATCGTGAAAATGCATGGCGGCTGCAACTGGGCGCAGGTTCTCGAAGGGTCGATCGATTCGGCGCACAGTTCGAGCCTGCATTCATCGAACATGCCGACGGCCACCGAAGTAAGCGGCTCGACGGCTACGGACACCGCGTGGCTTCGCCCGTCGGCCGACAAGGCGCCCAAGATTGAAGTGCAGAAAACGCCGTTCGGCTTTCGTTATGCTGCTATCCGCAAGCCGATCATCGATGCGGACAAGCAGGACTATGTACGCATGACTCTGTTCCAGGCTCCGTTCACGGTGCACATCCCGTCCAACGACCAATATCATCTGTCACAGATGCTGGTTCCGATCGACGATGTGAACACCATGTTCTATTGGATCGCCTGGCATCCGACGAAGGGCATCAGTCAGGATGCCTGGCGCAAGTTCTGCGGGGCGGAGATTGGCAAGGACGTCGAGCCCGTTACCTTCAAAAAGCGGCGCAACGCCGAAAACAACTATCTGCAGGACCGGGCCCTGATGAAAGCCGGCGACTTTACCGGCATCTACGGCATTCCCTGTCAGGACATGGCGATGTGGGAATCGATGGGGCCGATCGCCGACCGCAGCGAGGATCTGCTCGGCTCGAGCGACAAGGCGATCTTCACCTTCCGCACCCAGATGTATCGCGCCGCCCAGGCTGTTCAGAAAGGCGAGCCGGCACTGGGTGCTGTAGAACCGCGCGTGCCACTGGCGAAGCTCATGTCGTTCGAGGGCATGGTCCCCAAGGGCGATGACTGGCGGCTGATCAACGTCTCCGAGGAGGAGAGGCGCTTGACCGGCGTCTTCGCCGACAAGGAAGAAGTTGAAGATCTGGCGGACGCGGTTTCCTGATGCGTGAGTCGGATTTGATCGCGGGCCTGGATCAGCAACAACTCGACAACTTCGTCGATTATGTTCTGAGTGAGGATCTGGGGAGCGGAGACGTCACGAGCCGTGTGTCAGTCCCCGCCAGCGCGCGCTTTTCCGCCGTTCTGGCTGCCCGGCAACCGATAGTGGTTGCCGGGCTCCAGCTGGCAGCCGCGTTTTTCGGTAAGCTCGACCCCGAGGTCGCTATCGAATTCCTGGTGCAGGATGGGGACAATGTTGCCGCTGGGCAGCCCCTCATGCGAATTGCGGGAAGCGCGCAGCTCATGCTCGCGGCCGAGAGGTCCGCTCTCAATACGCTCCAGCACCTGACCGGCATCGCGACGGTGACGCGATCTTATGCCGAAGCGATCGCCGGTACGGATTGCGTCCTTCTCGATACGCGCAAGACAATTCCCGGTCTTCGGGCGATCGAGAAATATGCCGCCAAGGTGGGCGGGGCGCGGAATCATCGCATGCGTCTGGATGACGGTATCCTGATCAAGGACAACCACATCGCCGCCGCTGGCAGCATTGTCGAAGCGGTCAAGGCTGCGAAAGCCGCCAATACCGGGCTGGAAGTCCAGGTCGAGGTTGACGGGATCGAACAAATCGAGCCTGCGCTGATGGCGGGGGCGGATCGTCTGCTTTGCGACAACATGTCTCCTGCCAAGCTCAAAGAGGCCGTCGCCCTTGTCGGCGGCCGCGTCCCCATCGAAGCGTCAGGCGGCGTGCGGCTCGATACGATTAGGGAAATCGCGTCGACTGGCGTCGATTTTGTATCAGTCGGGCGCATCACCCAAAGTGCTCCCGCGGCCGATATCGGATTGGACTACGCGCTTTCCCCATGAGCCTTGCGCGCCAAGGCGGCGTGGAGGTTTTTCAGTCGATAGCAGACTGCCAAAAAGCATATTTGGAAATTAGAGGACTAATGGAGATTACCGTTACAACGCGCACTGGCGAGCGCGTGACCGTCACACCGAATGGCGCAACCACGTTACTGGAAGCGATCCGCGACGCAGGCATCGACGAGTTGCTTGCATTGTGCGGAGGGTGTTGCTCCTGCGCAACCTGCCATATCCAGGTCGATGAAGCGTTTCTCGATCGCTTGCCACCCATGAGTACGGATGAGGACGATCTTCTGGACTCGTCCGAGCACCGTTGCTCAAGATCTCGGTTATCCTGTCAGTTGACTATCTCTGATGCTCTGGACGGACTTTGCATCACGATTGCGCCGGAAGATTGAGGGCACTTGAGTTCGCAAAGAGAGCTCAATCAGGCTCTTGCCGTTAACCGACGGCGTGACAAGCAAAGCACGGCTTATGTAATCCTGTAAGGAAGCTATCTATCCCATGAGCGAGCGGTACGATGTTCTTATTGTTGGGGCCGGGCATGGGGGAGCTCAAGCCGCGCTCGCGCTGCGCCAGCATAAATATGCGGGAAGTGTGGCACTGCTGGGAGATGAGCCAGATCCGCCATATGAACGCCCGCCGCTCTCCAAGGAATATTTCTCAGGCGAAAAGAGCTTCGAAAGAATTCTCATTCGACCTCAGGCAATCTGGGCCGAGCGCGATATCGAGTTGCAGCTCCTGCGACGGGTTGTGGCCGTCGATCCGGCGGAGCAAAATGTTGTGCTCTCCGACGGAAGCCGCATTGGCTATGGCAAGCTGATCTGGGCAACTGGCGGTGCGCCTCGTCGCTTGAGCTGTTCGGGAAGCGATCTCATGGGTGTCCACAACGTCCGCACTCGTGCTGACGCTGACCGCATGCTGGCCGAGACGCCGAAAGTGCAGAATGTCGTGGTGATCGGTGGCGGGTATATCGGCCTCGAGGCGGCTGCGGTACTCGCCAAGCTCGGCAAGCAAGTGACGGTGCTGGAAGCGATGGATCGTGTGCTGGCAAGGGTCGCTGGTGAACCGCTTTCTCGTTTTTATGAGGCTGAACATCGGGCGCATGGCGTTGAGATCCATTTGAACGCCAAAATGGATTGCCTGATTGGACATGATGGATGGGTAACGGGTGTCCGGATGTCTGACGGCTCGGTCTTACCCGCAGACATGGTTGTCGTCGGCATCGGGATCGTTCCGGCCGTAGAGCCATTGATCGCGGCGGGTGCGGCAAGCGGGAACGGGGTAGAAGTCGATGAATTCTGTCAGACTTCGTTGCCGAACATTTACGCGATCGGCGATTGCGCGATCCATGCCAACCCCTTTGCTGGCGGTCAGCGGATCCGGTTGGAGTCAGTTCAGAACGCCAATGACCAGGCCATAACGGCCGCCAGGCATATTGCTGGTGACGCCGCGCCGTACCACGCCGTTCCCTGGTTCTGGTCGAACCAATATGATCTCAAGCTCCAGACTATCGGGCTTAGCTTGGGATACGATGAAGTCGTCGTGCGGGGCCAGAGCGCAGCGCGCAGCTTCACGCTCGTATATCTTAGCAAGGGTAAGGTGCTGGCCCTTGACTGCGTCAACTCTGTGAAGGACTATGTTCAGGGTAAGGCACTCGTTATCACGCAGGCCACTCCTGATAAATCTGTACTTGCAAACCCTGAGATTCCTATCAAGTCACTTTTGGTGAGTTGATAGAACTGTTGTTATAATAACAATTCTGATAAATTTCTGAGTATATACAAAATTAACTGAAACTTTCTCTTTACACATGTGAAGGTTTTTCTTGTATTTTCTAGAATCAGTTTGGCAGTACATAGACATAGTTGATATGTATTTTTGATTTCGGGTGGCCGGAATTGCATGTTTTGCGACGAAAAGGCAGGTCGTGCCTGCCCGTACTGATTTGCCGCTTACGATGGATAGCATCATGCACGCCTCCGTCCTTATCATCCTGCATGAGGGTCATAAGATGCTCCAGGTCCACGCAAGCGAGGCGGCTTCCTGGAAGGCACTCCTGGGTTTTGTAGAGCAGCAATGGCAGGCCCGCTTCGGTTCGCTTTTGCCACCTCTGGACGAAACGAAGCGGATTGAGGCGTTTTTCAAGGATGAGGGGGATTACCTGATCGGCAAGGTGGACGTATCGGAAATCCGGCAACAAATCGAAGACCAAGACAGCAACGTTCCCGATGCCGGGGAGCAGGTCCGTATTTGAGTGCCTCATATTGGGCGACAGCATCGGGCTGGGGACCGCACGCGCCATCAACGCGAAATATGCCCCCCAGTGCGATGTGCTAGCGGCCGAGCGTGTGCATGCACATCAGATACTTGGATGGCGTTTCCCAACGAAGAAGTACGGCGCATGCGTCTTTTCGGTCGGATCCAACGACGATGCAAGGTCTGATCTCGCCGCCAGGCTGACGAGTATCCGTATCCGGACCATCTGCCATCGGGTCATTTGGCTTCTTCCTTACAGTCGTCAACATGCCTACATTGTGAACTCGGTCGCTGCGACCTATGCTGATGAGACGATCGATCTGCTGCGCTTTCCGACGCGGGATCGGATACACCCGACGCGCTACGACCTCGTAGCGCGGGTACTACTGCGGTCGGACCCGGACTGACGCGCACGCATCTTCTGCATCGCGTTGCAACGCCGACCTTTGGTAAGCGCCGACGGAACGTGACCTTGTTGCCGGCACCGGAATAGGAAAGCTCGCGGCCTTTAAGGAGGCATGAGCATGGACATCGAGCAGTCAAACGAGCCTCGTATGAGCGGTCGCGGTGATGGCGGAGTGCTTGTACGGGTGGAGCGGCGTCGGAACTGGAGCGACGAGGAGAAGCTGGCGATCCTGAAGGAGACGACGGCGCCGGGGGCGATCGTCTCGGCCGTGGCTCGGCGGCACAGCGTTGGAACAGGCCAGCTTTATACCTGGCGCAAGCAACTGCTCCGCGGAGCCATGGCAGGCTTCGCGCCTGTCGAACTGGCATCGTCGTCGCCGTCGGCCAAAGCTCGGGAAGCTGGGCGGATCGAGGTTCGAGGGCGGTGCGGCCTGACGGTGTCGGTGGATGGCGAAGTTGATCGGGCGGTCCTGAAACAGGTGCTCGATGTCCTGCGGGAGCTGGATCATTGAGCCTGGCGTTCCCGCCTTCGACGAAAATCTATCTGTCGCTGTCGCCGTGCGACATGCGCAAGGGTTTTGACGGGCTGTCGGCGCAAGTGCGCAATATCCTTCAGCTCGATCCATTCTCGGGAGCGGTCTTCCTGTTCCGCGGCAAGCGGGGCGACAGGTTGAAGGCTCTGGTCTGGGACGGCTCAGGGCTATGCATGTATGCAAAGCGTCTCGAGCGTGGAAAGTTCGTGTGGCCCCGTGCTCATGAGGGCGCGCTTCGCCTGTCGGCGGCCCAGCTTGCTATGCTCATCGAAGGGCTGAACTGGAAGCAGGCGATAGTCCATGACGAGGTGATCACGCCGAGGCTCGCATAGCCAAAAAGATCAGGAAAACCGCCATTTTATGTAGGTTTTGCCGTGGGCTTCGGCTATGGTTGAGACCATGCGGTTCGCCCTTGATCGCCTCCCCACAGACCCGGTTCTCCTGCAGAAAATGCTGCTGGAGATGGCCGATGTCATGGAGCGGGAACGGGCCGAACTGAGGGCCGCGGAAGCTACGGTCAAAGCCCAGACCTTGCGGATCGAAAAGCTCGAGCATCGTGTCGCGCGGTTGCTGCGCGTCCAGTTCGGCCGCAGCTCCGAGAAAATGGATATCGCCCAGCTGCGGCTGATGTTCGAGGAGGTCGAGGCGCCGGAACCCGCCAACGATGAGGTGCCGGCGGCGCTGGTAGCAAAATCGGCCCGCAAACCTGGCAGCCGCGTTCCGCTTCCGGCGCACTTCCCGCGTCAGACCGTCGATCATCAGCCCAGCCCATGCAGTGGCGGTTGTAACGGACCGTCAGTCCAGATCGACGAGGCCGTCACTGAGGTCCTCGATTATGTCCCGGCGCGCTTCCGCGTCATCCGCCATGTCCGGCCCAGGCTGGTGTGCCGGTCCTGCGAGCAGATCCGCCAGGCGCCCGCCGTCGATCTGCCGCTGCCCAAGGTGATGGCGAGCAGCGCCTTGCTGGCCCACCTCGTCGTCAATCGCTTTGTCGATCACCAGCCCTGGCATCGGCAGTCGGTAATCTTCCGCCGCGTTGGGCTTCACATTGATCGGGATGTGATGAGCCGCTGGGCGCGAAAACTGGCATGGCTGCTGGCGCCGCTGGGCGAGCGGTTGTTCGCCTATATCCGGGAAGCCGCCAAGATCCACGGGGACGACACGCCGGTCACGTTGTTGGGCAATGGCGATGGCAGCCGGACCGGGCACTTCTGGGTGTATCTGCGCGATGATCGTTCAAGCGGTGACATGAGCCCGCCTGCCGTAGCCTTCCGCTTCAGCGCCGATCGTGGCGGAGCGCATCCGGCAGAACATCTCGCCGGCTATCAGGGGTATCTCCAGGCGGACGGTTTTGCTGGCTATAATGCGCTTTACCGCGATCCCAAAACCAAGGCGCCCAGGGACATCGTCGAAGTAGGATGCTGGAGTCACAGTCGCAGGAAATTTACCGACATACTGGAAAAGAGCCCGTCACCGATCGCGGCGGAGGCGGTCGTGCGGATCGCCGAACTCTTCGCCATCGAGCGCGATATCAAGGGTGCGCCACCCGATGAGCGAAGACGCATCCGCCAGAGCAAGGCGGTGCCCAAGCTGGAGGCATTGCGCGTGTGGCTCGAAACCCAGAACCGAGGCCTGTCTTCCGACAGCAATCTGGCGCGGGCTTGTCGCTATCCGCTCAATCGCTGGCAGGCCATGATCCGCTACTGCGATGATGGTCAGCTCGAGATCAGCAACAATCTGGTGGAAAACGCCCTGCGCGGTGTCGCGCTCGGGCGCCGAAACTGGATGTTCGTCGGCTCTATGAAGGGTGGAGAGGCCGCCGCGCTCTTCTACTCTCTGGCCGGTACATGCCGGCTCAACGGCGTCGAGCCCGAGGCGTGGTTCACAGACGTCATTGAGCGCATCGGCAATCACCCGATCAATCGGATCGATGACTTCCTGCCGTGGAAATGGCAGGCATCAAAGCTGACCAACGATCTGGAGAAGGCTGCGTGAGCAACAGCACTATCGTGCGGATGAAGATTACGCTGGACGATGTGACACCGGCCGTGAGCCGAACGCTGGAGGTGCCGCTCAATATCCGCCTCGACCGTCTGCACACCGTCATCCAGACCGCCTTCTCGTGGACGGACTCTCATCT
The DNA here is from genome assembly GCF_013044515.1 of Sphingomonas sp. ID1715. Classification (GTDB taxonomy): domain Bacteria; phylum Pseudomonadota; class Alphaproteobacteria; order Sphingomonadales; family Sphingomonadaceae; genus Sphingomonas_B. The sequence goes on from NZ_JABEPR010000015.1 coordinate 29,030, forward strand.
GTGGGAAATGAGCTTCGGGCAGACCGGCTTCGGCATCCCTGATCCTGAATATGGCTTCGACGGGCCGCTCGACGCCCGTAAGGCCACTCTCGCCCAGGTCCTGGCGGATACGAGGCGCAAGACTTTCCGATATCTCTACGACTTTGGCGACGCCTGGGAGCATAGCGTCAAGATCGAGCGCGTCAGCGCGGCCAGCCCGCACCTGACATATCCGCTCATCCTCGATGCAGTAGGCATGCGCCCGCCGGAGGACAGTGGCGGACCATGGGGCTATGCCGAAAAGCTCGAAGCGCTCGGCGATCCCCAGCATGAATATCATGAAGAGGCGCTGGAGACCCTCGGCGACAACCATGATCCCAACGCCAAGCCCGATATCCCTCTGATCGAAGCAAGGCTGGAAACGCTCGCGAAAAAATGGGCGCCACGGACACGCCGGAAAGCCTGACGGGCCGCGTCAACGCCACCTTCCGTCGGCGCTTACGACCTTTGGCATCTGTGCATCTCAGATGAGGCAAGTTCCAATTTTGCGGTACCTGATACTCCGATTAGCCTTTGTGCACGATTATCGGCTATACAGGTTGCTGAGATGCGATATCTGACGGCGATCGAACTGGCGAACTGGATGGCGCTTTATGTCGCTGCCGGTTCGTGCTGCGTGATCGCCATGGCGCTCTCCTGCGCGACGACAATGGTGGAAGTGGTTCGCGAGCGCGGCTGGTCCAGCGTCAATTCCCTTCGGTCCGCCATCCTGTTTGTCCCGAAAATATGGTGGCGCTGGCAAAAGCTGTACCTGACTTCCATGCCTGTGACGCTCGGCATCGTCATTCTCTTCGCCACATCGATGCGCTGGAGCTAGGCGCCCGCCGCGCGACGGACGATAGCGCCGATGCGGCCCGTTTCCACATCCGCCGGTGATACACACACGAGTGGACCAATTTGCGCCATGCGCGGATGAGTGACAGCTTTTGCGGCTAGATACGTCTCATCAGTTGATCCCATGGCTTCCACGATGATCGACCTGATCTCGCCGGTTTCGCGAGAGCGCAGTTCCAGGATGAAGTCAGGCCGGCAGGCGCCGATCGGCGTAAGTGTGTCGAAAACCGGTTTCTCAATGGTGAGGTCGATTCCGATGCGATCGAACGTCCATTGGAGTTTGATCAATTCGCGGAGCACTGCGCGTTCAAATTCGGAATCTACCGGAACGAAGCGTTTCCCTGAGAAAATAGGCTGGGCGTAGGCACGGAGCGGCGCATACCCATGGGCTTCAGGATATTCCCCAGCAACGACGATCGTCAGGTAAGGCCCCTTGATCTGGTTTCCACGGATCGACGGCGATTGGACGCGATTGGCGAGGACAACCGGATCGCTTCCCGGCACATATATGGTGGAGCCGCGGACATCCTGAGCAAATAGGGCCAGGAACGCCTGCGGAGCATGGCCGCGGGGCCAGCCTCGGGCAAGTTCACGCAGACGCGCGTACATGCGTCGGCTGTGTAGCGCCTGAGCATGCGTCCAGAACGCGCGACCCAGTTCAATGCCTGGCGCGATTTCGACTTTTCCGGCCGCAACGGAGAGCACGCGGAATTCGGTTTTGATGGAACGCTCGGCCGTATCGAACGATGGAGGCAGGCAACGATTCAAGCCGGAAAGAGCAAGAAGCCGCCAAAGCAACCGCGCCAGGCGCGGGATCGATGCCTGACGGGTACGATCATCGGTGCTGTCCTCCTCGGGACGTTGGGCAAGCTTCTCGGGCGCGGGGCGCAGAACCTCGAAATAGCCGGCGGGCGGTTCCGCAGGGCTTTCCTGTGTCTGTCAATCGGCGTCCAAAAAGGACCCCCTATCGGCGTCCAAAAGAGACCCCCTTCGTCGAGCAGCGTGACAGGTATGACGGGCGCGCCGTTCGCGCTGGTTGCGGCGTAGGGCGGGCGTAGCCCGACCGGAGGCGCAACCAGCGCGAAGCGTTCTCTGCCGGGTGCCTCGGGCGTCAGCTGCGGTGTTTGAAGCGCCAGCTGTCGTTGCCGGTCTCGACGATGTCGCAGTGGTGGGTAATGCGGTCGAGCAGCGCGGTGGTCATCTTGGGGTCGCCGAAGACAGTCGGCCACTCGC
>NZ_JABEPR010000016.1 GCF_013044515.1 Sphingomonas sp. ID1715
TATGCTCGGCGACGCCGTCGAGCACACGCCCCATGCGCACGGTCGCGCCGGTGCGCGGCACGGACTCGCAGAAGACAGCGGTGCAGTTGGGCCTGGCGAAGATCGCCTGGGCGACATCCCGGCCGACCTTGCGCCGGTCCACATCCCAGGCAGCGACCACGCGAATGTCGCTTGGGCGATAGCCGCCCAGCTCCCAATGCATCAGCCCGACATGCTCGTTCGCGCCATCACGATAATGCGCCAGCCCCTGCACCAGCGAACTCGCGCAATTGCCCACGCCGACCAGCGCGACGTTGATGGAGCGGTCCGGATCATGGAGACTCATGCGGCAGCTCCTTCATTGAGTGTGACGAGCTTCGCCCCCCAATCGCCCCAGGCGAGGCGCGATACCGAGGCGGGGGCGAGTTCGAAGCGCAGAACATTGTCCAGCGGCAAACCGAGAGCGCCGGCGACCAGCGCCTTGATGACATCCTGGTGGCTGACCAGCGCCACGATCTGCCCCGCGTGCCGACTAGCCAGCCCGGCGGCAAAGGCTGTCGCTCGCTTCGCGACTGCGGCATAGGGCTCGCCATTGGGTGGGCAGCCATCCCCTCGCCGCTCGTTCCAGGCAGTGAATTCGGGCGTGCCGATCAGATCTTCGATGCGCGCCCCGGTCCAGTCGCCGAGATCGATCTCGTCGAGGGCGTCGTGTTCCTCGATCGGAACGGAACGGTGCGCCGCGACCGCTTCCGCCGTCTCGCGTGTCCTGAGCCGCGGCGAGCAGTAGATCGCGTCGATCCGCTCTGACGCCAGCCGCTGCCCGAGCGCGCGCGCCTGCGCCCGGCCTGCGTCCGTCAACGGCACGCCATCGGCGCGACCGGTAAAGCGCCTGTCGAGATCGCCATGCGCCGCGTGCCGGATCAGCAACAGGGTCGCGGTCATGCCAGGCAGCTACTTAGCTTCATTGCCAGGCGTAACCGCTCACCCGCCCGGTAGTTCCGCCACCGAAACGCAAATGCCTGAACTGACTTGGGAACTTAGATGATGATGCCGGGTTTAGGGGCGGAACGATACGGCTGCGGAACGCCTGAACCATGGAGAGTTTCCGGACATGACGGAAAAGGTGCTGATCACCGGGGGAGCAGGCTTTATCGGCCGCTTCGTCGCCGACGAATTGCTACGCCGGGGCCATGAGGTCCGGGTGCTCGACAGCCTGATCGAGCAGGTTCACGGCGATTGCGAACGCCCCGCCGGCCTCGCGGACGAGGTCGAGCTGGTCCGCGCCGATGTGCGCAACGGCGATGCGGTGATGAAGGCGCTGAAGGGCATCGACAGCGTCGTCCACCTCGCTGCCGAAGTGGGCGTCGGCCAGTCGATGTATGCGGTCGAGCGCTACACCTCGGTCAACGATGTCGGCACGGCAGTGCTGTTCGAAAAGCTGATCGAGCAGCCGGTGCGCCGGGTCGTCACCGCGTCATCGATGAGCATCTATGGCGAAGGCCTGTACCGCGATGCCGACGGGCAGCTGGTCGAGAATGCCGAGCGCGGCTCGACCGCCGAAGGCCGCGGCGGCTGGGATCCGCTCGACGCGCGCGGACGTCCGCTGACCCCCGTCGCGACGCCTGAGTGGAAGCGTCCGAACCTCGCCTCCATCTACGCGCTCAACAAATATGTGCAGGAGCGGACCACGCACATCTTGTCGCAGCCTTATGGCATCGAAGGCGTGTGCCTGCGGCTGTTCAACGTCTATGGCCCGGGCCAGGCGCTCTCCAACCCCTATACGGGCGTGCTCGCGATCTTCGCCTCGCGGCTCTTGAACAACCAGGCCCCGATGATCTTCGAGGATGGCGAGCAGCGCCGCGACTTCGTCTATGTCGGCGACGTCGCGCGCGCCTTTGCCGATGCGCTGGAAAAGCCCGGCCTATCGGGCGAGACGTTCAACATCGGCTCTGGCAATGATCGTTCCGTCACCGAAGTTGCGACCGAGCTCGGCAAGGCGATGGGCAAGCCGCTGCTGCCCGAGATCGTCGGCAAGGCGCGGATCGGCGATATCCGCCACTGCTTCTGCGACACGTCCAAGGCGGCCGAGCAGCTCGGCTTTCGCGCCACCAACGACTTTCAGGAGGGCCTGGCCGAACTCGCCGAATGGGTCGCCGAGCAGACCGCGGAGGACCGGGTCGAGCAGGCGCGCGCCGAGCTGGAAGCGCGGGGCCTGGTGGCATGAGCGGTCCGGTCCTCGTCACCGGCGGGGCCGGCTTTATCGGCTGCAACCTGGCCGACCGGCTCGCCGCCGACGGCCATGACGTCATCATTCTCGACGCGCTCGCCCGCGCCGGCGTCGAGACCAATCTCGAGTGGCTGAAGCAGCGCCACGGCAGTCGCATCCGCGCGCACATTGCCGACATCCGAGACGAGGATGCGATCGAAAAGGCGGTGCGGGACGCGTCAGCGGTCTTCCACATGGCGGCCCAGGTGGCGGTGACGACCAGCCTGGTCGACCCGCTCGACGATTTCGATATCAATATCCGCGGCACGCTCGCCCTGCTCGAAGCGGTGCGGCGGCGGCGCGAAACGGTGCCGGTGATCTTTGCCTCCACCAACAAGGTCTATGGCGACCTCGCCGACATCGCACTTCGGGAAGAAGAGGACCGCTGGAGTCCGGCCGATGCGGAGGTGCGCCAGCGCGGCATTTCGGAAGCCCGGCCGCTTGACTTCCACACGCCCTATGGCTGCTCCAAGGGCGCGGCCGACCAATATGTGCTCGATTATGCGCGGAGCTACGGCTTGCCGACCGCCGTGGTGCGGATGAGCTGCATCTACGGCCCGCGCCAGATGGGCACCGAGGACCAGGGCTGGGTGGCGCACTTCCTGATCCGCGCGCTCGAGGGCAAGCCGATCACCATCTATGGCGACGGCAAGCAGGTGCGCGACGTGCTGAATGTCGCCGATGCCGTGGACACTTACCTCGCCGCCTGGCGCCGCATCGACCAGGTATCCGGACGCGTGTTTAATCTCGGCGGCGGCCCGGACAATGCGATCAGCCTGCGCCAGCTGATCCGCCATATCGAACGCCTGACCGGACGCCCGGTCGACACACGCTTCGAGGACTGGCGGGCGGGCGACCAGCGCTATTTCGTCGCCGACGCACGCTCCGTCCGACAGGCGCTCGGCCTGGCTGCGCCGAAAGGCTGGCAGCAGGGCATAGCCGAACTGGCGGAGTGGCTGGCCGAAGCGCGTGGACTGACCCTCAAGGCGCCGCAGATGGAAGCGGCTGCATGACGCGCATCCTGTTGACCGCCGATACGGTCGGTGGGGTCTGGCAATATGCGACCGACCTCGCCTCCGGGCTCAAGGAACTCGGCCTTGAGCCGATCATCGTCACCCTTGGTCCTCGCCCCTCGGCGGCACAGCGCATCGCGGCGGATGTCCAGCTGATCGAAACCGACCTGCCGCTCGACTGGCTGGCCGTCGGCCCGAGCGAGCTGACCGAAGCCGCGGAAGGGATCGCCCGCATTGCCGACCGTTGCCGCGCCGATGTGGTCCAGCTGAACGCGCCGGCGCTGGCGGCGACCGTTCGCTTCGACCAGCCCGTGGTCGCGGTGGCGCATAGCTGCGTCGGCACCTGGTGGCAGGCTGTGCGAGGCGGGCGGATCGATCCCGATCTCGGCTGGCGGGCGGACCTGACCGCGGAGGGACTAGCCGCCGCCGATGCGGTGGTCGCCCCCAGCGGCGCTTTCGCGGCGATGCTGCAGCATTGCTATGGGCTGGAGCGTACGCCCCAGGTCGTCCGCAACGGCCGCCGCGCAGTCGCGGGCGCGGTTGCCGAACAACCGCAGCCTTATGCCTTCACTGCCGGACGGCTCTGGGATGAAGGCAAGAACATCGCCGTGCTCGATAGGGCCGCTGCACTGACCCACGTCCCCGTTCGTGCGGCGGGACCGGTGCACGGCCCCAACGGTGCCGGCGTGGCCGTGTCGCACCTGCAAGCGCTGGGCAGCCTCGACGAAGCCGGCATCCGCGCTGCCCTAGCCCAGTGCCCGGTGTTCGTCTCTTCCGCCGTGTATGAACCCTTTGGTCTTGCGGTGCTCGAGGCGGCACAGGCGGGCTGTGCGCTGGTGCTGTCGGACATCCCGACCTTCCGCGAATTGTGGGAGGGCGCCGCCTGCTTCGTCTATCCGCACGATGCAGCTGGGTTCGCTCGTGCGATCGAACAGATCATCGCCGATCCCGCACTTCGGACGCGACTTGCGCACGCAGCGCAAACGCGCGCCCGAGACTATACCGTCGACCGGATGGCCGCGGGAATGGCTGCAATTTACCCGAGCTTGCCGGTCGCGGCGCCTGAGCTGGTGGCGGCATGAAGATCGCCTATTTCACCCACTCGCTCGCCAGTTGCTGGAACCATGGCAACGCGCACTTCCTGCGCGGCCTGCTGCGCGAACTGAAGGCGCTCGGGCATGACGTGGAGGCCTTCGAGCCCGAGGGCGCGTGGAGCCTGCAAAATCTGCTCAAGGACCATGGCGAGGCGGGGCTCAACGCATATCGCTCCGCCTATCCGGAGCTGATCTCGACTGTCTTCACCGGCGGCGACGATCCCGCTGAGTTGGTGTCCGGCGCCGACCTCGTCATCGTGCATGAATGGAATGAACATGCGTTGGTGGCGGCGCTCGGTACCGCGCGGAAGCGAGGAGCGCGTTTCACCTTGCTGTTCCACGACACGCATCACCGCGCCGTCAGCGAGCCGGAAGCGATGCAGGCGTATGACCTGTCCGGCTATGACGGCGTGCTTGCCTTTGGCGAGACGCTGGCTGAGGTGTATCGCCGCTGGGGGTGGAGAGACCGCGTTTTCGTCTGGCACGAAGCGGCCGACACACGCCTCTTCCACCCGCCCGCTGAAGAGGGTCAGCGAGAGGGGCTGGTCTGGATCGGCAATTGGGGGGACGGCGAACGCTCCGAGGAGATTGAACGCTATCTTCTCCGCCCCGCGCGTGCGGCTGGCCAGCCGCTCGACATTTATGGGGTACGCTATCCCGCCGATGCCCTGGCCACGCTGAAGGATTATGGGGTCGGCTTCAAAGGCTGGCTGCCCAATGCCCGCGCGCCTGAAATCTACGCGCGGCATCTCGCGACCGTGCACGTGCCGCGCCGCTTCTATGTGGACACGCTGCCCGGCATTCCGACCATTCGCGTGTTCGAGGCCCTCGCCTGCGGGATCCCGCTGGTCTGCGCGCCATGGAGCGACAGCGAGCATCTGTTCACGCCGGGCAGGGATTATCTGGTCGCGCCCACCGGCGAGGCGATGACGCAGCAGCTCAAGGCGCTGCGGGATGACACGGAACTCCGCGCCAGCCTGGTAGCGAACGGCCTCGCCGTCATCCGCGACCGCCACAGCTGCGCCCACCGCGCACGCGAGCTGCTGCAGATTGTCGCCAAGCTCAAGCCCCTCCCCTTCAGGGGAGGGGTTGGGGTGGGGCAATCTCACGACGACCAGCGTACCAGTGCCTTCCCCACCCCCAACCCCTCCCCTGAAGGGGAGGGGCTTAGGATTCCCGCATGAAGATCGCCTTCTACGGCTCCAGCCTGCTGTCCTCCTACTGGAACGGTGCCGCGACCTATTATCGCGGGCTGCTCCGTGATCTCGCCGCCAGGGGACACGAGATCACCTTCTACGAGCCAGATGCGTTCGACCGGCAACAACATCGCGACATCGAGCCGCCGGAATGGGCCAGGTCCGTCGTTTATCCGGCGACCGACGACGCACTGAACCAGGTGCTTGCCGAAGCGCGACAGGCCGATGTGGTGGTGAAGGCGAGCGGCGTCGGCGTGTTCGACACCGAGTTGCTGGAAGGCGTGATCCGTCGTTCGAGGCCCGACGCCATCCGCATCTTCTGGGACGTGGACGCCGCCGCGACGCTCGACGAAATGCGCGGCGCGCCGGACCATCCGCTCCGTTCGGCGCTGCAGCAGCTCGACTATGTGTTTACCTATGGCGGCGGCGATCCGGTGGTCGAGGCCTATCAGGGTTTCGGCGCCGCGCACTGCGTGCCGATCTACAATGCGCTCGATCCGGCGACGCACCATCCGGTCCCGCCGGATCCGCGGTTCGAGGCTGATCTCGGCTTCCTGGCCAACCGACTGCCCGACCGCGAAGCGCGCGTCGAAGAGTTCTTCCTGAAGGCGGCGGCCGCGCTTCCGGAACGCACCTTCATGATCGGCGGCAATGGCTGGCACGACAAGGCGATGCCCGTCAACGTCCGTGCGATCGGCCATGTCGGCACGGCCGACCACAATGCCTTCAACTGCACGCCATTGGCGGTGCTCAACGTCGCGCGCGACTCGATGGCGCATATCGGCTTCTCGCCGGCGACGCGGGTGTTCGAGGCGGCTGGCGCCGCGGCGTGCCTGATCACCGACCATTGGGAAGGGATCGAGCTGTTCCTGAAGCCCGACGAGGAAGTGCTCGTCGCCCGCGACGGCCAGGACGTGGCGGAGCATGTCCGCGCTCTCACCCCCGAACGGGCGCGAGCGATCGGCGAGGCGGCGCTGAAGCGGGTGCTGGCCGAGCACACCTATGAACTGCGCGGGGCGCAAGTGGACGAGATACTGACCGCAGAGATGGCGCGCCGCGGCGAGCGGGTGGCGGCGTGAAGCTGGTCGTCCTCGGCCTCAGCCTCTCCTCTTCCTGGGGCAACGGCCATGCGACCACGTTCCGCGCCCTGCTGAAGGCCTTCGCGGCGCGCGGCCATTCCATCCTGTTCTTGGAAAGGGACAAGCCCTGGTACGCGTCCAACCGCGACCTGGGCGAGGTCGATTACTGCCGACTGGAACTCTACCAGTCCGTCGAAGACCTGAACCGCTTCCGCGGCGAGGTCGCGGCGGCCGATGCGGTAATCGTCGGCTCCTATGTGCCGGACGGCGTCGAGGTCGGCCGCTGGGCGCAGCGGACGGCGCAGGGCGTCACCGCCTTTTACGACATCGACACGCCGGTGACGCTCGCCAAGCTGGAGCGCGGCGATTTCGAATATCTGACGCCCGATCTGATCCCCGGCTATGACGTGTATCTGTCCTTCACCGGCGGCCCGACGCTCAGGCACATCGAGGAGCATTACGGCTCTCCGGCCGCGCGACCGCTCTACTGCTCGGTCGATGCGGAGCGCTACCGGCCGCTCGACGTGCCGACGCGCTGGGACCTTTCCTATCTCGGCACCTACAGCGCTGACCGACAGCCGACGCTCGAACGGCTGCTGATCGAGCCGGCACGGCGCTGCCCCGGACGGTGCTTCGTCGTCGCCGGCCCGCAATATCCCGACGACATCGACTGGCCGGCCAATGTCGAGCGGATCGACCATGTGCCGCCCGCAGATCACCCGGCCTTCTATGCCGCTTCACGCTTCACCCTGAACGTCACGCGCGCCGACATGATCAGGGCGGGCTGGTCGCCGTCGGTCCGGCTGTTCGAAGCAGGCGCCTGTGCGACGCCGATCATCTCCGATCGCTGGGACGGCATCGACGACCTGTTCACGCCCGGCCGCGAGATCATCCTGGCCGATACGAGCGAAGAGGTGGTGGCGGCGCTCGCCACCGATGCGGCGGAGACAGGCCGGGCCGCCCGCACCAAGACGCTGGCGAGGCATACGGCAGCACAGCGCGCGGAAGAGCTGGAAACCTGGCTGTTGGAGGCAGCCGGCGAAACATTGCGGAGTCGAAAGAGTTCAGCGGCTTAGCTGCAGAAGAAGAAGATGTCCGAGCGGCGGGGGCCGGAGTGGACGCATGAAGAATAAGAACATTGCCCTGGTCGCCGGCGGCGCCGGATTCATCGGCTCCCATATGTGCGATCGGCTGATCGGGGACGGTTATCACATTCTCTGCGTCGACAATTTGCAGACCGGCCGCGAGGAGAATATCCGCCACCTGGCCCGCGACAGCCGCTTCGAATTCATCGAGGCGGACGTGATCGACGGTCTGCCGGGTGCCGTCACCCGCTCCGCGAAGAACATCGCCTATGTTTACAACCTCGCCTGCGCTGCTTCGCCGCCGCATTACCAGGCCGATCCGGAACACACGATGCTGACCAACGTGGTCGGCTCGTCGCAGCTGCTGCGGCTGGCAGAAAAGGCCGGCGCCCGCTTCTTCCTGTCGTCGACCAGCGAAGTCTATGGCGATCCGGAGGTGCACCCGCAACAGGAAGGCTATCGCGGCTGGGTAAACTGCACCGGCCCGCGCGCCTGCTATGACGAAGGCAAGCGTGCCGCCGAGGCACTGGCGTTCGATTTCGACCGGCTCGGTCGCGCCGAGGTGCGGGTTGCGCGCATCTTCAACACCTATGGTCCGCGCATGCGGCCTGATGACGGACGCGTGGTGTCGAACGTCATCTGCCAGGCGCTCACCGGCGACGACATCACCATCTATGGCGACGGCACGCAGACGCGCAGCTTCTGCTATGCCGACGATCTCGTCGAAGGGCTGCTGCGCCTGTCGCGCTATGACGGGCCCCAGCCGGGGCCGGTCAATATCGGCAATCCGGTCGAGCTGACCGTCTCGGACCTTGCCGATCGCGTCATCGCGCTGACCGGCAGCGATGCCGACATCGTCTACCAGCCGCTGCCGATCGACGACCCGCGCCGCCGCCGCCCGGACATTTCCAAGGCCAAGCAACTGCTCAAATGGCAGCCGCGCATCGGCCTTCAGGAAGGGCTGGAACAGACCATCGCCTGGTTCTCGCGCGACATTGACCGGCCGAGCCGGCGTGCGGAGGCTGAACGGATGATCGTCGCCGCGGAATAGATGCCATTACTTCGTCATCCCCGCGAAAGGGGGGACCCAGCTCTTCTTTTTTATGCCTCCTGGGTTCCCGCTTTCGCGGGAATGACGAAGGAGTTACGCTAACGCCGGTAAGCGGGCAGCTTCAGCCCGCGGACGATCGCCAGCGCACGCAGTCCGAAGCCGAGCAGCGCGGCCAGCGGCGCGGCGATCGCCGCCGGCGCCCCCAGCCAGGTGAGCAGCACGAACAGGGCCGACGCCAGCGCGGCCGCAGTCACATAAAGCTCCGGCCGCAACAGGATCGACGGCTCGCCGGCGAGCACATCGCGGATGATACCGCCGACGCAGGCGGTGATCACGCCCATCAGCACGGCGACCACTGGCGGCACGCCGAAGGCGAGCGCCTTGGCGGCGCCGAAGACCGCGTAGGCGGCGAGCCCCACCGCATCGAACCAGTCGAGCGCCCGTTCGCTCCACCAGCGTTGCGGCGTCAACCAGATCAGCAGCGCGGTCGACAGGCAGGCCGCAGCCACCCGCCCGTCGCGCACCCAGAAGACCGGCGCGTCGATCAGCAGGTCGCGCACGGTGCCGCCGCCGACGCCAGTGACCAATGAGAAGAAGGCGAAGGTGACGAGCGTCTGCTCGCGTCGCGCGGCCGCCAGCGCTCCCGAGGCCGCGAACACGGCGATGCCGAACAGGTCGGCCCAGCCGAGCAGAGGGCTGAGTGCGGTCATATGAAGTGGCGGCTCGCTGGTTGAGCCGCAGAGGTCAAGAGGGGCGACGCCCGGCGCCGCCCCTCGCGAACAATCAGAACCGGAAGCCGACCGTGCCGACCACCTGGTGGCGCGAATAGTCCGCCTCGTAGTTCGAGTAGCGATATTCGCCACCCAGATAGAGCTTGTCGGTCAGCAAGAACTGCACGCCCGCGCCGCCGCGGATGCCATCGGCATTGCCGCTCGACGTGTCGGTCAGCGTCGCCGTCTGGACGCGAGCCGTGATACGCGCGTTGGTGTAGCCGGCCTTCACATAGAGGTTCGCCTTGGGCGACACGGCAAAGGTCAGGCGGCCGCCGGCATAGAGGTCGCGGCCGGTCGAAACGCTCGCCGTCCCGGTAGCGTCGAAAACCTTCAGCTTGGCGGAGGAGTCGCTGACTTCGAGGTCGACGCCCGCCGACACGGCTTCGCCAAGGCCGAAATCATAGCCCAGGCCCAAGCCGAACACGACACCGTCCTTGTCCAGATCGAAGCCGGCGACCGAAAGCTTGTTCTTGTCCCAGCCGACAATGCCCTCGACGCGGGCGCCGGTCGGGGCCGCCTGAGCGGAGGTGGCAAGCAACAGGCCGGCAACGCCAGCCATGACGCAGTTACGCATTTATGTTTTCCTTAGGTGTAAGCGGTCGAAATGCCGCGGGCGGCGACATAGCGCGCGCCGCCGCAGAGGCAATCCGGTCGGTGGAGAAAGGCCGCAGATGTGGCCTTAAAGCAACAGCTTACGCGACATTGCCCTTGCGGTGCTCGCCCCTGACCCAGCGGACCGTGCCGGTCGACGCGCGCATCACGATGCTTTCGGTCGTCATGCAGCCGCCCTTCAGCGTCTTCACCCCGCCCAGCAGCGACCCGTCGGTCACGCCCGTCGCGGCGAAGATGCAGTCGCCCTGCGCGAGCTCATTCAAGTCGTAGACCTTGTTCAAATCCTCGATGCCCCATTTGCGGGCGCGGGCGCGCTCGTCGTCATTGCGGAACAGCAAGCGACCCTTGAACTGCCCGCCAACGCAGCGCAGCGCGGCTGCCGCCAGCACGCCCTCCGGCGCGCCGCCAGACCCCATATAGACGTCGATCGTCGTATCCGGATTGGTCGTCGCGATCACTCCGGCAACGTCGCCGTCAGGGATCAGCATGATGCCGCAGCCCACTTCGCGCAGTTCGGCGATCAGCTTTTCGTGCCGGGGCCGATCGAGCACGCAGGCGATGATCTCGTTCGGCTGCACCCCCTTGGCGGCGGCGATGGCGCGGACATTGTCGGCCGGCGACTTGTCGAGATCGATCACGCCTTCGGGATAGCCGGGGCCGACGGCCAGCTTGTCCATATAGACGTCGGGCGCGTTCAGCAGGCAGCCCTTCTCGGCGATGGCGAGCACGGCCAGCGCGTTCGGGCCCGCCTTGGCCGTGATGGTGGTGCCTTCCAGCGGATCGAGCGCGATGTCGATCGCGGGGCCTTCGCCCGAACCGACCTTTTCACCGATATAGAGCATCGGTGCTTCGTCGCGCTCGCCTTCGCCGATCACGACCGTGCCATCGATGTCGAGCGTATTGAGCGCCGCGCGCATCGCCTCGACCGCCGCCGCGTCCGCCGCCTTCTCGTTGCCCCGCCCGATCAGCTTGGACGCCGCGATCGCCGCCGCCTCCGTCACCCGGACCATCTCCAGCACCAGCACACGATCCAGATTCTGGCTTGCACTCACCATCGAAATCACTTCCTCTTCCTGAACTTGGGGCGGCGATAGGATAGGGGTGTGACGATGTCGAGAATGGCGGGCTTGGTGGCGCTGCTGATCGCCGCTCCTGCCGGCGCATCCGAGCCGATGGAGGCCTATCTCGACCAAACCAGCGTCGAACCGCGCTGTCGCTCCGCGAAGGGCGACGAGATCATGGTCTGCGGGCGGCGCGAAGCGGACAAATACCGGCTGCCCTTCGTCCCCGCACCGACGGCCGGCGACCCGAAGACGCGCGGCGTGCATGAGGAACGATCGCGCCTCGTCGCCGTCCAAACGCCATGCGAGCAGCGCGGCGCGCATCTGATCGGCTGCGGCATGGTCGGGTTCACGGTCAGCACGAAACTCGGCACCGGCAAGACCGAATACCGGCCGATCGCGCCCTGATCAGTTCTGCAACCAATCAGGCACGCGTTCCGCGTTCATCACGGTTTCGGCGCTGATCCGGTCGGCGACGACCGCGAACCGGTCGCCATCCACCATCACCTCGGGGACCAGCGGCCGGCTGTTGTAGGTGGAGGCCATTGTCGCCCCATAGGCGCCCGCGGTGCGGAAAATGGCGAGGTCGCCGCTCTTCACCGCATCGATCTCGCGCCCCATCGCAAAGGTATCGCCGGTCTCGCAGACGGGGCCGGCGATGTGCGCCTTCATCCGTTCGCCGGACGGCCGCACCGCCTCGAAATGATGGTAGGCGCCGTAGAGCGCCGGCCGCGCCAGGTCGTTCATCGCCGCGTCGACGATGACATAAGGGTGGGTCACGCCCGGCTTCACCCAGATAACCTTGGTGAGCAGCACGCCCGCATTGCCCGCGATGACGCGGCCGGGCTCGAACATCAGCTCGACGTCCCAGCCCTTGGTCACCCGCGCGACCATCGCGCCGAGATCGGTCGGCCAGGGCGCGGGATCCTCGGGGCGATAGCGGACGCCGAGACCGCCGCCGAGATCGGCACGATCCACCGCCTGGCCAGTTGATCGCAGCTCCGTGATCAGCCGGCCGATCTTCACATAGGCCGCCTCGAGCGGATCGACGTTGCTCAACTGGCTGCCGATGTGACAGGCGACGCCGCGCATCCGCAGACCTGGCAGCGCCGCCAGCCGCGCATACATGGCCGGCGCCTGATCGATCGGCACGCCGAATTTATTGTCCGCCTTGCCGGTCGAGATCTTCTCGTGCGTGCCGGCGTCCACGTCCGGGTTGACGCGGAGCGTCGCCGAGACGCGCTGCCCGCGCGCCGCGGCCAGCGCCGACAAGACGTGCCCCTCTTCCTCATGCTCCAGGTTGAACTGTCCGATACCGGCGTCGAGACCTTGGGCCAACTCCACCGGCGTCTTGCCGACGCCGGAAAAGACGATGTCCTCGGCGCGCATGCCGGCGGCCAGCGCCCGCACCATCTCGCCACCCGACACGATATCCGCGCCATAACCCTGGCGCGCCAGCACCTTCAGCACGGCGAGATTGGGGTTCGCCTTGACGGCGAAGGCGAGGTGCACGCGCCCCAGCCCCTCCAGCGCCTCGCGAAACACGCGTGCATGCCGCTCGAGCGTCGCGCGCGAATAGACATAGACGGGCGTGCCGACCGCGTCCGCGATCGCGCGCAGCGGCACGTCTTCGGCGTAGAGTTCGCCACCCCTAAGCTGGAAATGGTCCATTATTTGGGCGGCAGGTCGAAACGGTCGTCGCGACGCTGTTCCGACCGGCGCAGCAGTTCGTCGCTGCGTTCGGGCCGCGCCTGAACTTCGGGCGTCATCAGCTCACTCGGCCGCGGCGTCGCCTCCGCGGCATAGGGCTTGGGCGGCAGGCTGGCGCCGGCCGTGGGCTGCAACTCCTCGCGGCCGCCGCAGGCGGCCAGCACTAACAGGAGGAGAGCCGTTCGCTTCGAGCGAAGTCGAGAAGCGCGTTTGTGGTTACACTCGTTTCTCGACTTCGCTCGAAACGAACGGACGAAGTTAGCCATCCTGATCCTCCATCCCGATCGCCGCTCTGGCATCCGCGATACGGACGCGCACCTGGTCCGGGGCGGTTCCGCCATAGCTGGTGCGCGATGCGACCGAGGCGCCGACGCTCAGCACGCCGAACACCCGCGCATCGATGCGTCCGTCGATCGCCTGCAGTTGATGGAGGCTCAGCGCCTCGAGCGCCTTGCCCTCGCTCTCGGCCAGCCGCACGGCGCTGCCGACGATGTGATGCGCTTCCCGAAATGGCACGCCTGCCTCGCGCACTAGCCAGTCGGCTAGGTCGGTCGCCGTGGCGAAGCCCGCCTCGGCCGCCTGCAGCATCCGATCCGGCCGGAACGTGATCGATCCCATCATGCCGGTCATCGCCGCGATCGACAAAGCGAGCAGGTCGTGCGCTTCGAAGACCGGCTGCTTGTCGTCCTGCATGTCCTTCGAATAGGCGAGCGGCAGGCCCTTCATCGTCGTCATCAGCGCGACGAGACAGCCCTGGATGCGACCGGCATGGCCGCGCACCAGCTCGGCCGCGTCCGGATTGCGCTTTTGCGGCATGATCGAGCTGCCGGTCGACCAGGCATCCGACAGCTGCACGAAGCCGAAGGGCTGCGAGGCCCAGAGAATGACCTCCTCGGCGAGTCGCGACAGGTGGATCGCGCAGGTGGCCGCGGCGAACAGGAACTCGAGCGCGAAGTCGCGATCCGAAACCGCATCGAGACTGTTGTCGGTCGGCCGGTCGAAGCCGAGCGCTTCGGCGACGGCAAAGCGATCGACCGGAAAGCCGGTGCCGGCGAGCGCCGCGGAGCCGAGCGGGCATTCGTTCAGACGTGCCCGTGCATCCTCGAACCGGCCGCGGTCGCGGTGGACCATCTCGAAATAGGCCATGAGATGATGGCCGAGCGTCACCGGCTGGGCGGACTGGAGATGGGTGAAGCCGGGCATGACCGTGTCGGCATGCTCCTCCGCCCGGCCGATCAGCACCGACTCGAACGCGGTGAGCGCCGTGTCGATCTCGTCGATCGCGTCGCGAACCCAGAGCCGGAAGTCGGTCGCGACCTGGTCGTTCCGCGACCGCGCGGTGTGCAGCCGCCCGGCCGCGGGACCAATGATCTCCGCCAGCCGCGCCTCGACATGCATGTGAATGTCTTCGAGCGCGGGGTCTTCCCGCACGCCGGCATCGGCATATTCGGCCGCGATCTGTTCGAGCCCGCGATCGATCGCCTCGGCGTCGGCCACCGGGATGATGCCCTGCCGGCCGAGCATCTCGGCATGCGCGCGCGATCCCTGGATATCCTGGCGCCACATCCGCTTGTCGAAGCCGATCGACGCATTTATCTCGCGCATCACCGCCGCGGGCCCTTCGGCGAAGCGCCCGCCCCACATGGAATTGGAGCTGTCCGTGCGCACAGTGATCGCGCTTCTCCTCGGGACTCTGTTGATCGCGGAGTGCGATAGGGAAACCGCGCCGCCCCCGCAAGCAAAGCAGGAGACGCCGCAGGCCCAGGCGCCGGAACTCACCGGGACGCTCGACATCTCCAATCGGGGAAAGGCGGCACCGAAAGACACTTTCCTCGATCCCGCCGGCAGCCCGGTCACCATCGCCAGCTTCAAGGGCAAGCCGCTGCTGGTCAATCTCTGGGCAACCTGGTGCGGCCCGTGCGTGCGCGAAATGCCCACGCTGGAGAAGATCGCGGCCCAAGCCGGCGACAAGCTGAAGGTGCTGACCGTCAGCCAGGATCGCGAGACCGTCGATATCGCGCCTACGTTTGAAAAGGGCGGCTTCAAGCTGCTCGAACGCTATCGCGACCCGGAGAGCAAGCTCGGCTTCGCCTTCAACACCGGCATGCTGCCGACGACCGTCCTCTATGACGCACAGGGCAAGGAAGTGTGGCGCGTGGTCGGCGCAATGGACTGGAACGGCCCCCGCGCGAACACGCTCCTCGCCGAGTTCATCGGATAAGGTCGGCCTTTCGCGCGTTGGACGCGCAAGGAGCATGCGGCATGGAAGACGATCGGGTCTGGGCGTTTGAGGCGAGCCTGTGGAAAGCCGACGCGGATCATTACCGCGAGAGCATCGACCCGGATGTGCGCATGGCGCTTCCGACCCCGCCATTCCTCTTCTCGGGCGAACAGGCGATCGAAGCGGTTGCAGGCACGCCGCGCTGGTCGAACGTTGCGTTCGAGGACGGCACGATCTCCCGGCCGCAGGAGGGGCTGATCGTCGTCGCCTATACCGCCCATGCGCAGCGCGACGGCCATGACGAATATGTCGCCCATTGCACCAGCACCTACCGCAAGGACGAGAGCGGCGACTGGCAGGTAATCCAGCACCAGCAGACGCCGAAACTGGTGGCGGGCGCTTCGTCCTAGTCCCGGAGCAGTTCGTTGATGCCCGTCTTCGCCCGAGTCTGGGCGTCGACGCGCTTCACGATCACCGCGCAATAGAGGCTTGGCCCCGGCGATCCGTCCGGCAGCGGCTTGCCGGGCAGGGAGCCGGGGACCACCACCGCATATGGCGGCACATTGCCGACGAATATTTCGCCGGTCGCCCGGTCGACGATCTTGGTGGAGGCACCGATGAAGACGCCCATCGACAGCACCGCGCCTTCGCCGACGATGACGCCTTCGGCCACTTCGGAGCGGGCGCCGATGAACGCCCCGTCCTCGATGATCACGGGCCCGGCCTGGAGCGGCTCCAGCACGCCGCCGATGCCGGCGCCGCCCGAGATGTGTACGTTCCTGCCGATCTGCGCGCAGCTGCCGACCGTCGCCCAGGTGTCGATCATCGCACCTTCGCCGACATATCCGCCGATGTTGACAAAGCTGGGCATCAGCACGGCGCCGGGCGCGATGAAGGCGCCGTGACGCACGACCGCGCCCGGCACTGCGCGGAAGCCCGCCTTGCGGAACTCGGCCTCGCTCCAGCCCGAGAACTTGCTCGGCACCTTGTCCCACCAACTGGCCGTGCCGGGCCCGCCGGCGATCAGCTCCATGTCGTGCAGGCGGAAAGAGAGCAGGACGGCCTTCTTTAGCCATTGATTGACGCGCCAGCCGCCCTGCCCGTCCGGTTCGGCGACACGCGCCTCGCCCTGATCGAGCAGGCGCAGCGCTTCGGCCACCGCAGCGCGCGTCTCGCCAATTGTTTGGGGGCCTACCTCCGCGCGCGCCTCCCAGGCCGCTTCGATCGTGTCGATCAGCTTGCCGCGGTCCATCATCATCTGTCTCCCAGAATCTCGTGCAGCCAGGCGCCGAGGTCGGTCACTTCATAATCGACATAGGCGCGATCGTCCGGCTCGCGCCCCTGCTCCGAACCGTTATTGACCCACACGGTCGTCATACCGATCGCCTTGGCGGGCTTCAGGTTGCGCGCCATGTCCTCGACGAACAGCGATTCGCCGGGCTCGATGCCGAACGCCTCGGCCATGCGCTCATAGGCGCGCGGCTGCGGCTTGGGCTCATAGGCGCAGGCATGAATGTCATGGATCGCCTCGAAGCTTTCCTCCAGGCCCAGCTTCGCCAGCACGCGCCGGGCATAGGCCTCGTCGCCATTGGTGAAGATCAGCTTGCGGCCCGGCAGCCGCGCGACCGCCTCGACCAGCTGGCGATCCTCGCGCAGCACGTCCATTTCGATATCATGCACATAGTCGAGGAAGTGGCGTGGCTCGACGCCATGCTCCGCCATCAGCCCCGACAGTGTGGTGCCGTGCGCGTGAAAATAGTCCTTCTGCAGCCGCCGCGCTTCATCCCAGCCGAGACCGAGAAGGTCCTGGATGAAGCGCGTCATCCGCGCATCGATCAGTCCGAACAGGTCCGCCGATGCGGGGTAGAGCGTGTTGTCGAGATCGAAGATCCAGTTGCGGATATGAGCAAGCTGCGGCGGCATCGGGCCGCGCCTAGCGATGGTCGGGGGCTGCGGCAATCGGCAGGCTTTGTTAAGCATAACGCAATGGCCTTGGCGCTAGCGAGGGCGCGACTGTGGCAGGGGTCTTGCCGGAATGAGTAAGCGTGGCGCGTGCGGGGCGACGGCCCTGATTTCATTGGCTTTGTTCGGCCTCTCCGCTTGCGGCGGCGGAGGTGGTGGCGTCAACTCGACACCCACCCCGCCGGTGTCCAATCCGCCTGCCCCGACGCCGACCCCGACGCCCACTCCCACGCCGACACCAGCGCCGGGTGCGACGTTTCAGACGGCAGAGTATAATCGCTCCGCCGGGCTCGCTCTGGCCAACGCGATTCCCGCCTATCAGGCCGGTGCAACGGGACGCGGCGTGACCGCCGCCGTGATCGACAGCGGCGTCAATCCGAACAGCCCGGAGTTTGCCGGCCGCATTTCATCGGCCTCCCAGGACCTTTCCGGATCGCGCGGCGTCGGCGACGAGGGCGGGCATGGCACCGCGGTTTCCGCCGTGCTGCTCGCCGCCAAGAACGACAGCAACATTCACGGCGTGGCGTTCGACGCGACCCTGCTCTCGCTGCGCACCGACACGCCCGGCAGCTGCAACACCAACGGCGACTGTTCGCACAGCGATAACGCGATCGCGCGGGCGCTCGACATCGCCGTCGCCCAGGGCGCCAAGGTCGCCAACCTGTCGCTGGGTGGATCGGGCGCCAACACGACGCTGCGCTCCGCCATCGCGCGGGCGACCGCGGCTGGCATGGTGATCGTCATGTCCGCCGGCAACGACGCGCAGAGCGATCCCAGCGCGCTCGCGCTGATCGCCGCCGACGCCAGTGCGCGCGGCCAGATCATCGTCGCGGGCTCGCACGACGCCGGCAAGACGATCTCCTCCTTTTCCAATCGCGCGGGCCAGACCGCCAGTGTCTATGTGACTGCGTTGGGCGAGAATGTGCGATCGTTCGACGAGAACGGCACGACCTTCATCTACAGCGGCACGTCCTTTTCCGCCCCTCATGTGTCCGGGGCGGTGGCGCTGCTGGCACAGGCCTTCCCCAATCTGACCGGCGCGCAGATCGTGCAATTGCTGCTCGAAAGCGCCGACGATCTCGGGCCCGCCGGCACCGATCCGGTCTATGGCCGGGGAGCGCTCAACATCGGCCGCGCCTTTCAGCCGCGGAGCGGCGCGTCCCTGGCCGGCTCGGCCGTGCCGGTCGATCTGTCGAGCAGCAGCGCCACGCTGTCGCCGGCGATGGGCGACGCAGCGCAAGCCGGCATGGGCGCGATCATCCTCGACGGCTTCGACCGGGCATTCGCCGTCGATCTGGCCCGCTCGATCCGTAACGCCGCGCCACGCTCGAGCCTGACCGGCACGCTGGCGCAGAGCCAGCGCGGCGCCAGCCTGTCGGCAGGCGGAACGACTGTGGCGGTGTCGATCGCCGACACGCCGGGCGGAGCGGCGCTGCGGCGGCTGTCATTGGCGCCGCAAGAGGCGGTGCGCGCTCGCACCACCGCCGGCATGATTGCCAGCCGCATCGATTCGCGCACGAGCATCGCGCTCGGCTTCGGTCAGAGCCGTGAGAGCATCTCGGGCCAGCTCGCCGGTCGCGCGGAGCCCGCTTTCCTGGTGGCGCGCGGTTCGAGCGACGGGCTCGGCTTCGACCGGCGCGGCCAGAGCGCGGCCGCGATCCGCCATGTGGTCGGCGGAATCGGCCTCTCGGCCGGCATGGAGAGCGGCGAAGGCTTGCTCTACCGCCCGAACCAGGTGGCGCGCGATCCGTATCTCCGCTCTTCCTATTCTTTGCTGAGCTTAGGGGCGGATCGTCGCTTCGGAGGACTGAGGCTCGCCGGCAGCGTGACGCGTCTGCAGGAGGACCGGACGTTGCTCGGCGCCCGCTTCGGCACAGCCTTCGGCGCGAATGGCGGCACCAGCTGGTTCGGCGATCTGAGCGCCGACTGGAGCTTTGGGTCGGGCTGGCGGCTGGGCGCATCGGCGCGACAAGGCTGGAGCGTGCCGGCCAGCGGCGGACTTCTCACCGATCGCAAGGCCATCCGCACCAGCGCGTTCAGCGTCGATATGGGCAAGGCCGGACTTTTCGAACGTGGCGACCTGTTCGCGCTGCGCATCGCCCAGCCGCTGCGCGTATCGAGCGGCGGGCTGAACGTCCGCCTGCCGGTCGCTTATGATTACGCGACCGGCCAAGCGCAGTTCGCCGACCAGCGGCTGAACCTCGCTCCGGAAGGCCGCGAGCTCGACCTGGAAGCGAGCTATTCCCGCATCCTGTTCGGGGGCCGCATGGACGCGAACCTGTTCTGGCGGCAGGATCCCGGCCATTATGCGGCCGCGCCGGATGATCTCGGCGCCGCCCTTCGCTGGCGAACGGAGTTCTAGGCGCCTCGCGGCTTTGCCGCTAATGCGACAGCGGTGTCAGATTTCGATCTCCTGATCGTCGGCGGCGGCATCAACGGTGCCGCGATCGCGCGCGAGGCCGCGCTCAACGGCTTGCGCGTGCTGCTGGTCGAAAAGAACGATCTTGCCTCCGCCACCTCCTCGGCCTCCACCAAGCTGATTCATGGCGGGCTGCGCTATCTAGAATATTATGAGTTCAAGCTGGTTCGCGAAGCGCTGATCGAGCGCGAGCGGCTGCTCAAGGCCGCGCCCCACCTGATCTACCCGATGGAGTTCGTGCTTCCGCACCGGAACACGCTCCGGCCCAAATGGATGATCCGCGCGGGGCTGTTCCTCTACGATCATATCGGCGGGCGCATGTCGCTGCCCAAGTCGCGCGGGATCAGGGGCGGGCATTATCTCGCGCCGCTCAAGGATGTGCAGGACGGCTTCGTCTATTCGGACGCTTGGGTCGACGATGCACGGTTGGTCGTGCTGAACGCCATCGATGCGGCGGCCAATGGTGCCGAAATCGCGACGCGCACGGAGCTGCTGTCGGCGCGGCGCGAAGGCGGCGCATGGCGTGCGACGCTGAGCGACGGCCGCGAGATCACCGCCCGCGCGCTGGTCAACGCCGCGGGGCCGTGGGTAGCGGAGATCGCCCAGCGGCTCGGCGTCAACAGCAAGGCCGGCGCCCGTCTGATCCGCGGCAGCCACCTCATCGTGCCGCGCCTGTTCGAGGGCAGCCATGCCTATATCCTGCAGCAGCCGGACCGCCGCATCGTCTTCGCCATTCCCTATGAGAATGGCACCACCTTGGTCGGCACCACCGATGTGCCTGTAGACCGCCCCACCGAGGCGTGCATCAGCGACGAGGAGACCGATTACCTGCTCGCCGCCGTCAACCGCTATTTCGAGAAACAGACCGCGCGAGAAGACGTGATCGCCACCTATTCCGGCATCCGCTCGCTCTACGACGACGGCGCCAGCGAAGCGCGGCAAGTGACGCGCGACTATGTGCTGGAGCTGGACGAGAACGGCCCGCCTTTGCTCTCCGTCTTCGGCGGCAAGATCACGACCGCGCGGCACCTGGGCGAAGTGGCGGTGGCGAAGCTGGCGAGGGCGTTGGGTGTGAACGTCTCGCAATCGACCAAGGCTCGGGCGTTTCCCGGCGGGGACATGGAGAGCTTCGCTTTGTTTCTGGCCCGGACGCGCGCGCGCTGGCCTTGGCTCGGCGAGGCTCTCAGTCTCCGCATGGCGCGAGCCTATGGCACGCTGCTCGACACGCTCATCGGAGAGCGCGGCGACTTGGGCGAGGAGTTCGGTGGCGGGTTGTCGGCTGTGGAAGTGGACTGGCTCGTCACCCGCGAATGGGCGCGCACCACCGAAGACATTCTCCGGCGCCGCACGAAGCTCGGGCTGACCCGGGAGGTGGATGAAGAGCGGCTCAGCCTCTACCTGCAGAGCAATGCCGGTTTGGGCTGAGCTTGTCGAAGCCCTCCCTTCCTTTCGCCTTGGAGCCAGAGAACAAGGGAGGCCTTCGACAGGCTCAGGCCGAACCGTGTTTTATTTTCCAGCCCTAAGTGGCTAAGCGCCGCCCATGGCCATCAAGCACGCACTTTCCGTCACCCGCGAACAGGATTTCGCCGCCTGGTATCAGGCCGTCGTCTCCGAAGCCGACATGGCGGAGGATTCAGGCGTGCGCGGGTGCATGGTCATTCGACCCTGGGGCTATGGCATCTGGGAGCGGATGCAGCGGCTGCTCGACGACGCCATCAAGGCCACGGGCCATGAGAATTGCTATTTCCCGCTCTTCATCCCGCTTTCCTATTTCGAGAAGGAGGCGGAGCATGTCGAAGGCTTCGCCAAGGAAATGGCGGTCGTTACCCACCACCGGCTGAAGGCGGATGGCGGCAAGCTCGTCGTCGACCCGGACGCGAAGCTCGAAGAGCCGCTGGTGGTGCGCCCGACCTCCGAGACGGTGATCGGCGCCGCCTTTTCGCGCTGGGTGCAGAGCTGGCGCGACCTGCCGGTGCTGATCAACCAATGGGCGAACGTCGTCCGCTGGGAAATGCGCACCCGCATGTTCCTGCGCACCGCCGAATTCCTGTGGCAGGAAGGCCATACCGTCCACGCCAGCGAAGCCGAGGCGCGCGAACACACGCTGCGCATGCTGGAGGTCTATCGCCGCTTTGCCGAGGAAGCGGTGGCGATGCCGGTGATCGCGGGCGAAAAGCCGGAGAATGAGCGCTTCCCGGGCGCGGTCGCGACCTATTCGATTGAGGCGATGATGCAGGACGGCAAGGCGCTGCAGGCCGGCACTTCGCACTTCCTTGGCACCACCTTTTCCCAGGCGCAGAACATCCGCTTCCAGAATGCGTCGGGGGAGCTGGAGCTGGCGCAGACGACCAGCTGGGGCGTGTCGACCCGCATGATCGGCGGCATGATCATGACCCACGGCGACGATGACGGGCTGCGCGTGCCGCCGCGCCTGGCGCCCTACCAGGTGGTGATCGTACCGATGCTGCGCGACAGCGACGAGGACGCGTCGGTGCTCGACTATGCCCGCGCGCTTGCCGGCGAACTGAATGCGCAGACGGCGCTCGGCGAGCCGGTTCGCGCACTTCTCGACGCCAAGGCGATCAAGGCGTCGAACAAGCGCTGGGCCTGGGTGAAAAAGGGTGCGCCGGTAATCGTCGAGGTTGGGCCGCGCGATGTCGCAGGCGGCAATGTCGCGGTGATCCGCCGCGACCGGCTGTACCAGGACAGCGGCAAACTCGCTTCCGCCATCCAGCCCCGCGCCGAACTGGTCGGCGGTATCGCCGCGCTACTGGAGGAAATCCAGTCCGGCATGTTTGCGGAAGCGAGGACGCGACTGGATGCGAATATCCGGCGCGGCGTCAGCGAGTTTGCCGAGCTTGAACGCTGCTTCGCCGAGGCGGAGAAGTTTCCCGGCTGGGTGGAGGTCGAATGGTCCAAGCCCTCGGGCGCCGAGTTGGAGCAGGTCGACCAGCGGCTGAAGGCGCTTAAGCTCACCCTCCGCAACGTGCCCGAAGATGCGGAGGCCGCGACCGGCGCCTGCATCTTCACCGGCAAGCCCGCAGTCGAGCGAGTGCTGGTCGGACGGAGTTACTGAGCCCCATACGCTCGTCCTGAGCGAAGCGCAGAGCGCGTAGTCGAAGGGCGCCGCACCGAACCACGCCCTTCGACTTCGGCCTTCGGCCTCCGCTCAGGACGAGCGGAGGCCTTCGGACCTCACCAGACCTTGATGCGCTCTTCGGGCTTCAGGAAGAACTTGGTGCCCGGCTTCACGTCGAACGCCGAATACCAGGCGTCGACATTGCGCACGACATAGGGGCGCCACATGCCCGGCGTGTGCGGGTCGGTGGTCAGAATCTGCAGCATGAACGGGTCGCGATACTTGTTCCGCCACACCTGGGCAAAGCCCAGGAAGAAGCGCTGATCGCCCGTCCAGCCGTCGATCACCGGCGCCGGCTTGCCGCCGAGCGAAATCTTGTACGCGTCATAGGCGACGTTCACGCCGGCGAGGTCGGCCATGTTCTCGCCCAATGTCAGTTCGCCATTCACCTTCTTGCCGGCGATCGGCTCATAGGCGCCATATTGGGCGACGACGCGATCGGTATACGCCTTGAAGCGCTCGATATCCTGCGCGGTCCACCAGTCGGCCAGGTTGCCGTTCTTGTCGAACTTGCGGCCCTGATCGTCGAAATGGTGGCTGATCTCGTGGCCGATCACCGCGCCGATGCCGCCATAATTGACCGCATCGTCGGCATTGGGATCGAAGAAGGGCGGCTGCAGGATCGCGGCCGGGAACACGATCTCGTTCAACAGCGGGTTGGCGTAGGCATTCACCGTCATCGGCGTCATGCCCCATTCGCTCTTGTCGACCGGCTTGCCGATCTTATCGAGGTTGCGCTGATATTCGAAGCGCGTGGCGCGGTCGGCATTGCCAAAGGCATCACCGGCGCGGATTTCGAGCCGTGAATAATCGCGCCACTTGTCCGGATAGCCGATCTTGTAAGTGAAGGCCGCGAGCTTCTCGCGCGCCTGCGTCTTGGTCGCCGGCGCCATCCATTCGAGCTTCTGCAGGCGCAGGTCCATCGCCGCAATCAGGTTCTTGACCAGCTGCTCGGCCTTGGCCTTCGCCTCGGGCGGGAAGTATTTGGCGACATAGAGTTCGCCCACCGCTTCACCCATGCCGTAGTTGACGAGGTCGACGCCGCGCTTCCACCGGTCCTTCAGCTTGGGCGTGCCGGCGAGCGTGGTGCCCTTGAAGCTGAAATTCTCCTCGACGAACGCTTTGGGCAGGAGCGGCGCCGCGTTCGAAAGTGTGTGGAAGGTCAGATACTCCTTCCAGGCCGACAGCGGCTCGGACGCGATCAGCTTAGCCGTGCCGGTCAGCGCACTCGGCTGCGCCGCGATCACCTGTGCCTGGGTAACGCCGGCCGCCGGCAGGAACGCCGCCCAGTCCAGCCCCGGCATTTTGGCCGCCAACTGTGTCGTGGCGACCGGGTTGTAGAGCTTTTCGATCTGGCGCGATTCGGCGGCGGTCCAGTGCGTCCGGGCGATCTTCGTCTCGAGATCGAAGATGCGCTGCGCCTTCGCGTCGGCATCCGCGATGCCGGCCAGCGTCAGCATCCTGGCGATATGCACCTTGTACTTGGCGCGCGTCTCCACGAACTTCGGATTGCTGTCGTCCAGATAATAGTCGCGATCCGGCAAGCCGAGGCCGCCCTGCCCCAGATAGACCGAATAGACCGTGTTGTTCTTCAGATCCTGTTCGACCTGCACGCCGACGGGAACGGTAATGCCCGAACGGTTGGCATCGCCCATCCAGCGGGCGAGTTCGGCGGGAGACTTGATGGCCGCTATCCGGTCCAGCTCTGGCTTGACCGGCGCGATGCCGCGCGCCTCGATCGCCGCCTCGTCCATGAAGCTGGCATAATAATCGCCGACCTTCTGGGCCGGCGTCCCCGGCGCGCCCTTGGCCGCAGCTGCCGCCTGGATGATGTCGCGGGTGCGCTGGTCCGACAGGTCGCGCAGGATGCCGAAGCCGCCCCAGCTGGAGCGATCGGACGGAATCTCCGTAGTCTTGTCCCAGTTGCCGTTCGCGAACTTGTAGAAGTCGTCGCCCGGCGAAACGCTGCGGTCCATGCCGGTCGCGTCATAGCCGAAGCTGCCGAGCTCGGGCTTGGCGGCGGTTTGCGCCGATGCCGATGCGGCAAGCGTCACCGCCGCCGCGCCGACGAGAAGAAATGCTTTCATCTGGTGATTCCCCGGAAAAACGGATGATCGCGGAGTGTATCGGCTGCTGGCGACGCGGCAACCGCGCGTCAGGACGTTGATCGCCGCCCGTTGGCTGTTGATCGATTGGTGCTGGACTCGGGCTCGGCGGCCGCCGGCAGCCGCAGCCTGACGAGCAGTCCGCCCAGATCCTCGCTCTCCTCCAGCGACACGGTGCCGCCATAGATTTCGGCAACGTCGCGGACGATGGCCAGACCCAGGCCGGTGCCGGGCTTGGACGTGTCGAGCCGCGCGCCCCGGTCGAAGATGCGCTGCCGCTCCTCCTCGGGAATGCCCCGGCCGTCATCCTCGACCTGGAACTCGACGAAGCCCGCTTCGCCCGAGACCGTGACGAACACGCTGCCGCCGCCATATTTCGCAGCATTCTCGACCAGGTTGCCGAGCAGTTCGTCCAAGTCCTGCCGCTCGACATGCACGTGGAGCGTCTTGGGGCCGCTGATATCGATCCGCACATCGGGGTAGAGCCGTCCGACTGCCCGTTCGACCGATTCGAGGCTCGGCCAGACTTCGGCCCGGCTATGCGCGTGCCCACGCCGGCCGACCGCGCGGGCGCGAGCCAGATGGTGATCCACCTGACGCCGCATCGTCGTTGCCTCGCGACAGACGGTGTCCGGCAGGTCAGCGGCGTTGGCGGTCGCCGCGTTCATGATGACGGTCAGCGGCGTCTTCAGCGCATGGGCGAGATTGCCGGCGTGCCGCCGTGCCTCTTCCGCCTGCCTTTCGTTATGCTCGATGAGCCCGTTCAGCTCTTCGACCATCGGCGTCAGCTCGTCGGGCAGCGGCTCGTCGACCCGCGTGGCAAGGCCCGAACGCATCTTGGCGATCGCCGCACGCACCCGGCGCAGCGGCAGCAACCCATAATAGGTCTGCAGCGCCGCCAACACGATCAGCCCCAGACCCAGCAGCGCAAAGCTGCGGACCAGCGTGCGCCGCAGCACGTTGATCTGCTCGTCGAGCGCCGCGCGGCTCTGCGCCACCTGAAAGCGCCAGCGCACCGGCGATCCGGGCAGCATCACGTCCCGTTCGAGGATGCGCAGCGGCTCGTCCTTGAACTCCCTGGTGTCGTAGATGTGGACGTCGACGTCCTTGTGCCGGTCGCGCACCTGGAGCGAGCGGTCCCAGAGCGAGCGCGAGCGGAAGTGCTCGAAGCCCTTGCCGCTGATCTGATAATAAAGGCCGGAGTTCGGCTCCAGGAAGCGCTGGTCGCCGAGCGGCCGGTTGAGCAGCACTTCGCCCGCCGGCCCGATCTCCGCCGAGGCGACCATGGCCGTCAGCACATAATTGAGGGAGTCGTCGAAGTTGCGCGTGATCGCGTTGCTCAGCACCCGGTCGAGCGCCAAACCGCCGCCCAGCAGCAGCAGCCCGATCCAGGCCGCCGCGATCAGGATCATGCGGCGGCTCAGCGAACCGGTGGATTTTCGCTTACCTTGCTCCTCCCCG
>NZ_JABEPR010000017.1 GCF_013044515.1 Sphingomonas sp. ID1715
CGAATGGCCCACCGTGTTCGGCGATCCCAAGATGACCACCGCGCTCCTTGATCGCGTCACCCACCATTGCGACATCGTCGAGACCGGCAATGACAGCTGGCGCTTCAAAAACCGCAGCTGATCGCCCCCACCGACCTCCGATTAAAAGATGCTTTGCGCTGCGCGCGCCTCCGGTCGGGCTCCGCCCTCCCTACGCCGCGCGCAGCGCAAAGGCGCGTGTCCGATCAACCTTGCGCCATCGTGAAAGGGGGTCCCTTTTGCGCGCCGATAGGGGGTCCCGTTTGCACGCCGATTGACAGCATTGAACGCAATTGCCGGATTTCCGCCTCTTTGGCTTCCAACGCAGCCTCCAGCATGATGATACGATTGAGCAACTGGTTGATCACGTTGCGCAGCTCGGCCTTACCGCTCGTGATTTGTGGTTTGGCCTTCGGCGGCTTCGGAGCTTCATCTAACAAAGCGAGAAGTTTGGAGCATCGATAGGCCGTCGCTCGACTGACCCCCGCCTCGCGGGCAACATTGGTTATGCTCAGCTTGCCATTCGTCGCGGTGCCTTTGCCGTCGCGCAAGCGGTTATAGGCGTCAAGCAGCGCGACGGTGGTTTGCGATTTTCGGGGAGGGTTCGCTTTCCTCGTCATCGTTCGACCTGTTCCAGCAACTGTCTGTAAATAACGATCTGTGCCTCAATGGCGTGTTTCTGGATCGGGCTGATGTTCTTGCTATTTTTCATGGTCTCGGCATCTGCGATGCATGATTGCAGAGCCAGCACATGCCGCCTCGCCACCACGCTGTTCGGACAACGAGCAGGCTGGCACCTCGTAAATGCCGGCTGCACCTCAGCTCCTTTCACCTTCAAGCAGAGGGCGTGGTCGGCATAGAAGAAGCAGTCGTTGATATAACCCGGATGAAGCGTGACGGCAGTGTTTGAAAGCATTTTTGCGCGGCGCCGATCATCAACGACCGTGCCGGGCAGATCACCAATCTTGCTCCTGATGCTTGTAAATTCGGCGACGAGTTTCGAGCGCATGGGGCCGCCTGGATTGATCCCTGCCTTCCAGTCCTCGTACATCTCGACGATATCGCTGAGCTGAGCGAGGCGACGTTCCTCTTCGATCTCCGAACGGAAGCCGGATTGGGAAGTGCCCGCATAGCCTTCGAACATCATGGCGCTCGCGTGCCCATATTGTATCATGCCCGCGATCACGCCGAAGGGCTGGCTGGCGATGTACCATGCAAGGGTGCGGCGGAGCTGACGCGTACGCCACCGCCAGGGTTTATCACCCTCGTCCGGGATATGATATAGTGCCAGTATGCGGTCGGCTTCGGCGGGCGCCGCCGCTGCCATTTCTTCGGCGAGCCGGCGACAATCCTTGGCGAAGTAGTTTAGGTATACGGTCGATTGATGTGCCGTAAGCTGGACATTGCCTACCCCCCGAATCAAGGCCGGTTTGAACAGGGGCTCATCATCTCGCGGCGCTTCCGTTCGATCGGCGCTGTTGTGTAGATAGTCCTGCAACCGTATTGCTGCCAATACGGCCCTGGCAACAGGCTCTATTACAGTCCAGCGATGTTCAGCGCCGTCGACGTTTTTGCGGGTTTTGAAGATTCTTCCGACGAGTTCGTAGCCCTTAACCTTCCCATGTTCGTCTCGCACGAGTCTTAGGCAACCACGCTTGAGCGCGGCCGCTTCCTCGCCTCGCATTCCGGATAATAGGCCGATTACGAGATAGCACGCGGCCATCGCCGGTATGAAGGTATAACGACTGCTGAAGCTAGGAAGATGCGACCGCCACGCAGTGTTTGTTCCTGGCATGTTGGCCCAAACACTGCTTGCGCCTGGGCGCTCGGTTCCGAGTTGCGAGATTGCCTTCTCGAGCATAGCCGAGCGTGCTTTCAGCACTTCCACGCCGAGACCGCTGGCCTTGCAGATTTCTGGCCACGCGGGTCGACCATCTTGGGTCGCCGGTACTCCAGAGCCTGATGCTTCAAGTGCATCCAAATAAGCGCGCAAGCGCTGGTCGCTTAGTTTCGGTGACACTCTTTGCCGACGCGCGGCGATGTTGACGCCAGCTATTCGATGTCGGGCGATGAGATCGTCGATCCCATGATCGACGTAGAACATGGCCCACCGCAACGCCGGCGCGCTAATGGCTTCCGGTATTCGCGGTGTGACATTTTCTCGGCCACCCCGGTATCCCGCGATCCGAGTCGCTGAACGGTTACCCCAAGGAGCTATCCCGATCCCCCGGAACGACAGGTAGGGCGTATAGAGCGCAAGTCGCCGTACGCAGAGGATCTTGTAGACAAGAGTTGCCGGTGCGAGGTGCCGCTTCGCGGACAGCCAGTGATCCAGCCAAGGCTGATCGATCTCGTGTAGTTGAAATCCGGCTTCCCGCACTTCTTGCAAAAAATACCGGATGATATTGCCGACCTGCATCAGCGAACCAGGTTTCAGGACGCCGAGGCGGCCGCGCACCTTGTCTCGGGAGTCGTAGTTCAAAGACAGGAACAGATATTCTCGTACGAGTTCCCGCTCATCAGCATCGGCGATCCGACCGAAGCAGATACAGGCTTCATGGGCCTTTTTCGGCCGCGCGATGGCACATTCGAGCAGCCACTTATCGTCCCCGACCAGAGAGATATTCTGCTGCTCACGGCCACTCACGACCATGTGGGGCGGAATCACCAATGCCGAACGGTCAATCCGCCAAGATGCTTCGGCACGTTCCAGAACCGGACGCATGCTCAGCCCCGCTGAAGATGTGGCGGCAGAGCTGGCGCCACAGCGGTATTTTCCACTGTGGACCGAGCCTGTTCGATATCGCCAGCGTCGAACACGGGGAGTATCTGTACCATAATTCGATCATGGTCGGCGCTGTAGCGCTCGTGCCACTCCGCTTCCGTCATGACGGCGCGCCGATCAGCTAGCCATGTCAGATAGGTCAGCAACGCTGGCAGCTTCCGTGCGGTGAACACAGCATTCGGGCAATGGAGGCAGCCAGTGAACGCGGTGGCGCAGGAGCCGTCGTCATTCCGCCCAAGTGGGCTCGACCAGAATCCGGAACACATGCCGAGGAACGTATCGGCATTGCCTGAGATCAACGACGCGACAGCGCCTGCGTCGAGCTTTTGGTTTCCGATCGAGAGGCCGGCTACGAGCGCGCTGGTTTCCTCCTTCGGTGGCAGGACCAACGGTATCATCGCCATGTCGAACAATTGACCTTCGGCGACCTCTACCGAGCGCGCATGCTCTTCTCGAAGCCCGTCCACCGCGGCATAATGCCGAGCGGCAACTGGCTTCGAGTGATCGCTCGCGAAGCGGCGAAGGTGGCCTGCGTGGCGCACGTAATTGTCCCGCTTCACCGTTTTTCTTAGCTGGGCGGGAACGATCTTGGTTATCGGCTTACCCGCTTCATCGACGAGGCCGAGGCTTCTGATAGCGGCGTAGAAGTTATGGGTAGAAAGGCTGAACCGCCGCCAGCTCGGCAGTCCGGCTGCAACGAAGCCGACCCACAGGTAATCCGCATTCGGGTCGCCTCGATCGGCCATTCGCTCGGCGGCGGGCCGGGATAGTTCAAGGGCAAGGCGAACGAGTCCGCCTGGCGTATTGATGCCACCGTCACGCACGCGTTCGCGCTTGATCTTGGCGCGCAGACCGCCTCGCCCCTTCGTGTATTCAATGGAGACATATCCTCTCGCGGGGTTCTTCAGGCAGTCGCGCCGCAGGGTCCGCAGGCATTCTATCGGCATTTCGACCCGGAGCGCGATGGCGATGATGAAGCAGATCGCATCAGGCAGTGTGAGAACGAGAAGATCGCTGGCGGCGGCGATGGCAACCTTGCGATATTTGAACATGTCGAACTCGCTTCGAGCGGCACGCGTGCCGTCGGCGACTTTCAGGAACACATTCTCAAAGCGGCTCCTCTCCAGCTTGTTTCGCAAAGCTTCGATCTGCTCGCGTCCCGCCACGATCCTTTCGCGTGTAGCTATCACGCTGCGATCAGCGGCCTCTTTCAGGACGCGAGCGACGAACGGTGTCAACGGTTCGCGGGGCCGTAATGCCGTTCCATTGTGACGGCTCGTGAAGTTGATCCGCGCCTTCAGATCCGGACGTAGCAGATCAGGGTTGCGTTCGTCTATCGCGCGAAGGCCGTGAACAAGGCAACGGAACCGGGAGTATTGGCCCCGAACGTCGCAAGCATCGATGTCAGCGGCCGTAATCACGCGAAGCCCCCCGTCGAGGCGCCCGCTGGAGGACAGATGTTTGCCGAGCGGGATCCAGCTCTGTCGATACTGTTCGACACTCGGGACGGCCAGGCCGGCGAACAGCTCGTTCATCATCGGCCCAAGGTACAAGGCAAGATCGCGGCCCAGACCTTCGTTCCCTACCTCGTGCAGCAACCAGGTCATTTCGCGCCCGACACCGTCACGATGATGATAGGCTAGGATTGCGTCAGCTTGCGGCTCCTCCTGCTGCGGAGGTAAATCGCTGAACGATAGGCGAGGCCGTCCCACTGCTAGAAGAAGCCCATCAGACGAGAGTCCAGCGCCTCGGCCGCCTGATCTACGAGTTCGAAGGCTTCATCGAGGTAGGTGAGGTATTTTTCAGTGGTCAGGATGCTGGCGTGACCCAGCCATCGCTGGACCCGGCGCAAGGGGTCGCTGACGACCTTCATGTAGATTTCCTCGGTTCGATCTGGGACAGATCGACCGTCGAGCCTCTTCACTTCCGCTTTGATGAGGTGCGTAAGCCAGTAGACGGCAAAGGTATGCCGGAGGGTATGAGGCGATACCTGTAGGTCCCAGCCCATGTTCTCCGATAACTTCTTGCTGGTACGCCGGAAGATCGACTGCCATGCCGCGGGGGTGAGGGCTTGGCCGTCCTGCGCCAGCCATAATGCTGCCGGCTGCGCACTTTCCAATGGCGCGCCCGACCCGGGCAGCAATAGGAGATTCCGTCGTTCGTCGATTCGCAGAGTCGCCAGCGACCGCGGGCGTTGCTCGCCCTGGATCAAAACGCGCTGCCCGCCCGCAAGTGTGCCGATGAGCGGCTGCCGCATGGTCCGGACCCCACCCGCGCGTCGCCAGCGATCGACCAACTGGCTTCGCTCCTCGCGAACATAGGCGTCGATAAAGTTACCGGCGACCCGCCTCGGGAACGGCACCGATCGAGGTTTGCGCCCTTTGGTGATTGTGGCGGGAAGGTCGATCATGGCGGTGCGACTGCCCTGGAAGACGCAGGCATTCGTTGTCGGCAGTTCTCCGATCAGAAGGCTGGCGCCTTCCTCAAGTCTGACACCCGTGGTCACGAGTAGCTCGGCGAACGCGGCATCGCGCATCGGATTCCGGCGTTGAGTGATACCGCTCGCTTGACCCTGGTCCAACAGGCCTTGGTCTCGGAACAGAATGTAATCCTCGAGCGGGATCATGCGGATCGTATCTTCGGCAACCGCGCCATCACGGCGGAATCTGGTTTTCGGCGCCACTGAAATCAGTCTCACTTCCTCGCTGGCGGCCCATTGAAAGAACCGCGTCAACGCCGCAGACGTGCGCTTCCAAGACGATCCCGATAGTCGGAGCTCGCCCGGCCCCTCGAGCCGAAGGCTGCGATATTTCCCTACATCGACACTGGATGCGTCGAGTAACGACTTTGAACGCACATCCCGCAGATAGCGGGCAAAGACCTGAAGATCCCGAGCATAGTGGCCCGCGCTGGCAAGGGACACGCCATCGGATCGCAGGAACGTGATGAACGAATTGACTTCGACAACGGGGCTTCCGTCGGAATGAAGGAGAGAAGGGAGAGTTGTTTCGGGTAAGTATTTGATTGCGTCCTGCTTTATGGCGTCATCAAGCGCAGGCCGGATCATCATCCCATCAACAAATATAGGCTCGACGCCGAGCCAAGGATCGAACGGAAAAAGATGCACTGAATCCTCGATATGTCACTGGGCGCTTCCGCTTTATTGCCCCGACCCGATCGATGATGGGGCAATATCCATAGCCCGTCAAAGAGAATGAATCGTCTCAATGGCGACATAATTCATCTGCGGCGCCATGAAGCCGGACGAGGTTCGGGCGCTACCGGCCTGGTGCCTTCGGCTCATCGTCCTGGTCGAAGCCCGCGCGGCCCCGCGCCTGCGTACCGTCGAAGGCCTGTGGCGCCGGTCTACCTCGACCAGACCCGGCCGAATGACCGACTTCATCCGCGCCGAGGAGCTGCTCCCCGCAGCCGACATCGACGCGATCATCCGCGATGCGCCCGCCGACCTCATCCGCTTTCAGGACGTCGCCGCGCATGTCCCGCTCCCCGAACGACCGGCAATGGCGGAGTGGCTCGACACCTTCAACGCCGGCTTGCTGGAGGCCGCATGACAATTCCCGCCACCGAACGGATCGCCCGTCTCAACGATCGCTGCCGGCAGGGCCTCGATGCCCATGCCCGCATCATGGTCACCCGCAATTGCCTTGCCCGGCTGTCCGGCGAGGGCGAAGGCATCGCCGAGGTGCTCGCGCAGGCCGAACTGCTCGCGGCGGTCCGCCGCTATGCGTTCAAGCCCGGCGACGGGCCCGAGCGCGATTTCGGCGCCTTCGACCTGCAGGGGCAGAGGGTCCTCTTCAAGATCGATTATTATGACATGGCGCTCGAGTTCGGCTCCGACGACCCGGCGGACGCCTCGATCACGCGGCGCGTCCTCACCGTCATGCTCGCCGAGGACTACTGAGCGCCAGCGAGCCCTCAAGCCCCATTCCCCATGAAAATCAGCGCATCGGCTCGCCGGCCCTCCGGGCAGCGAGAGGGGAGGGGGAGGGCGAGCTTCAGGCTCGCCGACCGAGAGCGCGCGGGCTCGATGGACCCTGCCTTCCCCAATCCCCGAGGAGACCAGCCTTGACCCCTGCCGAACCGATCCGCGCCACGCTGCCGCTCTCCCTCATCACCAAGGGCGACAATCCGCGCCGCTATTTCGACCGCAAGAAGCATGACGAGCTTGTCGCCTCGATCCGCCTGCGCGGAATCCTGCAGCCCATCCTCCTGCGTCCCAAGGGCGAGGTCTATGCGATCGTCGCCGGCGAGCGCCGCTACCGCGCCGGTCTGGAAGCCTACGGCCCCGATGGCGAAGTGCCTGTCATCATCCGCGAGATGACGGACCAGGAGGCGCTGGACGCCGCGATCGCCGAGAATGACGACCGCGACGATCCGTCGGAAACCGAGCAGGCTGACGCCGCCGTCCGCTATCTCGCGGCCTGCCAGAACGATCGCGCCGAGGCCGCCCGACGGCTTGGCTGGTCCCGGGCGAAGCTCGATCGGCGCCTGGCGCTCGCCGAGCTTTCCGATGCCGTGAAGCTCGCGCTCGACGAACGCCGGATCAAGGTCGGCCATGCCGAGCTGCTGGCGGCCGTACCCGGCGACAAGCAGGACAAGGCCCTCGAGACCATTCTCGCCGCCGGGCTGGACGTCGGCAAGACTCGCGAATTGCTGATGCGGGTGACGCAGAACCTCGCCGCTGCCTGCTTCGACAAGACCGAGTGCACCACCTGTCCGTTCAACTCGGCCTCCCAGCGAACCCTGTTCGAGACCCACGTCGACGACGGACACTGCACCAATCCCGGTTGCTTCGAACTGAAGACCCAGACCGCCGAGGCGATCCGCTTCGAGGAGCAGGAGCGTGCCGAGAAGGCGGAACGGGCTGCAGCTCCGCCCTCCACTGACGATGCGCAGGATGACGAGCGCGATGACGACGAGGATGACGTCCTCGACGACACCGAAGGCGGATCTGATGCGAACCCGGGCGATCGCACTGAAGCTCCCACCCGCGCCGAACCGCGCGCCCCGGCTCCGCAGACCCCGCTCCCTTCGACGAGCGGCGGCTCCGCCGCGCACAAGCCGACTGTCACGGTCAAATCGATCGCAGGCCGTACCAGCGACCTGCGCGAGGCGAAGTGGCGCACCGCCGTCGCCCGGGCGCTCGCGGCCGATGCCGTCCAGGCCCACACCGCCATTCTCGTCGCCGCCATGTCGGGCACGCTTCCCCAGATCAAGGCCGAAACGCTGAAGGCGCGTGCCGGCATCCTGGTCGGCGCCACCTTCCCGGATCTTCCCTATGGCGACAAGATCGCGGAGATCCGCGCCCTTTCGGAGCCGCAGGCGGCCAATGTGCTGTCCGCCGTCGGCGCCGCCTATGCCAAGGACGTGCTCACCTTCGGGCATGTCGCCGACCTCGCCCGGGCCTTCGCGGTCGACCTGCGCGACGTCTGGCAGGTCGATAAGGCCTTCCTCGAGCGATACACCAAGGATGAACTCAAGTTCATCGCCCAGGAATGCGGCCTCGTCGCACACATGGGCGAAAAGGGCTTCGCCAAGCTCCTCACCGCCAAGAAGGCCGACCTCATCGCCGGCATGCTGGGCCGGCCCGGCTTCGACTGGGCCGGACGCCTCCCCAGTTCGATGACGCTCGACGGCCAATACGGACCGCCGCCGGTGAAGGCCGCGCCGCCGACCGAAGCCGCGATCACGGAACTCGCCGCCTGACCCCCCGAACACTCACATAGAAGGAAGCGCCCCCATGCTGATTACCAACCTGCTCCCGCTGCTCGCGCGCTACTCGCTCGGCTTCGATCTCGTCGCCGGCCCGGACGATACCGTCACCCTGACCGTGATCCCCCGCAGGCAGGAAGGCGCCGCGCACAAGCTCGAGACCGGCGAAACCCGCCCGATCTCGCTCACCGCCAGCGCCGCGGAAATCGACGCCGAACTAGCCAAGGGCGAAGACGGTGCGCTCGGCCAGCTCATCGCCGCTCGCAAGACGCTCGCCGACCAGCTCGAGGAGCAACGCCAGGCAGCCGAAGCGGCCCGCACCGCCGCCGCCGAAGCCGCGAAGGCCAAGGCGGCAACGCCGAAGACGCCCGCGCCCACGAGTCCCGCAAAAGCTGCGAACCCCGCCGCTCCGCCAGCCGACGCCAAGGCGGACGAACCGGCCAGCCTCTGGGACTGACCTTCATCGACTTGCCCAACATCTCAATTCGAGAGGCCCATCATGCAGATCAACCTCCTGACCCGCACTTACCGATACGACGGCATCGACCTCCCGGTCCCGCCGCATCTCGCGGAAGAACCGGCAGCGTTGCGCTCCTACCATGCGACACTCTTCCCGGCGATTCTCAACGCCGAGATCGTCGATGCCGGCGTGTCGGGCAACGCCCACCTCATCGAATATCGGCGCGCCGTCGGCACCAAGGGCTGAACATGCCGCCCGCCCAGAGCGCGGCCATTCCGGCCGCTCCGCGCAAGACGCTCCTCGAATGGATCGAGCACGACGATGGCAACACGACCGGCTTCCCCCAGCCTCCCTGCAGCGCCCAGGCCCAGGCCCTCCACGCGCGGATCCTCCTCGACCCTGCCAATCACAAAGGCGAAGCGGCGGAGCCGCTTCAGCCCCCCGCCGGCCTCAGGCCCGCCCCACTCGGTTGATCTCGCGGGGCGGTCGGTCGCGCTGTCCGTCGACATCCCCGCCACTTTCGATCAGCCGCTCAGCAATCACCACAAGCTGATGGGCCGCTGGGTGTCCGCGCGGGAAGCAACCTCCAAGCGGTACACGCGCGTCGGCGCCCGCAAGCGCATCGAGCAGGTCTTCAATGCCGCGGTTCTCGAAATCCTGGAGCCGATCGAGCTTGTCGATCTGCGGGTCGCCGTCCTCGTCGGCGAAGACGATAATCCGCCCGCGATCGCCCTTGTCTGCGAGACCCTGGGCCAACTGGATCTTGGCTGGATCGAAACCGGCGACGCTCCCATCCCCTGGCGCGCCGCCGCCTATGCGGCCCTCGGGGAGACGCTCGGCACCGCCCTTCCGGTCTTCGGCTACCAAGACCTCTTCGACGAAATCTCGATGTATTATTGGGACGGCGAGATCGACGACGAGAGCGCGCGCCGGAGCTTGGCCGCCTATCAGGGTCTCAGCGCCGAAGAGATCGAGGAACAGACGCTCCCCTCGGAAATGAACGCGCGCCGTCCCGACTGGATGATCGGCGCGAACGCAGCGAAGCCCGCATGCCTCCCGAAAGAGCTGGCGCAGGCGCTGCACCGGCTTCGCGACGCGCATAAGGCGCTCGAACACCTCGCCTCGGACCGCAATGCCTGGCACTTCGATAGCGACGCCCTCTACGAATATGTGCCGGGCATCGAGGAATGCTCGTCCCTTCCGCCCTTGACGCTCGTTCCGTTCGAAGAGTTCGCCCGCGAACTCGACGATGTCGCGCGCCACGGCATGGAAATGGGCTTCATGGATTTCTGCGGCCTCTGCCCGCTGCCCGAAGTGAGCCGGATCGACGCCTGGTTCGCGAGCCTCAGGCTCGGCGTCCAGTTCCTGCTCGCGGCTCAGGATCTCGTCCGTCTCGACCCACCCAATCCGTGAGGCCCCCATGTCCGATCACAGCAGCCACTTCGAAGCCACCGGCGGCGGTCTCGTCCTGACCAACGCCATCCTGCTCTATCAGGCCGGAACGTCCCGGACCCCAAACGCCTATGGCGCGCCCAGGAACGACGTGGCGGCGTTCGCCAGCATGCACGCCGTCGAGCTCGATGGAGACGGCCGCCCCACGATCGCTGCGGGCATTCCCTTGTCGCGTGCGCAGCTGCGCCAGTGGACCGAGGCGCTGGGCCGCACGGCTATCCCCGAGATATTGCCCGACACCGTCCTGGTCTCCCATCCCGATGTTCTCGCATGGTGGACGCCGGCACAGGTTCGCCCCGCCTATTTCGCGCTCTCATCGCCGCCCGACGGTCTTCGAGCGCTGGCGCGGCGCACCACGGTCGCGGTGCCCTATCCCGCGCATCTGTTCATTGCCACGCGCGCGGGTCTCGGGGTCTACGCGCTGCCGGCCAGCGAGCGCCCCGTGGCTGACACGCCGGTGCTGCACTCGCCCATTCTCAATGTCTTCATCGAAGGGCGGCTCTGCTGGGGCAATATCCCGAGGCCGAAAACCCTCGGCGTTGCCGCAATCCCGGAGTTCGAACGGGCCGTGTTCGACTCCTGGTCGACGCACCCCAATCCCGGACAGGAATGGACGGTGACCGGCAAGGGCGGCCTCGTCAGACTCTGGGACGATCTCGCCGCGCGCGGGGCCAGTCGTTTCCCGGTCCGACGCCTCAGGCCCTTCAATCCCGCCGCCCGTCTGCGACAGGCGCGCCCGCCGGCCGACGCGATCACGGTCGGCCGACTGATTTCAGCGGCTGCCGGGAGATGACCATGCTCGCCGATGATCCGACCGCGGCCGCGCTGCTCGCCGCCGTTCCCTGCTATCCTGTTCCGCCCATAGGCCGATCGCCTGGGCTCGATGCGCTTCGCAGCAGTCGGGCCGGACACGGGCTCGCCGTGGGGGCCGATGGGGCGATGCTCATATTGCGTCGTCCCTGGCTGGCGCTTGATGCGCCTCTGTCGCCGCCATTCGCAGCCCATCTCCCCTATGGCAGCATGGGCGACCCCCAGGCCGAATTGCGCTGCGGCCGGGTCCCGGGTGAGCATCTCGCGGCCGTCCTGGACCATTTCCGTGCCGCCCTGCCCAACGAGGCAGCCGCCTTCATCCTGTGGAACGAGGCGACGGCCGAATTCACCGTGCATTTTCCGCAGATCGATGAAGCGACGCCGACGCGCCTCGTCTACCGGCCCCCGGCCTGCGAGCCTAGTTGGCATGTCGTCTGCGACATGCACAGTCACGGGCGCGGTCCGGCCTATTTCAGCGCGACCGACGATGCTGACGATGCCCATGCCACCAAGATTTCACTCGTCGTCGGCCGGCTCGACCACCCGGCGGGTCCGGTCATGGCCGCCAGGCTCTGCGCCGGAGGGATGTTCCTGGCCGTGCCGCGCAGCCCATTTTCGGGAGATTCCCCATGCAGCCTGACAAGCTCCAGCGCCACTTCCTTCCCGCCACCTTCGACAATCGCGGGATCCGCATCCTCCTCGTGGGATGCGGTGGAAACGGCGCTCAGATGCTAATGGGCCTTGCCTCGCTCGACACGGCTCTCCGCGCGATCTCCTCGCGTTCGCTCGCGGTCACCGTGGTCGACGACGACATTGTGACCGAGGCCAATCTCGGTCGCCAGCCCTTCTATCGCTGCGATCTCGGCAACTCCAAGGCGCGCACGCTAACCGAGCGGATCAACCTTGCCCACGGCCTGGGCTGGAAAGCCGTTCATGGCCGAGCGCCCGATGCCGTCGATACGGAAGGGACCGACATCCTCATCACGTGCGTCGACACGGCTTCGGCGCGCCGGGCACTCGGCGCGGCGCTTAGCGACGGCAGGGTCGTGCCGACCTATTGGATGGACCTCGGCAATCGCGCCAGCGACGGACAATATCTGATCGGTTGCCCATGCCGTCCGAAGGGCAACGTCAAGGCGCGCCTGCCAACTGTCCTCGAGGCCTTTCCCGAGCTGGCCGACGAAACCCTGGCCGAGGACGATGCCCCGTCCTGCTCGGTCGCCGAGGCGCTCGAACGTCAGTCCCTGTTCGTCAATCGGGTGCTGGCGAGCCACGCGCTCGCACTGCTGTTCGACCTTCTCGGCCGCGGGTCGATCGGGCACGCCGGCGCTTTCATCAACCTCGCCAGTGGCCAAGCCGTCCCGATCCCTTTGCCGCGCGGTGACTGAACCCCTGCCGGCCACTCCACCACTTTCCGTGCCCATCCAACCCCGGTGGCCTGCGCCCCGGGGCATGAGGAGATTTTGTCATGACCGTCATCGGACATAACCGCATCCGCCGCGTCGATAGCTTCGATGGCTATGAGGTTCTCGCCCATCCCCTGGCGAACCGCGAGGACCGCGTCTTCCATCGCGGCGAGGGCGGGGCGTCCCAGGTCGGGGTAACCTACGGGTCGCATGACATCCAGATCGCGCGGCCGACCGGTCCCGGAAACAAGGGCCTCCTGGCCATCCTGATGCACCACGGCGGGGGCCGCCATATCCTCGAATTCTACGAGAGCGCGCTGCCGATCAGCGCGACACTGCTCAGCCTGCCGGAGCGCGCGCAATACGCGCTGGCCTACACGATGTTCAAACAGGCCGACGAGTGCGCCATCGCCGCCCGCGTGGACGAAGCCGACCGCTGGGCCAAGGCCTTCGTCGATGGCCGCATCCGCAAGCGCCGCCGGGCCGGCAAGCGCTATGTCCACATCGAGACACCGGCCGAGAAGGAGCGCCGTTGCGCCTGACAGCCGCGCCACCGCCGCCCGTGGACGCGCAGCCCCGAGCGAAAGGAGAGAAGGGCGGGGAGGGGGCCATTCGCTCTTGCCGAGGAGACCCCGATGCCCCTTCCCACCGTCGTCCACAGCCAGGTCGATCCCGCAGCGATCACCAAGGTGACGAGGCTGTTCAATAATACGCTCGGTTCCATACTGACCGAGCTCATCCAGAATGCGCGCCGCGCCGGCGCGACGACCGTCGACCTCGATGTCGCCGAAGCCGACGATCGGCAGTGGCTCGTCATCGCCGACGACGGCGCGGGGATCGCCGATCCCGCGGTCATTCTCGCGCTCGGGCGCTCGGGATGGGATGAGGATATCGCGGCCCGTGAAGATCCTGCCGGCATGGGCGTGTTCAGCCTTGCCGGGCGCCATGTCGAAATCCGGTCCCGTCCGCGC
This sequence comes from Sphingomonas sp. ID1715, assembly GCF_013044515.1. Classification (GTDB taxonomy): domain Bacteria; phylum Pseudomonadota; class Alphaproteobacteria; order Sphingomonadales; family Sphingomonadaceae; genus Sphingomonas_B. The sequence continues at coordinate 13,636 of NZ_JABEPR010000017.1, forward strand.
GCCGGCGGAGACGCCTGGCGGATCTCGATCGCGCCCGGCGATTGGGAAACGGGCGGTCCTATCCCGGTCTATCGCTGCGATCATCGCTTCGGCACCGAGATCCGTCTCCCACTCCAGGATGACTGGGCGAAATCCCTGGAGGCCAGCGCGAACGCGGCCGCACGCTATTGTCCGACGCCGATCCGATTCAACGGCGCGCCGCTTGCCCAATCGGACTGGCTCGCCGACGCCCTGGTCACGGTTGAGACCGGCGGCGTGCGCATCGGCCTCTATAACGGGGCGCGCTCCACTCACTACCAGCCGCGCATCAACTTCCACGGCCTCACCGTCCCCTGCGCCTTGCCCTCGATTGACGAGAAGGATCGCAGCTGGTGGGCGCGCGTCGACATCATCGATGCCCCAGCGCTACAGCTTGTGCTGCCAGCCCGGACCGAAATGGTCGAGAGCGCCGCGCTCGAAGCGCTCCGCGACTTGGTCCGCAAGACCATCTTCCGCCACATCGCATCTCTCGGCAGCCACCGCCTGTCCTTCGCCCAATGGACCGAGGCCCGGAATCTCGGCATCGATCTTCCCGAGGCGACGGCGCTCCTGCGAGGCTGGACCCCGGCGACGGCCGATCTCAACAGCGGACGCGAGGGTTCCGGCCTGATCCCGGCGGACAATCTCGTCCTCATGGAGAATTTCGGCGCGCCGCTCGAACAATGCGCGGCATTCGCGCTCGCCCGCGACGGCCGCCTCCAAGGTTCCCTCGCCGATCCGGACGACGCGATGGCGGGATATGGCTGGTACGATGCACTCCCCCGGATCACAGCGCTTCGGTTCGAGATCGAACGCGACGGCGCCCGCCATCTGTTCGACAGCGAGACCCTGTCCGGGCTCGAATGCGGGACGGTCGACCGCCTCGATCTCGTGGTCGAGATCGGGGGCGCCAGAACCGAGACGCTGACCGTCGCGGCTCCCGTCGTCATCGAGTATGACGACGCGCATCATTGGGGTTTCGAGGAAGCGAACGTCCTTCTCGCCGCGCGCGGCGCGATATCCCCGGACGAGCTGGTCGACCTGCTCGAGGCTTCATGCTTCTGCGCGAGCGACGATCGCGACGCCGATAGCTGGGAGACGCAGAACGATCGCTTCCTGCTCGATGCCAGAGAAATGGCCACCCGACTGTTGCTTGGAGACGACGCGGCGCTGGTGGAGCGGCTCCGGGCGATCATCGCCTACCGCGCCCAATGGTTCGTTCCCGAAGGGCGCCAGTTCTCAGCGATCATCGGCAGGAACGCCATCGATGTCCGCATCGAAACCGTCCCGGCGTCGCCGGCATCCTGATCAATCTCGAAGGGACCAATCCCATGCGACCCATCAGAGCCGCGAAGCGGGCAGACCGCGACGCCGTGTGGGAGGCGATTGACCAGCTTCGCAGCGCGCGGCACCTTCTTGCCCAGAGCGGCGCCCCGCGCGCCGCCGCCGCGGTCCGCAAGGCGCTGCGCAGCGCCGAGGGCGCGGCCCGCCACGTCGATCATCGCATTCGTCGGAGCCAGACATGAGCCGCTACGAACTGAAACCGAGACCGGGGAATGGGGTCATCAAGGCGGTGGTTGGCTGGGACAGACCCCTTCAGACCTTCTTCGCCCAGATATTCACGCCGACCGATGAGGAACCCGAAGAAGGCGAGGCGACGATCTGGCTTGGCACCGAGCCGGGCGAGCTGCTCAGCCCCGAGATCGCCATCAGGGTGGTCGAAGCTTATGCCGATATTCCCGAGACGCTGGCTGCCGATCTCGCGGCGGACATGAACGCCACGGTCGGCGTCAAGGACGGCCTGCATCAGGCAGCGGCCAAGAGGCGTCTCTTCGGCTCGATAAACTAACACCAGCGCCCAACGCGTTTCGACCCGAGGCCGCTTTTGCGGCGCTCGGATGGGCGCTTGCGCGCCTGCTCGGCCGAACGGCCGAGGAGGGGAGTGGGGAAGGAGGAAGGTGGCTCGGACACGGTGTTCGAGACCGCTTTCAGGAGACTTTCCCATGAACATCGGTTCGATCAAGCAGAATGACGCCGGCATTTTCGTCGGCAAGATCGCGACGCTGGCGATCGCCATGACGGTTGCGCTGCGCGAGGTGCACTCGGCCAATCCCAAGGCGCCCAAGTTCGAGGTTCTGGCGCTGTCGGCG
>NZ_JABEPR010000018.1 GCF_013044515.1 Sphingomonas sp. ID1715
CGCCGACAGCGCCAGAACCTCGAACTTGGGCGCCTTGGGATTGGCCGAGTGCACCTCGCGCAGCGCAACCGTCATGGCGATCGCCAGCGTCGCGATCTTGCCGACGAAAATGCCGGCGTCATTCTGCTTGATCGAACCGATGTTCATGGGAAAGTCTCCTGAAAGCGGTCTCGAACACCGTGTCCGAGCCACCTTCCTCCTTCCCCACTCCCCTCCTCGGCCGTTCGGCCGAGCAGGCGCGCAAGCGCCCATCCGAGCGCCGCAAAAGCGGCCTCGGGTCGAAACGCGTTGGGCGCTGGATGGCGCTGACCGCCTGCGGGCGGTCAGTGCGCTAGAGGCAACGTCACCGGCTGGCGGACGGTCGCTAAGTGGGCGGGAGAGCCTCGCTCGCGGTCATGCTGCGGTCGAAGGCCTCGACATGGCGGCGCGCGAGATCACGCTTGGCGATGTTGTGCCAGTAATGATCGTCATGCCCTTCATAGTTGCCGCGACCGTCGAGCCGGATCGTGTCACCATATTGCTCGATCCGCTGACCGTCATAGGTGAGCAGCACCTCGCCCTGGGTCGTGCTGAAGCGCTTGCGCTCGATAACCAGCTTGGCGGGATCATAAGGCGGCGGCTGGCGCAGATAGTCGGGACGCTGGCGGTTCGCAGCGATCGCTGCGCAGAGGCGTTCAACGTGATGCGCGTCGTTCGAGACGATGATGAAGACATGGGATCGGTCGAAGAAGTTGCCGAAGAAGCTGACGGCATTCTCGACCCCTTCGAGCCATTCGCCGCGCAGGTTGCGGGCATCCCGTTCGACGAAATCGCCATATTTTTCGAACAGGCGGTTGAGCGGATGATCGTTCAGCATCTCGATCAGCGCGTCGATCGCGGCTTCGACGGTCTCGGAGCGCAGATGGCCGTTGCTCAGGACGATGGTCGTCATGGTCGTTCCTCTCGAGTTTGGAGTTGATCGAGCGGGGACAGCCGCCGCGCCCGGTGGTATGTCGGCCTCGGCAGGCTTGTGGCGCGGTCCGGCGATTATCGTCTGCGGCGGAGCGCCACGACTGTAGCGGTCGAGGGACAGGCCGTCAGTTGGGCTCGTCGAGCCAGTTCTCGATTCTAAGGGCGCGGATGCGCGAGAACTCGCCGTAGTTGGCGGTCACAAGGACCGCGTCCAAGGCATAGGCATGAGCCGCGATGAACAGGTCGTTCGGGCCGATCGGCTTGCCCGCGGCCTCGAGCTCGGCGCGAATTCCGCCATATTCGGTGTCGGCCGGAACATCGAGGGCGAGAACCTGGATGCTGTCGAGGATCGCTTCGATCTGGGCCAGGAGGCGCGGCGATCCCTTCTTGGCGCAGCCGTAGCGGAGTTCGGCGGCCACGATGATGCTGACGCAGATGCCGTCAGGGCCGACCTCGGCGATCCGGTTCGCGATGGCCCCGTGCGGATTGCGCGCAAGCTCGGACACGATGTTGGTGTCGAGCATGTAGAGCGTGCTCAAAGGTCTATGGCCTTTGCCGGCAGCAGCGTATCGTCGACGTCCGGGAACTCGTCATCAGGTCCGAGCGGGTCGAGGCTCGCCAGGACTTCGAGAATATTCCGCCGGCGGATCGGCTCGAGAATGAGCCGCTCGCCGTCACGGTGGATCATGACGCTCGTTCCTGGAAGCTCGAAGTCGGCCGGGATACGCACGGCCTGGCTCTTGTTGTTGCGGAACAGTTTGGCTTCCCGCGAGGCTATCGGTTCGGATCGTGCCATGCCGTCCTCCTTGGATATACATAGACATATACATTGCGGTCGGCCATTTCAATGGCGGACAACAACAGGGGTTCCGGCCCTGGCGTCTCACACCGCGAGATAGCAGTCATGGGCGAGCAGGCGCGGCTCTCGCGAGCCGGCCCAGATCGGACGGGGCAGATCGTCGCCCATGGCAAAGCGCCAGCGGGTGAGGCCGTTGGCGGCCTCCAGTACGAATCCGTCCTCGGTCGCGTTGAAGCGCTCTATGGTCGCCTTCTCGTCGCCGAAGTCGGGGATGTCGGCTATGCGTTCATGGCCGGCATAGCGATGCTCCCACGGCGTGAATTCCGCGATCTGGTCGGGATGCACGCCAAGGATGCGCTGGTCGATGGCAGCCCGGAGCGACCGGAAATCCTCGGCCGGAGTGATCTCCTCGCGCGTCAGCCAGATCCACCCGTCAGACCCGGTGAGCGGCAGAACGATCCATGAGCCGCGATTGCATTGCCAGCCCGAGAGGCCGACGCCCCCTTGCCCATAGCTGCCGAGGTGGCTCGAATAGTCGGTGAGCATGCGGCCTTCCGGCCAGTCCGGCGGCATGGGACCGATGACGCTGTTGCCCCTGACGGCGCTGAACGAACCCCGGTCCCATATGCCGTCTCGGTTGAGGACCCGGCGCTTGGTTCTGCCGGTGCGAGGAAGGTCGAGCACGCGGCGTGCCTTCTCGAGCGGATCCTCGCCCTGACGGACGGTGACGGCGAGGCGGAGGGTGAGCGCTCCCGAGGCAGGGCTGGCGCTCTCCTCACAATCGAGCGCGAAAACAGCTTCGTGCTGGACCGGAGACTGGCTGCCTTCCGGCACGATCGTTCGCGCGGCGGCCCAGTCGATGCGCCGACGCTCGTACCAGCTTTGGGAAAGAAGCCAGCTGCGCGCACGGCGCGCATCCTCGGCCTCGGCTTTGGCGAGGATCCAGTCGGGGACGGGCGCCGTGAAGACGACGTCATAGGTCGGCATGGCGAGATACTCCGGCTTGAGGGTGTGAGCGCCGCGCTTGATGGCGGCGGTCCGGCGCGTTCAGGCGAGCGGCGCCGGCAGGGCCAGCCATTCCGGCTGGTCGCTTGCGATCGGCAGATCGGTGTTCGAGGCTTCGGCCTCGGAGAAGACGGTCGCGGTTTCGAGCGAGCCGAAGCCCGCCTTGCTGTTCCAGAAGAGCAGGCCTTCCTCGCGATCCCGCGTGGCGATGACGAGGCCGTGCTCGGCCTCGCCGGGACGGCGGGTCAGCGCCTTTTCGAGGCCTCGGGCCGAGCCGCCGAATTCGATGTCGTCCTCGCGGATCACGACGAAGCCGCCGCCGAACTCACCCGGACGCATGCGATCACAATCGAGGGCATATTCGAAGCCGAAGGGAAGCGCGGAGCGTGCCGTGGCCTGGATCAGCGCCGCCGTCGCCTCGATGTCGACCTGCTCGCCGTGGATCCAGACGCCGACCGTGTCCCCGGTATCGGGAGGATCGACCTGCAGGGTGAAGCCGAGGCGGGGATAATCGGGATCGGGGAATATCTCGAGAAAGCCCGAGAACGGGTCGGCATCGGCCGGCGGAAAGCAGGCCGCGAAAGCCGGGCCCAACGCGGAGAACCGCGCGGTGCGCCCATCCGGTTCGAGCGAAGCATCGTCGAGGGCCTCGATGGCATCGTCGATCAGGCGGAGGACCTCAGCCTCGGCGGGCGTGACGGCGAGCGTGAAGCTCGCCTTGGTGAAGTGGTTGGCCATGCTGACTCCTTGGGGAGAGGGATGCGGCGCAAGCCGCGTCCCCGGCCTCGGAGACAGGCCCGGCCCCCTTCCCCTGCCCTGCTCCCCTTTGCATGCGCGGAGCGCGGACCGCAGCAGACGCGCGGAGGATTCCGCGGCCTTGGTCAGAGACGTTCGGAAGGTGCGGGCGGCGTTACCGCCCTATTGGCAAGTCTAGGCCGTGCGCTTGCGGCGGCGGGGAGGCCCGACATGGTCGGCGGACACTTCGAGGTCCACCGCGAGCTGGGTGAGCGTACGCTGCGCGCCCAACCGCTGCAGCCCGTCCATACGACCGTCGAGCTTGAGCGTCTTGATCCGCGATCGAACGAGCGAAGCGGCGACGCGCAGCGTGTGGGGATCGAGCTCGGTCATGGGACTCGATCATAGCGCGGAAGGCGCGTCGAGGCGAGCGCTCAGCCCTCGTCTGGAAAGTCGCGCCAACGGCGAACCAGCTCGATCATCTCGGCCTTGCGGCCGAAGGCATCGGGATAGATCGCGCCTTCATGCTGGCCGAGAAAGCCGATGATGATTGTCATGTGGGTCGCGATCGTCGCGTCGACGCCGAACAGATCTGCGATAGGGAAATGACCGCAATCATCGCCATTCCACCAGGCAAGCAGGAAGTTCGCGACCCGCCGCGCCTGGCCGGTGTCGGATCGAGCGATCTCGATCAGCCGGTCGAGGGCATGGCGCGCGGCGGCGTCGCTGAAGGGTCCCTTGTCCACGGGATCAGCCTATAGCAGCGAGATGCTCACGGGAACCGGGAACCGGAGCGCCAAACTCGGGATCGACACCCGGCGAGCCCGCCGGATTGCCGCGCAGGATCCACGGCATCGGCTGGATGAGACGCGCCCAGTCGGCAAACGACGGTATCCGCCCAAGATCTTCGGTGACATGCTGTTCTCCGACGAGCCGGACCGGGATGTCCCGGCCGTCGCTGTTGCGGATCGTCACGCCGAAGATCGTCTCGAGGAGAAAAATGCCTTCGGCATGATGCCTCAAGGCGCGGTGGCGCGGATCGGCGATGATCTTCTTGGACTCGTCGAACCACTGGTGAAGCGGCAGATAGTCCTCGGCATTACCGCCCCACCGGCGGACCGAGCTCAGCGCATGATAATGGCAATGCGACATCGCTAGAGCTCCGTCTCGCTGGTGTCATAGTCGATGAAGCGGGTGTTGTGCGTCAGTGTCACCGAGCCGGAAGCGACATCGATGCCGATGATGCCGTGGGCCCCTTCGCCGTTTTCCCAACCGCAATGATGGGTGCAGACCGCATTCTCGGCGAAAGCGCTCAGAGCATCTTCAAGGTCGACCGTCCGCGTGGTGACAGAGCCATTATATTCGAGCGCGAAATGGTCGCACAGGATGGTCGGTAGCTCTGCGCTGGCGTCGTCGCGATAGGCGAAGACATCGCCCACGCTGCCTTCGTCGCCGCCGCCGTCATAGTGGATGTCAACGCGCGCGATGCCGTGTTCGCGCAGCAATGGAAGGAAGGCGGCCTTGCAGCGCGCCTCGACGTCTTGGACAGCGGTAAGACCGGTCTCGATCTCCGCGACGATCGCGGCCTCGGTGACCGGCTGGTCGGAAGTGGGTTGCTGGATCATGCGTCGATCTCCTGGATCAGGATCTTCGCGGCCTCGGCGCTGGCCGGATAGGCGGCGGCGAGGTTGCGGTGAAGGGCTTCGAAGTCCGGGATGGCGAAGCGTCCGTCGGCATTGGGCCGGGTCGCCAGAAGCGCGCCGGTGACGATGTCGTCGATCCGGTCGCGATCGACTGTCGGGGCGCTGCCGTCTTCATAACGGACCGGTGGCGCGAACCCGGCCTCGACCCAGCTTTCGAGGCCGTCCTGCGCGGCCTCGGTATAGGCGGTAACCGCGGGATTACGCCGATAGGCAAGCGCATCGACCTTGAGGCCAAGCGAATAATAGACGCCGAAGTCGTGCCGGTTGGTGACCGACACGAGCGTGCAGCCATCGGGCGGCGGGCCGAAACGGGCAATGATGGCGGCGCGGTAGGCGGCGACTTCAAGCCGGTTCAGCCGCTCGAAGTCGGGCGTGTGCCCAAGCTGCGCGCAGTCCTCGTTGGCGGGGGCGCCGCCGAGGTCGATGATGTCGGACATGATTGTCTCCCGTCACGATTGGACAGGAGCCACGCTCCCCCTCCTCTCTACGGCCGCAGGCCGGTCGGCCGGGATTGAAGCTGACAGGAAAGGGGCACGGCGTTAGACAGGGTGGCCGTCCCGACAAATCTGTTCAGAGGCTTCGCTTTTGGAAACCATCACGCTCGTCCTGACATTGCTGTTCGCCGTGGTGCTGAGTGGAATCCTGGCTCGCCTCTTGCCGTTTTCGGTTCCGCGTCCCCTCGTCCAGATCGCTCTGGGTGCCGCGATCGGTCTCGTCGCCGACTGGCGGGTGACGCTCGATCCGGACATCTTCTTCCTGCTCTTCCTGCCGCCGCTGCTGTTCCTCGATGGGTGGCGGATACCGCCCGACGATATGTTCAAGGATGGCGTCACGATCCTTGAGCTGGCCCTTGGCCTGGTCGTGTTCACCGTCGTCGGCATGGGTTTCCTCATCCACTGGATGATCCCGGCTATGCCGCTCGCAGTGGCTTTCGCGCTCGCGGCGGTGGTTTCCCCCACCGACCCGATCGCCGTGTCCGCGATCGCGCAGCGCACGCCGATCCCCAAGCGGATGATGCATATCCTGGAGGGGGAATCGCTGCTCAACGACGCGTCGGGCCTTGTCTGCCTGCGCTTTGCGGTGGCGGCCGCCCTGACGGGCAGCTTCTCGCTGGGGGCCGCGGCGCTCAATTTCCTGTGGGTCGCGATTGGCGGCATCGTCGTCGGCGCGGGCCTCACCTGGCTCGTTGGGCGGGCAAAGGAACTGGTCGCGCGGCGTCTCGGCGAGGAAAGCAGCTCGCAGATCCTGATCAGCCTGCTGATTCCGTTCGGCGCCTATCTCGTAGCCGAGCATCTCCATTGCTCGGGCATCCTGGCGGCGGTCGCGGCCGGCGTGATGATGGGGTTCATCGAGACACGGGGCAAGGCGCTGGCCGTAACCCGCATCCGACGCACGACGGTCTGGGATCTCATTCAGTTCACGGCCAACGGCATCATCTTCGTGCTGCTTGGCGAGCAGCTTCCCACGATATTGGCCGGCGCTGCCGACAGCGTCAGGCTGACCGGCCATCATGGAGCCTGGTGGCTGGCCGTCTATATCGTCGCGATCAATGTCGCACTGGCGGCGCTGCGTTTCGTCTGGGTCTGGTTCTCGCTGCGCCTGACGTCTTTCCGCCGCGCGGAAGATAGCCCGAGGCCGAACTGGCGGTTGGTGGGGGCGATGTCTTTCGCGGGCGTCCGTGGGGCCATCACGCTCGCGGGCGTACTCACGCTCCCGCTCGCCATGGCCGACGGGACGGCGTTCCCGGGTCGCGATCTCGCCATTCTCCTGGCAATGGGCGTCATCATCCTGTCGCTGATCGCGGCATCGATCGGACTGCCGTTGATGATGCGGGGGCTGGAGATGCCGGCGGAGCCATCGCGCGATGCGGAGATCGAAGAAGCCCGGAGAGCGGCCGCCGAAGCCGCGATCGCCGAGATCGAGCGCACTCAGCACCAGCTTGCCGAGGGGCGAAAGGATGCCGACGCCTATGTGAACGTCGCTTCCAGGTTGATGGACCTCTATCGCGAACGGATCGACAATCGCTCGAGCCTGCCCGAGGCGATGGCTTTTCTGCGGCGCGATGAGCGCATCGAGCGCGATCTTCGCCTTGCCGCGCTGAAGGCGGAACGCGGGGAAATTTTCCGCCGGGTTCGTCAGAGCGAATTGGGGAGCGAGGCGGCGCGCAAGCTGGTGCGGGAGCTCGACCTGCAGGAGGCCCGTCTGGCAGGGTGATGCCAACGACAGCCGGCAGGCACGGCGCGGCCGCGAGCTTTGGTTTCGGGACAAGGAAAAAGCCCCCGCTTGGGTGAAGCGGGGGCTGGGAGAGTTCGAACTGCCGTTTGCGTCAGCTCGCGAAGGCATGTTCGGCGGAGGACTGGCCGAGGCCGGCCTCGGCGCCCTGGGTGGCGGGGCCGGCGGTCTCGTCGGCGCCGGGCAGCGGCGGCAGGCCCTCGTCGGCCTTGGGCGCCATCTCCGCGGCGAGATCGCGGCGACGCGTCGGGCGCGACCAGACGACGTTGTAGCTGCCGTCCTCCTGGCGGAACGCCGACACGTAGAGCGGCGCGGCCAGGCTCGGGTCCTCGATCTTGCCGTTGAGGAACGCCTCGCCCGTGCCGTTCGAGAACAGCTCGAACAGCGCACCCACCTGCACC
>NZ_JABEPR010000019.1 GCF_013044515.1 Sphingomonas sp. ID1715
GGTGCTGTCCGTCGAGGAAACGTTCTTCCGGATGCTGCGCAATCGCGAGTTCGATGCCGCCGAGCTTTCGATGTCATCGTATTGCGTGACTCTGGGCCGGGACAATCCAGACTTTATCGCCATCCCGGTGTTCCCGTCACGTTTCTTCCGTCATTCCTGCATCTTCGTGTCGGCCAAGAGCGGCATCGAAAAACCGTCCGACCTTGTCGGCAAGCGCATCGGCGTCCCGGAATATCAGATGACCGCGCCGGTCTGGATCCGCGGTATCCTGCAGGACGAATATGGCATCGACCCGGCGTCGGTCACTTATGTCACGGGCGGCGAGGAAGAGCCGGGCCGTGAGGAAAAGCTCAAACTCAATCTGCCGGACAAGTTCAAGGTTGAGCCGATCGGGCCAAACCAGACGCTGACCCGGATGTTGGCTGATGGCGAGATCGACGCGCTGCACACCGCGCGTGCTCCATCGACCTTCTATTCGGAACCGCACAATGTGCGGCGCCTGTTCCCGGACTTCGTCCAGGTCGAGAAAGCCTATTTCGGCAAGACGAATATCTTCCCGATCATGCACGTCGTTGCCATTCGCCGCGACATTTACGAGAAGAACCGCTGGATCGCACAGGCGCTCTACAAGGCGTTCGTCCAGGCGCAGCAGCTAACCTACGAACAGCTGCGCGTCTCAGCCTCGCTCAAGACGATGCTGCCCTGGCAAATTGCCGCGGTCGAGGAAACGATCGCGACGTTGGGCGATCAGTGGTGGCCTTACGGAATCGAGAAGAACCGCCACGTACTCGAGACCTTCACGCGCTATCATCATGAGCAGGGTCTGTCGCCGCGCCAGCTGACGATCGAGGACATGTTCGCGCCGGAGACGTTCGCGGAGTTCAAGATCTGACGTGATGCAATCCGGGAAATGACGGGGCGGAGCATAAGCGGTGCGGGAGCAGCGTGGTTGTCGATGCTCCGTCTTTGCCGGGCTGCCGCAGGATACCCGGCGAGCGGCCGCTGACCGGTTGCGCCCTGTCAGTCCTCGGCGGGGGTGTTCGGGATAGAATCGAATTCGGCGGCGAGATTGGCTGACATGCGCGAAAGCACGTCGACGCACGTCGCAACCTCGGCCGGATCGATCCCGGCGACGGCGATGCGGTTAATGTCGATCGCATATTGCATGAGCTCCGCTTCCAGGGCTTTGCCTCGTTGGGTCAGCGTAACGCTCAACTTGCGGCGATCAACCTTGTCGCGGGTGCGCTCTACAAGCCCGTGCTGCATCATGTTGTTGATTATCGACACAGTCGTGTTTTCTGTGACGTTGGTCATGTCGCTCAGATATTTCTGGGTGACGCCGTCGCGGATCCACAGCACACGAAGGTAATACCAGAAGCCCGTCTTTAGATCGTGCTTCGCCAGCATCGCATTGAGCAGGCGATCGAACCGCCGATGGCAGCGCCGGACCTGATAACCAAGGCTCCATTCCGGATTGAGCTGGGCGGGCCTGTTGGACAAATGCACTCTCCCTGGGGCGTGTCGCCATGTTCGCCCTCCCAATGAGGCAGGGGCAACGGCTTTGATGGTGCACCTGCCCGCCAACGTCCAGTTGGATACTGACGGCAGACTGGGCCTTGCCACGCTCTGCATCGGCGTCGGCATGGGCCTTGCGCTCGCGGTCGAACGGGTCTGAATCGTGCTTCGGTGACACCCTATCTATTCCACGCGGATTGAGCGTGGGTTCTCCGGCCCTTTGAATCCCGCCCGAACTAGGGTGGCCCTCGTGCCCTTACGTCGGTTGAATATATGGCAGTCACGACCATCAAGGCCGCCGAACGAACGCCGGAATCTCGCCCTCGACCCGGATGAGAAACCGCGGGACCGTCAAGTCATAATCCATTAACAAGTCAACCGACCCACGCGGCTGGGGCGGTTGCCAAGAAGGAATGCACGCTGGTTTCGACATTCAACAGGCCCGATGGTTCGGGTCATGCAGGGCCGATTTCGATGAGCGGAGATAGCGGGGAAATCAACCTGCCGTTCGACCTGAGTATCGGATATCAAATCCGACTCACGCATCGACTTATGCAAAAGCTGCTACAGCTGAAGATCGAGCAGTTCGGCGTCACCCTGGGCATGTGGTACTTCTTGCGCGTCCTGTGGGACCAGGACGGCTTAACCCAGAAGGAACTGTCCGACCTTGTTGGAACGATGGAGCCGACCACGCTTTCGGCGATCGCTTCCATGGAGCAACGGGGAATCGTTGCCCGGGTCCGCAACGCGGCGGACAAGCGGAAGATCAACATCTTCCTCACCCCTTACGGTCACGAGCTGAAAAGGAAGCTTCTGCCCATTGGCATCGAAGTTGGGGATATCGCTAAGACCGGCATTTCGCGCCGCGAAGCGGATCTCCAGATCGCCCTATTGGGCGAGCTGCAGACCAATCTAGAAGCTGCGATTCGGAGCCTCTCCCCCGAGGAGCCCGACGCGAAGCCGGGTCGGCGGCGCCGAGAGGACCGAGGGGTCGCCGGCATCACTCATGAGGCAGGCGACTGATGCGATAGTGGGTGTCCTCGCCACCATGGATGCCCCACATCAATGTTGCGCGCCGATACTTACATCACTAATGGTTAGATAACTAAGGAACTGCACGGTGGCGGTCTGCGACGTGAAGGTTGCGTGGAGAGGTGTGCTGATGGTCAGGCCTTGCCTCCGACCGAATCGTCGTCGCTCTCCACCGCGCGGTTGATGACTGCAATCGCTTAGGTGCGGGCCGCGTCCGGTCTGCGAGAGTATCGGGAGAGTTTGAACTTATGAGTTCATCAGCCTTTAAAGGCGCGGATGTGTCCGATCGCCTGGATCGCGCGATAGACAATGCTCTCGCCGACAATCGTTTGGTGGGAACGGTCGTGATCGTCGCCCGGGGCGGCAAGATCGCCTATCGCCGCGCGGCGGGATTTGCAGACCGTGAATCGCAAAAGCCGATGCAAACGGATAGCATTTTCCGATTTGCATCGGTGACCAAACCCTTTGTCACCGCCGCCGTGATGCGCCTGATCGAGGATGGTGTTGTGAGGCTGGACGATCCAGTGACGCGCTTCCTGCCCGACTTTCAGCCGCGCCTGTCCGATGGATCGGTTCCGGTCATCTCGATCCGCCATCTGCTCACGCACACATCGGGGCTCGGCTATCCGTTTCAGGAAGGGAGCGATGGCCATTATCGTCGCCTCGACGTCTCCGACGGGTTGGATCAACCGGGATTGTCGCTATCCGAGAATCTTCGGCGCCTGGCTGCCGCCCCGCTTACCGCCGCACCGGGGTCGGGTTTTCGCTATTCCCTTGGCATGGATGTGATGGGAGGGGTGGTTGAGAGCGTTACCGGTGGTTCGCTACGCGATGCTGTGCGCAAACTGGTCACGGATCCGCTGGGTATCGTCGATACCGGCTTTGCCGTTGCGGATGTTGAGCGGCTCGCGACGAATTACTTCAACAGCGAATCCGTTCCCGTCCGCATCACGGACGGCATGGTAGTGCCTCTGGATGCCTTCAACGGGTCGCTAACGTTCGCGCCGAGCCGTATCCTGGATCCAAACTCCTATCCGTCAGGCGGGGGTGGGATGGTGGGGACTGCGGGCGACGTCCTGCGCTTTCTGGAAACCATCCGGCTCGGGGGTGGTCCGATCCTGAAGCCTGAAACAGTCGAGATGATGGCGACCGATCAGCTCGGACCTCAGGCTGCGGCCTGGGGGCCGGGTTGGGGCTTCGGCTTCGGCTGGGCAGTGCTTGCAGATCCGCACGCCGTCCCGTCGCCGCAGTCTCCCGGAACGCTTCACTGGGCCGGCGGATACGGCAATAGCTGGTTCATCGATCGTGCAAACGCGCTGACGGTCGTGGCCATGACCAACACGGCCTTTGAGGGTATGTCGGGGAAGTTCGTGTCCGACATCCGGGACGCCGTCTACAACTGATCCCCGCAAGGAATCCGCGACCGGCCGGCGTAAGCCGGCCGCGCCGCAGCGAAAATGCGGAGGCGCCGCGTCGATCGCGGCGGCCAGATCACAAATCGTTGCGGTGGCTCCAGTCGATGATCCCGTCGATACAAGCGCTGACATGTTCGGGCTGGCCCTGGTAGAAATGGGTCGCGCCCTTGATGCTCACAAATTCCTTGTTCGCAACGGTGAGCGCGTTGTGAATGATCGGATTATGGCTCGCGGGAACCGCGTCGTCCGCTTCATTCTCGATCTGCAGCACAGGGGTCCGATGGATCTTTGTCGCGTTAACGGCAGCCTTGGAGTTGGATAGGTCGTAGGACCATTGCGACAGCCACGAGCGCAGGGTTGAGAATCGCGCCAAACCAGCGGGTCCCACGTTCACCGTGCGTGGATTGCCAAGATAGGATGCCCCCGGCGCGCGTCCATTGGGGTCGATCGTCGGATCAATCCAGCGCACGTCGCACATCGTGCGGTGCGTGACGAAGGCGCGTTCGGTTTCGCCGTCGTTGCGACGACGGAGCGTGGCAAGCATTTCCTCGGCCCAGGCGGTAATTCTGCGATTGCGGGCCCGCTGCCTCTCGCGGAAGGCGGCGATGAAGTCAGCGGTGAATGGTGGTTTGTTCGGGCAGTCCGGACTATAGATATCGAATTCGAGATCGCGCGTGTCCGGGTCGAATTCGTCGATGACGGAGGGGTCAAGCCATTCGGTCAGCACTTCCGCCCGGCTGAGGTGGGCGGCGATGAGGACTATTCCGTCAACCCGCTGCAGCCGCGCTGCTGTCAGGTCATAAAGGTCGCCGGCGGGCGTGTGGGTGATTGTCGGATGTTCAGACTGGGCCGCATAAAACAGCGATAGCGAGCCGCCGCCCGACCATCCCACCAGGATCACCTTTTCATAACCCAGCGACTCGCGCGCGTGGCGCACCCACTGGCCCATGTCGTAGGCGACCTTTTCCATAATCAGCGCACTATCGTTTCTCGGGTAGCGACTCGACGCGCAAAGTACGTGCAACCCCGCATCGGCAAGCGCCTCAGGCATTGGGAGCAGCTGGGCCGTGGCTGTGGGGTGCATGAACAAATAGACCGCCTTAGATGGCCGCGCTCTCTGCCGGAACAGCTGGCCTTCCAGCTCGGTCGTGCCCTCGGCGCCCGCAAAACTGTAGGTCTCCGTCATCCCCGGTTGATCGCGGAAGCGAACGATTTCGGGAAGGCGATCCCATAGCGCCTTTGTCGGCAATCCTCTCTCCATGGCCATATCCTTAGTTATCTAACTATAATTGCGTATTACCGTACTCCAGTCAAGGGAAGGGCTTCCCATGCGAAGGGGCGCGCACTGAGCAACCATCCCCTCCCCTGTTTGCCCAAATAGGTAGCGGTTTTCCGTTGTCCTCGGTCACGATAGGTACGTTTTTAGGGCGGTACAGCCTATAGAG
>NZ_JABEPR010000002.1 GCF_013044515.1 Sphingomonas sp. ID1715
CGCGCAAAGGGGCGGCGCTGATGGTCGAAGTGCTTACCGCCCTGGACCGCTATCCAGCAGTTCCTCAGCCGGAGGCGGGCGTCACTTACGCCGCCAAGATCGACAAGGCGGAGGCGCGGCTGGACTTCGCGGCCGGTGCCGCATCGGCCGAGCGCCAGGTCCGCGCCTTCAACCCGGCGCCGGGCGCATTTTTCGAGCTGGACGGCGAGCGCGTGCGCATCCTCGCGGCAGAGATCGAGCCAGTCGCCGGGGAGCCCGGCCAAGTGCTCGACGACCGACTGCTGATCGGATGCGGCGCGGACGCGCTGCGGCCCGTTCGCGTGCAGCGCGCGGGCCGCGGCGCGATGAGTATGGAAGAGTTGCTTCGCGGCTTCCCGATCCCGGCCGGCACGCAGCTGTGACGCGTTTCGCGCTGATGGTCGAATATGACGGGCGGCCGTTCATGGGCTGGCAGCGGCAGGATCATGGCCCGAGCGTGCAGGAAGCGCTGGAGCGCGCCGTCGAGCGGATGACCGGCGAGGTGACGGCCGTCCATGCCGCAGGGCGCACCGATGCTGGCGTCCACGCGCTCGCCATGCGCGCCCATGTCGAGCTGCAGCGCGAGGTGACGCCCTTTCGCCTGATGGAAGGTCTGATGCCAGGAGGTGGCCGACGATTGGCATGCGCGCTTCTCGTGCATCGGCCGCTCCTATGAATACCGGATCGTCAATCGCCGCGCGCCGCTGACGTTCGAGATTGGCCTCGCCTGGCGGGTCCCGATGTCGCTCGACGCAGGTGCCATGCACGAGGCGGCACAGCTACTCGTCGGCCGGCATGATTTCACCACCTTCCGCTCCGCCCATTGCCAGTCCGAAAGCCCGGTCAAGACGCTCGATCGTCTCGACGTTCGCCGCGAAGGCGAGCGGGTGCTGATCGTCGCGGAAGCGCGCTCCTTCCTCCATCACCAGGTCCGCTCGATGGTCGGCTGTCTGACGCTTGTCGGACAGGGCAAATGGAGCGCGCAGGACCTGGCCGACGCCCTTGCCGCCGCCGACCGCTCGGCGCTCGGCTATAACGCACCGCCCGACGGGCTTTACTTCACCGGTGCCCGCTACCCCTGAACACATCCGGCCGCGCCGCGTTCTTGTGCATCGAGGAGATGCACATGAGCGACGGCAAGAAGACGATCGACAGCCCTGATGAAAAATCGGTCGGCAGCCGCGATCCCAAGGGTCCGATCCCTAAGGAACCGATCGAAGGCAGCGCCGGCGAGACCGACGGCGTGATGGGCACGGCGGGCGACGTGAAGCAGCAGGACAACCCGACCAGCTATCAGGCGGGCTGAGCCTCAGCGGAGGATGCCGCCGATTGCCGCAGCAAGGTCGGCATGGCGGAAGGGCTTGGTGAGCCGCGGAATATCCGCGTCGAGGCCGCTCGCCTCTGCATAGCCCGACACGATCAGCGTCGGCGTGCCGGGGCGCAGCTGCCGCGCGGCATGGGCCAGCTCGACACCGGTCATGCCGGGCATCAGGTGGTCGGTGACGATCAGGTCGGCCGGCCCGCCGTTCATCAGATAGGCGACCGCCGCATCGGCCGAGGCATGTTCGACGACCTGGAACCCCATGTCGGCGAGCATTTCCGCCGTCGACATGCGGACCAGCTCTTCATCGTCGACCAGCAACGCCACGCCTTGCGCTTCGACGGCCTCAGTCGGGCCATGATCGCCGGATCGCTGCGCCGGTGTCTCGGCGCAGGGAAGCCACAGCTGGACTTCGGTGCCCTCTCCGGGTGCACTGCGCAGCCGCAGCGCGCCATTCAGCTGGGCGGCGAGACCATGCACCATCGACAGGCCGAGGCCGGTGCCGCGGCCGATCCCCTTGGTCGAGAAGAAGGGCTCGATCGCGCGCGCGAGCGTCGCCTCATCCATGCCCACCCCGGTATCGGCGACGGTCAGCCTGATGTAGCGGCCGGGCGCCAGATCGCCCTCACCCTCGCTCGCCATGGCGTCGTGCGCAAGGATCGACAGAACGCCGCCATCAGGCATCGCGTCGCGCGCATTCACGCTCAAGTTCAGCAGCGCCATTTCGACCTGGTTGGGATCAGCGAGGCAGGTCGGCAGATCGTCAGCCGCTTCGACCACGACGCGGATCCGGGGGCCGACCGTCGAGGCGATCAGCTCGGCCATGCCTCCGATCAGCTTCGCCGGATCAACGGCGGTCGGCTGCAACGGCTGGCGGCGGGCAAAGGCGAGCAGCCGCTGCACCAAGGTCTTGGCGCGCTCGGCCGCCTGCAGCGCGCTAGCAATGGTGCGCCGATCCCGTTCATCACCGACGCCACGGCGCTGCAGCAGGTCGAGGCCGCCGATGATCGGCGACAGCAGATTGTTGAAGTCGTGCGCGACGCCGCCGGTCAGCTGGCCCATCGCCTCGACCTTCTGCGCCTGGCGGAGCGCCTCTTCCGTCCGCTTGGTGGCGGTGACGTCGATCAGCGCAGCCATGGTCCGCACGAAGCGTCCCTGATCGTCATGCCAGGTCCGCACCGAGGCGAGCACGTCAGCGACCTCGCCGCTCTTCGTCAGCACCTGATATTCCACATCGTCATAGGCGCCGCTCGCGAGCAGCTGCGGCCATGCTTCGGCGGAGAGTTTGGCAATGCTCTCGGGCGTCATGAACTCGGACAACTCGCGTCCGAGCACTTCCGACCGATCCTCATAGCCCATGAATTCGAGCCAACGATCCGACACGCTGATCAGCCGCTGGTCGGGGCCGGCGGAATGAAGGATGGTCGGCGTGCGATTATAGAGCGCCTCCAGCTCCGCCGTCCGCAAGGCGACGAGGCGCTGCAGCTCCAGCTCCGCTTCCTTGGCGATGGTAATGTCAAAGGCGACGCCAATAAAGCCGATATGCTCGCCGTCCGGGCCCCAGCGTGGCTGCGAATAGGAGCGCAGCCAGCACCAGCTGCCATCGCCCCGGCGATAGCGCGCTTCGAGGTGGAAGGGCTGGAGCGACGCTTCCTTCTCGACCTGCTCCTTGAAGATGCGCGGCAGGTCTTCGGGATGGATGATCGAGCGCCAGTCGAACTCGACCGCCTCTTCATAGCTGACGCCGAGGAACTCCACATAGGCGCGGTTCACGAACCAGCGCTTGCGGTCGAGCGAGGTGACCCACATCGGCACCGGCGCGGAATCGGCGATCAGGCGGAAGCGCTGCTCGCTCTCCCGCAGCGCGCGCTCGTAGCGGATGCGCTCGGTGATTTCGTGAAAGGCGATGGCGATACCGCCGCCGGACAAAGGTGCGGCATTGACCTCGACATGACGGCCGGGATGGACGGTGGACTCGATCTCGAAGCGCGTCGTCTCTCCGGCGGCGGCGCGGCGGAAATTCTTCTCGAACGCCGTGCCACCAATCGCCGGAAACGCGTCCCAGAGATTCAGCCCGTTGAGCGTCTCTCGGGAGCGCCCGAAAAAGGCCTCGGCGGCGCGGTTGACGATCAGGATCCGCCAGTCGGGACCGACCATGCAATAGCCGTCGGCGATGCTGTCGAGCACCTGCGCGAGGCGGTCGTCGGCGAGCGACGCGGCGTGCTCATTGTCCGGCAGCGCAGCCATGGCTAACGGCCCTGCATGTTGCGCGACTCTGCCGGAATCCGGACGGTGAGCTGCTCCAGGCTTGCATCCAGGAAGATCTGGCAGGCCAAGCGGCTGTGGCGGGTGGCACCGGTGGCGAGATCCAGCATGTCTTCCTCCGGCTCCGTCGCCGGCGGGAGGAGGGCGAAATCGTCGGGGTCGACGATCACGTGGCATGTGGAGCAGGCCATCTGACCTTCGCACGTGCCCTCAAGCGGCTGACCGTCGGCCTGGGCGAGGTCGAGCAGGCGGTCGCCCGGCGCGCCCTGCACTTCGCTCACCGAACCACCGTCCGCCGAAATGAATCGCACCCGGATCATGCGAACACCCGCTGGCGCGCGGCCGCTTCGATGATCAGGTCGAGCGCCTGGTGCAGCTCTTCCTCCGTGGTGTAACGCCCGAAGCCGAGCCGGATGCTCGACCGGGCTTCGGCATCCGACAGGCCAAGCGCCTTCAGCACATGGCTCGGCCGCCCCGAGCCGCTGGCGCAAGCAGAGCCGGCGGAAAAGGAGACGCCGCGCACATCCGCGATCAGCCGCCCCGCGTCGAGACCGTCCAGGCGAACGTTGAGATTACCGCGGTAGCGATGTTCGGCAGAGCCATTGACGCTCCAGTCCGGCAGGCGCTCATGCGCCATGGCCCATAGCGCGGCGACATGCGCCCGATCATCCTCGACCCGCGCTTCCGCGACAGCGGCCGCTGCGCCGAACCCTGCGCAGAGCATCGGGCTGAGCGTGCCGGAGCGGATGTCATCCTCCTGGCCCCCGCCGTGCATTAGCGGCTCGATTACCACGCCCTTGCGAACCCAAAGCGCGCCGATCCCCTTGGGGCCGTGTATCTTATGGGCCGATACGGCGATGAGGTCTGCGTCCGGGATCGGCAAACGCCCAAAGCCTTGGACCGCGTCGCAGAAGAACAAGGCTCCCGCGTCGCGCGCGATCCGGGCGATCTCGGCAATGGGCTGGATCACCCCGATCTCGTTATTGACCAGCATCGCCGCGACCAATGCGGTCCGGTCGCCCACCGCTGCTCGCAGCCGGTCGAGATCGACGAGCCCATCGGCCTCGACCGGCAGCACGACCGCCTCGAACCCGTGCCGCCCGAGCCAGAGCACCGTGTCCAGCACGCACGCATGTTCGGTGGCGATGGTGACGATCTGGCGCCGCTGCGAAGGTGCCGCCCAAGCCGCCCCTTTGATCGCCAGATTGGCAGCCTCGGTGGCGCCGGAGGTGAACAGAAGTTGGCCATCATCATCTGCGCTCGTCCCGAGCGTAGTCGAGGGGCGCCTCGCGAGCTCTGCACCTACGCCCCTCGACTTCGCTCGGGACGAGCGGAGAAGGCCGGAGATCGCCTCCCGCGCCACCTCGACCGCCGCCTTGGCCTCCCGGCCGAGCCGATGCGGTGAGTGCGGATTGCCGAATTTGTCCAGCCACGGCTCCATTGCCCGGCGCGCTTCGGGCGCCAGCGGCGTGGTCGCCTGATAGTCGAGATAGATGGTCATGCGGCGCGCGAGCGGGCGCCGTCGGCGATGCGCCGCCACGCCTCGATAAACCGGTAAATGTCGGCGCGGCTGGTCTCGGGTCCGAAGCTGACGCGGATCACTTCGCCGGCTTCCTTGTCCTGCCAACCCATGGCCGCCAGCACATGGCTGGTCTTGAGCGTGCCGGACGAACAGGCGCTGCCGGCGGACACAGCAATGCCGGCGAGGTCGAGCTGGATCAGCTGCGCCGAAGCGGCAACGCCCGGCATGCGATAGCTGGCGATGGTCGCCAAGCGCGGACTCTTCTTGGCGACGACTTCGCCGCCGCTTGCCTCGATCGCACCGTCGAGATGCGCGCGCAGATCGCCGGCGCGGTCGACCCAGCCGCGCGACTGCTCCAGCGCCGCCGCCATCGCCGCCGCGCCGGGCAGATTCTCGGTGCCGGCGCGATAGCCACGCTCCTGTCCGCCGCTCGGCTCCAGCATCGCGAAATCCCTGACCAGCAACGCGCCCACGCCTGGCGGGCCGCCGAATTTGTGCGCCGAAACGGCGATCAGGTCCGCATCCGGCAGCTTCATCTTGCCCGCGCTCTGCGCGCAATCGGCGAGCAGCAATCCGCCGGCCCGGCGGACGATCGGCGCGAGGCGGTCGAGCGGTTGGCACACGCCGGTCTCATTATTGACCGCCTGCACCGCCACGAGTGGGGCCTTGGCGCCCAGTGCCCTGAGCCTTCCGGACAGCGCGTCGGGCAGCACCGTGCCATCTGTCTGCACCGGCAGGAAATAGGCGTCGGGCGCAACGCGGTGGACGGCGTCGTGCTCGACCGCGGAGACCAGCCGCGCATCGCATTTGGCGCGCGTCAGGGCGATGCGGATCGCCTCGGTGGCGCCGCCGGTGAAGATGACCTCGCCGTCCCAGCCGAGCATGGCGGCGATACGCTGCCGGGCGTCCTCCAGCTGGGCCCGGGCGGCGCGCCCCTCGGCATGCGGCGAAGAGGGATTGGCCCAGCGCGCGATGGCAGCACGCATCGCCTCGCGCGCCGCGAGCAGCATCGGCGTGGTGGCGGCGTGGTCGAGATAGAGGCGCTGAGCCAAGGTGACGGACCCGTTTGCGAAATTCGGCTCCGATCCTATATAGCGCCGCAACTCAGCGCCACCATCCCGGCCGCTTTTTCGATCAAGGTGCTATGCCCGAAGTCATTTTTCCCGGCCCGGAAGGCCGCCTCGAAGGCCGCTTTGCCCCCCCGCCCCGCCCGCGCGCGCCTGTTGCGATGATCCTGCATCCGCACCCGCAGGCGATGGGCACGATGAACAACCGCATCGTTCAGGCACTCTACCAGACCTTCGCGCGCCGCGGCTTTGCGACACTCCGCTTCAACTTCCGCGGCGTCGGCAAGAGCCAGGGCGTGTTCGACAATGGCGTCGGCGAGCTGTCGGATGCCGCCTCCGCGCTCGACTGGGTACAGAGCTTTCATCCCGAAGCGCAGCAGACCTGGGTCGCGGGGGTCAGCTTCGGCGCGTGGATCGGCATGCAGTTGCTGATGCGTCGGCCCGAGGTGCGCGGCTGGATCTCAATCGCTCCGCCCGCCAACATGTACGACTTCAGCTTTCTCGCCCCTTGCCCGGCATCCGGCATCGTCATCCAGGGCGAGTCCGACGAGGTCGTGACGCCCTCGGCCGTGCAGAAGCTGGTCGACAAGCTGCGCACGCAGAAGCACATCACTATCCACCACGACACCATTCCCGGCGCGAACCATTTCTTCGAACATGAGATGCCGCAGCTGATGGGCAGCGTGGACAAATATCTGGACTTCAGGCTGGACCCGAACTGCCCGATCCGGTGATCTGACCAAGCGGGGGATTATGTCGCGCGAGAAGCTGCTGCTGGACCTGTTTACGGAGATTGCGGTGGTCGAGCACCTTGTGCGCAACCACATCGGCCAGATCCAACGCACGGGGCTCAATGCCGGCCAGTTCGGCGCGCTCAACTATTTCGTCCGCAACAATCGCGAGCAGGAGCGCAGATCCGTCCTGGCCTGGCTGTTTCAGGTCTCTGTCGAGGACATGGACGTGCATCTAGGTGCGCTGGAGGAGCGCGGCTTCATCGGTCGCATCGGGGATGGCGAGGACCAGATCATCGGCATCACCACATCGGGCAAGGCGGCCCATGCCGACTCCATCATGGCGATGGGTCCCGAGATCGAACCGCTGATGTCCGAGTTCCCGGACGAGGACCTGGAGAAGACGGTCCAGGTTCTCCAGGAAATCCGGCGCATCTTCGACAATCTGCCGGAGCGGCTGGCGAGCTAGACGGCCCAGATCAGGACATTGCCGACCAGCACCGCGGCCGCGACCAGCATCAGCCATCCCCGTCGCTCCTTGCGCCTGATCTGCACGATGCCGCCCAGCACCAGGGCGACCGCCGCCAGCATGAGGATGGAGAGGAGCAAGGCCGGAGTTCCGGTCATAGGTCGGTCATCCGCTTGAACGTCTCGGCATCGACGTTGCCGCCGGACAGCAGGACCAGGGTCCGCTCGCCCGGCTCGACCTTGCCCGACAGCAGCGCAGCGAGGGCGACCGCGCCGCCCGGCTCCAGCACCAGGCGCAGATGGTCGAAGGCCCAGCGCATCGCCGTGCCGGTCTCCGCTTCGGTCACGCTGAGGCCGCACGCTCCCCGACCGCGCAGGATGTCGAACGTCAGGGGTGCGACCTTGAGCGTCTGGAGGGCGTCGCACGACGTAGGCGGCGGCGCATTGCCGACCGGCATGATCTCGCCGGCCCGGAGCGAGCGGGTCATGTCGTCCCAACCTTCGGGCTCCACGACCACCATCTTTGCCTCCGGGATCGCCAATGCCAGACCGGCGGCGAGCCCCCCGCCGCCGCAGGGGGTCACGATCCGGTCCGGCGCGCCGCGGCCGATCGCCTGCAGTTGCGCCACTGCCTCGAGCCCCGCGCTGCCCTGCCCTTCCACAACCCAAGGGTCGTCGAAGCTCGGTACGACAACGGAGCCGCGCTCGTCGGCGATGCGCGCGGCGATCACCTCGCGCGCCTCGCGCATGCGGTCGTAGAGAATCACCTCCGCCCCGAGCGCCCGCGTGTTGTCGAGCTTCTTGGCCGGCGAATCGGCGGGCATGACGATGGTCGCGGCAATGCCGAGCCGCCGCGCTGCCCAGGCCAAGCCCTGTGCGTGATTGCCCGACGAGAAGGCGACGACGCCCCGCGCCCGCTCGTCGTCCGAAAGGTCGGTGAGTCGGTGCCACGCGCCGCGCAGTTTGAATGCGCCCATCGGCTGCAGCGATTCGACCTTCAGATACACAGTGCGCCCGCCGATCTCCGCCTGCAGCAGCGGCGTCGAACTCACGATTTTCTCTAGTTTCTTCAGCGCGTTGGTCACGCCTTCACGGTCAGGCTGGCGCCGTGAAATCACGTTCTGTCTCCAAAAAGAAATACGGTTCGATTCACCGCTTTACAGGGGAGACCCCCAAACATATATCGCGCCTCCGCTGCCCCATGGGACTTCCACCGCAAGGCAGTGAATGTCGAAGCTGAAGACCAGGGTTCGTCCCTGGCATTGGAGGTCCCTTGAGTTGCACAAGCATCATAGCGCGCTGGGGCTAGCTGCCGCCCCCGTCAAGGCCGCCCGCGGCGGTCTTGAGATTGCCAGTGAACGCCCGGTCCAGCCGGTCACGCTCATTCGTCCGCATGCCGCCAAGCGTGCCGCCCGCTTCTTCGTGGAGAAGTTTCCGGGCAAGACGCTCTATGCGGTCAAGGCGAACCCGTCTCCCGACCTGGTCCGCATCCTGTGGGACAGCGGTGTCACGCATTATGACGTGGCCTCGATCGCCGAGGTCCGCATGGTGCGCGCGACGCTACCGGAGGCCGTGCTCTGCTTCATGCACCCGGTGAAGGCGGAAGAGGCGATCGCGGAAGCCTATTTCGATCATGGCGTCCGCACCTTCTCCCTCGACTCGATGGAGGAGCTGGAGAAAATCGTTGCCGCCACGGAGGGCGCTACCGATTTGACCCTCTGCGTGCGGCTGCGCGTGTCGTCCGACTATTCGAAGCTGAGCCTCGCTTCCAAATTCGGTGTGTCGCCGACCGAGGCCAAGGACGTGCTGATCGCCGCTCGTCAGGCAGCGGACGCGCTCGGCATCTGCTTTCATGTCGGCAGCCAGGCGATGACGCCCGACGCGTATGCGCAGGCGATGGAACGCGTGCGGCAGGCGATCGTCGAGGCGGCGGTCACGGTCGACGTGGTCGATGTCGGCGGGGGCTTTCCGAGCTCCTATCCCGGCATGGAGCCGCCGCCGCTCGAACTCTATTTCGAGACGATCCATCGCGCGTTCGAGAATCTGCCGGTGTCCTATTCGGCCGAACTCTGGGCCGAGCCGGGCCGCGCGCTGTGCGCCGAATATAGCTCGCTGGTGGTGCGCGTCGAAAAGCGCCGCGGCGAGGAGCTGTACATCAACGACGGCGCCTATGGCGCGCTGTTCGATGCCGCGCATGTCGGCTGGCGCTTCCCCGTCAGCCTGCTGCGCGAGCCGGACAGCCGCGCCAAGCCGATGGCGTTCAGCTTCTACGGGCCGACCTGCGACGATCTCGACCATATGGCGGGACCGTTCATGCTGCCGGCGGACGTGCAGGCGGGCGACTATATCGAGATCGGCATGCTCGGCGCCTATGGCTGCGCGATGCGGACCGGGTTCAACGGCTTCGGCGTTGCCGAGGTGGTCGAAGTGGAAGACGAGCCGATGGTCTCGCTCTACACCGCCGTGGAGCGCGAGGTCGCCTCGAACGTCGTCAAGTTGTAACTGCTGACTGCCACTCTTCCCCTCCCGCTTGCTGGAGGGGCCGGCGGTGGGCCTGACTTGATGCGCAGCACGGGTCGGGCTTGCCCACCCTAACCCCTCCCGCAAGCGGGAGGGGAACTGAACGGGTCTCCGCGTCCCCTTAACGACGCCGGTTATTGAGAAAACGGAACCTGAGACACATGAACACCCTCGCCAACGACACCCGCAAGGCGGAATTGCTCTCCACCACCGTCGAGCATGTCGACATCCGCTCGTTCGACGCGCGGCCGATCATCGACGCCATGGGCAAGATGAGCTTCACCAGCCGCGACCTCGCGCGCGCCACCGGCATCTACAACCAGATGCTGGAAGACAAGGACTGCACCATCTTCCTGGTGATCGCAGGCTCGACTTCGGCCGGCGGCTGCATGGACCTCTATGCCGAACTCGTCCGCTCCAACATGGTCGATGGTATCGTCGCCACCGGTGCGTCGATCGTCGACATGGATTTCTTCGAAGGCCTTGGCCACAAGCATTATCAGGCGCTCGAGATCCCGGACGACAACACGCTGCGCTCGCTCTACATCGACCGCATCTACGACACCTATATCGACGAAGAGCAGCTGCAGGATTGCGATCACACGATCGGCAAGATCGCCGACTCGCTGGAGCCGCGCCCGTACAGTTCGCGCGCCTTCATCCGCGAGATGGGCCGGTATCTGGCCGAGCACGGCAAGAAGGAGAACAGCCTCGTCAAGCTCGCCTATGAGCATGACGTGCCGATCTTCTGCCCGGCCTTCGTCGACAGTTCGGCGGGCTTCGGCCTCGTCAAGCACCAGGTCGACCGGATGAAGGAAGGCAAGCCCTATATGGTGCTCGACGCCATCGCGGACTTCCGCGAGCTGACCGACATCAAGATCAAGGCGGGCACCACCGGCCTGCTGATGATCGGCGGCGGCGTACCGAAGAACTTCATCCAGGACACGGTCGTCTGCGCCGAGATCCTTGGCCATGACGATGTCGAGATGCACAAATATGCGGTGCAGATCACCGTTGCCGACGTGCGCGACGGCGCCTGCTCGTCGTCGACGCTGAAGGAAGCGGCGAGCTGGGGTAAGGTCGACACCGCGCTCGAGCAGATGGTGTTCGCCGAAGCGGGATCGGTGATGCCGCTCCTCGCCAGCGACGCCTATCATCGCGGCGCGTGGAAGACGCGTCCGAAGCGCGGCTGGGCGAAGCTGTTCGCCTGAAGGCATATTGACCCTCTCCGTTCGCTCGCGCACGTTCCGCGCGCATAACGAACGGGGAGGGTTCGATACATGAAAGCCGATCTTCTGGCGCCGGCCGCCGTGCTGGTGCTGTGGACGCTGGTGATGCTCGTCTGGATGGCGGGCACCCGGCTGCCGGCACTCAAGGCCGCCGGCATCGACATGAGCAAGGCCGTCGGGGGACGCGGCCAGGACCTCGAAACGGTACTGCCAGCCAGCATCAACTGGAAAGCGCATAATTATGCGCATCTCGTCGAACAACCGACGCTGTTCTACGCGATCATTGCTATCCTCGCGATCATGGGACAGGTGAGCAGCACCGCCGTCATCCTGGCCTGGGCCTATGTCGCCCTGCGCATCGCTCACAGTCTGGTCCAGGCAACGGTGAACAAGATCGCCTGGCGCTTTCCGCTCTTCGCCGCCTCGACGCTGGTGCTGCTGATCCTCGCCATCCTGGCGCTGATGCGGACGCTCGGCTGATGGAAACCAGCCCCATGCTCGCACCCGTGGTGGTGCTGGTCGCCTGGTCGCTGGTCATGTGGCTGTGGCTTTACGCGACGCGCATTCCCGCGATGCGCCGCGCGAAGACCAAGCTCGATCCGCGGCTGCCACCGTCCGAGCTGGTCGGCAGCCTGCCGCCCGAGGTCCGCTGGAAGGCGGACAATTACAACCACCTGATGGAGCAGCCGACGATCTTCTACGCGATCGCGCTGACTCTAGCTGTCGCCGACATGGCGGCCGGTGACGCGGGCAGCGGACTGAACATCATCCTTGCATGGTTCTACGTGATCCTCAGGATCATCCACAGCCTTGTCCAGGCGACGGTCAACATCATCCTGCTGCGCTTCACCATCTTCATGCTGGCCAGCCTGTGCCTGGTGGGGCTGACCTGGGGAGCGGCGAAGGTCGTGTTCGGCCTTTAGTGACAAAGCTGCGGGTTGCGATCGTCCAGGCAGCGCCGCTGCCGCTCGCCATCGGCGACGGCATCGCTGCCCTGTTGAACCACGTGAAGGAGGCCGCCGCGGCCGGGGCCAGGGTCATCGCGTTCGGCGAGACCTTCCTCGGCGGCTATCCGCTGTGGCTGGACGAGGCGCCCGGCGCCGCGCTGTGGGATCATCCCGGCTCCAAAGCCTTGCACCGGCTGCTGCTGGAGCAGGCAGTGGTCGGTGCCGACCCCCGGCTGGCACCACTCCAGGAGTTGGTCGACGCTTACGACTTGGTCGTGTCCGTCGGGACGCATGAGCGGGTGCGCGGTAGCCTCTACAACACCCAGTTCACGTTCCGCGCTGGCCAGGCGCCGCTGCCCCACCGCAAGCTCGTGCCCACCCATGGCGAGCGGCTGATCTGGGCGCGAGGCGACGGCGCGACGCTCAACGTGCACGATGCGCCCTGGGGAAGGCTGGGCAACCTGATCTGCTGGGAGCATTGGATGCCGCTCGCCCGCGCGGCGATGCATCGCCTCGGCGAGACCGTGCATGTCGCCGCATGGCCGACGGTTCGCGAAACCTACGCGATCGCGTCGCGCCATTATGCGTTCGAGGGGCGGTGCTTCGTGCTTGCCGCGGGCACGATCCAGCAGCGCTACGATGTGCTCGAGGGGCTGGAGCGCCTGGGCGGACATGCCGAGGCGCGAGCCATGCTGGAGCTGATGCCGGAACGGCTTCAGTTCGGCGGCAGCCTGATCGCCGGTCCTGACGCTATGGTGATCGCGCAGGCCAAGGCGGGGGCGGAGCTGCTTCTCGCGGATCTCGATCTGTCGCGCAGCGCCGAGGAGCGCGCCGCGCTGGACACCGACGGCCATTACTCCCGCCCCGACATCTTCGAGCTTCGCATCGATATGCGGGCGAAAGACGGCATCATCTTCGAAAGCTAGCGGCCAGCTCGACATGCGTCGACCAGCGGAACTGGCCGACCGGCGTCACGCGTTCCAGCCGGTAGCCGCCCTCGACGAGCAACCGCGCGTCGCGCGCGAAGCTTGCCGGGTTGCACGAGACATAGGCGATCCGCGCCACCCTTGAAGCGGCCAGTTGGCGCACCTGCGCCTCGGCGCCCGCGCGGGGAGGGTCGAGCACGACCGCGTCGAAGCGATCGAGTTCCGCCGTCGCGAGCGGTCGACGATAAAGGTCGCGGTGGTCGGCAAAGACGGACGGTCGCGCCGCCTTGAGGGCGAGCACCGCATCGCGCGAGGCCTCGGCGGCATAGACTTTCCCCCTGAGGTTCAGCGCGAAGGTGCCGAGGCCGGAAAACAGATCGGCAAGGATGCCGGCGCCATCCACGCCGTCGAGGACGGCTCGGACCAGGGCCTCCTCGCCGTCCGCGGTCGCTTGCAGAAAGGCGTCGTGAGGCAAGGCCACGGGCGCTCCGCCGAGGGTGATCGTGACCGGCTCGGGCTCCCAGCGGGTCTGCGGCCCGACACCATCGTCGATAGAGAGCCGCGCGAGGCGATGAGCCTGCGCGAATTCCGTCAGCGCCTCGGCCGCCGCCAATCCGTCGGCGAGTGCTGCTTCGATCAGCAAGTCGACGCCTTGATCGGCGAGCGCCATCTTCACTGTCGCGGCCCCGCGGTCTTTCAGCTGGCTCGCGAGCAGCTTCCTCAGCGGCTGCACGAGCCCGAACAGCTCCGGCCGTAGGATATGGCACTCATGCATATCCTCGATGCGGTTGCTGCGCTCCTGCTTGAAGCCGAGCAGTACCCGCTTGCCGACCCGGTGCGCGCTGAGGCTCGCCCGTCTGCGGCTGTTCGGCGGCGAAAGGTGCACGCGCGCAAACTCCGGCAGAGCCACGCGCTGCGCCTCCAGCGCGGCCACGATCCGGTCACGGACGAAGCCGGCATAGCTCTGGTCCTCGAGGTGCTGGAGCTGGCAGCCGCCGCATTCCGGAAAGTGGCGGCATGGCGGCTGCCGATGATGCGGGCCTAGCTCGACGCTGCCATCACCGCGCAGCCGGTCGCCGGGTGCCGCAAGCGCAGCAAAGCGTCCATCCGTGGTGACGCCCTCTCCCCGCGCTGCGACGCGCACGATCAGGTCGGGATCGCTCACAGGCTATCCGACAGACGCTTGGCAAGTTCGTCGGCGGTGAACCCTGCACCGAGGCTGCGCGAGGCGGCGCCGTGCAACCACACGCCCGCCTGTGCTGCCTCGAAGGGCGCCAGTCCGCGCGCCAGCATCGCGCCGATCGCGCCGGCCAACACGTCGCCGGTGCCCGCGGTCGAGAGCCAGGGCGAAGCGTCGCAGGCAATCGCCGCCCGTCCGTCCGGAGCGGCGATGACCGTGTCCGGTCCCTTGTAGACGATCACAGCGCCCAGGCTTTCGGCGGCGGCCCGGGCGGACTCCACCTTAGAGGCGTGGTCGACATGGGGCATCAAGGCCCGGAATTCGCCGGCATGCGGCGTGAGGACGGCCGGGCTGTCAAGCTTCTGCCCCTTGAGCAGGTGGAGCGCGTCGCCGTCGATCAGGAGCGGTCGCCCGATTGCCAAGGCATGACGCAACGCCCAGTCCGCGTCGGGCCCGCGGCCGAGGCCCGGCCCGATCACCAGCGCGCCGACCCGAGGATCGGCAAGCGTGCCGACCAGTTCACCGATGCTCCGCCGCACGATCGCATGCGGCGTTCGGTGAGCCACATCCCGTTGCAGGAGCACGACATAGCCGGCACCCGCATGGAGCGCCGCGGTCGCCGCCAATTCGCCCGCGCCCGGCATCGCGCCGCCCACCACCGCGACCAGCCCGCGCGTATATTTGTGGTCGTCGGGACCAGGTGCCGCGAGCGTAGGCTGAGCGACTTCGATGAGGTTGCTGCGAGCATCGACACCGATATCCACCGTCACGATGCGGCCGCACCGCCCGGCTGCCGGGTAGAGTCGATGCGCCGGCTTCAGGCAGCCGAAGGTGACGGTAAGATCGAAGGCCGGCACCGGACTGAGGCAGGCGCCCGTGTCGGTTTCGACACCGCTCGGCAGGTCGACGGCCACTGTCGCACGCGCGCGTGCGGCAAGGTCGTTCAGTCGATCCGCAATCGCCGGGTCGAGTCCACGCGTCAGTCCAGTCCCGAACAGGGCATCGATGAGCAACGGGGCCGGGCCGGCGCTCGCGATGCGCTCGACAGGACCCGACCATGCCGTGCGCGCCGCCGCCGCAGCCCCCGCCTTCGGCTCGCCAAGTGCTGCGACCCGCACCGGCACGCCGCGCTGCTGCAGATAACGCGCCGCGACATAGCCGTCGCCGCCGTTATTGCCCGGCCCGCACAGCACCAAAGTGGGCACCGGCCCGGCAAAGCGCCAGGCTGCCTCCGCGACGCCTTGCCCAGCCCGCTCCATCAACAGCTCGACGGGCGTGCCAGCGGCGATGGCGCGCTCCTCAGCGGCGCGCATTTCGGCAGCGGTCAGGATGTATCCCGGCAAACCCTTCTCCGTTCGTGTCGAGCGAAGTCGAGACACGCTTCTCGACTACGCTCGAAGCGAACGGGTGAAAAGACTCTCAGATATCGGCGAAGACGTGTGTTTCCGCCCTGGCGCCGGGATGAGTCACCGCGCCCTGAAAGGCCGGACCGACATTCTGGGCATAGCGCCACAGCGCTCCGGCCTGGTAATCGTTCGACCGGGACTGCCACCGCGTCCTGCGTTCGGTCAGCACCAGGTCCGGCACGTCCAGGTCGATGGTTCCGGCCTCTGCGTCGATGCGGATCACGTCGCCGTCCTGAACCAGTGCGATCGGGCCGCCCTCCGCCGCTTCGGGGCCGACATGGCCGATGCAGAAGCCACGCGTACCCCCGGAAAAACGGCCGTCAGTGATCAGCGCGACCTTTTCGCCCAGTCCCAGGCCATAGAGCGCGGCCGTGGTGGAGAGCATTTCGCGCATGCCGGGCCCGCCCTTCGGTCCTTCATAGCGGATGACGATCACCGAGCCTTCGGCGATGTCCCGCGCCTCGACCGCGGCGAACGCATCTTCCTCGCAATCGAACACGCGCGCCGGCCCTTCGAACTGCAGCCGGTGCATGCCCGCCACCTTCACGATCGCACCTTCCGGGGCGAGGCTGCCGCGCAGCCCGACGACACCGCCGGTTGGCGTGATCGGATTGGTGACTTCGCGGATCACCTTCTGCTCGGGGTTCCAGGTGACCTGTTCGATATTGTCGCCCAGCGTGCGACCGGTGACCGTCATGCAGTTGCCGTCGAGTAGTCCGCCCGCGAGCATCGTCTTCATCAGCATGTAGACGCCGCCCGCATCGTGCATGTCCTTGGCGACATATTTGCCGCCGGGCTTCAGGTCGGCGAGGTAGGGGGTCGATTTGAAGATCGCTGCCACGTCGTGCAGGTCGAAGTCCATCCCCGCCTCATGCGCCATCGCGGGCAGATGCAGGGCCGCATTGGTCGACCCGCCCGTTGCTGCCACTACTCGTGCCGCATTCTCGAAGGCCGCGCGGGTGCAGATGTCGCGGGGACGGATGTTGCGAGCGAGCAATTCCATGACCGCCTTGCCGGCCGCCACCGCGACTTCGTCGCGCGCCTTGTAGGGTGCCGGCACCATGTTCGAGTTGGGCAGCGACAGGCCGATCGCCTCGCCGACACAGGCCATGGTATTGGCGGTGAACTGGCCGCCACAGGCGCCGTGCCCAGGGCAGGCGACCTTTTCCAGTTCGATCAGTTCCTGGAGCGGGCAATTGCCGGCGGCATGCTGGCCGACCGCCTCGAACACGTCGACCACCGTCACGTCACGGCCATGGAAGCTGCCCGGCAGGATAGATCCACCATAGACGAACACGCTCGGCACGTTGAGGCGCAGCATCGCCATCATCATGCCCGGCAGCGACTTGTCGCAGCCGGCAAAGCCGACCAGCGCGTCATAGCAATGGCCGCGGACACTGAGTTCGATCGAATCGGCGATGACCTCGCGGCTGACCAGCGACGACTTCATGCCCTGATGGCCCATTGCGATGCCGTCGGTGACCGTGATCGTGTTGAAACGACGCGGCATCCCGCCGCCGGCCTCTACGCCCGCCCTCGCCGCGTCGGCCTGGGCGTCGAGCGTGGTGTTGCACGGCGCACTGTCATTGCCGGCCGAGACCACGCCCACGAAGGGGCGGCCAATCGCCTCCTCGTCCAGGCCCATCGCATAATAATAGCTGCGGTGCGGCGCTCGCTCGGGGCCGACCGAGACGTGACGGGACGGAAGCTTGGACTTGTCGAAACGGCTGCTCATGCGCGGCCCTATGGGCGAGGCACGAGCGTTTGCGCAAGCTTGTTGCGGCAATGAAGCAGCAGACTTTCCAGAATGTGCGCCCAACGCGCCGCGCCCTGCGGCTCACCGATCAGATCGTTGCGAATTTCGATCGCCAGATAGGGGATGCCGTTCGCTTCGGCGTGCATGTTCATCGTCGCGTTGAGCAGCTTGCCCGAATAGGGCTCATTGTCGCCGGTGACGAAGCCCTGCCGCCGCAGTTCGGCAATGGCGAGCCGCGCGGCGCGGTCATCCTGGTTGTAGAGAATGCCGATCTCCCATGGCCGGCTCGACCCGGCGCTCGTCTCCAGCCGCGGCGTGAAACTATGAACGGCGGCGATTAGGGCCGGTGGTAGGCGTTCGATCTGGCCCGCCAGGGCCTGGTGATATAGCCGCCAGAAGCGTTCTACGCGGTCCTGGCGGGCGTCCCCGCTTAGGCCTTGGTTGCCGGGGATGACGTGACCGTCGCTGGTCTCGGGGATCAGCGCGGGACTGTGTTCCTCTCGATGCAGGTCAATCACGAGCCGGGAGACGGCGCCGAAGATGCCCGGTGCCCCGAGCCGCTCGCACAATGCTTGGCCGAGCGAGGCCGCTCCAATGTCCCAGCCGATGTGACGGTGGAGCAGGTCCGGGCCGATGCCGAGATCGATGTCGGGCGGTACGTGATTGGAGGCGTGGTCGACGACGATGAGGATGTCGCTGTCGCCCTGCACCAACTCGAAGGCCTCGCTCATACACCGACCCTCGTCGCCAGCGTCCAGAAATCAGGCCACTCGCGTGCCGCCTCATCCGCAGCCCCCCGCAGCGCCGAAGCTTCGTCAAACAGCGCAAAGCAGGTCGCACCGGAACCGGACATGCGGGCGAGGAGGACGCCGCGTCGTTCCCGCAGCCATTCGGTCAACCTAGCGATCACCGGCGCGGTCGCCTCTGCCGGCGGCTGGAGATCATTGCGCCCGGCCAGAGCGACCGACAGCGGGTCGCCTTGACGAAGGGCACCGCGGTCCACGCCATCCCACGCAGCGAAAACCGGTCCGGTCGGTACTGGGACGAGCGGGTTGATCAGCAGCAGCGGCATGCCCGCGAGCCGGCCGGGCGCAACCGGGACTAGGCGGTCGCCCCGCCCTTCCCCACGCACCGTACGCCCGTGCAGACAGGCCGGCACGTCGGCGCCGAGGGTCGCGGCGATCGGCTCCAGCGGCAGGTTGGCCCGCCAGAAGCGCGCGAGGAGGCGCAGCGCGGCGGCAGCGTCCGCCGATCCGCCGCCGATGCCCGAAGCCACGGGAAGGTTCTTCTCCAGATGCAGCGCGGCGCCCGCCGAAACGCCGGCAGCCGACCGCAGCGCCTCGGCAGCCTTCAGCACCAGATTGTCTGCACCTGCGCTCAGACCCGTCGCGAACGGGCCGGACAATGTGAGGGTCAGCCGATCAGACGGCGAGACCGACAACCGATCGCCATCTTCGGCAAAGGCGAAGAGCGTCTCGATACGATGGTAGCCGTCGGGCATCCGCTCTCGGACGTGCAGCGCCAGGTTGATCTTCGCCGGAGCAATCTCGGTGAGGGAAGCGGCCTCGGGCATGCGAAGCGCGTCCATGGCGCGATCAACCCGCCCGAGCAACGCCATTGCGACACTCTGCGACAATTTCGCATGCGTATCGACATAGTCTGACGACACCCGGTCGCGATAAGATCGTCACAGCGGCTGACCCCCCGCTCATGACGACCCCTGAAGGGCCCCGCTCTTTGACTCCCGGAGCGGGGCCTTTTCAATTCCGTTGAGCCTATCCGCCGGTCGGACGTTCGGCAGCGGTAACGAACAGGAGATGCATGTGCGAGCGATTGTCTTTCTGCTGCTGGCCGCCGTCACAGTTCCCGCCGCGGCCCAGACAGCCGAGCAGGATGTCCGCTGCCTGATCGTCAGCAACATCTTCTCGCAAACGGAAAAGGACGCGGCCAAGCGGCAGGTCGCCGGTGCGGCGCGCCTCTTTTATCTAGGTCGGGTGGACGCCCGCATGAGCGGCCCGGCGCTGAAGACCGCCCTCGTGGCGCAGGCGAAATCCGTTACCGCCGAGAATGCCGGGCCGGCGATGACCGCCTGCGCACGCAGCATGCAGGGCAAGATGGCCGCGCTCCAGGGGCTCAGCGCGACAAAATAG
This sequence comes from Sphingomonas sp. ID1715, assembly GCF_013044515.1. GTDB lineage: Bacteria > Pseudomonadota > Alphaproteobacteria > Sphingomonadales > Sphingomonadaceae > Sphingomonas_B. The sequence goes on from NZ_JABEPR010000002.1 coordinate 19,507, forward strand.
TCAGCGGGCGGCGAGTGCCGGTGTAAGGCCCTGGTCAAGCTTCGCCCTGACCCGCGCCTCGACATCGGCGGTGTCGGCGAACAGGGCGGCCGCCCGCCAGGCATAGCGCGCCTCATATTTCCGGCCCGCCGCCCAATAGGCGTCGCCCAGATGCTCATTGATCGTAGGGTCGCTCGGCTGCGCCTGCACCGCGCGCTCCAGCGCCGGGATCGCACGCGACACGTCGCCGATCAGATAATGCGCCCAGCCAAGCGAGTCGGTGATCGCCGGATCATCCGGCTTCAGCTGACTCGCGCGTTCGATCAGCGCCATCGCGCTCTTCACATTTTCGCGCCGCTCCAGCTGCGCATAGCCGAGGTAATTGAGCGCGACGGGTTGCAGCGGCGAGAGTGCGACCGCCTTTTCAAGCGCCGGCTTGGCCGCTGCCCAATCCCCCGCCCGTTCATGCGCGCCGCCCTTCAGCATCCACAGGCTCCACAGCCGGTCGGCCATTTCGGGCGTCCGCTCGGCGAGCGCGATCGCGCGATCATACATGCGGGCGGCTTCGGCATGGCGGTCGAGCGCGACCAGCAGGTCTCCGGTGCGGACCAGGTCGGCAAGCGTCGCGGCCGCGCTTTCGCTCTTGCCTTTCGCGAGGGCGAGCGCTTCGTCGCGGCGGTCGAGTTCGGTCAGGATCGCCACGCGCGTATCGACGGCCATGCCAGCATAGGGGCTGACCGACGGCACTTTGCCGGCAAGGTCGAGCGCGCGTTCCGGTTGCCCCACATTGGCGAGCAGCCGCGCCAGCATCAGGGTCGCGCCGTCATTGCCTGGATCGAGATAGGTGGCGAGCCGCGCCAGGGTGAGCGCCACCGGCGAGCGCGGATCGGCCTGGATGGCTTCGCCGACCCGCACGAATAGCGCCGAGACGCCGCCCGCCGCATCGGCGCTGCCGGCACGAAGCGGCTTGCCTCCTTCGACCAGCTCGCGAGCCGCGACGATCACCGGATCATCCCCGCGCAACAGGGACAGCGCGGCATCCTTCCGCCCGTCCGCTTGCAGACGCGCCGCGACCATCAGCTTGAGCGCCCCTGAGCCGCCACCCGAAGCCAGCGCCTGGGCCTGCGCAACCGTGGTCGCCTCGTCCAGCCGCCCGGCCGCGATCAGCATCAGCGCGCGCTGTTCGGAGCCGAGTGCGGAGGTCAGCGCGCTTCCCGTCGGCGCGTCCAGGATCGCGAACGCATCGCCCTGCTTGCTCGCCTGCGCGACCCAGGCGCGCAGCACCGGCACCACGAAGTCGAAGCTGCCATCCTTCGCCAGCAGGTCGACGGCTGCGTTCGCCGCCTTCCAGTCCTTCGCCTTGAGCGCACGCGACAGGAACAGCAACTGCCCATCGGCCGGCAACGCGCCCGCCTTGTCGAGCGCCGAAGCCGCCTTGAGCGCCAGCGGAAAGTCGCCCGCCGTCAGCGCCTGGCGATAGGCGCGCGCGGCGACCGACGCGTCGTCGGGCCGTGCAGCCAGCACTTCCGAATAGGATTTGGCGGCCTGGCCCAGTTCGCCATCGGAACCCGCCAGCCGCGCGCGCGCATAGGCGGCCAGCAAGGATTGCGACGGGGACATTGTCGCCCGCTTCGCCTCCGCCGCGCCGCCGGTCAGCAGGGCGAAGGCCAGCGCCAGACTACATGTTCGGGTAATTGGGTCCACCACCGCCCTCCGGCACGACCCAGTTGATGTTCTGGGTCGGGTCCTTGATGTCGCAGGTTTTGCAGTGAACGCAATTCTGCGCATTGATCACAAAGCGCGGATTTCCTTCGTCCTGTCCCACCACTTCGTAAACGCCGGCCGGACAGTAACGCTGCGCCGGCTCGTCATACATGGGCAGGTTGTAGTTGATCGGAACGTCCGGGTCCTTGAGCGTCAGGTGGATCGGCTGATCCTCCTCATGATTGACGTTCGACATGAACACGGACGAGAGCCGGTCGAAGGTGATGACGCCATCGGGCTTCGGATAAACCGGCTTGGGCATCGCGTTGGCCGGCCAGAGCTGCTCATTGTCGCGGTGATGCTTGAAGGTGAAGGGCAGCCCGATCTTCAGATGCCGCATCCACAGGTCGGTGCCGGCGACCAACGTGCCGATCACGCCCCCGAACTTGGCGACCGCAGGCTCGGCGTTGCGCACCTTCTTCAGCTCCGCGTCGATCCAGCTCGAGCGCAGCGCACTTTCATAGCCATCGAGCGCATCGTGCTGACGGTCGGCGGCGATCGCGGCAAAGGCCGCTTCGGCCGCCAGCATGCCGGACTTGAGCGCGGTATGGCTGCCCTTGATGCGCGGCACGTTCACGAAGCCCGCCGAGCAGCCGATCAGCGCGCCGCCGGGGAAGACGAGGTGCGGGATGGACTGCCAGCCGCCTTCGTTGATCGCCCGCGCGCCGTAGGAGACGCGCTTGCCGCCTTCGAGCATCTCGCGGATCGCCGGATGTGTCTTCCAGCGCTGCATTTCCTGGAAGGGCGAGAGATGCGGGTTCTTGTAGGACAGCGCGACGACGAGGCCGAGCGACACCTGACCGTTCGCCTGGTGATAGATCCAGCCGCCGCCCCAGGCGTCGGTGAGGGGCCAACCCTGGGTGTGGATCACCTTGCCCGGCACATGCTTGGCCGGATCGATGTCCCACAACTCCTTTATGCCGATGCCGTAAACCTGGGGCTCGCAGTCCCGCTCCAGGTCGAAGATGCGTTTCAGCTCCTTGGACAGATGCCCGCGCACGCCCTCTGCAAAGAACGTGTATTTGGCATGGAGCTCGAGGCCCGGCTGATAGTCGGGCTTATGCGTGCCGTCGCGCGCCACGCCCATGTCGCCGGTGGCGACACCCTTCACCGAGCCGTCCTCGTTGAACAGGATTTCGGCGGCTGCGAAGCCCGGAAAGATCTCGACGCCCAATCCTTCCGCCTGCTCCGCCAGCCAGCGACAAAGATTGCCGAGCGAGCCGGTGTAACAGCCCTTATTGTGCATGAAGGGCGGCATCAGCGCGTGGGGAAACTCGTACTTCCTGCCGGCCGTCAGCACCCAGTGATGGTTCTCCGTCACCGGGGTCTGCGCCAGCGTGCAACTGTCGCGCCAGTCGGGCAGCAGCTCGTCGAGGGCGATCGGGTCCATGACCGCGCCCGAAAGGATATGCGCGCCGACTTCCGACCCTTTTTCGAGGATGCAGACCGAGAGTTCCCGGCCCGCTTCGTTGGCGAGCTGCTTCAGCCGGATCGCCGCGCCGAGGCCCGCCGGGCCCGCGCCGACGATCACCACGTCATAGGGCATCGCTTCGCGTTCGCTCATCACTGTTCCTCGTTACGGACCCGCTTCGTCGTGAGCAGGCAACGTCCTGTGGTGAAGAGCAGTGCAGTTGGTTGACGCCCCCGTCAACCGCAAGGCTTAGTGGCGGCGATGGAAGGGGTTGCCGCACTGCCCGGCCGCGATGCGCTCGCGAGCCTGATCGCCTGGTGGCGGGAGGCTGGCGTCGATACGCTGGTTGAAGATGCCCCACGCGATTGGCTGGCGCCCCAGCAAAGCCGTCCGCTGACCGGGCAGATGGAGCCGGTCGCTTCGCCCAGCCCAGCCACGCCTGCAAGTGTGAGTCGACCCGCCGCGGTGCAGGAGCGGAGTCCACTGCCGTCCACCCTGGCCGAGCTCCTCGCCTGGATGCGCGACAGCGCTGACGTACCGGAGGCGCGCTGGGGCCGCACGCGCATCCTGCCGTCGGGCGATCCGCAATCGGGCGTGATGATCCTGACCGACATGCCCGAGCCGGGCGATGCCGAGGCCGGGCGGCTGCTCGCGGGCGACGTCGGAGATCTGTTCGACAAGATGCTGGCCGCGATCGGACACAGCCGCGAGACAATCTGGCTGGCGCCGATCGCCAGCATTCGCTCGATCGGGCGCGTGCCGGACCATGCGGGCGAACGGCTGATCGAGATCGCCCGCCACCAGATTCAGCTGGTCGCACCGAAGCGGCTGCTGATCATGGGCGAAGTGCCCAACAGGGCGCTGATCGGCCATGACTGGCAGCAGCGGCGCGGCGATTACCACCGGCTTAACTTCGGCGACGTAGAAGTAGCGGCCGTGCCGACCTTTCATCCCCGCATGCTGCACACCCGCCCCGCCTATAAGAAGGCGGCTTGGGCGGACCTGCAGCTGTTCGTGAAGGCTCTGTAGCGATGCGTATCCTCCTGGCGGCAGGGATGGCGCTGCTCGCCACCGTCCCCGCCCATGCCGCCGATCGTGCGACCGGTGCGGAGGCTTCGACCCTGGGCCAGCTTCCAGCCGTGCTGAGCGACGCCGAACGCAACGCGTTCCTGGCGGTCATCGCCGACCTCAAAGCCGGCTTGTGGAGCGATGCCGCGGCGAAGACCGATGCGCTGCCTGAGGGGCCGCTCAAATCCTACGCGCTCGCCGAGCTCTATACCGAAAAGGGCTCGCCCAAGGTTTCGTCGGCCGAATCGCTGCTCGCGGTACTCGGCGCTGCCCCCTGGCTCCCGCAGGCGCCGCAACTCGCGGCGATGGCCCAGAAGCTCGGCGCGCTCGACACGCCCGCTCTGCCGCCGCAGCAAAGGCTGATCTGGCTCGGTTCCGCGCCTGCCCGCGAACGCGCGGCATCGGTCAAGGACGACCCGGTCGCGGTCCAGCTCGCCCCCAAGATCCTGCCGCTGATCAAGATCGACGATCCCGCCGGCTGCGAAGCCTTGCTGGAAAGCGACGCGCCCCGCCTGTCCGGCGCCGCGCTGACCGAATGGCGGCAGCGCATCGCCTGGTCATATTATCTGAACGGCGACGACGGTAATGCGCTACGCCTCGCCGGTCTCGCCCGCCAGGGTGAGGGCGAGTGGCGGGTGCAGGCGGACTGGACCTATGGGCTCGCCGCCTGGCGTCGCAAGGACTTCGCCGGGGCCGCCGAAGCCTTCGCATCGGTAGCGATGCGCGGCGGCGATCCAGACATCCTTGCCGCCGGCCATTATTGGGCGGCCCGCTCCTTCATGGCAGCGGGTCAGCCGGACAAGGTGCAGTCTCGCCTTCGCGCCGCCGCCCATTATGGCGAAACCTTTTACGGCATCGTCGCGGCGCAAGCACTCGGCCTCAGGCAGCTGCCGCCGCACGAGCAGGACGGCCTCACCCGCAGCTGGGCGCGGCTGTCCAGCATGCCGAACATCCGGCTCGCCAAGGCGCTGGCCGAGATCGGCGAACGCGACCGTGCGGCCGAGCTGATCAAGCACCAGGCGAAGATCGGCCGGCCCGAGGATCATGGCTATCTCGCCACCCTCGCCGCACGGCTTAACCTGCCCGACACGCAACTCTATCTGGCGCATAACGGCCCCGCCGGCGCCAAGCCTGACGCCTCGTCCCGCTATCCGACTCCCGGCTGGTCGCCCGATGGCGGCTGGCGAGTCGACAAGGCGCTGGTCTACGCGCATGCACTGCAGGAAAGCCGCTTTCGCCCCGACGCGGTCAGTCCCGCAGGCGCATATGGCGTGATGCAGGTCCTGCCCGGTACCGCCCAGTTGATCGCTCGCCGCCGTGGCACGGCCGCGCCCGACAAGGCGCTGCTGCTCAACCCGGCCATCAACCTCGACTACGGCCAGGCGCGGCTCGAACAGGTCCGCGATTATGGCGCCACCGGCGGCCTGCTGCCGAAGGTCATCATGGGCTATAATTCGGGTCCCGGCATGCTCGACGAGTGGAATGTGCGGGTAAAGGGCGGCGACGATCCGCTGCTCTTCATGGAGTCGATCCCGTTCTGGGAAACGCGCGGCTATGCCGTCACGGTGCTCCGCAACTACTGGATGTACCAGCGTAATGCCGGACAGAAGTCGCCGAGCCTGAAGGCCATTGCCGAGGGTGCCTGGCCGCGCTTCCCAGGTCTTCCGGGAGCCACCGCGGTCAGGCTGCAGCGTCAGGCTCCAGTGCAGACGGCGGACGCAAGTTCATCGGTGCCCGGTACGAACTGAGCGCCTTCGCTCAGCGGTGCCCGCCATGGCCGGCATTTTGGTTACCGGTGCGGCTCGGCGTGTTGTCGCTATTGTCCTGCTTCTTGTTACCGCCCTCGTCATCCTTCCCGTTCTTGTGGAAGTCGCCCTTCTTCTTGTGGTCCGTCACCGCCGGTCTCCTCGACGGTCTGAACGGACGCGGCGGAGCGCCGTTCCCGCCCCGGCGACCAGCCATGCATAGAAGGCGATGTCGGCGACGAACGGTCCGGATCGCCAATGATCCTCGACGAAGCTCAGCCGGTTCGGAACGGACACGCCCGGCTCGTCCACCAGAAAGGGTGCCGGCCAGCCGCCGTTGAGCACCGGCTTAGGGCAGTAGATGTCATAGCCTTCGACTGACTTGCCGAGCGCACAGAAGATCGCCTGTTCTGGACCGAAGCGCTGCACCAGGCTGGAAGCAAGCGCGGCGCCCGTCGCGAGCGCCAGCACCAGCAGCGTGGCGCGCAGCCTCACCGTGCGAGTTCGAACTGCACCGACAGGGAGACGCCGAGCGCCAGCTCCCCGGGCGCGATCGGCGTGGGCGGTGGAGGCGGCGGCGCTCCCGCAGCCATGCGGCCGGTCACCACGATCTGATTGACCGGATAGAAGCCGCCGCTCTCGGAGATCGACAGGATACGCGCGACGCGGAGCCCGGCGGCGCGGGCGTAGAGTTCGGCGCGGGCGCGCGCGTTGGCGATAGCCTCGGTCCGCGCCTCGTCGAGCGCCTCGCGCTGCGCGTCGACAGTGAAGTTCGGGCCGTCGATCTGGTTCGCGCCCTCGGCAACGAGCGCGTCGATGATCCTTCCCATTTCCGGCAGACGACGGACGCGGATGTTCAGGCTGTTGCGCGCCTCATAGCCGATGATCTTCGGCGCCTCCGTCGGGGCCGGAGGCACATAGGGCTGACGCGTCTCCCGCGCACGGATCTGGGCTTCGCGCTCCGGGTCGGAATAGCGCGGCTGCAGGCTGACGGCCGAGGTCTGCAGGTCACGCGCCTCGATCCCCGCCCGCTTCAAAGCCGCGATCACTCGATCCATGCGGGTAGCATTGGCGGACAGCGCCTCGGCCGCGTTACTCCCCGTCGTCACCACGCCGGCCGAGAACAGCGCGAGGTCCGGGGTCCGCCGGCTCTGTCCCTCGGCCGTCACGCTCAACAAGGTCGCGCCTGGCGAGAGAACAGGAGCGACTGCGAGGTTTTGCGCCAGGGACGTGCCAGGGACCATGCATAACGCGATCGACAGCCAAATCCTCATCCCAACCTCCAGATCGTTGCTGTCGCGGAACGGCGAGCCCGCACCGTCGGTTCCGCCATCAGGCCGTAGTCCCACGGCCTTGCGCTCGCTATTGCCCCTTCTAAGTGCCTAACTTTAATCAAGTCGGAAGGAGCGCATTTGTCAGCCCCGCAAGTCCTCTGCGTCGACGACGAAGCGTTGATCCGCATGATGCTCGCGGATTGGGTCGACGAACTCGGCTTGCGTCCGCTGGAGGCCGGGAGCGGCGAGGAGGCACTGGCAAAGCTCGACCAGGCCGAAGTCGATCTGCTGATCACCGACATTCGCATGGAGGGCATCAGCGGCTGGGAGGTGGCCGAGCAGGCGCGCCGTCGGCGGCCCGGCCTGCCGGTCATCTATATTTCCGGCCATCCGTCCCCCGGCGATCCGGTGCCGGACTCCATTTATCTCGCCAAGCCGTTCGGCGCGCGCCAGTTGCAGGACGCGGTTCGCGATGCGCTGGAGCTGGGCGCCGCCTGACCGCTCAGGCGGCAGTCTGCAGCCGATAGTCGCGATACTGTTCCCTGAGCGCGGTCTTCAACAGCTTGCCCGTTGCCGTATGCGGGAGGCTGTCGACGAACACGATCTCGTCCGGCAGCCACCATTTCGCGACCTTCTCCGTCAGGTGCGCGATGATCTCCGCTGCGCCGACGTCGCTGCCCGGCTTGCGCACCACCAGCAGCAGGGGTCGCTCGTCCCATTTCGGGTGATAGACGCCGATCGCCGCCGCTTCGGCCACGCCCGGGCAGCCGACCGCTGCGTTCTCCAGCTCGACCGAGCTGATCCACTCGCCGCCGGACTTGATCACGTCCTTCGAGCGGTCGGTGATCTGGATGGTGCCGTCCGCATGCATGACGGCGACGTCGCCGGTGTCGAACCAGCCGTCCGTGTCTGCCGAATCCTGTTCGGCCTTGAAGTAGCGCTTGATCACCCACGGCCCCCGCACCTGCAGGCGGCCGGAGCTGACGCCGTCACGCGGCTGCACCGCGCCATCGTCGTTGACGACGCGCAGCTCGACCCCGAACGGCACCCGCCCCTGCTTGCCGACGACCTCGACCTGTTGTTCGAAGCTCAGCGAGTCCCAATTGGCGGGCGGCGCGCCCATGGTCCCGATCGGCGAGGTCTCCGTCATGCCCCATGCATGGCCAACGCGGATGCCCATCCGCATCAGTCGCTCGATCATAGCCTTGGGCGCCGCCGACCCGCCGATGGTCACGAGCTGCAGCGCCTCAGGGCGCTCGCCGGTCTCGTCCATGTGCTGGAACATGGCGAGCCAGACGGTCGGCACGCCGGCAGAATGAGTAACCCGTTCCTGGTTCATCAGCCGGCACAGCACCTTGGCATCGTTGACGGCCGAAAAGACGAATTTCGCCCCCGCCATCGCCCCGGCAAAGGGTAGTCCCCAGGATGCGGCATGGAACATCGGCACGACCGGCAAGGCGACCGTCTGCGGCGACAGGTTGAAGACCGACGGCGCCACCTCGGCCATCGCGTGCAGCATCGTCGATCGATGCTCGTACAGCACGCCCTTCGGATTGCCGGTGGTGCCGCTGGTATAGCAGAGCATGCACGGGTCGCGCTCGTCGCCCTCCGCCCAGGCATAATCGCCGTCATAGGGTGCGAGCAAAGCATCCCATTCGGGTCCATCGAACGCGACATAATGCTCTATGCTGGTGAACTCGGGCTTCAGCCGCTCGACCAGGGGCGCGAAGGCCCGGTCGTAGAGGAGCACCCGATCCTCGGCATGATTGGCGATATAGACGATCTGCTCGTCGAACAGGCGCGGGTTGATGGTGTGGATGACCCCGCCCATGCCGATCACCCCATACCAGCTGGTCAGGTGCCGCACATGGTTCATGGCAAGAGTGGCAACACGGTCCCCCGGCTTGAGCCCCAAGCCTTCGAGCGCCTGAGCGAGCCGTCGCGCATCCCTGGCTACACCCGCCCAACTGGTCCGCGTCTCGCTGCCGTCCGCCCAATGGGTGACGATTTCCTGCGCGCCATGCTCCCGCTCGGCATGATCGATCAGCCGCGGCACGCGCAGCGCGAAGTCCTGCATTCCGCCCAGCATTTTGCCTCTCCCAAGGTTGATCGTCATTTTGCCCAGCCCGCCCACGCTGGCAAGGGGCCGCTGCACGTCAAAAAAGCACGGCGTTTGCTCCACCCCCGCTTGACGCGGCGTCCACGATCGACCATCTGGCGCGCCTCGTGGACGCATAGCTCAGTTGGTAGAGCAGCTGACTCTTAATCAGCGGGTCCTAGGTTCGAGCCCTAGTGCGTCCACCATTTTCCTTCATTGTGTGATCACCGGGATCGACTGGCTCTGCAGCAATGCGGCGATCCGGCTTTCGTTCTTGGCGATCCAGCCGTTCAGCTCGCGCCTTAGCGATTGGTCTTCCTTGTGGACACCCATCGAGACTTCGAACGTCATCGGCAGGCGCGGTCCGTCGAGCGGCGGCGTGGGCGTCAATCTGAGCGGGACCGGCGAGCGAGCCGCGAACCAGCCCGCGACGGGCCCCCACGCGATCGCCACATCGACTTCGCCCCGCACTACAGCATCGATGATCGGTGACTGGGGCGTAGTTGAGCGATAGTCGCCATAGATCAGGAAGCCGCGGACATTGCCGACGATGCCGCGGCGGCTGAGCGCATGGGCGGGCGGCGTGTTGGCGCCGTCGTCGCCGACCAGCTGTACGCCGATCTTCAGCTCGCGCAGGCGCTCATCGTCGAAGCAGGCGAGACTGAGCTGCCGGTCGGCGCGCGTCACGAACATGTAGCTGGAACGGTAATAGGGGATCGTCGTCGCCAGCATCTCCAGGCTGGCGCCGATGCCCGGGATGACGTCGCACAGGCCGGCGTTCAGCGTCTCCCGAACATTGCCGCGGCGCTGTGCCCGCCAGACATAGTTGACCGAAGCGGCGAGATCGGCGGCGGCCATCTCGATCAGCTTGTTCTCGAAGCCCTCGCGCCGGTCATTCGAGAAGGGCAGATTATTCGGGTCGGCGCACACGCGCAGCTCGCGGGCCTGCAAGGGAGCGGCGACAAGAACCAAGATCAGCGCGAGACCGCGACGCCCCATGGCTTTCCTCCCAGCTGGACGGCGCGAGCCTTCCCGGTCGCGAGATCGACGATGCTCATATCCCCGCTGAGGCCGTTCGCAGTAAAAAGCCGGCGCTCGTCGGGCGAAAGCGCGAGGTGCCATGCGCGTGCGCCGACGCCGAAGCTGCGCAGGATGTGGCGCGACACGGTGTCCACCTCCGCGACCTTATTGCCCCGGCCGAGCGCGACATAAGCGCGCCGGCCGTCACGGGCAAAGGCAATGCCGACCGGCTGCACCTGGTCGCCGAGCGGAGCGAAGTCGATCTTGCCGAGCAGCTTTCGCGAGGCTGTCTCGAAGACCGTGACCGAGCCGCGCATCTCCGACGACACCCAGAGCTGCGTTCCGTTCGGCGTGAAGGCGGCATAGCGCGGCCGGGTATCGACCGGCAGATTGTCGAGCAGTTCACCGCTTTGAGTATCGATGACGTGCGCCATGCTCGTCGTCTCGGACGTGGCGCGACCAGCCGGCCGTCCGGGCTGACCGCCACTCCTTCCGGTTCGATGCCGACCGGCACTTCGCGCGTCACCTTCGCGCTTGCCACGTTGACAAAGGAAACCAGCGCATCCTCTTCGTTCGAGACATAGATCGTGCGACCGTCCGGCGAGATGGCGATGAGTTCGGGATCGGCGCCCGAAGGGAGCGTGCCGATGACCTTTGCGGTGGCGAGATCGACGATGTCGATGCGATTGTCCTCGCTGACCGCGACGTAGAGCCGTTTTTTGTCGGGCGAGAGCACCATGCCGCGCGGGCGGCGGCCGACGCTGATGTCGCCGCGCAGCGCACCGCTCTCGCCGTCGACCACATAAACCCGGTTCGACGCCTCATCGGACACGAACACGGTCGCCGCCGCCCAAAGCAATAGCCCGAGCATCAGCCGAGCGTGTAGAGATAGGCGGCGATGTCGCGCGCCTGGCCGGCAGTGACGCCGAGCTCCGGCATGGCGGTCTGCGGATCGACGCTGTGCGGATGCTGGATCCAGGCGCGCATGTTGTCGGGCGTGTTGACAAGCCGGCCGGCCAGATAGACGCGGACGGCGATCCCCTTGAGCGGCGGCCCCACCAGCCCCGCCGCCTGCGGCACGTCCGGAATGGCGTGGCAGCCGCCGCAGCCATAATCTTGGACCAGTTGCCAGCCGCGCGCCGGGTCGCCCCCGGTCAGCAGTGCCGCGCGCGTGGCGAGCTGCCGCTGCGCATCGATGTAATTGTAGGTGTAGCCCGCTGCGGCCGCGAGCATGCAACCGGCGGCAGCCAGAGCGACCTTGCTACCCCACCGCATCGGCAGCCTCCCGCGGCCGCAATGCGCGGGCCAGCAGCAGCAGCGCCGCACCCGCGTGCACCATCCCGCCTGGAATCCACATGATCAGGCCGGCCAGTTGCTGGTCCTCTGCCGGGCTTAGACCCATCGGCATCAAGCCGAGCGCGGCGTAGCCCGCGTACCAGGGGCTGGTCGAAAAGGCCATCAGCGCGCCCAGCCCGCCGCCGATGAGGGAAGTGACGAACAGACAGGTCGCTCCGACCAAGGCCGCGCCTTCGGCCGCGCGGCTCATTGCGTACCAGAAGAGCAGAGCTGAAATGAGGAACGAGAGGTGCTGCGCAATGTGCCAGCCTTCATGCCCCAGGGCGCGGTCGAACAGGGGCGGCGCATGCCAGACGATCAGCGCCAGGGCCTGGAGGCCTGTCGCCGCGACCGGCTCGGCAAGCGCGCTCCACCATCGCGCGCCGCCGCCCAGCGTCTGCCGCAGCCCCGTTGGCAAGGCCCACAGCATCACTCCCAATGGCCGGGAAACGGCGATCAGCCACGCCGCCGGCGCCATGATCAGTTCATGCTCGATCATGTGCAGGGTGAAGCTGCGCTCCCCGCCTTCGTGCAGTGGCGAGACCAGGGCACCCGCCAGCACCAGCCAGCCAAGCGCGAAGCGCAGCGCCTGCCGCCGATGCTGCTCCCGCCCCTGTCCCGAGCGCCCGGACAGACGCCGGTAGCCGAATGCGTACAGCAGGGCGGTCAGCAGCAGCGGGACCACCACTTCCGGAGAGAGCGTCCAGCCCGGAGCGTCTCCCGGCAGTTCGTGCGCGCCGGCGTGCAAGGCGACAAGCGCGATCATCCGAAGCACCGCGGCAGGAACAGGCTCGCCGCCGTCTGCAGGAAGATCGCGATCGAAAAGAGCAGCGCCATCAATGCGCCGACGATCGCTATGAAGTGCCGTCCTCCCTCTTCCCGCCGGCGTTGCCGCCAGGAGACGAGACCACCGGACAGCGCCACTCCCAGGCCCACCAGACCGATCAGGATCATCAGCAGCGGATGCGCCGCGCCGCATTTGTCGAACACGAGATTGGAGCCGAGCTGGTCGGTCAATGCCCAGCCGAACCCGGCCGCAAGCATGCCGGTCCAGGGCAGCAGCGATTCCCTCCAGCCGCGGAGCTTCGCCTTCAGCTCCATCGCGGCACCCAGTAGATCATCGTCCAGATCGGCAGCCAGGTGAGCCACACGAAGCGCCAGTAGAGCGCGTTTTCGCTGACATCGACATGGCGGCGACCGCTGTCGCCGTGCTTCGAGAACATCAGCGCGGTCAGCACCAAAGTGTCGATCCAGTCGGTCAGAATGTGCGTCGTGTGCAGGACCAGCAGCGCCCAGAGAATCGAGCCATAGGGATTGTCGGTCCAGCTGACGTTGAGCTGGCCGAACTCGAACGCGCGAATGACCAGCAGCAGGCCGCCGAGCGCGGACATCACCACCAGCAGCAGCCGAACCTGGCCGAGATTTCCCGCCTCGGCCGCCTTCTTTTCCAGCGTATTGGGAAGTTCGCTGAGCAAGATGACCAGCGTGAAGAAGAGGCCCGGCACCAGACCCGGGGGTGAAAACGGTTCCGGTGGCCAATTCCCCTGATTGGCGAACAGGAAGAAATAGGCGGCGATCGCCATCGCGAAGCCGGCGCCCTCGATCATCATGAAGGCGATGACGCCCCACCAGGTGAGGCTGCGGTGGCCGAAGGCGTGGGTCGGCAGCTCCGACAGGTCCCGCGTGAAGCGATAGGACGCGGTCATCGCATCACCGGCTCTTCGGCGGGCTCGCCGAGCTTGGGCCAGAACCAGGCGATCAGCACGAGCGCGACCGGCACCGCGCCATAAACGATCGCCCAGGGTGTGAAGATCGAGCCGACGAACAGCGCCGTCGTGAACAGCGCCGCCCAGAGCGGCCAGATCGTCGGTTCCGGCGAAGGCTCGCGCAGGTCAGGCGCGGCGTCGATCACGGAGGTCAGCAGCGTCTCCCGCTCATCCACGCGCAGACCCGTCATCACCGGCAGTTGGTCGCCCATATCCCAGAGCGGCGTGCGGCTCTCGACGACCGGTATGTGCGCGAAATTATATGGCTGCGGCGGCGATGTCGTCGACCATTCCAGCGTCGCGGCGTTCCAAGGGTTGGAACCGGCGATCGCGCCCAGCTTCCAGGATCGCAGCACATTAATCGCGAACAGCAGCACGGCGACGGCAGTGAGGAAGGCACCGACGGTCGAGAGCAAGTTCAGCATGTCCCAGCCCATGCCGGCCGGATAGGTGTAGACGCGGCGCGGCATGCCCATCAGTCCCGTCCAGTGCATCGGCATGAAGGTCAGGTTGAAGCCGACGAACAACAGGCCGAAGCTCCAGCGGCCGAGCGTTTCCGACATCATCCGGCCGGTGATCTTGGGGAACCAGTAGGTGACTGCGCCGAGCAGCGGGAAGACACCGCCGCCGATCAGCACATAATGGAAGTGCGCAACCACGAAATAGGTGTCGTGCATCTGCAGGTCGAGGGGCACGCTCGCGACCATGACGCCCGATAGGCCGCCGATCACGAACGTGACGATGAAGGCGATGACATAGAGCAGCGGCACCTCGAAGCGCGGGCGCCCGGCCCAGATCGTCGCGATCCAGCAGAATATCTGGACGCCCGCGGGGATCGACACCGTCATGCTCGCCGCCGTGTAAAAGGCATAGCCAAGGCGCGGCAGACCGGCCGCGAACATGTGGTGGACCCAGAGGCCGAAGGCGAGCAGGCCAATCGACACCAGCGCCAGCACCATGAATGGATAGCCGAACACGGGCCGGCCAGTGAACGTCTCGGTAATCTGGCTGACGAAGCCGACGGCTGGCAGGAATATGATGTAGACTTCCGGGTGGCCGAAGAACCAGAAGAGATGCTGCCACAGCAGCGGATCGCCACCTTCGACCGGGTTGAAGAAGTGCGTGCCGACCAGCCGGTCCGCGATCAGGAAGCTTGAGGCCAGCGTGACCGACGGCATCGAAAAGATGACCATCAGCGAGGTGACCAGCACGCCCCAGACGAACAGCGGCATGCGGTCGAGCCGCATGCCGGGCGCCCGCTGCTTCAGGATCGTCGCGACGAGTTCCACCGACACTGCCAGCGCCGCCACTTCGGTGAAGGTGATCATCTGCGCCCAGAAATCGACGCGCTTGCCGGGGCTGTATTGGGGACCGGAGAGCGGCACGTAGGAGAACCAGCCGGCGTCAGGCCCGACATTCATCGCAAAGGCGACCCACAGCATCACGCCGCCGGCGAGATATACATAATAGGAAAAGGCGTTCAGTCGCGGAAAGGCGATGTTCCGAGTGCCGAGCATCAGCGGCACGAGGTAGATCGCCACCGCCTCCATCACCGGCACGGCGAAAAGGAACATCATCGTCGTGCCGTGCATGGTGAAGATCTGATTGTAGCGATCGGCGCTGATCAGGCCGCTCTCCGGCGTCGCCAGCTGCACGCGCATGACCAGCGCGAGCACGCCTGCGAGCGCGAAGAAGATGAAGGCGGTGATGATGTAGCGGCGGCCGATCTCCTTGTGATCGACGCTCGACAGCCAGCCGATCAGGCCCGGTTCGCGCGACCAGGTCTTGTACAGGCGGTCGTGCAGTTCAGGCCCCTGCAGGGCCACCCCGCCGCGCGGCGTCATTTCAGCGTCTCGAGATAGGCAACGACCGCATCGAGTTCGCGCGGCTCAAGGCCGATATAGGGCATGCGGCTGCCCGGCTTCACGCCCTGCGGATCGGCGATCCAGGCGTAGAGATTGCCCCGGTTCATCGGCAGCGTGCCTGCGGCTATCGACTTGCGGCTGGCGACGTGGGTGAGGTCCGGGCCTACGCGCGCATTGATCGGCGTGCCGGTGATCGCGTGGCAGACCGAGCATTCGCGCGACACGATGTAATTCGCGCCCGCTTGCTCAAGCCTCGTCCTCGGCGCCGGGGCGGGCTTGAGCTGGCTGCGCCACCAGTTGAGAAACTGCGCCTCCGGCTCGACCATTACGTCGAGGGCCATGTGCGCGTGCTGCGCGCCGCAGAATTCGGCGCATTGTCCGCGAAACTGGCCCGTGCGTCGCGGCAGTAGTGCGATGTCGGTCCTCCGCCCGGGGATCAGGTCCTGCTTGCCGGCAAGATTGGGAATCCAGAAGCTGTGGATCACGTCGTTGGACGCGAGTTCGATGTGCACGGGCCGACCGACCGGCAGGTGGAGCTCGTTGGCCGTGCGAACCGTCTCTCCCGGATAGCTGCCGAAATATTCGACGCTCCACCACCATTGATTGGCGGTGAGGCGGATGCGCACCGGATTGGGTTGCGCGGCGTAACTGGCCATTGCCCGGTCGGTCAGCCAGCTGGCGAAGGCGAGGCCGATCAGGCCGATGGTAATCAGCCCGACCCAAGCCTTGAACACCGGCCTGACCTGATCGTCCCCGCCCTCCCGGCGTCCCCGCAGGATTGCAAGCGCCAGAAAGCCGATCACCAGCGCGTACATCACGCCGCAGACGATCAGGAAGACGAGGAAGAGTGTGTTGAATGCGTCGGTATGGGCGCCGGCAGAAGGCAGGATGTTCTGTTTGCCGGCGCAGCCGCTTAGGCCAAGGCAGAATACCACAAAATGGTTCGGGCTGAGCTTGTCGAAGCCCTCCCTTCTTCGCATCTGCCGTAAAGAAAGGGAGGCCTTCGACAAGCTGAGGCCAAACCGGATGAGGGGTGCGGACAGACCCCTCACCGCACCGTGCCTTGCACCGCTGCCGGGTTGGCGTTGTTCACCGGCTCAGGCTGGGCCAGCGTCGGCGGATAGATGTTGCTCATGCCGTCGCTGCGGCTGGGCGCGGCGTCCTTCGGCACTTGTGCCGATAGCGTGCGGACATAGGCGGCGATCTGCCACATCTGCTGCGGCGTCAGCTTGCCGCGCCAGCTTGGCATACCGTTCGGCCGCCCCTGGTCGAGCGTGGCGACGATCGCCTCCATCGTCCCGCCATAGCGCCACTGATCGTCGGTGAGCGCCGGCCCCATGCCGCCGCCGCCATTGGCGTGGCAGCCGACGCAGTTCATCTGCTTGTAGAGCCGTCCGCCCTCGCTGATGTGAAAGGCGTTCTCCTCGTACATCTTGGCGCGGGGATCTTCCGCCGCGACAAGTTTCACCCCCGGCACCAGCTCGGACGTGCGGGGCACCGGCACGGTCTCGGGGAGCGGCGTCCCCCTGCTCTCCCGCGCCTCCCGGTCGCAGCCGGCGAGGAGTGCGAGCGCGAACAATGCCCCGTTACGGAAGCACGAAATCATAGAGCATGCCTCCGCCGGTCGACTTGTTCGGCAGGTCCTGCATCGCGGCGCCGAAGCCGAGCGCGATGGTGGGGTCCTTTGGATCGAGTCCGCCCGAGACGATCGCCCCGGACCAGCCGCCGACGCCCGACAGGATCGCGATGTGCTGCTTGCCGTCCGGCCCGCGATAGCTGATCGGCTGGCCGATGATGCCGGAGCCGGTCTTGAACTGCCACAACAGCTTGCCGTCACGCGCATCGACGGCTTTGAACCAGCCTTCCATCGTGCCGTAGAAGACGATGTCGCCGGCGGTCACCAGCGCGCCGCTCCACAGCGGCAGGTCTTCCTTGATCTCCCAGACGGCGCGGCGGCGGCCCGGGTCCCAGGCGGTGAAGACTCCGCGGTTGCCGCCGGGCCCCGCATACATCTTCACTTCCGCGCCGATATAAGGCGTGCCGGCCAGATAGCCGACCTCCATCACGCCCATGTCCATGCAGAGATTGTTGTGCGGGATGTACATCAAGCCCGTGCGCGGGCTGAAGGCCGACGGATTCCAGTCCTTCATGCCGGGCGCCGCCGGGCAGACGCCGCGGACGACCTTGCCCTGTTTCGGCTCCTTCTCCGGGTTGGGAATGAGGCGCCCGGTTTTCAGATCCACGCCCTTTGCGGCAGTGACGGTGCCGTAGGGATCGGCGCTGAGCACCTGGCCCGTCACTCGGTCCATCACGTAGATGAAGCCGTTGCGTTCGGCCCTGACCAGCAGCTTCCTCATCTTGCCGTTCACGGGGAAGTTGACGAGGATCTGCTCGTTGATTCCGTCGTGATCGTAAAGGTCGTGCGGGCTGAACTGGTAGTACCAGCGCGCCTGGCCGGTCCGCACGTCGCGAGCGAAAATGCCCGTCGTCCATTTATTGTCGCCCGGCCGCTGTTCCGGATTCCAGGGGCCGGGATTGCCGGTTCCGTAATAGACGAGCTTCAGATCGGGATCGTAGCTGATCCAGCCCCACGTAGTGCCGCCGCCGATCTTCCAGGCTTCGGGCGGCCAGGTGGTGACGCCCAGATCCTTGCCGCGATCGCTGGCGTAGAAGGGCTTGAACTCAGGCCCGATCAGCACATCCTTGTCCGGCCCGGTCGACCAGGCCCGCCAGACGATCCGACCGGACCGCGCGTCCAGCGCCGTCAGCCAGCCGCGCACGCCCATTTCGCCGCCCGAATTGCCGACGAGCACTTTCCCGTCGGCGACCAGCGGCGCCATCGTCATCGTCGCGCCGCGGTTGATGTCGTCGAGCTTGGTGCGCCAGACTTCCTTGCCGGTCGCGGCGTCGAGCGCGATCGTGTTGTTGTCGAGTGTGTTGAAGAAGATGCGTCCGTTGGCATAGGCCGCGCCGCGATTGACCACGTCGCAGCACGCGACGCCTTGTGCGGCAGCCGCGGGTTTCGGGTCGAACTTCCACTTCACCGGGGCGCCCGGCCTGGTCAGGTCCAGCGCATAGACATGGTTCGGATAGGGCGTGACGATGTACATCGTGCCGCCGACGACGAGCGGTGCTGCCTCATGGCCTTTGACGATGCCGGTCGAGAAGGTGAAGGCGACCTGCAGCTTCGGCACATTGTCGCGATTGATCTGGTCGAGACCGCTGAACCGGCTGCTCGAATAACTGTGCGCCGGCATGGTCCATTGGCCGTCTTCTTCGGCACGAACCGCGGATGGCGGCGATCCAACGGTGCAAACCACCAAAAGACAGGCCCAAAATCGCCCGTTCACATGCCCTCCCGCGGCCGATCGAAGCCCACCTTCTTCTATTCTGCTGGTCCAATGCGGGAGGAACGATCTCGTTCCGAAACGAACTCCGGATTTTCCTTTATTTAACTCAGATTAGGTCGATCTTCAGAATAGGCGCAGCTGCGGCCCTTCAGGTGCGCGGAACAGGTCGGTCCGCAACTCCATCCGCTCCTCGTTGAGCCGCAGCTTCTTGCACATGCGATTGAAGCGGGTGCGCAGTAGGTCTGCCCAAGGTCCCTGCCCCTGCATCCGCGTATAGAAATTGGGATCATTATCCCTCCCACCGCGGATCGACTGGATGATCGACATCACCTTGCCCGCGCGCTCAGGGAAATGTTCGTCAAGCCAGGCCCTGAACAGCGGCGCCACCTCGTGCGGCAATCGCACGGGGAGAAAAAAGGCGCCGCGCGCGCCTGCCTCCGCCGCGCGTTCGAGGAGGTGCTCCATTTCGTGATCGGTGATCGCAGGGATGACGGGTGAGATCGAGACGAACACCGGAACACCCGCATCGGCAAGCAAACGCACGGCCGCGAGACGCTTTTCCGGATGCGGCGCCCTGGGTTCGACCGTGCGCGCGACCGTCGCATCGAGCGACGTGATCGACAGCGCCACTGCTGTCAGCCTCTGCGCAGCCATGGGGGCGAGCAAGTCGATGTCGCGCGTGACGCGGTCCGACTTGGTGGTGATCGAGGCTGGATGCCGGCATTCGCTCAGCACCTCCAACAGCGCGCGAGTGATCCGCCATTTGCCCTCGATGGGCTGATAGGGATCGGTATTCGTGCCCATTGCGATCGGACGCGGGCTGTAGCCGGGCTTTGCCAGTTCAGTCCTCAGCAGCGCCGCCGCATCCGGCTTTGCAAATAGCTTCGTCTCGAAATCCAGTCCTGGTGACAGATCGTGGTAGGCGTGGCTCGGCCGAGCGAAGCAATAGATGCAGCCATGCTCGCAGCCGCGATAGGCGTTGATCGAACGGTCGAACGGCACATCCGGCGACGCGTTCCGAGTGATGATTGTCTTCGGCTTCTCGATCGTCACGGTCGTGCGCAGCGTCGGCGGCGCGTCATCGACCTGCGTTCTTTGGTCGAGCCAGTCGCCGTCCGCCAGCCGCTCGGGCAGATTGAAGCGGCTGCTTTCGCGGTTGATCGTCGCGCCGCGCGCCGGGCGAAGACTCGGATTCATCCCGAGAGCCTACGCCCGCGCTTGGAACATATCAAGAACACTTGCGCTGCTGTACCAAAGCGGGACGACGCATCGGAACTCCAGCGCTGTGCAATAGCGGCCAAATAGAGTAAAGAAGTCGTTAGTTGCGTTCCAATGCAACTGATAGGGGGAGTTAAATCGATGAAAAGCATGCTTAAGGTTGCGATTCTCGTATCGTCGGCTCTTTGCTTCGCGACGCCGGCCTTGGCAGACATCGACACCACCGGCACCGACATTGGCAATGTCCAGCAATTTGGTGCCACCAACACCGCGACCTATGGCCAGACCTTCACGGCCGGCGCGGGCGACACCACTCTTTCCAGCTTTTCCATGTACCTGCGCGATCGTTTCTCGGGTTCGGGCACGCTCGACCTGAAGGGCTACATCGCGACCTGGGACGGCTCGAAGGCGGGCACCCTCCTCTACAGCAGCGGCGTCCAAACGATGAATGCCGCGGCGACTCTGCAGGAGTTCGCCTTCGCCCCGAACATCGCGGTGACGCCAGGACAGGAATATGTCGCGTTCCTCAGCATCTCGGACCTGCCGGAGCAGTCGGACAGCACCTTCCGCATGCCGGTCAGCGGCAACACCATCCCCGGTCTGTTCGTGTTCATGAACAACGGCACGAACTTCGGCGACCTGTTCGTCAACGGATGGTCGCAAGGCTTTCTGGGCGACAACGACGTCTGGCTGAAGGTGGACTTCAACGGCAATGCCGTGCCTGAGCCGGCGACCTGGGCGATGATGATCGCGGGCTTTGGCCTGGCCGGCGCCGGCATGCGCCGCCGCGCGGTCAAGGTCGCGTTCGCCTGACTCGATCGACCCCGCCCGATCATCGGGCGGGGTCATGTTTCTAGCGCCAGCGGGCCAGCGCCGCCTCGGCTGATATAGACGTGGGCGCTTCGACCGTGCCCGGAGCGTGCGCGAAGCGCGGCGCGGGCGCGGCCTGCGCGACGCCTTCACGCTCGATGAAGCTGCCGCGACTCCGATTGTGGGGGTGGCTCGGTGCCTCCGCAAAACTCAACACGGGCGTGACGCACGCATCGGTGCCTGCGAAGATCGCTGCCCATTCATCCCGGCTCTTTTGCGCGAAACGGTTTGCGAAGCCGCGCGCCAGTTCCGGCCAGCGCGACGGCGGGTGTTGCGGATAGTCGGCTGCATCCAGCTCCAATCCCTTGAGGCACGCCGCGTAGAATTGCGGCTCGAGACAGCCCACGGCGACATATTTGCCGTCACCGCAGGCGTAACAGCGGTAGAAGTGCGCCGCGCCGTCCAGGAGGTTTGCCTCCGGCTTGTCCTGCCAGAGGCCAGCTGCCAGCCATGCGTGAAACATCGACAGCAGGGTGATCGTGCCTTCCGTCATCGCGACGTCGACGACATCACCTTGCCCGGTTTCGCGTGCGCGGAGCACGGCGGCAAGTACGCCAGTGACCAGGAACATGGCGCCGCCACCATAATCCCCGACCAGATTGAGCGGCGGCACCGGCGGCTCCCCGGCGCGGCCGATCGCGTGCAGTGCGCCAGTCAACGAGATATAGTTGATGTCGTGGCCCGCCATCGACGCGAACGGTCCAGTCTGCCCCCAGCCGGTCATGCGCCCGAACACGAGCCGCGAATTTCGAGCGTGGAGTTCGGCGGGGCCGAGACCGAGCCGTTCCATCACCCCGGGACGATAGCCTTCCAGCACGGCGTCAGCCTTGTCGAGCAAGGCAAGCGCAAGCTGCCGCCCCTCTTCGCTCTTCAGGTCCGCCTCCACGGTCGCCCGACTGCGTCCGAGAACGGCCCCACCCATCGACTGCGAGCCGGGCCTGACAAGACGGACAATATCGGCACCCATGCCCGCCAGGATCATCGCGGCGAGCGGCACCGGACCGATCGCTTCCATTTCCACGATCCGCACGCCTGCAAGCGGCCCCTGCCCGTTCGCCATCTTCGTCTCCTCTGCCGTGCTCTGTTCACGATCCGGCGCTGCCCGGAAAGCCCCTTGACCGAAACTATCCACAGGCAGAGCATCGCGGCTTCGACTCACCAGACGCGAGCAGCCGCGTCTTCTTCGCGGAACTGCTCGGGCGGCAGACGAAGGAGACGATCATGCCTGGTAGATCAGCTGGCACACGCGCGATCGCGCTTGTCGGGCCCGGTGGAGCTGGCAAGACCAGCCTTGCCGAGGCCCTTCTTTTTTGCAGCGGCGCGATCGACCGACAGGGCAGCGTCGACAATGGCAACTGCGTGGGCGACAGTTCGCCCGAGGCGCGGGCGCGGCGCGGGTCGACCGAGCTCAACCTGATGCATTTCGACTATCTCGATGACCATTTCGCGCTCGTCGACACGCCGGGATCAGTCGGCTTCGTGGCCGATGGCGCGCTGGGGCTTGCTGCCTGCGACCTCGCGGTGGTCGTGGTGGATCCGGAACAGGGCCGCGCACAACTCGCCGAGCCGACCCTCCGGCAGCTGGAAGCGATGGACATCCCGCACATGGTCTTCGTCAACAAGATCGATCAGGCGCGCGGCCGGCTCCGCGACCTGCTGGAGGTGCTGCAGCCGCTCTCGTCCAAGCCGCTGCTGGCGCGCCACATTCCGATCTGGGAAGGCGACCGCATCACCGGCTTCGTCGATGTCGGGCTGGAGCGCGCGTTCCACTATGTGCCGGGCAAGCCATCCGAGCGTACCGAGATCCCCGCCGAGCTGATGGAGCGGGAGGTCGCCGACCGCATGCACCTGCTCGAACAGCTCGCCGATCATGACGATGCCTTGCTCGAGCAATTGCTGATGGACGAAACGCCGGACCAGAAGACGGTGCTGGCCGATCTTGCTAGAGAGACCGGCGAGCATCTCGGCGTGCCGGTCATGTTCGGTTCGGCGCTGAACGGCTTCGGCGTGCGGCGTCTGCTGAAGGCATTGCGCCATGAAGCACCCGCGCCCGAGCGTGCGGCGACGCGGCTCGGCACGGACGACGCCTGCGCCTTCGTGTTCAAGGTGTCGAACGGTAACCAGATCGGCCGGCTTGCTTATGCGCGGGTGTTCGGCGGCGGGCTTTCGGAGGGTGCGGAGCTGAAGGGCGCGCGAGGGCCGGTGCGGGTCGGCACCTTGCTCCGCATGCAGGGTGAGAAGAGCGCGAAGACCGGCAGGGCCGAACAGGGCGAAATCATCGCAATCGCCAAGCTGGAAGGTGTGCAGGCCGGCGAATGGCTGACAGGCAAGGGCCAGGCCTATGACGCGCCCGCCGTCCTGCGCCCCACCGCCAATCACGTGGTCGCGATTTCGCCGAAGAACCGCAATGACGATGTGAAGCTCTCAACCGCGCTCCATAAACTGACGGAAGAAGATGGCTCGCTCACCTGGGAGCAGGACGAGGTGCATCACGAAACCCTGCTGAAGGGCATGGGCGACGAGCATCTGAGCGTGGTGCTCGCGCGGTTGAAGCGGCGCTACGGTGTCGACGTGACCAGCCGCTCCGCGACGATCGGCTATAAGGAGTCGATCCGCCGCACGGTCACCCAGCGCGGGCGCCACAAGAAGCAATCGGGCGGGCACGGCCAATATGGCGATTGCGTGATCGAGATCCGGCCGCTGCCGCGTGGCTCCGGTTTCGTGTTCGAGGACAGGATCACTGGCGGCGCGATCCCGCGGCAATACATCCCGGCCGTCGAGGCCGGGATCAGGGACGCGATGGCGAAGGGGCCGCTCGGCTTTCCGGTGGTGGATGTCGCAGTAACGCTCACCGACGGCAGCTTCCATTCGGTGGACAGCTCGGAACTCGCCTTCCGCACCGCCGGCCGCATGGCGATGAGCGAAGCCTTGGCGGCCGCGCAGCCCTATCTGCTCGAGCCGATCTCGAAAGTGACGATCGTGGCGCCGAACAGCGCCACGTCGAAAGTCACGTCGGCCATCTCTTCGCGGCGTGGGCAGATGCTGGGCATGGAACCCCGCGAAGGCTGGCATCGGTGGGACGTGGTCGAGGCGTTGCTACCTTCATCGGCATTGCAGGGCCTGGACGCAGACCTGCGTTCGATGAGCCAAGGCCTGGCGAGCTACACCGCTGAGTTCGATCACCTGCAAGAAATCAGCGGCAAGCTCGCGGACGAGGTGGTGCACAAGCAGCTCGAAGCCGCTTGAACGCGACGCAACCCTCTCCCGTGGTGCGGGAGAGGGTCACTCGTCTTAGCGGTAGCAGTTGCGGGTCTGGCGGCTCCGCTGGACCTCGCGGCCGAGCAGGGCACCGCCGGCGGCGCCGAGCACCGTGCCGAGCGTCTGGTTACGGCCGCCGTCGAGCGAACGACCGAGGAGCGCGCCGGCGGCACCGCCGACGATCAGGCCGGTCGTGCCATTGCCGCGGCGGCAATTATAATAGCGCGGCTGCGCATAATAGGTGCGCCCGTCGCGGGCGTAATAACGCTGCGCCTGCGCCGGCGCTTCGAGTACGACACTCGCGGGAACCGCGGTGCCGGCAACGGCCAGAGCCATCATGAGCTTACGCATAATCTTTACTCCCTCTCGCGAACTCACGAATCGCTTTTGCCACCGCCAGCCTGAACCGATTCCGAGCGGCTCGTTCATGGGAGAGCAGGATTGGTTACGCTGGTGACGCGGGGCCGAAGGCGCGCTATGGGACGGCTTTAATGCCAGACGCGCTGATGTTTCCCCACCGGCACCTGCTCGGGATTGCCGGCCTCCAGCCGCACGAGATCGCGTTCCTGCTCGACGAGGCTGAGCAGTGGGTGGAGCTTAACCGCACCACCGAAAAGCGCGACGATCGACTGCGCAGCCTGACGCTGATCAATGCCTTTTTCGAGAACTCGACGCGGACGCTGCTGAGTTTCGAGATTGCCGGCAAGCGGCTGGGCGCGGACGTCGTCAACATGCACGCGGCGCAATCGAGCGTGAAAAAGGGCGAGACGCTCATCGATACGGCGATGACGCTGAATGCCATGCGCGCCGATGTGATGGTCATCCGCCACGCCAGCTCCGGCGCGGTGCAGCTGATCGCCGACAAGGTCGACTGCCCGGTGCTGAACGCCGGCGACGGGCGGCACGAACATCCGACCCAGGCGCTGCTCGATGCCCTGACGATCCGCCGGCGCAAGGGCGATATCCACGGCCTGACAATCGCGATCTGCGGCGATGTGCTGCACAGCCGGGTCGCGCGGTCGAACATCCTCGCCCTCACCTCTCTCGGTGCTGATGTCCGGGTCGTCGGCCCGCCGACCTTGATCCCGGCCGAGGTCGAGCGGATGCGGGTGCGCTGCTTCACCGATTTTGAACGTGGGCTGGATGACGCGGACGTGGTCATGATGCTGCGGCTGCAGACCGAGCGGATGACCGGCGGCTTCGTGCCCTCGCTGCGCGAATATCACCAGTTCTGGGGTCTCACTCCGGAAAGACTCGCGCGCGCCAAGCCGGACGCGCTTGTCATGCATCCCGGCCCGATGAACCGGGGCGTCGAGATCGCCTCCAGCGTCGCCGACCATCCGCAGCGGTCGGCAATCACCGAGCAGGTGGAGATGGGCGTCGCCGTGCGAATGGCCTGTCTCGACGTGCTCACGCGCAAACGCCGCGGCGTGGAGGGCTGGGCATGAAGCTCTTCACCAACGTCCGCCTGCCGGACGGAAGCGCAAGCCACGTCCTGATCGACGGCGAGAGGATCGCCGGTATCGGCGGGAACGCTCCCCCCGAAGCCGAGACGGTCGATGGCCGCGGCGCACTGCTCGCGCCTGCCATCGTCGATCTGGGCGTGTTCCGCGTCGATGGACCTGCCTTCCGTTTCGGCGGCATCGCACGGGCCGCGCTCATGCCGGACCAGTCGCCGCCCTTGGACGATCCGGGCTTAATCCAGCGCGCCGCCTATTCCGGCAAGCCGGACATCTGGGTCCATCCGCTCGCCGCCGCCACGCGCGGACTGGATGGCAGAGAGCTGGCGGAGTTCGGTTTGATGAAGGCGGCGGGGGCGAAAGCCGTTGCGACCGGGCGCTCGTGGATTTCCAACTCCGGCGTGATGCATCGTGCGCTGAGCTATGCCGCGGCGTTCGACCTGACGGTCATTACCCATTCCGAGGACAGCGGATTGACCGCCGACGCGGTGGCGACGGCCGGCGAGACGGCGACTCGGCTTGGGCTCCCCTCCGCTCCTGCCAGGGCCGAAGCGATGGCGGTTGCCCGCGATCTGATGCTGGTCGAAGAAACCGGCGCTCGGCTCCACTTCCGCCAGGTGACCACGCGCGCGGCGCTGGATCTGATCCGGGCAGCGAAGTCACGCGGCCTGCCGGTCACCTGCGGGATCACGCCCGCGCATCTGTTCCTGTCCGACAATGCCGTCGCCGACTTCCGCACGTTCGCGCATCTGTCGCCGCCGCTGCGATCGGAAGACGATCGACAGGCGGCCATCGAAGCGGTGGGCGATGGCACGATCGACCTGCTCTCGTCGGGTCATGATCCGCGTGGGCCCGAGGACAAGCGCCTGCCCTTTGCCGATGCGGCGCCGGGCGCGGCAGGCGCTGAAACCTTGCTGGCCCTGTCGTTGAACCTGGTGCGGGATGGCGTGATCGGGCTGGAGCGGCTGTTCGAACTGCTCGCGGCCAACCCGTCCCGCATCCTCGGCCTCGATGGCGGGCGACTGGAAGTCGGGGCGCCAGCCGACCTGATCCTGGTCGATCCCGAAGCGCCGTGGCGCGTCGATTCGGACAAGATGCGCGCCGCTGCCGGCAACACGCCGTTCGACAAACTGCCGGTGCAGGGCCGCGTGCTCCGCCTGTTCAAGGGCGGGCGCGAGATTCTTTAGCGGGCAGCGAGCCGGGTCATGCCGCTCCGCCGCGCCCATTGCAGCGGCGCGTCACCGGCAATCTCGCGGACGAAGCACTGGCCGCCGCGCGTGCGCAGCTCTTCGCAGAAGCTGACGGCGGTCGTGCGCGTGGCGAACCCGCTCACCGACAGGCGGTGGAAAGTCGCGCCATTCTTCACGACCGTGGTCGTCGACGGCGAGAGGTTGCGCAGCAGGCCGATGCGGCTGCTCATCCGGTTCCACGCGGATTCGGCCACCGGCGCACTGTCGAACGCGCCAAGCTGGACGACGAAACGTCCGCCGGCCGGCAGTTCGAAGGTTGCGGGGCGCAGGCGAGCCGGACGCGGAGCAGGCTTGTAAGCGGCCTGCACGACCGGCGATGCGAGCTGTTGCACGATCTCGTTGCGCGCAGCGAACTGAATCGCCGGCGATGCTGCTGGCGCTGGTGCGGCCTCGGCCTGCATGGCTGCCGTCTCGACTTGCGCGGGTGCCGCCTCGCTCATCTTGACCGGCGGCGGCGGCGCGACTTCGGCGAGCTGCACTTCCGGCTTCGAGGCAAGCGCGAGCCGCTCCGGCTGGCCGGCGTCGGGACCCGGTGCTACACCCAGCAGCGACGCGACCTGCGCGGAAGCCTGCTGCTCACGCGTGAAGCGCGACCATTCCATGATACGCTGCGCAAGGGTGGCGGGATCGAGATCGTAGGCTGCCATCAGCTGCGCTTCGGCCCAACGGCCGGCAAGCGCATAGGAGAGTGCCAGATTCTGCCGGGTCTTGGCATCGGCGCCGCCGCCGCGCACCTCGGCTTCGAGTACCTGCACGCCTTCGGCCGGGTTGCCCGCGAGCGCCAGGGCGAGCCCGCGATCGCTCGGAGCGATTGCGGAACCGTGACGCGCAAGCACGGCGCTCGCGACCTCCCGTTCGCCGAGACCGATGCGAGTCAGCGCCAGGCTCAGCGCCGCACTTCCGCGGCTGCCGTCCAGGGCAAGGGCGTCGGCGAAGCTTGTCGCCGCCGAGCGATAGCGGCCGGCCGCAAGGTAGGAGCGACCGAGCAGCATGCGGTAGCCGGCGTCTTGCGGCGCGGCAGCGACGGCGGCTTCGGCAGCTTCAACCGCCACCGCGACCTTCTGCTTGGCAAGCGCCTTTTCGGCGATCTGGGCCTGCTTGAAGGCAGGCGGAGCCGCAGCGGTGATGCTCGCCAGCACGAGCGCAGACACCGTAGCCTTGACCAACATGTTGCGACGCATGGCTAGTTTCCCTTCGATCGCGATTTTGCCTGGGCGACCAGTTCGTCCAGCTCCGGCATGCCGGCGAGCAGCGCGTCCAGCGCTTCGGTGACGAGCTGCTGCGAAGAACGGTGGCGCACCGCCGAAGCGAGGCGCAGGCGCAAATGCCGGTCGCCATCGAGCCGCAGCGTGAACGCCGCCTTGTCGCGAGCCGTACCCGGCGCGGCGCGCGGCGTTGCTTCGACATTGGCCAGGCGAACCGCCAGGTCTTCCTGCTGACGCACCACCACTGGCGGCTCGGCCACTGGCTGGGGCGCATCGAAGCCCATATCGTTCCAGCCGAGATCTTCCTGGCGATGGCCAAAGCCGGCAAAGCCCTGCGGGCGCATCGCCGGCTTCGCGGTCCCCTTGCGAGCGAGGAGGCCGGAGGTGAGCGATGCGAGCGGCTTGGCGTTCATGCCCCCGCCCCTCACTGGCCAACCACCCGCCGGCCGAAGCCGGGCACGGGTCGCGGCGCGGCCGCCATGTGCGGCTGCACGCCGGGCACGTTGAAGACGGTGCGGCGAAAATTCTTTTCCAGCCGGTCGGCGACATAGGTCCAGAGATTCGTGATCTCAGAGGCGGACTTGCCCTTGGGATCGGTTTCCATCACCGTCCGGCCGTCGATCATCGAAGCGGCGAAGTCGGTACGCTGGTGGATGGTGACCGGCGCGACGGTGCCGTGCTGCGACAGCGCGACGGCGGCTTCGGCGGTGATCTTGGCCTTTGGCGTCGCCGCATTGACGACGAAGATCAGCGGCTTGGCCGCGCGATCGCACAAATCGACGGTGGCGCCGACCGCGCGCAGGTCGTGCGGGCTCGGGCGAGTCGGGATGACGATCAGCTCGGCGACCTGGATCACGCTCTGGATCGCCATGGTGATCGCGGGCGGCGTGTCGATGACCGCGAGCTTGAAGCCCTGCTGGCGCAGCAGGTCAAGGTCGCTGGCCAGGCGCGCAACCGTGGTCTGGGCAAAGGCCGGATATTCGTCCTGCCGTTCGTTCCACCAGTCGGCGAGCGAGCCCTGCGGATCGATATCGATCAGCACGACAGGGCCGGCCCCGGCCCGCTGGGCCTGGACGGCGAGGTGGCCGGAGAGCGTGGTCTTGCCCGATCCGCCTTTTTGCGATGCCATTGCGAGTACGCGCATAGCTTCCCTTTTTGGGTGTGGCTTTCAGCCGCGAAATCGCACGCCAGACGCTAAGATCGGGTTAAGTCCATCTTGCGGGCGGCTTCGCGTCCCGCTCTAAGCTCCATCGATGCTGACCCAGGCCGAAGCCGACCAGATCGTGCGGGAGGGCGTCGCCGCGATGCAGCGCGGTGCGCCAAGCGAGGCGCGCCGGCTGTTCGAGCAGGTCGCCGATGCCGCCAGCGGCGTAGCCGCGCCCTGGCTGCTCATCGCCCAGGCATGCCGCGCCGAACGCGACGAAGCGGGCGAACGCGCTGCCCTCGACCGGCTCTTGGCCGAGCAGCCGCGGCATCTGCGTGGGCTGGTCATGAAGGGTGACCTGCTTGGACGGCAGGGCGACACGCGCGCGGCGCACAGCTTCTACATGCTATCGCTGAAAGTCGCGGAGACGGTTAGCGATGTGCCCCCCGGCTTGAGAGCGGAGTTGCAGCGCGTTGCCGCCGAGCTGGAGCGCGGCAAGGGCGACTATCGGGCCCACCTGGAAGATGCCTTGGCACGCGGCGGCTGGACCGCCACGCGGCTCAGTCAGCGGGTGCGTGACGCGATCGCGCTCGCCAATGGCGAGAAGCAGCTGTTCCTGCAGGAGCCGACCACCTTCTACTTCCCCGGCCTTCCGCAGATCCAATTCTACGAACGAGACGCGTTCGACTGGGTGCCATCGCTCGAGGCGCAGACGGGCGCTATCCGCGCCGAACTCGATGCCGTGCTCGCCAGGACCCATGATTTCCCGCCCTATGTCGATGACGACGAGAATCGTCCGGGCAAGGTGCACAATCTGGTCCGCAACCGTGACTGGGGTGCCTTTCACCTGCTAAGGGGCGAACCGGTCGAACCCAATGCCTCGCTCTGCCCGGTGACCATGGCCGCCCAGAAGGCGGTCCCGCAGCCGGTCATTCGCGGGCGCTCGCCAATGGCACTGTTCTCGCTGCTCAAGCCCGGCACGCACATCTTCCCGCACAACGGCATGCTCAACACGCGGCTGATCTGCCACTTGCCTCTCATCGTGCCGGATGGCTGCCGCTTCCGCGTCGGCAATGAAGTTCGAGCCTGGGAAGAAGGCAAGTTGCTGATCTTCGACGATTCAATCGAGCATGAAGCCTGGAATGACGGCGTATCCCGCCGTGTCGTCCTGCTGTTCGAGATTTGGCGGCCGGAAATTCCCGAAGAGGAGCGGGCCGCCCTCACGACCCTGTTCGAAGCCATCGACGAGTTCCGGGGCGAACCGCTCGACACCAGCGGCTAAGGGTTGCGCCGCGTCGTTCAGTTCCGCCAGTCTGCCGGCGCTATGCCGAGCCCGTGCAACACCACGCTCAGATCACCGAACCTCACGGCCGCGCCCGCGGCTCCCACGACTTTCGGCTTGCCGTGATAGGCGATGCCAAGGCCCGCCGCCTGCAGCATCGGGATATCGTTGGCGCCGTCACCGATCGCGATCGTCGCCGCAGTATCGAAGCCTTTTCCGATCAACGCCGCGCGTTTCTCCTCGGCGCCCAGAATGGGCTCCGCAACGGTGCCGTCGAGCTTGCCGCCCGAGACGCCCAGCACATTGGCACGCGCCTCGTCGAAGCCGATCTCTGCGGCGACCCGATCAGCGAAATAGGTGAAGCCGCCGGAGACGAGCAGTGTCCAGGCGCCGAGCGACTTGAGTGTTTGGATCAGTGTCCGTGCGCCGGGCATGATCCGCACCCGCTCCTCATAGCAGCGCGCGAGGACCGACACATCCAAGCCCTTGAGCAGGGCGACGCGCGCGCGAAGCGAGCCGGCAAAGTCCAGTTCGCCCCGCATCGCCCGCTCGGTAATCTCGGCGACCTGCGGCTTGACCCCGGCATAGTCGGCGAGTTCGTCGATGCATTCGACGGTGATCATCGTCGAATCCATGTCGGCAACCAGCATGCGGGGTATCGGTGCGTCGATAGGCCGCACGAACACGTCGGCCGGGAGCTGTTCGAGAGCGCGGCGGGCCATTGCCGGATCGCCAGCGAAGCGCAGGCGGAAGACAGTGTCGGCCACCTGCTCTGCCGATGCGGCAGCCGGCAGCACTTCGATAAGTGACTGCTTCGTTAACCGCTCTGCTGCTACAACCGTCGCGATGAACACGGCCGACCTCCCGCCGCTGGCGCTCATCGCAGGGCCGACTGCGAGCGGCAAGACCGCGCTTGCGCTCGCCGCGGCGGAATTGGGCCAAGTCACCATCGTCAACGCGGATTCCGCCCAGGTGTATCGCGACCTGCGCATCCTCTCGGCACGGCCCGACGAGATCGACATGAGCCGGGCCCCGCACCGACTGTTCGGCTATGTCGATGGCGCCGAGGCGTGTTCGGCGGCGCGCTGGGCCCGGGACGCCCGCGAACAGATCGCCCTTGCCCATCAGACCGGCCGCGTCCCCGTGCTGGTCGGCGGCACCGGGCTCTACATCCGCACCCTCTTGCAAGGCATCGCGCCCATTCCCGCTATCGATCCCGACATCCGTTCGGCCGTGCGCGGGATGGCGGTCGACGCGGCCTATATTGCGCTGAGGCAGGAAGATCCCGAGGCCGCGGAGCGGCTCGCGCCGGCCGACACGACCCGAGTACAACGCGCGCTGGAAGTGGTGCGCTCGACCGGGCGTCCTCTCGCCCATTGGCATGACCAGCGAGCGGGCGGGATCGGCACGCAGGTGGCGCTTCGGCCGCTGATCCTCGCCCCCCCGCGCGAATGGCTGGTGCAGCGCTGCGACAGCCGCTTCCTCGGCATGGTCGAGAGCGGGGCAGTGGATGAAGTGGAGCGGCTACTGGCCCGCAATCTCGATCCGCAGCTCCCGGTGATGCGTGCCATCGGCGTCCGCGAGATCACCGCCTGGCTGTATGGCGACATGACGCGCGCCGAGATGGTCGAGGCGGGGCGGCAGGCGACGCGGCAATATGCGAAGCGCCAATATACCTGGTTTCGCCACCAGCTCCCGGAAGACTGGCCGCGGCTCGAGGATCCGCTCACGCCCTATCTAATGGAGCTTTCGGCCAAGCGGCTCGTCAACTCAAACTGATCAAGGCTTCGGCGGGCCGATCAATTGTCGGACCGGCTGCGCAATGGTAGAGAGGGCGCCGACAGCCGCTCCCAAGTAGGGGCGGCCGCGCGTTTCGACTTTGCTTTTCCGGGGGTTCTCCAATCATGAAGATCACGACTCGTCTGGTGCTCGGCGCTGCCGCCGTGGCCTTGACCGCAATGCCCGCCAGCGCCGCCGTCGATTTCATCAAGGCGCAGGCCGGGCTCGACGCCATGAGCAAGCTCAATGCGATCGTGCTTGGCAATATGGGCATGACGTCGGATGTTGAGGGCAAGCTGTTCGTGGGCGGGCTGCTCGGCGGCAGCGGGACCGTGGCGAGCGGCGCAAGCAACGGCCAAGGCTTCGTCGCTTCCTCCTTTGCCAGCCTGACGGTCGGCGGAAATCTCGGCGCCAGCAGCGTCAATGTGCTGAATGGCATCGGCTTGCCCGCCGTGCAGGTACAGATTGGCGGCAATGCCATTGGCTTGGGTGTGAACGCCGCCTCAAGCCTCACCAAGGTCGGCGGTTCGTTCAACAACTCCGGCTTCAATCCCACCGCGAACAAGAAGGTTAGCTACGGCACCACCGCCTCGAATGTGCAGGCGCAAGACCAGGCGTTCGTCACCAAGGATGCGAGCCTGGCCGTCGGCGGCGCGAATGACCTGAAGGCGTCGATCGCTGCTACGACGGCGAGCTTCAGTGACAATTTCGCCAACCTGTCTGCAGCCTTGGCAGGGCTGTCGCTCGCCAGCAACCCGAGCAGCATCACCATGGGCGGGCAAGGCCCCACCTTCAATGTGGTCAAGGGCAACAATGCCTTCGCGCTGTTCAACATCAACGCGAATCTGCTGTCGTCGGCCGAGATCAACTTCAACGTTTCCGGCAGTGCCTATCCGATCATCATCAACGTAACCGGGACCAACGTGAACTGGACGGCGAACTCGATCGGCGGCTTCAACGAAAGCCTGAACCGGTCGATCATCTGGAACTTCATCGACGCGACGTCGGTCAATCTGCAGCGGATCGTGCACGGGTCGGTCCTGGCCCGGAACGCGGCGGTGACGAACAACACGCCGATCGAAGGATCGCTGGTGGCGAAGAGCTTCACTCAGGGCGGCGAAGTCCATCTGGGCACCTTTGGCTACACCGTTCCGTTCGCCGTTCCCGAGCCTGCCAGCTGGACGATGATGATCGCCGGCTTCGCGCTCGCCGGCGCGGCGATGCGGCGAAGGAACCCTCTCGGTCTGCGCGCTGCCTGAAAGGCTGGATTCCGGGTTGCGGGACTGCTAGGCAGATACAGATGACTCGTCCGGTGCGCCTCGACGACTGCTGCGGCATTTTCGCCGCGCCGGTTGCGTGCGCCCTTATTGGGCTCGTACTTATTATCCCCTGACACGCCGTCCGGAGACGAGGTCCCATGCAGGCCGTCCGATCTCCGGGCGGCCTTTTCTTTTGTGCTCACTCACCAAACATTGAAATAATATTATACGGAAGCTGCTTGACCCTATTCACTTGTTTCTCTAGCAGCCGCCGTCCAGCAAGGTTGGGACGAATGCCGAAAGAACTGAGCGGAGCCGACATTCTGATCCAGGCGCTGACCGACCTCGGCGTCGAATATGTGTTCGGCTATCCGGGCGGTGCGGTGCTGCCGATCTACGACGCACTGTTCCGCCAGAGCCGGATCAAGCATATTCTTGTGCGGCACGAGCAGGCGGCGACTCACGCCGCCGAAGGCTATGCCCGCTCGACCGGCAAGCCCGGCGTCGTGCTCGTCACTTCGGGTCCCGGCGCGACGAATGCCGTGACCGGCATCACCGACGCGCTGATGGACTCGATCCCGATGGTGGTGATCACCGGCCAGGTGCCGACCGCACTGATCGGAACAGACGCCTTCCAGGAAGCCGACACGATCGGCATCACTCGCCACTGCACCAAGCATAATTATCTGGTGAAGGACCCCGCAAGGCTGGGTGCCGTGATTCATGAGGCGTTCCACATCGCCACTTCGGGCCGTCCGGGGCCCGTCGTGATCGACATTCCCAAGGACGTGCAGGTAGCGAGCGCTGCCTATGCCAAGCCAGCCGCCATCCAGCACAAGACCTATCGTCCTCAGGTCAAGCCCGACACGCGGCTGATCGAAACCGCCGTCGAGATGCTGGCAGCGGCGGAGCGGCCGATCCTCTACACGGGCGGCGGCATCATCAACTCCGGTCCCGGCGCGTCGCAGCTCCTTCAGGAACTCGCCAAGATCACCGGTGCGCCCGTCACCTCCACGCTGATGGGTCTGGGCGCCCTTCCCGCATCTTCGAACCAGTGGCTCGGCATGCTCGGCATGCACGGCACCTATGAAGCCAATCTGGCGATGCACGGCGCGGACCTGATCCTGTGTCTTGGCGCGCGCTTCGACGACCGTGTGACGGGGCGGCTCGATGCGTTCAGCCCGCTATCCAAGAAGATCCACATCGACATCGACCGCTCTTCGATCAACAAGAATGTTCGCGTCGATCTAGGCATCGTCGGCGACGTCGGCCGCGCGCTCGAGGACATGATCCGCATCTGGAAAGGGCGCGGCTACCAGAAGAACGATCTGTCCGCCTGGTGGCGGCAGATCGAGGAATGGCGCGGCAAGGCCTGCCTCTCATTCCCTGAAAACGGCAAGGAGATCATGCCGCAGCGGGCGATCCGTGCGCTCTACGAGGCGACCAGGGACCGCCAGCCGATCATCACCACCGAAGTCGGCCAGCACCAGATGTGGGCGGCCCAGCATTTCGGCTTCGAGCGCCCGAACAAGTGGCTTACCTCGGGCGGGCTGGGTACTATGGGCTATGGCCTGCCGGCCGCGATCGGCGCGCAGCTCGGGCACCCGAACGCGCTCGTCATCGACATCGCCGGGGAAGCGTCGATCCAGATGAACATCCAGGAGCTGGCGACGGCAACGCAATACCGGCTGCCGATCAAGCTCTTCATCCTCAACAACGAATATATGGGCATGGTCCGCCAGTGGCAGGACCTGACCTATGGGGGCCGCTATTCAGAGAGTTACAGCGACTCCTTGCCGGATTTTGTGAAGCTGGCTGAGGCCTATGGCTGGACCGGGCTGCGCATCGAGAGCCCCGATCAGCTGGGCGATGGCATCACCGCGATGATCGACACCCCCGGCCCGGTGCTGGTGGATTGCCGCGTCGCCAAGCTCGCCAATTGCTTCCCGATGATCCCATCGGGCGCCGCCCACACAGACATGATCCTCCAGGCCAACGAAGTGTCGGGCGAGATGGACGACGAAGCCAAGGCGCTGGTCTGATGCACATCCTGGAAGAAGCCAAGGAGCGGCATACGCTCTCCGTCGTCGTGGACAACGAGCCCGGCATCCTCGCCAGGATCGCCGGCCTGTTCACCGCCCGCGGCTATAATATCGAGAGCCTGACCGTTGCCGACGTGACCGAGGACGAGAGCGTCAGCCGGATCACGATCGTCACCTCGGGCGCGCCGGCGACGATCGAGCAGATCATCGCCCAGCTCGACCGACTGGTGCCGGTGCACAAGGTTACGGACCTGACCGAGCTTGGTCCGCACGTCGAACGGGAGCTGGCGCTGGTTAAGGTCGCGGGCACCGGCGATCATCGCATCGAGGCGCTGCGCCTCGCCGACGTGTACCGGGCCCGGGTCGTCGATGCGACGACGGCGAGCTTCGTGTTCGAAGTCACCGGCGGGCCGGACAAGATCGACACGTTTGTTACGCTGATGCGCGAAGTCGGGCTGGTCGAAGTCGCCCGCACCGGCGTCGTCGCCATCGCCCGCGGGCGGGAGGCGGTGTAGCACGAGCTGTCATCCCGAACTTGTTTCGGGACAAGCTTACCACCGACGGGTGTTTGGGCGATCTGGTTCACTCCGGGTCGCGCTCCACCCTTGTCCCGAACCAAGTTCGGGATGACGAAGAAAGAAGGGGAAGAAGCATGCGCGTTTACTACGACCGGGATGCCGATCTCGGCCTGATCAAGACCAAGAAGATCGCGATCGTCGGCTATGGCAGCCAGGGCCATGCCCATGCCCAGAATCTGCGCGATTCCGGCGTGAACGAAGTGGCCATCGCGCTGCGCCCCGGTTCAGCGACGGCGCAGAAGGCGGAAGGCGCCGGCTTCAAGGTGATGAGCAACGCGGAAGCCGCCGCTTGGGCCGACCTGGTCATGATCCTCGCGCCCGACGAGCACCAGGCGGCGATCTATGCCGATGATCTGGGGCCGAACCTCAAACAGGGCGCTGCCCTCGCCTTCGCGCACGGGCTCAACATCCATTTCGGCCTGATCGAGCCGCGCTCCGATCTCGACGTGATCATGGTCGCGCCCAAGGGGCCGGGTCACACCGTTCGCTCAGAATATGTGCGCGGCGGCGGTGTGCCATGCCTCGTCGCCATCGACCGGGACGCGAGCGGCAACGCGCACGACCTCGCCCTCTCCTATGCCTCGGCGATCGGCGGGGGCCGGTCCGGTATCATCGAGACCAACTTCCGCGAGGAATGCGAGACTGACCTGTTCGGCGAACAGGCGGTGCTGTGCGGGGGCCTGACCCACTTGATCCAGGCGGGCTTCGAGACGCTCACGGAAGCGGGCTATGCGCCCGAAATGGCCTATTTCGAGTGCCTGCACGAAGTGAAGCTGATCGTCGACCTGATGTATGAAGGCGGCATCGCGAACATGCGCTATTCGATCTCGAACACCGCCGAATATGGCGACATCACCACCGGTCCGCGCATCATCACCGACGAGACCAAGCGCGATATGAAGCGGGTGTTGGACGACATCCAGTCGGGCCGCTTCGTCTCCAAGTTCGTGCTCGACAACCGCGCTGGCCAACCCGAACTCAAGGCCGCGCGCAAGCGTGCCGCCGCCCATCCGATCGAAAAGGTCGGATCGGAGCTGCGCGCGATGATGCCCTGGATCGGCGCCAACAAGCTCGTCGACAAGGCGAAGAACTAGCCACATCTTCTCGCTCGTCCCGATCCGAGCTTGGGACGAGCGGGAGTAAAGCGCGCGTTCAGACGAGCCAGAGCAGCATGGCCCTATGCTGAGCCTGGCCCTCACCCTTCTCGCCGCCCCGGCAGCCATCGACGCCTGCCCGGGCATCGATCCGGGCCTGCGCCGCGCGCGCGGTACCAACTGCTACGGCATTACGCTACGCGAGTGCGGGGCGGATCGGGCACGCGCCTATCTCGGCCTGCGCGCGACTCCGGCAGTCCGGCTGCGCGTCCGGCGCGCCGTCGGCCATGACCAGATCCGCTGGATCAGGCCTGGCGAGCCGGTAATCCAGGACCTGCGGCGCAACCGCCTCAACATGCAGCTCGACAAGCGTGGCCGGATCGCCATCGCCGATTGCTACTGATGCCGGGATCGGGCTAGTTTCCGCTAAAATAACTGGAGGTTGCCATGCGCCGTTCGCTCCTGGTTCTGTTGCCGCTCGCTCTCGCCGCGCCGCTGATCGCGCAAGGGCCGATGTCCAAGCCCGGCAGCGCCAACACGGCCGGCATCAGCGGCGGCACCTACACGGTCGATCCCGGCCATACCCAAGTGGTGTGGACGCTCGATCACCTCGGCTTCTCGCCCTATACGGGCATCTTCGGCGACGTGACCGGCACGCTGACGCTCGATCCGAAAAATCCCAAGGCGGCGAAGGTCGATGTGACCATTCCTGTGTCGAAGGTGACGACGGCCAGTGCCGGCCTCACCCAGCATCTGCTTCGTCCGGGCAAGGATGGCGGCAGGCCGGACTTCTTCGGCGCCTCCCCTGCAGACGCGCGCTTCGTCTCGACTTCGGTCGTGCCGAACGGCCAGAAGGCTCAGATCACCGGCAATCTGACGCTGAACGGCGTCACCAAGCCGGTGACGCTCGACGCCAGCTTCTACGGCGCGGGGAAGATGCCGGCTCAGATGGGCGGCAAGGAAAATGTCGGCTTCCGCGCTACGACGACGATCCGGCGTAGCGAGTTCGGGCTGGGCTTCGGCGTACCAATGGTCGGCGACGAGGTGAAGCTCGACATCGCCGCCGCGTTCCAGAAATAGGCGTCAGATCGCCGCGTAGCTGGTGAACAGCGCCTTCACGCTCGGGCTGGCGCCGCGCGTCAGCTCCGCCACCTTGCCGAAGATCGCGTCACGTCGGTTTTCGGCGGCGAAACGTTCGAACGCCATCTCCCAACCGCCGAACTCGCGCTCGTCGATCTGGCGCTCGGAGAGCTTGACGATGGCGAAATGG
Organism: Sphingomonas sp. ID1715; assembly: GCF_013044515.1. Classification (GTDB taxonomy): domain Bacteria; phylum Pseudomonadota; class Alphaproteobacteria; order Sphingomonadales; family Sphingomonadaceae; genus Sphingomonas_B. The sequence goes on from NZ_JABEPR010000002.1 coordinate 57,891, forward strand.
CGATCGTCCCTCAGGATGCGCGCGTAGGTCTCTTCAACCTGCACTGCCGGACCTTCGAGCAGTTGCAGGAAGCGCTTGCCATTGAACAGCAGCAGGCCGCTCACTCGCGCGCCTCCGTTGTTGCGACGCGAGACCGCGAGAATATCGTCGACACCATCCCAGCCGACCTGCGGCCGTGCGGTGCTGATGTAACAGAGCTGAATCATGGACTTACCACTCGCTGCGTCCCGCCTGCCGAGGCGATAGCGGCAATCAGTAACTGTGGATTTAACGAAGCGAAGGGCTGGACATTGTTAACCATGCCACGCTAGCGGAACCGGCATGGGACCGCTCCGCGCCCTTCTTCTTCGACTTACGCGCCCTTAGGCGCGCGCACCTGCATGCGGCCAAGGCGCCGCGCCTAAGGGCAAAGCAGACTGAAACTCAGCCAGCTTCTCCGGAGAAGACCCATGTTGCGCGACCCGTCCATAAAATACCGCCCCTTCCCGCAGGTGCCGTTGCCCGATCGGCAATGGCCCAGCCGGACCATCGACAAGGCACCGATCTGGCTGTCGACCGATCTGCGCGACGGCAATCAGGCGCTGATCGATCCGATGGATGGAGAGAAGAAGCAGCGATTCTTCGACCTGCTGGTGCGGATCGGCGTCAAGGAAATCGAGGTTGGCTTTCCCTCGGCCGGGCAGATCGAGTTCGACTTTATATCCGGCCTCGTCCGGTCCGGTCGCGTGCCCGACGATGTCACCGTGCAGGTGCTGACCCAGAGCCGCCGCGACCTGATCGAGCGCAGCTTCGAAAGCCTGGAAGGCGCCCGGTCGGCGATCGTGCACCTCTACAATGCCGTATCGCCGTCATGGCGGCGCATCGTATTCAACCTGGACGTGGCCGGCGTGAAGGCCATCGCGATCGAGGGCGCCTCGATCCTGCGAGATCAGGCGGCGCGCTATTCGGGCACCGACTGGCGCTTCGAATATAGCCCTGAGACCTTTTCCACCGCTGAGCTCGACGTGTCTTTGGAGGTGTGTTCCGCAGTGATGGACGTGCTCCGCCCGACGGCGGAGCGGCCCCTCATCTTCAACCTGCCGGCGACGGTCGAGGCGGCGACGCCCAACATCTATGCCGACCAGATCGAATATTTCTGCCGCAACATCCCCAATCGCGAGGCGGTGATCGTCTCCCTCCACACGCACAATGATCGCGGCACCGGCGTCGCGGCGACGGAACTCGGGCTGCTGGCGGGTGCCGACCGGGTCGAAGGCTGCCTGCTCGGCAATGGCGAGCGGACCGGCAATGTCGATCTCGTGACAGTCGCGCTCAACATGTACACGCAGGGGCTCGATCCGCGTCTCGACCTGTCGAACATCGACGAGATCGTGAACACGGTCGAATATTGCACCAACATCAAGACGCATCCGCGCCAACCCTATGCGGGCGAACTGGTGTTCACCGCCTTTTCCGGCTCCCATCAGGACGCAATCAAGAAGGGCTTCGCCGCGCAGGCCGAACGCAATGATGAGCTGTGGGACGTGCCCTATCTGCCGATCGACCCCGCCGATCTCGGCCGCTCCTATGAGGCGGTGATCCGGGTTAACTCGCAATCGGGCAAAGGCGGCGTCGCCTGGGTGCTGGAGCAGGACCAGGGCCTGAAGCTGCCCAAGCGCATGCAGGCGGATTTCAGCCGCCATGTTCAGGCGCTGGCCGACCAGACCAGCCGCGAGCTGAACGCGGAGGATATCTGGGCCGTGTTCCGCCGCACCTATGCGCTCGATGGCGGCCGTCTCGCACTCGTATCCTATCAGGAACAGCAGGACGCCGCGCACCGCATCTTTGCCGGCCGGATCGCGCGCGATGGAGACGAGCGGAGCGTCAGCGGCCGCGGCAACGGCCTGATCTCGTCGGTCCTGGCAGCACTCGCGGAAAGCTTCGGAATCGTCCTAGAGGTCGCCGACTATAGCGAACATGCGCTCGGCCATGGCAGCGACGCGCAGGCCGCCGCCTATGTCGAATGCCGCACACCGACCGGCGCCACGGTGTTTGGTGTCGGGGTGGATGCCGACGTGGCCACCGCCAGCGTCAGGGCCGTGCTCAGCGCCGCAAACGTTCTGGAAAGTCAGGCTTAGGCGAACGCACCTTCGACGGTCTGGTAGATTTTGGCACGGGCAGAGAAGTCAGCTTCCGCCTCGAAGCGGAGGCGAGCGAGGTCGAGCGCGGCCTGCTTGTCGCCCGGCACCGCGAGCAACTGCATGTCCCAGGAGCGGAAGCGCCGCGTCGGCACATCGCCGTCATCCAGGACCGCGAAATCTTCATGGCGCGGATCGCGCTTCAGCCGCTCAACGAGATTTTCAATGGCTTCGGGAGCGCCCTCAATGGTCTGGCAGAAACGCTCGCCGTTGAAGACCAGGAGGCCGGTGATGCCGTCCAACGCGTTCAGGCGACCCGCCTCCAGCCCCAAAAACGTGAACTCGGCTTCGGACATCGAGTCGCTCACGCGGCTCACATAGGTCAAGCTACGCAAGTTGCTCATAACGCACGGCCGTAAGGTAACCGCCGGCTAACACAAGCTATTTCCTTTTCGTGCCGGTCGGATGCGCGATGGTCGCGAGCCGGACTGAACGCGCCGCGCTATTGGTCAGCTGGACGATATAGCGGCCAGGTACGACCTCGAAGCTGACCCGCTTGAAGATACCGCCGCAGCCTAAATGCCGGTGCGCCGAGGCGACGACGGTCTTGCCGTCCCGGACCAGGTCCACATAGGCTTTGCCGGACAGCAGCACATCGAGCGTCCCCGCCTGGGCTACGTCGATAGCGGCGAGCCCGGCATAACCGCCGACAGCTGGCTTGCGAGCATTTCCTGTTGCGAGTTTAACCTGCCCGCTCGGAAGCAGCTGGAGCTGGTGCGCCGTCTCAGGCTTCAGGGCAAAACGAAAACTCGGCACCCGAGCGGCGGCATGACGCTCCGGCACAGCCCAGCCGGCCGGCTCCGGACAGGCTTCCGCAAGTGCCGGAGCCGAGATCGCGACACTCGCAGCGACGACAAGCTGTTTGAACATGAGAAGGCCTCCCCCGCTTTCGGGAGAGGCCTGGCAGGTAGCGTGAGAGGCCGCCACGCCGCCGGTGCCTAGTGGACGGACCCGAGCCCGGAGATCGTGCGGTCCACCAGCGCCTTGTCGGCATTGGCATCGTGGCGCTCGGCGATCAGCTTGGCGGCCGCTGCCGCTGCCGCCTCGGCTGCCTTGGCGCGGACCTCGGCAATCGCCTGACGCTCGGCTGCTGCGATCTTGTCCTCGGCCATCTTTACGCGGCGGGCGCTGAGCTCGTTCGCCTTCTGCTCGGCGTCCGCGATCAGCGTCTTTGACTCTTCCTGCGCATGGGCGACGATCTTCGCCGCGTCCTGCTCGGCGCCAGCGATCTTGCGCGCATATTCGTCGCGCAGGGCCTCGGCCTCCGCGCGCAGGGTCTTGGCCTCGTCGAGCCGCTGGCGGATCGCGGCGATCTGGTTGTCCAGCCCGCGCGTAATCAGGCCCGGCACCTTCTTCAACAGCAGGATGACGATGAAGACGACCATCGCCAGGGAGACCCAGGCGGTCGCATCCATGCCGAGCGCGGCGGGATCCGGGTGGTTGGTCTCGCCGACACCGCCGGCATGCCCTTCCAGCGCCTCGCCGCCGGTGTGCGGAGAGCCCTGGAGCTTGTCGGCTTCGGACAGGTTGTGGGCCACTTCCGCCGACCCGGCGCTCACATTCTCAGCCATTGGCCAGCACTGCCTTCACTGCATCGCGCGCTTCCGCTTCGCTGACATTCGCGCCCGACAGGCGGGACACGATGGTCTGCGCGGCCTCGGCTGCGACGGCTTCAATCTCGCCCATCGCCGCCCTGCTGGCATCGGCGATCCGCGCCTCTTCCGCCGTCAGACGAGACGCGATCCGCTCATTGGCGGCGGCAAGCGTCTGTTCCGTCGCCTTGGCAGCGGTCGCACGCGCTTCGCCGATCACCTTTTGTGCATCGGCACGGATGGCATTCTCGCGGGTCCGCCACTCTTCCTCCGCCCGGTCGGCCGCCGCCCGCGCCGCCTCGGCCGCCGCCAGATCGCCGGTGACGGTCTGGTCGCGCTGGTCGACATTGGCCTGGATCTTCGGAACCATGCCGAGGCCGATCACCACGAACACGATGCCGAAAGTCAGCAGCAGCCAGAAAATCTGCGACGCATAGGTCGCCGCGAGCTGGGAAATCTGAGGCATCTTACCCTCTCGGACCGGGCACCCGCATGCGAGTGCCCGGTCGGATCAGTTAGGCAACGAAGATCAGGATCATCGCCACGACGAAGGCGAGGAGACCCAGCAGCTCGGCGGCCGCGAAGCCGATGAACAGACGGCCCTGCTGGCTGTCGGCCGCGCCCGGATTGCGTAGCGCGCCTTCAAGGAAGTTGCCGAACACGGTGCCCACACCGATGGCGGCCATGCCGGCGCCGATCGCGGCGAGACCGGCACCAACGAGCTTGGCTGCTTCTGCGTCCATTATAGTAACTCCTGCGTGTAAAACGTTGACGGGTTTAGTGAAGATGTTCGGCGTCGTTGATGTAAAGCGACGTCAACAGCGCGAAGACATAGGCCTGGATGCCGGCGACCAGCACTTCGAGCGCGGAAATGCCGATCATCAGTACGAAGCTGGGGATACCGACGCCGAGCCCAAAGCCCGCGCCCGCATTGGTCGAGTTGATCACGAAGCCGGCCAGCACCTTCAGCAGCACGTGGCCCGCGGTCATGGCGACGAACAGCCGTAGCCCGAGCGAGAAGGGCCGGACCATGAACGACACGAACTCGATCACCGGGATAAGCCAGATCAGCCACAGCGGCGTACCGTGCGGCACGAACAGGCTGAAGAACTTCAGACCATGCTTGAAGAAACCCACGATCAGCACGATCGAGAAGCTCATGATCGCCAGCACGCCGGTGACGGTGAAGTGGCTGGTGAAGGTGAACGGGTGAATACCGACCAGGCCGAGCGGCAACAGGCCGAGCAGATTGGCGAACAGGATGAACATGAACAGCGAGAAGACGTAGGGCAAGTATTTCCGCCCGTCCTTGCCGATGTTCGCCTTCAGCATGTTGTCGATGAAGCCGGTGAAATTCTCGACCATCATCTGCCAGCGGCCGGGCACCAGCGCGCGCTTCATCCCGCCGAGCATGAACAGCCACAGCACGACGACCGTAACCAGCATCCACGCGGCGCTGTTGGTGAAGGCGATCTGCTGACCGCCCAGGTTGAAGCCGTTCGCGATCGTCTGCACCTCGAACTGGTGCATCGGATCGATCTTGCCGCCACTCGCCAACGTTTCCGACCCTTAAACTAAGCCAAGCGCCCGAAGATCACTTCGAGCGCTGGTTCGAAATCCGGATGATGTTCCTGAACGCGACCACTATTCCGAGGAACAGCAGCGTGAGCAGGAGCCATGGGGATGTCCCGAGAAAGCGATCCAGCACCCAGCCGATCAGCGCTCCTCCGGCCATGCCGCCGATCAGTTCGGCAAGAACGCGATTGCCGAGGTTGTAATCAGCCTCGCCCTTGTCGCGCGTCTCGCCTGACCTGACCGCCTCCTCCGTTCGGGCGCGCTGCAACCGCTCGTCGAGCGTTTCCAGCCGCGCATCCTCGCGGATCGGGTCCAGACCGGGCTCGTTCTCCGCCATGCGTCTTCTCCTCGTAAAGCGAGGTCTCGTGGACCTTCACGGAGAGCGAAAAACGCACGGAGGCGAGCGACCCCGCCAAGGCGCGGCCCGATTAGGTGAGGAGTCGGGGGGTGTCAACACGGCACACCCGTCAACGCCGCTTCTGGTGCTTGATCGTTGGCGCAGAACGATCCACCATCGTGCCGCCTTCGGGGGAGAGGCGTCCGATGACGACGAACTTCACGCCAGCGCAATCCGGCTCGGCTGCGGCATTGCCATGGGAAACGTGGTCGCAGGTACCATCGGATCGCTGAAGCGGATGGACTATACGGTCATCGGCGACAGCGTGAACCTTGCGTCGCGCCTGCAGGGCTTGACGAAAATCTATGGCGTCCTGGTGATTGCCTGCGGCCGGACGGTGGCAGCGCTGGGCGACAGCTTCTCGCTGCGCCCCCCGACGCGGTGCGGGTCCGTGGCCGGCGGGAACCGGTCCGCATTTTCGAAGTGCGCTTTATCGACGTCGCCGACATGGACCTATTCGGCCGATATGCCGAGGCGATGCGGCTGTTCGCCGAACGTCGCTGGAGCGCCGCCCGCTCCGCTTTCGCGGCGCTTTCCGACGATTATCCGAAGGACGGCCCGACCGCGACGATGCTCAATCGCGCCACACAGCTGCAAGACATGCCGCCGCCGCCGCAATGGGACGGGGTCTGGGACGATCTGGGCGGCCAGTCCGCCGCTCAGTCGGCAAGTCTGCGTTCCTCGGCTCTGCGCCGATAGGCGCGGGCGAGCGTCTCGTGCGCGGCGTGCGCTGCGTGATGCGAACTCGTCTGGGCCAGCCGGGCATGTTCATCTGCCCTCCGCGCCCAATAGTCAGACTGCGACTCCGACATTGCTCTTCTCCCCCGGCATCGCCACCGCAAAGGGCAGCGAGTCGGCAATCCACAGCTTAGCATCTCGGCTGTGGAAAACCTGCTCAAATCGCCTCGGGTCGGGCATTTCATCGCATCGGCCGCCGGTTCGATCGGCAGGTTGAAAATTCGGTGCTTTTCCGCCATTTGGCTTGGCATGCTTTCGCAACGGACTCGCTACGCCATCCGGGCGCTGCTGCACCTGTCCGACCGGTTCGGCAAAGGGCCGGTCCAACTGACGGAAATTTCGGTCGCGCAGAACATCCCGGCGAAGTTCCTGACCGTTATCCTGTCCGAAATGGGGCGCGCCGGCCTCGTCGAGACGCAGCGCGGCAAGGACGGCGGCTATTGGCTCGCCAAACGGCCCTCGGAGATCAGCTATGGCGACATCATCCGGCTGACGCGCGGCAGCCTGGCGCTGGTGCCGTGCGCGAGCCGGCTCGCCTATGAGCCGTGCAAGAACTGCGTCTCCCAGGAACAATGCCGCATTCACTGGGTAATGCTGAAGGTTCGGGACGAGATGGCGCGGATCCTCGACACGATTCGCCTGTCTGATCCCGTGCCGGTTCCCTTGGAAGACGTAGCGGCGGAATAGCGAGCATTGTCGCGCGGTTTCGTTTCGCTATGAAACCGGCATGAGCCTGCCGCCGATCTTCGACCGCCTGCGCCTGCCGATCATCGGCTCGCCGCTGTTCATCGTCTCGGGACCCGATCTCGTCATCGCGCAGTGCAAGGCGGGGATCGTCGGGTCCTTCCCGGCGCTCAATGCGCGGCCTCAGTCGCTGCTGGACGAATGGCTGCACCGGATCACCGAAGAGCTTGCCCAGCATAATCGCGATCATCCGGACCGGCCCGCGGCGCCTTTCGCCGTCAACCAGATCGTGCACAAGTCGAACGACCGACTGGAACAGGATGTCGAGACCTGCGCCAAGTGGCAGGTACCGATCGTGATCACGTCCCTAGGCGCGCGTGAGGATTTGAACCAGACGGTGCATGGCTGGGGCGGCATCACGCTTCATGATGTCATCAACGACCGCTTCGCGCGCAAGGCGATCGAAAAGGGTGCCGATGGCCTCATTCCGGTTGCGGCCGGGGCGGGCGGCCATGCCGGCGTACAGTCGCCCTTCGCGCTCGTCTCCGAAATCCGGGAGTGGTTCGATGGCCCCATCGCGCTGTCCGGTGCCATCGCGACCGGGCGCTCCGTCCTTGCCGCCCAGGCCTGCGGTGCCGACCTCGCCTATATCGGGTCGGCGTTCATCGCGACGGCCGAGGCCAATGCCGATCCCGGTTACAAGGCGGGGATCGTCGCCGGCCGCGCGTCGGACATCGTCTATTCCAACCTCTTCACCGGCGTGCACGGCAACTATCTGCGCCAGTCGATCGAAGCGGCCGGGCTCGACCCCGACAACCTGCCCGAGGGCGATTACAAGACGATGGATTTCGGCGGCGGGGCGAACCAGGCCAAAAAGGCGTGGCGTGACATCTGGGGCTCGGGCCAGGGCATAGGCGCTGTGACCGCCGTAGAAAGCGTCGCCGACCGCGTCGATCGGCTGGAGCGGGAATATCGCGCCGCCTATGCCGAGCTGCAGGCCAAAGTCAGGACTTAGCAGCTTGCGTCAAAGCGCCTGTTCGAGCCGTCGGATCAGGTCGAGCGCCGGACTGTCGGGCTCGGGCTCGATCATCTCCTGGTCGATGCGGGAGACGCGGTCGTAAAGGTCGATGCTTCCCGCCGCGATCTCCCGGGCTGCCGGCGGCAGCGCGGCAATCGCGGCAGCATCGCTGCCTGCGGCCTGGCCAAGTCGCCGCGACTCATGCGTGGCCGCCCGCTCGGGGATTTCGCCGGCCGCCACTGCCTTGCGGGTCAGAAGCCAGGCGATAACGTGCATCAGCCGCGTCGTCACTTTCAGCGACTCGCAGGAGAAGGCGACCCGATCGATCGGCGCAAGGCCGTCGCGGTCGGCGCGGCCGATCTCGTCGAAATAGCTCCGCGCTTCGTCCGCCAGCACCATCGCCTCGGTGTAGAGGCTGTCAACGAGCCGCGCGGTCATCAGTTTCTTGGTCTGTTCCAAAGGCATGGCTCATTCTGCCACAGACGGGGCGCCGCCGGAATGTCGCTTCGCGGTAAACGCCGTCCCGTTCTGGGGCGGGGTCACGCGATGATATCGGGTATCAGCTGGTCTTCCAGCAGCGCGATCTCGTCCTTCAGCCGGAGCTTCCGGCGCTTCAGCCGCGCAAGCTGCAGCTGATCGACATGCGCGCTCGCCATCAGCGCGGAAATCGAGTCGTCGAGGTCGCGATGTTCGATCCGCAGCACGCCAAGGCGCCGCTCAATCTCTTCCTCGCTCATGCCCATCAGGGCAGACTAGGCAGGTTCCGGCACCGGCTCAAGCGGCCCATCGCACGCGCCGAGACGGTTCGTCGCAATGCTGTCACATAGCGCAAGACAGGGGCCCAAAGCTGTGATTAACTTCCTTCCCCATCGGCGAAACGAAGAGGAGAGTCTCGCAATGGACAATTCGCATCTGGCAGCCCTTCAAGCCAAGCATGCGGGGCTGGAAGCCCTGATTGTCAGCGAACTGCAACGACCTCACCCCGACGACAGCACCGTCGCCAGCCTCAAGAAGCAGAAGCTCCGTCTCAAGGACGAGATGGCGCGGACCTGATCCCGGACGTCGCGGCGCCGGCCGGCCGGCCGGCGCCTAGCGGCGGCCCAGACCTTCCACATATTTGAGCGCGCGACCGGGCACTAGCACGGGCTTGATGAAATCCGGTGTGCTCGCCCCATTCGATACTGGCTTGCGTGCAGCTTCGGGATCGATCTCGCGATCGAAGCGGATGCCGAAGCGGCGACCCTCGCACCAGGCAATCTCGCCCTTTACCCGGCCGATATTGCGCAGCTCGGCGGTCAGGCGTTGGCCGCGCACGATTTCAGGCTCGGGCTCTTCGGCCAATTCGATCATCATGCCGCCCGCAGACAGGTTGCGGACGCGTGCACCGACGCTGCCCTGATCCAGTCCGAACAGGGTCGTGGTCAGAAAAAAGGCGCGCCGTTCGGATGCTCGGTCGCTGGCCGAGTCGGTGTTCGTTTCGGGATCATGCTGCATGGTCCAGCCTGATGCCGGGAATAGATCGACAATCGGTAAAGATCGGGAATTTCGAAGTTATTCGTCGCGCGACACCTTTTCCTGCCGCTCGTGCTTCTCCTGCGCCTCAACCGTCATCGTGGCGATCGGCCGGGCCTCCAGACGAGCGAGCGAGATCGGTTCGCCGGTCACTTCGCAATAGCCATATTCGCCTTCGTCGATCCGGCGCAGCGCGGCATCGATCTTGGAAATGAGCTTACGCTGCCGGTCGCGCGTGCGCAGTTCGATCGACCAATCGGTTTCGCTCGATGCGCGATCGGTCACGTCGGGCTCCCGCAGCGACTCCGTCTGCAAATGCGCCAGCGTATCCTTCGCTTCGCGGAGGATGTCTTCCTTCCAGTTGATCAGCTTGCGGCGGAAATACTCGACCTGCCGCGCATTCATGAACGGTTCGTCGGCGCTGGGCCGATAATCGTCGTCATTGACCGGCGTCGGCAGTTTGCCGCCCGCCTCAACGCTACTCAACGCCGTCGCCATAATCGTCTCCGCTCCACCGTCGCGGCCCAACTATGATGTGGGGTCCGCGCCCCTTTTGCCCGGGTGCGGCCTATACGCGTGCGCAAGACTCCGCACAAGCAGCGGAATCAGAAGCGTCTTTCGTTTCGTCGCATTGGCACTCGGCTTACCGCATCTTGCGGGAACTTGCTGCGGGCGACGAATTCACGCCTCGGAAATGATCCTCTCGATCTGATCCACCGGGTGGTTGGTCAGGTCCTTGGCGATCTCGCCGACCAGTCGGCGCTCGACTTCCTTGTGGTAGTGCTTGCGCAGGTCGCCCAGCGTGGAGGGCGGGGCGACAATCAACAGGCTCTCAAAAGCGTTCGCCAACGCACGTTCCTTCAGCATGGCGGCCGCGTCCTCGGCAAAGCGCGTCTCTTCGAGCGTATGAAAGTCGGTGTCGGAATAGGCGCTGCGGCCGCCCGTACGGTAACCCATCGTGCCAGAGCTGGAAAAGGTCGTGCCGGGCTCATCCGTGCCTTGATCGGCAGTCTTCGGATTCTTCTGCTCGGTCGCGGTGACCACCTGCAGGTTCGGATAGGCTTCGTCGCCCTCGTTGCGGAAGAACAGCATCTTGCGGCCGTCGGCGACGAGCACATAGCCGTTGTTCGGGATCTGCATCGGGGAACCTCCATCTTCGCTTGATCGGCCACTGAACGCCTGCCCCGCCGTCGGGGTTGCGCGCCTCCCCTGCCCTCGCTAGCCGCGCCGGATGCACGATATCCGCCTGATCCGCGACGATCCCGCAGCCTTCGACGCCGGCTTGGCGCGCCGTGGGCTGGAGCCGGTCTCGGCCGCGCTGATCGCTCTCGACGAGCGCCGCCGATCCGCGCAGACTGAGCTGCAGGCTTCGCTCGCCCGGCGCAACGAGACCTCGAAGGCGATCGGCATCGCCAAGGCACAGAAGCGCGACGACGAGGCCGCCACGCTGATGGCGGAGGTCGCTGCGCTGAAGGAGCAGGTGCCGCAGCTGGAAGAGGCCGCGCGGGAAGCGGACACGGCGCTCGAAGCCAACCTCGCCGTCATCCCGAACATCCCGGCAGCCGACGTTCCCGAAGGCGCAGACGAGAATAGCAATGTCGAGATGAAGCGCTGGGGTACGCCGCGCGAGGGCGACTATCCCGAACATGCCGATTTCGGCCCTGCGCTCGGCCTCGATTTTGAGAGCGCAGCGGCGATCGCCGGCGCACGCTTCGCGGTGCTCAAGGGCGGCATTGCCCGTCTCAATCGCGCGATCGGGCAGTTCATGCTCGACAGGAACACGAGCGAGTGGGGCTATACCGAGGTCAACCCGCCGCTGCTGGTTCGCGATCAGGCGATGTACGGCACGGACAAGCTGCCGAAGTTCGCTGAAGATTCCTTCCAGACCACAGACGGTCGCTGGCTGATACCGACCGCGGAAGTGAGCCTGACCAGCCTCGTGCTCGGCCAGCTGCTGAGCGAGAAAGAACTGCCGCTCCGCTTCACCGCGCTGACGCCCTGTTTCCGTTCAGAAGCGGGATCGGCGGGCCGCGACACCAAAGGGCTCATCCGCCAACACCAGTTCGAAAAGACCGAGCTCGTCTCGGTCGTCACGCCGGAAGCGTCGGACGAAGAGCATGAGCGGATGACGCGGGCGGCGGAGTCGATCCTGGAAGCGCTGGACCTGCCCTATCGCCGCATGCTGCTCTGTACCGGAGACATGGGCTTCGGTGCCCGCAAGACCTACGATCTCGAAGTCTGGCTGCCCGGCCAGCAACGCTATCGCGAGATCTCGAGCTGCTCGAACTGCGGCGACTTTCAGGCGCGGCGGATGAACGCGCGGTTCCGGCGCGAAGGCGGCAAGCCGGAGTTCGTGCACACGCTGAACGGATCGGCCCTGGCAGTTGGACGCACATTGGTCGCGGTGCTGGAAAATTGTTGGCAGCCCGACGGCACCGTGCGCATTCCCGAGGCGCTGCACCCCTATATGGCCGGCGTGACGGAGCTGCGCCCGGCCTGACCTCCGTCGCCGATTTCGTTAGACCGGTCGTAACCAGGTAACTCCTCTCGCCGGCCATGCTATGGCCGCCGGCAACAGGGGAGATCGAACATGCACGCGAACCATCTGGCGGCGGCTGTCGCCTTGAGCTTGAGCACGGCCGTCGCGGCCCAGGAAGCGCCGCAGCCGGCCTTTTTCGTCGGGACCGGCGCCGGCAGCTCGATAGCGCGCGTGGATGGCTATGACGCCGGCGGCAAGGCCTTGGCATCCATCCTGCCTTACAACAGCTTCACCGGCGGCGTTCGCGTCGCGACGGGCGATGTGAACGGCGACGGTCTCGCCGACCTGGTGACCGGCGCCGGGCCCGGTGGCGGTCCGCACGTGAAGGTGTTCGACGGAAGCACCGGCACCGAATTGCGCAGCTTCTTCGCCTATGAGGCAGGTTTCGTCGGCGGCGTGCAAGTCGCGACCGGAGATCTGGACGGCGACGGCCGCGCCGAAGTGGTGACCGGCGCCGGAGCGGGCGGCGGGCCGCATGTTCGTGTGTTCAGCGGCGCCGATGGATCGGTGCGGCAAAGCTTCTTTGCCTTTGGCGATGGCTTCACCGGCGGTGTGAGTGTCGCGGTCGGGGATTTCGCCGGCGATGGCCGGGCGGACGTGATCGTCGGGGCCGGAGCAGGCGGCGGCGGCCATGTGCGCGTGTTCGATGGCCTGAGCGGCGATGTGCGCGCCGACTTCTTCGCGTTCGAGAATGGCTATGCGGGCGGCATGTCGCTCGCCACCGGCGACTTTCTGGGACAGCATGCCCTGTTCGTCGGCGCGGGCGAAGGCAGCGCGCCACTGGTCAGGATCTTCGCGCTTGATGATGCCAGGCTGCTCGGATCCTTCCTCGCCTTCGATCCCGGCTTTACCGGCGGCGTGAACGTCGGTTTTGCGCGCCTGAACGGCCGCGACACACTGCTGACCGGGATGGCCAGCCGCGGCGGCACCCTAGGTCTGGTCGATGTCGGCACGCGTCGCAACGGCGGCGGCCGCGCCGACCAGCAAGGGGCGACCGAATTCCTGACGCCGTTCGGTCCTAACTATGTTGACGGCCTGTCGGTGGCCGGCGTCGCCGCGCCGGTGCCGGAGCCGGCGAGCTGGGCGCTGATGCTGACCGGCTTCGCCGCCGCCGGCTTCGGCATGCGGCGGCGATTGCAGGCACCGGCCGCGTCCGTTAACGCCGCCTGAGGCGCCGCCTTCCCGCCGGCGCCTCGACCCAGCGGAGTAAGTGCGTGCGGATTCTCCTGACCAACGATGACGGCATCAACGCCGCCGGCCTCAAGGTTCTGGAGCAGATCGCCCGCCGCTTTTCCGACGATATCTGGGTGGTCGCGCCCGCCGAGGAACAGTCCGGCACCGGCCATTCGCTAACGCTGAGCCGGCCGATCCGGCTGCGCAAGCTGGGTGAGCGGCGATTCTGCGTGACGGGCACGCCGACCGACAGCGTGATGATGGCCGTCGGCCACCTGATGAAAGAGCTGAAGCCGGACCTGGTGCTGTCCGGCGTCAATCGCGGCGCCAACCTTGCCGACGATATCACTTATTCGGGCACGGTTTCCGCGGCCATGGAAGGCGCGCTGGCGGGCGTCCGCTCGATCGCGCTCAGCCAGGTCTATGCGCGCGAAGGCATGGGCGACACCGTGCCGTTCGACGCGGCCACTGCCTGGGGTGAGCGGGTGCTGGAGCCCCTGCTGGCCGCACCGTCAGAACCTCGCACGCTCATCAACGTGAACTTCCCCGCCCTGCCCGCCGATCGGGTGAAGGGCATTCGCGTCGTGTCGCAGGGCTTTCACGATTATGGCCGCGCTCGTATCGACCAGCGCACCGATCCACGCGGCTATGATTATTTCTGGTTCGGCCTGCGTCCGATGGTCCATACGCCCGCCCACGCCACCGATATCGAAGCGGTGGCGGACGGGTATATCTCGGTGACGCCGCTGCAGCTCGACCTGACTCACCGGCCCAGCCTCGCCGCGCTCGAACAGGTTTACCGCTAGATCATGCGCGTGCCGCCGCAGCGTCCCCCGACCTTGCGGCGGCCATCCAGCACACCGGTCTGGCTCCAGATCGGCTGGCGCATCCTGCTCGTGCTGGCGCTGATCGGACTGGCGGTCGGCGTGCACTGGCTGGATCGCGACGGTCTGCGCGACAGTGCCGGCGGCGAGATCAGCCTGACCGACATTCTCTACTTCACGATGATCTCCGTCACGACGACCGGCTATGGCGATATCGTGCCGGTGACCGAGCAGGCGCGCATGTTCGATGCCTTCGTCGTCACGCCGATCCGCATTTTCGTCGTGATGATCTTTTTCGGTACGGCCTATACGTTCGTGATCCGCCGGACCTGGGACAAATGGCGCATGCGCATCATTCAAAAGACGCTGACGGATCACATCGTCGTTGCCGGATTCGGCGTGACCGGGCGGGAGGCGACGGAAGAGCTGATCGCGCGCGGCACCAAGGCGGAGCGCGTCGTCGTCGTCGATTGCGAGGCCGAAGCCTTGGCCGAGGCGGAAAGCCTCGGCTGCACCGTGCTGCAGGGCGATGCGACCCGCGACGCCACGCTCCAGGCAGTGCGCATCGCTGAAGCCGAGACGTTGTTGGTGACCGCCGGGCGCGACGACACGGCGATCCTGATCACCCTGACGGCCCGGCACCTGGCGCCTGATATCCGCATCAGCACGACCATCCGCGCCGAGGACAATGAACTGCTCGCCCGACAGGCGGGAGCGACGACCGTAGTCAATCCGGTCAGCTTCGCGGGACTGCTGCTCGCCGGATCGTGCGAAGGGACGCACACCACCGAATATCTGACCGATCTGGCCAGCGCTGCAGGGCGGGTGCAGCTGGTCGAACGCTGCATCTCCGGCCATGAAGAAGGCCGGCCACTCTCATCGCTTACCACGGGACTGGGCGTCCGGATCATCCGGGCGGGCCGCGACATCGGCTTCTGGCAGCCCGAGGCGCAGCGGCTCGAATCCGGCGATCGCGTCGTCGAGATCGTCCCGGCGGTCACTGCATGAGCCGCTATTCCGCCTTCATCAGCTACAGCCATGCGGACCAGGCGTCCGCACGCTGGCTGCACCAGGCGCTCGAAACCTTCCGTATGCCGAAGCAGCTTGTCGGCACGCCGTCGGAATTCGGACCGGTGCCGAAGAAGCTGCCGCCGGTCTTCCGCGACCGCGAAGAACTGCCGGCAAGCGGCGACCTGGGCGAGCATCTGCGCGCGGCGCTGGCCGATTCCCGGTTTCAGATCGTCCTGTGCAGTCCGCGTGCAGCCAAGTCGAAATGGGTCAATGAGGAAATCCTCACCTTCAAGCGCCTGCACGGAGAGCATCGCACGCTAGCGCTGATCCTGTCCGGCGAGCCCTATGCCGGCGGCGACACCGAGTGCTTCCCGGAAGCGTTGCGCTTCCATTTGGCGCCCGACGGATCGCTGTCCGACACGCCGGCCGAACCGATCGCGGCCGACATTCGCCCCGGCAAGGACGGCAAGCGGCTGGCGCTGCTGAAGCTGATCGCTGGCATGTCCGATGTCCGGCTGGACGGGCTGGTCCGGCGCGACGCGGCGCGCCGGCAGCGCCGCATGATGTTCATCACCGGCGCGTCACTAGCGATCATGGTCGTGACCATCGGCCTCGCGATCTATGCGGAAGGGCAACGGCGCATCGCCGTGCGCCAGCAACAGCTCGCCGACCGCAGCCTCGAGTTCCTGATCGGCACCTTCGCGATCGCCAATCCCGCGACCGACAATCCGCGGACGATCACCGCGCTGACCATCCTCAATCGCGCGAGCCGCCGGGCAGCGGACGAGTTCAGGGAAGAGCCGGCGATTTCCAGCCGGCTGCTGCGCGCGACGGGCGAGATCTATTTTAATCTCGGGCTGCCCAAGGAGGCGGAGAAGGATCTGCGCGCGGCGCTCGCCCAAACCGAGGGCATGAGCGAGGAACGCGGGCACATCCTCCTCAAGCTCGCCGCCGTCGCCTATAAGCGCGGCGACCTGAAGGCTGCGCGCAGCGCGATCGACGAGGCGGCGCGCTCCTACCCCAAGAACGCGTCCTATGCGCCCGGACTTGATGCCGAAGTGATCGAGCAGCGGGGCATGACCGAGGTTCTTGCCGGCCGCTATGCCGAGTCGGCGCGGCTGCTCGGCGAAGCAGCGACGCGCTACGCACAACTCGATGGCGATCATCGCAACGATCTCGGCCGCGTGTGGATGAGCCAGGGTCAGTCGCTGGTCCGGCTGAAGCGCTTCGCCGAGGCCGAGCGCCTCTTCGCCAAGGCCGAGCAAAGCTTTTCTGCCGCCTATGGCCGCAACCATGTGCTCACCGCGAACGCCTTTCAGAACCAGGCACTCGCCGATTTCGAGAGCGGAGATGCTGCTCGCGCCGCACAGCGGATCGCGCAGGCGGTGGCCATCTACGACCGGGTGCTGGAGGGCGATCACCCGACCGTCGCCGCCGCGCTGATCCTGCAGGGGCGCATCAAGACGGCGCAGGGCATGACGGCCGGCGCGCTCACGGCGTTCGACCGCGCGCGGGCAATCTACCGGCGTCTCTACGGTCCGCGCAACGCAGCGGTGGGCGACGCTGATTTCTACGCTGCCGAGGCCGAGGCTAAGGCCGGGAAAGTGGATGCCGCCCTGGCGCGGCTTGCACGCACCAAGTCAATCTATGACGAGAATTACGGCGCGATCGATCCCGATCAGGCCGAGTTGATGATGGTGCGCGCGCGCATCCTAGCGGCAGCAGGACGGCGCGCCGAGGCCGGCGAGAATTGCCGGGCCGGTCTTTCCATTCTGGTCAAGCTCGACCCTTCGGACCCATCTTTACCGAAAACGCGCGCTGGCTGCGCCGCCCTGGCTGCACCAAGCTGAGACAGCGGGTGTCGCTAATCTCCTATCGTTAACGCGCGTTAACGGTTATGGTAGCGGCGCTCTAAAGGGGGAGTCTTTCGTATGTATGCTTCAAATCGGCTCAGCAGCCTTGCGCGCCGTTCGCCGCTCTGGTGTGCGTCACTGGCTGCAACTTCACTGACGGCGATATTCGCCGCCCCAGCACAGGCCCAGTCACTCGGCCCGATCGTCGTGACGAATGTGCAGATCGTCAATCAACTCGGCACGAATTTCGATCCTTCGCAAACACCGACGCTGAAGACCGGTGGCAGCAAGGAGTCGGTTTATCTCGGCAATTACAACAACACCGAGTCCGAGCTGGGCCTGAACTATACGGGTACTGCCGATCTCGACAGTTTCTTCTTCCTGCACGACAATTATTGCGTGGGCAGCTGCCGCACCGGCAGCAGCACAGTAATCGCCTTCACCATCCAGAACCAGGGCGACGTCACGCAGAATGTGCGTTTCGACTCGCTGATCACGCCCGGCCACATTGCGCAGATTTATAATGGCGGGAATGCCGAGTTCAATTTCCAGGTGTTGCGGTTCAATGATGGCTTCCAGACGCTGTACAGTGCCAGCGGCGGCGTGAACTCCGACGGCATCTTCCTTTCGACTGGGAATCTGGAGTTCAGGAATCAGCGTCGCCAGACCGGCGAAAACTTCGACCTGCTCGATTGGGATACAACCGCTCTGCCGGTGGAGGTTGGGGCGCTCGCCGGGGGCCAGTCGACGACAATCTTCTATGTCGCCTCATATTTCGCCAGAACCAACTCCGCCTGCGCCGATGTGCTGGTCTGCCAGGGCGCGCAGGTCGTGTTTGGCGATCCGCGGAACAATGGCGGCACCAATCTGGCGCTGGGCGGCGACGACCTGAATGCCGAGATCGGGCGGGCGGTGGTCGGCGCGGATTATTTCGCGACCGAAGTGCCGTTCCGGTTCGTCAACAGCAACGATCCGTTCTCGTTCGAAACCCCGCCGGCGAGCCAGCCACTGGTCTACGATCCGCTTTACCGGTCGCGGCTCCAGGGGGGCGTGCCCGAACCGACAATGTGGGCCATGATGATCGGCGGCTTCGGCCTGCTCGGCAGTGCCGCGCGGCGCCGGCGCGTGAGCGTCTCCTTCGCCTAAAGGATTTTGTTCGGCCGCCGCCTGAGCGCGTAGAGCGGGTACTGGCCGAACCCCTTGGGCAGGTCGATCTTGCCGACATAGGTGGCGCTGAACTTCTCTGGCGCCGTGTTGGCCAGAAGCGCGGCAAGTGGCTGGCTGGCATAGACGCTGCCGGGCGGTGTCAGCGGCTCCACCCGTGCGGCGCGCGAAATTTCGGTGCCGTAATAGGCAGGGCGGCCCGTGATCGGATCCTCGCCGACATAGACTGGGCCGTAATGCAGGCTAACGCGCATCTGGGTCGGCCGATCGAGGCCCAGTTCCGTCGGCGACACGCTCAGTAGCGCTGCCTGCAGCGCCAGCCCTGCATCGGCGGCGGCTTCTGCCGTGCTGAACACGCCGAACACGGCATCGCCCCAGCTGTTCGTGAAATCGAGTTCCGCCTGATGGTCGACGAGAACCTGGCCGGCGATCGCCATGACGCGCGCCCAGAAAAGCGGCAATTTGGCCTCGCTGATCCGCGTATAGCCGGGAAAGTCCGCGAACAGGAGCGCCTTGAGCCGTCGCTCCGCATCGGGGGCCTTGCTGTGCTGATGCCCGGTGCCCCGGTCCACGTCCGCGGTATCGATGTGGATCGTCGCGCCGCCGGTGCGCTGCCATTGCTCGACATCATGCCCGGTTCCAGCCGGCGCGCCGGGCCGCAGGACACCGTCCCACAAGACGAGCTGCACGGCGCGCGTGCACAGATGATGCGCACGCAGCCGGGTCATACCCATCGCCACGACCGCGCCATAGCCGAACTGGACGGGGTCGCCGACATAATCGGCCAGAGTCGCGAAGCTGATGTCGGCGGCGCGATCGCGAACCGCGTAATAGCGCTTCAGCCATTCCTCGCCGGCGCGCAGCACCGAGTTGGCGATGAAGTCGCTCTCGCGAAACGGGAAGACGAGGTTGAGCGTAGCCCCCCGCGCGAGCAGGCGTTCCGCAATCAGGATGTCGGCGCCGGCCGCGAGCGCCCCATAGCCGAAGCCGATGTTCGCCCGCTCCAGCTCCCGATCGATCGCGTCAGCCAGCCGGGCTTCCTTTTCGGCATCCGCCTTGAAAATGTGACCGGCAAAGCTGGCGACCGCGGGCGGGGTCAGCCGTTCGATGACGGAAGCGAGCTTGTGTCCCTGCCCGCTATGCTCGGCGAGCATCTGGAACTGCCGCAAGGTGGACGACCGCGCCCCAACATTGGCCCCGGGCAAGCTGAGCGCACGCTCGATCGCACCGACCGCTTCGGCCTCGCGGCCGAGAACAATCAATGCCTCCGCCTGCGTTGCGGCGCCATAATAGTCCGTCGGATCCGCAACCGAAGGAGCCTCCAGCGCGCGCAGGGCGAACTGCGCGCCACGCTCCCTGTCCCCGGCGAGCAGGTTCAGCGTGGCGGCGTTGATCGCGGGGAAGGGGTCGCGACTGCGCAGATAGACGTCGGCATAGGCCTCGGCTGCGCGCTTCAGGATCGCATAGCCGCCGCCATCCTGTAATGCGTGGTCCTTCAGGAGCCGGGCGCCGAGTGCCTGACTGTCGACATCCTTTGCGGTGGAGAGACCGCTCAACTCATAGAGGCGCATCGCCTGCTCGGTCTCGCCCATCCGCGCCATGGCGAGCACCGCGATATAGGCGAGCTCGGGAGAGGAGCCGCTCGCACCTTCCGGTCGGGCCAGATCATAAGCCGACAGCAAGTCGCCGCGCTCGATCGCCGCGCGCGCGCGCTCGACGAGACTGGCCGGCACCGCTCCTAGCATCGATCGAGAACGCCCCTGCCCGCCATTGAGAGGACCTTTGAGCCGTTCGGATGGAGCTTGGCAACCTCGCCACTGGCAAAAGCGCGGCCGACGCACTATGTGGCGCGCCTTCCCAATGGCTACCACACTCCCCACCCCGCCCAAGGTCGGCATGGTTTCGCTCGGCTGTCCGAAGAACCTCGTCGACAGCGAGCGCATCCTGACCAAGCTCCGGTCGGACGGCTATCAGATGTCCGCCGATTATGCGGGCGCGGACGTGGTGCTGGTCAACACCTGCGGCTTCCTCGACAGCGCCAAGGAAGAGAGCCTGGAAGCCATCGGTGAAGCGATTGCCGAGAATGGTCGCGTCATCGTCACCGGCTGCATGGGGAAGGAAGCGGAAGTGATCCGCGCGCGCTTCCCGCAGGTGCTCGCGGTGACCGGCGCGCATCAATATGAGCAGGTGGTCGATGCGGTGCACGAGGCTGCGCCGCCGATCCCCTCGCCGTTCCTCGACCTCGTGCCGGAAGCCGGCCTCAAGCTCACGCCGCGGCACTACAGTTATCTGAAGATTTCGGAGGGCTGCAATCATCGCTGCGCCTTCTGCATCATCCCGTCGCTGCGCGGCGATCTCGCGAGCCGGCGCCCGGACGCGATCCTGCGGGAGGCGGAGAAGCTGATCGCCGCGGGCACGCGCGAGCTGCTGGTGATCAGCCAGGATACGTCGGCCTATGGCATCGATCTGCGCCACGCGGAGTATAACTGGAAAGGCGCTCCGGTCCGCGCCCACATGACCGATCTCGCGCGCGAGCTCGGCAAGCTCGGCGCCTGGGTGCGGCTCCACTATGTCTATCCTTACCCCCATGTTGAACAGGTCATCCCGCTGATGGCCGAGGGGCTGGTCACGCCCTATCTCGACATCCCGTTTCAGCACGCCGCCCCCAAGGTGCTGAAGGCGATGAAGCGCCCGGCGAACGACGCCAAGGTGCTGGAGCGGATCAAGGCGTGGCGCAGCATCTGCCCGGACCTCGCAATTCGGTCGAGCTTCGTCGTCGGCTTCCCCGGCGAGACCGAGGCGGACTTTCAATATCTGCTCGACTGGCTCGACGAAGCACAGCTCGACCGCGTCGGCGCCTTCCGCTTCGAGCCGGTTGAAGGCGCCGCCGCCAATGGGCTGCCCGACCATGTGCCGGAAGAAGTGAAGGAAGAGCGCTTCGCCCGCATCATGGCACGGACGGCAGCGATCAGCGCCGCGCGACTGCAGGCGAAGGTCGGCCGCACGCTTCCCGTCATCATCGATGAAGTGGACGAAGAGGGCGGTGCCACCGGCCGCTCGCAGGCCGATGCGCCGGAAATCGACGGCGCTGTACTGCTGCGCGACGCGGGCCACCTGTCCCAAGGCGATATCGTGTCGGTGCTGATCGAAGACGCCGACGAGCATGACCTGTTCGGGGTGCCGCTCGTCGCGCGCTGAGCCTTTCCCAGGCTGGCACCGGCGGTTATGGCTGAAGCAAACCAGTCGAGAGGAGCCGCACCATGACCCAGCCCTATGTCCGTCCGGACGTGCAGATGTTCCTCGGCTTTCTGAACAATCTGCCCGGCCCCAAAATGCACGAGCTCAGCGCGCCGGACGCACGCGCGCAAATGGTCGCCATGAAGGAGGTGGCCGATCCCCCCGCGGGCGAGCTCGCCGTCAAGCGCGACCTGAGATGCGGCGACATTCCCGTGCGCCTCTACGATGCCCGCGAGCGGCGGCAGCCGGGTCCGGCGCTGGTCTTCTTTCACGGCGGCGGGTTCGTAATCGGCGATCTGGAGACGCATGACAGTTTCTGCGCGGAAGCCGCGCGCGTACTCGACCTGCCGGTAATCGCCGTCGACTATCGGTTGGCCCCGGAGCACCCCTTTCCCGCCGCACCCGAGGATTGCGAGGCGGCGGCGCGATGGGTGGCGAGCAGTCCGGCGGAACTCGGCCTCAAGGTAACCAGCCTCGTGCTGGCGGGCGACAGCGCCGGCGGCAATCTGACGATCGTCGTCTCGCAGCGGCTGCGCGACGAGCCCGCGCAGGTACCGGTGATCGTGCAATGGCCGATCTATCCGGCCGTCGACGACGTCACCAAATACCAATCCTATCACGATTTCGGAGACGGCTATCTGCTGACCCGGGACGGCATGAAGTATTTCTTCGACGCCTATCGCGCGACCGAAGACGATGTGCGCACCGCGCCGATCCTGCACCGCCATGAAGGCACGCCGCCGACGCTGCTGATCACGGCGAGTCTCGATCCCCTCCGCGACCAGGGCCGGGCCTATGCGGCGGAGTTGGTCCGCGCGGGCGTGCCGACCGTATATCGCGAGGCAATCGGGAACATCCACGGCTTCATCACCCTGCGCAAGGCGATCCCGTCCAGCGTCGGCGATGTCGCGGCCTGCTTTCGCATCCTGAAGGACATGATCCTCGAAGCGGAAGGCGAGCTGACCATGGCGATCGCGGCGCGCGGCGCGGATACGGTGGCGGCCGCGGCGGAGTGAGCGACCTCCCCTATCGCCCCGCCGTCGGCGTGATGTTGCTCAACACGGACAACAGGGTATTCGTCGGCCAGCGGCTCGATAATGCCCTCGATGCCTGGCAGATGCCGCAGGGCGGCACCGATCCGGGCGAGAGCCCCGAACAGGCGGCGCTGCGAGAGCTGGAAGAAGAAACCGGCATTGCCCGGGAGCTGGTCCAGATCGTCGGCCGGGCATCGCGCGAACTCGATTACGACCTGCCGCCTGAACTCCAGGGCAAGATCTGGGGCGGCCGCTATCGCGGACAGCGCCAGACCTGGTTCCTGTGCCGCTTCCTCGGCCGTGACGAGGATGTGCAGATCGAGACCGCCGAGCCGGAGTTCCGCGCCTGGAAATGGGCGGAGCCGAGCGAGCTGCCAGCGATGATTGTGCCGTTCAAACAGGCACTTTACCGCGCGGTGCTCGACGAGTTCGCCGAGCACCTGTCGCGCTAGAGTATCGCCGGCTCAGGCGGGCCTTTCGGCGGCGCCTGGCCGATCCTCTCCAGGACCTACTCCGCCGGTGTGGCCGCCGTCTCGGATGAGCCGTTGCGGGCTGTCGCCTTCGACATCGTAGTGCCGAACAACGCCGGACGCTCGGATGCGCTGGCCTGCAGGGCGGCGCTTTCCATCACCTCCATCTCGGCCTCTTCCGCCGCCTTCAGGCGCCGGTAAGTCGCCAGTGCCTGGCCGACCACCTGGTCCATATTGTAGTAGCGATAGGTGGCGAGCCGGCCGACGAAGATCACGTTCGGCTCGGCCAGCGCCAGCGCCTCGTAGCGCTTGAACAGCGCCTGGTTTTCCGGCCGCGGGATCGGATAATAGGGATCGCCCTCGGCGCTTGGATATTCATAGGTGATGCTGGTCTTCGGCGCTTCCTGGCCGGTCAGATACTTATACTCGGTGATCCGGGTATAGGGCACGTCCTCGCTCGGATAGTTCACCACAGCGACGGGCTGGAACACCTCGGTGTCGATCGTCTCGTGCTGGAAACGCAGCGACCGATAAGGCAGCTTGCCGTAGCGATAGCCGAAATATTCGTCGATCGGGCCGGTGAACACGAGCTTGTCGTAACTCACCTCGCGAGCGACATCCTCCCATTCGACGCCCAACCTCAGCTCGATGTTCGGGTGGTCGAGCATGCTGGCGAACATCGCCGTGAATCCGTTCAACGGCATCGCCTGGAAGCTGTCGGTGAAATAGCGGTCGTCGGTGTTGGTGCGGGTCGGTACGCGGCTGGTGACCGACTTGTCGAGCTCCGACGGGTCCATGCCCCATTGCTTGCGCGTATAGCCCTGGAAGAAGAGCTGGTAGAGTTCGGTCCCTACCTTCGAAACGACGACATCGGCCGAGGTCTTGATCTCGTCGACCGGTTCGGCGCGGCTCTCCAGATAGGCCTCCGCCTCTTCGTCCGTCTGCAAGTTCAGCCCGTAGAGCATGTTAAGCGTGGTGCGGTTGATCGGCATCGGCACGAGCTTGTCGCGCACATTGGCCAGCACCTTGTGCTCATAGGGCCGCCATTTGGTGAAGCGCGACAGGTAGGAGAAAATCTCTTCCGAGTTGGTGTGGAAGATGTGCGGACCATAGAGGTGGTAGAGAATGCCATCCTCGTTCGGCAGATCGTACGCATTGCCGGCGATGTGCGGACGACGGTCGATGACCAGCACCTTCTTGCCGGCATCGCGCGCCAGCCGCTCGGCCATGACCGAGCCGGCGAAGCCCGCGCCGACGACCAGCACGTCATAGTGCGGCTTCTGATTGTCAGCGGTGGTGGAAACCTTCCGCTCTTCCGCCGCCTCGACGATCAGCGCCTTCATCTGCGCCGCAGTCTCGTCCCACGACATGGTCGAGAGCACCGCATCCACCGGCCGCAGCCAGTCGCGCTCGTCCTTCAGCGCCAGCGCACGCTCGCAGCCCGCGACGAAATCCTTGGCGTTGCTGGCGATCTGCACCGCATCGAGCTCGCCATAATGGCGGATCACATCCTTGATCGGCGTCGACACAACTGGCCGGCCGGCAGCCAGATATTCCGGCGTCTTGGTCGGCGAGATGAAGCGCGTCGCCTCGTTGATCGCGAACGGCATCATCGCGACGTCCCAGCCGGACAGATAGGCGGGGAGTTCCTGATAGTCCTTGCCGCCCAGGTAAGCGATGTTCGGCAGGCGCGGCAGATCCGCCTCGCTGATCTTCACCACCGGGCCGACCATGATGAAGCTCCAGTCCGGCCGCGCCTCCGCCGCCGCCTGCAGCAGGTCGAGATCGACGCGCTCGTCGATCACGCCGTAAAAGCCGAAGCGCGGGTGCGGCAGCTGCGCCTGGTCGGCGGGGTCCGCCTGCGCCGAGCGCCCTTGGCTGAAATGCCGGACGTCGACGCTCGACGGGAAGGCATGCACGTTCAGGTGCCGCTCGCGCTTGGCTTCATAGAGGCTATAGCCGCCGGTGAAGACGACATCGGCGGCCTTGAGCAGCTCTTCCTCGAGCGGCAGCAGCTCGGGGGGCGCGAACTTGAAGTTCTTCAGCTCGTCCATGCAGTCATAGACGGTGCATTCGGCCTGCAGATGCCGCGAAAAGGGCAGCATCATCGGCGTGTAATACCAGCGCACCAGCGGGCCCGAGCGCGTAGCCATCAGCTCGTCGAGCAGGCGGCGCAGCTGCTTGCCGTGCAGGTCCCCTTGTTCCGGGTTGAGGTGCGGCACGGCGACGGTGACGCCTGACTTGGCGCAGATCGAGAGGTCGAGCGAAGGCTCGGCGCCGGCGTCGAACACCGGCTCTTCCCAGATGATCACATGGTGATCGCGGGCGAACCGGCTCATCAGATGCTGGGGCCGCTGGAACACGAAATTCCAGCGCAGATGCGAAAAGCACAGAAGGGTAGGCTTGGAAGACGATCCGCCGGAGAAAGCCTGACGCTCGCGGCGACGGTGAGATCCAGTGTTCATAGCGCTCCTTCGGTCGCCAGCTCCCCCGCGGCGCACGCCAGGACGGCGGCGCATCTGTCGTTCATCGGCTGGCAAGCCGTAAAAGCGCCGAAACAGCGACTTAGTTCCGTTTGGCGCACTCCATTCGTCGCGGCGACGAAACGAATTTAACGCAGGTTAGCGAAGCGTCCGCTACTCCAGGCCCAGGAGTCAGCGATCCAACCTGACCGGTCTGACCTTCGCGCCGGGCAGGTTGCGACTAAGACTGTTGCGGTGCAGCATAGTCCATTGCAGGCATTCGAGATGGCTGTCGAAGTGCGCGAAGTTGCTACGGCTCGCGCAATAGCCGATCTCGTCGACCATGAAGCGAGCACCGCGCCGGCAGCCTGCGCGCCGGGCCAGCCCCGCTCCGGTGCGACGATGGCCGCGATCCAATGCTCGCAGCCAGGATCCAGCCGGTCGATGTCGCGGCGATTCATCGCGTGCGGTGCGGCTGCCGCAGCGACAAGCACCGCGGCAGCCGGAGTCCTCAAGCGGCGCGGCCCAGCCGCTCGGCGCAGGTCAGATCGAACCGATCGGCATTCATCACCTTGGTCCAGGCCCTGACGAAGTCCGCCACGAACTTCTCCGCGCCGCCCTTTTCGGCATAGACTTCGCACACCGCGCGCAGCTCCGCATTCGACCCGAAGATCAGATCGGCGCGGGTCGCCCGCCAGGTTTCGCCACCGCTGGCGCGGTCAGTCGCGATATATTCCTCGTCGTTCGACCCGTCGACGGCACTCCACACATTGGTCATGTCGAGCAGGTTGACGAAAAAGTCGTTGGTCAGCTGGCCCGAACGTTTGGTGAGGTGGCCATGGCCGCGCTCTCCATGATTGGCGCCGAGCACGCGCAGACCACCGATCAGCACCACCATTTCTGGCACCGAAAGGCCGAGCAGGCTGGCGCGATCGAGCATCATTTCCTCGGTCTTCACCGCGAGCTTCTTCTTGCCAACATAGTTGCGGAAAGCGTCCGCCTCCGGCTCCAGCGGAGCGAAGCTGTTAGCGTCGGTCCACTCCTGGGTCGCATCGCCTCGGCCGCCGATGAAGGGAACGGTGGCGCTGCCGCCGCCATCCTTGATCGCCTTTTCCAGCGCCACCACGCCGCCGAGCACGATCGCGTCGGCCATGCTGAGATTGCCGCGCAACCCGTCCAGCGTGTCGAGCACCTTGGCGAGCATCTCCGGCTCATTGACCTCCCAATCCTTTTGCGGAGCGAGGCGGATGCGTGCGCCATTGGCGCCGCCGCGATGATCGGACTTGCGATACGTCGAAGCCGAGGCCCAGGCCGTCTTGATGAGCTGACTGACGGTCAGGCCGCTCGCCGCAATCTTCTGCTTAACGGCCTGCACATCGGCATCGGAAGGCATTGTGCCGGCGGGGATCGGGTCCTGCCAGATCAGGTCTTCGGCGGGAACTTCCGGCCCGAGATAGCGAATCTTAGGGCCCATGTCGCGGTGAGTCAGCTTGAACCAGGCGCGAGCGAATGCGTCCTTGAACGCTTCGTGATCGTTGCGGAATTTCTCGCTGATCGCGCGGAATTCCGGGTCCAATTTCAGCGCCATGTCGGCCGTGGTCATCATCGTCGGCACCTTCAGGTTCGGATCCCAGGCCGCCGGAGCCTTGTCCTCTTCCTTCTGGTTGATCGGCTGCCATTGCTTTGCGCCCGCCGGGCTCGTCACCAGCTCATAATCATAGTCGAGCAGCAGGCGGAAATAGTTCTCGGTCCATTCCTTGGGCGTGTTGGTCCAGGACCCTTCGATACCGCTGGTGACAGTATGCTCGCCGCGGCCGCTTTCATTCTGGCTGACCCAGCCAAAGCCCTGCGCGGCGAGGTCGGCTCCGGCCGGAGCAGCGCCGAGCTTCGACGGATCGCCATTGCCGTGCGCCTTGCCGAACGTGTGGCCGCCGGCCGTCAGGGCGACCGTCTCCTCGGCGTTCATCGCCATGCGGGAGAAGGTCTCCTTCATGTCGCGCGCCATGCCCTTGTCGTTATGCGGATCGCCCTGCGGGCCTTCCGGATTGACGTAGATCAGGCCCATCTGGATCGCGGCGAGCGGCCCTTCGAGCTCGTGCATCCCGTGCTCCGGCGCGATGCGCGTCTGCACGCCCTGGTTGACCCACTTGTCTTCCGAGCCCCAGTAGATGTCGCGCTCAGGCTCGAATACGTCGGCGCGACCGCCGCCGAAGCCGAACACCGGCCCGCCCATGCTCTCGATCGCGACATTTCCGGCCAGGATGAAGAGGTCCGCCCAAGAGATGTTCTTGCCGTATTTCTGCTTGATCGGCCACAGCAGGCGCCGCGCCTTGTCGAGATTGCCGTTGTCCGGCCATGAATCGAGCGGCGCGAAGCGCTGCTGGCCGCTATTGGCGCCGCCACGACCGTCGGCCGTGCGATAGGTTCCCGCCGCGTGCCAAGCCATGCGGATGAAGAAGGGGCCATAATGCCCATAATCCGCCGGCCACCAGGGCTGGCTGTCGGTCATCAGCGCGACGAGATCGGCCTTCAGCGCCTGATAGTCGAGCGCCTTAAATGCTTCGGCATAGTCGAAGTCGGCGCCATGCGGGTTGGTCGGCCCATTGGGATTGAGGATTTCCGTGGCCAGCATTTCCGGCCACCAGTCCTTGTTGGTGCGGCCGAGCAGGGCACGAAGGGCTACCGCCGGCTGTTTGCTAGGATCGTTGAGGGGGCTGGTGCTGGTGACTGCGTCCATGATCACGACTCCTCTCTTGCCGTTTGCAGAAAAGTCTAATTGCGTCCGCACCGGCGGCGAAACGACAATGTTTGATCACGCAGAAGCGGAATTTCGATCAGCCACCCGCCGGGCTGAGATGGGACCAGACGTGCGAGATCACCACCGACCCTTCGCCCACCGATGACGCGACCCGCTTGACCGATCCGGCGCGCACGTCACCGACAGCGAAGATGCCCGGTTCGGATGTGGCATAGGGCGACGCTGCCCCGGCCGCCGCTCCGGTGAGCACGAAACCCTGATTGTCGAGGGATACGAGGCCGCTCAGCCAGTCCGTATTGGGTGCCGCGCCGACCATCACGAACAGGGCGCGCGTGGAGACTTCGCGCTCCTCCCCGGTGTCGCGGTTGCGGATCGTGACCGCGTCCAGCTGCTCGTTTCCGTGGAGCGCGGTGACCTCCGCGCAATATTCGATGGTGATCGCCGGATCGGCCTCGAGCCGGCTCGACAGATAGGTGGACATCGAGTCGGCGAGCGACCGTCCGCGCACCAGCAAGCGCACCGCCTGCGCCGAGCGGCTCAGATACATCGCTGCCTGCCCGGCCGAATTGCCGCCGCCGATAATGATCGCCTCGGTGCCGCGGCAGTGGCGCGACTCCATCTCGGTCGCGGCATAATAGACGCCGGCGCCCTCGAACTCGGCCAGTCGCGGGATCGGCAGGCGGCGATATTGCACACCGGTCGCCACGACCACGGCCGAGGCGCGGAGCTGCTCGCCGCCGTCGAGCGTCGCGCAGAAATCACCTCCGTCGAGTTTCTCTAGGCCTATCACGCGCCGTGGCAAAACAAAGCGCGTGCCAAACTTCATCGCTTGGATTTCGCCGCGCCAGACAAGATCGGCGCCGGAAATCCCCGTCGGAAAGCCGAGATAATTCTCGATGCGGCTGGAAGTGCCCGCCTGGCCGCCAATCGCCAGATCCTCCACCACCAGCGCGCAGAGACCCTCCGCGCCGGCATAGACACCCGCCGCCACGCCCGCCGGTCCGCCGCCCACGATCAGCACGTCGAACACGCATTCGGTGCAGAGATCGCGGTGGAGGCCGAGCAGCCGCGCCACCTTGTCCGGGGTTGGCTCCTCGATAACGATGTCGCGGCCGAAAATGGCAGCGGGCCGCCCCTGTTCGGCATTGCAGCTGGTCGCGAGCTCGGCGGCTTCCGGGCTGCCAAGCGGCACGGACGTGTAGGGTATGCGATTGCGACTGGCGAACTCCGCGACAGCGCGGACATTGCGGTCCGCCTCCTCCCCGATCAAGCGCAGGCTGCTGTCGTGCATCTCCAGCTGTCGTCGACGTCGCGCCGACAAGACGGTGATGATGATGTCCGACATCTCCGGGATTTGCGACATCAGCGCGAGCATCTGCTCGCGCGGCACTTCGATCACCCGACTGTCCTTGGCGGCCCGCATCGGCAGCGACCAGGCGCCGCCGTTCAGCAAGGAGATTTCGGCCATGAACTGCGTGGGCCCGAGCGAGGTCGGCAGGTGCCGCTCGCCGGTGAAGGGATTGACCACCTCGATCTCGCCCTCTTCGAGATAGGTGAAGCGATCGGCGAGCTGGCCTGGCTGCGCGAGGAAGGCGCCCGCCGGATAGGTGGCCTCGCGCCCTACGGCCCGCAGCGCCTCGACATGAGCCGGTGCCAGCGGCGTGCGCACCATCTCGCGCAGGTCGGGACCGATTGATTCCATTTACCCTCCTTTACGCCCCGGATCGGCAACGCGTGGGGCAAAAGAAGACGGCGCCGGATTGCTCCGGCGCCGTTCTGGTGATCGCTTAGGCGCCTTGCGGTGCCGGGTCAGAAAAGGGTCCCGGCTTTTTGGGCTTGGTCTTCGGGATTGAGGTTCCGCTGGCAGCGATCGGGACGACCCTGCCCTTGTTGCGGTCCTCGCGGCCGATATCCTCGCCCTTGATGGCGCGCTTGGACTCTTCGCCGGTCAGCGTCTCATATTCGAGCAGGGCTTCGGCGAGGCGATGCAGTTCGTCGAGATTGTCGGTCAGCACCTGACGCGCGGTCGCTTCTGCTTCCTCGATGATGCGGCGCACTTCCTGGTCGATCAGCCGCGCCGTCTCTTCCGAGACATTCTGCGAGCGCGCGACCGAGTGGCCGAGAAACACCTCGTCCTGATTGTCGCGGTAGCGCAGCCAGCCAAGCTTCTCGCTCATGCCATATTCCATGACCATGGCGCGCGCCATGTCGGTCGCCTGCTGGATGTCGTTCGACGCGCCGGTGTTGAGCTCGTCCTTGCCGTAGATCAGCTGCTCGGCGATGCGGCCGCCGAAGCAAAGCGCGAGCCGTGCCTTCATCTGCTTCATCGACATCGAATAACGGTCGCGCTCCGGCAGGTTCCAGGTCACGCCCAGAGCACGGCCGCGCGGGATGATCGTGACCTTGTGGAGCGGATCGCAACCTGGAACGTGGAGCGAGACGAGCGCGTGGCCGGCCTCGTGATAGGCAGTCGCCTTCTTCTCGTCCTCGGTCATGACCATGGACTTCCTTTCGGCGCCCATCATGACCTTGTCCTTGGCCTCTTCGAAGTCGCGCATCGAGACCAGGCGCTTGCCCTTGCGCGCGGCAAGGAGTGCGGCTTCGTTGGCGAGGTTCGCGAGATCGGCACCCGAGAAGCCCGGCGTGCCGCGCGCGATCGTGCGCGGATCGACGTCGGGCGCCAGCGGCAATTTCTTGGTGTGGACGGCGAGTATCTTCTCGCGACCTTCGATGTCCGGGCGCGGGACGACGACTTGGCGATCGAAGCGGCCGGGACGCAGCAGCGCCGGGTCGAGCACGTCCGGCCGGTTGGTCGCGGCGACGATGATGATGCCTTCGTTCGCCTCGAAGCCGTCCATCTCGACCAGCAGCTGGTTCAGCGTCTGCTCGCGTTCGTCATTGCCGTTGCCCAGCCCCGCCCCGCGATGGCGGCCGACCGCATCGATCTCATCGATGAACACGATGCAGGGCGCGTTCTTCTTCGCCTGTTCGAACATATCGCGGACACGGCTGGCGCCGACGCCGACGAACATCTCGACGAAGTCCGAACCCGAGATGGTGAAGAAGGGCACGCCTGCCTCGCCCGCAATGGCGCGAGCGAGCAGGGTCTTGCCGGTGCCGGGCGAGCCGACGAGCAAGGCGCCCTTCGGGATCTTGCCGCCGAGCCGCGCGAACTTGGTCGGGTCCTTCAGGAAATCCACGATCTCCTGCAGTTCCTCGCGTGCCTCGTCGATGCCGGCAACGTCATCGAAAGTGACGCGGCCATGCTTCTCGGTCAGCATCTTGGCCTTGGACTTGCCGAAGCCCATCGCGCCCGAACCGGCATTCTTCTGCATCTGGCGGATCACGAAGAACGCGACGCCCAGGATCAGCAGGAAAGGCAGCGACTGGTAGAGCAGGATCATCCAGAAGCTCGGCTCTTCCTTCGCCTGCGCTGAGAATTTCACGCCCTTGGAGATCAGGCGATCGATCAGGCGCGGATCGTCCGGTGCCTGGGTGCGGAAGGTCGAATCGTTGGTGAAGCTACCGCTGACGATATTGTCGGCGATGGCCACTTCCTTGACCTGCCCCTCATCGACGCGCTGCAGGAACTCCGAATAGGGAATACCCTCCCCGCCCACGGTGCGGGTCTTCGAATCGAACAGCGACACGAACAGCACCAGTGCGAGCACCACCCCGAGCCAGATCAACAAGCTCTTCATCCAGGGATTGGGGGCGTTCGGATCCTTCTTGTCGTTCATCGCGCTCGAATCTTTCGGGGATTGGACCCGGCCAACATAGGTGCGGAGGGGTTAACCGACAATGGCGCGCCTTCGATGTCAGTGATCGCCCCGGCGCGGTGGGGCGCGGGAGAATGTCCAGCGGGGGCCCGGCGTCGCCTTCACGCTCCCGAGGGTGGCGGCGCGGCCCCCGTGCAGCGCGGCGGTCAGGCGGGCGAGTTCGGGACCACGCGGTGCCTCACCGAAGCGCGCGAAGATGCGGCGCATAAGACGGCGGAGCAGTTCGGGCGGAAGGCCGGCCGGATCGAGGCTCGCTTCTTCCCCTCTCGCTTCAGCTCGCTCCGCCTCCAGCCGGTCTACAGTCCATTCCAGCGCCGCTTCCGCTTCGGCCAGATGCGTTGCGCTGTGCGCCAGCCGCGCCGGATTGAGCCATGGCGTCTCGGCCAGCAACGCACGCGCGGCGGTACGGTCGTAACGCGGATCGCTATTGGATGGATCACGCACCGGCATGAGCCCTGCGGCGGCGACGATCGCCTCCAACTCCGCCTTGCGATAGCGGATCAGCGGTCGGACCAGCGTCACGCCCCCGCCCAGCGCCCGCTCCGAACGGATGCCCGCGAGCCCTCCCAGCCCAGCCCCCCGCGCCAGCCGCATCAGCAAAGTCTCGGCTTGATCATCGGCGTGATGAGCGGTCGCGAGCCGCGTCAGTCCATGCGCCCGGCACCATTCCCCCAACGCCGCATACCGTGCCTCCCGCGCTTCGGCCTGGTTGGTGCCGGGCGGAAGCGAGAGGGTGAGGATGTCATGCGCAATAGACCGCGCTGCGCAAATAGCGGCGACTTGCTTGGCTTCGCCGCGCGCCTCTGGTCGCAGGCCATGATCGACAGTCGCCGCTCGGACGGGGCCTTCGGCAGAGGCGAGAAGAAGCATGGCGAGCGAGTCGGGGCCGCCCGAAATTGAAAGTCCGATCATGCGCCCATGTTAGGAGATTAGACGCCAAGTTAGAGCCAGAATCGATCAAGCTCCTCTTGACGTGCCGCCTCCTCCCCATGCGCGGAGTTGCGAAGGAACACAGGAAAGGAAGCTTCACTAAATATCAGCGCACCCGCACCTCGAACAATGCCGGCCAGTTCTTGCCAGTGACGAACAGGCGGTCGCCCTTCGCATCATAGGCGATGCCGTTGGCGACATCGTCGTAGCCGCGATTGGGCACGCGCGCGGAGATAGATGACAGGTCGATCCACCCCTTCACGCGCCCGCTTGCCGGATCGATGCGGGCGATACGGTCGGTCATCCAGATGTTGGCGAGGATTTCGCCCTTCACCCATTCCAGCTCGTTCAGCCGAGCGACGCGCTGGCCATTGGCGGTGACGGTGATCCGCCGCTTCTCCTTCAGCGTGTCCGGAGCGAGGAAGCGGAGCTGCGGCGTGCCGTCGCTCATGATGATCTCGCGACCATTCTGCGTCAGTGCCCAGCCCTCGCCCGGATAGCGCCACTCGCCGAGCTTCTTCAGCGTGGCCTTGTCCCAGATGAAGCCGCGGCCATGCTGCCAGGTCAGGCTGATCAGCCTGTTGCCCCAGTTGACCAGTCCTTCGCCGAAATAGGGCGGCGGCACCACCGCCTGACGCACGACCCGTCCATCTTCGAGCCGCACCTGGCGGACGGACGAGCGCCCCTCGATCCCCGTGCTCTCATAGATGCGCCCGTCGGTGAACAGCAGCCCTTCGGTAAAGGCCCCGCGATCATGCGGATAGGCACGGACGATCTGCGCGCGCTGCACCGGAATGGCTGGCTGCGAGGCGCCAAGCAGCAGCAGCGCGGCGAATGCCGACAACCGCTTCATGCCACGGCCTCCTTGATCCAATCGGGCATGATCGGTTGCCCCCAAGCTAGCGTCGCGGCATCCTCGACCCGCAATCGGGCGACGGCGAGACCCAGATCGGGGTACCAGATCTGTGCCGCCTCGCCAGGATCGCGATCCGTCTGGACGACGAACAGCCGCCGGTTGACTTTCTGCCGCCAGTTCATCCGCGCGGTATTCTCCTGCCCGACATAGCAGCCCTTGGCGAAGCTGACTCCATTCAGCTCCGCCGCGTTGCATTCCAGCCAGAGATTGGCGCCGTCGCCGAGTTCCGCCCGGCCCTCGGTCACGCCCATCCCCAGCCGATGCTCACGCCAGCCCTTGGCCGGCTCAGCCGGAGGAGCGAGCCAGCGGCGGCCCAGTCCCGGCAGACGCGGATCGGTGGAGCCCTCAGCTCCGTCCGCACGCCAATGCACGGCCAAGCCGGCATCCCGCTCGATCGCGATCGCCCGCCGCAGCCGATACATGCTGAGCCGCCGCGACAGCGCGTCCGCCGCCTCTGCTTCGCAGTCGACCAGAATGTCGTCGCCGTCCGCCCAGAGGACGAAGTCGAACAGTGCCTTGCCCTGCGGGCTCAGCAGCCCGGCCCAGACCGGCAGCGCGCCTGACACATCGTTCGTCACCAATCCCTGGAGGAAGCCGCACACATCCTCTCCACTCAGGCGGATCAGGGCGCGATCGGTAAGGGTGGTTCCGGCCATGCCCCTCAGTTAAGGGCTCGGCCATGGAAACTGAAGCTCCGATGCGCCTGACCATCCGCCGTCCCGACGATTGGCACGTGCATCTTCGCGACGGCGCGATGCTGAACGCCGTCGCGCCCTACACCGCGCGCCAGTTCGCCCGCGCGATCGTGATGCCGAACCTGGTGCCGCCGGTGACCACCGCCGAAGCCGCGGCCGCCTATCGCGAGCGCATAATCGCGGCGACAGGTGCAGACTTTGAGCCGCTGATGACCTGCTATCTGGCCGATGACGCCGCGCCCGACGAGCTGGCGCGCGGCCATGCCGAAGGCGTGTGGGTCGCGGCCAAGCTCTACCCGGCGCACGCGACGACCAACTCGGCCCACGGGGTCACCGACGTACGCAACATCTACCCCGCACTGGAAGCGATGCAGCGGATCGGCATGCCGCTGCTCGTCCACGGCGAAGTGACGGATCCGGAGGTGGACATCTTCGACCGCGAAGCCGTGTTCATCGAGCGCACGATGACCGGCCTTGTCCGCGACTTTGCCGAACTGAAGATCGTCTTCGAGCACATCACCACGGCCGAGGCGGCGCAGTTCGTCGCCGATGCCGGTCCGCTGGTCGGTGCCACGATCACGCCGCAACATCTCCACATCAACCGGAACGCGATCTTTGCAGGCGGCATCAACCCGCACGCCTACTGCCTGCCGGTGGCAAAGCGCGAGCAGCACCGGCTTGCCATCCGTGCCGCCGCGGTGTCCGGCTCGCCCAAATTCTTCCTCGGTACGGACAGCGCGCCGCATGCCATCGACCGCAAGGAAGCGGCATGCGGCTGCGCCGGCATCTTCAACGCGCCCTATGCGCTGGAGAGCTATGTTGCCGTCTTCGAAGAGGAAGGCGCGCTCGACCGTTTCGAGGCGTTCGCCAGCGAAAATGGACCGCGCTTCTACGGCCTGCCGTTCAACGAAGGCACGGTGACGCTGGAGCAGACGGCGGTGCAGGTGCCTGAGCGGATCGGCGATGTGGTTCCGTTCCACGCGGGTGAAACGCTGCGGTGGAGCTTGGTCGGCTAGCTCCTCCCCGGTACGGGGAGGGGGACCGCGCGTAGCGTGGTGGAGGGGTGGCGTGGCAAAGCCACGCCGTCGGTCGGCCGCTTCCGCGCCGCCGGTCGGCCTTGCGCGAGTCCGCGCGCTTGTTTCGCGCACGGCCGCTCTGCGGCTAGAACGGCAGCCAGTTCTGCTTTTCGCTGAACTTCATATAGCCGACATTGGCGCCGAGCCGCACGCCCGCGCCCATGCGGATCGGGATCAGCACCACGTCACCCGCGCGCATATAGCTGGCGGTCAGCCCGCCCACGAAATAGGCATTGCCCTCGCCCGCCGGGAAACGCTGATAAAGGTCATGCGAGTCCAGCAGGTTGTAGACGAGTACGAAGGTGCTGCCGGCATTGCCGCCCGCATCGAAGCCGACCGACGGCCCGGTCCAATAAACCGGACGCTGCCCTTCGACCTTGTGCGTCAGCGTGCCGGACCCGTACCGCAGGCCAACCACGAACGCGCCGCTCGCCTCGCGCCCGGTGATATAGCCGCTCGGCTCGCCCTGATCCTTCAGGATCTTCTCGATCAGCTGGGCGAGGCCCTTGGCACCCTTGCCGAACACGCCTTCGGCCGCGCCGATCAGATCGTCCTTCTTGTAGGTGCCGTTGGCCGGAGCAGTGCTCGCCACCGCCGCGGGAGCCTGTTCGGTCGGCTGCATCGGGGCAGGCGCAGGGGCCGTGTCGCCATAATAGACGGCGCCGTTCTGGCCCGAAGGTGTTGTCGCCGGCGCGGTGGGCGCGGGCCCCAGATCGGCGTCGATCACCGTGTTCGGATCGACCGACTGCACTTGCGCAGAGGCCGGCACCGCCAGCGCCGCCGCTCCCAGCACCCAAGCCCGCATGCTTCCGCCCATATCCCCGCCCTTCTATCTCGCTGAATCCCTAGCGTGAATCCTGGGCGCCGAACAATGAACCCGCGATGGACGGAATCGAAATCGCGCCGGAACGAATCG
Organism: Sphingomonas sp. ID1715; assembly: GCF_013044515.1. Classification (GTDB taxonomy): domain Bacteria; phylum Pseudomonadota; class Alphaproteobacteria; order Sphingomonadales; family Sphingomonadaceae; genus Sphingomonas_B. Next base: position 94,421 of record NZ_JABEPR010000002.1, read on the forward strand.
CCGAACCGCCGTTGATCGCCGCCAAAGCCCCTGCTATCGCCCCGCACGCGCCGCATCCGGAGACGTGGGTGAGTGGCTGAAACCAGCGGTTTGCTAAACCGCCGTACGGGGATTACTCGTACCGAGGGTTCGAATCCCTCCGTCTCCGCCACCTTTGCTTCCACAAGCAGCCGCATTCTTCCGTAAAAGTCCCGGATTTCTGCGGATTTCTCGTCCGCAAGCGCCCCTTAGGATCCGTTGCGAACCGCCAGCATCCACGCTAAATTGTGGGCCGCAGTGTGGGCTTGGCGAACGAGTGTGGGCCAGAACCGCTCCAGTATTGTGGGCCAGGAGGCATCATGGGCAACCTGACGGCAAACGAGATCAAGTCCTTTCTGGCGAAAGGCTCGGGCACGTATCAGGACGGTGATGGGCTGCTTTTGCGTGTCACCGGCGTGGGTGTGGGCCAATGGAAGCTACGCATCCAGCACGAGGGAAAACGGCGCGATATAGGCCTCGGAAGCGCGAAACTGGTCTCTCTGGCGAGCGCGCGAGCGAAGGCAGCCGAGGCGCGCAAGGCGATTCGCGAGGATGGGCGCGACCTCCTCGCCGAGAAGCGCGAGGCGAAGGCGGCGGCGGTCACCTTCCGCGAGGCTGCGCTCGCGCTGCACGAAGCGCGCCAGCATCAATGGGCCAACGGCAAGCATAGCGGCCAATGGATCGCCACGCTCGAAACATACGCCTTCCCTTTGCTCGGCACGAAGCCGGTGGGCAATGTCTCGGCCGGCGACATTATTGCTGCCATCGCCGGGGTGTGGACGGCTAAGCCGGAAACAGGCCGCAGAGTGCGCCAGCGTATTTGCGCGGTTCTCGACTACGCCCACGCACGCGGCTGGAGGTCCACGGAAGCGCCCGCGCGGTCACTGGCGGCGGGCAAAGGCCTGCCCAAGCAACCTCACGGTCGAAACCATACGGCCATGCCTTACGACGAGCTGCCCATGTTCCTGACGCGGCTTCGGGCGAGTGGCGGAGTGTGGGGTCGCCTGGCGCTGGAGTTCACGATCCTCACGGCCGCGCGGAGCCAGGAGGTGCGGCTGGCGAAATGGGACGAATTCGACACCAAGAACGCCGTGTGGACCGTTCCGGCCGCGCACATGAAGATGAAGCGCGAGCATGTCGTGCCGCTTTCACCGCAAGCGCTGGCCGTGCTGAAAAGCGCGATGGCCGTGCGGCTCGACGGGACTGATTTGGTTTTCCCTGGCACCAACGGCCCAATGTCCGACATGACCCTGCTCGCCGTGCTGCGCAGGATGAAGGAACCGGTGACCGTGCACGGCTTCCGCTCCACGTTCCGCACATGGGTTGCGGAGAAGACCGACTTCCCCGGCGAAGTGGCGGAAGCCGCACTCGCGCACCAGAACCCAAACGAGGTCGAGCGCGCCTATCAACGCGGCGCTATGCTGGAGAAACGGCGCAAGCTGATGGAGGCTTGGGGTGCTTATTGCGAGGCCGGCTCTGAAAAGGTGCGCCCCAACAAGCAGCGCAGGGGTGAACCAGTGTCTGCCTAGCGGCTTGAACGTAATCAGGATCGCCAACGGCGAAGCACATCGCGCACATACGCCGGCGTCTCGCCGTTCAACGGAATCCCGCCGGCGCGTTCGACCGCCCCTGGACCGGCATTGTAGGCGGCAAGCGCCATGTGCACCGTCCCGAAGCGGTCCAGCATTTGCCGGAGATATCGGGCAGCGCCGGCAAGATTCGCCAGCGGGTCGAAACGATTGGAAACACCCAGATCCTTTGCCGTGCCCGGCATCAACTGCCCTAGCCCGGCAGCGCCCACCCTGCTGATAGCGAAGGGATTGTAGCGGGATTCTGTCCAGATCAGCGCGTCCAGCAGCCCCGTGGGCAAACCGTATTTGGCTTCAGCAGCATAGACATGGGGAAGGTATGCTGCGCGACGAAAGCCGTTCGGCCCGGAGAGCCCCGCTGTTTTTCCGCTGGCCAGCCGGTCGGTTCCTTTGGAGCCGACCGTGACTGGCGTTTGCCCCGATTTCTGCACGGCAACCGCGGAGGGCTCTTCCCAGACCCCATGCTCCACAAGCTGGAAGCCGTCGGCCGTCTGCGCCAAGCGATAGCCTTGGTGTCTTTCATCAATGGCGGCATCCACAGGGACAGCGGGCGCGGATGCTTGGCCGTGCGCCAGCACCGGCGCCGCCGCCACCACGCCGAGGGCGATCGATACAACTCGCAGGCTCATGTCCCGATTCCTTGTCTGGTCGAATCGAGCGAGAACATATAGAGAACATAGGTTGTAGGAAAACGCATCAGCGCGGGCGCGGAGAGGAGGCAGCGCTGAGCAGGCATGCCGAACGGAGAAACCATGCCCCAAAGCCATCCACTGGAGCGTCTCGAGCGCCGCGCGCGGGAGATCGTCGACAGCCTTGGCGGAACATGGCGTCGCAACCGCGGGATGTGCCGTTGCCCCGCCCATGATGATCGCACCCCGTCCCTGAGCGTGAGCCTCGGCCGGAGCGCCATTCTGTTCCACTGCTTTGCCGGCTGCTCGAACGGCGAGGTCATTGCGGCCCTCGGCCTCCGTGGCGTCCGCGCCCGCGAGCTCTTCGATGGCTCGGGCGAGCCATTGTCCGAGGCGCCTCGCACGGAAACCCCTGACCCCAATGCCTGCCGGCTCTGGCGCGGAGGCGATGTACTCAGGGGAAGCCCGGCCGAGGTTTACCTGCTGAAGCGGCGGCTGACGCAATTTTCATCCGATTTGCGTTTCCACTCCAGGACCCCGCTCGGGCCGCGCGGCTCGGTCCGGTTCCTGCCCGCGATGCTGGCAGCCGTCCGCACTGACCTCGGCGTCATCGCGGTTCATCGGACCTTTCTCGACCCGTTGACGGGCCGCCTGGCCGGTTTCGAGCGACCCAAGCGGGCGCTGGGAAGCCTGCAAAACGGGGCGGTGCGCCTTGCCGCGCCACGTCGAGGGCGCCTCGGTTTGGCTGAGGGAATCGAGACGGCACTGTCGGCGATGCAGCTCTTTGGGGTGCCGTGCTGGGCAACTCTCGGCAACGAGCGCTTCGGGCTCGTCACCATCCCGGAGAGCGTGCGCGAGCTTCATCTCTTCGTCGATAACGACCCGGGCGGAGACCTGGCCGAGGAGCGCGCCCGCGAAGCCTACGCCTGCGACGGTCGTCGGACCATCGCCACGCGGCCGACGAACCTCAACGAGGACTGGAATGACGTCCTGATGAGGATGGCACTGGCCGCGAGCTGATTGGGCCAGAGGAGAGGACGCTCAGGCTCCGGCGAGGCTGCAGGTTCGTGAGCAGCCTCGTCAGGAGGTCCCATGTCCCTTGCATCACCGGCATTCGCCTTTCCCTCTCTCAGCGAGCCCTTGGTTCTCACAGCGGCGCGCGACATCGCCCAGCTCATTGAAGCAGGCCAGGCGCTCTCGCGCGCCGGCCTGAATGCGATCCTCACCCGTCTGTTCGGCGGCACCGACGCCGAGGGCCGGTGGTCGGTACGCGATGCCCATGCAGCGATCGAGCTCGCCCAAGTGCTCTGGTTGCAGGCTCATGCCGGACTCGCCCCCGCGTCGCCAGCCGACGACGCTCACGCAGCGTTCGCGCAACTCGAGGCATTGCTGCCGACTCAGACTGTCCGCTGCGAGGAGCAGATTGAGCTCCAGCAGTTCTCGACGCCGCCACGCATCGCCTGGCTTCTCGCGCGAGCCTGCGTGCTCCGCACGGGCGAGGCGGTACTCGAGCCATCTGCTGGCACCGGCATGCTCGCGACCTGGGCGGCGAAAGCAGACGCACGTCTGATCCTCAACGAGATATCTCCGCTCCGCCGGGATTGCATCGCCTGCCTATTTCCGCAGGCCGCCGTGAGCGGCCATGACGGCGAGCTCATCGACGAGCTTCTTGACCCACGTCAGGTGCCGACCGCTGTTCTCGTCAATCCACCCTTCTCGTACGGGATCGAGCGCGGACACGACGGGCATACGGGCGGCCGTCACCTCCGCTCGGCCTGGAAGCGGCTCGCCCCCGGCGGGCGGCTGGCCGCGGTCATGCCCGAGTGGTTCGATGTCCATGGGTTCCTCGGCGCGATGCGAGAACCAGTCACGGTGCAGCTCAATGTTGCGGTGGAGCGCGGCTTCTCGAGGCACGGCACCTCCATCACAACGCGCCTGCTGGTGCTCGACAAGATCGAAGCCGCGGCAGATCCCGTGGTAACTCGCACCAGCGACTTCGGCGCGTTATGTGAGCTGATCGATGCGATCCCGGCCCGGCCCTTCGCAACCGCGGCTCAGTCGTCCTCCGCCTCATTGGTCCTTGCTCCGTTCCGGCTCGCGAGTTTGGCGGCCCGGCCGCGGCCGGTGCCGCCCCGGCACGCGGCGCCGGCAGCTCCAAGCGAACCCTGTGCGTACGAGGCGCTCGAAGTGCCGGCTCCGATCGCCGACCAGGTTGGGCACTACCTCCCTTATCGGCCTAGCCGCATAGCGATTGCGGGTGCGAACGAGCATCCGACGCCGCTGGTTGAATCGGTCGCGATGGGCTCGATCACCGCACCGGTGCCGACCGAAGTCCCGCTGCTTCCCGCCGGGGTCATTGCGCGAGGTCTGCTCTCGGCTGCCCAGGCCGAGACCCTGATCTACGCCGTTAGCGCCCATGGGCGCGACCTGCCCGGCCGCTTGGTCCCGCAGGACAAGGGCTGTTCGCTCGCGCCGAGCGCTGAAGGCGCCGTCTACCGCATGGGCTACTTCCTCGGCGATGGGACCGGAGCCGGGAAAGGGCGACAGGTCGCTAGCGTGATCCTCGATCGCTGGCTGCGCGGCGAGCGGCGGCACATCTGGATTTCGAAGAACGAGGCGCTGCTTGAGGACGCCCGCCGCGACTGGACGGCGCTCGGCGGTCTTCCGATCGATATTCAGCCGCTCGGGCAATGGAAGCTCGGTCTGCCGGTGACGATGGGGGACGGCATCTTGTTCGTCACCTATCCGACGCTGCGCTCGGGGAGGTCCGACGCCACGCGCCTCGACCAGCTCCTGAAGTGGGCTGGCGACGATTTCGAAGGCGTGATCGTGTTTGACGAGGCACATGCAATGGCCAACGCTGCAGGCGGTGAAGGCTCGCGCGGCAAGGTCAAGGGCTCGGAACAGGGAGTGGCAGGCGTGCGGCTGCAGAACCTGCTGCCGCGGGCGCGAGTGCTCTACGCATCGGCGACAGGCGCATCCGACGTCAACAATCTCGCCTATGCCACGCGCCTCGGGCTGTGGGGTCCGGAGACGGCCTTCGCCAACCGAGAGGCCTTCGTGAGTGACATCCGCGACGGCGGCATTGCAGCGATGGAACTCGTCGCGAGGGACCTGAAGTCGCTCGGGCTCTACACGGCCCGCGCGCTGTCGTTCGTCGGGGTCGAGTATGAGATCCTGGAGCACCAGCTAACGGCTCCCCAGATCGCGGTCTATGACGCCTACGCCGAAGCCTGGGCGATCATCCACGCCAACCTGCGCGAGGCGCTCGAGGCGACCCGTATTGTCGATAGCGACAGTGGCAACACGCTCAACAGCGGAGCCAAGTCCGCAGCACTATCGATATTCGAAGGCACCAAGCAGCGCTTCTTCGCCCAGCTCCTGCTGTCGATGAAGCTGCCGAGTCTGCTGCCCGCGATGGAGGCCGCACTCGCCGACGGAAATGCCGTGGTCGTCCAACTGGTTTCGACCGCCGAGGCCATGCTCGACCGGCGCCTGGCGGAACTTTCGGACGAAGAGCGCGAGGCGCTGGAGATCGACCTCTCCCCGCGCGAATACGTGATCGACTATCTCGCCAAGAGCTTCCCGGTTCGCCTGATGGCGGTGTTCACGGACGAGAACGGCAATGCGCGTTCCGAGCCGATGGTCGACGAGGAAGGCCGCCCGGTGCTGTGCCGCTCGGCGCTCGCCGCGCGCGAGCGAATGATTGAGCAGCTCTGCGCGCTTCCGCCGATCGCCACCGCACTCGATGCGATCATCGAGCGGTTCGGGGTCGATCAGGTCGCCGAGGTGACCGGACGCAGGCGGCGACTGATCGTCGGGCCGGACGGGCGGCAGAAGCTCCAGGCACGCAGCCCGCGCGCCAATGTCGCCGAGACGCAGGCGTTCATGGACGGCGCCAAGCGCATCCTGGTCTTCTCCGACGCCGGCGGCACGGGCCGCAGCTATCATGCCGATCTCTCTGTCCGGAACCAAGCCCGCCGCGTGCACTTCCTGCTCGAGCCGGGCTGGCGCGCCGATGCAGCGATCCAGGGGCTGGGGCGCACGAATCGCACCAACCAGGCCTCGGCGCCGCTGTTCCGTCCGGTTACCACCGATGTACGCGGCGAACGCCGCTTCATCTCGACGATCGCCCGGCGCCTCGACAGCCTCGGCGCGCTCACCCGCGGGCAGCGCCAGACGGGCGGGCAGAATCTTTTCGATCCGGCCGATAACCTGGAAAGCGTTTACGCCAAGGAGGCGCTCAATCGCTGGTTCGGGCTGCTGTTCACCGACAAACTCGAGGCGGTGGGACTGGCCAGGTTCCAGGAGCTGACCGGGCTCCGGATCGAAGGGCCCGACGGCGGCATGGTCGACGATCTGCCGACGATCCAGCGCTGGCTCAATCGCATCCTCGCGCTCCCGATCGCTTTGCAGAACGCGATCTTCGACGAGTTCCTCGCCCTCGTCGAAGCGCGGGTCGATGCCGCACGGCAGGCCGGCACGCTCGATCTCGGCGTCGAAACCATCACCGCCGAAAGCTTCGAGGTCCTGTCGGACACTCTGCTTCGTGCCGATGCGTTGTCAGGCGCGACGACGCACTTGCTCGAGCTGGAGATTGCCCGAGCGCTGAAGCCTCTGACGTTGGCGAGGCTGATCGAACACCACGGGATCGACGATCCACAACACCGCCCGCTGCGCAATGGCCGCTCGGGCCGCGTCGGACTTCTCGTCCCCGCGCGCAGCATGATGACCGACGAGGGTGCGCGGATCGCGCGGTTCGAACTGCATCGTCCGCTCAAGAGGGGATATCTCACCGCCGACCAGCTGGACGAGAGCAGCTGGGAGCCTGTCGACGAGAAGGAATTCCGGCGCCTGTGGCAGTCGGAGGTCGACGAGGCGGCGTCGAACCTCAAGTATGAGCGGCTCCATCTCGCGACCGGCCTGCTGCTGCCGGTCTGGGACAAGCTCCCAGCCGACCATGTGCGCATCAGTCGGATTTGCGCGAGCGATGGCCGTTCGCTTCTCGGCCGCGAAGTTCCGATCCACTGCCTGTCCGAGCTTTGCCGGGCTCTCGGAATGGATCAGGGCCCTGCTATTTCGGCCGATGAACTGGTGGCGTCGGTCTTGGCGACTGGCCGTCCGCTCGAGATCGCAGGAAGGGAACAGCTGACGCTCAAACGGAGCCTCGTGAACGGGGGGCAGCGACTTGAGCTTACCGGATGGAGCGCCGCCCGCCTCGACTGGTACAAGGCTCAAGGCTGCTTCACCGAAATTATCCGCTACCAGACCCGGCTGTTTGTGCCGGTCGAAGGGGCAATCCGAGTCCTCGATCATCTCCGATCGGTGGGTTGAACGTCGGCTCAGCGCCTTCAATTCGGACGTTCGGCCTTGTAGCCGACGATCCCAACAGCCGCCATTCGTTCCGCCAGCGCTCAACTGGTTCAGACCCGAAATTGCGCTGACGGCCCAATAGGCGTCGCCACAATTATATTCGGAGTGCAGCAATCAGGGCGTCCCGAGCCATGGCCACGCGCGGGTGTCGCAGCGATGAGCGTGCCCAGACGAGGTAGTAAGCGTTGCGCGGCACCGTGACCGGGGCGGGTATCTCGATCAGCGTGCAGGCCGAGCGTTCGCCGCGGGTGAGATAGCCGGGCAGTACCGTCCAGCCGAGGCCCGCGCACAATCCCGAGCGTAACACTCTCAAATCGGGCGCGGTCAAGGCCGGCTGGCTCGTCAGCTCGATCTGGTTTGCCTCGAGCCAAGTGCGCAGCAGCGGCCGGTCGAGGTCGTAGGCGAGGTGGGCCGTCCGGTTGAGCCCGTCGGCAAGCGGCAATTCGGCAATCCGCCTCGCCACGGCGGGAGAAGCTACGGCGCGCAGGTGTTCCTCGCCCAGCGCATGAAAAGCCAGCCGCGGATCGTCGGGTTGCGAGGCGGTGACGGCCAGGTGCACCTTGTCCTCGAGCAGCATGGCGTAGAGCGCCTCGCGCCCGCCGATATGCAGGCGCAGGTCCAGCCCTGCTTCCAGCAGCGGGGCCAGCCGGGGCGTGATCATCTCTCCCAGCAGGTCCGACGGCGCGGCGATGTGGACCGTGCCGGAAATGCGAGACGAGCGGGCCCGCGCGCTGGCCAGTGCCGATTCCGCCGTGTCGAGGCTGCTTCCGATCGAAGCAGCGAGATCATCGGCAATCGCTGTCGGTCGGACGCCGCGCGAATGGCGATCGAACAAGGGACGGCCCAGTTGCGCCTCGAGCGATGCGATGTGCTGCGACGCCGCCGGTTGGGTGATGCCGATTGCCCGAGCCGCCTCGCTCAGTGAACGACGGCGGTAGACTTCGACGAAGGTGCGCAACTGCAGGAGGGACATTGCGGTTCCATAAGCGGATTTATGGCCGTCCGCCATTCCCGCTGGATTTCATGATGCCGTTCCCTGCGTATCTAAGCCGCCGAAAGGAACGATCGAATGCAAAATCGCCGCCAACTGCTGAAAGCTCTCACCGCTTTCTTTGTGGCAGGTGCGCCTGCGCCGGGTGCGTTTGCTCGTGTTCCCGACATCAATGGAAAAGGACAATTGACGATGACCCGCATTCTCATGGTGGCCACCTCCGCCGACCGCATGACCCCCGGCACCGAACCGACGGGTGTCTGGCTCGAGGAGCTTACCACCCCGTATTATGCCTTCCGCGATGCGGGCGCCGAGGTGACGCTGGCCTCAATCAAGGGCGGCGCCATCCCCGTCGACCAGCGCAGCGTCAACGCCGACGGCGAGAACGACGCTTCGGTCGAGCGTTATCTGAAGGACGAGGCCCTGAAGGCCGAGGTTGCCAGCACCCCTGTATTCACAAGCATCGATCCCGCCGGCTACGACGCGCTGTTCCTGCCCGGCGGCCACGGCACGATGTTCGATTACCCCGGCAGTGACGAGCTGGCGCGCCTTGTCGAACGCTTCGACCGCGAGGGCAAGATCGTCGCCGCCGTCTGCCATGGACCGGCAGGGCTGGTCTCGGCGAAGAAGGCCGATGGCACGCCCTTCGTCGCCGACCGCCGTGTCGCGGGCTTCACCGACAGCGAGGAACGCGCGGTCGGCCTCGATCAGGCGGTGCCGTTCCTGCTCGAAACGCGCCTCGAGGAACTCGGCGGCAAGCACGAGGGCGGCCCCGATTTTGCCCCCTTCGCCCTGCGCGACGGCAATCTGGTGACCGGCCAGAACCCCGCCAGCGCGGCGCGCACCGCGGAGCTCGTGATGGAAGCCCTCAAGGACAAGGTCGCCTGATCATGCGCTATCTCCACACCATGCTGCGCGTCGCCGATCCCGAGGCGGCGATCCGGTTCTTCACGCTGCTGGGTCTCAAGGAGACCCGGCGCATGGAGAACCAGGCCGGGCGTTATACGCTGATCTACCTTGCCGCCGACGAGGATTTCCGCGGCGACGGCGAGCAGGGCGAAGCCGAGGTCGAGCTGACGTACAACTGGCCGCCCGAAGACGGCAGCCCTGCCGAGACTTATATCGGGGGCCGCAACTTCGGCCACCTCGCCTACGGGGTCGACGACATCTACGAAACGTGCGCGCGGCTGCAGGCGGGCGGCGTGACGATCAATCGCCCCCCGCGTGACGGATACATGGCGTTCATCCGCTCGCCGGACGGGATCTCGATCGAACTGCTGCAGAAGGGCGAACACAAGGCTCCGGCCGAACCATGGGCCTCCATGCCCAACACGGGCGAATGGTGATGGCTAAATTGTTCGAACCGATTGAGGTTGGCGGGCTGCGGCTCGCCAACCGCATCGTCATCGCGCCGATGTGCCAGTATTCGGCCGAGGATGGCGCGATGACCGACTGGCACCGGATGCATCTCGGTCAGTTGGCGCTCTCGGGCGCCGGCGCGCTGACGATCGAGGCGACTGCCGTGAGCCCGGAAGGGCGCATCACCTATGGCGACGTCGGCCTGTACGATGACCGCACCGAAGCGGCGATGCGAAGCGTGCTCGAAAGTGTGCGCCGGTGGTCGGACATGCCGCTGATCATCCAGCTGGCCCATGCCGGCCGCAAGGCGAGCTGCGCCAAGCCGTGGCACGGCGGAGCGCAGCTTTCCCCCGACGCGGAGAATGGCTGGCAGACCGTGGCACCCAGTGCCATTCGCTTCGATCCGGACGACCATCCCCCTGTTGAACTGGACAAGGCAGGGCTTGCCCGCATCCGGCAGGCGTTCGCGGATGCCGCCCGGCGCGCCGGCAGGCTCGGCATCGAAACCGTCCAGATCCACGCCGCGCATGGCTATCTGCTCCACGAATTTCTTTCGCCGATCTCCAACCGGCGCGGCGACGAATACGGCGGCAGCCTCGACAACCGGATGCGGTTCCCGCTCGAAGTGTTCGATGCCGTGCGCGAAGCGTTTCCGGCCGACCGCCCGGTGACCGTCCGCGTTTCGGCGACCGACTGGGTCGAAGGCGGCTGGACGGCGGAGGAGACCGCAAGGTTTGCACAAGAGCTGGAGCGGCGCGGTTGCGCGGCGATCCACGTTTCCAGCGGCGGGCTCGACCCGCGCCAGCAAATCCCTGTCAGTCCCGGCTATCAGGTGCCGCTGGCGCGGACTGTCAAGGACGCGGTCGCCATGCCTGTCGTGGCGGTCGGAATGATCACCGAACCGCACCAGGCGGAGCGCATCCTCGAAGACGGGCATGCCGACGCCATAGCGATAGCCCGCGCTGCGCTGTGGGATCCGCGCTGGCCCTGGCACGCCGCCACCGCGCTTGGCGCATCGGTAAAGGCGCCCCCGCAATACCTCCGGTCCGAGCCCCCCGAAGCGGGCCGCATCCTCAAGGAAATGATCCCATGAAAGCTTCCGTCAAACTGCTTCTTGCCGCTGGCGCCGCTCTCACGCTCGCCGCCTGTGCGACCACGCGCGAAGGTGGATCCGCGCCTCAAGTCGAGCAGGTCGCGACCTTCGATGGCGCGATGCCGACTGGCGTGACCGTCGCCCCCAACGGGCGCATTTTCGTCAACTTCCCGCAATGGGGCGACAACGCACCGTTCACGGTGGCCGAGCTGGTCGACGGCAAGGCGGTGCCCTATCCCGACGCCGCGACCAACCAGCCCGATCCGGCCGACCCGGCGGGGCATTTCATCTCGGTGCAGAGCGTGGTGGCCGACGGCGCTAACCGCCTCTGGGTGCTCGACACGGCGGCGCCCAAATTCTCTCAACCACAGGCCGGCGGTGCCAAGCTGGTCGCGATCGATCTTGCGACCGACCGGGTGGTGAAGACGATCGTCCTGCCGCCCAGCGTGGTGCTGCCCACGACCTACCTCAACGACGTGCGCTTCGATCTGCGTCAGGGCGCCGAGGGCGTCGCCTACATCACCGACAGCAGCAACGAGGGCATCGGCGGCATCATCGTCGTCGATATCGCCAGCGGGCGGGCGATCCGGCGCCTGTCGAACCATGCGACGACCAACCCCGAGCCCGGCTTTACCCCGGTTGTCGACGGCGCGGTGCTGATGAACCGCCCGGCCAACGGCCCCGCGACGCCGGTCACGATCGCAAGCGACGCGATTGCGCTCAGCGCCGACGGCAGCCTGCTGTATTACGGTCCACTGTCGGGCCGCACGCTGCACGCGGTGCCCACGGCGATGCTGCGCGATCCCGCGGTGTCCGAGGAGGAACTGGCCCGCGCGGTCCGCAGCCTGGGGCGCAAAGGCGCCTCGGACGGGATTGCCGAGGACGACAAGGGCCGCGTGTTCGCCGGCGATTACGAGAACAACGCGATCCGCGTGCTCGACCAGGGCCGCTGGACGACGCTGGTCGGCGACCCGCGCATCAGTTGGCCCGACACGCTGTCGATCGGCACCGACGGCTACCTCTACTTCACCGCCAACCAGCTCCACCGCCAGCCGGGCTTCCACGGCGGGCGGGACCTGCGGCGCAAGCCCTACGAGCTGCTCCGCATCAAGGTGGGCGCCGGGCCCGTCCTGTTGCGCACGCAGTGATCCCATCAGCCCGGGGGCTGGCGCGGGGCCGCGATCCGGCGAAAAATCAACAACTGATTTGAAGGAATACAGTCATGACCAAGGGTATCGAAGGCAAGGTCGTTCTCATCACCGGCGGCAGCACCGGCATCGGCGCGGAAACCGCGCGTCTTCTCGCGAAACGGGGCGCGAAGGTGGCTATCGCCGCGCGGCGCAAAGACAGGCTCGACGAGGTCGTCGCGGACATTGCCGCAAACGGCGGCACGGCACGTAGCTACGCGCTGGACGTGACCGACAAGGCGGCGGTCCAGTCCGTCGTCGCCGCAATAATTGCCGACTTCGGCCGCCTCGATGTGCTGATCAACAACGCCGGGCTGATGCCGATCCGTCCGATGGCCGAGGTCAACACCGACGAGTGGGACCAGATGATCGACGTCAATCTGAAGGGTACGCTCTACGGCATCGCGGCGGCCCTTCCCGGTTTTCTGGAGCAGGGCAGCGGTCATATCATCAATTTGAGCTCGGTTGCGGGCATCAAGGTCTTCGCACCGGGCGGCACGGTCTACTCCGGCACCAAGTTCGCCGTCAGCGCGATCAGCGAGGGCTTGCGCCACGAGGTGGGGGAAAAGGTCCGGGTCACGTCCATCGAGCCCGGAGCTGTCGAAAGCGATTTGAAGTTCACGACCTCTGGCGCGGCTGCCGAGACGGTGCTGGACTTCTACAAGCAGGCCATCCCGGCGGCATCGGTGGCGCGTGCTATCGCGTTCGCTGTCGAACAACCTGATGACGTCGACGTCAACGTGATCGTCATCCGGCCGACCGCACAGCAGTTCTGATTTCGACGAGGAGGCGGGGCCGCGTGTGCTCCGCCTCATGGGGAACGTACCCGTCCGCTCGTCCGTTGCTTTGCCGAATGATATCTGTCCGTTTTATTCGAGGAGTCAATTATGCCGAAACTTGCCCTGTATGTACCACTGAAGGCCAAGCCCGGAAAAGAGCGCGATGTCGCCGATTTCCTGACCTCGGCATTGCCGCTCGTTCAAGCTGAGGCGGGCACTCTGACCTGGTATGCGATCGAGGAAGGTCCCGGTGCGTACGCGATCTTCGATACGTTCGACAGAGAGGAGGATCGGCAGGCCCATCTTGACGGAAAGGTTGCTGCCGCACTGATGGAGAAGGCAGAAGAACTGTTTTCTGAACCGCCGCAGATTCACAAGTTCACCCTGCTGGCCGCGAAATAGCGGAGCGGTCGGCACGCTAGAAGAGCTGCAAAAGGAAAAGATCCGTGAAAGCTGTCGTGTACAACGGGCCCAAAGATGTTTCTGTCAATACCATTGACGATCCAAAGATCGAAAAGCAGACCGATGTTATCATCCGGCTGACCACGACCAATATTTGCGGGTCGGACCTTCACATGTATGAAGGCCGTACCAGTTTCGAGAAGGGCAAGGTGTTCGGCCACGAAAACCTTGGCGAGGTCATCGAAGTCGGCTCTGCCGTAGATCGCATAAGAAGGGCGATCGCGTGTGCATGCCGTTCAACGTCGGTTGCGGCTTCTGCGAAAATTGCGAACGCGGTTTGACGGGTTTCTGCCTCACGACCAACCCTGGAACCGCCGGCGCAGCGTATGGCTTTGCCGAGATGGGTCCGTGGCAGGGTGGTCAGGCCGAGTTGATGCGCGTTCCTTACGCGGACTTCAATTGTCTGAAGCTGCCCGAGGACGCCGAGGAGAAGGAGGATGACTATGTCATGCTCTCCGACATCTTCCCGACGGGTTGGCATGGCGTCGAACTGTCCGGTTTCCTGCCTGGCGAAAGCATCGCGATCTACGGCGCCGGTCCGGTCGGTCTGATGGCCGCACATTCAGCCGAAATTCGCGGCGCCTCTCAGATCTTTGTCGTCGATTCTCACGATGACCGTCTGAAACTGGCCGAAGCGATGGGCGCTATTCCGATCGACATGCGCAAGGGCGATCCCGCCCAGCAGATCCTTGACGCGACCGGCGGCCTCGGGACCGACCGGGGGGTCGAGGCGGTCGGGTATCAGTGTTGCGATCGCCACGGCAAGGAGCGCAGCAATTACACGATGAACTGCCTCGTCAAAAGCACGAAGGCCACCGGCGGAATCGGTGTCGTCGGCGTGTTCATTCCGGAAGACCCGAACGCGCCCGACGATCTCCAGAAGGAAGGCAAGATGGCGTTCGACTTCGGCAACTTCTGGTTCAAGGGCCAGAAGATCGGCACCGGCCAGTGCAATGTGAAGCACTACAACCGGCGCCTGATGAAGCTTATCGAGCAAGACCGGGCCAATCCCGCCCAAATCATCTCGCACCGATTGCCGCTTGATCAGGCACCGGACGCCTACAAGCATTTCGACGCGCGCGATGCTGGTTGGACCAAGGTCGTGCTCAAACCGGGCACCTGACCTAAATCTTCGACGGTACAGGAAACAGATTATGACTTTGGAAGGTAAATCCGTTGCCATTCTGATCGCACCCCGCGGGACGGAAGAACCAGAATTCTCGCAGCCCAAGCAAGCTGTCGAGGACGCTGGTGGCAGAGTGACCGTGGTCAGTTTTGAACCGGGCAAGGCTCGCACAGTCAATGGCGATCTCGACGAGGGCGGCAGCTATACTATCGACAAGACGTTTTCCGAGGTGAAAGCCGACGATTTCGACGGACTTGTTGTGCCCGGAGGGACTGTCGGTGCCGACAAGCTGCGCGGCAGCGGCGAGGCAATTGATTTCATCCGGGCCTTCTTCGATCAGAAAAAACCCGTTGCGGCCATATGCCATGCACCCTGGACATTGATCGAGGCGGGCGTGCTTAAGGGTCGCACCTTGACGTCCTACCCGACGCTGAAGGTCGATATCGAGAACGCCGGCGGTGCATGGACCAATGAGGAAGTCGTGGTCGACAACGGCCTTGTTACCAGCCGTGATCCCGATGATTTGCCCGCCTTCTGTGCCAAACTCGTCGACGAAATCGCAGCGGGGAATTAAGACGGGGCGTTTCGACGAACCATGTGAGGGCCCTTTTCCCGGAGAAGGTCCGCACAAAGCAAGTGTGGCGAATGGCCAGCGATTGGCCGTCCGCCACGCCGCGTATCACACGAACATGGCCCACCCGACGGGCACTCGAACCCTGAGCCGAGTCAACCCGCGGTGACACATCGCCGGCTCCCGCTTCCAGAATCGACCCATTCCAGCGTGGGTTTGAGGTGCACCTGATCGAACGTGCGTTCGGCCAGATTTACGACCTACAGTGCCGCCTTGAGATAGCGGGCGGTGAGACTGCCTTCCGCTTCCGCAACTACACCAGGAACGCCGCTGGCAACGATACGGCCCCCATCTTCCCCGGCCCCCGGTCCCATGTCGATGATCCAGTCCACCTGCGTGATGGCGCGCATGTCATGTTCGACGACTACGACGGTATTGCCAGCGTCTACGAGGCCCTGCAGGTGTTGCATCAGCCGGTCGCCATCGGAGGGGTGAAGCCCCGAAGTTGGCTCGTCGAGGATGTAGATCGTGTTGCCGCGTTGAGCGCGTTGCAGTTCAGTCGCCAGCTTGATGCGCTGCGCCTCCCCGCCAGACAGCTCGGTCGCCGGCTGTCCGAGCCTCAGATATCCAAGGCCGATCTCCCGCAACACGTCGAGGGAGCGCATCACAGATGCCTCGCCAGCGAAGAAATCGCACGCATCGTCGACCGTCAGTTCGAGCACCTGGGCGATATTGCGCCCGTTCCATTCGACTTCGAGCGTTTGCGGGTTGTAGCGAGAACCATGACAGGTCGAGCACGGGGCAAAAACGCTCGGCAGGAACAGCAGCTCCACCATGACGTATCCCTCGCCCTCGCACACAGGGCAGCGGCCTTGCGCGACGTTGAACGAGAACCTTCCCGGGCTGTAGTGCCGCCGGCGGGCGAGCGGCGTATCAGCGAAGATCCGTCGCACATGGTCGAACATGCCGCTGTAGGTGGATAGGTTCGAGCGCGGCGTGCGGCCGATCGGTTTCTGATCGACCCGCACCAGCCTGCGGACATGCTCCATGCCTGCGACAATGCGTCCTTCAGTGTCGTTCTGCGCATCGAGCAGCGGATCGATATCCTCCTCCTCGGCCACGGGTGAGCCGCCGAGGTGTTCCGTGACGAGCTCGGGCAGCGCCTGACTGACAAGACTGGATTTGCCCGATCCCGAAACGCCGGTGACAGCGGTGAAGCAGCCGATGGGTAACTCGACGTCGAGACCATGGAGATTGTTCCGCCTGATCCCTTCCAGGCGTAGCCATGCCTTGGGATCGCGCGGTGTGCGCTCACTGCGGAGCGGCTCTGCGAACAGGTAGCGGCGGGTGATCGAAGTCTCGACGTCGGCAAGCCCCTCGATCGGCCCGCTGTAGAGGACTTCACCGCCCTTTTCCCCGGCTCCTGGCCCGACATCGACGAGCCATTCCGCGCGGCGGATCACGTCGAGATCATGTTCGACGACGAACAGGGAGTTGCCCGCCGCCTTGAGACGCTCGAGGATGGTGAGCAAGGCTTCGCCATCTGCCGGGTGCAACCCTGCCGAAGGCTCGTCAAGGACATAGACCACGCCGAAAAGCTGTGACGACAATTGCGTGGCAAGCCGCAAGCGCTGCAGCTCTCCGGAGGAGAGCGTCGGCGTGCTGCGGTCGAGCGAAATGTAGCCCAGGCCAAGATCGATCAGCGGCTCTAGCCGCTCGATCAATTCGCAGGCAAGGCGTTGGGCGGCGATCCGCTTCTCGTCGGAGAGATTGGGCGTGCGGCGTACGTCGGGCGCGCTCTTGTGCGCAGAGCCGCCCGCCGCAACCCGTTGTTCGACCGCTGCATCGCGGGCCGCTTTTTCCAGAACATGGCCCTTTGAGGGGGCGGAGACCGCCCCATACGCGCCATGCGCGACGGGCATCAGCAAGTCCTTCAGCTTGAGCACCGTCAGGTCACCGAACTCGGCAATGTCGAGGCCGACGAATTTGACCGACAGGGCTTCACGTTTCAGGCGCTTGCCGTCGCAGGTCGGGCAATCGCGGCCGATGATATATTGCGAGACGCGCTTCTTCATCAGCGCGCTCTTAGTGTTGGCGAAGGTTTCCAGCACATAGCGGCGCGCGCCGGTGAAGGTGCCCTGGTAGCTCGGCTCCATGCGGCGCTTGAGCGCCGTCCGGGTCTGTTCGGGCGTCAGGCCCGCATAAACCGGCACCGTCGGCGCCTCTTCAGTGAAGAGGATCCAGTCGCGATCTTTTTTCGGCAGGTCGCGCCACGGCGTATCGACATCATAGCCGAGCGAAATGAGGATATCGCGCAGGTTCTGGCCATGCCACGCGGTTGGCCAGGCGGCGATCGCCCGATCGCGAATGGTGAGGCTGTCGTCAGGCACCATCGTCTCTTCGGTCGCGTCATATACGCGGCCGATGCCGTGGCAGGTCGCGCAGGCCCCCGCGACCGTGTTGGGGGAGAAATCCTCCGCATAGAGCATGGGTTGATGGCGCGGATATTCGCCGACGCGCGAATAGAGCATCCGCACCAGGCTGGAGAGCGTCGTCACGCTGCCGACCGAGGATCGCGCGTTGGCCGAGCCGCGCTGCTGCTGCAACGCGACCGCAGGCGGCAAACCGTCGATCGCGGCGACCTCCGGCACGCCGGCCTGGTCGATCAGGCGACGGGCATAGGGCGCAACCGATTCCAGATAACGCCGCTGGGCTTCGGCATAAAGGGTGCCGAACGCGAGCGATGACTTGCCCGAGCCCGATATGCCGGTGAACACCACGAAGGCGTCGCGCGGTACATCGACGTCAATATTTTTGAGGTTATTCTGGCGCGCGCCGCGAACCTGCACGCAAGCGGGCGGCCCCGTATGCCCATGATCGGTGGCCGGCGTCGTCGCGTGAATATCCTTGTTCTTCAATTCAGTCTTCCTGCCCTATCCGCCCGTGCGGCCCGTGTTCATTACGGTCGGGGTAACAGATCAATGCATTTCCGACGCAATCCATCCAACGGTTGTTGCCGCATCGCGACGCGTTGCGATTTTGCCAGAGCGCGCGTCATCATGGCCGGGTCGGGCCATGATGACGGGCGAGTTGTCGATCCGGGCGCCTCGCGCCGCTTCGGATCGGCGGGTCAGTAGTGAATGACCGAGCGGATCGACTTGCCTTCGTGCATCAGTGCGAAGGCCTCGTTGATCTCCTCCAAACCCATCGTGTGGGTTACGAATGGGGCCAGATCGAGATCGCCTCTCATCGCGTCCTCGACCATGCCGGGGAGCTGTGTCCGTCCCTTGACGCCACCGAAAGCGGACCCCTTCCATACGCGGCCCGTGACGAGCTGGAATGGGCGGGTGGAGATTTCCTCGCCCGCGCCGGCAACGCCAATCACGATCGACTGACCCCAGCCACGGTGCGCTGATTCAAGCGCGGCGCGCATGACGTGGACGTTGCCGATGCACTCGAAGGTATGATCGATGCCCCAGCCCGTCATCTCGATCAGCACTTGCTGGATCGGCTTGTCATGGTCCTTGGGGTTGATGCACTCGGTCGCGCCGAACTGGCGCGCCAGCTCGAACTTGGACGGATTGGTGTCGATGGCGATGATGCGACCCGCCTTCGCCTGGCGCGCACCCTGAATCGCCGCGAGGCCGATGCCGCCGAGGCCGAACACCGCGACCGAGTCTCCGGGCTGGACCTTGGCGGTATTGTGGACTGCGCCGATTCCGGTCGTGACGCCGCAGCCGAGCAGGCAGACATGTTCGGGGTTTGCCTCGGGATTGATCTTGGCGAGCGAGACTTCGGCAACGACAGTATATTCACTGAAGGTTGAACAGCCCATGTAATGATAGAGGGGCTGACCATTGTACGAAAAACGGGTGGTCCCATCGGGCATCAAGCCCTTGCCCTGCGTTTCGCGGACAGCGACGCACAGGTTGGTCTTGCCCGACAGGCAGAAGTCGCACTTGCCGCACTCGGCGGTGTAGAGCGGAATCACGTGATCGCCCGGCCCGACGCTGGTGACGCCTTCACCGACCTCGACAACGATGCCCGCGCCCTCGTGGCCCAGAACCACCGGGAAAACACCCTCCGGATCACTCCCCGCCAGCGTGTACGCGTCGGTGTGGCACACACCGGTGTGCGTCACCCGTATGAGGACTTCGCCTTTCCGGGGCGGGGCGACATTGATCTCGACGATTTCGAGTGGCTTGCCTGCCTCGAAGGCTACAGCGGCGCGAGATTTCATGTTGGGATACCTTAGTTGAATTAAACCGATTGCTGGTGCGAGGCCGTTGCGTCAGCGCCGCTATGCCGGTCAGACCGTAACGACGACCTTGCCGATCTGTTCGTTCGATTCAAGGAAGCGGTGAGCGTCCTGGATGGCGTCGAGCGGGAAAGTGCGCGCGATCCGCGGCTTGAGCGCGCCCGATTCCAGACCCGCCACGATGAACGCCTTGGCGCGATCGAGTGCGGCGTCGTCCGAGACGATCTCGCTGTAGATATAACCCTTGAGCGTGAGGCTCTTGCCCAGCACGGAGAACAACGGGAACGGCGTCGGTTCGCTGCTGAGCGCGCCATATTGGAGCAGGATGCCGCCGCGTGCCATGCTTTCGGTCAGCGGCTCGAACGACGGGCCTCCGACCGGATCGAGCACCACGCGCGCGCCCTGACCAGCGGTTATCTCCATCACCCTCGCTACCAGATCCTCTTCCGCGGTCGCGACGACATGATGTGCACCGGCATCGATCAGGGCCTGGCGCTTGGCGCCGGTACGCGTCGTCGCGATTACCGTCGCGCCGACCATCCGCGCAATCTGGAAGGCAGCAAGGCCGACGCTGCTGGAGGCAGCAGTGACGATGACGAAATCGCCCTCGCCGAGTTTCGCCTGCTCCACCAGCGCACCCCAGGCGGTGACATACTGCATCCACACGGCCGCCGCTTCCTCGAACGACAGCGCCGCCGGATGCTTGACGACGAGGCGGGCGGGCACGTTGGCGACCTCGCCATAAGTGCCCCAGCGCGCGATATCGAGCGGGGGGATGACGCTGACGGCTTCGCCTTCCGCAAACCCGGTCACGTCCGCGCCGACCGTAACGACAGTGCCGGCAGCCTCATAACCAAGGCGGCTCGGGAACTCGGCTTCCTGAAGGTAGGCATGGTTGCGGAACATCACCTCGGCGCGGTTTATGCCTATAGCCTTCACCGCGATCTGCACTTCGTCGGCCGCGGGCGCGGGGACTGCCACATCTTCAATCCTGAGGACGCTGGCGTCGCCATATTCGTGGATACGGACGATGCGGCTCATTGGAGACTCCTTGATTATTGAATGATCGTTCTGTAAGGGAGCGGACCACCCGTTTCAAGATATTATTTATCGATCGTTCCATATCGTGCACCAGAGATGACAGAGACGAAAGCCCGTCGCCGCGCAGGTCGCCCTCGTGTGTTCGACACTGACGCTGCGCTCGACAAGGCGGTGCGGCTGTTCTGGCAGCGTGGCTACGAGGCGACATCGATGGCCGATCTGGTGGCGGAGACTGGCGTCGCCGCCGCCAGTCTCTATGCAGCGTTTGACAACAAGGCGGGGCTGTTTGCGGCGGTGATCGAGCGCTACGCCGCGACGTTCAGCGTCCACCTCTATGCACCCATCAACGATCCGGCGTTGTCCACCTACGAGGCCGTCAAAGGCCTGCTGGAACGAGCGG
Source organism: Sphingomonas sp. ID1715 (assembly GCF_013044515.1). Lineage (GTDB taxonomy): Bacteria > Pseudomonadota > Alphaproteobacteria > Sphingomonadales > Sphingomonadaceae > Sphingomonas_B. The sequence continues at coordinate 115,297 of NZ_JABEPR010000002.1, forward strand.
CGTCATCATTCTCGGAACCTGGAACGCCGGCCGGCTGCTTCATGTATTCGGCAGCGGCAGCCGTTTCGCCGGCGTCCGCCGCCATCGAATGCCTGCTGCGCGACAAGCGTATCGCGGCGGAGGCCCTCCTGATCGAGCGTCTGCAACGCGGCGCCGCGCAGGGCGAGCTTGCGGCCGACACCGATCCGGCCGTGCTAGGCAAATTCATCAATACGGTCATGGAAGGCATGTCCGTTCAGGCGCGCGACGGCGCTACGATCGACGAACTGCTCTCCATTGCCAAAATGGCACTCGATCGATGGCCGGCCGCGATATGATCGTTACGTGATGGTCATCTTCCAATCCGCCTCCCGCGACCGAACAGTCGAACTCATCTCATAGGACGAAAGCACATGAAATACGTGACATTGCCCGGCGGGGAAGTGGTTCCTTCACTGGGTCAAGGCACCTGGAAGATGGGCGAACGTGCCGAGCGCCGATCCGATGAGATCGCAGCGCTGCGCGCCGGTGTCGAACTGGGCATGACGCTCATCGATACCGCCGAAATGTACGGCGATGGTGCGGCGGAAACGCTGATATCCGAGGCGTTGGGCAGCGTTCGCGACCGGTTGTTCATCGTCAGCAAGGCATATCCGCAGAACGCATCGCGCTCCCGCCTTGCCGGTGCGTGCGAGGCGAGCCTGAAGCGGCTCGGCACCGATCGGCTCGACCTCTACCTGCTCCACTGGCGGGGATCAGTGCCGCTCGCTGAGACGATAGAGGCAATGGAGGCGCTAAAATCAGCGGGGAAAATTAGGTATTGGGGTGTCAGCAACCTCGATACCGACGATATGGACGAGCTTGTCGCTGCCGGCGGGGATGGCTGCGTGACCGATCAGATCCTCTACAATCTCGTCCGTCGAGGACCTGAGTTGGACCTGTTGCCGTGGCTCGCCCAGCACAAAGTGCCAGTGATGGCGTACAGTCCCGTCGAGCAGGGACGCCTCTCAAGCCATCCCGCCCTCGACAAAGTAACGTCCCGGGTTGGCGCAACCCCTGCGCAGGTCGCACTTGCCTGGACCTTGCGCCACGATGGCCTCATCGCCATCCCGAAAGCGAGTTCGATTGCACATGTGCGGGAGAACCGCGCGGCCGCAGATATCGTGCTCTCCGACGCCGACCTTGCGACACTCGATGCGGAATTTCCCAGGCCACGCGACCGCCGTCCACTCGAGATGCTTTAGCGTCAGATGACGATATTATCGCTCGAAGGAACAGAACGCAAACCGGATCGGCGGTAGGCGCTCAGCGGTGCGGTGATCGGACCAGTGTCGACACCGCTATCGAGCGGGTGCTGCGCGACTGACGGTTCGAGAACCAGGCCTATCGCGCCCCTGGCCCCAATCTGCTCTTAGCCTCCACGAATAACTGTCTGACCGTTCTTACCGTCTATGGGGCGTATCCGAGCTGGCAGGGCATCCAGCCAAGGGCGTCATTCTTGTCCATCGGGCGCTCTGGATCGAAGCTCGGGCGGCCTAGCTGTCAGCACGACACCGCGCTGCCTGAGTTTCCGAGCTGCCATCCCAGCGTGCGCCGCTGGCGGGAAGGTGAGCCGATTACTCGCTCAAGCTCAGTTCGACAGAGCGCAGGCCATGAACCGTTCACTGCACTGCAGCGCCGAATTAGCGCTCTGCTACCTAAAGAGCTGCCTAGCAAAAAAATGCTCTCAATTGCCCGATCTCGCAAGCTCAGTATCTGATTTACGAAAAAGGGAAATGTGGTGGACGCACTAGGGCTCGAACCTAGGACCCGCTGATTAAGAGTTCCCTTAATTTCAACAACATCAAGTACTTAGCTGCATCCGCGTATTGATTTGACGACAACGACACACAACGGACCACAAAGCGATCTAGCACAAATTGGGTCACATCCCGGGGTAAGCGTGGGATGGCCGCTATGCGCCCATCCCAGTCATTCGAGTGTTTGGGTTTTTGTCCTGAAAGCTGCCGTTCTCAATGCGGATCCTTTGAGTTCGCGCCCTTAGCGCCGAGCGCTCAAAGAGCTTCGTCCGGATGCATTAGACTACCTGCCGCGGGCGTCTCTTATTTCGGGAGCATTTCATCCTGGATGATCGGAGAAAGGAGCTCCACCGCTCGCAGACGGTTATATTCGAGTTCAATCTTGCTGCGCTAGCGGCAACCACACCTCAAACGTGCTGCCTTCTCCCGGAGCGCTCTCGAGAAGGCGTATTTCCCCGCCGTGCAGTTCCACGAGTTGTTTCACCAGTGCGAGACCAATCCCCAGTCCGTCACCGACGATCCCGAGACCATTGTCCGATTGTTCGAACATTTCGAATATCAGCGTTTGCCGGTCGGTCGGGATGCCTACGCCGTTGTCCGACACTGTCAGGGTCGCGCGATCATCCGACTTCGCAGCAGTGACAGCGATCCGACCACCATTGGGTGTATACCGAGCCGCGTTGCCGACGATGTTGCCAACAATCTGGATAAAGCGCGCCGGATCGATATCGAGCATGATCGGCTCTTCGGGTATTTCCACCAGCAGTTCATGGTTTCCCGCCTCGATTGCCGGCCCTGCGATTTCCAGTGCTTGCGGCATGAGGTCGCCGAGCAAGAGCGTTTCCTTGCGCAGCGATATCTTGCCGTGCTCGATACGGTTGATATCGAGCAGATCGTCGACAAGCCGCGTCATGTGTTGCAAGTGCTGCCCTATAGATTTGTGTATGGTCTCGTTGTTCAGGCCCTCCCTCGGGCGTTCAAGGAAATTGAGCCCGGCCGCCAGCACCGCCAGCGGGTTGCGCAGTTCGTGGGCAAGCACTCCCAGGAATCGGTTCTTCTGCTGGTCGGCGGCCTGTAATGCCGCGGTCAGGCTGGCCAGTTCATCGCGCTGTGCAATTATCTGCTGACGCTGGACGAACATGTCGAAGAAGACGCTCGACTTGGATCGCAGGATGTCGGCTTCGATCGGCTTCTGGATGAAATCGACGGCGCCTGCCTCGTATCCGCGGAACTTGCGCGCCGCTTCCCCGCTGCCTGCAGTGAGGAAGATGATTGGAATATGCCGCGAACGCTCGTTCGCACGCATGATTTCGGCCAGTTCGAAGCCATCCATCCCAGGCATCTGCACGTCGAGCAGGGCAAGCGCATATTCGTTGCCCAGCATCAGTTCGAGAGCTTCCTCACCGCTGTGGGCCTTGTGCAATTCAAGGTCTTCACGTGCCAGCAGCGCCTCTAGCGCGAGCAGGTTCTCCTCGAGATCATCGACCAACAGGAATTTCACGGTAATGGTCATCGCGCGATCATCGCCTCCAGAGCAGGTTCGATTTCTTCCAGTTGCATGGTCCGCGCGCTGGGACAGGCGGCCAGGGCAGCCTCGGGCATGGTCGCGACTTCTGCCGTGGCGGGGATTTGCACGATCCCCTGTCCACCGGCGGCACATACGGCCCGCAGGCCTTGGGCCCCATCGCTGTTTGCCCCGGTCATGACGATGCCGGCCAATCCCGGACCAAAGGCATCGGCTGCGCTTTCGAACAGCACATCGATCGCGGGGCGCGAGTGATTCACATGCTCGTCGGACGACAGGGCAATGGTCCCGCTGGCTTCGACGAGCAAATGGTAATCCGGCGGAGCGAAATAGATCGTGCCGGGCGCGAGCGGTTCCTTGTCCTCCGCCTCCTTGACCGGGAGCCGACACTTTGCGGCGAACAGGTCGACGAGCGAATTGCTTTGCCGTGGCGGGACATGGACGACCACGAGAACCGGGGCGGGAAAATCAGCTGGCAGCCTGGGGAGCACCTGCGATAACGCCTGGACGCCGCCCGCGGAAGTGCCGATTACGACGGCCTCGAGGCTCATCACGCGCTCCTCCGGTAGATTTTCTCCTCTCGCACGAATTCGGCGAACATGTCCGCATGTTCCGAAAAACGCAGGCTTTCCTTCGATCCAATGCCGAGAAACCCGCCGTGCACGAGCGACTCGCCGAACAAGCCCACGACCCGGTCCTGCAACTCGCGATCGAAGTAGATGAGCACGTTGCGACAGGAGATCAGGTGCATCTCGCCAAAGGCTGCGTCCGTCACTAGGCTGTGGTCCGAAAAGACAGTGCGTTCTCGCAGCGACTTGCTGAACACGGCCCGATCGTAGTCCGCGGTGTAATGGTCCGACAGCGAGCTATGCCCGCCCGACAGGCGGTGGTTCTTGGTGAAGAGTTGGATGCGGTCGAGCGGATATACGCCCGCCTGCGCCGCACGGAGGGCAGCGGGGTTGATATCGGTAGCATAGAAGATCGTTCGTTCGAACAGCCCCTCTTCCGCGAAAAGAACGGCCAGGGAATACAACTCCTCGCCTTGGCTGCACCCTGCAACCCATACCTTGAGCGAGGGATAGGTGCGCAAATGCGGCACGACCTTCTCGCGCAGCGCGCGAAAATAGGATGGGTCGCGGAACATCTCGCTCACCTGCACAGTGAGGAAATTCAGCAGCTGCGGGAGGATGCTCTCGTCGTGGAGAACGGCCGACTGGATAGCGGAGATGCTGTCGTATCCCCACTGGCTGCGGGCCTGCAGCAGCCGCCTCTTTATCGACGCCCGAGCATAGTGCCGGAAATCGTAGTGATAATGGCGATAGATGGCATCCAGCAGCAGCTGGATCTCGATATCCTCGATGCCCTCGCTCATCACCGGGGCATCCATACCCGCACCAGCGACAGCAATTTGTCCACGTCAATTGGCTTGGCCATGTAGTCGTTGGCGCCTGCCTCGATGCACTTCTGCTGGTCGTCGGGCATAGCCTTGGCAGTGAGCATGACGATCGGAAGCTTGTTCCACCGCGAATCGGCGCGGATCGCGCGGGCGGCGGTGAGGCCGTCCATCACCGGCATCATCACGTCCATCAGCACGAGGTCGACAGCCTTGTCAGGATCATCCGCCGCTTCGCGGAGCGCGTCGAGCGCCTCCTGCCCGTTGCGTGCGATCCGTGTCAGGGCACCGCGTGGCTCGAGGATACTGGTGAGCGAGTAGACATTGCGCACATCGTCCTCGACGATGAGGATGCGTCGGCCTTCCAGTGCGGCATCGCGGTGGCGCGCCTTCTCGATCATCTGGCGCTGTTCGGGGGGCAGATCCGATACGACCCGGTGGAGGAACAGCGATACCTCGTCCAGCAGGCGCTCGGGCGACTTCGCACCCTTGATGATGATCGAGCTGGAATATCGGCGCAGTCGTTGTTCCTCGTCGGCCGACAGGTCGCGGCCAGTATAGACGATGACCGGCGGAAGGGGCCCGTCCTTCTCCTCGCTCAACGTTTCAAGCAGCGAGAAGCCCGACGCATCGGGCAGTGCGAGGTCGAGAACCATGCAGTCGTATTGGCCGCGACGCAATTCCTCGAGACATTCGGCTGCGGTGCCGACCGCCACAGTCTCGACATCCTGCGAACCGAGCAGTCTAGCCACCGCTTCGCGCTGGACCTCGTCATCCTCCACGATCAGCACGCGGCGCACGCGTGAAGCCAGCTTATCCTGCAAGCCCGCGAGCACTTCGGCCAGACGTTCGCGCGGGGCGGGCTTTTCTAGAAAGCCGATCGCGCCGAGCGCCAGCGCGGTCTGGCTCTGGTCCGTCCCGGATATCACGTGGATCGGGATATGGCGCGTCTCTTCTTCGTGCTTGAGCCTATCAAGCACGGTCAGGCCGGACTGATCGGGTAGGCCGATGTCCAGCACGATCGCGCTCGGGCGATATTCGCGGGCAAGGTCTATGGCTTCGGTCGCCGTTCCCGCGACGATGCACTGGAAGCCCAGTTCGCGCGACAGGTCACACACGATACCGGCAAAGGTCGAGTCGTCCTCGATTACCAGCAGGAGCCGCTTTTCTTCCGAAAGGTCCCTACGGTCGTCTTCCAGCACGCTCGCGCTGGCTTGAGCTGGTTTGGGCCTGACCGGCACGCGCGCGGGCGCGAGCACCGGCTCCGAAGATCCCTCGCCTACAGGCGCGAGCTGGCGAGGTGCAACCGTTGCGGGGTCATATATGGCGGGCACACTGACGATAAAGGTGCTGCCCTTGCCCTTTTCGCTCTCGAGACGGATGCTGCCGCCAAGCAAACGGACCAGCTCGCGCGAGATGGACAGCCCCAGCCCCGTTCCGCCGAACTTGCGACTGATCGTGCCGTCCGCCTGGCGGAAGGCCTCGAAGATCGCCTCGCGTTGCGCCTCATCGATGCCGATGCCCGTGTCGGCCACGGCGAAGTCGACGATATCGCTCTCGCCCGGCGATATGGTCAGGGTGACGCTTCCGTCCTCGGTAAACTTGATCGCATTGGACAGGAGGTTTTTCAGCACCTGTTCCAGCCGCATCCGGTCGGTTTCGATCGAACGCGGCGCATCGGAGGCCAGCGCGATGCGAAGCTCCAGACCGCGCTGCTGTGCAAGCGGCTCGAAAACCTTGCGAAGATCGGAGGTAAGCCGATCGGTCGAAACCGTGCCAGCCTCGATCTCGACGTGGCCTGCCTCGATCTTCGACAGGTCGAGGATGTCGTTGATGAGGTTGAGCAGATCGTTGCCCGAGGACTCGATGGTGCGGGCGAACTTGACTTGGTCGGCGCTGAGATTGCCGTCGCTGTTGTCTCCGAGCAGCTTGGACAGGATCAGCAGCGAATTGAGCGGCGTGCGCAATTCGTGGCTCATGTTGGCGAGGAAATCCGACTTGTATTGGCTCGCCTGTTCCAGTTCGCGCGCCTTGAGCTGCAGCGCGGCGGTCGCGCGCTTCAGTTCGTCGCGCTGTCCTTCGAGGGTCTGCGCCTGCTCTTCGAGCTGGCTATTGGTCTGTTCCAGTTCGACCTGCTGGAGTTCAAGGCGCGCCTGGGATTCCTTAAGCGCGTTGCCCTGCTCCTCCAGCTCCTCGTTGGATACCCGCAGTTCTTCGCTTTGGGCCTGCAATTCGGCTGCCTGCCGCTGGGTTTCCTCCAGTGCTTCCTGCAATCGCTCGCGGAAGCGCGCCGAGCGGAGCGCGACGCCAATCGAGTCCGAGACGTTGTCGAGCAGTTCGAGCACGCGATCATCCACGGCATCGAAATATCCGAGCTCGACGACCGCGTTAACCGTTCCTTCGTTGAAGATAGGGGCCACGATGAGATGTCTCGGCGTGTCACTCCCCAGCGCCGATCCGATCTTCAGATAGCCGGCGGGTAGGTCCGACAGCGTGGTTGCGCGCGCATCCGCTGCCACCTTGCCTAGAAGGCCTTCGTTCAGACCGAACGTCTCCGGCACAGACGCGCTGTCCGCAACGCCGAGCATGGCTACACGATTGAACGTGCCGCTCTCGCCCTTGAAGAGTGCCCCGGCATTCGCGCCGGTTCTTTCGGCAAGAAACGACAGCACGGCGTCAGCCACCTGGGGCACCGTCTTCTCGCCCCGCATGGTTTCGCTCAATTCCACCTGTGCAGCCTGTAGCCAGCTCTGCCGCTCGCGGTTGCGACTGCTTCTTGCCATGAGGATGAAGATGGCGATGGTCAGGCCAATACCGATCAGGCTCGTAATCACAGCGCCGATGATCGCAGCACGCGAAGCCGCCGCCAGCTCAGCGATACGCTGCTGGCGCTCCCGGGCCTCTTCGACATTCATCTGCGCGATTTGCTGCCGGATTGCGTCCATGGCGACCTTGCCCTGATCGCTGTCGATCACTTCTACAGCTGCTGCAAACCCCTCCTCCTGCCGCGTTTGGATCGCATCTTCGGAAAGTCTGAGCCTGGTTTCGACTTTGGACCGAAGCACATCGAGGCTCTCGCCCCGGACCGGATTGGCTTGCATCAGCGTTTCAAGCGAGGACAGGCTTCGACGGGCATCCTCAACCCCCATTCGATAGGGCTCGAGATACTTGTCTTCACCGGTAATGACGAAACCACGCTGGCCGCTTTCCACATCCAGGGTCGCGATCATCAGCTCGTCGAGCGCCGTGAGCACTTCGTGCGTGTTGCGGATCCGCGCCTCGTTGTCCCGCATTCCGGCCACGTTGCCGTAGGCGGCATATGCCGTGACGAGGAAAAATCCGACGCCCACCAGCAGGCCGATGATCGACCACCCCGTGGAGGAGAGACGGATGCCCTGCTTCGTTTTCAGTTCCTGCAAAATCTACAAACCTCAAGGGAAGAGCCTGCCGCCCTAATTGCACGCAAATTCTGGCAAGCAACTGGTTTTCTGCCGGGCAGCATACCGAGCCTAAATCCGTGATTTCGATTCTTCTCGAATTATGGTTTGAGCTGGTGCGGAACCGCTTTATAATATGTCCAAAGCAAACGGAGATTCGTATGATGCAGGGCGATCAGATCTGGGCCGTCGATGCCCTGCAGGCGCTCGGGCACGAAACGCGGCTGTCAGTTTTCCGCATGCTCGTAAAGGCTGGGCCCGACGGGCTGATGGCGGGCGAGATAGCGCAGGGTTGCGGCGTTCCCGCCTCCACGATGTCGCATCACCTTGCCAATCTCGAGCGGGCAGGCCTCGCGACATCGCAGCGCGAGAGCCGAGTGATCCGCTATCGTGCGGATTACGCCGGCATGCGGCAGCTGCTCGCCTTCCTGATGGAAGATTGCTGCCAGGGGGATCCGCTGCTTTGCGCCGATTTTTCCGAGATCGCGGCCTGCAAGCCCTGATCATCAACCACCGCTCATTTCGAGGTTTCAATGTCTGACAAGGTCTACAACGCCCTGTTTCTTTGCACCGGGAATTCTGCGCGCTCGATCCTAGGCGAAGCGCTGATGAACAAGATGGGCGAAGGCCGGTTCGCTGCTTACAGCGCCGGCAGCCAGCCGAAAGGTGATGTGCACCCGATGGCGATCGAAGTGCTGGGCGACTTTGGCTATCCGACCGAAGGCCTGCATTCGAAAAGCTGGGACGAATTCACGAAGCCCGGCGCGCCCCAGTTCGATTTCATCTTCACGGTGTGTGACAATGCCGCTGGCGAGAGCTGCCCCGTCTTCCCCGGCAAACCGATCACCGCCCACTGGGGCGTCGAGGACCCTGCCGCCGTCGAAGGAGAGGAACAGCGTGAGGCCTTCCTCGACGCCTTGAGCTATCTCAAGCGCCGGATCGAACTGTTCCTGATGCTGCCGATCAAGACCATCGACGAGATGTCAATGCGCAGCAAGCTTGCCGAGATCGGGCGAGAGGATGGCGCTAGCGCCAAAGCACAGGTCAAAGACGGGAACGCCCAGTGACTTGCGACATCGTCATCTATCACAATCCCGAATGCGGGACCTCGCGCAACGCGCTCGCCATGATACGCAATGCCGGGATCGAACCGCACGTGGTCGAATATCTCAAGACGCCACCTTCGCGCGCAATGCTCGAAAGCCTGATCGAGCGGGCCGGTATCACCCCTCGCGAGCTATTGCGTGAAAAGGGCACGCCGTTCGCCGAACTCGGGCTCGACAACCCTACCCTGCCGGACGTGCAGCTTATCGACGCGATGACGGAGCATCCCGTGCTTATCAATCGCCCGCTGGTGGTCTCGCCGCTCGGCGTGAAGCTTTGCCGCCCGTCGGAAGAGGTGCTCGATCTCGTTCCGGCTGACCAACAAACTGCATTCACCAAGGAAGATGGCGAACAGGTGGTGGACGCAGCAGGCATGCGCGTGCGCTGAGCGAATGACAGGAAACGCAAATGACCCGGACCATTGCAGAACCCGCTCCGGCGGTCTCGCCACTCGGCACGTTCGAGCGCTTCCTTTCACTTTGGGTGCTGGGAGCCATCCTCGTCGGCCTGGCGCTTGGCATGGTCGCACCGGGCGTAGTCGGCGTCATGGCAGGGCTGGAATACGCCTCGGTCAATCTGGTGGTCGCGGTGCTGATCTGGGCAATGATCTTTCCGATGATGGTCGGCATCGACTTTTCGAGCATCAAGGATGTAGGTCGCAAGCCCAAGGGGCTTATCATCACGCTGGTCGTCAACTGGCTGGTCAAGCCGTTCACGATGGCGGCGCTGGCGGTGCTGTTCTTCGATTTCCTCTATGCCGGGCTGATGTCGGAAAGCGATGCAGACCAGTATATCGCCGGGCTCATCATCCTCGGCGCAGCACCTTGCACCGCCATGGTGTTCGTCTGGTCGCAGCTGACGCGGGGCGATCCGGCCTACACGCTGGTGCAAGTGTCGGTGAACGACCTCGTCATGATCTTCGCCTTTGCGCCCATCGTGGCGCTGCTGCTGGGCGTGACCGATATCGTTGTGCCGTGGGAGACGCTGCTCCTCTCGGTCGTGCTCTATGTCGTCATTCCGCTGGTGGCAGGGGCGATCGCCAGACGGCAGGTCATTCGCTCGCACGATGGGGACGAGGCGGCGGTCGATGCCTTCACTGCGCGGCTCAAGCCCTGGTCGATCATCGGCCTGCTGGCGACCGTGGTTCTGCTGTTCGCCTTTCAGGCCGGAACCATCATCGCTAATCCGCTGCTGATCGTGCTGATCGCCATTCCGATCATCATCCAGTCCTACGGGATTTTCGCCATCGCCTATGCTGCGGCCAAGGCGTGGAAAGTGCCTCACGACATAGCCGCGCCCTGCGCGCTAATCGGCACATCCAACTTCTTCGAGCTGGCGGTGGCCGTTGCCATCGGATTGTTCGGCCTGACCAGTGGCGCAGCACTGGCGACCGTCGTCGGAGTGCTGGTGGAAGTCCCGGTGATGCTGTCGCTAGTGGCCTTCGCCAACCGCACGCGCGATCGCTTCCCCCAGTCCTGAGACAAAGCGAGCCTTATGTCCCGCCTTCGCACCCTCTCCGATCCCGATCACCTGCCCTCGCTGCGTGCCGAGTATCTCCATCGCAACCCAACAATGGGGCTCGGCGCCATGGACCCACCGCCGCGCATCCTGCTGCTTTACGGCTCGCTGCGGGAGCGATCCTACTCGCGGCTGGCGGTGGAGGAAGCTGCCCGCCTGTTGCAGTGGTTCGGTTGCGAAACGCGGATCTTCGACCCATCCGACCTGCCGCTACCGGATCAGGTGAAAGACGACGATCATCCCGCCGTTCATGAGCTGCGCGAGCATTCGCTGTGGTCGGAAGCGCAGGTGTGGTGCAGTCCCGAGCGGCACGGCCAGATGACCGGGATCATGAAGGCGCAGATCGACCACCTGCCACTGGCCTACAAAGGCCTGCGCCCAACACAGGGACGCACGCTGGCCGTGATGCAGGTCTGCGCCGGCTCGCAAAGCTTCAACACGATCAATACATTGCGCGTGCTTGGTCGCTGGATGCGCATGTTCACCATCCCTAACCAGTCCTCGATCGCCAAGGCGTATGATGAGTTCGACGAAGCCGGGCGGATGAAGCCGTCTGCCTATTATGACCGCATCGTCGACGTGATGGAGGAACTGGTCCGCTTCACCGTCCTCCTGCGGCCGCATGCAGATCAACTGGTCGATCGGTATTCCGAACGCGTGGACAAGGGTTTGCCAGTAGAAACGCACGTCGAGAAAGCCGGATTAGCAGCAGACTGATAAATGTCGGAGGCGGCTTGTGCAGAAAGTCTGCTTCGTAGGGATCCACGCTTCAAAACAGACATTCCGCTAGCGGCCCAATAGGTCGAATTGAGAGAGGAGAGAGGGCTGTCCTCTGTGTGAGCCATTTGGGCGTCGACGGTCGACGCGCCGGGGCTCGCAGTCAGGAGACAGCCCATGATCAAGACGATCCCGCTGAACAAGCTCGTCCAGTCGCCCCGCAATGTCCGCCGCCATGCCGATGCTGCGGCGGACGCTGAACTAAAGGCCAGCATCGCCGCCCACGGCCTTCTGCAGAACCTGATCGTGCGGCCTGCCGCTAAGGGCAGGTTCGAGGTCGAGGCCGGGGAGCGCCGTCGCCGTGCGATGCTTGCCCTGGTCGACGACAAGGTCCTGCCACGCGGGCATGAGGTCACCTGCCTAGTCCTCGAGAATGACGACAGTGCCGTCGAAACCAGCCTCGCCGAGAACTTCCACCGCCTGGCCATGAACCCGGCCGACGAGGCACAGGCTTTCGCGTCGCTGGTCGACAGCGGGGCCTCCATCGAGGACGTCGCTCGCCGCTTCGGGCTTACCGTGCGCTTCGTCGAGGGCCGCTTGCGTCTCGCCCAGCTGGCGCCTGTCGTCTTCGAAGCGCTCGCCGCCGGCGAGATCACGCTCGACATCGCCAAAGCCTTCGGCGCCACCTCAAACCAGGAGATCCAGGCCCGCGTTTTCGAACAGGCTTTCGCGGGCTACTACGCGCCGAGCCCCGACAGCATTCGCCGGATGGTGCTCTCGGGCACCGTGCGGGGCAGCGATCCGCGCGCCCGGCTCGTCGGCCGCGATGCCTATGTTGCGGCCGGCGGCCGCATCGAACGCGAGCTGTTCGACGATGACGACAGCGAGTCCTGGGTCGATGTGGCGCTTCTCGAAAGTCTCGCCCAGGCTCGGATGGAAGAGCAGGCCCAGGCGATTGCCGCCGAGCAGGGCCTCGCCTGGGTCCGGCCAACGCTCGATTCCTACGCGAGCCACGACCTCGTCGACGGACTGGTCCGGCTTCCCGCGGAACCGGCGCCGCTGACCGAGGCCGAACTCGCCCGCCTCGAGGCGCTTGACGCCTCCTGGGACGAGCACGCGGCAATCGTCGAGGACGAGGACAGCGCCGAGGAAGCCGCGGCCGCGGCCGAAGCCGCGATCGAAGCGATCGAGCGCGAGTGCCAGGAGCTTCGCAACCGCCCCCCTGTGCTGGCGCCCGAGCTCAAGGCCGAGGCAGGCATGATCCTCACGCTCTCGCGCGACGGCACGCCGGTGCTCCAGCCGGTCTTTTATGGCGAACGCGACGTCGTCGCCGGAGCCGAGGACGAGGGAATCGAGATCGTTCCAGCTGACGCAGGCGAAGGCGGGCGCCGCTCGGCTCTGTCAAAGCGGCTCGTCGACGAGCTCGCCATGCAACGCCGCGACATCCTGTCGCTGCACATCGCGTCCGACCCCGGCCTGGCGCTCGACCTGCTGGTCTTCTCGCTCGCCGACGCCGACACGCACGACTGGCGTTCGCGGGCGTCGACGACCTTGCGCGGCGGGGCGCCTGCCGGGCCCATCGTCGGCTTCGAGGCCAAGGATGCCCCGGCGAGCGCGGCTCTGGCCGAACTCAAGGCCGGGTTCGACGAGAGCTGGCGGGCCGGCGAGGACGTGTCGGCGCGGTTCGACCGTTTCCGGGCGCTGTCCGATGAATCCCGCGCCGCCTGGCTTGGCTTCGTCGTCGCGCGCACGCTCGAGGCCAGCCTCAACATGGCTGGCGAGCGGCGGATCGCCTTCCAGGACCATCTCGGCTGTCTCATCGGCATCGACACGGCCCAATGGTGGCGTCCGACCGCGGCCAACTACTTCGATCGGGTGTCGAAGCAGGTGATCCTCGACGCGCTCGCCGACGTCGGCGGCACGGAGCTTTCCTCCCGCTTCGCATCGGTCAAGAAAGCCGACCTCGCGATGAGCGCCGAGCGCGTTTTCTCCGGAACCTACATCACCGAGGTCGAAGTCCGCGAGCGCGCGCTCGCCTGGGTGCCCGAGGTCATGCGCTTCGCGAGCCCTCTGCCGGACGAGCCCGAACAGGCATCCTCGCCCGGGAACGAGGCCGATGGCGCGCCCGCCGACGGCTTGAGCGACGGGCAGGAGGACCCGCGCGAGCTGGCTGCCTGACCTCCTCCTGACAGGCACGCCGCTCGTTCCGGTGAAGCGGTCCCCTGCCTCCGGGCAGGGGGCCGCTTCCTTCTTGGGCAGAGAGCAGAGCGAGCTTTGCGGCTTGCGGCCTCGCGTGGCGATCACGCCCGCGGGCCGGATCAGGAGACGCATCATGGCCTTTCGCAAGACCGACCGCGCCGGGCAGTCGCCCGCTGCGCGCATCACTCAGGAAATCGTTGCGCGGCTCGAAGCCGGCACCAGACCGTGGATCAAGCCCTGGCGCGGCGTAGCCGTTTCGCGTCCATTGCGCGCCTGCGGCACGCCTTATCGCGGCATGAACGTGTTCTGGCTGTGGATGGTCGCCGACATGTGCGGCTACACCTCGCCGTTCTGGATGACCTACAACCAGGCGCAGAAGCTCGGGGGCCAGGTGCGCAAGGGCGCGAAGTCCACCATCGCAATCTTCTACAAGAGCTACACCAAGGAAGTTGAAGCGGGCGAGCCCGGGGAAACCGCCGAAGAATCCCGGCGCGTCCTCAAGGCCTATCCCGTGTTCAACGCCGACCAGGTCGACGGCCTTCCTGAACGCTTCCATCCCGCCGCCGCGCTGGAGCTGGTCGAGCCTGCCGGGAGGGAGCAGGAGCTTGACGCTTTCTTCGCCCGCATTCCGGCCGTGCTTCGCCACCAGGGCGACGAAGCCTATTACGAGCTGATCGCGGACCGCATCACCATGCCGCCCGCGCAGCTCTTTGGCGGCTTCGACCACTATTATGCGACGCTCGCGCACGAGCTGTCGCACTGGACCGGCCATGCCAGCCGCCTCGACCGCGATCTCAAGAACCGGTTCGGCACCGCGGCCTACGCCGCCGAAGAGCTGGTCGCCGAGCTCTCGAGCGCGATGCTCGGCGCCGAGCTGGGCCTGCCGGTCGCCCATCTCGACAACCACGCCAGCTACATCGACCACTGGCTCAAGCTACTGCGCGATGACGATCGCGCCATCCTGACCGCCGCCGCCAAGGCAGAGGAAGCTTCCTCGTTGCTGCTGAAGCTCGGTGGACGTGAGCTTGCCGATACGATCGAAGATACAAGCGCTGCCGCGATGGCGGCCTGAGGAGGGTGTTATGGGCCGATCGGTCAGTTACCCTTCGGGGAGCCTTGTCGCCTTCACCATGCTCGAGGTCGAGGACGAGAACGACTGGGATTTCGAGTACGAATGGCTCCGGGATGACGTCGTCGAACGGGCGATGCACCTCTTTCCCTCGCTGAAGCCGCAGGACGGCTGGCGCGGCCGCGAGGACCGGATCCTCGCTCGCAACGCCTTCGCCGACTTCGGCATCTCGATCTACTGCGGCCTCGTCGCAATCTGGATCGTCGAGCGCGACGACGGCTCGTACTGGGACGCCGACTCCCGCACTGCGCGCTCCCCCAGGGCGCGACGCTGGCTTGCACAGATCGCGCCAAGGTTCGACGCCGAGTTCGGCGACTTTGACTGCCTCGGGCACATGTCGAACGGCGAGGGCATCTATCGCAAGCGCGCTGCCTAAGCTTCCCGACAGCTTCGCGGCAGCCGCCTCCATCCTCCTCCTGAACCGGTCCAGCGGGCTCGCCGCTTGCGGCCCGTGCGCCTTGGCGAGAGAGGCCCTGGGCCAGCCGGCGGCCCCCGCAACCCGGCTTCGGCGGGCCCGTGTTGGCGCGGCCTTCGGCCAGCGCCTGCCCGCGCCAGCCCGCCGAAGCGGGTTTCCCTTGCGGTGCAGGAAGCCGCCTTCGCGCTGGCCCTGACGGGCTCTCGCTGGCGCAGTCCGCGATGGCGGCGCCGGCGTCACGCCAGTCAGGAGGAAACGCTCATGCACACGTCATTCGCCGACCAGCTCGCCGGCCTCGATCTCGCCGGCTTCTCGATCGGTCCAGCCCCCGTATCGAGCACCGACTTTCCCGAACGCGAGGCCGTGGTCCAGACGCTCGACGCGATCTGGTCGGACCTCTTTGCGCTGTTCGCCGGCACCGCGCTGGAAGCCGACGCCGAGGATCTCGGCTGGGCCTTCGTCAACCTCTTCCACCGCTCCGCAGCCCGCAAGGCGACGGCGCTCGACCGTGCGACCGACGAGGTGCGCGCGCTCCTCGCCACGGCCGACGGGTCCGAGGTGCACACCCACGAACTCGAGACCCAAATCGAACGCGCACAGTGCGCCGAAGGCGCGATGCTGGCGCTCGAGGAGATGCGCGAGGTCGCTGCGGCGCTCTACCTCAACGAGTTCGGCAGTTCATGGAAACCCGTATCGAGCTCGCGCTTCAACCATGGCGCGATGCTCACCTCCGCGCTCGTCGAAGGGCGCGACTTTCTGCGCGCCCGCGCCGAGGCGAAACGCCGCGCCGCGATGCCCGAAGGCACTCCGGTCATCTTTGCCGGCGGGCGTACACGTCATGCGACGGACGAGGAGGCGCTCACCTTCGCCAACAATATCTGGGCAACGCTCGACAAGGTTCGCGACCGGGTGCCCGACATGGTGCTGGTCCACGGCGGCGACACCAAGGGCGCCGACCGCCTGGCGTCGTCCTGGGCCGAGCGCCGGGAGGTGCCGCAGGTCACCTTCTCGCTCGACATGCGGCTTGGCGCCCGCGCGGGTTTCAAGCGCAATGAGCGCATGCTCTCGCTCGATCCGCGCTACGTCGTCGCCTTTCCCGGCAACGGCGTCCTTGAGCGCCTGGTGATCGAGGCCAAGGCGCGCCGGATTACGATTGTCGACCGGCGCGGCCCCCTTGGCACGAGCCCCAAGGCGCCGTCGAACGGCAGCGAATGATCGCTGCACGCGTTCGCGCCAGCGCCCTTCCGGCGCTGGCGTTTCGCTCCTCAGAGGGGAGATGGCCCTTGTGCGGCGGGCCGGGCGGAGACACCGTCCGGCCATTCGTCATGGGCTGGGGACGGTCGACCGGACCTAGTCACAAGCGGCCGCAGGGTGCGTCCAACGGGATATGCAGGCGTACCCCACTATCCGCCGCGATCAGGCCCCGACCGGCGCCCCGCCGAGATGCCTAGCTGACTGGCCGTCATCACCCCCTCCGGAGGGGGCGACGACCGCTCACAGGAGATTGGCAAAGGAGGTGCGCCTGTCGGACGATCGCCGCCCGGAATCCCCACCGTCTTCAGCCCATGCCAAAAAGTCGCGACCGCGTCCGGTGTCCCGAGAGGGGAGACTGCGCCTGCGGCAGCGGGCGCGGGAACCGACCCCGCGCTCCTTGCAGCACAGGAGAATTGTCATGACCGATATCCAGGCCGCGATCGTCGACTTCGCCGCTCGCCAGGCCGAGCGCGCAGCGCAGGCGGACACCCGCCTGCAGTACCTCAAGCAGGCGCTCATTCCGCAGCTCCGGCAGGGGGGGATTGCCTCCGTCGAGATACGCTTCGACGGCTACGGGGACAGCGGTGCGATCGAGGAGATCGAATGCCGCGACGCTGCGGGACAGGTGCTCGCGTGTCCCGAAATGTTCGTCGCCATAGTTCCTGACGGCGATGCCTCGGCGGCGGGTGAGGCCAAACAGGAAACCCTCAACGGCGCGCTTGAATCGCTCGGCTATCTCGCGCTCGAGCGTCACCATCCGGGCTGGGAAATCAACGACGGCGCCAGCGGCGCGTTGATGATCGATGTCGGGACCGCAACGTTCATGCTCGAATGCAGCCTGCGCTACACGGGCTACGAAGAGCACTCGACCGAGCTCTAGGAGAAGGCAAATGGCGCATTGCTATTATCATGCCCTGTCCTCGGTTCGGAAGTGGGGCGGCCCCGTTGACGACTACCTGCCGCTCCACCAGTGGTTCGACCAGTCGAAGGCCATTCTTGCCGATCCCCGGCATCGCGCCTTGCGGCATCACACCGAGGGCATCTTCATGCTCGAATCGATGTTCGGCGCGACCATCGTCAATGCCGACGGCAGGACGGTTCCGGTGCGGCTCGTCGGCGAGCAGCACGTTCGCGAGGACCTCGGCTTCATTCCCTCGTTTGCGGACTGGGCGCGACTCATCTCGTCCGCGGCCTGGATGCTGAAAGGCAACCCGCTCGATGAGCCCGCAAGGGCCGCCGCGGGGAACGCCGGTGCTGCTGGCGATGAAGTTCTCGTCCGGTCCCGCGCTGGGGACGGCCAGCCGGTCCGCATCGCAATCTGAACCGGCTCCGCCGCTGGGGAGCGGAACGGCGGAGGCGAGCCCGATGGTAGCGGGTTCGATCTGGCTCCTCCCGATCGTCCGGGCACCATTCCGGCTCTTCGCGAACCTTCCCTTGAATCGGCTCCTGGCCGCCGCAACCCGAAACAGGTCCGGCCGTGTTGCCGGGCTTGAGCCCGGCTGCCCGCACCACCCGAACCGGTTTCAGGTTCCCCGTCCGGCGCATGGGCGCCTCCCGGTGCGACAGCCCGGTGGCCGCTTCTTCCCTTGGTTCGCAGCCGGGATGGACCCGGACCTGCGGATCAGGAGAAGAACCATGACCAATCTCGTTATCCTCGTCGGCCGCATCGCCCGCGATCCCGAATCCCGCACCACCCAGGGCGGAACCACCGTCACCTCGATCTCGGTCGTGACCGACCGGCCGGCCCGCAAGGACGGCAAGACCTACAAGGACGAGAACGGCTACACCGCCAAGGACAGCGAGTTCCACCGCGTGACCTGCTTCAACGGGCTCGGCCAGAACGTCGCCAAGTACTGCGCCAAGGGCCAGCTGGTGACGGTCGAGGGCCGCATCCACTACACCTCGTGGGAGGACAAGGACGGGGTCAAGCGCTACGGCTGCGAGATCATCGCCGACAAGGTCGACTTCCTCTCGAAGGGCCGTTCGGGCAGCAACGAGGGCGCGCCCGACATCGACGAGGACTGAGCCAACCTCTCCACGACAAGGCCCCGGCGGCACGCGCCGTCGGGGCCTTTTCTTTGTGCTTGGGTCAAATGCGGTGGCGCGGGGCATCGAGCCCGCGCGCCGCCGCGGCAGGGTTCAGGCGGGGGCGAGACGCTTCAGCGTCTCGTCGATCCCGAGGGTCATCGACTGGCGGATCAGCTGCCTGAGTGCGCCCGGCTCGAGCGTCTCGGCGCCGCATTCGACGAGGAGCCTGCCGAGCTCGGCCGCCGCTTCCTCGCGGAGCCTGGCTTCCCTTGCATCGAGCTCCTCGCGCTGCTCGCGCAGCTTCCTGAGCGCATCCCGAGCGCTCGGTTTGGACCTGGCCATTCGCATGTTCCTTTCGCTGGCCGTTGGTCCCCTCCGAGCGGGAATCTGCCATCACGAAGGCGTGTAGGAAAACGGTTTTTGTGGGCAAGGCGGGGCCAACCCGCAGATGTTGGAGAGGTCTCTCTCGCGAGTAGTCCGAGCGTGATGCGGCCGACAAGCCGCGTCAAGGACGACGGGGCCCCACCATTTTGCCGCAGCAGGGATGAATCCCTGCTCCGACAAAATCGTTGCCCCCATCGCCGCTTCCGCGGCCGCGTGTTCCACGCGGTCCCTGACCCCGCCCGCCGCCCGCCTCCGCGTGAGCTCCTGATGCGACGCATCGAACATCAGGAGGATAGCCATGCATGTTTCATCGAACGCCGATCTTGGAGGTTTGAATGCCGACCGCGCGGCCTTCATGGCCGCGCTGGATCAGGCCCATGCCAGGTCCTTTCACAGCTACTTCACGCAGTACGTTCTGGTCGACGAAGATGCCGGCTACGTCGCGGTCGACGAAGGCGATTACAACGCCTTGCCCGAGGCGCTGCTGGACCGCGTCATCGAGGCCGTGCCGAGCAAGCTGAGCGACGAATTCTGATCCGGTCACGCAAGGAGGAAGCCCGCCCGGGCTTCCTCCTTTCTTTTTGCTCGGTTCCCTAATCCAGGCTGTTCGAGGGCGCTCTATCGAAGGAGCTTTCCCCCGTTCGGCCGTCGGAATTCGGCTGGCTTGAGCGTTCCAGCCTGTCGGGCATTTCGAGCAGCTTCAGGGCCGCTGCCGAGATTGCCTCGGACTCGCTTGGGAAGGCTTCGGCGGAGCTGACGGCGACCCCGTCCGAATAGGTGATCGTCGCCTGGAAGCCATTGCCCTTGGGCGTTGCCGACAAGGTTACGCTGGACATTCGCGTGCTCCCGGAGGTCCGGTTTCTTGCGCGCAGATTATGTCCTCGCGGCTGGATTGCCCAGCCTCAAACCGCCGGATCCGCGCCCGCGGCCGTCGCGCGCGGCGGCCCACCGGTAAGAGCTTCAAATCCGTTCCATTCGGGCCAGGCGCGTTTCCCGGAGTCGGCATCGAAGTTGGGGACAGGGGGCACACCCTACGCGACGGGTCGCAGGAGAAAATCCTGGAATGGCAGTAATTTAGTCGGAAATATCGCACGTGGCAGCTTCTCAATCGAATTTGATTGGAGCCGATTTTCAAATCGGATTCGAATGACGGGCCGCTCCGCGTCGCGGAAATCCGGCATTTCAGATGTTCTTGACATGTTCTCGGATTTGACCTAGCGAGGAAGGGCCTTTCGCCGCGCGACACCGGGCTCCGCATTCGAGGAGTCCGTGAATGTCACGGCCGATTTCTCTCCAAGTCCATGTGTCGAACGACCTTGCCGTGCGCGTGCGTGCCGCTGCGCGGCGACGGGAAATCAGCGTCAGCGAGTGGATCCGCTCGCTGCTTGCCCAAGCCTGCGACGACGACGATTACGTCTCGCGGCTCGAGCATTCGGTCGAGCGCATAGCCCGTCATTCGGTCTTCATGATGGTCGGCGTCGACGCGCTCCTGGCCGGGCACCCGGACCACGCCCTGCGCGAGCGCGCGCACCAGGCCTATGCCCGCAAATGTCGTGAACTCGGCCTTGTCGCCGGCACCGACGAGGGAGGCGAGGCATGAAACGCAACCTCGTCAACTTCACCCGCGGCAGCCAGCTCCTCGGCCACTTCAGCTTCATGTTCGCTGCCGGCCTCAAGGGCCCGCTTATCGTCGCCGCCATCGTGATTGCGTGGACCTCATGGTGGACCCTCTCGGGGCAGCTGTCCGATCATGAGATGTACCTTGTCGGCATGCGTATCTATGCCGCGATCTACGGCTTCATGGAGTTCGATCCCGAGAAGCGGATCGCGCTTGAGACCGCGTTTGGCGGAACCATCCAGCTGCCCATCGCCATGCTCGACAGCTTCCCGCCGGTGGTGCGGGCATGGGACCATATGCTTGCCCTTCTGGGCGACGCGCTGGTCCGGTCGGCGCTGCTGCTGGTGCCCGCGTTCGCGTTCTTCTACTGGTTCGCGGCACGCTTCGGCAGCCGCTCGAAGGAACGCAAGCATGAGCGCGGCGCCCTGCTTGTCACGCTGCCCGAGCTGGTGGACGAATTGCGCGTGCACAACCGGCGCGAGCGCACCCGGGAGCTGACCGAAGCTCTCGGCTGGAAGTGGCGCCTGTGCAGCCCGCGCGAGCTCGCGTCTGCCTTTCCCTACCAGCCATCGCACTTGGCAACGGTCGTCTATCCGTGGCGGCTCGAGCAGAGCCATGCGATGCTCATCGGCACCACTGGCATGGGCAAGACGGTCGCCATGTCGGACATGATCGCCGAAGCCCGGGCAAAGGGCCAGCGCTGCGTCATCTTCGATCTCATCGGCGCGTTCATCGAGCACTTCCACGACGGCCGCCGCGACACCATCCTCAACCCGCTCGACGCACGCTGCCCCGCGTGGAGCCTGTTCGACGAATGCCGCAGCGAGGGTGAGTTCTGGGCCGCCGCCGAGGCCCTGGTGCCGCATGATGGCGGCGGCGAAGCGCAGTTCTGGGTGATCGCCGCGAGGGCATTGTTCGTCGAATTCTGTCTCAAGCTCGTTGCCGAGGGCCGCGCCACGAACGGCGCGCTCGCGCGCGAGCTCATGACCGCCGACCTCTCGCGGGTCCACGCCATGATGCGCGGCACGATCGCCGATCCGTTGACCGCACCGGAAGCCGCCCGGATGGCGGAATCGATCCGGGCCGTGTTCAACGTCAACGCCAAGGCGCTCAAGCTCCTGCCCGGCTCGGGTCCCCGCTTCTCGCTGCGCCAGTGGGTCGAGGAAGACGACGGCAGAGGGTCGGTGGTGTTCATTTCAGCGCGCTACGTCGACATGAGCGTCTGCGCCCAGTTGCTCACCCTCTGGCTCGACACGGCGATGAACACGCTGATGACGACCGCGCGCACGCAGGACCTCAAATGCTGGTTCTTCATCGACGAGCTGGGCGCGCTGCATCGCCTTCCGGCGCTCGAGAAAGGGCTCCAGACCGCGCGCAATTTCGGCGGTGCGATCGTCCTCGGACTGCATGCCTACGCCAAGCTCAAGGAGGTCTACGGCGAGAACATGGCGATGACGCTGTCGTCGCTCGCGCGAACCAAGCTGATCCTCGGCACGGCCGATAGGGAGACCGCGACCTGGTGCTCGGACTTCATCGGTCACCGGCAGGTGCGGGACATGGAGGAGGCCTATACCTACGGCTACAACAATGCCCGCGATGCGGTCAGCCTGACCCCGCGCAAGCATATTGAGCCGCTGCTGCTGCCCGACCAGCTGATGAACCTGCCGAGGCTGTCAGGGTACATCAAGTTCCCCGACGGCTTCCCCGCCGCACCCGTCAAGCTGAAGCCGGTGAGCCGTCCACGGGTCGCCGAGACCTTCATCGGCCGGGCCAGCGATCGGCCGTTGGCAGGAGCGCTCCCGCGGGCGGCGCCGCCCCTCCGGCCGGCTGCTCTTCCAGCCTCGGGGACCACCGAACATCCGTCGTCGAACGACGACGGCGCGGGCAAGTCGGTGGTCCCCAAGCAAGGCGTACTGGCACTCGAGCCGCGCGACCGGACCGAGAAATCGAGGAGCGAAATGTCGCCCGCGCAGGACCCTCCCTCGCACCTGAGCGTCGACGCCGGGGCGCCCTCTGCGACGGGGGCACACGGCAGACATGCGGCCGATGTTCCCGCCCAGGCGAACCCCGCTCCACCTGCCTTCACGCTACCTACGGACGCCGTGCTTCGCGCGGGCACATCGTCTGCCGGGAACGACCCCGCGCGCGATGCGCAGGAGCCCGGCCGGCCCGATGCTCCTGTCGTGAAGGATCCCGCAAGTCGGCCCCAGAATGCGGATAGGCCGGTCGGGCGGCCGACCGATGTCGCTGCCCGGAAGCTGATGCTCGAGGACGGCATGCCCGAGCGCGACGCCCCGCCGCGCGAGGAGCCCGATCTCGGCGACCTGGAGCTTTGACGATGGCAGGAGGCGCTGCCCGGTCGGGGTCCGGACCATGCTCTCGGTAGCCAATGTCCGCACCGCCGGCGGCGCCGCGAACTACTTCGCCGCCGACAATTACTACACGCGGGCAGATGCCGATCGCTCCGGCGAATGGCTTGGAAAGGGCGCCCAGACGCTCGGCCTCGAGGGCCGCATCGAGGCCCGGCAGTTCGAGGCTGTGCTCAAGGGCCTGCTGCCGGACGGAAGCCGTGTCGGCAGCGACAACCGCGTGCACCGCGCCGGCACGGACCTCACTTTCTCGATGCCCAAGAGCTGGTCGCTGCTCGCGCTTGTGGGCGGGGATCGGCGCATCCTCGACGCCTATTCTGCCGCGGTGAAGGAGACGCTGGCCTGGGCCGAAAAGAACCTCGCCGAGACCCGGATGGAGGTGCGCGGGAAGGAGCGCGTGATCGCGACCGGCAACCTCGTGATCAGCCTGTTCCAGCACGATACCAACCGGAACCAGGAGCCCAATGCGCACATCCACGCCGTCGTCGCCAACGTGACGCAAGGGTCGGACGGCAAATGGCGGGCGCTCAGGAACGACAGGCTCTGGGAGCACAACACGCTGCTCAATGCGATAACCATGGCGCGCTTTCGCCTGTCCGTCGAAAAGCTCGGCTACGAGGTCGGGGAGTTCGGCAAGCACGGCAATTTCGAAGCCGTGGGCGTTCCTAAATCCATCCGAGACGCCTTCAGCACCCGCCGTGCCGAGATCCTCGAAGCCGTTTCGAAGATGGACCATCGGGGACCCGGCGTACTCGATGCCGCGACGCTGATGACGCGAGCGGAAAAGGCCAGGATCGAGGACCGCGATGCGCTCGCGCGCAAGTGGAAGGAGGCTGCGGCCAGGCTCGGTTTCGACCCTGCGGCGGTCATTTCTAGGGCCAACGCGCGGGCGGTCCAGGACCTCGGGAACGTGCCCGGCTTGGGCGAGACGGTCCGCTCGCTTGTCGAGCGCGGGCGCTCCCTCGCCGCCTCCTTTGCCGAGCGTCTCGGGCTGCGGCAGGGCGACCCGCTCGTACCGGCGCATATGGGCAAGCGAACACCAGAGCAGATCGCCGCAGTGCACGCCGTTGCCTCAGCCGTTCGTCACCTAGGCGAGCGCGAGGCGGCATTTCCGCGCGCCGAGATCTATCGAACGGCGCTTGGATTCGCCTTGCCCACCTCGATGTCCGAGATCGAGCACCGCGTGGACCAGCTGCTGCGCCAGGGCCACCTGCTCAGGGGCAAAGGGGCTGACCGCGAACTGGTGACGACGCGCGATGCGATCGGCCTTGAGCAGCGCATCATCGCGAGCGTCGAAAGCGGCCGGGGAAGTGCTCCTGCCATCGTGCCGTCCGAGGTTGCCGGCGAGCGGCTGCAGGCGCTCTCCCAGCTCAAATACGGGATGACACTCAATCCCGGGCAGGAGAATGCAGGGCGCCTGCTGCTCGGCTCCCACAACCGCATCGTCGCGATCCAGGGCATCGCCGGCGCCGGCAAGAGCACAGTCCTCAAGCCCGTCGCCGACATCCTGCGCGAGGAGGGTCGGGCGGTGCTGGGCCTGGCCGTGCAGAACACGCTCGTGCAGATGCTCGAGCGCGAGACCGGCATCCCGTCGATGACCGTCACGCGCTTCCTTCGGCGCCACCGCGACCTCCTCGAAGGCGGTGATCCGGCGCGGCTTGCCGAAGCTCGGTCTTCCATGCGCGGCACCGTCGTGCTGCTCGACGAGGCCTCGATGGTCGGCAATGCCGACAAGGTAAAGCTCGTCCGGCTCGCCAACCTGCTCGAGCTCGACCGCTTCGCCAGCATCGGCGATCGCAAGCAGCTCGGCGCGGTCGATGCGGGAAAGCCGTTCGACGTGATGCAGCAGGCCGGGGTCGAGACCGCAGTCATGAATATCAACGTCCGCGCGCGCGAGCAGGCGCTTCGCCGGGCGCAATATGCGGCTCAGGGCGGGCAGATCGACGAGGCGCTGCGGCACTTGGGCAAGCATGTCGTGGAGGTGGCTGAGGGAGCCGCCGTCGAGGCGGCAGCCGCCTGGCTGTCGCTGTCGCCGGAGGAGCGCGAGCGCACGTCGATCTATGCCTCCGGCCGCGCATTGCGGAGCCAGGTCAATGACGCCGTGCAGTCGGGCCTGCGCGCCAACGGGGAGCTCGGGACCGTGGGCATGAGAGTGGACACCCTCTCCCGCGTCAATGTGACGCGCGAGGAGCTGCGCTATGCCCGCACTTATGGCCCAGGAATGGTGGTCGAGATCGACCGGCGCCAGCGCGGCCAGAGATTGCTCAAGGGCCAGTACCGGGTGGTGGAAACCGACGCTGTTCGTGAGCGGGTGACGCTCGAGAACGAACGCGGCCGCCGCTTCGAGTTTCGTCCCGGTCAGCTGCGCCCGCAAGGCGAGCAGGACCCGCTCCGGCTGTTTGAAGTCCGCTCGCTCGACATTCACGTTGGCGACCGGATCCGCTGGACCGAAACCGACCACAAGCGCGGACTGCTCAATGCCGACCAGGCGCGCATCGTCGCGATCGACGACCGGCGCGTGACGGTGAAGACTTCGCTCGGGGCCGAGCACCGGCTCTCGCGCGGCGACCCGATGCTCGAACGGCTCGACTTGGCCTACGCGCTCAACGCGCACATGGCCCAGGGGCTGACTTCCGATCGCGGCATTGCGGTCATGGACAGCCGCGAGCGCAATCTCTCGAACCAGCAGACCTTCCTGGTGACGATCACTCGGCTGCGCGACGGCCTCACCCTGTTCGTCGACAATGCCGGCAAGCTGGAGGCGGCCGTCGAGCGCAACCCTGGCATGAAGCGCTCGGCGCTGGAGACCGTGGATCTGCTTCGCGACGCCGCCGCCAAGGGCCAAGCGAAAGGGAGGTCGCCGCTACCGGAGCGCCAGCCGCCCGAGCGCGATCGGTCGCTCACCAAGCCGTTCGAAATCGGGATCTAAGGCCCTTCTCGCCGGCCGATCAGTTCATTCGATCAATCGGCGGTGCGTGCCCACCGGTTGCGGAAAGCTGCGCAATACGGGCGGCGATACCCTGCCAGGTACGGACACCCTCGGCATCGCCTTCCAGGACGAGCGCACCGATCTGCTCGGCGCCGTGGAGCGCAGCCTCTTCGCCGTGGGTCTGCAGCACCCGATTGGCGCAGGCCCAGAGCTCCCATTCGCTCAGCATCAGCGGAAATAGCCGACCAGCCCCACGAGGAAGGCAATGACGCCGTAGGCGACGAGGCCCCCGGCCAGGAGATACTCGATCCTAACCCTGCTTTGTCGCGGCCGCGGTGTGCCGGCGGGCCACACCTGCTCGCAGGCGACCCCGTTGAACCCGGCGCGCTGTCCCACGACCTCGACCTCCTGGCCGACCAGCCGGTGCGCTCGCCCTCCGGCGTCGAGCTCCCATGTGCCGCCGCCGTCGGCCCTAAGGACCAGGCCCACTCTTCCCCGCTCGAGACGGCCGCGCAGGTGCAGGTCGGCGTTCATCGGCAGTCCGGGCCTTTCCAGTAGCGATCCCAACGCAGGACCGTGCGCGTACGGATCATGGCGCACGACAGGTCCGTGCCTGTTGGCAACCGACACCAGGCTGCTGTCCTGTTCCCCCCCGCCGAACCTTCGGAGCGGCACGTCATCCTGGGGCCGGCGACGGCAACGTGGCCCGTCGAATTGCGTCCGCGGGCGCCGCCGAGCAGGCCCACGAGCGCGTCCCGGGCTTCCGTCGGTGAGGCGTCGGGACAGGGCTGCTTGGTTCGGCAGGTGCCGTCCATTTCGCGCGCCGCGATACCGGAGAGCCGGACGTGGGGCCCCTCCGCGCACCAGATCGGTCCATCCCCATCCCACACATGGGTCGGGGTGCATGTGAAGGTCTGTCCGGCGGCAACGATCGAGGCGGCAAGGAAGTTCAGCATGGAACGGCGGGCTTACTGCAGCGCACGCCCAAACCAAAGCACCCGCCCGACAATGTTGATGCTGCGGCGCTCGAGGCCCCGCCAGCTCGGATAGGCCGGGTTGTCGCTCAGCACGGAAATCCTGCGGCCCTGCGGCTCGATCGCGATCCTCTTCACGTTGAGCGCGTCGTCCATGCGCAGAACGTAGATGCCGTCACGCAGCCGCCCCTGCCCGTCGGCGAGGTCGACCATGACTTCGTCCCCGTCGTGGAGGGTCGGCTCCATCGAGTCACCGTGCACGCCGATGATGGAAAGGCTCGACGCCTTGCTGGCGGTCAGCCGGCGGAGCCATTTCTCATCAAAGCCGAACTGGGAGCATTTGGATTCCATCTCGGCCAGCGCCCCATGACCGGCGGAAGCCTCGACGCTGAGCACGGGCACGTGGACCAGCTCGACAACCGGTCCCGAGCGGCGCTCGGGAGCCCCAAGGATCTTCTCGTCGACACCGAAGAACCGGGCGAGCACCGCGCGATCCTGCTCGTCTAGACTCCGGGGGCTCCCGCGCCGAATGTACTGCTGGATATAGGCCGCATTGCGCCCGAGGAGGCGGGAAACCGAGGAGTAATTGTACCCTTTTTGCTGGATCAATTCGTCCAGGGCTTTGCGTGCTTCGTCCATCGCCGACGTCCCAAGTGAGTGCATCTAGGAAATCCGATCCTAGACTCTAGGATGTCTTCCTAGTAGGAACATAACAGGAACGCAAGAGTGATGCGAGTCGAGTGCGATGGAGCTTCTGGAACAGGTCGAGAGCTATCTGGCGCGTACTAAGGTGCGGCCGAGCACGTTTGGAAGGATGGCTGTAGGTGACCCAAGGTTTGTTCAGGATCTACGGTCGGGTCGAAGACTAAGGCGTAAAACGAAGGAGCGCGTGAGATTATATCTCGTGCAGGCCGAGGCAAGGCAGTAACGCAGCGGCAGACGTCTTCGCGCTCCGGCTTGTTCGTTCGCTCTGCTCATCCATAGGAACCACCAGATTTGATCAGCATCTCGTCGATTAGAGTATCGTAATGTGCTGAAGCCAATTCAGTATGCTCCGTCCCAAATGCCGAAGCAGTTCCACGATCTCTTCCTTGAACATCACGCCCAGCGTGCCAGCAGTGCCCCATAGCGCCTTCGCCATGTACTCGCGCGCCACGTCCTTGCTCTTTTCAAGGACCTTGGCTCCCTCTTGCTTAGCGATCTGAAGTATCTTCCCTGCCCAAGCGAGGAACGCTCCCGCTCGCCCGACTGCGCGCGCATCGGGCGAGTCGGATTCGAGCTCAGACTTGATCTGTTGGGCGGCAGCTTCGATCTCCGGTCCGAGCGCCGGCTGCTCATCGATTGGTCCGGGGGGTAGGTTGTGACCCATCTGAGGTGGAGGCTCGGGCTTGGCCGACCCGAGCGCCGCCAGTACGCCCTCCACGCCGGCAATCATTTCCGCGCGCAGTTCGGTTTCCCCGGGGACGGTTAGGTCGAATTCCGCATTGTCAGCCAGATATGCAATTTCCGATGCGAGCGGATCGGCAGCCGGACTGTGCTCGTCTGAAAGGATCGGCTCAAGCTCACCGGCATGGGCGGCCGCTAGATGCTGCACATAGCGCCCGACCTTGTCGGGTCGAACAGCCAGCGCCCATTCACCCCTGCCCTTGTCCTGTTTCGCCGCGCCGTTGGCGCCACCAGCCTGGAGCGTCGCCGCGGTGATCTGGATCGATGGGGAGGCACCTAACGGACCCAGCCGATGCTGCACGTCGAAGCCAGCAAAAACGCCAAACTCCTCACTCCAGCCAAGTATGAGCGTCCGGCCATTCGGTTCGGGCTCGAATCCGCTGATCCCCGTGACCTGGATCCGAAACTCGGACTCGGAGCGACTCTTGCCGCCGTGGGAAAGATTCCAGATGTAGAGCTTGACCGTGTGGCTCACGCCCTCACGTTCCATCGTAAAGCGCGCGGGGTGTGTGGCGCCGTGCGTCAGGCGCGCAACTGCCCAGCCATCCGCGGCAATGGCGTCAATTGCTCGTTCGACCAGCGCTCCCTTGTTCAGGCGTGCCATCCGTTTCTACCTATCCCGCCTTGGTGGCGAACAGCACTCCGGCAACGTCAGGAGGAAGCGCATCGCCCTTATCGAACAGCCGCAGCCCTTCGTTCATGAGGTGCTCGACCAAGCGGTATGGTTGGCTCTCATCAGGGAACAGCGCCTCGACGACCGCCTTCAGCGCGCCGTCTGAATCCACACTCCCGACATTCCACTTGGTACCGGCGCCCTCGGTCGTCCCCCGTCTGGCACCATTGTTGATGGCGTGCGCCATCGCGAATTTCGCCGCCTCGATCTCAGAAGCGAACAGGCCTTCGGCCGCCAAGGCAGCAAGGACGCGCTCGTTTCCTGGGGTGATCCCGATGGTCTTCTTGTCGACAGTCTTCTCTACAGCCATCGCCTACCTCCTATCGCTTCACGAGTTCGGTATGACGGGCAGACTGCCGCTCCAGCGCCCATTCTGCGCGAAGCCGGCCCTTGAGAGCCTCACGCGCACGCGCCGGCGGCAGTTCCTCCTCATACACCAATAGAACGACCTGATCGGCCATGTCCGGAAGCACCTCGACGATACGTGACCGGTGCCCGCCATCGAGACGGCCGAACGGTGAGTCGATCACAATCGGCCCCCGAAGCTGAGCGTTGTTCTGAAGAGCAGCGACGAGCGACAGCGCGACCACGTGCTCCGCACCAGCCGAGCGGATAGGAATATCAGTCCCGTCGCGATGGACGATCGTCAGACCATAGCTGTCGTTGATGCGCAGGCCGGCATAGTCTTGTTCGGTTGTCAGCTGCTGGAAGTAACGGCTCGCGTCCGCCTCGACCCGATGACGCAATTGGTCACGGTAGACGTCGACGCTATCCTTGAACAACTCGTACAACCTGCTGGCCAAATCCCGGCGGCGACGCTCGGAGTCCATCTGACCGCCGGCCAATTTATCAAGCCGCTTCTGGATGTTGTCCCTGTAGGTTGCGTTAGCGGCAAGCTTTTCGGTCGTCGCTTTCACGCCTTCCTCAAGGGCAGCGATCTGCCGCACGACGGAGTCATACTCCCCCCGGAGGCCTTTCAGTTCGTCCTCTGCGTCGCCAGTCAGCTGCTTGCCGATTTCCTCGATCTCGGCCGACTTCGAGTAGACCTCGCGCTTGCGCTCCTCCAAATCGGACCAAAGCAGACGAAGCGCCTCGGGATTTGAGTCCGCCAGCTGTGCATCCAGCGCATCCAGGCGTCGCCGAACGCCAGCGAGCTCACGCTGATCGGCTTCGGGAGAGCCGTCGGCACCCCCCGGAAGCAAGGAGCGGATCTTCGCCTGTGCATCGGGCGATACGATCTGGAGACATGTGGGGCACGCTGGGTCATGTCCTTCCGCCAGGCTGTGCAGGACCTGCGCCCGCGTAACCGCGCTTTGCAGTTCGGCCTCCCGAGTTCGATGGGCGCTCACCGCCGCTGCCAGCTGTGGCCGAATGACGGCGGACCAAGCCGGCGCCATTGCCTTGGATATCTCTTCCTTCTTTTTCTGAATGAGTCCTTCAAGCGCCTCGACCTCGCCGGCGAGCCGGTCGCGCTTGTCCAGCAGAGACGCCATGCGTTCACGACGACGCATGTCGTCCTCGATTGCGACCTTCCTAGCCCGGAGGATTTCGAGGTCTTTCTCATGCCGGAACAGGTCCGCGGTCAGCACCTCGCGTTCCTCGACAAGACTCTGAAGCTGATTGCCGAATTCTCTCGTCTTCTGATCGCCCTGTGCGGCGAGCGCTACCCGTTCTTCGGCCTTGTCGAGCGCCGCCTTCAGACTGTCGCGCGACTTGGTGAGCGTCGGTAGGCCCAAGATGCGTTCGATCGCCTGGCTGATCTTCGGCCCCATGTCGGTGTCGCCGTGCAGCAGGTCCTCGTATTCCTGTAGCAACTCGCCATCGAACAGAAAGAAGCGCGCGATCTGTTCGGGGAGGATGCGTTCCAGTTCCAGCGCCGCCTGCTGCGCGGGCAGGATATGCCCCCCCCGCTCCAGATAGTAGTCAGCGACGTAGTCTTCATGTCCAGTTGGCGAACCGACTCCGGCTTTGGGGCGGCCGGTTCGCGTCAGCCGGTATTCCGCACCGGCGTGCGTGAGCTGCAGCCGAACCTCGAAACTGCGTGCACCCTCCGCGCGCGCCTCCCAGTTGATCATGTCGTGGAATGACACCGCTCGCCGTCCGCGGCCAATGATCTTGCCGAAAAGAGCGAACCGGAAGGCGTTTAGCAACGTCGTCTTGCCGCGCATGTTCTCGCCGTAAAAGACCGTGACGCCTTCTTCATCAGGGAGGTCGAATGCCTGTTCACCCTTGAATGCGCCGAAGTCCTTTAGGTGAAGAGACTTGATCCGAAGCATCAGTTGCACTCCGCCGCGCGCTTCGCGATCGCCTCGTCGATCAACCGAGCGACGTTATCCGGTACGACGCCGTCGGCGTGCAGGCGCAGAATCTCCAGCACCAGATCTCGATCAACATCCGGAAAGCGCTCCGAACGCACTCTCTCGATGGTGTCCGCGACCGATGCATTACGGTTAGCGTGCGCGTCGTCAGGCATCTGTCATCTCCATCTCGTCTGTCTCGTTGTCCAATTCGAATCCATTTTCGGTGAGGCTGGCCCAGTCGAACCCTGCGGCCGCCGCAAGGCGACGAAGGTCGGCCACAGCCCCCGGATTTACTGCGTGACTGCCAAACTCGATCGCTCTCGCCAATTCGCCCTTCAGGATCGAGCCGCCCATCGCGTCATCGTCGTCCATTTCGGGGGCCACGATCACGTCGTGCAGGTGCGCCAGCGCCTTGCCCGGCGATCGTCTGAGCACCCGGCCGCGCCTCTGGATGAACTCGCGCGGGTTCTTCGATGAGGCGAGGATCAGCGCATGCGTGACGGAGGGAATGTCCACACCTTCGTCGAGGCAGCGGATCGACACCACCACGCCGCCGCGTTCGCCGAACACCTCCAGCGTCCGAGCGCGATCTCCGATCATTGCGCTATGATATTCGTACACGTCGCCAACGCCCGACTGGGCAATCGAGCGCTTGACTTCAGCAAGCTGATCCTGGTCGTCGCAGTACACGATCCAGCGCTGCCCGGAGCGATAGGCGTCGGCCAGGATGCGGCCAGCCAAAGCGACCTTCGCGCGAGCGCCCTTCACAATCCTTGCCCGGCGGATCAGCAGCAGCTTGAGGCGAGCAGAAAGGCTATCCGACCCGTCGCCACCACCGGCCATCGAACGGGCGTAAAGACGGCGGAACTCGTCGGTCGCCTTTATCCAGTCTGCACGTTCGTCATCCTGGAGCGCAACCGTGTGGACATTGTATGCGTATGGCGTCAGCGCTCCCGCCTTGATCGCGTCCTCCAGCCCGAAAGGCGGCGGAACGATTCCCTCGAAGTAGTCCATGATCAGCGCCGTTCCCTCGGGGTCGCCGGCGCGCTCGGGAGTGGCGCTCAGACCGAGCCGTGCACCCGTATCCAGTGCCAGCAGCTGACTCGCGCTGGTCGCACCGAGTCTGTGCACCTCGTCGGCGATCATCAAGAGGTGCTGCCCACCAACGATTAGACCGCGAAACTCGTCGCTAGAGGCGGTCTGGATTGTGGCCAGAACGGCGCGAGGCGCTCCTTCTCCCGGGCGGCTCCATGTTCGCAGACGCGCTCCATCGCGCCACCTAGCGTGCCCGCCGCCACAGACCATCAACTGCAGGCCGGCATCTCCGAAGGCGCCGCGAAGCTCCTCGTCCCATTGTTTCAGGAGCAGATCGCTCGGAACGAGGATGAGCGGGATTTCGTCCCGGCCGAGACCGTCCCGGATCGCACACAGCGCAGTGAACGTCTTGCCGGATCCGGTCGCATGCTTGAAAATGCCCCGGCGGCCCCGGGCCTCCCATGCCTCGAGGGCGGCGACCTGATGGGGTCGCGGCGTGCGCCCGCCCGATTTTCCTGCCTCAGCCGACCACCGGGCGGCCTGATCGAGCTCGAGACAGATTTCATCGACGAATTCAGGCCAGCGCCCCGCGTCCGCGGCGGATACGATGGCGTTTCTTGCTGTGTCCGGAAGGGCGCGAACGGTGATGCCCGGCCACTCATCCTCCCACACCTTCTCGAAATAATCGGCCTCGTCGATGACGCGAAGGCGCTCGCCTTCGTCACGCCAGCTCGCAAACACATCGACGGATTCGAGATTGCCATCGCGCGCAAGGCCCGGCCACGTCTCGTTCATCGATCCTTTGAACGCCACACGATCGCCAAAGCTGTCGCCGAGAATGCCTACCTTGTCGTGGAAGAGGCGCTTCGGCCGGCCACCGGCCTCATTGCCGACCCAGGCGATTTTGCAGTCAATCACACCTGCAGAGACGAGCGACGCCAAAACCACTGCCGGCTTCGCCAAACCTTCCGTCGCCATCAGTTCCCTGAAGGATTCAGCTATCGCACGGCCGGCCTCAATCTCTGCGCGTTCGGTATACCCTTCGCGCAATGCCTCGTGGTCGCCTTCCGACAAGATGGGTGAGCAGATCAGCCGCATCTTGCCGCCTGCCGCAACGAATTCCTTGAGGCTCGGCCATGCGAGGAGAAAGATGGTGCTCGAGAAGAAACCGACCGCTCGGTCGTACGTCACCGACGCGCGAACCGCCGGTAGGTAGAAGCCTTCTGCGACGTCGTCTTCGGGCTTGTGATAGGCCCGCTTGAAATCATGATCGCGGAGCCGGCCCATCAGGCGCGGGCCATGCGGTCGCGAGTTATCTCCACGCGGCGGACCAAGGCATCCGCCAAACGCGCCGGTGGACAGGCGAGCAAAGTCTCGGTGACGGCATCGCCGCCCGCAGGCCGCAGCCTTCGCTCCTGCTCGGCAATCTTCCCGGCGGTCGCTTCGATGATGGTGGTCGCCTTAACCTGCACATTCCGCGACCAGGCGAAATCGGTGTAGAGCCCGGCGTCCCAAAGGACGAACACATCCTCCTCCGCCGCGTAGCCCGCCAGCAGGACGATACGGCCGCCGGTCTGGTCGAAACTAGCACGCTGACCGCGCTTCTGACCGGGAACAATCAGCTGCACCTTGTGCTCGCCGACAGGTCTGCCGCCCGGCGGCCGCGTCGCATTGAAGATATACAGGCGCACGCGCGAGGGTAGCGGCGTAGCAAGGTCCGCCTCGAGTGGCTTGTGCTCGAGATCGGTGTGCGACCGCACCCCCGCACCAAGCGCCCTGATAAAACGCCGATGGAGCTCCGCCTGAGGAACGCGCTCGGTCAGTAGGTTCATGGCTTGCCCGGTATCATCTTGCCCGGGCAGTTCGTCGGGAACCGGAGCCGGGGGAATGGCACCATGCGGCGACTGCGAGATGCCGCCCATGATCTCGGAGGTAATCGCCTGAACATTCGCTCCCGCGGCCACGCTGGCGAGCCAATGTTCGAAGTGATCGCGGCGCAGTCGCCATTGGCCACGAAGCTTGAAGCCGGGCAGTTCGCCGTCGGCAAGCATTGCTGTGACCGTGCGCTCGCCTAGCTTCAGGCGAGTCGCCACGTCACGAATGGTCAAAATATCATCCAATTCGAGTAGCCTATCCTGCCAGCTAACGCCATTTTTCCGCATACTGCACAGCTTAATAAGCTGTGAGTCAGCTAAATAGCAGCTAGAGTCAAGCTACGCGCTTTCGAGTGCGGCCCGCACCTCATGGAAATTGGGAAACTCGGTGTGCCCTTCTGACATGAGCCGCCGCATCACTTCAGCGTGCACACCTTGCACGCCTCTGGCCGCGACGTCTGGAATGGCGGTGGCGTCCCCGACAAGCCGGACCAGGTCGATTTTGCCGTTTGGTGCTGCGCGTTCACCTCTCGCGACTTCCGGCTTGCGCAGATTCATCACGACGTCGAAGTGAGCGACGTTCTCCTCGCCGTCTCGGCCTTTGTATCCCTTATGACTCTGCTGTTTGCGATCCAGCGAGGCCGCCTCGTGAAATTCGAAGCCGGCCGACGAAGCTGCCTCGCTGAGCGACCGCCACACCTTGCTGTCGGTGTTATGGAAGACGACCGTGGCCCAGCCACCTGGCTTGAGGACGCGCGCTATCTCCGCCAGCGAACCGGCCATCAATTCCGAATAATCCGCGAGCGTCTTTCCGCCATCGGTGGGCAAAAGCGACCTGTTCACTACGGCTTCCAGAGCCGGGTCGGTGACCCGTCCGAGCCAAGCCTCCCAGATCAGATTGCAGTCGGCATAGAAGATGTTCGAACCGAAAGGCGGATCGGTAAACACGTAGTCGATACTGCCATCTGGTATCCGCGAAAGATCAGTGGCGCTGCCGGACATCACACGGGGCGGCTCGGCCGCCGTGGGCTTGAACGCGGCATAGTACGAGCGCAGCTGCCCGATCTTCTTGCGAAGCACATGCAGCACATTCACTTCCGCCGAGAGCTGAGGCACGTAAAGCGTCCCGGTGAGTGGCCTGTGTCCGCCACGTGCATTGAACCGCCGCATCTTCGTTCCGTGCCAAGCGGTGTTCGTGAACGCGAACGCCAAGGCGGCCCGCAGTCGCTCGTCGGGTTCGGTTTGGATCGCCTTCCACAGTACCGAGAGCGCCAGCCGATTCCGATCGGTGTACATGTCCCGGACAGAACGGATTCCCTGGAGATGGAGCGCGCACCGCTGGTACATTTCGCGATCAGCGCCGAGCGGAACATCAGGGAAAGCCGCGTCTGTTGTTTGCGACGCGTACCGTTCGGCATCCTCGCGATCCTGTTCGGTGGCCGCTCGCTCACCGCGGCCCCCGTTTGGACGCTCGAACGAGATGAGCGCCGGCTCGTTGTCGATCACTTTGAAATGCCTGCGGTCGGCGCGGTGATCGCAGCTCGGACATTCAGTCTCGCGGGTCATGCGCCCCGTCTTTCGATCAACCGTGTCCCACAAGAGGAAATCAGCATGACACTGTGGGCAACGGTGCCGCGTACTCCAAAGCGTCCACCTGATCGACGCCGGCGCCCCAGTTTCGTCACGGGTCGCATAAAAGCGGTCGAAGTCGCTCTTTACGGCAGCGGCAACCCTGTCGAATGCGGCCTCGAGCGCGTCTCCGTCACAGGCGTGTGTATGATTCCACGCCAAGTGCACTGCGGCGGTCGAAAGATCGTTGAGGATCGCACGCCGTCCTGCGAGCGCTGCTGCCACCCCAGTCATTCCCGAGCCGCAGAACGGGTCGAGCACAACGTCCCCGGGCTTTGAGAAGTGTTCGATGAACGGCAGGATCGCCTCTGGAGGCACCTTGGTGTGGTAGCTGTGAGCGTTATAAAACGCCGTATTGCGTGAACCGGGGACCATTCTCCTGCTCGGCGGCGCAGCGGGCGAAGACCCGCCTTTGCTGGCCGGCAGCGGCTCGTCGGACAGATAGCCGGCGACGAAATCAGTCATCTTCTCCGCAACCGTCGGCGGACCGAGCTTGGCGCGCCTGGCCTCGATCCCATCGATGGTAATTCCGGATGCCGAAAGATCCGCCTGGAGCACATCACGCAGCACCGCCGTGTACAGATGGTCTTGATCTGTGGCGCCTTCGACCAAGGCCCGCTGGATAGACGCGTCGATGAAAGCGGCTGGTGCGCCCTCCCGCTTTCGAGCCGGACGTGACCGGTGAGCAAGCGTAAGGGTTAGATCCAGCCTCGTGACCCGCTCCTGCCCGAGCTGACCCTTGACCCCCTTGATTGACGGCTGCCCTTTGTTGAGCACGTGGACGCTTCGCGTTTCCAGTCCTGCGTCGGAAAGCGCGTCCTGAACCTCGGTCCAGACACGGTCATCCGTGTTCGAGAAGGCGAGCACGCCGGCACCGCCCCTGCGCATAATCCTGGCGGCTTCGCCGAAGGCTTTGGCCATCAGATCACCGTAAAGGTCCAAGTCCTTGCCGCCGGACGCGCGGGGTCGCCGCTGATTCACAACGATCTCGTTCGTCTGATCCGTTTGCGCTCCAAGCCAAGCGTCCCAGAGCAGTGAACTGTCGGCGTAGAAGATGTTCGACCCGAACGGCGGATCCATGAAGACTAGGTCAACGGCCTGGTCCGGGATGCAGCTCAGATCGGTCGCCGAGCACTGGAAGACCTGCGCCTGCGCGCTGATGCCTTGCCGAGTCTGGAAGAACCGCAGCACGTCGGCCGCTTTACGCCTAAACAGACTAAGGACGTTCCACTCATACCGCAGCGACGACACATACATCGTGCCGGTCATCACGTTGGTCGGCCGCTTGGCATTCCACTGGTATCGCTTCGAAGCGCGGTTCACGCAGGCCGTGAAGGCGAACAACAGCGCCTCGCGGATGCGGCCCTCAGCGACCTGGATGATCGAATGTCGGATCGCCGCAAGCGCGTGGAGGTTTCGCTTCGTGTAGAAGCTCGCTGCATCACTGATACCCATCGCTGAATGAGCCGAGCGCCACATCTCGCGATCAGGCCCAAACGACACCGAGGGTATCCAGTAGGGTATGGTCGTCGCACTGATCTCGTCGATCAGGGCCAGTTCGGCAGCGGTGGGCTCATGTGACGTCATCCGTTTTCCGGACTTCGAAACATGCGTCTGCACCGGCGTCTCGCCGACCCAGATGAGACCACTTTTCTCGAGCGTCGATTTGCATCTGGGGCAAACGAGCTTCTTGCCGAGCCCTTTATGCAAAGCGTCCCAATAGCTGATGTGGGCAGCGCAGCCATTGCAGGCGAAGACATCACTCCACACAGTATATTCGATCCGTTCGCCCTGGCTTCCGATCGGTACGTATAGCCAGTCAATGGTCGGCTTCACGTCGCGCTCAACCTTCAGAAGCGCTTCCTTGAAAGCAGTCGGGTCGCAAGGCGCGGTGTAGTTGCGCGCAATGTGCACGGCTGCCGGCGAGAGATCGGACAGCAGGGCGTTGCGGCCAACATTAAGCGCGGCCACACCTGTCATTCCCGATCCGCAAAACGGGTCGCTAACCAAGTCCCCAGGGTTGGTGAATGCTTCGATGAACGGCGTGATCGCCGAGGGAGGCACCTTCGTATGATAGCTGTGAGCACGATAGGTCGTGCTGGCTTTGCTGACATGGATCAGGGGCGGAATCGTCGTCCCGTTTCCTACCCCGCGCCGTTGACGCGAATTTGACGAGGGAATGACCTCTGGCCGCGTCGGATAAACGATCGCGTCCTGCTCGGCCCACACCCTAACGGCCGCCGTAACTGCGGTCGCATCTGTCTCTATGGCACCTTGGACGTCCTTAGGCAGGCGTCCGGCTTGGAGGAGTAGCAACTCGGCCGGAAGACCGAGGATCGAACTCAGATTTGAAATCTGCTCTTCTGTAGGCACTCGTTTGCCGCTCTCGACGAGACTCAGATAGCTCTTGTCGACGCCGATCTGAGCCGCCAATGCGGACTGCGAAATCCCCATCGCCTTGCGCCGCTGCTGTATGTGTGAACCTGCCGAACTCATCGCGCCCTCCGATGAGAACAAAGTGCGTCCGTTGACAAAATTAGTCAACAGACGGAGTGGAAATTTCCACCCTTTCGGGGTTCGGCATTCTCCAGCAGTATGATGAACTCGCGCCCTTGGTTTCTCTAACCGACTTTGCCAGTTCAGGTCGGTAAAGACATTCAAGACGTTATCTGAAATCAAACGGCATGTGATAGGCGGCTCGATAACCGGGGGGCGGAACCCGATATCGAGTGGTAGAAGTTTGTTTTTAGGGGGAAACGTGGCCAACGCTAACGCTGCCGTATTACGGAGTGGGATGGATATATGGTCTAGCGGCCTCGTCCATTCAGCTGAGACCGATATTCTGCGTCTCCAGCAGATTCTGCGCGAGAGCTATGCCTCGGGCTTCACTATCTTCAAGGAACTGCTCCAGAACGCCGAAGATGCCGGGGCCCGCCACATGGTTGTCGCCGGTCACAGCGGCTTTGACGGCGCCGTCAATCCTTTGCTGCGAACACCTGGCCTGATCGTAGCCAATGACGGAAAGGTGTTCGCCCGGCATATGGAGGCGATTACTCGCGCAAGCGGCGGCAGCAAGGCGGATGAACGCTCGGCCGTAGGGCGTTTCGGTCTGGGTCAGAAATCAGTCTATCACCTATGCGACGCATTCATCGCGCTTGGCCGGGTGGAGGACCAGGAAGGCCGGCCGCAAACGCTGATCATGAACCCATGGGAACACGTCGCCGAAGCGGATGCCGCGCATCGCGACTGGCCCAAACTCTCCGCCGCCGAAGGGCAGATGCTGCTCGATAAGACAGCGGCGCTTGGCATCAACCGGGGCATGGTACTGTTCCTGCCGCTGCGCACGGCCAGCCTGCGCCCTGGGGTGGCCTTGTGCCTGTCAGATACGAACTGGAAACCGGATAGCGCCATCGACGATATCCTCGCCGGCGAGGAACTAGCCGCGACCCTGTGCTGCCTGCGCAATCTGGAAAGTATAGAGATCATTCCGATCGCGGGCGAGGGGCGCAGGATTTCGATGCGCGGCGGCGCGCGACGCTTATCGGGCCCGGGTGTGGAAGGCGCGCCAGATATCGGCGGTCAAGTCGATGGTGCCGGTTTCGAGCTGACCTTTAGCGGACGCCAGCAGTGGGAACCGGATGGACAAGCCGCCCAGCTGCTGAAGGCAGATGGATGGGACAAGGTGTTCGACATCCACGGCAAGCACATTCCGCCGAAGGCCAATCCGCACGGAGCTGTGATCCTTTGCCGTTCGGCCGCCCGGGAGGGAACGGGCCAGTTGCGATTGCGCAACGCGGTGTACTTGCCGCTGGGTACACCTCTGTTCACCGAGCCACTCGAACGCGGTGCCTGCAATATCGATGTGCTGGTGCACGGCTATTTCTTCGTGTCCAGCGACCGGCGCAAGCTGCGCGACGACGATCATATTGAGACCCGTTGGAACCAGGCCCTGCGCCGCGAAGTTGCGCTACCGCTGCTGCTCGATGCTATGGCGGATGCCTTGCCCGGCTTGCCTGGCGACGCTGAGCGCCATGCTCTAATCCGTGCCCTGCAGCGCACTCCATGGTGGGATGATCACCGAGCTGAGGCTTGCCAAGGCAAGGCGCTTGCCCGGTGCTGGCCGGGTGACAGGTCGGAAAGTTGGCAGGTTTGTTCTGGTGCCTCGCTGCGCCCGGTAGTGAGGGGCGATGTAGCGTCGCTGGCTCGTCTTATGGCCGCCTTTCCCCGCCTTGAAGACTGGTGCCGCGAGAATGAGATCGTTCTGGCTTTCGGTACCGCGCTGGCCGACTCCGATCCGCGTTGGCCGGATGAGCAGCTTGCCGACTTGGTGCGCCTTGCCGGTCCCACGGCTTTTCAGAAGGGCCAAGTGGCCGAAACGCTGTCGGCTGTACTCGAGGCGGCGCAGCCCGGCGAAGCGGCGCGGGCGGCGCTGGCCGAAACCTGCCGCAGCGCCATCGCGATGGTTGAGCAAAGCTTCGCAAGTGCCGAGAAGCTTAAATCGCTCGTTCGGCGCTTGCCGCAGGATCGCATATTTATCCTTCCCCCCAGCGTAGAGAACCGTGAGCTTCTTCGGGCGCTGGCTGCAACGGGAAGGAGCATTCCGGTCAAGGCGTCTTGGGCGGATCAGGGCGGGGCTATGTCTCGGCAGTTGGGGCTGAACGAGACGATTGAATTGTTGGCCGCGACAGAACCCTTCCTCGCGATTCGAGGTGCGGTAGCCCAAGAAGCATCGGCCCTAGTTTCGCATCTCCTGCGCAATGGTCCTCCACTAGATGCACTGGCCGGGGACGCTCGAGCTCGCGAATTGCAGGTCATCCCCGCGCGATTGATGCAGGACGATGCAGATGTGCGCCTGTCTTTGGGTGCTATCGCTGCCCTTAAGCGGCTGGGCCTGCTGTTCGATGCCGCGCCAAATCGGGAACTGGTTGTGCTCGCCGGGGCAGTAGCGTCACCCGCCATATACCGAGTTGGCTTGAAGGATGGCGGTCTTGGGGATCTGGCTTCGGCAAAGAAGGCGGAATCCCTCTTGGCCGTCTTAAGGCAGGCCAATCGTTTTGGAGATCCTGGCAGGTGTGGCGAGCTCGCGGAGCTGCTCGGTCCAGATGCCCCTCGTGACGAATTGCGCCGGCTCGTTGCGCGCGACCCAGCTTTGCCTTCGCATGTCAGCCTAATCGAACTCGATGAGCTCGGCGGGATACTCGACGAACTTGTGCAGGCGCTGTTGCAAGACAGGGAGGATTGCCTCGTCGCCGCCGCTACGACGGCGGAATTGAGAAAGGCCTTGCGCGACCGCATCGGCCTACGTCGGATCGATCTCTCCGAACTAGGAACCTGGCTTCAGGATGCGCAGAGCGGCGGCACCATGCCGCCGATGGACGATGCCAAGGCCATGGCATTGCTCAAGTCGGGTATCGACGAAGATGTTCTGAAAGCGCTGCCTTTGCACCGATCCGATGGGCACGAAGGTCTGCTTTCAGCCACAGACCTGTTCCGCGGTCGCACGTCGGATATCGCGCCCGCGCTCTTGCCCTTTACGCGTCTGGTCGAGCTATGGGGAGATCCGCCAGCAGCCGCGGTTCAGAACAGGCTGATCGCGCGTTGGGGACCTGAAGCGGCAATTCGCACAGCACTGTCCGCGCCAAACCCTAAATGCTTCACCTCGGAAATTGCTGCGGCACTGGGCGAAATTGAGAACCTGCCCGATGACCTGATTGAGGCGCTTCGTCACACGGCGTGGATCCGTGCGGGCGGCAGTGGATGGAGACCAACCAATGTCCTCGACCTGCCTCTGGATGCAGAACATGCACTCGAGAATCTGATTCTTGACCAGGGTGGGCTCTTATTTGCCAGCGCGCTTCCTAGCTGCCTGCGCGACGAGAATGTGCAGCGGCACCTCGGGCGCCTTCAACCCGATCGATCTGAGTCATTTCTCTTGGCCTCCCAGCTTGCGGCTGACCACGGTGCAACCGGGTTGTGCCTCGATGTCGTGGAGCATCTTGACGAGTTGGCGAAGTTGGCGAGGTCGGATGCAGAGCTCGATGCGGAAGCGTGGCCGCTGATCGCTGCAGCCTTGCGCGACGGCATGGCGGATGCGGTCGTTGCAGGAATGGCCGAAGTTTTAAATGCGCCCGCTCGGGCGGGCATCGTTACTCAATTGAATGCGCTGACCAACCTGAGCGGGCTCGGCACAAATGCTGAAGCGGCGCGGCGGCTTTACCGTGCAGCATTTGGCCGAAATCTGGCTGCTTTGACGAATGGGTCCAGCTATCTTCCTGCAGATCTGCACGTTCCGACCGAAGCAGGTGGTTTCGGCAGGGCCGACAGCGTTGCACTAAGTGCAGCGGGGATCGAGTCTTCGGCGCTGGTCGCGCGCGAATACGCGGACAAGCTCGATCAGCCCGAAGATCAGGCGACGCCCTTCAACTCAATCCGAAAGCCCGCAGCGGCTGACTGGCTCAGCGCCATCGAACGCGCCTTCTCTCCGCTCAGCCAGTATGATGTGCGTGACGGAATCCTGCTGGCCCTCGCCATGCTCGGCAGGGATGAGAAGATTCAGGCTCTCGCCGCCAAGTGGGAAGGTCAGCGGTCCTTCCACCGAATCTGCGACGATTTCGACATGCTGGCTGACGAACAGCGCGGCATGGCCAATTCCAATCGAGAGCGGCTCGCTGAATTGCGTTTCGCAGTTGAGTTCCCGGAGCTGGGCCTGGTCAATGTGCGGTCCGCGGCTGGCACGGATTGTACGGTTCCTCTCTCTGGGAAAGGCGACGCCCTGCTGCTGGATTGTATCCCGCGGGGAATCGA
This sequence comes from Sphingomonas sp. ID1715, assembly GCF_013044515.1. GTDB lineage: Bacteria > Pseudomonadota > Alphaproteobacteria > Sphingomonadales > Sphingomonadaceae > Sphingomonas_B. Next base: position 157,829 of record NZ_JABEPR010000002.1, read on the forward strand.
GCGCGACGATGCCGGCTATCGACACGTCTACGACCTCGTGATCGGGCCGGTTTCACCGTGCGATGAGGCCGAGGCCCGGCGATTATTGGATCAATTTGTCAGAAAGCTGGCCCTTGCTCTGATGCTGGGTTTCGAGCGGCATAAGGCAGCACTGTCGGAGCTTCTAGCGAGCTATTTTGCCAGCGATCAGCGGACACTCGCAGACACCTGCGCGGAATTGCAGGAGGTACTCCACGATCGCCTCGCCGGCATTAAGACCGGACCTGTGATGCGCGCAGCATTGAATGAGTATCATCGCGACGCGCCTCGCGATCGGGACAAGGCCCGCAATGCACTTTGGGCAGCCGCGCAGTCGGACGAGGGAGCGAGGGAACTCCTCGAAGCCACCCGCCAGAAGATCGACGAGATGGGCTATGCCCCACATCGAGTCTTGTTCGAGCTATACCAGAATGCCGTCGATGCTCAGGCACAGTGGCACGGTAACGGACGCTTCCGCGTCGAAGCTATCTACGATGGCGATGAGGTGATTACCTGTTTGCGGGTGATCCATTGGGGTCGACCCGTCAATCAGCCGGGGAGTGACCCGCTCAAGGCAGAAGAAGAAGGGCATCGCCGCGACCTTTCGAATATGCTCGCCATCAATCACTCTGCCAAAGATGGGGATGCGGTAACCGGTCGCTTCGGCCTTGGATTCAAGACCGCGCACATGCTCGCGGACGAAGTTCGGCTGGCCAGCGGGGGCATAGCCATCCGCATCTTGGGCGGCATGATCCCTACCGACTGGGACGCGGGAGGCAGCACGGTAATCCCATTCCATGACAGGGGACGCAAAGCGACACTCATTGAAATTCCGGTCGCATCTGCTCGATCAGAAGAGGCACTCGAGGCATGGCAATCGTTTCGGGATGCGGCTCCGTTCTTGGCCGCGCTCGGTCAGGATGCATCAATCGAATTGGTGGGCCATGAAGGCGAGACGGTGTTCCGGCACGAGGACCATCGGCTGGTTGATGGCGTAAGCTGGCTGACAATCGATAGCGGTCGCCACCTATTGCGCTTCGATTTGGGGAACGATTTTCGGCTCTATCTGCCTTTCGGACGTAACGGGCCACATGCCTTGCCGGGCGATGTGCCGCAGTTCTGGCACCTAGTTCCGCTCGTGGGCGAACGCCGCCGGGGAGCCTGGCTATTGGAAGGCCGCTTTCCCGTCGATCCCGGTCGTACCCAATTGTCCGGTACGGCCGACGAGAAGGATAGCCGATTTGCCCGACTTGGGCTCGCCCTTGGGCCGCGGATCATTGCCTTTTATGACCGTTGCCTTGCCGATTGGGCAGGCTTTGCGCGCGCTACAGGCTTGGACTTGGAAGGGCGAGAGGATTTCTGGCGAAAGCTCGTGCATCTCTTTGCGCAGGACCTGGCAAGCCAGGGATCCGAGCAATCGCTGCACAAGTCAGGAAATGGGCTTGCTCGGCTATGGGCGGAACGCCCGTTGGTGCCGTTGGCATTTGGCGGCGCGACGCGTGCGGCTGACGTCAAATGGCGCTTGTCGGGATCGCTGGCCGATCGCGGAGCGCTAAGCGCAATCTCGGGTTTGCTCACCGACGACGAACTCAACAATTCGGTTGTCACCGAGGAGACAGGCCAGCTGTTGAGATCAGTCGGGCTACCTTCAGGGCAACGCTTGGATGCAGTTACCTTGGCCGAAGTGCTTGCTGGAGCCGAGGGCATCGACTGCGTGCTAGCGGAGCGACTTTCCTGTCTTTGCGGCGAAGTGGTGTCGCTCGCCATGACCGGTGAGGAAGAATCAGGATTCCGCAAGTTCCTGCGCGAGCGGCTCTGGGTTGCCGAAGATGGAAGCTGGCAGCCAATCCGGCTGCTGGCATTTCCGCAGGGAGATAGCGATGAACAAGAGAGGGCGGCCTTCGCTCCTGCTTCTGGGCGCCTGGCTGCGAACTACGGAGGCGCAGCATTTGACCTCGCGGCCTTCGCACGCGAGCAGGCAGGCCATACGCCGAATGTGTGGGAGAAATGGGCGGAGAGTGCAGGTGACAGCACCGCGCGCCAAGAAGGGTTCATTCGCTATTTGGTCGGCGCGGATGATCGGACTGTTGCTCATCTGGCGAGCGCTGCAAAGTGGCTCCCTGGTGTGGACGAACTGGCGAACTCCCCTCTGCTAGCCGGACTACGACCGGACGAGAAAAACCGACTACTTGCAAAGCTTGGGTATTCCTTCGGCCTGTATCCAAGCCCCGTTGATCCGCCCGCCGCCTGGCAGCCTGATGCTGAGCAGGCGCTCTCGGGTATCGCGCAATGGTGGCGGGAAAATCAGCGCGATCTGCGCCATGCGTATGATCGCGCGGTGTATCCCGAGGACTTTTCCTCCGCGGCCTTGGCTGACGGGAATAAGCCTGCCTGGTTCACCATGCTCTCGCTCGCAACGTTCCAGACTCTGGGGCGGATTAAGCCAGCGCAGTCCCGGCAGTTTGTTGCCAAGGCAATCCAGGATGGCTGGTGGCAGGAACTCGCGACAATCGATCCTTGTGACGAGGAATTGAGGCCTTTTGTCGAACGCCTACGAGCTTGGAGTGATCCGGATGCGGATGAAGGCTACCTGATTTGGCGCAGATGCCTTCCTGATCTGTGCATGATCGCGCGGCATCTCGAGAACTACCAAAGGCTATTCATCAAATTGCCAGCGGTGGTCGTTCAAGAAGGCGATGTAAGCCTGCGCGGGCATTTGCGGCCGGCATTCTCTCACGTTGCCGCTCGCATGGGTATTGAAGCAGCGCCTCTGGCACGATCGCTCGGCATCGGCGCAAACTGGCTCGTACGAGAATTGGCCCGCAAGGGCATCTATTCGCAGGCACAGGCCGAACAGATTATGCCTTACGGGTGGAGCACGGCGGAGCGCGTCCGTCGCCTCGTATATACGCTCGGCCTGGGCCAATTCGAGCGCGGCATTGACGAGGGACGCGTCCTGCATGGCGCAGTTGAACGTCTTATAGGCGGCGACGCTCAATTCGATGGCGATGGTGATCTGCCGTTGCACGTAATCACGCTCGCCAAGCACCGCGATGACCTCGCCTCGATCCTCTACGATGCGGACGTCGAGGAATGGCGGCCGGGTAACGATTGGGACGATACCGACGATGAAGATGCCTGAAGCACTGGCTGCCGATGCGAGGGTGAACCACCCACGTCACGGCATGGGTCAGGTGATCGCAGATGCCGGCGAATTCGTTGTTGCCCGCTTTGGCGCAGCGATCCAGCAGGTCCTGCGCACGGAACTCACGCTCGCTCGATCGCTCAATCAGGCACTGGCGAGCGGCACATTCGATGGAAGTGCGGAAACCTTGATGCGCGCCAGCGCCATGGCGATACGGTCGGTGAACGACCAGTGGGGGGTGTTTTCAAGATCGCGCGTCCAGCTGCTCCCACACCAGCTCTGGGTCTGCCACAAGGTCAACCGGACCTTCCCCTTCAGATGGTTGGTGGCCGACGATGTGGGTCTGGGAAAAACCATAGAAGCTGGTCTTGTGCTCATGCCTTTGGTGGCTCGGGCGCAAATCCGTCGCTTACTCGTGCTGGCCCCTGCGAAACTGGTTCCCCAATGGCAAAAGCGTTTACGCCAGATGTTCGATATCCGCCTCCAGGTCTACGACCGCTCGGTTGATACGCCGGCGGTGGATTTTTGGGATACGGCGAACATGGTGGTCGCATCCGTCCACACACTTCGCCGGGAAGTCGCAGACGGTCGGTCCGAAGGTAGTCGATTTCTCTCCGCTGACCCGTGGGACGCGGTCGTGGTTGACGAGGCGCATCACCTCCATGCCGATGAACGGACTGGAGAGACCCTTTCTTTCCAGCTCCTGCGCGCGCTCGAGGAACGGCACAAGATCCGCTCGCTCTTGCTGTTCACTGGCACCCCGCACCGCGGCAAGGACTTCGGCTTTCTGTCCCTGCTCAGCCTGCTCGATTCGGACCAGTTCGGACCCGAACATGACATCGATGAGCAGTTGAGCAAGCTTCCCGAAGTCATGATCCGCAATAACAAGGCGACGGTCACCGACCTTAAAGGGAACCGGCTCTTCACTCCGGTCACGGTGGAGACGCGCGAATACGCCTTCAGCCCAGAGGAAAGCGCCTTCTACGAAACGTTGAGCAGCTTCATCATCGATGGGCGAGCCTATGCGTCAACCCTCGATGGCCGGGCACAGTCAGCGCGCATGCTCCTGCTTATTGCCCTGCAAAAGCTGGCCGCCAGTTCGATTGCCGCCATTCGCAGCGCTCTGACCAAGCGCCGGGCGAAGCTGGCCGATGTTGCCGAACAGGCACGCGCTCCCTCTCCGACCATAACCGAAGGAGACGAGGACGAGACGTTGGATGATCGCGCCCGAGCTGACGAAGAAGCATGGAGCAAAATGCTCGCCGAGCTGATGGAAGGCGAGATCGCGAGGCTTGATGAACTGCTCGAGTTGGCCGAACCCATCCAGCAAGAGCGAAAGATCGAACGTCTGGTCGATCTCATCGACGGCGAATTGCCCGCTGACGAGCCCGTACTCCTCTTCACCGAATACAAGGCGACCCAAGCTCTGGTCGTCGATGCCCTGCACGCCCGTTTTGGTCACGGCTGCTGTGGATTTATCAATGGCGATGAGCGCTTGGACGAGGTCAACCGGGCAGACGGTTCGCGAGGGCCAAAGAGTTGGTCCCGCGACGCGGCAGCAGAAGCCTTCAACCAGGGCGGCATCCGCTTTCTCGTGTCAACCGAGGCAGCCGGCGAAGGTATCGACCTTCAAGAGCGTTGTGCGACTCTCGTCCATGTCGACATGCCCTGGAATCCGATGCGTCTGCACCAACGCGTTGGCCGGCTGTCTCGCTATGGTCAGACGAGGCCTGTCCAGGTGTTCATTCTGAGAAACCCGGACACGGTCGAGGCGCGAATTTGGGATTTGCTGAACGCCAAGCTGGAGCGGATTCAGCGCGCCCTCGACGAGGCCATGGATGAACGAGAAGACATCAGTCAGCTCGTCATCGGCATGACCGGTCCGAGCGCGTTCGAGAAGATATTTGCGGTCGGGCAGACGCAATCGCGCGAAAGTCTTGACCAGTGGTTCGACCGGGAAGCCGCCACCATTGGCGGAGAAGATCTGGTCGACAAGGTCAAAACGATGCTCGGAAACGTGACCCGCTTCGACTTTGCCCAGGTCGGACGAAATCTCCCGCAAGTCGATCTTCCCGATCTCGAGCGCTTTTTCGCGATGATGATGGAATTCGAAGGCCGGCGCGTGTTCCGGAGGGACGACGGGTTGGATGTCCTGACACCTGAGAAATGGGTCGATGAAGATTACGCAATGCAGGATCGGTACAAAGGCCTGCTATTCGATCGCAACGCCAGCCTGGCAAATCGGGAAGGCCCGACGCGTCTTATGGGGGTGGGGCACACGCTTTTCGATCGTGCTTTGAAGGAAGGAGAGGGCCTGCAAAGCACGTTGGCGATCTGCCTGCGATTGCCCGCACCCTTGCTCATTGCGTCGGTCGAGGACCAGGTCACCGGCCAGGACCATTCGGTTACCAGGATTGTGTTGGGGGCATGGCGGGACCCGGGAGGTCGGACCCACGTCCTGCGTGATTGGGAAGTTCTGCAGATGCTGAACACGTTGGGACGAGCAGACAATCCCAAGCTGCCTTCCTTGAACGGCGAGCAATTGAAGGCACTAGAGGCGGATCTTCTTTCGGCAATGTCGGCAAGCTTGCCGACTGTCGCCGACATGATGACCCGGCCCGGCATCCGTAGTGAGATCATGCTCCTACCGGATCAAGACGACGGTACCTGACCACCATCTCCCGTTTCTGAGGAAAGGCTGCGGGTCTCTCGTGGAGCATGTTTTTCTGGCTTGAGCCCTTGTTTCTGCTATGTTCTGAGGAGAGGTGAGATGAATGCGATCATGACGCAATCCGACTTTGAACGCTCCGATTCTCAGCCCTCCCAGCAGTGGGAGGGACTTGCCGAGATCGATCAGGCCATCCGCGAAAATCGGTTGACCGAATACAGGTGGAAAAAGACCTGGGCTGACCCGTGGGCGAGACGGCTGGGCATCTTCGCGCTCACCCTCTTTGCCATCTTCGCTGGGTTCGTGATCTACTGGGACGTTCTGCGCGGCTGACCTTACCACTTCTTCACGTCGTCAGCTGCCTCGGCACTCGCTCCCCGAGCATCTCTGGTAACGGTATCGAGACGCTCTCGCGCTCCGCCGATCCGCTGCCGCCCAGCCACCTGAACGCGTTCGACCTCATCCCGAATGCCGCCGGGATCCGTTTGCGGCGCGGCTGACGGCATGCTCCCTCCGACCGAAGCTCGGCCTCGAACTGCCTCGGCATCAGAGACGTTCGGTCGCGACACAGCCTGTCCGGGGGTGAGCACCAGACGCTCCTCGATCCCGTCCCGAAGCTGTTCAGCGTAGCTCTCGATGAACTTGGCTTGCAGCGCCTGGCCTTCCGGGCTGAGCTGGAACGCCACATCGTCGAAGCGAGCGTTTCCATAGAAATCCCGATTGCGCTCGACCTCGACTAGTCCCCACTCGCGATAAGCCTGCGATAGGTTCAGGCTCCCGGCCGCGCTGTTCCCTTCAAAGAACGACGCCTGAGACTCCAAACGGTTCGCCAGTTCCTCGGCACGCCGCGCCTCTCGGCTGTAGCTTTGTGCCTCGGTCAGGGAGGCGTTCATGCCGGTCGCTGTCGTCGAGATAGACGAGCTCGACGAGGTGCTCACCGAGCGGGCAAATTCGTCGCGAGTGCTCGACCAGTTCCGGCTGTCAGACATCTGCTGGAGACTGCCCATGATCCGAGAGCGGTCTTCGGAAGCAATGCCAATATCGCTGTCTGTCCACGCCTGATTTCGACCGCCCTTGAGTCCGGCCCCTGCGCTGAACACGCTAGTCTTGCCGCCCACCCCCATCCCCACGGATGCTTCCCCATTCAGGAACCATGCAGTCGTAATGTCGTCGGCGGCACGCCGTGACAGCCCGAACTGCCGCTGTAGGTTGGTGGAGGCCTGGTCGACTTCGCTGAAGGCCGTCTGGATGCTGTCCGAGCTGGACTGGCCTGTGGCGGTCTCAAAGCTGCTGCCGCGGCTGAACTGGTCGCGGAGCTCGCGGAAGCGGGTGACGGCGTTGGTCGTCGATTCGGAGGCGATGTTGGCATAGCTCTCGCTGTTGGAGCGGGCCTGTGATGCCATCGTTGATAGCCGCGACGTGAATTCCTGCCCGAGCGTGGGCGTGAAGGGATAGCTCGAGTTCGGAAGCTGGTCGTAGCTGGCCTCGCCGAAGCTCGTGGTCATCGAACCGGTGTCGCTGAAAGTCCGGGTCTGGCCGGCGCCATAGGTGAAGCTCGGCGCGATCGTGCCTTGCGCGAACTGGCGGGTGAGGACGCTCGAATTCTCGAAGCTGGTGTTGCCGAGCGCGACGTTGCCGGTGCTCGCCTCGCGCGCGGCTTCCTCGGCCGCGTTCTGGCTCGGGTTGAGGTAGCTCGTCGCGTGGTGCGAGATCGCCATCGCGCCCTTCGCGACGCCGCCGGCGAGGAATGGGACCGAGGCGATGAGGTAGCCCGCGAGGGTGCCGATGTCGCTGTTGACGTCGGCCATGCCGGTGAAGCTGGCGAGGCTCAGGCCGTTGGCGCCCGCGACCGCGGTCATGTCGGCCGCGCCCTTCACCATCAGCATCATGTGCAGGATCACGAACAGCGGACCCCAGGCAGCGAGATAGAAGAACCCGGTGACGTAGCCTTTCAGCGCGAGCGGGCCGGTCTTTGGCATCAGGAACAGCGGGAAGAGGACCGGGAACAGCGCGTAGAACAGCACCGTCAGCACGACGTTGAGCAGAGGCACCCACTTCATCGCGTTGCTGGCGATCGAGCCGTAGGTCCGCTCGGTCTGGATGTCGGCGCGGGTCTGCGCATAGACGTCGACATTGCCGGCCCCGCTGCTGCCGGACATCGAGTGCATCGCCTGGCTCATCGCGTTGATAGTGAGCGTCTGCTTGAAGATGTCTGTCGCATTGGCCGAGACGCCGGCGAGGTACTGGTAAGCGATCGGCAGGTCCGCAAACAGCTTGGCTTTGGCGAGCGCGGCGGTCTGGTTCGGGTAGAGCTGCCGCCCGAACACCGTTCCCATGCCGTCGATCAGCCCCGCCCACTGGGCGTTCAGCGCTGTGTAGGCTTCGCGGCAGGTAACGATGCTCGAGCTGACTTGCCCCGACGAGGGGTCGCGCGTGAGGAAGCGCTGTGCGCGGGCCTGGCCCCCTGGCGCGATGGTGGCCCAGATGTCGTTGGTCTCGGCGAGCTGCTTCATCGAATAGCGGCCGAGCAGCACGTCGTAGAACACGCACTGGCGGAAGTGCTCGTCGAGGTTGGCGGCGAACTCGGGATCCGAGATGCGCAAGGACCGCGTCGCGTCGTAGAGCCGCGCCCCGTAGATCATCCCGTTCTTCGAATAGTTGAGGTCGCCGGGCAGGCCGAAAACCACCTCGGCCGACCCGGTCAGATAGTCGCCGACCTGGCTGGTGAAGCTCGCCATCAGCGCAAGGCCGAGCGGCACGTTGCTGACGTTGGCGGGGGCGAGGCCGGGGTTGAGGCGGTCGGTCACATGGACGTCGAGCCGCGGCACCATCAGGCACGAGTAGATCAACGTGGCGCCAAGGAACCAGTTGATCCACGCGCGCCAGTCCTGGTTGAACGCGAGCGTCAGCGCGGATAGGCCGAGCCCCATCACCAGCACGACCTGGATCAGGCTCTTGTAGCCGCCGTTGCCCGTCCACGCCGCGACCGCCTGGAAGACGTTGACGAGATAGTCCCCGCCGCCGACCGTGAAAATCTCGACCATAGTCCTGGCTCCCGCCTTCTGGCGCGCTGGTGTGGCTCAGTGTGTCAGGGCGCGGGTCTGGACGCCGCGCGACCAGTCGAGCGAGGCGGCCATGCCGGGCGACATCGAGGCGGCGAGGACGTTCTCGATGAACGCCGTCTTCTCGATGATCTGCATGATCGCATTGACCTTGAGGTGCGTGTTCGCCTGGCGATCGGCGAGCGCCTGGCGGACCGTATTCACCTGGCCCTGCCACATCGCGATCTTGGCTTCGTCGGCGCCGATGAAGCTCGACATCGAGCGACCGGCTTCGCTGACGATCCGGTCGAGCACCGCGAAGAGGAGGTCGACGCTGGCAATCTCGGCGAGCGTCTCGCGATCGTCGGTCGGCATACCGCGACCGTAGGCGGCCTGCACGGTGAGGATCTTGTAGAGCGGCACCGAGGCCACCTGCAGCAGCTCCTTCTGCCCCTCGGTGATCGCGGTGTCGTCGCGGATCGCCTGGACCATGCCGGCAATCAGCCCGGCGACGCGCGGGCGCAGCGCCTTGGATGCCGGGACGCTGAGGGTCTTGAACGTGGGATTGAGGCACTGGTCGGGCTCGTCGCAGTCGAACACCTTGACGGTGCTGCCGGCCGTGCCGTCGAGCAGCGCGGTCACCAGCGTCGAGGAGGAATCGCCGGCAAACGGCACGAATTTGCCCGCTTCGTCGTCCTTCGGCGGCACGTAGATGATCGTGCCGATCAGCGTCATCGCATATTCGGCGAGCTCGCGATCGAAGGTGCCGTTCGGCGAGAAGAAGGCCGACTTCTTGAGGATGGTCCAGGTGTAGTTGCGCGCCACCGCCGGGTTGACGTCGGCATACTCGCCGTCGCCCTGCGCAGTCGTGCTGGCGCGCTGGCCCTTGGTGCCGCAGCCGTGCTTGGCCGCGGCATAGTCGGTGAAGATTCCCTCGGAATTGCCGATCGCCTCGCAGATCGCCTTGTCGGCAAGGTCGCCCTTCGGCCAGACGCCGCCGACCAGCCCCTGCGCGAGCTCGCAGCTGTTGATGTTGAGATTGTTCATGAGCTGAGCCTTCTGGCTGAACTCCTGCATGATCTTCGAGCACTCGGGACAGACGGTGTCGATCGCCAGGCTGAAGGCGAACCCCACGGCATTGTTGGCGACGGCCTTCAGCATCGCGACGAGCTCGCTCGCGTTGATGAAGCTGAAGGAGCCGGCGAAGATGTCGATGCCGCCGCAGCCCGCACGCGCCCGCGGCAGCTGCAGATTGGCGATGTTCGTCGTCTTCTGCGGAAAGCGCGTCCAGACATTGCCCAGGCTGTAGTAGCCGGCGGACTGGCCCTCGAATGCGGTCGGTCCGTTGATGTTCGAGGCGCCGCCCACGTCCTTCAGGAACGCGTCCATCGAGCTGCCGACATCGGCCTGCGCCGAGGCGACGGGCAGGGTGATCGCCAGCAGCGCGGCGACCATGCGCTTCATCCTAGTAGTCACGTCCGGCTTCCTTCGATGTGAGGAGGTAGATGCGGTCCTGGAGCTCGTCGGCCGACATGACGCCGTAGCCGATCGGGATGGCCCGCCCCTTGAGCGCATCCCAGAGCACCACCGCCGGCGTCACCTTCGGTTCGAGGCCCATGCGGGTGCGCTGGTTGGTCTCGACGGTGTAGTTGGGGAAATGGCGCGACGGCCCGCCGTCGGTCGAGATCGCGCGTACCGCGATGTGCCAGGTCGACGCGACCGACTGCACGATCGGCGACATCACCTCGCAGGCGCCGCAGCTCTGCGCGAAGAAGTAGAACAGCCCGTAACGCGCCCCGAGCTGCGCCATCACGGCGTTGCGTTCGGCGCTGCGCGCGTCCTGCCACTGCATCTTGCCGAGCGTCGAGACCGGCCGCTGCAGCGTGTAGTCGAGCTCGGGATCCTGCCAGATCGCCCGCTGCCAGACATCGCTGAACAGCGACGCGCGGTCGAGCTGCTCGCGCTGGAAGCGGATATAGGCGGTGACGTTGGCCGGCGTCGGCTCGAGGATCGCCTTCGCCTTCAGCTCGCGCAGCTGCGCGGTGATCGCATCGAGCTGGCTGGTCGCGCTCGCCGGCGGCGGTGCGGCGGGCTCGGGCGCTTCGGCCGGCCGGGGCCTGGTGCAGTAGAACCAATAACCAAGCCGACGCTTCTCGCAGTAGAAGCTGTCCTGGCCGTCGCCGGTCGCGACGAGCGGCGGCTCCTGGGCATGCGCCGGTGCGGCTGTCGTCAGAAGGATGGCCAGCGTGAGGCAGGCGGCCGGAAGCCGCCGGGCGGGCCTATTGGCGTGCGCGGGCATAATAGTCCTCGATCTTCTGCTGGATTTCGGTGGCTGCCTGCAGCTCGTCGGGCAGGCGGGCGGCGTCCGTGAACTCGGCATAGACCTCGCTGAAGTCCATCTTCGAGAGGTCGAGCCGAGCGAACTCGTCGATCGTGAAGCCGAGGCACTGCTCGCTCTTCGGCTTGCCCCACGGCTTGTTCAGTTGCCGGCGGCCCTGCTCCTGCAGGATCCGCGACAGCTTGGACTCGAAGCAGCAATAGACCTTCTTCTTGGTCAGGCAGACGCCGAGGAAGCTGTCCGAGCAATAGCTGCCGACATAGGCGCACAGGCCCTGCGCATCGCGCTGGTGGAGCAGCATCTCCTCGCGGCTGCAGCCCAGCGCCATGAGCAGCTGGATTCCGGGAATCAGCGGAAATCCCTTGCCCCGGCAGCAGTTGAGCGCTCCGAAGACCTTGGACGAGCAGGTGTTGCGCGTGCCGCGGAACAGGGTGAGCGTGTCGGCGTCGAACTCGCGACGCGCCTGGTTCATCGCGTTCAGCGCGACGGCCGCATCCTTGAACTCGTCATTGGCCTCGCGCTGGATCGTCTCGCACGAGCCGTCGATGCAGTAGACGTCGCCATCGCAGATGAACTGGTTGGTGCTAGCCGGCTGGTCCGGGACGGGACAGTCATAGACCCGCTCCCAGGTCCGGCAGGGCTCGTCGGTCAGGCAGTCCTCGCGCACGAGATTGCAGCCGGCCGTGCCTTCCAGCGCCTCGCAATCCTGCGCTTCCGTGAACTGCGCGCAGGTGTAGCTGCGTGACCACGCCCAGCAGGGCTGCGTGACCGACACCCCATTGATGACGCGGGCGACGGGATCGCCGTCGGTGCAGGTCTCCGCGTCCTGCTGGCAGCTGCTGTCGGCGGCAAGGCCCGCGCAGCCGCTCTCGTTCCGGGTAGTGGTGACCGTCGGGCTGCCCGCGATCCGGTCGGGTGTCAGGCCGGGGACCGGCTGCGAGCAGGTATATTCGAACATCGCCCCGTCCGGCTCGGAGCAGACCTTGCGTCCCCCAATCCAGGTCCACTGCAGGCAGCGGTAGGACAGGCGGCGCGTGCGCCGGCACGTCCCTGCCGGAAGCTCGGAACAATCGAGGCTGCCGTCCCAGGCACCAAGCGAGCAGCGGTAGATATAGTCGGTGCCGGGAACGACGCTCGCCTCGAGCGTGACGCGGCAGGTGCGCGTCTCCTGGCTGGCGGTGTAGCCGGTGTTGCAGGTCGCCATGTAGCGACCGGCACTCCCGGCGCCGGCCGGCAGCGGAACGCAGCGGCCCTGCGAGCCGCCGATCGCCATCCCGCTGGTATAGGCGAGCGGATCCTCGCTCAGCGTCTTGCTGCGCGCGATCACCGCGTCGAGATCCTGCGGGGCAAAGCGCGCGCGCCGGTCCATCGAGTCCCGCATCGTGCGATAGCCGGTGCTCGAGCTTGCCTGGCTCGCGGCCTCCCGGCTCATGCGGTCGGGATCATCGAAGTAATCGGACTGGCTCGGCACGCCGCCGAAATTGGGAACCCGGCCCGCGTCGGGGCGGGTGGTCGCCGCCTCCTTGGCGTCGGCCGCCTTCTCGCGGCCGAACGCCTTGCCGTCCGCCTTGGCGGCCTCGGTTGTGGTCTGGGCGTGGCCGCCTCCGGCCGGCAGGAGGCAGGCGCAAGCGAGCATCGGGAGCAGCAGAAGCGTCTTCATGGGGCGGGCCTTTCAAGTCGGGCGAGATGCTGGGCGGCGATGAGCGCGCCGGGGCCGCCGCCGCGGGCAAAGGTCTCGAGCGCGTAGGCGGCGCTCACATTGCCGCTCATGCGGTCATGCGGCGGGACGGCGGTCGTGCAGTCGAACCCGTCGCACAGGTCGAAGTCGCTGCCGGCGACGACGTAGGTGGGCACCGCCTCGATCCCGAACGCGCGGAACAGGCGCGGATCGATCCCCAAGCTCGCCAGCTCCTCGCCTGGCCGCACGACTTTCGACAGCGCGGCCGTCAGCACCTTTGCGCTGTTCTGGGGCAGGCCGCGCAGGACGATCACGCCGCCCGCGCGGGTGACGTCGTCGATCATCGCGCGCAGTGCAGCCGGCGGCATCGACAGCGACGCAAAGGCGATGAAGCGCGGGGCCTCGCCCATGCTTTCGCTCGCCATCGTGCCGGCATCAGCGACCATCCGGTCGAAATCGAAGGTCTGTGCCGGATCGGGCCTTGCGCTCTTGGCAGCCTCGCGGGCGAAGCGCCGGCCGTGCGCCTGGCCGTCGGCAGCGCTGGTCCGCGCCTCTCCGGCGACTTGCTCGGCGCGGGCGCGCGCTCCGGCAGCAAGCGCGTCGGCTTCGCCGGCCTGTTCGGCGGCGCGTGCGCGGATCGCCTCAAGATCGAGGTCCGGGTCGGCGGTCTGGGCCGCGGCGCCGGCCAAGGCGGCGGCGCCCGCGAGCGCGGCCAGGGCGAGGAGATGGGGGAGCGTCTTCATAGCGCGCAGCAGTTCCGTTTGCGCCAGACCAGGTAGCCCATGTCCTCGCCGATGGCGGGATAGACCTGGCCTGCCGACATGAAGGTGGTGGAGGCGCCGATGGGGGCGCAGGCGTAGCGACCCTTCGTCTGCGGGTTGGGGTTGGTCGCCTGGAAGCGGTATTGCTGCTTGCGCATCACCGGCATCAGGTACTTGCCGCACAGTCCCTTGCTGCCCATCGTTCCCCACGCGACGAGCTCGCGGTGGAGCTTGTAGGAGAAGCGGGCGAGCGCGAGGCGCGAGGCCTGGACATGGCCGATCGTCGCCGAGACGTTGCCGTTCAGCGGGTACATCGTCCCCTGGCAGCCGGCGCACCAGAACAGCTCGTCGGTCGGCAGCTTGGCGGTCGCCGCGACGCAGTCGGCGGCGCAGGCGGCGAGCGCCAGCGGATTGGCGAACAGGACGGCTTCGGGATTGATGATCGCGGTGAGCTCGCTGTCCTGCCACAGCGGGTCGATCTCGGTGATGTAGAGGATGTCGACCGAGCCGGATTCGAGGCACAGGAAGTCGGCGACGATCTCCATCCAGTAGATCAGCGGATAGGCGTACCAGTGGACGTGCCACTGCGAGTTGTACTGCGTCGCGCCGCCGACCGCCGACGGGCCGGCCATCGTCTTGAACCCGATGTCGAAGCCGGGATCGAGCTTCATTCCGCCAAGGTTGACGAAGCACCACGGCTTCATGCTGACATCGGCGAGCCGCACCGGCTCCCAGAAGCCCATCGAGATCCCGGGCCTCAGGCCGCACAGGCAGACCGGCGAATCGGGATTGTCGGTGTCGGGCCGCTCCGAGGGCCAGATCTTCAAGCCCCCGACCGAGATCGGGAACAGGCACGACCAGCAGATGTCGGTGATCGGATTGACGAACTTGCCGGTGCAGCGGCCCGGCCCGGCCTCCGCCTGCGCGGGGCTGGCGGCCAGCAGGCCCGCGGCCAGCAGCAGCAACAAGGCGCCGATGCGGGAATGGAGATCCTTGCGGATCATGACGCCTTGCCCTTCTGCGGCTCTATCGCCTGCTCGGTGATGACGAGGAGGCGGCCCTGCTGCTCGACCGTCGCGGGCACCGCGCGGATGCCAAAGTGCTTCACGAGGCTGCCGCCCTGGTCGAAGTAGAACCGGCGCTGTCGTGCCTTCATCAGCTCGAGCGGCGCGCCGCGCACGAGGATCAGCTTTGCCCGCGTCGCCGCGAAGCGGCGGGTCGCCCAGGCAAGCTGCGCCGGATCGTCGCCGTCGAGGAACACCAGCGGTGCGCGCAGCGGCACAGTGTCGAGCGGATTGACCCGCGTGCCCGCGGCAATGATCACCCGGCCCTTGTCGTCGGCAATGTTGCGCTCGACGGTGATCGTCGGATCGAAGCGCCAGCTGCGAGTTGCCGAGGCCGGGCCGACGCCGGCAACCGGCTCGGGGCGGTTGACGCGCGCGATCGTGCGGCGCTTCAGCTCTTGGTTGAGCCGCGCTGTCTCCCCGGTCTTTTCGAGCCGGGTCAGCCGGGCGTGAATCTGCGCGAGCAGGTCAGGCTCGACGATCGGCCAGACGGCGCCCTGCTGGCCGTAGTCGCGGCCGAGCGCCGGAGTGGCCGTGCCAAGCCAGGCGAGGAGCGGCCCGACGATGAGGATGGCCCGGTTCACAGGATCGGCCTCCCCACGCCAAGGATGCGCGGCGCACAGATCCAGCCGATCGCCGCGTAGCGGCTGTCGAAGCCGTCCTTGTGCTCGGTGGTGACGAAGTAGCAGCCCCGGGGAACGGTGCCGGTCGGACCGAGCGCCAGCGGCTCGCCGAGCCGGCTCCGCGGCTTGGCCCTAGCGACCAGGCGCCCGTTGACGAAGAAGGCGCGGTTCCGTTCGGTCACGACGTCGCCCGGCACCCCGCTCACGCGCTTGCCGAACGGCTTCGGCTCGCTGCCGAAGTGCTTCATGAGCAGCGGCGAGGCCGGCGGATCGAACAGGATGATGTCGCCGCGCTGCGGCTCGGCGCCGCGGGTCAGCCAGACCGCCCAGTAAGGCAGGCTCGGGCTCGCGTTGATCATCAGCGCGTGGTCGCGCGCGAACGCGGACAGCGAGCTGAGCGCGAGCGCTACGGCGCCGACGCCGCCCCACAGCGCGAGGCGCGGCCATGCCGACGGACGCGTGTCAGCGGCGCGCATCGGGAGAGGCTCCCATCCGGCGCGCGACGTCGGCGCGCACCGCTTCGGTGAGATCGGGGGTGCTGCCCGCCACGACCGCTTCGGCGACGAGGACGGTGCGGCCCTCGCGCGAGAGCTGGCCGACCGAAGCCTCGACCGCCTTGAGATAGGCCTGGACCCGCTGGCGGGTTTCCTCGGGGGTCCGCCCGGCGCGCGCTTCGGCCTCGACGAAGTCGCCCATGATGCCGCTGAGCTGGACGGTGACGACCTCGCGCTTCTCGAGCGCGAGCAGCTTGTCGGTCGCCCACAGGCCCCAGAGCGTGGAGCCGACCATGCTCAGCGCGAGCGCGATTCCCGTCAGGCTGACGCCGAAGCGACCCTTCGGCAGGACTGGTGTTGCCAATATGTTCTTCACGGCCTTTCCTCCCGCAGTCCTTCGTTGACCTCGCACAGGAAGCCGGGCAGCCGCAGGCAGGCGAGCAGCGTGGCGAGGCTGATGAGGCCGAACTTGAGCTCATTGACGAAGCCGACCTGGCGGTCGGGATCGGCGCCGAGGAAGCGGTCGGCGAAATTGGCAAGCTGCGCGAAGAACAGCTCCACGTCGCCGCCCGAGATCATCAGGAAGAACAGGAGGGGCAGCCCGAGCGTCATCAGGTAGGTCGTGGCGAGGAAGCCCCCCGCCTTGAGGAGGATGTAGCAGGTGTCGGCGGCATGGCCGCGCCAGCCCTTGCCGGGCGGTGGGCGATCGTCCTCCGCGGCAAGCTCCTGCGCCGGTTCGGAGGGGGTGACGAGGTGGAGTGACATGGGTTTTCAGGTCCTTGCTTGAGGGTGGATTGAGGTGCGGCCCGCGAAGGCGATCCGCTCAATCGCGTCGGCGAGCTGGTGGCCGCGGGCGATCTCGGCATCGATCGCGGCGAATGTCTGGGGCGAGCTCGAAAACAGCGTCGCCGAATAATCGTCGAGCACGAGCCGGCCGATCGCCTCGGTCTCCGGTCCCTTGATGAAGACCTCCGAGTAGTCCGAACCCGATCGCTTGAGGCTGCGGATCAGCGTCTCGGTGCGATCGTCCATGTCGAGCCGCTTCGACGCCTTGAAGTCGGCGATGGTCTCGGGCTTCTGCTGGAGGATCAGCATCCAGTCGCTGTTCTCGAGCGCGGCGGTCGCCCCGTCCGACTTGTAGTAATCGTTGAGCGACTGGGTCGCGGTGGCGAGCGCGCCGCCATACTTGCGGCAGGTGCGGGCGTAGGTCTCGACGAACTCGCCCATCGAGCCGCCCTTGAGCATCGACCAGGCCTCGTCGATCAGCAGCAGCTTGCGCACCTGGCGTGGGCTACGGGTCATCGCCTGGCTGGTCATGAACATGATCGCCGAGAGCACGACCGCCCGCAGCTCCTCGCGGCTCGCCAGGTCGGACATCTCGAACACGGTGAAGTCGGCATCGAGCGCGAGGCTCGCCTGGCCTTCGAAGAAGGCGCCATAGGTGCCGCCGGCCATGTAGGGCGCCAGCGCGGTCGCGAGGTCCGTGGCCGCCTCGTTGCCTTGGGCCGCCAGCGCCTCGCCGACGCCGGTGATTGTCGCCGCGACGCCATGCTCGCTCCACACGCTGTTGACCGCCCGGTCGATGAGCCCGCGCTCGGTGTCGCTCAGCTTCTGGCTGTGCCGCGCCATCTGCCCGACAATGGCCTTGACCATGCCGAAGCAGTCGAGACGATAGTCCTCATCCTCCTCGGCGCGGGTCGCGTCGATCATCGAGAAGGGGTTGAGGCAGAAGCCGGCCTTCATCGTGAACTCGACGAAGCGGCCGCCCTGGAGCTTGACCGAATGCTCGAAGCTGCGCCCGTCGTCGATCACCACGACCTGCGCGCCCGCGCCCCGGAGCGCCGCGCACATCTCCTGCAGCAGCACCGACTTGCCGGAGCCCGACTTGCCGCAGATCGCGACATTGTGGTTGCCGGCGTCGTTCTCGAACGGCGACCAGAAGAAGGGCTGGCCGCGACGGCCGACGAACAGCAGGTGCGGCTGCGCGCTCCCGAGATATTCGCCCTGCATCGGCGCGATGTTGGCGGCGGTCGTCGACAGCACCGTCTTGAAGCGCTTCAGGCGCTCCATGTCGGCGCCGAGCCCGTCGGCGAGCGTCAGCGGCATGGCCGCGAGCAGGCCCTGGACCTGAAGGTATCGCTCGTCGGCGAGATCCCAGCCTGCGGCCTTGTAGATCGACTTGATCGCCCGCTCGTGGCGGTCGCCCGACCCGAGCGGCGAATAGGCCGTGATGCCGTAGAACACGCGGACAAGCCGGCGGCCTTCCTGGAGTTCGGCCTGTACGTGCTGCCATTCGGCGGCCTGCTCGCCGATGCGCGGCAGGAAGCGCGCGCTCCTCGTGCCCGCGAGGCTGGTCGTGCGCATGAATTTGAAGCCCGCCTTGGCGCTGGCGGCCTCCTGGTCCGGATAGACGAGGCACAGCATGGTCGCGGCCGGGCAGGGAAAGCGCAGCTTGTCGGTGAACAGGTCGCCGATCAGCCGCGCGCATTCCCACGGCGCCCAGCGCTGCGGCATGTTGCGAACCGCGAAGTGCCGCACGTCGAAAGCGTCGGGATAGACGGTGCCGATCTCCGGCACGCCCTCGTTCGTCCGGCCGGTCGGGCGGAAGCGCTCGGTGCGCAAGTGCATCCGGTCCTCGTGGACGACGAGCTCGATGTCGTGGCGGATCGCCTGGGCGGCGATCGGATCGTTCGGGTTGTAGAACGCCGCGTCGTCCTGCGGCGCCGTCGTCGGCGAGGTGAGGTCGTCGACAAGCGCGATCAGCTGCTCCGGGCCGACCTCGGCGACGCCGAGATTGAGCGACTTCAGCATCGCGACCAGCCCGTCGCGGGTCTGCTTGAGCTCCTCGTTGCCGACGCCCTTGGTCGCGGGGACGCCGACCGAGACGATCACCTGGTGATGCCGGGCGTGGAACGGCGCGTCGGCCGAGCCCGACTCCCAGACGAGACCGTAGAGCCGCTTCGCGCGGTGGCGGGCGATCGCCTCATAGACCCCGCCCTGGACGTAGCGCGGCGCAAACCACGGCGCGACGATCCGGCTGATGCGCGGGGACGCGAGGTGCAGCACCTGCAGGCAGGCGCCGGGCGGCAGGCCTTCGGAGAAGAAGGCGCCGAGGATCTCGCCCGTGCGTTCGTCGGCGCCGATCAGCGGGGTCACCGAGAGGATGAACCCCTTCGAGCGCGCGTTGAAATAGAGCTGGCTCGCCGGGTCGAACACGCGGTACGGCAGCCAGTCCGACAGCATGTCGAGCATCAGCGGCGGCCGGCGCTTCTCGGCATGTTCGGCGTCGCCGAGCAGGCCGGTGAGCACGCGATCGACGATCGTGTTCAGCCGCTCGGCCATCACTTGGGCTCCTTGTCGGCCGGCGCGGGCGTGGAGGTCGTGCCGGTGTCGGCGCCCTTCGGGGCCTTGGCAGCCTCGATCGCTTCGACGCTCGGGTATGTCAGCGGCTCCTCGCCGCCTGGCCGAGGGGTCCGATCATGCAGGGGAGGGGACATGTCGAACCCCTCGACCGCCGGTGCCTTGGCACCGGCGACGGCCTCGCGCGCCGTGGAGGGGAGGACCAGCGGCGAGGCAACGGGGGAATCGGGAATGGGCGAGGCGGCCGGCGAGAAGGGCGAGCCGAGATCGGCATCGGCCTCGTCGCCGCTTTCCTTTGCGACAGGGTCATCTGCAGCCTGGGCCGCCTTGAGCTGCCGGCCGAGCTGCCGCATCAGCGGAGGCGCGGCCTCTTCGCCGGGCTTGCGGCGCAGCTCCGCGGCCCAGCGCGGATTTTCGACGACCGCCCAGGCGACGGCTTCGTCATGCAGCGTTCCGGCTTCATCGACATGCGCCGGGAAAACGATCTTGAGCGTGCGTTCCGAAGTCCGGCCGGTGTCGCCGGCCGCAACCCCGGCCCGGACCCGGGCGAGCTCGGGCGACGAGCGAGCCTGCTCGAGCGCGGCGGTCGCGCCGGCGTCGATCACATGGCTGGGCGCACAGCCGCCCTTGGGCGCGCGGCAGGTGAACTCGCCCTGGATGTTGGTGCCGAACGTGGTGCAGCCGCTCAGCGCCGCCGCGAGGCCGGCGCAGACAATGAGGCGCTTGGGGTAAGGCATGGGGGTCATCCTTTGCTGGTCTGGCGGGGAGCGGCGCCGAGGAATTCGCGCAGCGCGGCCGCGGGGCGATAGCCTTCGAGCACGGCGCCGTCGGACGGCCGCACGATCACCGGCGTTCCGCCGAAGCCGTGCGCCTTGGCAAAGGCCTCGTTGGCGTCGAGGCCGCTCGTGTCGCACGGCTTGGGATTGGCGAGCGCCAGGCCCGAATAGGCCATGCGCAGCGACATCTCCGGCCGGGGCGAACAGAGCACCTGCTCGGCGACCTGGCGGCTTTCCGCGCCGAAGATCGAGATCGGGCGTTCCTCGACCCGCGCGCCGATCGCCTTGAGCTCGCCCTCGAGCTTCTTGCAGTAGCTGCAATTGAAGTCGGAGAAGACGACCACCTTCGGCCCATCCGCCGGACCCCAGGTAATCGCCCCGTTCGCCGGCAGCCCGGCGAGCGAGACCCGCGTGGGCACGCTGGGGCGCTGCTGCGGCGGCTCGTCCTCTCCGGCCTCTCGGCGTGCCGCGCCGGCGGTGAGAAGGTCCGGGTTGAGCGCCAGCAGCCGCGCGGCGGTCAGGTCCTGGCGCGCCTCCATGTCGTAGACGCGGCCGATCACGAGATACTTGGCCGCCCGGTCGACGTAGAAGAGCGTCTGTTTGGAGGCGACCTCGCACAGCCCGCCGAGCCCGGAGCAGTCGATCGCGTCGATCGGCGTCTTCGGAAGCCTGAGCTTGAGCGCTGCGCGCACCGTGGCGGTGTCGGGAGCGGCCGTCGGCGCTGCCAGGCTGGCTACGCCCCAGCCGGTGGCGGCCGATATGGCGACGACGGCAGCGAGTTCGGCCGCAGGGCGCAGCCAGCGGCGGGCCGGCTTGTTGGGTGCTTTGATCGCGTCGGGGGTCATTGGGAATTCCTCACGTAGACGCCGTCGAGGAACACGATCTCGACATCGATGCCGGTCGGCATCTCGACGACGGGTTGGTACTGTTCGGCGCGCTCGATCAGATATTTGCTGACCGTATCGGCGGCGTCGGCGGCGCCCTGGCCGAGCCCGCCCGTCACGATATCGCCGGCCGAGAGCTGGCCGCGTGTGCCGTCGGGGTTGGTGGTGATGCCGGAGAACAGGCTGGTGGCGTTGGCCGAGAAGCCGCGGCCAAAGCCGCCGATGATCCCGGCGAGCAGCGCCTGGCTGACGAGACTGCCTTCGCGGCTCACGACCCGCCCGCGCACGCCGGACTTTCCGGCGAAGCTGATGAAGCCCTTGACCTCGCTCACCGCCACCCGGCCGCCCGGCTGGTCGCAGGTCATGCGGGCCAGCTTCACATAGACCTTCTCCGAGGAGAGGTCCCCGCGCGCCGCGCCATTGACCACGCAGCCCTGGATGCGGGTGGTGAGCACCTTCCCGTTCTGCATGACCGACCGCGCCGGCCCGGTGATCCTCAGCACGACCGGCAGCGGATCGGTCTGGCTGGCGACGCCCGCGGAGGCGTCGACGCCGACGATCACCCGCGCCGGGGCATAGGAGTTGGGCGGAAGGTAATCGGGCGAGTCCTCGACCACGACCGGCGGCGCCTCCGGGCGTGCCGCTCGAAGCCCGGTTGCGCCGGCCTTCTCGCTGGTGAAGCTCAGCAGCTTCACTTCTCCCGGTGACGGGATCATCGCCTCGCCGCCGCCTGCCGCTGTGGTGGGCGGGGTGGTTCCGCGCGCATCATAGCTGCCCGCCTGCGGTCCATAGGCCGGGGGCGGCGTTGCCGGTGCGGGCGCGGAAACCTGCGCGGCGAGCCGCGACTTGAGGTCCGCGTTCTCGGCCGAGATCGCGTCGATCGCGGCCTGCCCGTCGACGCGCATGGCCTGGTTTTCTGCCTTGAGCGCGGCGAGCTGCGCCTCGACCTCGCTGCGCGGGACGGCGGATTCCTTGAGCGCTTTCTGCTCGCGCGTCACCGCGTCGAGCCGGTTGCCGTAGCTGGCGACAAACTCGCGCTGCGAGAGGTCGCGGTTGACGAGTCCGGCGGTATCGATGGTCTGCGCCGCCTGCGGGTCGTCGGACGCGCCGTCCTCGTCCCCGCCGAGGATGAACCAGCTACCGCCGACCAGTGCCACGGCGGCGATCCCACCGAGCAGCAGCCTCTGCCGGCGCGCGGTCCGGGCGTTGAGGCCGGCCACTTCCGACGGCGAGGCGGGCTCGGCCTGCAGCGGAGCGGGATTCTGGTGCAAGTCAGTCATGGCTGCGTTCCCCGTTGGCGCCGACCACGAAGGCCGTCGTGCTGGAGCCGGGCTCGAGCGTCGGGTTGACGATCGACACGGCGAGGGTGTCGCGGGGCGCGAGGTCGCGCTCCGCGAGCGTGATGGACTTGCGTCCGCGGTTAGTGATCCGGACGACCTTGCCGGCGAGGCTGGCGCCCCGGTATTCCGCCACAAGCTGGATCTCGAGGTCGCCGGCGCGCGCGGGCAGGTCGTTCGCCTGCCGCACCTCGAAGCCTTCGACCGTCCGGTCGTTCGCCATCGCCTGCACGAGGCGGACGGCGCTGGTCGCGAGTGGGGTTTCGCTCTCCCATTCCGCGGCCCGGTTGGTGGCGATCGCGGGGTTTGTGATGAACACCTGCGCCGCCGGAATCGGCTCGACCCGGCACGAGACTTTGTAGACGAAGCCTTTCTTCGTCGTCGCAAAGAAGCTGATCGACCCGGCCGCATAGGTCTCGGGCACCGAGACGTAGATGTCGCCGCGAATGGGCTCGTTGGTGATGGCGAAGTCGTTGTACGGCGTGCCGGTTGACATCTTCGACACGCTCGCAAACTGGTCGCCGACGAGCGCGAAGCGGGTGAGCTCGCGGGCCGAGACCGAGCACTCGATGCCGGCGCCGTCCGCCGCCTGCTTGAACTGGTCGGCCGCATGCGCCGGCAAGCTTGTGAGCGCGAGCATCGCGGTCAGGCTGGGCAGCGCGCCGCGCGCAAGCCTCCTGCGTTGGTAAGCCATCACTGGGCCTCCTTGGATTTGTCTTGGGGTGGCAGCTGGACGAAGCCCGAGAGCGCGAGCCGCAGGCCCCGGTAGGTCCAGCTGAAGCGGAACCGGCGCTCTTCGCTGGCGATGACCTGCGCACCGACGAAGGTCTTGAGCGTGCCCGTGACCTCGGACGTGAGCGCTTTCGGATCGACGGTCATCGTCCGGATGACGAATGCCTGGGTCACGTCCGAGCCGCGCTGCTCTTCGACGATGCGGATGAGCTCTGCCTTGAGGCGGCCGTGACTGGCCGGATCGGCCAGCTTCAGGATCTCGCTCATCCAGTAGTCGAGGCCCTCGGGGCTGCGGTTCAGGAGGACGAGCGCGGTGTCGCGGGTGACGAGCTCGAGATAGTCGGCCTCGACCCCGGCGCTGCTCACCGTCAGCTGCTTCGGCAGCGTCGGCAGAAGCACCACCTCGCGGTCACGGGTCGCCGCGAGGCTCGTTGTTACGGCAAGCGCGACGGCGAGGCCGGCGCTGGTCAGCGCGAACAGGTTGCGCTGCCTCAGCAGCGACTGCTGGCGCTCGTGCGAAATGTCGGCGAACATGGGTGTCTCCCCTCAACCGGCAAGCAGGCGGCAATGGGAAGGCGGCGTCGCACGGAGGCCCAGGAATCCGGCCGGCAGATACCAATATGCGGCATGGGTGAGCCAGGAGCTGGCGCGTCCTGCTTTTGCCTTTCGCAGCGCGAACCAGGCGCCGAAGGCGACAACGATGCCGATGAAGATATGCTGGCTGAGGATGCCCCAGGTGAAGGGGACGATCATCCCGGCGAACTCGTCGATGGTCCAGAAGCCGATGAGCTCCGGATCGTCGAGCCGACGGGGAATGATGTATCGATCCGCCATGGCGACGCGCCTTCCCTGCCCGACCGTCAGATGACCGCGGTCACGACCGAGGTGACGATCGGGACACCCGTGCCCACGCCGATGCCGACGCCGACGGGAACCGCGACCTGGCTGAGCGAGAAGCGCCCGGAGGCGAGGCCGATCAGGCCGCCCGCGAGGCTGAGGACGGTGATGATCTTGCCGCCCGAGCCTTCGAGGAAGTCGGTGAACTTGGTGAGCGCCGGGGTGAAGGTCGTGTCGGCGCCGGCATAGGCGGCACCGGCCGCGAGTGCGGCGATGGCGACGGGGATGGCAATGTTGGCGGCCCTGCCAACGCGATTGAGGCCGAGGCCGCTTGCGCCGAAGCGCCGGGGGAGGCTGAGAGACTGCATGTGAAGCTCCGCTTCGAGGGGTGAACGCAGCGTTCTTTCGTTCGCTGTGTGTTCCACATGCATCTAGGAAACGGTTGTAGGAAATAGGTGCCGGTGCATTGCCGGCCACCGCGGACGCATATGGACGAACCGCTGGTGGCGCTGGCGGAGAGTCCCGCTGATCTCAACCGCTTAGCAGGGAATCACCGCTGGAAAGCTCCGTGCGATGCGCCGGGGATCACCGGCGAATCGCTGCCTCGGCATGATCCGCCTAGAAACGAGATGTTCCCTATGTGTTCTTTTCGTTTTCCTACAGTATAGCTCTCGCGATATGCCTGCGACTCACCACACCAACAGAAGAGTCGTGCCATGTATCAGCCAACGTCCCCCACCGGTCACGCGAACGACTGTATCGCGCGTACCCTGGCCCATGCCGTCGAGTGCGCCGACAAGCCGCGGCACCAGATCGCCCGCGAAGTCGGCATGCACCGCGAAACCCTTCTGCGCGTCCTGCGCGGCGAACGTCCGATCGGCCTCGATGAAGCAGCGCGTATCCTTGTCGCCTGCGGTGCGAGTCCGCGCGCGACCCTCGTGCTCGCGCTGACAGGGCAGGAAGACCTGGCCTGCGAATGGATGCGCACTGAGATGGGCGAGTTCCTCGAAGAGTTCATCAGCGCCCTGCCAGCGCATCTTGAGCGCACGCTGGGCCGACGAGTCGAAGACGTCAGGCCGCGCTGGGCCAACGGCACGTCACAGCTCGTGGCGCGGATGTTGGCCAAGCATATCGATGACTTTGTGGGCCGCGACCTCGCGATGTCGCTGAGCCGCTAACCGATCTGCCTCGGAGGGGACCGAGCTAACTAACGACTGGACGACAAATGAATGCCCTTCCCCAGAGCAATGATGCCATGCCGCTGTCGATCGAAGCCCATCCTTCGCGGCTCGCGCCCGGGCGGCTTCTGCGCTTGCCCGAGGTGATGGCCCGGGTCGGTCTGAGGCGATCCGCAATCTATCAGCGCATGAGCGATGGCCGGTTTCCGCGATCCCGTTCGCTTGGCCCGAAATGTACCGTTTGGGTGGAGTCCGAGATTGATGACTGGATCCGAAGCGTTGCCGGCACCTCTTAAAGGATTTGTCCGCTGGCGCGGACCCGTTATACCCCTAAAATTGGGGGCCAGATATCATTGATTCCGACCGGAAAGATCAGCGCAAATTTTGCCTCGCGCATTGCCGGCGAGGTCATCACCGCGAGCGGCCAGGCCTGCGCCGAAGTGTCGAGCGCGGAACGGGGCGCCGACGGCACCATCACAGCAACCTGCTCGGGCGGCGAATCCTACCAGGTTTACACCGATGCCGCGCAGGGCCCGGTGGCCGTCGCCCGGTAAGAAGCTGATCGAGCAAGCCGGCCCCGCCACACGGCGGGGTCGGCCGGCCCGGCTTCAGTCCAGCAGTTCGGCGGGGACCTTGCCGCCGTTGGCCGCGAGCTCACGCATCGTTGCCTTGTGCAGCCAGATGTTCATCTCCGCGCTGCCGTCGAGCTCGCCGGTGTAACCCAGCTCGCGGGCCAGTTCCTTGCGGTTGTCGAGGCTCGAATCGACCCCGATGAGCTTCATCAGGTCGACGATCGACGACCGCCAGTTGAGATCCTTGCCCTCGGCCATCGCCGCCAGGGTCTGCTCGACGTCCACTTCGGAAACCGCGACGGGCGCCGCCGGCCGGGGCTGCGGGGAGAGGCCTCCGCCCGGGGCGCCGGTCCCGGCGGGAGGCGTGGCGGCGCGCGCCTTGGGGAAGATCGCGTCCTTGATTTTGCTGAAGATGCTCATGGGGGTACTCCTCTTGGGGGACAGGGAGCGTGGCCCCCGGCCCGGGCGATGGCAAGCGCCATGTGCCGACAAGTTGCCAAGCGTCGGCAAGCGCCTACAACCAGCCGGCAAGCCATTTTGGAGACGACCATGGACCTCAACGACATCCTTCGCTCGCAAGGCGGCATCGAAGCCATTGCCGGCCAGCTGGGCATCTCCGAAGCCGAAGCCCAGCGCGGCGCGGCGGCGCTGCTGCCCTCGATCCTCGGCGGTTTCGGGCAACGCGCCGGGGGTGCGAGCATGGGCGGACTGGGCGGGCTCGGCGCGGTGCTGGAGTCGCTCGGCGGCGCCGACCTGACGCGCGAGGTCGTCAGCCCCGCCCCGACCCCGGTCAACAAGGGCAACGACATCCTCGGCGAGATCTTCGGCTCGAAGGAAGTCAGCCGCGAGGTGGCCGGTGAAGCCTCGCAATCGACCGGGCTCGATCCGGCGCTGCTGAAGAAGATGCTGCCGATCCTCGCCATGCTGGTCGCGGGCTACCTGTCCTCGCAGTCCGGCCGGACGGGCCAGGGCGGCGGTGGGCTGGGCGCTGTGCTCGGCCAAGTGCTCGGCGGCATGGGCGGCGGCAATGCCGCCGGCGGCATGGGCGGAGGACTGGGCGGAGTACTCGGCTCGATCCTTGGAGGACGCCGCTAGTCGCGGTGGTCAGGAGGGTGGGCGCGAGCGCCCACCCGTCCCGATCAGCGAATTTGTTTGCGCTGCACGAGATTCACGATTCCGAGCAGGATCACCGCGCCGACGAACGCAACGATCAGTCCAGTAAGCGAAAACTCCTGCACGCTGCCACTAATCCCCAGCAGCGGGCCGGCGATCAAATTGCCAATCAGCGATCCGACAATGCCAACTATGATGTTCCAGAAGATGCCCATTGAGGCATTGCGGTTCATCACCATGCTGGCCAGCCAGCCCGCAACGCCGCCGACAATAAGCGCGATAATCCATCCCATGTCTTCACTCCGTAACCGTGACGCGACCCGTCGTGGCTTGGCTAGCAACCGTGGTTGCGTACGATATCTGCGACGTCAGCCTCGTCCGCGAGGGTCATTCCCGTGGCTGTCGGAACTGCCGATCTGTCCGTCCTTGTTGTGGATGCTGAGCTCGGTACCTTGGTTGCGGCTGATCTCCCGGCCGATCTTTTCCGCTTCGGCTTTGGTTTCGGTGACGTGGCTTGCTCGCTTGCCGCCGTCGCGCTTGACCTGCCAACCATCCTTGTGCGGCATTATTCGATGGGTATCTCGCGCCATTCGCTCTCTCCCCGAGGAAACCGCAAGTCTGTCGCATTGGCGGAAGGATTGCAAGCGCGCACCAATTCCAGCGTTGGAGCTCTCTTACCGAGCGCGAGACCTAGAGGGAAAACGTCGCCAATCTCCAAAGCCGACTGTCGCGGCTCAGCTGGGAGGAGATGATCGCGGCCCAAGCTCGACATCGGCGGACTGAAATGGCGACCGGTTTGCCGCGGGTGTTGAAGGACCAAGGCGTCGAGTTCCTGCCCGTATGGTTGAAACACATCGATCACATCGTGCAAATCGTCGGCGACGTCATGGGCGACATGCCGCCCGGTCTAGGAAAAAGTTCTGGAGGACGGTATAACTCTTACCGACGGCGGAGCGCTTGTAGCGCTTTCTCGCCGAGCGGATCGAAGGGGCTACCGGAGTCCGCGCCCACGTCGCGCCGGAGCCCACGCGATGTGCAGCGCGGGGGCTCGAACGTCTGCTGCAAGCCGAGGATTCCAGCCGATCTGGTAGGGTTGTCCAGCAACTTTCCCGCTTGTCAGCATGATGCGCGAAAATCCGCTTCATCTGGTGCAGCGAAGATGCGTCAACCACTCGACGTGTTGAATTTTCAAGTGCTCGCGTGCTGCCGAGGCAGTTAGGCTATTTCGATTTCCTTTTTCCGTTACGAGGTCTCGCTGGCTTCGCGTCGAGGTCAACACTAAGTTCGCGTTGCCAGAACCGTAACGGTGCGCATGCCTCGATGAACTGCGAGGCCTTACCCGGCGCATCAAGCCCAATGCAGGCTTCGTCCAGTTTTTCCCCGAGCCCCGCAGCCGTCATGAGCGCGGTACCGCCCTCACTGAGACCCAAAAACTTGCAATGAGCGAATGCGTCGCTCACGAAATCGCGGCTGGGCGCGTCTGCCGCCAGGACATGGGCACCGTTCATCGACGGGATCACCGCAACCGCGTCAAATAGCACCGATGGCCCACCGTCGATCATATGCTTGGCGGCGAGCCCTTCTCCGTTGGATAAGGTGACGCCGCCGATTCTGGGCGCGATTACTTCATAGGTGCCGCCAGCGGCAGTTACCGCTTCGACGAGCGCGTCAAACAAAGATGCATCGGTACCGTCGGTCACCAGAATTCCGAGTTTCCGCCCCGCAAAACCCTCCGGTCCGTTGACCACGATGCTCAGCGCCGGCGAAGGGTCGAGGTCGTGGCGCGTGGGCATGGCAGCTTGCGCCGGCTTCGGTAGCACTGCCCCCAGCCCATTAGCGACGGTCTGAGCGAGCTCCTGATCAATGTTAAGAAGATGAGAGACAACCCGCACCCGGATGTCGGGTCGTTCGACCTTGCTCAGCTCGAAGACGAGCGCGTCACCGATGTGCTTCTGCTCGATCGGAGTCTGGCTGATATAGAACTGCCTCGCCTGGCTGTAGTGGTCCGCGAAACTTTCAGCACGGAGCCGCTGCTTGGGCTCGCCGTTCACTTCGACAAAGCTGCGGAAGCCGCGCACGGGATCCTCGCGTGGACCGCCCATCTGGGGGCCCCAGCTATTGGGCTCGTAATTCACGCGCCCCTTCGGGTTGCGCATGGCCATGTGCCCATCCTGCTGGAAGTGCGCCATCGGGCAACGCGGCGAATTGATGGGGATGTGCGTGAAGTTGGGTCCACCGAGGCGCTTGAGCTGCGTATCGAGGTAGGAGAAGTTCCGGCCCTGAAGCAGTGGATCGTTGCTGAAGTCGATCCCAGGCGGCACGTTCTGGGTGCAGAACGCCACCTGCTCGGTTTCGGCGAAGAAGTTGTCGACCA
The DNA here is from genome assembly GCF_013044515.1 of Sphingomonas sp. ID1715. Taxonomy (GTDB): domain Bacteria; phylum Pseudomonadota; class Alphaproteobacteria; order Sphingomonadales; family Sphingomonadaceae; genus Sphingomonas_B. The sequence goes on from NZ_JABEPR010000002.1 coordinate 186,822, forward strand.
CCCGGTCAAGCACGAGCCGGCCGATTGTCCGCACGGGCAGGATTTCTTCGGGAATAAGCTTCGTGGGGTCGAATACATCAAAATCGAACTTATCCGCGAAATCCTGGTTGAACAGTTGAACTCCCAGGTCCCAGGCGGGAAAATCGCCCGCTTCGATTGCGTCCCACAAATCGCGGCGGTGGAAGTCGGGATCGGCTCCATTGATCTTCACCGCTTCGTTCCAGACGACCGACTGGAGGCGCAGTCTGGGCTTCCAGTGGAACTTCACGAAAGTCGAATTGCCGTCCGCATCAAGCAACCGGAAGGTGTGGACGCCAAAGCCCTCCATGAAGCGATACGACCGCGGAATCGCCCGGTCCGACATCGTCCACATGATCATGTGCATCGACTCGGGCGTGAGACTGATGAAATCCCAGAAATTATCGTGCGCGGTCTGTGCCTGGGGAAACTCCCGGTCGGGTTCAGGCTTGGCGGCATGCACGAGATCCGGAAATTTGATCGGATCCTGGATGAAGAATACGGGGATGTTGTTGCCGACAAGATCCCAGTTACCCTCGTTGGTGTAAAGCTTGACAGCAAACCCGCGCACATCCCGCGCCAGGTCGAATGAGCCCTTGTTGCCGGCAACCGTCGAGAAGCGGACAAAGGCTGGGACACGCTCCCCCACTCGCTGGAGGACATCGGCGCGGGTAACGTCTGCCAAGGACTCGGTAAGCTCGAAGAAGCCATGAGCGCCGTATCCGCGGGCATGCACCACGCGTTCGGGAATTCTCTCGTGATCGAAGTGGAATATCTTTTCGCGGTAGTGCGCGTCTTCAAGAAGGATAGGCCCGCGCGCGCCCTGCTTCAGAGAGTTTTGGTCGTCGGCAACCGGGATGCCCTGCTGCGTCGTGAGCGTGGCCACCCCCTTGCCGGCGACCTGGTGCGTCTCGCCACCCGCGCCTTGTGGCTCCGCATAGCGTTGGGAGATCTCGGCGCCCGGCGGCACCTTGGGAGCCTTGCGCGGGGTCTCTCCGCTCTTGATGGCGGGGGGCGTCATGTTCTTGGGATTCCGGGCCACAGCGGGGTTCCAATCAGCTTCGAGGATCAGGAAAGGGCGAGTATCGGATTGGAAACGGCGAAACCCGTCATCAACTCCTGCTTGCGCATCTTCATCCGGACCCCAAGCGCTTCGAGGTCAATCTTGCTGCGCGCGCATTGAGGGAAGATTTCGCTCTCCTCCTCCTTCACGTGATGTGCGACGTATTCGGCCAGAACTTGTACTCGCGCGTCGAAGAATGCTTCTCCAGGTGCACCAGCCTCGATCTGCGCAATAAGATCCTTGGCGCTGGCATGTTCGACCTGCGCCTCGTCGAGCAGGGTCTTGTCCTCGAGAACGCCGAACGCAGCAGGATAGAACAACTCTTCTTCGAGACGGGCGTGAACTTTCAGCGCGACGCAAATAGCGTTGGCAAGATCGCGTTTTTCCGCGTCACCAGCCGCGCTCTCGAATCGGCTGAACAGATCCTCGACCTCGCGGTGGTCGGCCTTTAGCAACGCGATGGCCTCTCTGGGGGCTTCGGCCGGCGGCGTAAGCCTGCTGGCCTTGCTCGTTTTGTTGGCTCGCGAATACCGCTCTTCGGATTTTGATGGCGCTGGCGAAGCGGATGATTTCAGCTTCTTGGATTTGGGCATGTCACGCGCTCCTGTTGCTTCCTGTGAACCGGTCACCAGTATGCACGTTCCGCCTCTGCACGCAATAAAGCAGTTTCGGGCTAGTCCTCTGCCTGAAGTGTGTGAGAATCCTGCTCTCGCAGCCAATTATGGGCGTTGGTGGCGGCGACCGCACCATGCCCCATTGCGACGCTTATCTGGTCAAGCCCTTCCGTCACGTCACCAGCAGCAAAAAACCCTGCGACTCCGCTGTCGTTCACGGAACCGGCCGGGATGCAGCCATCGGGCTCGAGGGTGATGCCGGCGCGTGAGGCGAGCTCGGCACGCGGCCGAACACCAAGCGCGGGATAGATGACATCGAACCGTAACGGCTCATCGCGATCTTCAAGGTGGACGGCCATGTGATCGACATGAGGCTCAAGTAAGGTCAGCGCGCCTGTCTCGACCGCGATCCCGGCTCCGCGCAACTCCCGGGACTGTTCAGGAGACAACTCCGGATAGCCGAGCGGCATCAATGTTATGTTGGCCGAATACTGCCGAAGGAACAACGCCTCGGCCGCTCCATTGCTGTCGCAGCCGATGACACCGATTCGTGCATCGGAATGCTCAAAGCCGTCGCATATGGGGCAGTACCGCAAAACCCCTGCTTCGATCGCCTGTTCATGTAGATCGGGGGGCAGGTCGACCTGATTGAGCAATATTCCGCTGGCGAGGATGACGCTGCGGCTGTTCCATGCGCGCCCGTCCTCGCCAACCAGCCGAAAGCCACCCTCGGACTGCTCAAGATCGGTAATCTTCGCCTCGAGAATCTTCGCGCCGAACTCGACGGCATGACGCGTCATTCTCTCGATTAGCTCAGTCCCGCGAATGCCATCCGGAAAACCCGGCGCATTATGCGTGGTCGGTATCCGCAAGGCGCGACTGTTGCCATCGTGGATGACAAGCACCTTGCGCCGGAAGCGAGCGAGGTAGAGCGCAGCCGTGAGTCCAGCAGGGCCAGCCCCGACAACGATGACTTCGTAGTTCTTGGCCTTATTACTCATCGCTCGGCTCTTTCCTATTCGCACTATTGAGGGGGTTGTTGGCATTGCTCGATGTCCCGAGTCTCCGCGACCGGATCCGCCTGAGCCCTTCTCGCCAGTGACGTCGCAAGCCACGTTCGCCGATAGGGTCCAAAAAACTATCCGCGCTCTCAGGATCGAGCAGTTCGTTGTCAGCGATGAACTGGTCCAATGGCCCCGGCTTGGTAAGATCGAGCAGGTCCAAGGTCTTGCCTTGTCCACGTATCGCTTCAATCGCGTCTACCAGTGATCCACGTTGCTGAAACTCATGCGCGAAAGCTTTAGGCTCAACCGCGAGGTGCTCAGCGATCAACCGCGTGCGCAAGCGTGCAATCTCGGGAACCGTTTCTCGGTTGGCCGGCAAGGCCGCATCGATCACCACGTCGCATTCGCTGTCCAGCCCGAGCGAGCGATTGTTAAGGTTCGACGAGCCCACTCGTATCAGGCGGTCGTCGACGATCGAGACTTTGGCATGGACGTAGATGTCGGTGCCTCCGCGCGTCATCGGCACATAGATGCGGAACCGGTTTTGCCGATCAGCCTGGGCGATCTCGCAAGCAAGGCGCACTCGCGCGCCGTCCATCGCTTTCTGCTCGAGCCAACCGTCAGCCTGGCGCGGCATGACCATGACAAACTCTGGCGGCTCTTCTTCCTGCAACCTTTTGGCGATGGCTGCAGCCAGTTTGGCGGACGTGAAATACTGGTTCTCGAAATAGATGAAGCGTTTCGCGGCCGCGATCATGTCGAGATAGAGCGCTTCGATCTCGCGGATTTCGCTGGCGCCTTGATATTCGGCGCGCGTTCGACTGATGGCGACATCGACGTTCACGAACTGCACGGGAAGCTCGTCAGGCCACAGCGAGTCAGCTGGGGAGTGCGGGGGCGAGAGGTCCATCCCTGTTGCCCGATGCCAGCGGTCGCAGCCGAGAGACCCGAGAGCCGAAGCAATCGGGCCTTCCAGCATCATCGTCGCATCGTGCCACGGCGCATAAGCCTTGCCGTTTGGCAGCCGCCGGCGTTCGTCCCGATCGGCGTGCTCGCAAGTGTCCCAACGCGCGGTCGAAATATCGATTCCGCCGCACACAGCCAGACTGTCGTCAATCACCACTATCTTTTGATGGTGACTGCATCCTGGCGGGTGAGCGCTGTCGAACCGAAAATCGATCGCCTTCGTTCGCTCCCATTTCCATAGCATCAGCGCGGCGGTCGGCCGGAAGAGCTGCTTTTTTGCGCCGAAGCTCCATTTAAGAATCGCTATTCGGCGATCTGGCTTTTTCCGGGCCAAGGTGAGGAAGAATTGCCCAAGCGTGCTTTTCGACGAGCCCCGGCTTGGTTCCAGTTGAATGCGAGTGTCGAAATCCCAGCCGATCACCAGAATGAGGTCGCGCGCCGCTGCCATGACCTTTTGTACGAGATGATAATAATCGGCTGCGTCCACAATGACCGAAGCTCGGCGACAAGCTTCGATGCGCCAGCAGTTACGTCCCATCGCAACGATTGGCTCCAGGCTCGTAAGGCCCGCGCGCCGATCATGTCGCTCCTCATCGTTCATCATGAGCTCTTAGCTCACCTCGCGCGTCGCACAAGAATATTTTGATCGGATAGGGGCTGCATTGGACCTGGTTGTACGCGCAAGCTAACCAGCTTCTGCGAGAGGCTACCGGAGCAAAGTGATGGCGCGTCCAGGAAAAGGCGGTTCCTAAAGCAGTCCAGCCGCACGCTCATCAGAGGTCGCCTCCGCATCGCCATTTAGACGGAGGGAGCCGGAACTGCCTCAACCCGAAAGGAGAGTGACCGGTTCGGAACTTGGGCCGTTCAGTCCGAGAAACCTCCGGCATGTTCGGCCCGCGCTCCCGGCAATAATCAGTGTGGCTTCCGGAATTGGTTCAAGCGGCAGCAGGGGCAGCTCAGGAGAGATATGCAAGCTGACCTCACTCCGCGATTGTCAGGCTATGCACCTGCTGAGTTGCCTCACTGACGATCTGGCCCTCAACGTACGGGGGGGCAAGGTGTTCACAGGAAATTGGCAAGACGGGAGGTTTGCGAGGGGGCGGGAGAACCAGCAGCGACAGTCGGAGCTTAGCTCTGCCTTCGCCGACATCACCGCGCTGCCTGTCAAAGCCCTTCCGTGGGCATCAGGTGGTTATCGACCGAACCAACCGCTCGCTGGGCGCACTGCTTTCCTTGGTTAAGCTGCTGCTCGGCGACCGCTTCCATACGACGAGCAGCGGTGACGTTCGGGGCTTCTCGCTCCTGTTCGAGATGAACAAGCTGTTCGAGGAGTTCGTCGGACGGAGCCTTGCCCGCGCCCTGTCTGGAACCGGCTTTGAGGTCCGCCTGCAGGGTCCACGGGGCTATGCGCGGCTGACCTCGAGACGGGGCAAAGCCGCTTTGCCGCCAAGCCGGACATCACGATAGCCAGCCGAGGCGCGCCACTGCTGGTGATCGACACCAAATGGAAGCGCCTCAAGGGCGCGATCGATGATCCAAAGTACGGCGTCGGCCAAGCCGACGTCTACCAGATGATGGCCTACGCTCACGTCTACCAGGGCGAACGCCTGCTGCTCCTCTACCCCCACCACGCGGGGCTCGGATCGGAAGCGGCCGGGTTGACCTGCGTGCATCAGATCAACGGGACCGCAGACAGCCGGATCGCGGTTGGGACGGTTTCGCTCTCGAAGCCCCAGGCGGCGATCGGCCAGCTGAGGAAGCGTCTGTCGCTCGGCCATCTGTGCCTTCGACCCATAGAGTCGTCGCCTGCATAGGGGTCAACATAGCAGCTTCGGGTGATTCACTCGCGGGTACCGAACACGGCAAGTCACCGCCCCTGATCGCATGGTCATGCGAACGCGCCCGCGCGCTGCCAATATGTCATGATGACCTTCTCGCCCTCTACGACCGGCAATCCCGCGTGCAGGCTCGCGGGATCACGTCGGCCAGCAAGGTCGACGTTGCGAAAGATCACCGCTGATCCGGGCCGCGGGCACAGCGCGACGCCACAAGACGGGAAGGCTGTAGCGCCGCCCGATGCCGGGCTCTGCAGATAGATCAGCACGGTATTCACACGCTGGCCGCCGTGCGCAATATGAACCGCACCGCCGGCACCATCTGGAAAGGAATCAAAGTGCGGTCGGTATTCTTCGTCCTTCCGATAACGAAGTATCTGCAGACCCTCGCCGTTGACGACTGGCCAGTCAGTCAGCGCTGCAAGACGTCGCTCCAGCCGGGAGATCAAGCCGGTCTCGGAGCGGTCCAGCATCACGCCTGAGCTCGTCCGCTCCGGATGGGGCAAATTGTCACCGCTGACCTCATCCACTACCGTGGATGGCTGCAGCCCCCGTTCCTGCGCGTACTTCAGCAATTCAGCTCGTTCTTCCTCAGACAACACGTTTTCACAGAGCGCGATGGCGGGGTTTTGGAGTCGAAAGGTCACTCTGATCTCGCGATCCTCGCACCGGATCATTCCGGTGTCAGGCACAACCGGCAGTGCCACGACGGGTGCCGTCAGGTCGGGGAACACCTGCGCGATGCCAGTGGAAAGGGCTGCCCGTGCATCCGCCTCGTTCCATCCGGCGGCAATCATCCGGACTTGCATGTCCGCCGGATCGCAGCCTGCGGAGAGGTTCCTGGCGATCCATTCCTGCCAGCTCGGTTCAGCGAATTGCATTCTGTCCCTGTCGATCGAACAGGTTCCTGCGCGCCGGACAGTAGCCCCGCGCACAGGAACCGCCGGTCAGAACCCGAAATGGAGCGAGGCGCTGACCGAGAACGGATTGCCTCCCGCGTTGCCCACGCTCTTGTGTGCCGAGAGAGAGAGCACGCCACTGCGCCCGATCCGCTGGTCGATGTCCGCGCCCAGCCGGGCATGGTCGCGGTCTACCGCATAGACGCCGCCCGCACCCCCCATGCCAGTGCCGATGATCTGGAAGGCCGGACCACCGTCAAACCGGTCGAAGCGGTGGATATACTCCCCGCGCAGGCGCAGCGTGGTTGGCTCGGCCAGGGCGAAGCGACCGGTCAGGCCCAGGCGCCCTTCTGAAGCTTTGTCACTGGAGCGACCGACAGTGACCGGGAAGCCGCCGCCAGTCTCGGTATAGCCATCGACCGTCACCCGGCTCCAAGTGTAACTGATCGTCGGGGTCAGTCCGAAGCGGCCGCTTCCCACGATGTCAAACCAGTCAAGCCGAGCGCGCAGGGCAAGCCCACGGGCGTCAGTCGATCCGGTGCTGGTGTCGGTGTTCGTACCGTTGAGATAGTTGCGACGCAGGTTGACGTTCCAGTCACCATAGATCGCTGTCGCACTCATCACAGCGCCGCTCTGGCCGAGCCGCAGGTCGGCCTCGGCCACGCCATGCCAGCCTTCGAGCTTTTGCCTGCCGCCCAGCGGCAGATCGGAATTCGACCGGTCATAGCCGATGCCAGCCCCTAGCCGGAGCGGGCCGGCGTCAACGCAGGCGCCTGCTTCGGCCAACGTGGAATCCCCATCATTGCGGCCATCCCGGCGATAATCGAGCACGGTCCACGCACAGCCGCGGCCCGGTTGCACATAATCGGTGAGGATCCGGTGATGTGCCCCCCACATCATCAGCCCAAGCCCACCCTGCAACGCTAGATTGGGCGCTGCCTGCATCACGGTTGCTCCAAAGTCGTCGAGACCGATGACGCCGGTTCCTGGTGTTGGAGCGGGTGTCGGTGCCGGAGTTGGAGTGGGTGTCGGCGTTGGTGTCGGAGCCGGTGTCGGCGTGGGCGTTGGCGTTGGCGTTGGCGTTGGCGTCGGAGCGGGTGATCCGGCTGCGGCCCTCGCAAGATAGGGCTGGCTGGTGCCGTTGATGTTCCCGTGCCCGATCACCATCGTGCCGTCAGCGCTCACATCGGCCGCACTGTTATAGATATTCGCGCCGTTGTTCACGCCCGCAACGGCGAGCCAGTCGGCGATCGACTGGGTGCCAGCGGCCGTCCAGCGAACTGCCGAGTCGGTGAAACCCGCAGACGAGGTGCCGACGATGACCGCGCCGTCGGCGCTTACAGCGTTTGCGACTGATCGCGTTTGTCCCGGCAGGGACGCAAGCGCGACCATCCCACCCGCCTGTGTCCATCGGAATGCGACCATACCGGTAGGAGCGGTTGAGCTCCCGACGATGACCGAGCCATCTGCGGAAATGTCGTTTCCGGAGGAACTGAACGACTCACCGTAGCGGCCGATCGCTCCCAGCGACACCATTTGGCCTGCCTGGGTCCAGCGGAAGGCCGAAAATTGGCCATCAAAGCCGCCTCCCGAAGCCTCTCCGGTGACGACGGATCCATCGGCTGAGGCCGCGCGGGCCAGCGAATAGGCGAATCCGTTCGACGTGATCGGCCTGGCGCGACCGCCGTCTATCCAGATGACCGCGCGAGTGCTTGCGCTGGCGCTGGACTCCGGCGAGCTGAAGCCCACGGCCACGCGCCCATCCGCCGAAACGCCGAGCGCCTGGACATTTACCGCGCCGTCAAATCCCGCCAGCCTGACCGATGTTCCCGTGCCATCGACATTGCGGAACAGGAAGGCCGCAGTGATCTGGGAGGTGGCAGCATAGGATCCGACGGCTACGGTCCCGTCATTGGAAAGACCGCTTATCGTCATCTGATTGGTTGAAAAACTGTCGGGCAGAGGAAACCTTGTAACGCCCTGAGCCCGTTATGATGAACCCGTCAGAGGTCCCAATGGCGCGTCCGTCTCCGGAAATGCTGTTGTAACGGACATTGCCGCTCCCCGGACCACCCGGAAGCAGATCATCGCCGGTGATCGAGGGAACTGCCGTAGCAATGGGGGCCGGCGTCGGGGCGCTGATAGCCACCGGCCCTGGTGTGGGTGTCGGAGTCGGCGTGGGCGTGGGCGTGGGCGCGGGCGTCGGAGTCGGAGTAGGCGTCGGCGCCGGAGTAGGTGTCGGAGTCGGAGTCGGAGTCGGTGCCGGAGTCGGCGTGGGTGCCGGAGTCGGCGTGGGTGTCGGAGTAGGCGTCGGTGACGGGGCCGCTCCGGCAACGCGGGCAATATAGCCCTGCTTGTGCCCGTTAATGATGCCAGAGCCCACGATCACGTTGCCGTCGTCGCTGACGCCCAGGGCCTTCTGGTACTGGTTCGTGCCATTGGCCACGCCATTGGCGGCCAGCCATGCCGCAACCGTTTGCGCGTTTGCGCCATTCCAGCGCACGGCGTGGGATTCGTTGATCACCAGCGTGCCGATAGGCTGTCCGGGAACAAGGGCTTCACCGACAATCACGCTGCCATCTGCATTCACCCCGTAGGCAGAGGATGCGACCTGGTTGGTCAGCTTTGGCAAGGCGACCATGCCGCCCGCCTGGGTCCACTTGATGGCGATCTGGTTATCGTTCTTGAACAGGTCGTTGCCCATCACGCCGCCCTGCTGCGAATAGCCGACGATTGTTCCGCCATCGACCGAAATGTCGTTCGCCCAACTGCTCGCGCCGGCGGCGGAATGGCTGGCAAGAACGCCCAGTTCGACAAAGCCGGTGGCGCGGGTCCACCGCAGCGCCTGGACGTTTGGCCCAACGATGGTCCCATTTGCGTCCCGCTGCTGGCCGCGCCCGCCGATAGCGGCGATGACCGAGCCATCCCGTGAGATGCCGGTAATTTCGGCGTTGAAGGTCACGCCATTCTGCACTGGACTGGTCGTGCCGACCTGAAGCAGCTGCTCTGGAGCGGCGGGGCCCGTCCACAGGATCGGGATGTTGAAGCCCGATATACTGCCAGACCGCCGATCACGTTGCCGTCACCGCTGACGGCGACTGCCTTGTAATTTCCAGCGCCGGTAGGTTGTGCCAGGATTGTGGGCGTGCCGTTCAGCCATTTTACCCCCACCATGCCGCTGAAATCCGTGCGTGCGGTCGGCTTGGCCTCGCCGACGATCACCGAGGCATCATCGGATATGCCATAGCCGACGTAGTGAAGGTAACCGGTTGGCGCTGCGAGTTTCGTCGCGCCGGTCGGGGTGAATACCCAGGCTTCGAGAACAGACTTGTTCCCGACCACCTTATTGTGAAAGCCGATGACCGACGTACCGTCGCCGGAGATGTCCACGAATTCGACGGAAGTGCCGTCGGAGTTCGACCCGTTCTCGGCTCCGTCCGGACTTCCGGGTATCTCTTCGGAACCTGTGACCTGACCGAACGCAGGTGCAGGAAATCCCGCCAGCAAGGCAGCAGACCCCAACGTGCCGACGATCGCGGTCGTGGTGTTCAACAATGCGTTGCTCGCAAATTTTCCGGTCATTTCTGGCAGTGCCCCCATCAAGCGCCCGCGCGCGTAATACCGCGAGCAACTGGCGCCTAACCGGTCTTTGGGAGATCATGCACCCCCTGTTCAGGGGGGCTATCACGGCGGAAGCAAGTCATTGAACATGCTTGACGCCTGCATTCTAGGAGGCAGTCATTCTCATTCTTTTCCCCCGTAGGACAGGCCAAGCTGCGCAGCATGCCATGACGCTTCGGCCCGGCTGGAAATTCCTAGTTTGCGGTAGATCACCTTGATATAGCCTGAGACCGTGTTCTCGCTGAGCATAAGCTGCGCGGCGACCTCCGCATTGCGCATGCCCCGTCCGATCAGGGTCAGCACTTCCAGTTCACGCGCTGTCAAGTCGCCGGTTCCGCCCGCCGCTGGCCCGGTCCGCCGGAAATGCTCCATGATCCGCCGCGCGATCGAGGGTGATAGCGCCGGAACCCCCTCGTTGATCTGCTGCAATTGGCGGATGATTCCTTCGCGCATCTGCTCCTTCAGCAGATAGCCGGATGCGCCCGCCGACAGCGCGCCGACGATCGAGCTGTCATCAGCGATAGCAGTGGTGACGACACAGATGGTGTTGGGAAAGGCCGTGCGCAGGCGGCGCAGCACGTCAAAACCGGAACCGTCGGGCAGGCGCAAGTCGATAAGGGCCAGGTCAAAGGACTGCCGACCGATTGCGGCCAGCGCGTCGTTCACGCTGGATGCGCCCGTCACCCCGCAGCCCGGGAACGCCTCGGCCGCGATCTCGCCGAGCCAGTGCAGCGTTTCCGATACGTCTTCCAGGATCAGCACAGATTTCATGCCGCCACGCTTTCCAGCGGAAAGCGCACTTCGATCACCGTTCCGCGCATCCCCATGGCTGCTCCGTGCGAAACGGTCAGCGTGCCGTGAAGCGCGGTCGCGCGCGAACGCATGTTGCGCAGGCCGTTGCCCGCCTGAGCAGTGTCAGGATCGAAGCCCTTTCCGTCATCCGCAATCGTCAGAACGAGGCCACCCAGCGTGTCACATAGGCGTATGCCGACCGTCGAAGCTTCGGCGTGGCGTAGCGCGTTGCCCACGGCTTCGCGCAGGATCGAGCGCATGGCGGCTACCGATTGGGGCGGCAATTCCGCCGCAGTGTCCATCTGCCAGACCAGCCCGATGCCTGCGGATGACAGCAGGTCGGCAATCTCTACGCGGAGGTCGGCCATCAGTTCGGCCAGGGTCAGCCGCTCGCCGGCGCTGTTGTTGATGATTTCCCGCAGGTCCGCTAGCGTGTCGCGGATCAGTTCATCCTTCCGCACCGGATCGCGGCTGTGCAGCGCGCCGAGCAGTTGCACGCCGATATTGTCGTGCATGTCGCTGGTGATGCGCTGGCGCTCTTCGGCAACACCCTGTTCGTGAGCAAGGCGGCTTGCGATTGCGTGATCCAACATAGCGCAAAGTTCACCCGCCCTTGTCTGCTCTCGTGACGAGAAAAGACGCCGACCGTGCATGGCGTGTTCAAGCCGCAGAGGCGGCAACACTCCGGTGGCGGGGATGGCAAGGGCTGCGCCATCGTCAAGGACGGTAGGCTGAGCGATGCTATCACCCGGCACGATATTCAGCGGCTGGAACACTCGCGTGAGCAAGTCACGCCAGCGGGCCATGCGCTCCGTCTCGCCGTCTGCGAGGGCGACGGCAAGCATGTCCTGGAACCTCGCTTTGACCTCTCCGCCGCGCTGGAACAGCTTACGCGCAATCATATCGCGCAGGGGCAGGTAAAGGAATGCAACCAGCACTAGCGCCAGCCCGAAAGCCGGCGCGCGGTCCAGCGCGACCCACGATATGAGCAGCACGTCCACCGCGATCAGCAGTGCAGCGCCCGTCATGTAGAACAGGATGCGGAACGCCCATCGGTCGAGGTCGAACAGGCGGTAACGGGCAACGCCGACAGCTATTCCGCCATGGATCAGGAGAAAAAAGGTAAAGGCATAACCCTGCGGCAAACTCGGCGTCAGACCGACCAGGCTGGGCGCGATCACCGTGAAGACGAAAGCGCCGGAGCCAATTGCAACCGACAGACCGAACCACCGCACAACCGCACGGTTGCGGGGATCACGGCGCGAGCGCCAGTACTGCAGCGCGGCTGCCAGCAGGATGCCGATCATCTCGAGCATCGTCGGCAACTGTGAACCAACAAGAGGCCCATCGAACAGCTGCATGCTGTCCGCCAGCCACCATGTCCCAAACAACACGAACGGCGCGCAGAGCCATCGTGTCGGAACAAGACTCCTCGGATAGCGCAGCAGCAGCGCGATCATCGCCGCGCCAAAAAGCAGGGCGCCGCCGTGATTCATAACCGAAAGGGCGCGGAAAAGGCCACCATCGATGGCGAGTTCACGAGTGCTGTAAAGCGCGGCAGGAAATGTGAAAACCAGAATTCCAAGACTGGCCAGGGCGAACAGCCGCGCGGGCAAATCGTCTCGCCGCAAGGCCCAGACCCAGCCGCCGATCAAAAAACTCGACAGGCCGACAAGCATCTGCACCCAAAATGCGGCGGGAAGATCACCGATCGGCCGCATTCTGGCGGGCGAAACCATCATCTGTCGCAGCGTATCGCCGTCCAGTGCCTCGATCGAGATACTCTGGGCGCGCAACATACCGGCCAGCGCCGACTGGCGGGCAAAGAAGCGTCGCATGTCCGCATAGGTTGCCAGCGTGTCCGGCTCTTCAATCAGGTCACCGGCCTCGATTGCAACTCTTTGACCATCATTCCCGCGAATGGCCGTTACCTGCTTCGCGGTTAGATCCATGCCGGGCGCAGACACCACGTGGATGGCCCTAGATTCATGAACGGCAAACGTCAGGCCCAGCCATGGACGGCTTATCGCCAACTGCGTGAAGGCAGCCGCGGCCATTAGGCCAGCCAGAACCATCACTATCATCACAGGTACCGGCGAAAGCCGCGCTCTCATAAAAGTTGTCCGCCCTGGTATTGTTGCCTTGGTTTCCAGAATTACGCGAGCGGCGGAGATTCGCGCCACCCCCGGAACGGGTCATTCGCTCAACCTTCCCGGACTGAGGCGACGGTTCGATCTACTGGTGCAACGTGCGCGCTTCTTCCTGGCTGGGCACACATCTTCATCAGAGTATGTCGACGAGTTGGGTCGGGGTGAACTCCGACACGATCCTGCCAGCGCCAACTCCACTCAGGTGTTAAAGAAGAGGTGCCCGACATGCTGCAGGCCTGACCGGCCCCGTCCCCGGTACACTTAGGATCTATGCAATTCGGCGCGGATCTGCTCTTACAATTCCATGCAGGGTCCAGACGCCTCGCGCCGGTAATCGCCGACTACTACCCGACATTCAAGTTACATCGTTAGGAGACGAGTGGGGAGACAGTGGTGGTTCTGTCGAGCGAAAACGACAATCTGGAAAAGTGTGGGCGTAAATGTGGGCGTAATCTTCGCTGGCGCAATAATTCTGAGTTAATTCAATAGCATAGAATGGCCGTTCTAATCCCTCCGTCTCCGCCAGCTGCCGTTAATAACAAGCGGTTTTCTTCTCCAAAACAAATCCCTGCCCACGCTCATGCCCACTTTGCGCATGGCTTTCAGCGGCCTTTGACGCACGTCCGCGCACACGCCTCGCCTCAACCTGTCTGTTGGCGGCGCATGGTAACGTACGTAGCTTCTTTGGCTTCGTTCATGTTTGTGCTGGTATAGCATAGCTTTCCACACCAGGATTGAAGCCATGCGTCAGCCCGCTCGGGTGCTGTATGCGCCACCGGAGAAATTGAATCTCGTCTCGGGAGGGCTCGGCTGCTGAGTACGAGCAAGCAGGCACAGCGCGGGCACTGCAAACCTGGCCACGGTGACGGGCCCTCCCCCAGCTTCGACTATCGTCGCGACAGCTCATTGCCTTTAGCGACAACCGACAAGAACCTGACTGACGAGCCTGAGTGAATGTTCGATGCCTATGTGTGGACCGGCCGCAGTTTCGATCGCGTCCCCGCTTTCCGCAAAGCTCGCCAGGCACCCATTCCTGAAATGTGACACTTCGGCGGAAGTGTCACGAGTCCAGATGACCGAGTTGTGGCCGCTCGGGCCACCAGAGCCAAGTTCCAAGTTGCTCCGAAGCAAACACTCGTCGGTCGCTGCAGGGAAAGCTCGGGTCAGTTCGATCAGGCATGGAGTGATCAGCGCCTCTGGCCGAGGCACCTGTGGTCCGCTCCGGCCCGGCGATCAAGCGGCATCGGTTACGTCCGCTCACCGTCGGCCAACGAAGCTATTATCGGGCAATCCGGTCGGCTATCTCCGTGACATCGCGCCGCGAGATCCAGCAAGGTCGCTTGCATACGCTCCAGCACCTGCGCTTTTCTACCAAGATCTTCGGCGCGCGCGATCGCCAGCGCCTTCACGTCGGCACTTGACCGATCGCGATCCAACCAGAGGCCCAGAAGCTCACGGATTTCCTCGATTGGGAAGCCAAGATCCCGAGCATGAGCGATGAACCGCAGGCGATGCACATCCTCGTCGGAATAGTCCCGATAGCCGCTGTCTCGCCGTGGAGGCGCCGGAATGAGCCCGATCTTTTCGTAGTGGCGAACCATTCGCTGGGACACCCCGGTGGCGTCGGAAGCCTGTCCGATGTTCACAGTCGAGCTCCGTTCAGCCGCAGCGCGTTCGTGACGACGGCAAATGAAGACAGCGCCATTGCCGCCCCGGCGAGCATGGGCGACAACAATATGCCCGCGACGGGATAGAGTATGCCGGCGGCAACCGGCACGCCGATCCCGTTGAACAGGAAAGAGAAGAGCAGGTTCTGCCGGATGTTTCGCATCGTTGCCCTGGCGAGCCGCCGCGCCCGAACCATTGCCGACAGGTCACCCTTGGTGAGAGTCATGCCCGCGCTCTCGATCGCCACGTCCGTACCGGTTCCCATCGCGACGCCTACATCGGCGGCAGCTAGCGCAGGCGCATCGTTGATACCGTCCCCCGCCATGGCGACGACGGCTCCCTGCGCCTTCAGCTCCACGACGATACGCGCCTTGTCCTCCGGCTTCAGATCAGCATGCACTTCGTCGATACCGCCGATCATCCTGGCCACGGCATCCGCGGTACCGTGGCCATCTCCGGTCAACATCACAACTCGCAGATCCTCGGTGTGAAGATCCGCGATGGCCGTGCGAGCAGAATCCTTAAGCGGATCAGCGACGGCCAGCAGGCCTGCCAGACGACCGTCAAGAGAGACGAGCATCACGCCCGCGCCTTCCAACCTCCTTGCCTCAGCGTTCGCGCGTGCTGGCTCCGGGTCGGCTCCTTCGGCGCGCATCATCGTGCCGTTTCCGATCGCGACCCTGCGCCCGGCGACGCGGGCAGAAACACCGGCTCCGGTCACCGACGCGAAATCCTCGGCTGAGGGCACTTCAAGGCCGCGCTCCTCCGCTGCCACGACAATCGCGTGCGCGAGCGGGTGTTCGGAACGTGCTTCGACAGCCGCAGCGAGCGAGAGCAACTCGTCCTCTCGCACCTCGCCCAGCGTCTCGACGGCGACCAGCTTCGGCCTGCCCTCCGTCAGTGTCCCTGTCTTGTCGATGACCAGAGTGTCGACCCGGTCCAGCGCCTGCAGCGCCTCGGCATTCTTGACGAGAACGCCGGCATGAGCACCGCGGCCGGTGCCGACCATGATCGACATCGGCGTGGCCAGACCCAGCGCACAGGGGCAGGCTATGATCAGTACGGCAATGGCATTCAACAGCGCGTGGCCAAAGCGAGGCTCCGGCCCAACAAGGTTCCAGACGACGAAAGTGGCAACCGCGATCGCCACGACCAGCGGCACGAACCATCCGGAGATACGGTCGGCCACTGCCTGGATCGGGGCACGGCTGCGCTGCGCCTCGGCGACCATCTTCACAATGCGCGCCAGGACGGTGTCGGCTCCGACTGCCCGAGCCTGGATGACGAGGGCGCCGGTCGTGTTGACAGTTCCGCCGGTAACGGTCGCACCGACCTCCTTCAGGACAGGAGCAGGCTCCCCCGTCAGCATTGACTCATCGACCGAGGAGCGGCCCTCGACGACTTCACTGTCCACCGGGATCGCCTCGCCTGGTCTGACGCGGAGCCAGTCGCCTACGAAGACATCGGCAAGAGATATCTCCGCTTCGCTGCCGTCCGGAGAAATCCTTCTCGCAGTCTTCGGCGCGAGGTCCATGAGAGCGCGGATCGCCCGTCCAGTCGCGGCCCGAGCACGCAGCTCCAGAACCTGTCCCAGCAGCACGAGGGTCACAACGACCCCTGCTGCCTCGTAATAAACCGGTACCATGCCGCGCATGCGGAAGGTGGGCGGAAACAGTCCGGGTGAGACCGTGGCGACCAGGCTGTAGAGAAAGGCGGCGCCGACGCCGATGGCGATCAGCGTGAACATGTTCAGGTGCCGCGTCCGAAGCGAAGCCCATCCCCGCTCGAAGAACGGCCAGCCCGCCCACAGCACAATCGGAGCCGTCAGTGCGAGCTGAACCCATGGGTTCCAGGCAGGTGGCACGAAATGGATCCCGAGCATTTCGGCGACCATCGAGACCATCACCAGCGGCACAGTCAGGACGCCAGCGACCCATGTGCGTCTGGTGAAGTCTACGAGTTCGGGATTGGGGCCATCATCGAGCGACGGCTCCTCCGGCTCCAGCGCCATTCCGCAGATGGGACAGGTGCCAGGTCCTTCCCGCCTGATCTCCGGGTGCATGGGGCAGGTCCACATTGCACCGGGCGTCGCTTTGGGTTCGGGACGAGGCCTGTCGCCGAGGTAGGCAGAGGGATCCGTTACAAACTTCGTCCGGCAACCGGCACTGCAAAAATGATACTCATGACCCTCATGCTGCGCATGGTGAGGTGTTGCGGCCGGATCGACGGACATGCCGCAGACGGGGTCCTTGACAGTGGACGCTGTCGGCGTTGACCCGGAACTGCAGCAGTTCCTCCCCAGGCCGTGTGCTCCATGTCCTGCGTGGCGATCGTGTTTCATCATCCGAATCCTCCAACGCAGACCCCTCTAGGACTTGACATCATGTCAGGGTCAAGCGCCCTCAAGATGTCCGTTCACATGGTTATGGTGCGTCAGGCCGCTTCGGAAGCACCTCTCGCGTCGGCCGACGGCTAAGGCTCAAGCCGCCCGTTTCAGTTCGAGCCGGCCGAAGATCTCGACCAGTGCGTCGGTCAGTTCCTGCATCATCTCGGCCGTGTGGCTCGGGCCGGGGGTGAAGCGGAGCCGTTCGGTGCCGCGCGGCACGGTCGGGTAGTTGATCGGCTGGACGTAAACGCCATACTCGGCGAGCAGGATGTCGCTGATCCGCTTGGCCTTGACCGGATCGCCGATCATCACCGGCACGATGTGGGTGGTCGACGGCATCACCGGCAGGCCCGCGTCTGCGAACATGCGCTTCAGGCTAGCGGCCGCCGCCTGCTGGCCGTCGCGCTCGGCGCTCGATGCCTTCAGGTGCCGCACGCTTGCGAGCACGCCCGCGACCAGCACCGGCGACAGGCTGGTCGTGAAGATGAAGCCCGGCGCATAGGAGCGGATCACGTCCACGATCACCTGGTCCGCCGCGATATAGCCGCCCATGACGCCGAATGCCTTGCCGAGCGTCCCTTCGATGATGGTCAGCCGGTGCGCGACCTCGTCCCGCTCGGAGATGCCGCCGCCGCGCGCGCCGTACATGCCGACCGCATGCACTTCGTCGAGATAGGTGAGCGCACCGTATTTGTCGGCCAGGTCGCAGATCGCCGCGATCGGCGCCACGTCGCCGTCCATCGAATAGACGCTCTCGAACGCGATCAGCTTGGGCGTATCCGGGTCTTCGGCGGCGAGCAGCTCTTCCAGATGCGCGACATCATTGTGCCGCCACACCCGCTTCTCGCACCCTGAGTTGCGGATGCCGGCGATCATCGAGGCGTGGTTGAGTTCGTCGGAAAAGATCACGCAGCCGGGCAGGATCTTGGCGAGCGTCGACAGCGTCGCCTCGTTCGAGACATAGCCCGAGGTGAACAGCAAAGCCGCTTCCTTGCCGTGCAGGTCGGCAAGCTCGGCCTCCAGATCGACATGATAATGGGTGTTGCCGCCGATGTTGCGCGTGCCGCCGGAGCCCGCGCCGACATCGTGCAGCGCCTCCTCCATCGCCGCGATCACCTTCGGATGCTGGCCCATCGCCAGATAGTCGTTCGAGCACCAGACCGTGATCGGCTTCGGACCATTATGCCCGGCAAAGCAGCGCGCGTTGGGGAACATCCCCTTGTTGCGCAAAATGTCGATGAACACCCGGTACCGACCCTCGGCATGCAACCGACCGATCGCCTGGGTGAAGATCTGACCATAGTCCGGCTGGGGCCTGGCGGTGAGCGGCACGATTTCCATGGCTCCCCAGATAGTTGAGCGCGGCCCCGCACCCCATCCGTAGAACTCCGTATCGATTGTGCACGTGCGAAACGCCATTCGCTCCCAATCGGACGAGGCGGCCTGCCGCTCCGTCGAGACGCGTCCGGTGGGGCGCAGGGGACAAGAGAATGGACACGCTGACTTTCAAGACGTTCGGCTGGTTCGCCGTAGCCTTGATCGCCCTAATGGGGATGATGGTGACGGTCGATCAGGCCTTTGCCGTCCATATGGCGATCGCCGGTTCGGCGGCGCTCATCGCCGGCATCTGGGCAATGAAGAATGCCGACTATGCGGTGCTGCAGGGGCTCAAGGCGCCGCGGCCGGCGCCGACCGGCTATGACGATGACCCGATCCGCTGGGGTGTGATCGCGACCCTGTTCTGGGGTGTCGCCGGATTCCTGGCCGGCCTCTATATCGCGCTGCAGCTTGCCTTTCCGGCGCTGAACCTGGGGCTGGAATATACGAGCTTCGGGCGATTGCGACCGCTGCACACCTCCGCCGTCATCTTCGCGTTCGGCGGCAATGCGCTGATCGCGACCAGCTTCTGGGTGGTGCAGCGTACCTGCCGCGCCCGGCTGGCCTTCCCCGCGCTCGCGCGCTTCGTCTTCTGGGGCTACCAGCTGTTTATCGTGCTGGCCGCGACCGGCTATCTGATGGGCGTTACCGGCGGCCGCGAATATGCCGAGCCCGAATGGTATGTCGATCTGTGGCTGACCCTGGTCTGGGTCGCCTATCTCGCCGTCTTCCTCGGCACGATCGTCAAGCGCCAGGAGCCGCATATCTACGTGGCCAACTGGTTCTTCCTGTCATTCATCGTGACCGTGGCGATGCTGCACATCGTCAACAATCTGGCGCTGCCGGTCAGCCTGGTCGGCACCAAGAGCTATTCGCTGTTCGCCGGCGTGCAGGATGCGCTCACCCAATGGTGGTACGGCCATAACGCGGTCGGCTTCTTCCTGACTGCCGGCTTCCTCGGCATGATGTATTACTTCGTGCCCAAGCAGGCCGAGCGCCCGGTCTACAGCTACCGGCTGTCGATCGTGCACTTCTGGTCGCTGATCTTCATGTACATCTGGGCCGGGCCCCACCACCTCCACTACACGGCGCTGCCCGACTGGGCGCAGACGCTGGGCATGGTGTTCTCGATCATGCTGTGGATGCCCAGCTGGGGCGGCATGATCAACGGCCTGATGACCCTGCAAGGGGCGTGGGACAAGATCCGCACCGATCCGATCATCCGGATGATGGTGATATCGCTCGCCTTCTACGGCATGTCGACCTTTGAAGGCCCGATGATGTCCATCAAGGCCGTCAACTCGCTGTCGCACTATACCGACTGGACGATCGGGCACGTGCATTCCGGCGCCCTGGGCTGGAACGGCATGATCACCTTCGCCTGCGTGTACTTCATGGTTCCGCGGCTGTGGAAGCGCGAGCGCCTCTACTCGCTGCGCATGATCAACTGGCACTTCTGGTGCGCGACGGCGGGCATCGTCCTCTACGCGAGCTCGATGTGGGTTGCCGGCATCATGCAGGGCCTGATGTGGCGCGAATATGGGCCGGACGGATACCTGGTCTACAGCTTCGCGGAGGTCGTGGCGGCGATGAAGCCCTATTACCTGATCCGCGCAATGGGCGGCGGGCTCTACCTGCTCGGCTTCTCCTTCATGATCTGGAACGTCGTGCAGACGATCCGGGGCAAGCGCCGGGATGAAGCGCCGCTGAGCGACGCCTCCTACGACCCCGACGCCGACCGGCCGATCGGCCCCGCCCGCGTCGCCGCCCCACGTCCCCCGCAAGCGCCCGAGCTGGTGCCGGCCGAGTAAGGACACGAACAATGGCAACCAAAATCCTCGACCATGGCAAGATCGAGCGGAACGTCACGCTCCTGCTCGTCCTCGCCCTCATCACGGTCGCGATCGGCGGCATCGTGGAGATCGCGCCGCTCTTCTGGATCGACTCCACGATCGAGAAGGTGAAGGGCGTCCGGCCCTATACACCGCTCGAGCAGGCCGGCCGCGACATCTATGTCCGCGAAGGCTGCTACAACTGCCACAGCCAGATGATCCGCCCCTTCCGGGACGAGACCGAACGCTATGGCCATTACAGCCTGGCCGCAGAGTCGATGTACGACCATCCGTTCCAATGGGGGTCGAAGCGAACCGGGCCGGACCTGGCACGCGTCGGCGGACGCTATTCGGACGAATGGCACGTCCAGCACCTGAAGGACCCGCGCGCCGTGGTGCCGGAGTCGATCATGCCGGGCTATGCCTTTCTGGCCGAGCGCGAGTTGAAGACGCCGGACGCGTCCGCCACGCTGACCGCGCTGCGGCGGGTAGGCGTCCCCTATTCCGACGCGCAGGTGAAGAACGCCGCTGCCGACATGACGGCGCAGGCCGATCCAGAAGCGGACACCGCCGCCTTCGCCAAGCGCTATCCGGGTGTCGCCGTGCGCGACTGGGACGGTGACCCCAAGCGGGTGACCGAGATGGATGCGCTCGTCGCCTATCTGCAGATGCTCGGCACCCTGGTCGATACCAAGGCGGCCGCCGCGCAGGAGGAAGCGAAGTGAATTACCATTTCGCGCGCGAGTTCGCGGACAGCTGGGGTCTCGTCTTCCTGCTGCTGCTTTTCCTGACGGCATTGTGGCGCGCGCTGCGTCCCTCCGCCTGGGCCCAACATGAAAGCGCGCGGCTGATCCCGCTGCGCGACGAGGAGCCGAACAATGGCTGATATCGTTGAACAGACCACCGGCCATGAATGGGACGGCATCGAAGAGCGGGACACCCCGCTGCCGCGCTGGTGGCTGTGGACCTTCTACGCCACGATCGTCTTCGCCATCGGATATTGCATCGCCTATCCGGCCATCCCGTTCCTGAACAGCGCGTCGCAGGGCATGCTCGGCTGGACGAGCCGCGGGGCACTGGCCGACGAACAGGCACAGGTGAAGAAGTCGCGCGCCGGCATCGAGCATCAGCTCGCCAGCCTCGACGTCGAACAGATTGCAGCCAATCCCACGCTGATGCGCACCGCGGTCGAAGGCGGCCGTGCGGCGTTCAAGGTCAACTGCGTCCAGTGCCATGGATCGGGTGCGGCGGGCTCCAAGGGCTATCCGAACCTCAACGACAATGAATGGCTGTGGGGCGGCGACCTGAAGACCATCCGTGCCACGCTGGAACATGGCATCCGCCAGCCCGGCGACGACACCACCCGGATGAGCCAGATGCCCGCCTTCGGCCGCGACGGCATCCTGAAGCCCGAGCAGGTCGAAGACGTGGTCTCGTATGTGCGCTTCATGGGCAAGGCGGAGAAGAACAGCGCGTCCGCCCAGCGCGGCGCGGCGCTGTTCGAAGCGAATTGCGTTGCCTGTCACGGCCCCGATCTGAAGGGCAACCGCGAGCTCGGCGCGCCCAATCTGGTCGACGCCATCTGGCTCTATGGCGGCGACCGCGAGTCGATCATCCAGACCGTCACCAATGCGCGCTACGGCGTGATGCCGGCCTGGAACAGGAAGCTGGATCCGGCCACCCTCAACATGCTGGCCGCCTATGTGCACAGCCTGGGCGGCGGCGAATAACATGGGCGTGATGGAGCGCGTGGAGGAGAAGAAGCCGCTCTACGCCAAGCGGCAGGACATTTTTCCCCGCAAGGTCGACGGCTTTTTCCGGCGCCTGAAATGGGCGATCATGGCCGTCACGCTCCTGATCTATTATGTGACGCCATGGCTGCGCTGGGATCGGGGGCCATACGCTCCCGATCAGGCCGTGCTGGTCGATCTCGCGCATCGCCGCTTCTACTTCTTCGCGATCGAGATCTGGCCGCACGAATTCTATTACGTCGCCGGCCTGCTGGTGATGGCAGGCATCGGCCTGTTCCTGATCACCTCGGCGGTGGGACGTGCCTGGTGCGGCTATGCCTGTCCGCAGACAGTCTGGACCGACCTGTTCCTGCACATCGAACGCTGGATTGACGGCGACCGCAATGCCCAGATCAGGCTCCGCAAGGCGCCACTCAGCCTGGAGAAGGTCGCGAAACGGGTCGCCAAGCACAGCCTGTGGCTGTTGGTCGGGCTGCTGACCGGCGGCGCCTGGGTCTTCTACTTCGCCGACGCGCCGACGCTCTTGCGCGACCTGGCCACGGGCCAGGCGGCCTATGTCGCCTACGCGACGGTCGCGACGCTGACCGCCACCACCTATGTCTTTGCCGGGTGGATGCGGGAGCAGGTGTGCAACTATATGTGCCCCTGGCCGCGGATCCAATCTGCCATGCTCGACGAACGGTCGTTGATCGTCACCTATAAGGACTGGCGCGGCGAACCGCGCACCCACGGGCTGAAGCGGCAGCTCGACGTGATCGACGTCAATGCGAAAAGCGGTGACTGCATCGACTGCATGGCCTGCGTGCAGGTCTGCCCCGCCGGCATCGATATCCGCAACGGCGCGCAGCTCGAATGCATCACCTGCGCGCTGTGCATCGACGCGTGCGACGAGATGATGGCGAAGATCGGCCGTCCGCGCGGGCTGATCGACTATGCGACGCTGGAGGACTGCAAGGTAGAAGCGGCGGGCGCGCCGCCGGTGCCGATCAAGCGGACGCTGCTGCGGTCGCGCACCCTTCTCTATTTCGGCCTGTGGTCCGCGATCGGCATTGCGATGGTGCTGTCGCTGGGCGCTCGCGTCCGCCTCGACCTGTCCGTCGCGCAGGAGCGCAACCCGCTTTATGTGCAGATGTCGAACGGCGACATCCGCAATGCCTATACGATCAAGATCCGGAACATGGAGGCGCGGCCCCGCGCCGTGCGCGTCATCGTCGAGGGACTGCCCGGCGCCACCATGTGGGACTCGCTTGCAAACGAAAGACAGGCCGCGACCAGCCTGACGCTGACCGTGCCCGCCGATCAGGTTGAAAAGCGGCGCATTTATGTCCGCGCGCCGCGTTCGGGTCCGGGAAACTACGCATTGAGAGTGGAGGCCCTGGACGGCGACAAGGCCGGCGACACCGACGAGGTTCGGTTCGAACGTCCAGAGTAGGCTTTTCCTGTGCGCAAATCATTCACCGGCCGCCACATGGCCGCTTCGATGATCGGCTTCTTCGCCGTCGTCATCGGCGTGAACACGGTTATGGCCACGCAGGCGACCCGCACCTTTGGCGGCAAGGTGGTGGAGAACAGCTACGTGGCAAGCCAGGAATTCAACAAGTGGATTGCCGAGGCCGAAGCTCAGGAACGATTGGGGTGGACGACCGACGTGTCCGGTCGGTCGGGCCTGGTCGCTGTCAGGACCGTCGAGGGCGCGGACCTCGCCGCCAACGCGGTTCATCCGCTGGGGCGACTGAAGGAGCTCAAGCTCGCCTTCGTGGAGGTTGCACCCGGACGTTACCTCTCCCGTCAGCCACTCCCGCCAGGGCGCTGGCGCCTCCATCTTCAAGTCCGCCGCGGTGGCGATCGTGCCGCCTATCTGAAGGACATCACCTTGTGAGCGTGGCGGCGCAGCATAGCGAGTTTGCGTTGCCCGGTGTGCGATGCGCCGGATGCATCTCCAAGATCGAAGCCGGCCTCGCGCCGCTCGCCGGCGTCAGCAGCGCCCGCGTGAACTTCACGTCCAAGCGCGTGATGGTCAATCATGTGGCGGAGCTGACGCCGGATGCGATCCGGGCCGAGCTGGAGAAGCTCGGATTCGAGGCGCAGCCGATCACGGCGCGGACGGAGACGCCGGACGACCGCGAGAGCAAGGCGCTGCTGAAAGCGATGGGTGTGGCGGGCTTCGCGGCGATGAACGTGATGCTGCTCGCCATGTCGGTCTGGTCGGGAGCGAGTGGCGCGACCCGTGACCTGTTCCACTGGTTGTGCGCACTGATCGCGATGCCGGCGGTCGCCTATGCCGGCCAGCCCTTCTTCAAGTCGGCCTGGGCGGCGCTTCGGCGCGGCCGCACCAACATGGACGTGCCGATCTCGATCGGCGTGATCCTTGCGACGGCGCTCAGCCTGTTCGAGACGATCGTCGGCGGCAAGCACACCTATTTCGACGGGGCGATCGCACTGCTCTTCTTCCTGCTGATCGGCCGCTATCTCGACAGCATGATGCGCGACCGGGCGCGGCACGGCGTCGCCGCGCTGCTGCGCCAGACGGCGCCCGGCGGCACGATCCTGAGACCGGACGGGACGACTGCCTGGCTGAAGGCCGCGGAGCTGGAGCCCGGCATGACCTTGCTGGTGGCGGCTGGCGAACGGATTGCGGCAGATGGTATGGTCGAGAGCGGCCGCTCCAGCCTCGACTTATCGCTGATCACCGGCGAGAGCCGGCCCGAGTCTGTCGCGCCAGGCGGACGTGTCGTCGCCGGCGCGCTCAACCTTGATGCACCGCTCACCCTGCGGGTCACGGCGGCGGGCGAGCACACCACCATCGCCGAAATCGCGCGGCTGATGGAGGCGGCGGGGCAGAGCCGGTCGCGCTATGTCCGCATCGCCGACCGGGCGGCACGTTACTATGCGCCGGCGGTGCACACGCTGGCGGCATTGAGCGTTGCCGGCTGGATGATCGCCGGCGCGGGCTGGCACGCGTCGTTGCTGATCGCGGTCGCCGTGCTGATCATCACCTGCCCCTGTGCGCTGGGCCTTGCCGTACCGGTGGCGCAGGTGGTCGCCGCTGGTGCGCTGATGAAGCGCGGCATCCTGATCAAGGACGGTTCTGCGCTCGAACGGCTCGCCGAAGCCGATCATGCATGCTTCGACAAGACCGGCACGCTGACGCTCGGCCGGCCGGTCGCGGAACAGCTGCCGCTTTCCGATGAGGAAAAGCCGCTGGCGCTGGCGCTGGCGCGGGCCAGCACTCACCCCATTTCGCGTGCGCTGGCAGCCGCATTGCAGGCGGGGGGCGTGCAGGCGGCCGTGGTGGAGGCGTTGCGGGAAACCCCTGGCCAGGGCGTCGAAGGGCTGTGGAACGGCCAGGTCGTGCGGCTGGGCCGGCCGGACTGGCTGAACGTGCTCGGCGCCGACGAAGATGGCCTGGTCGCGGCGTTCGCGATCGGCCGGTCCGAACCGCGCCTGCTCCGCTTCAGCGACCGGCTGCGTCCCGGCGCGGCCGAGGCCATCGCCGAGCTGCGCCGCCTCGGCATTCAGTCCGAGATCCTGTCCGGCGACCGGCCGCGAGCCGTGTTGCCGGTCGCGAGCGAGCTCGGCCTCGCCGCACGGGCGGGCATGACGCCGCAGGGCAAACTCGCGGCGATCGAAGCGCTCCGCGCCGGCGGCAAGCGCGTGCTGATGGTCGGCGACGGCCTGAACGACGGCCCCGCGCTCGCCGCCGGGCATGTCTCGCTCGCACCCGCTTCCGCGAGCGATGTCGGGCAGACCGCCGCCGACGCGGTGTTCCTCGGCGACAGCCTTGCGCCCGTGCCCGTCGCGGTGCGCGCCGCGCGGCGCACGCTACGCATCGTCAAGCAGAACTTCGTGCTGGCGATCGGCTATAACGTCTTCGCGGTGCCGCTCGCCATCGGTGGCTATGTGACGCCGCTAATCGCCGCCGTTTCGATGTCGACCTCCTCGATCATCGTCATCGCCAACGCCCTGCGCCTGCGGAGTTGCGCTAAATGAGCGGCCTGGCGTTCCTGATTCCCGTCGCCCTCGGCCTCGGCCTCAGCGGCCTGGTCGCCTTCATCTGGTCGCTGAACAACGGCCAATATGAGGATATGGACGGTGCGGCCGTGCGCATCCTGATCGAGGACGAACAGCCGTGACGCCGTTCCCCGCCCTCGCCGCCGCGCTGATGCTCGCCTGGCCGGTCAGGCCCGTGACGGTGATGACGCTGCACGTCGCGCTCTGCAATGGCGGCAGCACGGACATCCCGATCGACCGCGACCAGCGCGACCGGAGCTGCCCTTCGGCCTGTCACGCGATGCTCTGCCACGGCCGCAAACGGGCTGGATCGGTATAAGTCCGTATTGGTCCACGCCGCGCTTGCCGGCAGATCGGACGCATGTGGCCCTATTATCCCGAACTGCTAGCGCGGCCTGTCCCGCGCTACACCAGCTTCCCGACCGCGGCCGAGTTCCGCGATGCCGTCGGCAGCAGCGATCATGAGGCGGCACTGGCGACGGTCGTGCCGGGCGCGGCCGTTTCGCTCTATCTCCACATCCCCTATTGCGAGCAGATCTGCTGGTATTGCGGCTGCAACACCGGCGCGGCCAACAAGAGCGCCCGCCTCGCCGCCTATCTCGACGCGCTGCACGCGGAGATCGACCTGCTCGCCGGCCGCATTTCCGACCGCGTGCGCATCTCCCGCGTGGCGTTCGGCGGCGGCAGCCCGAACGCGATCGACACCGCCGCCTTTGGCCGCCTCGTCGCGCATCTGAACGATCGCTTCGACACCGGTGATGCGGTGCTGTCGGTGGAACTCGATCCCCGCGGTTATATGCCCGAGTGGACAGACGTACTCGCCCGCGCGCGGGTCACCCGCGCCAGCCTCGGCGTGCAGACCTTCAATCCCAGCGTGCAGGCGAAGATCGGGCGCGTGCAGCCGACGAACCTGATCGCGGAGGTGACCAAGGAACTACGCTCGGTGGGGATCGAGTCGATCAACTTCGACCTCATGTACGGGCTGCCCGGTCAAGACTTGCCGGAGCTGTTCGACTCGCTCGACCAGGCCATTGCGCTCCGTCCGGAACGGCTGGCGGTGTTCGGCTATGCCCATGTGCCGCACCTGATCCCTCGGCAGAAGCGGATCGACGGGGCGGAATTGCCCGACCAGTTCGGCCGCTTCCGGCAGGCCGCCTTCGCGCATCACCTGCTGGTCAAGGCGCGCTATCAACCGGTCGGCTTCGACCATTTCGCCCTGCCTGGTGACGGTCTGGCAGTGGCGGCGCGCGAGGGGCGGCTGCGGCGTAACTTCCAGGGCTTCACCGAGGATCGCGCCGAGGTGCTGATCGGCCTCGGCGCCAGCGCGATTAGCCAATTCCCCGGCCTCCTCACCCAGAACGAGAAGAGCGCCGGACGTTACCGGATGCGCACGCTCGCGGGCCAGTTCGCCACCGAACGCGGCGTCCTCCGCACCGCCGAAGACCAGGCGCGCGGCCGCATCATCGAGCGGCTGCTCTGCCACGGCGCAGCCGACGGCGCGGCACGCTTTCCTGCCGCCCGCGCCTCACTCGATCCCTTCGCGGCGGCCGGCCTGATCGCGCTCGACGAGGATCGGCTGGAGCTGACGGACAGGGCGCTGCCCTATGCGCGGGCCATCGCCGCCTGCTTCGATCCCTATCGCCAGGTCGATCCGCGCCGGTTCAGCAGTGCGGTATGAGCGAGCGGTGCAACAGCTGCCAGGCTTTCGACACGGGGTTGTGCGGTACGCTTTCGGCGCAGGACCTCGACGCGCTGAGCAGGCTCGGCCGTAGCCGCACGCTTTCCCCCGGCCAGGCACTGCTCTGGGAAGGCGAGGAAGCCGTCGTGGTCGCCAATATCAAGTCCGGCGCGGTGAAGCTCTGCATCCTGTCCTCCGACGGTCGGGAGCAGATTGTCGGCCTTGCCCAACCAGGCGACTTCGTTGGCCGACTGTTCGGCGCACAATCGCCCTATAGCGCCATCGCGCTCGGCCCCGTGGAGCTTTGTCTCTTCGGTCAGGCGGAGTTCGAGCAGTTCGCGCGGAACCATGGCGGGCTGGTCTTTAGCCTGTTCCAGCGCACGCTCGACGACCTCGACCGGGCGCGGCGCCAGCTGCTGCTGCTCGGCCGGGGCTCGGCGGAGCAGCGGGTGGCGGCGCTGCTGCTCGCCTTTGCCGGCCAGGACAGGGACGGCGGGCGCTTCGACCTCCCGCTCGGCCGCCAGCAGATGGCCGATCTGCTCGGCCTCACCATCGAGACGGTCAGCCGGCAACTCACGCGCTTCAAGTCCGAAGGCGTGATCGAGCTGGCCGGCCGGCGGGGCGTCGTGCTCGCCCGCGCCGACCAGCTCCAGGCGCTCGCCGCCTAAAAGCGCATGCCCACCCCGGCGCCGAAGACGAAGGGGTTCAGGTTGATGCGCACCCGCTGCGTGCCGGCCGCGGTGGTGTCGAGCCGCGCCGTCGTGTCGATGTCGATATATTTGACGTCGAGGTTCAGGAACAGGTTGCGCCCGACGTCCACGTCCACGCCCGCCTGCGCCGCCCAGCCGACGCTGTCGGACATGCGCACCTTCGTCTTGCCCACCGCCGTGACCAGCCCGCGCGAGGCCTTTTCCGAATAGAAGAGCGTGTAGTTGACGCCAGCGCCGAGATAAGGCCGCACCGGCCCATCCTTCACCGGATGATATTGAAGGGTGAGCGTCGGCGGCAGCACCCAGGTGGAGGCGAGCTTGCCGATCGTGCCCGTCGTGCCGGTGCGGCCCGACGCGCTGTGCTTGGTGGTCGCGGCGATCAGTTCCAGCCCCCAATGGTCGGCCGCCATATAGGTAACGTCCACTTCGGGCATGAAGCTGTTGTTGACCGACACGCGCTCACCCGGGAAGGCGGGCAGCACGCTGCCGGACTTCTCGTTCGGCGCGACCACGATGCCGCGCAGTCGCACCAGAACATCGCCTGCCTCTGCCCACGCAGGAGAAGCGGCCCCCATCAGCATCGCGGCGATGGCCAGATAACGCATTGTCTTCGTCCTTTCGTATGTGTCTGCCATCGCGTTAGAAGCGCTCGCCGCAGCGGACTTTGATTGGGCGCAATTTTGGGGGTGACTAAGGGTAAGTCCCTATGCGCGCCGATCGGGGCCGATCGCCTTCAGTTGACGAAGGGCTGCGCGTCCCTCGCGCGGAGCGCCGGGGCATCATCTGTGGAGACTGTGCTGGCCTCTCAGGCGAAGAGATTATGCTCGCCGTGCTGCGCGATCGGATCTGGCACCTGAAGCT
This sequence comes from Sphingomonas sp. ID1715, assembly GCF_013044515.1. GTDB lineage: Bacteria > Pseudomonadota > Alphaproteobacteria > Sphingomonadales > Sphingomonadaceae > Sphingomonas_B. The sequence goes on from NZ_JABEPR010000002.1 coordinate 216,058, forward strand.
GGGTCCCCTGCTGCTGATGGCGTCTCACAGACAATCCCAGCAACTCGGCTGCGGCAAGAACACCCTCGCCAACGAGCTCAAACGACAACAGCCACAGCCGGAATGCATCGTCGAACAAGCTCGACTGATGATAAACATGGCGCATGGCAAACTCCCGTTTCATCCACGAAGCTTCCCGCAGCGCTGGCGTTGCCGCTATCCGGATGCCTCCTTAAGCCTCCACCACTCCCAATCCGGCGGTGAAGGCAATGCGTAGCGCCTCCGATAGGCTCTTCACATTCAGCTTTGTCATCAGATTGGCTCGGTGGATCTCGACGGTGCGCGGGCTGATGCCGAGATCATAGGCAATGGTCTTGTTGGGTAGTCCTTCGACCAGCCCCCGGAGCACATCGCGCTCGCGCGGAGTCAGCACCTCCAGCCGGGTTGCCGCCTCTTGCGCGCGAAGCTTGCGCACATCGTCTTCCCCGAGCCTCGCAAAGCCTTGGTCGAGCGCCGACATCAACGTTGCCTTCTCGAACGGCTTTTCGATGAAGTCGATCGCGCCCGCCTTCATCGCCCGAACGGCCAGGTTCACGTCGCCATGCCCGGTCATGATGACGACCGGCAGGGTCACACCCTCGCGCGCCATCGCCTGCTGCACCTCCAGCCCATCCAGACCGGGCATCCGGATGTCGAGCAATACGCATCCAGGCGAAAGCTTGGTCGCAGCCTTCAGGAATTCCTCGCCGCAAGTGAATTGCTCCACCTTGTAGCCCGAGGTGCGCAGCATGAAGTTCAGCGACCTGCGGATCGCCTCGTCGTCGTCGACGATATAGACCTGCTTCTCAGTCATTCTGGATCTCGTCTCCCGCCGCCAGGGTGAACTGGAACGCCGTGCCGCCCAAGGGTGACGGTTCCGCCCAGATTCGCCCGCCCTGTGCCTCGATCATCGTCCGGCAGATGGAAAGGCCCAATCCCATGCCCGCATCCTTGGTGCTCTGAAACGGTTCGAACAGATTGGCCCGGATGTTTTCGGAAAGGCCGGGGCCGCTGTCGGCGATCGTGACGTGCACATATTCGCCCTCGCGCTGGGAACGGATCTCGAGCTTCTTGACGGGCGATCCTTCCATCGCCTCGACGGCGTTGCGCACAAGATTGAGCACCACCTGCTGAACCTGGATGCGATCGACCAGCACGAGATTGCCGTCTGGATCGAGATCAAGCGACAGATCGAGGCCCCGATCGCCTCCGCCGGCCAGGGCCAACGCATTCGCTTCGATGATCAACTTATAGAGGCTTTCCACCCTCCGCTCCGCTTCGCCGCGGGCGATGAAATCGCGTAGACGCCGAACGATCTGACCTGCCCGGATCGCCTGGTCGGCAGTCTCGTTGAACGCCTCCTTCAGCATCTCGGCCCCGTCCGGGGTCATCTCCTGGCTGAGCAGATCGCGCGAGGCTTCCATATAGGTCGATATCGCGCTCAGCGGCTGGTTAAGTTCGTGCGCCAGAGCGGCGGCGAGCGTCCCCATGGCGCTGACCCGCGATACGTGGCCGAGTTCGCTCTGCAGATCCTGTAGCCGGCGCTCCGTCTGCTGACGCTCCGTCAGGTCCCGGATGAAACCGGTGAACAGCCGCTCCTCTCCAGTGCGGGCCTCGCCGATCGACAATTCGATGGGGAAGGTCGATCCGTCTCGCCGCCTTGCTGTCGTGACGCGTCCGATGCCGATAATCCGCCGCTCGCCGGTTCGCTTATAGCGTTCAAGATAACCGTCGTGCCGCTCGCGATCAGGCGAGGGCATCAGCATGCTGACATTTTCGCCCAGCACATCTGCCTCGGAATAACCGAACATGCGCTCCGCTGCAGCGCTAAATGATAGGATCTTGCCTTGGGGGTCGATCACCACCATCGCATCCTGCACAGTGGATAGAATGGAGCGGAGATGAGCCTCGCTTAGGGTGTGAAGCGATTGAGAAGCAGCGGTCGACGGCATCGGCTCATTTCACCGGACGTGCGCTCCGTATCAATGCGTATTTCGACCTAGCTCTGCAGTGGCCATTTTCAAACCATGAAATGGAAGACCATCCGCCTGGAACTGGCCCGATCGCCCCGTTTCCCGAACGGATCGGCGAGTCGTGCCTATCTGCTCCACCTGCCCCTGGACGATGAGGGGCTGGTCGACGACGGAGAATTTCGCCGCTCACCCGCGCTTGCGACGGTCCGACGCCATTGGCCCAATGAGCGCGACCGGTCCGGCTATGTCATCCGCAAGCCGAACGGCTGGGCATTTTCCTATGCCGTAGGTGACGCCGACGACGAGGATCTCTTCCATCTGGAATCGCACCCGCTGAAGCCGGGCGAATATGTGACCATCACCGAGCCCGACGGCGACCGTTTGCCCTATCGCGTCGTGGCCGCGGAGGGTCAAATGGCGGCATGAACGCCGCCGATTCGTATGCATCGAAGCTCGTCAGCGCAGACGCTGCCGTCGCAGCTATCGGAGCCGGCGCGAATGTCGCCATGGGCATGGCGATATCGGAGCCGCCCGCCCTGCTCGCCGCCTTGGCCAGCCGCGTCGAGCGCGGGAGCCTGCCCGGCTTCAACCTCTGGTATTTTCATTCCCTGCTTCATGCGGGCGCAACGGTGCTGCGCTACGAACTGACGGACCGCATCCGCCCCCATTGCATGTTCCTGACCGGCATTGAGCGCGAATTGATGCGCAAGGGTGAAGCGCAAGGCCGTCACCCGGTCGAGTTCGTGCCGACTGCGTTCAGCGAGGCGCCGCGCATCCTGTCGGAACGGGTCAGCCTCGACGCGTTCATTGTCACGGTCTCACCGATGGACCGGAATGGTTGGTTCACGTTCGGGACCGGCAACGACTATGCGACCACCGCCGCGCGCGCTGCCAAGCGCCTGATCGTCGAGGTCAACCCGAACATGCCCCGCGTCTTCGGCGACTCGCTGCTGCATGTTTCCGAAGTCGATGCCATCGTCGAAAACGCCGCGCCGCTTCCCGACCTCGCCTTTCCAATGCCGTCGCCCGAAGACGAGGCCATCGCCCGCACGATCGCCGCGATGGTGGATGACGGCGCCTGCCTTCAGATGGGTATCGGCACGCTGCCGAACGCTGTCTGCGCGCTGCTGCATGACCGCAAGGACCTCGGCATCCATACCGAGCTGCTGACGCCCGGCCTGGCCAGGCTGGTGGAGAGCGGCGCTGTCACCAACCGGCGCAAAACGACGTACACCGGGCGCAGCGTGTTCACCTTCGCGATGGGCGACAAGGCGTTCTACGATTTTCTGGACGACAATCCGTCGATGCACAGCGCGCCGGTCCACATCGTCAACGATCCACGTCACATCGCGAAGAACGACAATGTGGTGTCGGTGAACGCGACCCTGCAGGTCGACCTGTCCGGCGCGTGCAACTCCGAGCACATGATGGGTCGGCAATATAGCGGCTCGGGCGGTCAACTCGACTTCGTGCGCGGGGCCAGGGCGTCCAAGGGCGGCAAGTCGATCATCGCCTGCGTTTCCACGGCCAAGGACGGCACGATCTCGCGCATCGTGCCCGCGTTGAACGGGCCGGTGACCACGCCCCGCAACGACACGCAGATCGTCGTCACCGAATATGGCTGGACCGACTTGACCGGCAAGTCGCTCCTCGAGCGCAAGGAAGCCCTGATCGGCATCGCTCACCCGAGGTTCCGGGAAGAGCTCGCCAGCTCCAGCTAGCGGCGCTTCAGCAGGTGCCTCACGCTGTCCGCGGCCCGGCGTCCCGGCTCATGCGCGGCGACCTGCTGCTCGAGATCGCGCCGAATGAGCTCGATCTCCACGTCCGTCAGATGCTCAATCCCAATAAAGTCGTTGCGCGCGGTGCGCATCGCGCGGATCAGTTCGTCGAGCTTCGCCTGCATCGCGGCCGCGTCGCGATTCTGCGAGTTCTGGATCAGGAACACCATCAGGAAGGTGATGATGGTGGTCGCTGTGTTCACCACGAGCTGCCAGGTATCCGACCATGCGAACAGCGGACCGCTCAAGAGCCAGAGCAGGATCGCTCCCAGCGCCAGCACAAAGGCGATCGGCTGGCCAGCCAGCATGGCGACGCTGGTGGCGAAGCGCGCAAAGCCACCGGCCCCAGGCAGCCAGGATTTGCGCGGATCAGAGCCGAAGCGCGATGCGTCCATCGATCTTCCCTGCCTTCATCCGTGCGAACACGTCATTGATCGCCTCGAGCGGCTTCTCTTCGACATTGGGCACGATCCTGCCCTCGGCGGCAAAGGCGATCGCTTCCTCAAGATCCTTGCGCGTGCCGACGATGGAGCCCCGAATGGTGAGCCGCTTCAGCACCACGTCGAAGATCGGCGTCGGGAAGTCACCCGGCGGCAGGCCGACCAGCGCGACAGTCCCCTTGCGACGTGCCATGCCAAGCGCCTGGGCAAAGGCGCCGGTGGAAACGGCGGTGACCAGCACGCCGTGCGCCCCGCCGCCGGTGATCCGCTGTGCCTGCTCTACCGCATCGGGGGCGGTGCACTCCACGGTCGCGTCCGCGCCCAGACGTGATGCGAGGGCCAGTTTGTCGCCGGCGACATCGACAGCCAGCACGTGCAGCCCCATCGCCTTCGCATATTGCACGGCGACATGCCCCAGTCCGCCGATGCCGGAGATGACGACCCATTCGCCGGGCCGTGCCTCGGTTTCCTTCAGTCCCTTGTAGGTGGTGACGCCGGCGCAAAGGATCGGCGCCATGCGCACCATGTCGGCATCACGCGGCAAGCGACCGAGAAAGGCGGCCGGTGCGACGACATATTCGGCAAAGCCGCCATCGACTCCGTAGCCGGTGTTGCGCTGACGCTCGCACAGCGTTTCCCAGCCGGCAGTGCAATATTCGCAATGGCCGCAGGCATCGTGAAGCCACGGCGCACCCACGGCATCGCCTTCCTTCAAGTCCCTCACCCCCGCACCCAACGCCGCGACATAGCCGGCACCTTCATGGCCCGGGATCAAGGGCAGCTTGGGGCGGACCGGCCAGTCCCCGTTCGCGGCATGGAGATCGGTATGGCAGACCCCGCAGGCGGCGATCTTGATCAACACCTCACCCGGCCCAGGCTCGCGCACCGGAACCTGCTCGATGGTGAGCGGCTTCCCGAATTCCCGCACCAGGGCAGCGTGCATCGTCTTCATCTCAAACCCTTTCTCGCCCTCGAGAGTGGTTTTGACGCCGAGATTCGTATCCTGGCATACGCAATGGTCCCTAGCGGCGGGCCAGTGGCATCAGCGCGAAGCCGAGCTGGGCGCCCAAGCCGATCAGACCTTCCGGCGCGGTCAAGGCAGCGATCTGGGCGCTCGAACTCCGCTCGAAGCAATAACGGCCGAGCAGCACCTCGGCGCCCATCAGCAGGGCGAAGGCCATCGCGCTCATCGCCACCCTGGCGGAGAAGCGCCTCGGCAAGCCCCAGCGCCGCACCGACCAGCCGCAGACCAGCCAAGAAGCCGCGAGCATGAGCGGGACTTCGATCAAGGTCGCGCTGATTGGCCCCAGCCGCGGCATCAGCAACAACACGCGGACCGTACCGAATGCGAAGCCCAAACCGAAGATGACGCCGGCGTAGAAGATGGCTGCTCGGAGCGTGTTCATGGCTCTTCTTCCCTGAAGCAGCTGGCATCCGGCGATCCGTAGAACTCCTGATTCAGACACCTCCCGAGAACCCGTAGGGCTAGGAACGAACGGAAGAACGGAAGAGGTTTGTCATGAAAAACATATTGCTGCTCGTCCACGACGATGCCGGACAAGAGGCGCGGTTGCAGGCTGCGCTCGACCTGACTCGCGCGCTTTCCGGCCATCTGAACTGCATCGAAGCCGTGCAACTGCCAGTGATAGTCGATGGCATCGGCGGGAGTGGTATGGCCATCCTGCTCGACGATGAGCGGCAACGCGAAGCCGCCAATCGGGCGGCTCTCGAGCCGCGGCTTGCCCGCGAAGGCATTAGCTGGAGTTGGACGGACACGACCGGCTATCTACCCGACTGCGTCGCCGAGGCGGCCAAGACGGCTGATCTGGTGGTGCTCAACCGCAAGATTGATGAAGCGCCCGCTCCCGACATGCGGCACATCGTGTCGGAAGTCCTCACCCAGCGGCACGCGCTCGTCGTGGCAGTCGCCGATTCCTGCCGAGGGTTCGATGCCGGGGGCAAGGCGATCGTCGCCTGGGACGGTTCCGAACGCGCGATGTCGACCCTGCAGCGCGCTGTGCCCCTGTTGGCACTCGCCAGCGACGTGAAGATCTTTCAGGTGGGCGAACACTTGGACGATGCGCTGACGGTCGAAGAAGGGGCCACCTACCTGTCCCGCCACGGCATCCATGCCGAGGTGGAGATCGCGCCGGCGACGAGCAGCATCGCCGTTGCCATCCGCGAGGAAGCAGAGCGCTTCGGCGCGGCTTACCTGGTAATGGGCGCCTATAGCCACAGCCGGGTTCGCGAAGCGCTGTTCGGCGGCGTCACGCGCGCGATGCTGAGCGCGTGCAACCTGCCCATGGTGCTCGGTCATTAAGGCGTAAGCTCGTGCGAGCAGCGTTTGCGTGCCTGGCCCTGGCGGCAGGCCTCTCGACTTGCCCGTCCCGCGCCCAGGAGCAGGCACCGCGCTGGACCGTAGCGGCCGCGACCGACTTGCTGGACGCGATCGCCGCGGCCCGGGCAGAAGGGCTCGACCCGCGCGATTACGAGCCTGAGGAGTTGCGTCGGGCGATTGGCAGCGGTGCAGGGCCGGCATTGGACGCAGTGGCTTCGGGGCGCTTCATTCACCTTGCGCGCGATTATACGCAGGGCCATGTCGGGCCCGAAGATCGGCTGTCCTGGTTCATTGTCGGCCCCGCGCTCAGCAAGGCTGCAGGCGAGGCGCTGATGCAGCGCGCCCTTGGTGGCGAACGCATCCGCCCCCTGCTGGCCGAGTTGCTTCCTTCCGATCAGCGCTATGTCAGGCTGCGTGCCGCCCTGGCAAAGACATCAGCCGGGGACGCGAAGCGACTCCAGGCGATCCGGGTGAACATGGAGCGCTGGCGGTGGCTCCCCCGGGCACTGGGCGCTCGCCGGCTCGAAACCAACGTGCCGAGCTACTCCGTGACCTTCTACGATGAGGGCCGCGCCGTTGCCATGCACCGTGTGATCACTGGCAAGCCCTCGACCCCGACGCCGCAGTTCAGCGCGACTGTAACCGGCATGATCGTCAATCCCTGGTGGGAAGTGCCGAAGAGTATCGTCGCGGAAAGCATCGGCAAGCTGATCCGAACCCAGCCGGCAACGGCGCGGGCGCGGGGCTATGTGTGGGCGAACGGCGCCGTGCGCCAACGTCCGGGACCCACCAACTCGCTCGGGCAAATCAAGCTGGTCATGCCCAATCCGTTCAGCATCTATTTGCACGATACGCCGTCCAAGGCGCTGTTCCAGCGGCCGGTGCGGGCGCTCAGCCATGGCTGTGTCAGGACCGAGAACCCGTTCGATCTGGCCGCCCTGTTGCTGGCCGGGCAGGCGGGCCAAAGTCGCGCCGATCTCGATCGCCTGCTGGCCTCCGGACAAACAGAGAAGATCGATCTGGCGGCGCCGCTGCCGGTCTACGTCGTCTATTTCACAGCTGAAGCGGATGGCGGCGGCAAGCTCCTCACCTACCCGGACATCTATGGTCGGGACGATGTGGTCGCAGCCGAGCTCGTCGACCGCGGCGCTCTCGACTTCGCCGGTTAAAACTTGCCTGCGGTGATCAGACGGCCCGGCCCCAATCGTTCAAGGACGCGCGGCAGGTCCGCTTCGCTGAACGCCAGGCAACCCTCGCTTCGGCCAAGCTTGCCATGATCGCGCAGCATCTGGGGGCTGACGTACCAGGCGCCGTGCACAACGACCGCCCGCACTTCGGCATTGCAGTTAGTCCGGTCGAGGCCCTTCAGCCGCATCGAGCGGCCGTGCTTGCCCTCATATTCGGAAGCGGTGAGATAGACGCCATCGGACGTCGCGCTGGAGCCTGTCTCGTTCGAGAAGCGCTCGACCCATCCTTTATGGCTGGGGTCGGAACCGCGGCCATGCGCCACCAGGAAGCTGGAGAGCGTTCCGCCGACCACATCGACGATGTGGAATCGCGCGTCCGAGGATGCGGAGCTGAAATCGGCCACGCCGACCAGATCGCGCGTGGAAGCCGCATGGCCATGACGGGCGAGCGCCTGTCGCGCAGCGCCGATGATCCCGGCGTGCGTGGTGGATCTGGCATAGACACGCATGGGCGTGACCGCCGCCGCCGCAACGATCGATCCGATCAGGTTCCGTCGCGTCATCAACATGCATGGCAGATTATGTTGCGGGAGGTAAACGAACAACGATGATCCCGCGCCGATCCAGCCAGTCGCCAATGATCCTGCACGGTTGGCCGCATTTGCCGTCCGGCGGATCGTCGGAAGCCAACAAGTGGAGTCCTCCGGAGCGCAAACGGTGACGAATACCGACCTGCTCGGCTCTACCACGAGCATTCTCGCCGCGGCCCTCCTGATTGGCCTTCTGATTGGCGTGGAGCGGGGATGGCAATCACGAGACAAGCCGCCGGGCCACAGAGTCGCGGGCATTCGAACGTTCGGCCTGATCGGCTTGCTAGGTGGCGTTGCCGGATTGCTGGCGCAAGCGGGCTGGGGCGCGCCAAGCGGGCTTGTTATAGCTGCGGCAGCCGTCAGCATCGCAGTGGGCTATTACCGAGCGGCCGCACCGCCCGAGAGCCTGAGCGTGACCAGCGCGATCGCGGCCCTGCTCACCTTGGCGCTGGGCATGTTGGCGACTTCGGGCTTCGCAGTGCAGGCGATTGCCGCCGCTTGCGTCGTCACGCTTCTTCTCGCATCGCGATCGCAGTTACATGGCTGGCTATCGGGCCTCAGCGAAACGGACATTCAGGCGACTGCCCGCTTTGCACTGATCGCCGCCGCGATCTGGCCGCTGCTGCCCAATCAGAGCTTCGGTCCTTATGATGCGTGGAATGCACGGTCCTTGTGGGCCGTCGTCGTCCTCGTCACAGGATTTTCACTGGCCGGCTATGTCGCCGACAAGAAGTTCGGACGCACTCGCGGCACTCTGGCCACGTCGGCGATCGGCGGCATGTATTCGTCTACGGCCGTGATCGCCGCCCTCTCAACCCGTCTGCGGGGCAGTCCGAACGAAATCGCGGCGGTGACAGCCGGAATCGCGCTAGCCTCGGCCGTGATGTTCGCGCGCGTGCTGGTGCTGACCGCCATTCTGGCCCCGGCAGCCCTGCCCACCCTGGCGCTGGCGACAGGCCCCGCCGCCGCCGTGGCGCTCTTGCTCGCGATCCGCTCGGCCCGCCAGCCTGGAGCAACTGCTGGAGCCGAGGCGCCGGAGCCTTCGTCTGGCAATCCGGTCGAGCTGTTGCCGGCGCTCGGCTTCGCCCTGCTCGTCGCCGCCACTGCCGTGGCGACGCGCTGGGCAGAACAGCGTTTCGGAGGCGCGGGCGCCGGCGTGATGATCGTCATCACGGGCAGCTTCGACGTGGACGCGGCCATCGTCACCCTCGGCGGACTTGGTCCAGGAACCCTGTCCCCTCATGACGCGGGCCTGATTCTCGCCGCGCCTGTCCTGATCAACACGCTGTTCAAGGGCGCGATCGTGATTGCAAATGGCGGACCCGGCACCAGGTGGCGCGCGGCAGCCCCGCTCCTAGCGAGCAGCATGACGCTTGTTCTCGCGGCGGCTGCCGTGCTGGTGCTCTGACCCGCGACGTTGATGGGTCCGAGCCTCGGAGTCGCGATAGCTGTCGAGCACCTCCCGCATGCGGGCAAGCGCCTCGCGTCGCCGGCGCTCGTCGGAGATTTGCGCCAGTTCGTGCTTCAGGTTGACCGCCAGGTCCGCATAGTCGTTCTGCCAGTCCCGACTGACGATCTCCCGCAGATCGGCCCGCCCCGTGCGCAGCCGGCGCGCCTGGCCCTGGCGAGGCAGCGCATAAACCTCGCCGATTTCCGGTACGATCACCGAGTTATCAGGGCTTTGCAGCGCGTCGCCTAGTGTGCTGAGCGCGGAAGGCTCGCCATGAGTGACGAACACGCTGCCCGCCACCGGCTGCCGGGCCTTTGCCCAGGCAATCAGTTCGCCCCGGTCGGCGTGCGCCGAATAACTGTCGATTTCCCGAACGGTGAGCCGGACTGCGACATCCTCTCCGAAGACCCGCACCCGACGCGCGCCTTCGAGGATGGTGCGTCCCAGCGTCCCGGCCGCCTGGTAACCGACAAAGAGCAGTGTTGCATCCGTGCGGGCGAGGTTGTTGAGCAGATGATGCCGCATCCGCCCCCCTTCGCACATGCCCGATCCTGCAATGATGACGGCGCCGGACAGGCTGGCGAGAGCTCGCGACTGCTGCACGTCGTCCACATAGTGGAAAGAGGGGTGACGGAAGATTTCGCCAAGCGACGTTCCGTCGAGTTCGTGCGCGTGCCGTGCAAAGACAGACGTGATCTTCGTCGCCAGCGGAGAGTCGATGAAGACGCCGAGATGCTGCAGACGACCCGCGTTGATCAGCGTGGCCAGGTCGAGCAGCAGCTCCTGCGTGCGCTCGAGCGCAAATGCCGGGATGAGCAGATTCCCTCCGCGCGACAAAGCGGCCTTCACCTCCGCTTCCAGCAGCGCCTGGCGCTGCGTCACCGTCACCGGAACACGGTCGCGATCGCCGTAGGTGGCTTCGATGATGAGATGATCGATGGCCGCCGGGCCCTCCGGATCGTGCAGCAGCCCCGCGCTTCGCGAACCCAGGTCGCCCGAGAACAGCAAGCGGTTGCCATCGACACAGACCTCGATCGAGGCTGAGCCGAGCACATGCCCGGCATTCCAGAACCTGGCCGAGACTCCGTCAGCCAGGGTAAAATCTTCGCCGAACTTCACCAACCGCAGCTGCCGAAGCAACGCTTCGACATCGTCAATCGTGTAGAGAGGTTCGATCGGCGGCTCGTCCGCCCTGTCCCGCCGCCGGTTGCGACGGGCAGTATCCTGTTCGTTGAGGCGGGCGGAGTCCCGGAGCATGGGTCCGAGCAGTTCTGCAGTCGCAGCTGTGCACCAGACCGGGCCGGAAAAGCCCTGGGCCGTCAGGCGAGGCAACAGCCCCGAATGATCCAGATGGGCGTGCGTCAACATGACCGCATCGAGATCGCGCGGCTCAAAATCGAAGCCTGAGTAGTTCAGCGCCTCCAGCGAACGCGGCCCCTGAAACAGCCCGCAATCTACGAGCAGGGCGACCTTGCCCCTGCGAAGCTCGTAGCAGGAGCCTGTGACGGTTCCGGCACCGCCGTGAAACGCGAGCGTGGCTTCGGTCAAACTGCTCGAAGACAAGACGCCCACCTCAATGCGCGATCATCAGCGGGCACTCGGTATGCACGAGCATCCGTCTCGTCACGCCTCCGAAGATGTTCTCCTTAAGACGCGAATGCCCATACGCGCCCATAATACAAAGCGCCACGTCGCGCCGCTTGCATGCAGTCCGAATGGGAATGTCCGGAGTGAAAATTTCGTCGCTCGTTTCACGGAGGACTTCCGCCTCTATTCCGTAAGTTCGCAAGTATGAGAATGCCTCGTCACAAGGAACGTCTTGATCTTCCTCGTCCACGGAGAGGAGGATGACAGCGCTTGCGAACTCCAAAATGGGAATGGCGGCCTTCAGAGCGGTGATTGCCCACCACCAGCAGTGGCGCGCGCGACTTCAGCACAGTATCTGAAGCCACGTCCATCATGTCGGGGAATTCCCCCACAGACTGGCGGCGAGTAAGCACAATCAGGTCGGCCAGCCGAGAATGGCGAACCAGCGCGTCACTCAAGTCACCTACACTATGCGCGAGCTCCCACGAAATATCCTCCGTCTCCAGCCGGGCACGAAGACGGCTCGCGTTCGCCGCTTCTCTCTGCTCCTCGTCAATCAGCGCAGTCATCCCTCCCGCGGTGGTGGCATAATCCTGCATGAAGACCGGCTGCCTGGTCACGTCCACGCACTTCAGGTGGCCTTGAAGCGCTCGTGTCAGGTCTAGAGCGCATTGCAGGCGCGACTCCTGGCCTGAGTCATCATGAGCGAGCAGCAGGATGTTCTTCATGGCGGGCCTCCAATCGTGCAGCTCAAACTGCCGGCGGAGCGCTCGATCCGACATCCGTTAGTCTACCTACAGCTCCTCGTCTTGGTCAGCTGAAGAAGGAGGAGCAGCAGCACCGAGGGACCAAGAGAATAGGCAAGGCTAACGGCACCGATCGCGGCGAATTGCAGTCCTTCTCTCACCGGCCCGAAGGCGAAAACCGCAGCGGTCAGGAGCCCGATCCCGGCGACAATCATCACGAGTGCGCGGTTCGTGTGCCCTGCACTGGAAAAGAGCATCCCGCCCTTCTTGCGGCTGATGAGGGCCAAGACGATGACGGTCGAAACAACCGAGAAGAAGGTCATGGTGCGCAGTTCCGCCGCAGCCACCCCCCAACGGCTCGCCGTCAGGAACACAGCTCCGGCAGCCGCAAAGGCCAAAAGTCCCCGGCTCACGCTGACAGCCACGAGAGGAATGCTCATCAGCCATTCGGAGGCAGGTCTGGGAGGGCGCGCCATTAGGTCCGGTTCCTCTTCTTCCGCTTCGAACATGAGCGCGCACATCGGGTCGATGATCATTTCCAGCAGCGCGATCTGGATCGGCCCCAACAGGATCGGCAATCCGGTTACGAGCGGCAAAATGGCAAGCCCGGCGATCGGAACATGAACGGCGAAGATGAAGCCCATGGCTTTTTGCAGATTGTCGTAGATGCGGCGGCCCAGGCGCACGGCATCGATGATCGACGTGAAATCATCGTCAATCAGCACGATCGAAGCCGCCTCGCGCGCCACGTCGGTTCCACGCTTGCCCATGGCGATCCCGATGTCCGCTGCCTTGAGCGCCGGAGCATCGTTGACCCCGTCGCCGGTCATCGCGACGACCTCGCCCGCTCCTTGAAGCGCACGAACGATACGCAGCTTCTGATCGGGCATGATGCGTGCGAACACCGTTGTTCCGCCGATCCGCCGGGTCAGTTCCGCCTCGCTGAACCTAGCGACGTCGGCACCGGAGATCAGCTCGCCCTCACCGATACCGGCTTGGGTCGCGAGTGCTCGCGCAGTCACCGGATGGTCCCCGGTAATCATCACGACGCGCATCCCTGCCGCCCGGCACTGACTGATCGCCTCACCGACGCCGGGCCTCAACGGATCGAGCAGCCCTGCCAAACCCAGAAGCTGAAAGTGATGGCGTTCCAGCGTGGCGCCGACAGCATCAGGCGTGACCTCGGTCTTCGCGACGGCAAGAACGCGCATCCCCTTCGCTGCCATCGCCTGCGCAGCCTGCGTCAGGCTTCGGCCTTCCGCTTCCGACAGCCGGCAGAGAGATCCAATGGCTTCAGGTGCGCCTTTTGCTGTTATGAGGACCATGTGCGCTCCCGATGTCGCCCAGGCATTGGCCATCGCCAGGAGATCGGTTCGCAAGCCGAATTGCTGCACCAGGGCGCCAGACGTACGGCTGGGTGCCTTACGCCCGGCGGCTTGGTGAAATGCAATCTCCATCGGGTCGACCGGCGCAGGTGCACTGGCCAGCATCGCGGTCCTCAACAGATCGTCGAACGGGCTGGAAACACTGCTGCTCTGATTGAAAGAGAAATGACCGGCGAGCGGCGACCATAGTTCCACCACACTCATTCGGTTCTCGGTCAGCGTACCCGTCTTGTCGCTGCACAGGATCGTTGCGGAACCTAGTGCTTCGATCGCCGAAGCTCTGCGGGTAAGGACGCCGATCTTCGCCAGCCGCCAAGCGCCGACTGCGAGGAAGATCGTGAGCACGACCGGAAATTCTTCTGGAAGAAGAGACATGGCGATCGCGATTCCGGCCAGCAAAGCCTCGAGCCATCCGCCACGATCGATGCCGTAAAGCACGACCACCGACGCAGCGACGCAAACCGCTCCGAGACCGCAAAGCCGGACCATGCGCGCGGTCTCCAGCCGCAGCCGTGGCACTTCTGCCTCTACTATTGCGAGCGAGGCGCCAATCTGACCCATTGTGGTCGCCGGGCCGGTCGCAGTCACTTGCGCCAAGCCGGTGCCGCGCGTCACTATCGTACCCGAAAGAATTTCTGACCCGCTAGCCTCTGATGCTGTGCCCACAGTCTTAGGCACCGGCACGGATTCCCCGGTCAGCAGGGACTCGTCGGCCTCGAGTTGATCCGCTTCGAGCAATCGGCCATCAGCGGCCACCCTGTCACCTTGGTTGAGCACCAGCAGGTCGCCCCGGACGACGTGGCTTGCGGGAACCGTCACGACTTGCCCATTCCGGACCACGTTCGCTGTGGGTGCGGACAGTTCACGCAGGGCCTCCAAGGCGCGCTCGGTCCGGCGCTCCTGCGCCGCTGTCAAAGCTATCGAGAAGCAGGCAAAGCCAAGGAGCACGAGCGCTTCGACGGCATCGCCGAGTAGGAGATAGATGAGCCCGCCCGCGAGGAGAAGCGCCAGCATCGGCTCGCGGAGCACGCCTGCAAGGGTGGCGAGCACCGACCGCTTTGGCGGTGGAGGCAGCGCGTTCGGTCCGTCCCGGGCAAGCCGGCTGGCCGCCTCCTGGGGCGAAAGGCCTGTTCGCAACTGCTCCGCAATCGCCTCCATGTCAGCGGATCATAGCTGGTCAGGAGCTTTTCAGCGAATGAGCAGCAGGCCGGCGGCAGCTATTGGCGTTCGCCCTTGACCCAGGCCAAGGCGGCGCCGCTCTCTGCGGGCTCAAAGACCCGGTAGGCGATGAACGGAAGAAGTCCGCTCTCGATGCGGGTACCCCACCGGATCCACGCTTGGTCGGATACCACGGCGACGCGTCCGAAGCGGCGGAGCTTGCCGAATAGCGGAAGCGCGCGCGCCATATACCTGCGAAGACCCGACAACTCGATGCCGTCGACGTGCTTCGTTTCCACGAAGACGTGCACTTTACCACCGCGTTCCATCATGGATTCCAATCGTTCCATGATGGAGTCCAGATCATTGCCGGTGATCTTGTGACTCATTGCGAGAGCGATCACATCTTCTGGAGCATTCAAGAACTCGATCATACCTCCCCCTGTTGGTGCGAACTTCAGGTCACTGCCAATCCTTGTCAGAATTCCGGAACCCCCAGTTTGCGCAGGTCGCACAACACGCGATCAAGTTCTTGCCTAACCTCGCTGATCGCCTGGGGATCAGCATTCCGGTCTTCGAGTGCTTCGAGCCAGTTGAGCAGCTCGTCCCTTTCCTCGAAGCAGCGTGATAGAAGTTCGGCCGATGCTGCAACATGGAGGGTCATGTTCGTTCCTCGATGCTCGCGATAGCGATGAGAAGCGAACGAAGCCTAAGGGGGGCGAACGTGGAAATGTAATCCGCAATAGCCCCTAATTCAGCCGAACTGCGGCCGACCCGCGGGGCTGTTTTCTGCTAAACACGGCCCGCATCAGAGCCACGCGCACTCGGCCGAAAGCTCGGGTTGATAATTCCGGCGCTGGATCTGAGCGAGATGTGCTTCCTCCTCGGCAAGAAGCTGTTGCAGAACTCGCATGAGATCGGGATCCGTGCATCGCTGCAGCTGCGCCTTGAATCGGGCAATATTTCCCGGGCAGTTAATTCTTCCACGAGAACTGCGCCCTACAGCCGAGTCCGGTCAGCCGAGCCTGATATTAACCTAAGTCGAGACTTTAGTCACCCACTAGCTTGATGGTGGGGAGCGCTGATGATCAGGGTACAAGCACGTACGCGCCCTCAACCGCTCCAGCCCGTAAGCCGGAAAGAGCGTGATTGGCTTGGTCGAGGGGGACGGGGTTAACAGACACCTTCAACGGAATGCGGTCGGCCAATGCCATAAACGCAGAGCCATCCGCCCGCGTCAGATTGGCGATAGATCGAATAGACCTTTCCCCCCACAGATCCGCATAGGGGAAGGCTGGTATGTCGCTCATATGAATACCGGCGCAAACGACAATGCCACCTTTCACGATCTGTCGCAGCGCGGTCGGCACTAAAGGACCGATCGGCGCGAATATGATCGCGGCATCGAGGATCTCGGGCGCAGCCTCATCGGATCCGCCAGCCCAGGAGCATCCAAGCGAGAGGGCAAAACGCTTTCCGGCCTCGTCTCCGGGACGCACGAATGCAAAGACTGACTTCTTCTCTGAAAGAGCGACCTGCGCAACGATATGTCCTGCGGCGCCAAACCCATAAATGCCAATTTTCATCGCCCGCTCGGTAGCGCGGTAGGCCCTGTAGCCGATCAGCCCGGCACAGAGCAGCGGCGCAGCCGAACAGTCATCATAACGCTCTGGAATGTGCAGGCAGTAACGTGCATCCGCCAAGCAGTGGCTGGCAAATCCGCCGTCGCGGCTGAAGCCCGTGAATATCGCGGCCTCGCAGAGATTTTCCCGGCCGGCCAGACACTGCATGCAAGTGCCGCAGGTTCCCGCCAGCCATGGAACACCAACCCTGTCGCCAAGGCCAAATCCAAGCGCGTCCGGCCCCAAGGCTGCGACACGCCCGACGACCTCGTGGCCAGGGATGATCGGCACCTTTGCTGCCAGGTCGCCGTCTACCTCATGTAAGTCCGTGCGGCATACGCCGCAGGCACTCACCTCGATGAGCAGTTCCGAGCCTTTAGGCTCATCGAACGCAAGGTCGGTAGCCTTGAGAGCCGCGCCCGCGTGATCCAGGCGCATGCCCCATCCAAGATAGGTGTTCATGGTCGCCTCTCATCTGTTCCATTTCACCCTGGAGCCCTGTCAACGAGACCCGGACAGGAAAAGCTGTGCATAGCTATTCAGTGCCACCCAGACCGCTTCGCTTCGCAAGATGAGAAAGGTGGTCGCGGCGATCAGAATCAAGACGACCGTCAGGATACAAGCTTTCCACCGCCCTGGATCGACGTGGCGCACTGACATCATACTTCAATGCTTTCGATCTGAAGGATGAAGGCGCTTGGTCATGCAAATGAGGCCGGGGCTGGAGCGGTCCGGATCGACCCTGAAACCCTGCTCCCGTTCTAGCTGAAGCGCATCCCCGTGATCGATCGCTTCCAACGCGATCAGTTCACAAAAGCCATGCCGTGACGCCCATCGAGAGACATATTCGAGAAGTGCCCAGCTCAGGCCCAGGTCTTTGTAATCGGGACGCGTGCAGATCGCGATCTCGGCCGTCTCGCTCTTTCGATTGGCAGCTACGATTGCCGAGGCGATAATCGCGGCTCCGTTTTGTTCAAAGGCCAGGAAGTGCTCGGCGTGCACGTGATCATAGCCGAGAAGTTGCTGAAGAAGACCGTCCGGCACCTTCTTGACAGGCGAGAGGAACCGGTACCGCAAGTCCTCCGGGGTAATTCGGCTTAGGAAGAGCCTGAGTGCGGGAAGATCCACCGAGCGAGCCGCGCGGACGTCAAAATGCCGTCCGCTACGCGTCTCCAGCGTGTGTCGTCGTGGGAGGAGTGACTCCCGAAGCGGCGCCTCTTCAGGGAAGGCGACGATAGATTCGGGCGGGGAAGGCATGATTATTCTCCCAACTGTCACGCGGCGGCACGGCTACTGGCCTGTGACTGCCGCACATTCCTGCACGTGCAGCCGGCAATGCGGGTCCGGTAGGCCCGTACGAAGGCGAGGTGGGCACGCATCACCGGGAGGCAGGTGGCTTCGCGCGCCAGCGCCTGGTGCTGGACACATCGACGCTGCAGAAAGTCAATTTCGTCCACGGGAAATCTCCCTGACTAGAAAAAGGGAGCGCACCCGCCCGCTGGATCGGGTACGCCCAGGCGTCGCTGCTTGTCGCTAGGCAGCGATGGCGATGCGATCGATGACTTTCGACACGCCTGGTGAGCCCAAGGCAGCCTGCTCGGCGATTCTGCGCTCAGCCCAGCCAGACACTCGGCCAGACAGAGTGACGGTGCCGCCCTCGGTCGCTACAAAAATTGTATCCGCGTCCCGGTCAGCCTGCCTTCTGATGGCGGATTTCACCCGATCCCGAACCGTCGACGCGACCGGCGTGAGCCGCAGTTCAATCAAGTCGCTGACGCCCATCACACCGCTGATCTGTCCGGCCGCCTTTTTGGCCGCGTCGTGCTGGTAGCCGTAATCGACCACGCCACTCAGCGTGACCCAACCGTTTTCGACCTTGACGTCGATCTTGCCGTTTGGGATCAGAACGTTCCACCCAAATACGTCGACTATGCGCTTGGCAATCTCGGAGTCGCTGGTTTTCGGGTCGCTAGGAAACCGCACCTTGATTTCCTCTGCAATCGCTTGCACGCCCGAGATGCGCCGAGCGTCTTTCTCCGCCGCCATCTTTTCGGCATAGCTTCTGACGAGGCCGTTCAGGGTCACGACGCCGTCCGTCACCGATACGCCGATCTGTGTGTGATCGATCAAGGGATCCGCTTCGAGCTCGGCGATGACGTCCCGCTGAAGCTGAGCATCACTCTTCATCTCGTGCCTCCTCTTGACTGAGTCCCGCTAACTGCGGGAGCAATCGAATGCATCGAAACGGGCAGCATGCGAATCAGGGATAGTCCGTATGCCCGGAGGCGTTCCCGCAAGTCGGGCCAAGGGATAGCATAAGTAACACTCCTGATTTTGCTTCAGGCGTACAGGCGCACACTGCGCATCTGCTGCCGATGACCTCAGCTTTGAGTGGGTAAAGCGCGTAGCCAACAGATCAGGTGGAAGAGCGGAAAGCCCGAAGCTCTGGCTGAAGCGGGAAGCCTGCCGCCTGATCACGCACTTCCTCGAGCATGAGGCAATCGAGCCACTCGAGCAGATACCCATCAAGGATGGCCGCTTGACGGAACAGATCTAGAGGCCGCAGCTAACCCCTACAGGATCGGGCTACTGGCCATGCTGTCAGGCGACTCAATGCTCAGCCGGAACGAGCGCAGCATATCTGGCACTCAGATGCTTTACGCCTACGCCCATGATGTTCCTTGTGACTTTATCAACGCGTCCCTTGCGCTGAGCGGAGAGGCGAGCCAGGTTGCTTGGAGACTCAAGGCGCGCGAACCACAAGTGGAGTTCGAGCACCGAATTCAGCCTCAGCGGCTCGCCTGCCTTGGTCCGGCAGTCTGAAGTTCTAGGGTGCAGCACTACCTCGAACCATCCGTGGGGAATGGTGTGTGGACGAAGCCTAGGGCCATCCGAGTTCGGCCTACATTGTAACAGTTTAGGCGGTCCGGTAACGCGGATTCCGGGTCCGCGAGCCTGTCCAACACTGGGCGTTCGTTCGATCACCCGTCTAACTAGAAGGTCTCGCTGACGGCGGCTATGTGCCCCCGGCACCTCGGCTTACTGGGATGCCAATCACTCGAACCGGCCCGAGCGTCCGGCTCCCTCCGAAAAGCGGCCGGCACCTCTCAAACCCTCTGCCGCCAGAGGTGCTTCTCCGCCGGCAGCCTCGGCTCGCAGCGCTTGCTCGATGCCGCTGTCCCACTGCTGGTAAGCGGACAGGCGATCGGCCCGCATGCACATCTGCGGGAACGTGGAAATGCGGCTCGCAAGATCAAGAGCCTCGGTCAGAGCCTGTCCAGGCTGCACCGCCCTGTTGATCAAGCCCATGGCAAGCGCCTCGTTCGCGGCGACGGCTCTTCCGGTCAGGATCATGTCGAGCGCGCGACTCTGGCCTACGATCCGCGGCAGCCTGACCGTGCCACCGTCGATCAGCGGCACGCCCCACCTGCGACAGAACACGCCGAAAATTGCGGTTTCGGACGCAACCCGGAGATCGCACCACAGCGCCAGCTCCAACCCGCCGGCGACGGCATGACCTTCGACGGCAGCAATGACGGGCTTGGACAGCAGCATGCGGGTCGGGCCCATCGGCCCAGGACCGTCCGGATCGTAGGGCGGTGGTGACGCCGCAACGCTGTGCAGGTCATATCCGGCGCAAAACGTGCCGCCAGCTCCAGTCAGCACTGCCGCGCGCACCTCGTCGTCTGTCTCGAAGGCCTCGAAGGCTGAACGGAGCAGCAGGGCCGTTTCGGCGTCGACGGCATTTCGCCGTTCCGGCCGGTTGATCGTCACCACGGTCACCTCGCCGCGGCGCTCGACCAGCACCTTGCTCATGCCACTCTCCTGTCCATGCCCGCCCAGAAGGGGTCGCGTAGGGCACGTCGCAAAGGCTTGCCGACGGCGCTGATCGGCACGGCATCGATGAAGCGGATTTCCTTCGGCACCTTGTACCGCGCCAGCCGCTCCCGGCAGTGACCACGAAGCGCCTCGACTCCGGCGGCGGCTCCTGCGCGTAGAACCACGAAGGCGAGCACTGCCTCGCCCCACTTCTGGTCAGGCACGCCGATCACCACGGCTTCGCTTACGGCAGGATGCGTGAGGAGCATGTCCTCCACTTCCTTGGGATAGACGTTGTAGCCACCCGTCACGATCATGTCCGACGTCCGATCCACCAGGGTAAGGTAGCCGTCGCTATCCAGCCGACCGATGTCTCGGGTGCGCAGCCACCCGCCATCGGTGATCGTCTCGGCATTGAGCTCCGGCTCGTCATGGTAACCCGCCATCTGGAACGGCGCACGAAGCATGACCTCGCCTGCCTCGCCGGGGGGTGCGTCGATCCGCAGCTCCACGTCGCGGCTGGGTCGTCCACATGAGGCCAGGCGCCCTGGATCGAGATGATCCTCCTTGCCGAGCGCGGCAATCGCAAGGGGTGCCTCCGTCTGGCCGTAGAACTGCACGAACCGCGGACCCAGGCTTGCGAGCGCGCGCTCGATCAGCGGCCTCGGCATCGGAGAGGCGCCATAGATGATCGTATCGACGGAAGCGAACCGCGCCGGGTCGAAGGCCGGATGATCCAGCAGCATGCCCAGCATCGTCGGCACCAGCATGAGCGCGGTCGGTCGCCATCGCTCGACGGCATCGATGTAAGCCGATGGCTCGAAACCCGGCAGGACCGCCGCTGCACCGCCTCTCAGCCAGTAAGGGAGCAGCAGGGTTCCCGAGGCGTGGAACAGCGATGCGGCATGGAGCATCGCGTCATCCGGTCGCGGATCGACGAGATTGGCGAGCACGTTGAGGGCAACGGCACCGTAGCTCGCCTGAGTATGGACCACCGCCTTGAGCTTGCCCGTGGTACCGGAGGTGAAAACTGCCACAACCGGGTCTTCGGGTTCCGGATCGGGAAGAGGACCGTCAACCACCTCCGCTCCGGCTGCGAGCTCCTCGAGCGAAAGCAGGTCGAGATCAGTGCGAAGTTCCTTGAGAGATTTCGCGCGGTCGCGTTGGTCCGCCGAATAGACAAGGCGCCTCACACCGGCGCGGCCGAGCATCTGCTCGTGCTCAGCCAACGACAGACGAGCATTCAGAGGAACGCGCACCAGCCTTGCCTTGGCACCGGCGAAGTCCAACGGCAGGCTCAGCAGGCCATTGCTGGCGAGAATGCCGATCATCTCGCCCGGCCGCAGATTCTCCTGCAGCCGCAAAGCCATCCCCGTTGAAAGCGCGTCGGCCTCGGTGAAGGTCATCTCTGCCTGCTCGAACCGGACCGCCACTCGGCTTCCGTGACGCTCGGCGCCCGTGCGGATCAGATCAGTCAGAAGCATCGGGTGAGCCTAACGCGACAATGAAGGTGCCGAAAGCCTCAGCAACTCCGCGACGCAGCGCGGCCGGGTCAGCGCACGCCTGTCATCACGAACTTCTGCATTCTCTGACCGGTTGCGAACTGGGCTCTGCTGTTGCGGCGATCACAAACACAAAATGGCCATCGCAGGGCGGCACGACGCATTGGACGATATTGCCGAAAGCCTTTGCGTCGGGAGTGGAAAGCAGTCCCTTCACAGGTCGGTGCGTGCCGATTGGCCGTCCGCACCATAGGCGCCGAAGACCTTCAGGTGGTTACCGAAGCGCGCCAGCCACTGTCAGATCAACCACTGAAGCGCACGCCCAGCCACAATGTGCGAGGCGCGGCGCGCTCGATCACTCCGTCTCCCGAAATGGCGGCCTCGACCCGCGTATCGGTCAGATTTTCCGCCCGGCCCTCAATGGAAACACCTCTTCCGACCGCGACGCGGACATTGGCATCCAGGGTCAGCGCCTCGTCGAGCGAACGACTATTCTGGTCGTCCTCGAACTGGCTGGAGACGTAGCGCAGGGTCGCCGAGGCTCGAAGCTGCTCCGCTGCCCAGCCCAAGGTCGCGCTTGCCGTATGGCGAGGCGTTTGCGCCGGCCGCAATCGGTCGAGCGCCGCCGCTGCCTCCGATGCGCCCACAACCGCGTCGGTGTACGCATAGGAGAGCTGCGCGCGCCAAGCACCCAAATTGGCCGATCCGTCCAACTCGACGCCGCGGCTGCGGATTTCGTCCAGATTCTGCCGCGTCCGGTAGAAGCCGGCTGCCGATACGAAGCCGACCCCGGGAAAGGTGCCGGGCCCCCGCGCGACGGTGACGTTGGCGATCGCCTCCTTCAGCCGGTTCTCGAAAATCGTGACGGCCAGGCGCACCCCGTCGGCCGGGCGATAATCCAAGCCGAGTTCGCCGCCGTTCAACCGTTCCGGCTTCAGCGCCGCGTTTGCCGCGGTGGCGTCGGCGCCGACACGGAAGGGACGGTAAAGCTCGTTCAACGTAGGCAGCCGCCATCCGGCATAAACGGCGCCCCGTAACGTCAGCCGCTCGCTCGGCGACCAGGCCACGCCGGCGCGCCCGGTGGGCTCCCATCCTTCACGATCGGCGAAGCGCTGATCGGTCAGGAGCGCCCCGCTCCCGAGTGTCCGCTCGGTAAGAAATCCGTCACTCAAGGTCCACCGGTCGATCCGCGCTCCGGCGCTGAGGGTTAGGGGGCCATCGACCCAGGACAGATCTGCGAATCCACCGATGGTCGTGCTGGTGCCCCCCGCCCGGCGCTGCCGGGTCGGGCTGCCGGCAACATAGGTGAACAGCTCCTGGGTTCGCCCATTGGTCCGACGCCAGTCGCCGCCTAGCCGCAGGTCGATGTTCGATCCCAGCGGCGGGGCCACTTCGACGCGGGCGCCCAAGCCCCTTGCGGGAGTGTTATATTGATCGAGCGTTTGCGATGCAGCGGCCCGCCCCGCGCTCACCGAAGCAAATTCACTCTGGAAACTGCGGGTCTGCAGATATGCCAGTGCCGACACCCTCCATGTGCCGTGGCTGACGAAGCGCAGACTGGCATCGGCGCCGTCACTGCCGTTGCGCGTGAATGCCGTTCCCCGCTCACGGCGATCGGTGAAGACAAGGAGATTGGC
Source organism: Sphingomonas sp. ID1715 (assembly GCF_013044515.1). Lineage (GTDB taxonomy): Bacteria > Pseudomonadota > Alphaproteobacteria > Sphingomonadales > Sphingomonadaceae > Sphingomonas_B. The sequence continues at coordinate 239,288 of NZ_JABEPR010000002.1, forward strand.
CTGCAGCTCGGCCGCACCGCCGGTCGGAACGACGCCGCGAACGGCAAGGCTTGCCTGCTCATAGCGTGCGGGCCGATCGGCCGCGCCGCGTTGACCGGCGACAATGGGGATGAAGCCGTCGCCGCGAGCGTAATCTGCAGAAACCATCGCGAGACCTCTGCCCAATGGTGCGCTCGCCAACAGATCGGCATCCACCGACTGGCGACTGCCATAAGAGATTTGCGCGGCCATCGGGGCAAGCTGATCCGCCGTTCCACTCGCCAACTCGATTGTGCCGGCCAGCGCTCCCGGGCCGGCAACGCCGCTGCCGCCGCCCCTGGTCACACGGACTTGCCCGAGGCGCTCCGGCGAAAAGGCCGGAAAGGCGACCCAGCCGCCGAACGGGTCCGATTGCGGGACACCGTCGAGGATCACCAGGGCGCGGCTGGCCGCATTGCCGCCCAGGCCGCGCAGAGTGACGCCCTGGCTGGTGGGATTGGCCGAGCGAGCGTCGGACCGGCGGAATTGCTGAAGGCCGGCGACATCCCGCAGCACATCCTCGAGGCGCCCACTGGCACTGCCGGTCAGCCGATGCCGGTCGATCGTCACGATGTCGTAGGCGGCATCGCCGGGCGCCGCATCCAGACCGCGCCCCGTCACTACGATCGTCGGTTCGGCAGCTTGCAGAAGGACGGGCAGAAGGAACAAAAGAAACTCCGATCAAGGGCATTGAGCCGTGGGGAGGCCGAAACGGTTCGATCGTTGAAGACGATGAACCGCATCTGGGCCAGGGTATGCGCGGGCGCCAGTGCCAATTGTTAGCTGATCACATAGTCTCGTGAGCTGGTCCGGCGACGACCTTCGCTGACAGGCCGGATCGGACTGGCCTAGAAGTCGTTCCAGCTCTGCGTCGTCGCCGCCAGGCTTACGCTCCTGCCTACCTTGGCGAACTCCGCCACGACGGCCCGCTGTGCCTTGGCCTCGTCGAGCACGGCTCCGAGATCATTCTCAAAAGGCGTACGCGCTTCGCGCACCTGAAAGCTGATGAATACGCTCAACGCGTCGGCTCTCGCTTCCAGGCACCGCCCGGTCGACAACCCAGGCAGGTTTCGGTGCGACCGCGATGTCGGGCGCAGCCGGCGCGGCCGACATCGTCACAAGCCCCGGAGCTTGCGCGAGGGCTACCACCGGCAACGATGCGGCGATGAACCAGATGCCGATATCACAAGAACGTGATCGCTGCACCTTACGCACGCTTATAACTGCCCCCAATCCCCTGCTACGCCACGACTATGGTCGCGGCTGGCGAGTGGCAAGCGCGATCAAGACCATTGGCGCCGTCGCCCATTCCAGGAAGTCACGGTACTTCTCGCCCGTGAAGCGCCCCAGTTTGGGATCCCGGAGCATCGGGCGGAAATGATAGACGCTCGGCGCCTTGTGCGAGGGTCCGCGCCACCTAATTGGGCGGCAGCCGCCAAAGGCGGCGCATAAGAGCGAATAGCAGTTCGCCGATCGAGAGCGATGCCGATGGGTCTTGCAGGCGGGGCACGATGCCTTGCCGATGGCGAAGGATTGTTCGATGACCCGCTTTTCGATTGCTCTTCTGCTCGCTGCAGTTGCGGCCCCGCTCGGCACCCCTGCCCTGGCTCAGATTCAGGCCAGCGCCATTGCGCGCAACGCCTCGCTCTGGGATGCCAATGGCAAGCGCGTCGGCAAGATCAGCCGCGTGCACGAAGACGGAAGCATCAGCCTGGTAGTCGGCGAGAAGCTCGTCCGCGTGCCGGCAGCAACCCTCACCAATGCCAATGGCAAGGTGTCGACGAGCCTGACCTATAAGGACCTCAAGCGCAGCTGACGGCCGGTTCGGCTTCGACGCTGCCCGGCGGTGATGACCCGCGCCCTCGCTCGGCAGGGAAGACGGCGTCCGGGCCGGTGTGCCAGCCCGTAACGCTCAGCGCTTGGCCGGCCCGCCGAGCCCCAGCTTGTTGATCAGGCCCTGGCCGGTGTCGGCCGCCTGTCTTGCGGCGTCCTCGGCGGCCTTCTGAGCCGCCGCCAGTGCGTCCGCAGCTGCTTGAGCGGCGGCCTTGGCGGCCTCTTCCTGGGCCTTGGCCGCGGCGGCAGCGGCGTCGGCAGCAGCCTTTTCGGCCTCGCGAGCAAGCCGCTCCGCCTCCTTGCTCGCGGTTTCCTGCGCGGCTCTCGCCGCTTCCTCGGCGGCCAGCGCGGCAGCCTTCGCCGCGGCTTCGGCCTGGCTCGCCTGAGCGAGCCGCGCCGCTTCCTGCAGGGCCTTGTCCTGTTCGGCCTTTAGCGCCTGTTCGGCCGCCTTCGCTGCTTCTTCGGCGGCCTTGGCCGCTTCCTTGGCTGCCTGATCGGCGAGCTTTGCCGCGTCTGCTTCGGCCTTCCGGGCCGCTTCGGCAGCGACCTTCTCGGCTTCCTTGGCGACATCGGCTGCGGCTTTAGCCGCTGCTTTTTCGGCTTCGCGCGTCGCCTTGTCCTGGGCTGCGGCGGTCGCCTGCTCGGCCGCCTTGCGGGCGTCTTCCAGCGCCTTGGCCGCTTCGCGCGCCGCCTTGTCGGCCGCTGCCTGAGCCGCTGCATCGGCGCCGTCCCGCATTGCCTCTTCGGCCGCTCGTGCTGCCTCGGCCGCAGCTTGTGCCGCCGCCTGTTCGGCCGCGGCCTTCGATGCTTCCCGTTGAGCGTGCGCAGCTTCGGCGGCAGCGGCGGCGGCGGCGGCGGCCTCGGCCGCTGAAGCCTTGTTCGCGGCCGCCTGCGCAGCGGCCTGAGCAGCTTCGCGCGCGCTCTTATTGTCGGCGGCGCGTTTCGCTTCCTCGGCGGCCTTGGCGGCAGCCTCGGCTTCGGACTGCGCCTGAGCCGCCTGCGCGCTCTTCGCGGCACGTTCCGCCTCGGCCGCCCGTGCCTGCTCGGCTGCAGCCTCGGCGTCGCGCGCCGCTCGCTCTGCAGCAGCCGCAGCTACCGCCTTGGCCGCGTCGCGCTGGGCCTGTTCGGCAGCAGCCTTGGCGGCCTGTTCGCTGACCGCCTGCGCCGCGACACTCGCCTGCTCGGCGGCCCGTTCCGCCTTGGCACTCGCCGAGCTCGCGGCTTCGACCATGCCGGATTGCTGACCGGCGTTGGTCGTTGCCTGCTCCAGCGTCTTACTGGTCGCCATCAGCACCGTCGCGACCTGCACTGCCTGTACGGTCGCCTTGCTCGCTTCCGCCGCAGCCTGGGTCGCATCGGCCGCCGCGGCGAGTTCCGATGGCACCCCGCCGATCGAGCCGCTGACCAGTCCACCGGTCGTGTCGGCGAGCGATACAGGCGCCTCATAGACGGCCTGGGAGATCGCCGCCGCCGGTGCGGTCTCGGCCGCAGCCGTCGTCACCGCCGGCTGAGCTGCGGGCGCGGCCTCGGTGGGCGCGGCATTCGGGCTCTCGATCACGCGCCGGGTCTGGCCGTCATCCACCTGCATGCGCCGCAGATCGCCGGCCCCGACCAGCGCGACCGAACCGGGCCGCACCAGATCGCGCGCGCCGCCATCCAGCGTCGCCACGTCGACAGCGCCTTCGAGCACCTGCACCGATGCACCCTGCGGCCCGACGCCGACCGAGAAGGTGGTGCCCTTCACCACCGCGGCGAGATAAGGCGTCTTCACCTCGAAATGCGGGGTGATCTTCTTCTTGATCATGAAGACGACGTTGCCGAAATCCTCGAACACGCGGGTGATGCCGGGGGCCGCCTCTTCGGCGGGAAGGCGCAGCTGCGAGGCCGGCGCGACCATCATATATTCGGTGCCGCGCACCAGCACGGCACGACCGCCGCGACCGGTGGTGACGATCCCCCCGGCCTTCACCGTGAGGCCGCGGGTCGCGACCTTAACCAGGCCGTTCTGCGAAATCTGCACGGGTCCCGACGACTCGCTCACCGTCCATTCGGGCGTGCCCGCCGCCATCGCGGCCGTTGAGCAGGTTAGGGCCAGAGCGGCCATCATCGACTTGCGCATACCATCCCCTTCGGCAGCAGCCGGGTTCTCCAATCTCGAACGGTGCGCCCTGGCTGGTTACCGTAGTACTGCCGCACGTCCTTAAATTCGGCTTAGGGATGATCGCGACGTTAAGTATTTCACAGGCTTAGCGCTTTAAGTGCGGCGCCTGAGAGGCCGCCGATGAACCAGTCCATCCTGTCGCTTGCCGCTGTCGTCGCCGGCTTCCTGGCCCCGGAGGCCGCAGGCGCGCAAGTGATTCTGGACCGCGCCGATCCGACCATCACCGAGCGGGCCCTGCCCTCGTTGACCCTACCGGAACGTGCATCGCCCCCCGCCGCTACCCTTGCCGCTCCGGTGCAGACTGCCGCCTCGACGCAGCGCGTCACTCAATGCCGACCGGTTCGACACCGGCGACAAGCGACCGCGCCTCTCCCTTCGCCTTTCCCGCGTGTTCTGACGCGCGGCGCGTCAGCGGACGGCATTGCCCGGCGCAATCGTGGCACTCACTTCGATCAGCCCGTCCTTACGGCGCCAGGTGATGGTGTTGCCCTGCCGAAGGAATTGGACGCAACCGCTCGTCGCCGGATCTCCGGAATCGACACAGAACAGGTTGTCATAGTCGCGGAAGTGCCAGCGCAACGCCGCGCGCCCGCCGACGAAGCTTCCGTCCGGTGCGACATAGCGGGCGCGGCGGGTGCCGCTCTCGTTCCAGACCAGGCTGTTGCCGACCACGTCGCGGCGGATTTCGGCCACCGTCATCTGGCGGCCATAATCCGTGTCCTCGTAAAGCGGCTCGGCGTCGGCAGCCTGGGCGGCTGCGGCGGCCAGCATCAAAGCAAACATGGGCGCCGGCCTATTTGGACGTGCTGTGCGCGATCGACGCCGCCACTTCGCTCGCCATCTTGAGCTGCGCGTCCTTGCCACTGATGCCATAACGATGCTGGACGAAGCTGAAATCGGTCCAGGCCAGCGACACGCTGCCGTCCGCCGCTTCGGTGACCAGCATGCGCACGGGCCAGTCGAGCCCGGCGAGCGGATTGGCCTGCAGGAACTGAACGCCGAGCGGCGGATTGCCGAACAGGATCAAGGTCGAGCGGCCGATCGGCAGGCCGGCGCCCGCGCCGAGCTCCGACTGATCGATCTCATCGAAAAAGCGGATGCCCTTTGCCGCAATATCAGCCTTCAGCCGGGCGATCGTCTCGTCAAAGCCATAGTCGCTCTTCTGGACGAGCACGCCCTGGGCGCCGGTCGCCGGCGCAGGCGTTGCCGCATGGACGGGCTGGGCCGCGGCCAGCCCGAATGCGACTAATGCGCTAAGCGCTATCCCCACCAAGATGCGGCCCCGAGCCGAAGCGGGAAGTGAAGTCATTTTCGATACTCCTGTCAGGCGATGCGGAACAGGCGGTCGAGCGCGAAGCGGCCGCCGCCTAGGGCGATGAGGGGAAGGAGGAGCCCGGCCCAGCTCAGATGCGTCGGCCAAGCGTCGGGATAGACGAAGATCTCGATAACCAGCGTCATGCCGAGCAGGCCGATGGCGGCGCCGCGCGTGAACAGGCCAAGCACGAGCAGGATCGGAAAGATATGCTCGGCGTAGGTGCCCATATAGGCGGCCGTCTCGGGCGGCAGCAGCGGCAAGGCATACTCGGTCCGGAAAAGTTCGAAGGTGCTGTCTGTCAGCGTCAGCACGCCTTCGACCTTGGTCCTGCCGGACAGGAAGAACACGGCGGCGATGCCGAGCCGCTGGACGAGCAGCAGCAGCGACATGGGCAGCAGGCGTTCGGCCTGCCGGGCGGGGCCGGCAAGCAGCGGCTCGGGTGAGGCCGGTCGGGTCGGGGCAAGCGTGGCCATCAATCATCCTTTCCTATGCACAGGGTGCGGCAAGCGCGCCGCTTTCGAGCGTGCGGGCGAACAGGGCGGCGAAATCTTCGTCCGGGTAGAGGCTGGTGGCAGCGACCGCCGCTTCACTGACCGTCTCGCCCAGGCGCAGCCCGAACAGGAAGCGGTGCTCGGCCCTGCCGATCAGGCGGGCGGTAACCTCGTGACCAGGGCGGGTGATCGCTATGCCTTCGGCCTGCCAATCCGGCGCAAAGTCGTCCGGCGGTCGGTCGCCGCGGTGAGCGAGCCAGATCGACGGTGCCGGCGTGGTGAACCAGCCGATGCGCAGCGCTGGATGGGTCTTTAGCCGCAGCGTAGCCCAATCAGCGGGCGCCAACTCCGCCAGGCTGGCCGGTTCGAGCGGCGCGGCATCGGCGGCCAGCAGCGCTTCGAGATGGAAGCGGTCGATCGTCGCCACGTCGGGCAGGTAGGGGATATCCGCGACCCAAGGCTGGTCGCACAGGAAGTCGGCAAAGCCAGCGCCGTAACGGCTGACGATCGGCGAAGCGGGCGGCTCATGGGCGATGAAGTCGGCTGCGAACCCTTCGAACGCTTCCGCACCGATCAGGCGGCAAACCGTCGGGAACAGGTCGCCGAGCGCCTCGATCGTCGCGAACATCCAGTTGTTGCGGTGCACGACAAAGCCGTTCCGTTGGGTGCAGGGCTGTGACAGGCGCGCGGCGAAATCGGCCTGGAAGGCGGCGAGCTCAGGCATGGACCGGCTCCAGGGCGCGTGCGCGCTCCACGAGCAGTTCGCCGAATGGCGGAAGGTTGCCGTCCCGCTCGATCAGCGTCGGACGAGCGCCGAAGCGGCGCACGGCCGCGTCGAACAGCGACCAGACTGCTTCGGCAACGGGACAATCATGGCTGTCGATGAGCAGGCCGGCCGCGTCGTCGGCGCTGTGCCCGGCGAGGTGATATTCACCGATCGCGTGACCCGGCAGGCCAGCGAGATAGCCGGTTGGATCGAAGCCGATATTGTGACCGCTGACGACGATGTTGTTGAGGTCCACAACCAGTCCGCAGCCGGTCCGCGCGGCAAGTTCGCCCAGAAACTCGGGCTCGCTCCACTCATGGCCTTCGAGCTCCATGTAGAGCGAGGGGTTCTCGATCAGGATCGGCCGGCGAAGCCTGTTCTGCACGATGTCGATGTTGCGCGCGATCAGCCGCAGCGCCTCGTTGCTGCGCGGGAACGGCAGCAGGTCGGGGAAGCAACGCTCGCCGAGGCGGCACCAGGCCAGATGCTCCGAGACCAGGAACGGGTCGCAGCGGTCGACGAGGCGCGCGAGCTTGTTCAGATGGACGGGGTCAGGCGCTTCGGTCGACGCCAGCGAGAGACCGACGCCGTGAACGGAAATGGGCCGCTCGGCGTGGAGCGTATCGAGCATGGCGAGGCGCGGCCCTCCATCGACCATATAGTTTTCGGCATGGATCTCGAACCACAGCCCCGCCGCCGGACACGCGATCGCCTCGGCGAAATGCTGGGGCTTGAAGGCCAGTCCGGCGGTCGGGGACATCGGTTCAGGCCCTTTTCGGCGTCAGCGAGCCATTGCCCTTGGGCGTCTTGATCGCGGTGCAGGTGCCCTTCGCGACATATTTCCAGGCATTGCCCTGATAGTCGGTGCGGCTGGTGCCCGCGCAGCTGGTGCCCGGCCCGGCGGCGCAGTCATTCTTGTGGGCCTTCGAAATGCCGTAGCATTTATCCATGGTCGGCTGCGGCTTGACGGGGCCGGCGAGCGCGGCGCCGGCGCTCAGCGCCGACAGCACGGCCGCGGCGGACGCGATGGTCACGGTCTTCATGTCTGGGATCTCCTGAAACGCGGTCCCGAACGGCCGGGACCCCGACAGTTTCAGCGAAATCGACGCGCTCGTCCGCTAAAGTTCATGCATCGTGTCCATGCAAAAGCTGCACAGCCCAACGCTGGCGGAAATCGGCACGGCGGTGTAATGATGGACCGGGGAGACCGGCCCATGGAAATGCAACAGGTCCGCTATTTCGTGGCGCTGGCGGAGACGCTGAACTTCACGCGTGCGGCCGAACGATGCAATGTCAGCCAGCCGGCGCTGACTCGCGCGATCCAGCAGCTCGAGGCCGAACTGGGCGGCGCGCTGTTCCACCGGGAACGCGGCAACACGCATTTGTCGGAACTCGGGCGGATGATGCTGCCCTATCTGGCGCAGGTGATGGAACAGGCCCGCGCCGCCAAGGAAAGCGCGAAGGCCCTCGCCAAGCTCGACCGGGCCACCCTCACCATCGGCGCGATGTGCACCATCTCCGCCAACCTGATCGCAGGGCTCATTGCCCGGTTCAACGCTCAGCATCCCGACGTCGAGGTGCACATTCATGACGGCGGCGCGCCGCAGATGATCGAGGCGCTCGGCAAGGGCGAGCTGGAAATCGGCGTGATCGGCGTTCCCGAAGAAATGCCGGAGCAGTTCCATTGCGTTCCGATCTTCGAGGAGCGGTTCGTCGTCCTGCTCCCGCCCAATCACCGCCTGGTCGCGCATGATCCGGTGCGCGTCGCGGAGCTGGACGGCGAGCCCTATGTCAGCCGATCGAATTGCGAAGTGTTCGAATATGTGTCGAGGGACTTTGCGGCGCGGGGTGTGACCACGCGCAAGGTGTTCAGTTCCACCCGCGACGACTGGGTCCAGTCGATGATCAAGGCCGGTCTGGGCTTCGGCTTCTTTCCCGAAAGCTGTGTGACCGATCCGGAACTGATCGTTCGCGACCTGGTCGACCCGGTATATTCCCGCACCATCTACCTGGCCACGGTGCGGGGCCGGCCCCATTCGCCCGCAGTCGGCGCGTTCGTTCGGGAGGCGCGGCGGCATCAATGGCCATCGGCGGGCAAGCGCTGCCCTACTCCGCAGCTACGGGATCAGGCGGCATAGCCAGCAGGTCGTGGCAGGAGGCGAGCGCGTTCAGCGCTGCCGGAAATCCTGCATAGATGCTCACCTGCATGAGGATTTCGACCAGTTCCTCACGCGTGCAGCCCGAATGGAGTGCGGCGGCGACATGGATCCGCAGCTGGGGTTGGGCGCCGACCGCGGCCAGCGCTGAGACCGCCGCGATCTCGCGCGTGCGCAGGTCCGCGCCATCACGAGCATAGAGGTCACCGAACGGATATTCGATCGTCATCCGAGCGAAATCCGGCGCGATCTCCGCAACGGTGTTGGTCACTTTCTCGACCACATTGCCGTGCAGTTGCTGCAGGATCTCGACGCCCCGCAGATAACGCTCGTTCATCGACGCACTCCAAATCCTAGAAGAGTTGCAAGGGCGAGCGCCGCACCGACGCTCTCCAAGGCGGCCGTCCAGCCGAACCGGTCGAACACCTGTCCGACCACCGCCGCGCCGGCGAGGCCACCGCAATAATAGAAGCTGAGATAGAGGCCGCTGGCCGCAGCCCGATCACGCTCCGCCGTCCGGCCGACCTGCCCGGTGGCAACAGCCTGGGCGAAGAAGGTGCCGATCCCGACCAGCGCGAGGCCCGCAAGCAGGGCGGGCAGCCAGGTCGCCAGCAACAGGGGCAGCCCAGCGATCGCCAACAGCAGGGAGAGCGCAAGGGCCGGGCCAAGGCCGACCCGGGTCGCGGCTGCTCCCGCCAGGGGCGTCGTCACCATCGACGGCGCGAACACCAGGAAGACCAGGCCAAGCGCGGTCATCGACAGCGACAGGGGCGGCCGGGCCAGCACGAAACCGACATAGGAGAAGGTGCCGATGAAGCCGAACAGGATCAGAAATCCAATCAGGTAGAGCCTGAGCAAGCGCGGGTTGCGAAGATGCTCGGCCCAGCCCGACCAGAAGCGTCGACCTGCCCCCTCGTCCATCCGCATCGGCGCGCCGCGCGACAGCGCCCGCGCGACGAGCGCGGCTCCGCCCAGGTTCAGCGCGGCGAAGAAAAGGAAGCTGATCGCCGGGCCGAGCAGCCCGGCCACCGTTGCAGCCGTCAGCCGCCCGATCAGGTTGCTGGCCACGCCGCCGGTCACATAGGCTGCCAGCGCCGTTGTTGCGCCGGTCGCGCTGCACCGCTCCGACAGGTAGGTGAGCGTCAGGGTGAACGCCGTCGCCATGCACAGTCCCTGCACTACCCGCAGCACCGCGAAGACCGTCAGGTTCGGCGCGAAGGCGAGCAGCGCCGTCGGCACCGCAAGGAGCACCAAGCTGATCCAGACGCCCTGGCGCCGGTCGACATGCCGGCCGAGCACGCCGGCCACCAGGCCCGCGATTGCCATGCCCAATGTACTCGCATTGGCGGCAAGACCGATCGCCGCGGGCGTCACTTGATAGAGGCGAGCGAGGCTCGGCAGGATCGCCTGGGTCGCGAACAGGTCGACGAGCGTCAGAAAGCCGATCAGCCCGACCGTTGCGGGGCTGAGCATGCGGGCCGGGGGCGCGGCAAGAGCTGCGGTCGCCATGGTGGATGTGCCTCGCGCAAGGGGCGGCGCCCGGCCGGGGGACGAGACCGGGCGCCGCGGGCCGCCGGCTCAGGGGCTGCCGGCGGTGGGAACAGCTTACATGCCGTGGTGGACGTCGGCCGAGTAAAGCACCGCCGGCACCTTGCCGTCGTTCACCCAATAATGGCTGATGCCTTCCGCCTCGCGGGTCAGGTCGCCGGCCGCGTGCACGATCGGCTGGGTGCAGGTGCTGCGATATTCCTTGATCGAGCCGGAGACCGTCAGGATCAACGCGGGGCGATCGCCATGGCTGTGCAGCGGCACGATGCCGCCGGGCTGAACGACCAGCTTGCGCATGCGCAGCTGGCGGTCGGCGACCTGAATTTCCGGGCCGAGGTCGATGGAGCCGAGCACATCGTCGGTGACGGCCTTGGGCGCAGTCGGCGCGCCGGCAAGCGCATTCGCGCCCTCGGCAGTGCATTGCCCAGCGAATGCGGGCGAGGCGCCGGCAAAGGCAGAGGCGGCAAGAAGAGCGCCGAACAGCCGGCGCGCGCTTTGAGTGACCATGATCGTGTCTCCGTCGGTTGGAATATGACGGCTCCTGAGTAGGTGCATGATGGGGCCGCACGCCAATCCCGGCTCTGCATCGTGTCGATAAGCGATCGGCATTTCTGTCCCGCGCGCGCTTGCGGCACCTCTTTCGGCAGTGATCCCTTGCGGAAGGTATGCCGATGAACGTCCATGCGCAGTTTCTGGGCCAGAGCGAGCGGGTGCTCGCCGGCAAGGTGGCGATCGTCACCGGATCCACCAGCGGCATCGGCCTGGGGATCGCGCGTAAGCTCGCCGAAGCCGGTGCCGACGTGGTGCTGAACGGCCTGGGCGACGCCAACCAGATCGAGCGGACGTGCACCGAGCTTGCCGAGCATAGCGGCACGCGGATCAGTTATAATGGTGCCAACCTGATGGTGTCGGCCGACGCCCGCGCTCTCGTCGAGCAGACGATCGCTGCATTCGGACGCGTCGACATCCTGGTCAACAATGCCGGGATCCAGCACGTTTCGCCCGTCGAGAGCTTTCCCGAAGACAAGTGGGACGCGATCCTCGCGCTCAACCTCTCCGCCGCCTTTCACGCCATCAAGGCGGCCTATGGCCCGATGAAGGCGGCCGGCTGGGGGCGGATCGTCAATATCGCCTCGGCCCACGGCCTCGTCGCTTCGCCCTTCAAGAGCGCCTATGTCGCGGCCAAGCACGGGATCGTCGGGCTGACCAAGACGATCGCACTGGAGGGTGCCGAACACGGCATCACCTGCAACGCGATCTGCCCCGGCTATGTCTGGACGCCGCTCGTCGAAAATCAGATCGACGACACCGCCCGGGCGCGGAATATCAGCCGCGAACAGGTGATCCGCGACGTGCTGCTCGCGGCCCAGCCGAACAAGCGCTTCGCCGACGTGGACGAGCTTGGTGCGCTGACGGTCTTCCTGTGCTCGCCGGCTGGCCAGGGCATGACCGGGACGGCGCTGCCGGTCGACGGCGGCTGGACGGCGCACTGATGCTGCAGCGCATCCTCCGATCCGTTCGTGTCGAGCGAAGTCGAGACACGCGCTTCTCGACTTCGCTCGAAGCGAACGGGGAAAGAAAGCGGGTCGTGATCATCGGCGCCGGCTTCGGCGGCCTGTCCGCAGCCAAGGCGCTCGGGCGGGCGGATCTCGAGGTGACGCTGGTCGATCAGCGCAATCACCACCTGTTCCAGCCTTTGCTCTATCAGGTCGCGACGGCCGGGCTGTCGCCCGCCGATATCGCCGCGCCGATCCGGCACATCCTGCGCGACCAGAAGAACACGCGGGTGTTGCTGGACCGGGTGACCGGCGTGAATGCAGCCGCCCGGCTGGTGCTGACCGCATCGGGCGCATCGCTCTCCTATGACTGGCTGATCATCGCCACGGGTGCGCGCCACAGCTATTTCGGCCGCGACGACTGGGCCGAGCACGCGCCGGGGATCAAGTCGATCGACGACGCGACCGCAGTGCGCCGCAAGGTGCTGCTGGCGCTCGAGCGTGCCGAGACGGAAACGGATGAAGCGCGTCGCAAGGCGCTGCTGACTTTCGTGGTGATCGGCGGCGGGCCGACCGGCGTCGAGATGGCCGGGGCCATCGCGGAGCTTGCCCGCAAGTCCGTGTCCCGCGACTTCCGCACCATCACGCCGCATTGCTCGCGCGTGATCCTGATCGAGGGCGGGTCGCGGCTGTTGGCCAGCTTCCCCGAGACGCTTTCGGCTCGCGCCCGGCACGGCCTGGAGCAGCTCGGCGTCGAGGTGAAGCTGAGCGGCCGCGTCACGGCCATCACCCCCACGAGCGTGCAGGTCGGTGAGGACATCATCCCCGCCCACACCGCCATCTGGGCCGCGGGCGTGCAGGCCTCGCCGGCTTCTACCTGGCTGCGCTGCGCCTGCGACCGTGCGGGCAAGGTGCTGGTCAACGAAACGCTGCGGCCGCCGGGCCATGACAATATTTTCGTCATCGGCGACACCGCCGCCTGCCCGAACGGCAAAGGCGGCTTCGTGCCCGGCATTGCACCGGTCGCCAAGCAGCAAGGGCGCCATGTCGCCCGTGCCATCCTGATGGGCCGGGCCGAGCCGTTCCGCTATCGCAGCTTCGGCAATCTCGCGACGGTCGGCCGGCGCCATGCCGTGATCGACTTCGGCCGAATCCGAATCCACGGCTTCCTTGCCTGGCTGCTCTGGTCGGTGGCGCACATCTGGTTCCTGATCGGGTTCAGGAGCCGGATCATCGTCGGCCTGAACTGGGCCTGGAACTACCTGACCTTCGGACGCAGCGCGCGCCTCATCACCGGCTACGTCGCGCCCGATTTCATCGAAGAGAGGATGACCGCATGAATGGCGTCGACAAGGAACTGGCTGCCCTCGGGCAGCGCGTCTTGGTGCTGCAGGGCGGCGGCGCGCTCGGCGCCTATCAGGTGGGCGTCTACCAGGCGCTGCACGAAGCCGGCGTGGAGCCGGACTGGGTGATCGGCACCTCGATCGGCGCGATCAATGCCGCGCTGATCGCCGGCAGCCCACGGACAGAGCGAATGGACCGGCTGAAGGATTTCTGGCGCCGGGTCGAGCATGGCCGCTTTCTCGGCTCACCGCTCCCCGCCTGGTTCGGCACGGCGATGCGCAACATGCTGGCGGTGACGACCGGCGTCCCTGCCTTCTTCCGCCCGAACCCGGCGGCCTTCTTCAGCGCGCATTCGCCGCTGGGGCCCGAAGCGGCAGGTTATTACTCGACGGAGCCGCTGGCGGACACGCTGCGCGAGCTGGTCGACTTCGACCAGGTCAATGGCGGCGACGTGCGCCTGACGGTTGGCGCCTCCAACGTGGCGACCAGTGAAATGCGCTATTTCGACAGCCGCGACATGGCGCTGGACCTCCGCCACGTCATGGCGTCCGGCGCGCTGCCGCCCGCCTTTCCGGCGGTGCGGATCGACGGGCAGCTCTATTGGGACGGCGGCATTCTCTCCAACACGCCGGTCGAGGTAGTGTTCGACGACAATCCGCGCCGCAACTCCGTCGTGTTCGCCGTCCACATCTGGAACCCGCATGGGCCTGAGCCGAACACGATCTGGGAAGTGATGAACCGACAGAAGGACGTGCAATATTCCAGCCGCGCGGCCGCGCACATCAAACGCCAGCGGCAGATCCACAAGATGCGCCACATCATCTCGGAGCTGACCAAGATGCTTCCGGAGGGCACACGCGGCGACAACCGGGTCGCGGAGATGGCGAGCTATGGCTGCCTGACGCGGATGCACGTCATCCGCCTGCTCGCCCCCGCGCTCCCCTATGAAGACCATGCCAAGGACGTGGACTTCAGCCCCGAAGGCATCAGCCAGCGCTGGCAGGCGGGCTACCGGCACACGATGGAGACGCTGGAGCGCGGACCCTGGCGCGACCCCGTCGACCCGCTCGAAGGCTTCATCCTGCACGAAGCCTGCGGCGGCGAGATGGTCGAGACAGCCGCGGCTGCGTGACCGGTCGTCCGCTAACTTAGGGTCGGCCCTAACTTCACGCCGCTTGTGTTCCTTGCCGTCCTAACAGCCGGCGCAGCGCCTTACTGCGGTTGGTCCGGGCTCCTTCGCTCACCTGTGCATCGGGCCACGCGTCGAACGCATGAAAGGCGCCCGGATAGAGGTGAAATTCGGTCGGCACGCCGTCACGGATCAGGCGGCGGGCATAGTCGATATTCTCGTCGACGAAGAGATCGAGCGCGCCCGTCATCATGAAGGTGGGTGGCAGGCCGGACAGGTCGACGGCGCGTGCGGGTGCCGCATAGGGAGAGACACCCTCCCCTCTCGGCGCGTGCCCCAACAGGCATGTCCAGCCGAACGCATTGTTGCGCGGCGTCCACAGGAACTCGCCGGCGAACGGGTGCGGGTCGGCCGTGCAGGTGCGATCGTCGAGCATCGGGTAGGTCAGCACCTGAAAGGCGAGCCGATGTTCGCCGCGATCCCGCACCAGCAGCGCGAGCGCCGCGGCAAGTCCGCCGCCGGCGCTTTCGCCCATCACCCCGATGCGGTCTCGATCGACATTGAGCATGTCGGCCTGCTTGAAGACCCAGACGAGCCCGGCATGGCAGTCCTCGATATTGCCGGGGAAGCAGGTTTCTGGTGCCAGCCGGTAATCGACCGAGACGATGACGCAGCCAAGCTGCTCGGCCAGCGGCCGATGCATGAACTCGAGGCTTCCCGCCGAGCCGCTGACATAGCCGCCGCCGTGGATATGATAGATGCAGCCGAACGGACCGGCGCCTGCCGGCGTGTAGATGACGAGGCCAATGTCCGGGGCACCCGGCGGACCGCGCATGGCCACGTCGCGCCGAGTGACTGCATTCGGCACGACTGAAGGCAAGGGCAGCGCCGTCTCGCGCGAGCGGAACGCCGGCAGCGTCTCCTGACTGAGCGCGACCTGCGGCAACCGGTCCAGCATCGGCAACAGTTCGGGATCCACCAAATGGCGGCTGGACATGCTCACTCGATCCGCGACGAGAAAGGCAGTAGACCCGCCACGGGCTCGGCGGTGAGATTCAGGCGATGGATGAAGTCGGCCTCGTCCTCAACCCGCACCCGTTGCTCCAGCAAAGGCGCGGAATGGCCGAGCTGCGGGAAGTCGCAGCCTGCGATCGGCTGGCGCAGCAGCTCGGCGAACAGGGCTGCGCGCTCGGGGGAGAGTTCATCGAGCTTGTCGCTCGTCATCAGCACGCCGCCGGAATAGGCGGCGAAGCGGGCAAGCAAGGTCACCTGATCGTCGCTCAGTTCGTGGAACCGGTCGCGGAGCAGGACGCAATCCGGGTCCGCCTGCCACAGGATGCCGGCGCCGTGGTTGCGGCTGACCTGGTCGCGGAGCAGGCTTTCGGCGGAATATTCGCCGGTCCAGGTCACGCCGACATCGCGGCCGATCCGCACCGCGTCGACCAGGCCGACCGACGCCCAAAGCGGACAGCCGCAGCCGAGCCATAGCGCGTCGCCGATCTCCTCGCGGATCAGCGCCGCCATCTTACGCCAGACGGCGATGCGGCTGAAGCCCTGCTGGTGCCAGACCGCGCGGTCGGGGCCATGTTCGCTGCCGAACAGCATGAAGTCGGTCTTGAAATAACCGGCACCCCAGTCGCCCGCCCAGGTGCGGAACACCTGCCGAATATAGGCTTCGGCATCGGGATGGGTGACGTCGAGGATGTAATATTCCTCGCTGCGCTTGTGCCAGCGGAACTCGCCGTAGAAGGTCATCTGGGCGAGCGGTCCGCCGGTCCTCCTGTCCGCCACGACCCAGTCGGGGTGCTCGCGATAGAGGCGGCTGCGATTGCCGACCATGAAGGGCGCTATCCACAGACCGGGCGTAAAGCCCGCCGCGCGCACATCGTCGAGCAGCGGCTTCATCCCGCGCGGGAATTGCGGCTTTACCTCCAGCCAGTCGCCCATCTCCGGCGTGAAGCCGTCGTCGATCTGGAAGATGTCGAGCGGCACGCGATAATCGTCGCGGAAGGCGCGTGCCGCCGCCAGATGCTCGAGGAGATTCTCCTCGGTGATGGCCGCGTAGAGATTGTACCAGCTGCACCAGCCGGTGACCCGGCGATCCGGCACGCGCGGAGGCAACGGGCTTTCGGCAGCCACGATGCGGGCCCAGTCGCGCAACGCCTCCTCGACGTTCGGTCCATCGAACAGGATCAACGGTTCCATCGCGACGCTGCCGTCATGCGGCACGCGGTCCCACAACGTCTCGACGGAGACGGTCGGCGCTTCCGCCGTGCCGCCGAAGCGGAAGCGGCTCTGGAAGCGGTCGTGACGCGTGAAGCCGAGCACGACCGCGCCATCTCCGCTGCTCGGCAATAACGCCGTGGCCGCATAGCCGAGCGTCGGCGCCTTCAGCGGCGGTCCATCGCCGGCCAGGGTGCCAGCATCGGCGAAGAAGCTGCCGTCCCAGCTTTGATAGCCGTGACGCAGGTAGCGACTCATGCCGGCAATATGTTCGAAGCGGATGCCGATGCTGTCGATCTCGCGCGTCGGGTCGAGGTCGCTGACCTTGACGAGCAGCCGCAACCGCTCGCCGTCCCGTTCGATGCCGAAGGCGAATTGCGCCTGGGCGGGTTCTCCGTCGAGCAGGGGAACGATGCCGCCGAGCCTGATACCGAGACCCTCGAACGCCTGCCCGTCAAAGCGCATCGGCAACTCTCAATTCGCGTCGTTCGTCGGCCGCGCGAACGGCCGCCAGCGCCAGTCGCAAGGTCGCCGCGCCCTCGGCGATCGGCACCAGCGGCGCGCGATCGTCGCGGATGGCTGCTGCCAGATCGGCGAGTTGGGCAACGAAGGGGTCGCGGTCGGACCTCCAGTCCTGCGCCGCGACTTCGGGGGCGGTTCGCGTGTACGCGGCGTTGTTCCAATCGCTGAAATGCGCCGTCGCGCGCTCGGCGAAGAGCGACCAGCCCTTCACCCACTGGCCGGGCACGGCGATGTTGTTGGCGGTCAGGCTGGCCAGCCGCCCATCGTCCCAGCCGAACACGATCGCGGACACGTCCTGCACGTCATAGTCACGCACGTCGCGGTGGAAGAGATTGGCGGTGCGGGAATAGACCGTGTCCGGCTCACCCATGAACAGGCGGACGAGATCGATGATGTGGATCAGCTGCTCGAGCACTTGCCCGCCCGACTGCTCGCGCCTCCGCCACCAGGGCGCGTGCAGCGCATTGCAATGGTAGATGCCGGTCATCAGCCCGATCGTTCCCGTATCCTCCGCCAGCCAGCGCTGTACCGCCTCGCCCTGCCGATACATGAAGCCGACCGCCGCCTTCACTTTGGCTGCGCTGGCGATCAGCGCATCGGCGGTCGCCATGTCGAGCGCGATCGGCTTTTCCACGAGCAGATGCACGCCCGCTTGCGCCGCCATGACGCTTTCGCCGGCACGGGAGTAGGGTGGCGCGGTGTCGATCAGCAGGTCGATGCCGTGGTCGAGCATGTCCTCGATCCGCGTGAACGGTTTGCCGCCATGCTGGTCGGTAAAGGCGCGGACCCGCTCGGCATCACGCCCCGATGCCGCGACGAGCGTCATCTGCTCCGCCAGCCTGGCGAGCGCTCCCGCATGGCGGGCGGCAATGCCGCCATTGCCGAGAATGCCCACGCGCAGCGTCATGGCTCGAACCTCAGCACGGCCTGCAGCAGACCCGACTCGCCCTTGTCGATGCGGTCGAACATGGCCGGTGCGTCCTCGAAGCGCGCTTCGTGGGTGATCAACGGCAGCAGGTCGAGCAGGCCGCGGTGCTGTAGCTCCACCGCCGTCCGCCACAATCTGGGCTTCGACCAGCGATGGCTCGCTTCCGGTGCGACGCCGCTGATCTGCGAGCAGATGAGCTGCACCCGGTTGTGGTGGAACTCCTCGCCGAAACGGATGCCGCCGATCTCGCCCTGCAAGAACCCCATCGCGACCACGCGCGAGGCATAGGCAACGGCGCGGATTGCCTCGCCGAGCGCAGCGGCGACGCCAGACACTTCGATGCAGCTGTCTGCGCCCCTGCCGCCGGTCATCTCCTTGATCCGCTCCGCCGCGCCCTGCGGCTCCATGGCAAGCCAGGCGCCATGCTTCAGCGCGATCTCGCGCCGCAGCGGGTCCGGATCGATCGCGATCACCTGCGCGCCGGAGCGGGTTGCCGCCTGCACGACGATCTGGCCCGGCACGCCCAGCCCGAACACCGCGACCAGATCGCCGATGCGGATATTCGCGTCGTGCACGCCGTTGAGCGCGACCGCCCCGATATGGCTGAAAATGCCGATGCGCGGGTCGGCCCCCTTGGGCATCAGCCGCTCGCGCGCATAGTCCGCCGGCGCGATGAAGTGGCTGCGGTGGTTCCAGGTGCCGAACACCCGCGCGCCAATGGGCAGGTCTTCGGCACGGCTTTCGACGATCTCACCGACCTCCTCATAGCCGAGCGTGCGCACCGGATAGGGCCAGCTCGGCTCGTCATCCGCCACGAACAGCCGGCTCTTCTCGTCGAAGCGCCGGTGCATGAACGGATTGGTGCCGCGATATTGCGACAATTCCGTGCCCGCGCTGATGCCCGAATAGAGGGTGCGGATCAGCACCTCCCCGTCGGCCAGCGGACGGAGTTCGAGCGGCTCGAAGGCGAGTTCGCGCGGAGCGTTCAGGATCAGGGCTGAGGGTGTCATGCGTGGGCGAACTGTGCGTTGGCGACGACGGCGCGCCTTGTCGCGCGGCTCATCGCCAGGATGATCGCCACCGCCGCGACATAGGCTGCCGCCATCGAAGTCATGCCCGCGGCGAGGCCGAAGCTCCCGCTCATCCAGGCGATGATCAGCGGCGACAGACCGGCGCCGAAAAAGCCGATCATCGTCATCATGCCGACCGCGGTGGCGCGGGCGTGCGGCGGGACGACATCGTGCATCGCCGCATAGATGCAGCCATCGAAAATGCCCTTGCCGATCGAGGTTAGGAGCAGGACCAGGCCGACCATGCCGGCCGTCTTGGCCCAGAGCAGAGGCACCAGCAGCACAGCAGCCAGCGCCAATCCGATCGCCAGCGTGTAGAAGCGGCCAATCGGCGTCCGGCGCGACAGATAGTCGCCGAGCAAGCCGCTGAAGGGCACGGTCAGGAAGCCGGCGATCTGGATCGTGGCAGCGCCGACCAGCGCGGATCCACCCAGATTCAAACCTAGCGCGTCGTGGACGAAGGTCGGTGCCCAGACCGTCACGCCGGTCGAGGCCCCGTTGGCGAGAAAGAATACGATGCAGAGCATGAGGGCGGGCGGGATGCCGAGGACAGTACCGAGCGGCGCTTTCGCGGATTTCACCACCGCCGCCTCTTTGGCCGGAGCATCGCGCAGGAACTTGAACAGGATCGCGACGACGATGAAGCCGATGCCGCCGAAGATCAGGAACGGCGCCTGCCAGCCAAGCGCATCGGCCATATAGCCGGCCGCCAGCGCGCCCATCCCGGCGCCGGCGAACACGGCCGTCTGGTGCAGCGACAGCGCACGGCCGCGCATCTCGGGCCGATGCCAGTCGCTGATCAGCGCGGTCGCGGTCGGGTAATAGGTCGCCTCGCCCATCGCCACGAGTGCGCGCAGGCCGAGCAGCATGGTGAAGCCGGTCGAGAGCGACACGATCCCGGTCGCCATGCTCCAGAAGAGCAGGCCGTAGATGATCACCCGCGACCGCCGCGCCCGGTCGCCCAGACTGCCGGACAGGAAGGCGCCGACCGCATAGACCCAGAAAAACACCGAGTTGAGCAGCGCCAGCTGGGTCGGCGTCAGCCCGAACTCCGTCTTGAGCTGCGGCATCACCGTGAACAGGATCGAACGATCTGCCGCGTTCAGGAAGGCCACCATCCAGAGCAGGCCGATCAGCACCCATGGATAGCGGGATGTCGCGCTCATGGTCGCCCTTCGATCAGCACGGCGCGGAAATCGTTGACGTTGGTTCCCGTCGGGCCCGTGACCACGAGGTCGCCCAGCCCCCGGAAGAAGAGATAGGCGTTGTTCTCGGCCAGGTGC
The DNA here is from genome assembly GCF_013044515.1 of Sphingomonas sp. ID1715. GTDB lineage: Bacteria > Pseudomonadota > Alphaproteobacteria > Sphingomonadales > Sphingomonadaceae > Sphingomonas_B. The sequence goes on from NZ_JABEPR010000002.1 coordinate 259,571, forward strand.
CTGGCCGGGTCCAGGCCCAGCGCACGGGCGCGGGCAAGCGTCTCCGGCCCGACCACGGCTCCGGCGGCATCTTCCGTGCCGTCGATGCCGTCCGTGTCGCAGGCAAGCGCCCAGATGCCGGGCGCGCCGTCGAGCGCGATGGCGAGGCCCAGCGCATATTCCATGTTGCGTCCGCCCCGGCCTTTGTTGTTGACGACGGTCACGGTCGTTTCGCCGCCCGACAGGATCAGGCGGGGCTTGCCGTCTGCGGCGAGGCGGCGGGCGAGCGCTGCGTGGCTGGCGCCCAGATGTCGGGCCTCTGCCTGCAATTGGTCGCCGAGCGAGGAGACGGTATAGCCCAGCGCTCCGCCGGCTTGCGATGCTGCCGCCAGCGCGTCGCGGGCCCGGGCGATCACCCGCACTTCGCCACCCGCCAAGCCGAGACTGTCGGCGGCAGGCGTTTCGTTGCCCGGGTCCTGCAGCGCGCGCGTCACCGACCGTGGCGGCTCGATCCGGTATTTGGCGATGATGTCGCGCGCCATCTGCAGCGTGGTCGGGTCGGCCACGGTTGGGCCAGACGAGACGAAGGACGGGTCGTCGCCGGGCACGTCGGAGATGATCCAGGTCGTGACCTGGGCCGAGCCCGCCGCCACCGCGAGCCGCCCGCCCTTGATCCGGGACAGATGCTTGCGCACGCAGTTGATCTCGGAAATGGTCGCGCCAGAGCGGAGCAGCAGCTTGGTGACGCTCTGCTTGTCGGCCAGGTTCAGCCCTTCGACCGGCGCGGCCAGCAGCGCCGAGCCGCCGCCGGAAAGCAGCAGCAGCAGGTGATCGCCGGTGTGCAGCGAATGAGCGATTTCGAGTGCGCGATCAGCAGCACGCAAGCTATTCTCGTCGGGATAAGGGTGGCCGGCCTCGATCAGCTCGATGCCGGGCCAGTTCAGGCCTTCGGGCGCGTGGCCGTGGCGGGTGACAATCAGCCCATCGATCGGGCGGCGAGCCCGTTCACGCGCGACGCGCATCATGTCGGCCGCGGCCTTGCCCACCGCCAGCACGACGAGCCGGCCGTGAGGCGCGTCGGGCATCGCCTTAGGCATGGCGATGTCGGCAGAGACCGAGCGGATCACGTCATCGAACAGGCCGCGCAACACCTGCACGGCGCCCTTCTGACGGGCATCGGTCATGGTGCCCGATGTTGCGATCTGCCCCTCCTCATCTCTGCATGACGGCTCTGCGACCGCTCGCGCCAAGCTGAACGCGCGATCTGCTGTGGCATAGGGGCGATTTGCGGAACCGATTGTTGCAGAGAGCGGAACGTCAATGAATTTCCCACGACAGGGTCGGCCGCAACCGCTCGACCAGAAAGTCGATCAGCGTTCGCACGCGCACCGGCACCGCCTTTGGATCCGCGAACAAGGCGAAGAAGCTCATGTCCGACGTGCGCCAGCCGGGCAGCACTTCGACCAGGCGGCCCGCCGCGAGATCATGCTTCACCAGAAAAGCGGGCAGGTTGGCGATGCCAAGGCCGGAGAGCGCCGCGTCGCGCAGGAACATCAGGTCGTTGCAGACCAGCTTGGCGGTGAACTCGACCGTCACCTCCTCGCTGTCGCGGTGGAGCGTCCAGCCGTGGCGGCGATCGAGCGTGCCGTTGGCGAGCAGGTCGAAGCGCGGCAGCTCGACGTGATTTTGCGGCGTACCCTTGCGCTCGAAATATTCCGGTGCGCCGAACGCGCCGCAGCCGGTGGTGCCGAGCTTGATGGCGACCAGCCCGGAGTCGGCCAATGGTCCGACGGCGAGCGCCACGTCGAAGCCGTTCCGGAGCAGACCGATCGCGTCGTCGGTCAGGACGCTGACCAGCCGAACGTCGGGATAAAGGTCCATGAACTCGGGCAGCAACGGTCCGACCAGTTCCTGGCCGAGCACATAGGGAATGGCGATGCGGACCACGCCCTGTGGATGGCGCGCCCGGCTCTGTAATGCGCGTTCGCCGTCGCGCAGTACGCCGATCGAGCGGAGGCAATATTCGAAGAACATGGCACCGTCCTCCGTCACCGTCACCGCACGGGTACTCCGGTGCAGCAGCTGGATGCCGAGATGATCCTCCAGCCGGCTGACGCGGCGGCTTACGGTCGACTTGGGCAGCCCGAGCACCCGCCCGGCCTTGGTCAGGCTTTCGGTTTCGACCACTTTGGTGAAGACCATGAGGTCGCCCAAGTCCAACATTCCACCCGCTCCCAATCGTTCCACCCCCGGCAACAGATTGTTGCTGCATCGCGGGCTTTCGTTCAAGCGGGCGAAGCGTGACCCTTAAGAACAAGGTCGGCCGCGCCCTCATGCGCAGGACCGGCAACGGCTGCCCAAGCGGGCGCCGCGTCATGGAGGGGCACGAGATGAAGAACCGTCATAGCCGTTTCGTTCGGGCGACCCTGCTCGCCACCGCGTTCATACCCGCTGCAGTATGGGCGCAGGATACGCAGACACCGCCCGCGGGACCGAACGCCACCGCCGAAGGACCGTCGAGCAGCGCCGATGAAGCCGACATCATCGTCACGGGCACCAGCGTCGCGCGCGCCGCTTTCGACACGCCGCTGGCCGTGCAGGCTCTCGACGAAGGTACGCTCGCGCGCACCCAGGCGGCGGGAAATGCCGACATCCTGAACACCATCCCGACCATCAAGGCCGATGGCGGCGGCGGTGAAGTCGCGGCCAATGTGTTCGTGCGCGGGTTGCCGTCGGGCGGCCAATATCAGTTCACGCCCTTGATGTATGACGGCATTCCGGTGCTCAGCACCTTCGGCCTCAACTCTTCGGCGTTCGACGTCTATTATCGCAACGATCTCGGCATCGAGCGGCTGGAGTTCGTCCGCGGCGGCGTGTCGAACCTGTTCGGACCTGGCTCTGTGGCCGGCCTGATCAACTTCATCTCCAAGCACGGCACCGAGGATTTCGGCGGCGTAGCCCAGATCGAAGTGGCGGAGCGCGACCGCGTGCGCGGTGACCTGGCGGTCAGCGGACCAATTGGCCCGAACACCTTCTATTCGCTGTCCGGATACTATCGCTACGACGAAGGCACGCTGCGCACCAACCTGAAGACCAAGGGCTACCAACTCCGCGGCAATCTGCGCCACGAATGGTCGGACGGCTCGGGCCATGTGACCCTCTACGGCCAGTGGATCGACGATCAGGTCCAGTTCTTCCTGCCGGTCCCGCTGAACGGCACCACCCGCAAGCGCGCGCCGGGCAATGACGGCCGCCGAGTCAACTCGGTCCAGAACCGCTTCGATTCCAGCCTGCTCGGCTTCAACACGCCCGACGGCCTCTTCACCAGCGACATCAACCAGGGCGTGAAAACGCGCGGCGGGCAGATCGCGATCGCCTTCGAAAAGCAGTTCGACGGCGACTGGGGCATCAACGGCCGCGCCAAATACTCGAAATACGACCACAAATTCGGGCTCTGGTCGGACGGCGACGGCGTCATCAACGTGCCCGAAACGCTACAGAGCTTCGTCGCCAATCGGCCGGCCCTAATCGGCCAAACGCCGTCCTTCACCTTCGTCGGCGGCGGCACGGTTCCCAGTGGCTCGCTGCTGTTCGCCAATCGGTTCACCGACCGTGATCGCGATGCCGACGATTTCACGGCCGAACTGAACCTCACCAAGAAGCTGACGACCGGCAGCGTCGACCATACGTTCACGCTCGGCGGCTTCTACGGCAACGCCGACGCCGAGGATGTGAACGTCACCACCACCTACCTGGCCGAGTTCAACAACCGCCCGCGGTTGGTGAACCTCGTCGTCACCAACCCGACGACTGGCGCGCAGACGGTGATTTCCCGCAACGGCCTGCTCAATGCCGGCGCCGGCTATGTCAACAACCGCCACCAGGCCGAACGCTATGCCGCCTATTTCGCCGACCAGATGGAAGGCGAGCGCGTCGTGTTCGACATCGGCGGCCGCGTCGAGCATTTCTCCGGCGACATCCGCCGCGAACGTACGGCGACCTTCGTGACCGACACGACTACACCCAATCTCGCGACGGCGCTGCGCGACGTGATCTGGGGCAACGGCCTCTTCACGACGGGCAAGGTCAGCACGACCGAATGGGCGGTGGCGGCCGGCTTCCTTTACAAGGCGACGCCCGAGCTCAACTTCTACATCAACGGCTCGCGCGGCTTTTTCTTCCCCGAAATTCGCTCGGTGACGTTCAACGCGGCATTCCAGCCGCAAAGCTTCGAAGCCGAGATCATCAAGCAGGTCGAGTTCGGGGCCAAATATAATAACGGCCCAATCGAGCTGTCCGGCGCCTTCTTCTACACCAAGCTCGACAACCGGCGGCAGGTGCTGTTCGTCAACGACGGGGCGGGCGGCTTCACCGAGCGGGTGAACCTCGTCTCGACCCGCTCCTATGGCCTCGAATTCACCGCCAATGTCGAGTTGGTTCGCAACCTGCGCTTCGCGGGCAACATCACCCTCCAGGATGCCGAATATACCGCGTTCGACACCACGCCGGCATTTATCGGCAAGGAACTCGAGCGGCAGCCTGGCCTGCTTTACAATGCCGGGCTCTATTATGACGATGGCGCGCTCGACGCCTCGATCTTCACCAACCACACCGGCGACAATTTCACCGCCGCGAACAATGCCATCAAGCTGGAGGCTTGGAACGTCGTCAACCTGGACGCCGGCTATAAGTTCGATCTTGGCGGCGAGCGCAAGGTCCGCGTCGGCGTCAACGTCTTCAATCTGCTGAACGAAGATGCGGTGACCGAAGGCTCGCCGCGCCAGGACATCAACCAGGCGGCGGGCGGCGCCTATTTCGTCGGCCGGCCCGTGCTGCCGCGGCGCATCACCGCCCGCGTGACGTTCAACTTCTGATCTCCCCCTGGAGGGTGCGGGTGCTCCGGCGCCCGCACCCTTTTTCTTTTCCGTAGAGGCGTGATGACCCTGGACGAGACTGCCCGCGCGATCCTGACCGGCAATGATCGTGGCGGCTACACCGTGCCGAACGGGCGCGTTTACCCATTTCAGTGGAACTGGGATTCCGCCTTCGTCGCGATCGGGTTCGACAGCTTCGATCCCGATCGCGCCTGGGCCGAGATCGAGACCCTGTTCCGCGCGCAGTGGGACGACGGCTTCCTGCCCCACATCGTCTTCTGGAAGGACGATGAAGGCTATTTCCCTGGTCCTTCGGTCTGGGGCACTGCGTTCGACCCGATGACATCCGGCATCACCCAGCCGCCGGTTGCCGCGACAATGCTCCGCCGCCTCTGGGACAATGCCCGTGCACGCGGCGATGCGCCTGCCTTCCGACCGCGGCTGGAGGCGCTGTTTCCCAAGCTCCTGGCCTGGCATCGCTGGTTTCGCGACGTGCGCGATCCCGATAGCCGCGGCGTCGTCATCGCCACGCATCCTTGGGAAACGGGTCGCGACAATTCGCCCGAATGGGACGCGCCGGGCGAGCCGATCGATGTCTCGAACGTCGGCGACTATGTGCGCCGCGACACCAGCCATCTCGACGCCAAGATGCGGCCGACCAAACTGGAATATGACCGCTACCTGGCGCTCGTGCAGTTCGGCCGGGCCAAGGGCTGGGACCAGGCGGAGATCGCACGCACCAATCCGTTCCAGGTCGCCGATGTCGGCATGTCGATGATCCTGCTGCGCGCGCACCGCGACCTGCTCGCGCTCGCCGCCGAACTTGGCCGGGCGGAGGAAGCTCACGAGCTGCAGCAGATGATCACGCGCGCCGAGGGGGGCATTGACTGGCTGTGGGATGAGGACAAGCATTGCTGGTCGTCGCGCGACCGGCTGACCGGCCGCTTCTCCGGCTTCGTCACCAGCGCCTCGTTCCTGAGCTTCTATGCCGGGCTGCACGATCCGCTGAAGGACGCGGCGATGCTCACCCATTTCGAGCGGATCGGCGCGAAGGTGCAATTCCTGATGCCGAGCCTCGATCCCGACGATCCCGGCTTTCAGATGATCCGCTATTGGCGCGGGCCGGTCTGGGCGGTGGTCAATTATATGATCGGGCTGGGGCTGGCCGAATGCGGCTATGACGCCCAGGCGCAACGCGTGCGCCGCGACACGGCCGAGCTGATGCGCCGCAACGGCCTCTACGAGGCCTACAGCCCGATCGACGGCACCGGCAGCGGCGGCGACGATTTCTCCTGGACCGCCGCCATCTGGCTGGCCTGGGCGCGAGACGCCGCATGACGCCCGATCAAAGGGCGTTCTACGACGAGAATGGCTATCTGCTGATCCCGTCCTTCATCGCGCCTGATGAAGCGGCGGCGCTGAGGGCCGAGGTCCATGCCATTGCCGCGCGTCAAGGACCGACCAATGCGACCTGGTCGAGCGTCGCGGACCAGGGCACGGTGCTCGAGCATTCGCACGACGTGCAGTTCCGCTCGGCCGCTTTCACCCGGCTGCTCGTCCATCCGCGCCTCATCGATGTGTTCACTGCGCTGATCGGCCCCAATGTCCAGCTCCACCACAACAAGATGTTCATCAAGCCGCCGGAGCGTGGATCGCCATTTCCGATGCATCAGGATTACGGCTATTTCCCGCATCGCGGCCGGTCGATGACCGCGGCGATCCTGCACCTCGACGATGCGCCCGATGCCAAGGGCTGCGTCCGCGTCTATCCCGGTTCGCACAAACTGGGGCCTTTAGACGCGATCGGGCAGGACCATCATGTCGACCCCGACCGCTTTCCGCTCTCCGCCGCAGTTCCCGTCGAGGCGAAAGCGGGCGATTTGCTCGTCTTCAACTATCTGACCGTGCACGGCTCCGGCCTCAACGTGTCGGACGAACCGCGCACGACCTGGCTGATCCAGGTGCGCGACCCGGAGGACGAACCGATCTCGGAACAGCACCAGTCGCGCGGCCAGGGCATGATGCTGGCCGGCATCGACCCGCGCACCTCCGCGTTCCGCTTCGCCTGGCAAGCCACGCAGTAAGACCTATCCGCGAAGGATGTTGGTGCGCCCAGCATGAATATGATGGGCACTCAGATCATTGGCAAATCTTGGTCGCGCTTGACCGCTGAGGTCTGGAATGCGCCCATTCCGGGCCCTTCGCAGCGCAGACAAACTCCTGAAAGCGGACTTCAGAGATTGAGGGATCCGCTCAGACCAACTCCACCTTCAGGGTCTTGCCCACGCTGTGCGCTGCACGTGCGAGCGTTTCGAGCGTCACATTGTGCTCGTTGGGATCGAGAACACGATCCAGCTGTTTGCGGCTGGTGCTCATGCGCTCGGCCATGGTTGCCTTGGTAAGGCGTTCTGCCTGCATCGCCTCGCGCAGCGCGAAGGCGATAACCCGTTTCAGGGCGGCGGCGGTGACTTCTTCGCGGATCCCATCCTCGTCGAGGAACTGGTCCAAGGTCTTGAATGCGCGGGGATCGCGAGGACCCCTAATTTCATCCATTCTCAATTCTCCTACTGGAACTCCTTCTTCCTCCTCTCCGCGAGATCTATGTCGCTCTTCGGAGTCGTCCGGCTTGTCTTGATGAAGCCATGAAGGACGATGATCTGTTGGCTTGCGCCGTGAAAGAAGAAGAGCAGGCGCACTTCCCGCTTTGACGGAAGCGAACTGCGAAGTTCCCAAATCTGCGACCTCAAGTGACGGCAAAGCGGCATCCCGAGTGGGTAACCAAATTGAAGCGCCTTGAGATCTTCACCAACGATCTTACGGTCACTATGCGGTAGAGAGCGAAGAAAATCTAGAACGACTTCATTTCCACCATTAGTCTCATAGAACGTTACCTGATACATATCTTAGCCTTCCAAAATTATTTCCGTTAGCCATAGCTTTCTCCTTACTTCGACCCGTTCGCACTCAGGTCTGGTTGTGCCCGCTTGGGCGTTACTCCGGACATCGCGCCCGGCAAGCAGGGATGTGTCATATATGGTACGTTATGTCAAGGCCCTTTGGATCGCGGCAGCGCTTCGGCAGATAAGAGAAGGTGGTGCAGGTCCAGGCTTCGCCGAGCCCGCTTCTGCAATCCATTCGCCGGAGCCGACAGTTCTGCCGCAGTTGGCGGCGGTGCTCATTTCCATCCGGCCGGGTGAATCGAAAAAGGGCAGATTCCTGCGGATACTCGTGATTGGCGCGGGCTGCTGCTCTACGAGGATTTCGCGGGCCTGGCTCCGCGGACGCGGCCTTGATCGAGGAGGCCCGGCTTCTGGAATCCTATCGCTGCTGATAGTTGCGGAGCGGCCAACTATTTGCGGGGAACAAGATGCCGAAGCTTCACGTCGAAGGGCCCCAGGCAAACGAAGCCGGCCGCTGGCTGGTGCGCCTTAATATCAAGCACCGCGCCGGCGTCGAACGCTACGGCGTCGCCCGACTCACTAACCAAGCCAACGGCAAGGCACTCGACGTCCTTCTGCTCGGCCATGACCGCGACGACGCAATCTTCATGCCCTATGACATTCGCGAACGCCTCCGCGTCGCCAAGGGCGGCGAGCTCGAATTCTCGCTGCGAAAGGTGGGGCTCTGGGGCTTGCTCCGCTGGTATGTGCGCTCGCCCGATCCCGCCGTTTCCATCCCCGCTTGGATCGCGGTGATCGGGCTTGCTCTCGCGGTTCTCGGACTCGTCCTCACCGCGCTGCCGCTTATCTGCACCTAGCATCGCCGAACACCCGCTGAAGAGCTCGGCGCCTCGCGCTTCCGTGCAACCACGCTCTATTGCGCAGCGCTAGTGCTCCCCTCGAGCTCACCAGGCTCCGCCGGGCCGCCCTCCCGGACCACCGGTGACGATCGCATGGTCCAGGCTGCGCCCGACCCCGGCGGAGCGTGCTGCGTTCGAAATGCGGCCATAGTCCTGCAACCAACTGCGTTCACAGTTCCGGCGCGGTCGTCCGGCTGCCCAACCGCACCATCGTACGCAAGATTTCCTCGGCTTGGTGACCTGACATGCCAATTTGCCGGGCCATTTGGGCCACAGTGGCTTCCACCTGTACTTCGTCGGTGAGGGCGAACGCCGAGGTCGATCGGAAAATCTGGGGAATCTGCACCTCGAGGATTCCCACAAAGGACTTGGCTCCACGTGCGGTCCTAGCCTCGGTGAGGATCGCAGCAAGGATCCAGCGTGACAGGATCACGAGTGTTAGGATCGGCGTCGGGACGTTCGCCAGTTCGCGGTCGAGGGGAATTCGTGCCAACAACCCGTCCGTGAAGCTGCGGCCCCAGATGCGGCTAATCAGCCGGGCTGCGCGCAGCAGGAAGCCGTCTTCTTGCCGCCGGGTTCCGATGGCGGAGAAGGGGATCAGCACATCCGGCTCGCCGCCCTCCACCACGTAACGATGTGAGCATCCATAAAGCATGAGATAGATCATGAAGAGCGCGCGGGTTACGAAGTCGAGATCGAGCAGGCCATCCGAGGTCGCCAGCGCCGCAATATGCTCCTCGAATCGGATGATCGCTCGTTCGAGCGCCGCGCGGTTGCGCTCGAAAGCCTCGCGGGGAATGGGCGCGTCCGTTACGCGCTGTTGCGGCGCTTCTGCTCGGGCAGGGGTGCCGTCGCCGTCATCCCCTTCGTCGTCCTGCCGCTCTCCAGAGGCTAAAGCTGCGGCCGAATCGGCGGTGGCGCGGTCGATCGACTCGCTATCTTCAAGCTGGACAATGCCGCGCAGAACGATCTGAAGGAGGAGTTGGAGAGCGGGGTTGTCCGCGTGCGCGAAGGTTCCCGCCTTGAGGTCGGCCTTGAGTCCCAGCGCCTCGCGAAACGCCTCTGGCGAATCGAAATCCTGCCCCACAACAGCGCCGATGGAAGGTCCGCTGACAACGCTTCGCAATCCGGCGCTGCGGCGCGGCTGCGCGTCCCCGAAGATCAGATGGGCGTCGCGCGCCAGCTCGATGAGGTCACTTGCGCCGCTCAGCACCGCGTCGAGCCTGCGCTTAATGTTGTTTGCCAGCGGATTTGGCGCCGCTGCCATCAGCATGTCGGGATCGACCACGATCACGGGCCGGCTGACTCGGCCGTCGGCCAGCGCGACGCGCACGACGATCGTCGCCGCGGCGAGCGACGGACCGATCTGCGCATGGGGTCGCATCCCGCCCGCGACGGCCAGCGGCAACCGGCTTTCGCCGATCACCAGTTCGGCGCCGGCTGGATCAATGGCGGGTGGAACCGACCAGAATAGCCGGTCGTCCTTTCGCTCGATGCGGCCGGGATGGAACCTGGGCGTCCCTGCCGACGGCTCCGGCCTTTCCGGCGCGACGATGTCCCGCCGACGGATCGTCTCCGAATAGTCGAGCCCCAGCGCTTCGTCGATCGTCCCGCGCGGAAGCCGGCGGAAGATTGCGGCTTCGCAATTGACCCCGGCCTTGCGGCGCGGCCCCAGCGCCGCGGTCGTGCAATTGGCGCTGCCGTAGAGGAGATAGTCGTGACGGCGGGTCTGCGCGAGGATCAGCTTGGCGTGCAGGAAACGATGCCGCCCATTGTCGCCGAGCGGATGGAATTTGGGCTTGAGGCCCCAGTCGAGCTCCGGCAGTGGAAAGGTTGACTGTCGCGCTTCGAGATCATCCGCGAGGGTCAGGAAGATATGGGTGGAGGGTCCACCCAGATCGGCGTGCAGTCGTTCGAGAGCCGCCAGATCCACGTCCCAGTAGGGGGAAATGATTACCAGCTGCTCGGCCCCCCCTTCGATCCGCTCGAGGAACCGATCGCCGATTCCGGAGACGCTGCCGGGGTCGGAGAGCAGCAAGTCGATCAGACTTCCGTCGGCGAGCTCTTCGACGCCGTCGCCGCGCACTGTGTTCGCTAGCCATGGTGATTGCGAGTTGAGCAAGTCGAGCTTGTAGGCGAGGTCGGTGTCCGGCGATGCCGGGAGCCGCGCCAGCAGCCAATCGTGCGCACGGGCGATCAGCCGGCAATGGATCGCTCCGTCGGGCGAATCCGACGACTCCGACCATTTGATCCTCGATACCAGCTCGCGGTTGCTGCCCCACCCGGCGGAGGTCGCATTGGCCGAGCCCAGCGTCATCCTCGCCTTCGACTTGCCATAGCGCAGCATAATCTTGGGATGGAAGCAGCCGCCGCCCTCGATCGGCGCTATCAGATACTTGCGGCCGGCGTGCGAAAAGGCCTCGGGCAGCTGCTCTAGCGCCCGGGAGAGCATCGCGGCGTCCGCCATCAGAAGGTTGTTCTGGCAGCCGAAAGCGCGCAGCCGGTGCTGGATGTTGGCGTCGTAAAAGGCGGGATCGACGCTGTAGGTAGTCAGGACGGAGCTGTGGAAGCCGGATCGCTTGAGGTCGTCAAACAGGCTGAATGGCATCGAGCAGCGCCTTTCCTGCAGGGGCCACGTCCCCATCTTCGTCGAGGAGGCCTCCGTCGTATGCGAATGTGATCAGGTTGCCGATCCGCGGGTTAGTGAAGGTGTATTCGGCAGGAATGCCATCGACCAAGCTGCTCTCGTCGACGATGAAGCGATAGGTATAGGTTCCGCCGGCGAGCTTCTCGCCGGCTATCAACAGATGGTTGCCGATGATGAACCTGCGCATCAGCGCGGCAAGCGCATCGAGCGCCGGCCGCTTCGCCATGGCGTCGAGCAGCTGGAAGATACCCGCGGCCGACCTTCCAGCAGTAGTCGCGTCGGCGAGAATCCTCCCTATCGCGACATCGCTGCCCCACCGTCGCCACAGGGAAAATAGCAGGTCGACCGCGCTGCGCAGCTGGCTCTTGTTCGGCTCTTCCGCCGCGGCCGCGAGTTCAGCAAGCTCGACGCCTGTATCATGCTCGTGCGCAAGGCTGCCCAGCCGCCTCGCGTCAGCTGCGGCGGTAAGCGACGTTACCGCGTCCACCTTCCGCAGTGCTTTCGACGCGATCTCCCGTGACAGCGCGTCGGGATTGCTCCCTGCGGTCGCGTTGATCAGATAGGTTAGCGCATTGAGCAGGACCTCGAGTGCGATGTGGCAAAGTTCGTTTACGAAATAGGCGCGCCAGCCGGTGAGATTCGCGGTCAGCGATTCCTCGGCGACGGTGCCGATGTTGTCTTGGACGTAGAGTTCGCGCCGCAGTTCGTCAGCGTCCTCGGTGCCGGTGCGTTCAACGATGTTCAGCACGTTCCAAAGCGTCGCGCGCCGCGCGGGCGCAGTCGGATCGTCCGGGCGTTCGCCGCGCAGGTAGCGCAGCAGCAGCGTCGCCTCCTGCGAATCCGAGTTCAGGTAGGCGGGATGCGCCTCCTCCGAGATCGCGATGCAATCGTCGTGGCTAACCTTTCCGGTCTCGATCGCGGCAAGCAGCCTCTCGCATGCGTCCGGGCAGGCGCTCCCGAAGGCGTGCGCTAACTCGAGGCCGTGGTCCGGGGTGACCGCCTGGATGCGTTCGCGGGTTGGCATCAGCATGCCCATCTGCTGCATACTGGCGACGTAGAACTGGCCGAAATTGCCTCGGCTCGCTTTCAGATACTGATTGTCCTGTCCCGGGCCGTCCGTCCATTCTGTAAAGTCGAAAGCATCACCAACATCGATGTGCCTGGCCGCCCATAGTGAACCGGCCATGCCTAACGCATTGACGCTGTCGCCAACCTGGCAGGCGAGCGCATATACGGCCTCTGCGCGGCGGATGAAGATGCTCCATTCATCCTCTTTGAAGGTATGGCGATGCAACTCGAACTGCCGGACGACCCAGCAATAGAAGGAGAAGTAACGCAGACGGTTAGTCACGTTCGTGAGGCCTGGCAGGAGATCGGTGTAGAGCCTCACTGACGCTGCCTGCAGTCCAAGTGGATCTCTTCCAGCCGAGAAGGTGCCTGGCTTGTTCCAATCAGGAATATCTTCCAAAGATCCTGGCATGCCCGGCATAGGCCCCTATTTCTGTTTGTGAAAGTTCGGTTGGCGAGAACCGCGCCGTTCAAGGAGTGTCGGCGTCATGATCGCAGTCTTGTATGATGGCTACGGTCGCCCAGCCTCGATCGAAGGTGAACGTGCCGGTCCGTCCGAAGGGATTACGAATTTTCACAATACGCGCTCGGCTGTCGTCGGCTGCATACTCGACGACATAAAGCCAATACTGGTCGCCGTAACGGCGCGCATGCTCCATTTGAGGCTGGCTTAGGCCTACGGGGCGGTCATTGAGATCGCCCTTCATTGCTTTCACCTCAATCCACCGTTGCGGTTCGCCGACGGCATCCGGGTCGATCAGGTCGAAGCCCTTATTGCCCGGCGGCATGCGCATTAGCTGTTGCTCGAGTTTCACGATCCGTTCGATCGCCCGGTCCTCCAGCCGCATTCGCTCCTCGTAGGTCAGCCCGTCGGGGTCGGATTGGGCATCGCCGTTATGGGAGGCAACGTAGGAGATAAACTCGCGCTCGCCGCCGCCGCTCTCACCTTTGCCCTTGCCGGATCCGCCCTTCGTCCCACCGCTGCCGCCGCCATTGCTGGTGCCGTCACCCCCGCTGCCTCGACCTTCATCGCCCTCGCCGGACTCATCTTCATCCTGCCGGTCGTCGTCCTGAGATGAATCGCGGCCGCTTTCGCCGCGCGTGTGCTCATCGCCCTGTTCGTGATTCTCACGGCTCTCGTCGTCGCTCGCTCCATTGCCGATTTGGTCGTCGGGGTCGGCTTTAAGGCGCGTACGAAGCTGCGCGAGGTCGGTCACTCCGAGCCGCTTAAGCTCGTCGAGCACATCGGCGTCGATCCCCACCTCGCGGGCAAGTGCGGCGATTGCAGGTGGTTTGAAGCGGATTCGACTCTCGAGTAGCGGATGCGAAGGCCACCCCAGCTCCTCAAACAGCACTGCCGAGGGCAAACGTAAGTTCCCGTTCCGATCCGGCACCCAAGGGTGCGCGTTCAGCTTTCGGATGAAATGGGCGTCAACTGTCGTTGTGCGCGTGTAATGATAAGTCCAGCTGTACTGGACTGACAAGGCGTGGGGGCGGCGATCGGCCAATTCCGCCAAGGCATCCCAGAGCTGACGCGCCCGGTCCCGACGGGCCTCCTCCGGCAATGTCGGCAACAGAGTGAGAAGCCCTGTAAGCCCGGCGATATCCTGGTCGGGGATCGGGTTCTCGTACGTGCAGCTCTGCCAGCCCGCGGCATGACGGATTTCGCTGCGCGCCTCAGCAGAGAGATCGCATATGATCGGGACCGTCCGCAGGATGCGGACGGCGCCGCAGGTCTCAAGCATTTCCCGAACGGGTTCGCCTCGCAGGCATTCGTGGGCGCTGTTGACGAGGTAGACCTTCTCTACACCCTGGAAGAGGTTTTGTAGCCGGATCGCCGCGAGATAAACTTGCCCGGGTGCGACAATCAGGTTGGCGCCGCTCTTCGCGTCCAAACATCTAACAAAGGTGGTCGCTCTCAACGCCGCGACGAGCTTGCTGCGCTGGGCTGAGGAATCCGTGCGATACGCCCGGAGAATGCGCGCGATGTCATCAGCATAGGCTGAATCGTCAGGGGAGGGCTGGCGATACTTAGGCAAGAGGTTCCGGATAACGTCGTCGACCGGATCCGGCTTGGTGAGCCCGATTCCGGTCAGAAACTTGAGGCTCTGAGGAGTACACAAGCTTGCCCGCACGGTCGGGAAATCCGTCTTACCCTCCCCTGGCAGAAAGGCCTCCGGCTGGTCGCCCCGATGGAGCGCCACATGTCGGCCGTCCTCGAGCCGGAGGAGAGGCATCTCCTTCGCGCGCGTACGCCACAGGGCCGGCTGGGTGCCAAGCGCTCGGTAAAGGCGCAGCATCCAATTGTCCGACTGGGCGATGAGAAACTCCTCGGTCATCCTGCTGAGCACCGCGTCGAGGGTCAATTCGGCGACCTTCAGTTCCTGCATGAGGAAGCTTCGCAATCGAGGGGCGCGATCTGCCGTGATCTCCGCGCTTACCCAAGAAACATTGCCGTCGCTCCCGAGGAGCCGCCCGAGTTGCTGCGGTCCGATCAGTTCGCGGACGTCCTGGGCGCGAGCAAGGCGTACGTGACCGGCTGTAGCGAAGCGGCCGGTCGACGTCGGAAGTAGGCGTTCTTCAGTGAAGGCTCGTACAGTGCGATCGAACAAGGGGGCGAATAAGCCCTCCATCAACTTCTGACGCTCAAGCGGGAGGGTCCCGAGCACGGCGACATCAAGCATGTCGGAATCGCGTAGGTGCAAGAGCGCTTCGACGAGGAGGTCGGCGGTGAAAGTCGCAAGCTTGACGTTCCAAGGCTTGTCCACAGGGACGTTGTCGCGGCTCGGCGTCGTTTGATACGGGCCTTGGATAAGGAAGCCCGTATATGTTGGCAGCACTGTTGGGAAAAAGACAACGAGCCGCGCATCGGTGATCGGTCGCACGATCCTCTTGTCGTCCTCAACCTCCGTGAGAAACGCAATTTCGGCGAGCCCTACCTCCTTCCCTTCATGCTCCACGGCACGGGAAAACAGCAAGTAGGTCTCCTCGCGCTCCCACCCGGCACCGCGCGCGGAGAGATGCACCTCGCGCATGAACCCATCGCCTTTGGGCGTGCGCTTATAGCTGCCGCTGCTGCCACCTTCGACATTCCAGACGATCTCGTTCACATGTTTGAGGAATAGGAGCGCCTCGGCGCCAAGCGCTGCCAGGCCAGAAGCTATTTCGTTGAAGGAACCTTCGTCTGCCGGCGCCAGCGGGAGAAGGAAGACCGTCTCATCCGGGGCGCGGACGCAGGCCGACGCTGCCGAAGGAAAGACATAGTCTAGGATCACGAAAGCTTCGTCCCCGGAATGCACTTCAGGGCGCTGGGTCACCGCGTAGACTGACTTGAAACCAATCCCAAATCGACCAATCGCGGTGATATCCTTTGTGCTCTCGTCGATGCCGCAAATCCCGCGAACATCATCCGTGTCGAAGGGAGCGCCGTAATGGGAGATACGAAGCCGCTCCCGATTTAGGTCGAATGAAACGGTACGCGACCCGGCCCAGTCGGGACCGCGCCGGCGCAACGCGTCCTCGGCATTCTGCAGTACCTCATAGATGAAATGGGTACGCCGGTCGTAACGATCTTCGAGCAGCATCTTACCAATGCGCTTGATCGCCCGGCCATACTCGATTCTATTCTCCTCGCTCAGGGCCACATAATCTGTGGTCATGCGCAGCCTCCCGCCGCTTCGCCTGCCGAGCAGAGCCGGCGGAAATCGCATTGCCGGCAGCGATCCTGGGCGGGGTCTGGCGCGAACGCATTGGCACGCAGAGCCGCGGCCGTCGCATGGACGCGGGCGGTCACGTCCTGGATGAGATCCTCGTCGACGGTACGGGCCTTGCGGCGCTGCTTGTCGAGCTCATAGGTTTCGACAAAGTCTGCGTCGCGGCCGGTGAGCTCGCGATAGCCGAGCGCATAAATGTGAAGCTGCGCCTCGGTCAGCGCTTCCGCCTGCGCCCGCTCGTTTGACTTCAAGTCGACGATCGCGATGTCGCCGCTGTCTCGCCGGCGGACCAGGTCGATGCGGCCCGCCACTGAGACACCATTGCCGAGGTTGAGCTCGATTGCCTTCTCACTGAGCTCGAGATGGGCGAATTCGGCCCTGCGCGCCTCAATATAGGCGTTGACCGTCCGTTTGGCGGCGGTGCGCATCGTTTCGCGCAAGGCGGGATAGGCGAAGGGCAGACGAAGGTACCGGTCGACCAACTCGTCGACGCAGGTCGGCTCAATAGTCTCGCCGGCGATCGCGCGCATATGCAATTCGGCTAGCGTGTCATGAAGCGACTTGCCGTAGCCAAGCGCTTCGTCAAGCGGCGCGTTAAAGCCGTAAAGGGTGCGCATCTTGAACTGGTACGGACATTCGAAAAAATAGCGCATGTCCGAGAATGACAAGCGGACATCAGCGATGGCGGCGCGCGAGCGAGGGGTGCCGCGGGGGCGGGCGCTGAGATCCTGAGACGTGCGTCGCACATAACGGGACTCGAGCACGTCGTACCAGAATTGCGAGGGGCGGACATTGCGTTTGCTCCCGGGCGTAGGCGCGGTCGTCATGTGCAGATGCTTCTGGCTGCGGGTCACGGCAACATAGAAGAGGCGCCGTTCGTCTTCCTCGGAGCCGAGATAGCGCGCCTGACCATCGACGCTGGCGGGCGGCACCAGATGCCAGACAGAGACCCCGCCTCTGCCGGCGGGGGGAAAGCGATTTTTCACGAGTTGGGGCACAAACACAGCCGGCCATTGCAGACCCTTGGCCCGGTGAATCGTCAGAATCTGTACCGCGTCGATCGAGACTAACCGTTCTTCCGTGCCCGAGGATTGTTCATACGCAGCCTCGGCCTGGTGCCGCAGGAATCCAGCGAACGACTCATATTTCTGGGTCGGCCGAGAATGGAAGTAGATCGCCTCGAAGTCCGAAATGGCCTGACTGAACTTTGCGAGATTGTAGAAGGCGACTTCTCCGCGTCCGTCCGGCACGGCGTCTTCGCGCAGCCCGATCCGCTCGAGGAAACCCATGAACTGGCGCTGGATGTTGTAGACGGAGAAGCGCACGTCCTGGTCCTCGCGGATCATCCGCTGCCGAACGTCTTCTGCTTCCAGAATTGCGGCCTCAAGGATCCCATCATCGACGCCGAGACGCGCTGCACGCCATGCATCCAATACAGTTGCCACGTCCGTTTCGCCGTTCATCAAGTAGAACAGCTGGCGCGCGGCTTCCCCCTCGGGCGTATCGAAGAGGCTGCCCATGCCGACGGAGACGACCGGGATGCCGGCGCGCTCGAGAGCGGCCCGAATGGGATCGGCCATGCTGGTCAGGCGGATGAGGACGGCCATGTCGGACCATGAGATCGGCCGCTCACCGTGACCTTCGCGGATCATCGTGCCACGAAGCGCCAGGCAGGTGCGCGCGATATAATTCGCTTCGTCGTCGGGCGATGCGAACTGGAGCGCGACGATGTCGCCTGGCTCATAGGTCTGCTGGTCGGCCGAGCGCATCGTCTTGGCCAGGCGCGTCGGATTCTTTTCGATAACCAGCCTGGCCACCTCGGTGATTCCAGGACTGGACCTAAAATTGTCTTCGAGAGTGATCGAGGTCGCACCGTAACGCTCGGTGAAGGTCAAGATGTTCCGAGCGTCGCTGCCCCGCCATTGGTAGATGGTCTGATCGTCGTCACCGACGACGCGGATCGAAGCGCCCAGATCACGCAGGTGACGGATCAGCTGCTCCTGGATCGGATTGACGTCCTGATATTCATCGACAATCACGACCCCAATCCGATTGGCTAGGCGCTGGCGCAGACTGGCATCGGTTGCGAGCGAGTGCGCCGCCTCCGCGAGGATCGCCGAATAGTCGAAATAGCCCTTCTCGTGGAGAAGGCCGCCATAGGCATCCAGCCCTTCCGCGATGCTGGCCGTGCCGAGAATCTGTCGATCGACCTGCGCCTCGCGCAGCAATCCAAGCGCATCAATATATACGCCTGTATCGACGTAGCGGCGCAGCGGCCGCCCCTGCAACGTCGACGTCGCGGTGAGCCCGCAACGGGCCGAACTCCGATCCACGAAAAGCCGCTGCTGGGTCTCGTTCAGCACGTCGTATTTGAGAAAGCGCGGCACTTCCGAGCGCAGCAGTTCGAGGCAGAAGCCGTGGATTGTACCGATATACATCTCGGCCATGCCCACCAGGCCGGGAACGGTCTCGGCACAACGTTCGACGACCCTCTGCCGCAACTCCGCCGCCGCTTTCTCAGTAAAGGTGAAAGCGATCACATTGCGGGGGAGCAGGCCCGCACCATCCTGTGCGACGGGGGCCAGGAGCCGTGCGATATGCCGCGCGACGACCTCGGTTTTTCCCGAGCCTGCGCACGCGATCAGCTGCAGGTTGCCTTCATTGTGGCCGATCGCCTCCGCCTGCGCTTCCGTCAACGGCATAACCTTCCCCTTCAACGAACCACGTTCATGCTGCTGTGGTCGTGCGGCATCTCGAAATTATAGCTCCCGCGACGTTGGCCGCCGCGGGAGCATTGAGGCAGTCGTCTCGATCAGGTGCGATCGTAAACGGCTGCGCCAGGCACCACCTGCTTCGCGGCAGCGATGCCATTCTGCGCCGACTGCTTGGTCGTGTAGACCTCGGAATGACCGAGGGTTTCGCCGTTGCTGGCCTTCAGACGCCAGAAGTAACCAGTCGATGCCTTGAGGATTTCAAACATGAATGTGGCCCTCCTTGGGCCGAGATGTTGACCCAACCGGAGCGCTGGGTCGTTGACGTTCAAGGAGGGGCTCGCTAGATATGTGGTGTCTAAGCACATCGCTAACGGGGCTCCGGCCCCTCGGAAAATCGGCTGTTAGCGCAGCCGATTTTCCATCCAGGCCACTTTGGGCGCCAGGTAGGGCCCCTTCGGTGGCAGCTCTTCATGATCAGCGGGCGCGACGTCGGCGAACCGGATGCCGTCCTTGATCTCGGCAATTCGCCCTTGATTGACCCCGAAGAATGCCGCGATGTCGTGATGACGATCACCGCGCAGAACCATTCCCCGGATGAGGGCGGCATCCTGTGCCGTCAGTGTGAGTCCGCTGGACTCCGCTCGTGAACCCATATCTTCTCCTCGCGGGGGACGCGCTCCCCCGAAAACGCGCCCGAATTGCCGAGCGTAAGGGCCTTCTGCCTCCCGATTCGACGAAAGTCAAGCCACTTTCGCGCTAGCGAGCGGCGTAGCCTGCTACGATTTCGGATCGTATTGACATACGGGAGCGTCACGGACATATCCGGTGTTATGAAACCTAAGATCCCGAAGATGGGTCCGCCTGAGACGCGCCTTGCCGATATTGCAGAGGTTTTCACCGGACTGGGGGTCTCGAGGGAGGACACTCTAGAGCGTGACGGCCGAAAGCTGCCGATGATCGGCGTACGTGATATCGTCGATGACGCCGTCGCCCCAATGGAGAAGCTCGACACCGTTGGCTTCGAACGGCCGGAGAAGGCGAGCGCTTACCTAGTGCGTCCTGGCGACATACTGGTTACTGGACGTGGTACTGCGCTCAAGTTCGGCATGGTGGGGCCGGAGACCGAAGGGGCGGTTGCGAGCGCCAACATCATTGTCATCCGCGCGCAGCCAACAGTTGAACCGGCCGCGCTGTATGCGATCCTCTCGAGCGAAGCCTATCGCCCAAAAATCGAATTACTTCGACGGGGGTCGACCACTCTTCTCTCGCTGTCAGCAAAGGACCTGGCAAAGCTGGAAGTGCAACTGCCTTCGCTCGAGGAGCAGCGGCGTATCGCGGCTTTATTGATAGAGGCACGCGACGCGTATCGCGCCGCAATCGACGCAGCGGAAATCCGTCGCAACCTGGCGCGGCAGCTGATCACTCAGCGCCTATTCGGAACGATGAAATAAGAGGGCGAAATGAGAAAATTGACACGTGACGCGCTAAATAGCCATCTCTGGCAGGCCGCTGACATTCTTCGGGGATCGATCGATAGCTCCGACTATAAAGGCTACATCTTCGGCTTTCTGTTCCTGAAGCGCTTGTCGGATCGATTCGAGGAAGAGGCGAAAGAGCGGATTGCGGACGGGTTGCCAACCGACATCGCCTATAGCGATCCTGACGAGCACGAGTTTTTCGTGCCAGAGCGCGCGCGCTGGGAAAACATCAGGAAGGCTACGACCGACATCGGAAGCACGCTCAACAAGGCGTGTGAAGAGCTGGAAGATGCTAATCCATCGATCGAGGGCGTGTTGGTCAACATCGACTTCAACAGCGAATCGCGGCTTGGCGATCCCAAAAATCGGGAGGTCGTCCTCGCGGGGCTGATCGATCATTTCTCACGTATCGATCTCTCGAACGAAGCTTTGTCCGAGCCCGACATGCTGGGGCGCGCTTATGAATACCTCATTGAGTATTTCGCCGATGACGCAGGCAAGAAGGGCGGCGAGTTTTACACGCCGCATCAGGTCGTCAACCTGATGGTGCAATTGCTGGATCCCGCGCCCGGCATGCGGATTTCGGACCCGACCTGCGGTTCAGGGGGCATGCTGATCCAGAGCGCTGAATATGTGGGCGCCAAAGAAGGTAAGCGGCTAGGCGAGCCGATCAACGTCACTCTCCACGGTCAGGAACGGAATCTTGGCACCTGGGCGATCGCCAAGATGAACCTGCTGCTTCACGGTCTGCGGGACGCGCGCATCGAGAAGGGAGACACGATCCGCAACCCGCGCTTGCTCGACGCTGAAGGCAATCTGATCCTCTATGATAGGGTTATCGCGAACCCTCCATTCTCGCTGGATAAATGGGGCGCGACAGAGGCCGCGGGCGATGCAGAAAGGCTAGGCTTCAACCGCTTTCGCTACGGCATCCCTGCCAAGAACATCGGCGATTTCGCCTTTGTGCAGCACATGCTGGCAACCCTGAACCACAATGGCGTTTGCGGTGTCGTGATGCCGCATGGCGTTCTTTTTCGTGGCTCGGGCGACGGGCGCATTCGTAAGGCGATCCTTGAGGAGGACTTCATTGAGGCCGTCGTCGGCCTGCCTGAAAATCTATTCGCTGGCACAGGCATCCCGGCGATCGTGCTGATCCTCAAGCGCAACAAGGCCCCGGAGCATAAGGGCAGGATCCTCTTCATCCATGCATCGAAGGAGTTTGAGGAACGCACCAAGAAAGCTGTCCTTGCGCCCAATAATATCCGTCGCATCGTAGAGACGTATCGCAGCTGGGACGAAATAGAACGATTCAGTCGTGTTGTTAGCATGGCGGAAGTGGAGGAGAACGACTTCAACCTGAACATTTCACGGTATATTGATACTCTAGAGCCTGAGGCTCCCATTGATGTTGAGGTTGAGCTAGGAAAGCTCTGGGCTGCTGAAGAAGCTCGCGATCAAGCCGCTAGCCGAATGAACGCCATCCTCAAGGAGATGGGTTATGTCGGGTAGTCCGCCGGAGGGTTGGGATCTTGTGAAATTTGGTGAGATGGCGCGAGAAATAAGGTCGCGAAATCAAGCTAGAGACAATATCCCGGTTCTGAGTGTAACCAAACGTCGCGGATTTGTCCCATCTGGAGAGTACTTCTCTAAGACGTCCACAGCAGGGACACGGAACATTATAAGCTGGTTAGACGTGGCCAGTTTGCCTACGCAACGATCCATCTCGATGAGGGATCGATAGATCTGCTACGAACGCATGATGTTGGACTTGTAAGTCCGATGTATTCGGTGTTTGAAATAACCTCTGAGGATGCCAACAATGACTACGTGTTACGTAGTCTGAAGAGATTGGCGCTGAGCGGAAGATTTGATGCTTATAGCAATGGTGGCGTGAACCGGCGAAAGTCCATCTCATTTCGTGATCTCGCCAGCTTTCGTTTTCCCCTGCCACCCTTGAATGAGCAATGCGCCATTAGCGAGGTTCTGCGATCGATCGACGAAAATATAGGTTGCGCCAAGCAAATGGTGAAGTCGCTGGCCGCCGGCAAGGCTGCCGTGATGCGCGATCTGCTAACGCGTGGAGGGCGCCCTCAATCTGGGCGGATGCAATCACTGCCAGAGCGATGGGTTCTCGGCCGCGTCGCCGCGGATATCACGCATATCCCTTCAGGGTGGCAACTCGTTCGCCTGACTACGATTGCCAAGCTGGAGAGCGGACACACGCCCGACCGTAAGCAGGTGGAATACTGGGACGGAGACCTTCCCTGGATATCGCTTCAGGATGCTGACGCACTCGGGAAGCTCACCATTCGGGAGACCGCGGAGACAATCGGGCTGGAGGGGTTAAGAAACTCATCTGCTCGCATGCTGCCCGCCGGCACGGTCGTGCTCCAGCGGACGGCAAACGTCGGCTTGTGCTCCATCATGGAGAGGGAAATGTGCACCAGCCAGCACTTCGCGAACTGGGTGTGCGGTCCGAAATTGTTGCCTAAATATCTGCAACAGGTGTTCCGCCACATGCAACGTGAATGGCGCCGCCTGATGGCCGGCAGCGTCCTGCCCGATATCTACATG
The DNA here is from genome assembly GCF_013044515.1 of Sphingomonas sp. ID1715. GTDB lineage: Bacteria > Pseudomonadota > Alphaproteobacteria > Sphingomonadales > Sphingomonadaceae > Sphingomonas_B. Next base: position 282,417 of record NZ_JABEPR010000002.1, read on the forward strand.
CCGACTTTCAAGCGCCTCCAAATCCTTTTGCCCCCCATCGAGGAACAGGAAGAGATTGCGGAGGTGGGTGCCAGCTTTGACGTGCGCATCGAACGCGAGCGGGATGCCCTTTCGCGATTGGAAGATGTTCGTGCGGCGCTCGCGCAGGAACTCCTATCAGGGCGTCTCCGCTTGCCGGAGCGTATGATCGCGAAGTTTCTCGATGAGCCGGAAATGGCGAGGGCTGTCAACGCATGAGTGACGGGCGCGACAATCTCGAGATCGCGATGGTCGAGGATCCCGCCGCGGACCTGCTGCGAGTGCTGTTCGACTACAAGCCGCTGTTGCAGGCCGACATCGGCGCCTTGCGCGAAGGCCCCTCCGACGCACTGTTGGTCGGACGGCTCGAGCAGCAGCTGCGTCAGCTCAATCCTTGGCTGGACAGCGAGAGCGTTGGCCGGGCGATCTCCGCGCTCACCCGTATTTCGTCGGTCGATTTGATCGACGCCAATGAACAGGGGCATATCCGGCTCACTTACGGGACTACGCTGCCTTACACGGACGACAAAGGTCGGCGTCAAGACCGAACAGTTCGATATTTTGATTTCGATGATGTGCAAGCCAACACTTTCGAATTCGCCCGGCAGGTATTTATAAAGGGGCCAAGACAGCAGATCTGTCTTGACCTTGTCATTTATGTGAATGGCATCCCGCTCGCTGTAATCGAATGCAAGTCGCCGGCGCTTGCCGATCCCATCGGAGAGGCGCAACGCCAGTTCCGCCGGTATGAAGGCCGCGACGAGTTCCTAGGGCTTGGTGCGCCACGATTGTTCGAGCTCTCGCAAATATCTATCGCGCTTGCGCGCGACGTTGCGCGATATGGCACTACGTCAACGCCGCCGCCCCACTGGGCCGAGTGGCGCGACCCTTATCCGCTGACCTCGGATGCGCTCGCCGCCCGGATTGGACGGACACCAACCGCGCAGGACGTGTTGCTCGCCGGATTGTTGGCACCAGCCAATCTGCTCGACCTCGTCCGAAACTTCATCATCTTCGAGACTCGGGATGGCCGGCGCCTGAAAAAGATCGCCCGCTATCAGCAATTCGTTTCCGTGGGCCGCGCCATCGAGCGCATCCGCAATGCTCCTCGCCCCGAACGACGCGGTGGCGTGATTCATCACACACAGGGGTCGGGCAAGTCCCTGACGATGGTCTATCTGGCGGTGAAGCTTCGGAGATTGCCAGAAGCAGAGAATCCGACGCTGGTCATTGTCACTGATCGGACCGAGCTCGACGGACAGATCACCGGGCAGTTCCAGCGGTCGGGCTTTCCCAACCCAGTTCAGGCGGAAAGCGGAGAGCATCTGCGTCACCTGCTATCTGGGGGGGCGGGGACGACTGTGCTCACGACCGTTCATAAATTCCACACCGCCGTACCGAAGCGGTCGTCCGTGATCTCCGAGGCTGACAACATCTTCGTCATGGTGGATGAGGCCCATCGTACCCAATACGGCGCCTTGGCCGCTCGAATGCGAGCGGGTTTGCCGCGTGCTACGCTGATTGCCTTTACCGGTACGCCGATAGACAAGAAGGATCGCAGCACCCGGGAGGTGTTCGGCGACTATATTCACCGCTACCTGATCGACCAGGCGGTTAAGGATGGCGCGACGGTGCCGATCTTCTACGAAATGCGAGATGCTCGCATGCGAGTAGATGGTGGTGACCTTGAGGCAGATATACGCAAAGCCTTCCCGGAGCTGCGGGACGATGAAATCCAGAAGCTTAAGCAGGGCACACGCCTGCAGGAGAAATACGCCGGTGCGGGGGCGCGGGTCTCGGCGATCTGCGAAGACATTTTGCACCATTACCGCACGACGATCGAGCCAAATGGATTCAAGGCGCAAATTGTCACCGTGAGCCGCGATGTCGCGGTCACCTATGTGGAGACGCTCCGGGCTATGGGAGCGCCGCAATGCGCGGTGATCATGTCATCCTCACACAATGACAGCGCGCGCCTTCAACGCCATCACCTATCCCGGAGTGAGAAGGACAAGCTGATCGCTCGGTTCAAGCGAAAGGAGGACCCGCTCAAGATTTTGGTGGTCTGCGACATGCTGCTGACCGGATTTGACGCTCCGATTGAACAGGTAATGTATTTGGATGCACCCTTGCGCGAACATACGTTGTTGCAAGCCATCGCCCGCGTCAATCGTACCGCAGCCAACAAGACCTACGGGCTCGTCGTTGATTACTGGGGAGACAATCGCCGAATTTCGGAAGCGCTCGACATGTTCTCCGAGGAGGACGGGGTGCTGTCTGCCTTGCGCCCAGCCTCCGAAAAGGTGCAGCTGCTCGAAAGCCGGCATCGCGCTGCGATGGGGCTGTTTGAAAGCACGGACCGAGCCGATGAGGATCAATGTGTCGCCTTGCTCGCCCCTGAAGATGTTCGAGCGAAATTCGAACTCGACTATCAACGCTTCGCTGAGGCGATGGACATGGTGCTTCCGGATCCGAAAGCGCTGGAAGACCCCTTCCCTGCAGACCTTAAGTGGCTGACGCGCATCCGTGCCGCGGCGCGGCGTCTCTACAGCGATCCTAGGTTCGACGCCGCGCTCCATGGAGCCAAGGTAGGAGAATTGGTCGCGGAGCATCTTCGATGCGATGGCGTGGAGGAGCTCCTGAAGCCCTTGGACATCCTAGATCCGGCTTTCCGTGACAGTGTGGAGGAAATCCGGTCGCCGGAGGCGAAGGCCGCCCGCATCGAACATGCCATCCGGCACGAAATTCATGTGCATCGCGACGAGAATCCGGCTGCCTACAAGTCGCTCTGGGAAGACCTAGAGGAGCTAATCTCGCGTCGCCGTATTGACCGGGTTAGCGCGGCGAGCCAGCTCACCCGACTGGAGGAGTTGGCGAGCCGCACCATCAGCCTTCGGAGAGATCAAGGTGCTGTGGAGATGGGAGGAACATCGGGCGCGGTGTTGCCGCTCATCCCGGGCGGGGAGGGAGTCTCTGACGTGCAAAAGCACGAAGTAGCCACCTCTATCGCACGTCAACTCGAGGAAATGGCGCAAGTCGTTGATTGGCAACAAAAGGAAGACATCAAGCGGCAGATGCGAAGAGCAATCAAAGACAGCTTGCGGCAGTCCGGAGCTGATTTTGCGGCCATCGAAGCTTCGACCGCAAAGATCATGAGCGTCGCTAGGGCACGCCTCGCGCGATGACGCGGGACATCCCTGGATCGGTCGAGTTTGGTGGGCAGGAAATCGAATTCGCCCTGACAAAAACTGCCCGCCGCAAAACAGTCGCTATCACCGTTGGCTTTGATGGAGTTCGAGTCTTAGCGCCGAGCGACTTGGCTGATGCGAGGATCAGCGATTTTGTACGAAAGAAGGCCTCTTGGATCTTGCGCAAGTTGGCCATGTATGCGGAGTTGTCGGGTGTCCGATCGTCAAAGGAATTCGTGAGCGGCGAGACATTTCACTATCTTGGGCGACCGTATCGGCTGAAGATCATCCGTGATCCTCAAGCTATTGTTACGAGGGTCTCGGCGAGAGGATCGAGCCTAGTGGCGCCTGTGCTCCCAGATCAAGATCCTTTGATCGCAAAAAGCGCGGTCCGCAGCGGGCTTCGACACTGGTATATCGCCCGCGCGAGCCGAAAATTTTCCGAACGGATGCAGTCCATCTGTCTGGCGCTGGGCATCGAGCCTGGTCCGATCTCCGTCGTGGACCAATCCAAGCGCTGGGGTAGCTGCGATGCCAAAGGCCGAATTCGCCTAAACTGGAGACTTGTAATGGCTCCGGTTTCGCTCATCGATTACGTCTTGGCCCACGAAGCTTGCCACAGGATCGAACTCACCCATTCGCGGAAGTTTTGGCGCAAGCTTGAGACCGTAATGCCCGACTACGAAGACCGAATTCGCAGGCTGGACGCTCTCGGTCATGCTCTGAGTTGGTAAACTGTCTTCGGCTACGCCGGCCGCTGGACAAGACGTCTAGACAACCGAACACTCACAGCCGCAGTGGGCGCACTCATCACCGCTGAAATCTGGCTGCCGCGGCTACGTTGATCAGCGCCAGTGTCTGCCGTCGACCGGCCAGGCTATCAGGATCATTCGGCATCACCTCCTGCATCGCCGCGTCGAGAAATTCCAGCGCTGCTTCGATGAACGTCTCGTCATGCGCAGGTGCATCCGACTCTCCTTTTTCGCCGTCTGGCCGGCGACTTTGATGATCCACATCGTCGAGAATTGCGCGCCGAAGATCGTCAATGAGCAGCTTCGCGCGCTCCTTCCAACCACGGGGCAGATCGTCCTGCTGATAGACCGGAAGGTCTAGTTCGGGTCGAACCTGACCACGTAGAGCCCTCTCAAACGTCGTTGCCAGTCGCTCCCCAAGCACCGCTTCGAGGTGGATAAGGCGGATCGCCGCGACTGCGACCATTTGAACGGGCGTCAGGTCCGAATACCATTCCTGGCTCATCTGACGGTTGTCGAATCTGCCCGTCGACTCCCGGAGCTCATCCCAGAATTCACCTCCCTCAGTGCTTATGAACTCGCGCAGATCGCCTGCCAGGACATCGCGTTCGCTACGCTTTGACCGACCGAGTTCCGATCGAAACAGGAGCGGCGCGGCCGCGGCGCGGATGGTCTTCACATCGTCGTGGCGGGTGGGCTTACCCTCAGGTTTGCCCCGCCACGTCTCTTCGTTCGTGCGATAGCGGTCGAGATGGATGCTGAGCCACTGATGCACGGGTCGCCACACCGTGAACACGGTAGAGGCCATCATTCGTTGTGCCGAACCCTGGATTAGCCAACCAAACGGCCGCGTCATGCTGAGCCGAGCGAGAGCTGTGGTGGCCTGGACGTCATGCGAGCCCCAAATCAACGCCATCTTGTAGATGAGGCCGAGCGCCTGGTCCGCGCGGAGGCCCATCGGAACCCGCTCCTCGACCAAGTAAGCTAGTGCGCTGCCGTGATATCCTCGAACGACGGTTGCAAAGAACTTCGGATCGTTCCGGGCCGTCGCCCACAGTTTCTTGGAGAATGCCTCCAGCGCGGGCTCAGGGAAGTCTTCGCCGCTCCAGCCTCGGACGAAGCGGTTGCGAAGGGTCTGGTCGCCTGTTCGATCGAGGAGGTTCTGGCAGAGTGCGAGCAATTCGGCTTCGGACCGGGGCAGCCTCTCTTCTGGTAGCGGCAGGAATCTCCCTTGCAGTACGAACATACTAAGGTCGTCCCACGAGCCGAACGCAAATAGGCGGCTCGCGCGCTCATCCCGGTCGAGATCGTAGCCCCGGATATCGTCGCGAAGATGAGCGACAAGGCGCAGCAACCCCTCTAGTGTGCTCGGCCGTCTCGCGTTGAACTCCTTGCTGATGCGTCTGAAATTCCTCGCCAGATACCGCGCAAGGTTCTTCGGCTTCTTGGGTTTCTTTGGCGTCGTCATTTCAGCTGTCGTCGGCCTGCCAGGGATGTTCGAGGTTGAGGAGGCGTTACCGGAGCAGGTGCTAAACGCCGGTATACTGGGATCAGAGTGAGGCGAGCACCTCATCGATCCTCTTGGCGATTCCTTCCCCCAGCGCGGTTAGCTCTTCGTTGAGGCGCTTACCGCGCTGATAGGCGTCGAGGCCGAGCCGGCCGGCGGTCTGCTCGGAATTGAACTCCTCGATGACTGCCGCGAGCGCAGCGTTCTTCGTTTCCAGTTCCGCCAAGGCTTCATCCAGGTTCATGGTCAGTCCTCCCATTCCGGTGGTTGCTCAGGTTCGTCCCAGTAAGCAGGGTTGCCGCCCTTCTCCCGGATCCACTCGAATGCTTCGCCGCGGGTGTTGAGGTCAGGCAGCGGCACATCGGCGGCCTCGCAGATGTCCTGGATGATGTCGGCCTGATCGTCCGTGATGTCGCGGCTGCGCCAGGCCTCCGCCTCGCCGGTGCGGCCGCTCTCGAGAAACGAGGTGACGGCGGCGTCGTAGATCGGCCTTTTGTAGGCCTTCCAGCGATATTCGCCCCAAGCCCGACACCAGTCCGCCCGCTTCTCATCGGCAATGGCGGTGCGGACGAGATCCGCGAACGACATCGGTCCTTGCTCAACACGTGCCTCGGCGAGCCACTGCAGGCCGCGGTCACCGCTGGCGAGCAGCCCGAGAAGGACGAGGTCGTCGATCCCGCGGAATCCCAGCAGCGCCAGGATCGACCCCAGCTTGTATTTTTCGGCGTCGGGCGAACCGGGCCCACGACGTCGCTTGGAGCGCGCCTTGGCCTGGCGGCGAAGCTCGGGGAGCCGTTCCTCGATGATCGCCAACTCCGACGACGCTGAACGCTCGAGCAGCGTCAGCCTGTCCAGCAAGCTGGCGACGTCGGGGCTGATCGATGGCTGTGCACTAGTCATGCACAGGGAGATGCTCACGGTAGAGAGCCGACTTCCCCAACCCACCCCCATAGTTTGCGGGGAGGTGATCGAGTTCTGAACCCTGGGGGTGGGTTGGGCGCCCCACCAGCCGGGACTTCCCATAGAGGGAGAGAGAGGGGGTGGTGCGCGATAAAGTGTTGTTTGGCCGTTCCGACCAATCAACGCCCCGGCCACCCCCTCTCCAGACGCAGGAAGTCAGGGGAAAATCATGCTGCTCACGCAGTCGGCGTTGAAGGAAAAGTCGGCGGAACTGGTCGCCGGCATCGCCGACGCGCGCAGCGCGCGGAACCTGATGACGCGGCGCCGCCGCGAGGACGCAGCCGATGAGCGTGAGGCCGAGCGACACCGCCGGCGCCGCAAGCGCAAGGATGATCGTGAGCTCGAGCAACTGCTGCGGCGGCGCGCGCGTGTGCGGGTGCCACTGGATGAACGGCCGCGCATCGGCGTGGCGACCGCCCGCAAGCTCTATCACCGCACGGTTGGGATGCTTCGGGGCACGACCGGCATCACCGATGCGCGGGGCCCGGATGGCCTCTATTCACTACATTTCGGCTTCGTCGCACGCGGCTTCGCGTCGACGACCGGCCGGCGCTGGCGTGCCGGCGAGGCCGAGCGTGCGGCCCGATATATCGTGCGGGAGGATGGGCTCGAAGGCGGCGAGCTCGGCTGGTGGTCGAACATCGCCGCCGACCGCACGGAGCTCGTCGCCTTCTTCCGCGCGGTCGAGGCGGTCGAACGCCACGACCGTTCGAACGCCAATGTCTACGTCAGCGAGATCATCGCGCTTCCCGCCGAGCTGAGTGCCCGCCAGCGTCGCCGCGCCGTCAAGCGGATCTGCCGCTTCCTCGAGAAGCGCGGCCTGGCCTACGTCGCCGCGATCCATATTCCTGACGAGGTCGGCGACCAGCGCAACTTCCACTGTCACATCATCTATTCGCTGCGCCCGGCGGAGCGGCACGGCGCCTATGACTGGAGCTTCGGCCTGGCCAAGGAGACCGACATCAACACGCCTGAGGGCATTGCTGCGCGCCGCCGCCAGGTCGTGCGGGACATCAATGCGACCTTGCACGCCGCCGGCATCGATAAGCGCTACACCCATCTGAGCAACAAGGCCCGGCGGATGGCGGCTGCGCAGGCGAAGGTCGGCCAGAACGTGATTTGGGTGTCCCGCCGGCTGGCCGCGCTCGAGACCCGCGCTGCCCGCCTCCGTGAGATCGCTGATATCGCCCGCCGAGTGCGCGAGACGCTGAGCAAGTCCAACGCGGCGTTGGCACGGATGAAAGCCGCTATTGAAGATCGCCTGGCTGAGAAGCGGAAAGAGCTGGAGGCCTCAATGAAAATGGCCAGCGCTCAAGGTGCGGCCCTCCGGACCATCGTCATCGACCAACTGGAGCGCCAGCGTTCGACGATCGCGGTGACCAGGACTGATGCGCAGCGCGAACTTGACCGCTGCGCAACGCACATCGCTAAGACGGTCGATCGGTACCGGCGCGACATGGATCAGGCTCAGCGCGCGGTCGCCGCTCAGGTGACGGTCATGGCTGACAGGATTCGTAACAGGATCGATGAACGACGGGCCGAGATCGGGGCTAGCCAGCCCGAGCGAGCTTGTCTGCTGGACGGCGCGAGGACCGACCTTCGGCGCGCCCTGGAGACCCGCCGCGCCGCAGTCGTCGCTGGCATTGCCGACGCGCGTGCGAGCCTGGATCGCGCCGGGAAGCGGATCGAGCTGCTCGAGAAGCGACGGGCCTTCGACGCCATACAGGCGAAGGTCGCGGTCCATCGGGCTGAGCTCGCCTCCGCGATTGAGAGGTTGCCGGCGAAGCGCGCCGAGGCCCGGCTGTGGGCCGCTGCCGCCCACCCTCTTTCCCACCGTATCGCCGGGGCCCGCGAGATCCTTGTTCGCGACCTGATCCATCGAAAAGGACAAATCGTCGCCTCGAGGGAAGCGGCCGAAAAGGAGCTGGCCGAAGCAAAGGCGGCGGGACGCAAGCTGGTGTCGCGCGGGATTGGCCATGGTCCCGGCGCCAACCAGACCCCGTGTCGAGGCGCAACGTCCGCGCCCACGAGCGGTATCGCCGAGGCTCGGTCAGGATCGCAGATCGCCGTCCCGGAAACGAACTCGCTCCCCTCGCCGAAACCAGCGGTTACACCGCAGGCGTCGGTCGGATCCGGAGACTCGACCGGCTCCTCGATTGCGCAGCCCGTCATCGGCATGGCCCCGGCGGGGACCGCCGGCGCGCCCTCGAACTCACAACCTGCGGCTGCGACTGAGGCATGGATTCCGGCGTCAAAGAAACGCGGCAAGGATCAGGAAAGCTTGCGGAGGCATGTTCGCGAGCGCACGCCCGCCAGGACGACGGACATGGCGCCGCCGCCCTTGACCGCCCGTCCCCCGCCTGACCCGGAAGCGTTGCGCCTGCTTGCTGCCAGGATGCTGGCGATGCGTGACCATGTCCGGGCGCGGGAGGAGCGCGTCCGGCGGAAACTGCGCCAGCGGACGCTCCGATATCTCGCGCGCCTCGACCACGGAATCGTCGTCGACGAGTCCGGCCGCTACGGCGTCGCCAAGGGCGTTCTCACTGACGACGAGGTGCGCGTGCTGATGGACCCGGGGCTCGACAAGGAGACCCAGGCCACACTGGGACGGATTGCAACTGCCCGGACCCAAGAGGACGCTGCGCAGTCTGGAATCGCGAGGAGCCAGGCCAGCGTGCCGCCGCTAGGTGCCCCCGCAATGGGCCAGCCCGTTTCTTCAGCCGACGAGGACTTCCAGTGGCTGCAGCGGCAGCGCGCGCATCAGCAGGGCGGCGGAGGAATTGGCGGCACCTGACGGAGAGCCCGCCCGAGCGCCCTTCGACGCACGCGCGGACCACAGAAGAGAATGAAGGTGGGAAGCCGAGTGAGCTTCCTGAGTTGATGAAAAACAAGGGAAGCCGGCGGCCACGAGGCCGATCTCAACCAACCGGAGTTCCCGATTATGAACGTAAGATCCTTTGAAGCGACAGTGTCGCGACTGACCCTGCGCATGACCAACTTCCTGCTCGATATTGTGGGGCAGCATGACGGCGGACGAGCAGGCTTCGGCCTCCCCGCCGGCGCGGTCTATCTCAAGGAGCGGCAGCTGATCCTGGCGGGCACGCCCTGCGATCCGCCGCTGTTCCATGAGGCGATGCACAATGCGGCTGCGGCGACCGGTGCGGACGTGATCCTCGTCCATCACGGTCTGCACCCGGAAGCGCTCAACCCTGTCCAATTCTCGGTGCTCGTCCATATGAGCCGCGAGCCGCAGCTCCTTGGCGACATGATCCTCTACTTCCACCCGGCCGACGACTATTGGCTGGTGCCCTCAGGCAAGGGCCCGTTCATCGCGCTCGAGGAGGATGGGCTCCGCGTCGATTTCGAGCCGCCATTCATGACCTTTCACGAACGTTGTGAGGGCGTCTGCCAGGCCGCCGCAATGATCGCGCGGGCCACGCGCGCGACGGGGGTGATGTGATGGGCAAGAAGCTCAAAGCGCCCCCGGGCCTCGACTATCAGCCGGTCACTGGCGACGTGGAGCATGTCTCCTTCGGTGTCGCTCAAGCGGGCGGCGACGCGGGGCTCACCGTCGAGCAGTTCATCGGAAAGCGTGCCTTCCCGGTCATGAGGCCCAAGGATCTGACGCTGCCCTGGCCGAAGACCACCTGCTACAAGCTCGACGTGCAGCTGCCCCGTGGCGCGAGCGACGAGCTCTGGGATCCGCAGCGGCTCGCCCAGGCCTATGATCGTCAGTGCTTCAGCGCCATCCGCGACCTCGTCGTCATCGTGACGCTGAGATTTCCGGAGGTGGACGAGGGACACATGCGCCTCCACGAGGCCTGGCGGCTCGGCTGGGGCTTCGCCGACAAGCTGGTCAAGGACCACGGTGTCGCGGTCGTCGCGGCCATGCATGTGCCCGCGCGCGCAGCCAAGCTCGGCCTCCCTCACGTGCACCTCATGATCCCGGCCAGGCAGCTCCTGCCGTCCGGCTTTGGCAAGTTCGCCCGGCCGCTCGCGACCGACGACGGCCGCGCCCTAGTCGAGAAAGCCTGGGCCGCATGGCGGGAGGCGACCGATGTCACCAAGTGAGGAAGAGAAGGACCGGCTGGCGCTTGAGCGGTGGATCGCCGACCAGTCCGCTCCGCCGACGCTGTGGGACGTGCTCGAGACCCGCGATCCGCGCCTCATCGCGGCTTGGATCACCCCGATCTTCCGGCGCGCGGCCGCTGAGGCGGTCGAGGAGACAACGAGGGTCGAGCGGGTCCGCGGATTCGTCCGCGAGGCATATGGCGGGGATAGCGTGAAGGCGGAGGAGTTCCTCCGGCGTGGACACCCGGCGCTGGACGGCGACACGCCGCTCCAGCGCGCCGTCCAGTCGGAGGCAGGAGCAGACGAGGTGGTCCAGCTTGTCGGCCGTGCCCTTTACGGCGGCGGTTTCTAGAATGCCGAGCCAGGAAACGCCGCCCGGCGGACAAATCGATGAGCTGGCCGAGCCAGCGCTCCGAACCTTCTTCCGGATCGCCGAGGCCTGGTCTCTGAACGATCCGGAGCAGATGCGCGTGCTCGGCATTTCGAGCCTAGCTCTCCTCCGCGCTTGGCGCGGAGAAGGCTTGTCCTCCTTCGATGAAGAGGCACTGGAGCGGATTTCTCTCGTGATCGGCATCTTCAAGGCGATCAACACCCTCTTGCCGGATGCCGCTCGCGCCAACGCATGGATGCGTTCCCCGAACAAGGCGCCTCTGCTCCAAGGTGAGACCGCCGTGGCGTTCATCGTCGATGGCGACCTCGCACGCCTGCAAGCGCTCAGGGCCTATCTGGACGCGGAGGTTGGTCATGATTGAGCCGCTTCGGTCGGCGGTCTTGGTCACCGCCCCGAGCCCGATGCGCAAAACTGTGGGGGTGGGTTGGGCGACCGCGTTCGCAGAAGGCCCGATCTCGGGATCATGTCACGAGACGATCTCTCTGGGGGCAACCGCCGCTCCTCAGCATCCGGCAGGGGCCGGGCGCGGTCGCGTGGCCAAACCGCGCCGGGGGACGGGTGCGTGGCCGCATCCATCGTGCCGGGCGAAGCGGAGTTGATCGAGTCGCTGCTGGGTGCCGAAATCCGGGAGTTGTTCGAATAAGGTGTCTGCGTGCCGAAGGGCACTGGAGTTGAATATGAGGAAAAGAAGAGCAGTCGGCTATGTCCGCGTGTCCACGCGGCGGCAGGCCAAGCACGAGATATCGCTGGAGGAGCAGGAGAAGCGGATCCGCGACCATGCCGCCGCGCATGGCATCGAGATCGTGCGCATCTACCTCGAGCCTGGCGCCACCGCCCGCAACGATCGCCGGCCCGTTTTCCTTCAGATGATCGCCGACGCCGAGCGTGCCGACTGCGATTTCGATCTCGTCCTGATCTGGAACTTCAGCCGCTTCTATCGCGATGACTTCGACTTCGAACGCTATCGCCGGCAGCTGGAAAATGCGGGCGTGCGCCTCGAGTCCGTAACCCAGCAGGTCGGGGATGGTCCGTCCGGCAACCTGACCCGCCGGGTCACGACCGTGGTCGACGCCTATCAGTCGGAAGTGAACGCCGAGACCGTCAAGATGGCAATGGCCGGTAATGCCGCGCGCGGCTTCTGGAACGGCTCGGCGCCGCCCTTTGGATACCGGACAGTCATCGCTGCCCGTCTGGACAAGAAGGATAAGAAGAAGCTCGTCATCGACGAGGCTGAAGCGGAGGTCGTCCGGTTGGTCTTCGATCTCTACCTCGAACGGAAAGGCAATCACGGCAAGTCCGGGGTGATCACCATCACCACCGAGCTCAATCGGCGCAAGCTTTTGATCCGTGGCAAGCCCTTCCGCACCGGGACCGTTCACGACATCCTGCGTCGGTCGACCTACAGCGGCGTTCATTACTATAACCAGACCGACAGCCGCACTCGCCGCCGCCGCCCGCAGGAAGAATGGGTGCCGATGGAGGTGCCCGCGATCATCAGCGCCGAAGATTTCGAGCAGGTGCAGGCAAAGCTCGCCAAGCACCATCCGAAGGTGACGGCGGCCCGGACGGTCAACTCTCCGACGTTGACCGCCGGTCTCGCCAAGTGCGGCGCAGACGGCTGCGGCTCCGGCATGATCCTGCGGACCGGCAAGAGCGGCCAGTATCGCTACCTGATCTGCGACCGGAAACGGACGATCGCCGCTGACGCCTGCTCCTCCTCTCCGGTGCCGATGAAGGAGGTGGACGACATTGTCATCACGACGCTGCAGGACCAGGTCCTCTCGCCCCAGCGCCTGTCCCTCCTTCTGGAAGCGGTGCTGGACCGCTCCGACAGCGCGCTCGCCGAGCGCCGCGAAGCTCTGAAGGCTCGCAAAGCCGAGAAGACCCGGGTCGAGGGCCAGAAGATGCGCCTCCTCGAGCTCGTCGAGATGGGCGAGCTCAGCGCCCGCGATCCGCAGCTCAGCGAGCGTCTGCAAGCCCATAGTGCGCGGCTGGCCGCTATTGCTGTCGAGATCCGCAGCCTTGAGCAGCAACTCGCCCAACCTCGCCGCGAGATCACAGACGACACCTTGGCGCGCTTCGCCCGGATAGTCCGCGAGGGTCTCCGGCAGGACGACCCTACGCTCCGCCGCGCCTATCTTCGCCTCATCGTCGATGAGATCGTCGTCACGCCCGAAACGATCACCGTACGTGGCAGCAAGGCCGCCCTCGAGCATGCCGTGTTCGCCGGCGCCGATGGGTGCGAAGGAGTTCTTACTTCTATACGGGAGTGGCGCGCCCGACGGGATTCGAACCCATGGCCCTCAGATTAGGAATCTGATGCTCTATCCTGCTGAGCTACGGGCGCCCGGCGTCAGTCCTGCCCTTGCGGCGCTGGTCGGTCAATCCGGCGTTGCGGCAGCGCAAAGAAGAGTTTGCGGACCGACAGCCTGACCGTGCGGCCGAGCGGATCGAGCAGGTCCGGCTGATAATTGATCGGCGTCGTGCCGGTCACGTCGCGGACGCGCTGGCGTTCGTTGAACAGATTGTCCACCGACAGCGTCACGCGGGTCCCGCGCAGCCAGGGATGATCAACGACCAGATTGGGCATGTTGCCGAGATTGGCGAACAGCCGGAAGTCGACCGTGGTCAGGTCGCCGAAGCGCAGCCGGTCGGTGGCGAGGCCGGTCGCGCCCTCCACCGTCGTGCCGCTCTGCCAATTGGCGCTGAGGCGCGCGCCAAGGCCGTTGCGGGTGATGCCGGCCTGCGCCTCGAGTTCGTGCCGCGGCTGCCCGCCGCCCCGACCCAGCGTGCCGCCGTTCAGCCGGTCGATCAGCGGACCGCCGGGGGCGACGAGCACTTCGTCCTTGAAATGCCAAGTGTGATAAAGCGCAAACTGTAGCCGCCCGCCGCCAAAGCCGCCGCCCCCGCCACCAAAGCGTCCGCCACCGCCGCGCCCTTCGCCGCGCGGCCGGTCGCCGGCACCGGATCCGCGGGGTCCGCCGGCACTCGCTCCCCCCGGCCCGCCCGGCCGTCCGAACGGCAGGCGTCCGGCAGCAGCCAAGGCGCGGAACTGTTCGGCCGTGCTGTCCTGAATGCGCTTCGAGAAGTTGATGCCCCAGCGCAGCTGCTCGGTGCTTTCGCGGAAGAAGTTGACCGGGCGCGTATCGATCTGGACCAGCTCGCCATTGGCGTCGCGCAGGAAGCGGTCGGGAAAGGCCGCCTGCAGCTGCGCGGTCGGGAAGGACAGGCCGCCGATCGCGTTACGCGTGCGGCTGTTGGTATAGGTCGCAACGATACTCAGGTCGGTCTCGCTGAACGGCCGTAGCGTTCCGCCGATTTTCCACACGCGGCGATCATCGGCGAGCAGGTTTGGATTGCCGCCGCCGATCTGGGTGACGATCGCATCCCGGTTACGGACGAGGTCGAACACGCGCACGCCCGGCGTCACGATGGTGGGATTGCCGAGCTGCTGCGCGGTCGGCGCGCCCTCTTCCTTGGTGTAAGAGGCGACGATGCTGAGCGGGCGAATGGGCGACCAGGTCGTTCCGGCGCCCCAGCTGGTCAGCGTGCCGAAATCGCTCAGCCGCTGCACCTCGACATTGCCGTTCAGGGACAGGTTGCCGAGGAAGGCGAGCACGTCGCGGTCGCGGCTCGCGATCGGCACGTCGACATTGATCTGGCCGCCACCGATATCGCGATGCACGTCACCCTGCCGCAACGCGCCGGCGCGGAGCGAGCGGCTTTCGAAATCGGCGGTCGAGGCATTGAGGCGCAGGGTGGTGGAAACCGGGCCAGCAGGCAGCGTCAGCGGCTGGCCGTTGACGGTGAAGTCGCCGCCCAACTGGCTGGCCACGGACCGCGCGCGATCGGCGGTGACATTGGTCTCCGTCTCTGTCTCGGTGCGGTCATAGGCGCCGGTAAAGGTCCATTGCCAGCCGGAGACCGCACCATTGAGCGTGGTCGCGAGCCGGGTGTTCAGCGAGTCATTGTCCTGCACGATCGGGGAATTCTGGCCGGTCGCCGACAGGCCCAACAGGCTGCGGCTGTCGTCATATTGCACCCGGCCATTGACCGTCGCCGACACGCCCTCCGCGATCGATCGGGCGTAGACCGCATTGAGCGACGCGCTGTCCGACGAGGGCAGCAGCGTCCGGAACTCGGTGCCGCCCGCGATATCGCGCTGACTTTCGAGCAGCCGCGCGGAGCGCTCGTAATTGCCGCTGACCGTCAGCCTGCCTTCGGGCATGATGCGCAGCCAATTGACCTGCGCCTCGGGGCTGTTCGCGCCGCCGTCGGTGGCGATGCGGTCGCTCAGCTCCACCGTGGTCGCGCGGAAGCGGCGGCGCAGCACGATGTTCACCACCTTCTGATTGGCGGTGTAGCCATATTTGAGCGCCACTTCTTCGGGCAGGATGTCGACCCGCTGGATTGCTTCGGTCGGCAGGTCGCGGATCTCGCTAAACCCGGAAATGCGCTGGCCGTTCAGCAGCACCACCTGTGCATTGCGGTCACGCCCGCGCGCGGTCGCGATCTGAGGTGCGAGTTCGCTCAACAGCTCGGCGACCGAGTTGACGCCGTAGGAGCGGATGTCGGCGGGGGTGAGCTGCACTTCCGGCCGGATGTCGCCGATCACCGCACCGCGTTCCCGCTGGCCGACGACGACGATCTCCTCCTCGCCATCCGCATATTCATCGGTCGCGGCCTGCCCTGCCGCCTGTGCGTTAGCCGTTGCTTCGGCGGGTGCGGGTGCAACCGCCTGAGGCGGGGTCTGCACCGGCTCCTGCGCCCATGCGGGCATGGCAACACTCGCCAGCAGAACCGGCATAAGCGACACACGAGCGACCATTCTTTGCTTTCCCGAAACGACTGGAGCTGCCGCCATTGGCGCGGCTTCGCTGAACCGGGGCTGTAAACCCCGGCCGGGAAGATCAGTTGCGCTGGTCGGGCGGGACTATGGGGAATGGCAGCGGCGCGACCGCGATCCCTTCGTCGGCCAGCGCCGCGGCCTCGGTGGGGGTCGCCTCGCCATGAATGGTGCGGTGTTCGGTCTCACCCAAATGGATCGCGCGCGCCTCGTCGGCAAAGCGGCGGCCGACCCATTCCGACTTTTCCAGCATCCTGGCCTGGAGCTGCGCCATGGCGGTCAGCATCGCCTTGACCTCCGGCGTGGGGCTCGTCGCGACGGGAAGGGGCGCGTCCTCGACCACTTTGCTGCCAAGCCGAGGCGCCATCACCGCCTTGCCGATTTCCACATCGCCACAGATCGGACACTGGATCAGGCCGCGACCGCGCTGATCCTCGTAATCGGTGCTGGAGCCGAACCACGCCTCGAACACATGGGCGCGGCCGCATTTCAGGTCGAAAACGATCATGCGGCGGAAAGGGCGGGGATAGGCCGGCGATGGCGCAGCGCCGGGACGCGCGCGCGGACTTCTTCCACTTGGGCCAGATCGAGATCGACGAAGCCGAGCCCCGGCTCCGGCCCCAAATCGAGCAGCACTTCGCCCCATGGGCTGACGGCCAGCGAATGGCCGAAAGTGTCGCGGCCATCTTGATGGTGACCCGCCTGGGCCGCAGCCACGACGAACACGCCCGCTTCGATCGCGCGGGCGCGGAGCAGCACGTGCCAATGCGCCTGGCCGGTCGGCACGGTGAAGGCGGCGGGAATGGTGAGGATCGCGGCTCCGGCGTCGGTCAGGACGCGGTACAGGTCGGGAAAGCGAATATCATAGCAGATGCTGAGGCCCAACTTGCCCCAGGGCGTGTCGGCCGCCACCGCCCGCGCGCCGCGCGCATAGACTGCGGATTCGCGCCAGCTCTCGCCGGTGGCGAGATCGACATCGAAAAGATGGATCTTGTCGTAACGCGCCCCGATCGCGCCGGCTGGATCGATCAGGAAGCCGCGGTTGAGCCGCATGCCGTCCTCTCCGGCTAGCGCCAGCGAGCCGAGATGCACCCACAAGCCCGCGTCCGCGGCTGCCTGTCGAACGGCCGCGAGCGTCTCATCCTCGGCTTCGGTGCGCAGATGCTCTCCGGAGCGTTCACGGTTCCGATCGAGCAGGTTCGACATTTCGGGGGTGAACAGCATGTCCGCGCCGTGCGCCCGCGCGTCCCTGACCGCATCGACGATCGTGCGTGCGTTGGCGGCCGGGTCGATGCCCGACTGCATCTGCAGAATGGCGGCGCGCATGCGGGTCGTCAGGCCGCCTGCAGCAATGGGTCGAGGCCGCCCCGCGCATCGAGCGCGGCAAGGTCGTCCGAACCACCGATATGCTGTCCGTCGATGAAGATCTGGGGCACCGTCGTGCGGCCGTTCGAGCGCTGCAGCATCTCCGTGCGCTGCGGGCCGCCTAAGGTGATGTCATATTCCTCATAGGCCGCGCCCTTGCCGTCCAGCAGCCGCTTGGCGCGGTAGCAATAGGGGCACCCGAACTTCGTGTAGATCTCGACCTTCGCCACCAGTGTCTCCCTCAATCCAATCCGTCGCCCAAGGCCGCGCCGTCGTCAACGTGCGACCCGAGCACGCGCGCCCAGCACAGCACGACCACCTGCGCCGCCCCGGCCCGCTTCAGCGCCGCCGCACAACCATTCGCGGTCGCGCCGCTGGTATAGACATCGTCCACCAGCAACACGCTCCGGCCCTGCAGCACCGGTCTGGCTTCAGATGGGACGGCAAAGGCGCCGCGCAAGGTGCGTGCTCGTACAAGCCGCCCGAGGCCGCCCAGCATCGGGGTGGCCTTGCGCCGTTCCAGCAGGTCGGTACGCAACTCCAGACCTGTCCGCCGCGCCACTTCTTGAGCGACCAGCGCCGACTGGTTGAAGCCGCGGCGCCAGATGCGCCAGCGATGGAGCGGCACCGGCACCAGCAACGCTTTTGGCTCCGCGGGGGCGATGCGGGACAGGTGGGCGCCGATGATGCGGGCCATGCCGATGCGCCGGCCGTGCTTCAGCTTCAGCACCAGGGCGCGGGCAACCTCGCCATAGGCGACGGCAGCCCGCACACCATCATGGCGCGGCGGCTGCGCCAGGCAGGCGGCGCAGCGAGCATCCTCGCCCTGGTCCTGCTCGAACGGCAGCCCGCATCCGGCGCATGCCGGCCCGGCGAGAAAGTCGAGCCGCGACCAGCACGGCACGCAGAAACTCCCCTGCCCCGCCACGATCGCCCCACACGAAGCGCAGCGCGGCGGCAGCGCGAAATCGAGCGCGAAGCGGAACGGCGCGGCGAAGTTCACATTGGCTTTGTCACTCGTCCGCGGTGATTAGACAAGCGCGGCCCATGCCCTATGGGGAGGCCTGATGAGCGCTCCCGAGATCTTCGATCGCCGCCGCCGGCGTCTCCGGCGTGATCGGATCGCCCCCGCATTCGGCGAGCACGACTTTCTTCACGCCCGGATGATTGACGAGACACTCGACCGACTGACGAGCGTACAACGGTCGTTCGGGCGCGCGCTCGATCTCGGCTGTCTGGACGGCAAGCTTGGCGCAGCCCTGCGCGCACAGGGCGTCGAGGTGATCTCGGCCGATCCGGGCTTCCGCTTCGCGCACGCCGCCGGCGGCGTGCAGTGCGATGAGGATCGGCTGCCCTTCGCCGATCAGAGCTTCGATCTGGTGCTGGCCTGCGGCGGCATCGATCAGGTGAACGACTTGCCTGGAGCCCTCACGCTGATCCGGCGCGTCCTGCGGCCTGACGGGCTGTTTATGGGCGCATTCCTTGGGGCGGGCAGCCTGCCGCGACTGCGCGCCGCCCTGCTCGGCTCGGAAGAGCGCGCCGTGGCCCGCCTCCACCCGCAGATTGACGTGCGCTCCGCCGGCGACCTGCTCGCCCGCGCCGGCTTCGCGCTTCCGGTGGCAGACGGCGAGCGGGTCTCGATACGCTATGGCTCGCTTTTCGGGCTACTGCGCGACTTACGGGGCGCGGGTGCGACGAGCCTGCTCGCGGGTCCGGTGACACTTCTGAGCCGTGCCGCGCTGGCCGCAGCCGCCGCTCGCTTCGCGGCCGACGCCGATGCGGACGGCAAGACCGCGGAGACCATCGAGATCGTGCATCTGCTCGGCTGGGCGCCGGCGCCGAGCCAGCCCCAGCCGGCACGGCGCGGCAGTGCCTCAGCCTCGCTGGCCGACGCGCTGCGGCGCCCTAAGCAGGGCTGACAAGGATAGGACCAAGGGCAGGTCGGCAGGCGGCATCGGCAGCTGATGCATGTCGTCGACGTGGACCCAGCGCACCTCGCTCGCCTCGAGCGCGCGCGGCACGCCGGTCCACGCAGTAGTCGTGAACAGCAGCAGCAAGAGGTGCCGGTCGCCCAGCGCTTCGCTAGCGAAGGCAGCCGGAAAGAGCGCGTGAGGCGCGACCGTGATGCCCAGTTCCTCTTCCAGCTCGCGCGCCAGCGCGACCTCCGGCGTTTCGCCGGGATCGACCTTGCCGCCTGGAAATTCCCACAACCCATTCATCGACTTACCCGGTGGGCGCTGCTGGAGCAGGATGTGTCCGTCTGGGCCGATCAGTGCGGCCGCGACGACCGTGAGGAGCTGGGGCATAAGTCTTCCTTAACCTCCTCCGTGTCAGGAAACGACTGCTTTGCACGGACGGGGACGGCGTGATCATCAGGTTTTTCCGCAGGTTCATGGCCTCCGCCAAGGGCGCGACCGCCATCGAATACGGGCTGATCCTGGCCCTCATCGTGCTTGCCGCGATGGTCGCGCTGATGACGCTTGCCGACACCACGATCGGCATGTGGGACAATGTCGCCGAAAACGTGCTCGCGCACTGATCTCCCGCAAGCATTCACCAACAAGTTCGGCACCCAGGCATCGGCACCTGCAGGCTCATTCAAATAGTGCAAAAGCAGCTGATTTGGTTAACCCTTCGGTTGCCAGCGTTCGTTTAGATTTTCGAAACTCCTCCCCTGTAATCCGGAGTCGTTGATCTTGGGACGGGCAGTCGGGTCAACGGGGTAGAACTGGACCAAGGAGACACATTGTGCAGAAGCTGCGCACCATCATTCGGAATTCGAAGGGCGCCACCGCGATCGAATACGGCCTCATCGCCGCGCTGATCGCCGTAGCCGCGATCACCGCCATGAGCTCGCTCGGCGGCAAGGTCGGCACGACCTTCAACAACGTGTCGGCGAACATGAAGGTCAGCTAAGACCTTCGTTCCCAAACGCTTCGGAGGGGCGGCGAGCTACGGTTCGCCGCCCCTTTTGCTATGTATGACAAGGCTGGACAGACGCCGCCGCCCTCCCCCACAACAGCGGTCATGCGGGCCAACATCAAAGACGTCAGCCAGGCCGCGGGGGTGTCGATCAAGACGGTGTCCCGCGTCATCAACAACGAGCGCTACGTCCGCCCGGCCACGCGCGCCAAGGTCGAGGCCGCAATGGCCGCGCTCGGCTTTCAGCCCAGCTATGCGGCGCGTGCGCTCGCCGGCGGCAAGTCGTTCCAGATCGCGCTCGTCTGCAGCAATCCCGGCCCCTATTATCTGCACGGCCTGATCGGCGGCTTGCGGGGCCCCTGCGCCGATGCCGGCGTGCGCCTGATCGTCCATGCCTACGAGACGGACACCGAAGCGCTCGGCGCGGACGTCCTGAGCTTCTTCCGCCAAATGAAGCTCGATGGCGCGATTCTCACCCCGCCGATCGCCGACAATGCACCGGTGCTCGACCATCTGGAGCAGGCGGGCACCCCCTATGTCCGCATCTCGCCGGCGCGCGAGCTCGACCGCGGCGCCTCCGTCGCGATCGACAATCATGGTGCGGCGCGCGCGATGACCCGGCGCCTGATCGATCTCGGCCACCGGCGCATTGGCTTCGTGATCGGCCATGCCGGGTACCCGGTCAGCGAGCAACGGCTCGAAGGCTATATGGATGCCCTGCGCGAATCCGGCATTCCGCTCGACGGCAGCCTGCTGAAGCAGGGCGCGTTCGACTTCCAGTCGGGCGCGGCGGCGGCGGAAGAGCTGCTCGGCAACCGCCATGCACCCACCGCGATCTTCGCCAGTTCGGACGACATGGCCGCAGGCGTGCTTAGCGTTGCGCACCGCCTGGGGCTGAAGGTGCCCGACCAGCTGTCGATCGCCGGCTTCGACGATACTGATCTGGCCAGCCTCGTCTGGCCGCCTCTCACTACCATTCGCCAGCCGATCCGCGCCATGGCGGCGAAAGCGGCCGCGCTGCTGTTCGAAGGCGCGGAGGAACGCGTCGTGCTCCCCGCCGACCTGATCGAGCGGGCCTCGACCGCGCGTGCCTAATGGGCCGGGGCGCGCCCCTGTGTTCGTCTCACACCTTCCAGCGGCAGACGCGGCATCAGCAGATGGATGGCACTCGCGGCCAGCAGATAGGAGAAGCCGGCGAAGAGGAAGAGCGGCAGGTAACCCAGCCCTGAGGCAAGCACCAGGCCGGCCACCTTCGCGATCACCATGCCGCCGATATTGCCGGCAAAGGCGCCGAAGCTGGTGACGCGACCGACCTTCTCTGCCGGAGAGACGTCGGCGATCAGGGTGAACAGGCTCGATGAAAAGGCCTGGTGCGCGGCCATGACGATGCCGATCAGCGCGACAGCCAGCCAGTAATCCTTGGCCAGATCGGCGAACGGCAGCGGCAGCGCGAACAGGGCGGCCACGAACAGCGCGCCCTTGCGCACGCGCGCCAGGTCATGGCCCCGCGCGATCAGCCGCGTCGTGACGGCGCCCGCGACCAGCGCGCCGACCGCCGCGCAACTATAGGCGATGGCGAGCGGCGCCCCAAGCGCGACGCCCTTCAGGCCGAAGCTGCGGTTGAAGAAATCGGGCATCCAGAACAGCATCAGCCACCAGGTCGCGTCCGAAAGGAATTTGGCCAGCGCGATCGCCCAGCTGCGCCGTTCGGTGAGGATGCTCGGCCCCCGCTTCGTCGCCGGCCGCTCGCCCGGCGCATCATGGTCGCCGCCGAAATGGAGGTCCCTGACCGCGAAGAGCCAGACCAGCGCCCAGATCAGGCCCAGCACGCCCCCCAGCAGGAACGCCGCGCGCCAACCCCAGGTCACGGCCACCAGCGGGATCAGCAGCGGCGTGACGATCGCGCCCAGGCTGCCGACCGCATTCAGCAGCCCATAGCCGTTCGAGCGCTTCTCAGGTGGGAAGATGGCGGCGACGGTCTTGATCGCCGCGGGCGTGCCCATCGCTTCGGTGGCGCCCAGCGCAATCCGGCAGAAGACGAATTGCCCGAAGCTGTGGGCCACCGCATGCGCCATCGCCGCCAGGCTCCACAGACCCACGCCGACCGGGTTCGCCCATTTCACACCGAGCCGGTCCACGAACCAGCCGGTGAAGAGGAAAGCGACCGCCGCCGCGCCCTGGAAATAGGCGGCGAGCGTGCCGTAGTCGTCGTCGCTCCAGCCGAGATCGGCAGCGATGTCGGGCTTCAGCACCGAAATGATCTGACGGTCGACCAGGTTCAGGATGGTCGCGCTCAATGCCAGCACGAACAGCAGGTTGCGCCGGCCGGGCGTCAGGAAAGCGGCGGCGTTCACCCGGTGGTCACGCGCTCGCCGTACCGCAGGAAGGCAATCGCGTTGCGGCGCAGGTGCTTGGTCCCCGGATCGAGCATCGCTTCGGGCGTATATTGGGCGAGGTAGACGCGGCGCGGCTTGTCCGACCGGTTGGCGCCGGTGGCGTGCAGGGTAAGGCTGGAAAAGGCGACCACGTCGCCGGCCTTTGCCTCGACAATCTGGCCTTCGGTCCCGGCCGGCGCACCCACCAGATCATTGCTGCCTTGCTGGCGGTCGTGCGGGATGATGCCATGCTTGTGGCTGCCGGGGATCAGCCGCACCGTGCCATTCTCCTCGGTCGCGTCGTCGAGCGGGCACCAGCAGGTGAGATAGGGCGCATGATCGGCCGGACCGCCATTGCCGACGACATAGCCGCTGTCCTGATGCCAGGAAAAGGGCATGCCGCCCTCCGGTCCCTTCACGACATATTGGTCGAAGAAGAAATAGACGTCGGGGCCGAGGGTCGCGCGGCAAACGTCCGCCATTGCCTCGCTGAACAGCACCGAACGAAGCTGCGGCGCGACCCGCTGGCATTCATTGGCGAAGTAACGCTTGCCGCGGTGGCTGATGCCGATCGTGTCGACGCCGGCCGCGTCCATTCGCGCATCCTCCCGCGCGACGAAGGCGTCGCATTCGGCGCGGAGCAGCTCGAGCGGCGCCCCCGCCAGCAGACCCGGGAAGAGGGCGAAGCCCTGTTGGGCGAACTGGCGGGATTGCTGCTCGAAGCTCATGCTCGCTGTTCCGATCAGAAGTTGAAGCGGACATTCACCCCGAAATAGCGGTCAACGTCGCGCGGCAGCAGATAGCGATAGCTGCCGCCCGGACCGCCCGGCGTGATCAGCGTCGCATAGCTCTGGTCGGTCAGGTTGCGGCCGATGAAGTTCACCCGCCACACCCCATTCGGATCGACGATCGCCACGTTCGCGTCGATCAGCACATAGCCGTCGATCGTGATGGCACGACGCGTGACGGGATTGGCTTCCAGCGAAGAGACCTGATCGCTGGTGATCGACAGCTGGCTGCCAAGCTCGAGATTCGCGAAACCGCCGGTGTCGATCGTCCACAGCGCGCCCAGATTGCCCTTCCATTTGGGCGCGAGCGGAAGCAGTTCACCCTTGCGAGTGCTCGACCCCGCCGGCGCGCCGGGCGGCACGTTGAAGCGGTTGATCTGCGCCTCGGTGAAGGCAAGGCCCGCATTCAGCGTGAAGTGGCGGCTCGGCCGCACCAGCGCATCCACTTCGACGCCGCGTGTCGACACCGTGCCGGCATTGGTCAGCTGGGTGATCACCGAGCCGTTCAGATTGACGAAGCTGTTCGCCTGGAAGTTGTCGTATTTTGCGTAGAACAGCGCGGTGTTCAGCGTGAAGGTCTGGTCGGCGGTCTGGAATTTGGAGCCGATTTCATACGCATCCGCCGTCTCGGCCGCGATGGGCGCGCGCTGGTTGTCGTTCTGGTTGAAGAAGACGTTGAATGCCGGTCCCTTATAGCCCTGACTGTAGGTGCCATAGAGCATCCAGTCGTCCGTGACATCGAACTGCGCACCGGCCCGCCAGGAGAAATCGTCGTTGCTGGTGGTCAGGTCGTAATTCGCGCCCGCATTGGCGAGGCCGGGGCCGCCGCCGTTGGTGGCCGGGATGCGGCGGTTGAAGGCATCGACCTTGTCATGGGTGAAGCGGCCGCCGCCGATCAGGCGGAACCAGTCGTTCACGTTGAATGTCACATTGCCGAAGAAGGCGTAATTCTCGATGTCGGAGCCGAACGTGCCGACGGCGCTCGGAAAGCGCAGCGTCGACGAACCCGGCAGGCACGGCACGAGGCCGGGCGCCACCGGCGCCGAGGTCGAGGCCGAGCAGACGATGTCGTCACGCTGGAAGGTGCGCTGCTGCTTCGCGCGGTAATAGAAGGCACCAAGCACATATTCGAAGCGCTGCCCGCCGGGCGAAGTCAGGCGAAGTTCCTGGGTAAAGGTCTTCGACGGCTGCGCGCCGAAATCGTCGAGCTGATTTCCCCCCGCGATGTTGTACACCGTGTCGATGAAGTCGCCGTCGCGAATGCCGAAGTTGCGGTATTTGCGATAGGCGGTGATCGAGGTCAGCGTGCCGACATCACCCACATCCAGGTCGCCCTGCAGCGACACGCCCCAGCTCTTTTCCTTGGTGCGGGTCAGCGTGTTCTGCCGGATCTCGCGCGTCTCGTCGCCGCGCAGCCGTACGCCAGCCAGCGCACCGGCGAGCGCACCAATCGGCGCCGTGCCGACCACTTCCGCGCAGCAATCGCTGTTCTGCTTGCGATAGTCGCCGATCAGCGTGAGCGTGAGCGCATCGCTGGGCTCGGCAACGATCATGCCGCGCACGCCCCAGCGCTCATAGCCATTGACCGTCCGGTTGAGCGTCAGGTTGCGGACCATGCCGTCATAGCGGCCGTAGTTTGCGGTGAAGCGGCTCTTGATCGTGTCGGAGATCGGCAGGTCGACTGCGCCGCGCAGCTTATACTCCTCGTCGGTCGTCGCCTGGGCCTCGACGAACCCGCCGAGATCGTCGCCCGGCCGCCGCGTGGTGATGCTAATCACACCGGCCGAGGCATTCTTGCCGAACAAGGTGCCCTGCGGCCCACGCAGCACTTCGACCCGCTCGATGTCGTAAAGATCGCCGAACGCCTCGCCGGAGCGGGCATAGGTGACGCCATCGACCACAAAGCCGACACTCGGCTCGGCAGCGATCGAGAAATTGATCGTGCCGACGCCGCGCAGGAACACCGAGGAGTCGAGCGTCGTCGCCGAATCCTTGAAGTTCAGGCTCGGCACCAGCTGCTGCAGCGACGTGAGATTGACTACGCCGCGCTGGTCGAGCGCTTCGCCCGTGATGACGCTGATCGCGGCCGGCACGTCCTGGAGATTTTCCTCGCGCTTCTGCGCCGTGACGACGATGTCGCCAAAACCTTCATCCGCGGCGGCGCCTTCGGCCGGAGGCTGGGCAAAGGCCGGAGCCGCGGAAAAGGCGAGCGCAATCAGACTCGTAGTCAAAGCCAAGCGGCGCATTTCAGTAATCCCCACCCATATTGATAGCGTTGTCATACCCAGACTAAGCAGAATTCCGGATTGCCGGAAAGCCCGGGCACGCTCGCGCAAGAATTTGTTTACGGGATTGTTGCGCAGCTGCATCAGTTGCCCGGAAGGTCCGGCGCAACCGATTGCAGCAGGGAACGGGTCAGCGGCCGGCGGTCGCCAAGGCAGGTGCCTGCGGCGCCGATTGTGCCAGCGTGAACGCCTCTCGCGTGGGCACGCGGAACTCGCGTCCGGCGGGGAATACGGCGCTGTGGCCGGTGACGAAGGCCGCGGCGATCACGCCCGCCGCCACCGCCGTGCCGATTGTCGCGCCGGTATTGCCCTGCCCCTCTTCGCGAAAGCGCCCGAACAACGGCACGTCGCGGCCGTTCAGGCTCAGGCGGTCGATAACGATCTCCATCTTCGCCGATTTCCCGAACATGCCCTTCCCCGTCCGCCAGGCGATGCTGCCGAAGGCGGGAGTGCCGCGGGGAATCACGATCACGCCGTTGTGCATGACATCCTGGACAACGGTCAGCTTGAAGCCGTCCCCGACCTTGCGGCCCTTGGAGCTGACCTCCTGATCCAGTCGCATCAGCACATCGGTGTTCGGCGGCACCACCAGCTCGGCGACCGTGGGGGCCGGTGACCAGCGCGGGGGAGCCGGAGACCAGATGGGGTCAGACTCGATCGGCGGGGCGGAGAGCCGATCGGGAACGCTCGCCAGCTCCAAGCGTGGAGCAGCGCGCTTCGGGTAGAGCGGCTCCATTGCCGGCACGGGGGGAAGGGGCGTAACGCTCAACTGAGCGGCCGCCCCGCTGGACAGACCCGCCATCGTCAGAAGCACCACCGCACGCATCCGCATTCCCCTTTGTTGCGGAGCAGGCGGTAGAGGGCGCGTCTTAACAGCTTCTTTCGTTTACCTTCTTTGCCTCACGCGCGCACTTCGTCGAGCGTGACGACCCGCTTCTCCCGCGCGCTCAGCTCGGCCGCCGCACCGATCTCGACAGCGCGGAGACCGTCCTCGGCGGTGACCTGCACTTCGCCCTCGCCGCGGACCACGGCGTTGAACAGCTGGTGCTGGTAATAGGTCGAGCCGTGATGCTGGCCGGTGGACAAGGCCAGCTCGTCGACCGCGACATGCTCGCGCTCGACCTGTTTCGGGTTCATGAAGCCGACTCGGGGCGAGAAGACGAGCGATCCTTCGGGGATCAGCACGTCCAACCGCGCCTTGTCGCCCACGGCCGTGATCTCCTCCTGGTTCTCCGCGCCATCCGCGAACATGCAGAGATCAAGCATCGCGCGCACGCCGTTCGCGAAATCGACGACGGTGTAGCTGTTGTCGATGATGTCGGGCTTCTGCCCGTCATAGCGCTCGTCCTGGTGGTTCACGTCCATCGCGCCGGAGCAATAGACGCGCACAGCCTCCGACTGGACGATCAGCCGCATCAGGTCGAAGAAATGGCAGCATTTCTCGACCATCGTGCCGCCGGTGTTGCGGCTGAACCGGTTCCAGTCGCCCACTTTGGGGAGGAAGGGGAAGCGGTGCTCGCGGATCGAAAGCATCTGCAGCCGGCCGACACGCCCGCCATGGACCTGCTCGATGAACCGCGCGGCCGGCGGCATGAAGCGATATTCCATTGCGGTCCAGAAGGCGTGGCTGCGCGATGCGGCGGCCTCGGCGATCCAGCGCGCGTCGGCGACGGTGGTCGCCAGCGGCTTTTCGCACAGGATGTGCACCGGCGCGTCGATGATCGGCTCAACCACAGCGCGATGGGTGTGATTGGGACTGGCGATGATGATCGCGTCCACTTCGCCCGAGCGGGCCAGCGCCTCGCCGCTCTCATAGACCTTCGGCTCGGACCAGCCGGACGAGGCGCTTTTCGCCCATTCGAGCGACTGCGGCACGGGATCGTGGATGGCGACCAATTCAGCGCCCGGAGTGACGCGAAGGTTCTGGATATGCTCCAGGCCCATCATCCCCGTGCCGATCATTCCATAGCGAACGCGGCTAGCCATAACTCAACCTTCCGTGCAATAAGACAGCGATGTCATATCTCCCCGTCTCACCCGATAAACGGCCGCTCGGCAAGAGCGGAATCCAGGTTTCGCCGATCGCGTGGGGCATGTGGCGCTTTGCCGGCGACGATGTAAATGCCGCCCGGCGCAAGGTGGAAGCGGCGCTGTCAGCCGGCGTCAACCTGTTCGATACCGCCGATATTTACGGGCCCGACAATGGCGAGGCGTTCGGCGCGGCCGAGGCGCTGCTCGGCCGGGTTCTGGCGGAAACGCCGTCGCTGCGCGACCAGATGGTCCTCGCGACCAAAGGCGGCATCGTCATCGGCACGCCCTATGACAGCAGCGCCGATTATCTCGGCCGGGCGATCGACGCCTCGCTCGAACGGCTAGGCGTCGAACGCGTCGAACTGTGGCAGATCCATCGTCCCGATATCCTCGCGCATCCCCAAGAGGTCGCGCGCGCGCTGGAGAAGGCGCATGTCGCGGGCAAGATCGCGGCGGTCGGCGTATCCAACTTCACGACCTGGCAGACGGCGGCGCTGGCCCAGTATCTGACCATCCCACTCGCTTCGACCCAGCCGGAATTCTCGCCTCTCGCGCTCGACCCGATCCGCAGCGGGCTGCTGGACCAGGCGATGATGCTCGACCTGGCCGTGCTCGCCTGGTCGCCGCTCGGCGGCGGCCGCATCGCCGAGCCTTGGGACGGGCGCAGTCAGGAAGTGGCGGCCCTGCTCGACCAGAAGGCCAAGGACGCAGGCGTCGGCCGCACGGCGGCTGCGCTCAGCTGGATCATGGCGCATCCGGCGCGGCCGATCCCGATCGTCGGCACGCAGCGGCCGGAGCGGATCGCCGAGATCCCGCAGGCGCTCACGCCACGCTGGACCCGCGCCGAATGGTACGCCGTGCTGCAAGCGTCGATGGGAGAGAGACTGCCGTGAATCCCTGTGAGATCTCCTGGTTTTCCGCGCTGTGCGACGATGATTACGAGTTTCTCGGCGTGCCCGATGAAAAGCTCAGATCAAGCTGGGAGCATTGCCGCGACATCGTGCTGACGGCCGAAACCGGCGGCTTCGACAACATCCTCCTCCCCTCCGGCTATGCGCTGGGCATCGACACCACCGCCTTCGCGGCGGCGATCGCCACCATCGTCAAGCGCATCAAACTGCTGATGGCAGTAAGGATCGGTGAGACCTGGCCGCCGCAGCTGGCGCGCCAGATCGCCACGATCGACCGCATCCTGGGCGGGCGCCTGACCGTCAACATCATCTCGTCCGACATGCCGGGAGAGACGCTGGCCTCCGCGCCGCGCTACGCCCGCACCGTCGAAGCGATGAAGATCCTGAAGACGCTGCTGAACGGCGAGCCGCTCGATCATCAGGGCGAGTTCTACAAGATCAAGATCGATCCGCCGCGCGTCGGCACCGTCTCCGGCAAATGCCCGCCCCTCTATTTCGGTGGCCTGTCTCCCGACGCCCGCGATGCCGCCGCGCAGGGCTGCGACGTTTATCTGATGTGGCCGGATCGCGAGGATGTCGTGCGCGATATCATCGCTGACATGACCGCGCGCGCCGCGAAATATGGGCGCACGCTGCGCTTCGGCTATCGCGCCCACGTCATCGTGCGGGAAACCGAAGACGAAGCGCGCGCTTATGCACGGCGGCTGCTGTCCAAGCTCGACGCGGAGACCGGCGCCGCAATCCGCCAGAAGTCGCTCGACTCCACCTCGGTCGGCGTCACCGCGCAGGCGGCCTTGCGCGAAGCCGCGGACGACGAAGGCTTTGTCGAGGACGGGCTGTGGACCGGCATCGGCCGCGCCCGCTCCGGCTGCGGCGCAGCGATTGTCGGCGATCCGGACCAGGTGCTGGCGAAGCTGCAGCGCTATCGCGACATGGGGATCGAGGCGTTCATCCTGTCCGGCTACCCGCATGCGGCGGAGGCCGACCTGTTCGCCCGCCACGTGCTGCCGCGCATCGATCACGGGCCGCTGGTCTGATCCTTGTTCCCCGGCGAAAGCCGGGGCCCGTGATACACGGACCTGGACCCCGGCTTTGGCCGGGGAGCAGCTTAACTTGGCCCTGACGTGTTCTATAAGAACACGATGATCATCGTCCTCCCCGCCCTCGCCCGTCCGCTCCTCGAAACGCACCTGCCGGGCGATGCCGAGGTCCGTTGGTTCGCGTCGGCGGACGACGCCTATGCGATGGCGCCCGGTGCGGAGGCCGGCTGGATGGACATGCAGGTTCCGCAAAACACCGGCCGGGCGATCGCGCTCGGCACGGAGCTGAAGCTCGTTACCACCATCTATGCCGGCACCGATGCCTTTCCGCTGAAGGAGATGAAGGCGCGCGGTACGCGGCTGACCAACGGCGTCGGCATCAACACCAACGCGGTCGCCGAATATGCGGTGATGGGCATGCTCTCGCTGGCCAAGGACTTCCCCGCCGTCGTGCGCGCGCAGGACCGGTCCGAATGGCTGCGCGACGCGCCGGGCAAGTTCGAGCTGCAGGACAGCCGAGCGCTGATCATCGGCTATGGCGCGATCGGCCGGCGGATCGGCGATATTCTGAAGGGCTTCGGCGTGCATGTGACCGGCGTCCGCCGTTCCGCCACGGACGAGCCGGACATGCTAGGTCCCGACGACTGGCCGGCCAGGCTCGGAGACTTCGACTGGGTGATCGTCGCGGCGCCCGCCACGTCGGAGACGTCACACCTGATCGGCGCCGCCGAGCTCGCCGCGATGAAGACGAGCGCCTATCTGGTGAACATCGCCCGCGGCACGCTGATCGACCAGGACGCACTGATCGCCGCGCTGGAGGGCGGGCAGATCGCCGGTGCGCATCTCGACGTGACCGATCCCGAACCGCTGCCGCCCGAGCACCCGCTGTGGAAGGCGCCGAACACGCTGATCACCATGCATCTGTCGGGTCGGGCCCAGACCCGCATGTTCCAGCGTGCGGCCCAGCTCTTCCTCGACAATCTCGCGCGCTACCGCGCCGGCGAGCCGCTGATCAACGAAGTCGATCTCGACCTTGGCTATTAAGGTCTTGCCGCCCGTCGAAGGCCGCGCGGCGTTGATCGACGGGAGATTGCCGGATAGCCTCCGCCCCTCTTCAGCCGAGCCGCACAATAGGAGACCTTGATGCGCGCCCTGACTCTCGCCCTCGCTCTCACCTCCGCCTTCGTCGCCAGCGCGGCGCCTGCCCAGGCGCCTTCCGCGGCGCTCAAGCAGGCCGTCGCCAACCCCGCCCGCAGCGAAGCCAATCGTGCCCGCGACCAATATCGTCACCCGGCCGAGACCCTGGCCTTTTTCGACCTCAAGCCGACCGACACGGTGGTCGAGCTCTGGCCCGGCGGCGGCTGGTACACCGAGATCCTCGCGCCCTATCTCGCCGAACGCGGCAAGCTGATCGTGGCATCGCCGACCGACAAGGGCCTGGAAGGCTCGAAGAAGCGGCTGGCGGCAAAGCCCGAGCTGTTCGGCAAGGTGGAGGCCGTCAACTTTCCGACCCTGCTCGGCGGCAGCGGCGTCGCGCCTGGCAGCGCGGACGCGGTGCTGACCTTCCGCAACGTCCACAACTGGCGGATGGGCTATCTGCAGCCGGAAAAGCAGGACTATTCGGTCGAGGCATTTCGCGAGATCTATGCGATGCTGAAGCCGGGCGGCGTGCTCGGCATCGAGGATCACCGGCTGCCCGAAGGCGCCAGCGACGAACGCGAACGGTCGAGCGGCTATATCAAGGTGTCGACGATCCGCCGCCTCGCCGAACAGGCTGGCTTCAAGTTCGCCGGCGCATCGGAAGTGAACGCCAACAAGAAAGACACGGCCGACTGGGAAGACGGCGTGTGGACGCTGCCGCCCACCTACGCCAAGGGGGAGACCGACCGCGCCAAATATCAGGCGATCGGCGAAAGCGACCGCATGACGCTGAAGTTCGTCAAGCCGAAGGGCTGATTTCGGCCCGCCTCTTCGTCATTCCCGCGACAGCGGGAACCCAGCGGTCCCGGCACCCGTCGGATCGACTCCTGGGTCCCCGCTTTCGCGGGGATGACGAGCATAGGGCGCTAGCAAACGTCCGGCCGCATAGAGTGCGACACCGGCCACTGCGAGCAAGCCGCCGATCAACAAAGGTGTCCGCGCATCCGCACTTGGTTCGGGCGTGAACTCCACGAAAAGCTCTTCGCGCTCCGGCCGCTCGACCCGGCCGGTCGCCTCGGCAAAAGCGACGCCATTGCCTTCGCTCACCGCGACCGTCTTGCCCGTCTCCAGCGTCACCGCGTGGCTGAACTCCTCGTCCGACTCGTGGCGGTCCAAGTTTTCGCCCCGCATGCCCTGCGCGGCCGGCGGGTGGCGATTGGCCTGGTCGGCCATGCCATAGACGCGTGCCTGGTTTTCCTCTGCCATCCCGCATGAACGTGCGGCAAAGGGGAGGAGTTCAAATCGGAGGCACAATGACGATCAGTTTCGACGAATTTCTAAAGGTCGACATCCGCGTCGGCACCATTGTCGCGGCCGAGCCGTTCCCCGAGGCGCGCAAGCCCGCGTTCAAGCTGCGCATCGACTTCGGCCCCGAGATCGGCACCAGGAAGTCCAGCGCACAGATCACGGTCCACTATACGCCGGAAGACCTGATCGGCCGACAGGTCGCCGCGGTGGTCAACTTCCCGCCCCGTCAGATCGGCCCCTTCATGTCGGAAGTGCTGACCCTGGGCTTCCCCGATGCCGATGGCGAAGTCGTGCTGATCACACCGAGCCAACCGGTGCCGAATGGCGGACGGTTGTTCTAGGTGCAGGCAACGCTTAAGCCACGGCCAAAGCAGAATGTGAGGGGGAACGGGTGGCGACGCTGGCGAAGGATCGCATCGAGGAGTTGAAGCCCAAGGACGTGCGGCTGGTGATCGCCGCCTCGTCGCTGGGGACGGTCTTCGAATGGTATGACTTCTTCATCTACGGCACGCTGGCGGCGATCGTCGGCAAGACCTTCTTCCCCGCCGCCAATGCGACCACGGAATTGCTCTACTCGCTCGCCGGCTTCGCGGTGGGCTTCGGCTTCCGGCCGCTTGGCGCGGTGCTGTTCGGCTATTTCGGCGACAAGATCGGGCGCAAATACACGTTCCTCGTCACCATCACGCTGATGGGCCTGGCGACGGCCGCGGTGGGCTTCGTGCCGTCCGCGGCGGACATCGGCTATGCGGCGCCCGCCATCATCATCGGCCTCCGCATCCTGCAGGGATTGGCGCTCGGCGGCGAATATGGCGGCGCCGCCATCTATGTCGCCGAACATGCGCGGCCCGAACGGCGCGGCTTCTACACCAGCTTCATCCAGGGCTCGGTCGCCGGTGGCTTCATCTTGTCGCTGGCGGTGGTGCTGGGCACGCAAGCCGTGGTTGGCCCGGAGGCTTGGACCGAATGGGGCTGGCGCTTCCCCTTCGTCTTCTCGCTGCTGCTGCTCGGCGTATCCCTGTGGATGCGGCTGAAGCTGAGCGAAAGCCCGGTCTTCAAGGCGATGAAGGAAGCGGGCGAGACGGCGCGCAATCCGCTGAAGGAGACCTTCACCTATCCCGGTAACGGCCGCCGCCTGCTGGTCGCGCTGTTCGGCATAGCCGCCGGCCTGACCGTCATCTGGTACACGGCGATGTTCCAGGTGCTGTATTTCCTCCAGAACGCGATGAAGCTTGAGCCGACCGTCGCCCAGACATTGGTCGGCATCGGCGCCGCTGCCGGCCTGATCTTCTTCGTCGCATTCGGGGCCCTTTCCGACCGGGTCGGGCGCAAGCTGCCGATCGTGATCGGCTACGCGCTGACCCTGATCCTGCTCTTCCCGATCTTCGGCATGATGGGAGGTGCGGCCAATCCAGGACTGTCGCAAGCGGCGCAGCGCGCGCCGGTGGTGGTCGGCGGCAAGGATTGCAGCTTCAGCCCGTTCGACAAGGTGCAGGCGACCGAATGCGGCAAGGCGCTCGACATGCTGACCAAGCGGGGCGTGCCCTATGCGGTGAACAAGGACCTGACCGGCGTGATCGTCGGCGAGACGCGGATGAGCGCCGGCCGCTATCCGACTGAGCAGGAACTGGACGCCTCGCTGAAGGGCGCCGGCTACAGCCTGGACAAGGTGCGGCCTGCCGGCGCCGACATCGCCATGATCCTGCTGGGCGTACTCGCATTGAGTGCGCTGTCCGGCATGACCTACGGCCCAGTCGCGGCGCTGCTGTCGGAGCTCTTTCCGCCGCGCATCCGCTACAGTTCGATGTCGATTCCCTATCATATCGGCACCGGCTATTTCGGCGGCTTCCTGCCGCTCGTCAGCCAGTACATCGTCGCGAAGACCGGCAATCCGTACGCCGGGCTCTGGTACACCTGGGTGGTCGTCGCGATGGCGCTGCTGGTGACGATGGTGTGGCTGCGGAAGGACGACCTCAGCCACCTCGACTAGCCAGTCGAGCGCGGCTAGTCGCCGCTCGTGCATATCCCTCCTCCTCATCGGCTGCGCCTTGATGGTGGCGCCTTGGTTGCGAACTGGCGTTGGTTGAATGCGCAGAGTGGCGGGGCTGCCTGTGGCGCGGCGGTGAAGGCGGACGGCTATGGGCTCGGCGCGCGAGAGGTGGTGCGGCAGCTGGCAGCGGCCGGTTGCCGAGACTTTTTCGTGGCGACCTGGGCTGAGGCCGCGGCGCTGATGCCCCTGCCGGCCGGCGTCGCCCTGTCGGTGCTGCACGGTGTCCGGCCGGAGGATATGGCGGCGGCAACCAGCCTGAACGCCCGGCCGGTGCTCAATACGTCGGATCAGGTGCGCCGCTGGCGCGCGGCGGGCGGCGGCGTTTGCGACGTGATGATCGACACCGGGATTAATCGGCTCGGCCTGGCTCCGCAGGATGTCGCTGCGGGACTGCTCGACGGCCTGCAGGTCGATGTCCTGATGAGCCATCTTGCCTGCGCCGACGAGGATGTGGAGGATAATGACCGCCAGCGGCGCGCCTTCCTTTCCCTGGCGGACAGTGTGCCGCACCGACGGCTGAGCCTGGCCAACTCGGCCGGCATCTGCCTGGGCGCGGACTATGCCTTCGACCTCACGCGGCCGGGCGTCGCGCTGTACGGCGGCATACCGCGTGCAGAAGCCACCGGCCACATCCGGCAGGTCGCGAGGCCGGAGGCCGAAATCCTGCAGCGGCGGCTTGTGCCGGCCGGAAGTTCAGTTGGCTATAATGCGACCTGGACGGCCGCGCGCGACACCGAAGTCGCGATCCTCAACATCGGCTATGCCGACGGGATTCTGCGCGGTTTTTCGGGCACGGGTCACGCGCTTGCCGGCGAGATCGCGCTGCCGTTCATCGGCCGGGTCTCGATGGACCTGATCGCCATCGACGTCACCGCCGCGCCGGACCTGCGCGAAGGTGACTGGGTCGCGATCGACTATGACCTGCCCCGCGCCGCCGCTGCATCCGGGCTGGCGCAATATGAGCTGCTGACGAGCCTAGGCGACCGGTTCGAGCGGGTTTGGATGGACTAAGAAACGAAAACCCCGCTCGTCCCGAGCGTAGTCGAGGGGCGCTGCTCAAAAGCCGTGAACACGCCCCTCGACTTCGCTCGGGAGGAGCGATTCTTAGCCCTTCCCTACCTCACCGCTCCAGGCACATGGCGATGCCCATGCCGCCGCCGATGCAGAGCGTGGCGAGGCCCTTCTTCGCGTCGCGCTTCTGCATCTCGTAGATGAGCGTCGTCAGGATGCGCGCGCCGGAGGCACCGATCGGGTGGCCGATCGAGATCGCGCCGCCATTGACGTTGACCTTGTCGGCGTCCCAGCCGAGTTCCTTGCCGACGGCCAGCGCCTGGGCGGCGAAGGCCTCATTGGCCTCGATCAGGTCGAGATCGGCGACGGTCCAGCCGGCCTTTTCGAGCGCCTTCTGACTGGCCGGCACCGGGCCGATGCCCATGATCGCCGGATCGACGCCAGCCGAGGCCCAGCTGGCGATGCGGGCGAGAATGGGCGCGCCGCGCCGCTCGGCCTCTTCGCGCGTGGTGACGACCAGCGCCGCCGCCCCGTCGTTCAGGCCCGAGGCGTTGCCGGCAGTCACCGAGCCGCCTTCCTTCTTGAACGCGGGCTTCAGGCCGGCGAGGCTGGCGACGACCACACCTTCGCGGATGAACTCGTCGCGGTCGACGACCGTGTCGCCCTTGCGGCCCTTGATCGTGACCGGCGCGATCTCGTCGTCGAAGCGGCCAGCAGCGCGTGCGGCCTCGGCCTTGTTCTGGCTGGCACAGGCGAACGCGTCCTGCTCGTCGCGCGTAATCTGGTATCGCTCGGCCAGATTCTCGGCCGTCACCCCCATGTGATAGCCGTTGAACACGTCGGTCAGGCCGTCCTTGATCATCGTATCGGCGAGTTCGACCGAGCCCATTTTGGTGCCGCCGCGCAGCTGCTGGGCGTGCGGGCTCAGCGACATATTTTCCTGGCCGCCGGCGACGACAATGGTCGCGTCGCCCGTCGCGACCATCTGCGCCGCCGTCGCGACCGCGCGCAGGCCGGAGCCGCAGACTTGGTTGAGGCCCCAGGCGGGCACTTCCTTCGGCACGCCCGCCGCCATTGCGGCCTGGCGAGCCGGGTTCTGGCCCTGCGCCGCGGTCAGCACCTGACCGA
This sequence comes from Sphingomonas sp. ID1715, assembly GCF_013044515.1. GTDB lineage: Bacteria > Pseudomonadota > Alphaproteobacteria > Sphingomonadales > Sphingomonadaceae > Sphingomonas_B. Next base: position 318,501 of record NZ_JABEPR010000002.1, read on the forward strand.
GAATGACTTCCGACACGTCCTCGCCCTTGACGCCGGCCTGCGCCAGCGCCGCCTCGATCGCGACGCGGCCAAGTTCATGCGCGGGCGTGGCCGCATAGGAGCCGAGGAAGCTGCCGACGGGGGTGCGCTTCGCGGCGATGATGACGATGTCCTGCATGGGGTGCGCTCCTGCGAGAAGGGATTGCGGCGCGACTATCAGTTTCGCTGCGCCCGCGAAAGATGAGCGGCGAGCGGCTCCCACAGCTGCTCGCGGGCTCGGGAGCCGACGATCATCCCGACATGACCGAGGCCGAGCAACCGTTGGTCCGGCAGCCGCGCGGACGAGGGCGCGGGCACGATGCGGTCGTGGAGCGACACGAATTCGAGCGTCGGCACCTGCAAGGCGGCGGGATCGACGATCGCCTCGCCGACGCGCCAGCGGCCCTGCCCCGTCACGTCGGCGCCGATGAAATGGTCGAACAGCTCGCGGCCCGCTGCATAGGTGAGCGGCGCGCCGCCATTCGCCCAGTCCTCAAGTGCCACGAAGCTGCGCGCGGGCTCGCTATCCGGAGCCATGCGCGCGAAGGCCTCGTATTTGGATACGGTCCGCGCCGGATCGAGTCGCCAGAAGCCGGTCTGCAGCACTTCCATCGGCACCAGCCCCAAACGCTCTGCCGAGGGATGCGCCGCGCGCCAAAGGGCACCGATCTCCGCCCGCGCCTGCTCGCCAAAGCCCGCAAAGTGCCAGGGCGCGGCGATCAGGGTCAGGCTGAGCAGGCGCGCCTGCATGGCCGCGGCGAGAGCCATGGTGCCGCCCAGGCAATAGCCGATCAGGTGGACGGGTTCGCCGAGCTGATCGAGGAGGGGCAGGAGGAGCTCCGCGACGTGGCCGGCCACATCCAAGTCTTCCATGTCGACGGAAGGATCTGGGCTCCCCCAGTCAACCAGCAGCGGGCGCACGCCCTGCCCTGCCATCCAGCGCACCAGCGAGTTCTGCTTCGTCAGGTCGAGGATGATCGGCGGGTTGATCAGCGACGGCACGAAGACCGCGGGCGGCCCCTCTCCGCCATAATCGCGCAGCACGGCGCGGCCGGCGCCGGCGACGATCGGCATCTCAGGCATTGGCGCAGCACGCGGCGCGTCCTGATAGGCCCGCAGCCCGGCGAGAATCCGCGCGCGGCGCTCCGGATCGCTCTCCGTCTGCGACGCGACGAGGTCGAGGAACAGGGGCAGCGGGCGCGGTCCGTGTTGCGCTGCGGCATAGGGCGGTGCTAGCATCATGCTTTCAGCTGAAGGCGCGTCCATGGCCAAGAATCCCCGCGACGGCTCGGGCGTCGTCATCATCAAGAAGTACGCGAACCGTCGCCTCTATAACACGGAGACGTCGAGCTACATCACGCTCGAGCATCTTGCGACCATGGTGCGCGAGGGGCGCGAGTTCCAGGTGCTCGACGCGCGCACGGATGAGGACATCACCCGCTCGGTGCTCACCCAGATCATCATGGACGAAGAAGCGCGCGGTCAGACCATGCTGCCGGTCAACTTCCTGCGCCAGCTGATCTCCATGTACGGCGACTCCATGCAGTCGATGGTGCCGCAATATCTGGAAGCGTCGATGGAGGCGTTCCGCAAGAATCAGGCGCAGTTCCACAAGGCGATGGAAGGCGCTTTTGCCGGCGGACCGTTCGCGGAGATCGCGCGGCGCAACATGGAGATGTTCGAAGCGGCGGCAAGCGCCTTCAAGCCGAAGCTCAAGGCGGCGCCGGAAGCGAAAGACGATGAGATCGCCACTCTGAAGGCGCAGATGGCGGAGCTGCAGTCGAAGATCGAACGGCTGGGCTAGGCCGCAGCCCTCCTGCCATCGCCGGCGAGCAGCGCCTGGAATGGCTCGGCCGGGATCGGACGGCTGATCAGATAGCCCTGCGCCAGATCGCAGCCGATCTCGCGCAGGAAGGCGAGGCACTCTTCGGTCTCGACCCCTTCGGCAACTACCTTCAGCCCCAGCTCATGCGCCATCTGCACGGTCGACCTGACCAGCACCGCATCGTTCGCAACCAAATGGGCGTTCTGGACGAAGCTGCGGTCGATCTTGAGCTCGGACACGGGCAACTGGCGCAGATAGGAGAGCGTCGACTGACCGGTGCCGTAATCGTCGATCGAAATGGCGATGCCGAGCTGGCGATAGCCGACCAGGGTTTCGGCCGCGGCGGCCGAGTCGGCCAGAGCCGCGGACTCGGTCACCTCGAAGACCAAAGCGGTCGACGGGGCGATGCCGCGGGCCAGCAACGCGCACAGCCGATCGTTGAAGTCTTCCGACGCCAGCAGCCGCGCCGAAATGTTGACGGCCGCCGTGATCTGGAGCCCGGCGGCGTGCCAGCGGGCAAGGTCGTGCAGCACCTGCTCGATGACGCACAGCGTCAGGGGTGCGATCCGGTCCGTCTGCTCGGCCAAGCCGATGAACAGGTCGGGACCGAGGAGGCCGCGGATCTCATGATCCCAGCGAACAAGCGCCTCGCAGCTGGTGATGCGCCCCGATGCGATCGCCATCTTGGGCTGGTAGAAGACGCGGATCCTGCCGCTGGCAATGGCGCTGTCGAGTTCGCCCATCAGCGAAACCTGGTCGCTGAGCGCTGCCTGGTCGCCATCGAACCGCCGCCAGAATACGCCTGCCGCAGCGGCTTGTTCGGCGGCCAGCGCCGCCTGGGCAAGGCCCGTCGCTGCCTCGCCGTCGACTATGCCGAGCGCGATGGCGGCGTCGACGCGCCGGCCCAGCACCTCGACCGGCTGCAGCATGAGGGTGCGCATCCCGCTCATCGCTTCGCTGTCCTCGACAGCGGCGGAGAGGCGAAAGGCGAGCAGCCGATCGGCTACCCGATAGACCTGCCCTTCCTGGGCAAAGAAGCGCGCCCGCTCGGCGATGCGCAGCACGAGACTTGCTTCCGCCTCGGCGCCAAGGACGGCGAGTAGGCTTTCGAAATTGGTGATCTGCAGCACGGCGAGCGGCGCTGCCTTATCCCCATTGTCCGCAAGCAGCATTGCGGTGCGGTTGGGCAGATCGGTCTGCGCGTCGGCGAGCTTCTGGGTTTCGAACCGCTGGCGGATGCGCAGCCCCAGCCGTCCGCTGGCAGCAGTTAGCAACAAGGCCACGGGACCGCCGATCGGCAGCGTCAACTGCCCCAGGCCTTGCAACATCATCGCCGCCAATATCAGCAGGAGGGGCGCCGCGAGTGCATAGGCGAGACAGCGCGGCGTGCTGGTCGAACGGAGCACCGGCAGGGCGAGCAGCAGCGCCAGCGCCAGGGCGAGCGGTTCGCTCAGGGCGACGGGCATGCCGGCGATCAACGTCTCGGCGGCAAGCGCCTGCACGACAACGCCGGGCAGCACGCCGAAACGCGGCGTGGCATAGCGATCGCCCATCTCGATCGCCGTGGCCCCGACCAGCACCTGGCGCCCCTTCACGAGCGCCGGATCGAAACGGCCGTTGCGCACGTCGATAAAGCTCAGCCGCGGAATGCGCTGCGCGTCGATGCTGTAGTCGATTGGGAAGGAGCGATCCGCCTGCCCCGACATGCCGGCGATATAGGCGGACAGCGAAGGCCGCGGCATGCCACCGGTGATCGTTGCGAACGGCGCCGAGCGGACGGTACCGTCCGGATCGGGCGCGATGCTGACGGACGCCAGCGCGACATGCTCACGCAAAGCCGGCAGCGGCAAGTTATCGATGCTCCTCCGGTCGCGCGCAGTGGCCTGCTGGGCAAAGGTGGGCAGCGCGACCAAGCCATCGGCACGGGCCAGCGCCGCGGCGAACGCGGCATCGCCATCGGCGGTCGCGGGCGACGAGAAGTCCACGTCGAAGACGATCGACGCCGCACCGGCTTCTCGCAGACGGTCGACCGCCGCCGCATAATGGTCGCGCGGCCAGGGCCAGCGCTTGATGGCCGCTGCGCTGGCGGCGTCGAGCTCGACGATTACCAGCTGGCCGGAGGGATTGCGCGGCCACAGCGAAAAGCGCAGCGGCTCGACGGCGCGGTCAATTGCCGCGCCGATGCCGGACAGCCAGACCAGCAGCGCGACGCCAAGCGCCAGCACCGCCACACCAGTCCGGGCCGCCGATCCATCGAGCGCGTTGAGCTTCAGGCGCATGGCTCGCAAATAGCCCCGAAACTCTAAGAGTTTGTGATCGCTTACGCAGCCTTCAGTTCGGCGACGAAGGTTTCGGCCTCGCCCCGCAGCCGATGCGCATGGGCGGCGAGGTCGCCGATCGACCGCTCGATAGAGGCAATCAGCCTGGTGGTTCCCTGCGCCGCCGACTCGGCCGACGCCGCACCGGTCTGCAGTTCTGAGGCGACCGAGGCTGCCGCATCGGCATAGCCGTGAACGCTGTGGACCAGCTGGCGCTGGTGATCGGTCGCCGATGAGATCAGTTCGGCCACCTCCTGTAGCAAGGCGAAGCTGCCGCGAATCTCGTCGACGATGCCAGAGGTCCGTCCGACCGCCGTCGACAGCGTGGCGAAGCGGGACTTCACGTCGTCCGTCGCGGCGGCGGCCTGAGCGGCGAGCGCCTTGACCTCCGCGGCGACGACGGCGAAGCCGCGCCCGGCATCTCCCGCCCGCGCGGCCTCAATGCCGGCATTCAGCGCGAGCAGATTGGTCTGTTGGGCGAGCCCGGAAATCGCGTCGACGATCGCGTGGATGCTGGACGCAGCGGCGACGAAGTTGCCGAGCGTTTCGTCGGCTTCGGCGGCAAGGCGCTGCATCTGCAGCGTGGTGCGCCGCTGCTCGTCGGCGCGGGACAGGACCATGGCGAGCGCCGCGCCCAATTCCTCTGTCGTGCGCAGCAGGTTGCCCGCATCGACATCGGCGCTGCGGACGCGGGCCGCCAGGCGCACGATCTGGTCTGCGGTTTCCGCGGATTGCGCGGCCAAGGCGCGGGCGCTGTCGCCGGTTTGCCCGGCACCGCCGCTCAGTTCGTCGAGGGCGGTCAAGATCGAATGCTTCAGCTGGTTCGCGATCTGCTCATTCTGGGCGCGGCGCGCGCCCTCGCGCTCGTCGCGGTGACGGTCGCGCTCCTCCGCCTCACGCAATTGCGCTTCGGCAGCGGCGACCTTGGCATTGCTGGCGAGCAGGTCCCGCTCGCCTGCCGCACGCTCAAGCTCGGCGCCGACTTCGTGCTGATAACGCAGGGCGGCGCCCTGCGCCACGACGGTGCGGATCAGCATCACTACGAAGACGGCGAGGCAGAAATAGACGGTGCCCGGAATGGCGGAGAGCACCGAAAAGCCTCCGGCAATGCCTGCGGCGACCAGCAGGAAGACGATGCCCGCGCTGGGTACAGGTGCATAGCGCAGGGCACCCACCGCCATCACGCCGGCCATCACCGTGGTGACGAGAACCTGGTCCTCCGCCCCCGCTTCCAGCCCGGCGATGGACAAGAACAGGAACCAGCCCGCGGCCACGCAAGCGGACTCGATGGTGATCCTCTGGGCCTCGCGCGCCGGGTCGGCCACGCGCCAGTTGTTGCGGCGCCGCAGGAACCACCGCGTGAGGACGCCGCAGCTGACCAGCAGGTGCAGCAGCGCGCCCGCGACGATCAGTCGATGGTTGGGCAGCTGCCGCATCGCCCAGATGAAGCTGAGACTCACCGCGACGCTGGCGGCAAAGGTGATGGGGTAGGAACGGCCGACCGAACGCAGCTGCGCCTCGACCAAATCGGTCGATGCCGCACTTCGCCAGGCCCGGTCCAACCAGTGCGAAAATGCCAAACCCGCTCCCCCCGAACAGAATGGTCAAGGGCATAGAGCGCCAAGCCTAAACTTGGGTTAACCAGCGTCCAGCCCCGCGCGGCACCAATCTGCTTGACCTGAAGTGGCGGCAACGGTGATTGCGGGGCATGAGCAAAGCCCTTTTCCTTGCACTCGCCCTCACCGCCTCCACAGCGGCACTCGCGCAGCCAGTCGCCGTCCGGCGCGAAGGTAGCGCGACCCTGCAGAATGTGCCGCCCATCCCCGCCGATGTGCGGGAGGCGGTCCAGCGCTATCAGAACAGCCGTGCAGCGCAGTTCGAGGATTGGCTGCCGGACGGATCGATGCTGATCGCCACGCGGTTCGGCGCGACCCAACAAATCCATCACGTCGCCTCTCCCGGCGCCGCGCGCACCCAAATCACCTTCTCGGCCGAACCCGTCGCCGAAGCCAGAGTTATCCCCGGCAGCGACCGTTTCGTGCTCACGCGCGACACGGGCGGCGACGAGTGGTTCCAGCTCTATGCGCGCGGTCTGAACGGAGCCGCCACCCAGCTGACCGCGCCCGGGACGCGCAACCAGTCGGGAGTCTTCAGCAAGGACGGCGCGCTGCTCGTCTGGGCACGGGCGACCAGAGGCTCGGCCGCCTATAGCCTGCTCGCCGTCGACCCGCGCGCCGGCGGCACGCCGCGTGTGCTCTATCAATCGGACGGAGCGATCGGGCCGGCCGACATCTCGCCCGACAAGTCACGGCTGATCTTCGTGCGCAGCCTGTCCAACCGTGAGGACCAAGTGTTCGAACTGGACCTCGCCAGCGGCACCGCGCGGCGGATCGCCCCCAAGGCGCCCACCGCCGTGTATCAGGAACCGCGCTATCTGCCCGGCGGCCAGCGGCTGATCGCCATCTCGGACCGCGGCAGCGACACCCGCCAGCTGGTCGAGATCGATCTGGCGAGCGGCGCGCAGACGGTGCTCACGCTGGGTCTCAAATGGGACGTGGAAAGCTTCGATCTGTCCGATGACGGGCGGCTGCTCGCTTATGCCGTCAACGAAGACGGTTTCTCACGCATCGTGCTGCAGGAGCGCGGCACGGGCCGCGTGCTGCCGCAGCCCGATCTGCCGCGCGGGGTGCTCACCGCGCTGAAATTCTCGCCGGACGGCAAGCGCCTCGCCATCGGCCTCACCTCGGCCACCTCGGCCGGCGACGTATGGAGCTGGGATGTCGCGAACGGCGCGCTGACGCGTTGGACGAACTCCGAGCTCGGCGAGCTCGACCCCAGCCGCCTCGCCGAGCCGGAACTGATCCGCTTCAAATCGTTCGATGGCCTGTCGGTGCCGGCCTTCGTGTACCGGCCGAAGGGCGTCGCACCGGGCACGCGCACGCCGGTCATCATCGACATTCATGGCGGGCCGGAGGCGCAGACGCGGCCGGTCTGGAACTATGGCGCGCAATATTTCGCCGATGTGCTCAAGGCGACGGTGATCCTGCCGAACGTGCGCGGCAGCGACGGCTATGGCCGCCGCTACCTCAACCTCGACAATGCCGAGAAGCGGGAAGACTCCGTCAAGGACATCGGCGCGTTGCTCGACTGGGTCGCCAGGCAGCCGGACCTCGATCCGGCCAAGGTCGCCGTCTACGGGCAATCCTATGGCGGCTATATGAGCCTCGCCGTCATGACCCACTATTCCGACCGGCTGGTCGGCGGCGTCGAGCGGTACGGGATCAGCAACTGGACCAGCTTCCTCCAGAACACCGAAGCCTATCGGCGCGACAATCGCCGCGCCGAATATGGCGACGAGCGCGACCCGAAGATGCAGAAGGTGTTCGCGCGCATTTCGCCGATCGCGAATGTCGCGCGGATCACCAAGCCGATGCTGGTGATGCAGGGTGCGAACGATCCCCGCGTGCCTCAATCGGAGTCCGATCAGGTCGTCGCCAAGCTGCGCGCCCAAGGCAACGAGACCTGGTATGTGCTGTTCGCCGATGAGGGGCACGGTTTTCTGAAGAAGCCGAACAATGACTTGCGGCGCGAAGTGGAGACCGTGTTCCTGCGCAAGCTGTTCGGTGAAGCGGGGCCGGTAGGCGCGCCGGCTCAGCCCTCCGCCAGCCATTGAGCGCAGGCCAGGTCCTGCACGATGCTGCCGAGCGACTTGTAGAGCGTCACCTCATCGGGTGACCCGCGCCCCACGATCGTGCCGGCAAAGACCTGGCCGATCTCGCCGACGATGTGCGCGTCGGTAACGAGGCCCGCAGCTTTCGCCCTGAGAAACTCCGCGCCCTGCGCCAGCACGCCTTCGCGATGGTCCGCGAAGAACCGCACGCGCACGACGAGCTCGTTGGCGATCTCCGCCGGGCCGGCGCGGCTGGAGCCGACCGCATTGATGTGCGCGCCGCTCTTCACCTGGCCGGCGTGCAGGACCGGCTCCGGCGCGGCAGTGACCGTGCATATGATGTCGGCGCCCTCGGTCGCGGCGTCGACGCTGGCGGCGGTCTCTCCCCCAACACGCTCCGCCAGCGCTGCGGCGCGTCTTGGGTTACGTCCCCAGATCCGGACTGACCCGATTGGGCGCACCTGCCTGATCGCATCGACATGCCGCAGCGCCTGCTCGCCGGTGCCGAGAACCGCCAGCTCCGATGCATCGGCACGGGCCAACGCGTCGGTCGCCGCCGCCGACGCTGCTGCGGTCCGGATGGCAGTGACTTCGCCGGCGTCGACCACCGCATAAGGCGCGCCGTCCAGATCGAAGAGCACGATCACACCCTGGTGCGACATACCGCCCCTGGCGACATTGCCGGGAAAGACGCTAACCAGCTTGGCGCCGAACGGAGCCTCCCCCAGCGCGCCGGGCATCACGCCGAAGGCATTCCCGCCCTCCAGATCGAGAATGCTGCGCAGCAATTGGCGAGTTCCGCCGCTCGACAAGGCGACCATCGCCTCGCGGACCAGCGGGATCGCCACGTCGAAGCCGAGACGCGCACGAACCTCGTCCGCGTCGATCACGCGCAATGGCATGCGGCCTCTCCCGTTGTACAATCGGATGCCTTCCTGACACGCACCGGGCCGCAGGGGAACAGCCAAGGCGGGAAAGCGCTGATGCGTGATGAGTGGCTTGCTGCAACCCGGTTGGCGCGAACGCCGTGTCGCAATCGGCGCCATCGCGCTTCACGTCGTCGAGGCGGGGCCGGTTTCGGCGCCGACAGTGATGCTGCTGCACGGCTTTCCGGAATTCTGGTGGGCGTGGCGACGGATCATCGATCCGCTCGCCGCAGCCGGCCTGCGTGTCATCGTACCGGACATGCGCGGCTATAACCTCTCCGACGCGCCAGACGGAGTGACGAACTACCGGACCGAAGTGCTGGCCGACGACATTGCCGGCTTGGCCACCGCGCTCGACCTCACCACCTTCGCATTGGTGGGCCATGACTGGGGCGGGCTGGTTGCCTGGGCCGTGGCTGCCCGCCACCCGGAGCGGCTCGACCGGCTCGTCATCCTGGATGCGCCGCATCCCGATGTATGGACCGGCTACGCGCTGCGGCACCCGCGCCAGGCGCTGCGCAGTTCCTATGTCGGCTGGTTTCAGCTGCCGCTATTGCCCGAGGCCGCCTTGCGCGCGCTCGACTTTGCCACGCTGCGGTCCAGCCTGCAGACATCCGCTCGGCCCGGCACCTTCACGCCTGCGGAACTCGATCGTTACGCAGAGGCCTGGCGACGTCCCGGCCGATTGACCGCGATGCTGAATTACTATCGGGCGCTCCCCCGCTCAAGCCAGACGATCGGCCGCATTGCCGTTCCGACCAAGATCTTGTGGGGGCAGGATGATGGGTTTCTTGACACCGCGCTCGCCGCGCTCAGCCGCGACCAGTGCGATGCAGGCGAGGCCGTGATCCTGGACGCGACCCATTGGCTGCACCTGGAGGATCCGGACCGAGTCGCGGGAGAGATCGCCGGCTTCGCCGTCGGTTAGGCTCTCAGGCGGATACCGCGCCCTCGGCATGACCGTCGGGCGTGTGCAAGTGCAGATAGGTCTCGTTGAAGCCGCCGATGCGGCGAAGCGCTTCCCAATCCGGAATGCGCACGAAGCGCTTCTCGCGCGCGATCAGCCCCTGCGTTTCGAGCTGCTTGAGCACCCGGTTCACATGCACCGGCGTGAGGCCCAGAGTGTCGGCGAGCTGCTCCTGGGTCATCGGCAGCTCATAGGCGAGCTCGCCCGCCATCCCCGCTAGCTCCAGGCGGCGCGCGAACTCGCACAGCAGGTGCGCGAGCCGGGAGCGTGCATCGCGCCGACCGACATTGGCGATCCATTCCCGGAACAGCGATCCATCGATCAGGGTCTGGATCCACATCGCTCGGGCGAGTGCCGAATGCGACAGGATTAGTGCGTCGACTGCAGCGCAAGGGATGACCGCGACTTGGCAGCGTGTCAGCGCCTGGATGTTGTGATCGGCACGGCCGAGCAGCGCGCATTCGAGGTCGAGAAAATCACCCGAAATGCCGACGCCGATGATCTGGCGCGCTCCGTCGATCAGCGACTTCTGGCGATAGGCGAAGCCCGAGATCAGCAGGTGCACCTGTTGCGGACGGTCGCCCTCGCGCGAGATATAGGCTTGCGGCTCGAAGCTGGCGGGACGGTGCGGCAAAGACCGAAGCGCCTCGCGGTCGGCTTCATCGAATGCGGCACGCTTCCCGAACTTGGCGATTATCAAGTCGAAAACAGAACGGCTCATGACCCCCCGGTTGGATCGTGAGAACCGGGCTCGATTTCAGCTTGCCCGGCCCACCTGCGAATATGCTTTGCAGATCAGGTGGGTAGCTGGTGCGCTTAGGGCTCGCGTTATCATATGATTGTGACGGTGCCGGAAAGTTGCGTGCTGTTCAGGCGAGGCGCGGCTCCAGGTAGAGGTAGCCGGGGTCGAACTCCGCGGCGCGTTCCAGCCCGGCACGATCGAGGAGCGTAACGCGGCGCTCGCGAAACTCTGCTAGCCCATCTTCGCGGAGCAGCTTGAGGCTGCGGTTCACATGCACCGGCGTGATACCGACGCATTCGGACAGATCGGTCTGGGTCAGTGCAAGATCGTAGCCGTCCGCCTCGGCCATGCCAACGATTTCCAGCCGCACCTGCAACTCGCAGAACAAGTGCGCCAGCCTCGCGGCAGCATCGCGTCGCCCGAGCGACACCTCCCATTCGCGGTGGATCGCAGCATCGAGATTGGTCTGGAACCACAGCACGCGCGTCAGGTGCGGGAAACGCTCCGTAATGCGGGTGAGCTTCTCATGCGGCACGAGCCCGATCGTACAGGGCGTCAGCGTCATCAGCTCATGATCCAGCGTCTTGAGCGTGAAGGAATGCAGGTCGGCAAAGTCGCCGGCGACATGCAGTTCGGTCACCTGCCGTTCGCCGTTGCGCAGGTCCTTGTACCGGCACATCAGGCCCGAGAGCAGCAAGGTGCTTTGATGCAGCCGCTGGCCGCGGCGGATGAAGGTCACGTCCGCCCGCAGCTCCGCCGTCTCGGTCACGGCGTCGCGCAGGGCCTCCTCCTCTTCGGCGGAAATCTCGTCCCGACGGCGAAGCTTGGCCAGGAGGCGGTCGATCACCTTAGCTCCTCCGCGCCGTACAGGTCGAAGGCCTCGCCGAACGGAAACTCGGCGACGGTGCGGCCCTGATCGTCCTCCACCCGCGCACGCCCGCGCAGCTCGATCAGCCCACTGCGCGCCTCTTCGCTGACGATCGAACGGATGCTGTCCAGCGCAGCGCCGATGGCTGTGTCGGCATCTGTCAGCTCCTGCCCTTCTTCGTCGGGGACGAATCCGGTACTGTTCCAGATATGGATGAAATAGCGAGGCATTGGCGTCGAATGCTTCTGCGCCCGCAAGGTTGCAGCCGGAACGCATGCAACGCTTTCTCATTCTTGCCAGTGACAGCGAACCGAGGGTGCGATGAATAGCGACGAGGACACCGGACTTTTTTTCATCAAGCCGCCGGAGATGGTGATCGGGCGCGTCAGGCTGGCTCCTGAAGGGCCGGAGCCCTACCGCGTCGTGTTCCGACTCGGCGACCAAGTGATCGCCGAGCATCCGGTGCCGACGATCCGCGAGGGCGAGGCGCTGATCCGGCGCGAAATGCCGGGCATTCAGTTCAGCGCGATGCAGCAGCGTCCGCACCCGGAAGCGCCCAAATGGCGGCTGGAGGCCGTCCCAAGCGACACGACAGATTGAGACAATATTAACCATCGCCCGACATGATTTGGTGACAGCTTGCAGCGATAAGCTGTGTCGACGCAGCGAATTCACCCCCCGCTGCCGAACGACTCCCTGAGATAGGGCCCCGCTTTCCAACCCCTGGAGCGGGGCCCTTCTTTTATCTGCCGTGCTCGGCGGCGAAGGCGGCCGCCGCCCCGAGCAGCCCGGGCTGCGGGTGCATGATCAGCTTCACCGGCACTTGTTCCATCAGGCCGCGGAACCGGCCCTTGGCGGCGAAGCGCTCGGCAAAACCGGATTGCGGCAGGTAATCGGCCAGGCGCAGGCCAAGGCCGCCGGCGATCACGACGCCCTGCCCCCCTTGTGCGAGCGCCAGATCACCGGCGACGGATCCGAGGACGCGGCAAAACATGGCGAGCGCCGACACCGCCGAGGGCGCGGCGCCGGTCAGCGCGAGCCGCCATAGCTCGGCGGCCTGGGGCGGCTCGCGGCCGGCGGTTGCACGGAAAATCTCGCCGAGCCCGGCGCCCGACAGGATGCGCTCGACCGACACGCGCCCGAACCTCGCCGCAAGATCATCCCGCAGGCGCTGCTCCTGGGGGTCGAGTGGCGCGAACTCGATATGACCGCCTTCGGTGGCGATAACCCGATCGCCTTCCGGCCCGCGCACGAGCACGGCGACGCCGAGCCCGGTGCCCGGCCCGACCACCGTCACCACGCCGCGATCAGGCAAGGCCCGCTCGGGCCCGCACAGATGGCGCAGTTCGGCCTGCGGCACCGCATAGGCGACGGCCGCGAAGTCGTTGACGAGCGTCAAGCGGTCTACGCCGAGTTCTCCCGAGAGCCGGTCGCGATCCAGGACCCAGCCATTGTTGGTCATCCGCACGACGTCGCCGGTCACCGGACCAGCGATGGCGATGGCCGCCGCGCGGGGCAGCGGGCGCTCGAGCATGTCCCCCAGCGTCCGCCAAGCCCCGGCCAGATCGGCGAAATCGCCAGTCTTGAGCACCGTCTCCGGTCCGAGCACGATACCCCGCGGGGTCATCGTTGCCACAGCGAAGCGCGCATGGGTGCCGCCGATATCGGCTGCGATCAGCTCCATTACTTGGCGGCCAGCGACCAGACGCCGTCCCAATCGGCGGGAGGCGGCGCCTTTGCGAACTGCCGGCACCGTTCGATGTACATGGTCGAAGGACCGTCGCCGGGCGCGGCGCGGCAAGCGTCGGCGAATGCTTTTTCCGCCTGCTCCCAATGCCGCTCGCGATAGGCGGCGAGGCCCTCTCCATAGGCGCCGAGCATCTCGTCGAGCGCGCCGTTTAGCCGCTCCTGGCAATGATCGAGCGATTCATGCACCGCGACGGGGAAGTCCTTGCCCTTGACGCGGATCAGGTCGACTTCGCGAGTCAGGGCCGGGCGGGTCAGGCTCGCTCGCGTGAACTCGGAGATCAGGATGCTGGTGCCGTAGAATTTGTTTGCGCCCTCCAGCCGCGAGGCGAGGTTCACATGATCGCCGATAACGGTGTACTCCATCCGCTTCGACGAGCCGATATTGCCGACGATCACGTCGCCTGTGCTGATGCCAACGCCGACCTGCAGCGGCGGCTTGTTGCCGGCCGCGCGACGGGCGTTCAGGTCCGCGAGACAGGTCAGCATGCGATTGGCCGCGGCGAGGGCATTGTCGGCGTCGCTCGGCCCGGCGAAGGGCGCGCCGAACAAGGCCATCATCGCATCGCCGATATATTTGTCGAGAATGCCGCCGGTCTCGAGAATCACGTCGACCATCTCGGTGAAATATTCGTTCAGCATCGCCACGGTTTCGCGGGCGCCGATCGCCTCGGCGATGGTGGTGAAACCGCGCACGTCGGAGAAGAGGATTGAGACGGTCTGGTCGCGCCCGCCCAGCACATCCTCGCCGGCCTGCAGCAGCTGGTCGGCCACTTCCTTCGACATATAGCGCGCCATGGTCGAGCGGACGCGCTTTTCGGCGGTGATGTCCTCCATCACCAGCATCGAGCCGATGCGCTGCTCATTGGCGTCGATCAGCGGTGCGGCGGATAGGTTGACGGAAGCCGGCACGTCGGTGGTGCGCACGAGCTCCGCGTCCACCGCCAGCTGCGTCTCGCCGGAAAGGGCAGAGCGCTCGAGCTTTTCGACCACCCAATGGTTGGGGCCGGCGAACACCTCATCGGCCGTCTTGCCCGTCGGGCTCTTCTTCACGCCAAGCAGGTCCAGCGCCGCGGTGTTCGCGGTGACGATCCGGCCGTCCGCGTCGAGCGTGATGAAGCCGTTCGACGTGCTTTCGAGAATGCTTTCATTATAGTTCTTCATGCTCAGCACGTCGTCGAACAGCTTGGCATTCTCCAGGCTGACGGCGATCTGGGCGGAAAAGGCACGCAGCCGTGCCTCGTCCTTGTCCGAAAACCGGTCTGCCCCCTTCTTGTTCAGCACCTGGGTGACCCCGATCCGGCCGCCATGCTTGTTCATGATCGGCTGGCAGAGGATCGAGCGCGTGCGGAAGCCGGTCTTTCGGTCGACGCTCTGGTCGAAGCGCGCGTCGGCATAGGGATCGGTGATGTTCTCCGCCCGCCCGGTGGTGAACACGGCCCCGGCAATGCCGCGCGACGCTGGAATCCGGATTTCGGTGATCGAGTCACCCTCGGCAAAGATCGAATAGAGTTCGTCGGTCTTTGGATCGTGCAGGAAAAGTGTGGAGCGCTCCGCGTTCAGTAGCTCGGTCGTCTCGCGCATGATGCGGGCGATCAGCAGGTCGAGCTGCAATTCGCCGGCTAGATCGTGGCTGATCGCCAGGATGCGCTGCTCCTCGCGGAGCGAGTCCAGCATGTGCTGGAAGCCGTGGAAGATGTCGGCATATTCGTCGGTCGAGAAGACCTGCAGCTCGACATCGTCGAGCCGCCCGCTTTCGACGAGCCGCATCGAGTCGATCAGCCGCATCGCCGAGCGCGACACCTCCTGCGCGGTCAGCAGCGCCATCATCACCGAACCCAAGCCGCAGGCCAGCACGATGCCGACCATCCAGGTGTAGAAGGGCCACATCATGCCGGAGGTCGCCGTGACGCCGACCTGCGCGAACATGCGCTGCACCTTGAACACCATCGACGCGGCGAAGAAGATCAGCGGCAGGGTGGTGACGAAGATGGCGAGGTAGAGCAATTTGCTCTTGAGCCGCACCGCAATCAACCCTTCGCGGTAATCGCCCGGAAGGGTGCCGCCCAACGCGCCGCTCAGCCGCACGATCACCGGCTCCATTGCGCGACTGACCGCGAAATATTCGAAGATCGCGTGGGTGGGCGACGCGAAGAACAGCGTCATCGCGCAAAAGGCGAGGACTTGCCATGGCTCGTAACCGGCGCTCACCAGCCAGTTTGCGGAGGTGAGCACGAGATAGACGAGCAGCGTGACGAGTGGCCCGTGAAGGAACGTCACACGCAGAAAGGAAAGATAAGGCAGGTTCAGCGCGCGGACCAGGCCTTCGGCCAGCACCGGCTCGGGCGCGTCACCGCCGCGATCCAGGGCCCGTGAGGCGGTCATGACCGGCACCGCGTGGCGGTGCAGCACATAGACGTCGGCGAGATTGTAGATGGCGACCGCGGCCGGAAGCAGCAGCAGCACGACCAGCCATTGATAGCCGGTCAGCTCCAGCCCCAGCAGGACCAGGGTCAGGGTGATGACCACGGCCGCGGCGCAGCCGCCCTGATAGATCCAGATCAGCCGCCACAGCAGCGTGCGCCCGCTGTCGCCGCCCACGCCCATGCGCGTCCGCCTTCGCAGCCGGGGATTGTGGAGGTTCACCTGGCTAGGCCGCCTTCAGCTGGGGCGTACAGAGTTCGGCCTCCACGGCGGCCGCCACATCCGTGAGCAGGCGCCGCTCATCCTCCGACAGGTTGCGCGGCCGCACGTCGAGAATGCACAGCGTGCCGATCTTCTTGCCTTCGGGCGAATGCAGCACCGATCCGGCGTAAAAACGGATGCGCGGCCCCTCGGACACGAGCGGGTTGTCGCGGAAGCGTTCGTCCTGAAGCGCATCCGGGACGACCAGGATGTTCTCGTTGCTGGCGATCGCGTGGGCACAGAAGCTGGTTTCGCGCGAGCTTTCGCAGACATCGGTGCCGAAGCAGGATTTGAACCATTGCCGATCGGCATCGACCAG
This sequence comes from Sphingomonas sp. ID1715, assembly GCF_013044515.1. Lineage (GTDB taxonomy): Bacteria > Pseudomonadota > Alphaproteobacteria > Sphingomonadales > Sphingomonadaceae > Sphingomonas_B. Next base: position 334,585 of record NZ_JABEPR010000002.1, read on the forward strand.
GCTGACGAGCGCGATCGGCACCTTGAACAAGGCGGCGGCAATGCGCGTGTGCCGGTCGAAACGCTCCTCCGCCGCCGTATCGAGGATGTTCAACCGGTGCAGCGCGGCTACCCGCTCCTGCTCGTCGTCCGGTAGCGGCGGGCGCGCCCAGTGGCATTCCGCGCGCATCAGCCAGGTGCGTACCCGCGTCCGGGCATATTCGACCGTCCAGGGCTCTTCCAGCCGATCGGCATAGCCGCGATCGGCCGCCCCGGTGCCGCCGAGCAGCACGAAGGGCAGTTCCGCCGCGCCCGCCATCGCACCCAGCCGCGCGGGCACGAAGGGCTGCATCGCCAACCCGTCCTCGACCAGCACCAGCGACGGCATCGAAGCGGCGGCGAACTCGGCCGCCTCCTCGATCGTCTGCACGACCGAATACCGCACCGGCTCCTGCGCGATCGCGCGCCCGATGCGGTCGGCGACGTCCGCGTCGGTCGCGATCAGCAGCAGCACCGCCTCGTCCTGCGAGTCGCCGATGCGCACCGCGCTACCCAGGTTGGTCTGCAGCTGACCGGCGGCCTGGATGGAGGCCGAGCCGAGCTGCAGCTCCAGTCCCTCATAGGCGGCGAAAACCTGCGGCTTGCCGGTGCCGATCTGCGCCTGCAGGCGGGCGACGATCTCGTCGATCTGCACGTCGCTGCGCATCGGGTCATGATGGGTAAGCGCAAGGCTCTCGGCGCCCGATGCGCGCCCGATCGTCACCGCATATTCGACCGTGCTGTGGCCCCAGCCCTGCTTGGCCGCATACTCGTCGGCGCAATATTGCGCGTCGTGAATGACGAGATCGACTCCGGCCATGAACTCGGCATGGGCGAGATCCTCGCCATGGATCATGCCCTCGCCCATCGCCAGCTCGCGCGAGTGTGGCTCATGGTCGCAGGAATAGACGAAGCTCGCCCCGTCGCAGTCGACCTTGAACGCCAGCGTCAAGGCCGGATGGTTGAGATAGCGCGTGCAGATCGCGAAGTCGCCGATCTGGAAACAGCCTTCGCCGAGATTGTGATAGCGCACGCTTGCCCCGAACGCGTCGGGCGAGACGGGAAAATAGGTATATTCCATCTGCCCGGCCAGCGTGTCCTTCAGCGACTCGCCAAAGCCCTGCGGCGCGTAAATGTCCCAGCTGTTCCCCGGCACGAACAAGGGCGCGAAGAACGGGATGCCCTGAATGTGATCCCAATGCGTATGGCTGATCAGGATATGGCCGCGCGCATTGCCGCCTTCGCGCAGGATCGCCTGGCCCAATTCGTGCGCGCCCGTGCCGCAATCGATGATCAGGCGCGTGCCGCTGTTCGACATCACCTCGACACACGACGTATTGCCGCCATAGCGGACAGTCGACGGCCCCGGCTTCGCCAGTGATCCGCGCGTCCCCCAGAATCTGATCTTCACGGGTACACTCCCCCTCTCCGCGCTGATTTGAAGCGAGGCGGCGCGGCTTGTCCAGCCTTTCGATTCCGCGCACAGACACGGCCATGCCCGGCATCGACGAAAGCCTGTCCTTCCACCCGCTCCGCATCGCGGTGCTGACCGTCTCCGACACACGGACGGAGGAGACGGACAGTTCAGGCCGTACACTCGTCGAACGGCTCACTGCGGCGGGCCACGAACTCGCCGGCAAGCGCATCGTCCCGGACGAGGTGGCGGCGATCCGCAGCCAGGTGCAGAGCTGGGTCGCCGACCCGGCAATAGATCTGATCCTGACCACCGGCGGCACCGGCTTTGCGCCGCGGGACGTTACACCGGAAGCGGTCAAGCCGCTGTTCCGCCGGGAGATGGATGGCTTCTCGGTCGTCTTCCATCAGGCGAGCCTCGGCACGGTCGGCGTCGCCACGCTCCAGTCACGCGCCTTTGCCGGGCAGATCGACGATACCTTCATCTTCTGCCTGCCGGGCTCCACCGGGGCCTGCCGCGACGCCTGGGACCTGGTGCTGGGACTTGAGTTGGACAGTCGCCACCGGCCCTGCTCGCTTGCGGGTCAAATCCCGCGCCTGCGCGACCGCTGCGCATGATCCGCTTCGACGAGGCCGTGCGGCTGGTCGCTGCAGCGGCACAACCGCTCGGCAGCGAGACGATCAAGCTCGATGAGGCGCATGGGCGGGTGCTTGCCGCGCCGGTGATAGCGCGGGTCTCGTCCCCCTGGGCGGATGTGTCGACAATGGACGGCTATGCGGTTCACGAGGCGGACCTCGGCGTATCGGCGCTGCGCGTGATCGGCCAATCCTTCCCCGGCAACGGCTTCGATGGGTCGATTGCGGCAGGCGAGGCCGTGCGCATCTTCACCGGCGCGCCGGTTCCTGCCGGCGCCGATCGGGTGATCATCCAGGAGAATGTGCAACGCGAGGACGATCGGCTGCGCGTATTGGAGGTCGGGTCGGGTACGAATATCCGCCGGGCCGGGTCGGACTTTGTCGAGGGCGCCGTTCTGCTGGAGCCCGGCACCGTGCTCAATCCCCGCGCCTTGGTCGCCGCCGCCGCCGCCGATGTCGCGGAAGTGACGGTGCATCGCCGCCCCCGCCTTCGCCTGATCGCCACCGGCGACGAACTGGCCGAACCGGGCAGTGCGCGCGATCGCTTTGGCGCCATCCCCGAGAGCATCTCCGTGGGCGTGGCGGCGCTCGCCAGCGAATGGGGCGCCGAGCCGATGGGCAAGACTCGCCTGTCCGACGATCTGGCAGCGATGCGCACACATGCGCAAGCGGCCTGCGGCGACGCTGATCTGGTGGTCGTGACCGGCGGCGCCTCCGTCGGCGAGCGCGACTTCGCCAAGGCGATGTTCGGCGATACGCTCGATCTGATCTTCTCCAAGGTCGCGATCAAGCCCGGCAAGCCGGTCTGGCTCGGCCGGATGGGCGCCGCGCTGGTCATGGGCCTGCCCGGTAATCCGACCTCGGCAATGGTGACCGCGCGCCTGTTGCTCGCGCCCCTGATCGCCGGGATGACGGGCCGCGATCCGGCCGAAGCCCTGCGTTGGCGCCCTCTGCCCCTCCCTCACGCGCTCGGACCTGCCGGCGACCGCGAGACCTTTTCGCGAGCGGCCCTCGAGGCTGGTGCCCTGCGCCTGCTGCCCAACCAGGATTCAGGGGCGCAGAAGACGCTGGTCACCGCAGACCTGCTCGTTCGCCGGCCTGCAGGGGACTCCGGCCTCACAGCAGGCGCACCCGTGCAGGTGTTGGACTTCTAGCCGCCGGTCACGCTCATATGCCGCGCCGTCGCCGGCGAGGCAGCAGCGATGTCGAACCGATGCCGCTCCGGCTTGCCGGAGAGCAGCCGGTCGAGCGCCTCGCTGACCGCCGCGGTGCCGCCGGCGCGCAGCAGGTCGCGCAGCTCGACCTTCTGATCATGGCCGAGGCAGCCATAGACGGTGCCCGTCGCCGCGACGCGAATGCGGTTGCAACCGGCGCAGAAATTGTTGGTGAGCGGAGTGATCAGACCCAGCCTGATCCCCGCGCCCGCCACATCCCAATAGCGCGCCGGCCCGCCGGTCCGCATGAGGCTGGGGATCAGCGCGAAGCGCTGGTCCAACGCGCGCTTCACGCCGTCGAGCGGCAGGTAGTGGTCCGTCCGGTCGCCTTCCACGTCGCCGAGCGGCATCGTTTCGATCAGCGTCAGGTCGTGCCCCTCGCCTGCGCACCATGCGAGCATGTCGGCAATCTCATCCTCGTTGAGGCCCTTCAGCGCCACCATGTTGATCTTGATGCGCAGCCCGGCCGCCTTCGCCGCCCCGATGCCGCCGAGCACCTGCGCCAGGTCGCCACGCCGAGTGATATGGCGAAAGCGCTCGGGATCGCGGCTGTCGAGGCTGACATTCACCCGCCGCACGCCAGCCTGTGCCAGCAGCGGCGCAAAACGCGCCAATTGCGTGCCGTTGGTGGTGAGGGTCAGTTCGTCCAGGCCGTCGTCGATCCGCTCGCTAAGCCGGGCGATCAGCGTCTCGATTCCCCGCCGGACGAGCGGCTCGCCGCCGGTCAGGCGGATGCGGGTGACGCCACGAGCGATGAACAGCTCACCCAGAATCGCCAGTTCCTCGAGCGTCAGGATGTCGGGCTTGGGCAGGAAAACCATCTGCTCCGCCATGCAGTAGCGGCAGCGCAGGTCGCAGCGATCGGTCACCGACAGCCGCACATAACTGATCCGCCGGCCAAAGCCGTCGATCATCGGATTGTCCGGTCCACCCGACATCCGGTCTGTCTACCCGTCGCGCAGCGCCGCGCCTATTCCCATTCGATTGTTCCAGGCGGCTTCGATGTGTAATCGTAGGTGACCCGGTTGATGCCCTGCACTTCGTTGACGATCCGCGTCGCCACGCGCGAGAGGAACTGCGGATCGAACGGGAAGATGTCGGCCGTCATGCCGTCGGTCGAGGTCACCGCACGCAGGGCGCAGACATATTCGTAGGTGCGGTAATCGCCCATGACGCCGACGGTGCGCACCGGCAGCAGCACGGCGAAGGCCTGCCAGATGGCATCGTACAGGCCGGCGTTGCGGATCTCCTCGAGGTAGATCGCATCCGCTTTGCGTAAGATGTCGCATTTATCCTTGGTGACTTCGCCCGGGATGCGGATCGCGAGCCCGGGGCCCGGGAAAGGATGCCGGCCCACGAATGCGTCCGGGAGGCCCAGCTCGCGGCCGAGTTCACGCACTTCATCCTTGAACAGCTCGCGCAAGGGCTCGACCAGCTTCATGTTCATGCGCTCGGGCAGGCCACCGACATTGTGGTGGCTCTTGATCGTCACCGACGGGCCGCCGGTGAAGCTGACGCTCTCGATCACGTCCGGATAAAGCGTGCCCTGCGCCAGGAAGTCCGCGCCGCCGATCTTTTTGGCCTCGTCTTCGAACACGTCGATGAAGGTCTTGCCGATAAACTTGCGCTTGGCCTCGGGGTCGCTGACGCCAGCAAGCCCGGACAGGAACAGCGTCTCGGCGTTCACGTGAACGAGCGGAATGTTGTAGCTGTTGCGGAACAGCGAGACGACCTGCTCCGCCTCGCCTTTGCGCATCAGGCCGTGATCGACGAAGACGCAAGTCAGCTGGTCGCCGATGGCTTCGTGGATCAGCACTGCCGCGACCGCCGAATCGACGCCCCCCGAGAGGCCGCAGATCACCTTGCCCTTGCCGACCTGCGCGCGGATGTCCGCAATCTTGGTCTGGCGATATTCCGCCATCGTCCAGTCGCCGGGACAGCCGCAGATGTGGCGGACGAAGTTGGCGAGCAATTTGTGCCCGTCGGGCGTGTGCACGACCTCCGGGTGGAACATCAGGCTGTAGAAGCGCCGCGCCTCGTCGGTCGCGACAGCATAGGGCGCGCCTTCCGACTGCGCGACGACGCTGAAGCCTTCGGGCAGCCGCTCGACACGGTCGCCATGGCTCATCCACACCTGGTGCTTTTCGCCCTCGCTCCACAGCCCGTCGAACAGGGCGGACCGGCCGCTGACTTCGATATAGGCGCGCCCGAATTCGCGGCTATCCGACGGCGCAACCATGCCGCCCAGCTGGTGCGACATGGTCTGCTGGCCATAGCAGATGCCGAGGATCGGCAGGCCGGCGTCGAAGATGTGCTGCGGCGCACGCGGGCTATCTTCCCACATTACCGAGGAGGGGCCGCCCGACAGGATGATGCCTTTCGGCTTCAGTCGGTCGAAGGCTGCCGCGGCGGCGTTGAACGGAGCGATCTCGGAGTAGACGCCCGCTTCGCGCACGCGGCGGGCGATCAGCTGGGTGACCTGGCTGCCAAAGTCGATGATCAGGATGGAATCGTGCGCATGGGTGTCCATGCGCCGAGCCTGTTAGCAGAAGGGGCGCGGCGGGAAAGCCCCGCCGCGCCTACGGGTCAACGCCGCGCGAACTCGTGCCCCAGATCGACATTGACGACGCGGCCGTCGCGCACCGCGCAGCGAAAGCCCCAGCTTTCCGGCCGCGGATCGCGCCACCCGCGGCGCGCGTCGACGACGCCGTCGACATTCCAGCCGCCGGGGATGCGTTCGACTCCGTCGATGTCGCGCACCACGGCACGATAGCCGCGGTCATAGCCCTGCTGCTCGGCCGCCTGGGCACACGCGTCGACGGCCGCATCCTCGGTCCCGGCAAAGTCCTGCGCAGGTGCGACCCGACCTGCATAGCGCCCGCCGCCTTCACTATAACCCTGTCGCGCTGCCCGCCACGCCTCGCGAGCGGAGACGGCTGCGTCCGCTGCTGCACGTTCTGCTGCCACTGCCGCCTCGCCGACCGCACGGCCGATGTCGCGCGACAGTGCCGGATCGACGAGCTGCGCCGAGGCCGCCGTGCTCCCCAGCAGAGTCGCGCTTAAAGCGGCAAACACACCAAGCTTGTTCATGCCAACCACTCCATCCCCCGCAAAAAAGATCGGACACTTATACCGGTTCCAACTGAGTGTGCGATGAATGGCTTAGTCCTTGCTTGCGAACAGCCAGACACGGATCGCGCTGGCCAGGTTCGGCGGCTCCGGGAGCGCGATCCGCTCCGCGTCGATCCGCGCGACCAGCGCCGACAGGGGCAGTTCCGCGTCGCGCGCCGCCTCCTCCAAAGCCGACCAGAAGACCGGCTCGAGGCTGATCGACGTCGGATGTCCGGCAATGGTGATCGAACGCTTGACGGGCGATGCGTAGGGCACAGTCACGGGCGGAGTGTAAGAAAGTGTTGCTGCCTCTGCCAGCGGATTGCGGCGTGTGACCAACGACCTATCTGACCCGCATCCAAAGACGGGCCAAGGTAGATGATTACAGGATTAGTGATTTCGCTGGCAGCGATCGGGCAGGTGATCGCCGTCGATGACGGCCGCGCCACCGTGCGCCCTTCCGGAGCCGTTGCGGTTGGGGACATGCTGGTCACACATCGGCTTGAGCCGGCCTCTGGCGCGCCCGGCCGGGCACCGTTTTTCCGCTGGAGCAAGGCAGCGAAGGTGCGGGTGACGGCGGTGCGCCCCGACGGCACCGCCGAGGTCGCGCTCGTGCGCGGACGGGTTGCGGCGGGCGATCGCGTCGCCGCCGCCGACTAGGGTCCGGAGCGAGCAGCCGCCCGGTTCTACATCTCTCCACGCGCGCGCCGGATGGCGTACCAGCGCGCGACGTTGGCGTTGTGCTCGGCGAGCGTGTCGGCAAAGACGTGACCGCCGTCGCCCTTTGCGACGAAATACAGCGCTTTGGTCGGCGCGGGATCGAGCACCGCCGCGATCGAGGCCTTCCCCGGATTGGCGATCGGGCCCAGCGGCAGGCCGGCCCGTGCATAGGTGTTGTAGCCGTTATCCGCGTGCAGTTCAGACTGAAGGATGCGGCGGCCGAGCGGCTTGCCCTTGGTCACCGGATAGATGACGGTCGGATCGGCCTGGAGTGGCATGCCGATGCGCAAGCGATTAGAATAGACGCCGGCGACCATGCGGCGTTCGGCCGGCACGCCGGTCTCCTTTTCGACGATCGCAGCGAGCGTTACCGCCTCTTGCGGCGTGCGCACCACCGCGCCCGGCTTCCGCTTGGCCCAGAGTTCGGCCAGCGCCTTGTCCATCGCGGCCGTCATCCGCTTCAGCACCGCGGCGCGGCGTTCGCCGCGCTGATAGCTGTAGCTGTCGGGCAGCACCGAGCCTTCCGCGGGAACCGGCGCGGAGCCGGTCAGCAGCGGCGTCGCCATCAATTTCTCATGCACCAGGATGGAAGGCATGCCCTCCGGAATGGTCACCAGCCGCTGCAGCGTCTTACCCGATTGCAGCAGCGCGACGATCTCGCGGGCGCTAGCATGCTTCGGCACTTCATATTCGCCGGCGCGGATCGTCCCCTCGCCGCCGAACAGCCGCGCGAGCAGGTAGAAGCGATCGGCCGAGGCGATGGCGCCCGCCTTCTCCAGCTCGCGGGCAGCCGAGCGCAGCGTGCCGCCTTCGGGCACGGTGACGGCGACGGCCTTTGGCGCGGGGCCCGCACCGGTCCACGACAGGAAGGTGGCCCCGCCGGCGATGAGCGCAAGGGCAACGAGGAGGAGAAGGAGGCGGCGCATCAATAGTCCTGGTGACATGGTCCTTCGAGACGCCGTTTCGACAAGCTCAACGGCTCCTCAGGATGAGCGGGATATATGGTTCCGCTCATCCTGAGGAGGGACTGAGCTCGGCGAAGGCCCGTCTCGAAGGATCAGACCGCCCGCAGCACCAGGCTGGCGTTGGTGCCGCCAAAGCCGAAGCTGTTGTTCAGCACCGCCTTGACCTTCCGCTCCTTGGCGACGTGCGGCACGAGGTCAACGCCCTCCACGCCCTCACTCGGATTGTCGAGGTTGAGCGTCGGGGGCACGATCTGGTCGCGCATCGCCAGGATGCAGAAGATCGTCTCCACCGCGCCGGCGCCGCCGAGCAGATGACCGATCATGGACTTGGTCGAGCTCATCGACAGGTTCGCGATGTCGTTGCCGAACAGACGACGGACCGCGCCCAGCTCCAGTTCGTCGCCCAAGGGCGTCGAAGTGCCGTGCGCGTTGATATAGTCGATGTCGCCAAGGCCGAGGCCGGACCGCTCCATCGCGACCTTCATCGCCCGGAACGCGCCGGCGCCCTCGGGGTGCGGCGCGGTGACGTGATAGGCGTCACCCGACATGCCATAGCCGATCAGCTCGGCGTAGATCTTGGCGCCCCGCTTCTTGGCATGCTCATATTCCTCGAGCACGACCACGCCCGCGCCTTCGCCCATGACGAAGCCGTCGCGATCCTTGTCATAGGGGCGCGAGCCGCGCTGCGGTTCGGCCTTGAAGTTGGTGGAGAGCGCGCGCGCCTGGGCGAAGCCGGCGATGCCGATCGGGCAGATCGCGCCTTCGGCGCCGCCGGCCAGCATCACGTCGGCGTCGCCGAGCTGGATCATGCGGCCCGCGTCGCCGATCGAGTGCGCGCCGGTGGAGCAGGCGGTCACCACCGCATGGTTCGGCCCCATCAGCCCGTATTTGATCGAAACCTGGCCCGAGATGAGGTTGATCAGCCGCCCGTGGACGAAGTGCGGCGAGACCCGGCGCGGCCCCTTTTCGTGCAGCACCAGCGACTCGGACTCGATGCCCGGCAGACCGCCAATGCCCGCGCCGATTGAGCAGCCGATGCGCAGCCGTTCTTCTTCGGTCGCGTCGACCAGGCCAGCATCCTCGATCGCCTGGCCGGCGGCGTCGATGCCGTAGATGATGAACGGATCGACCTGGCGCTGCACCTTGTGGTCCACGCGCTTGTTGGGGTCGAAGCCATAGGCATGGTCGGCGGGCTTGACCTCGCAGGCATAGTCGCAGGCATAGTCGGTCGCGTCGAAGCGCGTGATCGTGCCGGCGCCCGACTTGCCCGCCTTGATGTTGTTCCAGCTTGTCTCGACGTCGCCGCCCAAGGGGGTGACGAGGCCCAGACCGGTGACGACGACACGGCGCATGCTAGCTCCAGTTCTTCAAAGCGAAACGGCCCCCCTGCCCCGATCGGGCTGGAGAGCCGTCCTATTCAACATGGCGGCCGAAGCCGCCTGGGCTCAGCCCTTGTTGTTGTCGATATAGCTGATCGCGTCCTTGACGGTCGTGATCTTTTCGGCGGCGTCGTCCGGAATCTCGACCCCGAACTCTTCCTCGAAGGCCATGACGAGTTCGACGATGTCGAGGCTGTCCGCGCCCAGATCGTCGATGAAGCTGGCGTCCTCGGTGACTTTGTCGGCCTCGACGCCGAGATGTTCGACGACGATCTTCTTCACCCGGTCGGCAGTTTCGCTCATGGACAGTCCTTCGTGTTAAGCTTTGCGCAAAGCACCTAATCCCGCACCTGAACGCTGGCAAGCCCCGCGCCTGCGAGTCTTGCCTAGGCAGCGCGTCCGGCGCCCCTTAAGGCGCGCTGAATGGAGCCGGAAGAGCTGAAGCCCAGGCTGCGCGCCGAACTGCGCGCGCGCCGCGATGCCTTTGTCGCAGGGCTGGACGCGGGCGGCCGCGCGTTCGCCTTTCGCCGCGCGCCGACACCGCTCCAGGCGCTGTTCGCCTCGGCACGCGTCGTCGCCGGCTATGTCGCCGTCGGCAGCGAGGCCGACCCGACAGCCTTGCTCGAACAGGCGCACGCACAGGGTGCGACTGTCGCCCTCGCCTATGTCGAGCGGCGCAGCGTCCCGATGCGCTTCCTGGCGTGGCGGCCGGGCGATCCCCTCGTCACCGGCTATTTCGGCCTCGCCCAGCCCGACCCCAGTCATGCCACCGAAGTCGAGCCCGACCTGTTCCTCGCACCCCTGCTCGGCTTTGACCGGCGGCTGCACCGGCTGGGGCAAGGCGCCGCCTTTTACGACCGCGCCTTTGCCCGCTTCCCGGATGCGATCCGGGTCGGCATGGGCTGGAGCGTGCAGGAGTTGCCCGCAGTGCCCGACGACCCGTGGGACATGCCGCTCCACGCGGTGCTGACCGAACGCGAGTGGATCCAGTGATGGACCCGGCCAAGCGCAGCGTGATCGGCATGTTCATGGTGCTGGGGCTGATCGCGGCCTGGGCGGTGATCGTCGCCAGCTTTTCCGGCGCGATCGGCGCTCTGCCGATCCTGTTGCAGGCAGTGATCTACGTCGCCGCCGGCGTCGCCTGGATCTTTCCCGCCAAGCCGATCATGCGCTGGATCGTGACGGGCCGCTGGCGCGCCTGAGCGGCGGTTCGGGATTGATCTTCTCCCGCCCCCAGAAATTCTCGCCCCAGATGGCCGCGGCGGCATGCTGCAGCGACAGGGGATAGCTGGCGAGCGCGCGCGGCGCCCGGTCGGACTTGATGGACATGAAATATCTCCGGCGAGCCGTGCGCTCGCGTTAGGTCAGCGATGTGTCGGGGGGATGGCGGTCAGATGACGCGACAGCGACAACAGCTGGTCTGGGCACGGCCGGAGAAAGGCAGCACACGCATAACGGTCTCCTTCGCTTTAGCCTTTGGTGACGCGGGGCAATCTGGGAATCAAAATCCGCGAGTCCGGCAGGACTGAAGCTTCTCTACTCAGCTGATTGAGAAGCAGCAAAGCAGGGAAGCTTTGGCTCAGGATAGCGACACTTTAGGCGGCTCCGCTCGACCGATCTCGGCAGCGGAAATGGCGCGAGTGACGGGGCTCGAACCCGCGACCTCCGGCGTGACAGGCCGGCGCTCTAACCGACTGAGCTACACCCGCGCTTCGGTTGAGGCGCGCCGGTTAGGGGAGGCCCGGCACGCTGTCAACGCTATTCGTCCGCCTCCTCATGCTCGCCGTGCCCGGCGACCAAAGTCCCCTCTTCGAACAGGAAGCCGGCAATGTCCGGCTTGCCCGCGGCGCTCGCCACGGTCTGGATGATGATGAGCAGCGGCACCGCCAGCAGAGCACCGGGCGTGCCCCACACCCAGCCCCAGAAACTGAGCGACAACAGGATCAGCAGCGGGTTGATGGTCAGGCGCTTGCCCAGGATGGCGGGGGTCACCGCATTGGCTTCGACGACGTGCAGGGCGATCTGGATGGCGGCCGGCAGCAGCGCCAGCCACACGTCGGAAAAGGTCATCAGCCCGCCCAGCCCGAGCAGGATCGCGGCGAGGAGCGGCCCGATATAGGGAACGTAGTTCAGCAGCGCGACGATGCCGCCCCACATCAGCGGCGAAGGCATGCCGATCAGCCACAGCGCGATCGCAACGAGCAGGCCGAGCGTCACGTTGATGAGCGTGATCGTGCCCAGATACGCCGAAGTCGAATCGACGACATTCTGGATCACCCGGGCGGTGGCGAGCGCGCCGCCGAAGCTGCCGCGGCTGGTGATCGTCCGCTCCCTGAGCCGCGTCCAGCCGCACAGGAAGAAATAGATGACCAGGATCGCGAAGAAGACCTGGATCGCCGCATGCGGCGCGGACGACACATAGTCCATGATCGAGCTCGGCGCCTCGACCGCCGAGGCCTGGGCGGCGGCGACGGGGCCGCTCGCCAGCATCTGCACCGTGTCGTCGACGAACTTCTGCAGGTTGGAATAAAAGTCGATCAGCGGGGCGAGATTGGCCTGGATCTGCGGAATGCGCTCGGGAAGCGCGGTGAACCACTCCGTCGCCGGCACCACGATCGAGGCAAGCGCGGCATTGGCGATCACCAGAAAGACGAACAGGCACAGGAATGCTGCGAGGCCGGACGGCACGCGCCGCCGCTCCAGCCATTCGAGCAAGGGCACCAGCGCGATCGCGATCACCATTGCGGCGGTCACCGGCAGGAAGAACTCGGCGCCGGCGCGAAGGGCAAAGGGGAGACCCAGCAGCAGCCCGATGCTCGCCACCAGCACCAGGCCGGCGAGCAGCCGGTTGCGCTGATATTCGAGCGTCGGCTCGGGCGGGCGGCGCAGACGATCGAGCGGCACCGGCTCCGGCCGCCGTTCGATCCGCTCCGATTGTTCCGCACGCATGAGCCGGTTATGCGCACTTATTCCTCCCCTCGCTAGAGGGGAGGGGGACCAAGCGCAGCTTGGTGGAGGGGCCGAAGCGAAGCGGAGGGTTGCGTTCGTCGCTGACGCGACGCCCCTCCACCGCCTGCGGCGGTCCCCCTCCCCAGCATGCTGGGGGAGGATTACGTCTATGCCCGAAACCATTCTCGTCATCGACGAAGGCACCACCTCGACCCGCGGGATGCTGTTCGCCCTCGACGGTCGCTGCCTCGGCTCGGCGCAGCGGGAGCTGACGCAGCATTATCCGGCGCCAGGTCTTGTCGAGCACGACGCGGCAGAGATCTGGGAGCGGACGCTCGCCTGCACGCGCGAGATGATCGACAAGGCCGGCGGGGCGGAGCGGATCGCGGCGATCGGCATCACCAACCAGCGCGAGACGATCGTCTTCTGGGACAAGACGACCGGCGAACCTCTCTCGCCCGCGATCGTCTGGCAGGACCGCCGCACTGCCGAGCGCTGCGCCGCGCTCAAGGAGCAAGGCCATGAAGCGGCGGTGCAGGCCAAGACCGGACTGCTGCTCGATCCCTATTTCTCCGCATCGAAGATCGGCTGGGCACTGGAGCATTGGCCGCAACTGAAGGACGCCGGCGATCGGCTGGCCGTCGGCACTGTCGAGTCGTGGCTGGTCTGGAAGCTCACCGGCGGTCTGCACGTCACCGACGCCACCAACGCCAGCCGCACGGCATTGATGGCCATCGGCAGCGGCGGCTGGGACGACGGGCTGCTCGCGCTCTTCGGAGTGCCGCGCGCGATCCTGCCCGAGATCGTCGATTGCGCGGGGCGCTTCGGCGAGACCCGGCTGTTCGGCGCGCCGATCCCGATCTGCGGGCTGGCCGGCGACCAGCAGGCGGCGACGATCGGCCAGGCCTGCCTTTCGCCCGGCGACACCAAGGCGACCTATGGCACCGGCGCGTTCGTGCTGACCGCGACGGGCACCACATTGCCCACATCGCGGCACCGACTGCTCGCCACGGTCGCCTGGCAGCTGGGTGGGCAGCGCCACTATGCGCTGGAAGGCAGCGTGTTCGTCGCCGGCAGCCTGATCAAATGGCTGCGCGACGATCTCGGCCTGCTCGCCAGCGCCGCCGAAAGCGAGGCGGTCGCCCGGTCCGTGCCGGACAATGGCGGCGTGTATCTGGTACCCGCCCTGTCCGGCCTGGGCGCACCCTGGTGGCGGCCCGACGCGCGGGCGGCGATCACCGGTCTGAGCTTTTCGGCCGGCCGCGCGCATGTCGTCCGCGCGGCGCTGGAGGCGCAGGCCCTGCAGACGCATGATCTGAAGACCGCCTTTGCCGGCGATGGCTGCGACTGGACTCGCCTGCGGATCGATGGCGGCATGGCGGCGAACGACTGGCTCGCCCAGGACCTCGCCGACATGCTCGGCGTCACGGTCGAACGCCCCGCCTTTGTCGAGACCACCGCGATGGGCGCGGCCATGCTCGCGGGCGTCGGAGCGGGCCTGTTCGGCTCGCTCGAAGAGGCGGCGAAGATGCGGGGCGAGCTCCGCACGTTCGAACCACGGCTCGACGCTGCGGCACGGCAGCATCGCCTCGACGGCTGGGCCAAAGCCGTAGCGTCGGTGCTCGGCGGCTGAAACACGTCCGCGGTTGACCCTCCGCGCCCCTGCTCTAGGGAAGCGCGCGGAACGGGGAGACAGCAGTGGCCGGACCGCATCAGACGATCATCATCTTCGGCGCGACGGGCGACCTTGCCCATCGCATGCTCTTTCCGTCGCTCTACAATCTCTTCGTCGACCGGCTGCTGCCCGACGATGTGCTGATCATCGGCTCCGGCCGCAGCGAGATGGACGATGAGGCGTTCCGCGCCTCCATCGACCTGCAGAAGTCGCTGCCGGCAGAGCGTTATGATGCGGAGGCCGCCGCCGAGTTCCTGAAGCGCGTCCGCTATTCGGCCGTCGGCGGGAAGGAAGAGGAGTTCGCGCGTCTCCGTTCGCTGGTCGGCGACCGGATGGAGCGCGGCGTATCTATCTATCTCTCCACCCCGCCCTCGCTGTTCGCGCCGATGGTGGAAGGGCTCGGCCGCGCCGGCCTTTCGGGTCCCACGGTGCGGGTCGCGATGGAAAAGCCGATCGGCCAGGACCTCGCGTCGTCCCGGCAGGTCAATGACGCGGTGAACGGCGTGTTCGACGAAGAGCGCGTGTTTCGCGTCGATCACTATCTGGGCAAGGAGACGGTGCAGAACCTGCTCGTGCTCCGCTTCGGCAACATGCTCTTCGAGCCGCTGTGGAACGCAACCGCGATCGAGCATGTGCAGATCACGGTCGCGGAGACCGTGGGGCTCGAAGGCCGCGTCTCCTATTATGACGGCGTCGGCGCGCTGAAGGACATGGTGCAGAACCATATGCTGCAGCTGCTGGCGCTGGTCGCGATGGAGCCGCCGGCCTCGATGGCGCCGGCAGCGGTGCGCGATGAAAAGGTGAAGGTCATCCGTTCGCTCCGCCCGATGACGCCGGAGACGGTCGCGAGCTTGAGCGTGCGCGGCCAATATGGCGCCGGCGCGGTCGGCGGGCAGCCGGTGCGCGGCTATGCGGACGAGCTCGGCAAGGCGTCGGGCACCGAGACGTTCGTGGCCTTGAAGGCGCAGATCGACAATTGGCGCTGGGCGGGCGTGCCCTTCTACCTCCGCACCGGCAAGCGGATGCCGGAGCGGAGTTCGGAGATCCTGATCCAGTTCCGGGGGGTGCCGCATTCGATCTTCGGGCGGAAGGGCAAGGGGCTCGACCCCAATACGATGCTGATCCGCATCCAGCCGCAGGAGAATATCCAGCTGCAGGTGATGGCGAAGCAGCCCGGCCTCGACCGCCAGGGCATCGACCTGCGCGAAGTCGCGCTCGACGTGTCGCTGTCCACCGAAGCGGCCGGCCAGCGCCGCCGCATCGCCTATGAGCGGCTCCTCCTTGATTTGATCGAGGGCGACCCGACCTTGTTCGTGCGGCGCGACGAAGTGGAAGCGGCCTGGACGTGGATCGACTCCATACGCCAGGCCTGGGACCAGGCCGGGGTGGAGGTGAAACCCTATACCGCCGGCACCTGGGGGCCTTCCGCGGCGATCGCGCTGATCGAACGGGATGGCGCGAGCTGGCATGAATAGTCCTTCGAGACGGGTCTTCGCCAAGCTCAGCCCCTCCTCAGGATGAGCGGATTATTTTCAGGTCGCTCATCCTGAGGAGCCGTTGAGCGAAGCCGAAACGGCGTCTCGAAGGAGCAGGAGTTCAGAGTGCCCAATCTCCACCCCGCCATCGCCCGCGTCACCGACCGCATCATCGAGCGCTCGCGCCCGACCCGTGCCGCCTATCTGGACTTGATCGACCGTCAGCGCGAAGCGGGCACCAACCGCAATGTGCTCAGCTGCGGCAATCTCGCGCACGCCTTTGCTGCGGCCGAGGAGGACAAGCCGGCGATCCGATCGGGCCGGGCGATGAACATCGGCATCGTCACGTCGTACAACGACATGCTGTCCGCCCATCAGCCCTACGGACGCTATCCCGAGCAGATCAAGATCTTCGCCCGCGAGCGCGGCGCGACGGCGCAGGTGGCGGGCGGCGTGCCCGCCATGTGCGATGGCGTGACGCAGGGTCAGGCAGGCATGGAGCTGTCGCTGTTCAGCCGCGACACGATCGCGCTCTCGACCGCGGTCGCGCTCAGCCATGCGATGTTCGAGGGCGCGCTGCTGCTCGGCATTTGCGACAAGATCGTGCCCGGCCTGCTGATCGGCGCGCTGCGCTTCGGGCATCTGCCGACCATCCTCGTGCCGGGCGGACCGATGGGCTCGGGCATTCCGAACAAGGAAAAGGCGCGCATCCGCCAGCTCTATGCCGAGGGCAAGGCGTCGAAAGAGGAACTGCTCGAGGCGGAATCTGCCAGCTATCACTCGCCCGGCACCTGCACCTTCTACGGCACCGCCAACTCCAACCAGATGATGATGGAGGTGATGGGCCTGCACGTCCCCAATGCGGCGTTCGCCAACCCGGGCACCAAGCTGCGCCAGGAACTGACCCGCGCCGCCGTGCATCGGATCACCGAGATCGGCTGGGGCGGCAACGACTATCGCCCGCTCGGCCGCGTCGTGGACGAGAAAGCGATCGTCAACGCCTGTGTCGGGCTGATGGCAACGGGCGGCTCGACCAACCACGCGATCCACTTGCCGGCGATCGCGCGCGCGGCGGGGATCGTGATCGACTGGCAGGATTTCGAGGAGATTTCCGAGGCCGTTCCCCTGCTCGCCCGCGTCTATCCCAACGGCTCCGGCGACGTGAACGACTTCCGCGAGGCGGGCGGCATGCCGTTCGTGATCCGCGAGCTGCTCGATGCCGGGCTGCTGCACGGCGACGTGATGACGGTGTCGGCGGGGGGCATGGAAGGTTATCGGAAGGAGCCAGTCCTAGAGCAGTTCCCCGGCGAAAGCCGGGGCCCAGAGTCCAGCGCAGCTGGACCCCGGCTTTCGCCGGGGATCAAATGGGTGGACGCTCCGCGCGAGACCCGCGACCCGACCATGCTCCGGCCGGTCGCCGACGCCTTTCAGCCGACCGGCGGCATGAAGCTGCTGTCCGGCAATCTCGGCCGTGCGATCATCAAGACCAGTGCGGTCGATCCCGAGCGGCGCGTGATCGAGGCGCCGGCACGCGTGTTCGACGATCAGGACCAGGTGCTCGCCGCCTTCAAGGCGGGCGAGCTGGAGCGCGATGTCGTCGTGATCGTCCGCTTCCAGGGACCGGCCGCGAACGGCATGCCGGAGCTGCACAAGCTTACCCCTGCTCTCGGCGTGCTGCAGGATCGCGGCTTCAAGGTCGCGCTGGTGACCGATGGCCGCATGTCGGGCGCGAGCGGCAAGGTGCCGGCCGCGATCCACCTCTACCCCGAAGCGTTGCACGGCGGGCCGATCGCCCGCGTCGCCGATGGCGACCTGGTGCGCGTCGATGCGGTCGCCGGCACGATCGCGGTGCTGACGCCGGGTTTCGCCGATCGCCCCGTAGTGACCGCACCCGGTTATCAGACAGGTCTCGGACGCGAGCTGTTCAGCTTGTTTCAAGGTGCGGCCGACGATGCGGAGCGCGGCGCCTCGCCGATCCTCGCCGCCATGGAGGCGCGGGGCTGATCGACGGAGCGCCGGTCATGCACGACCAGCTGCGTTGATATATTGTAACATGCCCGCTAACAGCGCGGCATGCTCCCGGAGTTTCCTGTGCCCCGTTTCACCTATCTCGCCGGCGTCGCGCTGGCCGCTTTGACGCCTTCACCGCTGCTCGCCGAGGCCGCGGGCGCACCGCCGGGTGACTATCACGAGCCGGTGCCGCAGGACATCGTCGTCACCGCGCCGTTCGAACGCAACCGCGCCGACGTGCTGTCGCCGATCACCGTGCTGAGCGGCACCGACCTGGCGCGCGAGGTCCGTTCGACGATCGGCGAGACCTTGCAGCGGCAGCCTGGCGTGTCCTCTACCTCGTTCGGCCCGAACGCCTCGCGTCCGATCCTGCGCGGCTTCCAGGGCGACCGTATCCGTATCCTGACGGACGGCATCGGCAGCTTCGACGTGTCGAACACCAGCGTCGACCATCCGGTCGTCATCAACCCGTTGCTCGCGGACCGCATCGAAGTGCTGCGCGGTCCGGCGTCACTGCAATATGGCTCGTCGGCAATCGGCGGCGTGGTCAATGTGCTCGACAAGCGTATCCCGCGCGCGATCCCGGACGAGTCCGTGCACGTCGATATGATCGGCACCTACAGCTCGGCGTCCGACCAATGGTTCGGATCCGGCGCGGCCGACCTGCCTGTCTCCGACACCGTCGTGCTTCATGTCGACGGCAGCTATCTCGACGGCGACGACTTGCGGATCGGCGGCCATGTCCTGTCGCCGACGGCACGTGCCGCAGCGCTGGCGAGCGCCAATCCCGAGGTGCGTGCGCTGGCCGACCTGAAGGACCGGCTGCCCAACTCTGCTGCGCGCACCTGGGACATTGCCGGCGGTGCATCGGTCATCACCGACGGCGGGCAGCTGGGCTTTGCCGTCAGCCATTATGACAGCCTTTACGGCATCCCGCCCCGCTTCGACCTGACCACCGGTGAAGGCGAGGCCCCTCGCCTCGACGTCAAGCAGACTCGCGTCGATGCGCGCGCGGAACTCGACCTCGGCACCGATCTGTTCGAGAAGCTGCGCTGGCGCTTCGGCTATGCGGACTACAAGCACGCCGAGCTGGAAGAAGACGGCGCGGTCGGCACCCAGTTCTTCAACAAGGGGCTCGAAAGCCGGCTCGAACTCGCCCAAGCCAAACGCGGCATCTGGCAAGGCGCGATCGGCGGCCAGCTGCTGATCCGCGACTTCAACGTGATCGGCGAAGAAGCGTTCGTCCCGAAGAACGAGACGGTGCAATATGGCCTGTTCACCCTGCAGACGCTCGATTGGGGCAAGCTGAAGGCGGAGTTCGGCGGCCGCGTCGAGCGCACCGACGTGTCGTCCAACCCCATCGATGTGTCGCGACGCTTCACCACCTATTCCGGCTCGGCCGGGGCGAGCTACGAATTCCTTCCCGGCTGGCGCTTCGGCGCGAACGTCTCGCATACGGAGCGTGCACCGTCAGCCGAGGAGTTGTTCGCGAACGGCCCGCATGCCGGCACTCAGGCCTTCGAGACCGGCAATCCGAACTTCCGCAAGGAACGGAGCTTCGGTCTCGAAGGAACGCTGAGAGGCAGCGGCCGTGGCTTCGTCGTCGAGCTGTCCGGCTATTACAACAGGTTCAACAACTATATCTTCGACCGCCAGACGGGCGAGGTCGAAGACGGCTTGCCGGTATTCCAGGGCATGCAGGCCGACGCGCGCTATTACGGCTTCGAGGCGCAGGCGACGGTGACGCTCGCCCGCTTCGGCGACTGGAAGGTCGAGGCGGACGGCCTGGCCGACTATGTCCACGCGACCATCCCCGGCGTGGGGCCGGTGCCGCGCATTCCGCCGCTGCGTCTGCTGGGCGGGCTCAACGCGACCAGCGGCCTGCTCGATGCACGCGTGGAGGTGGAGCACAGTTTCGACCAGAACCGTGTCGCGCCGCTCGAAACGCCGACGCCCGGCTATACGATGGTCAATGCGAGCTTCGGGGTGCGGCCGTTCGGCGAAGGCCGCAACAAGCCGGAACTCCTGGTGTCGGCCAACAACATCTTCGACGTCGACGCCCGCCGCCATGCCAGCTTCCTCAAGGATTTCGCGCCGCTTGCGGGGCGCGACATCCGGGTAACGCTGAAGGCTTCGTTCTAGACTTGGTGGGGGGCCATCCGGCCTAGCTTTTCGCGTTCTTGCGCACGATCGCCACTATGATCAGCAGGAACGCGGCCAGCCGGATCAGGTACAGCGGGCTGCGTTCCTCTACCGGAATGCCGGAAAGCACGAGCAGCGCCTGCTGAAGGCCGAGCAGCATGAACGCGGCCGCGAACGCCAGGAACAGACTATCGCCGGTGCCGCGCCAGAATCGCGCGAAAAACAGGCCAGCCACGACGAACGCACACGTGATCGCGCCGCCGAGGAACGCGTAAAGTTCCCCGCTCATGCGTCGTCCCCACGCCAGATGAAGCCGAAGAGCAGAAAGCTGGCTGCAGCCAGCGAAGCAGCGAGCCGCCACGGCATCAGATCGCGCGACGTGATCACCAGCATGTCGAGGATCACCAGCAGATTGTTCAGCGCCAGCAGGCTGAAACACCCCGCACTCCAGAACAGCAGGCTGCTTCGCGCGTTCAGATAGCTGCGCAGCAACAGTCCGGCGCACGCCGCGCTGGTGATGAAGCAGAGAAGATACACGGCGCTTGGCACCCATCCCCCGGTCAAGATCGCTCTCCCCTCATCCCTGTCGAAACCGGAAGGCATCGGCAAAGCGCTCAATGGCGTCCTGTGGACCGCCGACGATCAGCCGCCGCACGAAAGCTGGCCGGCTCGCATATAGCGCACCAATGCGTGTTACCTGCGCATCGATCTCCGGCGAAGCAGGCGCGTAGCGGACGATCTCATCCTCTTCGGCGATCAGTCCAGCCGTGTGCAGGTCGGAGCAACTGCGCGCGAGCACCTGTTCGCTCGCCCTCAGCGTCTCGATCAACTCGGCACGGCGCCATTGCCGGTCCCGGTGCCGCCACAGCGTGAGCAGCAGCTCAAGCGACCAGATCGACCCAAACGAGGATCGAATGAAGTTTTCGGTATCGTCGTCGCTCCGCACGCTGTCCCGATCCGCTGTCTCTCCCCGTCAGTCGATGAGCGCGCGGATACGGTCGCGCACCGCAGCGATCCGCGCCGCCGCTTCCTCAAAGGTCTGCACCTCGGCCCGCCGATTGTTGCCGCGCGCTTCCTTCGCCGCCTCGACATAGCCTTCCATGTCGGAGTCGAGCGCGTCGACCAGGATTTCGGCTTCGTCTTCGGTCAGCTTCAACTGGATCGTCTTGGCCATTTTGATCGGGTCCGTTGCTATGGTGTGCGAGCGCCATAGCGGCGCAGACGCGACCGAGCGAGCCCCCAATCGGCCCCACAAAGCCGGGATCAGTTGACCCGAGCGCTCTCCATGATCGCCTGCGCCTTGGCGAGATGCGCGTCATAATAATGGAGCGCCGCGGCGGTGTAGCTGATCATATACAGCTTGCCGCCGATGATCGCGCCTCGCGCCTCGCCTTTGCGAGTGAGTTCCTCATCGGGCTTGGTGAAGTGAAAGGTAAACTTGACGCCCGGCTGCCCCGCAAAGGTGACCGGTTCCATCGAGTCCACCGCGAAGTCGGGCGACTGGCTGACGATCCGCTGCGTCTGCTCGTAAATTTGGGCAATGTCTGTCGGCAGCATCTTGGGATTGAACTTGGGAAGCGGCTTGTCCTTCTTGTTGCGCTCCCGCGCGAGCGGCTCGCCGGCCGCGATTCCGCCCAGAAACTCGATCTGGTTGAGGACTGGCCCGTCATAGCTCCACAGCTCAGCCTTCTTGCCCGGCCGAAAGGACCAGCTGTTCCATCCGGCACCCGGCACCACCTTCATAGGACTTTTGGCCACGGCGACCGGCATGGTTTCCGGCAAGAGCGTCCATTTGGCGCTAAGCGGCGCGGCCGCGAGGCTCGCAAGTGCCGCACCTAGGATAAGCTTATTCACTGCGTTCCCCCGCTGATCATCGCGAGCATCGCCTTGTCCGATGCTTGCGGGTTTCGTTTCAGATATTCATCGATGGCGGTCCGCGCACCTGCTCCGTCGCCGCTGCGGGCCAGCGCAAGACCGAGGCCTCGCCATGCCGCCGGCGGCGCGTCGGGCATCGCAAGCGCTTCGCGGTAGTAGCCCGCCGCCTTGTCGAAGTCGTCAGCCTGACCACGGAAGCGATAGAGTTCCCCACGCGCGTAGAGGAGCGAACCGGTCCAGCCGCCACTCGCCAGGCCATTCAGCAGATAGTCGCTGCCGCCGAAGTCGTTGAGCTTCACCTGATCGTCGATCAGCATCGGCCAAAGCGGCGAGATCGCGGTGCGATATTCGGTAGCCGCCGCCTTTCCCTCGGGATCGCTGGCCGCGCTTGCCGTCAGATAGGTCAATCGCTCCGCGGTTGTCGGATGCGTCTCGAACATCCCGCGTCTGTCCTTGCGGCTGCGGACTTGGCGAGCCACCGCCGTCGCATCCATCTCCGCGCGCAGATTGGCCCAGATCTCGCCCGCCGAGCGCGTCCGGTAGCCGGCCGCGCGCATCGCCTTCAGGCCGTCGATATCGGCCTCCCGCTCCTGATCCTGCGAGAAGCTGAACACGCTGCCGATCAGCGCCAGCTGCAACGGCAGACCACCCGCGGCGCCCAGGAATGCCGCAAACCCGGTCGCGGAGCGCGCCTTCTTGAGCAGTGCAAGCGAGTGACGGCGCTCGAAATGCGCATATTCATGGCCAAGGATGGCGGCGAGTTCGGCTTCGCTGCGGATGCGAAGCAACAAGCCGCTGTTGACCAGCAGCATGCCGTTCGCCGTCATGCTGGCGTTGAACTGGGGATCGCGGACCACATAGATGCGGATCGCCTTGCAGCCCTCGGCCGGCGCTGTTCGGCACAGCACCTGCCGCAGATAGGCGGCGAGAGCCTCGTCCCGCACCAGCAGCTTAGACGCCTTCAGATCGCGCTCGGCCTCTTCGAGCGCGGTCCACACCCCCTGCTCGTCGGGGCCGAGCGGCTGGTAGCCGGCGGCGGCCGGCGAGCCCGTCGGCACCAGATCGGCGGCGACGGCGGCGCTGGCAAGGAAAGCTGCCGCAACCGCCGCAAGAGCGGCCCGCCGCATCACTGGGCCGCGGTACGGGCGGGGAAGGAGGCGCCCTGTTGCGGAAAGTCCTCCAGCAACTGTACGACGCGTTTGCCCGCGCCGTCGGCATCGCGGACGTCGCCGCCCATCTTGAGGTCGGCGTTCAACCAGACGAGATCGCCGGTGCGCAGATCGACCAAACCGGCATAGCCGGCATGTACGCCCGAGCTGACCATGCCTCCGAAGCCGGTCGCGGCACCCATCAGCAAGCCGAAGACCTGCAGCGCCTTACGACCCGAGTCACCATAGGCATCGTTGGTCACGACAAAGAGGCCGTAATCGCCGCCGCCGAGTTCGCCGAGCTTCGCGGCGCCGGGCCCGAGCGTATATTCGAAGCCGGTAATCTTGGTCGGCAGCCGGTCGCCCTTAAACAGCCGATGCTGGAGCACGGTCGCGGCTACGCCTTTGAACAGCGAGCGATAGTCGTTGAGCAACGCTTCGTTCTCGCCCTCCAGATCGGGCATGAACACGACTTCGCTGGCGCCCCCAGGCTTGGCGGCCACCAGGGCGTCGGCGAGATGTTTGCGGGCGTTTGTCGTCCACTCCGCATTGGGCGTGACGACGCCGCCGGCTGATTGCGAGCCGACCTTTACGTCGGGGCGGAAGACCAGAATGCGGACGGGCCGATCGGTCGGCATGGTGAAGCCTGGCTTCACCGCGGCCTTTTCCTGCGCGAGCGCCGGTGCGCTCACGACCAAAGCGCCGGCCAATGCCAGCGCCTGCAACATCTTCATGGTAAGCCCCCGCTCCCCGTTATTTTGTGAGAGGCTAGCCGAGACGCATTGGCCTCGGCAAGCCGGATTTCTGGGGTGTTCTTCGGGGCTTACCCGTCAACAAAGCGTGAAGAGGGACAAGCTTTCAGTCCCTCTTCCATTCAGCGCCGGATCAGCCGCGCGCGCTGCCCTTGCCGCGGAGCGTGTTCAACAATGCGACACCGACAACCCCGGCCAACGCCGCGGTCGCCCAGGGGCGCTGCTTCGCGAAACCGGTCGCCTTGCTCGCCATCTGGTTGTTGCCGAGCGCGTTCTTGAGCGACTCCATCGTGCCGGTGGAATTCTGAGTCTGCGTGGTGCTTGCCATGGTTCTTCTCCTGAATCGAAAGCGACTTGAACGAGGCTGGGTGAACGCGCGCCAGGGCCTCCGGTGCCCGGCTCAGGTCGCGGCTCGACCGGCGGAACCGGGCAGCACGACGTTTTTGAGGCTGGGAAGGTCGAGAATATAGACCGGCACCGGAGCGCGCAGCTCGACCCTGCGGTCCGGACGCCTCGGGTCACGTTGGGGCAAGGCTTGGCCGAACAGCCAGCGATAAAGTTCGCCGGCCTTTTCCAGCCGCACGCAGCCGGAGCTGAACTGCCGCTGTTCGGCCCGGAACAAGCGCCGCTCCGGCGTGTCGTGCAGATAGATGCCGAGCCGGTTGGGGAACATGAACTTGACCGCGCCCATCGCATTCTTCGGGCCGGCCGCCTGACGCAGTCCAACCGCCGCTTCGCCATCGGCGACTTTCACCCAGTCGACTGCCTGCGCATCCAGTCGTCGGCCGTCCGGTTCGTAGCTCGTCACCGGTTCCAGCCCTGCCGTCCGGAGCCATTGCGGCCCCTCCGACAACACATGCTCGACCACGCGCTGCCGGACGAGATCCGGCGGCAGGTTCCAATAGGGGTCGAGCATCGCATAGCGCACCAGCGCCGCCATCATCGGCGTCGCCATGCCCGGTTTGCCGGTGACGACCTTCATCGTGCCGGCGATCCGACCATGCTCGATCATCCACAGCCGCGCCGTGGCCGTATCGACGAGAATGAAGCGTGGCGCCGGCGCAATCAAGGCGAGCCGATTCAAGTCGTTGCGGAGCGCAGGCGAGTCGGCGCCACCGCCTTGCCGCTGCGCTTCCGACAAGGCCGCGTAGATGGGATTGGCGGCTGCGAGGTCGCTCGTAGCAGGACGCCGCGTCGGGACGAGCTCCCGATCGACGAAATAAATCTCCTCGGCGCCCGGCGGCAGCGTCTGCTTAGCGGCGGCGGCGCGGGACGAGGCCAGCCATGGCGCGCGCGGATCGCTGCACGTGCCGAGGCCAATGAAAAACAGGCCGGCCAGAAGCCATGTTCTGGCCGGCTGAGTGGGAGGGAGAGTCTGCGCGGCGCGCCTCAGCCGCGTTCGCCGGCGCTCAGCGCGCCGCCACTGCCGCTGCCGCCAGTGCCGGAGCCATAGGTGCCGCCGCCACTGCTGCCGGAACCGTAGCTGCCGCCGCCGGCACTGCCGGAACCGTAGCTGCCGCCGCTTTGGCCGCTCGTATCGGCGCCCGCACTTCCGGAACCGTAGCTGCCGCCCGTGGACCCGGTGTTTGACCCGGCGCCGCTCATCGAACCGGACCCGGAGGTGCCGCCCATCGAGCCCGAGCTTCCACTCATGCTGCCCGAACCCGAGCTGCCGCCGGTGCCGTTCATGCCGGTGCCGCCGGTGCCGGTGCCGGTGCCGGTCGCGCCGGTGGACGTGCTCGAACCCGTGCCGCTGCCGCCGCCGGTCTGAGCGACCGCCACCGACGCGATCAGCGCCACCGAAGCCGCGCCTGCGATAAGGATGTTCCGCTTCATCAGCTGATCTCCTGCCGTTCAGCAGTGCCTCAACCGGCGCCCAAGGACGCGTGTTCCTGCACCTTGACATGGGTGAGTCATATTCTTTGCTGTGAGTGGATGCGGGCGCAGGGTTGCGGCGAACGCTTCGCTGATTCAAAGCTGTGTCGTGAGAGCGCAGCCATGAATTACATGACGACGGAACCGCGGCTGGCGCTTGGCGTCAGGCGCTCGATCCTGGGCCAGCCCTGGCATTGGCGCGGCGCGCCGGCGGACGATCTCGACGCCGGCTCTCCCGACGATCTCGTCACCCGCCTGCTGCTCACCCGCGGCTGTCCGCGCGACGAACTGGACGCCCACCGGGTGCCGACCATCCGCGGCTTCATGCCGGATCCGTCGATCTTCCGCGACATGGACAAGGCGGCAATGCGCCTTGCCGACGCAGTCCAAGCAGGCGAGCCGGTCACCGTCTTCGGCGATTATGACGTGGACGGCGCCACTTCAGCCGCGCTGCTGATCCGCCTGCTGCGCCAGCTCGGCCTCTCGCCCGGCTATTATATCCCCGACCGGCTGATGGAGGGCTATGGCCCATCGGGCGAAGCGCTGGTGCGGATCGCGGGCGGCGGCACGCGGCTGATCGTCACGGTCGATTGCGGCGCCCAGGCGTTCGAAGCGCTCGACATGGCGCGTGCTGCCGGCGCGGAGGTGATCGTGGTCGATCATCACAAATGCGCGGCGCAACTGCCGGCCGCCTATGCGCTGGTGAACCCCAACCGCCTCGACGAAGATCAAGGCGCGGCGCATGGCCACCTGGCCGCCGTCGGCGTCGCCTTTCTGCTGGGCGCAGCGCTGATCCGCGAGCTGCGTCGGCGCGGCTGGTTCGACAGCCGCGCGGAACCGAAGCTGATCGAGCTGCTCGACCTGGTCGCGCTCGGCACAGTCGCCGATGTGGCGCAGCTGCGTGGGCTCAACCGCGCCTTCGTCGCCCAAGGGCTGAAGGTGATGGCGGGGCGGCGCAATATCGGCCTGGCCGCGCTGGCCGAGGCGGCGCGGCTGACCCGGGCACCCCTGTGCCACGATCTGGGCTTCGCCTTCGGCCCGCGCATCAACGCCGGCGGCCGCGTCGGCAAATCCGATCTCGGCGTGCGGCTGCTGACCACGGAGGACCCTGCGGAGGCGCATCAGATCGCGGCGGAACTCGACCGGCTGAACGAAGAACGCCGCGCGATCGAGGCCGAGGTGCAGGAAGCGGCCGAAGCGCATTGCCGCAGCCGCGGCGACGCGATGGTCCATGTCGCGGCCGGGCAAGGCTGGCACCCGGGCGTGATCGGCATCGTCGCCGGGCGGCTGAAGGAGCGCTTCAACCGGCCCGCCATCGTCATCGGCATCGACGAGACCGGTACCGGCAAGGGATCGGGCCGGTCGGTGCCGGGCGTCGATCTCGGCGCCGCGATTCTCGCGGCCAAGGACGAGGGCCTGCTGATCGCCGGCGGCGGGCACGCGATGGCGGCGGGACTGACGGTCGCCGCCGACCGCATCGACGCGCTGAAGAGCTTTCTGCACGAGCGGCTGGCGGAAGGGGTTGCGCATGCGACGGCAACGCGCGCGCTTCAGGTCGACGCCGCGCTCAGCCCGCGCGGAGTTGCCCCGGCGCTGGTCGAGGCGCTGGAGCAGGCCGGCCCCTATGGGATGGGCTGGGCGGCGCCGCGCGTCGCGGCCGGCCCGGTGCGGATCGTCAAGTGCGACGTGGTCGGCACCGGCCACGTCCGCGCAATCCTCTCCGGCGATGACGGCGCGAGCCTTAAGGCCGTAGCCTTCCGCGCGGCGGAGACCGAACTCGGCCAGGCCCTGCTCGCCGCGCCCAAGGACCGCAAGCTGTGGGTGGCCGGACGCCCCAAACTGGACGATTGGGGCCCCACGCCGAAGGCGGAACTCCACCTCGACGATGCCGCCTGGTGCGACTGACTTGACCCTGGCCGCGCGACCGAATAGGGGCCGCCGAACCCACGGACGGCCCCTTCGTCTAGCGGTTAGGACGCGGCCCTTTCACGGCTGAAACACGGGTTCGATTCCCGTAGGGGTCACCATCACACGCCGCAAAGCGCCCCGCTTGCGCCGGTTTGGATCAGGTCCGGGACTTCTCTCGCATTCAAGCGGCAAAGGCAGCGGCAGGGCTTTCCGAAGCGGCCGGTTGACGGCCGTGGCACAGCGCCGGTCAACGGCGGGCCATTCCCCCCGCTTACCGTGATCCTACTGTATGAGCTTCGTTCGACGCGCCCGTGCTGCACTGCTAGGCCCACACCAAAGCATTGTAGTTAGGGCGGAATGTTCTCGGTCGTTCACATCATTCAGGAAGCTGAGGGACTAAGGGCGCAAACAAGCTATTATCTGTCTAAGCAGGGCTATTCGCCGCGGCCCTATTCGACCGTCACCGAATTTCTCGATACTGTCCCTGCCGCACCCGGATGTGTGCTGCTCGGCGCCGGCCCTGAATTGTCAGACCTCGGCGAGCAGATCGCCACGATCGGCGCGCGCTCGCCGCGCTCGCCCGTCATCATCCTCAGCCACTCGCTGCCGGCGCCCCTTGCCTTTGCCGCGGTCAAGGCCGGAGCGATCGACTGCGTCGAGGCGCCCTGCGGCGCCGACTTGATCGTCGCTCTGGAAAAGGCCCGGCTGGGCCATGCCGACAGCCGGGAAAATCTGGCTCTCCGGCAGGTCGCGCTCGCGCGCCTGGCGCGGCTGTCGCAACGCGAGCGCCAGGTGCTGCAGGGACTGGTCGGGGGCATGACCAACAAGCAGATCGCGCGCCGCCTGGAACTCAGTCCCCGGACGGTCGAGATGCACAGCGCCCATATGCTCAGCCAGCTGGAAGCGAGGAACTCGGCGGCCGCGGTCCGGCTGGCAACGACGGCTGGCATCCCGCCGCTTTGCGACGCCGACCAGATCGGCGCGTCCGCCCTGGCGCCGGCGTACAGCCCCAACCAATCGGCAAGGCAGCGCCGGACAAGGCAGGGCACCCCTTTCGAAGCCACCCTTCCGTCGGTCATCGACGTGCTCGAAGGCACCACCGATTGCGTGTTCCTGCTGGACCGCGACGAGCGCTTTACCTACTTTAACAGGGCGGCGATCGAGGCCATCGCGGACCAGCGGGACCTGACGGGCCTGAACCTGTGGGACGCATTTCCGGCCGCTCGGCAGACCATCGCTTTCGCGCAGATGCGCGAAGCTGCCCGCGAACGGAGACCGGTTCGGTTCGAGTTTTACGAGCCCGATCTCGCAAAATGGTTCGACGTCAGCGTTCGCCCGATCCCGAGCGGGCTGCAGGTCTTTTTCCGTGATCTGACCCAGACGCGCATGGCCTTGATCGCGCTGCGCCAGAGCGAGGAGCGGCTGAGGCTGGCGCTGGAAGCATCGGGTGACGGCGCCTGGGATTTCGACGTGAGCAGCGGCCGCATCGAGATGTCGCCCGGCTATCTGCGCAATCTCGGCTATGATCACCGCGCGGTTCCGTCGACGTTCGAGTGGGTGAAATCGCGCATTCATCCCGAAGACCTGCCCGGGCTCGAACGGCTGCTCGCGCAGCATCTGCTCGGGACCAGCGACCCCTATTGCGCGGAGTATCGGGTGCTCGACGGGCAGGACCAATGGCGGTGGAATCTCGATCGGGGGCGGGTCGTGGACCGGGACGCCGAGACCGGCGAGGCGCGGCGCATGGTCGGGACCGGGACCGACATCACCGAGCTGAAGTTGCAGCGACTGCGCGCCGAAGAGGCATTCGAACGGCTGAACCTTGCGCAGGCCGGCGCGGGCGCAGGCTTGTGGGACTATGATCTGGCCGAAAGGACGCTGCGGCTTTGCGCGAGAAGCCTCTCGATGCACGGCATCGCGGCCGCACCGTTTGTTCCCGTTTCGGAACGGCGCTGGGAGGACAGCGTGAATCCGGAAGACCTTCCCGCCGCCAGGAAAGCCTTGGAAGATGCCATCGCCACCGGCGGGATGTTCCGGGCGAGCTATCGAACCCGTGGGGACGCCGACCCGCGCTGGATCTTGGGCCTCGGTCGGATCGTCCCGCCGTCATGCGGGCAGCCGCGCCGGTTCGTCGGCATCAATCTCCAACTCTCGGCCATGCCGTGACCCGAACAATGACCAGACGGTTACGCGTGCCCTGCCGGGCTAGGCCGCCTTGTCCAGCCTGAGGGAAGCTTCCACTTCCGCGGCGGTGACCGGGCGCCCGAACAGATAGCCTTGGCCGAAGCTGCAGCGCTTTTGCATCAGCATGCACCGCTGCTGCTGCGTTTCGAGCCCTTCGGCCACCACTTCGATGTTGAGATCGGCTGCGAGACTGATCACGGCGGACACGATTGCCGAAATCTCCGGCTCGTCGACCATTCGCTCCACGAAGGATCGATCGATCTTGACCACATCCACGGGGAAGTCGCGCAGGTGCGAAAGGGATGAATAGCCGGTGCCGAAGTCGTCGAGCGCGATGCGGACGCCCTGGCTATTCAACAATTTCAGCGCCCGTTCGACGAACTCCGAGCCGCGTTCCAGAAACACATGCTCCGTCACTTCGACCTCGATCAGATGGGTCGGTATCTCACTCGCCTCGAGCGTGCGGAGCAGCCGCTCGGCATAATCGTCGCGCAGAAACTCGGCGGGCGCGGCGTTGATCGAAATTCGCCCGAACGACAGGTTCCGCCCCAGCCATTGCTGCATGTCGGCGACCACCGCACCGAGCATCAGATCGCCGATCTTCGACGCGAGCTCATATTCCTTGAACGCCTCCTGCACGGTGGCGGGCAGCTGCAAGCCCCATTGCGGGTGCATCCATCTGAGCAGGGCCTCATAGCCAACCAGGCGCCCCGTACGGAGATTCACCTTCGGCTGATAATGGGGCACGACCGAGGACGCGCACAGCGCCACGCGCGCGAGGTTGAGCTGCGACGCGACCTGCTGCGCCTGCTCCCGCATCGCGCCGTGAAAGATGCGCGTGCCGCCCCGGCCCGAGCCCTTGAGGGCGTAGAGCGCGATATCCGCGTTGTTCAACAGTTCATTGGCTGAGGCGGCCTGGCCCGGAAAGAGGGCGCCGCCGATGCTTGCCCCCGCGCTGACCTCGCGGCCGGCGACCCGCATCGGGACGTTCAGCCGGTCGAGGATCATGTTGCCGACGCGCTCCAGGCTCTCGGCATCCTTCACGCCATCGACGATGATGGCAAATTCGTCGCCGCCGAGCCGGGCGACGAAGTCGGTCTCCCGCACGCATTGCTTCAGCACATGGCCGAAGGAGCGCAGCAGATCGTCCCCGGCGGCGTGCCCCAGCGTGTCGTTGATCTGCTTGAACCGGTCCATATCGAGCAGGAGAAGCCCGAACGGTCGGCCCGTCCGCATCGTGCGGAGGGCGGCTGCCTGCAGCCGTGCCTGGAATGCATGACGGTTGGCCAGTTCGGTCAGGGCATCATGCTCGCTGGTCCAGCGGAGCTGCTCTGCCGAATGCTTGCTTTCGCTGATGTCGCGCGAGATCGACAGCAGGCGCGTCACCGCGCCCATATCATCCACGATCGGCGTGACCATGACGTCCCACCAGCGCGGGGATCCTTCCGCAAGTCGCCGGGCGGTGAAGCGTGCGACCTCGCCCCGTGCCGCCTTGCCGAGCGCGGCCAGGGCCGCGCGCCGGTTCGCCTTGGGCCAGAGGTCGGACCAGGACTTGCCGATCGCGGCCGCCGGCGTGTCGAGCTCCAGCGCTTTGGCCCCGGGACCGTTCATGAGCTGCACCTCTCCCGCCACGCTCATGACGATGATGCAGTCCGCGCTGGCCTCGAGGATGCCGCGGTGCAGGCACTCGCTCTGTTTCAGCGCGGCTTCGGCGGCCATGCGTTCGGTCAGGTCGCGCGAGACGCCGATCACGCCCTTGACCTCGCCATCGGAAATCCACGGCACCTTGACCGTCTGAAACTGCCGATCTTCGCCCAGAATCGGGATGGTCTCGTCGACCACGAGCGGGCGGCCGGTCGCGATCACGATCTGGTCGGCGGCTTCGTAGCCCTGCACCAGGCCCTCGTCGAACAGGTCCGTCGTCCGCTGGCCCACGGCGAGGCCGCAGGCATCCTGCAAGGTCTTGTTGGACAGGATGAAGCGGCCGCCGCGATCCTTGGCGAAAATCAGGTCGCGAACGCTGTCGATCACCGTCTGCAGCAGCGAGCACCGCTGTTCGAGCTCGACCAAACGGGCAGAATCAGCTTCCATGGGCATCCGGATCGTTCCTCCAGCCGACCGATCTGGGCCCGAATTTTTAACCAGCCTTTACATCGGTATACCGTAGAAACTGCGGCAAAGCTGCAGACGTGACGGCGTCGATACGAAGAGCGTCGCCGCCGGAGCCTTCCTACGTGACGCCGACCTTGATCAGGCGGCAGAAAACTGATTCCGCCCTTCCTTCCGACCTGCCGGATAGATCAAATTGGACCGGATGATGCTTTGCGGGAGCACGTGGGCGAAGTAGTTTGGGTCGTTACCGAAGTGATCCAGTCGAGGAGCAGAAGACCAACACCGACATCAATCCGGGAGGGGCGCATGCGCAGTCCGATTGTCGAAAATGGGGAGTTCAAGGTCCGGGCGATCGCCGGCACCTACGCGGTGATGCTGTGTTTCGATGTCGCGGAGGGCGCGCGCGAAGGCCTGCTGGGTTTTGCGATCAAGCGTAGGGCCGGCGCCGGGTCAGCGCGCTGGCTGCGCGGCAAGAAAGTGTTCCCCTCGATCGAACCCAATCCCGTGCCGTCAGCCCAATTCTCGACTTGGGATTACCCGGTGCAGAGCATGCTTTGGGCGGACTATACCGCCAAGCCGGGCACGGACTATGTGTTCGAGGTCCATCCGGTATACGGCCAGGTCGATGCGCTCGATCATCGCGACCCGCTCGTCGTGGAGATTCGGACCGAGGAAGAATGGGGCGAGCACCACAGCGTGTTCTTCAATCGCGGTGCCATCGCGAGTCAGGCGTTCGCGTCAAAGTTCGGCAATCGGGGACCTGAGAATGTCGACGACCCGGAGGATCCCGCGACCCGATGGCTGTCACGCGGCTTGCTCGAGGCGTGCCTCCGGTACATCGACGATGCGAAGCCCGGAGAGGCATTGCGCGTCGCCGCCTACGAATTCA
This sequence comes from Sphingomonas sp. ID1715, assembly GCF_013044515.1. GTDB lineage: Bacteria > Pseudomonadota > Alphaproteobacteria > Sphingomonadales > Sphingomonadaceae > Sphingomonas_B. Next base: position 367,034 of record NZ_JABEPR010000002.1, read on the forward strand.
CCTATCCGCCGGTGATCAAGGCGCTGAAGCGCGCCATTGGCCGTGGCGTCGATGTCATGGTCGTCCACGAAGCGGGAACGCAGAAGGTGAAAGGGGTCGAGCAGCCGACTTCGGCGACCACATCCGCCATAAATGCGCTCACCAAACTCCACTTTCCCGCTGATCGCCTGATCAAGCGGATCAACCGCGAGAACATTCCTCACAACAAGTTCATCGTTCGGCTCGATGATGTCGGCAGCGCGATGTCGGTATGGACCGGCTCCACCAACTTCACCGAATCCGGGTTTCTGGGGCAAGCCAATGTCGGCCACGTCGTGCACGATCCGGCCGTAGCCGCGACATTCCTGGCTTATTGGCAGCAGCTTAGTGGCGACCCGTTGGCCGACGAACTGCAGCCGGAGTTGGAGACATTGACCCCCGACCCCGAGGCAGCGCTTCCGCAGGGCGTGACATGCCTGTTCTCTCCGCGTGGCAGCGCGCGAATGCTCAAATGGTATGCCGACCGCATTCGCGACGCCGGGCAAGTGGTGATGTTCACTGGCGCGTTCGGTGTGAACGAGCGGCTTGCGTCCGCTTTCGCCGAAGATCGTGACATCCTGCGCTACATCATGCTCGAGAAGCCGCCGACGCGGAAGACCCAGGCGCTGCTCTCCGCCAATCATGACCGCGACATTATTGTGGTCCCGGGCCAGGTGCTCGGCGAGGTTTGGGCGCTGAACGACAAGGGCGAGGCGACGCTGCGCCGGCCGATCCCCGGCTTCAAGCTCGAGCAATGGTTCCTGCACGAGGAGCTGTTCCGGAAGCGCGGAAATATCTTCTTCGTGCACCTGAAGGTGCTGATGATGGACCTGCTGTCCGACGATCCGCTGGTCTTCACCGGCTCGGCGAATTTCAGCGACGCCTCGCTCACCAGCAACGACGAAAACATGCTGCTGATCCGGGGCGATACGCGCGTCGCGGACATCTATCTTACCGAGTACGATCGCATTTTACGCCATTTCTACTTCCGCAACATCGCTGCGAAGGACGATGATGATGCGGATGCCGGCAAGGCGATCTTCCTCGACGAGACCGATGGCTGGGTGAAACCCTATTATCGCGGTACCGGTCTGAAGGCGCGGCGCCAAAAGCTTTTCTTTGCCCAATAATCGGCGATCATGGGCAAAGGTCGGCCGTCCGGAAGACGGATCGTTCCGCCGATGCTCGGCTTTCGAAGCCATGGGCAAGGCAAGGCGCGAGGCCGGACTCATGGCCAGTTCCAAAGGGCTTGCCGGCACCATCAAAGCTGATGGTATGCCGATGGTTTCGGGGCGGATGAGCCCGGATTCCATTCGGCGATTCTCTCTGAGAAAATGCTGGAGACAAGCTGCTTACTGGACGCTGCTGGACGTATCCAGAGCCAGTATTGGTGCCCAGAAGAGGACTCGAACCTCCACGCCCTTGCGAGCGCCAGCACCTGAAGCTGGTGCGTCTACCAATTCCGCCATCTGGGCACGGGGTAGGCGGCGGCGCTTAGCGGCGGGTCCATGGCCTTGTCAACAAAGGTTCGAACGGCCAAAGGCGCGAGCGTTCAGTGGAGCTTGTGCATGAAGGACGCGATCGTCACGGTGCTGGGAGGCGGCGGCTTTGTCGGCCGTTATGCCGTGCAGGAACTGCTTGCCGGCGGCGAAGGTTTTCGCGTGCGCATCGCCCAGCGCGACCCCCGCGACGCCTGGTTCCTGAAGCCCCTGGGCGCACTCGGCCAGACCCAATTCCTCGCCGCCGATGTGCGCAACCGCGCCTCGATCGAGCGCGCCGTCGCCGGCGCCAGCGCGGTCCTCAACCTCGTCGGCAGCTTCGACAACATGGCCGCGGTGCAGGCCGATGGAGCCGGCATCGTTGCCGAGGCGGCGGCCGCGGCCGGCGTGCAGACCTTGGTGCATGTGTCGGCGATCGGCGCCGATCCCGACTCGCCCTCCGCTTATGGCCGGACCAAGGGAGAGGGCGAGCAGGCCGTCCGCCGGGCGTTCCCGAACGCCACCATCCTGCGCCCGTCGATCATCTTCGGCCGCGAGGACGCCTTCACCAACCGCTTCGCCGGTATGGTGCGGCTGCCGATCGTGCCGGTCGTGCGCGGGGCCACGCGCTTTCAGCCGGTCTTCGTCGCCGATCTCGCCCAGGCGATCGAGCAGGCCGTCTGCGTGCCGGAGCAGCATGCCGGCAAGACCTATGAGATTGCCGGGCCCGAGGCGATCGCGATGCGCGACCTGCTCGGCCGGCTCGCCGAATGGACCGGGCACAAGCCGCACTTCGTCGAAGTGCCGGACGCCGTGGCCGGGGCGATGGCGCGGCTGACCGGCTGGGCACCGGGCGCGCCGATCAACTGGGACCAGTGGCTGATGCTGCAGCAGGACAATGTCGCGTCCGATGGCGCCGCCGGCCTCGAGGCCTTCGGAATCACGCCGACGCCGCTCGCCGCCGTCGCCCCGGGCTGGCTGGTCCAGTACCGCAAGCAGGGTCGCTTCGGCGGCGTGAAGACGGTCGAGGGCTGAAGCCGCTTTGCCCGTTCGTATCGAGCGAAGTCGAGATACGTTTGCGCGGGCGTTTCTCGATGTAGTTTATCCTGAGCGACGCCGATAGGCGGCGTCGAAGGGCTCGAAACGAACGGATGATCTAATGCCCCTGCTCCTGACCGCCATTCTGCTCGGCATCGTCGAGGGGCTGACCGAGTTCCTGCCCGTGTCCTCCACCGGCCACCTGATCCTGGCGGCCGAGCTGCTCGGCTATGACGCGGCAACCTGGGCGACGTTCAACGTCATCATCCAGCTGGGCGCGATCCTGGCCGTGATCGTGCTCTACTGGCGCACTTTCTGGGCGGTCGCGGTCGGGCTGTTCGGGCGCGAGCAGACCAGCTGGCGCTTTCTCGGCAACCTGCTGCTCGCCTTCCTGCCCTCGGCCGTGATCGGCCTGATCCTGATCGACCGCATCGAGGCGCTGCTGGAGAATGCGCAGGTGGTGGCGATCGCGCTGGTGCTGGGCGGCATTGCCATTCTGGTGATCGAAGCGCTGGTCAAGCAGCCGAGCGAAGAGCCGGGCGTCGCCGCCGTGCCATGGAAAAAGGCATTGGGCGTCGGCTTCATGCAGTGCCTGGCCATGATCCCCGGCGTCAGCCGGTCGGGCGCGACGATCATGGGCGCGCTCACCCTCGGCATCGAGCGGCGCACGGCGGCGGAGTTCAGCTTCTTCCTTGCCGTGCCGACCATGCTCGGCGCGACCGTATTGTCGGTCGCCAAGCACAAGGATCAGCTGACCAGCGGGCGCGTCGATTGGGGGCTCATCGGCGTCGGTTTCGTCGTGTCCTTCATCGTCGCGGTGGTCGTCATCCGCTGGTTCGTCGGCATTGTTTCCAAACACGGATTCGCGCCTTTCGCCTGGTATCGCATCGTCGCGGGCTCGCTCGCTTTGGTCTGGCTGCTGGCACGATAGGTCAGCATACGGAACTATTCAGAAGATGCTGGAGGCGCGACAACAACCGCTTAACCGCCCGCGACCTTATAATTAGTCAGTCTAGCTGACCCTACCCCGTTTTTGCGCGTGACTCTGCCCGTGCAACACTGCGATATGCGCCCGGAGGAGGCGCGCATGGGCGACAACCCGATGCTGAAGTTCGTTCACACGTCGCAGGCCTATCCGGCCAAGCGGCCGGCCGAGCTGCGCGCCGAAGACTTTCGCGAAATCGCCGACCGCTATGCCACGCCCTCTGCGGAGGAGCAGTCGGCGCGCTGTTCGCAATGCGGCGTGCCCTATTGTTCGATCCACTGCCCGCTGCACAACCACATCCCCGACTGGCTGCGGCTGACCGCCGAGGGACGGCTGCGCGAAGCGTATGAGCTGTCGAACGCCACCTCTTCGATGCCCGAGATTTGCGGCCGCATCTGCCCGCAGGACCGTTTGTGCGAAGGCAATTGCGTGATCGAGTTTTCGGGTCACGGCGCGGTGACGATCGGCTCGGTCGAACGCTTCATCACCGACAAGGCCTGGGATGAAGGCTGGGTCGAGCCGCTGGTGCCCGGTCGCGCCCGGGGAGCGTCGGTCGGGATCATCGGCGCGGGACCCGCCGGGCTGACCGCCGCCGAGTATCTGCGGCGGGCGGGCTATGACGTGCACGTCTATGATCGCCACGACCGCGCCGGCGGGCTGCTCACCTACGGCATCCCCGGCTTCAAGCTCGAAAAACATGTCGTGATGCGCCGGATCGCGCGACTCGAGGAGGGCGGCATCGTCTTTCATCTCGGCGCCGATGTCGGCGGCGCCCTGCCCTTTGCCGAGCTCCGCAACCGCCACGACGCGCTGCTGATCGCGACCGGCGTCTACAAGGCGCGCGCGATCAAGGCACCGGGCGTGGATGCCGGCGGCGTCGTCGAAGCGCTCGACTATCTGATCGCGTCCAACCGCAAGAGCTTCGGCGACCAGGTGCCGGCATTCGACAGCGGCGCGCTCGATGCCCAGGGCAGGCATGTCGTGGTGATCGGCGGTGGCGACACGGCGATGGACTGTGTCCGCACCGCCATCCGCCAGGGCGCCGCCAGCGTGAAGTGCCTCTACCGCCGCGACCGCGCCAACATGCCGGGGTCGCAGCGCGAAGTCGCGCATGCCGAGGAAGAAGGGGTCGAGTTCATCTGGCTCTCCGCGCCGGACGGCTTCGAGATCGCTGAGAATGGCTGGGTCGCCGGCGTCCGCGCGTCGCGCATGCGCCTCGGCGCCGCCGATGCCAGCGGTCGGCGCATGCCGGAGCCTGAGCCCGACAGCGGCTTTCACCTGCAGGCCGATCTCGTCATCAAGGCGCTGGGCTTCGATCCCGAGCCGCTGCCGGCGATGTTCGGCACGCCGGAACTCGGCGTCACCCGCTGGGGCACGCTCCGTGTCGATCACAAGAGCATGATGACCAGCCTGGACGGCGTCTTCGCTGCCGGCGACATCGTCCGCGGCGCCAGCCTCGTCGTCTGGGGCATCCGCGACGGCCGGGACGTGGCGGAGAAAATGCACGAGTGGCTGAAGGCAAGGGCAGCCGCGCCCGCATCCGAAAGGATCGCCGCATGATTGATCAGCGCACACGTCTTGCCTCTGAAGGCATGTACCGGCCGGACTTCGAGTCCGATGCCTGCGGGGTCGGCATGATCGCCACGACCGATGGCCGCGCCTCCCGCCGTGTCGTCGCCTCCGCCATCGAGGCGCTGAAGGCGGTGTGGCACCGGGGCGCCGTGGATGCCGATGGCAAGACGGGCGACGGGGCCGGGCTGCTGGTCGATCTGCCGACCCGCTTCTTCGACGAGGCGATCGAGGATTCCGGGCATAAGGTGCGGCGCAACCGGCTGGCAGTGGGCATGATCTTCATGCCGCGCACCGATCTCGGCGCGCAGGAGACGTGCCGGACGATCGTCGAGGCCGAGGTGATCGAGGCCGGCTACACCATCTATGGCTGGCGGCAGGTACCGGTCGATATCTCGGTGATCGGCCAGAAGGCGCAGGCGACGCGGCCCGAGATCGAGCAGATCATGATCGCCGGGCCGCTGCCGGGCGAGCAGGCGGCGGAGGAGTTCGAGAAGAACCTCTATCTCGTCCGCCGCCGGATCGAGAAGAAGGTGATCGCGGCGCAGATCGCCGGCTTCTACATCTGTTCGCTCAGTTGCCGCTCGATCGTCTACAAGGGACTGTTCCTCGCGGAGAGCCTCAGCCACTTCTACCCGGACCTGACCGACGAGCGGTTCGAGAGCCGCGTCGCGATCTTCCACCAGCGCTATTCGACCAACACCTTCCCGCAATGGTGGCTGGCCCAGCCGTTCCGCTGCCTCGCGCACAATGGCGAGATCAACACGATCCGCGGCAACAAGAACCTGATGAAGAGCCATGAGATCAAGATGGCCTCATTGGCGTTCGGCGACCATTCGGAGGACATCAAGCCAGTGATCCCCGCCGGTGCGTCGGACACGGCCGCGCTGGACGCGGTGTTCGAAGCGATCTGCCGCTCCGGCCGCGATGCGCCCACCGCCAAGCTGATGCTGGTGCCCGAGGCGTGGGGCGACGTCGATCTGCCGCCCGACCAGCGGGCCATGTATTCCTATCTCGCCTCGGTGATGGAGCCGTGGGACGGCCCGGCGGCGCTCGCGATGACGGAGGGCAAATGGGCGGTGGCGGGCGTCGACCGCAACGCCCTTCGCCCGCTGCGCTTCACCCAGACGCAGGACGGGCTGCTGATCGTCGGCTCCGAGACCGGCATGGTGGTGGTGCCGGAATCGACCGTGCTGACCAAGGGGCGGCTCGGCCCGGGCCAGATGATCGCGGTCGATCTCGACAAGGGCGAAGTGCTGGAGGACAGCGCGATCAAGGCGCGGGTCGCGGCCGAGCATCCGTATGAACGGATGGTCGCGGGCTTCAGGACGTTCGACGACCTTCCCGCCTGTTCCCCTGCGAAAGCAGGGGCCCAGGAGTCCCACGCACATGGGCCCCTGCTTTCGCAGGGGAACGATAGGGCGGCGCTCACCCGCCTGCAGGTCGCGGCCGGGCAGACGCTCGAGGATATGGAGCTGATCCTCGCGCCGATGGTCGAGGATGCGAAGGAGGCGGTGGGCTCGATGGGCGACGACACGCCGCTCGCGGTCATTTCCGACAAGCCGCGCAACATCGCGCAATTCTTCCGGCAGAATTTCAGCCAGGTCACCAACCCGCCGATCGACTCTTTGCGCGAAACGCGGGTGATGAGCCTGAAGACCCGGTTCGGGAATCTCGCAAACATCCTCGACGTCGAGGGGCAGAACTCGAACGTGCTGGTGCTCGACACGCCGGTGCTGAGCTGTTCGGACTGGGACCGGCTGAAGGCCTATTTCGGCCCGCAGGCGGCGGTGATCGACTGCACCTATCCCGCCGATGGCGGCCCCGAGCAGCTGCGCGCCGCGATCGCCTCGATCCGCGCGGAAGCGGAACGGGCGATCCGCGAGGGCAAGACCGAGCTGTTCCTGACGGACGAGAATATCGGCCCCGATCGGATGAGCATCCAGATGGTGCTCGCCGCGGCCGCCGTGCACACGCATCTCGTCCGCAAGGGCCTGCGCTCCTACGCCTCGGTCAACGTCCGCTCGGCCGAATGCCTCGATACCCATTATTTCGCCGTGCTGATCGGCGTCGGCGCGACAACGGTGAATGCCTGGCTTGCCGAAGCATCGATCGCCGACCGCCACGCGCGCGGCCTGTTCGGTCAGCGCTCGCTCGAAGAATGCGTCGAGCGCTACAAGAAGGCGATCGGCGACGGCCTGCTGAAGATCATGTCGAAGATGGGGATCGCCGTCATCTCCAGCTATCGCGGCGGCTATAACTTCGAGGCGGTCGGCCTCAGCCGCGCGCTGGTGAACGACCTCTTCCCCGGCATGCCGGCCAAGATTTCGGGCGAGGGCTATGCGTCGGTCCATCTGAACGCCCAGATGCGGCACCAGGCGGCGTTCGATCCGGCCGTGGCGACATTGCCGATCGGCGGCTTCTATCGGCAGCGGCATGGCGGCGAGACGCACGCCTATTCCGCGCAGCTGATGCACCTGCTGCAGACCGCGGTCGGCACCGACAGCTATTCGACCTATCTGCAATTCTCGCGCGGGGTCCGCGACCTGCCGCCCATCTATCTGCGCGACCTGCTCGAGTTTAATTACGCCAAGCAGCCGGTGCCGATCGATCAGGTCGAGGCGATCACCGAGATCCGCAAGCGTTTCGTCACGCCCGGCATGAGCCTGGGCGCGCTCTCGCCCGAAGCGCATGAGACGCTCGCCATCGCCATGAACCGGATCGGCGCGAAGGCGGTGTCGGGCGAAGGCGGCGAGGACCCCAGGCGCTACAAGCCCTATTCGAACGGCGACAATGCCAACTCCGTGATCAAGCAGATCGCCTCCGGCCGTTTCGGCGTGACGGCCGAATATCTCGGCGCCTGCGAGGAGATCGAGATCAAGGTCGCGCAGGGCGCCAAGCCCGGCGAAGGCGGGCAGCTGCCCGGCTTCAAGGTCACCGACATGATCGCGAAGCTCCGCCACGCGACGCCGGGCGTGACCCTCATCAGCCCGCCGCCGCATCACGACATCTACTCGATCGAGGATCTGGCACAGCTCATCTACGACCTGAAGATGATCAATCCGCGTGCGCGGGTGTGCGTGAAGCTGGTCAGCTCGGCTGGCATCGGCACGGTCGCGGCCGGCGTCGCCAAGGCGCACGCCGACGTGATCCTGGTCGCCGGCCATGTCGGCGGCACCGGCGCCTCACCGCAGACCAGCGTCAAATATGCCGGCACGCCGTGGGAAATGGGCCTGAGCGAAGTCAATCAGACGCTGACGCTCAACGGTCTGCGCGGCCGCATCAAGCTGCGCACCGATGGCGGGCTCAAGACCGGGCGCGATATCGTCGTCGCCGCCATTCTGGGCGCCGAGGAATTCGGCATCGGTACGCTGAGCCTGGTCGCGATGGGCTGCATCATGGTGCGGCAATGCCATTCGAACACCTGCCCGGTCGGCGTCTGCACGCAGGACGAGAAGCTCCGGGCAAAGTTCACCGGTAGCCCTGAGAAGGTCATCAACCTGATGAGCTTCATCGCCGAGGAAGTGCGCGAGATTCTCGCCAAATTGGGCTTCCGCTCGCTGGACGAAGTGATCGGCCGCACCGAGCTGCTGCGCCAGGTCAGCCGCGGCGCCGAGCATCTCGACGATCTCGACCTGAACCCGATCCTCGCCAAGGTGGACGCCGCGGATCACGAACGGCGCTACAGCCTCAACACCTTCCGCAACGAAGTGCCGGACAGCCTCGACGCGCAGATGATCGCCGACGCGCGCGCGGTGTTCGAGCGGGGCGAGCGGATGCAGCTGACCTATAATGTCCGCAACACGCACCGCGCCGTCGGCACGCGGCTTTCAGCCGAAGTGGTGCAGCGTTTCGGTATGAGCAGCCTTGCCGACGGTCACGTCCAGGTCCGGTTGCGCGGCAGCGCCGGCCAGTCGCTCGGCGCCTTCCTGTGCAAGGGCATCCGCATCGACGTGTTCGGCGACGCCAACGACTATGTCGGCAAGGGCCTGTCGGGCGGCATCATCGTCGTGCGGCCGATGGTCAGCTCGCCGCTCAAGAGCCAGGACAATACGATCATCGGCAACACTGTCCTTTACGGCGCGACTGCCGGCAAGTTGTTCGCGGCGGGCCAGGCGGGCGAGCGCTTCGCCGTCCGCAACTCCGGCGCGACGGTGGTGGTCGAAGGCTGCGGCGCCAATGGCTGCGAGTACATGACCGGCGGCACGGCGGTGATCCTCGGCAATCCGGGGATGAACTTCGGCGCCGGCATGACGGGCGGCATGGCCTTCGTGCTGGACGTGGACGGCAGCTTCGAACGTCGCGCCAACCCGGAGAGCATCGTCTGGCAGCGGCTCGATTCAGTGCGCTGGGAGATGAAGCTGCGCGCGTTGATCGGCGAGCATGCCGAAGCGACGGACAGCAAATGGGCGAACGGGATCCTGGACGATTGGGACCGCTGGCGCGATTGCTTCTGGCAGGTGGTGCCCAAGGAAATGCTCGGCCGCCTGCCCTACCCCCTTCAGCGACACGCCGGAGGCGGTAGCAGCGGAATAGCGGTTCTCCGGCGAAGGCCGGAGTCCATTCACCTCCGCCGCACCAGCGTGTAGGTCTGGGCTCCGGCCTTCGCCGGAGAACGGGAGAGATATATGCCAAGCGGCGGATGCCATTGCGGCGAAGTGCGCTACGAGACCAAAGGCGAAGTCCTGCACCACGCCATCTGCCATTGCAGCGATTGCCGGAAATCCTCGGGCGCGCCGATGGTCGGCTGGATCGCGCACAAGTCGGAGGATTTCGCGGTGACGCAGGGCGAGGCCGGGGAGCACGCCTCGTCGGAACATGGCCGCCGCTATTTCTGCGCGGCGTGCGGCACCGGCCTCTACTACATCAACGAGAAATTCCTGCCGGGCATCGTCGATGTGCAGAGCGCGACGCTCGATGACGCGGACGCAGTGCCGCCCGGCGCGCACATCCAGTGGGCGGAACATCTCGGCTGGGTCGAGAAGCTCGACGAACTGCCGAAGTTCGAGCGTTTTCCGGGCTGAACCCTCGCGTGCTCCTGCGAAAGCAGGAGCCCATATGGCGCCGACTCTGGGCCCCTGCCTTCGCAGGGGAACTAAACGGGGGCTCCCCGCCGCAACGCCAGCCACCCCGTGCCGCCGAACATCGCCAGTGCCCACCAGCCGCCATCGACGGTGAACAGATAGGCCATGCCGATCACGGCCACGAGCCCAAGCGTCGCCAGCGCCAGCCTCGGACCGAGCAGCTGGCCGAGCAGCACGGCGCCCAGCGCCAGGCATGCTAACGCGTTCGCACCGATCCACATATAGGAAGCCTGCCAACCAAGCGTGCCCGCCAGCGGCAGCTTGACCGTCGCAAAGCCGCGCATCGCCTCGGGGAACAGATCGGCCGACAGATGCAGGCCGATGCCGAGCGCCAGCCCGGCCGCGACCGCTCGCCCCTCGCGCCACAGCAGGGCGAGCGCCGCCGGCAGCAGCGAATGGGTGAGCGCGCTCCGGTGACCGAGCGGCAGCAGCTGGTCGATATCCGGAAGGGTCGTGCCCGCCGCCACGGCGAGCAGCACGGCGCCGGCCAAGGCGACGGGCCATTGGCGGCCAGCCCAGTTCAGCGCAATCGCCGCGCCGAGCAGAAACAACATGGCCGGCATCTTCCCCCCTCGCCGCTTCGCCCCTAACACGAGCCTCCATGTGGCAGCTCTACCAATTTCCGCTTTGCCCCTTTTCGCGCAAGGTCCGGCTGCTGCTGGGCGAGAAGGGCGTCGGCTACGAACTCGTCCGCGAGTCTCCCTGGGAGCGGCAGGACGAGTTTCTCGACATGAACCCGGCCGGCCGCACGCCGGTGATGGCGGAGAAGGACAAGGGCAAGGTCCTGATCGACAGCTGGGCGATCTGCGAGTTCTTCGAAGAGACCGTCAACAAGGCGCCGATGATCAACGGCACGGCGGAAAATCGTGCGGAGATTCGCCGCCTGGTCGCCTGGTTCGACCAGCAATTCTTCGACGATGTGGTCGCGCCGCTGATGCACGAGCGAATGAAGAAACGGCTGATCGATCGCGCCAGCCCGGATGCACGGGTGCTGCGCGAGGCGATGAAGCTCGCGCTCAACCATCTCGATTATACCGACTATCTGCTCGATCACCGCAATTGGCTCGGCGGCGCGACCATGAGCCTCGCGGACCTCGCCGCCGCCGCGCATATCTCGGTCGCCGACTATCTGGGCGGCATCGACTGGCGCGGCCACGAGCAGACGAAGCGCTGGTATTCCGCGCTCAAAAGCCGCCCCAGCTTCCGCCCCCTGCTGTCCGAACGGATGGAAGTGATCAGCCCGCCCACCCATTACGACAAGGTGGATTTCTGACGCGCCTTTAGCGCGTCACCCCGGGCTTGACCCGGGGTCCCGCTAGCCTTCAACTGCGGCAACAAAGAAGCGGGATCCCGGCTCGAGGCCGGGATGACGGGGGTGGAATGCTGAAGCGGATCTTGCTGGTTCTCTCGGTGGCAGTGGCGCTGCTCATCGCCGTCCTCGCCATCAACACGATGCGCCTGCGCCCGGAGCAGCTCGGCGCACCGCTGCCGCCGCCCGCGATCGATCAAGCCGCCGTCCAGCGCCTGGCCGCAGCGATCCGGATCCCGACCATCTCCACCGAAGCGGGCCCCGCCGTCCCCGAGGTGCTTGACGCGTTCCGCGCCCATCTCGCCGCGAGCTACCCCCGCGTCCATGCCACGCTGAAGCATGAGCTCGTGGCTGGCCACAGCCTGCTCTTCACCTGGCCGGGCACCGATCCCGGCGCCCCCGCCCTCCTCCTCGCCGCCCACCAGGACGTGGTGCCGATCGAGGGCTCCAGCGCGAGCAAGTGGACGCACCCGCCCTTTGCCGGCGTGGTGGCGGACGGCTTCGTCTGGGGACGCGGCACGATCGACGACAAGATGTCGCTCGTCGCCATCCTCGAAGCGGTGGAACGGATGCTCGCGCGGGGCGAGCGGCCGCGCCAAACCGTCTATCTCGCCTTCGGCCATGACGAAGAGCGCGGCGGGACCGGCGCGCGCGCCATCTCCGCTCTGCTGAAGCAGCGGGGCGCGAAGGTCGGTCTCGCCCTCGACGAAGGCTATGCCGTGCTCGACGGCGTGCTGGCCGGCGTGAACCGCCCGGTCGCCGTCGTCGGCATGGCGGAAAAAGGGCTATGTCTCGGTCGAGCTGAGCGCGAGCGGCGTCGGCGGTCACAGCTCCATGCCGACGCCCGACAATGCCGCGGTCAAGATCGCGCGCGCGGTCGACAGGCTCGCCGCCGATCCGTTCCCGCCCCGTCTGCAGGGCCTGACCGGCGACATGCTGACATCGGTCGCGCCCTATATGGACTGGCCGATGCGCACCGCCATTGCAAATCGCTGGCTGACCGGCGGCCTGATCACGCGTCAGCTGACGAACAATCCGCGCACGGCCGCAGCGCTGCGCACCACTACCGCGCCGACGATCATCCAGTCCGGTACCAAGGACAATGTGCTGCCGCAAAGCGCCCGCGCCGTCGTCAACCACCGCATCCTGCCCGGCGACACGATCGCCAGCGTCGTGGCGCGGGACCGGGAGGTGATCGGCGATGCCGGCGTCACCGTCCGCCCGCTCCCCGGCGGGCATGACCCGAGCCGCCCCGCGAGCACCGACTCGCCCGGATTCAAGACGCTCGCAGCCGCCATCCGCGCGACCTATCCGCACGTGCCCGTGGCGCCCGGCCTGGTGCTCGGCGCCACCGATGGCCGCTATTACGAAGGCCTCGCCGCCGCCACGCTCCGCTTCACGCCGACCACGATGCGCCCCACCGACCTCGCTCGCTTCCACGGCAATGACGAACGGGTGAGCATCACCGACTATATGCGCGCAATCGGCTTCTACGAACGACTGATCGGTGGTGGGCGTTAGGGAGGGTCCATGTTGGCTAAGGGTTCATGCCGGACTCAGCCCCTCTCCCCTTGAGGGAGAGGGCGACTCGCGCTGCAGCGCGAGCGGGGTGAGGGGGAACCTCGGAGGTAACGGAGTACCCCCCTCACCCTCCCACGTCCGCTTTGCGGACGCTGGCCCTCCCTCTCTCAAGGGGAGAGGGGCTAGTTGTGCGCTGACCACCCGTTGCGGACGTCGAGTTTGGTTGACAACACGCGCCAATGCAGAGCGGACCCTTGAAGCCCGAGCGGCCAGCCGAAGTTCGCAACTTTGAGCTCCTGAGCGGAACTGCGATACTTCTCGCGACCATCGCCGGTTTGCAGGCTCCACCGCCCCTGTGGCCCATACTCGCCGATGCCGTCGTTCAAACTGCCATTGTGCTCTGGGTGTCGCGTGGCCGAAGTCGCGTCGGCAGATTCGTATGGACTGGCCTTCTTCTGCTTAGTGGTCTGCTCGTGATCTTCGGCTCGATCCTCGTCATAAGTCGCGGGGTGCAGCTGCCGATCTCCGACACTGATGCTGTGCTAGGAGCGGTAACAATGGGGTGCAACATCGGCGCCGCTGCGTTCCTGTGGCGCAACACTACTACCCAATGGCTCTCGCGCGAGCGGTTGTGATGTCTGCTAACCACCCTTAGCCGACCCTCGATTTCTCTGTCCTACATCGCCCAGGCTCGATTAGCCTCGCTGCGGCTCTTTCAATAAGTAAATCGCGACTCCGCTCCGAGGCACCGGGAATTCATGAAATGCACGTGCGGAACGTGCGGAACGTGCGGATTGTGCGGAATGTGCAGGTCCGCTCAGGCCCGCGCGCGGGCGGTCACCAGATAGTTCAAGCCCAGCTCTTCACTGAGGTGAAAGCCTCGTGCGGGACCGAAGGCGAGGCCGGTCACGTCGAGCACCTCCAGCCCTGCCGCCTCCAGGTGCACCCGCAGTTCGTCGGGGGTCAGGAACCGCTCCCAATCATGCGTGCCGCGCGGGATGGCGCCCAAGCCCTCGCCCAGCGTGATCATCGCCAGGCGGGAGAGCGGTGTCCGGTTGGGGGTCGAGAGGATCAGCAGGCCGCCGGGCGCCAAGGCCTTAGCCAGCCCTCGCACGAAGACCGCCGGATCGTCGACATGCTCGATCACTTCCATGGACGTGATCAGGTCGAACGGCTCGGCGCCCAGCACGTCGATGCTGCCGGTGCGATAGTCGATCCTGAGCCCCTGCCCTTCGGCATGGAGCCGCGCCGCGGTGATGTTCTCAGGGGCGGCGTCGATGCCGACCACCTCGGCGCCGAGGCGAGCGAGCGGCTCGCAGAGCAGGCCCGCGCCGCAGCCGACATCCGCCGCCGCCTTGCGGGCAAGTGGCCGGCGCTCATGCTCGTCCAGGTTCCACTGCTGGTTCAGCTGCTCGCGGATGTAGCGCAGCCGCACTGGATTGAGCCGGTGGAGCATGGCGGACGAGCCCTTCGGATCCCACCACTCCGCCGCGAGCTTGCCGAAATGCGCGGCCTCTTCGGCCCTGATCGTGGAACTCATACTCACCACCCGGTTTGGCCTGAGCCTGTCGAAGGCCTCCCTTCCTGCTTTCTGCGCCGAAAGGAAAGGGAAGGCTTCGATGAGCCCAGCCCGGACCGGACTTGTTGCATTGCGGTATTTCCACGTTAACACCCGCCCCCGAAGGGAGCGCTCTGACCGACATGGCCCGTATCGTGATGAAGTTCGGCGGCACCTCGATGGCGGGGGTGGAGCGAATTCGCGCGGTTGCCGAGCGCGTGAAGCGCGAAGTCGAGGCCGGCAACCAGGTCGCGGTCGTCGTTTCGGCCATGGCCGGCGAGACCGATCGGCTGGTCAGCTTCTGCCGCGAAGTCTCGCCGCTCTACGATCCGCGCGAATATGACGTGGTGGTGGCGTCGGGCGAACAGGTGACGAGCGGCCTGCTCGCGATCTCGCTGCAGGCGATCGGGGTCAAGGCGCGCAGCTTCATGGGCTGGCAGCTGCCGATCCGCACGTCGGACGGCCATGGTTCGGCGCGCATTGCCGAGATCGACACGGCGACGCTGGATGCGGCGCTGGGCGATGGCCAGGTCGCGGTCATCCCGGGGTTCCAGGGCGTGGCAGCGGGCGAGCGGGTGACCACGCTCGGCCGTGGCGGATCGGACACCTCGGCAGTGGCGGTCGCGGCGGCGATGAAGGCCGATCGGTGCGACATCTATACCGATGTGGACGGCGTCTACACGACCGACCCCCGCATCGTGCCGCGCGCCCGCAAGCTCAAGAAAATCACGTTCGAGGAAATGCTCGAACTGGCCAGCGTCGGCGCCAAGGTGTTGCAGACCCGCTCGGTCGGGCTTGCGATGAAGGAAAATGTCCGGCTGCAGGTGCTGACCAGCTTCGAGGACAAGCCCGGCACGCTGATCGTCAGCGACGACGAGATCGAGGAAGATATGGAACGGCAGTTCATCACCGGCATCGCCCACGACAAGAACGAAGCGAAGATCACCCTGACCGACGTGCCCGACCGGCCGGGCGCGGTCGCCTCGATCTTCGCGCCGCTGGCGGATGGCAACATCAATGTCGACATGATCGTGCAGAACATCGCGCACGATACCGGGTCGACCGACGTGACCTTCACCGTACCGGCGGCCGAACTCGCCCGCTCACTGGACCTGCTGGAAAAGGCCAGGGAGACGATCGGCTATGCCCGCCTCGTCCACGACACCAATGTCGCCAAGATCACGATCGTCGGCGTCGGCATGCGCAGCCACGCAGGCGTCGCCGCCAAGATGTTCAAGACTTTGGGCGACCGCGGCATCAACATCCAGGCGATCACCACGTCCGAGATCAAGGTGTCGGTGCTGATCGAGGAGGATTATACCGAACTCGCCGTGCGCGTGCTGCACACCGCCTACGGTCTCGACGCCGAGGTTGCTGCGTGAGCGAGGCGCGGCTGCGCCAGTTGATGGCGCGCGGCACCGACTTTCTGGGCTCGGAGGTCGCGATCATGTGCGGCGCCATGTCCTGGGTGTCGGAGCGCAATCTGGTCGCTGCCATGTCGAACGCCGGCGGCTTCGGCCTGATCGCATGCGGGGCGATGTCGCCGGAACTGCTCGACGCGGAGATCGCCGCGACCAAGGCGCTGACCGACCGGCCGTATGGCGTCAACCTGATCACCATGCACCCGCAGCTGCAGGAGCTGATCGCGGTCTGCGCCAGGCATGGCGTCGGCCATGTGGTGCTGGCGGGCGGACTGCCCCCGGCGGGCAGTCTGGAAGCCATCAAGGCAAGCGGCGCCAGGCTGATCTGCTTCGCCCCCGCGCTGAGCCTGGCGAAGAAGCTGATCCGATCAGGCGTTGACGCGCTCGTCATCGAGGGGATGGAAGCGGGCGGCCATATCGGCCCGGTCTCGACCTCCGTCCTGGCGCAGGAAATCCTGCCGGAAATCGCCGCGCAGCTTCCCGTTTTCGTGGCCGGTGGCATCGGCCGGGGCGAGGCGATCGCCGGCTATCTCGAGATGGGCGCGGCCGGCGTCCAGCTCGGCACCCGCTTCGTCTGCGCGACCGAGAGCATCGCGCATCCGAACTTCAAGAAGGCGTTCATCCGCGCTTCCGCCCGCGACGCGGTGGCGAGCGTGCAGGTCGATCCGCGCCTGCCGGTGATCCCCGTCCGAGCGCTCAAGAATTCGGGCACCGAGCTGTTCACCGCCAAGCAGCGCGAAGTGGCGGGTTTGCTCGACTCGGGCCAGGTCGAAATGGCCGAGGCGCAGCTGCAGATCGAGCATTATTGGGCGGGCGCGCTGCGCCGCGCGGTCATCGACGGCGATGTCGAACATGGTTCGCTGATGGCGGGGCAGTCGGTCGGCATGGTGAAAAGCGAGGAGCCAGTCGCCCAGATCATCGCGAGCCTGATCGACGAAGCGTCGGCGGCGCTCTCTCGCCGCGCGGCCTGAACGGAGGACCGACAATGCCAAAGGCAGTGTGGAACGGCACGGTTATCGCCGACAGCGATGAAACGGTGGTCGTTGAAGGCAACCATTATTTCCCCCGCTCCGCCGTCAATTCCGGCTATCTGCGCGACAGCGACACGCAGACGACCTGCCCCTGGAAAGGCGTCGCGAGCTACTACAGCATCGTCGTGGAGGGCGCCGAGAACAGGGACGCCGCCTGGTATTATCCCGATCCCAAGCCCGCGGCTGCGGAGATCCGCGACCGGATCGCTTTCTGGAAGGGCGTACAGATCGGCTGAGTCCGAAGTACCCGCTCTTCTTTTCGGTTAAGTCAATGGTTGACTTACCTTTTCTTTGCCGATCAACTCCTCTCACAGGCGGTGGGGCTTACCAGCATCGGCTGGATGGGAGAGTGATGTGGCTCGAGTAAAGGAAACACAGACGTTCGGCAGCGGCACCAATTTCGCGCGCGCCAAGACGACGACCACGACGACGGACAATACCGACAGCATCGCGCTGAGCGGCGAACTGGCCGACGCGCGCAACTTCAACTTCGCGTGGACGCATGACCCGCATGCGACCACACGCGGGCTGCCGGACCTGGCGACCGCGGGCGAAGTGCTGCGCGGGAAGACGGTGTTCGGCCTGACCGGCGACTGGGACCCGTCACGTCCCGGCGACAACAATGTGCGCACCCAACTCGACTCGGGCACTTACCTGTCGAGCGCGAACGACGGTGTGATCACCTTCGGCTTCTTCGACGCGAACCATGCGGTCGGCGTCAACAACAACCCGCATTCGGGCGAGGGCAAGGGCTATACGCCCTTCACCGAGGCACAGAAGGCTGCGGCCCGGATCGCGGTGAGCAATTGGGACGAGCTGATCACGGCGGACTTCAAGGAAGTCACCATGTCCAGCAAGGGCGTGAGCGACTGGGCGAAGAGCGGCGTGGACATCTGGCTCGCCAACACCACGACCGGACCCGCCCAAGCCTGGGCCTATTATCCGGATCAGGGCGGCGCCTATAAGCGCGCATCGAGCGACGTCTGGATCGCCGACCCGCGCTATAACACCAGCAACGCCGATCTGCGCTCCGGCCAATATGGCCTGCAGACGCTCAATCACGAGCTTGGCCATTCGCTGGGGCTCAGCCATCCCGGCGAGTATAATTTCGGCGACGACAATGACGGCGACGGCCAGCCCGATCCGATCACCTATGAAGGCGACGCCTTCTACTTTCAGGACAGCCATCAATATACGATCATGTCGTATTTCGACAGCTACGAGACCGGCAACAACGTCGTCGACTGGAACCTGATGCGCGTCATCTATCCGTCGACGCCGATGGTGCACGATATCTGGGTGATCCAGCAGAAATACGGCGCCGAGACGACCACGCGGACCGGCGATACGACGTACGGCTTCAATGCCACCGCCGACGTGACCAATGACGCGATGCGCTTTGCCGACGGCAAGATGGCAGCGGTCTTCTCGATCTGGGATGCCGGCGGCAAGGACACGCTCGACCTGTCGGGCTTCTACACGCCGTCGATCATCGACCTGCGCGAAGGCGCCTATAGCAGCGCGGGCGGCTTCGGCTCATACGACCCTGCCTTTGCCGGCAAGGATCCGTCGACGCTGCCGCCGGCCGATTACCTCGCCTTTGTGAATGCCAACAATGCCGATCTGGGCCTCGCCGCCCGCACTGCCGCCTATGATCTTTACTTCGGCGGCCGCGAAGGCGTGAACGAGGGCGTGCCCTGGTCCGACGTGGTCGGCAAGGACTGGCTGATGGAGAACAACATCGGCATCGCCTATGGCGCGATCGTCGAGAATGCGATCGGCGGCTTCGGCAACGACCGGATCAACGGCAACCAGGCGGACAATCAGTTCACTGGGGGCGCTGGTGCCGACGTCTTCGTGCTGGCGAACTATTCCGGCGTGGATGCGACCGGCAAGGCGGTCGTCGACACCTCGATCGATAGCATCCTCGACTTCAAGTCCAGCCAAGGCGACAAGATCGACATGTCGTCCTTCACCTCTGTGGATGCTGCCGATATCAGCTATGTGAATGGCCAGCTGCGGATCGACACCGACAGCAATGGCCAAGCCGATTTCTTCGTCAACCTGGTGGGCACACCGACCATCAACCTGGCGCAGGACTTCATCTACGCCTGATGCGATTGCCTGACTGAGCGGGGCGTCGCCGGTTATGGCGGCGCCCCGTTTTCATAGCACCTTCATCGCAGTTGGATGTGACGTTCAGGCGGGCTGCGCCGCGGCGGCGAGCTGGCTCCAGGTCATCGGCGCCGACTGGACCGGAGCGCCAGCTCAGCCGCTCCAGCTGCTCGCCCGCCGGCACGATATAGGCCGGGCCGCGGGCATAAAGCTGCTGCAGGTGATCGGCCTCGCTGGCCCTGAGGAACACGGGCAGCACGCGCGGATCCCAGATGCGGAACAGCACCGGGCCTTCGCCATCGGCAAGCGTACCTGCAGGAAGCGGCGGCGCCGGTCTCGCGCGACAGGACGTCTAGCTGCCCGAGAACGAGGCGCTGACCGGCGCAGGCGCGCTGTTGCGGCGGCTGGTTGCCCGCCTGGTCGTGATGCTCGAGGCACGCGCACGCGCGAAGGCGCAGCTCGGCGCACAAACTACCAGCCTAGAGTTCGACGGCAACAATCCGATCAAATCCGCACGCACGCCGGAACAGGCGCTGGTGCAGCTGCTCAACCCGGCGGAGCGCGCCTTCATGCCGGCCGAACGGGCCATCGAAGACGCGTTCCTGGACCTTCAAGCGCATCAGGTCGCGACATTGAAGGCGATGCAGGGCGCGCTGCGGGCGACGCTGGACCGCTTCTCCCCGACTGCGATCCTCCGCCGCGCGGAGTTCGGCGGCGTCGCCCAAGGCTCCGACGAGGCGTTCATGGACGTCTTCGCCAGAGAATTCAAACGCGCCTACGAAGAGCAGGCAAAGCGCCCCAAGCGGTGAGTCCGACTCACGTCTGTCCCACTCCGGCACGTCCCGAACCGGGACGGGCGTTAACCAGGACCAGGGCGCGCCATGGCGTGCGGTTTGCCCGATGATGCCCCGTCGTTGCTTTTCAGGGGTTCATCATGCGCATCAAGCTCGCTCTCGCCACTGCCGCTCTCGCCCTCGCGCTGCCGGGCAGCGCCGAGGCCGCCTATCAGATCAACAGCTATAACTGGGCGCCGGGCTCGCTCACCGGCACGATCAAATACACGCCGACCAACCTGTCGCTGAACGTCGGCATCGGGCGCTTTCGCCTGAACGGCACCGATCTGGCGACCGGCAAGGCCACCAGCTTCCTGACCTATTGCGTCGACATCTTCCACACGCTGCAACCGGCGGTGTTCGACTTCGCCAGCGTCTCGACGCTGGTGCCGAACGCGACCAAGCAGAACCAGCTGCTGACCCTGCTTGCCCATGCCGATCCGCTGATCGCCTTGTCGTCGAACAAGGCCGAGACGGCCGCCGCGGTTCAGCTGGCCGTGTGGGAAATCGCCAACGAGACCGGCCCGACCTACGACTTCGCGACGGGCACTTTCCGATCGTCGGGCGGTAACAGCGACGGCGCCCGCGCACTCGCCACCAGCTATCTGGGCAAGGTGACGAGCGGCGCCTGGGCGGCGCCCACCGGCCAGCTCAAGCTGCTCTATTCGCCCAACAGCCAGAGCCAGCTACTCTCGTCCGTGCCGGAGCCTGCGACCTGGTCATTGATGATCGGCGGCCTGGGCGTGGTCGGCGGCATGGCACGCCGCCGCTCGGCCCGAACCCGCATCGTCCTCGCCTGACGGGCGTGAAGGCAGCAGCAGCGAAGCGTCGCCATAGCTGTAGAAGCGGTAACTGCTGGCGATCGCGTATTCGTACGCCGCCAGCATCCGCTCGCGCCCCATCAGTGCCGAGACCAGCATGAACAGGGTCGACTTGGGCAGGTGGAAGTTGGTCATCAGGCCGTCCACGCCGCGGAAACGGTAGCCTGGCGTGATGAAGATCGCCGTGTCGCCTTCAAATGGGGCGATGCGGCGGTTTTCGTCGGCGGCGCTTTCGAGCAGGCGGAGGCTGGTGGTGCCGACGGCGACGATGCGGCCGCCTTGCGCACGCACTGCGTTCAGGCGCTCGGCAGTGGCGGCGTCGATCCGGCCCCATTCGGCATGCATCCGGTGCTCGGTGGTGTCCTCCGCCTTGACGGGCAGGAACGTGCCGGCGCCGACATGAAGGGTCAGCGTCTCGTGGCCAATGCCGGCGACTGAGAGGGCTGCCATCAGCTCCGGCGTGAAATGGAGCGCCGCAGTCGGTGCGGCGACGGCGCCTTCCTCTCGGGCGAACATCGTCTGATAATCCTCGCGGTCCCGCTCGTCCGTCTCACGCTTGCTGGCGATATAAGGCGGCAACGGCATCCGGCCGGCGCGGTCGAGCAGGACTTCGACCGGCTCGTCGCCAACAAAGGCCAGGAGGAAGCTGCCGTCCGGCTCCCGGCGCTCGGCCACTGCCTGAACATCCGCGCCGAAATCGATCGTATCGCCGATCCGCAGCCGCTTGGCGTTGCGGACGAACGCGTGCCAGCGGCGCAGATCGTAGCGCTTGTGCAGCGTCGCGCCGATGCGTGCGTCACCGCGCCGGCCTTCGAGCTGGGCGGGGATGACGCGCGTGTCGTTGAATACGAGGCAGTCGCCGGGGCGCAGCAGCGTCGGCAGGTCCCGGACGATATGATCGGCAGTGCGCGTGCCGTCGAGGAGGAGCAGCCGGGCCGCGTCGCGGGGCTCCGCGGGGCGAAGCGCGATCCGTTCGGGGGGCAGCTCGAAGTCGAACAGGTCTACGCGCAATGTGCCTGCTTTCGTGCTTCGCGCTTTCCTCGCCTAGTTCTGCGTCTCGGGCGTCGGGGTGGGAGCGGGAGTTGCCGCGGGCGTGGGCGCTGGTGCCGGCGCTGCAACCGCGGGCAGCGGGCGCACCGGGGCGTTCTCGCCATCGGCCTGAATCCAGGCCTTGACGATGCGCGACGGAGTAACCGGCGGCTCGCCCTTTTCGAGCGCGTCGACATATTCCATACCGGAGACGACCCGACCGAACGCGGTATAGTGATTGTCGAGCCGCAGTGTCGGCATCAGCATGATGAAGAACTGGCTGTTGGCGGTATCCTCACCATCGGCGCGCGCCATGGAGGTGACGCCGCGCACATGCGGCAGGTCGTTGAACTCCGCCTTCAGGTCAGGGAGCGGCGAGCCGCCCTCCCCCGTGCCCTTCGGGTCGCCGCCCTGCGCCATGAATCCGTCGATCACACGGTGGAAGATCAGGCCGTTGTAGAAGCCGGCGCGGGTGAGCGTCTTGATCCGCTCGACATGGTTCGGCGCCTTGTCCGGCCGGAGCTGGACCAGCACGCGGCCGCCGGTGGAAAGGTCGAGCACCCACGTGTTCTCCGGCGTCAGCGCCGGCACCGGCGTCGCCACTGTTGCCGCCGGTGCGGGCGCGGCCTTCTTCTTCGCATAGGCGCTGGTGGCGAACAGCGCGCCGAGCAGGACAAGAAGGGCGGCAACGAAGCGCATGCACGAAACTCCGGTGATCGGGAGAAGGGTTGGCCGTAGATTGTGGCGGCTTAGCGGCGGCTGAATAACGTCACGAGCCCTTGCGGCCAAGCCGTTCGACGCGGGCGACCACTTCATCGCGCACAGTCGGCGTCACGAACCTGGAGATGTCGCCGCCGAACATCGCGATTTCCTTGACCAGCCGTGAGGCGATCGGCTGCAGCGACACGTCCGCCATCAGGAAGACTGTCTCGATGCGGTCGTTCAGCTGCTGGTTCATGCCCGCCATCTGATATTCATATTCGAAATCGGCGACCGCGCGCAGGCCGCGCACGATCACCGACGCGCCCTGGCGTTCGGCAAAGGTCATCAGCAGGGAATCGAAAGGGACGACGTCGATCGACGATCCCTCCCCATCCACTTCGCGGCGGACCATCGCCATCCGCTCCTCGAGCGTGAACATCGGCGATTTGGAAGGGTTGGTCGTGACGCCGATCACCAGCCGGTCGACGAGCTTCGCGCCGCGGCGGATGATGTCCATATGACCCAAAGTGACCGGATCGAACGTGCCCGGATAGACCCCCACTCTCATGTCATCGATCCCGGTTGACGATGTAACGCGCAATCTCGCGCAGCAGATCGGCCTCGGGCCCATGCTCATGCAGATATTCGACGGCCTGGTCGACCAGCATGCGCGCCTGCTCGCGCGCGCGATCAACCCCAAGATTCGAGACGAAGGTCGCCTTGCCGGCGGCCGCGTCCTTGCCGACCGCCTTGCCGGCCTGTTCGGCGCTGCCCTCGACGTCGATCAGGTCGTCGACGATCTGAAAGGCGAGGCCGACATTGCGGGCATAGCCGCGCAGCCGCGTCCGCCCCTCCTGCGGCACCCGGCCCATGATCGCCCCAGCCTCCAGGCAGAAGCCGATCAGGGCGCCGGTCTTCAACTGCTGGAGGCGGGTGACGGTCGCCAGATCCATTGCGGTGCCGCCGGCGACCAGGTCCATCATCTGCCCGCCGGCCATCCCTGCCGGGCCGCTCGCGCTCGCCAGCTCGAGACACAGCTCGGCACGGACGAACGGATCGGCATGGGTCGCCGCGTCGGCGAGGATCTCGAAGGCGAGCGCATGCAGCGCGTCGCCGGCCAGGATCGCGGTCGCTTCGTCATACGCCTTGTGCACCGTCGGCTTGCCGCGGCGCAGATCGTCATCGTCCATCGCGGGCAGGTCGTCATGGATCAGCGAATAGACATGGATGCACTCGATCGCGGTCGCCACCCGCAGTGCCGCATCGCGGCTGACGGCGAACAGGTCGCACGCCGCGCAAACCAGCAGCGGGCGCAGCCGCTTGCCGCCGCCGATCGTAGCATGACGCATGGCCGCGTACAGGCGCGCGCGTGCGTCGTCGGGAACGGGCAGCAGCAGGTCGAACGCGCGGTCCATATCGGCCGCGATGGACGCAAGCGCCTCGCCGAGGTTTTCGTCCCCCCGCGCCACCGGCTCAGCCAGCGTCGAACGGCTGGACGCCGACAGGCTGCCCATCCTGACCAAGGGTGATTTTTTCGATCCGCGCCTGGGCTGCCTGCAGCCGCGCCTCGCACTGGGCGCGCAGCCTGTCCCCTTCGGCATAAAGCGTGATCGACTCGTCCAGCGACGCATCGCCGCTCTCGAGCCGGGAGACGATCGCCTCCAGCCGTTTCAGCGCATCTTCGAAGGACAGGGCGGCGACATCCGCGTCCGCTTGGCTTGCCATGCATCCGCTATGGGCGAGCGGCCGTATCTTGGTCAACCAGAACGCTGCTTTCGTCGTGTTTGCACTTGCCGTTTGGTCGTTCTCGTGGCTGACTGTGCCACACTGATACAGGGGAGTCTCAGCAATGGTTGCTTTGCGAACATGGCTTGGCCTGGGCGGCGCATTGGCGCTGATCCCTGCCGTGCTGGTATCGACCGACTATGCCACGCGCGCCGCGGACCATCTGGATCCGCCGACCCGCACGGACAAGGATTTCGATCCGATCCCGGACGTGCCGGCCGACATCGCCGACGTGTTCGCCTGGTACACGCCGACGTCGATCATCGTGGCGCTGACCTTTGCCGGACCGCAGCCGAACAACATGCCGCCAACCTATGATCGCGACGTGCTCTACACGATCAACATCTCGAACGCCGGCGCGCGCACCGATCCGGAGATTCAAATCCGGTGTCGCTTCGGCTTTGACGGCCAGTCCCCGGGAATGCAGTGCACCGGCATTCCTGGCACCAACGCGCCAGTCGTGGGCCCCGTTCAAACCGTGCTGCAGCAGGGCGAAGTCAAGGTTATCGGCGGCATTTTCGAAGACCCATTCTTTTTCGATCTCCTGGGCTTCCGCGAAACGCGATCGACTGGCACGCTCGCGATCCGCAACACGCGCGACTTTTTCCGCAACCAGAATGACACGTCGATCGTGATCGAAATGCCGCGCTCCGCCGTGCTCAACAACAATCAGCCGCTCGACATTTGGGCCGAGACGGCGCGCTTCGGGGGACAAAAGTGATGCGTAGCCTTCCGCTTCTCGCCCTCGCGCTGACCCTCCCCGCCCTGTCCGCCTGCGGGGGCGGCGATGGCGGCGCAGGTCCCCGTCCGGCGCCGGTCGCGACCGCGACACCGACGCCGAGCCCGACGATCACCGGCACCAGCTTCGACGTGACGCGCTGCCTCAACCAGCAGGTCGCGCTCGGCACCAGCGTCACCAACCTGATCATCCCGGATACGGTGAAGCTGGACGTCACGAAGCCGAACGGCTTCCCGAACGGACGGCAGCTGAACGACCCGGTCATCGACATCACGCTGGCCGTGCTGTTCCTCGACCTGACCAAGCATCCGGCCAATCTGCTCGCCAGCCTGCCGCTCGACCCGCCGGGCAACGAGGAGACGCTCCGCAGCACCTTCCCGTATCTGGGCGTGCCGAACGGCAACCCGCCGATGCCACCGGCCAACGGCACCAACTTCAACTTCCGCACCGATCCGCCGTCCGCCTATACGAGTGTGGACCGGATGGGCATGCCGGCGGTCGCCACGGCGCTGATCTCCAGCTCGCAGAAGAATCCGTATAACGACTCCAAGCCGTCGGACGACACCGCGGGCAAGTTCACCAGCGACATCAGGTCGACGCTGACCGGGCTCACCAACAGCCTGGCCGACGACTTCCAGCGGCTGAGCCTGAACATGTGCGCGACGCCGATTTGATGCGGGTCGACCAGCGCCCGCTGGCCGAGCGGGCGTTGGTCTGGCTGGTGTTCGCGGCCGTGCTGATCTTCGCCGCGGCGCGCTTTG
Organism: Sphingomonas sp. ID1715; assembly: GCF_013044515.1. GTDB lineage: Bacteria > Pseudomonadota > Alphaproteobacteria > Sphingomonadales > Sphingomonadaceae > Sphingomonas_B. The sequence goes on from NZ_JABEPR010000002.1 coordinate 392,831, forward strand.
CCGAGAAGTGGAGCGCGCCGCCCCGGATCGAGGCGCCGATCCGCCAGAGCAGTGCCGGCGCGCGCGACTATGACGCGGCGATCGCGCATATCGATCGGCTGATCGCCGGGCTGCGCCCACTGGCCGACCAACAACCGGACGATTGGCTGATGCGCGAGCGGATCGCGCACCAGCTGATCGCGCGGGCGCGGCTGAGCGGCGATTTCCGCGATTATGTCCAGGCGCAGCAGCAGCTGAGCGCGGGCCTGGCCTCAGCCACACCTGGCTCGGGTCCGCATCTGAGCCAGGCGGCGCTCGCGCTGAGCACTCACCGGCTGGCGCTCACTGAGCGCATGCTGGAGGCGATCGACCGCTATGCGGTGCCGCCGGAAGCAGAGGTGCGGGAGGGCCTCACGGGACTACGCGGCGACATCGCCTTTTATCGCGGCCGCTACCGGGCCGCCGTGGCCGCCTATGCGGCGCTGCCGCAGCCGGACCAGCGCATGGCGATCTTCCTCGCCAAGACCGGTCAGCCTGAGCAAGCCTTGGGCTTGTTGAACCGGATCGAACGATCGGGGCTGCTGACTGGCCAGATGCTGGCGCAGATCGCGCTGTTGCGCGGCACGATCGAGCTGCAGCGGGGCAGTTGGGATGCCGCGGAAGCGGCTTTCGGGGAAGCCGACCGCCGCTTCCCCCGCTGGTGGCTGGTGGCCGCGCACCGCGCGCAGATGCAGGCGCTGCGCGGCCGCACCAGGCAAGCGATCCGCGCCTTCGAAGCCGTTGCCCGGCGCAACGACGACCCGGCGCTGCGGGACGCGATCGCCAGCCTCTATCGTGCCGCCGGCGACTATGCAGGAACGGAGCTTTGGGCAGGCCGCGCCGCGCAAGGCTGGGCGGAGCGGCTGAAGCTGCTGCCCGAAGCCGCGCTGGGCCACGCCGTCGAACATGAACTCGCCTTCGGCACGCCCGCGCGGGCGCTGGAGCTCGCCCGGCGCGATTTCGCGCTGCGGCCGCACGGCGCCACGGCGATCGCGCTCGGCTGGGCGCTGATCGCCAACAACCGGCCGGCCGAAGCGCTGAAGATCATCGACGCGGTCAACGGGTCCAGCTGGCAATCGGCCGAGCAGCATCTGGTTGCCGCCCGTGCCCATGCACTGCTCGGCGACAGCGGCGCGGCCGAGGCAGAGCAGGACGAAGCGCTGGCGCTCAACCCGCACGCGCTCGACGCCACCGCCACCCTGTTGTGGTACGGCCATTGAAGGCGCTGCTGGTCCTGCTCTTGGCGCTGCTGTTCGGCGCGCTGCCGGCAGCGGCGCACCTGACGCCCAATTCCGAGATCCGGCTCGATTTCGGCGCGGACCGGGTTGAAGCCGAGGCTATCATCCCACTGGCGGAGCTCAGCTTCGCGCTGCGGCGGCAGGTTCCGGACCGGCTCGGGCCGGTGCGCGACGCGGCGCTGCGCAGCTATCTTGTCGAGCGCATGGCGGTGCCCGGCTGGCAGGTAAGGCTCACCGGCCTGGACGTGGTGCATGAGGCGGGACCGGCGGACTTGCGCGCGCGCTTCCTGTTGCTGCCGCCGCCCGGCGCCTCACCCCGCGCCTTCGACCTCCACTATCGCGCCGTGATCGACCGGGTGCCGAACCACATCGTGCTGGTCGTCGCGCGCAACGACTTTGCCGGTGGCCACCTCTCGGAGCGGCCTCAGATGCTGGGCGGCCTGCAGAGCGGGGCCATGTCGCTGCGCGTCGATCGCGGAGCCGGCAGCGACTGGCGCGGCTTTGCCTCCGCCATTCGGCTGGGCATGCACCATATCGCCGAAGGCCATGACCACCTGCTGTTCCTGATCGCGTTGCTGTTGCCAGCGCCCGTGCTCGCGGCGGGGCGGCGTTGGAACGGATATGGCGGATTGCGCCACACGTTGCGCGGCTTGGTGGCCGTCGTGACCGCCTTCACGATCGGCCATTCGCTGACGCTGATCGGCGGCGCCTTTTTCGGCTGGCAGCTGCCCGCCCAGCCTGTCGAGATCGGCATCGCCTTGTCGATCCTCATCTCGGCGATCCACGCCTGGCGTCCGCTCTTCGCTGGGCGCGAAGCCTGGATCGCCGCCGGCTTCGGCCTCGTCCACGGCCTCGCCTTCGCCACCCTGATCGGCCGCTTCGGCCTCGACCCGCTGCAAAAGGCCAAGTCGATCCTGGGCTTCAACATCGGCATCGAGCTGGTGCAACTGATGGTGGTTGCCGCCGTGATGCCGGCACTGGTTTTGCTGGCCAGGACGCGCTTCCATCCGGGGGTAAGGTCCGTGGGGGCAGGCTTTGCGGCGGTTGCCGCACTCGCCTGGATCGTCGAACGATCGATGGCGACCGAGAACCCGGTCGGACGTATCATCGACATGGGTCTTGGCCATGCCGGCTGGCTCTGGTGCGCCCTGGTCTCCGGAGCGCTCGCCGCCGCTGCGCTCGACCGCCATTCGCAAGGTCAGAAACCGACTAAAGCAATGATCTGAAAGGATTGCTCCAAATCAGATCAGACGCGGCTTGCCGGGAGCGACGATCCACGAAAATCTCCCCTCCAACAGGGGGAAACGTCATGAAAGCTGTCGCTGCTGCACTCGCCTGCACGATCTTGACCGGCTGCATCGGGCAGCCGTTCACGCCGACAATGGAGGCCGACCCCACGCTGGTCGGCGCCGAAGGGATCGCACTGATCAACAAGCTGGGCGAAGCCTATACCCGCGACGACACAATCCCGTTTTGCGCCTATACTCAGCCGAGCTTCCAAGAGCGGAGTGTCTACCCTTATCGCCGCTATCGCGATCCCAAGAACTTGGAAGAAAAGCGGGTGGGGCAGTTCATCTGCCACAAATTCAAGGACAATCCCGGCGAGGCAGCGATCAACGAGCATCTGCAAGCCGGCTACGCGCTGTCCAATCTGTACTGTGACACCTTCTTTCGCCGCATCACGCTGCGCAGCAAGACGCGCAGCTTTGGACGCGATACGGCGAACGATGTCGGAGCGGCGGTGTCTGCGGCGCTTGCGCTCGCCAAGGCCGGCACGGGCGTAACGGGCGGGATCGGTGCAGGCTTTGGCCTGCTCGACGCGACGATCAGGAACTATGACGCCTCGTTCCTTGTCGCGACCGATCTTCCGGCCCTGCAAAAGGCCGTCAAGACCAAGCAGACCGAATATCGCGACAGCATCGAGTCCGGCAAGGTCAAGAGCTACGCGGACGCCACGAGCATCATCAATAACTACGCCTATTACTGCTCGTTCAACGGCATGCGCGGTCTGGTCAACCAGAAGCTGGAACAGGGCGTCACGCCCGACGAAGTAAGAGCCTATGTGAAGAAGTTCATCTCGGACATGAAGGATTTCAGGGCTGAACTCACCAACACAACCCAGAATGCGACCACCAACACGGTGAACGAGACTGCGGTGCTGCCACCGATGTGACGCCTAGCCCATCTGCTGGGGCAGATAGGCGTCGTCGATATAGTCGCTGAACTTGGTGATGCTGCTTTCGAACTTCAGCCGCACCTTGCCGGTGGCGCCGTGGCGCTGCTTGGCGATGATCAGCTCCGCCTTCTGGAAAGCGTCCTGCATTTCCTGCACCCAGGCGTTATAGGCCTCGGCCGTCTTTCCGTCCTGAGAGTCGCCCTTCGGTTCGCGCGCGGCGACATAATATTCCTCGCGATAAACGAAGAGCACGATGTCGGCATCCTGCTCGATCGAGCCAGATTCGCGCAGGTCGGAGAGCTGGGGCCTCTTGTCCTCGCGCTGTTCGACCTGCCGGCTGAGCTGGGACAGCGCCATCACCGGCACGTTCAGTTCCTTGGCGAGCGTCTTCAGGCCGCGGCTGATTTCCGAGATTTCCTGAACGCGATTGTCGCCGCTGTTCTTGCCGCCGCCGGTCAGCAGCTGGAGATAGTCGACGATGATCAGCCCGATGCCGTGCTTGCGCTTCATCCGCCGCGCGCGGGTGCGGAGCGCGGCGATGGTGAGGCCCGGCGTGTCGTCGATGAAGAGCGGCAGATCCTCCAGCTCGGCGGCGGCGCGGGCAAATTGATTGAACTCGTCACGGCTGAGCGAACCCGATCGGATCTTCGATCCGACCACGCCCGATTGTTCGGCCAGGATACGCGTCGCCAGCTGGTCGGCCGACATTTCGAGGCTGAAGAAGGCAACCGGTGAGCCGAGCGACTTGGCGGGATCGATGCCGTCCTGCAGGTCTCGCCGCCAGCGCTGCGCCGCATTGAACGCGATATTGGTGGCGAGCGACGTCTTGCCCATGCCGGGACGGCCGGCGAGGATCAGCAGGTCGGACCGCTGCAGGCCGCCGGTGCGGTGGTTCACGTCCTCCAGGCCGGTGGTGACGCCGGAGATATGGCCGCCCGAATTCTGCGCCTTTTCGGCTTGCGCGACGGCGAGCCGTGTCGCCTGCAGGAAGCTCTTGGTGCCGCCTTGCTCCCCCCCCTGTTCGGCGACGCGGTAAAGCGCCACTTCGGCCTGTTCGATCTGGCTCTTCGGATCGACGCTCTCGCTCGTATCGAGGGCGTTCTCCACCATCTCCCGCCCGACGCCGACGAGCTCGCGGAGCAGCGCCAGGTCATAGACCTGCTCGGCGAAGTCGCGGGCGCCGATCAGCGCGGCGCCGCTGCCGGTCAGCTGGGCAAGATAGGCCGGGCCGCCCAGCTCCTTCATGCCTTCATCGCCGTCGAACATCGGCTTCAGCGTGACCGGATTGGCGACCATGTTGCGATCGACCAGCTTCAGGATCGCATCGTAGATGCGGCCGTGAATGGGCTCGTAGAAATGTTCGGCCTTGAGCTTGAGCTGCACGTCCTCGACGAGGCGATTGTCGATCATCAACGCGCCCAGCAGCGCCGCCTCTGCCTCGATATTGTGGGGCAGGGTCTGCGGTTCGACGGTCGCGTCGTGAATCAGCTTGAGCTCGGGCATCGGCGCATCATGCGCCCGCCCGGACTCGCGCTCAAGCCGACAAGGCTGTGGATCGTTCGGTGCATGGTTTGAGCGCTCTCGCGCCAGCATCGAGCGAGCGCCAGAATGCCCGAAACCTGCGACGGATTCCGGCTTTCGCAGCCTTGGCCTTGAAGGCTAGATGCGGTGCAGCATGGCCGACCCACGGATCATCGATATCGAGCTGGACGAGCGCACCATCCTGTGGCGCTCGGCCGATGTCGAGCAGGAACGGCGGATCGCGATCTTCGACCTGCTCGAGGGCAACCGCTTCGCGCCGCAGCGGGAACATGCCGATGGGTACCAAGGCCCATATCGAGTAAAGCTGCGGGTAGAAGAAGGGCGGCTGGCGCTCGACATCTTCCGCGAGGACAGCTCGCATCTCGAGACTTTGGTGCTGGCGCTCGGCCGCTTTCGGCGGCCTATCAAGGATTATTTCGCGATCTGCGACAGCTATTACCAGGCAATCCGCCAGGCGACGCCGCAGCAGATCGAGACCGTCGACATGGCCCGGCGGGCGATCCACAACGAAGCGGCAGAGTTGCTGCAGGAGCGGCTCGCCGGCAAGATCGACGTCGATTTCGACACGGCGCGGCGGCTGTTCACGCTGATCTGCGTGCTGCACATCAAGGGGTAGGGCTTGACCAAGCTGGGCCCGTTCGCTTCGAGCGAAGTCGAGAAGCGCGTTCGAGTGCTATGCCCGTTTCTCGACTTCGCTCGAAACGAACGGATGTTGGGATGACCAGAGAAGAATTGATCGAAGCCGCGCGGACGGCGGCGCGAAACGCGCATGCGCCCTATTCCCGTTTCGGCGTCGGCGCGGCGTTGCTGATGACCGACGGCGGCGTGATCACCGGCTGCAATTTCGAGAATGCGAGCTACGGCCTTTCGCTCTGCGCGGAGACCGTGGCGCTCGCGACGGCGAATGCGTCCGGGCGGCTGCGCGACGTGGTCGAGGTGGCGGTGATCGGTGGCGCCATAACCGACGGAGGCCTCTCAGGAACCGCGCCGGTGAGCCCGTGCGGACGCTGCCGCCAGGTGCTGAACGAGGCCGCACAGCTCGGCGGGCGCGACCTGCTGGTCCATTGCGCGGCTGCGGAAGGCGATAGGGTGGCGAGCTATCGCCTGTCCGAGCTGCTCCCCCACGCCTTCGGGCCGGCAGATCTGGGTCTCGAATAGAGCGGCATAAGCTGATGCGGCCTGCCGGGTTCCACCTCGACTATTGGATGCCCGACCCGCGCCTGCGGGATTACGTGTCCGGCTATCATCTCTATGCGACCGCGCCGCCCACGGGTGACCGGCACCATGACGTCTTCTTCCCCGCCTGGGCCAACATCCGTTTGCTCGTGCAGCCGTGCGACTGGACCGTCCGGATCGGCAGCCAGCAATTCACGGTTCCGGAGGCGGCGCTGTTCGGGCCGACCAGCCATGCGGGCTATAGCGCGAGCGGTCGCGGCATGGTGGCGGGGGCCGGTCTGACGCCGCTGGGCTGGTACCGGCTGATGCGGGCGCCCGCTTACGCCTTCGCGGACAGGGTCTCGGAACTGGCCGAGCTGCTCGGTAGTGCCGCGGCGGACCTGCAGGCGAAACTGGCGACGGCCGGGGGCGAGGGCGTGAACGAGATATTCGACGCCTTCTTTCTCGCCCGGCTCGGTCGGGCACGGCCCGGCGAAGCCCGGGTGGTGCGGGTTCATCATGATCTGATGAAACCGCTCCCGGGCGGAGTCGCAGCGGTGGCTGAGCGGCTCGGCATCTCGCACCGCACCTTGCACCGGCTGGCGCTGGAGGCTTTCGGCTTCGGGCCGAAGCTGCTCGTGCGCCGGGCGCGTTTCCTCCGGTCACTGATGGCTGTGGCGCAGGCCAATGGCGAGCGATGGGCAGATCGGATCGAAGGCAGCTATTACGACCATTCGCATTTCAACCGCGACGCGCAGGAGTTCCTCGGCATGGCACCCGGCGATTTCCTGCGCCTGCCCAAGCCGATCAACGAAGCCTCGGCCCGGCTCCGCACCAAGATCCTCGGCGCGCCTGCCCAGGCGCTGCTGCAGCCGCGATTGACCGGCGCACGCTGAGCGTCGAAGGAAGCGGTGGGAGGCTTGCCATGTCGATTTTGTCGGACCGCTGGATTCGGGAGCAGGCCCTTGGGCACGGCATGATCGAGCCATTCGTCGAGAGCCAACGGCGCGAGGGCTGCATCAGCTATGGCCTGTCCAGCTATGGCTATGACGCGCGCGTGGCCGATGAGTTCAAGATCTTCACCAATGTCGACAATGCGATTGTCGACCCGAAGGACTTCGCCGCCAACAGCTTCGTCGATCGGAAGACGGACGTTTGCATCATCCCGCCGAACAGCTTCGCGCTCGCGCGTACCGTCGAATATTTCCGCGTGCCCCGCGACGTGCTCGTCATCTGCCTCGGCAAATCGACCTACGCCCGCTGCGGCATCATCGTGAACGTGACCCCCTTGGAGCCCGGCTGGGAGGGTCATGTGACGCTGGAATTCTCCAACACCACGCCGCTGCCCGCCAAGATTTACGCCAACGAAGGCGCCTGCCAGTTCCTGTTCTTGGCTGGCAACGAGCCGTGCGAAGTCAGCTACGCGGACCGGGCCGGCAAATATATGGGTCAGCAGGGCGTGACGCTGCCGCGACTGTAGCTTGTCAAGTTTCACTTGACACACTCTGCATTTGGCGATAACGTGACCTGTGCAGATCGAGAGCATCCGCCACAAGGCGCTCAAACAGTTTGTTGAAACGGGGCGAGCCAAAGGCCTCAACCCGAGCATCGTCGATCGACTGGGCAAAATGATCGCCTATCTGGCCGCGATTGATAGGCAGGAGGAGTTGCGCGTTCCGCCCAATTGGCGCGCGCACCAGCTCACGGGTGATCGTGCCGGCACGTGGTCGCTGATCGTCACCAAGAACTGGCGCCTGACGTTCCGCATCACGGATGAGAGGCTGATCGCGGATATGGACCTGGAGGATTATCACTGATGGCGATTAAAATTCATCCCTCAAATTATATTCATCCCGGACTATGGCTGCGCACGGAAATCGTCGAACCGAGCGGCTTGAGCGTCACCGAGCTTGCCGGTCGCCTAGGCGTCACGCGTCAGGCGCTTAGCACCCTTTTGAATGGCCGCGCCGGCCTGTCGGCCGAGATGTCGATCCGCTTCGAAAAGGCATTCGGCCTCAGCGCGGATACGCTGTTGCGCATGCAGGTCGCGCACGAATTAGCGAGTGCCCGGGTGAACGAGGACGATATTCACGTGGAGCGATTGAGCGCAGCCGCCTGAACTGGGCGGGTTCAGTACACCCGCTTCTTCGGCTTGATATACTCCGCGTCGTCGGTGAGCGTGTATTCATGGACCGGACGGTAGTCGATCGTCACGTCCGCTGCGCCCTTCAGCCACGTGACCGTGTGCTTCATCCAGTTGGCGTCGTCACGCTCGGGGAAGTCCTCGTGCATGTGGGCGCCGCGGCTTTCCTTGCGGTTCGCGGCCGAGTGCATCGTCACCACCGCCTGGGCGAGCAGGTTGTCGAGCTCCAGCGTCTCGACCAGATCGGTGTTCCAGATCAGCGAACGGTCGGTGACGTGCACATCCTCGATCGAGCGAGCGACCGCGTCGATCTTGGTCTGCCCCTCGGCGAGCAACTCGGTATCGCGGAACACCGCGGCGTGCTTCTGCATCGTCCGCTGCATCTCACGCCGGATCTGCGCGGTCGGCGAGCCGCCCTTGGCATGGCGGAAGCGATCGAGCCGGGTCAGCGCGAACTCCTCCGAGCCCTTGGGCAATGGATTGTGCGCGGTGTTCGGCTTCTGGATGTCGGCGATGCGCAGGCCCGTGGCCCGGCCGAACACGACGAGATCGATCAGCGAGTTGGAGCCGAGGCGGTTGGCGCCGTGAACCGATACGCAGGCGGCTTCGCCGACCGCGAACAGGCCCGGCACCACCGCGTCGGGATTGCCGTCCTTCAGCGTGACGACTTCGCCATGATAATTGGTCGGGATGCCGCCCATATTATAGTGGACGGTGGGCACCACCGGCAGCGCCTGGCGGGTCAGGTCGACATTAGCGAAGACCTTGCCCGTTTCCGTGATGCCCGGCAGCCGTTCGTGCAGCACCTTGGCGTCGATATGATCGAGGTGAAGGAAGATATGGTCCTTCTCCTTGCCGACACCGCGCCCTTCGCGAATTTCCATCGCCATCGAGCGCGACACCACGTCGCGCGACGCGAGGTCCTTGGCCGACGGCGCATAGCGCTCCATGAAGCGCTCGCCTTCGGAGTTGGTCAGGTAGCCGCCCTCGCCACGCGCGCCTTCGGTGATCAGCACGCCGGCGCCGTAGATGCCGGTCGGGTGGAACTGAACGAACTCCATGTCCTGCAGCGGCAGGCCGGCGCGCAGCACCATAGCGTTGCCGTCGCCGGTGCAGGTGTGCGCCGACGTCGCCGAGAAATAGCACCGGCCATAACCGCCGGTCGCGAGCACCGTCTGGTGCGAGCGGAAGCGGTGGATCGTGCCGTCTTCCATGCAAAGCGCGATCACGCCCCGGCACGCGCCGTCTTCCATGATCAGGTCGAGCGCGAAATACTCGATGAAGAAATCGGCGTCGTATTTCAGGCTCTGCTGGTAGAGCGTGTGGAGCATAGCATGGCCGGTGCGATCCGCCGCCGCCGCCGTGCGCTGCACCGGGGGCCCCTCGCCCATATTCTGCATATGGCCGCCGAATGGACGCTGGTAGATCGTGCCATTGTCGTTGCGGCTGAACGGCATGCCGGCATGTTCGAGCTCGTAGACGGCGGCCGGCGCCTCGCGACAGAGATATTCGATCGCGTCCTGGTCGCCGAGCCAATCCGAGCCCTTGACGGTATCGTACATGTGCCACGACCAATGGTCGGGCGAGTTGTTGCCGAGCGAGGCGGCAATGCCGCCCTGCGCCGCGACCGTGTGGCTGCGCGTCGGGAACACCTTGGTGATGCACGCGGTCTTCAGGCCCGCGCCGGCGATGCCCATCGTCGCGCGCAGCCCCGCGCCGCCCGCGCCGACCACCACCGCGTCATAAGTATGGTCGATAATCTTGTACGCGTCCGCCATCAGGCCGCACCCCCGCCAAAGGCGATCTTGAGAATGGAGAAGATCGCGAAGGCCCCCATCGCGATCACGTAGAAATTGAGCAGCACCAGCGCGACCACGCGCGTCTCGTCGTGCTGATAGTCTTCGATCACCGTCTGCAGCCCCATGCGGAAATGCCAGAACACGCTGACGACGAGCAGCATCATCGGCACCGCCGCGAGCGGCGAGGAGAGCCAGGCGATCAGCGTCTCATAGTCATAGGCGGGCAGCCGCAGCAGCGAGATCAGCAGCCAGCTCATCAGCAGGAAGTTGGAGCCGGCGGTCAGCCGGTGCATCCACCAGTGATGCGCACCCGCCTTGGCCGAGCCGAGGCCGCGGACGCGGCCGATTTCGGTGCCCGTTCCCATCAGTTCTTCCCCACCAACAGGGCGACCCAGAAGATCAGGGTCATGACGATCGAAAAGGCCCAGGTCAGCTGCGCCGACCGCTTGTTGCCCTTCAGCTCGAAGTTCGCGCCCGTGTCCATCACCAGGTGCCGGATGCCGGAGGCCATGTGCTGGAACAGCGTCAGCGTGAGCCCGATGCCGAACAGATAGCCAAGGGCGTTCAGCCCGCCGCTCTGATAGGTGAAGACATCCTGGAAGCTCGCATAGGCATCCGGCCCGCTCGCCAGCGCCACCAGCCACCAGACGAGCAGGATCGCGCCGACAGTCGCCATGCCCGACCCGGTCACGCGGTGCATGATCGAGACCGCCATATGCGGCCCCCAGCGCCAGATCGTCAGGTGCGGCGACAAGGGCCGGGTGCGGTTGCTGCTGCTCATCGGAGCCCCTCTTGGATATTCTGTGCGGCAAGCTCTTAGCCAATGCCGCGCCGCTTGCAACGGTGCGGGGTCACCGCAGCCTTGTTTAACCCGGACTTTACCAGCGCTGGCTAGTCAGAAGTGGACCGAGCGTATCGAAGGACGAAGCCCAGTGAGTTCCCAGACGGCTGCGACGAACAGAAAGCAAGCGAACGCCATCGAGATCTCGCTGCGGGAACGGCTGGCGGAGTTCGACCGCGAAGGCAGCCTGGCCACCGACTTGCGCGAGGCCTATGACCTGTTCGGCAACGACGGCATGTTGGCCATTGCGCAGACCTTCTGGGAAGAGTTCAACGCTTCTTCCTTCATCAATCCGAAGGTCACGGGCGAGCGCCTGGCACGACGCATCCAGACCACTCTCGACTTCAGCCGCGAGAAGTTCACCAATCTGACGGGCCAGCGCTGGGCCGATCTCGCGCGCGGTAACGCCGATTGGGCATTTCGCAGCAACATCCCGCTATACACGACGCTCGCCGCCTATTCGAAGGCCTATGACCGCGGCGCCGAACTGATCTTCCACGCATGCAGCGACGACATGAAGCGCGTCGCTCGGCTGACCCGTGCCATTCGCCGCGTGGCGATGCTCGAAGCCGAGATCATGACAGCCTTTGTGGCCGAACTGCGCGCGCGCGACGCCGCCGACAACCGCACCGAGCAGGCCGACCGCTTTCAAAGCCGCATGACGAGCGAAGTGACGACCGCTTCGCAGCTCGGCGAAGCGCTTCGCACCCAGGCCGCCGAGGCGTCCAACGCCGCCCGCGGCATGCTCGGCAAGGCATCAGAAGTAGCGGCAGCGGCAGAGCAGTCGGCCGTCGCCATGCGTGAGGCCGCGCACACCGCGGCGGGCCTGATCCGCGCGATCGAGGATGCCCGCAACGAAGTGGAAACGGCGGCCGACATCGCCACCCGCGCCGCCGGTCAGGCGACAGAGGCGGTCCTTGTTTCCGAAGCGCTTTCGAACCACGCCCAGTCGATCGAATCGATTCTCGGCCTGATCCGCGATATTGCCGGCCAGACCAACCTACTGGCGCTCAATGCGACGATCGAAGCAGCGCGTGCGGGCGATGCCGGCCGCGGCTTCGCGGTGGTCGCCCAGGAAGTGAAGAGCCTCGCCAACCAGACGGCGCGGGCAACCGACGATATCGCCGCGAAGATCGCGGCGATCCAGGCGGCGACCCGCACCACCGTCGACGCGAATGGCTCGATCCGCGACACGGTCGGCGAAGTGCAGCAATCTGCCGACCGTATCCGCGCGGCAATGGAAGCGCAGGCGCAGACCGTTACCATGATCACCGCCGCCGTCGACGAGACCGCGCTGGCGGCCGACTCAATGTCTTCGACCATCGCATCCATTCGCCAGGACACGGAGACCGTGGCGAGCGAGATCGACGAACTGGAAACCGGCTTCCGCAAGGTGGATACGCAGCTGGGTCAGCTGAAATCGGCCGCGCAGGATTATGTGAAACTGGTCGCGTAAGTACAGAAGATTCGCCCTGAGCTTGTCGGGGCCCTTCCTTTTCATCTAGCGCCCGAGGATGACCAACATCCTTTTGACCGGCGCGTCACGCGGCATCGGTGCCGCCTGCGCCGAAGCGCTTTCCACCCAACAGCTGATCGGCACATCGAGCGCCGATGGCGATCTGAACGATCCCGCCACTCCGCAGCGCATCTGGAATAGCGCGCTCGAACAGCTCGGCGGACGCATCGATGTGCTCGTCAACAATGCGGGTGTGTTCGAGGCGGCGCCGGTCGACCTGGACCATGCCGAGTGGGTCGACGCCTGGGAGCGCACGATGCGGATCAACCTGACCGCCTCGGCCGAACTCTGCCGGCTGGCCGTCCTGCACTTCCGGCAGTATGGCGGCGGTCGCATCGTCAACGTCGCCAGCCGCGCCGCCTATCGCGGCGACTCGCCGGCGCACTGGCATTATGCAGCGTCCAAGGCCGGCATGATCGGCATGACCAAGTCGATCGCGCGCGGGTTCGCGGGCGAAGGCATCCTCGCCTTCGCCGTTTGCCCTGGCTTTGTGATGACCGGGATGGCGGAGGATTATTTGGCCAGCCGGGGCGGCGATAAACTTCTGGCCGACATCCCCCTCGGGCGCGTCGCGATGCCCGAGGAAGTGGCGAGCGCCGTCCGCTACCTCGCCTTGGAGGCGCCCGCTTCGATGACTGGCGCCGTGATCGACATCAACGGCGCGAGCTATGTCCGCTGAGCGACCGCCAGCAGAAGTGGTCACCACTTCTGCGTCCGGCGGCGCGACAAACCAGAACACCTGGAGGCTTACTCTGCCCTGCACGCGCGCGGAGGCGGAGGCGATCGACGCGGGGGCGATCGAGATCGACGCCGTGCTGATGACGACCGAACTGGTCGAGGACGATGTCGAACAATGGCGCCTTGACGCCTACACCGAAGACGAGCCCGGACCCGAGATGATCGCCGCCATCCGCGCGCTGGTGCCGAGCGCCGCCGGGGTCGAAGTGGACATCCAGCAGCTCGGCGATGAGGATTGGATCGCGCTCAGCCAGGCGGGGCTGGAGCCGATCCGCGAAGGGCGTTTCGTTGTACACACTTCGGCTCACCCGGTGCAGCTTCGCAACGGTGAGCGCGGCTTCCTGATCGACGCGGGCCAGGCATTCGGCACCGGTCATCACGGCACCACCGCAGGGTGCCTGGGCATGCTCGACCGGCTCGCTTCGAAGCGGTTCGAACGGGTTATCGATCTGGGGACCGGCACGGGTCTGCTTGCCTTCGCCGCGCGTCACCTCTGGCCCGCGGCCGCGGTCGTCGCGACCGACATCGATCCGGTCGCGATTGCGGTTACGGAAGAGAATGCCGGGGTGAACGACGTGGCAGACGTGAAGCTGCTAGTTGCGGATGGCGCACGCTCGGCGGAGATCACGCGTGGCGGGTCCTACGACCTGATCATCGCCAATATCCTCGCCGGACCATTGGTCGCGATGGCGCCGGAGATCGCCGCCATTGCTGCGCCCAACGCCACGATCATCCTCGCCGGATTGCTGACCAACCAGGCGGGCAAGGTGCGCGGCGCCTATGAGGCGGTGGGCTGCAGGATCGAGCAAGCCGAGGAACGCGGCGACTGGACGATCCTGCGCCTGACCGCCGCTGCCGTTCCGGTGACAGACGCGGTTTCCGACGACACGGGGCGCGAGAATTGGGCACGGGATATCTGACGTGCTCCTGCCTTCGCAGGAGCACTAGAGAGCCAGCGACTTGCCTTGTGCATAATCCTGCGTGCCGCGCGTGATCACTTCGTCGCCAGCCAGGATCTCGGCGATCGGAATATCGGGCTTGCCGTCGAGCTGGGCGTAGAGCGGCGCGAAGTCGGTCTTGACAGTTACCCGCAGCAGTTCGTCGAAACTCGGGATCACGAAATAATTCTGCTGATAATCGTCGATCCGATATTCGGTGCGCATGACGCGAGCGAGATCGAAGCGCAGGCGATTGGGGCTGGGATCGTCAAGAGCGAAGATGCTCTCGCCCTTGCTGGACACGATGCCTGCGCCATAGATGCGGAGATTGCCATCCTCCTCGATCAACCCGAACTCGACCGTGTACCAATAGAGCCGTGCCAGCCGGTGGATCGCGTCGTATTTCATCGAGCGCAGCCCGCCCTCGCCCCAGGCAACGACATAATCGGCGAAGCGCGGATCGGCGAGCATCGGCACATGGCCGAACACGTCGTGGAACACGTCCGGCTCCTGAAGATAATCGAGCTGCTCCGGGCGGCGGATGAAATTGCCGGCCACGAAGCGGCGATTGGCGAGATGCTCATAGAAGACGGCGTCCGGCACCAGGCCCGGCACCGCGACCACCTGCCAGCCGGTCAGCTTCATCAGCCGTTCGCTGAGTTCCTCAAAGTCGGGAATGCCCGGCTTGGACAAACGCAGCACGTCGAGCCCGTTCAGGAACGCCTTGGACGCACGCCCGGGCAGCAGCCGCGACTGACGCTCGAACAGCCGGTCCCAGGTCGCATGCTCCTCAGCCGTGTAAGCCGACCAATTTTGCGGGATCGTCCAATCGGAATTCGCCCCTTCCGGCGGGCGATCGAGTACATGAGTCTCCATGGCCCTTCATATCGCCAAAGCTGCAAAAGCGGGAATCCATGTTCTGGTGCTGCTGCCGCTGCTCTACCTCGCAGCCGGCGCGATCGGGGGCGCCGTCCCCCGCAACATGGAATGGCGCGAGGCGGATCGCGGCGTCACCATCTGGATCGCGACCAATGGCGTGCACACCGGCCTGATCGTGCCGACGCGCACGGCCCAGCATGACTGGGCGAAGCTGGTGCGGCCGGAGCATATCGCCGACCGCCGTTATGCAGGGCGCTATCTCTGGTTCGGCTGGGGCGACCGCGAATTCTACCTGAACACGCCGCGCTGGACCGACGTCTCGCCGCGCACCGTGCTCAGCGCCGCCATCGGCAGCGACCGGACGCTGGTCCATGTCGATCATCTGATCGAGCCCTGGTCCGACGCCCGCCCGATCCGCCTCTCGCCGGAACAATATCGCTCGCTGGTCGCCAGAATCCGCGCCAGTTTCGATCCGGGAGATACCCGTCCCGTCGCCGGCTATGACGTCGCCGACGTCTTCTACCCGGCGCGCGGCCATTATGACGCGATCCGCACCTGCAATTGGTGGACGAGCGAGATGCTCGCGGCCGCGGGGGTGCGGGTCGGCGCCTGGACGCCGTTCAGCGCCACCCTCATGCAGTGGTTCTAGTCGGCCTGCCGCTCGATCTCGTCGAGCACCTGCTCCGGGTCGATATTGGTCTCGATCTCGCGGACGTCGGCCGCCCGTTGCGCCTCCACCCCAAGCCGGTCGGCAATCTCGCGGACGACGCCCGCCAGCTTGGTCAGCTCATGCTCCGTCAGCAGGCTGATATGGAGGTCGAGATCCGCACGGCGGTCGGCATCCGCCTGCATCCGGTTCTGGCTGATCAGCACGAACGTCGACAGGAAGATCGCCTCGACCGAAGCAAGCGTCGCCAGGATCACGAAAGTGTCGTCGAACGGTGCGACGCCCGGCACCGCGCCGATGTTGATCGCGACCCACCCGGCGACCAGCGCCAGATGCAGATAAACGAAGGCCATGGACCCGGTGAAGCGGGTAATCCGGTCCGCGACCCGCGCCTGCAGCGACGCCCGCCCCCGCTCCGCCCTGCGCCGCGCGGCCAAAGCCTCGATATTTTGCTCGAGCGTGTCGGTAAGGCCGAAGGCGCTGCGTTCCGTCATCCGCCCTGAGCGCATCGCATTGCGCCCAAGTTCCAATCGTTCCGTTCGCTTCGAGCTCAGTCGAGAAGCGTATCCCGACTGCGCTCGATACGAACGGCGATTAAGAGGCTTTGGCGACGATTGCTGCCCAGCCCGCCTCGTCTACGACGCGGACGCCCAGCTCCTCCGCCTTTTTGAGCTTCGAGCCCGCGCCAGGGCCGGCGACGACCAGATCGGTCTTGGCCGAAACCGACCCCGCCACCTTGGCACCGAGCGCCAGCGCCTGCGCCTTGGCTTCGTCGCGCGACATGGTCTCGAGCGTGCCGGTGAAGACGACCGTCTTACCGGTCACCTCGGATGCCCGCTCCTGAACCTCGAAGGGCCTGGGGCTGACGACGCTCAGCAAATCGTCCCACGCCTCGCGATTATGCGCCTCGGCGAAGAAGTCGGCGAGCGCCTGAGCGACGACCGGGCCGACGCCCTCCACATGCGTCAGCTGCTCGAACGCCGCCGGATCGGCGCCCGCGGCGGTCGCGACCTCGGCCAGCCGCTCGACGGTGCCGAAGTGGCGCATCAGGTCGCGCGCGGTGACGGTGCCGACATGCCGAATGCCGATGCCGAACAGGAAGCGGACGGGATCGGGGGTGCGTTTGTCCTCGATCGCGCGCAGCAGGTTCGCGGCCCAGACCCGCCCGTCCTTCTTGCGCGCGACCAGTTGCTCTTCGGTCAGGCGGAAAATGTCGGCGGGACTGCGCACCAGACCGTCGTGGAAGAAGTCGTCGATTTGCTTGGCGCCGAGCCCCTCGATGTCCATCGCGCCTCGGCTGACGAAATGCCGCAGCCGTTCGACGCGCTGCGCCGGACAGATCAGGCCGCCGGTGCAGCGGATATCCACTTCGCCCTCTTCCCGCACCGCGTCCGAGCCGCATTCGGGGCAGCTGGACGGAAAGACGAAGTCCGGCCGTTCTTCGTCCGGCGTCAGATTTTCGAGTATCTGGGGGATCACGTCGCCGGCGCGCTGCAAGGTCACCCGGTCGCCCGGGCGCACCCCGAGCCGCGCAATCTCGTCGGCATTGTGCAGCGTCGCGTTCGTCACCACCACGCCGCCGACCGTCACCGGCTCCAGCCGCGCGACCGGCGTCAGCTTGCCGGTGCGACCGACCTGGATGTCGATCGCGAGCAAAGTCGTCTGCGCGCGCTCGGCCGGGAATTTGTGCGCGATGGCCCAGCGTGGCGCCTTCGCGACCTGCCCCAGCCGTGCCTGCCAGTCGAGCCGGTCCACCTTGTACACGACCCCGTCGATGTCGAAGGGCAGGTCGGCGCGCATCGCCTCGATCTTGCGATAATGGGCGAGCGCATCGTCCACGCTCTCCACCCGCACCAGCTGCTCGGAGACAGGCAGGCCCCAGCTCTCGATCGCCCGCATCACCGCATATTGGCTCTGCGCGGGGAGCTCCGAGGTCTCGCCCCAACCATGGGCAAGGAAGCGCAACGGGCGCGCGGCCGTGACCTTCGGATCCTTCTGCCTGAGCGACCCGGCGGCGGCATTGCGCGGATTGGCGAACACCCGCTCGCCCGCGAGCCGCGCGTTCAGCGCGGCGAAGTCGTCCTTGGACATGTAAACTTCGCCGCGAATTTCGAAGGTATCCCCGGCATCACGAAACTCGCTCGTCCCGAGCGTGGTCGAGGGGCGCTCGTCGATCTCCGCACCTGCGCCCCTCGACTTCGCTCGGGACGAGCGGAGATGGGCGGGGATATCGGCAATGGTGAGCACATTCGCGGTCACATCCTCGCCCACCGCCCCATCTCCGCGGGTGGCAGCGAGCACCAACCGCCCGCCTTCGTACCGCAGGGAGCAGGACAGGCCGTCGATCTTCGGCTCCGCCGTCAGCGCGACGGGCTCGTCCTCGGCGAGGTTCAGGAACCGCCGCACGCGCCCCACAAAGTCACGCACGTCCTCTTCGGAAAAGGCATTGTCGAGGCTGAGCATCGCCTTCGCATGCGGCACCTTGGCGAGATGCGCGGCCGGCGCCGCACCGACCAGCTTGGACGGGGAGTCCGCGCGCACCAGCTGCGGAAACTCCGCCTCCAGGGCGGCATTCTCCCTCACCAGCGCGTCATAATCGGCATCGCTGATCTCGGGCGAATCCTCCCCATGATAGAGCCGGTTGTGCCGCGCGATCTCGGCGGCGAGGAAGGCGAGGCGCTCGGCGGCTTGTGCTTCGTTCACGCCGCCTCCAACAGCTTGCCGGCCTGCGCTCTTGCCTCGTCAGTGATGGTTGCGCCCGAGAGCATGCGGGCGATTTCCTCCCGGCGCTCCGCCTCGTCGAGCGCGCGGACTCCGGTACGGGTGACGAGGCCGTCATGGCTTTTGGCGATCAGCCATTGGCGGTCGCCGCGCGCCGCGACCTGGGGACTGTGGGTGACCACCAGCAGCTGCGCCCGCTCGGACAGGCGCGCCAGCCGCTCGCCGATCGCACTCGCGACCGCGCCGCCCACGCCCCGGTCGATCTCGTCGAAGATCATCGTCGCCGCCCCGCCCTCTTCCGCCAGCGCGACCTTGAGCGCGAGGATGAAGCGCGAGAGTTCGCCGCCCGACGCGATCTTCACCAGCGGCGCGAACGGCGCGCCTGGGTTGGTCGAGATGAGGAACTCGACCCGGTCGCGGCCCGTCGCGCTCCACAGCTCCTCGGGCAAGGTCTCGACCGAGGTCTGGAACCTCGCGGCGTCCAGCTTCAGCGGCACGAGCTCCGCCGCCACCGCCGCGTCCAGTCGCCGCGCCGCATCGATCCGTGCGGCACTCAGCGATTCGGCCAGCGCTTCATAATCCGCGCGTCGCTTCGACGCTTCGCGCTCCAGGCGGGCGATCCCGTCGCCACCTGCCTCGATCGTCTGGAGCCGACCCGCCAGTTCCTCCGTCAGGGCGGGCAGCCCATCCACATCGACGCGGTATTTGCGGGCGAGCGCACGCAGGTCGAACAGCCGGGTCTCGATCTCCTCCAGCCTTGCGGGATCGTGACTCAGGGCTTCCTTGGCCCGCTCGATCCGGTCTTCGGCCTCCGCCGCCTCGATCACCGCCCGATCGAGCGCAGAGAGCGCGTCGGCGAGCAGCTCATGCTCGGGCCCGAGCCGGTCGAGCCGCCGCGCCGCCTGGCGCAGATTGGCGAGCGCGCCGGCCGACCCCTGAAGGTGCTGATCCAGGGCTGCGAGGTCATCGGCCAGTCGTGCGCCGCGCTGCATATTGGCGCGGGCCTCGGCCAGCGCCTCCTCCTCGCCGGGCTCCGGCGCCGCCCGGGTCAGTTCGGCGACCGCATGTTCCAGCCACTCGCGATCACGGGCAGCATTGTCCAGTTCGTCGCGGGCATGGGCCAAGGTTTCCGCCGCCGCGCGCCAGAGCCGGTGGGCCGCCATCACGCCGCCGGTATCGACGCGTCCGAAGCTGTCGAGCAGGTCGCGATGGCCCCGTGCGTTCAGCAGACCGCGATCGTCATGCTGGCCGTGAATCTCGACGAGGGCGGAGCCGAGCTCGCGCAACAGCGCGGCGGAAACGGGCTGGTCATTGAGGAAGGCCCGGCTGCCGCCATCTGCCTTGACCGTGCGGCGCACGATCAGGGGCTCGCCCGGTTCGAGTTCTATACCGCTGTCGGCCAGCATCGCGGTGACGCCTGCCGGCATGTCGAAGGTGGCCGTGACGGAGGCCTGGGCGGCGCCCTGTCTCACCAGGCCGCTTTCCGCGCGCGCACCCAGCGCCAGGCCGAGCGCGTCGAGCAGGATCGACTTGCCGGCGCCCGTCTCGCCGGTCAGCACCCCCAGGCCGGGGGCGAAGCTCAGCTCAAGCGCCTCGATGAGCACCACATCGCGGATCGAGAGGCTGAGCAGCATTGGCGCTTCTTAGGACAAAAAGGGAACGCCGCAAAACCTTCCTGCTCTCCGGGGCAGGCCGGAGAAGGGTTCAGTCAGCCCCATGCTCCTGCATCAGCTTGAACGCGCGCTGATACCATTCGCTGCCGGGATAGTTGGCGCCGAGCACCGCCGCAGCTTTCTTCGCCTCGTCCTTGATGCCGAGCGCGAGATAGCATTCCGTTAGCCGGTGCAGCGCCTCGGGCGTGTGCGTCGTCGTCTGATATTGGTCGACGACTTGCCGAAAGCGGATCGAGGCAGCCAGCCACTGGCCGCGGCGCTGATAGAAACGGCCGACCTCCATCTCCTTGCCGGCGAGATGGTCGTTGACCAGGTCGACTTTCAGCCGCGCATCGGCGGCATAATTGGTTTCCGGATAGCGGCGGATCAGCTCGCCCAGCGCATCGAGCGCCTGCTGCGTGATCTTCTGGTCGCGGGTCACGTCGCTGATCTGCTCGTAATAGTCGAGGGCGATCAGATAATAGGCGTAGGGCGCGTCCTTGTTGCCCGGATGAACGGCCAGGAAGCGCTGCGCAGAGCCGATCGATTCCAGATAATTGCGGGCGAGATAATAGCTGAACGCGCTCATCAGCTGCGCGCGCCGCGCCCATACCGAATAGGGATGCTGGCGCTCCACTTCGTCGAACAGCAAAGCCGCCTCGGCATAACGGCGCTGGTCGAGCCGGGTACGCGCCGCGCTGTACAGCGAGTTCACGTCGCGGGCGACATAGGCAAGCTCCTTCTTGCCTTTGCCGCCGGTGGCGCAGCCAGTGGTCACAAGGGCAAGGGTCAGGGCAGCCGCGACGGGCTTCAGCACGGAGTAACGCATCGGCCGCCTTCCTAGCCGGTGCGATGCTGAAGGGAAAGTGAACTTCGAAAAAGCGACGGCGCTCGACCAAAGATGGCAAACAAAAGCCCCGGAAATCAGCCGATTTCCGGGGCTTTGATATGGTGGGCGTGGCAAGGATTGAACTTGCGACCCCTGCGATGTCAACACAGTGCTCTACCACTGAGCTACACGCCCGAGAGCAGCGGCCTCTAGCGAAGGCCCATGGCCGGCGCAAGCGTCAGTTGAGGCCGCTCGCGCTGCCGATGTCGAACAGGCGATCCACCTCGAGCACGAGGTCGCGCAGGTGGAACGGTTTGGACAGCACCTTGGCCTGAGGCACGGCCTTGCCGGCCTTGAGCGTCACCGCGGCAAAGCCGGTGATGAACATCACGCGCATGTCCGGTGCGATCGCACCGGCGCGCTGCGCAAGCTCGATCCCGTCCATTTCCGGCATGACGATGTCGGTCAGCAGCAGGTCGAACCGCTCAGTCTCCAGCAGCGGAAGCGCGGCCGTGCCACGATCGACGGAGGTGACGGAATAGCCGGCCCGCTCCAGCGCCCGCTCCAGATACTGGCGCATCGCGTTGTCGTCTTCGGCCAGCAGAATACGGATCATCGACAGCCTCATCGCGCCGCTCTTCAACGCATGAAGCGCGGACCGCGACGCGAGTTATGCGCGCATAGATTAATTTTTTCTAGGCTCGACGCCAAAGCGTTGCCGCGGCGCGGTGCGCGGCCTAGCAAAGCTGTGGATGAATGGCGCAGCGCCTGCATTCGAGGTGATCAAGGCTCCGGAGTCGGGGCCGGTCGTGCTGTCGGTGCCGCACGCCGGGCGCGACTATTCGCCCGCGCACCGGGCGCTGGTCCGGCCGCCCGTGGAGCGGCTGCTGGCGCTGGAAGACCGGCTGGTCGACGAACTGGTCCGGAACATCCCCGGTGCGCCGGTGCTGATCGCCAATGCCCCCCGTGCCTGGATCGACCTCAACCGCCATGAAGCGGAGATCGATCCGGGGCTGGTGGACGGCGCCGTCGCCTCGCGGCTGATGCTGACGGCGAAGGTGCGGAGCGGACTGGGGCTGGTGCCGCGCCGGCTGGCGGGCGTCGGCGAGATCTGGCGCGGCCGATTGCCGCTTGCCGCCGTCGAGGCGCGGCTGGCGGAGTTGCATCGACCTTATCATGCCGCGCTGCGCGGGCTGCTGCAGGAAAGCCTGGACGCACACGGCACCGCGATCCTGCTCGATATCCACTCGATGCCGCCACTCAGCAGCGGCGACGCGCAGCTGGTGATCGGCAACCGCTTCGGCCAGAGCGCCGCCACCTGGGTAAGCGCGTCGGTCGCGCGGACGTGCACGCGGCTGGGTTTATCCTGGCAGGAAAACACGCCTTATCCGGGGGGCCATATCGTCGAGCGGCACGGTGCGCCGGCACGCGGCATCCACGCGGTGCAGCTGGAGTTCGACCGCACGCTCTATCTCGATGACGAGCAGCGCGAGTGCGATCCGCTCAAGCTTGAGCGGACGCGTCGGATACTAAGCGAGATCGTCGCCGACGTGAAACGCGCGGCGCTGGACGAGGCGCTTCCGCTCGCCGCCGAATAAAGAAGCCGCCCCGTGCAGATGCACGGAGCGGCCAAGGTTCAGGGAGGAACACGCCCGAAGGCGTGATCGACGCGGGGAGAAAGGGGGGAAACTCCCAAGCGTCGATAACTAAATTAATGAGCGGGCGAAAAGTTTCAAGCCAGCCGTCGCAAAAGCGGCACGGGTCGCGAAAAAAAGCTTTACGAAGAGCGGCTTGGCTCAAGCTCCTCGGCGCGGCCACATGCGCCAGACAAAGCCCGGCGCGTCCATGAAATGATGCTTCAGCGCCGCCGCGACGTGCAGCACCAGCAGCGCGATCAGTGCATAGCCGAGCAGCTCATGCCCCTCATGCGCGAAGTCGCCCAGGCCCTTGCTTCCCTGCACCGGCAGGTAAGGCAGGTCGAAAAAGCCATACCAGTTGAACGGCCGCCGCTTTTCGGACGCGGAGATCATCAGCCAGCCGGTCAGCGGAATGGCGATCATCAGCAGGTAGAACAGGCCGTGCACGGCACGTGCACCGACCGCCTCCCACGGCCGGATGGTCTCGGGGAAAGGCGGCGGACGATGCGCGAGACGCCACGCGCCCCGTGCCAGGCTCAGGATCAGCACGGTGAAGCCGGTTGCCTTGTGCAGCCCCATGGCCGCGGCGCGCGCCGGCCCTTCCCAATCCTCGGTCGCAAACGCGCCGATAAGATTGGCGACGATCAGAAGCGCGATCAGCCAATGAAAGACAATCGCGCCGCCCGAGTAGCGGGAGCGCGTGGCACCCGGCTCGGGCGGCCGGCTCAAGCGGCGGCCCCGATCGGCGGCAACTTGCCGAGCGCGGCCTGGCGGCCATAAATCTCGCGCATCAGGTCGAGCGAGAAGATGTGCGCCTGGATGAGCGTGATCATGCCGTTCTGCATCATCTTGCGCAGCTGATCTCCGCGCAGGTCGCGCAATTTCTCTTCATTGACCATCTTGAAGCCGCGATAGATGTGCGGCTGGGCCGCGCCTTCGGGCTGGATCGTCACTTCGCCGTCCATCAACAGGTCGAGGTCGGCCAGCTCCTTGACGAACGCGCCGGTGCGCTGCGCCGACTGCTCGAACTGCTCGCAGAATTGCAGGATGTCCTTGGTGCCCTGGCTCGGCTCGCCATTGTCGAACAGCTTCATGAAGTCGCCGTCCGGCGCCACCGCGTCGGAGGTCGGATCGAAGCACAGCGACAGCTCGGCGGGGTTCTGCCCAAGCTGCGCCAGCATGAACGGATAGCGGCGCACATAGGCGGGCACATAGACGCGTTCGGAAAACTTGCCGTTGTCGTCGAGGAAGACGTTCACGCCTTCGTTCAGGCCCATCAACGCCAGCGGCACCGGATTTTCGGCGTCGGCGAAGATGATCGGGAAATGGCGCTGCACCTGGACGAACTCGTCGACGGTCACCGGCACCGCGTGCTGGCCTTTGAGGAAATGCGCGCCGTCCAGCGTCTTGGTGCCCCAGCCGGCATGCTCGGTCGAAGAAAGCGGAACCAGGTCGCGGTAAAGGATCGGGAGGCCAGTGGCCTGAGGCGCGGTCGCCATGAACAACTCCAAAAAAGACGAGGGAGCCATCGAGGCCCCGGACAGGGGCGCGGTCTATGGGGCGGCGGCGTCAGACGCAAGGCTCGGCGGGATGAGCTTGCCCGGATTCATGATGCCGAGCGGATCGAAGGCCGCCTTGAGCGCGCGCAACGCGTGCAGCCGGGCGGGTTCGGCCAGCCGGGCGAACTCCGCCAGCTTCATCTGGCCAATGCCATGCTCGGCCGAAATCGAGCCTCCGGCGGCCGTCACCAGATCATAGACGAAGCCGCTGATCGGCTTGCCCACTTCGGCGATCCAGGACTCGGCGACCGCGCCTTCGGGCGCGCGGACGTGGAAGTGGACATTGCCGTCGCCCAGATGACCATAGGCGCTCACGGTGGTGTCGGGAAATCTGCGCTCCACCTCGGCCGCTGCCGACAACATGAAGTCCGGCATTGCGTCGACGGGGATTGAGATATCGTGCTGCACCGCCGGGCCGCTCGCCCGCTCCGCCTCGGAGATCGACTCGCGGATGCGCCAGAAGCCCATTGCCTGCGCCTGGTTCTCCGCGAACACCGCGTCCAGCGCAACACTGGCTTCCAGTGCTGCCACCAGCTGCCTTTCGAGAGCGACGCGCACACCCTCCCCGCCCGTCACTTCGACCAGCGCATTCCATGGCGCAGGCTGCGTCAGCGGCGCGCGGGTCCCGGGGATGTGCCGCAGCACCAGCGCAAGCGAATCGGCGGGCACCAGCTCGAAGCTTTCGACGGCGAGACCCGCGCCCTCGAGCCGCCGCAGCAGGTCGAGCGCATGTTGTGGGCTGGCCAAGCCGACCCACGCGGTCGCGATCTGCGGCGGCAGCGGGACCAGCTGCAGCGTGGCGGCGGTGATGATCCCGAGCGTTCCTTCGGCACCGATCAGGATTTGCTTCAGGTCTGGACCGCGATTGTCCTTCTTCAGCGGCGCGAGCGTGTCCAGGACCGAACCGTCCGGCAGCACCGCTTCGAGGCCAAGCACCAGCGAGCGCATCGTGCCGAAACGCAGCACCTGCGTGCCCCCGGCATTGGTCGCGCACAGCCCGCCGATCGTCGCGGAGCCCTTGGCGCCCAGTGAGAGGGGGAAGCGCGCGCTCTGCTCAATGGCCGCTTCGTGGAGTGTGGACAGCACGACACCAGCCTCCGCGACTGCCAAACCTGCGCGTGCGTCGAGACGCCGGATGCGGTTCAGGCGCCGCAGCGATAGGATCAGCGCCTGCCCCGAAGTGTCCGGCGTCGCGCCGCCGACCATCGAGGTGTTGCCGCCTTGGGGAACGATCGGCACGCGGTGCTCGGCACAAAGCCGCACCACCGCAGCTACCTGCCCCGTGTCTGCCGGCGCCGCGAGCGCCAGCGCCACGCCGCGATAACGGCCGCGCCAGTCCATCGTCCAGGGGGCGATCTCGTCCCCATCGCGAACCAGGCCCTTCGGACCCACTGCGTCCCGCACGGCGTTCAGAAAGGCTTCCTGCGTCATGGCCCGCGCTATAGATCAGCGCACGGCAACATTCATCTGGGGTTCAATGTCCCGCCGTCATCCGCGATCAATGGGGTGCTTGCCGTGACGGTCGGAACGATTGTCGCGCTGCTGCTGGTTGGCGGCGCGCAGGACACCCCGGTGCTGCTCGCCCAGCTGACCATTCGCCAACAGCTGATCATCCGGGTGCCCGCGCGACCGCAGCCCGTGCAGCCGATGCAGTGGCGGGAAAAGGGCGGACCGAAATGCATTCCGGCCGGTGCGCTCGCCGGAGCGCAGATCTCGCGCGAAGGCGTCGACCTGCTGCTCAAAGGCGGCGCGCGCGTGCGGGCCAAGCTCGACCGCTGTCCGCCGCTCGATTATTATTCCGGCTTCTACATCCGACCGGGGCTCGACGGCCGGGTCTGCCAGGATCGCGACACGATTCGCGTCCGCTCCGGCGGCAGTTGCGAAATCGACGCCTTCAAGACGCTAGTGCCGGCAGGCAGGAAATAGCGCTCGCCTTGACTTTGGCGGCTGCTTCCCGCAAGCGCGCGGCGGGCTGAAGCGGCGTCATGCCGCCCCATTTTCTCGGATATTCGATGAGCTTTGCCGATCTCGGCCTTTCCGACGAGCTTTTGAAGGCCGTTGAGGATTCGGGCTATACGGACCCCACGCCGATCCAGCGCCAGGCGATCCCGCCCGTACTGATGGGGCGTGACCTGATCGGCATCGCCCAGACCGGCACCGGCAAGACGGCCAGCTTCGTGCTGCCGATGATCGACATCCTTGCCCATGGCCGCAGCCGCGCGCGCATGCCGCGCTCGCTGATCCTGGAGCCGACGCGCGAACTCGCCGCCCAGGTCTCCGAAAATTTCGAGAAATACGGCAAGAACCACAAGCTCTCGATGGCGCTGCTGATCGGCGGCGTGTCGATGGGCGATCAGGTCAAGGCGCTGGAAAAGGGCGTCGACGTGCTGATCGCCACGCCTGGCCGGCTGATGGACCTGTTCGGCCGCGGCAACATCCTGCTGACCGGTTGCGAACTGCTGGTCATCGACGAAGCCGACCGCATGCTCGACATGGGCTTCATCCCGGACATCGAGGAAATCTGCACCAAGTTGCCGAAAAAGCGGCAGACGCTGCTTTTCTCCGCGACCATGCCGGCGCCGATCAAGAAGCTCGCCGACAAATTCCTGACCGATCCCAAGTCAGTCGAAGTCGCGCGGCCCGCCAGTGCCAACACCAATATCGAGCAGAAACTGGTCGAGACCTCGTCGCGTGACAAGCGCGACACGCTGCGCGACCTCCTTCGCGGGGACGATGTCGCGACCGCGATCATCTTCTCGAATCGCAAGACGACGGTGCGCGAGCTGGCCACCAGCCTGAAGCGCGCCAGGTTCGCGGTCGGGGAAATCCATGGCGACATGGAACAGGCCGACCGGCTGAAGCAGCTCGACCGGTTCAAATCGGGCGAGATCAACATCCTGGTCGCATCGGACGTGGCCGCGCGCGGCCTCGACATCAAGGGCGTCAGCCACGTCTTCAACTATGACGTGCCCTGGCATCCCGATGACTATGTCCATCGCATCGGCCGCACCGGCCGCGCGGGCGCCACGGGCAAGGCTTTCACGCTGGTCACCAGCGAAGATGCCGAAGCGGTCGCCAATATCGAGAAGCTGACCGGCCAGAAGATCGATCGGATCCGCGCCGCCAAGGCGAAGGAAGCCGCCCCAGATACGGAGGAACGCCTCAGAAGCGAGCCCAAGCCTGCGCGCGAGGAACGGGCAAAGCGGCCGGCATCCACCCGCGCCGAACGGCCGCGGCGGGAAGAACCGCGCCGGGCCGAGGCGGAGCCCGCCGACGAAGGCTGGAACGGGCCGATCCCGTCATTCCTCGGAGTCGGGCTGGCCTGACGCTCTCGCTGGGCATCAGCGAGGCCGCTTCCGCTGACAGGAGCTGACGATGTTCGATCTGGAAAAGGCGGTACTGCTGCCGATCGACATGCAGTTGGGCTTTGACGATCCGGGTCAGCCGCCCCGTTGGAACCGCAATCTCGACACGAACGGTCTGGCCCTGCTCGCCGCCTGGCGCGCTGCCGGACGCCCGATCATCCACGTCCGCCACGACTCGGTCCAGCCTGGCTCACCACTGGCGCCGGACCGACCGGGCAACCGCCTGCGGCCCGGCTTCGAGCCGCAGGGCGACGAACCGCTTGTCACCAAGAGCGTCAACTCCGCCTTTATCGGCACCGATCTGGATTTGCGCCTGCGCCGCCTTGGCGCGCGTCACGTCGTCGCCTTCGGCCTGGTCACCGACATGTGCGTCTCGACCACCATCCGCACGGGCGCGAACATGGGCTGGGACATGATCCTGGTGCCGGACGCCTGCGACTGTTTCGCGCTCCCGGACGGCAAAGGCGGCGTCATCCCCGCCGAACAGATCCACGCCGCCCATGTCGCGACGCTCGCCTTCGAATTCTGTCGCGTGGCAAGCGTGGCAGACTTGACGAACCCGTAGAACAAGGCGGGCGCTCGGCTGGAGCGGAGCCGACCGGCAGGATCAGGGTCGGCCGCCATCCTTCAGCCAGGCGGCGCACTCCGCACCCAGCTGCTCGACGGCCAGCGCCTCGTAGCGCCGGCACTCGTCGGCGCTCAGCACGTCGCGCCAGCGGCCGTTCGTGCCCTTGTTGATGAAGGTCCCCGCGCCGCCTTCCCACGGTGCCCCGCCCAATGGAGCCATCTTCTCGGCGTTGCGCTTCATGTAATCGAAGCTGCAATGTTCGAGGATCAGCGACCAGGCGTCCGCTGCGACTTCGATCTCCAGGAAGGTCGCGATCTGCCGGATCATTTTCTCCGGGTTGCGCTTCAGGTCGGCGAAATGGACCAGCATGATGTTGGGCAGGTGGCGATAGGCCCACCAGGTCCGGATATTCTCCCAGAATGACCAGAGCGGCGCGCCGTCCTGCTCCATCCAGTCGAGGAAAAATTCACGCACATCAGCCGGCAGTCTCGGCATCGGCGGCCCGATTCGTCCCGGCGTCTCGTTCAATAGATCGAAGAATTCGTCGCGGCATTTGGCGAAGTGATTATGCGCGCTCCAGGCGACGTCCCGGCCATCGCGCGCAATGTACAGATATTTGGCGCGCCAGCTGAAGCTCAGCGCATCGAGCGGCAAGTGCGTCTTGATGAAGCGGCGATGCGTCTGACTCTCGAGCATTGCACGCGTCTCCGCCCGGGGCAGGATACGCATGTCCAGCCAGGGTGAAATCGCGGATACATCGATGCCTTCGGCGCCGGCAAAGATCAGCTGGGAGACGATCTGCTGCATCCAGGTCGTCCCGGACTTGGCATAGGTGCCGATGATGATGTCGTCGTCACGAACCGGGAAGTCGTTCCACGCGGTCGAATCCATGTGATGATTGTGCAGTTCCCGCGTCTTCTGCGGCCAAGTGGTCCGTTGCAGCATGGTCGTCTCCGTTCTGCGCCGCGCCAATGGGCGCGTGCTCCGGAGCGCGCATCTATGCTGCGATGAAATCAGCGCCTGTGACGACCGACACGCGTGTCAGCAGCGCCCGGTCGCACCCTCGGCCGAAAGTTCGCGCGTGAGTTTGCGCAGCAATTGCTCAGCCTCGTCGAGCTGCTGGAGCACGACGGCGTAGCGCGTCAGCACATAGCTGTCGTTCGCCAGATCCTCGCCAACGCGTTCCACCAGGCGCTGGGCAAAGCCGATCTCGTCGACCAGTCGCTTGCCCACGGCGGCCGCGCCGACCACCGCTTCTGTTTCCTGAAACGTCGGCAGGGCACTCTTCGCCCGCAACGCGCTCTGGATCGCGTCGACACGCGCCTGATGGACGGGCGTGCCGGTGGCCGATTTTTGGCGCTTGATCAGCTGTTCGACCCGGACCTGCACGGCAAAGGACAGGCCGCAGCGATTGCCTGTGGCCCAGATCACGGTGGCCGGAATGCGTTGCTCGTCGCGGTGCAGGACCACGCTTTCACCGGGGAGCGGCAGCAAACGGCCATCCACCATCGCGCCGGACGTCGACAGGTTGCGCACGAACACCGGGTGCCGTTCGCCGCTCCATTCGATCGACGCGGCGAGCATCGTGTTGGTGCGCGCGTGGTTCCGCGCCTCGCTGATCGTTTCGGCGGCCAAGGACATTCCCGCAATCTCGCTTCGGCCGCCGGTGTTACACGGCAGATGATTGCGATTTGGTTTGCAGATAGCCGGCGCGGAACACGCTGGCGAAATCGGCGAGACGGCCTTCCGCGATCGCCGCGCGCAAACCGCTCATCAGCTGCTGATAGAAATGCACATTATGCTCGGTCATCAGCATCGCGCCCAATATCTCACCGGCGCGGATCAGGTGATGCAGATAGGCCCGGCTCCAGCTCGCGCAGACGGGGCAGGCACAGGCGGCGTCGAGCGGGGTCTGGTCCTCGGCAAAGCGGGCGTTGCGCAGGTTGATCGGCCCGCTCCAGGTAAAGGCCTGGCCGTTGCGCCCGCTTCGCGTCGGCAGCACGCAATCGAACATGTCGACGCCGCGTTCGACCGCGCCGACGATATCGTCCGGTTTGCCCACGCCCATCAGATAGCGCGGCCGGTCAGGGGGCAGCTGCCCCGGCGCATAGTCGAGCACGCCGAACATCGCCTCCTGGCCCTCGCCGACCGCCAACCCGCCCACCGCATAGCCGTCGAAGCCGATCTCGATCAGCGCCTCGGCCGATTGCCGGCGCAGGTCCTGGTCGAGCGCGCCCTGCTGGATGCCGAACTGCGCCGCGGCTTCGGCATGATCGCCGCCACTCAGGAAAGCATCGCGCGAGCGCCGCGCCCAGCGCATCGACCGTTCCATCGCTGCGGCCTGCACGTCGCGAGTGGACGTGGTCGGCACCAGTTCGTCGAAAGCCATGACGATATCGCTGCCCAGCAGCCGCTGAATCTCGGTCGACCGCTCCGGGGTTATCATGTGCCTGGCGCCGTCGAGGTGCGACTTGAACGCCACGCCCTCTTCCGATCTTTTGGTCAGCGCCGATAGGCTCATCACCTGATACCCGCCGCTGTCGGTCAGGATCGGCCGCTCCCAGCCCATGAACCGATGCAGCCCTCCCAGTCGGGCGACCCGCTCAGCTCCCGGCCGCAGCATCAGGTGATAGGTGTTGCCGAGAAGGATATCGGCCCCCGCCGCGCGCACCTCAGCCGGTCTCATGGCCTTGACGGTCGCCGCGGTACCTACCGGCATGAACGCGGGCGTGCGGATCTCTCCCCGCCGCATTCGGATCGTGCCGGTACGCGCGCGCCCGTCTGTCGCGGAAATGCTGAACTCGAAGCGGCTGGTCATCGGCGAAAGCCTTTGGCAGCGCGGGGAAAGCTCTGCTAGCCCCGCCGCACAAGAGTTGGGGAGGACGCCGCTTGGCGCAGATCGACGATAGAGCTCCTGGGCGCGGCTATGCCCATTATGTCCTGGCCGTCCTGTTCGTCGTTTACGTCCTGAACTTCATCGACCGGCAGATCCTCAGCATCCTCGCCAAGGATGTGAAGCGCGATCTAGGGCTGGACGACGCTGACATCGGCTTTCTGTTCGGTACCGCGTTCGGCGTCTTCTATTCGCT
Source organism: Sphingomonas sp. ID1715 (assembly GCF_013044515.1). Lineage (GTDB taxonomy): Bacteria > Pseudomonadota > Alphaproteobacteria > Sphingomonadales > Sphingomonadaceae > Sphingomonas_B. Next base: position 423,901 of record NZ_JABEPR010000002.1, read on the forward strand.
GTTCGGCATCCCGCTCGGACGTCTCGCGGACAATTGGCATCGCATCCGGCTGATCACCGTAGGTCTGGCGCTCTGGTCGGCAATGACCGCATTTTCGGGCCTCGCCCGCAACGGCCTCCAACTCACCATGGCGCGGATCGGCGTCGGCGTCGGCGAAGCGACGGCGTCGCCCTGCGCCTATTCGCTGATTTCGGACTATTATCCCAAGCATCAGCGCGCGACCGCGCTAGCCATCTATTCATCGGGCATCTTCATCGGCGGGGGCATGTCGCTGTTCATCGGCGGCGCCATCGTGGACCGCTGGAACCAGGCATTTCCGGGCGGCTATCTCGGGCTGGTCGGCTGGCAGGCGGCGTTCATGGCGGTCGGCGTCCCCGGCCTCCTGCTCGCCGCCCTGGTCTCCACCTTGCGCGAGCCGAAGCGGGGCGCCGCCGATGGCTTGGCGACGGAAACGCCGAAAGAGCCGTTCCGGGAGTTCCTCGCCGAACTCATCGCCATCATCCCGCCATTGACACTCATCGGCGCGGGTCGCCGTGGCGTTCGCCCGCTGCTGGTGAACCTCGCCGTCCTGGCCGGTGCACTGCTCTTCATCGCGGCACTAATCGTCGCGACGGGCGACGGCCCGCAATGGATCGCGATCGGCCTCGGTGCCTACGCCGTCTTCTCCTGGGCCAGTTCGCTCCGCACCCGCGATCCAGCGACGTTCCGACTGATCTGGGGGACGCCGGCGTTTCTCTACACGGCCATCGGCTATGGCCTGATTTCCTTCGTGTCCTACAGCGTGGCTGCGTTCGGCGCCCTCTATGCCGAAACCGTACTCGGCCAGCCGAAGACCTTGGTCGGCTTCTATCTGGGCGGCGGCGCGGCCGCTGGCGGCTTCTTGGGAATCGTGCTCGGCGGCCGCATCGCGGACTGGGCCAAGCAACGCCGCGCCTGGGGCCGTGTGCCGGTCATTCTGTCGGGAACGCTGCTGCCACTTCCGTTCCTCGTCTATGCCTTCACCACGTCCAACATCGTGGGCTTCTACATCGCCAATTTCATGATGAGCGGCCTTGCCAGCGCCGCGCTCGGTCCGGCCGGCGCGACGACGCAGGACCTCGTGCTGCCGCGCATGCGCGGCACGGCGACCGCCACCTTCTTCATAGCGACTGCCCTGATCGGCCTGGGTCTCGGTCCCTATTTCACCGGCTATGTGTCCAAGGTCAGTGGTGGCAACCTGCAGCTCGGCCTGCTGTCGTTGCTCGTGGTCGCGCCGATCTCGGTGACTTTGCTGCTCCTGGCCTGGCGCACCGTGCCCAAGGCCGAAGCCAGCGTCGTGGATCGCGCGCGCAGCGCCGGCGAGCCGATCTAGCCGCGGACGACTACGCCGCAGGCGATCCGCCCGCCGCTGTTGCCGCTCGGATCGGTCCGGCCGTCATCGGCATTGGCATGGACGACGATGGCGGCGCCGTCTGGGTCGAACAGTCCCTCCAACTCTGCCGCCGGCAGCGTGAAGTCGAGCGTTCCGCGGCCGTCGGCGCCGATCGTGATATTGGGCAGGTCGCCATGATGCGCGCCTTGCGGATTCTCCCGGCCATGCTGCCGCCCCGTTGGATTCCAGTGCGGTCCGGCGGTCGCGAAGTCCGGTGCTGCGCATTGTCCCGTCGTGTGAACGTGAATGCCGTGCACGCCAGGGTTGAGGCCGGTCGCCTCCACATGCACTCTGATCCCATCCGCGGCCTGACGGAACTGAGCAGTGCCGCGCGCGCTGCCATCGGCCGCACTCAACATGGCCTGGACCACTCCGCTCGGCGTTTCGGAGCGCACCCCCGTGTCGGTCATGCACGCCGATGCGGCAAGGCCCAATATGATGACGCCAGGAAATCGAAACATCGGATACCCTCCCGGTTCTTCCGCACTGACGCCTAGCGAGCCGGACGAGTTCCGCAACAATCCCGTAAGGCACAAAAAAGGGGCCGGTGGTTTTCCACCGGCCCCGATTTTTGACCCGAGGGTCTTGGCTTACATGCCCGAACCCGGACCGTAGGTGATTTCCACACGACGGTTCTGCAGTTCGCGGACGCCGTCCGCGGTCTGCACGCGCAGGTTGGTTTCACCGAACGCCTGGGTCGTGATCACGCCCTCGCCGATGCCGCGGCCGGCCAGATAGGCCTTCACGGAGTCGGCACGACGCTGGGACAGGCCGAGGTTGTAGCGCGGCGTACCCGACGTATCGGTGTAACCGGCCAGCATGACCTGGGCGTTACCGCAGTTCTGATAGGCCGAAACGGCATTGTCGAGGATCGACGCCGCTTCCGGCGTGATGTCCGACTTATCCCATTCGAAGAACACGATATACGGTCCCGGCGTGCACACCACTGCCGGCGCCGGCGGCGGCGGCGGCGGGGGAGGCGGCGGGGGCGGCGGCGGCGGCGGCGGCGGCGGAGCCGGCGGCGCACCGAAGTTGAAGATCACGCTGCCCAGCAAGCTGTGCGAACGGAAGCGACCGTTGAAGTTGTCGCCGGTCGTGCCGATGGTCCGCAGACGCGAGGCATTGAAGAAGCGATACTTCAGGCCGACGTCGATATTGTCGGTGAGCGGCGCGCGAACACCGGCAATCCCTTGCCACGCAAATCGCGTGTCGGAGTCGTCGAGAATGTCCGGGGCTGCATTCGAGAAACGATAGTTGCTGAACTTGACGCGGGCGACACCAGCGCCGCCGCCGATGAAGCCGGAAATGCCAGTCTCATCGCCGAAGTCGAGCAAGCCGTTGAGCATGAAGCTCAGGGCCGAAGTCGATCCGCCGGCGTTGTAGCGAACGCCGGGCAGACGGCCAGCCTGAGGCGCGAGGGTGCCACCCTCATAGGCCTCAACGACAGCGCGCTTGTAGCCGACTTCCGCTTCCAGGCGGAACACGCCGAAGTCGTAGCCGACGATGCCGTCAACGTCATAGCCATAGTCGTGATCGACCGTGGCGGTGCCCACGGCGGTGCCGCGGGACAGGCTGAAGTTGATGTCCTCGACGATCATGGCCCCGCCTTCGAGACCAACATACCACGACTTGTCTCGCGCCAACGCGGGCGAGGCGATCGCCGTGGAGGCCAGCGCCATCGCAATGGCAAGCTTCCGCATAGAAATCCCCTTTCTTAGGTGTCACTCGGACAGCGGAAACTCACTAAGGGCTGCATTGTTTCGGTGCAAGCCCGCAATTCCCCAAACTGTTGCAGAAGTATCACACATGCCACGCATTTCTGCGGGTTGGTTCGGCACTGCAACGTCTCCTCACACATCGATCAATCCATGGCTCTGCAGGCGATCGATAAGCGCTGTGACTGTGGCTCGCGCTTCCACGTCGACGACTGCGCCGCCGCTCGGTGGTGCCACTGCCCCTAGGCGCGCGCCGACCACTTGCACATCGTCGATCATCACTCTGATACCGCGAACATCGCCGGCCGCCCAGCCGCTGCCGGTCCGTTCGGCCCAGCATTGCTGGTCGATCAGCCATACCCTCATGCCCTCGCGAGCGGCGAGAAAGCGCCACCCACTCTCCGTCCAACAGGCGATCGCCTGAGCCTGACCCGTCCACTCGCCCGTCGGCGCCGCGCCCACGATCCAGCACTGACCCAGGCCGGGCGCCAACGGCGGTGTGTTCAGGCCCAGCCCTTCCGCGGACGCATGCAGAGCGACATCGATCAGGGCAACGGCTTCATTATGGGTCAGTTCCTTCTGGGCCTGACCGGCGGCAATGAACGGCAGGTGATGGCGCAGGCTATCGCCCATGTCTGGTCTCCTTCAGGCGGTGATGGTGATCAGGGCCGGACGCGATATCGCCCCGCTGCCGACCTGCTGTACGTGCAGTTCCACGCTGCCAAGGGTCAGGTCCGCCCCGAGATCGGCGGCTTCATAGGTAAACTCCGGGGAATCGGCCTCATGCTCTTGCACGCTGCCGTCCGCGCGCACGATGCGGATCCGATAGCGTTCCATGGTTTCGCCGAGCGGTGCGTCCGCTCCGTCGATCCATGCCCACCCCGTGCGGCTGCGGCGCACCCATCGCACATCATACCCCCCGTCTGTCCGGCTACGCGCCGTCAGGTGAGCGGGTGACGGCGGCCGCAAGGCTTCGCCGATTGCGGCGACGGACGTCTCCACCGGAATTGCATCGCCCAGGCCGGAGGCGAGCAGGCGGACCTGCGCACCGGCGGCACTCTTCGGCGGATCATAGGCCAAGAGCGTCTCCGCCTCGATCAGGACAAAGCGTTCGCCGATCGCATGCGCACTGGGCAGGCTGCCCCGTCGCCCCCGCAGCAATCGCGACAGGCGCCACAGTCCGGCGCTTATCGGCTCCGCGCGCCCGAACTGCACCAGCTCGTCGCCAATCAACGCGAGATTCTCTCCAGAAAGCAATCGCCCCGCATCGGCGTCCTGCAGCGCCATTTCGTCATGAAGCAACTGCACGTCCACCATGTTGCGAAGGTCGAGCAGATCCTCCGGAGCGCTGCCCAGCGCGCTGATGGTCGTGCCCAATATCGCCGGTGCGGCGGTAGCGCCGATCGGTGTCCAGCTTGCGCCATCATCCAGGCTGACGAGCAGTTGCGCGCGCCGCCACCCGGGCGATGGCCCCGCCGCTGCGATGTGGAGACGCGGCACGTCCGGCGCCGTCTCGTCCAGATTGGGCAGGTCGAGCAGGTGCACGACGGTCGGCCCGTGGAGATGATCCGGTGCCGGCACGCTCCGCCCTGGCTCGGCGACGGCGCTGGCGAAACTGGCAGCGTGGATGCGCCGCAGTTCCAGCTGGACGCCGTCCCGCAGCACGCCGCGCTCCGCCACCCGCCAGAGATCGGCGCTGCCCGGCAGTCGCACCAAGCGTCCCGGTGCCAGCGTCAGCTGCGCCCAATCGCAGCGAATCCTGCGGCGCCCTTGCTCCCGCGCCCGCCGCATCAAAGCCTCGTCGGCGATGGCTCGCGCTGCCCCGGCCTCGAGGGCTGCGGCAACTTCGATCTGCTCAGTCGCCACGCCACCGGGCCGGCGCGCGGCCTGCACGCCCGCCTGATAATCGCGCGCCGGTTCGTAGTAAGTGAGTGTCAGCGCGGCCGGCACTTGGCCGGCGCCCGGCAGTGTCTCTGTCCTTTCCTCAGCAAGGCTGGCAAGTGGGATGTCCGTCGCTACGGCGTCCGGCTCGACCATGCGCAACATGGCGCCATCGTCGACAAGCTCCACCCCCAACGCCGGGCGGAGCGCTTCGATGAGCCCCGCCATGCTGTCCCCCACCGCCGCAAAGCCGTGCAACTGCGTGCCGGCTTCGCCTCCGATCAGCCCGCCACTGAGTTCGGCCAGCACTGCGCTCGTACCGACCGGACCCGCATCCGCCTCCACCTCGAAGGTCAATGACGGGATTCGGTTTCCGAAATTCTCCAGCGCCATATTCTCGAACACGGCATAGGCGCAGCCGCGATAGGCGGGCGTCCCAGCCGCCTCCGCCGAAGCGATGAACGGGTCCACCGCCTGGTCCTCGCCGCCAAGGTGGAGCCGAAATCCCATTTCGCTCTTCCAGTCGCCCGCGCTTCCCCGCAGCAGATTCCCGTCAGCCCAAATGCGACTGACAGACCGGATCGGCCGCGCCGACAGCAGCACCGCAAAGGATGCCGTGTAGCTATAGCTGGTAATCGACGGCCGTCCCTTGCCGCCACTCTTCTTCGATCGATGCTCGATCAGGTCGGTCGACCAGACCACCGACCCGGCGACGCGCATCGTGCCGAACAGCTTGGGGATGGCCGCGCCATAGCTGGAGGTCTGCACCTTCAGGTCTTGCAGGCGCGGCCCCTTGCGGCTCCCGGCCAGCAGGCGACCGTCGATCGCTTGGCCGATCAGCGCGCCGACGGCGCCACCGACCGGACCCAGCAGCGACCCCGCCGCTGTCAGGACAAGGGTCGCCATATGCTCACCACCTCCCACTCGATCGCACCGGGCCGCTCGACCACCCGGCGCAGCCCCGCATCGGCATGCACCATGCCCGCCGCCGTCTTTATCCCGAGATGCAGCTGGCCAGGGCCCGGCCGCATCACCAGCACGTCGCCCGCCTCCGCATCCCCCACCCGCTTCCAGCCGGCGCCCAGCAATGCAGCATCGACCCTCCCAGAATCTCCGCCGCGCAGCGCATAGCCGCTCGGCGCCGGGACACGGGTCGCGAGCGCCACCACGCCGACACAGTCGAGCCCGCTTTCCGGCGCGCGTCCGTGAAGCCGGAAGCGGCTCCCGACGAGCGCCAGCGCCACCCCCTCGATCGGATTCACGCGCCCGGATAGCGCGTCAGCAGGTCCATGCCCGGCAGATGCGGCTCGCCCCGAAAGTTCGGCTGGTTGCCGAACCGGTCTCGGCAGGTGGCAAATCTCTTGTCGCATCCTTCGATCGCCTCCACCCGCGTTTCCGCCATGACGGAAAAAGGCGGCGGCTCCGCCAGGATCAGCGAAGCACCGCTGCTCGTCAGCACCATGCTGCTCAGCCCCGCATTGGCGCCATCCAGCCAGCGCAGCCGTCCCCCTCCCCAGCCATTCGGGACTGGCTCCGGCCGATCGAGTGTGAGGGACTCTCCGACGCTCGCGACGACACGCGCCAGCGATCGCCGTCCGGCCATGTCGACCCGGCACCGCCGGTCACCCAGTTCGGCACGGCACAAGGGCGATGTCTCCTCGCTGACCGGCCGCGCCAGCGCCGCGCCTGGCCCCTTGAGGGTCGCCGAAAAGCTCCCCCGCTCCAGCGATACCGCGCCAAGCTCACCGCGCAGCAATTGCACCCACTCGCCCGGCGCGCTCCAGTTCACCGCGATCAGCCGCACCGCAGCGCCATTCCACCGGCCGCTGCGCAAGTCCCGCTCGCTGATCCCGCTGCCGGTCAGCGCTCCCGCCACATCCAGGGAGTCCGTGTCCAGCACCTCCCCTTCCTCGATCGCCGACGGCGCCACACCCGGCGCCGCCCGATAGCGAAACCCCTCCACGACCAGGTCGCGATCATGGCCGGTAAAGCCGAGCGCCACCCCATCGCGCCGCTCGATCCGCCAGCAGAGCGCAAAGGTCACCAGCGGCGCGGCGAGGAACCCGCTCATCCCTCGCGCACCTCAATGAGCGGCACGCTCACCGCTTCGCCGGCGAGGAAGGTGGCGCGGTTGATCGTCAGCCGGTCCTCGGCAAAGCGCACGGCCACGTCGAAGCGATAGCCGGCGGTCACCTCGGCTCCCGCGGCCGGCGCCGCGTCGAAGATCACGGTGCCGCCTTCGCCCATCTCCCAGGCCGAACTCTCGACCCCATCCGCCGCGACCCGCACGGAACCCGGCACCGGCAGAGTGATGCGCCGCGCCACGCCGTCATAATCCTTCATCAAGGCAAAGACGGTGCGCACGCCGTCGCCCAGACCCAGCAGCTGGTCCAACGGACCCGGCACCCCGGTCATCCCGGCCGAGCTGTCGTCGAGCGGATCGCGGAACCGGAACGCCTGTGCCGGACCCCTTCTCGCGCGGAAGAACGCGACCAGCGCCGCAAGATCGGCTTCGGACCTTACGCCCGGCCCCGCGTCGAAGCGCAGCCGCGCCTCGGCCCATTCGGCGTTGCGCTGCTCGGCGCCGCCGGCACCAGCCGCAATGGCCGTCGACGTCTCCGCCTCCACGCTCGCCTCGCGGCCGATGTCGAGCGGAAAGGCCACATTCGCGAATGCCTCCACATCCTCCTCCTCGTCGAACCAGGTAAAGCCGTCACGAATGACCTGCGGCAGCGCCCAGACGAACCGCTCGGCCACACCCCGCTGCCGCGCCGCCGCGACGGCGCCCGCAATCGGATCCCATTGCGCCCGGTCCTCAGGACGGAGCACGAACCCGCTCAGATAGTGCTGCCTGTCCGCGGGATAGCCGAGCCGGCCGCTCATCGCTGCCGCTCCGCGCGCGCTGGCGCCCGTGTCGCCGCCCGTCACCCACTGATAGTCTTCCAGCTGCAGCACGTCGAACGCCGGCGAGGCCCAGTCCAGCGGCGCCAGCGCCACTTCCCTGCCGGCGATCGTCGGCAGATACAGCAGCAGCAAGGTCTCGGCGTCCGGAAAGGCCGCCTTCACGGCACCGCTCAGCGTAGCCGTCGACGCCGCCAGCATCGCGCCGGCCTCCGCGTCGCTCGGCACGCCACCCGCCGCGGCAAGCGCCGCCGTATCGTGCACGCACAAACCGCCGTCCGGCGCGATCCACCACCACGGCTCCCCGATCTGAAACCGCACCCGCAGCCCGGCCGCATGGGCGATGTCGGCAAAGCTCAACGCCACCGCCTGCAGATAGCCCATGGCCGCCGAGTTGGCCGGGGACAGCAGCGTCGAAGGCGGCACCCAGCCAGTCAGCGCGGGACTGCCGTCCGCCGCCCGCTGCTTCCACGCCGCCGGGCAATGCGCGTCGAACAGCTCATAGCTCAGCGACAGGATCAGCTCATAGTCGAGCGCCTTCGCCCGCGCCGCAAAGTCCGCGTGCCAGGCCGCGCACGGCGCATTCAGCGCACCGCCGGCGAGCGTCACTTCCCCGCCGTTCAGGCGAAAATAGTGGCTCATTCCGACATAATGGTTGATCACCCCGCGATAGCCGAGGCCGACCGTGTTGCGCAGCAGCCGCTCGGGCGTGACGTTATAGCCATCGTCATAGCCGGTCGCGATCCGCAGTTGGTGTGCGGGCACCAACACGTCGCCGATCGCCAGCACCGATCCAGAGCCGTCGCAGGCGATCTCCGTCAGTTCCGCCCAGCCTTCCGCCGGCGTCGCCAGATCGCCCCCTGCCTCGTCATAGTCGGGCGGCACCAGCGAGATGAACATCCGGTCCACGTCACCGGCGAACACCGCCTCGCCGGGCAGTGCAAAGCCACTCTCGAGCGCACTGAAATCCAGCGTGACTACGGCATCCTCGGGCGTGCCGACGGCATAATTCCACAGCCGCACATACCAGCTGCGCGCGGCGCCGCTCGCATCACGCCCCTCGATCTTCAGCGTCGGCCCATGCACCGCATCCAGCGCCACCACCCCGCTCGACCGCCAGCGGAAGCGCAGGGTGCAGCGCCGAAAGTCCCGATCCGTCTCATAAGCGAGCAGCGGATGGTCATACCGATCCTCCGCCCACCAGATCAGGCCGGCCAGGTCGTTCTTCCGATAGAACACCGCGTCCACACGCAGGCTGTTCGGCCCGTTCGTAACCACCGAAGCCATCATCGGCCGCGGAAAATCGACGGTCCAGAACCGCGCATCGAACCGCTTCACGAACGAAGCCTCCTGGCACGTCCGCTTCCCCGTCAACCAATAGCCCATGACCCGCTTCCTCTTGTTCGCGCAGAGGCGCGGAGACGCGGAGAGTCCGCACCCGCGGCGAAGCCGCAGTTCACGTTCTCCTCTCGCCTGAAGGCGCGCCGCGCGCGGACGATCTCGGCAGCCTCTGCGTCTCTGCGTCTCTGCGCCTCTGCGCGAACCTACCTTCTTCTACCGCTCGACAGCCCGCCGGACCGCCCGCGCGACCTGGCGGCTCGACCGCTCCAGCGCCCGCGGCGTCTCGTTTCCGCCAGCGGCATTGACGTTGACCGTCACCCGCACTTCTCGCCCCGCCGCCGAAGGCGCCGCCACCTGCCCCGCGCTCGTCGGCACGAACACTTCCGGTCCGCGCTCGCCGACGACATAGGCGCGCCCAGGCGAGACCGGCCCGCCGGTCGCACGACCGGGCAGTCCGACGATCCCGCCGATCTCGGAAAGGATCGACCCCACGCCGGCCTTCACCGCGCTCGCCGCGATCTGGTTGAGCACGCCGAGCGCCACCCGCCCCAGATCCTCGAAGCCGAGCTTGCCGGTCCTCAGCGCCCGTGCGAGTGTGCTCTCCAACGCGCGCCCGGCGCGATCCGCCGCGTCGCCGAACGGTCCTTCCAGCTCCGCACGCATCAGCGCCACGTCGCGCGCAAAGCCTTGCGTGTCGGCGCGCACCGACACCACCATCTCGTCCAGTTCGTCACGCATCGGGAAACCGCTCCTTCAGCCGCACCAGCTCATCCTCGCCGACAATCGCCTCGCCCGGCGGCCGCAACGCCGCGAACACCGCGGCCAGCTCCGCCGGCGTCGCCTCCCAAAACTCCCCCGGCCGCCAGCCCAGCAGCACGCCGGCGAGCCCGGACAGCCGCAGCGCGTTCGCAGCAAACCTCGCCTCTCCCCCTGCGGGAGAGGGCGACTCAGCCCTGCGGGGCTGAGCGGAGTGAGGGCCTTGGGCGCCGCACGTCATCACCGCCCCTGCAAGACCTGACCGAGCAGCAGGCGCAGGGCCGGCGTCGCCGCCACCAGCCCACCCGCCGCCAGCCTTTCCGAGAACGCCTCCCGGGTCAGCCCCTCCGGGCGCTCGCGCAGGCAATGCCAGAACAGCCCCGCCATCTCGCCCAGCGTCAGCCCGCCGCTCGCCGCCCGCTCGACAAGCGCAAACAAGGGCCCCAGTTCCGCCTCGGCGGCAACCAGCGCGCTGAACGACGGCCGCAGCACCAACTCGCACCCGCGACGCGAACCGTCGCTTCGCCGCGCATGGGATTTGCAACGGATACTCCGTTCGTATCGAGCGAAGTCGAGATACGCTTCTCGACTTCAGCTGAAGGCTGAAGTTTATCCTGAGCGACGCCGACCGGCGACGTCGAAGGGCTCGAAGCAAACGGAGGGCTAGGTGCAACGCTCACAGCGACACCACCTCGCCCGAACTCTCCAGGCTCAGCGTGTAGCTCCGCTCCCCATTGAAATCCCCGGCATAGTCCAACCGTGACACGAGGAACCGTCCCCGCATCTTCTCTCCGCTTTCAAAGCTCAGCTCATAGTCGTCGAGCAGGCCCGCCAGCGCATTGCCTTTCAGCCGCGCTTCGGCCGCGGATCCGGTGAACACCCCGGCGCCCGACACCGACACGCTGCGCACGCCCGCACCGGACAGCAGCTCGCGCCACCCGACGGAACCCTTGTGCGTCACCACCACCGGCTCGCCGTTCACGCTCAGCTGCGTGGTGCGCAGTCCCGCCATCGTCGCATAGACGGGCGGCGTCGCCCCATTCCCCACCTTCAGCAGAAGGGCGGAGCCTCGTTCGATCGCCATATCAGGCCTCCATTGCTCTTATTCGAAACTCGACGGTGCCGACCCACTGGCCGCCCGCTCCTCGCGCCGTCCGCGCGCGCACCAGCATCACGGTGCCGACCGACCAGCCGCCGATCGTCCGCGGCAAAGCCTCCAGCGCCCGCGCGACTTCGCCCTGCAGGGCCGCCGTCCGCGTCCAGCTCTCGCCGGCATCATGCACCCGCACCGAAAGCCGCACCTCGCGCCCGGCGATACCCTTGGCGCCCCAGTCGGCGCTCAGCATCTCGGCCAGCACCAGATAAGGCACGCTCGCCCGCGCCGGCCGCTCCAGGAACACGCCATTGGTGCCCGGCACCTCGCGCAAAGCGACCAGCACCGCCTCCTGCAACGCAGTCTCGAAACTCATCGCCTCGCCCCTTTTGTTCTTGGTTCGCGCGGAGGCGCGGAGATGCGGAGGAGCCTCCCGCGGGCAAAGCCCGCACGAAGTCGCAAAGCTGGACGTTGGCGGCCTGCAGGCAGGGACCCGCGAGCACCCTCCGCGTCTCCGCGCCTCCGCGCGAACCGACCCTTCTTCTTAGACCTGAACCCGCCGCCAAGGCCGCCAAAGGGCCGCGACGGCCGCTGGCGGCGCTTGCTCATCGGCCGCATCGCGATGCGCATAGAGGTGCGTCGCCAGCCGCACCGCGCCTTGCCGCAGCGGCTCGGGCAGCGCCTCCCACCCGCTCGCCAGTCCCGCCTGATAGGTCACCCGCACGCGCCCCGCAGCGCCAGGTGCCGTCACCCGCACCCACCCTGCGCCGTCCGCATCGATGTCGATCGCATAGGCTTCGACCGGCAGTAGAAAGGCGGCGCCATCGGCCGGCAGCCCCTCGACCGCGGTGATCGCCCGCACCGGTGCGGCGCCGAGCCGCGTCCATGTCGCCGAACAAGGCAGCACTTCCACCGCCTCCCGCGCCAAACCGATTCGCCGCGTGAACGCCTCGCCGAGCAGCAGCGCCGTCGCCACCAGCCCTTCGATCAGCACGTCCTCGTCCGGCTGCGCCACCCGCGCATAGGCCTTCACCACTTCTCGCTCCGCCGCGAGATCGGCCGCCTCGAATGCCGCCATCGTCAACACGCGCGCCTCCCTTCGCCGCGCACCCGGCGCCGCGTTCCCTGTGTCATCCGAATGTCTCCGATCAGCTGCGACCCTGGTTCCCTGGCGAAAGCCGGGGGCCAGGGGTCACGTCTCAGACTGTCCGCTCGAACGCGCCCGCCGCGCCGGAGCCGTCAGTCCGTCGCAACGCACCGCCCAGGTCAAAGCGCAGGGCGCCTGCTCCCGCGGCGACTCGGGAGTAGGCATCGTTGCTGCCCTGGGTGAGCGTGTAGGTGCCGCTCCCCGCGCCGCCCGTGCCCGCAAGGTTTGAGGTGAACGCAACCGTCGACGCGGCCGCCTTGGACGAGGCCGGCCAGTAGTCGCCCAGCCAGCTCGTGGCGGAAGGCGTGGTCGTGCTGTCGTCGCCCCCCAGGATGCAGACATTGCCCGCACAGCCGACCTGGTGCCGGTAGCGCCAGTTGCCGGTGCGGCCCGTCACTGTCGTGATCGACGTGAACGTGTCGGTCTTCACGTTGAAGTCGTAGAAGATGTTGTATTTGGACAGCATATGCTTCTGCACGCCCGCTGCCGCCGCAACGTCCGAGTAGCAGCGGTTGGTGCGGCCGATATTCGCGCCTGCCCCGCCTGCGCCCGGATAGGTGTTGTGGAACTCGTTGATGTTGTCGAGCGGGATCGTGTTGCCGTCGTTCGAGAAGCCGGAGGCCGCCGTGGAGGCCGTGCTGTTGCGTTCGAACACGTTCTGCACGATCGCCGCGCCCCGGCTTGCATAGGTCAGCGAACCCGACGATGCAGCACCGATCGAGGAGATCACCTGCATCTTCATGAAGCTGTTGTTGTAGATGACGCAGCCATCGGTCGTGTCGAGGTTCGTCGCCCCCGACCAGGGCGAGTCATTCACCGCCCAGTTGACGAAGCGGCAGCCGATCACCGCCCAGGGCATGATGCCCTTCTGGTTGCCCGAGGACGGGCTGGCGATGTCGGTCGAGATCACGCCCACCGCGCGCACCTGCATGCGGGTGGTCGAATAGCCCTGCAGCGGCGTGAAGATGTTCGCCCCGCCCGTGATGGTCACGTTCTTCATCGTGCCATGGCCGAAGCGCTGGGTGATCGGGACCGTCGCCGCGCCGGTATAGTTCAGCGTCATGTTCTCAAACGCGATCAGGTTGTTGTTGGTCGTGCCCCCGAACCCGTCGAGGCCGAAGCTGCCGGTCACGTCGATATTCACCATCCAGCGCAGGCCCGCGACCTGGAAGCGCGTGGCGGTGAGGGTAGCCTTCACAGTGCCGGAAGCGGACGGCGCGACCTTGATGTCGGTATAGACCGTCGCCGGGTTGGACGCCGAGTTGTCGCCAATGTCATGCGTGGCCCCCGCCCCAGCCGTGTCCTCGCTCAGCCAGATCGTCGAGCCGCCGTGATTGTTGCGGCTGCGGTTGGTGTTGTTCCAGCTCTGCAGGGCCGTGACCGCAGCGACAATGGTCGGATAAGCCGACGACAGCCCCGTTCCGAGCCCCGCATAGGTAGTCGCAACGCCCGTGATGCCCGTTGCCGTGCCGGAAGGCTTCACGATCACATGCGCGCCGCCATAGGTGCCGTTCTTGTCGCACATGAAGCGCAGGGGCGTGTTCGGGTTGATCGTCGAAACAGCGCCGGTGGTCGCGAGACCGTCGCTGAACAGATCGAACGCCGTGCCGATCCACGGATAGACGATCGCGTTGACGCGGCAGAGATCGCCCTGGGTGAGCGCCTGCCCGCCGCCCGTGCCATCGAGCGCCACACTGCCCTTCCACACCTCGGCGATATTGCCCTGCGTCTGGATGGACGAAAGAGCAGGCGCCGAAGTCGTGACCGTCGCCGACAGGTTCGGCGTGCCCTGCCCATCGACCGCGTAGAAGGCCACGCCCGCCACCTGCTGGCCGTTCATCGCGTGACGGTGGAAGGCGACCAGCTCGACCGGATAGCTATTCGCGTTCACCCGCTCATGCTGGGTGTTGATCCACGCGACCTGCGGCTTGGGATAGGTCAGGGCCGAGTTGTTGACGACTTCCGCGACACTCCCCGCCTGCGCGCTGCCGTAATAGCCGGAAGAGGCCGTAACTCCGGTGATGGTCGAGCCGGCATAGATCAGGTCCGACAAAGCGAAATACACCGTCCGCGTACCGGCCGACGCGCTGTCGAGGAAGCTCGTATGGTTCGGATATTGCCTCCGGATGCGCTTGGTGCCGGTGATCGTTCGCGTCTGCGTGGCTGCGACACCCGGCGCCGAATAGCCCGGATCGGTGACGGTCAGCGTGATGAAGCTCGGATCGAAGGTCGAAACCCCGTCATCCGGCAGCAACACCTTCGCTACCCAGCCGTTCGGCACCGCCGCGTCCGCCCCGTCCGGCAGCACCGTCGCATTCAGGATTTCGAGGCTGGTGATGGCAGAGGCAGGCGCACTCGCCGCCCGTCTCTGCCCCCGCAGCATAAAGCCGAAGCCGAACATCAGTAGAGCGCCACGATCGACGCGGCCGTGGTGCCGGTTGCCCGCACGAACTTCGCACGGAACGGCAGCACCGACCCGGCGGGCAGGTTCTTGAACGTCAGATCGCCCGTATCGTTGACGCCCCGCCCCACCAGGTCGCCCCCGACCCCCACGAACAGCGCCTTCGGGATATCGGCGAGCGCATTCACGTCATGCGGCGTCACCGCCACCCCACGCGTCGCCGGCGCGACCACGCTATCCGCGTGCCCGGAAAAATAATCGGTCATGTTGATCTCCTTTGATCCTCCCCTGCCCTTGCAGGGGAGGGGGACCGCCGCAGGCGGTGGAGGGGCCCGGAGCGAAGCGGAGGGTCTGACTTCGCGCTACGCGCTCAGCCCCTCCACCAAGCTCCGCTTGGTCCCCCTCCCCTGAGCGTCGCTCAGGGGAGGAACACTCAGCTCACCCCGAACTTCAGCAGCTTGATCGCCTCGGAGTTCATCACCGCGCCGCCGATCCGCTTGACCGCATAGAAATGCACGAACGGCTTGTGGGTGAACGGATCGCGCAGGATCGTCGTCTCGCTCCGCTCCGCGATCAGATAGCCGGCGCGGAAGTTGCCGAACGCAATGGCGAAGCTATCCGCCGCCACGTCCGGCATGTCCTCTGCTTCCACCACCGGGTAGCCGAGCAACGTGTCCGGCTGGCCGCTCGCCATTGCCGGCTGCCACAGAAACGCCCCGTCCGTCGTCTTGAACTTGCGGATGCGCGCCAGCGTCGCCGAGTTCATCACGAACGCCGCGCCCTGGCGATAGGGCGTACGCAGGCTCTGGATCAGGTCGACGAGCTTGTCGGCGGGATTGCTCGCCGGAAACGCAGCGCTGACGCCGGTCGCCAGATATTGCAGCGTGCCGAACGCGCGCACCCCGTCCGCCTCGTTGGTCGGCGTGCCGGTCAGGAAGCCCTTGGGCTTGTTGACGCCGTCACCGCTCACGAACGCTGCACCCTCGGCCCGGGCGAACTCGGTGGAGATTTCACCGGCCAGCCAGCTCTCCACGTCGAACGCGGCATCGTCCAGCATCGCCTGGCTCGCCGCCGGATTGGCGAACAGCTCGCCCATCGGCGGCGCAATCTCCTTGAATGCCGGCGTCGCCGTCTCCGCCCGTGCTCCAATCTCCGAAGCCCAACCCGACGGCGTGCCGCCGGTCGTGACCAGCTTTCGATAGCCGGCCGACCCCACCCGCACGACATTGGCGATGCTCCGGATGGGCGAGATCGCGGTCAGGGTGCGGTCGATCATCGCATCGATTTCGCGCGGCACCGCATAGCCGCCATCGCCAGCCACCGCGCCGGTAAAGCTCTTCAGCTCGATCTCTGACCCCGTCCGGAGATACCCGTCCACGAACGCCGACCGCGAGCCGGACACCCGCGCCCCCGACAACACCGGCCGCTCTACCGCAGGCGCAACCGTCCCTTCGAAACTCGCCTCGAGCGAGCCCGTCACCTGTTCCATCACTTTCTCCTGAAAGGCCCCTCCCCTTCAGGAGGTTCGGGGCGTCCGATCCCCCGGATCGGACTGAAACTGCCGGGGGCAGTTTCACCCGAACCTGGGTTGGGGTGGGGCAGAGATTTGCCCAAACTTCAGCGAAACTTCATGTCTGTCTGCGACTGAACGTCATGACCGAGTTTAAGCCACACTATCTGATCGGCCTCATCGCGCTGGCTGCGTGGCTATGCCTCGCTGCCCCGGTCGCCATCTGGGGGTGGTCGGCGGTGAATCCTGCGCTGGCGTGGTTGATTCTGCCGACGACGCCCTTCCTGATTTCTTTCTTGATACCGCCCTGGCTGCTGCTGCCTTGGGCGATCCTGTTGTTCAGCACGCCTTCGACACTCTCGGATACGAGCGCCAGCAGCATGGACGGCGGCGCATTCTTTGCGGTCGGCATCATCGTTCTGAACTTGCCTATCCTCTTGGTGAGAATGTGCCTCGCGCTTTCAGGGTCGTTCGAAAAGCGAAGCGGCTATCTGGAGTGATCGGCTCCACCGCAATCACCCGCGCCGCCGCCTGCATCGGAAACCGCACCAGGCTGACCTCGATCAGCTCCAGCCCGATCAGCTCGCGCCCGATCTTCAGATCGCGCGCCGCCCGCACCCGATAGCCGATCGACAGCCCCATGCCCGGCGCGACCGCCCGGCGCGAGGCAGCGATCACCCGCAGCCCATGCCGATCCTCGACCAGACTCTCGACCCGCCCGAT
This sequence comes from Sphingomonas sp. ID1715, assembly GCF_013044515.1. Classification (GTDB taxonomy): domain Bacteria; phylum Pseudomonadota; class Alphaproteobacteria; order Sphingomonadales; family Sphingomonadaceae; genus Sphingomonas_B. Next base: position 440,780 of record NZ_JABEPR010000002.1, read on the forward strand.
CTCCGCGCCATGCTCCCAGCGCAGCGGCACCGGCCTCGCGCCCGCAAAGGCACCCCGCCGGATCACGTCCCCGCCGCGATCAACCGCATCGAACACCGCCGCATAGCCAGCGAACCTCGTGAACCGCTCATCCTGAGGAGCCGCTGAGTAGCGAGCCTGCTCGCGTATCGAAGTGGCGTCTCGAAGGATCACCCCAACCGCTCCCACAACCCCGTCTTGACCGCGATCCCGACCAGCAGCAGCGCCAGCAGCAGCCGCACGAACCACCCCGCCACCGCCTGCACCGCCGATTTCTTCGCGTCGCGCCAGGCGCCGAGCAGCGAACGCAGCTCCCGCACGTCCACGCCCGCGCTCGCATCCTCGAGCCCCAGCGAAGCGAGCGCCCGCCGCGCCCCCAGCTCAGACGCCTCCTCGATCACGCCCCGAAGGGTCGCGACCGACGCGCCCTCCCCCTCCGCCTGCGCCAACAGCGAGGCGAGCAACCCATCCTGAGACATAATTCGTCTCCTCAATATGTTCGCGCAGAGACGCGGAGACGCAGAGGGGAGCTTGCGCGAAGCGCAAGACAATCGTGAGCAAGCGAAAGGACGGATGAACCGCGGACTCTCCGCGTCTCTGCGCCTCCGCGCGAACCAACCCTTTTCTACATCCCCACCGCCGCCCGCTTCTCCTCGGCCGACAGCCAGTCTGCCCCCGCGACCATGCTCCACAGCCGCTCCCGGTCCTCCGAAAGCTCCGGCACCCGATCGACATCCACGCCGATCGTCACTCCCGGCCACCAGGGGCTCAGCCCCTGCACCAGCGCGCCGAAGATCTTGGCCGCGACCGGCAGGACGCCCAACCGCCACAAGGCCCGGTTCGCCTCTCGATAATTGGCGTAAGTCGCGTCGCCCGGCAGCCCGAGCAGCATCGGCGGCACACCGAAGGCCAATGCGATCTCCCGCGCGGCCGCCGCCTTCAAGCCGACGAAGTCCATATCCGCGGGCGACAGCGACAGCGCCTGCCACTTGAGGCCACCCTCCAGCAGCAATGGCCGCCCGGCATTGCCGGCACCCTGGAAACTCGCCTCGAGTTCAGACTTCAGCCGCGCGAACTGATCCGCCGACAGTCCCGAGCCGTCGCCCGGCTCATAGACCAGCGCTCCCGAAGGCCGCGCCGCATTATCGAGCAGCGCCTTGTTCCACCGCGTCGCCGCGTTGTGGATCGCCACCGCCCCCGCCGCCGAGCCCAGGCACCCCAGCCCATAATGATCGTCGGTCGGATGGAAGGAGCGAATATGGATCAGCTCGCCCGCATCGATCCGCTGCGTCACTTCCCCGACCCGGTACAGATAAGCCCCCGGCCACCCGCGCGCATCCGCTTCGACCGTCACGCGGTCCGGCCGAAGTGCATAGAGCTCCCTCACTCCGCTCGTCCCGAGCGCAGTCGAGGGGCGCTGAGACCCGCTCAGAATCTGAACATACGCATTCCCATGCAAAAGGAGGTGAGAAGCCACCGTCTCCACCAGCCCCTGCCCGCCGGACGTCGCAGCCACCAGCCGCGCCACTTCAGGCTCCGAGCAAAGAACCGGCGCCGCCCCCACGCTCTCCGCCACCAACCGCACCGCCCGCTGCGCGACTGGGTTCAGCGCATAAGCCTCGCGCACCTGCGCCTCATAGGATCGCGGCCAATCCCCCGACCCGAACGCCATTCCGAACCCACGCGAAAGCGCCGGCCGAGCGCCCTCGCGCCCGGCCTTCCGTCCGAACCATTTCATCACTGTTCCCCAATCGCTTGAATGCTGTGCGCCGCGCGCTAGTCTCGCGCCGTGAGCGCGGTCGATAAGCTTCTTTTCTTCGCCCGATCCGCAGATCAGGTCGTCGTGAGCGGCACCTTCGAACTGGCCCTGATCGCCTGGCTGCTGCGGACGCTCCTGACCTCAAGGGCCATGCTCTGGCCGTCCGGCTTCGGCGACAATGGACCCCTGGTCTTCGACCGTACGGACGAACCGCGCGAGTTCTGGGCGCTGGTCTGCCTCGCAGCCTGCGCTCTCGCCTTCGCCACCTTCGTGCTCGTCCACCGGCTCATAGACATCGCACTCGAGCTTCGGCCCTAGACACCAGCATCAGCTCCGTCAGCGCCCAGACCAGCGCGTCCGCCCGGTCCGGCGACCGTCCCGGACCCTTGTAATCGCCGCCGATGACGAACCCGCACATCTGGTCCTCCAGCTGCGGGAACGCCCCGGCATGACGCACCAGGCCGCGTTCGTAGAGTGCTGCGACCGGCTCGGCGCGAGCAACCTTGCCGCGGCTCGCATGCACGGCCTTCACCGGCAGGCCCGGATCGACCTGGTGCAGCAGGTCGGTGACCAGCTTGCCGCCATTGTTCACTTCCGCGACGACGCGATCCGCGCCATGCCGCCGTGCCGCCCCGCTCACCGCCTCCGCCCAGCCGACCGGCGACTTGCCCGATACGCTCGCATCCTCGATCACATGCGCGACGCCGTCACCGCCCAGCCCCGCCACCACGATCCCGCAAGCATCGCCCTGTTCCGATACCGGCGGGTCCACCGCCACGACCACCCTCGTCACCACTCGCTCGTCCCGAGCGAAGTCGAGGGGCGCATGTCGAGAAGCCTCCAACAGACCCCGCGTCCACAGCGCCCCCTCCAAATCCTCGATCAGTTCGCCGTCCAGCTCCTGCCGCCCCAGCCGCGTGCCCGCATAGGTCGCCCGCATCACACTCAGGAAGTGGTCCTCCAGCACGACATTGTCGCCCGTCCGCCCCCGCGTGACGATGGTTAGCGGATCGCTTTTGATCCGCGTCAGCAGCGGGATCGGCTTGGGCGTGGTCGTGACCAGCGCGCGCGGCCGCATGCCGGCGCGCAGCGCCATCTGCAGATTGTCCCAGCTCTCTTCCGGCTTCGCCCATTTGGCGAGTTCGTCGCACCAGGCGAAATGATGCGTGCCGCCGCGCAAGCCATCCGGATTCTCGCCCGAATAAAGCTGCACGACGCTGCCGTTCGGAAAGCGCAGCCGCTTCATCGCCGGCTCCCAAACCACCCGCCGCTTCAGCCGGGACAGCACGGAGAGCAGCCCGCTCTCCCCCTCCACCATCACTGCCCGCGCCTCGTCGATCGTCGCGCCAACCAGCGCAATCCGGCACGACTGCCCCAGCGCCAGCCGCGCCACCCACTCGGCGCCCGCCCGCGTCTTGCCGTACCCGCGACCCGCCTGCATCAACCAGGTCCGCCACCCCTCGGACGAAGGCTCGATCTGCCCCTCATGCGCCCAGGCTTCGAACCTGCTGTCGAGCTTCAGCAGGTCGGTGACGGTCATCTTCGCCAGCAACTTCGCGATCTCGGCATCGTCCTTGCGCACCAGCGCCAGGACGACGCGCCGCCAGAAGGTGATCGCCATGCTCCACCTCAGCCTTCCGTTCGAAGATGAAATCTGTCGTCCGGGCCTTGGCAGTCGTCGGCGCCCTTACTTTCGTCAATCCCGCGAAAGCGGGAGGCCAGCCGAGCCGCTCGACTAATCCCGTCAACCCGGCTTTGAGCCGGAGTCCCGCTTCCCTTTCTGTCTATCCCAGCAGCAGAGCGGCTCTGACTCAGCCTTTGACATTCCTTTCAAGATCAGCAGATTCTCAAATACAAATAGGGGAATCAGAATGCGCTCACTCGCACTCGCGGCTTTGCTGGTAGCAGCACCCGCTCAGTCGGCTCTCGTCAAGCTGACTTATACGGGTCATGTCTACCATCTGACCGACACCGTCTCGAACCGCTTCGCTCTCGGCGACATGGTGAGTGGTTTTGTCGTCTACGAGACAGAAGGCGTCGCCCAGCCGAACAACACTTATTTCTTGAGCTACTACGGTCTCGTGAAGAGCGGGGAGCTCAACGTCGACGGCTACAAGGTGACGTGGGGTGCCGGAACGCGGCTGACGACCAGCGACGGCGAACCGGCCTACGGCACCAAACTCATCGACCGGTTCATTGTCGACGCATTCGAAGGTGGAGATGCCCTCAACGGTCTACCGTTCCGTGATGGGTTTCTGAACTGGCAGGACAACGAAGGTCAGTCCATTCGAGGCGGTGATCTTCCGATCACGCAAGCGCACATCGATTCCTATCGCGACGGTGTTCGCGGCGCGATTGACTGGGGTCTCTCAAACGATGCGGCGAACCGCGTCACCTTCGAACTTACTCGCGTCACGCTCTCGCCAGCTGTGCCCGAACCAGCAACGTGGGCCCTAATGATTAGTGGCTTCGGCCTACTCGGCGCCACTGCTCGCCGCCGATTGAGCCTCCCTTCTCGAGTCTAGCAGACGGCGCCTGATATCTTTGCTAATCTAATCCAGCCCCCGGCGACGCTGCCTGTCCTCCTCCGCCGCCCTCTCCACCAACTCCCCCCGCGCGATCATCTGGTCACGCAGCCGTCCGATGCGACGCATGATCCGCGCCCGGATCTCGTCCGCATCCGCCTCGCTCACTTCCGGCTCGGCTTCGGCTGCATTGTCGCGGTGCAGGCGCAGCAGGGTCAGCGCGATCGCGTTCGGATATTCGTGGGTGCGGTCGACCGAGCCATCCGCCTTGGTCACGGTCTTCACCGTGCCGTTCATCGCCCGCTCGAGCATCATCAGCTCGAGATTGTGATAGGCGCCGCCGATCGCTTCCGCCCAGCGCGCGCGGAACGCCGCATCCTGCGCCTTGTGCTTGTACACCGTCGCGACGGCCACCCGCGCCCGTCGGGCGGAGAGGCGGACGTTGCAGGTGGCGGCCAGCTCGGCGAAGAACCGCTCCTGCTTCCCGGCGTCAAAGCTATTGCCACGCGCCTGCGCCACCCGCGGCCTTTTGCCTCCGATCAGCTGCGTGTTCGGCATGGCTCGGACCTCCCAACGAAAAGAGCGGCCCCTCCGCCCGGAGGAACCGCCCGACTCACATTTCTTCAGCATTCCCGTTTAGTGCCAGATCATCGTCACGATGTCAAGCATAATTTACCGGTTTGGTTCAGGCGCGCGCGGCGAGGAATGCCTTTTCTCCTGCGATGAGCGGCTTGAGCTTCGCATGTTCGAACCAGCCCTGCGTCCAGGCGTGGAGCCGTGGCCAGCGCGCGGGATCGGGCGAGCCGCCGCAGTGCATCATGTTCACAAACGGGCTCACCACCCCGATGTCGGCGATCGACAACTGCCCGCCGACCAGGAACCCGCCCGGCTCGGGCACCACGCCTTCCAGATAGTCGTAGATCGGCGGCAATTCCTCGGCGAGCGCCTTGTCCGCCGCGTCGAGGTCACCCTCCCGCCCGATCAGCCTGGCGACCACGCGGTTGAAGAACACCTTCGCGCCCGCGGCCGTCAGGATCGTGTCGGCGAACTCCTCATACCACACCGCGCGCGCCCGATCCTCCGGAGAGCTCGGCAGCATCGGCGGCGTCGGATATTTGGCGTCCAGATAGGTGACGATGGCAGTCGAATCCGAGATGCGGAAATCGCCATCCTCGAACCCCGGCATCTTGCCGAACGGACTGCACGCGCGAAACGCCGGGTCAGGCTTCCCGAACACTACCGGCACCAATTCCGGCGAGAGACCCTTCTCGACCGCGACCATCAGCACCTTGCGCACGAACGGCGACATCGAGGCCCCGTAAACCTTCATCGATCGCTCCTCCCGCTCACGCTTTAGCAGGCAGGATCAGCGAAGCCACCACCAGGGCTCCAAGGGATCGGTACGGGAGTCCGGCCAAGCGAAAACATTTTGCTCACAAAGAACACAAAGGCCACGAAGAGACTTCCCCTTCGTGGCCTTCGTGCCCTTTGTGAGAACAGCCTCGCCTACGCCGCCTGCGCGCTCGGCTCCTCGGCCGGGCTCGGGCGCTTTTCGAACACTTCATCGATCAGCCCGAATTCCTTGGCTTCCATCGCGTCCAGGAACTTGTCCCGTTCCATCGCGTCGTTGATCACTTCGATCGGCTGGCCGGTATATTTGGCGTACAGCTCGTTCATCCGCGCGCGGATGCGCAGGATTTCCTTCGCCTGGATCTCGATGTCGGTCGCCTGCCCCTGCGCGCCGCCGGAGGGCTGGTGGATCATGATCCGCGCATTGGTCAGCGCGACCCGCATGCCCGGCTCGCCGGCCGCGAGCAGGAAGCTGCCCATCGACGCCGCCTGGCCGATGCACACCGTGCCGATGCGCGGGCGGATATATTGCATCGTGTCATGGATCGCCATGCCCGCCGTGACCACACCGCCCGGCGAGTTGATGTACATGTAGATGTCCTTCTTCGGGTTCTCGGACTCGAGGAAGAGCAATTGCGCGGTGATCAGCGAGGCCATGTGATCCTCGACGCCTCCCGTCACGAACACGATCCGCTCGCGCAGCAGCCGCGAATAGATGTCGAAGCTGCGTTCGCCGCGGTTGGACTGTTCGATGACGATGGGAACCAGGCCGCCGACGATATCGGCGTGATCGGGAGTGGGCATTAGGCGTCCTTGTCTGAATGTGCCGTCGCTATGTCGTCGGTTCGGCGGATTGGTTCAAGAGGCGCGTCCGTTGCGCACCCGCCGCCGCGCTCCTAGGTAAATGCGGCATAACAACCACAGGTGATCCATGACGATGATGCCCGGCTTCCGCTTGAACGACGAGGATGAAGACAGCAACGCGGGACCGGACCGCAGCACGGCTGCGATGATGACCAAGTTTCTGGAGGCGCGCACCGTGCTGCTGTTCGGGCCGGTCGACCAGAAAGTGTCCGAACGGATCGCGACCCAGCTCCTCTATCTCGATCATGTCAGCCAGGAACCGATCAAGCTGATCATCAACTCGCCGGGCGGTCACGTCGAATCCGGCGACACCATCCACGACATGGTCGGCTTCCTGAAGTCGCCCGTCGCGGTGATCGGCACCGGCTGGGTCGGCTCGATCGCCGCGCACATCTTCCTGGGCGCCAAGAAGGAACGGCGCTTCTGCCTGCCCAGCACCCGCTTCCTGATCCACCAGCCCTCAGGCGGCGCCGGTGGCCGGGCGAGCGACATCGCCATCCAGGCGCAGGAAATCATCAAGCTTCGGGAACGCATCGCCCAGGTGATCGCCGAACGCACCGGCCAGCCCGTCGAACGCGTCCGCAAGGATATCGACCGCGACTATTGGATGTCGACCGAAGAAGCCAAGGAATATGGCATCCTCGGCACCGTCATCACCAATATGAGCGAAGTGACATTCTAAATTTCTTCGCGAAGCGATATCAAAGCGTTTCTCACAAAGAGCACAAAGGACACAAAGAACTCTCTCTTCGTGTTCTTTGTGCCCTTTGTGAGAACAATTCTTTCTACATTTTATAGCTCAGCCGCACATAGCCGAACTGCCCCGGCACGTCATAGGTGGTCGGGTCATAGTTGTTCAGGCTGCAGGACACGCAGGGCGGCGGAGCCGTGTCGAACACGTTGTTCACCCCCAGCGTCAGCGCGAACCGCCGGTCGGCGAAGCCCGGGCTGAACGTCAGTTGCACGTCTCCGTAGAACTTGCTGTTCAGCTTGGCGGGCAGGCCGGTGTTGGAGTCGATCTCCGTGACCGAGTCGATGTACCGGCTGGTGAAGGACGCCCGCACCATGTCGTTCAACGACCAGTCGATCGTCGCATTGCCCTTGAACTTGGGAAAGGCCTGGTCCGGGCTGCCCCGTTCCGTGCCCTTGCGGTCGATCACGACAAAGCCGTTCGACGCCGACAGCACATATTTCAGCAACCAGGTCGCGTTCGCCGACAGCCCGAAGGTGCCGATCCCGGTCTCAGGCGTGCGATAGTTCATCGTCACATCAAGGCCGCGAGTCTTGATGCTATCCAGATTCTGCAAGGTTCCGCTGATCTGGTTGATGAAGCCGTTGGCTGTCCGCGTCACCAACGCGCAGCTCGGCGCGTCGCCCCGCACCGCGCAATTGTTGAGCGTCAGGTTCGGATCGACCGCGCCGATCGCCTTGCGCACGCGAATGTCATAGTAATTCGCCTCGATGCTGAAGTTGGAGGCAAAGCCGCTCTCCCGCGCCCACAGCGGCGCATAGACCGCGCCGAAGGTCAGGTTCTTGGACGTCTCCGGCTTCAGGTTGCGATTGCCCTGGGTGATGACCGGCAGCTGGCCCGGCGGCTCGGCATAGCTGCCATCGGCCGGCACGCCGTTGGCGATGCAGTTGGCGCGCACGGTCGCATTGGTCTGGAACTGGCCTGACGGGTCGCTGGTGCAGGGATCGACGACCGGCAGGTCGAAGCGCGAGCGGCCGCCAAACAGCTCGCCCAGGCTCGGTGCACGGAAGCCGGTCGTATAGGCGCCGCGCAGCAGCAGGTCCTCGATCGGCTTCCACAGGCCGGTCGCGGTATAGGTCGTCTTCGATCCGCTGATCGAATAACGCGAATAGCGCACCGCCCCGTCGAACTCGAGCGAGTAGAAGAACGGCGTTTCCTTCAGGATCGGCACCCGCACTTCGCCATAGACTTCGTCCGTATGGTAACGGCCCCGCGCCGGCTGGGCGGGGATGTCGGCGCCGAGACCGGCCGAGACGATCGGGTCCGGCGTGAACGACGCGCTCTGGATGCGGTGCTCATAGCCGATCGCGAAGCCAACCGGACCTGCCGGCAGGTCGGCGAACTCGCCGCTCAGGTTTGCGGTGTAATCGTAAAGCGTCTGGTTGCTCTTGTCCCGCTCGGTAAAGCCGATGAAGGCGAGCATCTCGGGCGTGATCGAGCCGGCGCCGCCGAACAAGTTCAGCGGCACGCAGGGGGCGGTGCAGTTGGCGATCGGGCCGATCGCCTGCGCCACCCGGTCGGCGCGCACGTTGCCGGTAAAGCTCTGATGGGCATCGTTGACGCCGAACAGCGCATTCACGTCCCAATACCATTGATGCCCACCGACATCGAAGGAACCATCAAGGGTCGCGGTAGCCGACAGGGTGTCGACCCGCTGGTTGAAGGTCCGTTGCCCCGCCTCGACCAGCCGCCGCGCGATGAACGAGTAATTGGGCGTACGGCCATTGGGCGTGCCGTTCGGATTGAGGCCGGATTCCAGCGTCACGCCAAACGGGTTGAACGGGTTGGTCGCGTCGAACGACAGCGTGTCGAACAGGCTGCCCGCGCCATTGCCCGCGTCGGGTCCGATGAACAAAGGCTCGAACGCCGCCTGGTTCTGCGACTTGCGGTGGTTGTAGGTCGCTTTCACGCGAAGGTTGATGCTGTCGCTCAGTTCCTGGCGGAAGCTCAGCCAGGCGCCATAGCGCTCGCTCGGCGTCAGCAGATAGTTGAACGGCGCGAAGTTGAACCGGTCGGCGGCAGTGAAGGGCCGCAGTTCGGCGAAGGTCGGCGTCGAATCGGGTGGTCCAGAGATGGTCTGGTTGCGGCTGATGCCGCCCACGCGCGTCAGGAAGCGACCATTGACCGCGGCGCTCGAACAGCCGCCGACCGGGTCGGTGCAGCTCGTCTGGCCGGGGTTCGGGAACTGCGAAATGGCACGGTCGCCGGACCGTACCGGTTCCTGCTTCACATAGCTGGCGCCGAACACCAGGTTGGTCCGCTCACCCTTGATGCCGTAGCTGACATCGGCATTCCAGGTGTCCCCATCGCCTTCGCCCAGGAAGGTGCCGAACTGGGCCGAGGCGCGCAGCCCCTCCTGCTGGGACACGGTGATGACGTTGACCACGCCCGCGATCGCGTCGGAGCCGTATAGTGGGGATGCACCCGCCTGCAGCACTTCGATCCGCTCGATCTGGCTGTTGGGGATCGTATTGAGGTCGACCGTGGCCGGGATGCCGCTGGCGCTGGTACCGTTCACCCAGCGCAGCCCGTCGACCAGCACCAGAGTGCGCTTGGCCGACAGATAGCGGAGATCGATTTCGGCCGACCCCGCGCCTACGCCGCCGCCGTCCGGCGGGTTGCCGAGATTGCCCGAGTTGTTGACCTTTGTGTTGAGACCGCCCGATGCAGACGGCAGCCGCTGCAATATGTCGGCTGCCGAGGTCAGGCCGGTCTGCGCCAGCGCGTCCTGGTCGAGGGTCACCACCGGCGAGCTCTGGTTCAGCGGGTCCTGGCGGATGCGGGATCCGGTGACGACGATCGTCCCGCTCTCGGCCTCGGCGCTGGGCGCCGTCTGCACCGCCTGGCCGAATGCCGGCTGCGTGATGCTCAATGACAGCACCGCCAGGGCCGATCCGCCCAGCAGCATTCTCGAAACGCGCATGAAACTCCTCCCAACCTCTTGCGGGCAGGAGTCTAGGCGAGCGCGGAGTCGGGCGGAACCGTGCCAATGCGGCACGATTCCGATTTCCCAACGACCGTTGCGTAAATGTTACAAAATGTTGCTGGGCCGCTAACCAGCCGTGCTTATTCGACGGCCTTCTTCGCGCGCTTCGGCTTGGCGGGCGCCGCCTCGGCTTCGACGCTCGGCGCGACTTCGGCCGCCGGCTCGGCAGCCTTTTTCGCACGCTTCGGCTTCACCGCCGCTTCGACCTGAGCCTCTTCGGCGACCGCTGCTGCGGCATCGGCCTTGGCAGCCTTGCCGGCCTTCTTCTTCGGCGCGGGCTTGGCTTCGGCGGCGTGGTCGTGATCGTGATGATCATGGCCGCAGCCGGGGCCGTGGACATGGCCGTCCTCGTCCGCCTCGATCTCGGCTTCGATCTCGGCGCGGGTCACGCTCCGCTCGCTGACCTCTGCCTTCGAGAACAGGAAATCGACGACCTTGTCCTCAAACAGGGGCGCGCGCAGCTGGGCGGCAGCCATCGGCTCGTTGCGGATATACTGGACGAACTTGTCGCGGTCTTCCGGCCGGTACTGCTGCGCCGCCTGGGCGACGAGCATGTTCATCTCTTGGCTGGTAATCTCGACACCATTTTTGTTGCCGATCTCCGACAGCAGCAGCCCCAGGCGCACGCGGCGCTCGGCGATGCGGCGATAATCGTCGCGATCCGATTCCATTTCCTTGCGCGCGGCTTCCGGATCGGCCTCGTGGCTGGCTTCATGCTCCAGCTGCGCCCAGATCTGGTTGAACTCCGCTTCGACCATCGACGGCGGCACTTCGAAGTCATGCGAAGCGGCGAGCTGGTCGAGCAGCTTACGCTTCATATGGGTGCGGGTGAGCTGGTTATGCTCCTGCTCCAGCTGGCCCTTCACCAGCTCCTTCAGCTTGTCGATGCCGTCCAGGCCCAGTTGCTTGGCGAACTCGTCGTCAAGCGTGGTTTCCTTCGGCGTGCGGACCTCGTTGACCGTTACTTCGAACTTGGCCGCCTTGCCGGCCAGGTGCTTGGCGCCATAGTCCTCGGGGAAAGTGACGTTGACCGTCTTCTGGTCATTGGCCTTCGCGCCGACGAGCTGGTCCTCGAAGCCCGGGATGAACTGGCCCGAACCGAGCTCCAGCGACACGCCTTCGCCCTTGCCGCCCTCGAACTCGACGCCGTCGACCGAGCCGACAAAGTCCATCACGACCAGATCGCCGGTCTTCGCCTTGTAGGTCGGCTTGGCAGCTGCCTCGAACTGCTTGTTGCTGCCGGCGATGCGCTTCAGCGTTTCGTCGATCTCGGCATCCTCGACCGGCACGGTCAGCCGCTCCAGCTTCAGCCCGTCGATCGCCGCTTCCGGCACCTGCGGCAGCACTTCGAGCGTCACCTTGACCTCGGCATCCTTGCCGGGCTCGAAGCTCTCGTCGAGCTCGACCGAAGGCTGCATTGCGGGGCGGAGCTGCTTTTCGGCGATCAGCTGCTGCACGCCTTCCTGCACGGCGGTTTCGAGTGCCTGCTGCTGCAGCGCGGGGCCGTGCATCTTGCGGACGAGGTTCGCCGGCACCTTGCCGGGACGGAAGCCCGGCATCTTGATCTGCGGCGCGACCTTCTTGATCTCGCCATCGACACGGGCATCGATGTCCTTGGCGGCAATCTTCAGCGTGTATGCCCGCTTCAGGCCCTCGTTCAACGTCTCGACAGTCTGCATGTCTCGCCTTCAAGAATTCGTGTGAGAGTCCGGTGCTTTGAGCTGCGGGGATTGGTGCGGGCGAAGGGACTCGAACCCCCACATCTTGCGATGCCAGAACCTAAATCTGGTGCGTCTACCAATTCCGCCACGCCCGCGGCCGGACCGCCGGTCGCGGGCGTCTATACCAGCCCATCCTATTGAGCAACCCGCTACGGGCGCATGCGTTTGCGCGTGAAACAGGAGAGCAGCATGGCCACCATCCCGCCGCCCCAGAATATCCCCGAAACCGAACCGATCAGCCCAGAGCAGGCGCCCGACGAAATCGGCGCACCTCCGCCCGACATCGATATCCCCGATCCGGGCGATGCGAGCGACACTCCTGGCCTGGCTGAAAGCCAGGCGCATCCGAGCTAGTCCGTTAGCGGAACCATTCGCGGTTGCGTTTGATGGCGGAGTGCATCGCGCCGTAATTGTAGCGCGGCTCCTTCGGCTGCTCGCCGTCTTCCGGCTCGTTCTGCAGATCGCTATCGGGGTCACCGATAAACGGCTCGAACGGATCGGCGGCAAAGCCGAAGCCATAGGGGGCTTTCGAATAGGCGCTCATCGTCCAGCATCCTGATTGCGTGCGGCAGGCAGGATAGACTCGTTACGCTTCGGAAAGGTTAATCCGCTCATAACCTTGAAAAGCCTGGGCTAATCCGACGCGCGGACGAGCAGCTCCCGCGCCGGTCCATGCCCCAGAAAGGTGGACGGACTCGCGCTCGCCCCATAGGCGCCGGCCAGGAAGATCGCGATCAGGTCGCCAACCTTGGCGTGGGGCAGCGCGACCTGGTCGCCCAACCGGTCGAGCGGCGTGCACAGGCAGCCGCAGACATTGACGGTCTCTTCCGGCTCGGCGCCGAAGCGGTCGGCGACCGCGATCGGGTAATTGCGCCGGACCACCGTCCCGAAATTGCCCGAGGCGGCGAGCTGATGATGCAGGCCGCCATCGACGATCAGGAAGATCTGGCCGCCGCTCTCCTTCCGGTCGACGATTCGCGTCAGATAGACGCCCGCCTCACCCACCAGCCAGCGCCCCAGCTCCAGGCAGAAGCCGGTCTCGCGCAGCACCGCCGGACGTGCTTCGTAAGCCTCGACCAGCGCCGCGCCGATCCGCTCCACGTCCAGCACCTGGTCGCCGCCGAAATAGGGAATGCCGAAGCCGCCGCCGAGGTTGAGCCGCCTGGGCTGTACGCCCGCCGCGTCCGACAGCCGCGCCGCCAGCGCGATCGTCGCCGCCTGCGCCTCGATGATCGCGTCGGCGTCGAGCGACTGGGAGCCGGCAAAAATGTGGAAGCCGCGAAACGCCGCGCCCGCCGCGACCAGCCGCCGCACCAGCGCCGGCACCCGTTCGGCATCCACCCCGAACGGCTTGGCGCCGCCCCCCATGCGCATGCCGGAGCCGCGCAGCTCGAAATCGGGATTGACCCGCACCGCTAGCTGCGGCGTCTTGTCGAGCCGTGCGGCAATGGCGAGCACCCGCTCCGCCTCCCCTTCGGACTCGAGGTTGATCGGCACGCTCTGACCGATCGCCAGCTCCAGCTCGCTGTCGCGCTTGCCGGGCCCCGCGAAGGACAGGCAGTCCGGCGTCACCCCCGCGCCGAGCGCGACCAGCGCCTCGCCGATCGACGCGACGTCGATGCCGTCGACCAGCGGCGCGATGCCCTTGACCAGCTCGACGAACGGATTGGCCTTGAGCGCATAATGAAGGTCGATGCCGGGAAACGCGGCGCGGAACCGGGCGACCCGCCGCTCCACCACGTCCATGTCATAGACGAACAGCGGCGTGTCGCCGGCGCGCGCGACCAGCGACTCCGCCGTCTCGCCGCCGATCGCCAACCGCCCGGCCCGCGGTACGAAGTCGGCGGGGATGGGACCGATCGGCTTCACGCGCCATGCTCGGCGCGGAGCGCATTGCGGTCGATCTTGCCGTTGGGCGAGCGCGGCAGCGCGTCCAGCCAGACGATCCGGCCCGGCTGCATGAAGCCGGGAAGCTCACGTTTCAGCGCCATACGCAGCTCGCCCTCGGCCTTTCCGTCGCCGCGCGCAACCAGCAGGATCGCCTGGCCCAGCTTCGGGTCGGGCACGCCGAAGGCCGCCACTTCCAGGACGAGGCCGGTGGCGGCGACGGCTTCCTCGATCTCGGTCGGGCTCACCCGGTTGCCGGAGGTCTTGATCATCTCGTCGGCGCGCCCGACGAAACGCAGCAGCCCGTCGGCTCCGCGCACCACCGTGTCACCGGACCAGACCGCCGTTCCGCCATAGCGCGACGCGGAAGGTGCCGGCCGAAAGCGCACGGCAGTCCGCTCCGGATCCTGCCAATAGCCCTGGGCCACCAGCGGACCGCAATGGACCAGCTCGCCCGGCTCGCCCGGACCGCACAGGCTGCCGTCGGCGCGCACGACGAGGACCTCGGCAAAGGGGATCGCATCACCGATCGCCGTCGGATGGTCGTCGATCAACTTAGGATCGAGATAGGTCGAGCGAAACGCCTCGGTCAGCCCGTACATCGCGTAGAGATCGGCGGCCGGGAACAGGGCGCGCAGCCGCCGCACCAGCGGCTCGGTGAGCGCACCGCCGCTGTTGGTCAATCTCCTCAAGGTCGTGGTTTCGGGCCAACTGGCCTCGCTTAGCTGCAGCCAGAGCGGCGGCACGCCCGCGAGCGTCGTAATCCGGTGCCGCTCGACCGCCTTCACCACGTCGCGCGGCGTCAGATAGTCGAGCGCCACCGCGCAGCCTCCCGCCGCCCAGGTCGAGAGCAGCTGGTTCTGCCCATAATCGAACGCGAACGGGAGCACGCACAAGGTGCGGTCCTCAGGCGTCAGCTGCAGGTAGCGCGCCACCGAAATCGCGCCGACCCAGAGGTTCGCCTGCGAAAGCATCACGCCCTTGGGCCGACCGGTGGACCCGGAGGTGTAGAGCAAGGCGGCTAAATCCTCCCCGGAACGGGGAGGGGGACCGCCGCGAAGCGGTGGTGGAGGGGGCCCAGCCAATTGCGCGAGAGGAGGGCCCCCTCCACCAGCCTTCGGCTGGTCCCCCTCCCCGTTCCGGGGAGGATCAAGCAGCACTCGACACCCACCCGGCACATCCCCCGGCTCAAGCGTTCCAGCCCGTATCTCCTGCGTGACCAGCAGCCGCGCCCCGCTGTCCGTGAGGATATAGGCGACTTGCGCCCGCTTCAGCGCCGGGTTGATCGGCACATGCACCGCCCCCGCGCGCGGGGCGGCGAGCGGCATCAGGCAGGCGGTGACGGTCTTGGGGAGCCAGGTGGCCACCCGGTCGCCGGGCGTCACCCCTTGCGAGACCAGCCAGCCCGCCAGCGCCGCCACACGCTCCTCCAGCTCGGCATAGGTCAGCGTCTCGCCGCCGGCGATCAGCGCCGGCGCATCGGGCGCGCCGCAGCCGGTCAGCCGGTCGATCCGCTGCGCTTCGCCGCCTAACTCTTGCAACACCTGCCCTTCCCCGTCCAAACACGCGGCGAGCGGGGGATTAGCGCCTTTGTGGGTCACCGGGGAATATTTCGACTCGATGCGCGCGGTGGAGCTGGCTGCTCGGGGCCGGCTGTCCACCGCCGCCGAGCCGTTCGCGCGCCTCGACTGGTTCAAGAGAGTCTGGGCGCATGCCGCGCCGGGAGAACGCCCGCTGATCGCCCGCGCGCGAGCAGGCGCGGCTGAGGCGTGGCTCTTCCTTGCCCGTACCCGCCCCGCTCGCGCCGTGGCGACACCGGGCCCGCACTTTGCCCGCTTCGCCCCGATCTTCCTCGGCGAACCCGATGAACCGCTGCAGCGCGCGCTGATCCGCGCCGCGGCGCGGCGTCTCCGCCTGTTCGGCCTGTCGCGCCTGTCCCTCGGGCCAATGCTGCCGGAGCATGCAGCGCTGCTGGCAAGCGGCTTCCGCCGCGGCGGCTGGACCGTCGTCGAGCACGCCGCCGCGACGAGCTTTACGCTGGACGTGGGCGGCCGCCACTTCGAGGATGTTTGGGAAGGCTGTTCCGCCCGGCTGCACGAGCGCGTCGCGACGGGCGCGCGCCAATTGCATGTCGAAATCGCCGACCTTGTCACGCCGCGGCTGTGGGAAGAAGTCGAACTGCTGGGGGGCACCGACGCATTCCTGCGCGACCTGGGCCAGGACGCCACGCTCGACCGTACGCTCCGGCTCGGCATCGTCCGGGTCGGCGACGCGCCGGTGGCCGCCCAGCTCTGGACAGTGGAGCACGGCCATGCCTTCGCCCATTGGCGGGCCGAAGATCGCGCAGCGAGGCAGCTTTTCCCCGCAGACCAGCTGACTGCATCGATGCTGCGCTATGCGATCAACGTCGATCACGCCCAACATATCGATTTCGGCCAGGGCCGGGCGGCGGAACTGGGCGACTGGGCCGAGGAGCGGCGGGTGCTGCGCCGGCTGGAACTGTTCAACCCGCGCCGGCCGGCCGCCTGGGCGCCGGCGCTCGCCGCACGCGCCACGGCCCTTGTCCGCCGCCCCCAGCTCGACTAGCGCGGCGCGCCATGGTTCCGGAATATCACGAGACGGTGGAACGCACCGTGCGCGCGGTCCTTATCGACGTGCTCGGCATCGCCCCCGAGCGCGCCGCGACGTTTGAAGCAGAAACCGGCCTGTTCGGATCGCTGCCCGAACTCGACTCGATGGCCGTCGCCGGGTTGCTGACCGAAATCGAGGACCGGCTCGGCATCGTCATCGAGGATGACGAGGTCGATGGAGAAATGCTGTCCACATTCGGGACACTCGTGACCTATCTGGACCGCAAGCTCGCCTGACCCTGGCTGATCGGCGTTATGGTTAACGGCTCCCGATTCAGGTATAGCCGAGTCGCAGCTCCATGAGAGAGCGCGCGGTCGCATCGTGTAAGCTCGTACAAGGGGGATTAGCATGATGAAGCGTTACGCGGCCTATCTCGGCCTGCCGCTGCTGCTTGCCGCCAATCCGGCACAGGCGGTCACCGTGTTCCAGACCAATTTCGACTCGATCGCCGTGCCCTCGGGCAGCTATGTGATCCTGCCCACCGCCGAAGGCTGGACGGCGACGGCGGGCGACGGCATCGAAATCCAGAATCACGCCGCCGGCGAACCGTTTTCCGAAACGAACCTCGTCGAGCTGGACAGCAACAACAACAGCGCCATGTCGCGGACGATCGATGCCGGCACCTACACGCTGAGCTTCTATTATTCGGCCCGCCCCAACGTGCCCGCCGCCAGCAACGGTATCGATGTGCTGATCAACGGCGTCAGCATCTTCAACATCACGGGCGACGGCGGCGCGGGCACCGTCTGGCTGCCGCAGTCGCTCAGCTTCGGCGTGAATGCGAGTTCGACGCTCACCTTCGCGGCGATCGGCACCAGCGACTCGCTCGGCGGCTATCTCGACAACGTCGCACTGGCGGGCGTGCCCGAACCGGCGACCTGGGCGATGATGCTCGGCGGCTTCGCGCTGGTCGGCGCGGCAACCCGTCGCCGGACGCGCACCGCCGTTACTTACGCCTGATCGGAAAAGGGTGCCGCCTCGACTCGGGCGGCACCCTTCTTCGTCAGTCCTGAAGTTCGGCGGGCACCTTCCCGCCATTCTGCGCCAGCGCGCGCATCACGGCTTTCTGCAGCGCGATATTCTGCTCGGCGCTACCGTCGGCCCCGGCATGGACGCTCAACTCGCCGGCCAGCTCCTTGCGTGCCGCCAGACTCGAGTCGAGTTCCAGCAGCTTCAGCAGGTCGACGATCGAATGCCGCCAGTCGAGCCGGTCCGCGCCCGACCGAGCGCTCAGCACCGCCTCGACATCGACCGGTTGCGGCTGGGCCTGCGGAGCGGCTGTCGGCTGAGCCGTAGGCGCCGCCGGCTGCTGCGGTACCGGCCGCGCCGGTGCGGCATTGGCGTGCTGCACGGGCGCCGCGGCGGGCTGATCCTTATGGCCTGAGAATTGGCCGCCAAGCGGCCCCTTGTCGCCGAAGATCGCGTGCTTGATCGCGGAAAAGATGCTCATTCCGGGCCTGCTCCAAATTGCTTGCCCGACGCTCAACGCGTCATGGGCCGCCTGGTTCTGAGCCGGCGCGGGCGCTGGCAGCTGATGTCGTTTCGCCCTAAGAACGGGCGCATGCATCCCGTTGAGACGTTCGAAGTGGTGCTGGTGCTGCTGGCGCTGGTGATCGCGCTGCACTGGGTGGCGCAGCGCATCGGCCTGCCGCCCGCGACCGCGCTGCTGGTCGGCGGTGGCGCGCTCGCCTTCGTGCCGGGCCTGCCTCAAATCGTGCTGGACCCCGAACTCGCGCTGGTGCTGTTCCTGCCGCCGCTGCTGATGGACGGCGCCTATTATACCGCGTTCGGCCGGTTCCGGAGGCATCTGCCCGGCATCATCTCGCTGGCCGTCGGCGCGGTGCTGTTCACGACGATCGCGGTCGCGGGCGTCACCCATATGCTCTTGCCGCAGCTGCCCTGGGCCGCCTGCTTTGCATTGGGCGCCATCGTCTCGCCGCCGGACGCAGTGTCGGCGCGGGCGGTGCTGCACGGCGTGGTGCTGCCGCGCCGGCTGACGGCGCTGCTCGAAGGCGAAAGCCTGCTCAACGATGCGACCGGCCTCGTCCTCTTTCGTTTCGCCGTGGCAGCGACGCTCAGCGGCGTGTTCGATGCCGGAGAAGCGGTGCAGAGCTTCGTGCTCCTCGCCTTGGGCGGGGTGGCCGTCGGCATCGGCGCCGGGGCGAGCTGGGTGCTGATCGTCAAGCGGCTGCACGACCAGACGCTGATCATCGCGGCCACGACATTGCTCGGCTGGGGCGCTTACCTCGCCGGCGAGTGGCTGCACGTCTCGGGCGTGATCGCGACCGTCACGGCCGGGCTGATCCTTGGCTGGTATCAGCACGAGATCTTCCCCGCCAATGTGCGGCTGCGCGGGAGCGCCTTTTGGCAGACCCTGGTGTTCGTGCTCGAGGCCTTGGTGTTCATCCTGATCGGCTTCTCGCTGCGCGCGGTCGTCGAACGGGTCGGCGGGTTCGAGGCGGTGTCGGCCTCGATGGCGCTGCCGATCCTTGGAGTCTTGGGCGCGGTCGTGCTCGCCCGATTCGTCTGGGTCTTCGGGAGCGACGTGATGCTCACCGCGCTCCGCCGTCTCGGCTGGCGCAGGGCGCGACCGCTTGGACCGCGTCAGGCGGTCGTGCTCGGCTGGGCGGGGATGCGCGGCGTGGTGACGCTCGCCGTCGCCCTGACCCTGCCGGCGCAGATGCCCGGCCGCGACCTGATGCTGGTCACCGCCTTTGCCGTCATCTTCGCTACGGTCGTACTGCAGGGCACCAGTCTCGGCTGGCTTATCCGGCGATTCCAGCCTGAGGACAAGGACCCGCCCGCCCGACTCAGCCTCGCCGATTCGGAAGCCGCGGTGGCGCGGGCCAAGGCGGCCGCCGTCGAGGCCAATGCCTATGACGGCGACGGCACGCTCATCCATCCGCAACTGCTCGAACAATATCGCAAGCGCGCCGAGGCGACGGAGCGTTATGCGCAGGATGTCGACGGCTTCATGGCGCGCATCCGCTCGCACTTCGACGTGACCCTGCTGGCGATCGCCGCCGGCCGCGCCGAGCTGATCCGCCAGCACCGCGCCGGCCAGATCGAGGACGAGACGCTGCACAATCTGGAACGCGACCTCGACCTGGAGGAGATGGGGACGATCTTCCAGCGCGATGGCTGAACGCTTCCGAAACAAGCGCTTACCCGTTCGTTAAGCTCCACTCGCCTAACGCCGCCCGGATTGGAGCACTGGAGCCGCAAATGCCCGCCGAGACCCGCCGAAAAGGAGCGCCCTGGACCGAGGCGGACGACGCCGAGCTGCGGCGCCGCTGCGAGGCGGGCGAGTTCCTCGAAGACATCGCCAAGGCGCTCGGCCGCTCCAGTGAAGGCGTGCGCACCCGCGCCAACCTCCTCGGCATCCCGTGCAAGTCCGGGCGCAGCGCCGGAGCGCGCAAGAAGGCGCCTCCAGCACCGAAGGCACCCCCCTACCGGCTGGTCTGCCGCAAGTCCGATGGCTCGACGGAAAGCGTCACGGCTGTGGACGCACGCAGCGAGGCCGAGGCCGTCGCGGTCGCCCAGGCCTGCGTGGCGGAGGGCGGCTGCGAGCTGTGGCGGACGGGCAGCGATCCCGTGCTGGTCGGCCGCTACTGACGCTAAGGCGCTAAGCGGCGACAGCTCGCTGCGCCGCGAAATCCGCTTCGGCGAGGAAGCGTTCGGCGTCCAGCGCGGCCATACAGCCGGTGCCGGCGGCAGTGACCGCCTGGCGGTAATGCTTGTCCATCACGTCGCCGCACGCGAACACGCCGGGAATGGCGGTGCGCGAGGTACCGGGCTCGACCCGGATATAGCCGTCGTCCAATTCCAGCGCCTGGCCGAACAGCTCGGTCGAGGGCGAATGGCCGATCGCTACGAACGCGCCGTCGCACCCGATATGGCTGTGCGCCCCGGTGACGGTGTCTTTCAGGTCCACGCCGACCAGCCCTTCGGGCTCCCCACCGCTGACGAACCGCTCCACCTGCTTGTTCCACAGCACCGAGATCCGCTCATTGGCGAACAGCCGCTCCTGCAGGATCTTCTCGGCCCGCAGCGAATCGCGGCGATGGATCAGCGTCACGTCCGGCGAATGATTGGTCAGGTACAGCGCTTCCTCGACAGCGGTGTTGCCGCCGCCGATCACGACCACTTTCTTGCCGCGATAGAAGAAGCCGTCGCACGTCGCGCAGGCCGACACGCCCTTGCCCGCCAGATGCCGCTCGCTATCCAGGCCAAGCCATTTCGCCTGCGCGCCGGTCGCGATCACCAGCGTCTCGCCCTCATAGACATCGCCGCTGTCGCCCGTCAGCCGGAACGGCCGCCGCGACAGGTCGACGCCGGTCACGATGTCGTACATCATCGTGGTGCCGACATGTTCGGCCTGCTTCTGCATCTGCTCCATCAGCCAGGGGCCCTGGATCACGTCCGCGAAGCCCGGATAATTCTCGACATCGGTGGTCGTCATCAGCTGGCCGCCGGGCTGGATGCCCTGCACCACGATCGGCTTCAGCCCCGCGCGCGCGCCATAGATGGCGGCGGACAAGCCGGCGGGTCCGGAGCCGAGGATCAGCATGCGCGTCTTGTGAATCGTCATCGTCATTCCCTTATCACCCCAGCAGATAGGGGGCGGCGCGCCACCACGCAAACGGGGTTGACGGCGCGTTAACCAGATTCAGGTTAGCCGTTTCGCTCCCGACGGACGGAGCGAATGAGCGCGCGCACCATTTCCAATGCCTTGCTGCTGCGGCTGCGGCTGTTTGCCCGCGCCGAACGGCGGCGCGTGACCCGCAGCCTGTGGGTGCGTTCCGAGATCGTCGACGCTCAGGTGCGCGAAGTCGCCAAACAGGTGAAGCAGGGCGCGCCGGTCAACCTGGCGGCATCCATCGTGTTCGCCTATCTCTTCTCCGGCGTCGAACATTATGTGCCGCTGCTCGCCAGCTGCGTGGCCCTGTTCTGCCTGACGGCGAGCAGCCTCTTCTACCTGCCCCACATGCCCTTTTGCCGGGTTCGCTATCACTCGGCCGAACAGCGCCGGCGCATTCTCCACCTCTATTCGCTGGCCACGGGTTTGGTCTGGGCGGCGATGCTCGTGGCGCCACTGCTGACGGCCGGCGAGTCGGTCCGCATCTATTTGTTCTCGATCATGGTCGGGGCGATGTGCGTCGGCGGACTGATCCTCGCCATGCTGCCGCTAGCCGCGCTCGCTTATACGGCGGTGATGGGACTCGGGCTCGCCACTGCATTTGCGCTGCAGCCCATCCATATCCCGCCGGCCCTCTACTGCGCGATCACCCTATACATCTTCATGCTGACGCGGGTGTTCTTCGATCTCTCCAATCTCTTCGTCGGACAGCTGATCTCGGCCGAAGAGGTGCGCCGCGCCGAAGCCGCCGAGCGGGAGCGCGAGCGGCGGGAGCTGGAGCACCGCGCGGCCGAGCGGCTCGCGCTTCAGTCCGAGCGCGAAGCGGCACGCGCTCAGGAGCAGGAACGGCATCGCGACGAACTGCTCCGCCTCGGCAGCCAGTTCGAAGCGAGCGTGATGGCCGTCGTGCGCAGCCTCGGCGACGCGGTCGGTCAATTGCAGCAATCGTCCGGCGCCTTGCACCAGATCGGCCAGGAAACGAGCAGCAAGGCGCTGACCGTCGCCGATCGTGCGACCAGCGCTAGCCAGGCGGTGGCCAGTGTCGCCGCGGCCTCCGCGCAGATGGTCGAGACCGTCGGCCATGTCTCCGCTAGGGTCGAAGAGCAGGTCGCTTCCAGCGGCACGGCGCGCCACTCGGCCGAGGAAACGCGCTTGGCCCTGAACGAACTCGCCGCCAGCGCGGAAGACATCGCCAGCGTCGCCACGCTCATTCAGGACATCGCCGCCAACACCAACCTGCTCGCCCTCAATGCGACGATCGAGGCGGCGCGGGCTGGCGAAGCCGGGCGTGGCTTTGCCGTCGTCGCCCAGGAGGTGAAGACGCTCGCCACTCAGACGGGCACGGCGATCGGCCGGATCGGAGCGACAGCCGCCGCCATCCGCGCGCGCGTTTCGGGAGCGCTGGCAGCGGTCGAGCGTGCCTCCGCGCAAGTGGATTCGGTCGGCGACGGCGCCGCCGCGATCGCCGAGGCAGTGACGCAGCAGCGCCACGCTTCCGACCATATCGGCCGCAACGCCGCCGCCGCCGCCGAGGATGCCGAGGACGTCCACGCCAACATGGCCCAACTCGCCGAGCACGCGCGCCAGACCGGCGCCTTCACGGACTCGATGCGCGACCTCGCCCAAGCCCTGGATAGGCAAAGCCGAACCCTGACCACCGCCGCCGGCGACTTCCTGAGCCGCCTGCGGGCCGCCTAGATCTCGCGTTGCACCTGCGCGTGAATCAACACTGCGAATAGCCCAGTCCCGCCGATCACGTTGCCGATCAGCGCGGGGAGCAGAAATCCGCCCAGCGCCCAGCCGAGGCCGGCGTCGCCCGCCCAGACCAGCAGAAAGGCTTCGGCCGCCCCCACGACGACATGGGCAAAGCCGCACAGGCCGATCACGAAGGTCAGGAACAGCACGATCCAGAATGCGGCACTGTCTTCAGCGGATCGCATCCAGGCGATCGATGCCATCAGGAAACCGGCCGGGATCGCCTGCAGCAATGTCGCCAGAAAGTCGCGCTCCTGGATCTTGGCGGCCACGGAGAGCATGCCCGTCAGCATCTCCGGTGATTGAACCCGGCCGAAGACCGCCAGCGCCGCAACCGCGGCTGTGCCGACCAGGTTGCCGAGCAGCACGAGCGACCAGAGCCGAGCGACACGGCCGAGATTGTGCGATGTGAACTGGCGCGCGAGCGGCAGGATTGCGACCACGGTCTGCTCGGTGAACAGCTGCATCCGCCCCAGCACCACGATCAGGAAGCCGGTGGGATAGCCCAGCGCCACCACCGCCTCGCGCCATGCGGCCTCTGGGAGATAATGGTGCAGCGCTCCGCTCATGGAGACGGATGCCATGATGGCGACGCCGGCCGCGACGGCCGACCAGAACAGGGACGAGGCAGGCCGACCCAGCTCCTCGTCCCCTTGGTTCGACACGGCCGTATGGACCACCTTGGCGGAAGGGGGGCTATGCTCGTCCACCTCCACCTTTTCGTCTTCGCTGAGTTTGGCCTTGGCGTCCTCCAAGCGCTGCTCCTCCACGCGGGCAGCGATTCAGATCGGTGCTGGCTCCCTCTCCAGCCGATGTTATGCTCCGCCGGTAAGTCGCAATTCAGCTGCGGCGCGACAGGTGAGGAGCGGAGGGTCAGATGGCGCGTGAGTTCTCGATCATCGTCTATGGCGCGACCGGCTTTACGGGCCGGCTCGTCGCCGAATATCTCGCGGCCAATTATCCGGACCTGCGCTGGGCGATGGCGGGGCGCAGCCAGGCAAAGCTCGAGCAGGTGCGGGCGGAGATTGGCGCGCCGGCCGCACTGCCGCTGGTGGTGGCCGACGCCGCCGATCCGGCGAGCGTCGCGGCGCTGGTCCAGCGCGCCGATGTCGTGATCACCACGGTCGGCCCCTATCAGCTCTACGGCACGCCACTGGTTGCCGCCTGCGCCGCCCACGGCACCGGCTATGTCGATCTGTGCGGCGAGCCGGGCTGGATGCGTGAGATGATCGACAAGCACCAGGACGAGGCGAAGGCGAGTGGCGCGCGCATCGTCTTTTCCTGTGGCTTCGATTCGATTCCGTTCGACCTGGGCGTCCAGCAGCTGCAGAAGCTCTGCACCGAGCGGTTCGGCACGCCGGCGCCGCGCATCAAGGGCCGCGTGCGCGCGATGCAGGGCGGCTTTTCCGGCGGCACCGCGGCCAGCCTGAAGGCGACCCTCGCCGCGCTTGCCAGGAACCCGTCGCTGGTGAAGGTGCTCGGCAGTTCCTTCGGCCTGACGCCCGGTTTCGAGGGGCCCGACCAGCCCAACATGATGCTGCCGCATTTCGACAGCGCGGTGAACGCCTGGGTGGCGCCGTTCGTGATGGCGCCGATCAACACCAAGAATGTCCACCGCACCAATGTCCTGCTCGGCCACCCTTATGGCCGCGACTTCCGCTATGACGAGATGATGGTGGCGCCGGGCCTTGGCGAAATGGGCAAGGCGGCGGCGGAAGCGATCGCCAAGTACAACCCGTTCGGCGGCGAAGGCGGGCCCAAGCCGGGCGAGGGCCCCAGCAAGGAGGATCGCGAGAACGGGTTCTACGACATCCTGTTCGTCGCCGAATATCCGGACGGCCGCGGCGCGCGCCTGTCGGTCAAGGGCGACCGCGACCCCGGCTATGGCTCGACGTCGAAGATGATCGCCGAAAGCGCCTTGTGCCTGGTCGAGGACCAGACCGGCCAAGGCGGCATCTGGACCCCCGGCGCGATCATGGGCGACGCGCTGGTGAAGCGGCTCGAAAGCCGCGCTGGCCTCAGCTTTGTCGAGGAGAGCTGACGCGGGCCAGCAGCGCCATCGCCGCTGCCAGTGCAGCGGCGGCCCAAAGCGCCTGCGAGCCCACCCGCCCAAAGGCAAAGGCGCCGATCGTCGCGCCACCGACCAGCCCGAGCCATAGCTGGAAATAAGCTCCCAGTCCGTCCGTCGGGCGCCCGGTGGCAAGATTGGCGAGACGCTGGCCGATCTTGACCAGCGTACCGGTCATATAGGTGAGGCCCACCCTCACCTCCCCGCCATCCTCGAAGGTGGCATTCTCCGCGCCCATCGCGAACGCGGCGAGCAGCATGGCGGGCCAGGCCGCGCCCGTCGTTGCGCACAGGGCGGCGATGGTCAGGGCGGCCGCCACCAGCCCGAGCACGGCGGCCTGCCGCCGCGCGCCGTTGCGGCCGGCGATCGTGCCGCCCGCGACGCCCAGCACGAAGCAGCCGATCAGGACCCCGGCTACGAGCGCCTCATCGCTTCCCCGCCCCAGGCCCACGCCGAGCCGGGTAGAATTTCCGCTCATGAACGAGACAAAGAAGCCGCCCGACTGGCTGTAGCCGATCGCATCGACGAAGCCGGCGATGGCCGCCAGGCCGATGGCGAAGATGCGTGCGCGCAAATCCAGGCGGGTCATGGCCGCGGCATCCCCCAACGGCCGGTGCTTGTCGATAGGCTGCGGCCGAAACGCGATGCGCCCCGCTGCTTGGGGGGGTGAGCAGCGGGGCGCCAACGCGGGAACAAGGAACTTGCGAAGGGGGGAAGCAAGTTCCGTAGCCAAGAACGGGCGAGCGGCTCGCGGGTTCCCGATCCAGATCAGGAACGCAGGCGTAACATACTCGTATCGTGCGATTTCAATCGCATCACCGCTTACTCGACTTCGCTCGTTCTCCGCGGGTAAGACACGGCATGCGCAACCTCATTCCCCTTATCGCCCTGCTCTCCACCGCGGCCATCGCTCAGGCGCCGCAGTTCAGCACCGAACGGCTGACGCAGGATATCCGCACCCTCTCGTCCGACGAATTCGAAGGCCGCGGCCCCGCGACCGCCGGCGAGGAGAAGACGATCGCCTATATCTCCAAGACCATGGCCGAGGCCGGGCTGCAGCCCGCCGGCGATCTGGAGAACGGAAAGCGCAGCTGGTACCAGAAGGTGCCTTTGCTCCGCACCTCGATCCGCGGCGCCGATCCGAAGCTGGTGCTGACCGTCGCCGGCAAGCCGATGCCGATCACCCAGGGCGAGCAGATCTCCGTCCGCGCGCCGCTCACCGGCCAGAAGCACGTCACCATCAACAACGCGCCGCTCGTCTTCGTCGGCTATGGCGTCACCGCACCTGAACGGAAGTGGGACGATTTCAAAGGCCTGGACGTCAAGGGCAAGATGCTCGTCGTGCTCGTCAACGATCCGGATTTCGAGACCGGCCAAGGCGATTTCGGCGGCAAGGCCATGACCTATTACGGCCGCTGGACCTATAAATATGAGGAAGCCGCCAAGCGCGGCGCTGCCGGCGTGCTGATCGTGCACGAGACCGCGCCCGCCTCCTATGGCTGGAACACGGTCAAGAACTCGAACACCAACACCATGTTCGACATCGTCCGCAAGGACCCGAAGGCCGCGCACACCCCGGTCGAAGCCTGGATCCAGCGCGACCAAGCGGTCGCCATCTTCAAGGCGTCGGGGCTCGACTTCGAAGCGGAGAAGCGGCGTGCACAGACCCGCGGCTTCAAGCCGGTGCCGCTCAAGGCGACCTTCTCGGCCGATTACGACGTCGACGCCGAAGTCATCACCTCGCACAATGTCGCGGGCGTGCTACCCGGCAGCCAGCATCCGGACGAGGTGGTCGTCTTCTCCGGCCATTGGGACCATCTCGGCGTCGGCCAGCCCGATGCGCGCGGTGACCGCATCTATAATGGCGCGGTCGACAATGCGTCCGGCATCGCCGAGATGCTGGAGCTCGCCCGCGCCTTCGCCAACGGCCCCAAGACGAAGCGCTCCCTGCTGTTCCTCGCGGTCACCGCCGAGGAGAAGGGGCTGCTCGGCTCGGAATATTATGCCGCCAACCCCCTCTACCCGCTGGCGAAGACCGTCGGCGTGATCAACACCGACAGTGCCGGCGTTGCCGGGCCGGCGCGAAACTTCAGCATCTCGGGTACGGCCCGGCTCGGCCTGCTCGACGAGCTGACCCGCATCGCCGCCACCCGGAACCGCAGCTTCACGCCCGATCCGCATCCGGAATCGGGGGGCTTCTACCGCTCCGACCACTTTCCCTTCGCCAAGCGCGGCGTGCCCGCCATCTCGTTCGAAGCCGGCAACGACCTGGTCGAGGGCGGCACCGCGCGCGGCGAAGAACTGGGCAAGGTTTATACCCGCGACCGCTACCACCAGCCCGCCGACGAATGGAGCGCGGACTGGAACCTCACCGGCGTCACCGCCGACCTGGACCTGCTCCACGCGCTCGGCAGCCAGCTCGCCAACAGCCGCACCTGGCCGAACTGGAGCACCGACAGCGAGTTCCGCGCCGCCCGCGACAAGAGCGCGGCCGAGCGCCGGTAAGTCATCGCTCGTCCCGAGCGATTTGATGCTAGGCAAAAAAGTAAGGGCCCCGCTCCAGGGGTGGGGAGCGGGGCCCGGACTTTGGGTCGTCCTGGACGGCAAGGAGGGGTGGCCCTGCCGTGGTTCGGACAGCGGGGAAGGGGTGAACCGCGCTGTCGGGATCAGTATATCGCGGCGAGCGGTCGCAAACCTATGTCGGCCATCACATGAATTTGTCGCAGTTTGTCGCAGGCGCCTCTGCTAGTAAGCTCTCGCGACGGCGAAGGCGACGGCTTCGGTCAGCGCCGCCTTGGCCGCGCTCGGGCCGAACCCGCCGAGCGCGTCGATCGCGCGCTGGCCATAATGACGGGCATGGGCGAGCGTATCGTCCAGCGCACCGGTGTCGCGCAGCAGGGCAGTGGCGCGCGCCAGATCCTCGTCGCCGATCCGGTGGCCCATCATCGCGTCGTGCCAGAACGCCTTCTCCTCGGCCGAGCCGCGGGCATAAGCGAGGATCACCGGCAGCGTGACCTTGCCGTCGCGGAAATCGTCGCCCACGCCCTTGCCCATCGTCGCCGCGTCAGACGCATAGTCGATCGCGTCGTCGACGAGTTGGAAGGCGATGCCCAGATTGCGGCCATAGGCGTCGAGCGCGAGCTCTTCCGCCTCCGGCCGCTCCGCCACAACCGCGGCGATGCGGCAGGCGGCGGCGAACAGGGCTGCCGTCTTCGCGCCGATGATGGCGAGATAGCGCTCTTCGGTCGTGCCCACCTGGCGCTGGGCGGTCAGCTGGTTGACTTCCCCTTCCGCGATCACCGCCGAGGCGTTGGACAGGATGCGCAGCACCTTGAGGCTGCCATCCTCGACCATCAGTTCGAAGGAACGGCTGAACAAAAAGTCGCCGACCAGCACGCTCGCCGGATTGCCCCAGATGATGTTGGCCGTGCGGCGGCCGCGCCGCAGGTCGGAGCCGTCGACGACATCGTCATGCAGCAGGGTCGCGGTGTGGATGAACTCGACGGCGGCCGCGAGCTTGTGATGGCGGGTGCCGGGATAGTCGAGCAGCCTGGCGCACGCGAGCGTCAGCATCGGTCGCATCCGCTTGCCGCCGCCGGCGATCAGGTGCCCGGCCAGCTCCGGGATCAGCGGGATGTCGGACTGCATCCGGTCGAGAATGACGCTGTTCACCGCGTTCATGTCGTGTGCGACCAGGCGAACCATCGGGTCGAGCGACGGCGTCGCGGGCGCGCCGTCGATGCGGTGAAGAGTAGCGCTCATGCGCGGTTGCATGTGGCGCGCACCCCGCCTTATGGCAAGGCTGCCGAACGGGGTGGCTATGACGAACCAAGCTGACGACCGCCTGACGCGTTATCGCGAGAGCATCGACAATATCGATGCCGCGCTGGTCTTCATGCTGGCCGAGCGGTTCAAGATCACGCAGGCGGTCGGCGCGTATAAGGCGGAGCATGGCCTGCCGCCGGCCGACCCCGGCCGCGAGGATCGCCAGATCGAACGGCTCCGCCGGCTTGCCCAGGAAGCCCGGCTCGATCCGGAATTCTCCGAGAAGTTTCTCCGCTTCATCATCGACGAAGTGATCCGCCACCACGCTCGCATGCAGGAAGGCTGACGCCACAAGATGCTGAGTTTCGCGCTATCCCTGTTGCTGCAGGCCGCTCCGATCGCCGCCCCGCAGACGCCGCCCTCCCCTGCCTGGCCGACCAGGGAAGCCGACCTCACCCTGCGTGATTTCCGCTTCGCCAGCGGCGAGAGCCTGCCCGAGCTGCGGCTGCATTATGCGACGCTCGGCACGCCGCACCGGAACAAGGCCGGTGAGATCGACAACGCGGTGGTGGTGCTGCACGGCACCGGCGGCAGTGGCAAGCAGTTCCTCAGCCCGCAATTCGCGAACGAGCTGTACGGCCCCGGCCAGCCGCTCGACATCCGCCGCTATTTCATCATCATGCCGGACAATATCGGCCATGGCGCCTCGTCCAAGCCGAGCGACTGGATGCACGAGCGTTTCCCGCATTACGACTATGCCGACATGGTCGCGGCGCAGGCGAAGCTGCTCGATCATCTGGGTGTCAGGAAGCTGCGGCTGCTGTTCGGTACATCCATGGGCTGCATGCACGGCTTCGTCTGGGGCACGACCCATCCGGAGCGGATCCAGGCGATGATGCCGATGGCGTGCCTGCCGGTCGAGATCGCGGGCCAGAACCGGATGTGGCGCAAGATGGCGATCGACGCGCTGCGCGACGATCCGGTCAAGGGCATGCGCACCGCCGCCGACCTGCTGCTGCTCGCCGGCCTCAACCCCGTCGCGACCCAGGCCGAGGCGCCGACGCGAGAGAAGGCTGAAGCTTTGCTCGCCACCCGCTTCGACGCGACGATCAAGGGCCGCGACGCCGAAGACCTGATCTGGCAGCTCGACAGCTCGCGCACCTACAACCCGCAGCCTTTGCTCGAGCGGATGACGATGCCGGTCACCTGGATGAACTCGGCCGACGACTTCATCAACCCGCCCGGCCTCGGCATCGCCGAACGCGAGGCGAAGCGGCTGCCGAACGGCAAGTTCATCCTGATCCCGCAAAGCGCCGAGACCAAGGGGCACGGCACCCACACCTGGGCGAAGTTCTGGAAGGGCGAGCTGGTGGAGCTGTTGAAGCGCTCGGAATAACCCACCTTCGTCATCCCGAACTTGTTTCGGGACAAGGCGACCGTCACTCCAAGTTTTCGCTAACCCTCGCAGTGCCCGCTACCCCATCCTTGTCCCGAAACAAGTTCGGGATGACGGGGAAGGAGCTCGGGGCTAGAGCCGACCCATGATCCTCGTCATCGACAATTACGACAGCTTCACCTGGAACCTGGTCCATTATCTGATGGAGCTGGGCGCCGAGGTGGAGGTGGTGCGCAATGACGCCATCTCGGCCGGCCAGGCCCTGTCGTCGGGCGCGGAGGCGTTCCTGATCTCGCCGGGACCGTGCACGCCGAATGAAGCCGGTGTGTCGCTGGAGCTGGTCGCAGCCGCTGCCGAGGCGAAGCGGCCGCTGCTCGGCGTGTGCCTGGGCCACCAGGCGATCGGCCAGCATTTCGGCGGTCAGGTCGTGCGCGGCGGGCTGATGCACGGCAAGACCTCGCCCGTGGAGCATGACGGCACCGGGCTGTTCGAGGGCCTGCCCTCTCCGTTCACCGCCACTCGTTATCACTCGCTGATCGTGCCCGAGGAAGGGCTGCCCGACGCGCTCCGCGTCAATGCCCGCGCGCCGGACGGCAGCGTGATGGGCTTCATGCACTGCAGCCTGCCGATCCACGGCGTGCAATTCCATCCCGAGAGCATCGCGACCGAGCATGGCCACGACATGCTCGCCAACTTCATGCGCCTGGCGGGCGTGAAGGTGATGGAGCGGGCGTGAGCCGTCTCGCATTGCTGCCGGACGCGGCTTCGCCGCTCGACCACGCCACCGCCGAGCAGGCCTTTGCCGACATGCTCGACGGGCGCTGCGATCCGGACGAGGTCGCGCGCTTCCTCACTGACATGGCGCTGCGCGACGAGACCAGCATCGAGATCGCCGCCTGCGCGCGGGCGATGCGCGCCCGCATGATCGAGGTGACGGCGCCCGCGGGCGCGATCGACGTCTGCGGCACCGGCGCTGACGGGCAGCACAGCCTCAACATCTCGACTGCCGTCGCGGTCGTCGTCGCCGCGCTCGGCGTGCCCGTCGCCAAACACGGCAACCGCGCTGCCTCGTCCAAGGCGGGCGCCGCGGACACCCTGGAAGCGCTCGGCCTCGACCTCGACATCGCGGCCGCGACCGCCGATCGCAGCCTGGCCGATATCGGCATCGCCTTCCTGTTCGCGCAGCAGCATCACCCCGCGCTGGCGGCGCTCGGCCCGATCCGGCGCAAGATCGGTCGCCGCACCGTGTTCAACCTGGTCGGGCCGATCTGCAACCCGGCGCGGGTGACGCGGCAGCTGATCGGCATCGCCCGTCCCGACTTCATGCCGACCTATGCCGGCGCAATCGAATTGCTCGGCGTGGAGGCGGCGATGCTGGTCGCCGGCGACGAGCCGCTCGACGAACTGTCGATATCCGGACCGAGCACCATCGTGCGGATCGGCCGCTGCGGCGAAGGCACGCTGCGCATCTCCCCCTCCGAGGCAGGGCTGCCGAGCCATCCGCCCGAGGCGCTGCGCGGCGATGATGCCGTCTACAATGCCGCCGCGCTCCGCCGGCTGCTGCAGGGCGAGCAGGGTGCCTATCGCGACGCCGTGCTGCTCAACAGCGCTGCCGCACTGATGGTCGCCGGCCGGGTCGAGACCTTGGCCGAAGGCGTGGAGGAAGCGGGCGAGGCGCTCGACAACGGCCTTGCCAATGCCTTGCTGGATTGCTGGATTGCGTATCGCTGACCTTCCCCGCTCCGTTCGTATCGAGCGAAGTCGAGATACGCGCTTCTCGACTTCGCTCGAAGCGAGCGGATAAGGGGGAAGGCGATGAACAAGCTCCAGGAAATCTGTGCCCACAAGCGCGCGGAGGTCGCGGACCGCAAGCGCAGCACGAGCCAAGCTGATCAAAATGCCCGCGTTCTTGCACAATCACCTCCGCGCGGCTTCCGGCGCGCGCTCGACGAGGCGCCCGGCTTCGGCCTCATCGCCGAGATCAAGAAGGCCAGCCCGTCCAAGGGCCTGATCCGGGCCGACTTCGATCCGCCCGCCCATGCGCGCGCCTATGAAGCCGGCGGTGCCGCCTGCCTGTCGGTACTGACTGACGAACGCTATTTTCAGGGCGCGGACGACTATCTCGTTGCCGCGCGAGCCGCCTGTGCGCTGCCGGTGCTGCGCAAGGACTTCATGGTCGATCCGTGGCAGGTGGCCGAGGCCCGCGCGCTCGGCGCCGACGCGATCCTGATCATCGCCGCCGCTCTCTCCGACGACCAGATGGCCGAGATCGAGGCGGCTGCGGTCGAGCACGGCATGGACGCGCTGATCGAAGTGCATGACGCGGACGAACTCGACCGCGCCCTCCGGCTCCGCTCCCGCCTGATCGGCGTGAACAATCGCGACCTGCGCGACTTCTCGGTCGATTTCGCCCGTACCTATGAGCTGGTGGGCCGCGCCCCGCCGGGCTGCACCTTCGTCGCCGAGAGCGGGCTGACCAGCCATGCCGACCTGGCCGAAATGGCGGAGCATGGCGTGCGCTGCTTCCTCGTCGGCGAAGCGCTGATGCGCCAGGCGGATGTGGAGGCGGCGACGCGCGCGCTGCTCGGCCGATGAGCAAGCTCACGCACCTCGACGAAGCGGGCGCGGCGCACATGGTCGATGTCGCCGGCAAGCCCGTCACCGCACGCGAAGCGGTCGCCACCGGCCGCATCCGGATGAGCGCCGAGGCGCTGGAGGCGATCCGCTCGGGGTCGATCAAGAAGGGCGATGCGCTCGCTGTCGCCCGCGTCGCCGGCATTATGGCGGCGAAACGCACCAGCGACCTCATTCCCCTCTGCCACCCGCTGCCGATTACCCGTGCCGCGGTCGACTTTGCGTTCGAGGCGGATGCGGTTGCGGTCACCGCCACGGTCGGGGTCCAGGGGCAGACCGGCGTTGAAATGGAAGCTCTCACCGCCGCTTCCGTCGCCCTGCTGACGCTCTACGACATGGCCAAGGCGCTCGACAAAGCGATGGTGATCGAGGCCGTGCGCCTAGTCAGCAAAACGGGTGGCAAATCGGGTGACTGGCGGGCGTAACCGCTTTCGTCATCCCGAACTTGTTTCGGGACAAGGCTTCCGCTGCGGCCGGACGGCAGTTGCAGATCATCTCGCGCAGCACCTGCCCGCGATCATTCTCGAGCAAAGTGAACTGCTTGAAGCGATCGAGGATCGTGTCCGGCTGGCCCAGGCAGACATGGTGTTCGAAGCTGACCGCGTCGATGCACTTGTGCGCGCCTTCGCCACCGGTGAGTTCGGTCAGCCGCTCGGTCAAGCTCTCCTTCTCGAAGTCGATCGTGATCGCACCGGCGGCTTCCGCCATCGAGAGTCGCTCCGGCAGGAAATCGATCGCAATGATTTTCTCCGCGCCAAGAAGAATGGCGCTGCGGATGGTCATCTGCCCGACGGGGCCGCAGCCCCAGATCGCAACAGTGTCGCCGGGCTGGATGTCGGCCTGCATAGCCGCGTGCCAGCCGGTCGGTAGAATGTCGCTGAGGAACAGCAGCTTCTCGTCCGGAATTCCGTTCGGCACCTTGATGTACGTCGCGTCCGCGAAGGGTACGCGCAGATATTCGGCCTGCCCACCCGCATAGCCGCCTGTCAGGTGGCTATAGCCGAACAGCCCGGCCGTTGAATGACCGAAGACCTTTTCGGCCAATCCTTTTTCCGATTGGAGCGCTGGCAGACGGAGAAATTGCCGCGTTTGCACTGGTCGCACTCGCCGCAGATGATCGTGAAGGGGATGACGACGCGGTCGCGTATGCTGAGATTGCCGCGCGCCTTGGCCTCGGGGCCAAGATCGACCACCTCGCCCATCGTCTCATGGCCCATGACATCGACCGGCAGCATCGCCGGGATGATCTAAGCGTTCGATCGGCAACGGCGGTTCGCCTACGCAAATACAGCCATGCTGGCTCTCTTTAATCTGTCGGCAGACGAGATGCTCGGCAAGAGCGTGGCCGACCTTGGCTAACCTCCCGACCTGTCGCGGTGGCTCAACGGCCATATCGTCGGGTACTGACCGAGGGTGTGACCGTCGAAGACGAAGTCGTTTATCGCAGCCCGACCCGCCGGGCAGCCTATTTCTCGTATCTTTGGGGGCCGGCTCGCGGCGCGGATGGTTCGGTCGATCTTGTCGTCGGGGTCTCCCGCGACACGAGCGAGCATCACGATGGAGGTGGAGCTGAGGACCACCGAAGCCCGACCGCGTGCCGCAACCGAGCTGGTCGGTGTCGCCGTCTATTCGTGGGATCCGTTGAGCGGCGAGCTCAGATGGGACGATCGCCTGCGGTCCATGTGGGGTCTCCCACCCGACGCCGAGGTCACCAACGAGGTGTTCGAGGCCGGCATCCACCGCGTGCAGCGCGTCAGGCAAGCGATCGCCGCCTGCGCCGATCCGGCCGGAAACGGGCGTTACAACATCGAATATCGGGTGATCGGGCGCATTGATGGGATTACCCGGCACATTGCGACAGCCCGGCAAACGATCTTCGCCAAGGGTCAGGCAATCGGCTTTATCGGTGCCGCCCTCGACGTAACGGCGCAGCGGGCCAAAGAGGCCGAAGTTGGGGCCAGCGAGGCGCTGTTCCGGGCTTTTCGGAAAACAGCAGCAATCTCATCTGGGTCAGCGACCCGGTGCGTGGCAAGACCATCTACCGGAGCGCTGCCTTTGAGCGAATTTGGGGATTCCGCTTTCCGATGCTCCCATCGATAGCTCGGACTGGATGAAGGATGTTCATCCCGAGGACCAGCAGCAAGTCGAACGCGCACTGGAAAGCGTCACGGCCGGCGAGACCGTGCAGTTCGAATTCCGGATCGTCAGGCCGATCGATGGCGCGATCCGGACCTTGCGAGAGACCAGCTTCCCGATAATCG
Source organism: Sphingomonas sp. ID1715 (assembly GCF_013044515.1). Taxonomy (GTDB): domain Bacteria; phylum Pseudomonadota; class Alphaproteobacteria; order Sphingomonadales; family Sphingomonadaceae; genus Sphingomonas_B. Next base: position 475,790 of record NZ_JABEPR010000002.1, read on the forward strand.
ACGAAAGCGTCGAGGTTAGCCGGATCGGCGGAATCACGGAAGACCTCACTCCCGAGGCTGCCCGCCAAGCCTATATCGTCTGTAGCCGGACTGCCGAGGCGCGGCGGCTCGCCGCACTTCTCAGAACCGAAGGCTATCGCGTCCGAGTGTTCGCCACCAGCTCGGAGTTTCTCGACGTAGCGCCGATTCTCACCTGCGGCTGCGTGCTCATCGACCTCCGGCAAGCCAGGGCGAACGGTCTCTCCATTCCGCGCGAGCTGAAATCGCGAATGATTGCCTTGCCCACCATCGCACTCGACGCGCCCGGTCAGGGCGTCGGGAACGGCGTAACGGCGATGAAGCGGGCACAGCCGATTACCTGGTCGTGGGCGAGGAGGCCACATTCCGCACGACGCTGCTCGCTGCAATGGTGGAATGCGCCAGCACGGTTCGCCCGCCCACGCATGATGAGAGCGCCGGCGCCCGCATTGCCCGGCTGACACCGCGAGAACGCGAGGTACTGGTCGGCCTCGTCGCCGGCGGGACGAACACGTCGATCGGCCAAAGGCTGGGCATCAGTCCGCGCACGGTCGAACTCCATCGTGCCCAGGTCATGAACCGAATGAATGCGAGCAGCCTGACTGAACTGCTCCAGATCGCCCTGTCGGCGGGGATGGCGCAGTCAGCGAGCACAGCCCGAAGCAAACATCCATCAGGCTGAACGCGGCGCCTCCCCGATCAGCCGCCGAAGCGCTCGCCCAGTCATAATCGCGAGGGTCAGCACGGCAGCGATCGACGAGGAAGATGACGCGGACCGCTAGCGCGCCACATTGCCGCTGTTGCACCAGCCAGTGCTGACTGCGATGTAAGCGAGGTGAGCGCTTCGTTCGACTACATCATCGTGGGAGCCGGCAGCGCGGGATGCGTGCTGGCGAACCGGCTGTCCGCCGATCCTTCGATCCGCGTGCTGCTGCTGGAGGCAGGCGGGCGCGACAAGGGCGCGATGTTTCACATGCCGGCTGGCATCGCCCAGATCCTGCCGCCGGAGAAGCAGCACAAGGCGAATTGGAACTACTGGACCGAGCCGCAGCGCCACCTGAATGGCCGCCGCCTCTATTGGCCGCGCGGACGGGCGCTCGGGGGCTCCTCGTCGATCAACGGTATGGTCTATATCCGTGGTCATGCGAGCGATTATGATCGGTGGGCACAGCTTGGCTGCACCGGCTGGGGTTGGGACGATGTGCTCCCCTATTTCCGCAGCGCCGAGCGGTCCGAACGCGGTGCCTGCGACATTCATGGCGGCGAGGGACCGCTCCACACGTCGACTCGCACGCTGGCCAATCCGCTGATCGACGCCTTCCTGGCAGCCTCCGAACAGGTCGGCATCGGGCGTACCGACGACTTCAACGGCGCACAGCTGGAAGGCGCCGGCATCTATGACTCGACGACCAGCAATGGCTGTCGTTGGTCTGCGGCCAAGGCCTATCTCCAGCCGGCGCTGAAGCGGCCCAACCTCGTCGTGTGGACCGACGTACTGGTCGAGCGCGTGCTGGTCGAGGAAGGCCGCGCGACCGGCGTGGAGCTGCAGCGTCGCGGTACGCAGGAGACGGTGCGCGGCGGTGAGACGATCCTGTGCGGTGGTGCGATCAACTCGCCGCAGCTGCTGATGCTGTCGGGGATCGGGCCGCCGGCACATCTGCGGGAACATGGCATCGCCGTGATCCAGGACAGGCCCGGCGTCGGCGCCAATCTGCAGGACCATCTCGACGTGATCCTGCAATGGCGCTGCACCCAACGAGTGTCGCTGAACGCCAATGCCCGGCTCCCCGCGCAGATCGCGACCTTCGCGCAGTGGCTGTTCCGCAAGCAGGGCCAAGGCAGCTATATCCCGACCCCTGCCGGCGCCTTTTTCTCGACGCGCCCGGGCCTCGCCGCGCCGGACATGCAGATCCACTTCGTTGCCGCTTTGGTGCCGCCGCACGGGCGCGGGGGCATGGGGCCGGAGCATGGGTTCCAGATGCACATCTGCCAGTTGCGGCCGGAAAGCCGCGGCACCATCCGCCTCAAGTCGCCCGAGCCGGCGGCGCATCCGGCGATCGATCCGGACTATCTCTCCGCGCCCGCCGATCTCGACGCGCTGCTTGCCGGCATCGAGGTCACGCGCCGGATCGCGCGGGCGCCAGCGTTCGATGGCTATCGCGGGCCGGAGGTGTGGCCGGGCGACGGGGTGACCGATCGAGACGCACAGGTCGCAGCGATCCGCGACTGGGCCGAGACGATCTACCATCCGGTCGGCACCTGCCGGATGGGCAGCGATCCGGCCAGCGTCGTCGATCCGCAGCTGAAGGTGCGCGGGGTCGAGGGACTGCGCGTGGTCGACGCCAGCGTGATGCCCGCGCTGATCACGGGCAACACCAATGCGCCGACCATCATGATCGCCGAAAAGGCGAGCGACGTCATCCGGGCTGCGCGAAGTTGATTGCCAGCCGCCCTCCCGAAACGGACGCCGCCCGTCGCCCGCTGTGGCGGCAACTCTATGTGCAGGTGCTCGTCGCGATCGTGGCCGGTGCGCTGGTCGGGCATTTCTGGCCGGGCATCGGCGTCGCGCTGAAGCCGCTCGGCGACGCCTTCATCAAGATCGTGAAGATGCTCATCGCGCCGGTGATCTTCCTGACGATCGCGACCGGCATCGGCCGCATGCGGAACCTCGGCACGGTCGGCTCGGTCGCGGCCAAGGCGTTCGCCTATTTCCTGCTCGTCTCGACGTTCGCGCTCGTCTGGGGGCTGGTGGTTGCCAATCTCGTGCGGCCAGGTGCCGGCATGGCGATCGATCCGGCGACACTCGATGCGGGCGCGGTGTCCGACTATGCGGCCAAGTCGCACGAGCTGACGCTGACCGGCTTCCTGCTCGATATCGTGCCGGAGACATTCGCCGGCGCACTGACCGGCGGCAACATCCTGCAGGTGCTGTTCGTCGCCATCCCGTTCGGCATCGCGCTGGCGCTGATCGGCCACCGCGCCACGCCAGTCTTGACCGTGTTGGAGGTGCTGACCGACATCTTCTTCAAGCTCGTGTCGATCTTCATGCGCGCGGCGCCGATCGGCGCATTCGGCGCCTTCGCCTTTACGATCGGGCAGTACGGCATCGGGTCGGTGCTGAACCTGATCGGCCTTGTGGCGACCTTCTACGCGACTTCGCTAGGTTTCGTGGCTGTCGTGCTGGGCGGGATCGCGCTCGCAGCCGGTTTCTCGATCTTCCGCCTGATCGCCTATCTGAAGGAAGAGCTGCTGCTTGTCCTGGGCACCTCCTCGTCCGAAGCCGCACTGCCGAGCCTGATCGACAAGATGGAGCGGGCCGGGGTGGACGAGACGGTGGTCGGGATCGTGGTGCCCACCGGCTACAGCTTCAATCTCGACGGCACCAACATCTACATGTCGCTCGCCAGTCTGTTCATCGCGCAGGCGCTCGGCATCGAATTGAGCTGGGGCGAGCAATTGCTACTGCTCGGCGTCGCGATGCTCAGTTCGAAGGGCGCGGCGGGCGTGACCGGCGCCGGCTTCATCACCCTCGCCGCCACCTTGTCGGTCGTGCCCAGCGTGCCGGTCGCCGGCATGGCGCTGATCCTGGGCGTCGACCGGTTCATGTCCGAATGCCGGGCGCTCACCAATTTCATCGGCAATGCGGTAGCGACGATCGTCGTCGGACGCTGGCAGAACGCGCTGGACCGCGACCGCCTGCACGACGCCCTCGCCGGAACCGCGCTGCCGCCGATCGACCACACGCACGGCGGAACGGCCAGTTGATCCGCCCGCCTCGCGCGCTACACACGCGCACCGGACCATGACTGCGCCCAGGATCCTGCTGGTCGAAGACGACCCCGCGCTGCGCGCGCTGATCGTCCGTGCGCTGAAGGAGAACGGCTTTGCCGTGCAGGCCGCGTCCGCCGCGCCCGAAATGTGGGCGGCGCTGGAACAAGGGCCCGCCGATCTGGTGCTGCTCGACATCATGCTGCCGGGTACCAGCGGGCTCGATCTGTGCCGGCAGCTCAGGCAGCGCAGCGACGCGCCGATCATCTTCATCAGCGCCAAGGGTAGCGAGATGGACCGGGTGGTCGGGCTCGAGCTCGGCGCCGACGATTTCATTCCCAAGCCGTTCGGCACGCGCGAGCTCGTCGCTCGCGTCCGCGCCGTGCTCCGCCGGCCGCCGCTCGCCGAAGGGCAGCGCAAGGACAGCCAGGGCGAGCTGAGCTTCGACGGCTGGACGATGAGCCTGCCGCGCCGGCAACTCCAGTCGCCCTCTGGCGCGGCGGTCGAGCTGACTGGCGCTGAGTTCGACCTGCTGGTCACGCTCTGCGACAATGCCCAGCGGGTGATCGCGCGTGAGCGGCTGATCGAGCTGTCCCGCGCCCGGCTCGGCGACAGCTCGGACCGCAGCATCGACGTGCTGGTCAGCCGCCTCCGGCGGAAACTCTCCAGTTCCGGCAAGGAGGCGCCGATCCTGACGGTGCGCGGCGTCGGCTATATGCTCAACGCGCCTGTCGAGCGGCGATGAGCCTGCGCCATCCCTCGATCGGGCTGATCGGGCGGCTGATCGCGATCCTGCTGCTGACCGTCACGATTGAGTTCGGCATCAGCACCCTACTTTACGAACGTGCGAGTCAATTCTCGGTCCGGGAGGACGAGGCACGGCGCCTGGCCGAGCATCTGATCATCTGCCGTCGCCTGGTCGTGGAGCGTCCCGCCGCCGAACGCGCGGAGATTGCCGACGAACTCACCACCGATCGATATCTCGTTCGCTGGCAGGCGCAGGAGCCGCGCACGCCGACCATTGCACCCGCCGTCGACGGCATGCGGCAGCAGGTCCTCGCCTGGGAGCCGACGCTAAACCGCAACGATGTACGGATGTGGCTGGTCTCGCCCGGCAGCAAGCCGTTCGTCGGCGGCGTCATGAAACTGGACGACGGGTCCTGGCTCTATTTCCAGACCCTGCATCGGCTCGACGGTCTTAACCTCGCGGCCGAGCGCATTCTGCTGGCGTTGATCCCGGCGCTCGGCCTGATCCTACTCGCCGGCTTGTCGGTCCGGCTGGTGCTGAAGCCGCTGCGCCGGCTCGCTATCGCCGCGGACCGGGTCGGCCATGGCAGCGAGGAGCAGGTGCCGGAACAGGGCCCCGAAGAGGTCGTCACGGTGATCCGGGCCTTCAACAACATGCAGGCGCGCATTCACCAGCTGATCGACAACCGCACTCAGGCGCTGGCGGCGGTCGGTCATGACCTGCGCACGCCGCTCGCACGGCTGAAGCTGCGCGCCGAGGCCATCCCGGACAGCGACGCGCGGGAGTCGATCGAGCGTGATATCGGCGAAATGGAGGCGATGGTCGGCTCCTTGCTCGCCTATCTGGGCGGCGACAGTGATCCGGAGCAGCCGGCACCCACCGACATCGCCGTGTTGTGCGCAACGCTCGCCGACGATGCCGCCGATCGCGGCTATGACGTGCGCTATGACGGGCCCGATCACTTCGAAATGCCCGTCCGCACCCTAAGTCTGAAGCGGGCCCTGTCGAACCTGATCGACAATGGCGTCCACCACGGCACCAAGGTTACCGTCCGTCTCCAGGAGATCGCGGACGCGGTCGCCATCACCGTCGAGGATGACGGCCCGGGCATCCCCGAGGAGCGGCTGCACGACGTGCTCAAGCCCTTCGTGCGGCTCGACACCGCACGGCCACGCGACACCATCGGATTCGGCCTCGGCCTCGCCATCGTCGCGCGTGCCGTCGAGCTGGAAGGCGGCGAACTGTCCTTGGCAAACCGCTCTCACGGCGGGCTCAGCGCCCGCATATTGCTGCACCGCACACAGCAATAATTCCTTACAATCCAGCCGAACGCGGGAAAAACACGGCCGCTATCTGCAAGCCTCCAATTTAAGAAGGAGCTTGCAGCCGTGAACGAGCTGATCGGACGTGTCCTCGGCTTCCAGCGGGAAGTCTTTCCCATCCGCTCAGACCTGTACGAGCGCCTGGCGACCAAGGGGCAGAGCCCCAAGGCGCTGATGATCTCCTGCGCCGACTCCCGCGTCGTGCCCGAAGAGATCATGAGCGCCCAGCCCGGCGACCTGTTCGTCTGCCGCAATGCCGGCAACATCGTCCCGCCCTTTTCCCAGGCCAATGGCGGCGTCACCTCGACGGTCGAGTTCGCCGTTGAAGCGCTCGGCGTGCGCGACATCATCGTCTGCGGTCACTCGGATTGCGGCGCGATGAAGGGCCTGATGAACCCCGAAATCACTGCGACCATGCCCAATGTCGCCGCCTGGCTGCGCCACAGCGCCGCGGCCCGGCAAGTCGTCGAGAGCAGCTATCCGCATCTCTCTCCCGAGGAAAAACCACGGGCGGCCGCGCTCGAGAATGTCGTCGTACAGCTGACGCATTTGCGCACCCATCCGTCGGTCGCTGCCTGCATCGCGCGCGGCGAACTGTCGCTGCACGGCTGGTATTTCGACATCCAGGAAGGCGCGGTGCTCGCGCTGGACGGCGTCACCGGGCGCTTCCGCCGGATCGAGCATGACCAGCCGATCCCGGTCGCGCTGGCCGCGTCGCCCCGTCTCGCCGCCGAACTCGATGAGCCGGCCTTTGCGGAGGCGGCGGAATGAGCGAGGCCGTGCTGACGCCGGGCGTATCCCGGCCGTCGCTCGCGGCGGCGCCGCGTGACTTCGCCGCCTCGATTGTCGTCTTTCTGGTTGCGATGCCGCTCTGCATGGGTATCGCGATCGCATCGGGCGTGCCGCCGGAAAAAGGCCTGATCACAGGCATTATCGGCGGCATCGTGGTGGGCGCCCTCGCAGGTTCTCCACTCCAGGTCAGCGGCCCTGCCGCCGGCCTGGCCGTCATCGTGTTCGAGCTGGTGCGCGATCTGGGCCTGAGTGCGCTCGGGCCCATCCTGATCCTTGCAGGCGCCATCCAGCTCGCTGCCGGCGTCATGAAGCTCGGCGGCTGGTTCCGCGCCATCTCGCCGGCCGTGGTGCACGGCATGCTGGCCGGCATTGGCGTGCTGATCGTCGTCGGGCAGTTCCATGTGCTGTTCGACGAGAAGCCGCTGCCCAACGGCCTCGCCAACCTCGCTGCCATGCCCGGCCGCCTGCTCGGCCTGTCCCCGGATGCGGGCCTCGGCGCCGCCGAGCTCGCCTTTGCGATCGGCCTGCTGACCATCGCCGGCATGCTCGTCTGGGATCGGTTCAAGCCGGCGACGATGAAGCTGCTGCCGGGCGCGCTGATCGGCGTCCTGCTGGGCACGCTGGCGGCGTTCGCGCTTGGCCTGCCGGTCGCCCGGGTCAACGTGCCTGAAAGCATCGTCGGCGCGATCGCCCCGCCCGAAGGCCTGCTCACCAGCTGGGCCAATCCGGCCATCCTGGTCGCGGCTGTCGCCATCGCCTTCATCGCCAGCGCGGAAACGCTCCTTTCGGCGGCGGCGGTCGACAAGATGCACAATGGCGTGCGCACCGACTACAACAAGGAACTGCGCGCGCAGGGCATCGGCAACCTGTTGTGCGGCGCGGCCGGTGCCCTGCCGATGACCGGCGTGATCGTGCGCAGCTCCGCCAACGTCCAGGCGGGCGCAGTGACGCGGCTGTCGACCATCCTGCACGGCATCTGGATTCTCGGGTTTGTTGCGTTGCTTCCCTGGCTGTTGCGGGAAATCCCGATGGCGTCGCTGGCGGCCGTCTTGGTGGTGACCGGCTGGCGTCTCGTCCATGTCGGCCATGTCCGCGCCCTGTTCGCCAGCTATGGCGTGCTGCCGGCGCTGATCTGGGCGGCGACCCTCATCACCGTGGTCGCGGTCGACCTGCTGACCGGCGTGCTGGTCGGCATCGGCCTGTCGCTGATCGAAATCGTGCCGCACCTTCGCCGGCTCAAGCTGCGCGTCCATGCCTCGCCGCAGGCCGAAGGTCATGCCATCCGGCTGAGCGGTGTGGCGAGCTTCCTCAGCCTGCCAAAGCTGTCCGACGCGCTGGAAAATGCGCCTGCAAAGGAGCGGGTCGAACTCGACGTGAGCGAACTCGAAGCGATTGATCACACCTCGGCGGAAATGGTCCGCGACTGGTTCCGCCGCCGCAACAGCGCCGGCGACATGGTCAGCATCACCGGCGCCGGTGACCGCCTGCCGCAACTGATCGCCTAGCCTGACCTCAAGCGGGCTGGTGACGAAGCAATCCGGTGCACTCCCCATCCCGCACCGGATTGCTTCGCTTGCTCAGGTTGGGAGCACAAGATCCGGGCGTGCACGAAAGGCGAGCTTGAGCGCCTCGGGCAAGGTGCGGACGCCCAACCGGTCGAACATCGTCGCGCGGTGCATTTCAACCGTGCGCACGCTCAGATCGAGCGCGATCGCGACTTCCTTGTTGGACTTACCATCGGCGAGCAATGTCAGCACGTCGCGCTCGCGGGGGGTAAGTGCCTCCAGCCGCTGCATGGCGCCGCGGCGATCGCGCTCCGCCTGCGCATCCTTGGTCAAGGTATCGAAGCCGCGATTCAGCGCCTCGACCAGCACGCCTTCCTCGAACGGCTTTTCAAGGAAATCAATCGCACCAAGCTTCATCGCGCGAACGGCCGTGGCGATATCGCCATGCGCCGTCATCACGATCAGCGGCAGCCGGAAATGGCGCCGCGCCAGCTCTTCGATCAGTTCAAGCCCGCTAATCTCGGGCATGCGTACGTCGACCAGCGCGCAGCCGGGGGCCAACTCATTCGCTTCGGTCAGAAAATCCTGTCCGCTCAGAAACGGGCGCGGCATGAAACCCGCCGTCTTCAGGAAAAAGCCAAGCGACCGCCGCACCTCGCTCTCGTCATCGACCACATAGACGATCTTCTCGGGGATGTTCTCCTCGCTGCCGATGCCGAACGCTGGCGGCGACTGGTCCATCAACTCCTCTTCCTAAGCAGACGAAGAACGCGGCGAGACAGCCTCCTCTTGGAACAAGCGGTCAACCACTGATTACGGGAGACGTTCCGAAGAGCCAATGCCGAGAACGCTCCATTATGGCTTAGGCGAGCCACGACGGCCTCCTCTCCTGCGAAGCGCAATATCTATGTTGTTGCGATCGCTTCAGAAGCTTTCCATCGGCTTGAAACGCGCTACATCGCAAGCCCGTAATCCTACCGCCTGGGCGAACAGCGAAGCGGCAAAGATTGCAGGGCAAGAGCGGCTTCGAGAGAGGTCCCGTTGTATTCGTTGTTATACGTCTCGCGCGCGCTGATCGAGGGCGGCGACCAGGATGAGGACGTGGAGCGGATCGTCCGCGTCTCGGTCGAGCGTAACCGTAGCACTGCGGTGACGGGTGCGCTGATCTTTACCGGCGCGCGGTTCGCCCAGTGGTTGGAGGGCGAGGAGCAGGCCGTGAAGGCCATCATGGCCAGCATCGCCCGCGACCCTCGACACTGCGAAGTGGTTATCATTGAGGAAGGTCGCCAGGAGCGGAGATGCTTTGCCGGCTGGTCTTTGGCGTATGGCGGCGGCTCGACCTTTGCCGCGGCCACGGTCGAGCGAGCCCTCGCCGGCTTCCGCACGGGCGATTCCTATGCGGTGCGCAATCTCATCCGCTTGCTTCAGGAACTTGCGCGCCCCGTTTCGGGAGAGTGAACTTGATCGTCGTTCCTTGGCCTGCCTGGGTCGCGTTCCAGATGGTCCCGCCATGCGCTTCGACGATCATCCGGCTGATCGACAGTCCGAGGCCCATTCCGTCCTTGCGGGTGGTGTAGAAGGGATCGAACATCCGGTTCGCCTGCGCTTCCGGAATGCCCCGGCCGGTGTCGCAGATCGCGACTTCGCAGAAGCCCGGCTTGCTGGTGGCCGTGCCGATGACGATCTCACGCCGGTCGGCGCCGTCCAGCGCCTCGACCGCGTTGCGCAACAAATTGACGAGAACCTGCTGGATCTGGACGCGATCGACCATCACCTCGCCTCGCTCCCGCAGGTCCAGGCGATAGCTGATCCCGCGCATCGCCGCGTCGGTCAGCGCGAACCGGCAGGCTTCCTCGACCAGGGCCGCAATCGGCTGCGGCTCGCATTCCACGGTACCGCGCGATACGAACTCCCGCACCCGGCGGACGATCTCGCCGGCACGGACCAGCCCGCGATCGGCATGGTCCAGCGCGTCGGCGATCTCCGCCTTGGTATCGCCATCCAGCTGCGCCAACAGCCGCTTGCTGCCGCGGATATATTGCGCCGCGACCGTGAGCGGCTGGTTCAGGTCATGCGCGATGACCGACGCCATGGCGCCCATGGCACTCAGGCGGGAGACATGGATGAGCTCTTCCTGCATGCGACGGCTTGCCTCCTCGGCCATCCGCGCATCGTGCACATCGTCCAGCGTGCCGAACCAGACCGCGCCATCCGTCGGTCCGTCGGCGCGGCGCGTGGTCCGCGCATGAACCCAGCGATAGCCCCCATCCGCCCGCCGGATGCGCCAGTCGATCTCTAGGCGCTTGCCGCTGCCCACCGACCTTTGCCAGGCCGCCCAAGTGTCCGCACGGTCAGCGGGATGCACCCAGGCGAGCCAGCCATCGCCGAGCGCGGTCTCCGAGTCCGCTCCCGTCCACTCCGTCCAGAGCGCACCGACGGACAGGATCTTGCCACCCACATCGGCGGTCCAGGGCACGAACGAGCCGAGCTGCACGACTTGACGGTATAGTTCCTCGCTTTGCCGCAGCCGCGCTTGCGCCGCGACCAGTTCCGCCGACTGTGCCGCCGCGCCAGGGCCGTCCCGCGCGTCCATAGCGGAATGTCAGGCCTGACCAGTTGGGTCGGGCTTGGTGCGCGCAGCCTTGTCGCCAAGGTCGTGCGGTCCGCCCGCGGGCATGCCGCTGACCGGCTCCGTCACGTTCAGGTCCGTGCTCTGCGCTCCGGCGCCGACCGAGTTGAGCGCTTCATTCTCCGGGGTATCGTCGTCACGTTCCATGATGCGCATCCTCCGCTCGCTTCACGCGCCGCGCGACCGTTTGTTCCCGGATCAGCGCGGGCGGCGCTTCCAACGGGTCCACAGGAACCAGCCGACCAGCACCAGGCCCGCCGCGACGATGACCACGTCGAAGCGGTGGAACCACGCCTTGACGCGCGGATCATTGTCCCACGCCTTCCCCAGCACCATGCCGATCCAGGCGAGGCCGAAGCAGAACGGCCAGGAGCCGATGAAGGTGTAGATATGGAACTGCGGCAGCGGCATGCGGGCCACTCCGGCCGGGAGGGCAATGAAGGAGCGCACGATCGGTAGCATGCGGGCGACCAGCACCGCCAGGCTGCCGAACCGGGCGAAGAATCGCTCCGCCAGCTCCAGGTCATAGGTATCGAGCAGGACATATTTGCCCCAGCGCATGATCGCCGCGCGGCCGCCGCGCTTGCCCAGCTCATAGGCGGGAATCGAGCCGATGTTGCAGCCGATCGCCCCTGCCGTCGCGACCAGATACAGGTTCAGTTCGCCCGTCGAGACCAGATACCCGCCGAACGGCATGATGATCTCGGACGGCAGCGGGATGCAGGCGCTCTCGATCGCCATCAGGATGATGATTCCCCAATAGCCGCCCCAGCTGATCACCGCGATGATGTAGGTGGCGAGGAACGCGATGATGCTCTGGATAAGGTAGGAAAGGGCGGCCATGCGGCGCGCCCTAGCGGCTTGCCGGCCGGTTGTCAGGGTTTGACGCTGCGTCCTCCCTCTGAAACATTCGTCTCCGGGCAGAGGGGGAAAGGTGATGCGCATCATCGCATTCGCGGCAATGGTCCTGGCGGCAACGGCCGCTGCGGCGCAGGACAAGGCGGCACCGGCGACTCGCTCCGCGAACGCTGCGCTGGCCGCGCAGCTCGACTTCACCGACCGGCAGGATTTCGACTTTGCGGAGCGCGGCTTCATCGGCAGCTTCGCCGACCCGGTGATCCGCGACGCGAAAGGCGCCGTGATTCGTGACCTGCGCGAGGTCGAGTTCCTGCGCGGGCGAGCACCCGATACCGTCAACCCCAGCCTGTGGCGCAACGCCCAGCTGACCGCGCGCCATGGACTGTTCAAGGTCGCCGACGGGATCTGGCAAGTGCGCGGGCTCGACCTGTCCAACCTGACCGTGATCCGCGGGCGCACCGGCTGGATCGTCGTCGACCCGCTCACCACCGCCGAGGTCGCTCGCGCGGCGATGACTCTGGTGACCAAGCATCTGGGCGCACGGCCGGTCAGCGCGGTCATCTACACGCACAGCCATGTCGACCATTTCGGCGGCGTGCGCGGCGTGGTCGACGAAGCCGATGTGAAGGCTGGCAAGGTCGCAATCTATGCGCCCTCAGGCTTTCTCGAACAGGCGCTGAGCGAAAATGTGATTGCCGGCCCGGCGATGGGCACGCGGGCCGTGTACATGTTCGGTAACAATCTCGCGAGCGGACCTGCCGGGCATGTCGGCACCGGCATCGGTGCGCGGGGGGCGGGCGGCGCGATCACGCTGATCCCGCCGACCCGCGAGATCGCCAAGGACGGGACGATCGAGATCGACGGCGTGCGCTTCGAATTCCAGCTGACGCCGGGCACCGAAGCGCCGGCGGAGATGAACTTCTACCTGCCCGAGCTGCGCGCCCTCTGCATGGCCGAGAATCTGGGCGGCGCGCTCCACAATATCCTGACTCCTCGCGGCGCGCTCGTCCGCGATGCCAAGGCCTGGGCCGATTATCTGACCGAGGCGCGGCGGCGGTTCGGCGACCGCTCCGATGTGCTGTTCACGCCGCATTTCTGGCCGCGCTGGGGAACGTCCGTCATCATAGACACGATCGAGCGGCAGCGCGACGCCTATAAGTTCATCCACGACCAGACCGTGCGGCTGATGAACAAGGGCTATAGCGGCGTTGAGATCGGCAACATGCTGGAACTGCCGCCAGAACTTGGCCGCGCCTGGTTCAACCGCGGCAATTATGGCAGCGTCAGCTTCAACGCGCGCGCGGTCTATCAGCGCTATATGGGTCATTATGACGGCAACCCGGTCAACCTCGACCCGCTGCCCCCGTCTGACCTCGCAAAACGCTATGTCGCGGCCTTGGGCGGATCGAAGCGTGTGCTGGAGCTTGGTCATCAGGCCAATGCGGCCGGCGATTATCGCTGGGCCACCGAACTGCTGGGCCGCCTGGTCATGACAGAGCCGAGCAAGGAGGCGCGGGACGCCCTTGCCGCCGCGCTGGAACAGCTCGCCTATCGAGCGGAGAGCGCGCCGTGGCGCAACATCTACCTCTCCGGCGCGCAGGATCTTCGCGGCCGGCCACATGCTGGCGGCAGCGAGCGCGCATCCTTCGAGCTCGCGCGCGCCATGCCGCTCTCCTCGCTGCTCGACGTGCTCGCCGTGCGTCTTGATCCCGCCAAGACCGCAGGCGTCGATCTTACCGTCGCCTTCGTCAATCCTTCGATAGGCGAGCGGCGGGTGGTGCGCATCGCTCGCTCCGTCCTCACGCACCAGCGCAGCGATGCACCCGCGGCGGCCACGCTGACCGGCTCGGTGCCGACCATCTTGGCGCTGCTCGGCCGCGCGAAGACCCCGATGGAACTGATCGCAGCGGGAGCGCTCAAGATCGACGGGGATGCGGCTGCGCTGCAGCAGTTCGCCACCCTGTTCGAGACGCCACCCAACGGGTTCCCGCTGGTACTGCCGCGCGTGCAGTAATGCGGTTGGGTAGTGCGTTCGCCCTGGGGGCAACTATGAGCTGGTCGCCCACCGCAGCGGCCGATACAGCTCCCCCGGACATCGTCGTGACGGCTCTGAAGCTGAACGAAGCTTTTGGGGACAGATCAGGGCTGTCGCTCGATCGGGTGCCCCAGTCGGTGCAGGTGGTCACGCGCGAAGACGTGATCACGCAAGGCGCTCGATCGATCGGGGACGCGCTGTTGCAGGTCCCGAGCGCCAATGGCGGGGTGACTCGCATCGCGCCGTTCCAGAGCTTCGTGGTGTCGCTGCGCGGCTTTCCCGCCGATCAGATGCGTAACGGCGTGCGCCAGCGCGGCTATGAGGACGTCGATCCATCCGCGTTGAGCAATGTCGAGCGCATCGAAGTGCTGAAGGGTCCGTCGTCTGTCCTGTTCGGCGAATCGGCGGTGGGTGGCATCGTCAGCATCATCACCAAGCGCCCGCAGCCGCAATGGGCCGCGGAACTGAGCCTCACCGGCGGCAGCTATGGCGAGCGCCGCGGCACGTTCGACCTGACGGGACCCGTTGTTGCAGGCGGCGCGCTGTCCTTTCGAGCGACCGGCGAGATCGAGCGGTCCGACACATTCTTCGATTTCGTCGACCTCGATCGAACCGATCTCGCATTCTCGCTCGCGGCCACGCCGATCGAGAGCGTGTCCGGGCACCTCGTCGTCGAATGGCAGGATCGCGACACCGTCGGCAATCCGGGCCTGCCGGCGGTGGGAACGGTGCTTTCCAACGGCATCGCGCCCATTCCCCGCCGCCGCAACCTGAACGAGCCCGGCGTCGCCCTGCTCAAGCTGCAGGCACCGCTTGTCCAGGCCTGGGCGGACATCGCCCTTGCGCCGGCTTGGTCGATCACGCCGCGCCTGTCCTACAACCGGGTTGAGAGCGACATCATTCGGACGGGTATCCTCTCCTTGCAACCCGACCTTCGCACGATCCAGCGGTTCGCCTTTGCCTCGCGCGAAGTGAGCGACTCCCTGGTCGCCCAGATCGACGTGCACGGATCGGTGCGGATCGGCGGCACTTCGCACCGCCTGCTGATCGGCGCAGAGTGGGCGCGCGACACCCAGAGCTTTCGGCAGGACCGTCCGGCCAGCGTGACGCCGATCGACGTGATCGCGCCGGTCTATGGCACCCTGGCGCCGCCGCCCTATCCCACCCTCTTTAGCGTCCGGACACGTTTGCGGGAGCAGGCTGGCTATATTCAGGACGTAGCGACCATCAACGACGCGCTCGAGCTGGTATTCGGCCTGCGCTATTCGTCGTACGACACACTGCTGCGCTCCTTCGACGATCGCGACCCATCAGGTTTCCATGCGCTCACCTGGCAGGCGGGCGGGACGTTTCGGCTCGGCGGCGGCGTGTCGCTGTTCGGCGGCTACAACACCGGCTTCGATGTGGATGCGGTGGTCGGCTCACGCTCGGCCGACGGCAAGCAGTTCGATCCCCAGCGATCCGGACAGGCCGAACTCGGCCTTCGCGTCACCGCGTCGACCTTCACCGCCTCAGCCAGCCTGTTCGACATTCGGCGGACGAACGTGCTGACGGAAGACCCGCTGAACCCCGGCTTTGCCCTTCAGGCCGGAACGCAGCGCGTACGGGGAGTTGAGGCGGAGGCGCGCTGGCAACCCTCGCCCGCTTGGTCGCTGCAGGGCGGCTATGCCCATCTCCGGTCACGCATCCTGCGCAGCAACGACGGCAATATGGGCGAGGAGATCGCTGACGTTCCGCGCAACCGCGCCAATCTGCGCGTGCAGTTCACTCCCGCTCTGCTTCGGGGCAGGCTCACGCTGCGCAGCCGGGTGAACCATGTCGGCTCACGCCTGCTGAGCAACATTGGCGCGCCGGTTGCGCCCGGCCTGCTTGCCAGCGATGTGCGCCTGTCTTCCTACACGATCTTCGGCTTCGGAATGGGCCTGGACCTCGGCTTCGCACGCGTGGATGCCGATCTCAGCAACGCCTTCGACCGCCGCTATTTCGTGCGCGGGGGTGCGCCACAGAACCTCTACCCCGGCGAACCGCGGCTGTTCAGCGTCCGTGTGACCAAAGCACTTTGAGTCCACCCGCGAGGCGGGGAACATCACAGTCGTGACGTTAAACATTTCACCAGTATCTCAGCTGCATAGGGCGCCGGGTACACGCTAGCCAATGGGCCACGATTTTCGATGCAGCAACGTGAACCGCGTCAGGAAGTCCAATTGCCCGCGCGCCTTCGGGGCGATGATGGCTGGTCCGACGTGTGTATTCGGAACGTCTCGAGCCATGGCATGATGCTGGTCATGCATCAGCCGCCGCCGCGCGGCACCTATATCGAAGTGCGCCGGGGCAGTGCCGCCGTGACCGGCCGGGTCATGTGGGTCCGTGCCGGCCGCTGCGGGCTGCGCACCAAGGAGCGGATCAGCGTCGCCGCATTGACGATGGCCACTGCGCAGAACGACAACGCCGAGGGGTTGACGGTGGAGCGGCGCGCCCAGGCTCGCGTCCACCATCCGGACGCAAGCGCCGCTCGCGCTGTCTACATGGCCCGCACGATGCAGTTCGGGACGGCACTGGCGCTCATCGCGGCAGCAGCCGGCTTTGCCGCCCACAAGACCTATGGCGTGCTCTCGGCGCCAAGCACCATCATCGCCGGAGCGCTCGGCTAGGGTCCGTCACGCCGCGTGAGCGGCGATCCATTCCTCGACGACTGGCGCGATGCGATCGCGCCATTTGCTGCCATTGAAGATGCCGTAATGGCCGACGCCCTCCGCCAGCAGATATTTCTTCTCCGCCTTGGGCAGCTTGGTCGCGAGCTTCAGCGCCGCCTTGGTCTGGCCGATACCGGAAATGTCGTCACGCTCGCCTTCGATGGCGAGCAGACCGACATCGGTGATCTCCGCCGGATCGACCCGCACGCCCCGATGCACCCACTCGCCTTTCGGCAGCGCGTGGTTCTGGAAGACCAGGTCGATCGTCTGCAGGTAGAACTCGGCCGTCATGTCGCAGACGGAGCGATATTCGTCGTAGAACTCCTTCGTGCGCTCGGCGCTTTCGCCATCCCCCTGGACGAGATGCTTGAACATCTCCCAATGGCTCATCAGGTGGTCGCCAAGGTTCATCGACATGAAGCCGGCGAGCTGCAGGAAGCCGGGATAGACCTTCCGCCCGGCCCCCGGATAGCTGAACGGGATCGTCGCGATCACATTCTGCTGGAACCAGGCGTGCGGCCGCTGGGTGGCAAGCGTGTTGACGGCGGTCGGCGCCTCGCGCGTATCGACCGGGCCGCCCATCATCGTCAGCGTCTTCGGCCGGCATGGGTGCTTGCCTGCGGACATCAGGCACGCCGCGACATAGGAGGGCACGGACGGCTGGCAGACGGCTAGCATGTGCGCGCCCGGTCCGATCGCCTCGAGAAACTCGACCAGATAATCGACATAGTCGTCGAGATCGAAACTGCCTTGCTCGACCGGCACCAGCTTCGCATCGCGCCAGTCGGTAATGTAGACGTCGTGGCGAGGCAGCATCCGCTCCACCGTGCCGCGCAGCAAAGTCGCGTAGTGGCCGGACATCGGCGCGACGATCAGCAGCTTCTGGCCGCCCTCGACCCCTTCCCGCCGGAAGCGCTTGAGCTGGCCGAACGGCTTGCGCAGGACGATCTCTTCCTCGACGACGACCTTGCGGCCCTCAACGATGGTCGTGTCGAGGCCGAACGCCGGCTTGCCGCGTGGGGCAGCCGCGTGAGCAAAGACTTCGAGCGCCGACGCGATCAGCGGCCCGCCGCCGAAATACGCCATCGGATTGGCCGGATTGTTCAGGAATTCGGCGCTGGCATTCGCAAAAGCGCTGGCGCCGGCCAGCCACGACTTCTGCAACTCATATGCATCGTAAAGCATCGGCGTTCCTATATTGCGCCCACCCCTGAACGCTTCGTATGCGAGTTTGGCCCAATCCGTTTCGTTACGCAACGACCATGACAGCGCTGACGGACCCAGGTTGAGACAGGCGAGCGCCCCTGCTAACCCGCGCGCCATGGCCGAGACCAAGACCGCCGAACCGATCAGCCGCAAGCTCGGCAACCTTGCTACGGTCTGGAGCTTCGCGCTCCGCTATCCAGGTCAGATCGCGGCGGCCCTCGTTGCGCTCGTGATCTCGTCCATGGCGACCATCGCCATTCCTTATGGCTTCAAGCGCGTCATCGATCGCGGTTTCGCCTCCAGCGGGGATGCCGCGGCCGTCTCGGCCTCCTTCTATTATCTGCTGATGATCGTCGGTGTGCTGGCCGTAGCGACTGCCTTCCGCTTCTATTTCGTTTCCTGGATCGGCGAACGGGTGGTCGGCGACATCCGCCGTGCGGTGCATGCCAACCTCGTCCGCCTGGCGCCCCGCTTCTTCGAGGAGAACCGGCCGTCCGAGATCGCGTCGCGGATGACGAGCGACACCGCCGTCATCGAACAGATCGTCGGCACCACCGTCTCGGTGGCCCTGCGCAACACCTTCACCGGCATCGGCGGCATCATCTATTTGTTCGTGCTGTCACCGAAGCTGGCCGGCTTCCTGATGATCGGCATACCGCTGATCGTGGTGCCGATCGTGCTGCTCGGCCGCCGCGTCCGGCAGTTCTCGCGCGCGAGCCAGGACAGGATCGCCGATGTCGGCGCGATCGTCGCCGAAACATTGGGCGCGATGAAGATCGTCCAAGCCTTCGGGCAGGAGGAGCGGGAGAAGAGTCGCTTCGGCGTTGCCGTCGAGGCAACCTTCGGCACCGCCAAGCGGCGCATCTTCATCCGTTCCATCATGACCGCCATCGTCATCGCGCTGATCTTCGGCTCGGTCACGCTGGTGCTGAAGGAAGGCGTCACCGACGTCGCCGCCGGCCGGATCAGTGGCGGCTCGATCGCAGCCTTCGTGCTGACCGGCGGCCTGGTCGCCGGTGCGTTCGGTGCGCTGACCGAAGTCTATGGCGACCTGTTGCGTGGCGCCGGTGCGGCCGGCCGACTCGCCGAGCTGCTTGCCGAGCGGCCCGAGATCACCGCCCCGGCCAATCCAGTCGCCCTGCCCGCCCCACCGCAGGGACGGCTTACCTTCGATCAGGTCAGCTTCCGCTATCCGACCCGGCCGGACACCAGCGCGCTCAACGATTTCTCGCTGGACGTGAAGCCGGGCGAGACGGTGGCGGTGGTCGGGCCCTCCGGCGCGGGTAAGTCCACGCTGCTGCAGCTGGCCCAGCGCTTCTACGACCCGCAGCTCGGCGCGGTGCGGATCGACGGCGTCGACCTGCGCCAGGCCGATCCTGCGGAGGTACGCGCGCGGCTCGCCATGGTGCCGCAGGAGACGGTGATCTTCGCGGCTTCGGCGCGCGACAATCTGCGCTATGGCCGTTGGGAAGCCACGGATGCCGAACTTTGGGCCGCAGCGGAGGCAGCCAATGCCGCCGCCTTCCTGAAGGCGCTGCCCGAAGGTCTCGACACCTTCATGGGCGAAGGCGGCGCGCGCCTGTCGGGTGGGCAGCGCCAGCGGCTGGCGATCGCCCGCGCGATCCTGCGCGACGCGCCGATCCTGCTGCTCGACGAAGCGACCAGCGCGCTCGACGCCGAGTCCGAACGGCTGGTGCAGGATGCGCTAGATCGGCTGATGGCGGACCGCACGACCATTGTGATCGCGCACCGGCTGGCGACCGTCCGCGCGGCCGATCGCATCATCGTGATGGACGAAGGGCGCATCGCCGAACAGGGGAATCACGACAGCCTGAGCGCCGCCGGCGGCCTCTATGCACGCCTCGCCCGGCTCCAGTTCGAAGGACTTGCGGCGTAGATTCTTGGACGCGGCTGGAAACGACTCTCAACCTGCATCGTTACACCCCCGCGCGCTTTGCGCTTCGGGCACGGGGCTTTGAAGCGCACGGGGCCGCAAAGCCCGTGCGCAACGGAGGAGACGATGATGAAGACGATTCTTTTGAGCACTGCGCTGCTGATCAGCGGTGTGGCCTATGCGCAGGCCGATCCGCGCGACGCCGGTCAGCCGATCGGCTCGGGCGCGACGCTGCAGCCCGGCACCACCATGGGCGAGCGCGACACGATGGGCTCCAACATGCCCGCGGCGCCGACCGCGAACACGACGACGACCACCACGACGGATGCGTCCGCGGGCACGTCGACCGGAGCGACGATGAGCACGGACACGACCGCGACGACCGGCGCGGCCGGCACGACCGGTTCGGGCACGATGGTCGTGCAGCAGGGCGGCAACATGACCGCGCCGCCGACGCCGCGCGACAGCTATCCGCGCTGCTCGCGGACGATCACGGACAATTGCGTGCAGAATGAAGCACGCGCGTCCGACCGTCGCGGCGGTCCGCCGGCGCGCCGCCGCTAATCCGTAACGGACTTGCGGGTTCGCCCGCTTCGAGCAAAGAGCCTCCCGAACCAGTTTCGGGAGGCTCTTTTCATATGACCATCAGCTTCAAGGATCGTGTCGCGATCGTCACCGGTGCCGGCGGGGGGCTCGGCCGCGCCTATGCGCTGGAGCTCGCGCGGCGCGGCGCGAAGGTTGTCGTCAACGATCTCGGCGGCGCGCGTGACGGGACCGGTCATTCCGACGCCGCGCTGAAGGTGGTCGAAGAGATCGAGGCGGCTGGC
Source organism: Sphingomonas sp. ID1715 (assembly GCF_013044515.1). GTDB lineage: Bacteria > Pseudomonadota > Alphaproteobacteria > Sphingomonadales > Sphingomonadaceae > Sphingomonas_B. The sequence goes on from NZ_JABEPR010000002.1 coordinate 496,085, forward strand.
GGCGAGGCGATGTCCAACGGCGGCAGCGTCACCGAATATGCGCAGATGGTCGAGATGGTCGCCAAGGCGAAGGAGCGCTGGGGCGGCGTCCACATCCTCATCAACAATGCCGGCGTGCTGCGCGACAAGAGCTTCGCCAAGATGGAGCCGGAGGATTTCAGGTTCGTCGTCGACGTGCACCTGAACGGCTCGGCGAACTGCACCAAGGCGGTTTGGGACACGATGCGGGACCAGGCCTATGGCCGCATCCTGATGACGGCGTCCTCGACCGGCCTCTACGGCAATTTCGGCCAGGCAAATTATGGCGCGGCCAAGCTCGGCCTCGCAGGCCTCACCAAGACGCTCTACCTGGAAGGGGCGAAATACAATGTCCGCGTCAACACCATCGCGCCGGTCGCGGGCACCCGCATGACCGAAGACCTGTTCCCGCCCGAAGCCTTCGCCGCCTTCGCGCCCGAGAATGTCGTGCCGGCCGCATTGTACCTAATCAGCGAGGATGCGCCGACCAACATGATCATCGGGGCCGGCGCCGGCGGCTTTCACGCCGCCTATGTGACGATGACCCAAGGCAAATATCTGCCGGAAGGCGAGCGCACGCCTGAAGGCGTCGCGGCGCATTGGGCTGAGATCGTCGACAGGGCCGGCGAGACGGTGCCGGAATCCGGCCGCGAGCAGTCGATCGGCATCTTCCAGATGATGCAGCGGGCGGGCGTCGCAGGGCCAGGCTCGACCCGCTGACGCACTGTATTGCTGCACTGATACACTTCTGCTAGATCGGCATCCAGGGAGGATGCCGATGTATAGCGATAACGATCTCGAACGTGCCGTCGCCGCGGGTGCGCTGACGCCGGAAGCGGCCAGTGCCCTGCGGCGCTTCTTTAGCGAACAGGCCGCAACTCCGGTCGCCGATGAAGAGCAATTCCGGCTCATCACCGGCTTCAACGATATCTTCGTCGCGATCGCCAGCGCGCTGCTGCTGACGGCGCTCGCCTGGATCGGCTATGAAATGGGGCCGAAGCTCGAGGATGGCCCATCCTTCCTCTCGGGCCTGCTGGTTGCGGCTGCCGCATGGGGCCTGGCCGAATTCTTCACCCGGCAGCGGCGCATGGCACTGCCCAGCATCCTGCTGCTGCTCGCTTTTGCCGGCGGGATTCTCTTCACGGCGATGACGGCCCTGGTCCAGATCGTCGGCGAGTCTGCCGTGGACGATAATGAGCGCACCGCTGCCCTCCTCTTTGCGGTGTCGGCCGCGACCGCGGGCGCGGCGACCTGGGCGCATTGGCGCCGCTTTCGCGTGCCGATCACCGTTGCCGCTGGGGCGGCAGCTGCCGCGGGCGTGCTGCTGGCGCTGATCGCCTCGGCGGTCGCCGGGCTGCCGAACTTCAAGGACCTGATGCTGGCCAGCGCCTTCGTGCTCGGGCTCGGCGTCTTTGCCTTCGCCATGTGGTGGGACGCTTCGGACCGCGCGCGGGCCACCCGCCGCGCCGATGTCGCCTTCTGGCTGCACCTGCTCGCGGCGCCATTGATCGTCCACCCGGTCTTCCAGGCGCTCGGCGTGCTGGACAATCGCGTGTCGATGGGCAGTGCGGTGATCGTCGTGCTGCTCTATGTCGTGCTGGCCGTGGTAGCCCTGGTGGTCGACCGCCGCGCGCTGATGGTCTCGGCGCTCGCCTATGTCCTCTACGCGCTCAGCGCGTTGTTCCGGGAGCTTGGCGCCGTTGGCCTGAACGTCGCCCTGACCGCGCTGGTGATCGGATCGGCGCTGCTGCTGCTCTCCGCCTTCTGGCATCAGGCACGGGCAGTGATCGTGGAGCGCCTGCCGTATCGCATCGCCGGCAAGGTGCCGCCGACGCATGAGGCGGCGGGAACAGTGTCGGCGCAAACAGCCTGAGCCGCTCGCTTCGAGCGAAGTCGAGAGGCGTATCTCGACTTCGCTCGATACGAACGGATGTTTGTTACTCCTCCACCAACTTCAGCAGCCGCCGCTCGACGGGGGCAAGCACCGGCCCGAGCTCATGGCCGCGCTTCAGCACGGCGCCGCTTTCACCGATCAGCGCCCACTGGCCCTGGCGTCCGCGCAGCGCGGGACGCTTCTCGATCCGGAACTCGGGCCGTTCGGCGGTGCGGCGAAAGGCGGAGAAGATGGCGGCGTCGCGGCCGAGGTCGATCGCATAGTCCCGCCACATTCCGGCAGCGACCATGCGGCCGTAGAGATCAAGGATGCGCGTCAGCTCCGGTCGGTCGAATCCGACCTGCCCCACGCGCTGCCATACCGGAAAAGGGTGGATATTGCTCATCCGAACAGGTCTTGACGCTCCGCCACCTGCTTCCGTTCCGCAATCAGCCCGTCGATTCGCGCCTGCAGCCGCTCAAGCTCCGCCTTCATGCTCTCCAGCCGCTGGCCGGCAGGATCGCACAGATCGGAGCAGACGGTGCCATAAGGCATGAAATCCTGCTTCTGCTCGGCGTCCATCAGCGTCGGCTTGGCGGGAATGCCGACCATCACCGCGCCTTCGGCCACATCCTTGGTCACGACCGCATTCGCGCCGACGCGGGCACCCTTGCCGACCGTGATCGGCCCCAACACCTGGGCGCCGGAACCAACGATCACGCCATCCTCCAGCGTCGGGTGGCGCTTGCCGGCGACGCCGTTGGCCGGGTTGGTGCCACCCAGCGTCACGCACTGGTAGATGGTGACGTTGTCGCCGATCTCGGCCGTTTCGCCGATGACGGTGAAGCCATGATCGATGAACAGGTTGCGGCCGATCTTCGCGCCCGGGTGGATGTCGATCGCGGTCAGGAAGCGCGACAGGTGGTTCACGAAGCGGGCGAGGAAGAACAGCTCGCCTTCGAACAGCCAATGCGCGACCCGGTGCAAGGCGACCGCAAGCACGCCCGGATACAGCAGGATTTCCCAGCGCGTGCGCGGCGCGGGATCGCGGGCCCGGATCGAATCCAGGTAACTGAACACTCGACCGGCCATCCGTCCCTCCCTTTCGTCCGCCCTATTTAGGTAACGGATGAACGCAATGCCAGCTTATGCGGCTCTGGCTATGTCGGGCCCAAGTGCAACTGTTCTTGCCGAACGTCCGATATGGCCGCAGACGGCAGCCATATTCCTGAGGGGGCGCGACCGAATGATCGAAGGGCTGGATCTGTCGACGATCCTGGTGTTCGTGGCGATCGGATTCGCCGCGCAGATCGTCGACGGCGCCCTCGGCATGGCGTTCGGGCAGATTTCGAGCACCTTGCTGATCTCGACCGGCGTGCCGCCCGCGGCCGCTTCGGCAGGCGTGCATACGGCCGAAACCTTCACGACCGCCGTGTCCGGCATCAGCCATGTCCTCCACGGCAACGTCGATTGGCGGCTGTTCTTTCGCCTGGCAGTGCCGGGTGTATTGGGCGGCATCCTTGGCGCCTATGTGCTGACCCAGATCGACGCCGACACGGCCAAGCCGTTCGTGCTCGCCTATCTGACCGGCCTCGGAGTCTACCTCTTCTATCGCGGCATCATGCACCGCCACACCGAGCGCGAGCCGAAGGTCGTGTCGCCCCTGGGACTGATCGGCGGCTTCCTGGACGCAGCCGGCGGAGGCGGCTGGGGCGCGATCGTCACGTCGAACCTGCTCGTCCAGGGCAGCAGCCCGCGCAAGACGATCGGCACGGTCAACACGGCCGAGTTCTTCCTGACGATCACCATTTCGGCGACCTTTATCGCGACGCTCGGCTGGGAGGCCTTCACCGCCGCCACTGTCGGCCTGCTGGTCGGCGGCGTGCTGGCAGCGCCGTTCGGCGCCTGGATTGCCAAGCGGGTGAACCCCGACATGCTGCTCACCTTCGTCGGGGCGCTGGTGACGCTGACCAGCCTCTACGGCCTCTACCGCGCGCTGACCTGAACCTGCCGAAGGATCGCGGCGTAGATTGCGGTCAGCTGGTCGAGATCGGCTAAAGCGACTGCCTCGTCGAGCTTATGCATGGTCGCATTCGTCAGGCCGAACTCCACGACCGGGCATAGCTTCGACAGGAACCGCGCGTCGGACGTGCCGCCGCTGGTCGACAGCTCCGGCGTAACGCCGCACACGCCCTGGATCGCGGACGAGACCAGCGTCGAAAGCGCACCCGGCGCTGTCAGGAACGCTTCGCCGGACACGACCGGCCGCACCATCGCGTCGGGCGCCTCGGCGAGCACCAGGTCCCGGGTCCGAGCGGCGAGATCGTCCCCACGGTGGAGATCGTTGAACCGGATGCTGAGCCGGGCCTTCGCGCGTGAAGGGATTACGTTGGTCGCCGAATTGCCGACCTCGAGCTCGGTGATCTCGATGTTGGACGGTTGGAACCACTCGGTACCCTGATCGAGCACGACTGCGTCGATGGCGGCGAGCGCACGCACCAGCTTCGGCACGGGATTGTCCGCCAGATGCGGATAGGCGACATGGCCCTGCACTCCGGGCACTTCGATCCAGATATTGACCGACCCGCGCCGCCCGATCTTGATCGTGTCGCCGAGGCGATGGACGGACGTAGGTTCGCCGACCAAGCACAGATCCGGCTTCAGCCCAAGCGCCGCCATCCGCTCGATCAGCGCGCGGGTGCCGAACAGCGCCGGCCCTTCCTCGTCGCCGGTGATGATCAGGCTGATCGTGCCGCGGCTTTGCTCGACCTGGTCGAGGGCGGCGACGAAGGCGGCAATCGCGCCCTTCATGTCCACCGCGCCGCGCCCATAGAGCAGGTCGCCCCGGACCACCGGTTCGAACGGGTCGCCGCTCCAGCCCTCGCCCGGCGGCACCACGTCGACATGGCCGGCAAAGGCGAAATGCGGACTTCCCTCCCCGCGCCAGGCAAGCAGGTTCTCGACCGGCCCGTCCGGCGCCTCGCCGGCAACGAACCGATCGACGGAAAAGCCGCGGGCCGTCAGCGCCGCCTCCAGTACGTCGAACACCGCGCCGCGCGCCGGCGTGACGCTGGGACACGCGATCAGTTGCTTGGCAAGCGTGAGCGCGTCCGACATCATTCCTCCATGCCCAAGCTCGACCTCGACCAAATCCCGCAGACGAATGCAACCGGCTACCCGCCGGAGTTTGCCGACAAGGTGCGGGGCCGCTGGTATCGCCGGCTCGCACCGGCTTCCGGAATCGTCGATTTCGGAGCGAGCCACGTCGTGCTCCGGCCGGGTGCCTGGTCGTCGCAGCGCCACTGGCACGAGGAGGAGGATGAGCTGGTGGTCATGATCTCGGGCGAGGCGGTGCTCGTCGACAATGATGGCCGCACGCCGATGCGGGCGGGCGACATCGCCGCCTTCCCGAAGAACGACGGCAACGGCCATGTGCTGGTGAACGAAAGCGATCGCGATTGCGTGTATGTCGCGATCGGCCGGCCGTCGGCGAGCGACTGCCACTATCCCGACATCGACATGCATCTTTTCAATGGCGAAGGGTTTCGCCGCAAGGACAGGTCGGCCTTCTAGGCCTGCACCTTTTCGAACTGCTCGATCGTCCAGCTCTCGTCCTGCGCGTCCTCGATCCACTGGCGGACGCACGGATGGGTGTAGAGCGCCTCGACATAGGTCGCGGCAAAGCCGGGCAGCGGCACCGAATAGGTGACCAGGCGCGTCGCGACCGGCGCGAACATGATGTCGGCGGCGCAGTAATCGCCGAACAGGAACTTGCCCGTGCCGCCATAACGCGCGCGCGCCTGCGCCCAGAGGCTCAGCACGCGACCGATCTCCTGCAGTACTTCGGGCTTCAGCTCGGGCGTGGGGAACTGCCTGCGCACGTTCATCGGCAGCTCGCGGCGGAGATTCTGGTAGCTGGAGTGCATCTCCGCCGCCATCGACCGGGCCATCGCCCGCGCCGCCTCGTCCTGCGGCCAGAAGGTGTCGCGTCCGACCTTGTCCGCCAGCCAGTCGATGATCGCCAGCGAATCCCAGACCACGATCTCGTCTTCCCACAGGATCGGCACCTTGCCCTGGCTGGGCGCGAACTCGTCCCCTTCGCGCAGCCGGTTCCACTCCTCATTATAGAGCGGAACCGTCACTTCCTCGAACGGCAGGCCGGATTGCTTGACGGCCAGCCAGCCGCGCATCGACCAGCTGGAATAGGCCTTGTTGCCGATGAAGAGCTTGAGCATGGGCCTCCCCTAGCCGTTCGTGTCGAGCGAAGTCGAGACACCGCTTCTCGACTTCGCTCGAAGCGAACGGATCAGGGAGTCATACTCTCCAGCACCGCCGCGCGCAGTTCGGGAATGCCCATCCCCTTCTCGCTCGACGTCGCGATCACGTCGGGGTGCGCGGCGGGGTGCTTGCGCGCCTCGGCCGCCGTGGCCTCCCGCACCTTGGCTAGGTCGGTCGCCTTCACCTTGTCTGCCTTGGTCAGCACCAGCCGGTAGCTGACCGCGGCCTTGTCGAGCATGGCCATCAGCTCGCGATCCACGTCCTTCAGGCCGTGCCGGCTGTCGACCAGCACCAGCACCCGCTTCAGCACGGCGCGGCCACGCAGAAAGTCGTTGATGAGGTGGTGCCATTTGCGGATCATGTCCTTGGGCGCCTTGGCAAAGCCATAGCCCGGCATGTCGACCAGCCGCAGCACCAGCGGCTCGCCGATGTCGAAGAAGTTCAGCTCCTGCGTGCGGCCCGGCGTGTTCGACGTGCGCGCCAGGCCGTTGCGGCCGGTGAGCGCGTTCAGCAGCGACGACTTGCCGACGTTCGAGCGGCCCGCGAACGCCACTTCAGGCGCGTCCATGTCCGGCAGGAACTTCAGCTCCGGCGCCGACTTCAGGAACGCGATCGGCCCTGCGAACAGCTTCCGCGCGGCTTCGAGGGATTCCGCGTCCATCAGCTGGTGATCGGTCCCGGCTGGTTCTTCAGCGCTGGATAGCGGCTGTACAGCCATTTCTGCTGGGCGATGGCGAGGATGTTGGAGACGGTCCAGTAGAGCTGCAGGCCCGCGGCAAACGGCGCCATGATGAACATGAACACCCAGGGCATGATCGAGAAGACCTGCTGCTGCACCGGGTCCATCTGTGCCGGGTTGAGCTTGAACTGGATGTACATGGTGATGCCGAGCAGGATCGGCAGCACGCCCAGCGCGAGGAAGCTCGGCGGCGTGAAATCGAGGTAACCGAAAAGGTTGATCGGCGTCGCCGGGTCGGGCGCGGACAGGTCCTTGATCCACAGTGCGAAGGGCTGGTGCCGCATCTCGATCGTCAGCATCAGCACCTTGTAGAGCGCGTAGAAGATCGGGATCTGAATCAGGATCGGCAGGCAGCCGGCGAGCGGATTGACCTTTTCCTGTTTGTAGAGCGCCAGCATCTCGGTCTGGAGCTTCTGCTTGTCGTCCTTGTGCCGTTCCTGCAGCGCCTTCACCTTGGGCTGGAGGGCGCGCATCGCCGCCATGGAAGCGAATTGGCGCTGGGCGACGGGGTACATCAGGCCGCGCACGATCAGCGTCAGCAGGATGATTGCCACGCCGAAATTGCCGACCGCGCGGAACAGCCAGTCGAGCAGCTGGAAGATCGGCCGCTCGAAGAAGCTGAACCACCCCCAGTCGATCGCCTTGTCGAACTGCGCGATCTTCAGGTCGCGCTCATAGGCTTGGAGCACGCCAACTTCCTTGGCGCCCGAGAAGAGGCGGGTCCTGCTCGAGACGGCCTTGCCGGGCGCCAGCACCGACTGATCGGCGGGCGTGAAGGCGGCGAGATAGGTCTTGTCGCCGATGGCGCGGAACGACGCGCTCACGCGCGCCGTGTCGGCCGGCGCCAATGCGGTCAGCCAATATTTGTCGGTGAAGCCGAGCCAGCCCCCGGTCGACGCGAGGGTGGTGCCGCCCTGCCCCGCCTCATCCAGATCCTTGAAGTTGATCTTGTAATTGGCCTGGCCGTCGAACACGCCGATGGGGCCCGTGTGCTGGGTCCAGCTGCTCGGATCGGCGGACACGCCCGTGCGCTTGATCAGCGCGAACGGCCGGATCGCCACCGGAGCCGAGCCGCCATTGGCGACGCTCTGTTCGGCCGTGATCATGTAATTGGCGTCGACCGTCAGGCGGATGCGGAAGGTCTGGCCGGTGCCGTTCGTCCAGCTGAGCGTGACCGGCCTGCCCGGCGCGAGCAGCTGCCCGTCGGCCTGCCAGACCGTGTCATTGCCCGGCAGCGCGGCGCCCTCGCCCGACCAGCCGAACTGCGCATAGATCGGCTTCGGCCCGCCTTCGGGCGACAGCAAGCGGATCGGCGGCGAGTTCTTGGCGATCGTCTCGCGATGCCGCTTCAGCACCAGGTCGTCGACCCGGGCGCCCTTCAGGTTCACCGAGCCGGCGATGGCGGGCGTGTCGATCCGCACGCGCGGCGCTTCACGCAGCACGAGATTGCGGTCGCGGATGGCGGCGGGTGCGGTCGGGGTCGGATTGACGCCGGGCTGCGGCACCGCGACCTGCTTGCCGTTCACGACCTTGGTCGCGGGAGGATTGGCGGTCGGGAAGAAGCGATCGGACAGCGCGCTCCAGCCGAACAGCACGAGGGCCGAAAGCACGATCGCGAGGATCATGTTGCGCTGATTTTCCAAGTCGAACTCCTAGGGTACCGGATCGTAGCCGCGGCCGCCGAACGGATGGCACCGAGCAAGGCGCTTGACCGCCAGCCAGCCGCCCCGCGCCGCGCCATAGCGCTCCACCGCCTCGATTGCATAGGCCGAACATGTGGGGGTGTAGCGGCACGAGGGCGGCAGCATGGCCGACGGGTAGCGCTGCCAGAAGCGTGCGAGGGCGATGACAAACCTATCCATCGTCATTCCCGCGAAAGCGGGAACCCAGCCCGTGGCTCGGCACCCGGCAACTCTGGGTCCCCGCTTTCGCGGGGATGACGAGGAGAAAGCCTTTTAAGCGCCTTCGCCAGCTCCGCCCGCAGCAGGCCGAAGTCGCGCTCCACCCCGCCCGCACGCCCGATCAGCACGTGATCCGCGCCCGCCACACCCATCTCCGGCAGCAGTTCGGCGGCGAGCGCGCGGAAGCGCCGCTTCATCCGGTTGCGGACGACGGCGTTGCCGATCTTCTTGGTAACGGTGTAGCCGATTCGCATCGCGGCGCTGTCGTCGCCACGCGGGCGCACCAGCAGGACGAAGCCAGGCATCGGCGCCCGCTTCCCCCCATTCGCCGCGAGGAAATCCGCGCGGCGGGTGAGGATCGTTAGGCCGACAGGACCTTGCGACCGCGGTTGCGGCGCGCCGCGATCACCTTGCGGCCACCCACGGTCGCCATGCGCGCGCGGAATCCGTGACGCCGCTTGCGCACCAGGTTGCTCGGCTGAAACGTGCGCTTCATCGCTCATTCCTCAAAACTTGAACAAAAAAGGGCCGCCAACGAAGGGCGGCCTGACTGTTGCCGAGCGGTTATTGGGCGCGCGAGGAAAAGTCAAGCAACGCGCGCAGCTTTTCCCATAGTCCCGAGGGTTGCTCGTCGAGCTCGGGCTTAGGCCGGCCACGCGGCGCGGGCGGGCGGCGGAGCACCTTGTCCGCCAGTCGACCTTGCCGCGGATAGCGGCGCGTGTGTCGCGCATAGACCCGCTTCACCCAGTTCGAGTTCTTCAGCAGCAGGGCCATGCCGCCGGCGAAGATGAAGACGCCGCCGGGACCAGGCAGCGCGCCCACCACCGGCGTCACCACCAGCACCAGGACCCACCCCGTCCCAAGATAAATGATACGCAGGACGGAATCGGGCGGCGCTTTCACAGCCGCGCAAATGGGGCGTCGTGCGCGCCCGCGCAAGCGCCACCCTCGACAGCCGACCCGGTCTCCGGCTATCCGCCTGAACCAAGGGGGGAACATGGTCGCCATCGTTGCGACGGCCGCTTATCTGGGGCTGGAAGCGCGCGCCGTCGAAGTCCAGGTGCAACTGACGCCTGGCTTGCCGAAATTCGTCGTCGTCGGATTGCCTGACAAGGCCGTCGCCGAAAGCCGCGAGCGCGTGCGCAGCGCGATCGCCGCGCTCGGCCTTTCGCTGCCGCCCAAACACATCACCGTCAACCTATCTCCGGCCGACCTGCCGAAGGAAGGATCGCATTACGATCTGCCGATCGCGCTGGGCCTGCTCGCCGCCATGGGTGTGCTCGATGCGGAAACGCTGAGCCAATATCTGATCGTCGGCGAGCTGGGGCTGGACGGCCGGGTCGCGACATCTCCCGGCGTGCTGCTCGCGGCGCTGCATGCTTCGGAACGGCAGCTCGGCCTGATCTGCCCGGCTGCGCAAGGCGGCGAGGCGGCCTGGGCGGGCAATGTCGAGGTCGTGCCCGCACCCGATCTGCTGTCGCTGCTCAATCATCTCCGCGGCAAGGCCCTGCTGTCGCCGCCTGCGCCCGGCCTCGCCGACGATCCGGCGCACGGCCCGGACCTCGCCCAGGTAAAGGGACAGGAGACGGCCAAGCGCGCGATCGAGATCGCCGCGGCCGGCGGCCATAATCTGGTGATGATCGGACCGCCGGGATCGGGCAAGTCGCTGCTCGCCGCCTGCCTGCCCGGCATCCTACCCGAACTGACCGCCGGCGAGGCGCTCGAAGTGTCGATGGTCGCGAGCGTCGCGGGCGCGCTGGAAGGCGGCCGCATCTCGCGCGCCCGGCCTTTCCGTGCGCCGCACCACAGCGCCTCGATGGCGGCCCTGGTCGGCGGCGGCATCCGCGCCAAGCCGGGCGAAGTCAGCCTGGCGCACTTGGGCGTGCTGTTCCTCGACGAATTGCCGGAATTCCAGCGCGCCGTGCTCGACTCGCTGCGCCAGCCGCTCGAGACGGGCAATGTCAGCGTTGCGCGCGCCAATGCACACGTCACCTTTCCGGCGCGGGTGCAGCTGGTCGCGGCCATGAACCCGTGCCGCTGCGGCCATCTCGGCGACCCGGCACTGGCCTGTGCGCGCGCACCACGCTGCGCCGCCGATTATCAGGCGAAAGTGTCGGGCCCGCTGCTCGACCGCATCGATTTGCACGTCGAAGTAGGGGCGGTCAGCGCGGCAGACCTGGTGCTGCCGCCGCCGACCGAGGGCTCGACGCAGGTCGCAGAACGCGTCCGCGCCGCCCGCGCGCGCCAGACCGAGCGCTATGCCAAGGATGGCGTGCGCACCAACGCGGAGGCGGACGGCCCGGTGCTCGAAGCAGCGGCAACTCCGGACGAACCGGGTCGCAAGCTGCTCGCGCAGGCTGCCGAAGCAATGCGGCTGTCGGCGCGCGGCTATACCCGCATTCAGCGCGTCGCGCGGACGATCGCCGACCTGACGGGCGCGGACACCGTCGGTCGGGTGCATATCGCCGAGGCGCTCAGCTATCGGCGGCAAGCGCCGAGGAACTGAGAATCTCCGGCTCTCCTGCGAAAGCAGGAGCCCAGGGGTGGTCTCCTGCCTCCGCAGGGGAACGACATGCTTAGTTCAGCGCCGAATGCACCGTCGCCACGGCCGTCATCACGGCACCGACGCGTGCGCCCGTCTGAATGATCTCGGCGGAAATGCCGTGCTGCTTCAGCACCTTTTCGTGGCTGTCGATGCACATGCCGCAGCCATTCTGGGCGGAGACGGCAAGGCTGAACAGCTCGAAGTCGGCCTTGTCGATGCCGGGATTGCCGATCACGTTCATGCGCAGCTTGGCCGGCATGGTCCGGTATTCCGGGTTCGAGGCCAGGTGCGTGAAGCGGTAATAGACGTTGTTCATTGCCATGATCGCAGCGGCGGCCCGCGCAGCGTTCGCGGCCTCATCGCTGAGCTTGCCGTCCACTTCAGCCTCGGTCGCGGCGACGAGCGGGCGATAGCCGGTGCCATGGGCGGTCGCGAGCAGCAGGCCGTATTTGCGCTGGTCGCCCAGCAGCTGGTCATTGAGGATCGAGCTGACGTTCAGCCGCAGATCCTTGGCGAAATCGGGGAGCGTGTCCGCGAATTCCTTGAGGGGCATGGATGGTCTCCAGACGCGACGAGCCGTTCCCCGGCGAAGGCCGGGGTCCAGGGGTCGCTTGTTCTCCGCTGGCCCCCTACTTTCGCAGGGGAACAGTGGTCGGGAAGGCTGGTGAGCGCGGGACCGAAGGGAGGGGCGATCCCGCGCCCACGGAAGCGCGGCTTACGCCGCGATCGGATGAAGGACTTCCTCGCCCTTCGTCCAGTTGCACGGGCAGAGCTCGTCGGTCTGCAAGGCGTCGAGCACGCGCAGAGTCTCCTGCGGGTTACGGCCGACATTCAGGCCGTTCACCGTCACGTGCTGGATCACATTGTCCGGATCGACGATGAACGTCGCGCGGAACGCGACATGCTCGTCCTTGTCGAGGATGCCGAGTTCGGACGCGAGCTTCGCGCCATTATCGGCGATCCACGGGAAGTCGGCGTCCGCCAGTTCGGCGTCCGAGCGGCGCCACGCAAAGTGAACGTGGGCGGTGTCGGTCGACGCGCCGATCAGTTCGGCGTCGCGATCGGCGAAGTCGCTCTTCAGCTTGCCATAGCCGACGATCTCGGTCGGGCAGACGAAAGTGAAGTCCTTCGGCCAGTAGAACAGGATCTTCCACTTGCCGTTGGTCTGGCCAAGATCGATGGTCTCGCCGGCCGGCAGCGCCGAAGTGCCCTGCTGAACGGGAAGGGTGAGGGCGGGAAGCTTGTCGCCAACAGTCAGCATGGTTGGGTCTCCTTGGTGTGAATCCGTGAGTCGACGCCGAGTCGGCGTCCTCAGTAGGGCGGATATAGGGTCTGGCCTTCATCGATCCAATAGATTACTTCTCCACTATTGATCGAACGAGGCAATGTAGATGAGCACGACCTATCTGCCGACGCTGAAGCAGCTGCAATATCTCGTGGCTCTGCACGATTATGGCCATTTCGGCCGTGCCGCCGATGCCTGCTTCGTCACGCAATCGACGCTGTCGGCCGGTCTGCGGGAGCTGGAGTCGCTGATCGGCATCGTGCTGGTCGAACGCACCAGGCGCGTCGTGCGCTTCACGCCGGTCGGCGAAAAGATCGCGGAAAAGGCACGCCGCGTCCTGCGCGAAGCCGAAGAGCTGGCAGACCTCGCGCGCGCCGCCGGCAAGCCGCTGTCCGGCGACTTGCGGATGAGTGTGATCCCGACCATCGCGCCGTTCCTGCTGCCACGGCTGCTGCCGTTCATCCGCCAGGAGCGGCCCGAGCTGAAGCTGTACCTGCGGGAGGAACCCAGCGCCGCCGCCTGCGAGTCGCTCAGCCGTGGCAGCGCCGATTGCGTGCTGCTGGCGCTCCCCTATTCCTGTGGAGAGGTGGAGGTCGAGCCGCTGTTCGACGACCAGCTGATGGTCGCCTTCCCTAAGAGCGACGCCGAGCTGCCCGACCATATCGGCGCCGATGCGATCGAGCCGGATCGACTGCTGCTGCTCGAAGACGGCCATTGCCTGCGCGATCATGCGCTCGCGGCCTGCAATCGTCCGGAGCTGCGCGCTCAGGCGACGATGCTCGGCACTTCGCTGCACACGCTGGTGCAGATGGTCGACAATGGCCTTGGCGTGACGATGCTGCCGGAAATGGCGCTCGATGCCGGCATTCTCGATCACACCAACATCGTCGCGCGGCCACTTGCCGGTGACAACACCGCTCGCCAGATCGCGCTCATTTGGCGCAAGAACAGCCCCCGCGAGAAGGACTTCCAATTGCTGGCCGACCTGCTGCGCAAGGCGGCGGCTTAACGTACCGTCATCCCGAACTTGTTTCGGGACAAGGATGGAGCAGCGGGAGATCCGAGGGTTTTCGCCCGAACCGGTTAGCGGCGGAAAGCTTGTCCCGAAACAAGTTCGGGATGACGCTCAAAGGGACCAGCGCTTCGCCGCTGCCTCGTCGCTCTCCCGCGCGGCGACCCAGTTCCGCCTACTCCCGCGCGTCTCGCTCTTCCAGAAGGGCGCGTCGGTTTTCAGCCGGTCGATCATGAAGGCGCAGGCGGCAAGCGCGTCCGCCCGGTGAGACGCGCAGGCGGCAGCGAGCACGATGCGCTCGCCGGGGCGCATAGGGCCGACGCGGTGAACGATCGTCGCGCCGAGCAGCGACCAGCGCGTGCTCGCCTCTTCGGCGATCCCGCGCAGCGCCGTCTCCGTCATGCCCGGATAATGTTCCAGGGTCAGTTCATCGAGGCCGTCATCAGCGCGGACCAGCCCGACGAAGCTCGCCACCGCGCCGCCACCCAGAGCCTCGAGCGGCGCGACCGCGGCATCAAGGGAGAAGGGCTCGGGCTGGACGGCAATCGTGATCATCCGCCCGTCACCGGCGGGAAGAAGGCGATCTCCTTCGCGCCCGCGAGGGCAGTATCCCAGCTCGCGAAGCGCTGGTCGACGGCCGCCCGCAGATTGCCTCGGTCCGACAGCGCGGCGCGGTGATGCTCGCTGCGCTCCGCCAGCCAGTCGGCAAGCTCTCCCAAGGTAGTGTTGGTCGCGGGCGGCTCCAAGCGCTCCGCATCGATGCCGACCAGCTCGCGGACCCAGGCGAAATAGAGGATCGTGACCATGCTCAATCCATGTGTTTCAGGCCGACGCGCAGATAATCCCAGCCCGTGATCAGCGTCAGCACTGCCGCCGCCCAGAGGGAGATCACGCCGGTCTGATGCACCCAAAGCTGATCGCGCACCGCGCCCGAGAGGATCAGCGCGCCGAGCGCCACCATCTGGAACGTCGTCTTCCACTTGGCGAGCCGGCTGACCGGCACCGAGACGCTCAGCTGCGCCAGGAACTCGCGCAGGCCCGACACCGCGATCTCGCGCAGCAGGATCACGAGCGCGGGTATGACGTTCCAGCCGTGGATGATCGGGTCGCCATCCGGTCCACCGCCGGTGGTAATCAGCATCACGATCACCGCGCCCACCATGATCTTGTCGGCGATGGGGTCCAGGAAGACGCCAAGCTTCGACACCGTGCCCTGGGCGCGCGCCAGATAGCCGTCGAAATAGTCGGTGATGCCGACGATGCAGTAGAGGACGAACCCGGTCGCGTAACCCAGTTGCCAGCCGGGATACCACAGCAGCACCATCAGGATCGGCACCGCCAGGATGCGCGACAGGGTGAGCAGGTTGGGCAGCGTCAGCACGGCAATCGATCTAACCCCAAAGCAGCCAAGAGCAAATGCGGTCGCAGTCACCAAACTGCAGTCGCGGTTCGGGCCGCGCCGGCCGACGAGAAGCATATTGCCGATCGGATGGTTAACGATAAAGTGGCGGCGCGACTCGTTTCGTCGCGAAATCAGGGGGTTCTGCATGAACAAGTATTTGTTGGGCGCTGCGGCGCTCGCTTTCTCTGCGCCCGCCGCTTCTGCGAGCATCACCGTCGATGGGCAGATCGACGCCGGCTACGGTGCGGCCAGCGCAACCGTGGCCACCGACCCGAATGCACCCGACAGCAACTTCCAGGCGCCGGAGAACCGTGCGCTGGCGGGCTACGACATCTATCTGAGCAGTGACGCCAGCAACGTCTATGGCCTCGTCGATCTGACGGGCGGCAACTCGGCAGGCAATTTCGCCAATCTCTATTTCGACCTGAACCCGACCGTCGGCGATGGGTCCGACCTGGGTTTCGAAATTGGCCAGAACGGCGTCACCGCCTTCATTCCCGGCAAGAATGGTCAGCCCGGCTTCAACACAGTGCTCGGGGCCAGCAATTATGCGGTGGCGCTGGTGCCCGGGGGCGGTCTGGAATTCTCGCTTGCGAAGAGCCTGTTCACCAGCCCGATCGCCGGCTTGGCCTATTATGACGGGCAGACGTTCGAGGGCACGATCACGCTGCGCCTGTCGCAGAGCCTGAGCTATTCGGTCGCAGGCGGCGCCAGCTACGGGCCCAATCGGCTCGGCGCGATCCAGTTGGCTGCCGTGCCCGAGCCGGCCAGCTGGGCGCTGATGATCAGCGGCTTCGCGATCGCCGGTGCGGCGGCCCGCCGCCGGTCGCACAGCACGATGGCCTTCGCCTGATCCGCTGAACCTGTGAAAGGCGCTCGGGTGACCGGGCGCCTTTTGCTTTGCCTCGCCTCCATGCTCCGCTAAAGCCCGCGCCAGCATCAACAACGGGCCGTCCGCACCTCATGCAGACTTCGATGCGGCTTCTCGGCCGGCGGCGCTTTCTGCCGATCTTCACCACCCAGTTCCTAGGCGCGTTCAACGACAATCTGTTCAAGACGGCGATGGTGCTATTCGCCACCTACCGGGTCTATTCCGATCCGAAAGTGGAGATGCAGTTCAACGCGCTCGCGACTGGCCTCTTCATCCTGCCCTTCTTCCTGCTCTCGGCCCTGTCCGGACAGCTCGCCGACACGCGCGACAAGGCCCGGATCATCCGCATCGTGAAGACGGCAGAGATCTTCATCATGGCTGCCGGGGCGGTCGGGTTGCTGCTGCCGTCGATCCCGCTGATGCTGGGCGCGGTGCTCGCGATGGGCGTGCATTCGACCTTCTTCGGCCCGATCAAATATGCGATTCTGCCGCAGCATCTAGGGCCCGACGAAGTGCTGGGCGGCACCGGGCTGGTCGAGGCGGGCACCTATATCGCGATTCTGGCGGGCACCATCACCGCCGGCTTCATCACCCATCGCCCGGACATCGCCGCGGCGCTGGTGATGATCGTCGCGACGCTCGGCTGGTTTGCAGGCCGCCAAGTGCCGCCGGCGCCGCCAGTGCATGAAGAACATGGCGTGGACTGGCACATCGTCCGCTCGTCCTTTCGCCTGGTCAACGCGACCATGCACATCCCGCGCCTCTTCCTGGCGATCTGTTCGATCAGCTTTTTCTGGACGATCGGCGCGGTGCTGGTGATCGAGTTTCCGCCGCTGGTGAAGAATGTTCTCACCTCCAACGAGCAGGTGGCAAGCCTCTTCCTTGCAGTCTTTTCGGTGGGCGTGGCCGTCGGATCGGTGGCGATCAACCGGCTGCTGAAGGGCGAAGTTTCGGCGCGCTATTCGCCGGCATCAGTGATCGCGATGGCGGGCTTTGTGCTCGGCGTCTACGCGATCGCCAAGAGCTGGCAGGGCGATCATCCAGGAGAGCTCTACCATCTCGGCGAGTTCGTCCATCATCCGAGTGCGGTTGGGCTGCTCGTCGCCCTGTTCGGCGTCGCCGCGACCGGCGGCATGTTCGTGGTCCCGCTCTACGCGTTTCTCACGACGACCGTGGACAAGGACCAGACCGCGCGCACCGTCGCGGCGAACAACATCGTCAACTCGGGCGCGATGGTCGCCGGTTCGCTGCTCGCCTTCACCCTAAGCGCATTCGGTGTGTCGGCCGTCGACCAGCTGCTGATGGTCTCGGCGATGTGCTTCATATCCGCGTGGCTCGCCTGGAAGCTCCACCTCGCCTGCGACAGGCCGCACCGGGCCGCCTCTTAGCCGCCCGATACATGCTCCGGCTTGCCCTTGCGCTTCGTGTGGGCAAGCTCCTCCAGCTGCTTTTCGCTCATCGAGTCGGCCATCTGTTTCGATGCGCCCTTCAGCTTGCTCTTGGGCGTGTCGCCGCGCTTGGCTGACAGGGCTGCGCCGGCGGCCTTTTGCTGAGCGGCGGACTTGGCGGGCATTGCGGAACTCCCGATCGGACAATCAGGAGAACGGCTCGCCCGGCCAGGCGGTTCCGGTCAGCCGAATACGCCGTAGATCGCGACGAAGAACGCCGTGAAGCTCAAAGCGAAGAGCTTCAGGTCGTTTGCATCGTCGCGAACGGCTTCGATCGTCCGGGTGGTGGACCGGGGCAGCCGTTGCCGGAAAGGATGCCGGGCTGCTTCGTTGCTGAGGACAAGACGGCGTTTCATGGAAACTGTTTAACGATTCGTTTACGTTTCCGTCCCGGATTGAACATGGTTAACGCGGCCGTAACTTGTTCCGCTTCGGGATTCCGGAAGCAAACGCTTGTTAAAGAACGCCCATTTTCAGGAACTTGGTGCGGCGATCGGCCCTCAGGCGGGCGCGGTCCATGCCGTCCAGCTCGGCAAGGGCGGTGTCGAGCGCCGCGCCTAGCGCATCGATCGCCGCGTCGGGATCGCGATGCGCGCCGCCGACCGGTTCCGGCACGATCCGGTCGATGATGCCGAGTTCCTTCAGGTCCTGTGCCGTTACCTTCATCGCCTCGGCCGCTGCCGGCGCCTGGTCGGCGGTGCGCCACAGGATGGAGGCACACCCCTCGGGCGAGATGACGGAATAGACCGCATGTTCGAACATCAGCACGCGATTGGCGGCCGCCAGCGCGATTGCGCCGCCTGACCCTCCCTCGCCGACGATCGCGGCCACCATCGGCACGCCGAGCGCAAGGCATTGCTCCGTCGACCGGGCGATCGCCTCAGCCTGGCCGCGCTCTTCCGCCTGCACGCCCGGAAAGGCGCCCGACGTGTCGACCAAGGTCACCACGGGCAGGCCGAAGCGGTCGGCCAGCTGCATCAGCCGTACGGCCTTGCGATAGCCTTCGGGCTTACCCATGCCGAAATTGTGCTTGAGTCGGCTCGCCGTGTCGTCGCCCTTTTCATGGCCGATCACCATCACGCGGCGGCCGTGGAGCCGCCCCAGGCCGCCCAGGATCGCCTGATCGTCGGCAAAGGCGCGGTCGCCGGCCAGCGGCATGAAGTCTTCGATCAGCCGCGCGACATAATGTTTGAAATGCGGGCGGGACGGGTGCCGCGCCACTTGCGTCTTCTGCCACGGCGTCAGCCGCGCATAAGTGTCGCGCAGCGCTTTGTCGGCCTTGGCCTGAAGGCGACCGATTTCCGCCTCGATATCGACGCCGCCGCCGGCTGCCGTCTCGCGCAGCTCCGCGACGCGCGCTTCCAGCTCCGCCACCGGCTTTTCGAAATCGAGGAAGGTGATCATGTGCGCCGCGGGTTAGGAGCGGGCAGGCCGCTCGTCAACGAGCGGGTGCTTTGCGTTCACCAGCTCCACGAGACGACGCGAGTCGACATGCGTGTAGATCTGGGTGGTTGCGATATCGGCATGACCGAGCATGGCCTGGAGCGCACGCAGGTCCGCACCGCCTTCGAGCAGATGCGTGGCAAAGGCGTGACGGAGCCCGTGCGGTCCGACCCGATCGGGCGGAACCCCGGCGGCCGCGGCCAGCGCCTTGACGATCTGGAACAGCCGCACCCGGCTGAGATGCTTCTTGCCGGAGGGGAAGAGCCAGGCCTGGTCGGAGGGCAACAGCTCCCGCCAGCGCGCGACAGCCGCACGCGCGCGATCGGAAATCGGCACCAGCCGCTCGCGCCCCCCCTTGCCCTTGAGGATGATGAACGGCCGGTCGCTTGCGATTGCCGTGCGTGGCAGCGAAACAAGTTCGGTCGCGCGCAGGCCGGAGCCGTAGAGCAGCTCGAGCAGCGCCGCGAGGCGAATGTCGGCGAGCGGCGGATGCGCCTGCGCCAGCCGCCGCTCGACTTCGGCGAACAGCCGGTCCAGGTCGGCGCGGTCGAGCACCTTGGGCAGCGGCCGGCCGGGGGAAGGCCGCGGCAGCGCCTTGCCTGCGTCGTCGGCGCGAAACCCTTCCTCCTGAAGAAAGACAAAGAAGCGGCGCAGCGCCGCCGATTTCCGCGCGACGGTTGATCGGGCGAGCGGCATCCACGCCTCGGCCAGCTTGCCAAGGGCGGTCTCGTCGGCCGTGCTGAGCCCGCCCTCCAGCTGCTCCGAGGCCAGATCGAGGTCCGATCGATAGGCTGCCAGCGTGTTCGCCGCCGCTCCGCCTTCGGCCGCCAGCATTTCGAGAAAGCGTTCGATCAGCCGGGCGTCGTCACCGCTCACGCCCGCGTGATGGCCTCGGCCGCGATCATGCGCGCCTCAGGCTCGCGACCCACGCGGCGCAGCGCCGCGACGATGTGCATCAGATAGGCGGGATGCACGGCCTGCCAGGAGCGCGTCTGCAGGCCCGCGGCTGCAAGTAGCACGACCGTGGCCGGCTGGCCGTTCGTCGCGGCGCGATCGATCGCGCGGGTCCAGCTGTTCGACAGGCCCAGCGGGAGCTTGTTCTCGGTCGCGAGCGACTGCGCGTCTTCCATCGACAGCCGCCCCAGCCCGGCGAGCGCCGCCACCAGAAAGGCACCCTTGCGGCTGTCCTCGTCCTGCTCGCCGACATAGGCGCCGGCCCGTCCGGCCGAGATGGTGACGCCCCGGCGCGGCGCACCCACGGCCAGCAATGCCCAGGCGTCATCGCCATCGTCCAGCTGGTCGGCGACCGCACCCCATTTGGCCGCACCGTCGTCTAGTCCGGCCGTGAGCATCGCGGCGATCAGAAAGCGCGCATCCTCGCCGTAATCCTCGCTGGGCCGGATCAGGGCGGCAGCGCGCGCCGTGAGCACGAGATGAGCATAGCGCTCCACGTCCGACTTGGGGGTGGTCCACAGGTCGCGCATCACGTCCAGGCGGCTACCGACCTCGTCATCGGCATAGGCACGTTGCAGGCGATAGCCGAGCGTGTCTTCATTATCGTCCGGATCCGCCGCTTCGAAGGCGCCGCCCACCAGATCGACATAGGCGGCGTTCGACAGCACGCCGAGGCTCGCCGCCCACATCGCGGGACCCAAGCGCTGTTCCGGCTCGATCATCGGCGCGCGATACTGCCAGGCCTGGACCTGCGGCCCGACCGTCCCGAATAAGGGAGCGGGGATGGCGACGTTGACAGCGTTGGCAAGGCCGAAGCGCCAGGCAGTTAGGTTGCTGACGCCGTCCCACTGGATGTTGATCGCCCGGCGACCGCCACCGACGCCGACCACCTTTTCGGCAAGCAGCAGGTCGATGCCGCGTACCTTGCCGCGGCGCCGAGTCGCATCGACGATCGCGCTCGCCGTGCCGGCATCGCCGGACAGCGCCGCGCACATGGCGCGCGCCAGGTCCCAACTGGTCTGGTCCGCAGTTGCAGGCACGCGCGTGGTAAGCGGGCACATCGCTGCCGGATCCGCGGTCGCGAGCGCCACCTGCTGGGCGATGTCGAACATCTTGGGCGTATAACGATCCACATCGACGCTGGAGACGAGCAGTCGCGCCGCATCAGCCTCGCCCATGCGCAGCAGCAACCAGGCGCGCTCGGCCACCCAGTCGGCGCCGTCGACACCGCCGCCCGGCGTCGGCGCCTGGGTCAACAGCACGCGGCGGAGCAGGATCTGTGCCCAGCGCGACGCGATGGGCGCCTGGATGTCGCGCATCAAGGCGGAGGCAAAGCGCGCGTTGACGCTGCCCCATTGGTCGGTGCCATAGCCGCCATTGTCCGGCGTCAGCACGCCGACCAGATCGGGGTTCCGCCGTGCGGCTTCGGGCAAATCGAAGGCCTCGGCCTGCGCGACCTCTTCCTCTTCGTCCGTCTCCTCAGTCGCCTGATCGTCGGTTGCCGCCTCGCCCGGCGGCAGCGGCTGCACGATCTCGCCGCCCGGCGCAAAGCTGGGCTGGCCCGGAGCGGAAGGACTCTCGGACGGCGCGGGCGCCGAAGCAGGCGGCGGATCGCCAAAGCCCGGCGGCAGCAGCGACTCGGGCGCCTGTTCCTGCCCGATGGCGGGGATGGCAAAGGCGGCCAGCGCGACCGCGACGGCCGCGCCGCCCAGCAGTCGCTTACTTGCCCAGCCGGTCATTCGGGATCGTCTTCTCGACGCGGGTCAGCGGCTTTTCCGTGTCAACCGTCGACAGCCAGTAAAGCCCGCCCAGAACGACAAGGAGAAGCAGGACGAGAACGATGGGAAGCCGCGAGGCCGATGACCGACGCGCAGGATACCGTGAACGCATGGCGTCGAGCTAGCAGAGGGCCGGGAGTGCGGCAATCGCCCTGCGCCCGGCTGCGTGCTAGCGGCGGCACATGATTCCCCGCGAACTGATCGCCACTGCCCGAGTGCCCGGCGGCGAGCCGCTGCGGCTCTTTCGCCGCGGCCGCGACTTCATGATCGTCGTCGATCGCAACGAACTGATGAACAGCCGGATGAGCGGATCGGAAGAGGCTCTCGCGACGCTGACGCTGGAGCGACTGCGCGTACCCGGCCCGCGCCTGCTGATCGGCGGTTATGGCATGGGCTTCACCCTGCGCGCCGCGCTCGCCCGGCTGCCAAGCGGCGGCAAGATCGACGTCGCCGAGCTGGTGCCGGAGATCATCGACTGGGCGCGCGGGCCAATGGCGGAGCTCACCGCCGGCTGCCTGGACGATCCGCGCGTCCGCGTTCGGATCCAGGATGTGGGCACCGTTATCGCCGCTGCCCGGAGCCACTATGACGCCATCCTGCTCGACGTCGACAATGGACCCGACGGCCTGACGCGGGACAGCAACGAGTGGCTCTATACGCCCGCCGGCCTCGAATCCGCCCGCGCGGCGCTCCGCCCGAACGGTGTTCTCGCGGTCTGGTCAGCCGCACCCGACCCGGCTTTCACACGTCGGCTGAAGGCCGCGCGCTTCCAGGTCGAGGAGACGGCGCTGCGGGCCCGTACCAATGGCAAGGGCCCGCGTCACGTCATCTGGTTCGCGCAGAAGAGATAGGGGGCGGCACCTCGGGCGCCGCCCCTTTCGACTCGATCAGAACCCGACGCGTAGGCGCACGCCATAGGTGCGCGGCTCGTTCGGATAGCCGGCGAAATTGCCGGTCTGCTCCGGCACGGCAAAGCCGGTCACGTTGAAATATTGCTTGGTGATGTTGTTCGCGAACAGCTCGCCGCGCAGCTTGCCGTCCTCGGTCTGCACGCCGACCAGCGCATTGACGATCGCATAGGCCGGGTTGCGGATCACCGCCTGCCCATTCGGTTGCAGACCGAAAATGTCGACCTCGCTGTTGAAGCGGGTATCGACATGGAAGATGCCGCGCAGATTGTCGGTCAGCGCCGGGTTCCAGGTGGCGCTGCCGGTCACGACGCTCTTCGGCTGGTTTGTGAACTGACGCCCTTCCGCACCCTGCAGCGGGGTGCCGGTGAAGTCGTTGCTCGCGTCGTAACGGGCAAGGTTATAGGTGTAGCCAAGCCGGATCGTGAGGTTGCGATCCGGACGGATGATCGCCTCTGCCTCGATGCCCTTCGACGTCGAGTCCTTGATGTTCTGCACGACGAAATTATTGCCGCTGAACACCAGGCTCTGCAGGTTCTTATACTTGGCGTAGAAGGCCGCGATGTTGAAGGTGAACTCGCGGCTCGGGCTCGACTTCACACCGATCTCGAACGAGTCGACCGTTTCCGGCCCAAACTCCAGGTCCGATCCCTGCGCGCCGTTGCCGCCGAGCAGGACGGAATCGAAGGTCGCCTGGTCGAGGTTGTAGCCGCCCGACTTATAGCCTCGGTCATAGCTGCCATAGGCGAGCAGCCGGTCGCTGAACTTGTAGCTGAGCTTGGCGGTGCCGGTGATCCGGTCTTCGCTGCGCTTGTCGCGATAGGCGCCGTTGAACTCGGTGTTCACTGCCGGGTTGCAGCCGAGCAGGTAGAGATTGTTGAACAGCCCCAGCTGACGCAGCACATTGGCATAGGCGGTCGCCGCCGGGTCGCCGCCGCGGACTTGATTAAAGAAGCCGCAGCTGCCGGTGTTGTTCGAAATGTTCGCCCGCAGCGTCTTTTCTTCGTGGTTCCAGCGCGCGCCGAGGGTCAGCGACAGCTGATCGGTGACGCGGACGATATTGTGCGTGAAGGCGGCAAAGGCGTTGGTCTTCACCCGGAAATCGTCGTTGTTGTTGCCCTGCCCCGCAGCCGCGCCGGGCAGCGGAGTGGTGGCAAGCGCCGCCAGGCCCGGGATGACCGGAATGCCGGCGACCGGAGCCACGCCCGCCTGGGCCTGGAACAGTTGCACCAGCGGACGCAGCTGCGCCGGGAAAGCGGCCGCGGGTGCACCGAGCAGCGCCTGGCCGAACAGCGGCACCGTCGGGCCGAGCGAGCCGAAGAATTGCAGCTGCCGTCCGAAGGTCGGCGCGAGCGCACCGGCGAAGATGCTGTCGACATAGCGATTGGCGTCGTTGCCCACCCGCACCGTGTCGCGCAGCGTCAGCGTCTCGTTCAGGTAGAAGCCGCCGATCAGGAAATCGAGCCGGTCGTCAAACGCCGTGCCCTGCAGGCGGATCTCCTGGGTGAAGTCCTTGATCCCGGTCTTGTAGTCGTCACGATAGGCGCGATCGATGCCCGAGAAGTCGATGTCCTGATCGCGCAGGGCTCGCCAGTTGCGATAGGCTGTGATCGAGGTGATGTTGAGGTTCGAGCCGAGCTCGTGATTGACCTCGATCGAGGCGCCGGCGTCGCGCACCCGCTCGCGGAAATCGCGATTGGGCGAGATCGCCTGAGTGCGGTCGGATGCCGGGCCAGTGTAGAGGCCGACCAGACCCTGCGCCGCGGCGACGCCCTGGATCACTGGCGCGAGCGGACCGCGCACGACGCTCACGGCGCCGCAGCAATGTTCATTGGTTCGCGCATAGTCGGCGATCAGGCGGATGGTCGTGCTGTCATTCTCGAACATCGCTTGCCCGCGCGCGAACCATCGATCGATGTCGTTGAGGCGGCGATCGCTGTTGGCGTCCTTGATATAGCCGTCGCGCTTGCGGATGCCGCCGTCGAGGCGAAGCGCGACCTGATCGCTGACCGGGCCGGTGATCGCCCCGCGCAGTTCCATCGCGTCGAGATTGCCATACACGCCCTCGACGAAGCCGCCGAGCTCGTACTGCGGCTTGGCGGTGAAGATGCTGAGCGCGCCGGCCGAGGTGTTGCGGCCGAACAGCGTGCCTTGAGGGCCGCGCAGCACTTCGACCCGCTCGACTTCGGGCAGGTCGGCGAGCGCGATGCCGGCGCGCGAGCGGAACACGCCGTCGATGAACACGCCGACGGCCGGCTCGAAGCCCGGATTGTCACCGGCCGTGCCGATGCCGCGGATGAAGAGCGTGGTGCCGGTCGCGGCCGACTGGCCGGTTGAGGTCTGCAGGCTCGGCGCCAGCTGCTCGAGATCGCGCACGTCCTGCACGCCGGCGTCGCGCAGCAACTCGGCGGGAACCGCCGTGACCGCGATCGGCACGTTCTGCACCGTCTCGTTGCGGCGGGTGGCGGTCACGACGATGTCGTTGCCGCCGAGATCGTCGACCGCGGCCGGCTGTGCCTGGGATGGTGTCGGATTGGCGCTGGCCTGCCCGGTCTGTTCAGGGGTGGTGGTGCCCGGAGAACCGGCAGTGTCCTGGGCGCTGGCGGAGCTGGCTGCGAGAGCAAGAACCGAAACGGCCGAAAAGCAGAGCGAACGAAGCAACACGAGAATTCCCCTTTTAACGGGCACGGAGCCGAAGCGGACGGAGCCCCTTGCTGGCGGACGCGCCGAAAGCAAGAGGGGCCCTCAATTTTGCGACGATTTTCCTGCCGACGCGCCGAGCGTCAGGCTGCGCGGGCGAACGCCTCGGGCGGTAGTGCCATCAGCGTTTCGGCGCCGCCTTCCAGCTCCTTACGCAAGCCGATTGCCCGCGGTGCGATCCGTGCGAAATAGAAGCGCGCGGTCGCAAGCTTTGCCTCCAGGAACGCCTTGTCGCCGGCACCCGCATCCAGCTGCGCCTGCGCGGCCTGAGCCATGCGCAGCCACATGAGGCCCAGCGTCACCAGGCCCATCAGGTGCATATAGGGCACCGCCCCTGCCCCCGCATTGTTCGGGTTGGCAAAGCCGTTCTGCATCAGCCACATGGTCGCCGACTGCAGCTCCGCCAGGCTTTCGCCCAGCGCAGTCGCCAAGGCGCCGTTGGGCCCGTCCTTCGCCGCGGCAATATCCTCGCCGACCGTGGCGAAAAATGCCTGGATCGCTGCGCCGCCCTTCGACGGCAGCTTACGGCCGACCAGGTCCATCGCCTGCACGCCGTTCGTGCCTTCATAGATCATCGCGATCCGCGCATCGCGGACATATTGCTCCATGCCCCATTCGGCGATGTAGCCATGGCCGCCATAGACCTGCTGCGAGTCCGTCGCAATTTTGTAACCCATGTCCGTGCCGAAGCCCTTGATGACGGGCGTGAGCAGCCCGACCAACGCATCCGCCTGCTCCCGTTCCTCCTCGGTCGGCGCCTTGTGCGCCAGATCGACGAGCAGCCCGGCCCACAGGCACAGCGCGCGCAAGCCCTCGGTCAGCGCCTTGCCTTCCATCAACATGCGGCGAACATCGGGATGGACGAACAGCGTGTCCGCCTTCTGCTCGGGCTCTGCGGGTCCGGTCAGCGCGCGGCCCTGGCGGCGGTCGGCCGCATAGTCGACGGCATTCTGATAGGCGACTTCGGCGACGCCTAGCCCCTGCAGCCCGACGCCGAGCCGCGCCGCGTTCATCATGATGAACATGGCGGCGAGTCCTTTATTCTCCTCGCCGACCAGCCAGCCGGTCGCCCCGTCATAGTTCATCAGGCAAGTCGAGTTGCCGTGAATGCCCATCTTGTGCTCGATCGAGCCGCAGGAGACGGCATTGCGCGCACCGAGCGAGCCGTCGGCGTTCACGAGGATCTTGGGCACGATGAACAGGCTGATGCCCTTGACGCTGTCCGGCGCGTCCGGCGTCTTGGCGAGCACCAGATGGATGATGTTCTCGGTCAGGTCGTGCTCGCCGGCCGAGATGAAGATCTTGGTGCCGGTGATCCGGTAGCTGCCATCGGCCTGCGGCTCGGCGCGCGTCTTGATGAGGCCCAGATCGGTGCCGCATTGCGGCTCCGTCAGGTTCATCGTGCCGCCCCATTCGCCCGAGATCATCTTCGGAGCGTAGAGCGCCTTCTGCTCGTCCGAGCCCTTGACCAGGATCGCGGCAGTCGCGCCGGCGGTCAGGCCTGGATACATCATGAAGGCCATGTTGGCGGATATCGCGAACTCCTCGAACGCGGTCATCACCACATGCGGCAGCCCCTGCCCGCCAAATTCCTCCGGCCCGTTCAGGGTCGGCCAGCCCGCCTCGACGAACTGACGATAGGCATCCTTGAAGCCGGTCGGCGTGGTGACCGACCCGTCCTCATTGCGGGTGCAGCCTTCACGGTCGCCCACCTGGTTGAGGGGGAACAGCACCTCCGCGACGAAGCGGCCGCCCTCGTTCAGCACGGCGTCGATCGTGTCCGGCGTCGCATTCTCGAAGCCCGGCAGGTTTGCATAGCGATCGATCCCGATCACATGGTCGAGGATGAAACGCGTGTCGCGCACGGGCGGGGTGTAACTGGGCATCTCTTACTCCGATGTGCTCCGGCGAAGGCCGGAGCGGTATGACGCAAGGCTCCGGCCTGCGCCGGAGCACCAAAGCGTCAATGACTTGCCTGGGCCTCGACCTTCTCGACCATCTTCACGAAGCGGGCGAGTTCGTCGATCTGCGCATCGATGTCGAGCCTCTGGCGCTTCAGCAGCTCGATGCGCGAATTGCATTTCTCGATGGTCACCCGGCGCTGCATGTGACGCCCGTCGTTCAGATCGTAGAGGTCGATCATCTCGCGGATCTCGGCCAGGCTGAAGCCGGTGCGCTTGGCGCGCAGAATCCAGGCGAGCCGCGCCCGGTCACGCTTGGTGTAGATGCGGGTCGTACCGCGGCGGACTGGATTGATGAGCCCCTCTTCCTCGTAGAAGCGCAGCGCGCGCGGCGTCACGTCGAACTCTTCCGACAGGTCGGTAATCGAATATTGATGCCGGTTCTTCATGTCCGGCGTATCGACGGTCGCGTGGTGCTGAGTGGCCATGGCCGGAATAAGCATCCCATTTACGTAAACGTCAAGTAGCAGCCAAATGGCGCCGTTAACCGCGTTTCCCGGTCCCACCATAAACGACCTCTTTACGGCTCTTCCCTAGACCAAGGCCACGAGCGCACGCGCTCATCCGGTCTAGTCAGGAAGCAGGTAATGCAGGCGATCGAAACGGCACGTTCGGAGCAGATGGCGGACCTTCTGGTCTCGCTCGCCCTGGCGGACGGCAGTGCGAGCCACCGTTATTGCAGTTCCGAAGCGCTGACGAGCGGGCGGGAGGCCGTGCGTAATCTGGCCGATGCCGCTCACTATCTTTGCGTTCTGCACGGCCGCTTTCCCGGCGTCATCGACCACGCCTTGAACCGCACCTCCCATCCCGCCGCGCAAGGCTGGCTCAGCGCCGCCGCCGAAGCCTTCGCCGCCGAACGATCGCTGCTCACCCGGCTTGCCGTCGCGACCGGTCCGCTGCCCAGCACCCCTGGCCAGGCGGAGTGCGAGGCGGCCGTGCTGCAGCAGCGCCACGCGCTCGAAATGCTTGCCCAATCCGACCGCGCCGGCTGCGCGCTCGGCGCGGCGATCGCGCTGGCGCTCGACTGGCGCGCGATCCGCGCCGTGCTCGACGCCGCCGCGCGCCGGGTTTCGATCGAGCCGCAGGCCTGCGTGCTGCCCGACGAAGAGGAAACCCGCACCGTCGCGATGACGGTCGCCGACACACCGTCCTTCGAGCGCGCGATGAGCTTCGGCGCGCAGCAGTTGCTCAACCAACACCGCGGCCTCTGGGATCTGCTCGAAGCACGCGAGGCGGCACGTACCCGCCTCTGACGGATTGCCCTTCCCGTAAACGTCACCTAATCCGGCCCCTCCAGCAGAGGAAAGGCCGGGCATGCGTTTCGAAGGCACGCGGGATTATGTCGCTACCGACGACCTGAAGGTGGCGGTCAACGCCGCGGCGACGCTGCGCCGGCCCCTGCTCGTCAAAGGCGAGCCCGGCACCGGCAAGACCGTACTGGCACAGGAAATCGCCACCGCCATGGGCGCGCCGCTGATCGAGTGGAACATCAAGTCCACGACCAAGGCGCACCAGGGTCTCTACGAATATGACGCGGTCGCCCGGCTGCGGGACGGCCAGCTTGGCGATCCGCGCGTGCACGACATCTCCAACTATATCCGTAAGGGCAAATTGTGGGAGGCGTTCACGTCACCCCAGCTGCCGGTGCTGCTGATCGACGAGATCGACAAGGCCGATATCGAGTTCCCGAACGACCTGCTGCACGAACTCGATCGGATGGAGTTCCATGTCTACGAGACTAAGGAGACGGTGAAGGCTGCGGAGCGGCCGATCGTCGTCATCACCTCGAACAACGAGAAGGAGCTGCCCGACGCGTTCCTGCGGCGTTGCTTCTTCCATTACATCAAGTTTCCCGATCGCGACACAATGCAGGCGATCGTGGACGTGCATTTTCCGGGCATCCAGAAGCTGCTGGTGCAGCGCGCAATGGATATCTTCTACGAAGTGCGGGAAGTGCCGGGCCTCAAAAAGAAGCCGTCGACCAGCGAGCTGCTCGACTGGCTGAAGCTGCTGCTCAATGAAGACATGCCCCTGGACGTGCTGCAGAATCGCGACCCGACCAAGGCCATCCCGCCCCTTCACGGCGCATTGCTCAAGAACGAGCAGGACGTGATGCTTTTCGAACGCCTCGCCTTCATGGCGAAGCGGCAAGGGCGTCCGGCGTAACTCGTTCCTCTCGTTCCCCGGCGAAAGCCGGGGCCCAGAAGTCAGTGGGATGACACCCGACCGGTCTTAGCCGGAGCATTTACTGCCCCAGGAAGCGTGCGGAAGCCGCCTCCGTCCCGTTCACCGCGAGCACCGTGCGCGCTTCGCCGACACTGCCGGCGCCACCTGCTGCCTGGATGACCCGATCGAGCAGTTCCTGCCCCTCTTCCCACCAGCCGAGGCCACTGGCCGCGTTGATGTGTCCGGCGGGGCCGGCACTGACGAAATGGCTGCCCCATGATGCCGCCAGGCTCTGCGCCGCGTCGGGAGTGATCCAGGGATCGTCTTCGCTCGCCACGACAATCGACGGAAAGGGCAAAGGCCGTGTCGGCGCCGGGGCGAAGTCGGCGAGCTCGGCCGGCAGGGGGCGGCGGCCAACGTCTGCTGGCGCGACCAGCAGCGCGCCGGCGACCGGCCAGCCCCAGGGTTGCCCCGACAGTTCCGCCCACCACGCGACCGCGAGACAGCCGAGGCTATGGGCCGCCAGTACGATCGGAGGCTTGGCGCCGCGGATCGCCTGATCGATCTTGGTCACCCAGGCATTGCGCCGCGGCTGTGACCACATGCCGAGTTCTATCCGCGCCGTGTCAGGGCGCGATTGCTCCCACAATGTCTGCCAATGCGACGGTCCGGAGCCGTTCAGCCCAGGCACGGTCAGGACGATGGGCTGGCTGCGGTCGCCTGCGTGAATGCCACGCGTCATCACCTCTCTCCTTGCGAGCGCCCCCGCTCATCCCGGCGAGAAAGACCGTGCGGATCGACGGAGGACCTTGGGGAGACGGTCCGCACGGCCTGCCTTCTCGCGAGGCAGGCGGAGAGTATCTCAACTGGATAGGTAGAAAAGCAGCTTGCGCCCGGACGCGGGGGAAATGAGGCGAAAAGAAGGCGGCAGTAGCGAGGTAAAGCGGAAGTTTGTTGCGTGAGGTGAAAGCGTATCGCGACTCAGCAGGATTCTGCTCCCCTGCGCAGGCCGGGTCTGGAAACCGCGCCGATGGGACCCTGGCCTGCGCCGGAGAGCAGCTAGAGTTTCCGACTTAGCTCCCGAGTCGCGTCATCGAGCCCGTCCAAGGTGAGCGGGAACATGCGGCCGTTCATCAACTCGCGCATGATGGCGATCGACTGCGAGTAACCCCAATGCTTCTCCGGCACCGGATTGAGCCACGCGGCCGCCGGATAAGTGTTGGTGATTCGGTGCATCCACACCGCCCCGGCTTCCTCGTTGAAATGCTCGACCGAGCCGCCGGGGTGCGTGATCTCATAAGGGCTCATCGAAGCATCGCCGACGAAGATCAGTTTATAGTCGTGCCCATATTTGTGGAGCACGTCCCAGGTCGGCGTGCGCTCGGTGAACCGGCGCTTATTGTCCTTCCACACACCCTCGTAGAGGCAGTTGTGGAAATAGAAGAACTCCAGGTTCTTGAACTCGGCGGTGGCGGCCGAGAACAGCTCCTCGCACAGCTTGATGTGCGGATCCATCGAGCCGCCGACGTCCAGGAAAAGCAGTAGCTTAACGGCATTGTGCCGTTCCGGCCGCATCTGGATATCGAGCCAGCCTTGGCGAGCGGTGCCGTCGATCGTCGCGTCGATGTCGAGTTCGTCGGCCGCACCTTCGCGCGCAAAGCGGCGGAGGCGGCGGAGCGCGACCTTGATGTTGCGGGTGCCGAGTTCCTTGGTCGAGTCGAGGTTCTTGAACTCGCGCTTGTCCCAGACCTTGACCGCGCGGCCGTGCCGGCCCTCCTCCTGGCCGATCCGCACCCCTTCCGGATTATAACCATAGGCCCCGAACGGTGAGGTGCCGCCGGTGCCGATCCACTTGTTGCCGCCCTGGTGGCGCTCCTTCTGCTCCTCGAGGCGTTTCTTCAGCGTCTCCATGATCTCTTCCCAGGAGCCGAGCTTCTCGATCTCCTTCATTTGCTCGTCGGTCAGGTAGAGCTCGGCGACCTTGCGCAGCCAATCCTCCGGGATTTCGGCGGTCTCGGTGCCGTAACTCGTCTCGATGCCCTTGAAGACCTTGGCAAAGACCTGGTCGAACCGATCGAGCAGCCCTTCATCCTTCACGAAGGTCGCCCGGGCGAGGTAATAGAACTCCTCCGGGCTGCGTTCGATCACCTCGCGGTCCAGCGCCTCCAGCAGCACCAGATGCTCCTTCAGCGACGCGGGAATGCCCGCATGCCGTAGCTCGTCCATGAAGTTGAAGAACATAGGGACGAGCTTAGCGCACCCGTTCGTACAAGGTCCAATTCTGCGCGGACATTCCGATACCATCGGCTGAGGCGATGGCGCGGTATCGGGCGCCGCAGCGCTCAATCGCGGGCGGGCTGTCGTCTTCGCCGTTGAACCAGTCGGCGAACACGAAGCGGGCAGCTGGGCAACGGGTCGCGATCTCCAGCGGGTAGCCAGCTTCGGCGGCGGCGACCTTGAGCAGCGCCAGGCCCGTTTCCCGATCGATGATGACGCGCGTGCCTGCGGGTGCACGGGCGGCCATCGCGCGCACGGCGGCACCGGGATCGCCGCGCTGGTTGCGGATCAGGTCGAGATTGGCAGCCATGCTCGCGCCCGAGAAGAGGAGCAGCGCGCCGCCGCCTGCGATGCGCTTCCAGCCGCTGGCCCGGATCAGCGCCGCCAGTGTCTCGCCAAGGAGCAGCAGCAGCGCCAGGCCGGCGAGCAGATAATAGCGCGCATGGCCGGCGTTCATCGTATGCAGCGCCGCGACCGTCAGCGGAAAGGCGACGATCGCCAGCCAATAGAGCGCGAGCCGCGGCGTGCCGAGCGAGCGGGCCAGCACCGTCAGCACCACGGCGCCGGCGGGCAGGAAGAAGGAAATGACGGGGGCGCCGACGACATAGCCGAGCAGGTCGATGATACCGCGCAGGAACAGCAAAATCGTGAAGTCCTGATAGGAGCCGAAGCGGAACTCGGCGCCCCCGAACACCGCAGGCGCGAAGACAATGGCGACCGCGACCACCATTGCCACCATCGCCGGCCCCAGCAGACGCAACGTGACGAGGGTCGCACGCTTCAAGCCGTGGCGACGCCACAATGTCAGCGCGGGCCAGCCAACCAGCGCGCAGGCGGCGAAGATCATCGTCAGCTGGAACAAGGCACCGACGAAGAAACACACTGCCAACGTGACCGGCCGGTCGGCGCGCTCGTCGCCGTCGAGATAACGGTCGATATACCAGGCGGCGACCAGCACCATCAGCGTCATCGGCGCATAGCCGCGCGCCTCCGACCCCAGCGTTACCAGCACCGGCGACAGCGCGAACAACAGCGCGGTGATGATCCCGGTCGCCGGGTTGCGCCGCGCACCGATCAGCCCAGCCACCAGCACCGACAGGGAGCCCGCCACGATCGCCAGCCCACGCGCGACCAAAGGCGGCGCGCCGAGCCCCACGCTCTGCAGCCACAGCGAGTTCAGATGGTGGTTATTGTCGTGGTTGATCTGCACGAACACGCCGAGCGGCGTCTGCACATTGTCAGCGAGGACCGCCGACCAGGCCTCGTCCAGCCACAGCGCGCCTGCCGACGCCGCGATGCGCAGGATGGCTCCCACGAGCGTCAGGATGACGATCCAGGCAAGCGTGCGGGAAGGAGGGGGGAATGCGAGGGACCGCATGCTCCCCCAATGCCGCGCACGTGCTTAAGATGCGGCTAATGAGCCGCTTTCGAGGTTAAACCATCTTCAACCCATTCTGGCTAAGTCCCAGTCGAACAAGACGAAAGAAGAGCATGCTTGAGGGCGCAATCAAAGCAGCGGATCCGGGCGCGATCGACGCGGTGGCAAAGTCGTGCGGGGACCTGGCGGTCGGCTGCACCGCCGCCGCGACGCATGTCACGCGGGTGGCCGAAAGCCTGGGCCGGCAAATGGCCGTGCTCGCCGATCTCGAGAAGGTAACGGCCTTCTTGGAGGCGGACCAGCGACGCGCCGCCGACTCGACCGACGAAGCCCGGCTACTCGCCGAAAAGGCGCGCACCAAGCTCGACGAGGGCACGCGCATCATCAGCCAGTCGATGAGCGATTTCACCGCGCTGACCGAATTGGTCGTGCGCCTGGGCGAACAGGTCACCAACTTCGCCGCCGCCATGACCCAGGTGCAGCGCGTCACCGCCGGCATCGACTCGATCGCGCGCACCACCAACATGCTGGCGCTCAACGCCGCCATCGAGGCGGAGCGCGCCGGCGCGGCGGGCCGCACCTTTGCGGTCGTGGCCGCGGAAGTGAAGAAGCTCGCCCAGGACACGCGCGGCGCCACCGAAGAGATCAGCGAGACGGTCGCTTCGCTCGCGCACGAGGCGGAGACTTTCGTCGCCGAGATCGGCGCCGGCGTCGCCAAGAGCCGCGCGGCGCAGACGAGCTTCGGACGCGTCAACGACACCGTCGCCGAGGTCGCGCAGATCGTCGAACTGGTCGAGCAGCAGTCCGACGGCATCGCGCGTTCGACCAGCCACATCCACGACAATGCCATTCGCGTGAAGGACGAGCTGGCCGGCTTCGTGGCCGAAGCGCGCGCCAATGGCGCTCTGCTGATCGACGCTCAGGCAAAGATGAGCGAGATGGAGCTGCTCTCCAATCGCATGTTCGACCAGCTCGTGCACAGCGGTTTCGCCCATGACGATCAGCGCTTCGTCGAACTGGCCCTCAGCGCCCGCGACGAAATCCAGCAACTGATCGAGCGGGCGATCGAGCGCGGGGAAGTCCGCTCAGCCGATGTGTTCGACACCGATTATCGGCTGATTCCCGGCTCCGATCCCGAGCGATTCGATACCAACTTTTGCGATTGGGCGGATCGCGTCGTGCAGCCGATCATCGATCGCGTGACCGATAGTGACCCCGCCATCGAGGGTTCGGTGATCTCGGACGTGAACGGCTATCTGCCCACCCACCAGAGCCGCCGCTCGAAGCCGCCCAAGGCCGGCGATCGGGAGTGGAACGACCGCAACTGCCGCAATCGCCGGATCCTGGCCGACGACACGACCATGCGGGCCGTCAGGAGCGACGCGCCGTTCATGATGGCGGTGTATCAGCTCGACCGCGGCAACGAAGCACTGATGGTCAAGAACGTCTATGTGCCGCTGTGGATCAATGGCCGCCGCTGGGGCAATTTCGAGATCGCCTACGTCGATCGCTGATCGCCGTCAGGCGCGCGCGCCCTCGACCACTCCGACGCTGTTGCGCCTGAGCGCCTTCAGCACCGTGTCGACGATGCCGTCGGCATCGAGCCCGGCTTCACGATATTGCAGCTCCGGCTTGTCGTGATCCTGGTAGATGTCGGGCAGCCGCATGGTGCGCAGCTTCAGCCCCGCATCGATGAGGCCGGAGTCGCTGGCGAGGGTCAGCACATGCGCGCCGAGCCCGCCGACCGCGCCCTCCTCCACCGTCACGGCCACTTCGTGACTGGTCAGCACCCGCCGAATCAGCTCTTCGTCCAACGGCTTGGCGAAGCGCAGGTCCGCGACGGTCGTCGACAGGCCTTGGGCCTCCAGCCGATCCGCGGCCTTGAGCGCCTCTTCCAGCCGCGTGCCGAGCGAAAGAATGGCGACAGTCTTTCCTTGGCGGACGATCCGGCCCTTGCCGATCTCCAGTCGCTCGGGCGTTTCCGGCAGCGCCACGCCGACGCCGTTGCCGCGCGGATAGCGAACCGCAATCGGCCCTGAGTCGTGCAGGGCGGCGGTGTGCGTCATGTGCACGAGCTCGGCCTCGTCGGCAGCCGCCATCACGACCATGTTCGGCAGGGTCGCGAGGTAGGTCACGTCGAAGCTGCCCGCGTGCGTCGCTCCGTCTGCTCCCACCAGGCCGGCACGGTCGATCGCGAAGCGCACCGGCAGGTTCTGCAACGCCACGTCATGCACGACCTGGTCATAGGCACGCTGCAGGAAGGTCGAGTAAATCGCCGCAAACGGGCGCATGCCCTGTGCGGCGAGGCCGGCGGCAAAGGTGACGGCATGCTGCTCGGCGATGCCGACATCGAAGAAGCGTTCGGGGAATGCTTCCGCGAACTTCGACAGGCCGGTGCCGGACGGCATCGCCGCGGTGATGGCGCAAATGGTCGGATCGCGCTCGGCTTCCTTGATTAGCTGCGCGCCGAAGACATTCTGATATTGTGGCGGGCCGGCCGGCGCGGCGGCTTGCTTGCCGGAGATCACGTCGAACTTCTGCACGCCGTGATATTTGTCGGCGGACGCCTCGGCGGGGGCATAGCCCTTGCCCTTCTTGGTCACGACATGAACCAGGATCGGCCCCTGTTCGCTGTCGCGGACATTCTCGAGCACCGGGATCAGATGGTCGAGATTGTGGCCGTCGATCGGGCCCACATAATAAAAGCCCAGCTCTTCAAAGAGCGTACCGCCGGTCGCCATGCCGCGGGCGAATTCCTCGGCCTTCTCCGCGGCGTCGTGGACGCGACGCGACAGCTTGCGCGTCACGCGCTTGGCGAGCGAACGCAGCCCCAGATATTCGGACGAGGAAATCAGCCGCGCGAGATAGGCGGACAGCCCGCCGACCGGCGGCGCGATCGACATGTCGTTGTCGTTGAGGATGACGACCAGGCGATTGCCGGCATCTCGCGCATTGTTCATCGCCTCATAAGCCATGCCCGCCGACATGGCGCCGTCGCCGATGACCGCGATTGCCTTGCCCGGCTTGCCTGCAATCTTGTTGGCGATGGCAAAGCCCAGCGCGGCCGAGATCGAGGTCGAGCTGTGCGCGGCCCCGAACGGATCATATTCGCTTTCGCTGCGCTTGGTGAAGCCGGACAGTCCCCCACCCTGCCTCAGCGTGCGAATGCGGCTCCGGCGGCCGGTCAGGATCTTGTGCGGATAGGCCTGATGGCCAACGTCCCAGATCAGCCGATCGTTCGGCGTGTCGAACACATAATGGAGCGCGACGGTCAGCTCCACGACACCAAGCCCCGCGCCCAAATGACCTCCGGTGACGGACACGGCGGAGATCGTCTCGGCACGCAGTTCGTCGGCGAGTTGACGCAACTCGCCGGGCGCCAGCTTGCGCAGCGCGAGCGGATCGGGAGTCTTGTCGAGCAGAGGTGTCGCTGGAAGATCGGACATTTCCGTCCCTTACCCATCCCGGCCGCTGCGGCCAATCGCCTTGTCAGCCGTCGGCGCAGTCCGAACAGCGGCCATGCACCTCGATCACCGGGCGTACCGGCGCAAAGCCCTTGCGGCTGGCCGCCATCCGCACGCCCGAC
Source organism: Sphingomonas sp. ID1715 (assembly GCF_013044515.1). Taxonomy (GTDB): domain Bacteria; phylum Pseudomonadota; class Alphaproteobacteria; order Sphingomonadales; family Sphingomonadaceae; genus Sphingomonas_B. The sequence goes on from NZ_JABEPR010000002.1 coordinate 532,608, forward strand.
GCGACCGCATCGTCATCGACGTGAGTCGCCTGCCCGCAGCTGTCGCAGACCAGGAAAATGCAGTCGTGAAGGCAATCGGGATGCTCGTTCGCCACATAGGCGTTGGCGCTTTCCACCCGGCGGACAAGGTTGGCGGCGACGAACAGATCGAGGATCCGGTAGACGCTGTTGGCCGCGACGCGCCGGCCCTGCCGCTTCGACACTTCCTCGGCAATGTCATAGGCCGATGCCGGGCGTTCGAACGATGCGAGCGTCTCGAACACGCTCTGGCGCATGTCCGTCCATTGCTCGCCCGACCGCTGCAGCGCGGCCTTGGCGGCGACGACGAGATCGTCGCCCGCATGATGGGCATGAGAGTGGCCGGCCATGGTTTAAATCTAGGCGCGACAGGCACACACGACAAGCTGGCGTCGCTTGGTCGCATGTTGCGCTGCCTCGGTCGCGCACAATGATGCTGCGTCGCACGAGCCGCCGCGCGGGTCGCAGCGGAGCAGGCTTCGCCCGACCGGCACGTTAACCGCGCGGCCGCCTTCTTGAGCAAGGCCCATTCTCAACAGATCAGGGGTTTGTTTCGTGCGATTCACCATGTTTCTTGCGGCGGCCAGTGCCGTTGCCCTCGGCGCGCAAGCCGATGCGGCTGTCATTACCCAGCATTTCGCGGTCACGGCGACCGGCTTCGAGGCAGACGCTCCGGTGCAGAACGCGTCGGGCGTGTTCAGCTTCACCTATGACAATGCCGCGTTCATCACGCCGATCTCGTCGGTCGGGCTGAAGATCACGGGCTTCAACGTGCCGTTCGATCGGGAAGCGAAATTCTCGTTCAACAAGGGCAATGACTTCCTAATGGTCAGCGACAACATCACCGGCCTGACCGCCTTCACCGTCTCGCCCGTGATCCCCGGCTTCGGCTTCTTCCTCCGCCACCCGGGCGGCACGCCGGAGATCCAGAGCTTCCTCTATTCCGGCAATGGCGCGATCTGGCACGCATCGCAGATCAGCGTGCAGCGTGTCGCGGGCGTGCCGGAGCCGGCCAGCTGGGTACTGATGATCGGTGGTTTCGGGCTGGCTGGCGCAGCGCTCCGCACTCGCCGTAGCCCCTTAGTGCGCTTCGCCTGACCCGATCGGCCGGCCTGCGGGTCGTCAGAGACTCGCGCGCCGGTTAAGGTCGTGGCCAAGCGCCAGAATGGCGACGCCGAGCATCGTATAAACCGTCTCGGCGGATCCATGCGGCACGGCTAGCGCGCCGGCCATGACGCCGAGCCCAAGGCCGCCAACCGCGGCGGGCATGATATAGCCATGCTCCCGCGCGCCGCGGACCAGCGCGAACATCCCGAGTCCGATCGCCAGTCCCAGGCCCAGCTCGTGCACCATCGGGTGGAGCAGCACTCCGCCCGCCGACGCGAGCAGGCTCAGCAGGAACACGCTCGCCACGCAGTGCGCAAGACACAGGCCCGACAGGGCGATCGCCCATCGGTCCAGCGCTCCGCTTCCGGGCAGCCGTTGCAGCACCTGCGACTCCATGTCCGGCATATGGCACCATGCCTGCTAAGTTACAACATAACATGACCGGACTTGTTTCCTCGATCCGACCGGAGCAGATGGGCGGCCGATGTCCGACACCATGCGCCCGCGGGCGATTTCCAACTGGCTGCTCTTCGTCGCCGGCCTTGTCTTTCTGATGGTCGTCGTCGGCGGGATCACCCGGCTGACCGAGTCCGGCCTGTCGATCACCGAATGGAGGCCGATCACCGGCGCGCTGCCGCCGCTCACCCAGGCGCAGTGGGAGCGTGCCTTCGCGCTCTATCAGGCGACGCCCGAATACCAGCAGATCAACCGCGGCATGAGCCTTGGCGATTTCAAGTTCATCTTCTTCTGGGAGTGGTTCCACCGGCTGCTCGGCCGGGTGATCGGCCTCGCCTTTGCGCTACCGCTCGCCTGGTTCGCCGTTCGGCGGCAGATTCCGCGCGGCTATGGCTGGCGGCTAACCGCCCTGCTGCTGCTCGGTGGGCTGCAGGGCGCGATCGGCTGGTGGATGGTCGCGTCAGGGCTCAGCGTCCGGACCGATGTCAGCCATTTCCGCCTCGCCGTCCACCTGATGACGGCGCTGTTCATCATGGCGGGCCTGATCTGGACGTCACTCGACCTGCGCCTGCTCGCGCGCGACGCGAACGCGCGGCCGGCGCGGCTCGGCGGCCGCGTCATGCTGCTCCTGATCGCCGTCGCACTGCAGATCATGCTCGGCGCCTGGACTGCCGGGCTGAACGCGGGGCTCGCCGCCAATGACTGGCCGTTGATGAACGGCCGTTTCTTCCCCGAAGTGCCGGTCACGGTGCGAACGCTCACCAACGATCCCTTTCTCATTCACTGGACGCATCGCTGGTGGGCGTGGGTGGCGGCCGTCGCGCTGATCGTTCTCGCCCGGATTGCCCGCCGCAGCGACCGCCGCGCCAGCATCGCCATCCATTCGGCCTTCGGCACGCAGATCCTGCTCGGCATCGCCACGGTGATGACCGGCGTGAACATCGTGCTGGCGGTGCTGCACCAAGCCGTCGGCGCGCTTGTCGTCGCAAGCGCCGCCTGGGGCGCGCATGTGGCCGGACGGCGGCGGTGATCGCCACCGTCTATGCCGTGTTCGCCGACGCAGCGGAGGCGCAGCGCATCGCGGAAACGGTCGTGGCCGAGCGGCTCGCTGCCTGCGCCAACATCCTCGCGCCCTGCCGGTCCACCTATCGCTGGCAGGGCAAGGTCGAGCGGGCGGAGGAAGTCCCCGCGTTGTTCAAGACCAGCCGCCCAAACGCGCTGATCGCCCGCATCGCGGCGCTGCACAGCTATGACGTGCCGGCGGTCGTGGCATGGCCGATCGGCGTGGCGCACGCGCCTTATGCAGAATGGATAACGGCCGAGTCCTCACCCGAGGACCCGGCCGCCTAGATCAGAAGCGCTGGCGTGCGGTGATGCCGAAGGTGCGCGGCTGGCCGACATTGAAGCCGAGCCGGGCGCGGCCGCCGCGTTCGCGGTCGAACGAGAGCAGCGGGTTTTCGTCGAACAGGTTGTTCACATAGGCCTGCACTTCGAGCCCGCCTTCGGTCGCCACGCCGATGCTGAAGTTGACGAGCGTATAATCCGGCAGCTTCAGGTTGAGCGTGGTGGACGCATTGGCCGGCGCGCCGCCGAACGGGAGGCCGTGGACGAAGGTGCGCGGATTGTTTTCCTGGTCGGCCGGCTGGGTGAAGCGGTCGCCGACATATTGGACGCTGGCGTTGACGAAGCCCTTCCAGTCGGCCGAGAGCGGGAACTCGTAATTGCCGTTCGCCGACATCTGGAACTTGGGCACCGTCGGCAGCCGGTTGCCGTCGCGGATGCCCGCGATGACCGCGCCGCTCGCATCGAGCACGCTGCTGTCGAACTTGGAATCGACATAGGTGCCATTGAGGCTGAAGCTGACGCCCTCCGCCGGGCGTGCCGATAGCTCGACCTCCAGGCCGGTGGCATGCGCCTTGGGCACGTTGAACACGACGCGCGACGAGCAGCTGCCCGCGTCTGCCGTCACCTGCAGGTTCTTGATGTCGTTGTGGAAGGCCGCCGCATTGAAGGTCAGGCCGCCGAACTGGCTCTTGAAGCCCAGCTCATAATTCCACAACGTCTCGTCCTTGTAGGTCGGGCGATTGCCGTAGACCTGCGCATCCGGGCCGCCGGCGCCGCCCGAGCAGAGTGGCAGGTTCAAGGGATCGTTGACCCCGCCCAGGCGGAAGCCCTTCGCCGCCTGCAGGTTCACCGACACGTTCGAGCTCGGCTCCCAGGTGGCGATGAAGCGCGGCGTGAAGCCGTCGGACTTAGTGCGATCGCCGATGCGGCGATCGCCGTTCGCGAACAGGCCGCCCGAGATGAAGTTGCGGCTTTCCTTGAAGTCGTAATAGCGGCCGCCGGCAGTGAACTTCACTTCACCGAGATCGTAGCTGGCCTCGCCGAACACGGCCTTTTGCTTGATCTTGTACGGAATGTCGGCGTTGTACGGCGAGTTGGCCGGGAAGCCATTGGCCACCGCAGCGGATGTGCCGGCGCCGAAGCGCGCATCAGTGAACGCATCATAGCCGGGCGTTGGCAGGCGCTGCGCATAGACACGATCGATATCCGAATAGAAGCCGCCGATCAGCCACTGGAACGGACCCGAGCCGTTGGACCCGACGCGCACCTCCTGCGTCCAGGTCTCCAGGTCCGTGGTGTCGCGCAGGTTGGACGGCAACAGCACGCCGGCGGTCGGGAAGGCCAGGTCGACCGATACGGAGCCGGTAAGCGCACTGGCATCGCGCGACACGAGGATGTCGCGGTTGATATAGGTCGTGACCGAGGTCAGCGTGACCGGGCCGATATCGACGTTAGCAGTCAGGTCGGCGATCCAGGTCTCGTCCTGAAAGCCTTCCTTCAGCAGCAGATATTGCTGCCGCTCGCCGAGCTGAATGGCCGGACGGGTCGTCGTGTACGGGTTGGCGTAGAGGTTATAGACGTCCTGCCGGTTGAAGCCGTCGGTGGTGATCTTCTGATAGACGACCCGCGGCGTGATCGAGATGTTCTCGGTGGGCTGAAACAGCACCGACAGGCGGCCGCCGTAACGCTCGCCGTCATTGACGTCCTTCCGGACCGTGCCGCCTTCGCCCAGCGCGTCGATGAAGCCGCCATAGCGGGTGTAATAGCCGACCGCGCGCACCGCGATCATCTCGTTGACAGGCAGGTTGATTGCGCCCTTCAACGAGCCGCCCTCCGACCCGCCATCGATCGTGTTGATATTGGCTTCGACCTGACCTTCGAACTGGCCGGTGGTCGGCTGGTTGGTGATGTAGCGCACTGTGCCGCCGACCGAGCCGGAGCCGAACAGAGTGCCCTGTGGCCCGCGCAGCGTCTCGACGCGATTGAGGTCGAACAGGTCGAGGTCCGGCGTGAACAGCGACAGCGAGACGACGCTTTCGTCGAGATAGACGCCGACCTGCTCCTTCACGCCCGGCTGGTCGCGGACAATCTGGCCGGCCGACACACCGCGGATCGAGACCTGGCTCTGGCCCGGCCCCAGGTTCTGGATGGTGAGGCCGGCGACATTGCGCGACAGGTCCTCGAGCGTCGCCGAGCCGGAGCGCTGAATGTCCTGCTGCGTCTGCGCGTTAATCGAAAACGGCACGTCCTGCAGCGACGTCGCGCGCTTGGTCGCGGTAACGATGATGTCGTCATTGCTGTCCGCGACCTCGGCGCCGGCGCCCTGCGCCCCCGCCTGAGCGAAGGCGGGCGCGGCAAGCACGCCCAGCAGCAACGCGGTCCCGGCCAGCAGCGCCTGACGGCTTGCATGTCCCGACATGATGAAATCTCCCAACCTTTATTCCCTGCCGGCTTTTCTACTCAGCCGATTGACAGGGGAGAAGGCGGGACCCTCACCGCGTTGCTGCTTTCGCCGCACAGTGTTGCGCAGGCGCAACGGTCAGATCAGTCCGGCCAGCGGGCTCGACGGGTCGGCATAGCGGCGCTTGCCCATGCGGCCGGCGCGATAGGCAAGGCGACCGCTTTCCACCGCCAGCTTCATGGCCCGCGCCATCAGGATCGGATCTTTCGCTTCGGCGAGCGCCGTGTTCATCAGCACGCCGTCGCAGCCCAGTTCCATTGCTCGCGCCGCGTCGGATGCCGTGCCGACGCCCGCATCGACCAGCACCGGAACCTTGGCCCCTTCGACAATCAGCCGGATGGTGACTTCGTTCTGGATGCCAAGTCCGGAGCCGATCGGCGCACCCAGCGGCATGATCGCGACCGCGCCGGCATCCTCCAACTGCTTGGCGGCGATCGGATCGTCGGTGCAATAGACCATCGGCAGAAAGCCCTCTTTGGCCAATACCTCGGTCGCGCGGAGCGTCTCGACCATGTTGGGATAGAGCGTCTTCGCCTCGCCCAGCACCTCGAGCTTCACCAGCTCCCAGCCGCCGGCCTCGCGCGCCAGTCTCAGCGTGCGGATCGCGTCCTCGGCGGTGAAGCAACCGGCCGTGTTCGGCAGATAGGTGAAGCGCTTCGGGTCGATGAAGTCGGTCAGCATCGGCTGGTTCGGGTCGGCGATGTTCACGCGCCGCACCGCGACGGTGACGATCTCCGCGCCCGATGCCTCGGCGGCGGCGGCATTCTCCTCGAACGACTTGTACTTGCCGGTGCCGATGATCAGCCGCGAGCGGAATGTCCGCCCAGCCACGGTCCAGCTGTCCTCGTCGATCCTGGCGCTATGGTCGCCGCCGCCGACGAAATGCACGATCTCCAGCTCGTCGCCATCTTCGACCACAACCTGCCCCAGCGTGGAGCGCGGCACCACTTCGAGGTTGCGTTCCACCGCCACCTTCTCCGGCACCAGCCCCAGTTCGCTCGCCAGCTGCGCGATGGTCAGGCCGGCCGCCACGCGCTTGTGCTCGCCATTGACGCTGATCGTGATGGTGCCGTCGGTGTGCATCGCAAATCCAATCGTGTAAGTGCGGCGGCAATATGGGGAGCGCGCAAGGGGATCAATGCCGACCATCTTCATCCTGAACGGCCCAAACCTCAATCTGCTCGGCCTGCGCGAGCCGGAGATTTACGGCCACGACACGCTGGACGACATTGCCGGGGCCTGCGAGGATCGCGCGCGGGATCTGGGCTTCGACGTCGAGTTCCGCCAGTCCAACCATGAAGGCCATCTGATCGACTGGCTGCACGAGGCCAATGCCGACAAGGCAAAGGCCGTCATCCTCAATCCCGGCGGCTACACCCATACCTCCGTTGCGCTGCACGACGCGATCAAGTCGATCACCGTGCCCGTCATCGAGGTTCATCTTTCGAACCCGCATGCGCGCGAGCCCTTTCGCCATCGCAGCTATGCCGGCAAGGCCGCCCGGGGAACCATCGCCGGCTTTGGCGCGCTCGGCTATCTGCTCGCGCTGGACGCGGCGGCGAAACTCTGAAAAAGGACCGCCCCCATGACTGATCACGTACAGGGGACGATGCAGGTCGATACCGACCTGGTTCGCCAGCTGGCCGAGCTGCTCGACGCCACCAGCTTGACCGAAATCGAAGTGCAGGACGGTGAGCGCCGCATCAAGGTCGCGCGCAAGGTGCAGGCGGCGGCGGCCGTCGCCTACCAGCCCGCGCCCGCCGCTGCTCCGCCTGCGGCTCCGGCCCCCGCCGCCGCCCCCTCACCGCCGCAGGTCGATAATTCGAACGCCATCCGTTCGCCGATGGTCGGCACCGCCTATCTGGCGCCGGAGCCGGGCGCGGCCAACTTTGTCGCGGTCGGCGACAAGGTCGATGCGGGCACGACCTTGCTGATCATCGAGGCGATGAAGGTGATGAACCCGATCACCGCGCCGCATGGCGGCACCGTCCGCTCCATCCTGATCGGCAACGGCGCGCCCGTCGAGTTCGACCAGCCGCTCATCGTCGTCGAGTAATCCGGTGGCGATCTCGAAAATCCTGATCGCCAATCGCGGCGAGATCGCCTTGCGCATCCACCGCGCGGCGCATGAGATGGGCATCAAGACGGTGGCGGTGCACTCGACCGCCGACGCCGATGCGATGCACGTGCGGCTGGCCGACGAAGCGGTCTGCATCGGCCCTCCGCCTGCTGCCGAAAGCTATTTGAACGTCCCGAACATCATCTCGGCGGCCGAGATCAGCGGCGCCGACGCGATCCATCCGGGCTATGGCTTTCTCTCGGAGAATGCCCGCTTCGCCGAGATCGTCGAGAGCCATAACCTGATCTGGATCGGGCCCAAGCCCGAGCATATCCGGACGATGGGCGACAAGGTCGAGGCGAAGCGCACCGCCGGTGCGCTGGGCCTGCCGCTCGTGCCCGGTTCGCCCGGCGGCGTCAGCGAGTTCGACGAAGCGCGGCGGATCGCGGCCGAGATCGGCTATCCGGTGATCGTAAAGGCGGCGTCAGGCGGCGGCGGACGTGGCATGAAGGTCGTGCCCTCAGCCGACCAGCTTGAAAGCCTCATGGGCCAGGCGCGGTCCGAGGCGAAGGCGGCGTTCGGCGACGACACCGTCTATATCGAAAAATATCTCGGCAATCCGCGCCATATCGAGTTCCAGATCTTCGGCGACGGCAAGGGCAATGCGATCCATCTCGGCGAGCGCGACTGTTCGCTGCAGCGCCGCCACCAGAAGGTGTTGGAGGAAGCCCCCTCGCCCGTCATCACGCCCGCCGAGCGCGAGCGGATGGGCGGCATCGTGACGAAGGCGATGGCCGATATGGGCTATCGCGGCGCCGGCACGATCGAGTTCCTGTGGGAAGCGGGCGAGTTTTACTTCATCGAGATGAACACGCGACTGCAGGTCGAGCATCCGGTGACCGAAGCGATTACGGGCCTCGATCTCGTCCGTGAACAGATCCGCATTGCCGATGGCCATCCGCTGACGCTGCGCCAGCAGGATGTGCAGTTCCGTGGCCACGCCATCGAGTGCCGGATCAACGCGGAGGATGCGAAAACCTTTGCGCCGTCACCGGGCCTGATCAAGCATTTCCATGCGCCGGGCGGCATGCACGTCCGCGTGGATAGCGGGCTCTACTCCGGCTATCGCATCCCGCCTTATTACGACTCGATGATCGCCAAGCTGATCGTCTGGGGCCACAGCCGCGAAGGCGCGCTCCGCCGGCTCCGTCGTGCTCTCGAGGAGTTCGTGATCGAAGGCGTGAAGACGACCATTCCGCTCCACCAGGCGCTACTCGACGAGCCGGACTTCCAGTCGGGCGACTACACGATCAAGTGGCTGGAGGAGTGGTTGGCAAGGGACTCCAACCCCTAACCCGTTCGCTTCGAGCGAAGTCGAGAAGCGCGTTTCTCGACGTCGCTCGAAACAAGCGCATTACAGAGAGCGCACGAACGCCTCGAGCGCCCGGTTCGTCTCCACCGGCGCTTCCTGCTGAACCCAGTGGCCGACGTTCGGGATGATGGTGGAGCCACGGAAGTCGCTCAGGAAATCGCCAGCGCGGTCATAAAGGTCGATGCCGGGAATGAAGCGGCGGACCGGGTCCTTCTCGCCGGCGACGAAGCAGGCCGGTTGCTCGATCTTCTTTCCCTTGAGCTCCGCCAGCTCTTCGAAATCGATATTCTGCGCCCGATAGCGATTGAGCGGTCCGCGAAAGCCGCTCTTCTCAAACGCGGCGGTGAACACGTCCAGATCCGCGTCGCTCATCCATGACGGAAATGGCTGCGGGTCCGGCAGGCCGTCGAGGAACCCTGCACTCGGTGCCTTGGCCATGAACGCACCGGCATGCTCCGAGCGGAAATCACCCGAGGCGGAATAATAGATCCGCCGGAGCGCATCGCGCACGTCGCGCTCGAACTCCGCCTCGGCGACGCCCTCCTGCTGAAAATAGAGCTGGTAGAAGAATTTGCCCGCATAGATCTGCTCGGCCAGCTTCAGGAAGGACTGCTCGCCGCGGGGCATATAGGGGACGCTAAGGCCTGCGACCGCGCGCACCTTGTCGGCATGCAGCAGCGACGTATTCCACACGATCGGTGCGCCCCAGTCATGGCCGAACAGGATCGCCTCGCCCCCGCCCAGAGCATCGATGATCGCAGCGAGGTCAGACGCGATGTTGCGCATCGTATAGGCCTCGATCGGCTGCGGCCGGGCGCTGCCGCCATAGCCGCGCACATCGAGCGCCGCGACCTTGTAGCCGAGCGCGGAGAAGTGGCTCAGCTGATGCCGCCAGCTATACCAGAGCTCGGGCCAGCCATGGACGCACAGGATCAGCGGCCCCTCACCCTCTACCGCGACGTTCAGCGTGACGTCGCCGTTGCGGACGATGGTGAAGTTCATGTCCTGCTCCCTTGTCGCGCCGGAACTGGCGCCGGCTGCAAAGCATTTGTTACGCATGCACGGCGTGCACCGAAAGGCTTCTTTGGCGGCAATGGCCGCATTGCTGATCATGGGCGGCGTTGCCGCGGGCATGCTCGCAAGCAGCGCCACCACGGCGTCGCTCGCGTGGCGGGCGCCACCCCGCTTCCCGACGACGGAGCAAGTCGCATCGGAGCCGATCGACCAGGGCAATGCCGGTCGTAGCTGGGCGCGCACGGCATTCGAAGGCGGGCTCCGCCGTTGCCCCGCGATGAATGCCGAATTCCTCGCTGCATGCGAAGCGGAGATGAAGGCGCTGCAGGAGCGGCCGAAGCTCGCCTATGGGAGCTCTGGCGGTCCGCTGCTGATCACCAAGGTTGTGCCGGAGCAGCCCACCGAGCCCTACCGTCCGGAGCAATTGGAGCTTGAGCCGGCGATGCCTGAGGAACCGACCGAGCCGGTGCCCGCCATTGCCCCTGTAGAGGCACCAACGCCGATCAACTATCCGGCGGCAGAACCACCGGCGCAATAAGCCGGCCTCTGGGGCCGGTGAAGCCAGGATCAGGTGCTGCCGCTTGTCGCACGCTCGGTTTTCGGGAAGGATCGGGCGATGGACCTCACCACTTTGCTGCAGGCGCAGCGCGCGGCCTTCCAAGCCGATCTTCCCGTCTCTGCGGACACCCGCCGGGACCGCCTGACCCGCGCCATCCGGATGCTCGTCGAGAATGCCGAGGATTTCTGCGCCGCCTTGTCAGAGGATTTCGGCCATCGCAGCCGCGAACAGTCGATGATCACCGACATCCTGGCGAGCGTCCGCACGCTGAAGCACGCGCGTGCCAGGGTGGAGCGCTGGATGCGACCGGAACGGCGGCCCCTGCAATTTCCCTTGGCCCTGCTCGGCGCCAAGGCCGAGGTCCGGTATCAGCCCAAGGGCGTCGTCGGCGTGATCGCGCCGTGGAACTTTCCCGTGAACCTGGCCATGGGCCCCCTCGCCGGCGTGCTGGCGGCCGGCAATCGCGCGATGGTCAAGACGTCCGAATACACGCCGCGCACGGCTGCATTGTTCGAGACGGTGACGCCGCGCTATCTCGAACCGACCGAACTCGTCTTCGTCGGCGGCGGCCCGGAGGTCGGCCGCGCCTTTTCCGCGCTGCCGTTCGATCATCTGATCTTCACCGGCGCGACCGCGATCGGCTGCCACATCCTCCACGCCGCGGCCGACAATCTGACTCCAGTGACACTGGAACTGGGCGGCAAGTCGCCGACGATCATCGGCCGCTCCGCCGACATCCGGCAGGCGACGGAGCGGATCGCGATCGGCAAGATGATGAATGCCGGTCAGATCTGCCTCGCGCCGGACTATCTGCTGGTGCCCGAGGAAAAGGAGGCCGCGGTGATCGACGGCCTGCGTTCTTCCGCCTCGGCGCTCTATCCGCGGCTGCTCGACAATGATGACTATACGTCGGTGCTGGGCGAGCGGCACCATGACCGGCTGACCGGCTACCTCGACGACGCCCGCGCCAAGGGCGGCGAGGTGATCGCCGTCAACCCGGCGGGTGAGGATTTCTCCGCCTCGAACGGCCGCAAGATGCCGCTCTTCATCATCCGCAACCCGACCGATGACATGGCGGTGATGCAGGACGAGATTTTCGGTCCCGTCCTGCCCATCCGCCGTTATAGCCGGATCGATGAGGCGATCGACTTCGTGAACCGTCACGACCGGCCCCTCGGCCTCTATTATTTCGGCCAGGATGCCGCCGAGGAGCGGCAGGTGCTCGAACGGACCATCTCGGGCGGCGTGACCGTAAATGACGTGATCTTCCACATCTCCGCCGAAGAACTGCCGTTCGGTGGTATCGGACCGTCGGGTATGGGCGCCTATCACGGCCATGATGGTTTCAAGACCTTCAGCCACGCCCGCTCCGTGTATCGTCAGCCCAAAATCGATATTGCCCGCCTCGCCGGGCTCAAACCGCCCTATGGTGCAGCAACGGCGAAGACGATCGCTCGCGAGCTGAAGGTCTGACCGGACTTCCGCCGCTCAAGCTGACGCTCACTCCTCTCTTCAGGAAGCCCAATGATCCTCCGTTCGCTGCTGATCGCCTCCCTCCTCTCCGCGCCCGCCACAGCCCAGAGTTTCACGCCAGACGCCTTTCGCGCGCACGTCGCCTTCCTGGCCGACGACCTGCTCGAAGGCCGCGACACGGGTAGTCGCGGGCATGAGGTCGCGGCCCGCTATGTCGCTGCCCAGTTCGAGGCGCTCGGACTGAAGCCGGGCGGCGACACGGGCGGTTGGTATCAGCAGGTCACGTTCCAGAAGACGAGCCATGGCGCGACGCCGGGCACACTGACGCTCACCGCGCCTGGCGGCACGCAGCGCTGGACGCATGGCCAAGACGTGGTCATCGGCCTCAACCCGCTGGAGCCGGCGACCGACCTAACGGCGCCTCTCGTCTTCGTCGGCTATGGCATTGCCGACAAAAGCCTTGGACTCGACGATTATCGCGGCGTCGATGTGCGCGGGAAGATCGCCGTCATGCTGCGCGGCTATCCGAAGGGCCTGGGCAGCGAGGTCGGCGCGCATCTGAACAGCGTGAAGGCCGAGGCAGCGCAGGCCCGGGGCGCGGTCGGGGTGATCGCGGTCGACACTCTGCTCTCGGCCCGCACGACCGGCTGGAATGTTCGCCAGCGCAGCGCGGGCGAGGCCGAGTATAACTGGGTGGGGAAGGATGGCACGCCACATGTCGATGCGCCTGGGATTCGCGTCGGCGCAGGCGTGAACGACACTGTTGCCGAGGCCCTGTTCGCCGGCGCGCGGACGACTCTGGCAGCGGTTCGCGCCGAAGCCGATCGCACCGGCGGTCGCCCGCGGGCATTTCCGCTCACCGGCACGGTCCGCATTCAGGCTTCGACGACCAGCGAGCGCGTGGTCAGTCCCAATGTGATCGGCATCCTGCCCGGCGCCGACCCTAAGCTCGCGCCTGAGGTCGTCGTCCTCTCCGCCCATCTCGATCATATCGGCGTGGCGCCGGCCAAGCCTGGCGACGCGTCCGGCAAGGACCGGATCAACAATGGCGCACTCGATAATGCGTCGGGGATCGCGACCATGCTCGAAGTGGCCCGCGCCGCCGCGACCGCGCCGGACAAGCCGCGCCGCACGCTTCTTTTCCTTGCGTCCACCGCCGAGGAGAAGGGGCTGCTCGGCGCCGATTATTTCGCGCAGAACCCGACCGTACCGATCGAGCGTATCGTCGGGGACGTCGATCTCGACATGCCGCTCCTGCTCTATCCCTTCACCGATGTGATCGCGTTCGGCGCGGAGCATTCGACGCTGGGCAAGGTGGTCGCCGACGCCGCCGCGCCGATGAACATCGCGCTCACGCCCGACCCGATGCCGCAGGAAGGCATCTTCACCCGGTCCGACCATTATATGTTCGTGCGCCAAGGGGTGCCCGCCGTGTTCCTGGCGACCGGCTTCGCCAATGGCGGCGAAAAGGCCTGGACCGGCTTCCTAGGAGGCAATTACCACCATCCCGGCGACGACCTGAACCAGAAGATCGACTGGGCGGCGGGCGCGCGCTTCGCGGAGGTGAACTACCGCATCACGCGCGCCATGGCTGATGCCGACGAAGCACCGCGCTGGTACAAGGGCGACTTCTTCGGCGATGCCTTCGCCCCGAAAGCGCCCAAGGCGTCACGATAGGGGAGGAAATCCCAGTCCCACTCCGCGGACCAGCCGTGCTAGTGAGTGGAGGAGTCGTCCGGCCGCTGGCGTAAGTGGACTGGGCGCAGGTTGACGGTGAGCTGCAAACTCAGTGCGTGGTTGACCTGGTCCCGCGCTCCGCCTCGGCCAAATCTGTATTCGTTCAAATAGCCCAGATCGGCGGCGACCTGTTTGCCGATGGGAAAGGCAAGTCCCACCGTGTTCCGCATCCGCTCATACCCGCTCCGCTGGCCCCAGCTGGTGCTGTTCGGAATCAGGAAGCTTTCATGGGTTCCGAACAGGAAGACACCCTCTCGGCCCAGCGGATGATTGTATCGCACGAGGGGCCGGATGCGGAAGCCGATCTCGTCGCCGCGCGGGTTGAAGCGGGCATCGACTCTCAACCTGGTCGAGACTCGGCCGAAGCTGCCGACGGCCTGGACCCGAAACCGGTTCTCATTCGCGGCGCTGTTGCGGTTGTGCGAGCCGACATAGCGGTAGCCGAAGCCAAGCTCGATGCGCTTGGTTGCCCGATACTGAAGCAATGCGCCCAGTTCCGACTGGAACAGCCCGCCCTGCCGATCGCTGAAGCGCGCGATCTGCTCGAGCGTCAGCCGGACATCCTGCGCGACGGGAACATTGGTATTGGCCTGGAGCCAGAGCTGCTCGTCCTCCACGGCCGCCTGGGCCTGCATAGCAGTCGCCGCTGGGCCAAGCAGTAAAGCCCAAAGGATAGGGCCACGCCAACGCTCAGCCATGCAGCAATGACCCTGTTCAAGAGCGAAGATTCGCCGGATCGCCCACGCCGACGAGAGCCCTTCGGCATGTGACCGACAAGGCAGGCGCTGTAAACAATCTGTCACAATCGGCAACCGGAGCATCCGACCATGGCAGAATGAACGCCGGAGAACGTCACCCCTTGTGTGGCATTTTAGTCACACTACATGCTGGTCAAGACATTTGAGGGGATCACATGAATCTCGAAAAGCTCACCGACCGGGCCAAGGGCTTCCTGCAGTCCGCACAGACCGTTGCGATCCGCATGTCGCACCAGCGCATCTCGCCCGAGCATCTGCTTAAGGCGCTGCTGGAGGACAATGAGGGCCTGGCCTCCGGCCTGATCCGCGCGGCCGGTGGCGATCCGGCGGTCGCGCTCAAGGAGACGGACGCGGCGCTGGCCAAGCATCCGTCCGTCAGTGGCTCGGGCGCGCAGCAGGCTCCCGGACTCGACAATGACGTGGTGCGCGTGCTCGACCAGGCAGAGCAGGTCGCGACCAAGGCAGGTGACAGCTTCGTCACCGTCGAGCGGCTGCTGCTGGCGCTGACGCTTGCCACCACGACTGCAGCGGGCAAGGCGCTCGCCAAGGCTAATCTCACGCCGGGCGGCCTGAACGACGCCATCGAAAAGCTGCGCAAAGGCCGAACCGCCGATACCGCCGGAGCCGAGGACCGGTATGACGCGCTGAAGAAGTTCGCGCGCGACCTGACCGAAGCGGCGCGCGAGGGCAAGCTCGACCCTGTCATCGGCCGCGACGAGGAAATCCGCCGCACCATCCAGATCCTCGCCCGCCGCACCAAGAACAATCCGGTGCTGATCGGCGAGCCGGGCACCGGCAAGACGGCGATCGCGGAAGGGCTCGCACTGCGCATCGCCAATGGCGACGTGCCGGACTCGCTTCGCGACCGGCGGCTGATGTCGCTCGACATGGGCGCGCTGATCGCGGGCGCCAAATATCGCGGCGAGTTCGAGGAGCGGCTGAAGGGCGTGCTCGACGAAGTGCGCCAGGCGGAAGGCGACATCATCCTGTTCATCGATGAGATGCACACGCTGATCGGCGCCGGCAAATCCGAAGGCGCGATGGACGCCGGCAATCTGCTGAAGCCGGCGCTCGCCCGCGGCGAACTGCACTGCATCGGCGCGACCACGCTCGATGAATATCGCAAATATGTCGAGAAGGACGCGGCGCTGCAGCGGCGTTTCCAGCCGGTCTTCGTGGACGAGCCGAGTGTCGAGGACACGATCTCGATCCTGCGCGGATTGAAGGAAAAGTACGAGCTGCACCACGGCGTGCGGATCACCGATGGCGCGATCGTGGCCGCGGCGACGCTGTCCAACCGCTACATCACCGATCGCTTCCTGCCCGACAAGGCCATCGACCTGATGGACGAGGCGGCGTCGCGGCTGCAGATGGAGATCAAGTCCAAGCCCGAAGAGATCGAGAATCTCGACCGGCGCATCATGCAGCTCAAGATCGAACGCGAGGCGCTGAAGAAGGAGACGGACGAAGCCTCCCGCGACCGGCTGTCGAACCTCGATGCCGAGCTCGCCAATCTCGAACAGCAGTCGGCGGAGCTGACCACCCGCTGGCAGGCGGAGAAGGAAAAGATCGCGGGCGAGGCCAAGGTCAAGGAACAGCTCGACCAGGCCCGGCTGCACCTGGAGCAGGCGCAGCGCCAGGGCGACCTCGCCCGCGCCGGCGAGCTCAGCTATGGCGTGATCCCGGCGCTGGAAAAGCAGCTCGCCGAGGCGCAGACCGCATCGGCCGGTGCGATGCTCCGTGAGGAAGTCACCTCCGACGACATTGCCGGCGTGGTGTCGCGTTGGACCGGCATCCCGGTCGACCGCATGCTCGAGGGCGAGCGCGACAAACTGCTCCGCATGGAGGAGGTGATCGGCAAGCGCGTCATCGGCCAGAAGGAAGCGGTGCATGCCGTCTCCACCGCCGTGCGGCGCGCGCGGGCCGGCCTGCAGGATCCGAACCGGCCACTCGGTTCCTTCCTGTTCCTTGGGCCGACCGGCGTCGGGAAGACCGAGTTGACCAAGGCACTTGCCGAGTTCCTGTTCGACGATTCGTCCGCGATGGTGCGGATCGACATGTCCGAGTTCATGGAGAAGCACTCGGTCGCGCGGCTGATCGGCGCCCCTCCCGGCTATGTCGGTTATGAGGAAGGCGGTGCGCTCACCGAATCGGTTCGCCGACGCCCTTATCAGGTGGTGCTGTTCGACGAGGTCGAGAAGGCGCACAATGACGTGTTCAACGTACTGCTGCAGGTGCTCGACGACGGTCGCCTGACGGACGGCCAGGGTCGCACGGTCGATTTCTCGAACACGCTGATCATCCTCACTTCAAACCTAGGCTCGCAGTTCCTCAGCCAGGTTGCGGACGACCAGGACGTGAAGTCGGTCGAGCCGCAGGTGATGGAGATTGTGCGCGGGCACTTCCGGCCTGAGTTCCTGAACCGGCTGGACGAGATCATCCTGTTCCATCGCCTGGCTGCCGAGCATATGGCGCCGATCGTCGACATCCAGGTCGGCCGCGTCCAGAAGCTGCTCGCCGATCGCAAGGTGACGCTCGATCTCACCGACGCGGCGCGGGCCTGGCTCGGCCGGGTCGGCTATGATCCGGTCTATGGTGCCCGGCCGCTCAAGCGAGCAGTACAGCGCTACCTTCAGGACCCGCTCGCCGAGCTGATCCTGTCCGGCGCGATCCGCGACGGCGGCACGGTGCGGGTCGACGAAGGCGACGGCAAGCTGGAACTGGCGGTCGGCTGACCCTTACTTCGTCATTCCCGCGGAAGCGGGAACCCAGCTAAGATGACTGGGTCCCCGCTTTCGCGGGGATGACGAGAGAAGGAGCGGCATTGGACCTGAATGACATCATCCGCGACCCGAACTGGCTGGCGCACCGCTATGTCGAGAGCAAGGACGCGATCCAGTTCCTGAAGGTACCGCGCGAGGAACATGCCCGCGCGACCTTCATCACCGAGGATCACCTCGACCCTGGCCTGCCCCGCCTGGAATTCGATCGCCGTGCTGCGATCGGCCTCGCGCCCTCGCCCGCGCCGATCCACTTCATCTTTCACTCCGCCTTCTGCTGCTCGACCCTGCTCTCGCAGGTGTTCGACCGAGAGGGGCTCGCCATGGGGCTCAAGGAGCCGGCGATCCTCAACGACACGGTCGGCTGGCGGCGCCGCGGCGCGCCCGGCCGCAATGTTGCCGAGGTGACGGACAGCGCGCTGACGTTGCTCGCCCGGCCATTCGCGACAGGCGAGACGGTGATCGTCAAGCCGTCCAACATCGTCAACGGCCATATCCGCATGATCATGGCGCTGCGTCCTAACGCGCAGGCGCTGTTCCTCTATGCGCCGCTGTCGCTCTTCGTCACTTCGGTGGCGAAGAAGGGGCTGGATGGGAGGCTTTGGGTCCGCGAGCTGATGGCAGGCTTTCGCACCGACGGTCTGGTCCAGCGCCTAGGCTTCGATGACGCCGCCTTGTTCGGCCAGACCGATCTCCAAATTGCCGCAGCCGGCTGGCTAGCCCAACAGGCCCTGTTCGCGGACCTGCTTCCCCTTCTCGGCGACCGCGTTCGGACGCTCGACAGCGAGACGCTGCTTGACGACCCGCAACGAGCAGTTGCGGCGCTCGCGAGCCGCTTTGGACTCGGGGCCGACGAAGCCGAGATT
This sequence comes from Sphingomonas sp. ID1715, assembly GCF_013044515.1. GTDB lineage: Bacteria > Pseudomonadota > Alphaproteobacteria > Sphingomonadales > Sphingomonadaceae > Sphingomonas_B. The sequence continues at coordinate 550,612 of NZ_JABEPR010000002.1, forward strand.
GCCGACATCGTCGCCACATCCTTCGGCCGCAACTCGAAGACTGGCGAGGCATTCGGCCGGAGCGACCGCGAGGCGGAATATGCGGGCGCGGCCTCGGCTCATCGCGACGAAATCGAAAAGGTGATCGTCTGGGCAGAGAAGGTCGCGGAAGCGGCTGCCATCCCGCTCGACCTCGGCAGCCGCTTGCTCGGCTGAGCAGCTGTCCCACAGTCAAAAGAAAAGGGCGGGACCCGCAGGTCCCGCCCTCTCTTTGTTGGTGATGCTCCGACCGCCTTAGAAGCGGAGGCGAGCACCGACGCGGAAGGTACGACCCAGAGCGTCGTAGGTCGACGGATAGGTGTTGCCGCTGTTGAACGAGGACGAACCAACGTCCTGGCCGGTCAGCGGCGGCTTCTTGTCGAACAGGTTGGCCACCGTCAGCGTCAGCGTCAGGTTGTCACCCACCCCGATCCGCGTCGCGAAGTCGAAGTAATCGTAGGACGGAATGAAGTTGAGGTCCCGCGTCCCCTTCGACCCGGCCGCCGGCGAACCCGGAACCGGCGAGTTGGTGCCCGGGATCGGGCCGCTGTAGGAGTCTCCATCCTCGCTCCGTGCGGAGCTGATGTGACGCCACAGCAGCGACAGGTCGACATTCTCGATCGAGAGCGTCGTGCGCTGCGTCCAGCTGAATTCCGGCTGGATCGAGCCCACGTCGGCACCGGCGCCGCCCGGCGAACCGCACGATGCGCTGAACAGACCGACGCACTCACGGAAGCCCGCACCCGGCGAGGCTTCGAAGCGCGAGCTGCGGGTCCAGTTGCCGGCGAAGCTCAGCGCCAGCTTACCAAAACCGAGGTCGGTGTTGTAGTTCATCGTCAGGTCGATGCCGTCGGTCTTGATGCGGCCGAGGTTGGTCAGCGCGAGGAACAGGCCAGGCACCGCCACCGGGTCGCCCGCCAGACCGCCGGTGAGCGGGTTACGACGGATCGAGGTACAGGCCGCGGTGTTCTCCGCACCGGCAGCCGGGGTGTAGGTGGTGCCCGTCGGCGTGCCGAAGCAGGCCGTGATCGCGTCGATCGAGCTCGGCGTGGTGATCGCGCCGGTGATGCTGATGTTGTAATAGTCGACCGACATCGAGAAGCCCGGGATGAAGTCGGGCTGGATCACTGCACCGAAGGTGTAGCTGTTCGACTTCTCAGGCTTCAGGGCCAGGTTGCCGCCCGAAGTGGCGTTACCCTGACCAGCGGTCGGCTGCGGGATGTTGCCGAGCGTGAACGCCGGAGCGCCCTGTGCCAAGCAGACCGCACGCAGCGTGCCGGTCGGCGCCGGACGAACCACCTGGTTCGAATCGTTGATCGATGCGCAGGGATCATCATCGAGGGTCGTCAGGCCGGTGTTCTGCGGCGAGAACAGCTCGCTGATGTTCGGCGCACGCACCGCACGGGCGTAGTTGCCGCGGAACTTGAGCGCGTCGATCGGCTCCCAGCTACCGCCCGCCTTCCACGTGGTCGTGTTGAACTTCGGAGTGCCCGGAGCGTCGACCGTGCAATGCGAGTAGCGGATGCCGGCTTCGAGCGTCAGGCTCTGGAAGAACGGCTTGTCCTGCACCAGCGGAGCGATCAACTCGCCGAACGCTTCGTAGACGTCGAACGCACCGACGGTGGTCGGAGTGGCGCCACCGGCGCCGCCCAGGTCACCCGACTGGCCGAGCGTGTCCGCGCGAACCGAGGCGGTGTACTTGCGATACTCGCCACCGATCGCGAAGCTGATCGCGTCCTCGGCCCAGGGCAGCGAAGCCCCGAAGTCGCCCGAGATGGTGGCGCGAGCCTGCGCGAGCGAAGTGCGCGTGATCGACGTGCTCTCGCTGCTGAGGAAAGCGGCCATCGCCGGCGTGATCGAACCTTCCGGACCGAACACGTTCACGGGGACGCAGCCACCGGTGGTGTCGAGACATGTGTTCGGGTTGGTCGCCCGGAGCGCCTGACGGAAGCGCGAGTTCAGCGTGTAGCCCTGGATCTGCTGGTTGTTCTCGGATTCGCCATAGCCGCCCGAGAGGTCCCAGTTGATCGAGTCGGTGATCGTGCCGCGGAAGCCGAGGCGATAATCGAACACCGTCGTGGTGTACTTGCTGATACGCGGACCGACTTCCGGCGTACGACGCGACAGCGAAGTCGTGACTTCGCGGTAGTTCGGGTCGGTAGCGCTGGTTGCAGCTGCCGCCGCGGCGCACTGCGCCGGGGTGAGCGTCTGGATGCCCGGCGTCAGCGGATCGGAGTCGTTGTTCGCGCAGAAGGTCGCGCGAGCAGCGGCCGGCAGGAACGGATTGCTGATCGGAACCTGAACGGCGATGCCGAACGCACCCGACGGCGCGATGATCGTGTCAACCGTGTTCTTCGAGAACAGACCGCGCGTATAGACTTCAACACCGTCGGTGATCTCGTAATTCGCCTGACCGAAGATGTTGAAGCGCTGGAACGGCGTCTGGAAGATGTTGAACGGGTTGAAGTTGTACGGGACGAAACCGGCGTCCAGCGCACCCGTGGTCGGGTTGATCACGCGGGTGCCGGCGCCCGGCACGCTGAAGCGCGACGGAACGGTCGTACCGGAGCCGCTGACGTTGCCCGTGAAGGCGCTGATGTTGTAGCGGCTGATGTCACGCGCGCCCTGATAGACAGGGTCGGCTTCCTGGTAGCCGATCGAGAAGACCGCATTGCCGCGGCCATCGTCGAAGTTGGCGCCGATCGTCGCGTCGACGCGGAAAATGTTGCCGTCGCCCCGCTCGGTGATCTGCTCGGACGCCGAGATTTCGAGGCCAGAGAAATTCTGCTTGGTGATGAAGTTGACGACGCCAGACACGGCGTCCGCGCCGTAGGTGGTGGACGCGCCGCCGGTCAGCACTTCGGTCCGCTCGATGAGCGCGAGAGGGATGTTGTTCAAGTCGACGCGGCCGACCAGGCCCGAAGGCGCGATCCGGTTGCCGTCGAGGAGGACGAGGTTACGGTTGGAACCGAGACCACGCAGGTTGACGTAGGACGCACCGCCGTTGCCGTTGTTCACGGCCGAGCCGGTGGACGGCACCACGCCCGGAACTTCGCGGAGCAGCTGTTCGGCGACGTTGGTCTGGCGCAGCTCGACTTCTTCCGAAGTCGTCACGTTGACCGGCGTCGAGCGCTCGAGGTTCGGGTTGGTGATGAGCGAGCCGGTGACGACGATCGTGCCCTCATCGGCGGGCGCGGCGTCGGCCGTCTGGGTCTGCGCATAAGCGGCCGAGCCGAGCATCGAGGTGCCGAGAAGCACGGTCGAAGCCAGCAGGTGCCGACGAAGAGCAAGCTGCATAGTCTTTCTTCCCCTTTATCGTGGCCCGGCTTTCCACCTTCCGGACACACGTGGTGGCATAGCTGCAAACGAAGCTATTACGGCGCTACTAGGCGAAATGAACGGAGCAGAACAACGGCTCCTCTGGGGCAAATGCGCAATTTGCCCCCAAGTGTAGCATTTCAGTCACAGTGATCCCGGCCTTGTCCACTCCGCAGCGGACCTCTAGGCTTGGCACCTGCTTTCGGGGGTTCCGCTCACCATGATCCGTGCCGCTTTGTCTGTCTTCGCCCTGCTGCTTGCGACGCCCGCTGTCGCCGCCGACGACGCGCCCGCGCCGATCCGCGGCTTGGCCGCCTGCCGGACCATTGCCCAGGACGCGCAACGGCTCGCCTGTTTCGATCGGGAAGCGGCCGCGCTGGTCGCCTCGGTCGAGAAGAAGGAAACGGTGCTGCTCGACAAGCAGGAAGTCACCAAGACCAAGCGTTCGCTGTTCGGCTTCTCGCTGCCCCGCCTGCCCTTCTTCAACAGCGGCAAGGACGACGGGAAGGAAGAGCCCGAGTTCACGCAGATCGAGACGCCCATCAAGACGGTGCGCAGCATCGGCTATGGCAAATTCCGCTTCAGCATCGACGACGGCGCGCTGTGGGAAACCACCGAAGGCATCAACGCCTTCCCCAAGGTTGGGCAGAAGGTGGTGATCAAGAAAGGCGTGATGGGCAGCTATTTCATCAAGTTCGAAGGCAACCGATCGGTGAAGGGCATGCGGGTCGGCTGATACCGCCGCTCAATTCTCCGCCATCGGCACCTTGCCCAGGTGCTGACCGGGCATCGCGCCGGCAAGCACCATCGGGTCGATCCGGGCGTCCCGCCATTTGATGGCCCAATGAAGATGCGGCCCGGTCGCGCGCCCGGTGCTGCCGATCGCCCCGACAAGCTGCCCCTGCTTCACTCGGTCGCCTTCCTTCACCGTTATTGATGACAGGTGCAGGAACGCGCTGTTCAGTCCCATCCCGTGATCGATGATCAGCAGACGGCCTTCAAGCGTGAAGGGCGTCGCGGCCGCCAGCACGACCACGCCGTCTGCGGGCGCTGTCACCGGAGCACCGGCGCCGCCGGCGACGTCCACGCCCGAATGATAGGCGCCCGCCTCGCCGCCGCGATAGATGCGCTGCGATCCGAAAAGCCCGCTGATCCGCCCCTTGGCCGGCCAGGCGAAGCGCTGCCGCCAGCCGTCGCTCGCTGCCTCGACGCGACGCGCGGCATTGATGCGCGCAATCTCAGGTGCACGCAGCCTCTCGAACGCTTCGTTGCTGACGCTCGGCCGCTTGGGCACGTCGACGCGCTCGATCCGCCAGGCGCGCGGCGCGATGCCGACGATGCGCTCGACAATCCGGCCACCCGCCAGGCGCGCCGTCAGCCGCGCCTCGGCTGCGGCATCGCGGTCGAACGCTATGAGAAAGCGTCCATCCGCTGCGAGGGGCACCGGCTTGCCGTCGAGGACGAGACTGCTTGTCCCGGCCGGCGCGACACCGATCAAGACACCGCCCTGTTGCGCGACCCCCATCAAATGAAAATCCGCGCTCACCTGAACGACGGCAGGTGCCGCCAGGAGCGCCCCGAGGAGCAGCGTCACTGGTCCTTCAGCGCCTGGGTCGCGATCTCCGCCGTCGCATAGGCTTCCTGGCGCGCGACCGACCAGTAGCGCAGCGCGTCGAGCGGGATCTTCTCGCCCGAGACCGCGCAGACCACATGATCGCCATTGCTCAGCACGCGGAAGCTGTTGGCCAGATAATGGAGCCGGGCCGGCTGGCTGCGGTTGAACATCAGCATCGTTTGGACCTCTACAACAGGCTGGGCTGAACGGGAGCCTCACGCTTGGCCCCCGATGTGGCGCGTTCGATCCGCGCGTCAACCGTGCCGTCGGCGAAGTGGAGGCGCAAGGCGACGGCCGCACGGGCGGCGGCAGCGCTGGTCACCACCGCGCCGCCCCTCCCTTCCACCCAGGCGTAGCCGCGGGCGAGCAGACTCTCCGGATTGACCGATTGGGCGAGCCGCCAGACTGCGCGCAGCCGTTCGCCGGCGCGATCGAGCCGCGCCCTGAGCAGGGTCGGGCGCAGCGCCCCGCTCGCTCGGGCCAGCTCGCCGCGAGCGTCGGCCACGCGCCGTCCCAGCCCCCGCCGCAGCCGCTCCCCGAGATCGTCCATCCGCTGCCGCTGCGGATCGAGCAGCGACTGCGGTGTCGGCAGCAGGCGAGCGAGAGCTACCAGCTTCTCCGTTCCGCGCTCATGGTAGCGCCGGGCGCAGCGTTCCATCCGGGAACCCTGATCGCGGACATAAGCGCGCAGCTCGGCCCTGACCGGCACCGCCATCTCGGCGGCAGCGGTGGGCGTCGGCGCGCGGACGTCGGCCGCATAGTCGCACAGGGTCGTGTCCGTCTCATGCCCAACGGCCGAGATGATCGGGATGGTGCAGCCGGCGACGGCGCGCACCACCACTTCCTCGTTGAACGCCCAGAGGTCTTCGATCGAGCCGCCGCCCCGCGCGACGATCACCAGATCCGGGCGTCGATCCTCGGGCATCCGACAGAAACCACCGATCGCGGCGGCGACCTGCTCGGCCGCGCCCTGCCCCTGCACCTGAACCGGCCAGACCAGCACATGGCTCGGGCAGCGGTCCTCCAGCCGGTGCAATATGTCGCGGATCACCGCGCCGGTGGGCGATGTGACCACGCCGATGCGGCGCGGCAGGAAGGGCAGCCTCTGCTTCCGCTCGGATGCGAACAACCCTTCGGCCGTCAGCTTCTGCTTCAGCCTTTCGAGCAGCAGCATCAGCGCGCCTTCGCCCGCGAGCTCCAGCCGCTCGATCACGATCTGGTATTTGGAGCGGCCGGGGTAGGTGGTGATTTTGCCGGTCGCGATCACCTCCAGCCCGTCTTCCGGGCGGAACGGCAGCGCGGCGACTCCGGTCTTCCACATCACCGCGTCGAGGCAGGCATTCTCGTCCTTGAGCGTCAGATAGGCGTGTCCGGACGCGGCGCGCTTATAGCCGCTGATCTCACCGCGCAGCCGGACATAGCCGAAGCGGTCCTCCACCACCCGCTTCAGCGCAAAGGCCAGTTCCGAGACGCTCAGCGCCGGCGCGTTGTCCCCGGCAGGCGCGTCGGCTAACAGCCGCCCGGCGGCGTCTGCCGTGGCGCTTGGGGAGAAGCTGTTGGCCATGAACGTCCTGCTGATCGGTTCGGGAGGGCGCGAGCATGCGCTGGCGTGGAAATTGGCGCAAAGCGAACGGCTCGGCAAGCTTTACGCGGCGCCAGGCAATCCGGGCATGGCCCGGCACGCCGAGCTGGTGAAGCTGGATGCGACCGACCATCGGGCGGTAATCGACTTCTGCCGACAGCGCGACATCGGCCTCGTCGTGATCGGCCCGGAGGCTCCGCTCGTCGCCGGCCTCGCCGACGATCTCCGCGAAGCCGACATTCCGGTCTTTGGCCCCGGCAAGGCGGCGGCGCAGCTGGAAGGCTCCAAGGGCTTCACCAAGGACTTGTGCACGCGTGCCGGCATTCCGACCGCAGGCTATGTCCGGGCGAACGATGCCGAAGAGGCGCTGGCAAAGCTTGAGCCGTTCGGCCTGCCGGTGGTGATCAAGGCGGACGGGCTTGCCGCCGGCAAGGGCGTGGTCATCGCCCTCACCCACGCCGAGTCCGAGGAGGCCGTGCGCGGAGCGGATGGCCCGCTCGTTATCGAGGAATTCCTGGAGGGCGAGGAAGCGAGCCTGTTCGCCCTGACGGACGGCACGACCGTCGTGCCGTTCGGATCGGCCCAGGATCACAAGCGCGTCGGCGACGGCGACACCGGCCCGAACACCGGCGGGATGGGCGCCTATTCACCGGCGCGCGTGTTGACGCCCGAACTCGAACGCGCCGCCCTGCGCGATATCATCGAACCGACGGTTCGCGCCATGGCGGAAGCGGGCACGCCCTTTGTCGGCGTGCTCTATGCGGGTCTGATGCTGACCAGGCAGGGGCCCAAGCTCATCGAATACAACGCCCGCTTCGGTGATCCCGAATGTCAGGTGCTGATGCCGCGGTTCGAAGGCGACCTGCTGGAGCTGATGCTAGCCTGCGCCGAAGGGCGCCTCGCCGACCTTCCCGCGCCGCGCTTCTCCGCGCGGACCGCGCTTACCGTCGTGCTCGCGGCCAAGGGTTATCCGGGCAAACCGGACACGGGTGCGCCGATCCAAGGCATAGACGCAGCCGAAGCCGCGGGCGCGCTGGTCTTCCAGGCGGGTACGCGCCTTGTCGGCGACGAACTGGTGGCCGCAGGTGGCCGGGTCCTGGCGGTGACTGCGGAAGGGCCGACGGTACGCTGGGCCCAGCGGGCGGCCTATACGGCCGTGGATCGGATCAGCTTCGCGGGCGGGTTCTGCCGTCGCGACATCGGATGGCGCGAGGTCGCGCGCGAGGATCAGAGCGGGAGCAGGTGATGGATTGGTTGCAGCAGAATTGGATATTGCTCGTCCTGGGTGCGGCGGTTGCGCTCGTCGCCCTGTGGTGGCTGATCGGCAGCAGCGCATCGCGCTCACCCGAAGCAACGACTCGTGACGGCGTCGAGCAGGAAATCTCGCCGGTGATCACCGGCCCGGCGACAGCCCCGATCGACGTACCGCCGCCGGTCGACGCCGTACCACCCACTGCGGAACCGGAAATCCTCCCCGAGCCGGAAGCGTTGGTCCAGCCGATCCACGCCATTGCCGCAGGGCCGCCGGACGAGCTGACGCGGATGAAGGGCGTGGGACCGAAGGTCGCCGCCTTGCTGAACGGCCTTGGCGTGACGCGCTACGACCAGATCGCATCCTGGTCGGACGACGACATCGCCCGCATCGACGCGCAGCTCGGCGCGTTCAAGGGCCGGATCACGCGCGATCAGTGGGTCGAGCAGGCGCGGCTGCTCGCCGCCAGCGACCGGGCCGGGTACGAAGCGAAGTTCGGCAAGCTGGGTTGAGCTTTCGCTTTCCTTTCAGCCCGGTTCAGCCACGACTCATCTGCAAGGGCGCACATCGGTCTCATCGACCGCGGCGCGTCCGTCGCGGGGGGACAGGAGTGACAGAAATGCGCAAGATCATGGTCGCGCTGCTCGCCGCCGCATCGCTGACGGCGCCCGCCGCAGCGCAGCGCCAGCGCTTTGAGGACGGCGGCGTCCGGGCCGCGCCGGAACGCACCGAGCAACCGCAACAACAGCGCCAGCTGGCGCGCGAGGGTATGCGCCAGGCCTTTGGCGGCGGGGACCGTCAGGAGCGTCGCGAGGCACGTCAGGAGTTTCGCCAGGAACGCCAGGGCGACCGTCAGGGCTTCCGCCAGGAGCGGCGTGAGGATCGCCAGCAATTCCGCCAGGAACGCCAGGAAGATCGGCAGCAGTTCCAGCGCGGCGAAGTCTCCCGCGAGCAGTTCCGCCGCGATCGGGCGCAGGATGTTCGCGATTATCGACGCGACCGCGCCGGCGACATTCGCGAGTTCCGGCGGGATAGAGCCGAAGACCGGCGCGACTTCCGCCGTGACAACTGGAATGGCCGCCGCGACTGGCAGCGGGACCGTGCCCGCGACGGACGCTTCGGCTATGACGGCAATCGCTGGGGCTGGAACGGCAATGACCGTGGCGGCAACTGGAGCCGCGACTGGCGCCGCGATCCGCGCTATAACTGGCAGGATTGGCGCCAGCGCAATCGCGGCTCCTACCGCTTCCCGCGCTATTATGCGCCGCGTGGCTGGGACTATGGCTATCGCCGCTTCTCGCTCGGCGTGATCCTGTCGGCGCCGCTCTTCTCCCAGAACTACTGGATCAGCGACCCTTGGGAATATCGCCTGCCGCCCGCCTACGGCCCTTATCGCTGGGTCCGTTACTATGACGACGTGCTGCTGGTCGATGTTCGCGACGGCCGCGTCGTCGACGTGATCTACGACTTCTTCTGGTGACGGTCTGGGGAGCCGGAGCGATCCGGCTCCCCATTTCCGTTCGGGCTGCTAGAGCCCTTGCCAATGACACCGGAAGAGATGGAGCGCGACACGTCACCCGTCCGCGCGCAGATCGGACGAGATGTGGCGAGCCGCTTGGCGGCCGCCGGCGTGCCGTGCGCCTCGGGCGAGCGTTTCACGCTCTGGTATGCCGAGAACTATCTCGGCCCCGAAGACCGTGAGTTCCTGATCGAAGAGATCGAGCGCAGCCGACAGCCGTCCATCCTGCTGTCGGATGATCCTGAACAGAACTTCCGCACCAGCGACAGCTGCAATCTGGATCGCTGGAACGAGCGCGTCCGCGCCATCGATCGCCGCATCTGTAACCTGATAGGCTTGGACGAGCGGCACGGGGAGACGTTGCAGGGCCAGCGCTATGCGCCGGGCCAATATTTCCGCGCGCATCACGACTTCTTTCACACCGACCAGAGCTATTGGGCGGAGCAGCAGGCGTGCGGCGGCCAGCGCACCTGGACGGCGATGATCTTCCTGAACGTGCCCGAAGCCGGCGGGGAAACCCAGTTCACCGTCGCCGGTCTGAAAGCCCTGCCGAAGCCGGGCCTGCTGCTGATGTGGGACAATATGGACGCGAACGGCGCACCCAACATCGCCGCCGCCCATGAAGGCTGCGCGGTGGAGCGCGGCGTCAAATACATCGTCACGAAATGGTTTCGCGAGGGCAATTGGATCTGACCGACGGCTAGACTCCGCTCATCGTTTCGGCGGGCGGAACGATAGGAACGGGCCTGACTCGCAGCCGTTGTGGCGCGGTAACTTACATCAAAGGGCAGTCCCGTGCGGCACGAAGAAGAGACCGCGGCGATACCGATCGCCGAGGAACGGCTGAGTGTGTCCAAGCGACCGGTGGAACGGCGCGTGCGGATCCGCACGGTCACCGAAGAGGTCCCCGGCAGCTTCACCGAAGAACTGCACAGCGAACGCGTCGACATCCAGCATGTCGCGGTCGAGCGCGAGCTGACCGACTTCCCCGAGGTCCGCACCGAGGGCGACGTTACCATCATTCCCGTCGTCGAGGAGCGGCTGATCGTCGAGAAGCGCCTGTTCCTGGTCGAGGAGGTTCACGTTCGGCGCCTGGATGGCGTCGAGCGAATCGAACAGCCGGTCATGCTGCGCCGCCAGCGCATCGAAGTCGACCGGCATGAACGACAATCCGAAGCAGAGGAGAGTTAAATGTCGCGTACCATCACCGCCATGTTCGACAGTCGCACCGAGGCCGAGCAGGCGCGCGGGCGATTAAGCTCCTCCGGCATCGAGGCCGAGCGGGTCAGCATCATCGACCAGGAGTCCCGCGCTTCCGGATCGTCAACCGATAGCTCGCCTGGGCAAGAAGGCTTCTTCGCCTCTCTGAAGGACCTGTTCATGCCCGACGAGGATCGCCACGCCTATGGCGAAGGCATTCGCCGCGGCGGCTATATGCTCGTCGCCGAGGTCGACGAGGCGGACGCTGATCGCGCCTGCCAGCTGCTCGACGATGGCGGCAGCATCGATTTCGACCAGCGCCAGAGCGAATGGCGCAACCAGGGCTGGGCCGGCCATCAGGCCGATCGACAGGCGGGCGCCTTCGGTGCGCTGAGCGGCCATCAGGAGACCGACCGCACCGACGCGACCATGGCGAGCGGCAATCATCTGGGCGCGACCGCAAGCGGTTCCGCCGAGGAAGAGCGCATTCCGATCGTCAACGAGGAACTGCGCGTCGGCAAGCGCGAGGTCGAGCGCGGCGGCGCACGCGTCCGCTCCTATGTTCGCGAGACGCCAGTGCACGAGCAGGTCAATCTGCGCGAGGAGCATGTCGAGGTCGAGCGGCGCCCGGTCAGCGGCGACTATCGTGAGGGCGCGTTCGGCGGCGACGTTTTCCGCGACCGCGAAATTGAGATGACCGAGCGCGCCGAAGAAGCGGTGGTCAGCAAGGAAGCGCGGGTTCAGGAGGAACTCGTCGTCCGCAAGACGGCGGAAGAGCGCACCGAAACGATCGACGAGACGGTCCGTCACACTGAAGTCGATGTCGACAAGGGCGGCAGCGCGTTCGGCTTCGAGCGTGACCGGGAGCCCGGCACCGACGAGCGGTCCGATTTCGAGCGGTCAGGCAATGCCCGCGATCGGGACGACGGGCTGCTCTGAGCCATCGGCCAGATTGCAATCGAAGGGGCGGCTCTCGAGCCGCCCCATTTTTTTGCCTCTTGCAGAACGTCGCTTTTGCAGTTTTATTGCACTGCAGCATAAACAGGGGACATGTTATGTTGAGTCTGATCGTTCTGCTTGCCGTTCAGTCCAGCGATGCTGCCGGGGGGGCAGTCCAGATTCCAGCCGCGCAGATGCAGGAAAGCACCGAGGCCGCGCCGCTCGAGCAGGCCGAGCCACAGCGCAAGCGGGTCTGCCGTGTGCAACTCGATACGCGCACCGGCCTGGTGGCGAAGCGGACCAAGGTCTGCCGCTTCGTCGACGCCGACCTCGCCGACCGGCGCTAGCGCACAAGAAAAGGGCCCGAGGATCGCTCCTCGGGCCCTTCTCTTGTCACAGCGATTGCTCAGGCGGCGACGCGTGCGTCGTCCGGCAGTGCCGCCTTCACCTGCGCGACGATGGCGCGGAACGCGTCACCCTCGTGCATGGCGATATCGGCCAGGACCTTGCGGTCCAGCTCAACGCCTGCCAACTTGCAGCCGTGCATGAACACGCCATAGGTCAGGCCTTCGGCCCGCACGGCGGCGTTGATGCGCTGAATCCAGAGCGCGCGGAAGTTCCGCTTTTTGACCTTGCGATCGCGATAGGCGTACTGGCCGGCCTTTTCGACGGCCTGGCGCGCGATACGGATCGTGTTCTTGCGACGGCCATAATAGCCCTTCGCCTGTTCCAGGATCCGCTTGTGCTTCGCCTTGGTGGTCGTGCCACGCTTGACTCGTGCCATGTGTCAGCCCTCCCTTACTTGAGACCGTAGGGGGCCCAGGCCTTCACCGTCGCCGTATCGGCGTCGGAGAGGACGGAGGTGCCGCGGTTCTGGCGGATATACTTGCCGTTATGGCTGATCAGGCGGTGGCGCTTGCCGGCCACGCCGTGCTTCAGCTTTCCGGTCGCGGTGAATTTGAAGCGCTTCTTCACACCGCTCTTGGTCTTGAGCTTGGGCATTTTCGTCCTTTCGTTTTTATCGACGATCAACGGACGGCCTCGGCAGCCCACACTGGCCGGGCAGTCCTTCCGGATGTCGCGAAGCGCGCGCTCCTAACGGGCAAAGCCGGGAATTGCAACCGGATCGGCGCATCGGCGGTTGTTTCGCGGGATGAACGAGATGGCCCGATCGGATACGTTCGAAAAGCCACCCGCGCCGCAACGCGAGCGCGCGGGCTCTGTTCTCGCGAGTCTGGTCGCGGTGCTCGCCACCTTGATCGGTCTGGTCCTGCTCGCCTGGACGATCCTGTTCGTGACCAAGGGCAGGTTCCTGAAACACACGTTCGAGCGCTATGCCAGCCGTGCTGCAGAGCGCGAGGTGCGCGTTGCCGGCGACTTCCAGCTCTACCTCAACCCCCTCGACATCAAGTTCCTTGCCGAAGGGCTGACGATTACCAACCCTGGCTGGGCGAAGCAGCGTTATTTCCTCAAGTCGAAGCTGATCGACAGCGAGATCGAAACCATTCCGCTGATCTTCGGCAAGCGCCGGGCGGACTGGCTGATGTTCCTAAATGGCGAGGTCGACCTTGCCTGGAGTCCTGACGGCAAGCGCAACACCTGGACGCTCGGCAAACCGACGGGGGAGCCGTTCGAGCTGCCGGACATCAGGCGCGCGCTGATCCAGGGCGCGCGCGTCCGCTATAGCGATCCGCGGCTGCAGCTGACCGCTGATGTCGGCATCGACACGGTTCGGGCCCGCGACACGCGCTTTGCCGACGACATCCGCTTCCGTGGTGGTGGCACGTTGCGCGAGAGGCCCTTCTCATTGTCCGGCAGCCTGATGTCACCCAATCAGACGGTGAACGGTGGCCGCAACCGCTTCCGCATGCATGCCGAAGGCTATCGGACCGTGCTGGACGTGGGCGGGACGTTGCCCGGCGCGACACGGTTCGAGGGCGTGCCGCTCGACTTCCGCCTGCGCGGCTACAATCTCGCGCGCGCCTTCGATTTCCTGGGCGTCGCCGTGCCGGACACGCGCGCCTATCGGCTGCAATCGGTGCTGACCAAGGATGGCGATGTGTGGCGCTTCACGCGCATGCGCGGGCGGTTCGGCAACAGCGACCTTGCCGGGCGGCTCACCGTCACACGCCCGGACAACCGCCTGAAGCTCGACGCCGAACTTGTGACCAACAGCCTCGACATCATCGATGCCGGGCCGTTCATCGGCTATGATCCCGAGCGGCTCGACGCGACCGGTGGCCGGGTGGTGCAGAGCGCGGGCGGCGCACCGCGCGTCCTGCCGGATGCGCCGCTCCGCTCCGAGGCGATTAGCCGCTTCGATGCCGATGTGAAATGGACGGTGCGCCGTGTCCGCGCCGATGCCCTGCCCGCTATCTCGAACATCGACCTGACGCTCGATCTGGACCGCAGCCTGCTGAAGCTGTCGCCGCTGAGCTTTGATTTGGAACGCGGGCATGTCGCCTCCGACATCACGATCAACGCGCGCCGGCAGCCGGTCTTCACCACCTATGACATCCGCCTCTCGCCGACGCCGATGGGTCGGCTGCTGAAAGGGTTCGGGGTCGAGGAGTCGGGCACCAGCGGGACGGTGAAGGCACGCATTCAACTCGCCGGAGCGGGTGACAGCGTGCACAAGTCGCTCGCCTCCTCGAACGGCCGGATCGCTATCATCCTGCCGCAGGGCTCGCTCTGGGCGCGGAACGTCCAGCTGTCCGAACTCGATCTCGGCACTTTCGTCTGGAAGATGTGGCAGAAGAAGCTGAAGGATCCGGTCGAGATCAACTGCGGTCTGATCGCGTTCACGGTGCGCAACGGCATCGCGGCGGCCGACCCGATTTTGATCGACACCAAGAAGAACGTCATTCTCGGCCGCGGCGGCTTCAGCTTCCGGAACGAGGCGATGGACCTGCGGGTCCGTGCCGACGGCAAGAAGTTCAGCCTCTTCTCCGCGCAAAGCCCGGTCGGGATAGGCGGCTATTTCGCTGCACCCAAGCTGGACGTGATCAGCCCGCAGCTGATCGGCCGCGGTGCTGCCGGCGTGGGGCTCGCGGCCGCGGCCTCGCCGCTGGCCGGCATCCTCGCCTTTGTCGACATCGGCGATGCGGAAGGTGCAGCCTGCGGTCCCGTCCTCGCCGGTGCACGGGCCTCGGCGCAGCGCGAAAGGGACGGCGATCCGCGCGACGATGTCGGCCGCGGCACCACCGCCAAGTCGGAGGATGGGCGGCGCTCGCCCGAAGCGCGGCAGAAGCAGCGCAAGAAGTTTCTCGGCATCTTCTGATCGCAGCTTGCGCGTCAGGAGGCCGACTGACGATAAGCTGCGTGGATGAGCGCGGACGAGCAACCTGAGACGGCGCCGTGGTGGCAGCGGGCGGTCTTCTATCAGATTTATCCGCGCAGCTTCGCCGACGGCGATGGGGACGGAATCGGCGACCTGCCGGGCATGATCGAGCGCCTGCCCTATGTCGCCAGCTTGGGCGTGGATGCGATCTGGCTATCCCCCTTCTTCCGCTCGCCAATGAAGGACTTCGGCTATGACGTCTCCGATTATCGCGATGTCGACCCGCTGTTCGGCAGCCTTCAAGATTTCGACCGGCTTGTGGAGCGCACGCATGCGCTGGGCCTCAAGCTGATCATCGACCAGGTCTGGTCCCACACGTCGGACCAGCATCCCTGGCTCCGGGACAGTTCGGCTCGCTGCAACGGTTATGACGACTGGTATGTCTGGGCCGACGCCAAGCCGGACGGCACGCCGCCGAACAATTGGCAGGCGAGCTTTGGCGGACCGGCCTGGACCTGGCACCCAGCCGACGCCAATATTATCTGCACAACTTCCTGAGTTCCCAGCCCGATCTGAACTTCCACAATCCAGCGGTACAGGACGCGATCCTGGACGTGGCGCGGTTCTGGCTGGATCGGGGCGTCGACGGCTTTCGCCTGGACGTCATCAACTATCTCGCGCACGATCGCGCGCTCACCGACAATCCGGTCGCACCCTATGCGGCCACACCGGTCGCCACGATCCGCTTTCAGCGCCAACGCCACAACAAGTCCCAGCCGGAAGCGCTTGGCTTTGTGCGCCGGCTCCGCGCCCTGCTCGACATTTATGGCGATCGAATGGCCGTGGGGGAGATCTTCGACGATGACATGCTGGCGCGACAGCTCGAATATACGGATGGCCCGGATCGGCTCCACACCGCCTACAGCTTCCATCTGCTGAACGCGCGCGCGGCCACGCCCCGCCTGTTCTCGGAAGCGCTCACCGCCTGGGCGAAGGCGTTCGGCTGGCCGTCATGGTCGCTCGGCAACCATGACGTACCGCGCTTTCCCAGCCGATTGGCCGCGGACGATCCGGGGCTGACCCGCACGCTTCTGCTCTTGTTGCTGTGTCTGCGGGGCACACCATTCCTCTATCAAGGCGAAGAACTGGGCCTGCCGCAGGCATGCATTCCGCTCGAGCGGCTGCGCGATCCGTTCGCCATCGCCAGCTGGACCGACGCAGCGCAGGATGCCGGGCGTGACGGAGCGCGCACGCCGATGCCGTGGACCGATACGCAAATTGACAACGGATGGCTGCCGATGGACCGGCGGCACCTGGCTCTCAGCGTATCGCGGCAAGAGCAGGATGCAGCGTCCATGCTGAACTTCACGCGCCGGGCGCTTGCCCTGCGTCGCAATCACCCAGCCCTTCAGGTCGGACAGGCTGTCATGATCGAAGCACCCCCCAATATTCTGGCGTTCGAGCGTAGGACCGATGGGGAACGGCTGCTCTGCCTCTTCGAACTGGGCGGAAGCGAAACGCTTTTCCCTTTGGCAGAGCCGAGCACCCTGCTGGACTGCGCTTGTTCGGGGACGGTCGACGGCACCGCCATCCGCTTGCCAGCCTGTGGCGCGGCGATCGTCAGCTTGCACCCGCTCCCGGATACGCCTCGCTCTTGAGGAGCCTGGCGAGATGCGCGGCACTAGATGCCGCAATAGCGGCGGTCTTCCGAATCTTGTCCGGAACAGTCGGCAGGTCCTTGAAGTCGATCTTGCCCATGGCTTCGCCCACCCAATAGGTCGCGGCAGCGGCAGGAACGGTGAAGCCGACGTCATTCAGCGCTTGGATCACCGTGGCGGTGACATGATGCGCGCCATCTTCATTGCCGACGACGCCGACCAGCGCGACCTTGCCGTAAGCCGGAGTCCGTCCCTGGTCGTCCGTTTCCCTCAGAAACGCATCCATCCGCTCCAACACCCGCTTCGCGACGCTGGACATCTGGCCGAGCCAAATGGGCGTGCCAAAGATCAGGATGTCGGCGGCAATGATCTTGGCGCGAATGGCCGGCCAGGCGTCGCCGGCGCCTTCATCCGAGCTGACGCCCGGCTTCACGTCATGCCCAGCGACGCGAATGGTCTCGGAGAGCTGCACGTCATGGCTCTCCAATTCGCCGGCAATCAGCGCGATCATCTTGTCGGTAGACGAGTCACCCTCGGCCTTAAGGGAGCAGTTAAGCGCGAGAGCCCTTGGCATGGCCTGCAGACGCGCACGCCCCCCGGGAGTTCCTAACCCTGATCAGATTCCTCATTCTCTTCGGCGGCAGTGAGATAATAGGGCTCCACCTCGCCGGTCAGCTTGATCGTGAGGGGACGGCCGCGGCGATCAACCTTCTTGCCCAGCGCCACCCGCACCCAGCCCTCGGACACGGAATATTCCTCGACATCGCTCCGCTCGCTGCCCTTGAAGCGGATGCCGATGCCGCGACTGAGCACGTCCTGGCTGAAGTGCGGGCTGCGCGGGTCGTTCGAAAGGCGATCGGGAGGTGTGTCGGTCATGGCGGCCCCTTAGCGTCAGGCCGCCAGCGCCGCAACGCGAGCATTGGCGGTCTGCAAATCCTCGACGAAGCGGCCGAACTCATCTTCCGCCTGCGCCTTGTCCTGCAGGCGCAACAAATAGCTTGGGTGGATCGTCACCCAGCACTCGCCCCCGTCCGCGAGCTTCAGCGGCCGGCCGCGCGTGCCCGATATGGTCACCACCTTGCCGAGCAGCGATCGCGCTGCAGTGGCGCCGAGCGCAACCGTCACCGGCGGACGGATCAGCACCCGCTCCTGATCGATCCACCAGCGGCAGGCATCGATCTCGGGTCCCTGGGGTTTTGAATGGATGCGGCGCTTCCCCCGCTGCTCGAACTTGAAATGCTTGACGGCATTGGTGACGTAAGTGGTCGCGCGGTCGACGCCCGCCTGCGCCAGCGCCTTGTCCAGCACCTGGCCGGCCGGACCGACAAAGGGCTTGCCGGCCAGATCTTCCTGGTCGCCAGGCTGCTCGCCGACCAGCATCAGCCGCGCCGTCACATCGCCTTCGCCGAACACGGTCTGGGTCGCGCATTTGTAGAGATGGCAGCGGGTGCAGGCGGCCGCTTCGTCACGCAGCGCCTTCCAGGCGACGCGGCTGTTGCCGCCGACATCCGCCCGCGCCGTCTCGATCATCTTCGCCTCCCGTGCCTGCGCGCCTGCGATCAACTGCGGGACCAACGCCGTCTCGGGCATGTTTTTCCAATATTTGCGCGGCATCTCCTTCAGCATCGCGCCGATTTTCAGGCGCGCCGGGTTGAAGATCGAGCCGTAATAGGTGCGCCACACCTCCTCGATCGGATCGCCGGCCGGCGCATCGGCCTTGGTCGCACCCGGACTTTCGGTCAGCGTCGCGCCGTCCCAATGGATCGACAGCTCGGGCGTCAGGATCGACCAGTGCATCGACGCGAAGCGTCGGACGAAAAAGCCAGCGTTTAGGCGCACGATATGATGCTCGGGCTCGAACCAGGCGATAAAGCGCGGCCCGTCCTCCGTCTCCACCTCCCGAAAGCGGACGAAGGCACGCATCTTGTGCATGTCGCGCCGCACGTCCTTCGCCATTTCCTCGAGGCGCCGGAGCAGCGGGTCGGCACGGTCCGCCATCGCACCGGGCTGCTCGCGCAGCCGTAACAGCATACGGTAGAGCAAAGCGAAGCGCTCCGGATCAGAATGCGCGACGACGCTTTGCGCCAGTTCGACGAACGGCCGCGGCACGCTGAACGCGCCCGCCGCGGCATCGGGAACAGCCTCATCTCCGAACAAATCGCCTGCGCGCTCACCGACCTGCCACACGACCTGGTCGGCGGGCACGCGCGCGCCGGCCAATGCCCGTGCCGCGGTGCGCCAGCCGTCGAAATCGTCCTCGGAAGCGAGCTGCGCGACCCTCACTCGCGCTCGTCGCTCCCGGGGGGACTGGCCTTGGCGTTTTCCAGCTCGGCCGGCTTCCGATTTTCGTAAACCTTAGCCAGCTCCCGCTCCTTGGCGTCCGAAAGCACCTCGTCGGCGGCAGGGAACATCTCTTCCTCCTCCTCGTCGATGTGATGCTCGTAGCGGTGGCGCAATTTGGCGAACTTCTCCTCCCATTCAGCCGACGCGGGATCGACGCCCATCATTTCACCGAGCAGATCGTCGACTTCCTTATGCTCCGACACCGAATGGCGTGCATCGTCGCGCAGCTCGGGCTTGGCGAGCATGGTCGCGTAGAGCGATTCCTCCTCAGCGGCGGCGTGGGATTGCAGCTCTAACCTGAGGGCCTCGAACAGCTTCGCGCGGTTCTCGCCCGCGGCCAGGCGCTTCATCATGTCCCGCTGCTTGTCGTGATCCTGCTTCAGTTTCGCGTAGATGTCCTCGCCGGCCATGCAGTCCTCCTTGTGCGTGCCGAACGGATGAGCAGGCGTAACGTTCAGGCGAACAGCTCCAGCTGTTCCCGCTTGGGCGCGACCAGCGGCTTCAGCTCGGCGCGATCCGCCAGCACTACCGGTCGCCAATCTTCGGCCACGATAAACGGGCGTAGTTTCGCCACTGAAACCGTCAGCCGCGCCACATCGTCGAGCCGCAGCCGACGCCAACGGCGGCTGGTCAGGATGGCGTTCACAGCCTTCAGGCCCAGACCGGGCACACGCAGCAGCAGCTCCTTGGTCGCCCGGTTCACATCGACTGGAAAACTGTCGCGGTGCTTGAGTGCCCAGGCGAGCTTCGGATCGATGTCGAGCGGCAGCATGCCCGTCTGGTTCGCAGCGGCCACCACCTCCTGCGGCTGGAAGCCGTAAAAGCGCATCAGCCAGTCCGATTGGTAGAGGCGATGTTCGCGCATCAGCGGCGGCCGCTGCAGCGGCAGCACGGTACTGGCGTCGGGAATGGGGCTGAACGCCGAATAATAGACGCGTCGCAGCTTGTATCTGCCGTACAGCGACGAGGCGCGGAGCACGATGTCGCCATCAGTCGCGCTGTCAGCACCCACGATCATCTGGGTCGACTGGCCGGCCGGCGCGACCTTGGGCGCATGCTTGTATTTCTTGGCTTCGGTCGCGTCATCGATCGCGCGCTTCACATCCGCCATCGCGCCTTCGATGCGCGCTCCATCCTTTTCGGGCGCCAGGCGCTTCAACCCGCGTTCGGTCGGCAGCTCGATGTTGATCGACACGCGGTCGGCATAAACGCCGGCGAGCCGCATCAGCTCGGGATCGGCGTCCGGAATGGTCTTCAGGTGGATGTAACCGCGAAAGTCATGATCCTCGCGCAGGCTGCGCGCGACTTCGACAATCTGCTCCATCGTGTAATTGGAGCTGCGAATGATACCGGAGGACAGGAACAGGCCCTCGATATAGTTGCGCTTGTAGAAGGCCAGGGTGAGGTCGACCACTTCCTTCGCCGTGAACCGCGCCCGGCGCACGTTCGAGCTCTTGCGATTGATGCAATAATGGCAGTCGAAGATGCAGCTGTTGGTCAGCAGAATCTTGAGCAGCGATATACAGCGCCCGTCCGGCGCATAGGCGTGACATATGCCCATGCCTTCCGTCGAGCCGATGCCCTTGCCGCCGCGGCTATCGCGCTTGACCGTCCCCGAGGATGCACAGGAAGCATCGTACTTCGCCGCGTCCGCGAGGATCTCGAGCTTCTGCCGAACGTCGAGCTGCGCCATCCGTTCGATATATGTTCCAAAACTCACATTTTCAAATGGATGTTTCGCCGGGAAAGAATCTAGTGGATTTGGCTAGGCTCTGACGCCACTGATGCAAGTACGCAACAGTTCGCGGCAAACCGTACGCGGTTTGTCCCATGCAGGTTGACGTACGCAAAAACCGATCATATATCGCGCCGCAGGCACTGCCTGTTAGGTTCACCGTATGGGGGCCGACTTAAAAGCCGGGGTCTAAGCCTCGGCTTTTTTGGTTTGTACGGGGTCGAAGCAATAGTACTTTACTCCCATAGCCTTGATGAGGGCGGCGTCGCCACCAAGCGCGAAATCCATAACACGCTGCCCGTCCCTGATCTCGCGCCAGATGTCGAACTTCTTGTCGTACTTTCCGCGAGCGAGGGCGTAGATGTAGCTATCGGCAATCTGCAGCAAGGGATTGGCCTTCGGCTTATATTCGATAGTCGTTAAAACCGAGGCAAAAACTTCTTGCGATAGAGGCTCGTACTTCCCCGAGTTCTCCTTGTTGAACGCCAAGCCATTCGCCTTCAAATTGTCGAAGTACCCAACGACAGTAGCATTCAACGACGGATCGCTTTCGAAGATAATCCTTAATTTTCGATCTTGCGTCCGCGCAAACTTAACTGCGCGTTCCACAGCGATGTCGAACGCGCTGCGGCAGAGAAGCCAACGATCATTCCCATGCTTCTCGAGATAGCCGCGAGCGATATACCCAGGGCGATCAATGATGCAGGCCAGCCCGATGGCGGGTACGGTAGAAAGGAAATCTCGATATTCAGACCAAAACTGTGAACGCTGCTTCTGTGACGCTCGCCCAAGCCACGCGAACCGCTTGGTCTCACTCAACATATCTGTAATGTGGAATGGATCGTGGACTGCCCACTGGTCCGCGATATCTTGACGCAGCTGTTTAGCGTGGCCCTCGTCTTCGCGTTTTATCAAATAACCACCGAAGCCGAACCAATCCCGACCGGCGCGGCTCTGGTCTGATTTCTTGTCAGGATGACGGTTGCCGGTCTCATCCATGTAGAAGGTTAGTTCGGCCATGCCGCACCATACCGCGAAACTCAACCTACGTAAGGCATGGCCAACGATAATGCCGTAGCGTTTACGCCGAACTCTCCGGCGTCATCAGCTTGCGGACGAAGCCGATCAGCCCGGTCTGGCGGCTGCGCTTCAGCCGTTCCGCTTCCAGGATGGTCTGCACCCGCCGGAAACAGGCATGGGCGTCGTCGTTGACGAGCACATAGTCATAGCCGTCCCAGTGTCCGATTTCGCTCGCGGCGCGGGCCATGCGCGCGGTGATGACCTCGTCGCTGTCCGTGGCGCGTGCGCGCAGGCGGCGCTCCAGTTCTTCCATCGAGGGTGGCAGGATGAACACGCGCACCACGTCCCCGCCGGCGAGCTGGTGCAGCTGCTGCGCGCCCTGCCAGTCGATATCGAACAGCACATCGTTGCCCGACGCCAAGATGTCGTCGACTGGCTGGGCCGGCGTGCCGTAGCGATGGCCGAAGACGTGCGCCCATTCGAGAAACTCGCCGGCCGCCACCATTTCCTTGAAGCGCGGCAGATCGACGAAATGGTAATCCACGCCGTCGCGCTCACCGGGACGGATGGGTCGCGTCGTGACCGAGACGGACATACGCAGCGTGCGGTCCGCCTCGAGCAGCATGCGGGAAATGGTGGATTTGCCCGCGCCCGAAGGTGAGGACAGCACGAACAAGACGCCGCGACGGCGGAATTTGTGCGGGTCGTCGGTGCGCGAGGCGGTCAGCGTAGTGGGGCGGAGCACGGTTGCGCTACTGACCGCTGCCCGCCCTCACGTCAAATTCAGGCGCGATCGCGGCGGCGATCCAGCGCCTTCTTGGCGACATAGGCGCCGCCGAGCACCAGGCCGAGCGGCCCCATGCGCCGCAACGCGCCCGCCGCGAGCACACCGGTCAGCGCGCCCGCGCCGCCCTGGTTGTTTCGCTTGCCGATTTCGCGCCCCACCAGGGCGCCGATCACCTTGCCGATCATCTCAATCTCCTCGTTGCGGAGGCATAACGCCAGAGCGCGAGGCTTTCTCCGTCAGGCCAGAGACGCCTTCTCGGCGCTCGAGTTCGCTCAGCACCTCCTCGAAGCCGAGGCCTGCGCTTTCGAGCAGCACGGCGAGGTGGAAGATCAGGTCGGCAGCTTCCCCGGCCAAGCCCTCTCCCTTCATGGCGGCGATGACCGTCTCAACCGCTTCCTCGCCGACCTTTTGCGCGATCCGTTCCGGTCCGCGAGCAAGCAGGCGCGCGACGTAGGAGCTGTCGGGATCGCCGCCGCGGCGCGCACGGATCGTCTCCGACAGGCGCAGCAGCCGGTCCTCAGTCATGACGCCGCACCGGAAAGCCGGCCGCACCCAGCGCGGCATGCGCCTCGGCGACCGTATGATGGCCGAAATGGAAGATCGAAGCGGCGAGCACGGCCGAGGCATGGCCATCCCGGACGCCCGCGACAAGATGCTCCAGCTCGCCGACGCCGCCGCTCGCCACGACCGGAATCTGGACGGCGTCCGCGATGGTGCGGGTCAGCGCGAGGTCATAGCCGCCCTGCGTACCGTCCCGGTCCATCGAGGTCACGAGCAGTTCGCCAGCGCCCAGCTCGGCCAGGCGCAGTGCATGCTCGACCGCGTCGATGCCCGTTTCCCGGCGTCCGCCATGGGTGAAGATCTCCCAGCGATTCCGGTCGACCGCGCGCGCGTCGATCGAGGCCACCACGCACTGGCTGCCGAAGCGATCCGCCATTTCGCCGACCAGCTCCGGCCGGGCGACGGCGGCCGAGTTGACCGCCACCTTGTCGGCGCCCGCCAGCAGCAGCGCGCGCGCATCCTCGACCGAACGCACGCCGCCACCCACCGTTAATGGCATGAAGCAGACCTCCGCCGTGCGCCGCACGACATCGACCATCGTGCCCCGCGCCTCATGGCTGGCGGTGATATCGAGGAAGCAGAGTTCGTCCGCCCCCGCCGCGTCATAGGCCTGTGCCTGCTCGACGGGGTCGCCTGCATCGGCGAGGTCGACGAAGTTCACGCCCTTCACCACTCGCCCGTTCGCAACATCGAGGCATGGGATGACCCGGATCCGGACGGTCATTTCGCCGCCTCTTGCAAGGCCTCTGCAAGGTCGAGCCGCCCGTCATAAATGGCGCGGCCGGTGATGACCCCTTCAATGCCGTGCCGGCCCTTCAACGCCGCGATATCACCGATCCCGGCCACACCGCCGCTGGCGATCACCGGCAGCGATTGCGCTTCGGCAAGCGCGACCGTCGCGTCGACATTCACGCCGCGCAACATGCCGTCGCGGCCAACATCGGTGAACAGCAGCGCCGCCACACCTGCATCCTCGAAGCGGCGGGCGAGATCGATCACGGGAACGTCCGACACATCCGCCCAGCCCTGGGTCGCGACCATCCCGTCCCTCGCATCGACCGCAACGACGATCCGGCCCGGAAAGTCGCGCGCGGCGTCGGTGACCAGCGCGGGATCGGTCAACGCCGCAGTGCCGATCACCGCCCGCACCACGCCGTAATCGAACCAGCGCTCGATGCTTTCCCGAGTCCGGATGCCGCCGCCCAGCTGGACGTTGCCGCGAAACGCGTGGACGATCCGCCGCACCGCGATGCCGTTGACGCTTTCTCCGGCGAAGGCCCCGTCGAGATCGACCACGTGCAGCCATTCGGCGCCCGCTGCCGCGAACCGCTCCGCCTGCGCCGCCGGATCATCGGCATAGACCGTCGCGCGGTCCATATCGCCTTCGGCCAGGCGAACGACCTGCCCGTTCTTCAGGTCGATGGCGGGGAAGACGATCACGGCCGCCACTCCAGAAATCGCGACAGAAGCTCCAGCCCGTAGCGCTGGCTCTTTTCAGGATGAAACTGCACGCCGGCCATGTTGTCGCGGCCGATCGCCGCGGTCACCGCACCACCATGATCGGTGTCGGCGAGCACGCCCTCGCCTTCATAAGCGAAGCTGTGCAGGAAATAGGCCTCGCCTTCGGCGATTAGCGGATGATCCGCGCGGGGACGCACATCGTTCCACCCCATGTGCGGCACTTTCAGTTCGGGCGAAACGGGCAGCTGCCGCACGCGGCCGTTCAGCCATCCGAGCCCCGCTGTGACGCCATGTTCTTCTCCGGCCTCGGCCATCAGCTGCATGCCGACACACACGCCGAGGAACGGGCGTCCCTTTGCAATCACAGCTTCGTTCAGCGCCTCGATCATGCCGGGCACGGACGAGAGTGCGCGCATTGCCGCGCCGAATGCGCCGACCCCTGGCAGCACGATGCGATCGGCCGTGGTGATGCCGCTCGGCTCGGCGGTCACCGTGATTTGTCCGGCTCCCGCCGCTCGTAGAGCGTTGTGCACCGAGAACAGATTGCCGGCGCCGTAATCGACGAGCGTGACCGTTTCAGCCACCCAGCGTGCCCTTGGTGGACGGCACGGCATCGGCCTTGCGCGGATCGATCTCGACCGCCTGGCGGAGCGCCCGGGCGAGCGCCTTGAACGCGCTTTCGACGAGGTGGTGATTGTTGCGGCCGTAGAGATTCTCGACGTGCAGCGTCAGTCCGGCGGTCTGGGCGAAGCTGTGGAACCAATGTTCCACCAGCTCCGTGTCCCACTCGCCGAGCTTCTCCTGCGTGAAGGCGATCTTCCAGACGAGGAATGGCCGCCCGGAAATGTCGAGGGCGCAACGGGTCAGCGCCTCATCCATCGGCGCATAGGCAGTTCCATAGCGCGTGATCCCCCGCCGATCGGCCAGTGCCTGCGAGATCGCCTCGCCGATCGCCAGTGCCGAGTCCTCGGTCGTGTGATGCTGGTCGATGTGCAGGTCGCCATCGACCGCCACGTCGAGGTCGATCAGCGAATGACGCGACAGCTGCTCCAGCATATGATCGAGAAAGCCGATGCCGGTGGCGACGCGATAAGTCCCGGTGCCGTCGAGGTTGACGGTCACAGCGATCTTCGTCTCGCTGGTGTTTCGGTTCACCGTAGCCGTGCGCATGGCGCGCCTATGCGAACATGTGTCCCGCTTTGCAACGTGGCTTGACCCGTTCGCCCGCCCGGCTACGAGTCGAGGAGATGAGTGAGACTCCGCCCGACAGCCTGATTCCATACGACGAGATCGTGCAGGAAGCGTTGCGCGCCGTCGTCGGCCGCGTGCTGGGCGAGGTTCAGCAGACCGGCGGTCTGCCGGGCGAGCATCATTTCTACATCACGTTCAAGACCGGGCATCCCGGCGTCGAGCTGCCCAAGCACCTGACCGAGCGCTTCCCGGACGAAATGACGATCGTCCTCCAGAACAAGTTCTGGGACTTGAAGGTCGCCGACAAGCATTTCGAGGTCGGGCTGTCGTTCAACCAGGTGCCCGCGAAGCTGTCGATCCCGTTCGCCGCGGTGACCGGCTTCGTCGATCCGGCGGTCAACTTTGCGCTGCAGTTCCAGGCGCAAGGTGACGACACCGGGCCCGAGCCGCATGAAGAGGCCGAGAATGACGGCCCCACCGTCACGCCGGCCGAGGATGGCTCGAACGTCGTGACGGTGGATTTCGGCCGGAAGAAATAGGCCTCACCGCGGCGGCGGGGGACCCTCGATCGTCGGACCCAGGTTGCGCATGACCTCGCGCGCATCGAAGTCGCGGGCGTCGCGCGGACGGCCCTTGAACATCACGATCTCGGCATAGGCTTCGAAACGGTCGATCGTCCGAACGTCGACCGAGTCGGCCCAGAACGGATCATAGCCCCACGGATCCCAGCTGCGCCAACCGAAGCGGCCATAATAGCGCCAACTGGGCCCCCAATAGCCCCAGGGCCCGGCGCCGAACGGCCGCGGCGTGGTCTGCACCGATGTCCTGCGATCCGTCTCGCGATCGACCAGAGTGAAGCCGTCATAGCCCTGCTGCACCGTCAGTTCGGCGGCGCGGAACAACAGGTAGTTCTCGACCCGGTCGCGCGCGGTAAACTGATTGCCCGCAAAGGTGACGCGGAAGCGATTGGCTTCGATCCGTTGCTCGGAAAAGCCGCCGCGAACGCCCGTCGGGGCTCCGAGCGGCTGGTAGGGGGTGGGTGTGGCGCAGCCCGCCAGCAGTGCGGCCAGGCCGAGGGTGGCAAATGTCAGGCGTTTCATCTCGTCACGACCTTTCGTCTCTGTGCCGAGACAACACGGCGGGAGACTGCCCGTTCCCGCCAGATCAGTTGCAGGTGAAAACCCTCTTTAACTTGGATGTCAGTAATGGCACTCTCCGCGCCAAAGAGAACCGAGTCAGGAGAAGGATATGGCCACTCTCGCGCAGCCGCAGCCGGAGGTGTTCGCAGACCCGCTGGATGTCAGCCGGGCCGAGATCTACCGCGAGCATAAGTGGCACGAGCCGTTCCGCCGGCTCCGCGCGGAATCGCCGGTCCATTATACCGAGCATTCTTCCTTCGGCCCGTATTGGTCGATCTCGACCTACAAGCCGATCGTCCATGTCGAATCGCTGCCGGAGCTGTTCTCGTCGGAGGCGGGCGGCATCACCCTCGCCGACCGGCTGGCCGACGATTATGCGATGCCGATGTTCATCGCGCGCGACCGGCCGGTCCACACCGCCCAGCGTCGCACCGTCGCACCGGCCTTCACGCCGAGCGAGATCGTCCGCATGTCGGGCGACGTTCGCCGCCGCACCGAGGAAATCCTGGACGCGCTGCCTTGGGACGAGACGTTCGACTGGGTGGATCGGGTCTCGATCGAGCTGACCACGCAGATGCTCGCCATCCTGTTCGACTTCCCATGGGAAGACCGGCGCAAGCTGACCTTCTGGTCGGATTGGGCGGGCGATATCGAGCTCGTCCACAACGAGGCGACCCGGCAGGAACGGCTCGGCCACATGTTCGAGTGCATGACCTATTTCAAGAAGCTTTGGGATTCGAAGATCGGCAAGGAGCCGACGCCCGACCTCATCTCTATGATGATGCACTCGGAAGCGATGTCGCACATGCCCGACAATGAGTTCATCGGGAACCTGATCCTGCTGATCGTCGGCGGCAACGACACCACCCGCAACTCGATGACCGGCGCGGTCTACGGCCTCGATAAATTCCCTGACCAGCGCGAGAAGCTGGAACAGAACCCGGCGCTGATCCCCAACGCCGTGCAGGAAATCATCCGCTGGCAGACCCCGCTCGCTCATATGCGCCGCACCGCGACGGAGGACACCGAGCTCGAGGGACAGAAGATCCGCGCCGGCGACAAGCTGGCGCTCTGGTACATCTCGGCCAATCGCGACGAGAGCGTCTTCCCCAATGCCGACAAATTGATCGTCGATCGCGAGAATGCGCGGCGGCATCTGGCCTTCGGCTATGGCATTCATCGCTGTGTCGGCGCGCGGCTCGCCGAATTGCAAATTCAGGTGCTGCTTGAGGAAATGGCCAAGCGGCGGATGCGGGTGAATGTGATGGAAGAGCCGGTGCGGGTCAGCGCCTGCTTCGTGAACGGCTATCGCAAAATGCCTGTCCAGATCAGCAAATATTGAAGCCGAAATGGCCGCGCCCACGTATCTGCCGACAGACAGATAAAGCGGGAAACCAGATGATCGACCGTCGCTTGCTTCTTTTCTCCAGCGCCGCCGCGGCAGGCCTGGCCTGGCTCGGCCAGGGCGCCAAGGCCGCTGCGCCCGCCGCCGATCCGCGCTTTCGGCTGAGCGCGGCGGAATGGCGCAAGCGGCTCAGGCCCGACGTGTATGCCGTGTTGCGCGAAGAGGATACCGAGCGGCCGGGCACCAGCCCGTTGCTGAAGGAGCATCGCGCCGGCACCTTCGTCTGCGCCGGCTGCGCCCAGCCGGTCTTTTCATCCAAAACCAAGTTCGACAGCGGCACCGGCTGGCCGAGCTTCTGGGCGGCGATCCCGGGCGGCACCGCCACCTCAACCGATCGCAAGCTCGGCTTCGAGCGGGTCGAGGAACATTGCCGCCGCTGCGGCGGGCATCTGGGCCACGTCTTCGACGATGGGCCCAGACCGACCGGCAAGCGACACTGCATCAACGGCCTGGCGCTGCGCTTCGTGCCGGGGCGGGCCTAAAACTCGCCCTCCAGACCCGGCCGCGGCGGGTTGCAGCCCTTGGCGAGAAAGCGCTGCATCTCGGGCATGGAGTTGGTGCGGTCACGCTCAAGCAATTCGCCGCGCCGTTCGGCGTCCTCGAAGATGTCGAGCGCTTCGCGCCAGCGAGCGCAGGCCTTTGCATAGGCCTTGGCATTGTAGAAATTGCCGCCACTCGTCCTGAGCGCCTGCGCCAAGCTGCGTCGCGCGCCGGCGGGGTCACCGGCCAGTGAGACCAGCCGACGATGGGCGGCGATCACTTCATCGCCGATCCGCTCGCTGTCCGCGTGGCGCCCGACGTCGCCGAATACCTGCGCCTGGACCTCGCCGACTAGAGCGAACAGTCGAAGCGCGCCGGCATCGCTGGGATCGCGATCCCGCAACCCGCGCGCCCGCTGCAGCGCCTCCCCGATCGACTCGGCCGCCAGGGCGTCTCGATAGTTGGTCCGATGAACCACTGCGCGATACCAGAGCGCCTGGATCAGCCGGCGCTGCGCCAGCGGATCGTCACCCCCCTTGGCCAAAATCGCGCGGTTCGCCTCGACCGCGCGGTCGAGCGTGTGCTGCGCCGCGTCCTTGTCCTTCAGCTTGTGATAGCTCTCGCCAAGCAGCCGCAGGTTGGCCGCCCGGACCTGCATCAGCGGCGGCGCGTCGCGCCACGCTTGCGGCAGCGACGCGATGAAGCCTTCCGCCTTCAGATGCTCAGGTTTCGCGGCGGCATAGTCGTTTGCCCAGCCCAGCGCCTCGCCGCGCGCCTGGAGCGCCGCCGCATAGTCCCGCGCGCCGGCTGCACTGGCTCGCGCATCCGGGCGCAACAAGGCCTCGGCTTCCCTGGCTTGGGTAAGCGCAAGCGCCGGCCTGTTGTTTGCGGTCATGTTGATCGCGGCCTGCTCCAGCCGCAGCTGCGCGAAGGCGCGGCGCGCGGCGCCGCTGTCCGGGCGCTCGGCGCGCGTTTGGGTGAGGAGCGCTTCGGCCCGCGTAAGCAGCCGGTTGCCGTCGGTCAGCTTGCCCAGCTGCGCGCCGTCGCCACCGCCGATCACTTGCGCCAGCCGGGTGTAGCCGCGACCGACCTCCAGCCGTACGTCGAACGGAGCGGACGCGTCGGCGGCGAGCGCGTCGAGGTAGCGAAGCCCGGTCTCAGCCAGCAGCACCTGAGCGCGCGTGCCACCCGACGCCTTGCGCACTTCGTCAAAGGCGGGGAACAGCAGCGTGTTTGCGATTGCCCTGGTCTGGCCGAACCGTCGCTCCGTCTCCTGGCGCGCCAGCTGGGCGCGGCGATTGGCGATCGTCGTTACCAGCAGTGCCCCGATCAGCAGCAGGAGCGCGAAGGAGGCGGCGGCGACCGGCAGCCGGTGCCGCCGGACGAAGCGACGCGTCCGGTAGATAGCGCCGCCGCCGCGCGCTTCGACCGGGCGACCGTCAAGATAACGATCGAGATCGTCGATCAGTCCTTCGACCGTGGCATAGCGCCTACCCGGATCAGTCGCGCTGGCCCTGGCGACGATTGCGACGAGGTCGGCGTCACGCTCGTTGCCAATGAGCAGATCGAGAAGACGTCCGAGCGCGAAGATGTCGGTCAACGTCGTCGCCGGCGCGCCAGCCAGCCGCTCGGGCGGCGCGAAGCCCGGCGTGGCGGTCTGCGCCGGCGCGTCGCCGCCCTGCTCATCCGCCGGTCGCGCGATGCCGAAGTCGATCAGCTTCGGCTCACCGCCCTTGTCGACCAGGATATTGGCGGGGGTCAGGTCGCGGTGGATGATCAGGTTACGATGGGCATAGGCGACCGCGGTGCACACCTTGCGGAACAGGTCGAGGCGCTGGCCTGTTGCCGGACGTTCCTGATCGAGCCACGCACCGAGCGGTTGCCCGTCGACACATTCCATGACGAGATAGGGTTGTCCCGTCCCGGTCTCGCCGCCGTCGTACAGCCGCGCGATATGCGGATGCGCCAAGCGGGCCAGCGTCTGGCGCTCGCGGCGAAAGCGCTCGACCAATTCCTCGGAAAGCGCGCCTGGCCGGATCAGCTTGACCGCGGCGACATGCTCGAAGTCGCCAGCCGCCCGCTCGCCGCGATAGACGGCGCCCATGCCGCCTTGGCCGATCAGCCCGGTGATTCGATAGGCGCCGATCCGATCCGGCAGTTCTTCGTCGACGGCGAGCAGGGGCGCCGTCCCCGTGCGGATCGAAGGTGCCTCCTCCATCCGAAGCATTGCGGCTACCCGTCGCTGCAAAGCCGCATCCTCGCCGCATCGATCGGCCAACCAGCGCTCACGCTGGCTCGCCGGCTGTTCGAGCGCTTCGTCGAGCATCGTCAGTGCGCGCGCTTCCAACTCCATGTCCATGCCCGTCCCCCCTCAGGCATTTGCTCAACCCTGCTGCGACAATGCCTCCAGCAGCCATAATCGTGCCGCCGTCCAGCGCCGCTTGACCGTCGATTCCGACAGGTTCAGCACGGCGGCGATGTCGGCAATGTCCATGCCGGCGAAGTAGCGCATCTCGACGATGTCCGCCCGCTCCGGATCGATGGTCGCTAGCCGGTCGAGCGCGGCGTTTAGTTCCTCCAGCTCGACATTCGGCTCTTCGGAAAGCCGAGTGGACAGCTCGACCTTCTGGTGCTCACGCTTGAGGCGCCGCCGATTGCGGACATGGTCGAGCAGGGCGCGGCGCATCATCCGCGCGGACAGTGCCATAAAATGCGCCCGATCATTCCAGGCGATCTGCTTCAGACCGATCAGGCGAGCGGCCGCTTCGTGGATCAGGTCGCCCGTGGACATCGACAGCCCCGGCTCCCGACGCACCATCGCCGCGGCGGCGCGCTTCAACTCGGGATAGAAAAGCACGAAAAGCCGGTCACGCGCGGCGAGATCGCCCGCACGCCAGGAGGCGAGCAAAAGGCCCGCGTCGTCCGAGGTCTCCGCCGCCAGCACGCACCATGTGTGCGCAACTTGTGGCGAGGGCGCAACCGTCCGCCCGTGCCACAACGGGACATGCGGATTATTTCCGCGCTCCGGTGAACCGTGATCCGTTGCTTTGTCGCCTTTACTTTCAGCGGCTCGTGAAAGCCGCGCAACAGGGGTGATATTCATGCAAAGGCTTGTTTTCGGCGCACTGGTCGCCTTCAGCGCCAACGGAATGGCAGTGGCAGCGCCCACCAATCTGTCGACCTGGACCGCCGAAGGTCCCGGCAACTGGGTACGGGCGGCCGACAACAATTCGGTCACGCAGACGCTGAACGGAAATCCTACGGTCTTCTACAGCGACTTCGCCGCTCAGGGCACGCGCCTGTCGGGAACGGTGAAGGTTAACTCATCTTCGGACGATGATTTCTTCGGCTTCGTGCTCGGCTTCAAACCGGGCGAACTGAGCGCGGCGACGAGCGATTTCCTGCTCGTCGACTGGAAGCAGATCGATCAGGGCTCGTTCGGGGGGACCGCGAAGAAGGGCCTGGCGCTCTCGCGAGTCACTTCGGGCCTTGCGAACAGTTCCGGCGCCTGGTGGCACAACCCCGCCGATGGCGTCACCGAGCTGGCGCGCGGCGCGACGCTCGGTTCCACCGCCTGGGTGGATTTCCAGACCTACACCTTCGACATCCAGTTCACCGCCAGCAACGTGAAGGTTTTCGTCGACAACGTGCTTCAGTTCGATGTCAACGGCACCTTCTCCGACGGCCGATTCGGCTTTTACAATTACAGCCAGGCCCAGGTGATCTACGCGGGTATCTCCGACGAGCCGCTTCCACCACCGCCTCCGCCACCGCCGGCGGTTCCGGAGCCGGCCAGCTGGACGCTGATGATCGCCGGCTTCGCGCTGGCCGGGGCGACGGCGCGCCGGCGGAGCAGACGGATAGTGCTCGCCTGACGGTGGCGAGGCGGCTGCTCTACCACGCGGCCACTTCGTCGCCCTGATCTGAGCTTCTTAGGCGCCGGCGCGTGAAGGCACGGGCCGGCGCCTCAATCATGCGATAGACAATCGCCGCTGCCGCGACGACCAGCGCCAGCATCGTGAGCGTGATCGCGTCGGCGGTCCAGCCTTGGGCGGTCAGCTCGTCCGGCGTCCCGGTTCGCGCAAGACCGAGTTTTGCGAGCACTTCCATCAGGCGCGCCTGCACGAATGGGTGCACCATATAGATGCCGTAGGAGAGCATGCCCAGCAGGGGCAAGGGACGCATCTTCAGAACACGGCTGACCATCCCTGCATCCTCGGCGAACACATAAACGACGCCGGCGAACAGGATGGGCGCGACGAGCGTGCGCGCACCGCCCCAGACCAGCGCCGTGAAGCCGATAATCGCGGCAACGTAGAGCAACTCGGCAACGGTCGCCAGCCACACGGGCGGACGCCACGCCGGTTCCGACCGCAGGCGCCAGACCAGCACGCCCAGCGCAAAGCCGTAGATGCAGCGCACCACGCCGAGATCGAAGCTCGCCTCATATAGGTCCGGGTGGATGGCGAGCATGGCGAGGCCCGCGCCCAGCCCCAGCAGCGCGAATGGCCAGACGCGCCGGGTCAGCGCCAGCGCGGCGAAGGCAACATAGGCCCAGAACTCGGCCGCGATGCTCCAGCTCGGGCCGTTCCAAACCAGCCGGTCGGTGAGGCCGCTGGCGTGGAGCATCAGCAAGGAGGCGGCAAGGTCGCCGAGCGAGCGGCCGGAGGAAAAAGCATCTCGCGCGCCGCCGAAAATAGCCAATCCAAGCTCCGCCGCCAGCATCAGCAGCAGCACCGCGACGTGCAGCGGATAGATGCGGCCCAGTCTCAGGCCGAGAAAGCGCCAGGGCGACAGGCCGCGCCCGACGCGCTCCCAATAGGCGTGCGCAATCACGAAGCCGCTCAGCACGAAGAAGAAGTCGACGAACATCCAGCCGCGGCGGATCGGCGCGAGGTTGGTCAGCACCCCCTCGGTGCGGAAATGAAACAGCGCCACCGCAACCGCGCACAGCCCGCGCAGGGCATCGAGCGCGGCGAAGCGGTGGGTCTGCGTCAGCCTACCACCAGCGATCGGGACGAGCGGTGAAGCCCGCGCGCTGCTCGAGTGCCAGCCCGGCGTTCAGCACTCCCTGCTCGTCGAACGCCTTGCCGATGATCTGCAGGCCAAGCGGCAGTCCCTGCGCATCGAGGCCAGCCGGCACCGACATGGCGGGGAGGCCCGCCAGCGACGACGGCACGGTGAAGACGTCGTTCAGATACATGGCGAGCGGGTCCGCCGACTTCTCGCCGAGCGCAAAGGCAGCGGAGGGCGCGGTTGGCGTCAGCAGCAGGTCGCACTGCTCCCATGCCTGATCGAAGTCGCGCGCAATCAGGGCGCGGACCTTTTGCGCCTGGTTGTAATAGGCGTCGTAAAAGCCGGCGGAGAGCACATAAGTGCCGATCATCAGCCGGCGCTTCACCTCCGCGCCGAAGCCGGCAGCGCGGGTCGCGGCATACATGTCCTGCAGGCCGGCGCCTTCCGGCAGCTCGCGCAAACCGTAGCGCACGCCGTCATAGCGGGCGAGGTTCGATGACGCCTCGGCCGGGGCGATGATGTAATAGGCCGGCAGCGCATAGCGGGTGTGGGGCAGCGAGACGTCGACGATCTCGGCGCCGGCATCCCTCATCCATGCGATACCCTGCTGCCACAGCGCATCGATCTCGGCGGGCATATTGTCGACCCGATATTCCTTGGGAATGCCGATGCGTTTGCCCTTGAGGTCCGGCGACAGGCCCTGTTCCCAGGCGGGCACTGGCATATCGAGCGAGGTCGCATCCTTCGGATCGAAGCCGCTCATTGCCTCTAGCATGATCGCGCAATCACGCACCGTGCGCGCCATCGGCCCGGCCTGGTCGAGCGACGACGCGAAGGCGACCACGCCCCAGCGCGAGCAGCGGCCATAGGTCGGCTTGATGCCCGAAATGCCGGTGAATGCCGCCGGCTGACGGATCGAGCCGCCGGTATCGGTCCCGGTCGCCGCGGGCGCGATCCGTGCCGCCACCGCCGCCGAGCTGCCGCCGGAGGAGCCGCCGGGCGCAAGCGGGGCATTGCCGCCGTCGCTTCGCCGCCACGGCGAGATCACATTGCCGAACGCGCTCGTCTCGTTGGACGAGCCCATGGCAAACTGGTCCATGTTCAGCTTGCCGAGCATGCCCGCGCCCGCCGCCCACAGCTTGGCGGTAATGGTCGACTCATAGGTCGGCTTGAAGCCGCCCAAAATATGTGAGGCCGCCGTGGTCTCGACGCCTTCGGTGCAGAACAGGTCCTTGATCCCCAATGGCACGCCCGCGAGCGGCTTGGCCTCCTCGCCCGCCGCCCGGGCGCGGTCGGCGGCATCTGCAGCGGCGAGCGCATGGTCGGGAGTCTCGACCAGGAAGGCGTTCAGCGTCTTGGCGCCGGCCACGGCGGCATTGAAGGCCTCTGCCGCCTCCCGCGCGGAGAAGTCACCGGCGCGAAAACCGTCGCGCAGTTCGGCGACGGTCAGGTCGGTCAGCTGCGCCACTATTCAATCACCTTCGGCACGGCGAAGAAGCCATGTTCGGCCTGCGGCGCGTTGGCCAACACGCGATCGCGGATATCGCCTTCGGTCACCACATCGTCGCGCAACCGCAGCTTGTTCGGGATAACCGCCGTCATCGGCTGGACGGACGAGGTGTCGACCTCCTGCAGTTGCTCGATCCAGCCCAGGATATTGTTGAGCTCGGGCACCAAAGCCTCGGCCTCATCGTCGCTGATCGCGATGCGGGCGAGGCCGGCGACTTTCTTCACGGTGGAAAGGTCGACGGACATGGCCGCGCGGCTAGCATCGGGTGCGCGCAGGGGCAAGGCGGGCGGAAGCCGGGCCTAGTCGCCGGTGACCTCGCCTTCTTCGTCAGGCACGCCCTTTACCACCCGCCGACGCCGAGCTGCGTCGAGGATGTCCACCATGTCCCACAGCAGCCCCAACCCTTCGCTCGTCTTGCCATTAGTGTCTTCTGGGTCGGCGAGGAACAACGCCTTTGCCCTCGCAGAAAGCTCCATCAGCTGCGCCAGGTCCTTCGGCTTGAGCTTGGCTCGATTGAGCTCAAGCGCCTCTTCGACAGCAGCGAATTCGGTATCGATGTTCAACCAAGGCGCCCAGTCATGAACAAAGCGCGGTGCGCTACCTACCATTCACGTTAGATGATCAACGATCTCACTAAAGGTCTTCGGAACGTAATAAGGTATTGATCCAACAGGAAAAGACTGATCAGTCATGCGCCTTCCCCGCAGTGATAACGATCAAGCCAGCGGAAAACTCCTGCCCCGGTCGAATGATTAGGAGCGGGACCTTATCCTATGTGGCCGGTCGAGGCGACATTTCGCCGGCGCGACCGAGACTGAGCGATAATATCGTCCATCTGTACTAGGAGTTCCCTTCCGATGTCCGCTCCGCCATTCGAGTCCTCCGGATCGGCGGCAAAATGCGTCTTTGCCTCGTCTGCCAGCTTCATCAGACGCTCGCACGTCTCATCTCCCAGCTTCGATCTAAGGCGCTCAAGTCCAGACTTTAGGGCGAAGAAATCTGTATCGATATTTAGCCACGGTGCGAAGTCGTACTCAAACTTTGGCGCATTGAGAACGAGCGAGATCACATGGTCACGAAGCTCACCGATCGTTTTAGGAATGTACGGATTAGGATTGAATTGCGTTGGCCTATCCATCGATCTCTCCATCATGGCCGCTTAATTAGGTAAGAGCCTCCGTTAACCTCCTGCCTAGGTCTGATGATCACGACCGACTCCGGACGAAACCGACTGCGGAAAAGTCCCACGATCTGTGGCTGAGTGTGACATCCAATGCCACCTTTCCGACCGTTGCATCTGGGCGGCGGTATGACCTTTTGTCGATCTCATCTCGTTCTATTCGATTGACGCGAACCGGGCCGACCCCACTCGAACTAGTCCCATAGGTGTGTTCCGCTCGCAGTCCGAACCGATGCGCCCTTTCCTTTACCGGTCGCGCGGGGCAGTGCTTCCAGCGACTTGGCTCGGGCTGGAATGTCACGGGCGCGTGGAGCCTTTGTGGATCGCAAATTCCTGTACATTGTCGCCGGGCTGATCGTGCTGGTACTGGGTGCCGGCATCGCGTGGCAGCTGTGGGGAGCGCGGCTGGTTGCTTGGCGCTTTACGCCTCAGATCGCCTTCAAGGCCGAGCCGCCGCAGCCGAGAACGGCGTATGCCGATCCGCGCATGTGGTATTCGCGGCCGCCGAACAGCGCGAACGATCCGGCGCTCTGGGTACCGGAAGGGTATCGGCCCAATCCGAAGCCACCCGCCGCCCTGTTCTTCATCCACCCGACCAGCTTCCTCGACCGCTCCGCCTGGAACATGCCGCTCGACAATGCGGAGGCGAATGATCGCGCGCGGCTCTTCATCCGTGGTCAGGCGAGCGCCTTCAACGAGGTTGCGGAGATCTGGGCGCCGAAATACCGGCAGGCGACCTTCGGCGCGTTCCTCACCACGGCTGAGGACGCCAACAAGGCGCTGGACCTCGCCTATCGCGACGTAGAACTCGCCTTCGACGAGTTCGTGCGGCAGCTGCCGAAGGACCGGCCGATCTTCCTGGCCGGGCATAGCCAGGGCGCGTTGCACCTGACTCGCCTGCTCCGCGAGCATGTCGCGGGCACGCCGCTCGCCCGCCGTGTGGTCGCCGCCTATGTTGTCGGCTGGCCGATTTCGCTGACCACCGACATGGCCGCGCTCGGCCTCCCACCCTGCACGGCGCCCGACCAGCCGGGATGCATCCTGTCATGGCAAAGCTTTGCTGAGCCGGCCGATCCCAAGCTGATCATCGACACCTATGATGCGACCATCGGCTTCGATGGCCAGCCACGCGAAAACACACCCTTTCTCTGCGTCAATCCGATCACAGGCACGCAAAATGGCGAAGCACCGGCGGAGGCCAATCTCGGCACGCTCTTCCCGAGCGGGGATTTCTCAACCGCAGAGCTGCGGCCGGGCGCAGTGCCTGCCCGCTGCGCCGATCGCGGCATCCTGCTGATCGGCCAGCCGCCGGCGCTCGGCCCGTATGTGCTGCCCGGCAACAATTATCATGTCTTCGACATCAGCCTGTTCTGGGCGAATGTGCGCGCGGATGCCGCGAGAAGGCTCGCGGGATTTGCCCGTTCCCCGGCGAAGGCCGGGGCCCAGCGGCTCGAGAATGGGCCCCGGCCTGCGCCGGGGAGCAAAGGGAGATGATCACCAGCCTTACGGTCGATTTCCGCGCCGCCCTGCCGATGGGCGGACGGCTGCTCGGCCTCGATGTCGGCACCAAGACGATCGGCACCGCGCTGTGTGATGCCGGCTGGTCGATCGCGAGCCCTGCGGAGCTGATCCGGCGCACCAAGTTCGGCGCTGACAAGGCGGCGCTGGATCGGCTGATCGCCGCGCAGGCGGTGAAGGGGCTCGTCATCGGACTGCCGCTCAATCTCGACGGAACCGATTCCCCGCGCACCCAATCGGTCCGCGCCTTTGCCCGGAACATGGAGTCGTCGGGTGTGCCGATCCTGCTTTGGGACGAACGCTGGTCGACCCAAGCGGTCACCCGCACCTTGCTTGATGCCGATACGAGCCGTGCCCGACGCGCCGAACTGGTCGACAAGATGGCCGCGGCGTACATTCTGCAGGGCGCCATCGACGCGCTGATGATGGGCTAGGCCCCTCTCTTCAGGCGTTGCGGAACCGGCCAGGTAAGTAAGGCGCGGGGTCGATCTCCTCCACGGGCCGCCCGAGCAGCAAATTAGCAGCCATGCGTGCCGCGGCCGGCGCGGTCTGGATGCCGAAGCCGCCCTGGCCCGCGCACCAGAAGAAGCGCGGCTCGGCCGGATCATAGCCATAGACCGGCAGCCGGTCGGGCGCGAAGGAGCGCAGCCCCGCCCAGCGCCGCTCGACCCGGCGGACCGGCCAGCGGGTTGCCTGCTCGAACCGGTCGATGGCGATCGCCACGTCCAGTTCGTCGGCGGCGACGTCACCGGGCAGGTCGGGCGTCTCGTCATGCGGGCTGAGCCACAAGCGCCCGCCCGCCTCTGGCTTGAAATAGAAACTCCCGTCCATCGCCATGACGAGGGGCAGGTCGGCCGGCGCGGGCGGGTCGACCTCCAGCTGAACGACCGTGCGGCGATAGGGCTGAATGCCGACCGGCGGCACGCCCGCCAGCGCGGCGACGCGATCAGCCCAGGCACCCGCCGCCGACACGAGAATGCCGGCCTCGAACGACTCGCCGCCGGCACGCAGGCGCCAGCCCGCCGCAAGGCGCTCCGCCTGCTCCAGGGGCGCATGGCAGCGCAGTTCGGCGCCCGCCTGACGAGCAGTCTTGAGAAAGACCTGGTGCGCCCCGGCGACGTCGATGTCCGTACAAGTCGGAATCCACAGCGCTTCGACGAACGCATCGGACAGATCGGGCAGCCAGTTGCGGACCTGGGCGGTGGACCAACGCTCCATCCGCACGCGTCCCTCGAACTCGGCCAGAAAGCGGTCGATGTCGGTACGCTCTTCCGCGCGGGCGAGATGGAGCTCGCCCCGAGGAGACAGCAGGCCATGCCGCTGCAGCCACGGACTCGAAGCGGAGGTCAGTGGCTGGATCAGCGGCCCGCCATAGGTTTCCGACCAGAAGGCGGCGGAGCGGCCCGTTGCGTGATAGCCGGGCTGATCCTCCGCTTCGAGGATCAGCACCGAAGCGTGGGGCGCCAGTTCGGCGGCGAGACTTGCTCCCGCT
Organism: Sphingomonas sp. ID1715; assembly: GCF_013044515.1. Classification (GTDB taxonomy): domain Bacteria; phylum Pseudomonadota; class Alphaproteobacteria; order Sphingomonadales; family Sphingomonadaceae; genus Sphingomonas_B. The sequence goes on from NZ_JABEPR010000002.1 coordinate 589,831, forward strand.
ATTCCCGCGCCGATGATCGCGACGTCGTAGCGGCTCATGCTGGCGGCGCGCGATCGGCGAGGAACCGGTCGATCTCTGCCAAAGCGGCATCGCGCACCGGATCCGCTTCGCGCAGGATTTCGTGCGCCGACTCAGGTCCCCAACTGCGCAGCCGCGCATCGGGTAGCCGGACCGCTGCACGGCGAATGGCAGCGTAATCGACCAGCCGGTCGCGTTCGGCGGCCAGGATCAGGATCGGCGTTGCGACATGTTCCAGTCGCCCCCGCTCCTCCAGGGCAAGGGTGGAGCGATAGGCCTCCGCGACCCAAGCCCAGCTGGGCGGTCCGACGGCGATCTCGGGCTTCTGCGCCTTCCACCAGAGTTCGTCCTCATAGCGGTCGGCATCGTGCGTCAGCAGCGCCAGCCGCCCCCGAATCGGCACGCCGGGCCTTTCGTTCGCCTTCCAGGCCAGTCGCTCCGGCTTGCCGACTCGGCACATCAGCGCGGCGACTCGCGCCGCGACGCGCGCACCGAAAGGCGCGCTCTTCAGCCCGAGCATCGGCGCAACCAGCACAGCCGCGTCGGGATCGATCCGGCGTTCGGAAAGTGCCCAAAGGGTCAGATGGCCGCCCATCGAATGCGCGATCACGATGCGCGGCCCGGGCGTGCGCGCGCTCCATTCTGCGAAGAACTGCGCCAGATCGTCGATCCAGGGTGCGAACCGCGCCGCGTGGCCGCACATCGGGTCGGACGAGAGCCGGCCCGATCCGCCCTGCCCCCGCCAGTCGAAACTCGCCACATTCCAACCGGCGCGATGCCAATGGTCGAACGCCTCGAAATATTTTTCGAAGATATCGCCACGCCCCCCAAGGAAGAGGATCGAGCCCCGGCCGTCCCCGCCTTGCCACTCAAATGTTCGATGCGGCCAACCGTCCGCCGCGGTCCAGCTGGAGATGGTCGCGCCCTCCGGCACCGCTCGCCTGTTAAAGATCATGGTGGCTGGTTACGGTTAAGCAAGGTTCGGCGTCTAGACAGTCTGGCATGGCTGGTCATGCCCTGCTCGCAATCCTGGCGCTGTTGCTGCTCGTTGCAGCCGGGACGGACCTGCGCTCGCGGACCATCGCGAATGGCCTCAACCTGCTGATCGCGCTGCTCGCGCCCGCTTATTGGTGGGCCACCGGCCTGTCCTTCTGGCCGGACATGGCGTTGCAGCTCGCGCTCGCCGCCTGCGTGTTCGGGCTGTTCGCCTTCATGTTCGCGATGGGCTGGATGGGCGGCGGCGACGTCAAGTTGCTGGCGGCGCTCGCTTTGTGGCTGCCGCTTTATTCGGTGGTCAAGCTGCTCATCGGCATGTCGCTGCTGGGCGGACTGCTCACGCTCGGCTTCGTCGCGGTGCACCGCTTACGCAAGCTCAAGACGATGCCGGAAATTCCGTACGGCGTGGCCATCGCCTGTGCGGGTCTTTGGGTGATTGGCGAACGCTATCTTAACCAGTTTGCCTGATAGCTGCGGATGGGCCGCAAGGTCCGGATCGGGAGTGATCTGACGTGGATGTAAGAAAGATCGTCTTGCTGGTGGGGGCGCTGGTCGTGGCCGCGGTCACGGCCGTCATGGCGCGCAGCCTGTTCAACACGGGCGGTACGCCGGCCGTTGCTGCCTCTGCGCCGCAGCCGAGCGGCCCGCAGGTGCTGGTCGCAACGCGCGCCCTGCCCGTGGGCACCATCCTACAGCAGGACAGCTTTCGCTATCAGCCCTGGCCCAAGGAGCTGATCCAGGAAGCTTATTACGTGCAAGGCGAGCAGACGCCGCCGCAGCCGGGCACCGTCGTCCGCTACAATATCGCCGCCGGCCAGCCGATCCCGCAGGGCGCGCTGGTGAAGCCGGGCGACCGCGGCTTCCTCGCCGCCGCGCTCGGGCCGGGCATGCGTGCCGTGACCGTGCCGGTCGATGCCAAGAGCGGCGTCGGCGGCTTCGTCTTCCCGGGCGATCGCATCGACCTGGTGCTCACCCAGGCCGTCGAAGGCCGCGACGGCGGCCCGGCGCTCAAGACCGCCGAGACCTTCGTCCGCAACATCCGCGTGCTCGCGACCGACCAGCGTACCGAAGCGCAGACCAAGGATGGCAAGACCGAAGTCACCACCTTCTCGACCGTCACGCTCGAGGCGACGCCGCGCATCGCCGAGAAGATCGCGCTTGCCCAGTCGCTGGGTCAGCTATCCCTCTCGCTGCGTTCTATCGCCGACAACAATGCCGAGCTTGAACGGGCGATCGCTGCCGGCGAAGTCACGGTCGGCGACGGCAAGGACCCGAAGGCGGAGCGCCAGATGCTGCTCGCCGTCGCGTCGCGGCCGATCGACAGTGACACCACTTTCGTCACCGGCGGCGACGTCTCGCGCTTTGCCCGCCGCACCGTGCCCGGCATGGCGCCTTCCGCTGCTCCCGCCGCCCCCGCGGCCGGCGCGCCGGCTGCGCCCGTGCCCGGCTTCTCATCCGGACCCGTGGTCCGCGTCGCGCGCGGCAATGTGGTCGTCGAAGTTCCCGTAGGGGGTCGTTAAGATGCGAAAGAAGATCGTTCTGGCGCTGGCCTCCGCGGCCGCCGTCTGCGCCGGTTGCCCGGCGCTGGCCGCGAAGCCCGCCCGCGTCGCGGCGCTGCCGGCCGGCACCCAGCGCCCGACCAACGAAGTGCTGCTGTCTGTCGGCCAGGGCCAACTGATCACGCTGCCCGCCAACGTGGCCAATGTGTGGACGTCCAACGACAAGGTTGCCGACGTCTATGTCAGCAACCCGCGGCAGATCCACCTGTTCGGCAAGGAAAATGGCGAAGCGACGGTGTTCGCGACCACCGCCTCCGGCCAGGTCGTTTATGCCACCAACGTCCGCGTCAACCAGAACATCACGTCGCTCGACAAGATGCTGCGACTCGCCTTTCCGGGCGCGGATGTGAACGTCACGACGGCGGGCCAGCTGGCGGTCATCACCGGCACGATCGGCTCGCCCGAGGATAGCGCGGCCGCCGAGCGGCTCGTGCTCACCGCGCTCAATCCCGGCGTCAACATCAGCGACCCCAACGCCCAGCTGAAGATGGGCGTGATCAACCGGCTGCGCATGGCGACGCCGCTGCAGGTCAACCTGCAGGTCCGCATCGCCGAAGTCAGTCGCGACCTAGTCAAGGAGATCGGCGTCAACCTGTTGACGCGCGACCAGACCGGCGGCTTTCTGTTCGGCATCGCCCAAGGGCGCAACTTCGGTTCGATCGGCAACTTCGACGCGTCGGTCTTCCCGAAGCTCGACGCGTCGCAGCTTTTCGGCCTGCCGGCAGGCTCGATAAGCCTGCCGTTCAATCCGTCCACGGGCCAGTTCATCAATCCGGCCAGCGGCACCGCGTTCAACTTCAACAATCTCGGCCAGGGCGCCGGCAAGACCGCGCTGTCGCTCGCCGGCAAGCTGTTCGGCATCGACGTGGCGTCCGCGATCGACCTTGCCGAGACGCAGGGCCTCGTCACCACCCTCGCCAATCCGAACCTGACCGCCCTCTCGGGCGAAACGGCCAGCTTCCTGGCCGGTGGCGAAATCCCGATCCCGCTGGCGCAGGGCCTCGGCACGATCGGCATCGAATATAAGCAATATGGCGTCAGCCTTGCCTTCACCCCGACAGTGCTGGCCGATGGCCGCATCTCGATGCGGGTGCGGCCGGAGGTGTCGGAGCTGAGCACTCAGGGCGCGATCACGATCAGCGGCTTCCAGGTGCCGGGCTTTTCGACCCGCCGCGCGGAAACGACGGTGGAACTCGGCTCCGGTCAGAGCTTCATGATCGGTGGGCTGCTGCAGAACAAGCATTTCAACCAGATCGACAAGGCGCCGGGGCTCGGCGACGTGCCCGTGCTGGGCGCGCTGTTCCGCTCCAGCAAGTTCCGCCGCAGCGAGACTGAGCTGGTGATCATCATCACGCCGTATCTGGTGAAGCCGACCTCCGGCACGCTGCCGCTGCCGACCGACGGCTACAAGGCGGCGACCGACGCCTCGCGCGTCTTCTTGGGGCACAGTTTCAGCGGCGAAAGCGGCCAGGCGCGGCCGACGCCGACGCTGGCGCCGCCGCAGACGCAGGTGACGGGGCAGCCACAGGCGCAGGCCGTGCTGCCGTCCAAGGCCGACAAGCCCACCAAGAGTGCCGCGGCGGTTCCCGCCCCGGGCTTCTCGATCAAGTGATGCGTGCGGAGAGCATGATGGCGCTGAAACAGATTTCGCTGATCGCCCTGCCGCTGGCGCTCGCCGCCTGCGGCACCGTCAACCGCGGCATGGAATCGGTGCACCAGCCGATCGTGCAGCGAACCGATTATGTGATCGACTTGGCCACCGCGGGCGATGGCCTTGCCCTGGGCGAGCAGGAGCGGCTGGACGGCTGGTTCCGCTCGATCGGCCTGGCCTATGGCGACCGCGTCGCGATCGACGGCCCCGCCGGCACCGCCCGCGGCGATGTCGCGGAGCTGCTCGCCCGGCGCGGCATGAGCGTGTCAGGCACGGCGCCCGTCACCGCCGGCCAGATAACGCCGGGCTCGGTTCGGGTCATCGTCAGTCGCTCGAGCGCTTCCGTGCCCGGCTGCCCCGACTGGAGCCGTCCGTCGGCACCCGACTTCGTCGGCTCGACCATGTCGAATTATGGCTGCGCGAACAATGCGGCGCTGGCCGCCATGGTCGCCGATCCGATGGACCTGATCCGCGGCCGCGACGACGGCATCGCCGTCGACCCCGCCGTGTCGAGCAAGGCGATCGACGCCTACCGCACCGCGCCGCCCACCGGCACCCGCGGCATCAAGGCCGAATCCACGTCCAAGGTTGGAAAATAATGAACGCACCCTGGAGCCCCACCCGCTCGGCAGCCCTGCGCGACCCCTTCGTCGCCTATGTCTGCGACGACAGCGCCGCCGACGCGATCCGTCCGATTGCAGTCGAAATGGGCTGGTCGCCCGAAAAGGTCCTTCGCGGCGGCCTGCGCGCGGCCGTGCAGAACCTGGCGGTCTCGGCCAGTCCCAACATCCTGCTCGTCGACCTGTCGGAGACCAGTGATCCGCTGAACGAGATCAACGCGCTCGCCGAGGTATGCGAACCCGGCACCGTCGTGATCGCCACCGGCCTCATCAACGACGTCCGGCTTTACCGCGACCTGATCGGGAGCGGCATTCAGGATTACCTGCTCAAGCCGTTCCATCCGGAACAGCTGCGCGACGCCTTCGCGCAGGCGCAGACGGTGTTCAGCACGCCCAAGAGCTTCGAGCCGAGCGTCGAGCGACCGCATCTGATGACCGCGGTGATCGGCTCTCGCGGCGGCGCCGGCGCCTCTACTGTCGCAGCGTCACTGGCCTGGCTGTTCGGCGACAAGGACAAGCGCTCGACGGCCCTCGTCGACCTCGACGTGCATTTCGGAACCGATGCGCTCGCGCTCGACCTTGAGCCCGGTCGCGGGCTGACCGACGCGATCGAGAATCCGAGTCGCATCGACGGTCTGTTCATCGAGCGCGCGCTGGTGCGCGTGAACGAGAAGCTCGCGGTGCTGTCGGCCGAGGCGCCGATCAACCAGCCGCTGATGACCGACGGCTCCGCCTTCTATCAGCTGCAGGAAGAGATTCGCGCTGCCTTCGAATGCACGGTGATCGACCTGCCGCGGCACATGCTGGTCCAGCACCCGATGCTGGTGCAGGACGCGAACACCGTCGTGCTCGTCACCGAGATCACGCTGGCGGCCGCGCGCGACTGCATCCGCTTCCTGTCCTGGTTCAAGACGCATGCGCCGCAGGCTTCGGTCCTGCTGGTCGCCAATCGCGTCGCCACGGCCGGTGCGACAGAGCTCAGCCGCAAGGATTTCGAAGACTCGATCGAACGCAAGATCGACTTCATCCTGCCGCTCGACCAGAAACTCGCCGCGCAGGCGGCCAAGCTGGGTAAGCCGATTGCGGAGGCCGGCAAGGGCGGCAAGCTTGGCCAGGCGCTGCAGGCGCTGTCCGACCGCCTGGTTGCGGCGGCCGGCGATGAGGCGACGTCTTCCCAGGGCTCGGGCAAGTCGCTGCTGGGCAAACTCGGCGAATTCAAGCTGAAGCTTCCGAAGCCCAAGAAGTAAGGGGCGCGCGGCGCGATGATCCAGTTCATCTTCCCGTTTCTGGGGGCACTCTTCGCCCTGCTGATGATCGTCGCCGCCTTTTCCGGCCCTTCTCAAGGCAAGGCGCAGAAGCGGCGGCTCGAAGGCCTGCGCGAGCGTCATGGCGGCGCCATGGCCCTGTCGGCCGAAGAGAAGATGCGGCGGATCACCACGGCGCAGGACACGCGCATGGACACGCTGGCGGGCCGCTTCCTGCCCAACCCGGCGCTGATGAAGAAGCGGCTGGCTATGACGGGCAAGGACTGGTCCGTCGGCAAATATGCGCTGGTCAATGTCGTCCTGACTCTCGTCGTCGGCGGCTTTCTGCTGAGCCGCGGTGCGCCCGTCCTGCTCGCCCTGTTCGGCGGCGCCGTCATCGGTGTGGGCGGGCCGCACATGTATGTCGGCATGATGATCAAGAAGCGGATCAAGAATTTCACCACCCGCTTCCCCGATGCGATCGAGCTGCTCGTCCGCGGCCTGCGCGCCGGCCTGCCGATCACCGAAACTCTGGGCGTCGTCTCGACTGAAGTTCCAGGCCCGGTGGGTGAGGAATTCCGCCTCGTCACCGACAAGATGAAGATCGGCCGTACGATGGAGGTGGCGCTTCAGGAAACCGCCGATCGCCTCGGTACGCCCGAATTCCAGTTCTTCTGCATCACGCTTGCGATCCAGAAGGAGACCGGCGGCAACCTGGCGGAGACGCTCGGCAATCTGGCCGACGTGCTGCGCAAGCGCGCGCAGATGAAGCTCAAGATCAAGGCGATGTCGTCGGAATCGAAGGCGTCAGCTTACATCGTCGGCGCGCTGCCGTTCATCGTGTTCGGCCTGATCTGGATGATCAACCAGCCCTATATGATGAACTTCGTGAAGGACGAGCGGCTGATGATCGCCGGCCTGGGCGGGCTCATCTGGATGAGCATCGGCGCCTTCATCATGGCCAAGATGGTCAACTTCGAGATCTGATATGGAAGCGACCGGCCCCACTCTCCTCGGCATCGACGTCCTCTGGGTGGCAACGCTGCTCAGCGGCGTCGCGACCTTCATGGTGCTGGTCGCGCTTTATGCCGTCATGACCGTGCGCGACCCCATGGCGCGTCGGGTCAAGGCGCTGGTCGATCGCCGCGAACAGCTAAAGGCGGGCATCACCGCCTCCAGTTCCAAGCGTCGCGCCAAGCTGAATGCGCGCAGCGAGACCACCGATCGGATGCGCTCCCTGCTGTCGTCGTTGAAGGTGCTGCAGGACGAACAGCTCAAGGCCGCGCAAATCAAGCTGATGCAGGCGGGCATCCGCTCCAAGGATGCGGCGATTGCCGTGATCTTCGGTCGGATGATGCTGCCGATCGTATTCGGCCTCGGCGCCGTGCTGATGATCTACGGGCTCGATTTCTGGCCCGATTGGGGCCCCTTCAAGAAGTTCGCGGTCACTGCCGGCGCGTTGATCGGCAGCTACAAGGCGCCCGACATCTTCCTGAAGAACAAGATCGCCAAGCGCAGCGACGCGATCCGCAAGGGCCTGCCCGACGCGCTCGACCTGCTCGTCATCTGCGCCGAAGCCGGACTGACCGTGGACGCCGCCTTCGGCCGCGTCGCGCGCGAGCTGGGCAAGGGCTATCCCGAGCTCGGCGACGAGTTCATGCTGACCTCGATCGAGCTGGGCTTCCTGACCGAGCGGCGCCAGGCGTTTGAGAATCTCGCGACGCGCGTTGACCTCGACGCCGTACGCGGCGTGGTCACGACGATGATCCAGACTGAAAAATACGGCACGCCGCTCGCCTCGGCGTTGCGGGTGCTGTCGGCCGAGTTCCGCAACGAGCGGATGATGCGCGCGGAAGAAAAGGCGGCGCGGCTGCCGGCGATCATGACCGTGCCGCTGATCTGCTTCATCCTGCCGGTGCTGTTCATCGTCATCCTCGGACCGGCAGCCTGCTCGATCGCGGACAACTTCAAATAAGGAACGGCCCCGTCGTCTCCTTCGTTGTTCCACCGGAACAGTGGGAGAGACGCCGTGGAGTTCACCACCGAAACCTGGATGATCCTGGGGCTGACGCTTGCCCTGGGGTGGCTGCTGGGCCTGATGTCGCGTTCGGGTGGCGCGCGGTGGAAGCGCGAGCTCGCCCGTGAGCGCGAAGATCATGCCGCGGCGATCAAGAACCGCGACGCGCAGATCGAGGCGCTGAAGGCGCGGACCGTCGAACTGGAACGCGATCGCCCGGCGACCGCATACCGGACCGACGCCGATGTCCGCGACACCCGCGCCGACCTGCGCCACGAGTCGAGTATCGACAATCTCGACCTTCGCCGCCGTGAAGATGCCCGGATGCGCGAGACCGAACTGGATTCGCGCCGCAATCCTGACGGCACGCGGACGATCTATCCGCGGTAATTCCAGACCATCTTCCTCGTCATTCCCGCGAACGCGGGAACCCAGGAGTCACCGAAAGAAGGGCTGGGTCCCCGCTTGCGCGGGGATGACGAAAGTTGATCCTGCCGCGAGCCTCAGAGCACGTACTTGGAAAGATCCGTGTCGCGCGCGATGCTGCTGAGTTGCGCGTCGACATAGGCGCGGTCGATCGTCAGCGTTTCGCCCGCGCGGTCCTCGGCGTCGAAGCTGACCTGCTCGAGCAGCTTCTCCATCACCGTCTGCAGCCGTCGCGCGCCGATATTCTCCACCTGCCCGTTCACTTCCGCGGCAATCCGGGCCACCGCGGCGATCCCGTCTTCGGTAAAGTCGATGGTCACGCCTTCGGTGCCCAGCAGTGCCTTGTACTGGCCGGTCAATGAGGCCTTGGTGTCGGTCAGGATGCGGACGAAATCCGCTTCGGTCAGCGCCTTCAGCTCGACGCGGATCGGCAGTCGGCCTTGCAGCTCCGGCAACAGGTCGCTCGGCTTCGCGACATGGAAGGCTCCCGAGGCGATGAACAGGATATGGTCCGTCTTCATCGGGCCGTATTTGGTGGCGACGGTGGTGCCTTCGATCAGGGGTAGCAGGTCGCGTTGCACGCCCTCGCGACTAACCGAGCCGCCGCGCACGTCGGAGACCGCGATCTTGTCGATCTCGTCGAGGAACACGATGCCGTTTGCCTCCGCGTCGGCGAGCGCCTGGCGGCTGACCTCGTCCTGATCGAGGCGCTTGTCGGCCTCTTCCTCGACCAGCTTGTCCCAGGCCGCGCGAACGCCGAGCTTGCGCTTCTTCAGCTGGCCGCCGCCCATCGCCTTCGACATCATGTCGGACAGGTTGATCATGCCCACCTGCCCGCCCATGCCCGGAATTTCGAACGGCATGTTCGGCTGGTTGGCCAGCTCAACCTCGACCTCCTTGTCGTCGAGCACGCCTTCGTCGAAACGCTGGCGGAAGGCGGCGCGGGTCGCTTCGGAAGAGCCCTTGCCGGTCAACGCGTCAAGCAGCCGTTCCATCGCGGCGGCTTCCGCCTTGTCGATCACAGCCTGCCGCCGACGTTCCTTCTCCAGCCGAATCGCTTCCTCGACCAGGTCCCGGGCGATCTGCTCGACGTCACGGCCGACATAGCCCACCTCGGTGAACTTCGTCGCCTCGACCTTCACGAACGGGGCGTCGGCGAGCTTGGCCAGGCGCCGGCTGATCTCGGTCTTTCCGCAACCGGTCGGCCCAATCATCAGGATATTCTTGGGCGTGACTTCGTCGCGCAGCTCCGCCGGCAGCTTCTGCCGCCGCCAGCGGTTGCGCAGCGCGACGGCGACGGCGCGCTTGGCTTCGGCCTGGCCGATGATGTGCGCGTCCAGCGCGGCGACGATGGCTTTGGGGGTAAGGTTGTCTTGCATCATATCATCCGTTCGTCTCGAGCGCAGTCGAGAGACGCTTGTGAGGTGACCGGCCGTGTCTCGACTTCGCTCGACACGAACGGGGCTGTTAAGAGGCTGAGTCCAAGCTCTCGATGGTGAGCTGGTCGTTGGTGTAGACGCAGATGTCCGCCGCCACGGCCATGGCCTTGCGGGCGAGCGTCTCCGCATCCGGTTCGTATTCCGCAAGCGCGCGGGCGGCGGCCAGCGCGTAGTTGCCGCCGGAGCCGATCGCAGCGATGCCGTTCAGCGGCTCCAGCACGTCGCCATTCCCGGTCAGGATCAGCGACACATCCTTGTCGGCGACGATCATCAGCGCTTCGAGGTTGCGCAGATATTTGTCGGTCCGCCAGTCCTTGGCGAGTTCCACGGCTGCGCGCAGCAGCTGGCCGTGATGCTGCTCCAGCTTGCGTTCCAGCCGCTCGAAAAGGGTGAAGGCGTCGGCCGTCGCGCCGGCAAAGCCGCCGATGACACTGCCGTCGCCGAGCTTCCTGACCTTGCGTGCATTGGGTTTCATGACCGTCTGGCCCATCGAGACCTGGCCGTCGCCAACGATGACGACCTTGCCGTTCTTGCGGACCGACAGGATGGTGGTGCCGTGCCACTGCACGAGCCCGTGTTCATTCCCGCTCATGGCCGGAGATATGGGAGGGGTGTGGCAGCGCTGCAACAGCCCCAAGATTCCGCTGGCGACGGCGGCGCGGCTGTGCCACCCGGAGCCGCCGTGAGGGGAGCTTCTCGTTGAATCGCTATCTGATTGGGATTGCCGGAATCCTGCTGATTCTGGCCGTCGCGCTGCTGCTGTCGACCAATCGGCGCGCCATTCGGTTGCGGGTGGTCGGTCCGGCCTTCGCCCTGCAGGCGGGCTTCGCGCTGCTGGTGCTGGGGACGAGCTGGGGCCGCAGCGTGATAGAAGCGATGTCGCGCGGCGTGTCGAACCTTCTCGGCTATGCCAAGGCCGGGACGGACTTCATCTTCGGGCCGCTCGCCTCGCCGGAAATGGGCGCGAACAGCTTCGCCATTGCCGCCCTGCCGGTGATCATCTTCTTCGCCTCGCTGATTTCCATCCTCTATTATCTCGGCGTCATGCAGCAGATCGTCCGCTGGGTGGGCGGCGCGATCCGGCTGGTGACCGGCATCACGCGGGTCGAGAGCCTCGGCTCGGCTGCGAACATCTTTGTCGGCCAGTCGGAAAGCCCGCTGGTCGTGCGCCCCTATCTGGCAAACCTGACCCCGCCGCAGCTCTTCTGCCTGATGACGGTGGGCATGGCCGGCGTCGCCGGCACGATCCTCGGCGCCTACGCTTCGATGATCGGCGCGCAGCTGCTTCCCTATCTGCTCGCCGCCAGCTTCATGTCCGCGCCGGGCGGCGTGCTGATGGCCAAGATCATCATGCCGGACGACAAGATCACGCCCGAGCCGGACGATATCGCCCTGCCGCACGCCCGCGTCAGCGCCGAGGGGCCGGCTGCGTTGCTGCCCGAGGCAGGGCCGCATCCGGTCCCCGCCACTGACGATGAAGAACGCCCCGCCAACATCATCATGGCCGCCGCTCAGGGCGCACAGACTGGCGTCAAGCTGGCGGTTGCCGTCGGCGCGATGGTGCTGGCGTTCGTCGCGCTGGTGGCGCTCGCCAACGGGTTGTTGGCGGGGGTGGGCGGCTGGTTCGGTCGGCCCGACCTCTCCTTCCAGCTGCTGCTGGGCTATATCTTCCGCCCGATCATGTTCATGCTGAACGTGCCGTGGGACGAGGCCGGTGTCGCCGGCGGCCTGTTCGGCACGAAGATGGTGCTGAACGAGTTCGTCGCCTTCATCGAACTCGGCAAGATACAGAATGCGCTTTCGCCGCAGACCGTCGCAGTCGTCACATTCGCGCTCTGCGGCTTCGCCAATTTCAGCTCCATCGCCATCCAGATGGCGGTGACGGGCAACCTCGCGCCCAATCAGCGCCCGGTGATCGCACGCCTCGGCCTGCGCGCGCTCGTCGCCGGCAGTCTTGCCAATCTGATGAGCGCGGCGCTGGCGGGCCTGATCCTCGGCTAGGCCTCTGCCACCAGCGGCGCGACCTGCCCGGCCAGTTCCGTCCGCTTCATAGTCAGGCGCGTCAGTTCGTTCAGATCGCCCTGGATGCGCGTCGGCGTGACGCCGGTGAAGCGCTTGATCTCCCGAATGCAGTGCGACTGATCATAGAAACCCTGGGTGAGCAGCTCGGCGGTGCTTGCCTCGCCTTTCGCCAGCACCACCGCCGCCCTGAGCGCACGGTATTTCCGCGACAGCAGCTTCGGCGGGCAGCCGTAGAGACGCTTGCAAAGCCGCTCCACCTGCCGCCGTGAGAGCCGCGTGGCGGCGACCAGATCATCGACTTCGGGGCTGAGGCTCGCCTGGAGCCAGCCGTCGACGGTCCGCGTGAACCAGCGCGATTGCTCATGGCCTCGCGCGACGAGATCCCGCACCAACGCATTGCCCATGGCGACCCGCTCCTCCAGCGTTTCGGCGGCCCGAAGCCGTTCCAGCACCATGACCACATCGCGCCCGAACAACTCGGTCCCGTCGACGACGCGGTTGGTCAGCGACGAAGCATCGATCGCGATCATCGCCCCCCATCCGGCAGGCAGCAGCCCAGCGCCGAACACTTCGGCGGGGCCGTCGACCGCGATATGAGTCACGCCCATGGTCGGGCCGACCACCTGCACCTCCGGCGCGTCCTGAACATGGCCGTCGGCGAAGCGATAGCGGCCGGTCCCCTTGAGCTGGAAGCGAAGTTGGGCGAGGTCGGCACGGTCGTCGTCCTCGAAGCGCGGCAAGTCGACGCGGAAATTATAAAAGACGGAGACATATTCCGTCAGCGCCGCATCCGGTGCGGCATAATCCAGAGACACAGCATCCATGAAAGGCGCGCCCCGTTTTGTTCTGGGACGGCATGCATAGCCTTTCGGCGCTCATGAAAAAAGGTGCCCGGCTGAAACTGGTTCAGCCGGGCAAAAGGAAAAGAACCCCCAAAAACGGGAGCCCTTCGGGTCGCAGTTCCGAGTTACCGGAAGGGCGGCCGAGTCGGATAGGACAGAATCGACACGCCCTCTTTTTTGACGGCTGATGACCCAAGAAAGCGCGCGGGAATGACATGGCCGACCGTGCCGGCTAAGGGCAGTCGAATGGCCACCGCATCGACGCTTTCGCCCGAAACCTTGCCCGTCGCTCTTCCGGACATCCAGGCGGCGGCGGCGCGGATCGGCGGCTCGATCGTGCGGACGCCGACGCTGCACAGCCAGACGCTGTCGCAGCTGACCGGCGCAAGCGTGTGGCTCAAGTTTGAAAATCACCAGTTCACTGCCGCATATAAGGAGCGAGGCGCGCTCAACACGCTGCTGCAGATGAGCGCGGAGGCGCGCGCCAAGGGCGTCATCGCCGCCTCGGCCGGCAACCATGCGCAGGGTCTCGCCTATCACGGCCACCGGCTCGGCATTCCGGTCACGATCGTCATGCCGAAGCCGACGCCGACGGTGAAGGTCACGCAGACCGAAAGCCACCAGGCGGCGGTAATCCTGGAAGGCGAGACATTCGATGCCGCCTATGCTCATGCGCGCCAGCTGGAGGCAGAGCGCGGCCTGACTTTCGTCCACCCGTTCGACCATCCGCACATCATCGCGGGCCAGGGCACGGTCGCACTTGAGATGCTGGCCGATGCGCCGGACATCGACACCTTGGTCGTGCCGATCGGCGGCGGTGGCCTCTTCTCCGGCATGGGCACGGCGGCGCGCGGTCTGAAGCCCGGCATTCAACTCGTCGGCGTCCAGGCAGAGCTTTACCCTTCGATGTACGCCGCGCTCCGCCATGTCGACTTGCCGTGCGAGGGCGACACGCTCGCGGAAGGCATTGCGGTCAAGCAGCCCGGGGCGCTGACCCGTCAGTTCGTCGCGGCGCTTGCCGACGACGTGCTGCTGGTGTCGGAACGCGACCTGGAACGGTCGGTCAGCCTGCTGCTGCAGATCGAGAAAACGGTCGTGGAAGGCGCTGGCGCCGCGGGCCTGGCCGCGCTGCTTGCTCATCCGGAGCGCTTTGCCGGCCGCGAAGTCGGCATCGTTCTGTGCGGCGGCAATATCGACACGCGGCTGCTCGCCAACGTGCTGCTGCGCGACCTTGCCCGCTCCGGGCGGCTGGCCCGGTTGCGGGTGCGGCTGCAGGACCGGCCGGGCGCATTGTTCAACGTGGCGCGCATCTTCCACGAGCAGCAGGTCAACATCATCGAGGTCTATCACCAGCGCGTCTTCACGACTTTGCCAGCCAAGGGACTGATTACCGACATCGAGTGCGAGACGCGGGACCGCGACCATCTCGAGCGACTGATGGACGCGCTGCGCGCGGCACATTACGAAGTCAGCACCGTCGAACTTGCCTGAAAGAAGGTAAACCGGCTTTTCATTGAAGCGCCGGTGAAGGATAGTGCGTTCACGGGAACGACTGCGGGGTAACGGCCCCCGCGCGAGAGAGGGCCTGACGTGAGCGCACCGTTCCGCTTTCCACGATTTTTCGTCACCAGCCCGAACCCCTGCCCTTATCTGCCCGGCAAGTTCGAGCGGAAGGTGTTCACGGAATTAAGCGGACCGCACGCGGCCGAACTGAACGATGCGCTGGGCCGAATCGGCTTTCGCCGCAGCCAGAGCGTCGCCTACCGGCCGAGTTGCCCCGACTGTCAGGCCTGCGTCTCGATGCGGGTGCTGACCGACGATTGGCAACCTAGCGGTACTCAGAAGCGCGTGCTGAAGCGCAACAGCGACCTCGAAGTGAGCGCCTGCCGCCCATGGTCGACCGACGAGCAGTTCCAGCTGCTGCGCCGCTATCTCTCCGCCCGCCATCCCGGCGGCGGCATGTCGAACATGGACGAGATGGACTATGCCGACATGGTCGAGCAGACGCCCGTCAACACCCAGATCATCGAGTATCGCGAGCCGCGCAAAGGCTTTGCGCCGGGCCGGCTGATCGGCGCCTGCCTGACCGACACGCAGTGCGACGGGCTGTCGATGATCTACAGCTTTTACGATGCCGATCATGAAGACCGGCCGAGCCTCGGCAGCTTCATCATCATGGACCATATCCTGCGCGCCCGTGCTGCCGGCCTGCCCTATGTTTATCTCGGCTATTGGGTGCGCGGGTCGAAGCGGATGGCGTACAAGGCGCGGTTCCGCCCGGTCGAACGGCTCGGCACCGACGGCTGGGAGCGGTTCGAGCCCGATCTCGAAGGCTGACGCTCCGGATCCTTACCAAATAGGGTGCGGCCGTCCGCGCCCCATTTCTGCATTTCGGGAGTGGAACGGGTTTGTCGATCACGAGTTTATCGGCAAGGTGGATGTAGTTTGACAGCATTACGGTTAACGAAGTGACAATCTGAGTTAACGGCCTTTAGCCATAATGCCGATGTGATAAGTTGTTCTGCATTGAAATGGCGCCGTCGTGTAGAGGAGGTGCTGATGCGTACCGATGTTGTTCAGCCGCTCAACCTTGTGCAGCGCGGCTATCAAGTGGTTTATCATCCCGGTGAGACGAACCGTTGCCCTGGCTGCGGCCATAGCAACTGGCTGATCGGGCGCGTCACTGCGCAGTGCGGCTTTTGCGGCACGGCGTTGGCGCTCGCGCTCAACGCTCCGGGCATGGCGCTTAACGACGAGCAGTTCGCACTGGCCAGCTAACCTCGCTATTGCGAGTTAATCGCAATTGAGCGATACGGCTTTCATGATCGTCTGCAACTGCAACGCGATTCGCGAGCGGGACGTGCGTGAGGCCGCGCGGCGGGGCCATCGTGATCCGCTTTCCGCCTACCAGTCCCTCGGCCGCCGTCCGCGCTGCGGCCAGTGCATTCCCTTCGCACGTGATGTTATCGCCGCCGAAGCCGCTATTGCCTAGCGTTCGCAACTCTTAAAAAGCGCAGTTTTCCGCCATTTCTGCATGTCATTTGCTTCACTGTGGCGTTATGCTGGGGTGAACGGAGGCTGGCGATGCAGGGCGATCCCAAGGTCATCGAATATCTGAACGACGCGCTCAAGAACGAGCTGACGGCGATCAACCAATATTGGCTGCATTATCGCCTGCTCGATCATTGGGGCGTGCACCGGCTGGCCGAGTTCGAACGGCACGAATCGATCGACGAGATGAAGCATGCCGACTGGTTGTCGGAGCGCATCCTGTTCCTAGAGGGTCTGCCGAACTTCCAACTGCTGGGGCGCTTGCGGATTGGCGAAACCGTCGAGGAAGTGCTGAAAGCCGATCTCGAACTGGAGAAGGAGGCGATCCCCCTGCTCCGCGATGCGATCCAGCATTGCGAAGGCGTCCGCGACTATGTCAGCCGCGACCTGTTCAAGCGCATCCTCGAGAATGAGGAAGAGCATGTCGACTATCTCGAAAAGCTGTTCGATCAGATCAAGCTGATGGGCTTGGCCAACTTCATCCAGCTCCAGGCCAAGCCGTCGGAGGGCTAGCCCGCGCGGCCGAACACTGCACGCCGACCGAAGCCAGCAGCGGCGGGACGGCGGGTGGCGAGCGGGTTGGTTTCGCGGTCGAACAGCTCAAGCGTCTGTTCGAACAGCGGCCGGATCTTGACCACTTCGGGGATGAGCTCGTCCGGCGTGGTGTGCAGCTCGACGCAGCGGCGTGCCGTCATCTCGATCCGCTCCGCCAGGTCACCGAGCGGTTCGGCGCCGAACTGGCGGGCCTCGCCCTTCAGCGTGTGCGCCGGGCGGACCAAAGCTGCCGCGCTCTTGGCCCGCATCGCGCCCTCGATCGCATCGAGCGACTTCACCCCATCCTCGCGGAAATAGCCGAGAATCCGCACGAAATCGGAACCGAGTTCGGCGCGGGCCTGGTTGAAGGCGGTCCAGTCGACCAGCGGAGCGGCGTTGGCGGTCATGACAACCCTGTTAGGCGCTTCGGGTAAACAGGTGGTTGCCAAGCATTGGCGTCGGCAGAATGCGCGCGATAAGACTCTGCCGTAGCACTGACACAAGGATCCCGATTTGCGCCTTTTCCTCCTAGCGATTGCCATTGCCGCACCGGCCGCCGCCGAGAGCAGCTATATCCATGCCGGCAGTCTGCTCGCCGTGCCGGGCAAGCCCGTGCGCGGGCCGTCGACGATTATCGTGCAGGACGGGAGGATCGAGGCGGTGCGCGACGGCCATGTCGCGCCACCGGCCGGCGCCCGGCTGATCGACCTGAAGGATCGCTATGTGCTGCCCGGGCTGATCGACAGCCATGTTCATCTGAGCTCGGACCGTGCCGGCAATGAGGGGCTGCTCGCCGGCGTGACGGAGAGCCGCGAGATGCATGCGCTCGAAGCCTATTGGAACGCGCAGAAGACGCTCCGTGCCGGATTCACCACGGTGCGCAACCTCGGCGACGAGGGAGCGACGCTGGCGCTGCGCGATGCCATTCGCCGGGGCTGGGTGATCGGGCCGACGATCGTCGATGCCGCCCAGTCGATCTCGACCACCGCCGGTCACATGGACCCGCAGCCGGGCTTCAACGACGATTTCGACCATATGTTCGAGAATAAGGAGATTTGCGACGGCGCCGACGAATGCCGCAAGGCGGTGCGGCGGCAGATCGGACGGGGCGCCGACGTGATCAAGATCGCGACCACCGGCGGGGTGAACAGCCGCATCGCCGCCGGGCTGGGCAAGCAGATGTTCGACGACGAAGCGAAGGCGATCGTCGACACCGCGCACATGTACGGCAAGAAGGTCGCGGTGCATGCCCATGGCGCCGACGGTGTCGCGCTGGCGCTCAATGCCGGCGCCGATTCGATCGAGCACGGCACGCTGATGGACGACGCCACCATCCGCCTGTTCGCCAAATCGGGCGCCTATTACGTGCCCACCCTGTCCACCGTGAACGGCTATCTGGAGCGGATCGCAAAGGACCCCAATGCCTATCCGCCCGAAGTGCGGGCGAAGATCGACTGGCGCATTTCGATCACCGGCAAGGCACTGGAGAAGGCGGTGCCGGCGGGCGTGAGGATCGCATTCGGCACCGATGCCGGCGTGTCGAAGCATGGCCGCAATGCCGACGAGTTCGAGCTGATGGTGAAGCACGGCATGACGCCCGCCACCGCGATCCAGGCCGCCACCGTCAACGCCGCCGAGCTGCTCGGCCTCGCCAAGGAAATCGGCACGATCGAGCCCGGCAAGCGCGCCGACCTGATCGCGGTGGCCGGCGATCCGCTCGCCGATGTGACGGTGCTGAAGGCCGTGTCCTTCGTGATGAAGGATGGAACAGTCGTTCGGTGACCTTCACCGCTCGTCCTGAACGGAGGCCGGTGGCCGTAGTCGAAGGGCGCTGGCCCGGAGCTGACGCCCCTCGACTTCGCTCGGGACGAGCGACAAGGGTCATGTCTTGTCCCGGTCGAAGGGGTTTTTGGGGGCGCGCAGGGTGAGGCGGACGGGGACTGCGCCGAAGCCCAAATCGCGGCGGATGCCGTTGATCAGGTAGCGGCGGTAGCTTTCCGGCAGCAGGTCGACGCGGGTGCCGAACAGGATGAAGCCGGGCGGCCGGGTCTTGGCCTGAGTGATGTAGCGCGGCTTGATGCGCTTGCCGCCGGGCGCGGGCGGCGGGTTCTTCTCGATCGCCGTCTCGAACCAGCGATTGAGCTCGCCGGTGGGCACGCGCCGCGACCAGGCCTCGCGCGTCTCGAACGCCACCTTCAGCATGGTGTCGACGCCCTTGCCGGTGGCGGCGGAGACGGTGAGCACCGGCAGGCCCTTCACCTGGCTTAGCCCCTCCTCCAGCGCCGCCTTGACGCCGTTGAACAGCGCAGAGGCGTTTTCGGCCACATCCCATTTGTTGAGCGCGATCATCAGCGCGCGGCCCTCCTGCAGCACCGCGTCGGCGATGCGGAGGTCCTGCGCTTCCAGGCCGCGGGTGGCGTCGAGCAGCAGCACCACGACTTCGGCGAAATCGACCGCGCGCTTGGCGTCGGCGACGGACAGCTTTTCGAGCTTGTCCTGCACGTTGGCGCGCTTGCGCATGCCGGCGGTGTCGATGAGACGAATGGGACGCCCTTCCCATTCCATGTCGATCGCGATCGAGTCGCGGGTGATGCCGGCTTCCGGCCCAGTGATCATCCGCTCCTGGCCGAGGATGCGATTGACCAGGGTCGACTTGCCCGCATTGGGCCGGCCGACAATGGCGAGCTTGAGCGGGCCGCCCTCCTCGTCATCGTCCTCGTCGATCTCGTCTTCGTCGCGCTCCAGATGGGGGAGCAGCATTTCGAACAGGTCGGCCAGGCCCTCGCCATGTTCGGCGGAGATCTGGATCGGATCGCCAAAGCCCATGCTGAGCGCTTCGAGCGCCCCCTGCTCGCCCGCCCGCCCTTCCGCCTTGTTGACGGCGAGCACGACCGGCGTGTCCTCGGCGCGCAGCCAGCGGCCAATCTCTTCATCCAGCGGCACGACGCCGGCGCGGGCATCGACCAGGAACAGGGCGACATCGGCCTCGCGCACCGCCGCCTCGGTCTGCGCACGCATGCGGCCGGGCAGCGACTGCGGGTCCTCGTCCTCGAACCCGGCGGTGTCGATCACGCGGAAATCGAGGCCGAGCAGATGCGCCTCCCCTTCCCGCCGGTCGCGCGTCACGCCGGGTCGGTCGTCGACCAGCGCCAGCTTCTTGCCCACCAGCCGGTTGAACAGGGTGGACTTGCCGACATTGGGGCGGCCGACGATCGCGACGGTGGGAAGACGGGGCATGGCGGGCACCTAACGCGTGAGGCCAACAAAGGGAAATGCGGGGACCGGCATCACATCAGCTGCATGATCATCTGCCCCATGGTGATGGGGTTGAGTTCCGCCAGCTCATCATCCGCCCAGCGCGGCCGCTGCGTGTAATCGACCGTCGCGCCGCGACCCGCACATTCCGCACCATCCGCACATTCCGCACGTGCAATTGATGAATCTTCGTCCGGCACCAGGCGCCAGCCGGGCGGCACGAGCCGCTCCGTTTCCTCGTGCCGGGTCCAGCCCATCTCGTCGACGAGCGTGCGGGTGACGATGTCGCAGACCCGGTCGAGCCGGCGCGCGATGCGGTCGCGAAACACTTGCGGGTCCTCCCCGTGCGCTTCCTGCTCGGCGATCAGTTCTTCGCGAATGCGCTGCCGTTCCCGCTCGCGCCATTTCCGCTTGCCGGCCTTGGCGCGCACCGAGCCGGCGTGAGGGCCATATTTGTCCGGGTTGGAGCCTTTCAGCAGCGTCTGCAGGATCGCGTCCGATCGCTTGACCCGCGTGCCGACATGCTTGCCATAGCTGATCACATCCTCCTCGACGCCGGTGACGCCGCGCTTGAACGCCTCGAGCTCGATCACCGGCGCCACGACTTCGGTCGCCGCCCGGCACGCGGCGGCGAAGGTCCGGTCCCGCTCGACATGCTCATAGACGGTGCGCTTGCCGATCCGCGCCGCCCGCGCCGCCTCCGCCATGGTCGCGCCGCGGGCGAGCGCCTTCAGGAACAGCTTCTTGCGCGCCCGATCGAAGCTACCACGGCGGGAAGGCTCCGCCTCCGCCGGGTCGTCCCCGAACTCCGCCATCCAACCGGCATCGGGGTCGACGGGTTGCGCGGGCGTGGGGGTGGGCTCGTGTGGAGCGGGGGTGTCGGACATAACCGGTCTCCTTCTGATGAAGGTATGACAGTTATCCTATTTGGTTTGGTGTAGGACAGAGGACTTTGTCGCTCGGTAGAGAGCCCCTCATGCCAATCGGGGAGTATATGTAGCTTACAAACCCACCAAGCGAGCAAGCGCGTAACCTGCCGCAACGATGACAACCGCTATGGCTAAGCAACCCCATCCGGGGATCTGCACCCCCTTCCCTTCATCTTCCCCCCAGACAATCTCCTGGACGGAGTACCCGTTCTCGCTATCCCGCAGGACTTCAGGCTCTAGCTGCCCGGCGGCCATCTGCGCAGCCGCGCATCGCGAGTGAGCGTACACGCTTTGAGCTGGATCACGCTTCCACAGGTTCGTCGCGATCAAATGGAGGGCGGCGGCGTCTTCTTTCTCTATGTCCGCTCCGCAGAAGCAGCAGACATAACCGTCGCTCACTCCGGCTTCTCCACCGGCTTATTCTTCACGATCTTCTGGAGCCTCCCGCTGAAGCGCTCCGGATCGTCGTCGGTTTCTAGCTGGCGAGCGGCTTCTTTGAACTTGTCGATCTGGGTGGGGGGCGTTTTCGACATGGTGCACCTATATCAGGGTAAGCGCCGCCGCCCAGCGCAACGATTTGACAACGGCAGGGGTAGTATGCGTACACCCTCAACACAGGGAGCTTGCAGATGTACCGAACCATCAGCGTGTCGCCGCAGGCAATCTTTGTGGCGCCCGGGCATGACGTGCCACGCTCAGAGGTGGAAGACCTGATTGCCGGGAGGGAGCGTGAACGCTCCGATCTCGTGTACCAGGCCGTATTCAAGCGCCTTATCCGCGGTGAAAAAGATGTCGAGACTGCGACGGTTGCTCAAAACCTCCTCCGGAATCCCGGTCCGCTCCTTTAGTATTCCGTCGATCCGAGCTTCCTCAGCCAACGCCATATCCAGCGTGGAGCGTACAGAAGAGTGCGCTCCGTTCGCTTGTACTTGAACCGGGTGTATCTGGAAGATTGCGTCCGGACAGGCGGTGCGATGATCGGCAGCCGCATAGATGGTGGTAGCGACAGAGGCCACCATACCCGAGTTGTGGATGATCGTTCGGATCGGCAGACTGCGAATGTGGTAGTACAGGAAGACGCCCTCGGACGCGCTTCCTCCATGCGACGTAAACGTCAGATGCACAGCATCATAGCGATCGTTCACCGCCTGATTGAAGGTCCCGGCAAGCTTGGCAACTCCTGCGGAATCGATGATCCCGCAATATCCGAGGTAAAGAACTTTCGGTCCGACTAAGTCCGGCATTGCGCTGTCCTTGCGCCTTGGTTGCCGAGCCTTGGGGAGACATGTATACCCCGAAGGCTCGGCAACGAGTGGGTGGACCTAGAGGGACTTGCACCCTCGGGGCGTTGGATGGAAAGCCGCACCCCGCACTATGCTAGGCCCGATCAGAGCGCCCCGTTGGAAACGACGGGGCGCTCCAAGCCTCAAAATGGCACGTCGTCATCAAAATCATCAAAGGGACTCGGAGCGGCCCTAGGAGCGGCAGTATCAGCCTCCGGTCGATCGGCGGTGTACACGCCCTTTTTCCCCGCCACCGAAAAGATTAGGCCCTTCTGCGCCATGCGCCACAACTTGTTCTGTAGGTACCGGCGGGTCTGAACCACCTTGAATCGCCGAAAAAGCTCGATCAGCACCGAGTCTAAATCGACTTCGGCGCCCCCGGCCTTGATGATCGTGAAGACCTGTTGCTCAAGGTCATCCACCTTGATGCCCGTAAGCTCCTTGATCAGCTCGTCCGGAAGGTCGCTAAGGTCGCCGTAAGAAGCCGGGATGGGCTTAGTAATGCGGCGCAGATGCTCGATCTCGTCGACTGCGGCCTGCATGAACGCAATGCGCTTGTCGTAAGTGGCGACCATCTTGTCGTCGCCTTTGGCGCGAGAAGTCTCCCGCCAGCCCTCCAGCAGGCGCAGGTAAGACTTGACGGAATCGACGTGATCCGACATGATCTGGCGTTCCCAAAATACGGACGCTGACGCAGTTTGCCGACCTAGCCAGCGTCCCGACATCGGCCCGATCCTACCCAGGACTCGGGCCGATCTTCGTTTTGGCGCGGGCGCAACGATCTGTCAACCGCCGCCACATAGCATTGCGCCACCTTTGCGATCTAGTCTGCGTATTCGGACTTTTTGCGCGCATGCTTGCGTTTGCTCTGCGCTCGCATTGCATATCAGCTGTCAGTTGTTCCGTAGGTGAGGCGCTTGCCGACGATACCCTTGCGGCTCTGAACGGCGCGCTGGCGATCATCCACGCCGTTGCGATGCGGTGGTGGTTGTACCGGAACTCCAACTCGGCAAGGTAGCGGTGCAGGTGCTGCTCGCCAGCGCAGTAGACACCCGCAGAACGGCCACCAAGAACAAAGGAGGGCTTCGACAAGCTCAGCCTAGCCGGTGTTTGGGGTTGGAGCTGGCGCTTCTGAGTTGCCCGCAACGGAAGAGGCCGGGAAGCGAAGCTCTCCGGCCTCCTTTGGGCTTTGGAATGGCGCGGGGGAGGAGCAGGTGGATCATGCCCGCGGCAGAGGATTTTCCGCAGCTGATCACGCCCAAGCGAGCTTGGGCATGATCATTCTGATCCGATCGTCATTGCGAGCGCAGCGAAGCAATCCAGTGCGGCGGATCAGTTCAGCTGGATTGCTTCGCCGCTATGCTCCTCGCAATGACGACGCGGGGCAAGCCGATTATGCCCTAGCGCCGCCCCCGCAGCGTGTTCAGCAGCGCGATGCCGACCACGCCGGCGAGCGCCAGAGTGGCCATCGGGCGGGTGCGGTAGAGTTCTTTCGCCTGGTTGGTTATCGGGGCGACGGCGTCGCGCAGCGAGCCGACCGCCTTTTGCGTGTTGCCGCCGACCTGATCGGCGACGCCTTCGCCGCGCAGCCGGTCGTTGCCGGTCAGCGTGCCGGTGGTCTCCTTGACGCGGCCGGCGATGTCGCGGGTGCTGCCTTCGAGTGTGTCGTTGTTCATGAGGTGCTCCTTGATGGGGTTCGCGGGGCGAACGTTTCGGGAGCGGGTTCGGTGCCGTTGTGGGGCATCAAGAAAAGGCCGGGGAGCGGGTGCTCTCCGGCCTTTCTTTTTGGGTCTGGAACTTCTTTTGGTTTGGAACGGGGCGCGGGAGTTAATCCCGTGCCGTCGGTCAGCCCACAGGGCTGCCGGCCGTTCTGATTTCGTGGTCGGGGTAGCCGCGAGGCTACCCCGTGCCCGAAATCAGAAGTCCATGCCGCCCATGCCGCCCATGCCGCCGGGCATGCCGGCCGGAGCCTTGTCTTCCTGCGGCAGCTCGGCGATCGTGGCTTCCGTGGTGATCAGCAGGCCGGCGACGGACGCCGCGTCCTGCAGGGCCGTGCGCACGACCTTGGTCGGGTCGATCACGCCGGCCTGGACCAGGTTCTCGTAGCTCTCGGTCTGAGCGTTGAAGCCCTGGGTCTCGTCGCCTTCGCGGAGCAGGTTGCCCGACACGACGGCGCCATCGACACCGGCGTTCTGCGCGATCTGCTTGACCGGCGCGGTGATCGCCTTGCGGATGATGTCGATGCCGCGGGTCTGGTCGTCATTCTGACCCTTGAGGCCTTCGAGCGCCTTGGTCGCGTAGAGGAGAGCGGTGCCGCCGCCGGGGACGATGCCCTCTTCAACGGCCGCACGGGTGGCGTGCAGCGCGTCGTCGACGCGGTCCTTGCGCTCCTTCACCTCGACTTCGGACGCGCCGCCGACCTTGATCACGGCCACGCCGCCGGCGAGCTTGGCGAGACGCTCCTGGAGCTTCTCACGGTCATAGTCGCTGGTGGTGATTTCGATCTGCTGGCGGATCGCTTCGGTGCGGCCCTTGATCGCATCGGCTTCACCCGCACCGTCGACGATGGTGGTGTTGTCCTTGTCGATGGTGACGCGCTTGGCCTGGCCGAGCATGCCGAGCGTGACGCTCTCGAGCTTGATGCCGAGATCTTCCGAGATCATCTCGCCCTTGGTCAGGATCGCGATGTCTTCCAGCATCGCCTTGCGGCGATCGCCGAAGCCCGGCGCCTTGACGGCCGCGACCTTGAGGCCGCCGCGCAGCTTGTTGACGACCAGCGTCGCGAGAGCCTCGCCCTCGATATCCTCGGCGATGATGAGCAGCGGACGGCCGCTCTGCACCACGGCTTCGAGGATCGGCAGCATCGCCTGCAGGTTCGAGAGCTTCTTCTCGTGGATCAGGATGTAGGGGTCATTGAGTTCGACCTGCATCTTTTCCGGATTGGTGATGAAGTACGGGCTCAGATAGCCGCGATCGAACTGCATGCCTTCGACGACGTCGAGCTCGAATTCGAGACCCTTCGCCTCTTCGACGGTGATCACGCCTTCCTTGCCGACCTTTTCCATCGCCTCGGCGATCTTCTGGCCGACTTCGGTGTCGCCATTGGCCGAGATGATGCCGACCTGGGCGATTTCCTGCGAACCGGAGACCGGCTTGGAGCGGCCCTTCAGATCCTCGACGACCTTGGTGACGGCCAAGTCGATGCCGCGCTTCAGGTCCATCGGGTTCATGCCGGCCGCGACCGACTTCATGCCTTCACGCACGATCGCCTGGGCGAGCACGGTCGCGGTGGTGGTGCCGTCGCCGGCCAGGTCGTTGGTCTTCGACGCGACCTCGCGCAGCATCTGCGCGCCCATATTCTCGAACTTGTCCTTGAGTTCGATTTCCTTCGCGACGGTCACGCCGTCCTTGGTGATGCGGGGCGCGCCGAAGCTCTTGTCGATCACGACGTTGCGGCCCTTGGGGCCCAGGGTCACCTTCACCGCGTCGGCGAGGATGTCCACGCCGCGGAGGATGCGCTCGCGAGCGTCGCGCGCAAAACGGACGTCTTTAGCTGCCATTGTTCCTATCCTTCTGTGTGTTCGTGGAGGTTAGCCGACGATCCCGAGGATGTCGGATTCCTTCATGATGATCAGGTCTTCGCCGTTGACCTTGACCTCGGTGCCCGACCATTTGCCGAACAGGATGCGGTCGCCGGCCTTGACGTCGAGCGGAGTCACCTTGCCGTCTTCCGACTTGGCGCCGGCGCCGGCGGCGACGACTTCGCCTTCCTGCGGCTTTTCCTTGGCGGTGTCGGGAATGATGATGCCGCCGGCCGTCTTTTCTTCGGCTTCGACGCGGCGGACGAGCACACGATCGTGCAGCGGACGAAAGTTCATTTCGTTAGTCCCTCCGGTATGTATGACTGTTGGCACTCACCCGAAGCGAGTGCCAGCACGGGCCATATATGCCGGCCGAAAACGGGCTTCAAGGCTGAACGAACAGAAAGTTTCGGAGGCGTGCCTGTGAACGGGCTTGCAAAGCCTTGCCCGCCCGCCGACCTTCGCCCGCGACGTTCGCGGAGATGATCTGAATGCGCCTTCTTGCCGGTTTCTGGCGACTGCTCGTCGGCATCAAGGACGGGCTGGTGCTTGTCTTCATGCTGCTGTTCTTCGCCGCCCTGCACGCGGCGCTGACCTGGAGCCCCCCGCGGAACACGGGATCGGGCGCGCTGCTGCTCGACCTTGACGGCACGATCGTCGAACAGCCGGCCGAGCGCGCACTGTTCGATCTCGGCGGCGGCGCGGCGGCGCGCGAGCATCGGCTGCGCGACGTGGTGCGTGCGCTCGACGCGGCGCGGACCGATGGCGACATCAAGGCGGTCGTGCTGGACCTGGACCGGTTCCTGGGCGGCGGTCAGGTCGCGCTCGAACAGGTCGGCGCGGCGCTCGACCGGGTGAAGCGCAGCGGCAAGCCGGTCCTCGCCTATGCGACCGGCTATACCGACGACGGCTATCTGCTGGCCGCGCATGCGAGCGAAGTGTGGCTGAACCCGATGGGCGCGGTCGCGTTCACCGGACCGGGCGGATCGCGGCTCTATTACAAGGGGCTGCTCGACCGGCTCGGCGTGAACGCGCATGTCTATCGCGTCGGTGCGTTCAAGTCGGCGGTGGAGCCCTATATTCGCGCCGACCAGTCACCCGAGGCCAGGCGCGCCAACGAGGCGCTGGCCGGCGCGCTGTGGACTGGCTGGCTGCGCAACGTGCAGGCCGCGCGACCCAAGGCGCGGCTGGCGGAAGCGGTCGCGGATCCTGCCGCCGGCGGGCGCCTGGCCGAAGCGGCGTTGCAGCGCAGTCTGGTCGATCGCCTGGCCGAGCGCGAAGCCTTTACGGAGCATGTCGCGAAGATCGCCGGCGAGGACGCCAAGCGCGGCAGCTACAAGACGGTCCGGCTCGACGACTGGGTCGCCGCCCATCCCGTCAAATATGGCGGCGGCAAGATCGGCGTGGTGACCGTCGCCGGCACGATCCAGGACGGCGAGGCGGGGCCGGGGACCGCCGGCGGCGAGACGATCGCCAAGGCGATCCGCCAGGCGCTCGCGCGGCAGGAGTTGAAAGCGCTGGTGGTGCGGGTGGATTCGCCCGGCGGATCGGCGCTCGCGTCGGAACGCATCCGCTCGGCATTGCTGGAGGCGAAGCGGGCCGGATTGCCGGTCGTGGTCTCGATGGGATCGGTCGCGGCATCCGGCGGCTATTGGGTAGCGACCGCCGGCGATCGGGTATTCGCCGAGCCCACCACCATCACCGGATCGATCGGCGTGTTCGGCGTGCTGCCGACGTTCGAGGCGTCGCTCGCCAAGATCGGCGTGACCAGCGACGGCGTGCGCACCACGCCGCTTTCGGGCCAGCCCGATCTGTTCGGCGGCACCAGCCCGGAGTTTGACCGGCTCGCCCAGACTGGGGTGGAGGACATGTATCGGCGCTTCATCGGCCTGGTCGCCACCGCCCGCAGGCTGTCGCCCGAGCGGGTGAACGAGATCGCGCAAGGCCGGGTGTGGGACGGCGGCAGCGCGCGGCAGCTGGGCCTGGTCGATGCCTTCGGCGGGTTCGACGATGCGGTGCGGGAAGCGGCGCGGCGGGCCAAACTCGACACGGACGACGCCACGCTCGTCTATCTCGAACGGCAGCCGAGCTGGTGGGAACGGATGGCAGACGAATGGCGCCGGCCTGAGGACGAAAGCGGCGGCGATGTGCTGGCCCTGCTCGGCACGCGCCAGACGGCGCTTGCCTGGAGCGCGGTCGCAGATGCGCGGCGACTCGCCAGCGGTGGTGGCTCGATCCAGGCACGCTGCCTCGAATGCGGCGCGGCGCTGCCGCCAAGCCGTCCGAGTGTCGGCCTGCTGGCCTGGCTGCTGACGAAGCTGCCACTCTGATGCACGTGCGCCCCGCATTGCCGGCCGACGCGGCGCGGGTCGCCGCGATCTACGCGCCTTATGTGACGCACCGCGGCGTCTCCTTCGAGGAAGCGCCACCGGATGCGGCCGAGATGGCGGCCAGAATGGCCAAGTTGAACGGGCTGTTTCCCTGGCTGGTGGCCGAGCAGGACGCAGAGGTGCTCGGCTACGCCTATGCCGGATCGTTCCGTGCCCGCGCCGCCTACCGCTTCGCTGTCGAGACGACCGTCTATGTCGCCGAGGAGGCGCACCGGCGCGGAGTCGGGCGCCTGCTCTACCGCCACCTGCTCGCCACGCTGCGAGCACAGGGATTCACCCAAGCAATCGCGATCATCGCCTTGCCGAACCATGCCTCGGTGCGGTTGCACGAGAGTTTCGGCTTTGAAGCGGTCGGTCTCAATCGGCGCGTCGGCTGGAAGGACGGCCATTGGGTCGATGTGGGCATTTGGCAGCTGGAGCTGTGCGACAGCGGGGCGGCGCCGACCGAACCGCAGCCGTTCAGCGCGACTGGGACACCTTAGTTCGATCACCTGAAATGCGTGGCGTGATCGTGCGCAGCAGTTCGACCAGTCGAATCGTGAAGGGCGTGCGATCGGATCGGCTGAGGTGCGACAATTCGACCGTATGCATCTGACGAAGCACGGGATCGTCCTGCCAATAGATGCCAGGCGCTCGGGTGGCGGCAAGCAGCCGCTCCCAGCTTTGGCTTCGCGGGTGGATCTTGTCCTCGATGATGATCAGCGGCGGGTCTGACGGGGAGCGGACGAAGACCACTTCGCCACCGCGCGCACGTATCAACCGAACATCGCGGGCGACCTCAGCGATCGCCTTGTCCTTCTCCGCCTTTGTAAGCGGCTTTGCCCAGGGCGGTGGCGGGAGCAGCCAGATCGATGCGGCCCGCTTGCGATAGGCGGCATCGGTCTCCACGCGCGACCACATCCAACTGTTTCGACCGGCGCCGCTTTCCGAAAGCTTCCAAGGCTGGTTGAACCCGCCCCGCGCGGTGCGCTGCGGGACGTCCAGATGTTCGAGCCAGCCCTGCGGGTCCATGCGGCCATCGAGGAACGCGAAGGTGCCGGCGAGCCGGTCGAAGATCGGCAGGCCGAGGCGCTTGAACAATGGCTCGTCCTTCGCCTCCTTGACCAGACTGACGGCACTGCCGCCCCGGCCCCAGAACACCAGCGGATCATAGCCGACCACCACCAGTCCGCGCACCTTCGGGTCCTTGGCCAGATCTGCGAGCACCGGTCGCGGACTCGTGCCTTCGCGGGCGAGTTGAATAGGCTGCCGACCGGTCAGCTTGCCCCACAAGAGGGTGTCCACATCGAACATCAGCCGCGACGAGCCGACAATGACGGTGGCATTCGGGTCCGCATCGACCCGCCGTCGCTCGCGCGCCCATTGCACATTGCTATCGCCCAGATCGGCGGTGGTCAGCCCCTCCGCGCGCATCTTGGCTTCCCAGGCGCCGACTCCCAAGGCGATGACGAGCAGCGCCACGAGCAACGCACGCACCCAATCGATCGGCGGCGCCACGCGCTCCGCCATCGGACGCACCCAATAGTCGTCGCGCGACAGGTCAGAACTGGAAGTAGATGAAGGCACTTCCCTCTCCCTGAGCAAGAATGACCGCGGCCGCCATCACGCCTACGACCAGACCGACCAACCAGGCGGGCCGGCGGGCGACCACATCCTCCAGTTCGCGATCGCGCATCAGCCAATGCGCCGTGAACATCGCCCCCATCGTGATGGCGGTGAGCGCCAGCGGTACGGTGGCGATGATCGGCGGAGCGCTTGGCCGCAGGCCCGCCATATCCGCCAGCAGCTTGCCCGCCGCGGCGAAGTCTGGCGCGCGGAAGAACACCCAGGTGATGCAGACCAGCAGATAGGTGAGCAGCGCCACCAGCAGCTTGGGCACAAGGGAGCGGGGCTCGCCCTTCCAGCCGAACCGTTCGCGGAGGAAACGCTCTCCTGACAGATACAGGCCGTGCAGCCCGCCCCAGACGACGAAGGTCCAATTGGCGCCGTGCCACAGCCCGCCGAGCAGCATGGTCAGCATCAGATTACGATAGGTGCGCCAGCGGCTGCCGCGATTGCCGCCAAGCGGAATGTACAGATAGTCGCGCAGCCAGGTGGACAGGGAAATATGCCAGCGCCGCCAGAAGTCGGAAAAACCGATCGCGGCATAGGGATAACGGAAGTTCACCGGCAGCGAAAAACCGAGGCACAGCGACACGCCGATCGCGCAGGTCGAATAGCCGGCAAAATCGGCGAAGATCTGGCCGGAAAAGGCGATCACGCCCGCCCATGCGTCGAGCGGCGGCAGCGGCTGCCGAGCACCGAAGACGTCTTCCGCCACTTCCGCAAGCAGCGTGTCGGCAACGACCACCTTCTGGAACAGGCCGAGCACGATCAGGGCGAGGCCCCAGAGAAACAGCGGCCGGCTGGCGACGCGAGGAGTCGCAAACTGCGGCATCAGGTCGATCGGCCGCACGATCGGGCCGGCCACCAGATGCGGAAAATAGGTCACGAACAATGCGAAATCGAGGAAGCTGTCGCCGGGCTTGGCGCGCTTGAGATACACATCGAGCGTGTAGGACAGCGTAACGAAAGTGTAGAAGCTGATGCCGATCGGCAGCACGATGTCCCAGGCGGGCGGCACATAGGCGACCCCGATCGCCCCCATCAGCGCCTGCCAATTCTTCAGCGCGAACGCCCCATATTTGAAGTAGCTGAGCATGCCCAGGTTGAGCGCGAGGCTGACCAGCAGCAGCCGCTTGCGTTGGCGGGGCCGCTCTTCGCGGTAGATCAGCTTGGCCATCCACCAGTCGACCACCGTCGACGCCCACAATAACAGGATGAAGGGCGGATTCCACGCGGCGTAGAAGATGTAGCTGAAAATCAGCAGGTTGAACTTCTTCACCTGCCAGGAAAATGGCGCGTAGTGGAAGCAAACGACGATCAGGAAGAAGACGACGAACGTCAGTGAATTGAAGACCAACGCCAAGCTCCCCCTGCCCGCGCGCCGGCCTTAACATAGTTTAGGCCGGCGCGTCAGCCCGCCCGGGTGGGTCGATCGCTCAGCGCGGGAGGAGGTGGTCCGGCGTCACTCCGGCCTCGCGCCAATAACGCTCAAGCCCCATGTCGCGGCAGAGCTGCGCGAAGCGGGGATCGGCGCGCGCGGGCGCGACGACGGGATTGAACAGCATCATCGTCTTCTTGAACCGCTGATCGTTGACCGACTGGCCGGGTGCGGCCGGCGCCGACGGGTTGAGCAGCGGGCCGCGGAACAGCAGATAGGCGTCGGTGACCTGAAAGACGTAGTCGATCTCGCCCAAGGCGCTGAACAGCAGCACCGCATTGACGGCGCCGCCACCGCCATAGCGGGCGGCGGCGAGGTTTGCCGCGATTGCGCGGCCGCGGAGCGCGGGCGTCTTCAGCGCCTGCATGGTCGTGCGCCAGAGCTCGGCGCCCGCGCCCATCATCCGCTCGGCCTCCGGCGTTGCCAGCATGCGCAGCGCCGCGTCGGGTCGGCCGGTCAGGCCGAAAATGTGCATGCGCGCATACCAGATCGCGGGATGGCGCGGCCACAGCTGCAGGCCGCGGTCTATCGTCCGGTCGGCCGCGGGCAGATCGCCCAGGAACCATTGGTGATAGGCACGACGATATTGGAAGATCGGCGAGAGCGGATCGAGCCCGGCCGCGCGGATCACGTAGCGCGCGCCATCGCGGATCCGCCCGACCGAGATCATCAATATACCCATCGCCGCGAGCGCGTCGAGCTGATCGGCGTGGCGGTCGAGCACCGGCTGCAGCCGCCGCTCCGCCGACAACCAGTCGCCATAGATAGGCGGCAGGGTCGCCAGCGCCGCCTCGGCGTCGGGCTGGTGCGGTTCGAGCGCCAGCGCCCGGCGCGCCGATTGCTGGCATTTGGCGGTGGCCGCGTCGATCTGTTCGACCGGAGCATATTCGGCCATGTTGCGCTGGGCGATGGAAAGCATGCCCCAGGCTTCCGCATCGTCGGGCGCACGCGCGATCGCCTGGCGCAGGAAGCCAGCGCCTTGTTCGTCGCCATCGGGATATTGATCGCGAAGCGCCTGGCGCGCGCGGTCGAGCAGCGCCTGCACCTGCGGGTCGCGCGCCGGCTTGCGGGTCGCGAGCCACGCTCCGGCGCCGGCCAGGGCAGCAGCGCCGCCCGCCACGAGCCCTCGGCGCGTCCAGTCTCGTGAGACGGCGGGCGTGGCGACGAGGGGGGCGTCGAGCCGGTAGCCGATCTTCGGAATCGTCTCGATCCCGCCTTCGGCGCCGGCCTGTTTGAGCGCGCGCCGCGCTTCGCCAACGGCGCGGTTGAGCGCGTCGTCGCCGACCACCTGGCCGTTCCAGCAGATGGCGTTCAGCTGCTCGCGCGTGACGACCTCGCCGCCCGCTTCGGCGAGGGTGACCAGCACCTGCATGACCCGCGGTTCGACGGTGACGGCACTCGCCGGACCTTCGAGCCGGCGAAGGGCGGGTCGGATGCGCACCGGTCCGACGGCAAGCTCGGGCCGATAGGCGAGTTCGGCGGGGCGGCGGGCCGCGTTCAGGAAACGACCGAGAAACCCTTGCCTTAGCAAATCATCGGCGAAAGATCGGTGTTCCATCATTCACCCCCGGGCGCGAGGATAGCAGCATCCCCGCACGGCGACAAAGCCGGTCAATCAGGGGAAAGAGAATGACAATGTTGTTGAAAACGCTGAGCGCCGGCGCGTTGCTGGCGTTGGCATCGGCTGCGCAGGCGGACACCGCCGCGGACCCGCTCGGCGACTTCCTCGCCAGCTTCACCGGGGCGCAGAATGCCGACCTCGACCTGGTGAGCGCCAGCGCCCGTTCCGATGGGAGCAACTTCATCCTGAGTTCGACGTCGGCGGGTGCGATCGGCAGTTCGGCCGGCAGCCTGTTCGTGTGGGGGATCAATCGCGGGCAGGGCACGCCACGGCTGAGCTTCGGCAATCCGAGCATCGGCGGCAATGTCCGCTTCGATTCGGTCGCCGTGTTCTTCCCGGACGGGACCGCGCGCGCGGTGACCTTCCCGGCGGTGGGCGCGCCGCAGATCACGCCGCTGGCGGGCGCGGTCACCGTGGTGGGGAACACGATCACCGGCGTGGTGCCGATCGCCTTGCTGCCGTCGAACGGTTTTGCGCCGACCAGCTATACCTTCACGCTCTGGTCGCGGCTGCGGGTCAATCCGGCGCTGGACGGCACCAATGCCGAAGTGGCCGACTTTGCACCGAACGGACGGGCGCTGTTCGCCAGCGTGCCCGAGCCCGCAAGCTGGGCGATGATGATCGCCGGCTTCGGCCTAGCCGGTGCCGCGACGCGCCGGCGTCAGGCGAAGCCGGTCTTCGCCTGATCAAGGACGGTGCGAAGCAATCCAGCCTCCGTTGGATTGCTTCGCACCGGGTAATCAGAAGGCCGCAGTCAGCGAGAAGACGACCGTGCCGCTCGAGATCGAACGGCCGCTCGCCACCGTCCCGAAGTTGGGCAGGAGCGGCAGGCGATCCGATCGCTTGATGTCGGTGTCGACATAAGCGACGCCCAAGGTCAGATTCTTCCAGGTGGTGTCGACCCCCAGAAGCCAGTCGAAATATTTGCCGGTTGGCGCCACGCTGGTGCCGTTGGGGCCGAGGCCGGGATTGCCGTCCGAATAGCCGAGATGCCCCTTGAAGGTGAACGGCGTCTTGGGAATGGCAAAGGCCGCATCGCCCCAGATATAGAAATTGTCGTCCTTCGCGCCCGGGTTCGACGGGGTGCCGGCGACATATTCGGCGCCGGTGAGATACCAGCGGCCGAGCGCCTGCTGTTTGGGCGCATAGGCGACGCCCGCCGTCAGCGCGGCCGGGCCGACAGTGCCGCTGACCTTCACATAAGGTTCGGCGAAATCGGTTTTGTCGGCGCCGCCCGCATACATGTACCAGGTGAGGCCGACATCGATGGTGGCGGCGCCCACCGGGAATTTGAAGCCACCGTAAATGTCTGACTCGAGGTTCGGTCCGCCGAACGTGCCCCAGCCCGCCAGGTTGGAGCCGAACACGCCGACATAAACGCCACTTTTGTGGTTGAGCTGGATGCTGCCCTGGACGGCGGGATCCTTGTCGCTCTGCGAAACGCCGCGGAAACGATAGTCGGACACGCCGGCGACGCTGCCGCTGATCGTGAAGTCCGACGCTTCCTCTTCGGCCATGGCGGCGGAAGAGACGAAGAAGAGGCCCAATGCCAGGACCTGGAGAGACGTGCGCATAATACCCCGCTTGCTTGGGTTATCGTCACGTCCAGCCTGCGACCGGCCAGTCCGGCCTCAATCGGGCCGGTGCCACCGGTGACGGGATCATGACAGAGTTTTGGCACCGCACAAGGAAAAAAATTGTGCACTGCAGCAAAAAAGAGGCCGGCGAGTCGCCTCGCCGGCCAGTCGTCCCTCGCAGGTGGACCTCGTCAGTAGTTGTAGGCGCGCTCGCCATGGGAGGAGAGGTCGAGCCCTTCGCGCTCGGCATCCTCGCTCGGGCGGAGGCCAATGGTCTTGTTCAGGATGAAATAGAGGATGGCCGACACGCCACCCGACCAGACCAGGGTGATCAGCACCGCCTTGACCTGGGTGAGCAGCTGGCCGGCCATGTCATAGGTGCCGGGCACGGCCGGGAAGACGGTGTAATCATACCATCCCTGTCCGCCGAGCGCCGGATCGGCGACGATCGCGGTGCCGATCGCACCGACGATGCCGCCGATGCAGTGAACGCCGAACACATCGAGCGTGTCGTCATATTGCAAGCGGTTCTTCACCGTGGCGACGAAGAAGTAGCAGATCGGCGAGACGATCAGGCCGAGCAGGATCGACGTGCCCGGCGCCGCAAATCCCGCGGCCGGCGTGATCGCGACCAGACCGGCCACAGCGCCGGTCGCCGCGCCCAGCATCGACGGCTTCCCATGCTTGATCTGCTCGACGACCGACCAGCTGACCGCCGCCGCCGCCGTGGCGACGAAGGTGTTGAGGAAGGCGAGCGCCGCCAAGCCGTTCGATTCCAGGTTCGAGCCGGCGTTGAAGCCGAACCAGCCGACCCAGAGCAGGCTGGCGCCGATCATCGTCATGGTCAGCGAGTGCGGCGGGGTGGCCTCGCGGGGCCAGCCGATCCGCTTGCCGATCATGATCGCGCCGACCAGGCCGGCAATGCCGGCGTTGATGTGAACGACGGTGCCGCCGGCAAAGTCCAGCGCGCCCAGTCCGTAGAGATAGCCGGAGTCGGTGGGCGCATCGGGCAGGAAGTCGGGGCCAGCGAAATACCAGACCATGTGCGCGATCGGGAAGTATACGATCGTCAGCCAGGCGACGACGAAGATCATCAGCGAGGTGAACTTCACCCGCTCGGCAAAGGCGCCGACGATCAGCGCCGGCGTGATGCAGGCGAACGTCATCTGAAAGACCACATAGACATATTCGGGCAGATAGACGTTGTTGCTGAACGTCGCCGCATAGGTGCTGGTCGACACGCCTTGCAGGAAGGCCTTGGATAGGTTGCCCACGAACGGCGATCCGCCGGTGAATGCGAGGCTATAGCCCCAGGATACCCAGACCAGGGCCGCCACGCAGACGATCATCAGCACCTGCATCAGCAGGCTCAGCATGTTCTTGGTGCGGACGAGACCGCCGTAGAAAAGCGCCAGCGCCGGCACCGACATCATCAGCACCAGAGCGGCAGAGACGAGCATCCAGGCGACATCGCCCTTGTTGACCATCCCGGCCATCTGCTCGGCAGTCGGTGCCTTGATCGGCCCCGCCTGCGCCCAGCCAGGCGCCGCAGTGAGGCCGAGCAGAGCGGCCGCGGCAAGCTTCAGCTTCATCATGAACTCCCCTTGTTCAGATCGCCGCATCGTTGGTCTCCCCCGTGCGGATGCGGACCGCGTGACCGACTTCGATCACGAAGATCTTGCCGTCGCCGATCGAGCCGGTGTGGGCGGCCTGCTGGATCGCCTCCACCACCCGCTCCACCTGATTGGTGGGGCAGACCACCTCGACCTTGATCTTCGGCACGGTGTTGGTGGTGTATTCGGCGCCGCGGTAGATTTCTTTCTGACCCTTTTGTCGCCCGAAGCCCTGCACTTCGGTCACGGTCAGACCCGATACGCCAAGCGCGGTGAGCGCCTCGCGGACTTGGTCCAGCTTGAACGGCTTGATAATGGCGGTGACGAGCTTCATCCGCAGTCCCCTATGTTCCCCAGCACGAATGTTTCACAGCGATGACATGATCGTCAACGAAAATTGTGCAGGTGCGAAGAGTTTTGTTTCGCAGTTGCGAGAACGGTAACAGCTGTGACCAGTCGTGCCTCACTTGCCGTTCATCGTCAGCGGCTTAGAGAGGCGGCAACAGCGAGGAAGGAAATGGTGACGATGCGGATATTGCTGATCGCTTTGGCATCGATGACGGGCGTTGCGGCACACGCGCAGACCGATCCGAGCTTTGCACCATGTGCGGTGTGCCACACGGTCAAGCCCGGACAGAACCGGCTCGGCCCCACGCTGGCGGGCGTAGTCGGCCGCAAGAAGGCGGCCGTCGCGAACTTCAATTACTCGCCTGCGTTCAAGGCGCAGAAGGGCGTCTGGACCGAGGCCGAGCTGGACGCCTTCCTCGCCAATCCGCGCGCCAAGGTGCCCGGCACGCGCATGGTCTATGTCGGCATGCCCGACAAGGCGAAGCGCGCGAAGCTGATCGCTTGGCTGAAGGCACAAAGGTAAGCGCGCCGTTTACCAGTCTTTCACGCCCCTGCGCCTAGTCATTGCGCATGGAGAATGGTCACCACAGCCTGCTCGACGACAGCGCCGGCCCGATCGCGCGGGAGAAGCGGTTCGCCGTCTTCCTGCGCGGCGTGATCGGACGCGCCGGCAGCCGCAACCGCATGCCGCTCACCGTGCGCAACATTTCGGCGCATGGTCTGAAAGGCGAGTGCGCCTACCCGCCGCTGCCGGGCGAACCGGTGGAAGTCGACCTGCCCGGCATCGGCGCGATCTTCGGCGCCGTCCGTTGGGGCGATGGCCAGGGGATCGGCATCGAGTTTGACGGACCGATCGATCCGACGCTCGCCTTCACCCGCAACCGGCCGGGCATCCGCCGCTCCGGGCTGCTTTCCGCACACTGAACGTCGCGCGTTCGTCGAAGCCCTGCCCGGCACGGGGGTGGTTGGGGGAGTGTGCCGGACAGGACTTCGCTGAACGCCCGCCTCAGCGCCGAGCGCGGAGCGGGATCACGGCGGCCGCCTCAGGGACCTCGGCCGCAAGCTCGACGAGACGCTGGTGGAGCAGCCGCACGCGCCGACTGCCCTCGACCTCTTTCAAAGTCGCCGGATCCGCGCATTCGTAGCGGGCGGCGCGCAACAGGTCGGTGACATCGTGCATGGCATCCGCCTGCAGTCGCAGCGGTGCTTGCGAAAGCGCCCCTCGACGAGGCCCGCCGCGCCGCGTCGAACGTCACCGCCGGGCGGCGAACGACCCCTCAGGCCAGCCGAACGTCAGGCGGGTATTCGGCCCTTGTCGCGCTGCTTACCAATGATGCCCGTGACCGAGTCACGATAGCTGCGGCCGACCGGCACTTCCTGGCCGTCAGTGAGACGCACTGCGAGCGCGCCGGAGGGCTTGCGCAGCAACGCGACGATTGCGCTCCGCCGGCAGACGGCGGAACGGTGCACGCGGGCAAAGGCGTTTGGATCGAGCTGCGCCTCCAGGCCAGACAAGGTGGCGCGCAGCAGGCCGCCGCCGCCGCGGGCATGCAGCCGGACATAATCACCCTCGGCCTCCACCCAATCAATGTCGCCGGCATCGACCCGGACCGTCTCCCGCCCCCTGCTTACCCAGAATGCGTCGGCATAGGCCGGGCCGTTGGGGATCGGCTCGGCGGGGGGCTGCTCCTCCCCGCGGCTTGGAGACGGGAGCAAAGGCGCGAAGCTCAGGAAGGCGAGCGAGCCGCCGAGG
This sequence comes from Sphingomonas sp. ID1715, assembly GCF_013044515.1. Classification (GTDB taxonomy): domain Bacteria; phylum Pseudomonadota; class Alphaproteobacteria; order Sphingomonadales; family Sphingomonadaceae; genus Sphingomonas_B. The sequence goes on from NZ_JABEPR010000002.1 coordinate 627,643, forward strand.
AAATAGCCGGCCCAGATCAGCGCGAAGCGCAAATGCCGTTCGAAGGTCGAGGGGGGCTCGCCAAGTTCGAGCACAACCAGCCGATCGATGCCGGCGCGACCGGCGATCATCAGCGCGCAACAGGCGAGACCGGCGCCGAGCAGGATCGGGATCCGATCCTTCAGAGGGCGGACGGCGACGCGGTCGGCAAACAGGGTGAAGCCATAGAAGAGCAGCGCGCCAAGCGCGGTCGCCAGCACCCGCCGCGTCTGCCAGATAGCGGAGGGAAACTGATCCTGCAGCTGGTTCCAGGCGAGGAACAGCAGATAGGTCGCCGCCCAGAAGGCCAAAGCGCAAGCGATGCGAAGACGTTCGCGCGCCGGCACGCGCTGCAACAGCGAAAGCATGGCGCCCAGATAGGGTCTGCAGCGCCCAGGCGAAAGCTATTCGCTGACGATCGGAAAACTTCCGTTCGTGCTGGGCGGCCCATCGCCCGGGCCGGCGACCTGCACGGCGAGCCAGATGATGCCCGCCGCCCAGAACAGCGCCCGCCAGCGGCTGCGGAAGAGTTTGGAATAGCCGAACATGGTCGGCTTCATCGCATGAGACGCTTACTCGGTCGTGAAGATCACGACGAAAATTGCGCGTGTGCGATGCGTCACAGGCGTCGAGCGCGAATCAGGGCAATAAGCCCGCATGTATGTTGCGTAAGCGTTCGGAGGCTCGACGATGGGGATGATCATGAAGGCCGAAGAACTGTCCCGGATGATGCCTGCCAATGCGCTGATCTCGTCCTGGGGCGAGGCCGAGCTGCAGGATCTGCTGGAGCGTGCCCAGCTTTGCCCGATGAAGAAGGGCGACGTGCTGCTCCACCAGGGCGATACCGGCGACTATCTGATCATCGTGCTGGACGGCACCGTCCGCATCTCGATGGTCGCGTCGAACGGACGGGAGATCATCCTCGACTATCTCGAGCCCGGCAGCGTGATCGGCGAGATCGCGATGCTGGACGGCGGCGAGCGGACCGCGAGCGTCACGGCGCTCGGCGAAGGCAAATATCTGAAGCTCGGCGCCCCGACGTTTCGCGAAGTGCTCGAAAAGCATCCGAGCGTCGCCTGGCGGCTGCTGCGCGACATGGCGCGCCGGCTGCGCAATGCCAACAATACGATTGAGAGCGATCGCGCCTATGCCTCCGGCCCTAGGCTGGCGCGGACGCTCCAGCGGCTGATGCAAACGGGGGCGGAAGGCGCCGCGCTCAGGCTGGACCTCAGCCAGAGCGAGCTGGGCGCGTTCGCAGGCATCAGCCGCGAAAACATCAACCGGCAGCTCGGCGCCTGGGCCGATGCCGGCATCGTATCTCTGGAGAGCGGGCGGGTTCGCGTGCTCGATCGGGATGTTCTGGAAGAAATCGCGATGGCGGCCGAGTAGCTTATCGGCCGAAGCCTTCGTCACGGCGCATCGTCGACCCCGCGCCGGCACGAGGTTCCATCGTCATGCCACCAGAACCGGGGCGGCCCGACCAGGGGGTGGGCCGCCCCATTTTCTATGCCGCTCAGGCGGCGGCGCTATGCTCGATCGTCTTGGTGTCGTTCGAGGCCGCCGGCTGCGCAGTGGCGCCGATCGCGATCTTCTGCGGCTTCATCGCCTCGGGGATCTCGCGGACCAGCTCGATGGTCAGCAGGCCGTCGGCGAGGTTCGCGCTTTCCACCCGCACGAAGTCGGCGAGTTCGAAGCGGCGCTCGAAGCTGCGATTGGCGATGCCGACATGCAGGAAGTTGCTGCGGTCCTGCTGGGCCGCTTCCTTCCTGCCGGTAACCAGCAGCAGGTTCTGCTGGGCGGTGATGTCGATCTCGTTCTTCCTGAAGCCGGCCACGGCGAGGGTGATCCGGTAACGGTCCTCGGCCAGCCGCTCGAGATCGAAGGGCGGATAATTGTCGCCCGAAGCCGCGCTGCGCGCGCTGTTTTCGAGCAGGTCGAACAGCCGGTCGAACCCGACCATGGACCGACGATAGGGAGTGAGGTCAAAGCTACGCATATCGATATCTCCTCATGAGCATAAAGACTGCATGGCGCCCCGAAATGGCGGCGCCGGCTACATGCCGGACCCCGAAAGGCAGCCCGACGTAACGGAATCTAGGGCGCGCCGTTTCGCGTTCAAGAGGGGGATCGGCGCTCTTCCGGCCCGACCGATAATGGCCTAAGCCCCGCGCCGATGTTCGATATTGCGCCCACCGAATTGCTGCTCTGCGCCGTCGTCGCGCTGGTGGTGATCGGCCCCAAGGATCTACCAAAGGCGATGCGCGTGCTCGGCCATTGGGTCGGCCGCGCGCGTGCCGTGGCGCGGCATTTCCGCTCCGGCATCGACGCGATGATCCGGGAGTCGGAACTGGCCGAGATGGAAAAGAAGTGGGCCGAGGAAAATGCACGCATCATGCGCGAGCATCCCGTCACCGCGGATCAGCCGCAGATGCTGCCGCTCGCCGATCCGCCTCCCCCGCCGCCGTCCGCGCCTGCCGATGAGGGCGAGCGGTGAAGGACATAGACGACACGCGCGCCCCGCTGCTCGAGCATCTGGTCGAGCTCAGGAAGCGGCTGCTGGTCTCGCTGCTCTGGCTCGGACTGGCGTTCGGCATTTGCCTGTATTTCGCGCGGCCGATCTTTGCCTTTCTGGTCCAACCGCTGCTCAGGGCGGGTCAGAATCGCGTCATCTACACGGACGTGTTCGAAGCCTTCTTCGTCGACGTGAAGGTCGCCTTCTTCGCCGCGCTGATGCTCGCCTTTCCGGTACTGGCGACGCAGGTCTGGAAGTTCGTGGCGCCGGGCCTCTATCGCAAGGAGAAGGAAGCCCTGCTGCCCTTCCTGGTGATGACGCCGGTGCTGTTCGGGACGGGCGCGGCGCTCGCTTACTATGTCGCCATGCCGATCGCGCTGCATTTCCTGCTCGGCTACCAAGGCAATGTCGGCGGTGTGCAACAGGAGGCGCTGCCGGGTGTCGGCAATTACCTGAACTTCGTGACCAAGTTCATGTTCGGGTTCGGCGTCGCCTTTCTGACGCCGGTGCTGCTGATGCTGCTGGAGCGCGCCGGAATCGTCACGCGCGCGCAGCTGATGAGCGGAAGGCGTTATGCGATCGTGATCGCCTTCATCATCGCGGCGGTGCTGACGCCGCCGGACATTATCTCGCAGCTGCTGCTCGCGGTCCCGCTGGTATTGCTCTACGAGCTCGCGCTGATCGCGATCTGGTTCACCGAACGGAAGCGACAGAAGGAGGCCCTCCCGGCCGAAACCGAGAAGGCCTGACCGTCCTTACTTGTTGATCTCTTCCTTCACTTCCTGGCTGGCGGACTGAAGGTCCTTGCCGGCGCCGCTGACAGTGTTGCAGGCGCCGAGAAAGAGAGTGCCGGCGACGAGCGCCAGCGCCACGGATTTGCGAAGCATAGTCTGTCTCCTGTTGGACGCGACCCAAAGCGCGCGCGGATCAAATGCGCGAAGGCGCACACTGTTCCGTTTGAGAAAGGAACGGCCAGGCCATGCAGATGCCAAAAAATTTGGGCCCGGAGACACCACCGGGGGGAGGCTGGTGTGTCCGGGCCCATTGTCTTGGATAGCGAGAGCGGGGGGGCAAAAGGTCACTATCCGAACTGCAGAACGCCCTCCGAAGCGAAGAGTTCCAGCCGACCCGAACTTTTTTGAATTATTTTTTCGGCTCGGCATCGCTTTCGACGATCATCGGGAAACAGACCTGGAAGCTGCCCGCAGCGCGGTCCCGTTCCAGCGGGCTGCGGAGCTGGCGGGACAGGCCTTCCAGCACCCGTCCATAGCGTTCGGCGAGAAGCGCCTCGAGCCGCTCGCCGTCACTGAGCGCCGGCGATGCGACGACGAGGCAGGCGCGACCGGGTTCCGGCTGGCGCAGCACGGAGATGCGCACCGCGGCCGCCGGATCGATGCTCATCGCGAGTTCCACCAGCTCCGTCGTCAAAAAGGCGATGGGAATCGCCGTGTCCTGCCCGACATGAACGACCGGGGCGTCGATCAGGATCGCCAGCCGGTTCGCTTCGCCGGGCGCGGTCGCGCGGAGGTTGGCCGCCAGTTCGCCGATCAGCGAGCGCAGATTGACGCCGCGATTCTCCTCCAACTCGGCATAGTGGTTGCGGTGGACGACGGCGAGCGCATCGACGCGGCGGCTGATGGACGAATAGGCGGCGGTCGCCTCCGGGCTTTTCGCAGCCCGCGCGTGCAGGTTGATCAGGCTGGAGACGACCTGGAGATTGTTCTTCACCCGGTGATGCACTTCCCGCGTCAGCCGCGTCTGTCTAGACAGGCCGAGCGCCAGCTCTTCCTCATGCGCCGCCACCGTATGGCTGATCGTTTGGAAGGTTTGGCCGAGTTCCGAGATTTCGCGGGCGGGAATGGTCATGCGGCGCAAAGGCGTGAAAATCTCTCCCGGCTGGTAGGTCGCGATGTTGGCGCGAAGCTGCCCCAGCGGTGCGATGACGAGCCGGTTGAACACGATCCAGGCGACCAGCAGCGCCACTAGCCACATGATGATCGGCACCAGCATGGTCAGGATCTCGGCCGGCGTGAACGGCGCGGAGCGGACCGAGAAGATCAACTCGATCGGCGCGTTTGGAACCATCGCCGTCACGATCTCCCGTCGAGCCAGGCCGCCGCCTGGCACGCCCTCGATGAGCGGCAATTCCCGGTCGGCGGCGCTGAGGACAAGATTATAGGCGCCGGTGAAGCCCGCCGGGCGGAGCGATCGCACGAGTTGCGCGCGGGGATAGAAGGCCAGCGCAACGAAGGCGCGCGTGTCGCTGGACAGCACGACCGTCATGCCCTCACCGGACAAGGTCACAATCGTGTCACTGCGGAGCGGCGCCGCAGGCAGGCGCCGGGCGGTCGCAAGCGCGCCGCACACCGGCCGCCCGCCACGCGTGACGATCGCATAGCGCGTCGCCTCGCCGAACGAAGTGGCGAGCACGCTTTGGGCACGGGCACAGATGCTCTCCGCATCCGCGCCGCGCTCAAGCAGATTGACCGCCGCGCGCAGCGTGGTGCCGTCGACGGCCAGTTCGGATCCAAGGCGGCGGGCGCTTTCCATCGCCGCGATGCGCACACTGGCGCGGCGTTCGAGATCGGCGCTGCGCGAAATCTGGAGGGACGCGAAGACGGCCAGCAGGCCGAGCGGCAGCAAGGCGAGCGTCAGCAGGATCAGGAGGCGGAGCCCGGCGGAAAGACGGGCGAACCACTCGACAGCTGCCGCGCCTACCCCGCGCGCGGAAACGGCGCTGGCCATGAGCAATCGATTATTTGAGCTTGCCGAGCAGGTCCAGCATCTCTTGCGGAATCTCTTCCTCAACGGCCTTTTCGTAGACGGAGCGCAAGGCGTCGCCGACCGGACCTTCCGGTGCGGTCTTCTTGGCTGACGGAGTCACCTTGCCTTCAACCTTGCGCTTGGCGTTCGATACCAACATTACCCCCCAACAGCAGGCGACGCCGCATGCTCAAGGAATGATCAACCATAAGTGCGGCCCAGGCGCATCTAGCCGCCCTAAGCCCGTCGTGAAACTAATTAGCGTTTCGTTTGTTCCACCCCCGCGCCATATTTTTTCACGCCGGCCGGTGCAGGGGGGAAGGGGGTTGCCAAGCCTGCCGAGCCCGCTCCATGGACGGAACAACGAAGCGGGAGTTCCAATACCTATGTCGCTTGGTCAACAACTGGCCCCTCACCTCCCTTTCCTGCGCCGCTATGCTCGCGCGCTCACCGGCAGCCAGCAGCACGGGGATTCCTATGTGAAGGCGGCCCTTGAAGCGATCGTGCAGGCGCCCGACCAATTCCCCCGCGATGTCGATCCGCGGCTGGGCCTCTACAAGACTTTCCAGGCGATCTGGGGCTCGGTGAACGTTGCCAATGACGACGATCCGATCGGCGTGGACGGCACCGACAATGAATCGATCGCGCGCGCGCGGCTGGCGCGGCTCACGCCGTTGCCGCGCCAGGCGCTGCTGCTGACCGCGATGGAAGGCTTCACGCCGGAAGACACCGGCTATCTGATCGAAACCGACGCCGACGAGGTCGACCGGCTGGTGGCCGAGGCGCTCTCGGAGATTGAGGAACAGACCCGCGCCGAGGTGCTGATCATCGAGGACGAGCCGATCATCGCAATGGACCTGGAGACGATCGTTCGTGACCTGGGCCATGACGTGACCGGCGTCGCCGTCACCCGCGACGAGGCGGTGGCGCAGGCGAAGGCGCGCCGGCCGGGGCTGGTGCTCGCCGACATCCAGCTGGCCGACGACAGTTCGGGTATCGACGCGGTGAAGGACATCCTGTCCGAGTTCTCGGTGCCGGTGATCTTCATCACGGCTTTCCCGGAGCGGTTGCTGACCGGCGAGCGGCCGGAGCCGACCTTCCTGATTACCAAGCCATTTCAACGCTCTACCGTCAAGGCAGCGATCGCGCAGGCACTGTTCTTCGATCGCGCGACGGTGCCGGCCTGAGCGCCGGAACCTGCGTCGGTCGCGGGCGTTATCCTGCCCGTGACCGTAGCAGGGGCGAAATGAAATGGCCGACAACGACGTGCACCGCACAGCGACGGAGGCGCGCGGCGCGTCCAAGCAGGGCGTGGTGCGCTATATTCTCGCCATCGCGCTTGCGCTGGTGATCCTCGCGTTCCTCGTCATCACGCTCGTCTGATCTTCGCGCGCTCGTTCGCGGGCGATTGCATCGTTTCTCGATTCAAGGTTCTGAATGGCTGAAGCCCACGCCCGCCGCATCGACGACGACGAACCGGAGGCGGCGCCGCACGCGGCGCTTTCCGATGAGGAATTTCGCGAGCAATTGGGTCTCGTGATTCCGCATTTGCGCGCGTTCGGCCGGTCGCTTTCGGGCAACCGGGACACGGCCGACGATCTGGTGCAGGAAACGCTGCTCAAGGCCTGGGCGGCGCGCAAGCGCTTCCAGGCCGGCACCAACATGCGCGCCTGGACCTTCATCATCCTGCGCAATCTCTATCTTTCCCAGATGCGCCGCGCGCGCTTCAAGGGCGAATGGGACGATCTGGCGGCCGACCGGCTGCTCGCCGCGCCGGCCAGCCAGGACCGCCACGTGGAGCTTGCCGACATGCAGCGGGCGCTGATGCACCTGCCGCAGCCGCAGCGCGAGGCGCTGATCCTGGTCGGTGCGGGCGGCTTCGCCTATGAGGAGGCGGCCGAGATCTGCGGCGTGGCGGTCGGCACGATCAAGAGCCGTGTCGCGCGCGGCCGCGTGGCGCTCGAAGCGCTGCTGTCCGAAGGCGCATTGCCGTCACGGCGCGACAGCGCCGGCAATGGTGGCCGTGGTGCCCTCGAAACGATCATGGGCCAGGTCGACGATCTCAGCCGCGACGCGCCGCAGGAGCTCGATCCGGATAGGTAGGGGCGGCGAAGCCGCCACCCGCGTCAGCCGCAGCGAACGTTTCCGGACCCCATCTTGCTGACCTTGCAGCGGGGATTGCCGACCAGCTCGACATCGCCTGAGCCGAGGATCGATACATCGGCCTCGCCGCTCACCTGCGCGCGTACGTCGCCCGAGCCGGCGATGCTGATCTTGGCGCGTTCCGCCTTCAGCCCTTGTGCGGAGAGACTGCCGGAGCCGGCGATCGACACCTCGATCGACTTGGCCTGACCGGTCAGCGACGTCCCGCCCGAGCCGGCGATGTCGAACGAAGCGGCGTCGGCCTGCAGCGTGCCGATCGCCAGATTGCCGGATCCGGCAACTGCGCCTTCGAACGAGGTCGCCTGCACCCGATCGACCTTCATGTCGCCGGAGCCGGCGATCGACGCCCCGCGCAGGCGCGGCAAGGTGACGGTCACGACGGCGGACCCGCGATCGCGCGACCAGCCGAAGTGCCATTTGCCTTCGCGCCCAACGCGCAGCTTGCCATCCACCACTTCGATCTCGAGCCGGTCGAGCACGTCCTGCGGACCGGTGGCGGTCACCGACTCCGCGCCGCCGACCTTGACGATCACATTGTCGGAACCCCGCAGTTCGACCCGGTCGAAGCCGCGCACCGAGAAGCTGCGGCTGCCGCTCGGTCCACCATCGCCGCCTTCGGCATGAACCACGCCGCAGGCGCTCAGCGTCGCGACCGCAATGGCAAGAAGTGGCAGACGTGACATCAGGTCCTCCCGAACTGTGTTGTATCGGCAATACACCTACCGGTCTTTGCTGTCCAGAGCGCAAACGAAAAGGGCGGCGCCGTCGCCGGCACCGCCCCTTTTCCCCAAGCTCAATGCTTATTCGGCTTCGGCAGCCGCGTCGGCCTTGGCCTTGTTGTAGATGGCCGCAGCCTTGTTCAGGATCTCGAGGATCTTCTTCAGCGCGCCCGGCTCGTCCAGCTGCTCCATCGCCGCCAGTTCGCGGGCGAGGCGGCTGGCGGCCGCTTCGAAGATCTGGCGCTCGGAATAGCTCTGCTCCGGCTGGTCGTCGGCACGGAACAGGTCGCGCACGACCTCCGCGATCGAGACGAGGTCGCCCGAGTTGATCTTGGCCTCATATTCCTGGGCGCGGCGCGACCACATGGTGCGCTTCACCTTCGGCTTGCCCTTCAGCGTTTCCATCGCCTCGCGCATCGTCTTGTCGGACGACAGCTTGCGCATGCCGACGCTTTCCGCCTTGTTGGTCGGAACGCGGAGCGTCATCCGCTCCTTTTCGAAACGCAGGACGTAAAGTTCCAGGCTCGCACCGGCGATTTCCTGCCGCTGGAGTTCCACGACGCGGCCCACGCCGTGCTTGGGATAGACAACATAATCGCCAACATCGAAGCTGAGCGCCTTGGCAGCCATGAGTGACCTTTCTGTCTTCTTGGTCCGACCCGACGCGTGCTCCCGGGCCCGGGGAGCATAAGCGACCTCGTCAGGGCAGGACGGTCAGAGGAGGAGTTGGACCTTTCTGCAGATGTAAGGGACATCTGTTCCGAGCCAAGCCCGGTGGAACCCGCTTAACAGATTCGCAATATAATTGCCAGCGCTGTCAGCAACCCGGTCCGGCGCGGGACGGCAGCGCCGCTCAATCGCCCTGGCCAGGCTCCGGCGAGAAGAACTTGTCGTACTTGCCGTCCTGGCCCTTGAACTCGTCGGCATCGGCCGGCGCCCCGCGGCTGCGGGTGACGTTCGGCCATTGCGCCGAGAAGGTGGCGTTGAGCTCCAGCCATTTCTCAAGGCCGTTTTCGGTGTCGGGCAGGATCGCTTCCGCCGGGCATTCCGGCTCGCACACGCCGCAGTCGATGCATTCGCTGGGATTGATGACGAGCATGTTCTCGCCCTCGTAGAAGCAATCGACCGGGCAGACCTCGACGCAGTCCATATATTTGCAGCGGATGCAGGCGTCGGTGACGACATAGGTCATGGTAAGCGGGCCCCTTGGGTGTTTGCTCCGTCGCTATGTCGAGCAGGCGGACGCGTCAACAGGCGGCGACAGGTCCGCGTAACAGAGCCGCGCCTCCGCCGCCGGACCGCGCCGCGCCGGCAGCGCCTCGACCCGGATCACGCGCACCCGCCCGTGCAGCGGAAAGCTCAGTACGTCGCCGACCCTGACGGCCGCATGCGCGCGATCGACGACCCGCCCGCTGATCCGCATATGGCCGGCTTCAGCCACTTCCTGCGCGAAGCTTCGCGTCTTCGCGAGCCGGGTGAACCAGAGATATTTGTCGAGGCGGAGGGTATCGCCGGTCACTAGCGCCCGAACCCCGCCAGCTTGGCGAAGGGGCTGTTCGGGTTGACGGCGACCGCCTCCTCCTTGCGCCGCCGGCCCTGCCAACGCCAGGCAGGCGGCGCGCCCGCTTCGACCGGCAGCGCGCGGAAGCCGAGCATCAGCATCAGCCGGTTCAATGTCGCCGGCTCCAACCCGACCGAAGTGGCGAGCGACGCATCGGGGACGAAAGCGCGCTTGCCTTCGCGCGCCTCGTGCGCCGCCTTCGCGATCCGCTCGACCATGTCGATGCGCACCTGCTGGCGCCCGATACCGCGAAAGCCGGGCGCGTGGCCGGCGGGCAGGATCACCGCTCCCGCCGGCGGTAGCACGCTCATGACAGCGTCACGACGCACGGCCAGCAGCACCGTCCGCCAGCGCAGCGGCTCCGGCTTCAGCAAGGCGGGGGCGAACACGTCCAGGGCGCCGATGGTAATGCCGAGCTTGCGCGCCAATGCCCGGTCTTCGCGCGACATGGTCGAAAGGACACCTCCCACGCTGCGCCGGTCGAGGATTCCGCCGCTCTCCCCCAAGGGTGCGAGCAAGGCGCGGACCGCGCCGGGGGTCGCCGGATCGGCGGCTGCCGCGGCGATGCGTTCCAGCGGGTCGAGCAGCTTTTCCGTCCGCTCTTCCAGCCATTTGTGCAGCCGGGCGAAGATCAGGTCGCGGCTGCCGGGGTCGAGCGCCGCCGCCGCACGCTCCAGCTTCAGTCGTGGCCGCAGCAATTCCCGCGTCGCTTCGAAGCTGGCGATCGGACGTTCTTGCCACAGGATGGCGGGCCGCTGCCCGGCTTCGGCCGAGAGCGCGAAGGCCTCGTCGCCGCTCGCCGCCAGGGCGCGCGCGCGCCGGGTCCGCTCCGCCACGAGCAGCCGGTCCGCCGCAGCGATGAGCCGGCGGGTGTCGGCGTGGCGGGCACTTGCATCGGGCGTGAAGGCAAAGCCCTCCAGGCGCCCGATCGGCTCATCGTCGACAGTCACGATGCCGTCGTCAGCGATCGCGACCGGCAATTCGCTCAAGCCCGCCCCGATCTCGCGCAGCAGCACCGAAGTGCGGCGGTCGACGAAACGCTGGGTGAGCGCTGCGTGCAGGGCGTCCGACAGCTTCTCCTCGATCGCACGCGTGCGCTCGGCCCAATGCGCGGGGTTCTCGAGCCAGTCCGACCGGTGCGCGATATAGGACCAGCTGCGGATCGACGCGATGCGGTCGGCAATGGTGTCGACATCGCCGCCGGTGCGGTCGAGCCGGGCAATCTCCTCCGCGAACCAGCTATGCGGCACATGGCCTTCGGACAGGTGCTGGTAGATGCGGCCGACGAAGCGGGCATGGTGGTCGGCGCCGGTCTTGCGAAAATCGGGCAGGCCGCACGCCGCCCAGAGCCGCTTCACCGCCTGTGGGCCGCGCGTGCGGGCACGCACCCACTCCTCGTCGGCAAGCTTCTTGAGGACCGCCAGGTCGATCGCTTGTGGCGCCGCGCGCAGCACCGGCTCGCTGGGCTTCTCCTCCAGCGAGGCGATCAGTGCATCGAGGCTCGACATGTCCGGATCGCCCTCGCGCCAGTATAGATGTTCGAGCTTCGGAAAGGCGTGATTCTCGATCGCCTCGATCTCTTCGGGCGTGAAGGCGCCGGGTCCGTCCTCGCCGCCCAGCGATCCGAAGGTGCCGTCGCGCTGGTGCCGACCGGCGCGTCCGGCGATCTGGGCCATCTCCGCGACCGTCAGCCGCCGCGTCCGCCGCCCGTCGAATTTCTGTAGCGACGCGAAGGCGACATGCGCCACGTCCATGTTGAGGCCCATGCCGATCGCATCTGTGGCGACGAGATAATCGACCTCGCCGGCCTGGAACATCGCGACCTGGGCGTTGCGGGTGCGGGGGGAAAGCGCGCCCATCACCACGGCCGCCCCACCGCGCAGGCGGCGCAACGTCTCGGCCACCGCATAAACCTCTTCGGCCGAGAAGGCGACGATCGCCGACCGCTTCGGCAATCGCGACAACTTCTTGGCGCCGGCAAAGCTGAGCGTCGAAAATCGCGGCCGGCTGACGATCTCCGTCTTCGGCAGCAGGGCGCGGATCATCGGCCGCAGTGCCTCGGAGCCGAGAATCAGCGTCTCCTCACGCCCCCGCGCACGCAACAGCCGGTCAGTGAAGACATGGCCGCGTTCCGGATCGGCGCCCAGCTGCGCCTCGTCCAGCCCGACGAATGCCACGTCGCGGTCGACCGGCATCGATTCCGCCGTGCAGAGCAGCCAGCGCGCCTGGGGCGGCAGGATCTTTTCCTCGCCGGTGATCAGCCCGACCTGGTTCTCGCCCTTGATCGCGACGACCCGGTCATAGACTTCGCGCGCCAGCAGCCGCAGCGGAAAGCCGATCATGCCGGACGAATGGGCGCACATCCGCTCCACCGCCAGATGCGTCTTGCCGGTGTTGGTGGGGCCGAGCACCGCCGCAACGGGCGAGGACGCGAAACTGGACATGGCGCCTCCAACTTGGGGCTTCGGCCAGACTTGGCAAGCACTTGATCGACTGAACGCACCAGCCATGCGGTTCGCCGCAGCAACGGCTTTTCCGCCAGCGGCTTAGGTTGACGTTAACCCCGATTGTTCACAGCAGAAGGACCTCGACGCCACGGGCGCCGCCATGCCGGGGGGCAGAGTTTGTACCAGCACAAGGGCCAGGAGTTCAGCCTCGGCGGCAGCGCAGGCGCGATCGCGCTCGCACCGGCCGGCTTTGGCCGCGGCGGACCCGCTGTCGCGATCCCGACCCTCAGCGCCCCGCGGGTCGATTTCGTGCCCGATCTGGGCGCGCGCATCGGTTCGCGCGAATGGTGGCGCGGCCTGGCGACGCTGACGGCGCTGTGCGGCTCCGCTTATGCCCTGGCTCCCTCGCTCGACCGGCCGCTGGTGGGCGCGACGCCGGCGCCGTGGAGCGGGGAGCCTGCCGAACAGGCGCGGGCCCAATCCATCACGCCTTTGGCCTATGGCGCGGACAGCGGCAGCCGCATGGCCGCGGGCGATCTCGTCCGCCCGCTCGGCGAAGCGCCCGAACGGCCGATGCTGGAACTCACCGCATCGCTCGGCTCCGGTGACAGCCTCGCGCGGGTGCTGGAGCGCGCAGGCGTCGGCGCCGCCGAAGCAGACAGCGTCGCGCAGATGGTCGCGGGCGCGACGCCGCTCGCCGGCATCGTCGACGGCACGCGGCTCGACATCAAGCTCGGCCGCCGGCCCAACAAGCATGTTGCGCGCCCGCTCGACGCGCTCGCATTCCGCGCCCGTTTCGACCTGCGCCTCGAAATCGCCCGCGTGAACGGGGCCTTGCAGCTGACCCAGGTGCCCATCCGCGTCGACAACACCCCGCTGCGTATTCAGGGCGTGGTCGGCGAGAGCCTCTATCGCGCCGCGCGTGCGGCCGGTGCTCCGGCGAGTGCGGTCGAGACCTATTTGCGCGCGCTGGCCGGCAAGGTGTCGATCGGCTCAATCACATCCGGTGCCCGCTTCGACCTGATCGTCGAGCAGCGCCGCGCCGAAACGGGCGAAGTGGAAACCGGGCAGCTGCTCTTTGCTGGACTCGACCAAGGCCGCCGCAAGCTGCAGCTGCTCAAATGGCAGGCGGACGGCCGTACCGAGTGGTTCGATGCCGCCGGCGTCGGCGAAAAGCGCAGCGGCCTGACGCGACCGGTGGCGGGCCGCCAGACCTCGGGCTTCGGCATGCGGCTGCACCCGCTGCTCGGCTATAACCGCTTCCACCGGGGCATTGATTTCGGCGCCGGCTATGGCTCGCCCATCTTTGCCGTGAGCGATGGCGCGGTGACCTTTGCCGGACGGCATGGCGGTCATGGCAACTACGTGATGCTGCGCCACGGCGGCGGCATCGGCACGGCCTATGCCCATATGAGCCGGATCGCGGTCGCGCCTGGGCAGCATGTGCGCCAGGGGCAGGTGATCGGCTATGTCGGCTCGACCGGGCTCTCGACCGGCCCGCATCTGCATTTCGAAGTCTATCGGGGCGCGACGCCGATCAATCCGAAGACGGTAAATTTCGTCAGCACCTCGTTGCTGAGCGGCGACGCGCTGCGGGCGTTCCGCTCCAAGCTGGCCGGGTTGCTCTCCACGCCGGTGCGCTGACCCTCAGCACTTCTCATACTTCCAGTTGCGCCGTTTGCCTTCGGCCATCCATTCCACCGCCTGCGATACCCGTTTCGCGCGCGTCTCGGGTCGCTTGGCCTCGACGACCCATTCGAGATACTCGCGCCGGCAGCCCGGCGGAAAGGCGTCGTACGTCGCCTGCGCCGCCGGGTTCGCCGCCAGCGCCGCGGCGAGATCGCTGGGCATGACGATCTCCGCCCTCGGCTGTTTGACCGCACGCGGCGCCTTGACCCCTGACTCGATCAGAGCGGCCGCTTTGCGGATCAAGGCATCAAGCTCGTAGTCGGTGGGAAGATCGGACAAGCTCCGCAGCTTGCCGAGCTGCCCCATGCCATCGGCGCTGCGCCCCTCCCCCGCCACTTCCTTGCCGCGCCAGAAGCCGAAGCTCGCATGCTCCTTGAAGGCAGCCATCTGGCAGAGAATTCGACCCTTGTAGGTGAAGCTGGGCATCGACCAGCGCAGCGTTTCCTCGACCTCCGGACAGGCGCGGTGCACGGCGGCACGCAGATGCTGAAGGATCGGTCGCGCAAATGCGGGCCTTCCTTCGATATAGGCGTCGATCCGTGGATCGGTGCTTGGCATGTCTCGCTCCCCTCCTCGCCCATGCTAGCGCAACGGCGCTCCCAAGCGAACCGCTCCGAATCGGCGCCAATGTGATGCTAACCATGGCCCTGTTGCCGCCACTGGGGTAAACAGCGCGCGGCTGTTGCTGGAGCCTGTCGATGACCGGCCGTGTTGCGTTGATTGTCCTGCTGATGCTCGCTCCGGGGCTGTCGAGCTGCGCGCTGTTCCGCGCGGCCCCTGCTCCCGCCGCTCCGGCCGCGATGGTCGAGGTGGTGGAAGACCCTGTGCCGCTCGAATGGGCCAGTGTCGCAACGGAGCGCGATCGCGCACGGCTTGCGGCGCTCGAGCAAAGCTGGAGTCAGGCGCTGGCGAGTGCCCGCCGATTTCGCCGCGCAATGGCAGGCGAAGGCGCGCTGCTCGCTCCCGACGCTGCTCAACCTCGCGCCGCCCCGACGCCGGGAACATATATTTGCCGCGTGATCAAGCTGGGCGGGCGTCCGGCGTTTGCCGCCTTTCGCCCGTTTCACTGTTACGTCGAAGCCGAAGGGGAGTTGCTCACGCTCGTGAAGGGCAGCGGCTCGCAGCGGCCCGCAGGTCGGCTCTGGGCGGATGGCGATACGCGCATGGTGTTCCTGGGGGCGATGGGGTTCGGCGCCGAGGACCCGCCGGCCTATGGCGAGGATGCGAGCCGCGATGTCGCGGGCCGGCTGGAACGGGTCGCGCCATTCCGCTGGCGGCTCGTCATCCCCGACCCCGGGGATGGGGCACTGCTCGACGTCTACGAACTAATCCCCTCGGTTCCGCTCGATCCTTGACCAATGCTGCGCCCGGCCCTAGTGTATTGCTATTGCAATACAGTGGAGGTGCGCGTGTTCGCACGACTGACGATCCTGGCTGCCCTTGTTCTCCTGGCCGCGTGCGACAAGGGCGAACCCACCCGTGTTACGATCAATGCGGGCTCGAACGGCACCGCGCCGGCCAACAAGGGCACTGTCCAGGTCGGCGGCGACGGCTTCAAGGCCGACATCGAGATACCGGGGCTCGCGTCACTTGGCGGGCGGATGAAGATGGACGGCGTGCGCCTCTATCCCGACGCGAAGGTGACCAACATCAACATCGACGGCGACAAGGGCGACAAGGGTCGCGTCGCGGTCAGCTTCACCGCGCCCGCCGACCGGGCCAGGGTGGCCGCCTGGTATGTCGAGCAGATGCGCGACGCCGAGTTCAAGGCGCGGGAGACGCCGACGGGGTTCGCCGGCGAAACCAAGGACGGCAACTGGTTCACGCTCGACCTGAAAGAGGCGGGAGCGCAAACGCTGGGCGAGTTCAAGCTCGGCGAGGCACAGCGCTGACCGGGCGCGCGGCGCGGCGCAGGCCGTCCAACGCATAGACCGCCAGTCCCGCCCAGATAAACGAGAAGCAGATCAGGTGCGCGGTGGTGAGCGGCTCGCCGAACGCCAGCACGGCAAGCAGGAACTGGATGGTGGGCGCGATATATTGGAGCAGGCCCATAGTCGAATAAGGCAGCCGCCGCGCGCCCGCTGCGAACAGCAACAGCGGCGTCGCGGTGACGAGGCCGCCAAGGGCGAGCAGCAGCGACACGTCCCGGCCGGTGCCGAAACTCAGTTCGCCCGTGCTCGACAGCCAGACCAGATAGGCTGCGGAGAGCGGGGCGAGCAGTACCGTTTCGATCGTCAACCCTTCGAGGCTATCCACGGGCGCGACCTTGCGGATCAGCCCGTAGGTCGCAAAGCTGAGGGCGAGGACGAGGCTGATCCAGAGACCCGACGCCGCGCCCGCCGCCAGCACCGCGACGCCGGTCGCAGCGAGCGCCACGGCGACGCCTTGGGCTCGCGTCAGCCGCTCCTTCAGCAGCACGACGCCCATCACGACATTGACCAATGGGTTGAGGAAATAGCCGAGGCTGGTCTCCAGCACATGCCGTGCCCCGATCGCCCAGATATAAACCAGCCAATTGATGCCGATCAGCACCGCGGACGCAGCCAGCAGCTTCAGCGCCCGTGGATTGCGGAGCGCGGCCAATAGCTGCGGCCCGCGCCGGGAGACGGCGATCAGTCCAGCGAGCAGCACCACCGACCAGAGAATGCGCTGCGCCACCACTTCGGTCGGCAGCACGTCGCCGAGCAGCTTGAAATAGACCGGCAGAAAGCCCCAGAGCAGATAGGCGGAGAGGCCGAACGCGACCCCTTTCTTTGCCTCGGCAGCCGAACTCAAAGGATGCCGCCGCCAAGCATCAGGCGGACGCTCGCCACCGCGATCACGAGCAGATTCAGATTGCGCCCCGACGTCCGGCTCGACAGCACGCCGAGCGCCAGGCCCAGGATCGCCCAGGGCAGCACCAGCCAGTTGAGCGCGCCGATGAGGGGAATGAAGGCCACCAGCGCCCAGAGCAGCGCGCCCAGGCCGATCACGATCGAAGCGATGTTCAGCATGGGGCGCGATATGGGCGCGGTGTGTTAAGCGCGCAAGTCAGTTAGAGCTTGCGGCCGATCAGTTCCTTCATGATCTCGTTCGTCCCGCCATAGATGCGGCTGACGCGTGCACCCCGCCACATGCGGGCGATCGGATATTCGTTCATATAGCCGGCGCCGCCGTGCAGCTGCAGGCATTTGTCCATCACTTCCCATTGCAGCTCGGTGTGCCAGAGCTTGGCGGCCGCGCCTTCTTCCGGCGTCAGTTCGCGGCGGAGATGGCGGGCGAGCGCCCAGTCGAGATGCGCCCAGCCGACCTGCAGCTTGGATTTGAGATCGGCGAGGGTGAAGCGGGTGTTCTGGAAATCGAACACCGGCTTTCCGAACGCCTTGCGGTCCTTCACGAAGGCCACGGTGTCGTCGAAGGCACGCTGGGCCGAGGCCTGCGTGCCGACGGCGATCGAGAGCCGCTCCTGCGGCAGTTCGGACATCAAATAGATGAACCCCTTGCCCTCTTCGCCCAGGCAGTTGGTCATCGGCACGCGCACGTCTTCGAAGAACAGCTCGGACGTGTCGGCGGCGTCCTGGCCGATCTTGTCGAGATTCCGGCCCCGCTTGAAGCCTTCGCGATTGGCTTCGACCAGGATGATCGACACCCCCTTCCACGCGGGCTGCACTTCGGTGTCGGTTTTCGCGCAGACCAGGATCAGGTCGGCATTCTGGCCGTTGGTGATGTAGGTCTTGGACCCGTTGATGACGTAGTGATTGCCGTCCTTGCGGGCGGTCGTGCGGATGCCCTGCAGGTCGGAGCCGGTGCCGGGCTCGGTCATCGCGATGGCGGTGACGACTTCGCCCGAGACCATCTTGGGCAGCCATTCGCGCTTCTGCTCTTCCGAGCCGTAGGAGACCAGATAGTTGACGACGATGTCGGACTGGAGGCTGAAGCCGAGCGGCGTGCCGGCATAGCTTACTTCTTCGTCGATGACGGCATTGTAGCCGAAGTCGAGGCCGAGGCCGCCATATTCCTCGGGCACGGTCGGGCACAGCATCCCGATCTCGCCGCCCTTCTGCCAGATATCCTTGTCGACGATGCCATTCGCTTCCCACCGCTCGACATGCGGCACCGCTTCCTTCTGCAGCCAGGAACGGACGGTCTGGCGAAAGGCCTCGTGATCGGGCGTGTAGACGGTACGGGCGTGACTATCGAGCATGCGGAACTGGCCTCTCCTGTTTGCCGCAGAAGAGGCGAGCTTTACGTTTCCGTCAAGGGGAAGGGACATCTGGCGCGATCGAGGGTTTCTGCTGCAAAAGGCAGTTGCTAAGGCGGTCGGAGCGCCATTGCCGGAGGTTCGGGATTGGACGGTTCGCCAAGGTTTGGGGATGAGATGGCGTTTCTGTCGCGGGGTGGCACGCTGGGCGCCCTGATGCGTGATCGCGACTGGCAGGACTCGCCCCTGGGCGCACCCGCCGACTGGCCGCAGAGCCTGAAGACCACGGTCGGCTTTCTCCTACCCGCGCAAGCCCAGATCGTGCTGTTCTGGGGCCCCGACTATGTCGCGCTCTACAACGACGCCTATGCGCCGACGATCGGCGACAAGCACCCGCGTGCCCTCGGGCGCCCGGCGCAGGAGAATTGGGCCGAACTGTGGGACGATCTCGAGCCGCTGCTGCGGTCGGTGCGCGAGACCGGCGAAACCGTCCACGCCAAGGACCGGCCCTTTTATCTCGAGCGGCACGGCTATGGAGAGACGGCTTATTTTGACATCTCCTACTCGGCCGTGCCGGACGAGAGTGGCGGCATCGGCGGCGTGCTTTGCATCGTCGCGGAAACGACCGAACGGGTAGAGGCGCTCGCCGCCCGCACGTCTCAACTGGACACGCTCGCGACGATGTTCGAGCAGGCGCCGAGCTTCATCGCGATGCTCTCCGGGCCGGAGCATCGTTATGTGCTGGCGAACAAGGCCTATAAGCGGCTGGTCGGCGGCCGAGAGGTGGTCGGTCGTACGGTCGCGGAGGCCGTTCCGGAAGCAATCAACCAGGGTTATGGCGAGGTGCTCGACCGAGTGTTCCGCACCGGCGAACGCTTCCACACGGAAAATGCGCGCTTCATGATGCAGCCGGACCCGACCGCGGTCGGGTCCGAAGTCGTGCTCGATTTCCTGTTCGAACCGGTTCGGGATGCAAGAGGCCAAGTCACCGGCATTTTCGTTCAGGGCGTCGATCTAAGCGACGCACGGCGCGAAGCGACGGCGCGGGAGCAGGCCGAGGCCGATTTGCGAGCGAGCCGGGAAGAGCTGCAACTGCTTACCGACTCGCTGCCCGTGCTGGTCAGTTATCTGGAAGGGCCAGATGCCGGGGAACTTCGCTACCGCTTCGTCAACCGGGTGTACGAGGACTGGTTTCCTGGCGGCCGGAGCGGCATCGAAGGGCGGCGCGTCCGTGAGGTACTCGGCGACGAGGCGTTTCAGAACGTCCTGCCCTATGCGCAACGCGCGCTGGCCGGCGAGACGGTCGTGTTCGAGCATTTCATGCCCTATCGCGACGCCCGGCACCGCCACATCCGCGTCCACTATATTCCCCGCACCGAAGCGGGTGATCGGGTCATCGGCATCTACGCGTTCATCGAAGACGTTACCGAACAGCGCGCGGCGGAAGCGGCCCTGCGCCAAAGCGGAGAGCAATTGCGACTCGCGACCGAGGCTGCGGAAATCGGACTGTGGGATGTCGATCCCGTCCAGGACACCCTGTACTGGCCGCCGCGCGTCAAGCGGATGTTCGGCATACAGGACGACCGGCCGGTGTCGATGACCGGCGATTTCTATCCGGCCCTGCACCCCGAAGATGCGGAGCAGGTGACCAGCGCGTTCGCGGCTGCGATGGATCCGCAATTGCGCGCGCTCTATGATGTCGAATATCGCGCGATCGGCCGGGACGACGGCGTGGTGCGCTGGGTGGCAGCAAAAGGCCGCGGCGTGTTCGATGAGAGCGGACGCTGCATCCGCGTTGTCGGCACTGCCATCGATATCACCCGCCGCAAGGCCGACGAGGAACGGCTGCGCGAACTGAACGAGACGCTGGAAAGGCGGGTCGCCGAGGCGGTCGCGGAGCGCAAGCTGCTGCTCGACATCATCGACGGTGCCGATGTGTTCGTGCAGGTTGCCGACCGCGACCTTACCTGGCGCGCGATCAACCGGGCCGCCGCGGAGGAATTCGCCCGCATTTTCGGCACGCGCAAGCCGCAAGCCGGCGACAACATGCTGGCCCTGCTGCGCGACCGACCGGAGCACCAGGAGGCGGTGCGCAGCGTCTGGTCGCGCGCGCTCGACGGCGAAGATTTCGTGCAGATCGACGCGTTCGGCGATCCGGCACTGGATCGTCGGCACTACGAGATGCGCTTCCGCTCGCTCCGCGACCCCAACGGTGACGTGACCGGCGCCTACCAATTCGTCTCGGATGTGACCGATCGGATCAGCGAACAAGAGCGGCTCGCAGCAGCGGAAGAGGCGCTGGCGCAAGCGCAGAAGATGCAGGCGGTGGGGCAATTGGCCGGTGGCATCGCCCACGACTTCAATAATCTGCTCGGGGCCATTGTCGGCTCGCTCGATCTGGTGCTGCGCCGCGACGGCTTCGACGAGCGCACCACCCGCTCCCTCAACAACGCGCTGACGGCCGCGCGGCGCGGATCGAAGCTGACCGCGCAGCTGCTCGCCTTCGCCCGCGCACAGCGTATCGAACTCAAGCCCGTGTCCGTCTCCGAGCTGCTGGAGCGGATGCAGGACCTTCTGGTCCGAACGCTGGGTCCGACGACCGTGCTGAGACTGGATATGGACGCACCGCGCGTGACCGTCCTTTCCGACGAAACACAGCTAGAAATGGCCGTTCTCAACCTTGCGATCAACGCCCGTGACGCCATGCCGGAAGGCGGAGAACTCGTCATCCGCAAGGCCGTTCGGCGAATGGATGCGGATGCGGAGCTGGCACCGGGCGACTATGTCGAACTGAGCGTGATCGATACGGGCACCGGCATGCCGGAGAGCGTAGCGGACCGCGCGTTCGATCCGTTCTTCACCACCAAGCCGGTCGGGCAAGGCACCGGCCTCGGCCTCTCGCAAGTCTATGGCTTCGCGCACCAGGCCGGGGGCACCGCGCGCATCCGCAGCCGGCCGGGACAAGGCACGACGGTCAGCATCTATCTGCCGATCGCCAGGCAAGCCTTTATCGCCGAGGACGAGACGGGAGCGGCCGATCCGGGCGAGACCGGGCGCCGCGCCACGATCCTGGTCGTCGATGACGACCCCGAGCTCCGCCAGTTCCTGATCGATGGGCTGCACGAACTGGGGCACCACGTGATCGCCGCGGAAAGCGGCGCCGCGGGTCTCGCCCAACTCCAGCACAGCCGGCCCGACCTGATGCTGGTCGATTACGCGATGCCGGGGATGAACGGCGTCGAATTCGCCGAAGCGGCGCGCCGGCAGCTGCCCGATGTGCCCATCCTCTTCGCCAGCGGCTATTCCGACGCCGCCGCCATTGAACGCTTCGCCGGCGGCACGACGACGGTGCTGCGCAAGCCCTTCGGACTCAACGAACTGGCCCAGGCCGTGGCCAGCCGGCTGGACGATGAGCGTCCGGCCTGAACTGATTCTGGACGCGCGCGCGGCGCTGGGCGAAGGACCCCGCTGGCATGGCGCGGAGCGGCGGCTCTACTGGGTGGATATCGCCCGGTGCGAGCTTCATCGGTTCGACCCGGCGACAGGCGCGGACGAGAAGCGCGTGTTCGATCATCCGGTCGGCTGCTTCGCCTTTGGCCGGGCGGGCGGGCTGCTGCTGGGAATGAAAGATGGTTGCGCGACGCTGACCAGCTGGGACGCCGATCCGCAGCCGTTCGGCGAACAGGTGCTCGCGAACAAGCCCGACTACCGTTTCAACGACGGACGCACCGACCCATGGGGCCGATTCTGGGTCGGAAGCGTCGATACGACCAAGCAGACGGGCGAGGCTGCGCTCTACCGGCTCGATCCGGACGGACGCGTGACCTGGATCGAGGGCGAGATGCTGACCTGCAATGGCGCCGCCTTTTCCGCCGATGGCAGCCGCTTCACCCATGCGAACACGCCCAGCCACGCGCTACGCATCTACGACGTGGTCGATCGCAAGCTGACCAATCGCCGCACCTTTCACCAATGGCCGATCGGCGAGGGGCGGCCGGACGGTGGCTCGTTCGATGAAGCGGGCTGCTATTGGAGCGCCCTGTTCGACGGCGGCCGGGTGGCGCGGCTCTCTCCAGAGGGAGACGTGGCCGAGGAGGTGAGACTACCAGTCAGCCGGCCGACGATGATCGTCTTCGGCGATGACGACCGGCGCACGGCCTATGTGACCAGCGCGCGGGTCGCCGGCGAACCGCACTCCGGCGGTATCTTCAGTTTTCGAGTGGACGTTCCCGGCGTGCCAGAGTGGCCGTTCGGCTGATCATCAGCCACTTCAGGTCGCCAGTGGTGGCAAAAGCGGCGTCGCAGGCCTGCGCCATCGTGTCCAGGCACTTGTGGAGGACGCGGCCGGAGAACATCCATTCCAGCGTCGCCAGCCCGCGCTCAACCAGGTCGTCGCGGTGCAGGATGCGGCCGGCGCGCATCAGCGCTTCGGGCAGGCGGCAGGCATCCTCCTCGAACATGATCTCGAACCAGGCCCAGTCCGGCCGGCGATCGGGATCGAGCAGCGTCGCCAGCTCTTCCCCGCCGCGCTCCAGCAAGGCCCGGGCACTTTTCAGATCGCGATTCGCCTGGAGCTTTTCGGCGGCCGCGAGCATCACCTTCACCAGGTCCCGGGGCGCAGCCGGTCGCGGCTTTGGCGCGGCCTGGCGAGGCAGAAAGGCGGTCGTCTCGGCGCTGGCTTCCCTGAACATAAGCTTACAAACGCAGCGACATGCGCCTTGGTTGCACGCGGAGTTCGCAGGTGCAGCATCGCAGAGCCGTGTAAGGGCTTTGTAATTTTCTTACACTCACGGCAAAGGGCGCTCCACGCCCGAATCTGGAGAGAGGATGTCCAGCCGCCCCAATCTGCCGCCGCTGCGGCTGCACGTGCCCGAGCCGAGTTTCCGGCCCGGCGACGATGCCGATTTCAGCGCGTTCGACATTCCCGCCGCCGGCGCCGCGCCGCGTCCGGCGGTCGAGGCGACGCCCCACGATTTTCGCGACCTCTCCTATTCTCTGGTCCGGGTGCTCGACGATGATGGTCGCGCGGTGGGTCCGTGGGACCCGAAGCTCTCGCCAGACACGGTGCGTGCGATCCTGAAGGCGATGGCGCTGACCCGCGCGTTCGACGAGCGCATGTATCGCGCGCAGCGCCAAGGCAAGACCAGCTTCTACATGAAGTGCACCGGGGAAGAGGCGATCGCCTGCGCCCAGGCCTTCGCCCTTCACCGTGACGACATGTGCTTCCCCAGCTACCGCCAGCAGGGCCTGCTGATCGCGCGCGACTGGCCGCTCGTCGACATGATGAACCAGATCTATTCGAACAAGGGCGACCGGCTGCAGGGCAAGCAGCTGCCGATCATGTATTCGACGAAGGAAGGCTCCTTCTTCTCCATCTCCGGCAATCTCGCGACGCAGCTTCCGCAAGCCGTCGGCTGGGCGATGGCCTCGGCGATCAAGGGCGACACCCGGATCGCGGCGACGTGGTGCGGCGAAGGCTCGACCGCCGAAGGCGACTTCCATTCGGCCATGACCTTCGCGACCGTCTATAAGGCGCCCGTCATCCTGAACGTGGTCAACAATCAATGGGCGATTTCGAGCTTTTCGGGCTTTGCCGGCGGCGAGGCGACGACCTTTGCCGCCCGCGCGATCGGCTATGGCATTGCCGGGCTCAGGGTGGACGGTAACGACGCGCTGGCCGTCTATGCGGCGACGGAACGGGCGGCGGAGCGCGCGCGGACCAACCAGGGGCCGACGCTGATCGAGTTCTTCACCTATCGCGCGGAAGGCCATTCCACGTCCGACGATCCCAGCGCCTATCGCTCGGCGCAGGAGCGGGAGAAATGGCCGCTCGGGGATCCGATCTCGCGGTTGAAGCAGCACCTCGTCACCATCGGCGAGTGGGATGATGAACGTCACGCGGCGATGGACCTCGACTGCGCGAACGCGGTGAAAGCCGCGCAGAAGGAAGCCGAGAAGAACGGCATCCTCGGCCACGGCATGCACCAGCCGATGTCCACCATGTTCGAAGGCGTGTTCGAGACGCTGCCCTGGCACCTCGAGGAACAGCGCCAGGAAATGCTCGCCGAAGCCCGCGCCGCCGGAATCGAGACCACGTGATGGCCCGCATCACTTTCATCATCCCCGCGAAAGCGGGAACCCAGCTTCTTCCTTATGTCCCGGCACCCTTCACCTTCTGGGTTCCCGCTTTCGCGGGAATGACGAACGGAGGAAATCGCTGATGGCCCGGATGAACATGATCCAGGCGATCAACTCGGCGCTCGATGTGCTGATGGATCGCGATCCGAACATCGTCGTGATGGGCGAGGACGTCGGCTATTTCGGCGGCGTGTTCCGCGCGACGGCGGGGTTGCAGTCGAAATATGGCAAGACGCGCGTGTTCGACACGCCGATCAGCGAGCTCGGCATCATCGGCGTGGCCGTCGGCATGGGCGCCTATGGCCTGAGGCCGGTGCCGGAGATCCAGTTCGCCGATTACATCTACCCGGCGCTGGACCAGCTCGTCTCCGAAGCGGCGCGGCTGCGTTACCGCTCGGCGGGCGATTTCACCGCGCCGATCACGGTGCGCTCGCCCTTTGGCGGCGGCATCTTCGGCGGGCAGACGCACAGCCAGTCGCCCGAGGGCATCTTCACCCATGTCTCCGGCCTGAAGACGGTCATTCCCTCGACACCTTACGATGCCAAGGGCCTGCTGATCGCGGCGATCGAAGACAATGATCCCGTCATCTTCTTCGAACCGAAGCGCATCTATAACGGTCCCTTTTCCGGCCATTACGACCGCCCGGCGCAGAATTGGTCGCAACACCCCGCAGGCGAAGTGCCCGACGGCTATTACCGCATCGATCTCGGCAAGGCGCAGGTGGTGCGGCCCGGCGAGGCGCTGACGGTGCTCGCTTATGGCACGATGGTGCATGTCTGCGCTGGGGTGATTGAGGAACAGGGAATCGACGCCGAGCTGATCGACCTGCGCACGCTCTTGCCGCTCGACATCGAAACGATCGAAGCGTCTGTGAAGAAGACCGGGCGCTGCATGATCGTGCACGAGGCGACCCGCACCTCGGGCTTCGGCGCGGAGCTGTCGGCGCTGGTGCAAGAACGCTGCTTCTATCACCTCGAAGCACCGATCGAGCGGGTCACCGGCTATGACACGCCGTATCCGCACAGCCTCGAATGGGCCTATTTTCCCGGGCCCGTCCGCATCGGCGAGGCGCTCAAAAAGATCATGAAGGACTAAGCGATGGGCCTGTTCACTTTCCGGCTGCCGGACATTGGCGAAGGCATCGCCGAGGCCGAGATCGTCGCCTGGCACGTGAAGGTCGGCGACCGGATCGAAGAGGACGGCAAGCTCGCCGACCTGATGACCGATAAGGCGACTGTCGAGATGGAGTCGCCGGTGGCGGGCGTGGTCCGCGAGGTCGCCGGCGAGGTGGGCGACGTGATCGCGATCGGCTCCGCACTGGCGGTGATCGAGACGGAGAGTGAAGAGGTGGAGGAAGCTGCGCCGGTCGCGGCGCCGGTTGCAAGTGAGACCGAGACGGAGCCGATGCCGCGGGTGGAGCCTGTGCTGCAAGTGCCTGAGGCCCCAAAGCCGGTTCGGCCTGAGCCTGTCGAAGGCCTCCCTTCCCCTTCGGCTCCGGCGCCCAAGGAACAAAGGGAGGGCTTCGACAAGCTCAGCCCAAACCGGGAGGAGAGTGCCGGGCGTCACTCCCCGGTCCTCGCCTCGCCCGCGGTCCGCGCGCGCGCGCAGGAACTCGGCATCGACCTCGCGCAGGTGCAGCCGAGCCAGGAAGGCCGCATCCGGCATCAGGACCTGGACGCGTTCCTCACCTACAATGCGGGTCAGGGCTATGGCCGCCCGTCCGCGCCGCGCGAGGACGAGCAGGTCAAGGTGATCGGCATGCGCCGCCGCATCGCCGAGAATATGGCCGCGTCGAAGCGCCACATCCCGCACTTCACCTATGTCGACGAGATCGACGTCACCGCCCTCGAAGACATGCGGTCAGACCTGAACGCCAATCGCGGCGAGCGGCCGAAGCTGACCATGTTGCCGCTGCTGATCGTGGCGATCTGCAAGACGCTGCCCGAATTTCCGATGCTCAACGCGCGCTATGACGACGAAGCGGGCGTGGTGACGCGCTACGGCGCCGTCCATATTGGCATGGCGACGCAGACCGATGCCGGGCTGATGGTGCCGGTGATCCGCGAAGCGCAGGACAAGAATGTGTGGCAGCTCGCCCGCGAGATCGGGCGGCTGGCCGAGGCGGCGCGCACCGGCAAGGCGACATCCGCCGAACTGTCGGGCTCGACGATCACGGTCACGTCGCTCGGGCCATTGGGCGGTGTCGCGACCACGCCGGTGATCAACCGCCCGGAAGTGGCGATCATCGGCCCGAACAAGATCGTCGAGCGGCCGGTCTTCGACGGCGACGATCTCGTCCGCGCCAAGCTGATGAACCTGTCGATCAGCTGCGATCACCGCGTCGTCGATGGCTGGGACGCGGCAAGCTATGTGCAGGCGCTCAAGAGACTGCTGGAAACGCCGGTCCTGCTGTTTGCGGATTAGCATTTTTTCCGTTCGCTTCGAGCGAAGTCGAGAAGCGTATCTCGACGTCGCTCGATACGAACGGGCCTCCTTAAAAACTGAACTCGTCGTAGATCCGCGTGAGGTCGCCCGCCCAGCTACCGTGGTACAGGTCCAGCAGGCGCTGCGCCGGCGTCTTGCCGGTGCGGACGGTCTCCTGGAGCGGCTCAAGGAAGCCGACTTCGCTGTCGCCTGACCCGCTCAGTTCCGCCCGATGGCGGAGGCCGGAGGCGGCAATCGACAGCACTTCGCCGGCGATGTCGAGCAGCTTGCCGCCGCCGGGCAGCGGCGCGTCGAGGCCGAGGCGCGGCACGTCGTTGCGCAGCGCCTCCCGCTCCTCCATCGACCAGCCCTTGACCAGGTCCCAGGCCGCGTCGAGCGCCGGTCCGCCATAGAGCAGGCCAACCCAGAGCGCGGGCAGCGCGCAGATCTTGCTCCAGCGGCCGCCATCGGCCCCGCGCATTTCCAGGAAGGTCTTCAGCCGCACTTCGGGGAAAGCGGTCGAGAGATGGTCGGCCCAGTCGGACATGCGCGGCTTCTCGCCGGGCAGGACGGACAGCTCGCCCTTCAGGAAATCGCGGAAGCTCAGGCCCGCCGCGTCGATATACCGGCCGTCGCGGAAGACGAAGTACATCGGCACGTCGAGCGCGTAATCGGCGTAGCGTTCATAGCCGAAGCCGTCTTCGAACACGAAGGGCAGCATGCCGGTGCGCGCGCCATCGGTGTCCGACCAGATATGGCTGCGGAAGGACTGAAAGCCGTTCGGCTTGCCTTCCGTGAAGGGCGAGTTGGCGAACAGCGCCGTGGCGAGCGGCTGCAGCGCGAGGCCGACGCGAAACTTCTTCGCCATGTCCGCTTCGGACGCATAGTCGAGATTGACCTGGATCGTGCAAGTCCGCAGCATCATGTCCAGGCCGAGGCTGCCCACTTTCGGCATGTGGTTGAGCATGATCGCATAGCGACCCTTGGGCATGATCGGCAGCTCGGCGCGCGTCTTGTCCGGCCACATGCCGAGGCCGAGAAAGCCAAGGCCAAGCTCGTCGCCGACGGCCTTGACCTGCTCAAGGTGCCGGCCGGTTTCGGCGCAGGTCTGGTGCAGGTTTTCGAGCGGCGCGCCGGAGAGTTCGAGCTGCCCGGCCGGCTCCAGGCTGATGGTGCCGTCCGCGCCGCTCAGCGCGATGACGTTGCCGCCCTCGATTACCGGCCGCCAGCCATAGCGGGTCAGCCGGTCGAGCAGGTCGCGAATGCCACCCGGCTCGTCATAGGAGGGGGCGCGGTGATCGGCGGTGCGGTAGACGAATTTCTCGTGCTCCGTGCCGATCCGCCAGCGCTCGCGCGGCTTCTCGCCCGATGCGAACAGCTCGATCAGCTGTGCGCGATCCTCGATGATCGGATCGACCTTGCCCGTCTCTTCCCGCGTGCTCATCGCCGCGCCTTACGAGGCGAGTGGCAAAATGCAACTGTGGCTCACGCCCAGTCTCCGTTCGCCGCCATCCATACGCTGACGGCGGTCACCGCCGCGGTCTCGGCGCGCAAGATGCGGGGACCGAGCGACACCGGGACCGCCCGCGTCAGCGCACGAATGGCGACCCGCTCGACCAGATCGAAGCCGCCTTCGGGGCCGATCAGGATCGCCGCCGGTCCGGGATGCGCCCGCACGGCCTCCAGCATCGGCGTGCCGCCTTCCTCGTCGGCGAAGAACAGCGTGCGCCCTGAGGGCCAGTCGCGCAGCAGCGTGTCGAGCCGCACCAATTCGGCCAGCTCCGGCAGCGCCGTCCGCTCGCACTGCTCGGCGGCCTCGATCATGTGGGCGCGCAGGCGATCGCCGTTCAGCTTGTCGACGACGCTGCGCCGGGTCGAGACCGGCAGCAGCCGCGCGACGCCCAGCTCGCTCGCTTTCTCCGCCACCCAGTCGATGCGTCCCTTCTTGATCGGCGCGGCGCACAGCCACAGGTCGGGCACGGCCTCTCGTTCGCGCAGTTTCGCGGCGACGCGCACGGTCAGGTCGCGCTTGCCCGCGGCGCTCACTTCGCCAAGCCATTCGCCGGTGCGATCGTCGAACAACTTGACTGTGCCGCCCGGCCTCATGCGCATGACGGAGAGGAGGTAATGCGCCTGTCCGCCGTCGATGCGCAGCTCCAGCCCGTCGCCGAGCGGCTGGTCGATGAAAAGGCGCGGCGCGCTGTTCGGCGGCCAGGCGGGCGTGGCGGACATATCCGTTCATAACCGTTCGCTTCGAGCGAAGTCGAGAAGCGCTCCGAGTGCCCCCTCCGTATCTCGACTTCGCTCGATACGAACGGATGTGTAATGCAGCTCCCAGATGCAAACTTCCCTCCCCGACACCGAACACCATCGCCTGGCCCGTTCCGGCGGCCTGCGTCCATTCGTCCTGCTCGCGCGGCTCGACCGGCCGATCGGCTGGTGGCTGCTTTACTGGCCGTGCGCCTGGGGACTGGCGCTGGCCGGCGGCGCGTTCGAGCGTTGGGACCTGCTGCTGTGGATGCTGCTCGGCGCGATCGCAATGCGGGGCGCGGGCTGCGTCTATAACGATATTGTCGATCGCGATCTCGACGCGCAGGTCGAGCGCACGCGCGGACGGCCGCTGGCGAGCGGCGCCGTGTCGCTGAAGGCCGCCTGGGCCTGGCTGATGGTGCTGTGCGGGATCGGCCTGATCGTGCTCGTTCAGCTGCCGCTGCTCGCCGCCTCCATCGCGCTCGGCAGCGTCGTGTTCGTCGCGGCCTATCCGTTCATGAAGCGGATTACCTGGTGGCCTCAGGCCTGGCTCGGCATCGTGTTCAGCTGGGGCGCGCTGGTCGGCTGGGCAGCCTATGCGCGGGAAGTCGCACCGCCGATGCTGTTCCTCTACGCCGGCGCGATCGCCTGGGTGATCGGCTATGACACCATCTACGCTCTACAGGACCGCGAGGATGACGCGCTGATCGGCATCCGCTCCTCGGCACTGCGGCTGGGGCGGCATGTGAAGGCGGGCGTGGCGACCTTCTATGGGGTGGCGCTGATCCTGTGGAGCATCGCGATCTGGCTGATCCGACCGGAGCCGCTCGCCTTTGTCGCGCTGGTGCCGGCGGCGCTGCAGCTCGGGTGGCAGCTGGCGAGCCTCAATCCAGAGGATGGCGGCGACGCGCTCGTCAAATTCCGGTCGAACCGGTTTGCCGGACTGCTCGTCTTCCTCGCCTGTGCGACGGTCGGCACTGGCGCGGCCTAGCCGCCATCCCTAAGTGCGAGGCGATGCTCACGCTTGCCGACGCACAATCCCGCCTGCAGGACCTGGTCGCCGCCGCCCGCAAGGCCGGCGCCGACGCCGCCGACGCGCTCTATCACGGCGACCGCTCGACCGACGTGCATGTGCGCCTCGGCGCGCTCGAGAATGTCGACCAGTCTGAGGGCGAGGAGATCGGCCTGCGCGTCTTCGTCGGCCGGCGCTCGGCGAGCGTTTCGGCCTCTGACCTGGCGCCCGAGTCATTGCGCGCTTTGGCCGAGCGCGCGGTCGCCATGGCGCGGGAGGCACCGGAGGACCGGTTTGCCGGCCTCGCCCCCGAGGAGCGGCTGCAGCAGGGCAAGGCGCGGGATCTCGACCTCGACGATGGCCGCGAGCCCGGCCCAGCCGCGCTCAAGGAACGCGCGCTCGCCGCCGAAGAGTCGGCGCGCGCGGTGGCGGGGGTCACCAACAGCGAAGGCGCCAGCGCCTCCACCGGCCGCAGCCAGATTGCGCTCGCCACCAGCCATGGCTTTGCCGGCGGCTATGCGGCGAGCGCGCATTCGATCGGCGCCTCGATGCTGGCGGAACGGGGCGAGCAGAAGCAGCGCGACGGCGCGTGGCACTGGGTGCGCGACCTCGACCATCTCGACGGCGCCGAGACCGTAGGACAATTGGCAGGAGAACGCGCCGTGGCCCGCCTGGGTGCGCGTAAGCTGCCGAGCGGGACCATGCCGATCGTGTTCGACCCGCGCATCGGCGGCTCGCTGATCGGCCATTTGCTCGGCGCGATCTCGGGCCCTTCGATCGCACGGCGGACCAGCTTCCTGCTCGACCGGCTCGGCGAACTGGTGTTCGACCCGTCGATCACGATCCTCGACGATCCGCATCGCGTGCGCGGGCTGCGCTCCCGCCCGTTCGACGGGGAGGGCCTGCCGACCGCGCCGCGCAAGCTGATCGACGCCGGGCGGCTAACCGGCTGGCTGCTCGACAGCGCCTCCGCGCGCCAGCTCGACCTCGAACCGACCGGCCATGCCGCGCGCGGCGTCGGCGGCCCGCCAGGCGTGTCGGCCAGCAACGTCCATGTCGCGCCCGGCGCCCAGTCGCGAGAAGCGCTGATCGGCGGCATCGCGCGCGGCTTCTACGTCACCGAGCTGATCGGCCAGGGCGTGAACGGCGTCACCGGCGACTATAGCCGAGGCGCGGGCGGCTTCTTGATCGAGAATGGCAAGCTCGGGCACCCTGTCGCGGAAGTGACGATCGCCGGCAATCTGAAGGACATGTTCGCGCGGATAATCGCCGCGGACGATCTCGACTTTCGCTATGCCGTCAATACGCCGACCCTGCTCGTCGAGGGGATGACCGTCGCTGGTGACTGATCCCCGCCTCGATGCCGTCAGCGCCGCCGCGGCCGAAGCCGGCCGGATGGCGCACGAGCTGTGGCGCGGGGATTTCAAGCGGTGGGAAAAGGCGCCCGGCAATCCGGTCTGCGAAGTCGACCTGGCCGTGGACGACTTCCTCCGCGCGCGGCTGGCCCAGATCGACCCCGAAGCCGGCTGGTTGTCCGAAGAGACGGCGGACAGCGCCGAGCGGCTGCTCCGGTCCAAGGCCTGGGTGGTCGACCCGATCGACGGCACCCGCGACTATATTCGCGGCCGCACCGGCTGGGCGGTGTCGGTGGCGCTGGTCGAAGGCGGCAAGGTGCTGCTGGGCGTGCTCGATGCGCCGTCCCGAGGTCAGCAATGGTGCGCAGAAATGGGCGGCGGCGCCTGGCTCAACGGCGAGCGGCTGCGCGTCAGCGATCGCGAGGAACTGCCCGGCGCCCGCGTACCCGCCGACACCTTGCCTAAGACGGATGCCGACCTGATCGGCGTGCCCCGTCCCAACTCGATCGCGCTGCGCATCGGCATGATCGCGGCGGGCGAAGTCGATCTGGTGGCGACGCTGCGCTGGGGCCGCGAATGGGACATCGCCGCCGCGCACCTGATCGCGCAGGAGGCCGGCGCGATCGTTACCGACGCGCTGGGCCGCCCGATCCGCTTCAACTCGACCAGCGCTGAGGCGTTCGGCGTGCTGGCGAGCGTGCCGGGCATCCACCAGGCTGCGGTACAGCGCCTCTGGTCCCGCGCGATGAAGGCAAGCGCCCGCTAGCCGATTCCGGTTGAACCTCACCTGTTTTGCGAGGAACAGGGCCGGCATGGTTCGCAATGGCCCCCGATCAGCGCTGCGCGACTTCCTCGAGAGCGAAGCGTCCGGCGGGATCGTCCTGATCGCGGCAGCTTTGCTGGCCCTGATCGTGGCGAACCTGCCAGCCACGCACGCGCTCTATGAGCACTTCATCCATGCGCAGACCGGGCCGGCGCTCAGTCCGAAGCTCGGGCCGATGACCGTGCATCTGTGGGTCAATGACGGGCTGATGGCGCTGTTCTTCTTTCTCGTCGGGTTGGAG
Source organism: Sphingomonas sp. ID1715 (assembly GCF_013044515.1). GTDB lineage: Bacteria > Pseudomonadota > Alphaproteobacteria > Sphingomonadales > Sphingomonadaceae > Sphingomonas_B. Next base: position 659,939 of record NZ_JABEPR010000002.1, read on the forward strand.
ATCAAGCGCGAGCTGCTCGACGGCCAGCTGTCGCGCCCGGCCGATCGCGTCCTGCCGGTGGTCGCTGCAGGGGCCGGCATGGCCGTGCCGGCGATCGTCTATCTGGCGCTCACCAGCTCGGTCGATGGTCTCGCGCGTGGCTGGGCGATTCCGGCCGCGACCGACATCGCCTTTGCGATCGGCGTGCTGGCGCTCCTGGGCAGTCGAGCGCCTGCCTCGCTGAAGCTGTTCCTGACCACCGTCGCGATCGTCGACGACATGGGCGCGGTGGCGATCATCGCGGCTGTCTACACCGCATCGCTGAACCTCGTTGCGCTCGGCGGCGGCGCGCTGGTGCTTGCCGGCATGATGGGTCTGAACCGGATCGGCGTGCGCAGCCTCTGGCCGTATTGGCTGGGCTTTGCCCTGCTCTGGTATCTGGTGCTGCTGTCGGGCGTCCACGCGACGATCGCCGGCGTGCTTGCCGCGCTGACCGTCCCGATCAAGCCAACGCCGGGCGCGCCCGATGCCGAGGACTCGCCGCTGCACCGATTGGAGCACGGGCTGCACCCCTGGGTCGCCTATGCGATCGTGCCCCTGTTCGGCTTCGTCAACGCGGGCGTGACGCTTGGCGGGGCGTCGCTGCTCGACCCGCTGCCGCTCGGCATCGCGGCCGGGCTGTTCATCGGCAAGCAGCTCGGCGTACTGGGCGCGGTGTGGGCGGTGGTCAGACTGGGTATCGCCAGCCGACCAACAGGCGCGAGCTGGCGGCAAATCTATGGCGTCTGCCTGCTCTGCGGCATCGGCTTCACGATGAGCCTGTTCATCTCCGGCCTCGCCTTTGCCGGCCAGCCGCAATTCGTCGACGAGGCGAAGGTCGGCATTCTCGGCGGCTCGCTGCTGTCGGCGCTTGCCGGCTGGCTGGTGCTGCGCGTTGCGCAGCCGCCCCGCGCACCTATCTCAGCCAAGTGAAACTCTCGGTCCTCGATCAATCGCCCATTCCGGCCGGCGGCACCGCCGCCGATGCGGTCCGCAACACCATCGACCTGGCCGAGGCCGCCGAGCGGTTCGGCTATCATCGCTATTGGCTGGCGGAGCATCATGCCTCGCCCGCACTGGCCGGAGTCGCGCCGGAAGCGCTGATCGGGCCGGTGGCGCTGGCGACGAGCCGCATCCGCATCGGCTCGGGCGGCATCATGCTGCCGCATTTCTCGCCGTTCAAAGTGGCGGAGACGTTTCGCCTGCTGAGTGCGATGGGGCCGGGCCGGATCGACCTGGGCCTCGGCCGCGCGCCGGGCAGCGACCAGCGCACCGCCTATGCGCTACAGCGCGACCGGTCGAAGCGGATGCTGGTCAACGACTTTCCCGAGCAGGTCGCCGAGCTGCTCGGCTACCTAGAAGGCTCATTGCCCGACGATCACCTGTTCAAGCCGCTCGAAGCGACCTTGCCCTCGGGCGGTAGCGGCAGCCCTGATGTGTGGATGCTGGGCAGTTCGAGCGACAGCGCCGTCTGGGCGGGGCAAATGGGTCTGCCCTATTGCATCGCGGACTTCATCAACTCGGACGCGCTGCCGCTCGCCGACCTTTACCGGCAGCATTTCACGCCCTCGGCACGCTGCCCGGAACCCTATCTGATGGTCGCGGTCTGGGCGATTGCCGCCGAAGACCGGGCCGGGGCCGAGCGGCTGGCAGCGCCTGCTAAAATGATGTTCGCGCACCTGGTCCGCGGGTCGCTGATCCCGGTGCCGAGCATGGCCGTAGCCGACGCGTGGCTCGCCGACAATCCGCAGCCGCCGGCGCGGCGCCGTACCCTGCTCGGCACCGGCGCCGAAGTGGCCGACGAGGTCCGCGAGGTGGCGCGGCTCTATGGCGCGCAGGAGATGATGCTGGTCAACATTCTGCCCGAACACGCCCCACGCGTCCGCAGCTACCAGCTGGTGGCGGAGGCTCTGCACTCTCCCCCGTTCGTTTCGAGCGAAGTCGAGAAACGCACGTAACATCAGGCACCGCTTCTCGACTTCGCGAGAAGCGAACGGGTAAGGGATTTCAGTGTCTGACCTTTGTAGCCTGCTCCATTCCACTTTCGGTTTCAGCGACTTCCGCGGCGTGCAGGCCCAAGTGGTGGAGCGCGTCATGGCGGGGGAGCGGACGCTGGCGGTGATGCCGACCGGCGCCGGCAAGTCGCTCTGCTATCAGCTGCCTTCAGTGGCGCTGGAGGGGACCTGCATCGTCGTCTCGCCGCTGATCGCGCTGATGCACGACCAGCTTCGCGCCGCGACTGCGATCGGCATCCGCGCCGCGACACTCACCAGCGCCGACGACAATCGCGCCGAGACGATCGAGCGGTTCAAGGGCGGCGATCTCGACCTGCTCTATGTCGCCCCCGAACGCGCCTCGACCGGCCATTTTCGCGATCTGCTGAGCCGCGCCCCCATATCCCTCTTCGCGATCGACGAGGCCCATTGCGTGTCCGAATGGGGGCATGATTTCCGCCCCGACTATCGGCTGCTGCGCCCACTCCTCGACGGCTTTCCAGAGGTGCCGCGGCTGGCGCTGACCGCGACGGCCGACGCCCACACGCGCGACGACATTCTCGTCCAGCTCGGCATCCCGACCGACGGGCTGATCGTCGCCGGCTTCGACCGCCCGAATATCCGCTATGCGATCACGCCGCGCCAGAACACGACTCAGCAGATCGCCGACCTGCTGCGCGACCAGCCGGGGCCCGGCATCGTCTATGTCCAATCGCGCGCCGGGACCGAGAAGCTCGCGGCGCAGATCGCCGGCACGGGACGGGTGGTCCGCGCTTATCATGCCGGCCTGGAGCCGGCGGTACGCGCCGCGAACCAGGCCGCGTTCGTCGCGTCGGAAGATATGGTGATGGTCGCAACGGTCGCCTTCGGCATGGGCATCGACAAGCCGGACGTGCGCTTCGTCGCCCATGCCGGACTGCCCAAGTCGATCGAGGCCTATTATCAGGAAACCGGCCGCGCCGGGCGCGATGGCGAGCCGGCCGAGGCGCATATGTTCTGGGGCGCCGATGATTTTGCCAAGGCCCGGCAACGGCTGGGCGAGGTCGATGCGAGCCGCGTCGCGGGGGAGCGCGCACGGCTGACCGCGCTGGGTGGTCTGGTCGAAACGCCGGACTGCCGCCGGGCACTGCTGCTCCGCTATTTCGGCGAAAACCCGCCCGAGCGCTGCGGCAATTGCGACAATTGCCTGAACCCGCCGCAAGCGATCGACGCGACCGAATTGGCCCGCAAATATCTGTCGGCGGTGTTCCGCACCGGCCAGATGTTCGGCGCCGGCTATGTCGAGAGCGTGCTGACCGGCCAGTCGACCGAACGCAGCCTGATGAACGGGCATGAAGCGCTGTCGGTGTGGGGGATCGTCGATGCTGACGAGGCCGCGCTGCTGAAGCCGGTCGGCCGCGCGCTGCTGCTGAAGGATGCGCTCCGCGCCAATCCGCATGGCGGGCTGGAGTTCGGGCCCGCGGCTCGCGCACTGTTGAAGGGCGAAGCGGAGCTGCCGCTGATCGTGCCGCCCAAGCGCGAGCGCCGGCGCAGGCGCGATGCCGCGCCGAACCCGGTCGGCGACCCGCTGTTCGACGCGCTCCGCGCATGCCGCCGCGAACTGGCGGAGGAAGCCGGCATGCCGCCCTATGTGATCTTCCACGATTCGACGCTGCGCGAGATGGCCACGGTGCGCCCGCAGACGCTTGCCCAGCTTGGCGAAATCACGGGTGTCGGCCGGCGCAAGCTGGAAGCTTATGGCGAGGCGTTCCTTGCCGTGCTGAAGCAGCATTAATCCCGTCATCCCGAACTTGTTTCGGGACAAGGCTGCCGTCGCTCTAGATTTCGCGATTCGCGCCATGCTTCACGCGGCTCGACCCTTCTCCCGAAACAAGTTCGGGATGACGGAGGGGGTGGTGGGGTGCTACCGAGCCGCCATGTTCAGGAAGATCGATGACAGCATTCTTGTCGCGCCCCAGATCGCGGTCGCCGATCTGGCCGAGGCGGCCGCGCTGGGCGTAACCCTGGTCATCAACAATCGTCCCGACGAAGAGGAAGCGGGCCAGCCGGCCGGCGACAGCATCGCAGCCGCGGCGGCTGCAGCCGGGCTCGGTTACACCGCGATTCCGGTGACGCATGCGGGCTTCAGTCACGCGCAAGTCGAAGCAATGTGCGCGGCACTGGAAGGGGCGAACGGCCCGGTGCTGGCCTATTGCCGGTCGGGCACGCGCTCGACCTATCTCTGGGCGCTGGCCCGGGCGAAGCTTGGCGACCATCCGGCCGTTCTGACCGAAAAAGCGGAAGCGGCCGGCTACGACCTGCGCGCGATCAGGCCGATGCTCGACGCGCTCCACGGCGCATGAATTGGGCGCTGCTTGCCGGTTCGCTGGCCGGCGTGCTCGGGCTGGCGCTGGTGGCCAGGCTGCTCGGGCTCGGCGGCGGCGAACTGGCGGACGAAAGGGAGGCGATGCGCGTCGCCGAAGCGGAGTTGCCGGGGTTCGTGGCGGTGTCGGCGGAGCTGGCGGAGGATCGCCGCAGCGCTGTGGTGACCGGCGAAGATGGCCGCACGCTGAAGGTGCGCCAGCACGGTGCTCAGTTTGTTGCGGAACGACACTGACACCGTTCGCTTCGAGCGAAGTCGAGAAGCCCTTCCGGACGCCAACATCGTTTCTCGACTTCGCTCGAAACGAACGGATAAAGTGAGTCCGTGCCCAACCTGCCCGATCCCGTCGATTTCGCCGTGCCCGGCTTCATCGCGCTGGTACTCGCGGAGATGCTCGTTGCCCGGGCGCGCGACCGGCGTCGTTACTGCCCGAAGGACACGCTGACCTCGCTGATGCTGGGGTTCGGATCGACCGTCGCCGGCGCGATCGTCGGCGGGACGGTGTTCGCCCTCGCGGCGTGGGTGCATCAGTTCAGGCCGTTCGACATCGGCTATGTCTGGTGGGCCTGGCCGCTCTGCTTCGTGCTCGACGATCTGGCCTATTATGCCTTTCACCGGTCCGCCCACCGGGTGCGCTGGTTCTGGGCGAGCCATGTGATCCACCACAGCTCGCAGCATTATAATCTATCGACGGCGCTGCGGCAGACCTGGACCGGCTTTCTGAGCCTCGCCTTCATTTTCCGCCTGCCGCTATTCCTGATCGGCTTTCCGCCTGCGATGGTGTTCTTCTGCGCCGGGCTGAACCTGATCTACCAGTTCTGGATTCATACCGAAGTGATTGGCAGGTGCCCGCGCTGGTTCGAAGCGGTGATGAACACGCCGTCGCACCACCGCGTCCACCACGCCACCAACGCCCGTTATCTCGACACCAATTATGCCGGCGTGTTCATCGTCTGGGACAAGATGTTCGGCAGCTTCACGCCGGAGTTGGACGAGGACCGGCCGCGCTATGGCCTGGTCAAGAACTTGGGCACGTTCAACATCCTCTGGGCCGCCTTCCACGAATGGATCGGCATTGCCAGGGACATGTGGCGCGCACCCTGGCGCGCAAAGCTCGGCTACGCTTTCGGCCCGCCCGGCTGGAGCCATGACGGCAGCCGGCTGACCAGTGAGAAGATCAGGGAAATGGCTGTCCTTCGAGATGCCGTTTCGACAAGCTCAACGGCTCCTCAGGATGAACGGCTGATTTTCTCCCGCGCTCATCCTGAGGAGGGACTGAGCCTGGCGAAGGCCCGTCTCGAAGGACGCTAAGCAGCAAGCACGCGGTCGGCGACGAACGGGTTGGTCTTTCGCTCATGCCCGAAGGTAGACATGGGGCCATGGCCCGGCACGAAAGCGGTCTCATCGCCCATCGGCCAAAGCCGCGTCGTAATCGCGCCGATCAGGTCGGCATGATTGCCCATCGGAAAGTCCGTCCGTCCGATTGATCCCTGGAAGAGCACGTCCCCGACGATCGCCAGCTTCGAGGGCGCGTGGTGGAAGACGACATGGCCCGGCGTGTGGCCGGGGCAGTGGCGCACGTCGAGCGTCAGCTTGCCGACCGTGACCTGGTCGCCATCGACCAGCCAGCGGTCGCTTTCGAACACCTTGCCGCGAATGCCGTAGGTGCGGCCGTCATCCTCCAGCCGCGATATCCAGAAGCGGTCCGCCTCATGCGGGCCTTCAATCGGTACGCCCAGTTCTTCGGCCAGGATCGCCGCCTGCCCGCAATGATCGATATGACCATGCGTGATCAGGATCTTCTCGATCTCGACGCCCGCTTGGCTCGCGGCGGCCTTCAGCTTCGGCAGGTCGCCGCCCGGATCGACGAACGCACCTTTGTTGGTTTCGGTGCACCAGAGCAACGTGCAATTCTGCTGCAGCGGCGTGACCGGCACGATCGCGGCTTTGAGCGGGGGACTGGCCATGGCTGGGAGATGGCGTGTTCAATCTATAACCGCAACTCCTCACCCGGCTTGGCCTGAGCTTGTCGAAGGCCTCCCTTCTTGCCGCCGTCGAAAGTGAAGGGAGGGCTTCGACAAGCTCAGCCCAAACCGTTTAGGGGCTCGCTGAGTGTCTCTTTCCCCCTTCATCCTTCTCGACGATGCGCGGTCCGGTGCGCCTGCCCGGCTGTTCCGCGACGCGCGGGAGATCGTGCGGGCCGACACTCTGGAGCAAGTTCGACCTGCCCTCGAGAAACTGCGCACTAGCAAGCGCCATGCGGCCGGCTTCATCGCCTATGAAGCAACCTGTGCGCTCGAGCCGAAGCTTGCGCCTCTGTACCGCGCACCGGCCACACCCCTGCTCTGGTTCGGGCTGTTCGACGGGTTTGAAGAGGTGGACGTCGAGACCTGGCTGCCCGATCCGAGTGGCGGCTGGGCCGGGCGCCCGCGGCCTTGCATCGAGCCTCAAGCTTATCTCGACCAACTCACGCGCGTGCAGCAGGCAATCGTCGCAGGCGACATCTACCAGGCCAACCTCACCTTTCGTGCCGAAGTGCCCGTCGCCGGCGATCCGCTCGCCATCTATGCCGGGCTGCGGCGACGCGCCAAGGCGGCTTATGGCGCGGTGGTCTGGACCGGCCAAGACTGGTTGCTGTCGCTCTCGCCGGAGCTGTTCTTCACGCGCAACGGCCGGCAGCTGACCACAAAGCCGATGAAAGGCACCGCGCCGCCGGACGCCGATCCCGCGCTGCTCTCCGGCGACCCGAAGCAGCGCGCCGAGAATCTGATGATCGTCGACCTGTTGCGCAACGACCTGTCGCGGGTTGCGGTGCCGGGCAGCGTGGCGGTGCCCGAACTGTTCGCGGTGGAGCGCTATCCGACGGTGCAGCAGATGACCTCCACCGTCATGGCGCAGCTGGCGGAAGGCCGCGACACGATCGACATACTCACCGCCCTCTTCCCCTGCGGCTCGATCACCGGCGCCCCGAAGCTCCGTGCGATGGAGATCATCGCGGATGTCGAGACCGCGCCGCGGGGCATCTACACCGGCGCGATCGGGCACATTAACCCCGATGGCCGAGCCGCTTTTAACGTCGCAATCCGTACCCTGCACTTGCAGCCGGGCGCCGGCACGGCCACTCTCGGCCTCGGCTCGGGCATCGTCGCCGACTCCGAGCCGCGCGCAGAATGGCGCGAATGCCTGGCGAAGGGAGCGTTCGTGGAGTCCGACCGTCGGTTCGACCTGATCGAGACCATGGGCTTCGATCCGCATGACGGCTTGATCCGCCTCGACCGCCACATGGCCCGCATGAAGGCGAGCGCCGACATGTTCGGCTTTACCTTCGATCGGCACGCCGCGCGCAACGAACTGCAAGCCGCGACCTTCCGGCTGCGCGAGACCTCGCGCATTCGCCTGCTCGCCTCGCCTTCCGGCAGCTATGCGATCGAAGTGCGCCGGCTCAAGGCACCAGTGGAGCCGGTCCAAGTGGCACTCACGCCATTGCCGGTCTCTTCCGGGGATTTTCGCCTGCGCCATAAGACCACCGATCGCGGCTTCTACGACGAGGCGCGGCGCGCCTCCGGCTGGTTCGAAGTGGCCTTTACCGATGACGATGGATGCCTGACCGAAGGCAGCTTCACGAACATTTTCGTCGAACGCGATGGCATGCTGCTGACGCCGCCCCTGACGCGAGGACTATTGCCTGGTGTCTTGCGCGCCGAACTGATCGAGACGGGCCGTGCGGTCGAGGCCGATCTCCGCCCCGCCGACCTTGCCGAGGGCTTCTTCGTCGGCAACTCCGCGCGCGGACTGTTGCGGGCGCGCCTCGCTTCGCTATAGCGCCCCCGTCCGTTTCTGGGGGAACGCCATGCCTCGCCTGTCCGCTGCGCTCGACCGCATCCACCCGTCGCAGACGCTGGCGATGACCGCCCGCGTCGCCGAGCTGAAGCGCCAGGGCGTGGACGTGATCGGCCTCTCCGCCGGCGAGCCCGATTTCGACACGCCCGATTTCGTCAAGGAAGCGGCGATCGAGGCGATCCGCAGAGGTCAGACCAAATACACCAATGTCGACGGCACGCCCGAGCTGAAGGCGGCGATCGCGGGCAAGTTCAGCCGAGAAAACGGGCTCGACTATGCGGCCAACGAGATCATCGCGGGCGTCGGCGGCAAGCATGTGATCTTCAACGCGATCGTGGCCACCTGCGAAGCCGGCGACGAAGTGGTGATCCCGGCGCCTTATTGGGTCAGCTATCCCGACATCGTCGCCTATGCCGGCGCCAAGCCGATCATCGTCGCGGGCGGCGCCGACCAGGGTTACAAGATCACGCCGGAACAGCTGGATGCCGCGATCACACCGCGCACCCGCTGGATCATCCTCAACTCGCCGTCCAATCCGTCGGGCGCCGCCTATTCCGCCGAGGAACTGAAGGGCCTGGGCGAAGTGCTCCGCCGGCACGAGCATGTGATGCTGCTGTCCGACGACATGTACGAGCACATCTTCTACGCCGACTTCCCGTTCACCACCATGGCGCAGCTCTGTCCGGATCTGAAGGACCGGATCCTCACCGAGAATGGCTGTTCCAAGGCCTATGCGATGACCGGTTGGCGGATCGGCTATGCCGGCGGGCCGGCCTGGCTGATCAAGGCGATGGCGAAGCTGCAGTCGCAATCCACGTCGAACCCGTGTTCGATCGCCCAGGCGGCGGCGGCGGCGGCGCTGAACGGTCCGCAGGATTTCCTGGCCGAACGCCAGGCCGCGTTCCGCAAGCGCCGCGACATGGTGGTCGCGATGCTGAATGAAGCACCGGGCCTCAACTGCCCGACCCCCGAAGGCGCCTTCTACGTCTACCCGGACGCGAGCGGCTGCATCGGCAAAACGACACCCGACGGCAAGGTCATCGGCTGCGACGACGATCTGATCGGCTATTTCCTCGATCATGCGAAAGTAGCGGCGGTGTGCGGCACCGCCTTCGGCCTCTCCCCCGCCTTCCGCGTCAGCTATGCGACTTCGGAGGAAGTGCTGAAGACCGCCTGCACCCGCATCCAGGAGGCCTGCGCGGCGTTGCGGTAGCAAAATATCCTCCCCGGAACGGGGAGGGGGACCACGACGCGCAGCGGCGTGGTGGAGGGGCCCCAGTTTCAGCGCTTAATGCCAGGGCCCCCTCCACCATGCTGCGCATGGTCCCCCTCCCCGTTCCGGGGAGGATTTCCGAAACACACTGTTTCCAGTTCGGCATCTGAAACGAGTGGCTCAGATGACCTACATGTTCATCGTCCAATCCGCCGGATTGATCGTCTGAACCTCGCCTTGTGATGCTGTTCACAGCAGGGGCAGCATCCATCTGGCAAACGACTCCGTAACTGGAGCGAAGGGTCGGCAACGGCCCCGCAGAACAAAGGGAATGCGAAGATGCGTGCGTTGTTTCGGTCCGATCTGTTTCGTAGCCTGACGGGGGGCTTTGTCATGGGCTTCGCCGCTCTGGTGGCGATGACGCCGGCCGAGGGCACGGACACGCTCAAGGCCAAGATCGAGGCAATCTACAAGGCGTAATGACGATGCGGGCACGCGCTTCCTTCGGTATCATCGCGGGGCTGACGCTTGCCGCATGGGCGGTGGGCGGCGCGTCGATTGCCGAGAGCGCCCGCGCGATCCCGGTGCCCGCCCCGAAAATCGACGCGGCCCGCCCGGCGGCGCTGCAGACGGCCGTGCTGGCCGGCGGCTGCTTCTGGGGCATGGAAGCGGTTTTCGAGCATCTGAAGGGCGTGAAGAGCGTCACGTCCGGCTATGCCGGCGGCGACCAGGGCAGCGCCAACTATGACGCGGTCTCGACCGAGCGCACGCGGCATGCGGAGGCGGTGCGTATCGTCTTCGATCCGCGCCAGATCAGCTACGGCACCTTGCTGCGCGTCTATTTTGGCGTCGCGCACGACCCGACGCAACTCAATCGCCAGGGTCCCGACACCGGCCCCAGCTACCGTTCGGCGATCTTCCCGATCGGTGCGGAGCAGGAGCGGGTGGCCCGCGCCTACCTGGCCCAACTTGCCGCCGCGAAAGTCTATCCGCGACCGATCGTGACCCGCATTGAACGCGGGCCGTTTTTCCCGGCCGAGGCCTATCACCAGAACTTCGCCCGGCGGAACCCGCAGCACGGCTATATCCGTACTTGGGACGAGCCGAAGATGGCGGCGCTGAAGGCGGCCTTCCCGGCCCTGTGGCAGGACGGCTGGAGCGGATGACCGCTTGAGTGTGATCAGGCGTTCCGCCAAGCTTCGGCCATGGCGAGCACCCCGCAAGCGAGCATTCCTTCTCCACCCGGCCTGCCGATCGTCGGCCACCTCCACCAGATCGCCAAGTCAGGCCTGGTCGGGCATCTGCTCGACGTCAGCCGCGACATGCCGGAAGGCATTTTCAAGCTGAAGTTCGGCAGCCGGGTCGGCCTGTTCGTCACTTCGGCCGATCTCGTCGCGGAGCTGTGCGACGAGACCCGCTTCCGCAAAATGCCAGGCCCGGGCTTGCGCGTCGTGCGCCGCTTTGCCGGCGACGGCCTGTTCACCGCCTTCAGCGAGGAGCCGAATTGGGGGAAGGCGCACCGCATTCTCCTCCCCGCCTTCAGTCACCGCGCGATGAAGGGTTATTTCGACCTGATCCTCGAGGTCTGCGACCAACTGATCGCCAAATGGTCGGGGATGGTGGGGCAGGACATTCTCGTCGCCGACGACATGACGCGGCTGACGCTCGATTCGATCGCCATCGCCGGCTTCGGCCACCGGTTCAACAGTTTTGAAAAGGAGCAGCTCGACAGCTTCCTGGAAGCGCTCGCCCGCGCCCTCGGCACCTCGCTCAACATGATCACGCGGCTGCCGATCCAGAACCGCTTCGCCAAGAAGGCGCAGCGGCAGTTCGACGCCGACATCGCCGAGATGAACGCGCTGGTCGACGGCATCATCGCCGAGCGGCGCCAGCACCCGGCCGAGTCGAACGACCTCCTCAACCTGATGCTGACCGCGGTCGATCCGGAGACGGGCGAACGCCTCGACGACCTCAACATCCGCTATCAGGTGCTGACCTTCCTGATCGCCGGCCATGAAACGACATCGGGCCTGCTCGCCTTCACCTTCGCGCTGCTGCTGCGTCACCCGCATGTGCTGGCCCAGGCCTATGCCGAGGTCGACCGCGTGCTGCCCGGCGACACCGGGCCCGAGTTCCACCACCTCGCCCGGCTCGACGTGATCGAGCGGATCATCAAGGAATCGCAGAGGCTTTGGCCGACCGCGCCCGCGTTCAGCCTGGCGCCTTACGAAGACCAGCTGATCGGCGGGCGCTGGCTGATGCGCAAGGACCGGCCGGTCAACGTCTTCTCCCCCGGCCTGCACCGGGATCCGAATGTGTGGGAGCGGCCCGACGAGTTCGACATCGACCGCTGGCTGCCCGAGGTTGAGGCGAAGCGACACCCGCATGCCTACAAGCCGTTCGGCAATGGCGCGCGGGCCTGCATCGGCCGGCAGTTCGCGCTGGTCGAGGCAAAGCTCGCCATTGCCATGATCCTGCAGCGATTCGCGGTCAGCGACCCGCATGGCTATCGCCTCAGCATCAAGGAGACGCTGTCGATCAAGCCCGACGAGTTCCACATGCGGGTGCGCGAGCGCAGCCCGCATGAGCGGCTGTCGGTCGCCACTGTCGAGCAGCCGGCAAGACAAGAGGAGGCGGTCGCCTCGGTGAGCGGAGGCGGCCAACGGCTGGCGGTGCTCTACGGCACAAGTCTCGGCACCGCACGCGATGTCGCCGAAGAAATCGCCGAGCGCGCCTCGCTGGACGGCTTCGACACCGTCGTCCGCGCGATGGACGAGAGCTTTGCGCTCGGCCTCGAAGCCGAAGACCGGGTGCTGGTCGTCGTCACCGCCACCTATAATGGTCGCGCGCCGGACAGCGCCGTCAATGTCGAAAGGGCGATCGAGAGCGGCTTCTTCGCCGGCAAGCAATGGCCGGACGCGCGCTTTGCCGTGCTCGGCCTCGGCAACTCGCAATGGCCGAACTTCCAGGCCTTTCCCCGCCTCGTCGACGAAACGCTCGAGCAGACCGGCTCTCGCCGCATGGTGCCGCGCGCCGAAGCCGACGCCGATGGCGACTTCGACGGAGCCGTGTCCGGCTTCCTTCGCGACTTGTGGAAGGCGCTCGGCGGGGAGGCGGAGCCCTCCACTCCTCAGCCGAGCCTCGACCTGCGGATCGTCGAAGCCGGCGCGATCCGTGCGCAGGCGCTTCCCGAGCATGCCACCCGCCTCACCATCGTCGAAAATCGCGAGCTGATCCGCCCAGCCAACGGCCTCTGGGACTTCGCCTTGGAGCCGCCGCGCGAATCGACGCGCTTCATCCGGCTGCAGCTGCCGGACGGCATCCGCTACCGCACCGGCGATCACATCGCGATCTATGCGCGCAACCGGCCTCAACTGGTCGAGCGTGCGTTGGCGCGATTGGGCCTGTCAGGCGAGACTCAGGTCGAGGTCGGCGGACAGGGCAGCCGCTTCCGGCACTTGCCGCTGGGCCAGACCGTGTCCGTCCGCCAGCTGCTGACCGATTTCGTCGAGCTGCAGGAGCCCGCGCCGCGCCGCGCGCTGGAGCTGATCGCCCGCCACACGCGCTGCCCGAACAGCCGTGCGGAGCTGACCGAAATGGAAGGCCAGTGGGACGATTACGCCGCCCGGCGGCTGACCGTGCTCGACCTGCTCGATCTCGTGCAGGGCGCCGAACTGCCGCTCGACGGCTTCGTGGAGCTTTCGGCTGCGATCGCGCCGCGCTTCTATTCGATCGCCTCGAGTCCGCTCACCTCGGCGGATCGGGTGGACCTGATCGTCGGCACGACGAAGGCGCCGGCCTGGTCGGGCCTTGGCGAGCATCAGGGTTTCGCCTCCTCCTATATGCGCGACGTGCAGCCTGGGGATGAAGTCTTCGGCTATGTGCGTTCGCCCAACCCGCCGTTCGCGCCGCCGGCTGTTCCCGCCACCCCGATGATCCTGATCGGCCCCGGCACCGGCTTCGCCCCCTTGCGCGGCTTTCTGCAGGAACGTGCCGCGCAGAAAGCTGCAGGGACGCCGACCGGTAACATGCTGCTCTTTTTCGGCTGCCGTCATCCCGACCATGACTGGCTGTGCCGCGACGAAGTGGAACGCTGGGCGGCCGACGGCCTCGTCCAGCCCTTCCTGGCCTTCTCGACCGTGAGAAAACATCCCTGGCGCTACGTGCAGGACGCGCTGCTTGCCGAGCAGGAGCGGGTCTGGACGGCGCTCAAGAATGGCGCCCATGTCTTCGTATGCGGCGATGGCCGGTTCATGGCGCCGGCCGTTCGCGAAGCGCTAATTGCGATCCACGGCACCATGGAGGGCACCGACCATGCGCACAGCTCCGCCTGGCTCGAGGAGCTGATGGAAACGGGCCGCTATCATCAGGACGTGTTCGGCTTCGGCAAATAGGATTGCGCGTTCGTGCTGCAGCGCACAATATGACAGCCGACTCGAACGGGGGATGCGGTTGGGCCCGGCGATATTCGACGAGATGACAGGCGGCGGCGCGGACCTGCGCGCGCCTTACGCCCTTGTCGATCACTGGCTGACCGAGGCGACCCCCGAATATCTGCAGACCCGCCGTGCCCAGGCCGAACTCTTCTTCCGGCGGATCGGCATCACCTTCGCCGTCTATGGCGACTCCGACGCGGATGAGCGTCTGATCCCGTTCGACATCGTGCCGCGCATCCTGGCCCGCGCCGAATGGTCGAAGCTGGAAGCCGGGCTGATCCAGCGGGTCACCGCACTCAACGCCTTTCTGCGAGACATTTATGGCGCGCAGGAGGTGGTTCGCGCCGGCGTTATCCCGGCCGACCTGATCCTCCGCAACCCGCAATTCTGCCTGCCGGCGATCGGGCTGCAGCCGGCCCACGGTGTGTATACCCACATCGCCGGGATCGACATCGTGCGCACCGGCCCGGACCAATTCTACGTTCTCGAAGACAATGTCCGCACTCCCTCCGGCGTGTCCTACATGCTGGAGAATCGCGAGGTCATGCTGCGGCTGATGCCGGAGCTGATCGACCGCCACCGCGTCGCCCCGGTCGAGGACTATCCGGAGATGCTGCTGGCGACGCTCCGTTCGGTGGCGCCGCCCCGCTGCAAGGGCGATCCGACCGTCGCCGTCCTCACGCCGGGCTTCCTCAACTCGGCCTATTACGAACATAGTTTCCTGGCCGATAAATTGGGGGTCGAGCTGGTCGAGGGGTCGGACCTGCAGGTCCGCGACGATGTGCTCTACATGCGCACCACCGAAGGCCCGCGACGCGTCGACGTACTCTATCGCCGGGTCGACGACGCCTATCTGGACCCGCTCGTCTTCCGCCCCGACTCGGTGCTCGGCAGCGCCGGCATGATCGCCGCCCATGCCGCGGGCAATCTCACCATCGCCAATGCGATCGGCACCGGCATCGCGGACGACAAGGCGATCTACAGCTACATGCCGGAGATCGTGCGCTTCTATACCGGCGAGGCGCCCTTGATCGACAATGTGCCCACCTGGCGCTGCCGCGAGCCGGACGCGCTGGCCTATGTGCTCGACAATCTGGCTGAGCTGGTGGTCAAGGAAGTGGATGGTTCGGGCGGTTACGGCATGCTCGTCGGCCCGCACGCGACCCGGAGCGAGCTCGAGAGCTTCGCGGCCAAGCTGCGCGCCGACCCCGACAAGTTCATCGCCCAGCCCACACTGGCCCTGTCCACCTGCCCGACATTGAGCGACAGCGGCATCGTGCCCCGTCACGTCGACCTGCGGCCATTCATCCTGACGGGTGCGCAAGGTACGCGCATCGTGCCCGGCGGCCTGACCCGCGTCGCGCTGAAGCAAGGCTCGCTGGTGGTGAACTCCAGCCAAGGCGGCGGCACGAAGGACACCTGGGTGCTCGATGACTGAGGGCCGGGGCTGATGCTGTCGCGCACCGCCGCTTCGCTCTATTGGGCCGGCCGCTATCTCGAGCGTGCCGACTTCACCTCACGGCTGATCGACGCGACGATAAGGCTGGCGGCCCTGCCGTCCAGCTATGGCGGCGATGTCGGCGCGTGGGGTGGCGCGCTTGCCGCGGCGGGGGCGGCGGAGGACTATGCGGCGACCTTCCCGGAGCTGGAGGAAGCGAGCGCCTGCCAATATCTGTCGCTCGACCCGAACAACTCCTCGTCGATGCGTTGCTGCATCGAGCGGGCGCGCAACAATGCGCGCGCGGTCCGGACCGCGATCACCGCCGAGGCTTGGGAAGCGATCAACGCGGCCTGGCTCGACCTGCAGCGCTACGGCGTGCGGCTCGATAGCCGGACCACGCTCAATCGGCTGCTGGACGCCGTGAAGGCGGCCGCGCTGTCATTCGACGGCGCCATTCACCGGACCATGCTCCGGCACGACAGCTATTGGTTCCTGCGGCTCGGCGCGACGATCGAGCGAGCGGACAACACGGCGCGGCTGCTCGACGTCAAATATCACCTGCTGCTCCCCGGCGACGAGCGGGTCGGCGGCAGCCTGGACTATTTTCAGTGGACGACCATCCTGCGGACAGTCTCGGCGCTGACCGCCTATCGTCACGTCTATCGCGACAGCGTGAAGCCGTGGCTGGTCGCCGACCTGCTGATCCTGAACCGGCAGATGCCGCGCTCCCTGGCCGCCTGCGCCCAGAATGCGGTGCGCTACCTCGACCAACTCGCCCAGGAGAGCGGCCGGCGCGGCGCGGCGCATCGTCAGGCGGTCCGCATGGCCCGCCGGCTGGAGACCTCGAACATCGACAGCATCTTCAAGAGCGGCCTGCATGAGGAGATCCAGGACTTTTTGCGCGAGAACAACAAGCTCGGCCTCTTGGTCGGCGAGCAGTTCCTGTTCTGATGCATATCAAGGTCCATCACCGCACCACCTACACCTATGAAACGCCCGCGGCGGGCGTCATCCAGGCGCTGCGCTTGACGCCGACCGATCATGACGGCCAGCATATCGCCGAGTGGCGCGTCGATGTGGATGTCGACGGTTCCTATCGGGAGAGCCGCGACGCCTTTGGCAACCACGTCACCATGTTCTACGCCGATCGCCCCGCGGCGACGGTGACGGTGACGGTGTTCGGCCTGGCGATGGTCAGCGACACCAATGGCGCGATCCGCGCCGCGGAGCCGCTGCCACCCGGCATTTTCCTTCGTACCACGCCGCTCACCGCGCCGGCAGCCCCGATCCTGGCGCTTGCCGATCGGTATCGGGACGCTGCACCCTTGGACGCGCTCCATCGGCTCTGTGGCCGGCTTTATCGCGAGATGCGCTTCGATCCCGCCGCCACCGACGCGACGACCAGCGGGGCCGAGGCGCTCGCCGCCGGCCACGGCGTGTGCCAGGATTTCGCGCATATCTTCATCGCCGCGGCCCGCTGCCTCGGTATTCCCGCGCGCTACGTATCCGGCCATCTTGCCCGCGCCGAGCATCTCCAACAGGATGCGGCGCATGCCTGGGCGGAGGCGCTGGTCCCGGACCTGGGCTGGATCGCCTTCGACCCCGCCAATGGCGTGTGCGCGACCGACGCGTATGTGCGGGTGGCGGTCGGCCTCGATTATCTCGACGCCGCGCCGGTGCGCGGTGCCCGGCGAGGTGGCGGCATGGAGCAGATGACGGTCGAAGTGCAGGCTGGCGCCGCGCAACGGCAGACGCAAAGCTGAGGGTGACGTCTTGACCTATTGCCTCGGAATATTGGTGCAGGACGGGCTGGTGATGATCGCGGATACGCGCACCAACGCCGGCGTCGACAATTTCTCGCAATATCGCAAGCTGCGGCGCTTCGGCACCGACGGCGAGCGGCTGATCGCGATTGCCTCGGCCGGCAGTCTCTCCACGACGCAAGCGGCGCTCCATCGTTTGCGGCAGGGCCTGCTCAACCCCGAAACCGGCGAGATCGAGACCCTCGATTCGGTGCCCGACATTTTCAGCGCGGCACTGGCCTGCGGGCGGGCAATCCGCGGAGCACGCGACACCATGGACGGGCTGCAGCAGAGCGCTGTCAATTTCGACGCGACCCTGTTGATCGGCGGCTCGATCGGCGGCGAGAAGACGCGGCTGTTCCTCGTCTATCCCGAAGGCAATATCATCGAGTGCGGGCAGGACACGCCCTATATGCAGATCGGCGAGCTGAAGTTTGGCAAGCCGATGCTCGATCGGGCGCTGACCTTCGAAACCGGGCTCCGCGACGCGCTGAAGATCGGCCTGTTGTCGTTCGACGCGACGCTTCGCTCCAACCTGGCCGTCTATCTCCCGCTCGATGTCTTGATCGCGCGGACCGGGGAAACGCGACCGTCGCTCGTCCACCGCATTCGCGAGGACGATCCCTATTTCACCGACCTATCGCGGCGCTGGTCCGAAGCGCTGTCGCGTGCAGCCGACGATATCCCAGCGCCGCCTTACGGAGATTTCGACTAGCCGCCGAAAGCATTCGCGGGCAGACCTTGTCCCAATAAAAATGGGAGAGGGCCGATGCAGCAACTAAGCGGCCAGGATGCGAGCTTCGTCTATCTGGAGACGCCGCATACGCCGATGCATATCGGATCGGTCGGCATCTACGATCCGTCTACGGCGCCCGGCGGGTTCGTTCGCTTCAAGGACATTCTCGATTTCATCGGTTCGCGGCTGGGCGGCGCTCGATCGTTCCGCCAGCGGCTGGTCCGCCTGCCCTTCGATCTCGATCATCCTTATTGGATCGAGGATCCCGATTTCGACCTGGAATATCACGTCCGGCACATCGCCCTGCCCAAGCCCGGCGACTGGCGGCAGCTGTGCATCCAGGTGGCGCGGCTGCATTCGCGGCCGCTCGACCTGTCCAAGCCGCTCTGGGAGTTCATCATCGTCGAGGGGCTGGACAATATCGAGGGTCTGCCGCCCGGCTGTTTCGCGCTGGTCGCCAAGGTGCATCACGCTGCGATCGACGGCATGTCGGGCGTCGAGATGTCGGCGGCGGTGCACGACCTGTCGCCCGACAAGCCGAACCGCATCGCCAATGACGACTGGAAGGCAGACGACCTCCCCGGCGTGTCCGACCTGCTGATCAAGAGCTATTTCAACTCGCTGCGCAAACCGCTCCAGTTCGCCGAAACGATGGCGCGCGGCATTCCGGGCCTCGCTCGACTGGGCCAGAGCGTGTCAAAAGGCGATGTCTCGATCGCCAATCAGCGTCCCGCGCCCAAGACGCGTCTGAACGGCAAGGTGGGGCCGCACCGGGTGTTCGACGCCGCTCCCTTCCCGCTCGCCGACATCCGCGCGATCAAGGACGCGGTGCCGGGCGCGACCGTGAACGACGCGATCCTCGCCATCGTCGGCGGAGGACTGCGTCATTATCTGCTCGGCAAAGGCGAACTGCCGGCCGAGAGCATGACCGCCATGGCACCGATTTCGGTACGGGCGGAAGGGGAGAAGGCCGCGCTCGGCAATCTGGTCTCGGCCATGGTCGTCGGCCTCGGCACCCATATCGCCGATCCGCTGGAGCGGCTGCGCCATGTCCATGCCGAGGCGGTCAACTCGAAGGCGCTGACCAATGCGGTCGGCGCGCGCACGCTGACCGATTACAGCCAGTTCATGCCCGCGGGCCTGTCCGGCATCGCGGCGCGTCTCTACACCCGCTTGGGCGCCGCCAACCAGCATGCGCCGGTGTTCAACACCGTGGTGACGAACGTGCCGGGCAGCCGCGTGCCGCTTTATTTCGCCGGCGCGCGGATGGTCGGCATGTACGGGCTCGGCCCCATCTTCGACTCGATGGGCCTGATCAACACCATCTATTCCTATGTCGACACCATCGCGATCAGCTTCACGGCCGATCGCGACGCGATGCCGGACCCCGCCGCCTATGCCGCTGCCCTGCAAATGGCGTATGAAGAGCTCAAGGCTGCGGCGCTTCCGGTTGCCGTCGCCCCGAAAAAGTCTGCCAAGGGAGGCTGAACATGCTCGAACCCGACAAGATGATGGCGGCCGGCGACGCGGTGCGCGAAGGCGCGACCAAGGCGGCGGAAAACAGCGCCGCGCTCAGCATGAAGGTCATCGATCACGCCGAGGAGAATACCCGTCAGGCCTTTGCCGCGCTGCGTGCCGCGGCCAAGGCGGGTGGCCTGACCGAGCTGATGCAGGTCCAGTCGGACTATGTCCGCGACCAGGGCAGCCGCAGCATGAACCAAGTGCGCGAGATCGGCGAGATGATCGCCTCGTTCGGTCGCGAGGCGATGTCGGGACTCGGCGGCAAGAAGGACGGTTAAGCGGATTGACGGGCCGAACGACCCTATCTACCCGCTCATCCTGAGGAGCCGTTGAGCGAAGGCGAAACGGCGTCTCGAAGGATCCTTCGAGACGGGTCTTCGCCATGCTCAGCCCCTCCTCAGGATGAGCGGATAAATTCTGCCGAGGCTACCAGACCCATGCCCGTCATCCGCATCACGCCCAGGCGCTTTGCCGACACGCGCGGCTGGTTCAGCGAGACCTATCAGCGCGATCGGTTTCGGGCGGCCGGCATCGTCCCGGAGTTCGTGCAGGACAATCACTCTTATTCCGCGCCTGCGTTCACGCTGCGCGGCATCCACTTCCAGACGCCGCCTCATGCGCAGGCCAAGCTGGTCCGTTGCCTGCGGGGTCGCATCTGGGACGTGGCGGTGGACCTGCGGCGCGGATCGCCGACACAGGGGCAGTGGGTAGCGGCCGAGCTGACCGCCGAGCGTGGCGAGCAGCTGTTCATCCCGGCAGGCTATGGCCACGCCTTTCTGACGCTCGAGCCGAACACCGAGGTCGCCTATAAGGTCGACGCTCTCTACGCCCCTGAGGTCGATGGCGGCATCCGCTGGGACGATCCCGATCTCGGCATCGACTGGCCGCTTCAGGGCGGCGTGCCTGCGCTGTCGGACAAGGATCAGCGCCTGCCGCTTTTCAAGGATTTCGTCAGTCCCTTCGACTATGACGGCCAGCCACTTCAGCTTCTGGACGCATAATGGCTCGTATTCTCGTCACCGGCGGCGCCGGCTTTATCGGCTCGGCACTGGTCCGGCACCTGATCGCCGACACCGATCATGCAGTGCTGAATGTCGATGCATTGACCTATGCCGGCAACCTGTCATCGCTGGAGCCGGTCGCCCAGAGCAACCGCTATCGCTTCGCGCGCGCCGACATCTGCGACCGCGATGCCGTCGCCAGGCTGATCGCCGAGTTCCGCCCGGAGGTGATCACCCACCTGGCGGCTGAAAGCCACGTCGACCGCTCGATCGACGGCCCCGCGGACTTTATCCAGACCAACCTCGTCGGCACTTTCTCGATGCTGGCCGCCGCCCTCGATTATTGGCGCGGGCTGGAGGGCGCGGAGAAGGACGCTTTCCGCTTCCACCATATTTCGACGGACGAAGTGTTCGGGGCCCTGGGCGACGACGGCTTCTTCACCGAAGAAACGGCATATGATCCGCGCTCACCCTATTCGGCGTCGAAGGCCGGGTCCGACCATCTCGTCTCCGCCTGGCACCATACTTACGGCCTGCCGGTGCTGATCACCAACTGCTCGAACAATTACGGGCCTTATCACTTCCCCGAGAAGCTGATCCCGCTGATGATCATCAAGTGCCTCTCGGGCGAGGCGCTGCCGGTCTATGGCAAGGGCACGAACGTCCGCGACTGGCTCTATGTCGACGATCACGTGCGGGCGCTGACCGCGGTGTTCGAGCGCGGCGTGCCCGGCGAAAGCTATATGGTCGGCGGGCGATCCGAGCGGACCAACCTCGCCGTCGTCGAGACGATCTGCGACACGCTCGACCGCATTCGCCCGCGCGCCGATGGCCAGAGCTATCGAGAGCAGATCAGCTTCGTCGCCGACCGACCCGGTCACGATTTCCGCTATGCGATCGATGCTTCGAAGCTGGAGCGCGAACTCGGCTGGCGTCCGCAGGAAAGCTTCGAGACCGGCATTGCCAAGACGATCCGCTGGTATCTGGACAATGAGAGCTGGTGGCGACCGATCCTGGAGCGGAATTATTCCGGCGAGCGGCTGGGGCTGAAGGCCACGGCGTGAAGCGGCTTCTCGTCACCGGCGGAACCGGCCAGGTCGGCACCGAGCTGAGGCTGCGCGCGGGCCGCCATGGCTTCGAGGTCGTCGCTCCGTCCCGTGCCGAGCTCGATCTTGGTTCGACCTGCGCGATCGAGCGCTTTCTCGACGATCATCCCTGGCATGCGGTGATCAACTGCGCGGCCTATACGGCGGTCGACAAGGCGGAGAGCGAGCCGGACTTGGCTGAGGCGGTCAATGCCGTCGGGCCCGACATCATCGCCCGCGCCGCCGCCAAGCGGGCGATGCGGCTGCTACACGTGTCGACCGATTATGTGTTCGACGGCTCCAAGGCCGATCCTTATGTCGAGGACGATCCGATTGCCCCGCTCGGCGCCTATGGCGTCTCGAAGGAAGCGGGCGAGCGGGCGGTGCGGCAAGGCAATGCCGATCACGTCATCCTGCGCACCGCCTGGGTGATCAGTCCGCACGGCCATAACTTCGTGAAAACGATGCTGCGCCTCGGGCGGGAGCGTCCGCTGCTGCGGGTCGTCGACGACCAGCGCGGTTGCCCGACCAGTGCCGGAGATATCGCCGAAACCTTGCTCGCCCTTGCGAACCGCACCGGCCCGCACGGCACCTACCACTTCGTCAACGCGGGCGAGGCAAGCTGGTGCGAGCTTGCTCGCTTCATACTCGAACGCGCCGGGATCGATACGCCGGTGGAGGCGATCACGACGGCTGATTTTCCAACGCCCGCCAGGCGCCCGGCCAATTCCCGCCTATCGACGGCCAAGCTGCAGCGCGACTATGGCATTGCGCCGCGGCCATGGCAGGAGGCCGTAGGGGAAGTCGTCGACGCGCTCGTAAAGGGGGAACAGTGAAGGGCATCATCCTGGCCGGCGGCTCCGGCACGCGGCTCCATCCGGCGACGCTCGCGATCAACAAGCAGCTGCTGCCGGTCTATGACAAGCCGATGATCTATTACCCGATGTCCGCCCTGATGATGGCGGGCATAAGGGACATCTTGATCATCTCATCGCCCGAGTATCTGGACAATTATAGGCGCCTGTTCGGCTCCGGAGAGCAGTTCGGGCTCGCCATCGATTACGCGGTGCAGCCCAAGCCCGAAGGTCTCGCCCAAGCCTTCCTGATCGGCGAGGAATTCCTGGCCGGCGGCCCGGCTTCGCTGGTGCTCGGCGACAATATCTTCTTCGGCGCGGGGCTCGGCGCCTTGATGCAGAGCGCGCGCTCGCGGACTACCGGCGCGACGGTCTTCGCCTATCATGTCGAGGATCCGACCGCTTATGGCGTGGTCGAGCTGGACGGCGACGGCCGCGCCCTGTCGATCGAGGAAAAGCCCAAGGCGCCGAAATCCAGCTGGGCAGTGACCGGCCTCTATTTCTACGACGAGCGCGTCTCGGAGTTCGCCAAGGCCGTGAAGCCGTCGCCCCGCGGCGAGCTCGAGATCACCGACCTCAATCGCATCTACATGGAAGCGGGCGAGTTGTTCGTCGAGCGCATGGGTCGCGGCTTCGCCTGGCTCGACACCGGCACCCATGACAGCCTGCTCGAAGCATCGGAGTTCGTGCGCACGCTGCAGAAGCGGCAGGGCGTGCAGATCGCCAGCCTGGAGGAGATCGCCTTCCACAATGGCTGGATCGGCACGGACGCGCTGCGCGAACGCGGGCAGATGTTCGAAAAGACGGCTTACGGCCGGGCGCTGCTGGACCTAGCCGACGGACGCTGAATCGCACCAGGGTCGCCGCCGCCCCTCATATCGCCGCGCGAGTCCTTCCGCCACAAGCTGGTCGCCGACCGAGTGCCCTCCCACCAGTACGAGCCTGAGCTTGCGTCCGTAGCGATCCTCGTCCCGGCCGACGGCCTGCAGCTCGAACGGCCGCGCAAGCAGCTGTCGCAGCCGGTCGGTCGCCTGCGCGCCCAGCTGAGCCTCATAGGCGCAGCGCGACGGATGAGTTTCCGGCGTGTCGATGTCGAGAATACGAATGCGCTCGCCGGCATAGTCGAACGTATCGCCGTCGATGACGCGAACGCCCACGCTGCGCATCGGTCGTTTGCCGGGCTGAGCCGGAATGGCCTGCGCGATGACCAGCCCGGCAAGGCCTCCGCCGAGGACCATAAGGCGAAGCTGACCCGCAATTCCCATCCCGCCTAGATGGCGCGGATGGGCTTAATCCTTGCGGAAGCCCCATGATGAAGACGGCGTTAAGCGGCGTAGCGCAGCGCATGGGCATAGCGGGACTCCAGCGCGTGCTCCTCTTGGGTTTGCGGTCGCAGGAAGCTGATGCCGAGCTTGCGTCCGAACACCTGGTCTCCGCGCAGCTGGACGCGCACGTCGCGCACGCCGCACGGAAGATGATCGCGCAGCTGGCAAAGCTGCCGGATCAGAGCGTCGAGCGGTTGATTGTCGGGCAGCTCGACCAGATCGCGGATCATTCGAGACATCGGCACCTCCTCTTGAATGAGGCGAGTGTCTCGCGGCGATGGGTATTCGGCCAATCCAGCCTTGCTATTAAACCGATCAGCCGGGCTTATCGCACCATCGCCTCCGGCCGGACCACGCGGTCGAAGGTCGCCGCATCGACCAGCCCGAGCTCCAGTCCGGCTTCCTTGAGCGTCAGGCCCTTGGCGTGGGCGTGCTTCGCGATCTTCGCAGCATTGTCATAGCCGATCTCGGGCGCCAGCGCGGTCACCAGCATCAGCGAGCGCTCGACCAGTTCGGCGATGCGGACGCGGTTCGGTTCGGTGCCCTCGACCATCCGGGCGGCGAAGCTTTCCATGGCCACACTCAGCAGATGGATCGAGCGCAGCACCGCCGCGCCGATCAGGGGCTTGAAAACATTCAGCTCCAAATGGCCCTGAAGCCCGCCGATCGTCACGGCAGTGTGATTGCCCATCACCTGAGCGCAGACCATGGTCAGCATTTCGGCCTGGGTCGGGTTGACCTTGCCGGGCATGATCGAGCTGCCCGGCTCGTTCGCCGGCAGGTCGAGTTCGCCAAGCCCTGAACGTGGACCGGAGCCGAGCAGGCGCAGGTCGTTGGCGATCTTGGTCAGGGAGACGGCGAGCACGTTCAGCGCTCCGGAGAGCTCGACGAGCGCATCATGGGTGGCGAGCGCCTCGAACTTGTTCTCTGCGCTGGCGAAGGCGATGCCGGTGAGTGCCTGCACCTCGGCTGCGAAGTCTGTCGCGAAGCCCGGCGGCGCATTGAGGCCGGTCCCGACTGCGGTGCCGCCCTGCGCGAGCTCGTAAACGTCGGTCGCGGCGCCCGCGATGCGCCCGCTCGCCTTGGCGATCTGCGTCGCATAGCCCGAGAATTCCTGGCCGAGCGTCAGCGGCGTCGCATCCTGCAGGTGCGTGCGGCCGATCTTGACTATGTCGTTCCACGCCTCCTGCTTGGCGAGCAGCGCCGCCAGCAGCCGATCGAGCGCCGGCTCCAGCCGGTCGCGCAGCGCGAGGCCCACCGCGATGTGCATCGCCGTCGGAAAGCTGTCGTTCGACGACTGGCTCATGTTGACATGATCGTTCGGGTGCACCGGCGCCTTGCCGCCGCGCGTGCCGGACAGCCGCTCATTGGCGATGCCGGCGATCACCTCGTTGACGTTCATGTTGGACTGGGTGCCGGAGCCGGTCTGCCAGATCACGAGCGGGAACTGGTCGTCGAACCTGCCCGCCGCCACGTCGGCCGCCGCCGCTTCGATCGCATCCGCCAGTCCCGCGGCAAGTCCGTGCCGCCGGTTCACCCGCGCCGCCGCCTGCTTCACGATCGCGAGCGCGTGGACGATGCCCATCGGCATCCGCTCTTCGGGGCCGAAGGGGAAATTCTCGATCGAGCGTTGCGTCTGGGCGCCCCAATAGGCCGATGCGGGAACTTCGATCGCGCCGATGCTGTCGGTCTCGGTCCGCGTCTCGGCCATGATCTCAACTCCTGGGGGTCACCGGCACATTGTCGATCAAACGCGCGGCGCCGATCCGGGCTGCAGCGAGCAGGCGCGCGGGCTGTTCGAGACTCGTCACGGGCTGCAACGTCGCGGCATCGCACAGCGCGACATAGTCGACGGACTGGAACCCGCCCTCGATCAGGGCCGTCT
This sequence comes from Sphingomonas sp. ID1715, assembly GCF_013044515.1. GTDB lineage: Bacteria > Pseudomonadota > Alphaproteobacteria > Sphingomonadales > Sphingomonadaceae > Sphingomonas_B. Next base: position 685,452 of record NZ_JABEPR010000002.1, read on the forward strand.
CGGCCTTGGCCAAGGCTTCGGCAACATCGCCGCCGCTCTCGATTGCCGCCGCCGCCGCGCCCAGTGCCCGCGGCAAGGCGCGCGCCTGCTGCCGCTCGTCCTCGGTCAGATAGACGTTGCGCGATGATAGGGCGAGGCCATCCTCCTCGCGCTCGGTGGGCACGCCGACGATCTCGATGTTGAAATCCAGGTCCGCGACCATGCGGCGGATCACGGCGAGTTGTTGGAAATCCTTCTCGCCGAACAAGGCGATGTCGGGCCGCACCTGGTTGAACAATTTGGCAACCACGGTTGCGACCCCGTCGAAATGGCCGGGCCGCGCCGCGCCGTCCAGGCCATCGCTCACGCCAATGACGGACACGGTCGTCGCGTGCCCGGCGGGGTACATGACGTCCACGTCGGGCATCCACAGCAGGCTCACGCCCGCTTCGGACAGCATCGCCGAATCCTTGGCGGCCCGGCGGGGATAGGCGGCGAGGTCCTCGGTGGGCGCGAATTGCTTCGGATTGACGAAGACGGAAGCGACGACATGTTCCGCTCGCTTCTTCGCCTCGGCGACCAGCGCCATATGCCCGGCATGCAGCGCGCCCATGGTCGGCACGAAGGCAACCTTGCCCCCGGCGGCGCGGAGCGCGGCGATCGCTTTCCGAAGCGGCTTCAGCTGACGGATGGTTTGCACGGTGACTCTTGGATGGGTATGGCTTGACCCATTAGGGGCGCGCGCGCTCCCCGATCAAGTAACAGAGTGAAGGATCGCCGCTTCATGGCTGCGCACGGTGCCCATGTCATTGTTTTCGCGAACGAAAAAGGAGGCACAGGCAAGTCGACGACGGCCGTGCACGTGGCTGTCGCGCTGGCGGCGCAGGGCCATTCCGTTGCCGCGCTCGACCTCGATCACCGCCAGCGCACGCTCGCCCGTTACCTGGAGAATCGCGCGGCGACGATGAAGCGTCGAAACGTGGAGCTTCCCCAGCCCCGCTATGCGGTCGTGGACGGCTCGAGCGAGGAGGCGTTCGACGCCAAGCTGCTCGAAGCAGCGGCCGACGCCGAGTTTGTCGTGATCGACACGCCCGGCCGCGACGACCCGATCGCCCGCCGCGCGGCGACGCGGGCCAACACGCTCGTCACGCCGATGAACGACAGCTTCGTCGACTTCGACCTGATCGGTCAGGTCGATGCGGAAACCTACAAGGTCAGTCGGCCGAGCTTCTATTCCGAGCTGATCTGGGACGCGCGCAAGGCACGGGCGAAGACGGACGGGGCCACGATCGACTGGATCGTGCTGAGGAACCGCATGCAGCATATCGAGGCGCGCAACATGCGCCGGGTCGGCGAAGCACTGATCGCGCTGTCGAAGCGCGTCGGCTTCCGCATCATCCCGGGCTTGGGTGAGCGCGTCATCTACCGCGAGCTCTTTCCGTCCGGACTGACCATGCTCGATATCGGCCAGATTCCGGACATCGGCCTCGGCCATGTCGCGGCGCGGCAGGAACTGCGCGAGCTCGTCTCCGGCCTGTCGCTGCCCGAACGGATCGGCGCCGCCGCCTGATGCTGAAGCTGCTGGTCGTTGCGGGCGTCATCGTCTGGCTGCTCTTCTGGCTGAAAGGCAATCAGCAGCGTCGCCGCGACTTCATGCCGCTCAGCGAAGCCCGCGCCCTGCTCGGCGTCGGCGACACCGACGATGCGGAGACCATTCGCGCCGCGCATCGCCGGATCATCGCCCGCGTCCATCCGGACAGCGGCGGCACGCCCGAACTCGCGCGCCGCACCAATCTCGCCCGCGACATCCTCCTCGCGGAACTTGCCCGCGACCGTAACGATTAAGCCCCATCTGGTTCGGCCTGAGCTTGTCGAAGGCCTCCCTTCTTCTTACCGCTGCAAGAAAGGGAGGGCTTCGACAGGCTCAGCCCGAACCATTTTTGGGAACAGCTGGAGCAATAATGACCTACGCATTCCACCCGACATCCCTGCGCGAGTACGACATTCGCGGCGTGATCGGCGAGACGCTCGGCGCCGATGACGCCCGCGCGATCGGCCGCGGCTTCGCGACCTTGCTGCGCCGCGCCGGCGGTACGCGCGTGGCGGTCGGCTGGGACGGGCGCGACAGTTCGCCGATGCTGGCCGACGCATTGGTCGAGGGGCTGACGCGCAGCGGCTGCGACGTGGTGCGGGTCGGCCTCGGCCCGACGCCGATGCTCTATTACGCCGAAGCGGTGCTCGAAGTGGACGGCGGCATCATGATCACCGGCAGCCACAATCCGCCGAGCTACAATGGCTTCAAGATGGTGTTTCAGCATCGTCCCTTCTTCGGCGCCGACATCCAGACCATCGGGCAGCTCGCCGCGGACGGCGATTGGGAAGAGGCCGAGGAGATCGGGCAGGTCACCGAGTTCGACATCCTCGACCAATATGTGCAGCGCCTGACCGCCGGCTATCAGGGCGGCGCCTTCCGCGTCGGCTGGGATGCCGGCAATGGCGCCGCGGGTCCGGCGCTCGAAAAGCTCGTCCAGTTGCTGCCGGGCGAGCATCACACGCTCTTCACCGACGTCGACTCGCGCTTTCCCAACCACCATCCCGATCCGACCGAGGAGAAGAACCTCGAACATCTGCGCGCCCTCGTGCGCGACAAGGGCCTCGACTTCGGCATTGCCTTCGATGGCGACGGCGACCGGATCGGCGCGATCGACAGCGAGGGCCGGGTGATCTGGGGCGACCAGTTGCTCGGCATCCTGGCCGAGCCGGTGCTGAAGGCAGAGCCCGGCGCCACCATCATCGGCGACGTCAAGGCGTCACAGGCGCTCTACGACCGCATCGCCGAACTCGGCGGCACGCCGCTCATGTGGAAGACGGGGCACAGCCACATCAAGTCCAAGATGAAGGAGATCGGCTCCCCGCTCGGCGGGGAGATGAGCGGCCACATCTTCTTCAAGCATGAATATTATGGTTTCGACGACGCGCTCTATGCGGCGGTGCGGCTGCTCGGCGCAGTGCGCCTGTCGGGCAAGTCGCTGACCCAGCTCAAGTCCGAGATGCCGGTGATGGTCAACACGCCCGAGCTTCGCTTCCAGGTGGACGAGACGCGCAAGTTCGCGGTGGTGGACGAAGTGCTCGATCGCCTCGAGGCGAGCGGCGCCGAGGTCAACCGCACCGACGGCGCGCGGGTGAACACCGCCGACGGCTGGTGGCTGCTGCGCGCGTCCAACACCCAGGACGTGCTGGTCGCGCGCGCGGAGGCGCGGGATCAGGCCGGGCTCGACCGGCTGGTCGCGCAGATCGACGAGCAACTCGCCGCGTCAGGGATCATCCGGGGACCGCAGGCGGGGCACTAGCCGTCGTGCCGCTCGTCCTGAGCGAAGCGCGAAGCGCGTAGTCGAAGGGCGCTGCCACCGACCGGAGCAGCGCCCCTCGACTTCGCTCGGGACGGGCGATCCTTTGATCGTTAGGAGCGAACGTCCTTCGCCACCGCGTCCAGCAGGCCGTTCACGAAGCTCGTCTCGCGCTTCTCGTAAAATGCGTGCGCCACGTCGACATATTCGCTGATCACGCTGCCGACCGGCACGTCGGCGCGGGCGAGCAGTTCGTAGGTGCCTGCGCGCAGGATTTGGCGCATCGGACGGTCCAGCCGCTCCAGGCTCCAGCCCTTGGCGAGCTTGGCGCCGATCAGCCGGTCGATCTCCGCGCGGCGGGAATCCACGCCCTTCACCAGATCGTCGAAGAACGGGACCTCGGCATCGGCATATTCGACGTCCTCGATCGTCGCACCGAGCCGATGATGATGGAATTCGTGCAGCAACGCGGGAACGGAGGTCTGCTCCATTTCCTGCTGATATAGCGCCTGCACCGCGGCAAGGCGCGCGGCGGAACGGGATCGGGAGCGGGCGGTCTGGTTCATGATCTCAATCTGAGTGCGACCGAACGGGCATGGGCGGGAAGCCCCTCCGCCTCGGCCAGGGCGATGGCTGCGGGCCCAACTGTGCCGAGCGCCTCGCGGTTGCAACCCAGAAAGCTCGTCCGCTTCATGAAGTCGAGCACGCTCAGGCCCGAGGCGAAGCGCGCGCGACGTCCGGTCGGCAGCACATGGTTCGGGCCACCCAGATAATCGCCGATCGCCTCGGGCGTATGCCGGCCGAGGAAGATCGAGCCGGCATGACGCACCGCCCGGAACAACGGCTCGGGATCCTCGACCGCAAGCTCGAGATGCTCGGGCGCGAGCCGGTCTAGCAGCGGAGCAGCGTCGAGCAGGTCGCGGACCAGAACCACGGCGCCATTCGCCTCCCAGCTTTCGCGAGCAACGGGTGACAGATCGGCGAGCTGCCGCTCGACCGCTTCGACCACACGCTCGGCGAAGTCACCGTCGTCCGTGATCAGGATCGACTGGCTGGTCGGGTCATGCTCGGCCTGGCTGAGCAGGTCGGCTGCGATCCATTCGGGATCGTTCGCCGCGTCGGCGACCACCAGGATCTCGGACGGCCCCGCGACCATGTCGATGCCGACGACGCCATAGAGCTGGCGCTTGGCCTCGGCGACCCAGGCATTGCCCGGACCGACGATCACATCCACCGGCCGGATGCGCTCCGTGCCATAGGCCAGTGCGGCGATCGCCTGCGCCCCGCCGGCGCGCCAGATCTCCTCGATGCCGACCAGCGCAGCCGCGGCGAGCACCAGCGGGTTTACCTCTCCATTCGGGGTCGGTGTCACCATCGCCAGCCGCTGCACGCCCGCGACCTTGGCGGGGATGGCGTTCATCAGCAGCGAGCTGGGATAGGCGGCCCGTCCGCCGGGCACATAGAGCCCCGCCGCCTCGACCGGCGTCCAGCGCGCGCCGACCCGGATGCCGAGCGCATCCACCTCGTCCCGGTCCGCCGGCCGCTGCTTTTCGTGATAGGCAGTGATGCGCTCGACCGCGAGTTCGAGCGCTTGCCGCAGCGGCGGCGCGAGCGCCTCCAGCGCGGCCCGACATTCGTCGGGATCGACGGGGTCGCGCAGATCGTGTCCGTCGAAGCGCTGCGTATAGTCGTGCAACGCGGCGTCACCTTCATCCCGCACACGCGCGAGGATCGCCGCCACGTCGCGGGAGACATCGCTGTCCGCCTCGCGCCGCGCATTCACCAGCGCTTCGAAGCGGGTCGTGAAGTCAGTATCGCTAGTGCTCAGCCTTAGCACAGCGCCCCCCTCACCCGTTCGTTTCGAGCGCAGTCGAGAAACCATGCGTGCGCCTGAAACGCGCTTCTCGACTGCGGTCGAAGCGAACGGAGCTTGATGGGACTGGTCATTCCACCGCCGCCCGAAAGGCATCGATCAGCGGCGCGATCTGGGCCGAGCGCATCTTGAATGCCGCGCGATTGGCGATGAGGCGAGCGCTGACCTGCGCGATTACTTCGACTTCGACGAGGCCATTCTCCTTGAGCGTGCGGCCCGACGACACCAGGTCGACGATTCGGCTCGACAGGCCCAGCAAGGGCGCCAGTTCCATCGCCCCGTTGAGCTTGACGCACTCCGCCTGCACCCCGCGCGCCTCGAAATGGCGCCGCGTCAGCGCCGGATATTTGGTCGCGACGCGAACATGGCTCCATTCGCGGGGATCGTCGGAGGCGGCGAGTTCCGCCGGCTCGGCGACCGAAATCCGGCAATGGCCGATGCCCAGGTCGACCGGCGCATAGAGTTCGGAATAGTCGAACTCCTCCAGCACGTCCGAGCCGACGATCCCCAGCTGCGCGGCCCCGTGCGCCACGAAAGTCGCGACATCGAAGGCCCGCACGCGGATCAGCGAAATATCGGGGCGATTGGTCGCGAAGCGTAGCGCGCGGCTGCCTTCATCGGAAAACGCCCGCTCCGGCTCGATCCCGGCGCGGGCCAGCAACGGCAGCGCTTCCTCGAGGATGCGGCCCTTGGGCACAGCGATGATGACAGGATCGGCCATTGGGCGGCGGCTTTATCGGTGCCGCCCGGAGCGGGCAACTAGCGGCGCGGTTTCGCCGTGTTCATCACGATCTGGTTGGTGACGGAACGGCAGCTTGCCATCAGCTCGGGATAGTCGAGGTCGCCATTCTTGATGAGTTCGGCCTGGGCGGCCTGCTGGCACGAGGCGAGGCTCTCGTAACGCGTCTCGACCAGGCGCGCCTCGGCGCACTGATATTGGCCGTCGCCGCAGCCCATGATCGCCATCACATAAACGAACGGACCCATCACCGCGCTCCTCCGAGCGACTCAACCCATGAACCTGATGCAGGTTGCATTGGTTTCGCCGCCGTGCCTCCCTACATCGACCAAGATGTCGAAAACTGTGACCGGGGGCACTTCAGGAGATTCCCTGAGTTGGGGCGTCTTCCGCCGCTTCCTTCCCTATCTCTGGCCCGCCGATCAGCCGGCGATCCGTCGCCGCGTCGTCTGGTCGATGGTGCTGGTCGTAATCGCGAAGGCGACGACCCTGCTGATGCCGTTCGCCTACAAGGCGGCGATCGACCGGATGGCGCCGGGGCTGGAGGCAGGCGTGTCGCTCGCGGCCGCTTTGGTCATCGCCTATGCCGGCGCGCGCTTCGGCGGCGTGTTCTTCGACAATGTGCGGAACACCGTGTTCGAGCGCGTCGGCCAGGATGCGACCCAGCGCCTCGCCACCCATGTCTTCCGCCACCTGCACGAGCTGTCGCTGCGCTTTCACCTCGAACGGCGGACGGGTGCCGTCACCAAGGTGATCGAGCGCGGCACGAAGAGCATCGACATCATGCTCTATTTCCTGCTGTTCAACATCGCCCCGACGATCATCGAACTGGCGGCGGTGGCGGCGATCTTCTGGGTCAAATTCGGCTTCGGCATGGTCGCGGCGACCTTCACGATGGTCGCTGCCTATATCCTCTTCACCCGCAAGGTGACCGACTGGCGCAACAAGCTGCGCGAGCAGATGAACGACCTCGACACCGGCGCGGTCGCCAAGGCGGTCGACTCGCTGCTCAACTATGAGACGGTCAAGTATTTCAGCGCCGAGGATCGCGAGGCCGCCCGTTACGAAAAGGCCGCGCGCGCCTATGCCAATGCCGCGGTTAAGTCCGAGAACTCGCTCGCATGGCTGAACATCGGCCAGTCGCTGATCACCAACCTGATGATGGGCGGCGCCATGGCCTATACCGTCTATGGCTGGAGCACGGGCCGCTTCACGCCCGGCGACGTGGTGCTGGTCAACACGCTGCTCGCCCAGCTTTTCCGCCCCCTCGACATGCTCGGCATGGTCTATCGCACCATCCGCCAGGGCCTGATCGACATGGCGGCGATGTTCGAGCTGGTCGACCAGAAGGCCGAGGTCGTCGACCTGCCAAGCGCCCAGCCGCTGATCGTCAGCGAAGGCAAGGTGAAGTTCGACAATGTCCGCTTCGGCTATGACCCGGAGCGACCGATCCTGAAGGGGGTCAGCTTCCTCGTTCCCGGCGGCAAGACGCTGGCGATCGTGGGCCCATCGGGCGCAGGCAAGTCGACCATCGCGCGCCTGCTCTTCCGCTTCTACGACGTGACCGGCGGCAGCATCTCGGTCGACGGGCAGGATATCGGCCGGGTCCAGCAGCGCACGCTGCGCGAGAATATCGGCATCGTGCCGCAGGACACGGTGCTGTTCAACGACACGATCGGCTACAACATCGCCTATGGCCGTGCCGGCGCCGGCCAGGAGGAGGTCGAGGCGGCGGCGCGCGGCGCCGCCATCCACGAGTTCATCGCTAGGCTGCCGGACGGCTACCAGGCGCAAGTCGGCGAACGCGGCCTGAAGCTCTCGGGCGGCGAGAAGCAGCGCGTGGCGATCGCCCGCACGTTGCTCAAGGACCCGCCGATCCTGATCCTGGACGAAGCGACCAGCGCGCTCGACAGCCGGACGGAAAGTGAAATCCAGCGGACGCTTCGCGACGTGTCGGCCCAGCGCACCACCATCGTCATCGCGCACCGGCTTTCCACGATCGTCGACGCCGACGAGATCATTGTGCTGAACGACGGCCGGGTCGCCGAACGCGGCACCCATACCAGCCTGCTCCGCCAAGGCGGCCTTTACGCCGAGATGTGGGCTCGCCAGGCCGCCGAGGCTGAGCTGGAGGAAGCATGAGCGAGGCCGATGTCCGGGAAGCCTTTCGCAATCAGGCGCTGTTCTGCGATCGCTCCGGCACCCCGGTCACCGCGGCCGTGGTGCGCGGTATCGCAGCGGCGCTCGACCGCACGACCGCGACCGGCCGGCGCACGCTCGATTGGCCCGGCGACGCGCGCGGCAGCGGCGATTCGGTTCCGCTTAGACTTGCCGGCGGCTTCCATGCGCTTGCCCGTCGTGGCGTCGATCCGTCCCTAAATCGCCTTTACGCTGGCGCACTCGACGGCGCTGAGGCGATCGTCGGTGACATCCTCCGACGCCATGACGCGGAGCTCGTCCGCTGGCTGAACTCGCCCCCGCAGACCAACGAGACCGGACGTGCCGGCCCGATCATGGCCGGGCTGATGCTGCTCGCGGCCGAATACAGCCTACCGTTCGAACTGATCGAACTCGGCGCCAGCGCTGGGCTCAACCTCAATCTCCCCCGCTTTGGCTATGTCCTTGGCGGGTCAGGGGCCGGAGACCCCAACTCGCCCGTGCAACTCGCACCTTTGTGGGAAGGCGCGCCACCACCCCTGGCGACAGTGCAGGTGCTCGCCAGCCACGGCGTCGACCAGAACCCGGTGCGCATCGTCGACCCTGCCGAGCGCGAGCGGCTGATCGCCTATTGCTGGGCGGACCAGCACGAGCGGATGGAGCGCCTGCAGGCGGCGCTCGCACTGGCCGACCGATTCCCGCCGCAACTGGCACAAGGCGACGCCGCGGATTTCGCCGAAGCCGCGCTGCCCGACCCTCAGGCCGAAGGCGTCTGCCGCGTCATCTACCACACCATCTTCTGGACCTATCTGCCTCCCGACAAGCAGCAGCGCATCCGCAACGCCCTCGCGGCGGCGCGCGAACGCGACGTGGGGGCGTCCGCTCGCCTGGCTGCGCTATGAGCTGAACGGGCAAGGTGGGGTGGCCGAGCTTCACCTGCAGCAATGGCCGGGCGGGCGCGAGCGGCATTTGGCGACCGGTCATCCGCACGGCAGCAGGATCGCTTGGCACGGCTGACTCTGTTCCCCGGCGTTGGCCGGGGCCCATGACCGCCACTGCTTGACCCCGCCTTTCGCCGGGGAACAGGAACGACGCGAACGATGGTTAAAAGCTTCTCAACCATCTTCGGCGAAACAGGCATCCAGCAAAGGGATGCCTCGATGAAATTGCAGCTGCGCGCGTTCGAACTCCACCGCATTCTCGAAGAAGCGCCGGCCGGCACGCGCTGGCTGTCGCTCGACTGTTTCGACACTTTGGTCTGGCGCGACACCGCGACGCCGGCCGACGTGTTCGCCGACCTGGAGTTCACCGGCGGCGCGGTCGAGCCACGCCGTCGCGCCGAGGGCGCCGCGCGCCACTATGCCAAGCTGTTCCGCGACTGCTTCGAGGTATCGATCGAAGAGATTCACGAGCGGCTGCGGCCCGGCGGCGACGCCGCGGCGTCGGTCGCGGCCGAGCTGCAGGCCGAAGCCCGGCACTGCTATGGCTTCGAGCCTATCAAGACACTGATCCGCGACGCCAAGGCACGCGGCCTCAAGGTCATGATCGTTTCCGACACCTATCTGAGCGAAGACCAGCTGCGCACGCTGATCGGCCAGGCGGCGGGGAAAGAGACGGCCGCAGCGGTCGATCGCATCTTCCCGTCCAGCGCCTATGGCGTGAACAAGGCTGATGGCCTGTTCCGGCATGTGCTCGACGACCTTGGCTGCGACCCGGCCGAGATCGTCCATGTCGGCGACAACCATGTCGCCGATCAGGTCGCGCCATCCGAACTAGGGGTCAACACCGTCCACCTGGTGCAATTCGACGACGCGGCGAAGACACGGTTGCGGCTCGAAGCAGCGGCCGGCGCGATGATCCATCCGGATGCGCGCGTGAACGTTCCCACCTTCCAGCCGCACCGCCCGTTGCTGTCGCTGCGGGCGGAGTCGGATGCGGCGTTCGCGCTGGGCCACGACGTGCTCGGTCCGCTACTGCGCGCCTTCGCCACTTGGCTGAGCGACGAACGCGCGACGATTGCGGCTGAGACGGGCCGCCGCACCCACCTGCTGTTTCTGCTCCGCGACGGCTTCCTGCCGGCCGAAGTGTTCGAGGCGATCAATGCCGAGCCGACCCAGCGGGTGGAGATCAGCCGCCAGACCGCGTCCCGCGCCAGCCTGATCGACGAAGCAGCGATCCGCGCCCGCCTGCTCCATGATGGCAAGCGCAACACGATCGAAGTGCTCGCGCGCCAGTTCCATTTCAAGCAGGGCGAAATGGCCAAGCTCGGCAAGCTCGACGCTTCCGCGAACGATCCGAAGTTCGTCGAGCAGGTGCTCAAGCCGGAGACGGTCGGCACCATCGTCCATCGCTCCGCGCGCTTCGCCGACCGGCTGATCGCGCACCTCAAGCGCGCGGGCGTGAACGAGGGCGATGCCGTGATCCTGGCCGATCTCGGCTATCACGGCTCAGTGCAGGACAAGGTGCATGCGCTGCTCGAACAGCGGATGCAGCTGAAGGTCGCCGGCCGCTATTTGCTGCTGCGCGAAGAACAGCCGACCGGCCTCGACAAAAAGGGCCTGATCGATGCGCGCAACTATGATTTCCGCACCATCGACGCGCTGTGCGATCCGATCGCCGTCGTTGAACAGCTCTGCACGATCGCCCAAGGCTCGGTCGTCGACTACAAATGGGACGGCTCACCGGTGCGCCAGGCGGCCGGCATCAAGTCGAACCAGAGCGCGACCCGTGATCGCGTGCAGGCCGGCGCGATCGCCTTCGCGCGCGGTTGCGCCGACATGAGCCTGCCCGGCGATGCCGACGCATGGCGCCGGACGGCCGGCCAGACGCTCGCGCGCCTGCTCTTCATGCCGACTGCCGAAGAAATCGAGGTCCTGCGCTGCTTCGAGCATGACGTGAACCTCGGCACCGAAGCGCTGATGCCGCTCGTCGATCCTGAGGCGGCCCAGGCCGGCCTCAGGTCGCGCGGCCTCCCCTATCTGATGCACGCGGAGCGCATCTACATCCCGGGGGAAATCCGCGAACACGGCCTGTCATTGAACCTGTCCATGCTCGCCTGGCGCCGCTTCGCGCTTGAAATCACGACCGGAGACATGGCCGGCGCCGCGATCAAGGTCCCGGTGATCCTCGTCGACGCCCAGGGTCAGGCCGTCATCGACGCCGACGCGCACCCGACCCACGACGGCTTCTACGCGATGGCGGTGCCGGTCGGCGCCGGTCGCTTCACCGCTGCCGTGCAATGGGGCACCGCCTTCGAGTGCGTGCAGATTGATTCGGCGCGCTTCCATGTCGTCGAGAGCTTCGGCATCACGAATGATCAAGGCTCGGTTGCGGCGCAGCTGGTGCATGACGGGCTCGAGCGCGTCGCCGGCGATCTCTATCGCTGCTCAGGCCCGGCCGCCCTCACCATGGCGCCGCCGCCAAACCTCAGCCAGCCGGTCGACCTGCTGCTGCACATCGTCTTCCGCCCGGTCGTTCGCCGTGGCGAAGCCGGAGCGCTCGCTCAGGCCGCCTGACCGGCAGCGGCGGCGATCGCCGCCAGCACGGTATCCAACTCGATCCAGTGCACCATGTGGCCGACACCGTGCGCCACATGGAAGCTGCTGTGCGGCACCGCCGCGTGCAGCCGCTCGCCATGGACGGCCGGAACGACCTTGTCGCCATCGCCATGGACGATCGCGACCGGCAGCTTCAGCTCGCCATAGCGCTTCGACAGCCTGATCTGCGCCATCTGCACGAGGCCGGCGTCGCCTGACGTCGCGCGGATCTGCTTGGGCCTGAGCGCGAGGCCGCGCGGAAACTCGTCGCGGAAATTGGCCGGTACCGGGTTCGGCGCGAAAACCTGCTTCAGCACGCCTGGACCTGCCGCGCGCACCACCAGCGGCGAGGTGGTGTTGGCCATCACCGCGCCGATCGCCGGCCAAGCGGGCATCGACATCAGCAGCGGGCTCGGATTCTTGAACGGAAAATAGGGGCCTGCGACCAGCACCAGCCCCGCAACCTCGTCCGGATGGTCGAGCGCCCAGGCGAGCGCCGGCAACGTCCCCCAGCTATGGCCCAGCAACAGCGGCTTCTTGATGCCGAGCTTGGCGACCGCAGCGCGGGCGAGCTCCATCTGCGCCTCGGGCGTCCAGCGACCGTTGCGCGGCCGGTCGCTATAGCCATAGCCGGGCCGATCGAAGGCAAGCACGCGAAAGCGTTCGGCCGCTCGATCGATCAGTCCGCTGCCGAGCAGATCCTGCACCAGCGCGCCCATGCCGTGGAACATGATAAGCGGCGGGCCGTCGCCGCGTTCAAGATAATGGAGCCTGACGCCGTCCACTTCGACGAACTTGCCGGCGGGCGGATGCTCCGCCTCCGCGGCCTTCGCCTGGCGGCGGTTGAACCAGGCGGCAGCGCCGAGCGCTGCCGCGACAAGGCCGAGTTTGGCGGCGGTCGGGATTCCGGTCTTCTTTTCCTGCATGGCGGGCCAACGTGTCGCCGCCTCTCTGGTTGCGCACAAGAGAAAACCCCCGGCGCCAGGCGCCGGGGGTTTCTGTTCAAGCGTACGCTACTGGTACGAAGCTTTGCGCTTAGCGGAGCAGGCTCAGCACGTTCTGCTGGCTCTGGTTCGCCTGGGCGAGCATCGCCGTCGCGGCCTGGGTCAGGATCTGGGCCTTGGCGAGGTTGGTCGTCTCGGCCGAGAAGTCCGTGTCCTCGATGCGGCTGCGCGCATCGGACAGGTTGTTGACGTTGTTGGTCAGGTTGTTGACCACCGATTGCAGCCGGCTCTGGCCAGCACCCAGCGATGCACGCGTGGTGTTGACGTTGTCGAGCATGGTGTCGACGTTATCGAGCGCGGAGTTGGCGTTAGTCGCGGACGAAACCGAGGTACCCGAAGCCAGGTCGCTCAGCGAGCTGAAGCTCAGCGTGACCGAGTCACCATTGTTCGAACCGACCTGCACCGACAGCGAGCCCGCCTGGGCGCTATAGGTGGTGCCGGAAGCCGACGAGTTGAACACGCGGGTGCCGTTGAACTCGGTGGTCGCGAGGATGTTGGTGATCTGCGACTTGAGCTCGGTGACTTCGGTGTTCAGGTTCGTGCGGTCGGTCGACGAATAGGTGCCCGACGCGGACTGGACCGCCAGCTCGCGGATGCGCTGCAGCATGTTGGTGACTTCGCTCAGCGCGCCTTCCGCGGTCTGCGCCCAGGAAATGCCGTCGTTGGCATTGCGGATCGCCTGGCCCATGCCGCGGATCGTCGCAGTCATGGTCGACGCAATGGCGAGGCCCGCCGCGTCGTCCTTGGCGCTGTTGATGCGCTTGCCGGTCGACAGACGCTCCATCGCATTCTGCAGGCTCGCCTCGGCCATGCGCGAACCGTTCTGGGCACGCAGGGCGGCGGAGTTGGTCGAGATAACAGTCATAACAATCTCCGTTTCAGTTCCGGCTGCCGCTCCTTGCCCCCGGAAAAGCCGGATCGAAGCCAGAGCCGCCACAGCACTGAACGGCAGCGCGCCGCGGGACTTTAGGGGCCGGACCGATCTTTTTTGCGGAGCCTCTCGCGCGCGTGTGCGGCGATAACTGTGTCGTTAACCACGGCTTTACCCTGTTGGCCGATATCGGTGCCCAAGAGAGAAGACGGGGGACGCCGATGCAGTCGATCATTCACAGCGAAGCCGCGGGTCAGGCGCATGCGGTGCTGCTGTCATGGCTGCGGGGCCTCGGTCAGGATGTCCGCCCCTTTCGCGGCGAACGGGTCCGCACCGGCGACATGTACATCGTGACCGAAGGCGAGCCGATGCCGGCACCCCGCGCGACCCTGGTCATCGCCGAAGACGGCAGCCGCCGCCTGGAGCGGGCAACCGATGGCAGCCCTGCGCGCCTCGGCTATGGCCGCGACGACCTGGTCTTCGGCCACGCCTTTGCCGCCGCCCTGTTGCGGGGGACCGCGCCGGCCGCCGCCGATCCGAACACACTGGCGCTGTTCGCGCTGGCCGAGCGGGTCGCCGAAAGCGACATCACCGTATTGGTGAACGGCCCGACCGGCACCGGCAAGGAAGTGCTCGCGCGCCATATCCACAATCACTCGCCGCGCCGCAATGGCCCGTTCATCGCCGTCAACTGCGCGGCGCTGCCCGAGACGATGCTGGAGGCGCTGCTCTTCGGTCACACCAAGGGCGCCTTCACCGGCGCCGGCGCGGCAGCCCAGGGCTTTTTCCGCGCCGCCCACGGCGGTACGCTGCTGCTCGACGAAATCGCCGAAATGCCGATCGGCCTGCAGGCGAAGCTGCTCCGCGTGCTGCAGGAGCGCGAAGTCGTGCCGCTGGGGGCCACCACGCCCGAAGCCATCGACGTGCGCGTCATCGCCTGCGCCAACCGCGACCTGCCCGCCGAAGTGGAAGCCGGCCGGTTCCGCGCCGACCTCTATTACCGGCTGAGCGTCTTCCCGCTCACCACTTTGCCGCTCTGCCAGCGCCGCCAGGACATTGCCTCGCTCGCCGCGACGATGATCCTGCGCCATGCCGGCAGCCGCGCGACGATCCCGTGGCCGACCCAGGAAGCGCTCGACGCGCTGCAGGGGTATGACTGGCCGGGCAATGTCCGCGAGCTCGAGAACGTCATCCAGCGCGCGCTGCTGCTCGCGCCGGGTGACCGGATCGAAGCCGGGCACATCGTCTTCGACGCAACGGCGCGCCCGATGCAGCTTGCGCCGGCCGCTGCCGAACCGACGCTCGGCAACATCGTCCGCCTCCACGAAGTGCAGGCGATCCAGGATGCGCTGGCGGCGTGCGGCGGCAACCGTACCGAGACCGCGAAGCGCCTCGGCATCTCCGAGCGGACGCTGCGCTATCGTCTCGCCCGCATTCGTGAGGCCGGCGGCAATGTCGCACCGAGCCGGAGTGCCTGGGCATGAGCATCTCGTCCGTTTCCAGCGCCGATCGCGTGATGGCGATCCGCGCCCAGATCCTCGAGCGCAACGAGGCGCTGCAGCGCGCCGCCCAGATCGGCAATGCCGCCGCGCCGACCACCGCCAAGCCGGGCGCCGGCAACAGCTTCGGCGCGACGCTCGAAGCGGCGCTCAAGAGCGTCAACGACAGCCAGAACGCCGCGTCCAAGGCCAGCGAAGCCTATGAACGCGGCGAGACGGTCGATGTCGCCCAAGTGATGCTCGCCCGCCAGAAGGCGTCGATCGCCTTCGAGGCGACGCTGCAAGCCCGCAACAAACTCCTGTCCGCCTATAAGGACATTATGAGCATGCCGGTTTAACCTGAATGGCTACCAACGCTCTCACCCCGACGCAAGGGGAGGTCCTGCCTCCCGCTCCCGCGGCCGGCACGCCGCTGCCGCCGCTGACCGAGATCGGGCGCAATCCGATGGGCACCCTGCGCGGCATCTGGGCCCAGCCGGCCGTGCGCAAGTCGGCACCTATGATCGGCGTCCTGGGGCTGATGGCCTCGGCCGCGCTCGCCTGGACGATGGTCGCAACGCCGCCGCAGAAGATGCTCTTCTCCGGCCTGAACGACGCGGACAAGGCCGCGGCCGTCGAGGCGCTCAGCCAGGCCAAGATCGACAGCCAGATCGACCAGCAGACCGGCACACTGACCGTCGCCGAGGACGATTACTACAAGGCGCGGATGACGCTGGCCGCGCAGAATCTTCCCAAGGCGACGCCCGGCGGCTATGCGATTCTCGACCAGCTGCCGATGGGCGTCAGCCGCGCGGTGGAAGGCGAGCGGCTGCGCCAGGCGCGCGAGACCGAGCTCGCCCGCTCGATCCAGGAAATCGAAGGTGTGACCGAGGCGCGCGTCCATCTCGCCGTGCCGGAGAACACCGTCTTCGTGCGCGACAACGCCGCGCCGTCCGCCTCCGTAATCGTGCGCCTGGCCGCCGGCCGCTCGCTGCCGGAAGATCAGGTCCGCTCGATCATCAATCTCGTTGCCTCGTCCGTGCCGGGCATGAAGCCCGACGCCGTGACAATCGTCGACGGCGCGGGCAGCCTGTTGACCAAGCCGGGTGGCGGTGCCGCCGGGCTGGGCGCGAGCGACGAACGCATCGACTTTCAGCGCCGCGTCGAGGGCAAGTATCGCGAACAGCTGATGCAGCTGCTCACGCCGCTGGTCGGCGCGGGCAATTTCAGTGCGGAAGTCTCGGCCGAAGTCGACCTGTCCGAGACACAGGCGACGCGCGAAGCCTATGGCAAGGAAGGCGCTCTGCGCGCCGAACAGGGCCAATGGACCGGCAATCAGCAGGGCCAGGCGCCGGCCGAAGGCATTCCCGGCACGCTGTCCAACACGCCGCCGCCCGCCGCCGAGATCAAGACCGGCGCCGCGGCCGCGCCGCAGCCTGCTGGCGGCGCCAGCCCGAAGATCCCGGACTCGATGAAACAGTCCGATCAATTCTCCCGTGCGTTCGAACTCGACAAGGAAGTGTCGGTCACGCGCGCCGTGCCCGGTGGCCTCAAGCGCATCTCGGTCGCTGTGGTGCTGCGCGAAGCCGAAGGCGCCAAGCCGCGCAGTCCGCAGGAAATCGCCCAGATTTCGGACCTGGTGCGCGCCGCCGTCGGCTACGACGCCGCGCGCAACGATCAGGTCACCGTGATCTCGCGCAAGTTCGCGGGTGCCAGCGAAGAACAGGGCGCGCCCTGGTATGAAGCCGGTTGGTTCCCGGTGCTGGCGCGCAACCTGACCGCGCTGATCATCGCCCTGCTCGTGATCTTCGTCGGGCTGAAGCCGATGCTGAAGATGCTCTCGAAGAAGCGGGAGGAATCCGATTCCGAGCCTTCGGTGAGCCGCCCGCCCGTCAGCATCGAGCATGTCGAGGGAGCGCAAGGCTATGAGGACCGGGTCAAGCTGGTCCGCGACTTTACCCGCGACAATCCAGCCCGCGCCGCGCTGGCCGTCCGCGACATGATCCAGTCGGACGGAAAGGCCGCCGCATGATGCAGGAGCCTGCCCGGGCGTTCACCGGGGTCGAAAAGGCCGCCGTGCTGATGATGCTGGTCGGCGAGGACGAAGCCGCCGCCATCCTCCAGAACCTGGAGCCGGAAGAAGTGCGCATGCTCGGCAAGGCGATGTTCGCCGTCGCCGACGTGGGCGAGCCGCAGGTCGCGCAGGTGCTCGACGAGTTCGTCGTCAAGGCCAAGGACAAGAACACGATCGGCTTCGATCCGCGTCCGCAGATCGAGACGATGATGACCAAGGCGCTGGGGCCCGACAAGGCCGAGAATGTGCTGTCGCGCATCACACCGCGCGAAGAAGCATGCGCCATCGACCTGCTCGACTGGCTCGAAGCGTCGGAGATCGCGGCGCTGATCAAGGACGAGCATCCGCAGATCGCGGCGGTGCTGCTGGTCAATTTGGATCCGGCGATCGCCGCCCAGGTGATCGAGCAACTGCCCGACGCGATGCAGCCCGACGTGCTGCACCGGATTGCGACGCTCGGCCCCATTTCGCCGGACGCGCTCGACATGCTGCGTGACGTGCTCAGCCGCGCCGCGGGTTCGGCCAAGGCGCCCGCGTCCGTGCCGCTCGGCGGTGCGAAGGAAGCGGCGGCGATCATGAACAATGCGCGCAAGGCCACCGAGCAGCGCGTGATGCCCAAAGTCGCCAAGATCAGCAAGGAAACCGCCAAGGCGATCGAGGAGGAGATGTTCGTCTTCGACCATCTGCTCGCGCTCGACGACAAGTCCATGGGCACTTTGCTGCGCGGCGTCGAAGCCGATGTGCTCGTGCTGGCGCTGAAGGGTGTGGACGAAGCCGCCCGCGGGCGTTTCCTCGGCTGCATGTCGAGCCGCGCGGCCGACGGCATTCGCGACGAGATGGAAGCGCGCGGGCCGGTCAAGCTCGCCGAAGTGCTCGAGGCGCAGAAGACGATCCTCGGCATCGCACGCCAGCTCGCCAAGGACGGCACCATCCGCCTCGGCGGCGGAGACGACGACTATGTCTAGGTTCGCCGGCGCGGCGGACGCGCGCGCGGTCGATTTCGGTGCCCTCGGCGCGGCCATGTCCGGCTTGCGCGGCGGTTTTTCCGAAGGCGGCCCCGTCCACTTCTCCCCGTCTCCCGAGCCGAAGCATTTCCGTCCCGCCAACCCGGGCATGAACCCGACCGAGGGGTGGGATCCGTTCGATCCGCTGAGCGAAAGCCCCGCTGCGGCGACGGAGACGCAGGACCCGATCGCGGCCGCACGCGCCGAAGGCTTTGCGGAAGGCATGGCCGCGGCCGAGCGCATGGCCGCCGAACGGGGCGAGGCGGACGCGCGGGCGCTGGCAGAGATTGCCGGCCTGCTGCAGATGATGAGCGAGTTCGAGCGCGATGCCTTGGCCGCGCGCCTGCGCCAGACCGTCATGTTCCTGGTCACCCGGCTCGTAGGCGAAGTCGGCGTGACGGCCGACTTGCTGAACCAGCGGATCGAGGCTGCGGCGGCCTTGATCGCCGACAGCGCCGAACTCGCCCAGCTGCGCCTCAACCCGGCCGATCTCGCGCTGGTCGAGGGTCATCAGCCGGAGACTGTGACTCTCGTCGGCGACGAGACGATCGGCCGCGGCGGCTTTCGCATCGAGACGCGCTCCAGCGCCGTCGAGGACGGACCGACGGCCTGGCTGAACCAGCTCGCCGCCGCGCTGGACCGCACGGCGCTGCCGGGTGAGTGACAGCGTGCTGAAGACCTTCGCTCAAGACTATCTGGCCGCCCTCCAGCTCGACTTCTCGCCCCAGGCCGAAGTAATCGGGCGCCTGTCGTCGTTCGACGGATTGCTGATGGAGGCGGTCGGCCTCTCCCTCCCGGTCGGCACGGTGTGCCGGATCGGTGCGGGCGCGGGCGCCGTAGAAGCGGAAGTGATCGGCTTCAGATCCGGCAAGACGATCATGATGAATTTGGGCGGTCCGGCCCCGCTGCTGCCCGACGCGCCGGTGCGACCGATCGGCCAGCCGGGCGAGGCGCAGGTCGGTTCGGCCCTGCTCGGCCGCGTCGTCGATGGCGCTGGCAATCCGATCGACGGCCTGGGACCCATTCGCGGCGCCAAGACCTGGCCGCTGGCCGGCAGGCCGCAAAACCCGCTCGATCGCGCTCGCGTGACCGAGCCGCTTGATGTCGGCGTGCGCGCGATCAACGGGCTGCTGACGATCGGGCAGGGCCAGCGCGTCGGCATCATGGCCGGATCCGGCGTCGGCAAATCCGTGCTGCTCGGCATGATCGTCCGGCAGGTGAAGGCGGATGTGGTCGTCGTCGGCCTGATCGGCGAGCGCAGTCGCGAAGTCACCGATTTCCTCGAGACCAAAGTCGCCGGCGAGGCGCGCAAGCGGGCCGTGATCGTCGCGGTCCCCGCCAACCACTCGCCCGTGCTCCGCATCCGCGGCGCGATGCGCGCGACCGCGATCGCCGAAGCCTTCCGCGCCGAAGGCAAGCGCGTGCTGCTCATCATGGATTCGCTGACCCGCGTCGCCCATGCCGGGCGCGAGATTGGCCTGGCGCTGGGCGAGCCCGCCTCCGCGCGGGGCTATCCGCCCTCTGCCATCGCGATGCTTCCGAACCTGATCGAACGCGCGGGCAAGGATGCGAAGGGCGGCGGCTCGATCACCGCCATCTACACGGTGCTCGCCGATGGCGACGACGGTTCCGATCCGGTTGTCGACTCCGCCCGCTCGATCCTCGACGGCCATATCGTCCTGTCGCGCAGCCTGGCGGAACGCGCCGTCTATCCGGCGATCGATCTCGGCCCGTCGGTCAGCCGCGTGATGACCGACATCGCCGCGCCCGAGCATGTCGCCGCCGCGCGTATCCTCCGCCGGCACCTCGCCACTTATGAGGAAAATCGGGACCTGATCCTGATGGGGGCCTATCGTGGCGGCGCCGATCCGCAGATCGACCAGGCGCTCGCCTACCACCCGGCCATTCTCGACTATATCCGCCAGGATGCGGACAGCGCCGTCGGCATCGACGAGGCCGTGACCGAGCTGGTCGGCATCTTCGGCGATAGCTGATGGCCGCCCGTCGCGACGCGAAGAAGCTCGGCCGGATGCTGCGCGTCCGTTCGCTCCAGCTCGACCTTGCCCGTGCCGAACAGGCGGCGGCTGCCGAGCGGGCATCGAGCGCGACGGCGCTCGCCGCGCGCATCGAGGCGCTGCGCCAGGATGTCGCACCGCGTACCGGCGGTGATCAGGGCCTCAGCCTGTTCGCCGCCGCCCATTATCGCGACCGGCTGGCGCGCAGCCAGGTCGAGGCGCAGCGCCGCGCGGCCGTCGCCCACCAGCAGCTCGACCGGGCGACCGACGCTGCCAACGCGGCCAAGCGCGATCATGGCGCGGTCGAGAAACTGATCGAGCGCCAGCTCGACGCGCAGGCCGCCGCCGCCCGCAAGGCGCTGGAAGACGCACCCCAATCCGCACGCGCACTGGCACGGTCCTTGCTGAAAAGCGGCTGATGCCGAACGAACTCGCCACCGCCGCTGCGACGCCCGGGCTCCCGGTCGCGCTCCTCGCTATCGCTCCCGCGCCGGTCGCACCGGGCGCGGAGCCGAGCGACTTCGCGGCGGTCATTGGCGAGATCGCCGGCGCGCCACTGCTGCTGGATGCGCCTCCCGCCCCGCCGACCGGCACCGACTTGCCGCCCGTGCGGCCGGAACTTGCCGGTCCGCCCGAGCCGTTGCCGCCGACCGACGTTGCGGACGTGATGGTCGGGTGCGGCTGGGCACCGGAAATGGCGCCGGGCAAGTTCCAGTCCCGCGTCAAGGATGTGCCGGCTTCGTTACCGCCCGTGCCGACCGACGCCGAGGCTGACGAAGTGCAGGCGACGGTTCCGGGCTCTCGCCCCTGGGTGCTGCACACCAGCTCGATCATCGCGCTCACCCGCGCCCTACCCCGCACCCAAGCACCGCGTGCAGCGCTGCCGGATTGCGAGCTGCCGGTGATGCAGCCGGATCGCCCCGAAGAGACCAAGGACGAGCCGGCAATCGCCGCCCCCCTCGTCGCCATAACTCCGCCTGCGCATTTGCCGCCGGTCATCGTCGTGCCGTCCGCATCGGCGAACTTGAGCCCGCTGCCAAGGCAAGAGGCCGCCGAGGCCGTGGCCTCAGAAGCCGCTCCGGTCATTGTCGGAGCTGCTCCGAACCCTGTGCAGGCGAAACCGGAATGGCATCGGCCTCCCGCGCCAGCGCCGACTGTCGAGCCGTCGACCGAAGCGATCGCTGCCGAGCAACCCCGACAGGTCACGCCTGACCCGCTGGCCACGATCGCTCCTCGGTTGGCAGAAACTACGCCCATACGTCCGGCTCCGCCGCGCCCCGACACCGCTCTGCCCCCCGAACTCGCCCGACAGGTCGCCCAGCTGATCCAGCCCAAGGCCGAAGAGGCAGCGGCGCCGATCGTCGCTCCGGTCGAGCCCACACTCCCGATCACGCCAACTGCCGCACCGGCGCAAACTGCCGCTCCGGTGCAGGCGCCAGCTGCGACGCAGCAGCATCACGCCGCCCCGGTCGACTTTGGCCGCAGCGAATGGATGCAGGCGATGATCGATCGGATTAGCGACATCGCCCAGGCGGATGGCCGGCGCGAGGCCCAGATCCGGCTCCTCCCGGATGCGCTCGGCGCGGTCGACGTGAAGATCGTGCAGCGCGACGAGCGGATGCACGTGACGGTGTCGAGCGACAATGCGCAGGTGCGGCAGCTGTTCGCGGACGCCGCGCCCCGGCTGCAGGAGCTCGCCGAGGCACGGGGCCTCCGCTTCGCCCAGACCGATATCGGCGGCGGCCAGCCGCACGACCGGCGCCAGGCGCCGGAACAGCAATCCCAGACGCCGCTGCGTCCCCGCTCCGCCCAGTCGGAGCAGGACGTCTCGACCCACCCCGACGGCGACCTGATCGCCTGACCTGAAGCACGAGAAAGACCAAGACCATGGCCACTGCCGCAGCTGCCGCCGCCGCTCCCGCCCCCAAGAAGAAGGGCAAGAAGCTGATCCTGATCATCGCCCTGCTCGTCCTTGTCGGGGCCGGCGTGGGCGCCGGCCTGTTCTTCACCGGCATGATCGGCGGGACCAAGGAAGAACACGCCGAAGCCAAGGACATGCCGAAGCTGCTGCCCAAGGGCTCCAAGCCCAAGGCGGCCGAGGGCGAGGGTGGTGGCGAACATGGCGGCGGCTCGGGCGGCGGCAGTGCCGAGGGCGGCCCGAAATATGAATCGAGCTATTTCCAGCTGGAGAAGGAGTTCACCTCCAACCTCAAGGAAAGCTCGCACCTCGTGCAGATCGGCCTCGCCGTCTCCACGCCCTATGACGAGAAGGTGACGGAAGCGCTCAAGGCGCACGAACTCGCCATCCGCTCGGCCGTGCTGATGGCGATCAACGACACCGACGAGGAACAGATCTTCACCGCCGAGGGCAAGAAGGATCTGCAGAACCGGTTGGTCAAGGCGATCAACGGTGTTCTGAAAGAAAAGGAAGGCTTTGGGGGCGTCAGTAACGTCTACTTTACCAATTTCATTGTTCAGTGAATGGAGATGGTTAAGGCCGCTTCACCAGCACCCGTTCAGGGCGCCGCCTCCGGGCGAGCGACGGCGCAGCATGCGCCGGTGCTGGGCAGCGCGTCTGCCAATCCCCTTGGTGACCTGCAGGCGCTCGCTCAGGTCAGCCAGCGCGTGGCGCGCGCGCTCCGTGCCCTGTTCGAGCCGATGCTGCGCCAGCCGGTCAAGGTTGCGGCCGAACCGATCGCGGTGCACCGCTTCGACGATTATCTCGCCGCCAACTGCTCGGGCCTGGCCAGCGCCACGCTGATCGGCATGGCGCCGCTGTCGGGCCATGCCATGCTGGTGCTGGACGGCGCCTTCACCTTCCGGCTGGTCGACCTGTATTTCGGCGGGCCCGGCCTGGTCCCGAACCCGCTGCCCGCCGAGTTCACCCCCACCGCGGAGGCGATGATCGGCCGGGCGGCGACAGGGATCACCGAGCGGCTCGCCGGCGGCTGGGCGGAACTGGCGGAGATCGAGTTCCAGGTCGGCCGCACCGAGACCAACCCGCATATGCTGTCGCACATCGATGGCGAGGACCGGGTGGTGCTCACCCGCTTCCTGCTGACCATCGGCGAAGGCCGCGCCGTCCCGATCGACCTCCTCTACCCCGCAGCCTCGCTCAAACCGATCGCCGGCATCCTCTCTTCGAAGGTTCAGGCACGTCGCCAGGCCGAGGATCCGAGCTGGACCAACAAGCTGATGCGCGCTGCGATGAACGTGAAGATGCCGGTGCGCTCCGTGCTGGCCGAGCCGGTCATCCCGCTCGCCCAGCTGATGAGCCTCAAGCCCGGCGACATCATCCCGATCAGCTTCGGGCCCGAAATCCCGCTGCTGGTCTCCGGCAACCGCTTCGCGCGCGGCGCGGTCGGCGCATCCAACGGCCGCGCCGCCATCCGTGTGCACCGCATCGAACCGATCGAGAACGAGGACTCCTGATGAGTGACATGAGCCATACCGGCCTGCCCAAGGATGTGGGCATCGCCGCGAACTTCCGCCTGCTCCAGGATGTCGATGTCCGTCTGTCGGTCGAGGTCGGCGGCACCAATCTGAAGCTGCGCGAGCTGCTCGCGCTCGGTGAGTCGAGCGTGATCGAACTCGACCGCTATGCCAACGAACTGCTCGACGTGCTGGTCAACGGCACGCTGATCGGCCGCGGCGAAGTCGTGACCGTGGGCGACCGCTTCGGCATCCGCATCACCGAACTCGCCGACCAGGCGCCGCCCGCGCTGTGATCGGCACCTATCTCCTCAAGCTCGCGCTGCTGCTGCCGCTCGTCTGCGGCCTGCTCGTCGCCTGCCTCTGGGCGTGGCGCAAGCTCGAGCAGAAGCTGCCCGGTAATCAGGGCACGCGCATGATCGCCGTCAAGGAAAGCATGATGGTCTCGCCCGGCCTGCGCCTCGCCGTGATCGAGTTCGAAGGCCGCAAGCTGCTCGTCTCGGTCGGCCGCGGCGGCGTGAACCTGGTCGACCGGATCGAGGCCGACCGTGGCTAGCATTGTTCTTCGTTCCCCGGCGCAGGCCGGAGTCCAGCCGCGCAAGATCCTGGGCCCCCGCCTTCGCAGGGGAACATTGGGTTTCTGGCTCCTCGCCTTCGTCCTGACGATCCTGTTCTTTGCCGAACCCGCCTTCGCCCAGGCAGCCCCGACCGTAACGCCTCCCGCCCAGCC
Organism: Sphingomonas sp. ID1715; assembly: GCF_013044515.1. Lineage (GTDB taxonomy): Bacteria > Pseudomonadota > Alphaproteobacteria > Sphingomonadales > Sphingomonadaceae > Sphingomonas_B. The sequence goes on from NZ_JABEPR010000002.1 coordinate 709,691, forward strand.
CGGCGCTCCCGAAGCATTGGACCGCGCGCTGGGGCAGCTCGGCGGCGGTTCCGCGCCGCTGTCGCTGAGCCTGCAGGTGCTCATCATCATGTCGCTGCTGACGGTGCTGCCGTCGCTGCTGCTGATGATGACCAGCTTCACCCGCATCATCATCGTGCTGTCGATCCTGCGCCAGGCGCTCGGCCTGCAGCAGACGCCGCCCAACCAGGTGCTGGTCGGCCTGTCGCTGTTCCTGACGCTGTTCATCATGGCGCCGGTGCTGAACCGGGTGAATGACGAGGCGATCAAGCCCTATGCCGCCAACCAGATCCAGGCGACGCAGATGATCGAGCGCAGCGGCAATGTGCTGCACGGCTTCATGATGAAGCAGACGCGGGTGAAGGATGTGCAGATGTTCGCCGGCATCGCCAAGAAGGGCCCGTTCGCGAGCCCGAACGACGTGCCCTTCTCGATCGCGCTGCCCGCCTTCGTCACCTCGGAGCTGAAGACGGCGTTCCAGATCGGCTTCCTGATCTTCCTGCCCTTCCTCGTCATCGATCTCGTCGTCGCCAGCGTGCTGATGGCGCTCGGTATGATGATGCTGTCGCCGACGATCATCTCCCTGCCCTTCAAGCTGCTGCTGTTCGTGCTCGTCGATGGCTGGGCGCTGACGATGGGCTCGCTCGCCAACAGCTTCGTGAGTTAGCGGATCATGGACGCAACCTATTTCATCGGCGTCGGCCGCGAAGCGCTGTGGGTGCTGGCGCTGGTCACGCTGCCGGTGCTGCTCCCAGCACTCGTCGCGGGCCTGGTGCTCGGCATGGTGCAGGCCGCGACTTCGATCAACGAGGCGACGCTGACCTTTGTGCCCAAGGTGGCGGTGGTCGGCATCTCGCTGGTCATCTTCGGCAGCATGATGCTGGGGCTGCTGAGCGACTTCACCCTGTCGATCTTCGAACGCATCCCCGATCTGGTGAAATAGCCTTGCTCGGCTTCGGCCTTCCGAACGTCGAAGCGTCGCTGTTCGCGCTGATCTTCGTGATGGTGCGGATCGGGGCGGCATTCGTCGCGGCGCCGGTGTTCGGCGCCGTCACGATTCCGCTGCAGGTGCGGATCGTGCTCGCCGGCGCGATCGGCATTCTCGTCGTCAACAACGCGCCGGTCGCTTCGCCCCCGGCGCTGTTCTCGCTCGTGACCTTCCTGCAGGTCGCGCAGGAAGCCCTGGTCGGCCTTGCACTCGGCTTCGTGCTGCAGATCGCCTTTGCGGGGCCGTTGATCGCCAGCGAAGCGCTCGGCAGCACGATGGGCATCGGCTTTGCGACCACGATCGACCCGCAGCGCGGCGCCTCCACCCCCGCGCTCGGCCAGTTCCTTTCGATCCTGATGACCCTGCTGTTCCTCGCGCTCGACGGGCACCTGATCCTCGTCGATCTCGTCGTGCGCAGCTATCGCGTGCTGCCGCCTGGCGAGGCCTGGCTCGCTGCCGAAAAGCTGAAGGCGATCGCGCTGTTCGGCAGCTATGCCTTCGCGTCCGGGCTGCTGCTCGCCCTGCCGGTCGGCTTCATCATCCTGTGCCTGAACCTGATCGTCGGCATGCTGTCCCGCTCGGCGCCGGCGCTGAACCTGTTCGCCGTCGGTCTGCCCGCGAGCCTCGCGACCGGCCTCGTCGCTCTCGCCATCGCCTTCCCGGCCATGGGTGACGCGATGGCCGGCATCGTCCGCGAGGCGCTCCAGGCGACCGCCAATCTGGTGCTCGGCTGATGGCTGAGGAGTTCGCCGAAAAGACAGAAGCGCCGACACCCAAGCGCAAGCAAAAGGCGGCGGAAGAGGGCCAGGTCCTGCGCTCCAAGGAGTTCGCGACCGCGGCCGTGGTGCTCGCCGGCGTACTCTGGCTGGCCCTGTCCGGCCCCGCCCTGCTCGGGGCACTGAAGACCGTGATGGTCGAAAGCCTGCAGTTCGGCCGCGCCGACGTGGAGGACTTTCAGCCGCTGCGTCCCATCCTGAGCGTCGGCCTCACCTTGCTGCCTTCCCTCGCCTTTCTCTTCGCTGTTACGATCTTCGTGTCGGTGGCGAGCCAGGCCGGGCTCGGCGGCTTCAACGTCCAGCCGAAGCTGTTCGGCTTCAAGGCGTCCCGCATCAACCCGGGCGCGGGGCTGAAGCGCATCTTCGGCCTGCATGGCTGGCTGGAGCTCGGCAAGGGTCTGATGAAGGTCGTGCTGCTGGGTTCGATCGGCGCCTGGATGCTGTGGTCGATGAAGAACGATGCGCTTGGCCTTGTCGCCGGCAGTGTCGAATCGAGCGTCGCCGCGCTCGGCTGGAAGCTTGTCATGCTGCTGCTGGTGATGGCCGGCGGGCTGCTGCTCATCGCTGGCTATGACGTGCCGATCCAGTTCATCCGCCTGCTCAACAAGCTCAAAATGTCGAAGCAGGAGATCAAGGACGAGCACAAGCAGGCCGAAGGCTCGCCCGAGACCAAGGGCGCGCAGCGCGCGCGCATGCGCGAGATCTTCAAGGGCAGCGCCCGCAAGGCGGTGGAAGGCGCCCATGTCGTGCTCACCAACCCCACCCACTTCTCGGTCGCGCTGCGCTACGAACGCGGCAAGGACGAAGTGCCGGTGGTCGTCGCCAAGGGCCGGGGCGACAAGGCTCTCGCGATCCGGGAGCTCGCGCGCGAGATGGAGAAGCCGATCCTCGAATATCCGGCGCTCGCGCGTGCCGTCTATTACACCAGCCGCGAGGGCCAGCAGGTCCGCGACGACCTTTATGTCGCGATCGCCACCGTGCTCGCGTTCGTGTTCGGTGTGAACCTGCGCGCCGGCGGCGGCCAGCCCAATGTGATCGTGCCCGACAGCGCGCTGTTCGACGAAAACGGCGTGCGCATCAAACCGGCCTAAAGCTTTGGGCCGAGCGGCCGAATAGGCTTGCAGGGAGACTGAAACGTGGCCGATTCCATTGCAGTGACGCTGGGCGCCGGCTCCGGCATCGACACCAAGGCGCTGGTCTCGTCCCTGGTCGACGCGCAGTTCGCTGCCAAGACGCAGGCGCTCACCGCGCGCAAGGAGACGCTGACTGCGCAAATTTCGGCGCTCGCGCAGTTGAAGAGCGGGCTGACCGGCTTTTCCGCGGCACTCGGCAATCTCATTTCCGGCGGCTCGCTGTCGACCCAGCCGGTCAGTTCCGACACGTCGACGCTTGGCGTGTCGCTGCTGCCCGGCGCCAGCATCACCGGTCTGTCCGCCAATGTGGAAGTGCGTCAGCTCGCCACCGCCCAGGTCGTGAACTCCGCGCCGGTGGCCGATTCAAGCGCCGCCTTTGGCAAGGGCACGCTGACCATCACGCTGGGCGCGCTGACCTATAGCGGCAACACGCCGACCGGCTTCACCCCGAAGGCGGGCGCCACGCCGGTCGCCGTCGTCATCGGCGACGGTCAGAACAGCCTGCAGGGCATCGCCGACGCGATCAACGCCGCCAAGGCGGGCGTGACCGCTTCCGTGCTGACCGATGCCACCGGCTCACGCCTCGTCGTGAAGGGCGCGACCGGCGCCGAACAGGCCTTCACGATCGGCGTGACCGAGGATGCGTCGGCGCCGGGGCTGTCGGCGCTGGCGTTCGACACCGGCTCGCAGACCATGTCGCTCACCCGCAAGTCAGTCGACGCGCTGGTCGCGCTCGACGGCGTCGAAGTCCGCCGGCCAGGCAACAGCATCAGCGACTTGCTCACCGGCGTGAAGCTCGATCTCGTCAAGGCCGCGCCCGGCCAGACGATCACGATCGGCACCTCGGCACCCACGGCGGCGCTGTCTCAAGCCGTTGCCGACATCGTCGAGACCTATAATCAGCTGATCGGCATCGCCAAGACCGAGACCAACACCACCGACGGCGTGCTGCGCAACGACAGCGGCGCCCGCGAACTGATGCGGCAGCTGGGCGGCCTGACCAATCGCAACCTCAACTCCAGTGCCGCGGTCGGCGAACCGAGCACGCTCGGCGAGCTGGGCGTTCGCACCAACCGCGACGGTACACTGACGCTCGACACCGCGCAGCTGCAGTCGGCGCTCTCCAAGAACGGGGCTGCCGTCGAGCGGATGCTGACGGTCGGTCTTGGCTCCGCCCTGCGCCAAATCTCGATCGCGCTGACCGCGCCGACCGGTCCGCTGACCGCGAGCCAGACTGGCTATAACCGGCTGCAGACGGCGATCGCCAAGGAGCAGGAGAAGATCGAGGCCGACACGACCACGCTGCGCGATCGGCTGACGCGCCAATTTTCCGGCATGGACGCGCGCGTCTCGGCCTATAAGGCGACGCAGAGCTTCCTCGACCAGCAGATCAAGAGCTGGACGCGCAGCGCATGAGCTATGCGTCCCGGCTAACGCGCGACCCGCGCGAAACCTATCGTTCGGTCGATGTCGCGAGCCGCACCGGCGGCGCCAATCCGCACCAGCTAATCACCATCCTCTACGAAGACCTGCTGCGCGAGCTGCGTCTGGGTGCACTGGCGGCCGAACGCGGCGATCATCCGGACAAGAATGCGCGGCTGACCAAGGCGGTGGCGCTGCTCTACGCGCTCGAAGCGGGCCTGAACTTCGACAAGGGCGGCTCGGTCGCCGACGCGCTGTCCCGCTTCTATCGCGGCTGCCGCGACGCGGTGATGCGCGCCAGCATCGACAGCAACGCCGCCCTGGTCCGCGACGTCATCGCCAATGTCGGCGAAATCGCCGCCAGCTGGAAAGCCATCGGCGCGCGCTGAAATCTGCTCGTCAACCAAGTGTCTTCTCCGTTTCGGATAAGACGGGCGCAGTTTGCTCCGTTCCGGATTCTGGAACGACTTAGCCGGAGTGCCCGCTGGCCTTAGCCAGCCGCCATGCAGGATGTCGGCTGTCCGGACACCACGATTGACAGTCTGGATGCCGCGCGGGCTCTACTCGGGCGGTTATTGGCGCGGGCCGAGGCCGAGCGGCTCTATGTCGCCCATCTGCGAAGGGACGGGCGATTGATCCGATTGCGCGTCCGCAACGCCGCCATGGGGCGGCAGATCGATTTTCCGCTGCGCACCATCGTCACCGACGCGCTCAACCTCGGCAGTGCCGCTTTGATCCTGGCGCATAATCACCCGAGCGGCGATCCCACGCCGAGCAGCGCCGACATCGACGCGACGCGCAGCCTGATCCGCGCGGCGCGACCCCTGGGCATCGCCGTGAGCGATCATCTGGTGTTCGCCGGGGAGAGCTTCGTGTCGTTCCGGCAGCGCGGACTATTGTGAGCGGCAGGATTTGATCGCGTCGGGCGCGGGGCGTTCGCCATGTGCCTCGAACGCCGCGAAATAGCCGCCCGCCTGAGGCATCGGCTCGATCCGCAGCTGGCGGTAGCCGACCGCCGCGAGTTCGCAGCGCAGCAGCGCAGGCGGCGTGCCATGATTCTGCGTCGGCCGGTCGGCATCGACGACGATCACCTGCCCGCCAGGTTTCAATGCCGGCCGCAAGTGCCAGAGAAAGGCGAACGGGTCGCCAATCTCGTGATACATATGGACCATGAAGATGCGGTCGAAGCTGTTCTCGGGCAGCTTGGGGTCGGCCGGTTCGCCAAGCTTCACCGAAACATTGTCGAGCCGCTCGCGGTTGACGCGCTCGGCCAGCGCGTCGCGCACTTCCGGCACGATGTCCTGTGCCAGTACGCGCCCGTCCTTGCCGACGCGAGCGGCCAGGCGGATCGTATAATAGCCTTCGCCCGCGCCGATATCCGCGACGGTCATGCCGGGCACGATCCCGGCGCGGTTCATGACCTCGTCAGCCTCGCGCAGGCGGTCGCGCGATTCCTCGGTCGACCAGCGGCTGGAGACGATCCTGGCGACCGGGCGGTCGGCTTTGGGAAAGCCGCTGGGCCGCTCGCGGGCAGCGGCGCTCTGTTCCGCAGGTGCCTGGCAGGCGCCGAGCAGCAACAGAAACGCCGCTGAACGCATCTTCATTCCACGTCCTCGACTTCCACCTTCTCGCCAGTGACACGCTGGCTTAGCGCGGCCGCCATGAAGGCGTCGAGGTCGCCGTCGAGCACGTCGCCCGGTGCGGTCGAGGTCACGCCGGTGCGCAGGTCCTTCACCAGCTGATAGGGCTGGAGCACATAGGACCGGATCTGGTGCCCCCAGCCAATGTCCGTCTTGCTGGCGGCAGTGGCATTCGCCTCCGCCTCCCTGCGCTGCAGCTCGCGCTCGAACAGCTTCGCGCGCAGCTGGCTATAGGCTTTCGCCTTGTTCTTGTGCTGCGAGCGCTGGCTCTGCGACTGGACGACGATGCCGGTGGGCAAGTGGGTGATGCGCACCGCGGAGTCGGTCGTGTTGATGTGCTGCCCGCCCGCACCCGACGCGCGGAAGGTGTCGATGCGCAACTCGCTCTCGTTGATCTCGATATCGATATCGTCATCGACCACCGGGTAGACCCAGACGCTGGCAAAGCTGGTGTGGCGGCGCGCATTCGAATCATAGGGGCTGATGCGAACCAGGCGATGCACGCCACTTTCGGTCTTCGCATAGCCATAGGCGTTTTCGCCCTTCAGCAGCAAAGTGGCCGACTTGATGCCCGCCTGCTCGCCCGCATGATAGTCGATCAGCTCGACCTTCATGCCGTGCCGCTCTGCCCAGCGCGTGTACATGCGCTGCAGCATGCCAGCCCAATCCTGGCTCTCGGTGCCGCCGGCGCCTGCGTTCACTTCGACATAGGTGTCGTTCGCGTCCGCCTCGCCAGCGAGCAAGGCGGCGACCTTGTCCTTCTCGGCGCGCGCCGCGAGCGCGGCAAGGCTGGCGACGCCTTCGTCGACCAGCGCCTCGTCGCCCTCGGCCTCGGCCATGTCCATCAGCTCGACCGTATCGTCGCGCTCACGCTCGATCGCTTTGGTGGCGGAGATCGCCTCGTCCAGCCGCCGACGTTCGCGCATCACCGCCTGCGCCTGCTTCGGATCGTTCCACAGCGACTGATCCTCGACCTTCGCGTTCAGCTCGTCGAGACGACGCAGCGCGCGATCCCAATCGAGAAAGCGGCGCAGCAAGGCCAACGCATCGTTGATCTGGTCGACATGGGCTTGCGCTTCGGCGCGCATCGGTGATCCTACTCTAATCCGTTCGTGTCGAGCGAAGTCGAGACACGCTGGTGCACACGAACGTTTCTCGACTGCGCTCGAAACGAACGGTTTCGAGGGCGCTTAGTAAATCCCGCCTTCGCGCTCAAGGAAGTCGGCATCCTTCGCGCTGCCTTGCCGGATCGGGCGTTCACCGCCGGGCACGTCCTTTTCCTTCGGGCGCGCGGCGATCTCGGCGCGGCGGATGGTGCGGCGCGGTTCGCTTTCGGGCTTGAACGCTTCCCAGATCACCGCCGGCTTGGCCTCGTCGAAGCCGGGGAAGACGCCGAACACCTTCTTGCCCGATCGCCGGTCGATGCGGACCATGCGAATGCCGGGGGCCGCGCGGAACGGCACCACGGGCATGTCCTTCATCGCTTCCTTGGCGAACTGCTTAAAGATCGGCGCCGCGAGCGTGCCGCCCTGGGCATAGCCGCCGAGCGAGCGCGGTTGGTCATAGCCAATATAGAGGCCGCCGATCAGATCAGGCGAGCCGCCGATGAACCAGACGTTGGTCGGACCGCTGGTCGTGCCGGTCTTGCCCATCAGCGGCCGGTTGAGATCGCGCAGCACCGTCGCCGTGCCGCGCTGGACCACGCCTTCGAGAATATGAACGACCTGATAGGCGGTCATCGGGTCCATCAGCTGCCGGGCGCGGATCGGCGGCCGCGGCATCGGCTTGCCGTCCCAATCCTTGGCATTGCAGTTGCGCATCAGCCGGCAGCGATTGTCGGTGCGGTAGATGACCTTGCCGTTGCGATCCTGCACATAGTCGATCAGAGTCGGCTTCAACTCGCGGCCCAACGCGACGAGCTGCGAAAAGGCGTTGACCATCTTGAGCGGCGTCGTGTCGCCAGCGCCGAGTGCGATCGACAGATAGGGGCTGTAATTGCCGATCCCCATTCGCGCGATCGTGCGGACGACATTGTTCATGCCCGTCTGCGAGGCGGCGCGCACCGTCATCAGGTTGCGGGACTGCTCGATCCCCCAGCGCATCGTCTGCGGCCCGGCATTGCCGCCCGAGAAATTCCGGAAGCACTTCTGGCCGAGCAGCGCCGACTGATAGACGCAGAAGGGGCCGTCGACGATGATGGAGGCGGGCGTCATGCCGTTGTCGAGCGCCGCGGCATAGACGAATGGCTTGATCGTCGAGCCGGGCTGGCGCAGCGCCTGGGTGGCGTTGTTGAAGGTGTGCAACCGGCTGTCGAAGCCGCCCTGCATCGCCATGATGCGGCCGTTGTTCGGATCTTCGACCACGAACGCGCCCGACACCACCGGGATCGAGCGAAGCGACCAGGTCGCGCCTTCCTGCTTGACCGCGATCACGTCACCCGGTTTCATCGCGTCGAAGGCGCTGCCGCCCTGCCCCGCCACCGGCATGCTCGCGGCATAGGAAGGCATGGTCCCGGTCTGGCCCGACGGGAAACCGATCGTCGCCTGGCCGCCAGCTTTCTGCAGCACGATCGCGATCCGCCAATCGGGATAGCCGGCGCCGAGGTTTGCGGCGGCGAGGCGCTGCGCCCAGTTACCCGAGGTGTCGAGCTGCTTGATCGGCCCGTGCCAGCCGCGTCCGCGGTCGTATCGGACCAAGCCGTCGCGCAGCGCGGTCTCGGCCAGCTGCTGCATCTGCGGATTGAGCGACGTGCGCACCCACAGGCCGCCGGCATAAAGGCTGTGCGGGCCCTGATTCGCATCCTCGCCGAAGCGCTGGATCAGCTCCCGCCGGACTTCCTCGAGGAAATAGCCGGCATTGGCTTCGAACTTGGTGCCCTGGCGCGGCACGGTGCCCAGCGGCGCCGCCTGGGCCTCGGCGCGTTGCGCGGCGGTGATGAAGCCGTTGCGCTCCATCTCGCCCAGCACCCAGTTGCGCCGGCCCAGCGCACGGTCGGCATGGCGCTCGGGATCGTAGTTGGAAGGCGCCTTGGGCAGGATGGCGAGGTAGGCCATTTCGGGCAGGGTCAGCTGCGCGACATCCTTGTCGAAATAGGCGCGCGACGCCGCCTGCACGCCATAGGCGTTCCGGCCGAGGAAGATCTGGTTGAGATAGAGCTCGAGAATCTCTTCCTTGGTAAGCGCATCCTCGATCCGATAAGCGAGGATCGCTTCCCGCACCTTGCGCGAATAGCTGACTTCACTCGACAGCAGCAGGTTCTTCGCGACCTGCTGGGTGATCGTGGAGGCGCCGATCGGCCGGCCGCTGCGGGTCAGGTTGGAGATGATTGCCGCGACGATGCCGGGATAGTCGACGCCGCCATGGCTGAAGAAGGTGCGGTCCTCCGCCGACAAATAGGCATGGACGAGCTGTTGCGGATATTCGCCATAGGCGAGCTGCACGCGGCGTTCGCGCGCGAAGCTGTGTACCGGCGAGCCGTCGATCGCACGGACATTGGTCGGCAGCGGCGGCTCATAGGTGCGCAATTTGTCGACCGAGGGCAGGCCGCGCGCGAAGACGAGCAGGATGAGCAGCCAGCCGAGCAGCGCCAGTCCGGCCAGATAGGCGAGCCAACGCACCCAGCGTCTGGCCCACCAGCCCTTCAGCAGCTCGCGGTAATCGCTCGCCCGCTTCAGCGTAAAACGCGCGCCGGCCGGTTCAGACTGTTCCATCCGCCTGCGGCTCTAGCAAGATTTCAGCGGTTTGAAACCGGGATCAGCTGTTTCTCGACAGCCCGGGCGACGGCGATCGCAACACGGGTGCGGCCTTCCGCCGAGCTCAACAGGCCGCGGTCGCTGGCGTTGGTGATATAACCGGTCTCGAACAGCACCGAAGGCACGTCCGGCGCCTTCAGCACCACCAGCGACGCTTGGCGGTGATAATCGGCGCGGAACGGCAATGCGCCCTTGGCTTCGCCGTGTAGCGCGCGGACGAAGGACGTCGCCTGCTCCAGCGACTCCCGGCGTGCAAGATCGATCAGGATCGACGCGACCTCGCTCGGCCGCCCGCTCAGGTTCACGCCGCGGACGATATCGGCCTTGTTCTCGCGCGCGGCGAGTTGCGCGGCTTCGGTGTCGGACGCGGTTTCCGACAAGGTATAGAGCGTCGCGCCATGAGCCTGATCGTCCTCGCCGGCGGAATCGGCATGGATCGACAGGAACAGTGACGCGCCCAGATGCCGCGCCATTTCCGAACGTTCGCTCAGCACGAGGAAGCGATCGTCGGTTCGGGTGAGGGCAACGCGCACCTTACCGCTCGTGGCGAGAGCGTCGCGGACCGACTTCGCAAAGGCGAGGGTCAGATCCTTTTCCTGTTCGCCTTCCGCCGATTTGGCGCCGGGATCATGCCCGCCATGTCCGGGGTCGATGACGATCAAAGGCGCGCCGGCAGGACCGAGCACGCCAGGCAAGGGCGGCGCGGGCGAGGGCGGGTCGAGCGGGATCGACAGTTCGCCGCTGGTGCGCGCCGCTTCGCCCGGCGTCCACACGGCAAGCGCCGCCACGCCGAGCAGCAGAAACGCCGCTCCGCTCCACGTCCGCAGCTTTGCCCTTTGTGTCAAACCTGGCCGCGCCCCGCTGTCCTTGCGGCGCTGTTTACCTTGTTTCCGTCAACAAATCGACTGGTCGGCTCAATCGCGCAGCACGGCCCAGGTTGGGGCATGATCGCTCGCCTTCTCACGGCCGCGATAGGCCTTGTCGACGCCCGCATCGACGAGCCGGTCGGCAGCCAGCGGACTCAGCACCAGGTGGTCGATGCGAAAGCCCGCGTCGCGCTGCCAGCAGCCGGCCTGATAGTCCCAGAAGGTCCAGAGCTGCGCGACAGGATGACGGGCGCGCAGTGCATCGGTCCAGCCCTGGTAGAGCAAGCGGCGAAAGGCCTGGCGGCTCTCGGGTTGCATCAGCGCGTCATGCGCCATCGCGCGTACCGAGAAAGTGTCCTCGTCGGCAGGGATCACGTTGTAATCGCCGGCAAGCACCACCGGCCGCTCCTCGGCCAGGAGATCGCGCGCATGGGTGCTCAGCCGCTCCATCCAGCGCAATTTGTAATCGAACTTCTCGCCAGGCACCGGATTGCCGTTCGGAAGATAGATGGACGCGACCACCACCCCATTCACTTCGGCCTCGATATAGCGGCTGTGCGCATCCTCCGGCTCCCCTTCGAGCCCCCGCTTGCGCTCCACCGGATCGACACCGCGCGCGAGCACGGCGACGCCGTTAAAGCCCTTCTGCCCGTGCCACACCGCGCCATAGCCGGCCGCGCGCACCTCTGCCTCCGGGAAGGTCTCGTCGGAGGATTTGAGTTCCTGCAGACACACCACGTCGGGCTTCTGCTCGTCGAGATATTCGAGCAGGCGGGGCAGCCGGGCTTTGATGCCGTTCACATTATAGGTGACGATGCGCATGCACCGCACCTAGCCGCGCGCGATCAGATGGAGAAGCTGGAACCGCAGCCGCAACCGCTCGCGGCGTTCGGGTTCTGCACCTTGAAGGCGGCGCCGCCCAGATCCTCGACATAATCGACGGCGGCACCGCGGACGAGATCGAGACTGATATTGTCGACAACCAGCTTGACCCCGTCCGTCTCGGCGGTGGTGTCCTCGGGTTCGATGCTGTCGGCGAGGCCGAACCGATATTGGAAGCCCGAGCAGCCGCCGCCTTCGACGGACAGGCGCAGCATCGCCGGCTTGCCCTGCCTTGCGGCGATGGCGGCGACGCGCTTGGCGGCGGATTCGGTCAGCTGGATGTCGCTCACAGCAAGCGAGATAGGAAGGGGAGCGGCCGCGGGCAAGCGTGGCCCGCGGCTCGTCCTCTCCCTAGCTTATTCGGTGCCTGCGAGATCGGCGGCCGGGCCGCCCTGGGCTAGCGGCGCGGTCATCGCGTTCACCCGCTGCTTCATGTTCGACGCATATTGCGCGGAGTCGAGATACGGGATCGGGCTGACCGCCCGGCCGTCCATCCGCACTTCATAATGGAGGTGGCTGCCGGTCGAGCGGCCGGTGGAGCCCATCAGGCCGATGACCTGGCCGCGCGTGACGCGGGTGCCCGGCGCCACGAGAATCTTCGACAGATGGCCATAGCGGGTCTGCAGGCCACGGCCATGGTCCAGCTCGACGAGATTGCCATAGCCGCCGACCCAACCGGAGCGGCCGACAATGCCGTCCGCCGTCGCATAGATCAGCGTGCCGACCGCGCCGGGAATGTCGACTCCAGCGTGCATCGCCGCGGTGCCGCGGAACGGGTCGGAACGGACACCATAGAGGCTGGTGAACTGCAGGTTGGCGACCGGCTTCATCGACGGCACCGACATGCTGCCTTGGTCCGACGGGGTGGCTTGGCCGACCTGATCCATCTTCTTCCAGGACTGGAACAGCGCCTTGAACTCTGCGTCGCCGGTTTCGGCAGAAGCGGCGACCGATGTGGCGCCAGCAAGAACCGCAAAGGCGAAACGGGCGGCGGAACGGCGGAACCGGGCTCCGAACACCGCGTTAGCTTGGGTTGAGAACAAACTCACGTCCTTCCGGCGACCAGCCCGGTCGAACACTTGCGGTCCGTCCGGGCCTAGATTTCGTGATGCCTTGCGGGCCCCCCGCTTGGCTTGCCCGACTTGTCTGCAACTCACTGGTTAATGACAACCTACCGAATAGAAGTCGCGGGTCAGACCGGCCCGCTCGCGCGCCGAGTCGTTGAATGGAGGCTTCAAAGCACCCCGAAAATGGCGGGAAACCAGCTCTCGCCATGTCTCGGCGGGGCTGAGACCGGCCGATTCACAGCCGATGCGGAACCATTTCGTCCCGGCAGCGACGTGCCTTTCTTCATCCGCCAGAATGCGGGTGAGGATGCGTGTCGTCGGCACATCGCCAACCGCTTGGAATCGCTCGATCGTTGCCGGCGTGATGTCGAGCCCGCGCGCCTCCAGCACCATCGGCACGACCGCTAGCCGGGCGAGCGCATCGTGCGCCGTCTCCTCCGCCGCCTGCCACAGCCCGTCATGCGCAGGCAGCGCGCCATAGCCGCTGCCGAGGCCGCGCAAGCGCCTGTCCAGCAGCGCGAAGTGCATCGCTTCGTCGGCGCCGACCCTCATCCAGTCGTCAACGAATGCCGGAGGGAAATGCGCGCCGAACCGCGCCGCCATATCGAAGGCCAGGTCGATCGCGACGAACTCGATATGCGCGAGCGCATGGATCATCGCGATCCGATTGGCGTCGGACCCGATCCGCCCCCGCTTGGGCATGCGATTCGGCGGCAGGAGTTCGGGCCGCGATGACCGTACCGGACGTGTGGGCAGATCAACGGCGAAACGATGGACGATCCGTCCCTGGCGCCACGCCCGCGCTGCCTCCCTGGCCATCCTGACCTTGACGTGCGGCTCGCCGGCGGTGAGCACCGCGCGAACCGCCTCCGTCACATCCATCAGAGCGCCTGGGCGGCGGCGAGCACTTCCTTGGCGTGACCAGGCACCTTCACCTTGCGCCATTCGCGGACGATCCTGCCGTCCTTGTCGATCAGGAAGGTCGAACGGTCGATCCCCATATATTTGCGACCGTACATGCTCTTCTCGACCCAGGCGCCGAACGCCTCGAGCAAGACACCGTCCGCGTCGGTGCCGAGCGGCACCTTCAGCCCATATTTGTCGGTGAACGCCTTGTGCTTCTTCGCGCTGTCCTTCGACACGCCCAGCAAGGCCACGCCCGCCGCCGCGAATGCGTCGGCCAGTTCGGTGAAGTCCTGCGCCTCCTTCGTGCAGCCGGAGGTGTCGTCTTTCGGATAGAAATAGAGCACCAGCGGCTGCCCGCGCCAGGCCGCCAGCGTCGTCTGCGCCCCATCCGGGCCCTCGAACGTCACGTCCGGCGCCTGCTCTCCAATCCCTGCCATCACTGCCCCTCCCGGCTTCGCGCGACGATCCGCGCCCAATGCTCGCTCACCCTCTGCCGCGCCAGGGCATAGCCTTCAAGCAGCGCGTCCCAATCGCCGAATCCGCACGCACGCGCCACCAATGCGCGCGTCGGTGCGGGTGGCTCCTGTGCGTCGGGCGCGACGAGGCGCAAGGTCACCAGCAGGCGCGTGAGCACGTCGTGCGCTTCGGCAAAGCCGTCCGGCAGCAGCCCGGCCGCGACCAACTGTGCAATCGCCGTCGGCAGATGCGGATCGAGGCCGGCGCCCTGTTCCAGCTGCGTCGCGTGCACGCAGAACTCCAGATCGACCAGCCCGCCAGCGATCAGCTTGGCATCGAGCGGACCGGCCGGCGGCTTGTGCCGGGCCATGTCGCTGCGCATGGCCGCGACGTCCGCAAGCAGCTTCGGGCGGGGCTGACGCAGCACGTCGTCGATGATCGCCTGCACGGCGGCCCGCGCCTCCTCCGAACCGAAGATCGGCCGGGCGCGGGTGAGCGCCATATGCTCCCAGGTCCAGGCGCTCGTCCGCTGATAGTCGGCGAAGGAGTCGAGCGTCACTGCGAGCAGCCCCTTGGCGCCCGAAGGACGCAAGCGGGTGTCGACCTCGTACAGCGCGCCGGCGGCCGTCGGTACGGTCAGAGCAGCCGTCACCCGCTGCGCAAGGCGGTTGTAATAGCGCGTCGCCTCCAGCGGCTTGGCGCCATCCGAACTGCGGTCGAGCGTACCGGTGAACAGATAGATTAAGTCCAGGTCCGAAGCGTGCGTCAGCGCCGCACCGCCAAGCCGCCCGAGCGCCAGCACGACGAACTCGCTGTCCGGCACGTCACCATGCTGGCGCCGGTGATCGTCCACCGTCGCGGCCGCCAGCGCCTGGACCGCCGCCTCCGCTACCCGCGCATAGCCGGCGGCGACGTCCAGCGGATCGCTCGCTCCCTCGATCAACTGCGTGCCGAGCGCGAAGCGCCGTTCGCCCACCGCATGGCGGACGTGATCGAGCAGGCGTTCATAATCGCCGCTCTCCGCGGCCGAGAAGGAGCGGACCAGCTCGGCCACGGGCGGAGCAGGCTCGAATGCGGTCGCATCGATCAGTCCGTCGAGCAGGCTCGGCCGACTCCCCAGCGCCGCGGCCAGCGTCGGTGCGTGCGTCAGAATATCGGCAAGCAGCCGGGCAAGCGGCGGCCGGGCGGCGAGCAGGCGGAAAAAGTTGATCGCGCTCGGCAGCTTGCCGACGATGTCGTCGAGCCGGTGCAGCGCGCCGAGCGGGTCGGGCGCTTGGCCCAGTGCCGCGACGAGGCGCGGCAGCACTTCCTCCAGTGCCTCGCGGGCGGCCGGGCTCTGCAATGCGCGCACGCCGCCGCCGCGCCAGCGCTCGATGACCGCGCGGGCCGGCTCGGGATTGGCAAATCCTGCCCGGCCGAGGGCTCCAATGAGCGCCTCCCCCACCGGAACACCGGCTTCCGAGCCGTCATCCAGACCGTCGTAGAGCGTTCCGACGGCCGCCAGATGGGGGCGAAGAAGATCGATCAGCTCTGCTCCACCGCAGAGGCCATGGAGCGCCGCGACATTGTCGAGCGCCGCCCGGTCGGCGGGCAACTGATGCGTCTGGCGATCGTCCACCATCTGCAGCCGGTGCTCGATCGTCCGGAACAGCCGATAGGCGTCGATCAGTTGCTCGGCCTCCTCGCCGATGATTCCGGCCGCACGCAGGCTCGTGAGCGCCGGGACCGTGGCCGGCGACCGTAGCGAGCGATCACGCCCACCGTGAATCAACTGATGAATTTGCGCGAAGAACTCGACTTCGCGAATGCCACCCCGGCCTCGCTTCAGGTCGTAGCCTGGACCGAACGCCTCCCGGCCGTGACGATCGCGGATGCGGTGCGACATGGCCCGCATCTCCTTGACTGCGCCGAAATCGAGCGAGCGGCGCCACACGAAAGGGCGGATTGCGTCGAGGAACGTCTCTCCCAGCTCGCGGTCACCGGCAGCGGCGCGCGCACGGACGAAGGCGGCACGCTCCCAAGCTACGGCGCTCGATTCATAATAGCCGATGGCGGCATCGACCGGCAGCGCGATCGGCGTGACTTCGGGCGACGGCCGCAGTCGCAGATCGACGCGGAATGCATAGCCGTCCTCGTCTCGGGCCTGCAGCAATTCGATGATCCGCCGCCCGATCCGCACGGCCGCTTCCGCCGCTTCTTCCCGCCCGCGGTGCGGTAGGACTTCGGGATCGTAGAGAAAGATCGGATCGATGTCGGACGAGTAATTGAGCTCCCGCCCGCCATGCTTGCCGAGCGCAATGACGGCAAAGCCGCGCGGATCGGCGCCCTGCACCCGCTCTTCGACCGCAGTGGCGATGGCGATGTCCAGGCTGCGATCGGCAAGGTCGCTCAGCCTCTGCGTCACGTCTTCCAGCGAAAGCGCGCCGGCGAGATCGCCGATCGCCAGCACCAACGCAGTGCGCGATCGCACCAGTCTCAGACGCCTGGCTGTCGGCAGATCCTCGGCGAGCACCTCGGACGCCGCCAATGCGTCGGTCAGATCGCCAGCTGAGAGCAAATCGGCGAGATCGGAGTGCCGCTCGATCTGGCCGCGCAAAAAGGGCGCATGCCGCGCGGCGCGCTCCAGCGCTTCACTCAGCGCGGCGGAAGGCGTGGCGTTCATGTCACAGCCTTAGGCGCCTCGTCGTTCCGCGAGCAACATGGTCGCAACTTCACCTATGTAAGGACGTTAGAGAGGCATGCAGCAACGTTCGCCACGGGAGCAGGAGATGATGGAAGGCAACTTCGTCGCCGTGTCGCGCCCGTCGCGGGCGGAAGGTGTCGGCCAGGCTTTGCAATCGGCATTTCGCGATGGCGTTCAGCTCCCGTCGGAGATGCAGCGCTGCCTGCAGCAGCTCGACCGCATCAAGCTTTAGCGGACACGGCCCTAGACCAGCGCCAGCGCACTGAGTTCCTGCAGCATCTGCGGCGGCAGTTCGGCAAGCCCGCTTCCCCCGCTCACGTCCGCCGGGGCATCGCCGCCTTCCAGATAGCGCCAGCCCTGGTGCGCACGGCGCGGCGCCCCGAGGATCGGCACCAGCCGCTCATCGAGTTCGATCACGCAGCGCCGGTCCTCGGCTTCGGCAAAGCGCAGTATCTCCTGCCGCCCGACCAGCTGATGGCGAATGATCCAGAAGAGCGAGCCGCCGATCAGTTCGGCATGGCGGGTGGGGCGATAGCGGGTGACGATCCGCATGACGCCGCCTTCGGCGCGCGCAGCGACCCTTGCCCGCAACGCCTCGGCCGAGGTGCAGCCCATCGCAACTTTGGTCAAATGCAGCGCCATCAAGCGCTTAGCTGGCGAGTCCCGCCGCCGTTGCAAGGCCCAGAAACGCGAGAAAACCCATCGAATCCGTCATCATCGTCACGAACACCGATGATGCGACCGCCGGGTCCTGGTTAAGGCGGTCGAGCAGCAGCGGCACCAGCACGCCCGCCATGCCGGCGACGAGGATGTTGGTCATCATCGCCGCGGCGATCACCGCGCCGAGCTGGCCGTTAGCAAATACCAACGCGACGCCGATGCCGATCACCGTCGCGACCGTGCCGCCGTTGAGCAGCGCAATCCGCAACTCGCGCACGATCGAACGCCAGGTGTTCGATTGGGTCAGCTGGTTGGTGGCGAGCGCGCGCACGGTCACCGCCATGGTCTGGGTGCCGGCATTGCCTCCGACCCCCGCGACGATCGGCATCAAGGTCGCAAGTGCCACCATCCGCTCGATCGTCCCTTCGAACCAGCTGATCACGAAGGAGGCGAGCAAGGCGGTGGCGAGATTGGCGATCAGCCAGCGGACGCGGTTGCGATAGCTTTGCGTGACCGGCTCGTTGATGTCGCCTTCGCCGACGCCGGACAGCAGCAGCGCGTCCTCGCTCGCCTCTTCCTGGATGATGTGAACGATGTCGTCGGCGGTGATCATGCCGACCAGTCGCCCCGATCCGTCCACCACGGCGGCGGAAATCAGCGCATATTTCTGGAAGCGGAGCGCCACTTCCTCCTGGTCCATGTCGACCGGGATCAGCGTCTGCTCGCGCTTCATCACGTCGGCGACTGCCACCTTGCGCGGCGTGCGCAGGATCCAGCTGAGCGCGCAGGTGCCGACCGGATGATGCGCCGGATCAACGACGAAAACTTCCCAGAAATCGGTCGTCAGGTCGTCATTGCCGCGCAGATAGTCGATGACGTCGCCGACCGTCCAATGCTCGGGCACCGCGATCAGCTCGCGCTGCATCAGGCGGCCGGCGGATTCCTCTGGATAGGACAAAGCCTCTTCGATCGCCGCGCGGTCGTCCGGCTCCATCGCGCGCAGCACTTCCCGCTGCTCGGCCGGCTCCATATCCTCGATGATCGCGACCGCATCGTCGGTATCGAGCTCGGCGGCGATGTCGGCGACCTGGGCCGGCTCGAGCTCGTCGATCAGGTCCTCGCGGACCCAGTCGTTCATTTCGGCGAACACGTCGCCGTCGAGCAGGTCCTTGAGCGCCACCGCCAGCGGCTGGCGCCAGTCGGACGGCGCCAGCTCGAACAGGTCGGCGATGTCGGCCGGGTGCAGCGGCGCGACCAGCGCGCGCGCGCCTTCCTCGTCGCCCTGCTCCAGATGTTCGATGACGGCGCTGACGAACTCCGGCTTCAACCGATCGTCCTCGTCGAGCTGGGTCTCGGCTTCGGCGGCGGCCTGGTCGAGTTCGATCTCGCTCATCTCCGCCTCCTTCCTCACGCCTTGCGGCGGCTTAGGCGCGGGCGGGCGGCAAAGGCAACCTTCCATCGCCCGCCTCCGTCTCTATATGGGCCGCATCCAATCACGGGAGTAATCTACATGGCCGGCGACACGCTTACCCTCACGCTCGATTCCGGCGGCGACGTCGTCATCCGCCTCCGCCCCGACCTCGCCCCCGGCCATGTCGAGCGGATCACCGAACTGGCGAACGAAGGCTTTTACGATGGTGTGGTCTTCCACCGCGTCATCGACGGCTTCATGGCGCAGGGCGGCGATCCGACCGGCACCGGCACTGGCGGCTCGAAGAAGCCGGACCTGAAGGCCGAGTTCAACAGCGAGCCGCACGTCCGCGGCGTCTGCTCCATGGCGCGGACCAATCAGCCGAACTCCGCCAACAGCCAGTTCTTCATCTGCCTCGACGACGCGACCTTCCTTGATCGTCAATATACGGTCTGGGGCGTGGTCGAGAGCGGCATGGAATATGTCGACGCCCTCCCCAAGGGTGAGCCTCCGCGCACGCCCGGCAAGATCGTCAAGGCGACGGTAAACTGATTCGTCATCCCGAACTTGTTTCGGGACAAGGCTCGGGCAGCGGATAGTCGGGCGGGTTTTCTGCTGAAATCCACGCTGCTCCACCCTTGTCCTGAAACAGGTTCAGGATGACGTTCCGTGCTGTTAAGCCCACCCCATGAACACGTTCCTCGTCATGATCGGCGGCGCGGTCGGCGCTGCGGCGCGCTTCCATCTGGGTGGCGCGCTCGGCCGGGGCGCGGCCTTTCCCTGGGGCACGTTGGTGGTGAACATCGTGGGCGGATTGCTGATGGGCCTGCTGATGGCCCGCGATCCCGGAGACGGGGCGCGCCTGCTGATCGGGGTGGGCCTGCTGGGTGGCTTCACGACGTTCTCCGCCTTCAGCCTGGAAACGGTGCGCCTGTTCGAAGGCGGCGCAGCTGCCCTGGCGCTCGCCTATGTCGCCGCCTCGGTGATCGGCGCCTGCGTGGCCCTGTGGCTCGGCCTGGCCCTGGGACGCGCGGCATGAGCGAAGTGCGCACCTTCAAGGTCGGCGCGGACGACGACGACATCCGGCTCGACCGCTGGTTCAAGCGGCATCTGCCGGAGATCAGCTTCACCCAGGTATCGAAATGGGCGCGCACGGGCCAGCTGCGCCTCGATGGCAAGCGCGCCGCGCCCGGTGACCGCATCGCCGTCGGTCAGTTGATCCGCGTGCCCCCCGCCGAGCCGCCTGCACCCGAAAAGGCAAAGCCGAAGCGCGAGCGGCCGCAGCTCAGCGACGACCAGATCGCATTTGCGCAGGAGCTGCTGATCCACAAGGATGCGCAGGCGCTGGTCATCAACAAGCCGCCCGGCCTCGCCACCCAGGGCGGCACCAAGACGCACGAGCATGTCGATGGCCTGCTCGACGCGTTGCAGTTCGAGGCGGAGGGCCGACCGAAGCTCGTCCACCGGCTCGACAAGGACACGTCGGGCGCGCTGCTTCTTGCCCGTACCAGCCGCGCCGCGGCCTTCTTCACCAAGGCGTTCTCCAGCCGCACCGCGCGCAAGGTCTATTGGGCGCTGATCACCGGCGTGCCGTCGATCGAGGACGGCTTCATCGAACTGCCGATCGCCAAGCAGCCGGGCACCGGCGGCGAGAAGATGCACGTCGATGAAAAGGAAGGCAGCCCCGCCAAGACCCGTTACCGAGTGATCGAGCGCGCCGGCAACCGCGCCGCCTGGGTCGAGCTCCAGCCCTTCACCGGCCGGACGCACCAGCTGCGCGTGCACATGGCGGCGATCGGCCACCCGATCGTCGGCGACGGAAAATATGGCGGGCAGGACGCCTTCCTGACCGGCGGCATCAGCCGCAAGATGCACCTCCACGCCCGCCGCATCCGCATCGACCATCCCGATGGCGGCCGTGTTGACGTGATGGCGGACCTGCCCGCGCACTTCGCCGAAAGCCTCGACCTCCTCGGCTTCGAGCTGGAAGCCGGCGACCTGCCGCTCGACGACGTCAAGTTCAGCGACACGCCCGAGGGCAAGAAACGTGCGGAAAGTGCCGCCGCCAAGGCCCGCCGTAAGGAACGCAAGGGCGAGCGCCGGGGACGCAGTCGGGGGTGATGCACCCGAACAGGGCCTTTCACGGTCAAGACGACGAAGAGGGCCTCGCGCTCGCCGAGCGGCTGGCATTCGCGCATATTTTCGCCGTGCCGGAAGGTCGCCCAATGGTCGTCCACGCTCCCATCGTCAGGGCAAGCAAGCGCGCGTTCCGCTTCCACCTGGCGCGCGGCAACCGAATGACGCAGCATCTGGATGGCGCGACGGTGCTGCTGAGCCTTGTGGGGGCGCAAGGGTACATCACCCCCAACTGGTATGCTCAGCCACCGGATCAGGTGCCAACCTGGAACTACATCGCGGTCGAGCTGGACGGCACGGCACGGCTATTGCCTGACGAGGCCCTCATCGAGCAGCTCGACCGGCTTGCCGAAGTGCACGAGCCCGGCCTCTCTCCCGCGCCTTGGACGCGCGGGAAGATGGCTCCGGCCAAGTTCGAGGCGATGCATAGAGCAATCGCGGGCTTCGAAGTCGAAATCGACTCGGTTCGGGTCACACGCAAACTCAGCCAGAACAAGCCCGATCAAGACCGCGCGGGAGTGATCGCCGGGCTGATCGCCAGCGGCAATCTCAGCCTTGCTCAGGCGATGCGCGTGGCATGAACCGCCTCGCCCTGTTCGATTGCGACGGCACTTTGGTCGACAGTCAGGCGTCGATCGTGCGCGCGATGAACGCCTGCTTCGAGGAACATGGCCTCATCCCGCCCGACCGCAGCGCCACGCGCCGGATCGTCGGCTTGAGCCTGCCCGAGGCCATGCGCGTGCTCGTGCCCGAGGGCGAGGCGGGGCTGCACGACGCGCTGACCGCCAGTTACAAGGCCGCCTTCTTTCAACATCGCGAGGCCGGGCTCGTCGAAGAGCCGCTGTTCGACGGCATCGCCGAGGCGCTGGAAGCGCTCGAATGCGCGGGCTGGCTGCTCGGCGTCGCGACGGGCAAGTCGGACCGGGGCTTGCGCTTCTGCCTGGAACATCACGGGCTGCACGCCCGTTTCGTGACCTTGCAGACCGCCGACCGCCACCCGTCCAAGCCTCACCCCGCCATGCTCCAGGCGGCGATCGCAGAGGCCGGGGCAACGCCCGAAACCACGGTGATGATCGGCGACACCAGCTTCGACATGATGATGGCGGTGGCCGGCGGCGCCCATGCACTGGGTGTCGGCTGGGGCTATCATGGCCCTGACGAGCTGCGCGCCGCGGGAGCGCAGAACGTGGTCGATAGCGCGCCGGCTCTGATCGAACACCTCCAGACTTTCCAACCCGGATGCCGCCTTGATGACTGACCCCGCACGCAATCGGTTTCTCGTCATCTCGTTCGTGCGGCTCGCCGGCGCGGGGCTGACCGTGCTGGGCCTGGTAATCTCGAGCGGCCGCTGGCCGGACGTGCCGCCGCCCGCCGGTATTGCCGTAGTATTGCTGGGCGTCTTCGGCTTTGCGGTCGCGCCGCGGCTGCTCGCCCGCCGGTGGCGGAGCCCGCAGTGAAGCGCTTCTGGAAGGAAGCGCGCGCCGAAGACGGGCAGGTGCTGCTCGATGACCGTCCGGTGCGCACGCCAAAGCGCAACCTCCTGGCCATCCCCTCCGCGCCCCTCGCCGACGCCGTCGCCGCCGAGTGGAGCGCGGTCGGTGAAGAGCTGGACCCGCGCCAGCTGCCGCTCACCGGCCTCGCCAACGCCGCCATCGACATCGTCGCGGCCGATCATGCGGGCTTTGCCGACACGCTCGCCCGCTATGCCGAGACCGACCTGCTCGCCTATCGTGCGACCTCCCCGGACGAACTGATCGCCCGGCAGGCGCAGCAATGGGATCCGCTGCT
Source organism: Sphingomonas sp. ID1715 (assembly GCF_013044515.1). Taxonomy (GTDB): domain Bacteria; phylum Pseudomonadota; class Alphaproteobacteria; order Sphingomonadales; family Sphingomonadaceae; genus Sphingomonas_B. Next base: position 732,275 of record NZ_JABEPR010000002.1, read on the forward strand.
CGATTGGGTCCGTTCCCGCTATGACGTGCATGTCGAAGTGGTCGGCGGCATCATGCATCGGCCGCAGCCGGACGCGACGATCGCACGGCTGCGCGAGGCGGTGCTCGCCCGCACGGCCTTCGAACTCGCCGCCCTATCCCCGATCGTCACCATCGGTGGTTCGCTGATCGTCGGGCTGGCTCTGGTCGAGCGAGCATTCGAATCCGACCAACTCTGGTCAGCCGTCAATCTGGACGAGCTGTGGCAGGAAGAACTGTGGGGCGAGGACGCGCTCGCCATCGAAGGGCGCGCAGCGCGTCGGCGCGACTGGGAGGCGGCCGTCCGCCTCCTCGATCTGCTCACCTGATCATCCACAGCTTCGTCGCGATGGGCGATTTGAGCGGGCGCGCGGGCCTGCTAATCGGCCATCATGACCGATCTTGCCGATCCGTTCGACGCCATTGCCGACGCGCCGTTCGATAGCGCGCTGTCGCAGCGCTATCTCGTCTATGCGCTGTCGACGATCACCGCCCGCTCGCTGCCGGACCTGCGCGACGGGCTGAAGCCGGTCCACCGACGGCTGCTCTGGGCGATGCGGCTGCTGCGGCTCGATCCCGCCGCCGGCTACAAGAAATGCGCGCGCGTCGTGGGTGACGTGATCGGCAAATACCATCCGCATGGCGACCAGTCAGTCTATGACGCGATGGTCCGCCTCGCCCAGACCTTCGCACTCCGCTACCCTCTGGTCGACGGGCAGGGCAATTTCGGCAATATCGACGGCGATAACGCGGCCGCCTATCGCTACACCGAAGCGCGGCTGACCCAGGTAGCGATCGACCTGATGGCCGGGCTCGACGAAGGAACGGTCGATTTCCGCCCCACCTATAATGGCGAGGAGGAAGAGCCGGAGATCATGCCGGGCCTCTTCCCGAACCTGCTCGCCAATGGCGCGAGCGGGATCGCGGTCGGCATGGCGACGAGCATTCCGCCGCATAACGCCGCCGAAGTGCTCGACGCCGCCATGCTGCTGATCGACGAGCCGGAAGCCGAAGCCGCTCGCCTGCTCGAGCATGTCAAAGGCCCGGACTTCCCCACCGGCGGCGTGATCATCGACGGGCCATCGGCGATCACGGAAGCCTATGCGACCGGCCGCGGGGCGTTCCGGGTGCGCGCGCGCTGGACGCGGGAGGATACCGGCCGCGGCACCTGGGCGGCGGTCGTCACCGAGATCCCCTATGGCGTGCAGAAGGGCAAATTGATCGAGGAGATCGCCGCTCTCATCAACGACAAGAAGCTGCCGATCCTGGAGGACATACGCGACGAGTCCGATGCCGAAATCCGGATCGTGCTCGAGCCGCGCAGCCGCACCGTCGATCCCGACATGCTGATGGACAGCCTGTTCCGGTTGAGCGACCTGGAAGTGCGGGTGCCTTTGAACATGAACGTGCTCGACGCCCATCACACGCCGCGCGTGCTGGGGCTGAAGGCGGTGCTGCAGGGCTGGCTCACCCACCAGTTCGAAGTGCTGCGCCGCCGTTCGGAGCATCGCCTTGCCAAGATCGACGACCGCATCGAGCTGCTCGACGGCTATCTGGTCGCCTATCTGAACCTCGATCGCGTCATCGAGATCATCCGCACCGAGGACGAGCCCAAACCGGTGATGATGGCCGAGTTCGGCCTCACCGACCGCCAGGCCGAAGCGATCCTCAACATGCGGCTGCGCTCGCTGCGGCGGCTCGAGGAGATGGAGATCAAGGGCGAGCGCAGCAAGCTGGAGGACGAACGGTCGGGACTGCAGGCGCTGCTCGCCTCCCCCGCGCGCCAGCGGACGCGCATGAAGCGCGACCTGACCGCGCTGCGCGACCGCTACGGTTTGGAAACGCCCCTCGGCGCCCGTCGCACCACGATCGAGGAGGCTGGTCCGGCCCGCGAATATAGCCGTGAGGCGATGATCGACAAGGAACCGATCACGGTCGTGCTGTCGCAGCGCGGCTGGATCAGGGCGCTGAAGGGCCATGCCGATCTCGCATCGGCCGAGACGATGAAGTTCAAGGAAGGCGATGGCCCGGCCTTCGCCTTCCACGCCCAGACCACCGACAAGATCCTGATCGCGGCGGAAAATGGCCGCTTCTTCACGCTTCCCGGCGACAAGCTGCCCGGCGGCCGCGGCTTCGGTGAGCCGATCGGGCTGATGATCGATCTTGACGGATCGGTCGGCGTCGCCGCCTGCTTCACCGCCGGCGCCGGTCGCCTGCTTCTTGCCTCGTCGGACGGTCGCGGCTTTATCGCGAAGGTTGAGGATGTCGTTGCCGAAACCCGCAAGGGCAAGCAGGTGGTGAATGTTCGGCCGGGCTCCAAGCTCCGCATCGTCCGCCGCATCGCCGAGGATGCGGATTATGTCGCGGTGGTCGGCGACAACCGCAAGCTGGTGCTGTTTCCGCTGACCGAGCTGCCGGAAATGGGTCGGGGCCAGGGCGTAACCCTGCAGCGCTATCGGGACGGCGGGCTGTCCGACGCCATCGCGCTCAAGTTCGCCGACGGCCTCAGCTGGTCGATGGGCGGCGGCAGCGGCCGGACGCGCAGCGAGGCGGACCTGGCGCCGTGGCGCAGCGCGCGCGGCGCCGCCGGCCGCATGGCGCCGATCGGATTTCCTCGCGACAACCGCTTCGGCTGATCGCCGCAGACAAGGAGAAGAAGGCCTTAACCATTCCCGCCTAGTGCGGAGCGGGAATGGCTCTGGCCCGCAAACTCGCAAGCGCTCCCGCACCGCGACCTCTGGCATTGCCCGAGGGCGTGTCGCTGGCGCGCGTTGCCGATCAGCTTCGCCGGCCCTTTCTCGAGGCCTTGCCGATCGCCGCTGCTATCGTCGAAGCCTGCCCCGGCGCGCCACTGAAGGTGGTCGATGCGAACGTCGCGTTCGAGACGATCGCCGGCACCGATCTGTTTATCCGCTGCAGCTTCAGCGACCGGCTAAGGTCCTTTTTCGGGAGCTCCGACGCGGTGGTCGACCTCGAATGGATCGATGGCGACGCCATTTCCGGCCGCTGCTATGCAGTGCGTGCGGCGCGGCTCGCGCGGATCGATGGCGTCGCGCCGCGTGTGTTGCTGACGCTTGTCGACCGGACTGCCGAGCGCGCGTCCGAACAAACGCTGCGGCGCGAGATGTTCAGCGACAGCCTCACCGGGCTGCTCAACCGAGCCGGCTTCGGCGACGCCCTGGAAACATCGCTCGCCGACGCCGCACCCGGCGGCCACGCGGTACTGGTCGTCGATCTGGCGAGGTTCAGCCGCATCAACGAATCGATCGGCCCATTGGCAGGCGACGAACTGCTGATCACGGTCGCGCGCCGGCTGCTGTCCGCCCTGCGCGGCGGCGACATTCTCGCCCGCATGGGCGGCAATGAGTTCGCGCTGTACGTGGCGCTTTCAAAGGGTCCGGAAGAAGCTTTGGCCATCGCCCGCCGAATCGGTTCGGTGCTGGCGGCGCCCTGCCGTCTCTCCGATCTCGAGATTCGCGTCGAGGGCGTCGTCGGTTGTGCCGTGCTGGAGCCGGGCTGCGACGGCGACGAACTGATCCGCCGCGCCCAATTCGCCGTCAAGCGCGCCAAGGTCACCGGCGAGCCGCAAGTCTACCAGCCTCGTGCGTTCGATCTCGCGCGGCGCCATTTCTCCCTCGAAACCCAGCTCCGCCGCGCGATCGAAGCGGATCGGCTGACGCTCGCCTTTCAACCCATCATCGAGCTCGACTCGGGGCAGGTCGCAGGCTTCGAGGCGCTCGCCCGCTGGCGCGAGGATGGCCAGGATGTGCCGCCAGGGACTTTCATCCCCGTGGCGGAAGACTCAGGGCTGATCGTTCCCCTCGGCCGCTGGGCCCTGCACGCAGCGGTACGGACCTTACGCGACTGGGACGCCATGGCGGGGCATCGGACGGAGGCGCGCATGAACGTCAACCTGTCGAGCCTGCAAATTGCCCGGGATGACGTGCCCGCGCTGGTCGCGGAGTCACTGTCCGCCCAAGCCATCGATCCGGCGCGGCTGACGCTGGAAATCACGGAAAGCGCGCTGATCGCCGACCCCGTGCGCGCCGCCCGCACGCTCGACCGCATTCGGGAGACGGGCGCGACCCTCGCCCTCGACGATTTCGGCACCGGCTATTCTAACCTCGCCAATCTCCAGCGGCTGCCGCTCGACGTCCTGAAGATCGACCAGAGCTTCATCACCGGCATGCTGGGGGATCGCGACAAATTGGCGATCGTTCGCGCGATCCTGTCGCTGGCCAGGGCGCTGGGGCTCAAGACGACCGCCGAAGGCGTCGAGACGCGCGAGTTGGCGGAGACGCTGGCGGCGCTGGGCTGCACCGGCGCCCAGGGCTATTTCTATGCAGCTCCGCTCGAGGGCGACGCAGCCTTCGCCTATTGGTCGCGCAGTCTGGCGGCGACTTCGTCGGCCAGCTGATCGACCCGCGGCTGGGGCGGAAAGCCCTCCGCCACCCATTGTTCCTCAAGCAGCTTCAGCGCCCGCGCCACGATGGGGCCGGCGCCCAGACCGCGAGCGACGAGCGCACCACCGGAAATCGGCAGGCGCGGGGGGCTCCAGGCCGCGATCGCCGCGGCTGAGGACGGATCGCCGTCCAGCAACAGCCGATCGACCGCGCCCTCCACGCCGATGCGATAGGCGAGCTCCTGCGGCGGCGCGGCGGGCGCCGTGAGCGCCGTGGCAATCCGCTTGCGTTGCGCGTTGGACAGCTTCAGCCGCGCCGCAATCACCTCGGCCGTCGCCGCGTGCTGAGGCAGCAGCGCGATCAGTCGCCGCATCGTGTCGCCGGCCACGCCCGCCGACTCCTCGGCTCCGATCATCGCGGCGAGCCGCGCCAGCCCGCCCTGGTCAATCTCGGGCAGCACCGGCTTCAATATGCCGCGCGCCAGCATGGCGTCGAATGCGCCGGACGGCTGCGTGCAGCCGAGCAATTTCAGCAACTCGTCGGCGATGCGTTCGCGGCTGAGCGCCATGAGGTCGTTGGCGCGGGCGGCGCAGGCGTCATAGGCGGCAGCTTCAGGCGCGCCGCGGCCGAAGCGCGCGTGGAAGCGAAAGAAGCGGAGGATGCGCAGATGATCCTCGGCGATGCGCTGCAGCGGGTCGCCGATGAAGCGGACTACCCCTGCCGCCAGGTCCTCGCGCCCACCGAAATAGTCGAATACCGCGCCGCTGACCGGATCGGCCGACAGCGCATTGATCGTGAAATCGCGCCGCGCCGCGTCGTCCCGCCAATCCTCGGTGAACGCCACGGTCGCCCGACGGCCATCGGTGCTGACGTCGCGGCGCAGCGTCGTCACTTCGACGGGCTTGCCGCCGACCACGACGCCGACCGTCCCGTGCGCAAGGCCGGAGGGGCTGGACCAGACCGTCAGCCCCGCCGCATCCGCCCGTTCCTTGACTTCCTGCGGCAATAGCTGAGTGCCGATGTCGAGGTCTCCGGGGGCGACCCGCGCCAGCGTATCGCGCACCCACCCGCCAATATAGCGGCTGCGGCCTTCACCGAAGCCGATCGCCTGGCCGAGCCGATCGAGCGCGTCGGCATCCCAACCGGCGGGCGGTACGGCCACGCGATCAGTCATCCCGCAGCCGGTGGCTCAGATTGACGATCATCGCCGCGGTTGCTCCCCAGATGCGCCGCCCTTCCCACAATATCTCGTAATAGTGGCGACGGCTGCCCTGCCAATCGACCTCCCGCTCCAGCTGGTTCGCCGGATCGAGCAGAAAGGCAAGCGGCGCTTCGAACCAGTCGGCGACTTCAGCCGCAGCCGGAATCAGCGGCAGATCGGGAGGGACCACGCCGATCACCGGCGTAACCTGAAACCCGGTCACGGTCACATAGGTGTCGACCGGCCCGACCAGGTGCACCTGCTGGCGGGGCAAGGCGATTTCCTCCTCCGCTTCGCGCAGCGCCGCCGTAACGGCGTCTTCGCCCGGGTCGATCCGCCCCCCGGGAAAGGCCACTTGGCCGGCATGGCGCCGCAGCGTCTCAGTGCGCTGGGTAAGTATCACTCCCGGCTCGGCTCGGTCGGTCACCGCAACCAATACCGCCGCGGGAGTCGGCTCGTCAGGCGGCTGCAGCACGGCGTCGCGCATGTCGCCGGACAACGGCACTGGCCCTCGGCGGGCGCCCCGCTCCAGCGCGCGCGCCAGACGTTCGGCGAGCGTCACGCCGTAATCGAAAAGAACACGCCATCGCTCCACAGGCCGGGCGGATCAGCGCCCTCGTCGATGGCGGCGTTGGCGAGTTCGTAATAGACCGAACGCGCGACCAGCGCCTCCAGCCCGTCCCGAACCAGCAGATAGGGATGCGGCCCATCTTCCCGCGCATCGAAGCGCAGCGGGTGGTCGGCCCCGGCAACGATCAGATCACCCGTATTTAAGCGAAAGGCCAGCCGCCGCGTCCCTCCCTCGCCTTCGCTCTTCAGCTCGACCGCGACAAACGGAGCATCCTCGACCACGATGTCCAGCTTTTCGACCGGGGTGACCAGCACATAGCCGCCGTCCGGCTCGCGCCGCAAAATGGTCGAGAAGAGCTTGACCATCGCCGGCCGCCCGATCGGCGAGCCCTGATGAAACCAGGTGCCGTCGCGCGCAATCCGCATCTCGCTGTCCCCGCAGTGAGTGGGGTTCCAGCTCGCGACCGGCGGCAGCTTCGCCTCATCGGCCAGTCTCGCGATCTCGGCGAGCGACAGGCCGGACAGGTCCGCAACTTGGTCGGGCATCGGCATGGCGCGGCAATAGCCTCCTCGTCATCCCCGCGAAAGCGGGATCCACGAGAGTCTAGAGCGCAGCGATTTCCGCCAGGTTCCCGCCCGCGCGGGAAGGACCGAGTGCGACAAGTTCGCCGGACGCCGCGGTCTTCCGCCGCAGCCGCGCCAGCAGCCGCCGCTGCTCATAGGGCCCGTCGATCCGCCACCCGCTCGCACCATCTGCGGTGAAGCCCCAGCGCTCATAATATTCCGGGTCGCCGATCATCACCAGCGCACCCGCCCGTTGCGCGTCGGCGGCAGCGATCAACCGGTCCATCAGCGCCTTGCCGACACCGGCCCCCTGCACATCGGGCACTACCGCGACCGGCCCGACCATAACCAGCTTGTCGGTGTCAGCGCCGGTCTGCAGCGCCACCGGCCAGCTCTGCAGCGTGCCGACCAGCCGCGCGTCCTGCCAGGCAGCAAAGCTCAGCGTGGGGATCGCCGTGGCGCCCTCGCGCAGCCGATAGGCCGTGCGCCCGCGTCGATCCGCGCCGAACGCGGCATCCAGCAGCGCTTCGACGGCAGCAGGATCGGCTTCGGTCAACGGCGTGAGCGTCAGGTTCAAATCGTCAGGTCCTCGTGACCGGGCATGGACGCCCGGAGCGGCGCGCTTTAGCGTCGCGCCGCCGCAATGGAAGCGGTTTCGCCGACGGAGGTTCCGGTTGAAGCTTTACGACGCCGTCTGGGCGCCCAATCCGCGCCGGGTGCGCATGTATCTCGCCGAAAAGGGACTGGAGGTGGATCGGCGCATGGTCGACCTGGCCAATGGCGAGAACCTGCGCGATCCGTTCATCGGACTCAATCCGCGCGGTACCGTGCCGGTGCTGCAGCTCGACAGCGGCGAAGTGATCGCCGATTCGGTCGCGATCTGTCGTTATCTCGAGGCCCTGCACCCTGATCCGCCGCTGTTCGGCCGCGATCCGCTCGAGATCGCACAAGTCGAAGCTTGGACCCGCAAGATCGAGGCGGAGGGCTATGCCGGCGTCGTCTACGCCTTCCGCAACCGCAACAAGCACATGACCGACCGCGCTCTTTCGGGTCGCTGGCCGCCGGTGCCGCAGCTGCCGGAACTGGTAATGCGCGGGCAGAATATGTGGGCCTGGTTCCTTGAGACGCTGGAGGAACGGCTTGAAGGCCGGGAGTGGATCGCGACGGACAATTACAGCTTTGCCGACCTGACCGGCCTCATGACGGTCGACTTCGCCAAGGCGACGCGCCTGGCTGACGGCGACTTCCCGCCCGCAATCGCCGCGTGGCACGCCCGCGCGTCGGCGCGGCCGAGCGCGACGGCATGACGCCGGAGTTCGGCTCGCCACGCACGGCGATCGTCACCGGCGGCGCACGCCGCATCGGGTGCGCGATTAGCCGTGCGCTGGCGGCCGATGGCTGGCATGTGCTGATCCACTACCATAGCTCGGCAGCCGAGGCCTTGGGTCTTGCCGAAGAGCTCGGCGCCACGATCGTCCAGGCCGACCTCGCCAGGGCGGACGCCGCGGATCGGATTATTGCGGCCTTGGGCGGCCTGCCGCCCCCCGCCCTGCTAGTGAACAGCGCCGCCGGCTTCGATCTCGACCTGTTCGACGATTTCACGGCCGAGCAATGGGACCGGCACATGGCCGTGAACGCTCGCGCGCCGGCCCTGCTCACCCAGGCCTTCGCCAAGGCAGTGCCGGACGGGCACAATGCCTTGGTCGTCAACCTGCTCGACGCCAAGCTGGCCCAGCCCAACCCGGACTTCTTCACCTACACGGTCGCCAAGGCCGCCTTCGCTGCCGTGAGCGAACTCAGCGCGCGCGTGCTCGCCGCCCGCAACGTCCGCGTGTGTGCGATCGCACCATCGGTGACCCTCGTCTCCGGTCCGCAGACGCGCGATAATTTCGACGAGGTCCATCGCCTGAACGCGCTCGGCCGCGGCGTGACTGTCGAACAGATTGTCGACGCTTTGCGCTTCATCGTCACGACGCCGACGATCACCGGCCAGACGATCACGCTCGACGCCGGACAGCGCTTCCTCGGCCTCCAGCGGGACGTCCAGTTTCTCTGACCCGCGCCGAGCCGCTTGCCTCAGCGAGTGCAAGCGTTAACCGGCAGCCGATGACCAACCTTCCCGCCGCGCCGGTCGCGGAGCGCCACCCACACAGCTTCACCCACCACGGCATCACGATCGAAGATCCCTATGCCTGGCTGCGCGATCCCAACTACCCGGACGTGAACGACCCGGCGGTGCTCGCCTATCTGAACGCCGAGAACGCCTATTTCGAAGCGGCGATGGCGCCGCACCAGCCGCTCGTCGAGACGCTGTTCAAGGAGATGCGCGGGCGGATCAAGGAGGCAGACGCGTCGGTGCCGCAAAAGGACGGTGACTGGCTCTACTGGCGCTCCTTCGATGAAGGCGCGCAATATCGCAAATGGTGGCGCGCGCCGGTGGCCGGCGGCGAGCAGCAGCTGATCCTCGACGAACCCCTGCTCGCCGAGGGCAAGGAGTATTTCCGGTTGGGCGGCATGGATGTGAGCCCCGACGATCGCCTGCTCGCCTTTGCGATCGACGATGACGGCTCCGAGCGCTTCACGATCCGGATCAAGAATCTGGAAACGGGCGAACTGCTGCCCGACGTGATCGAAGGCACGCTCGGCGGGTTCCTGTTCGCCGGCGAAGGCCAATCGCTGCTCTACGGCCTGGTCAACGAGCATTGGCGGATCGACGTCGCCAAGCTGCACCGGCTCGGCACGCCGGTCGATCAGGATGTCGAGCTCTACCGCGAGTCCGATGAAGGGTTTCAGGTCGGGCTCGGCCTCACCCAGTCGCGGCGCTGGATCACGATCAGCACCGGCGATCACGTCACCAGCGAGATCCGGCTGGTCCCCTTCGAAGATCCGCTCGCCACCCCGATCATGGTTTCGCCGCGCCAGCCCGGCCGCGAATATGAGGTCGAGGAGCATGACGGAACGCTCTTCATCCGCACCAACGATACGCACACCAACTTCCGCCTGGTTACGGCGGCGGTGGAACGTCCGGGCGAGTGGACGGAGCGGATCGCTCCCTCGGCCGATTTCTATCTGACCGACGTCACCACCTTCGCCGACTTCTTCGTCGTCGAAGGACGCGAGCATGGCCTCGACCGCATCTATCTGCACGATTACGCGGGCGGCCCCGGCAAGCAGATCGACTTTCCGGAAGCGAGCTATTCAGCCGGCCTCGACGACAATCCGGAATACCAGGTCACCAAGCTGCGGCTCTCCTACGAATCGATGGTGACGCCGGGCACGGTGCTGGACCTCGATCTCGCCACGGACGAGCGCACGATCCTGAAGGTGCAGGAAATCCCGTCCGGCTACGACCCTTCGCTCTACGCGACCGAGCGGCTGGAGATCACGGTGCGGGACGGCACCAAGGTGCCGGTCTCGATCGTGTACAAGCGCGGCTTCGAACGGCCGGGCCCGCTCTATCTCTACGGCTATGGCGCCTATGGTCTCGCGATCGAGCCGGGCTTTTCAACCTCGCGGCTGAGCCTGCTCGATCGCGGCATGGCGTTTGCCATCGCCCATATCCGCGGCGGCGACGATCTCGGCCAGCAATGGTATCTCGACGGCAAGCTCCAGAAGCGGACCAACACTTTTCACGACTTCATCGATGTCGCGCGCGGGCTGGTGGCGCAGGGTTGGACCGAGGCTGGCCGCATCGCGATTGCCGGCGGCTCGGCCGGGGGCGAGCTGATGGGCGCGGTCATCAACGAAGCGCCCGAACTCTGGGGAGCAGTGGCCGCTCATGTGCCGTTCGTCGACGTGCTCAACACCATGCTTGACCCGACGTTACCGCTGACGCCGGGCGAATGGCCGGAATGGGGCAATCCGATCGAGGACCGGGACGCATTCGAGCTGATCCGCAGCTACTCGCCCTATGACAATGTGGGCGCCCAGGCCTATCCGCCCCTGCTGGTCACCGCCGGCCTCAACGACCCGCGTGTGACCTATTGGGAGCCGGCCAAATGGGTGGCGAAGCTGCGCGCGACCAAGACCGACCAGAACATCCTGCTGCTCAAGACCAATATGGGCGCCGGCCATGGCGGCAAGTCGGGCCGGTTCGAAAGCCTCCGCGAAACCGCCGAGGAATTCGCCTTCATCCTTTGGCAGCTGGGTCTGGACTCATGAGATCCTCCCCGGCACGGGGAGGATCTAGATGTTCGAACTTCAAATCGCCCCCGCGCCTGCCGATATCGATGAGCTCGGCCATGTGAACAATGCGGTGTGGGTGCGCTGGGTGCAGGACGTCGCGACCGCGCATTGGCTGTCCGCTGCCGATCCGGCGCATGTCGAGGCCTATATCTGGGTCGTGGTGCGCCACGAGATCGACTATCTCGGCAATGTCGGGCCCGGCGAGACCGTGACCGCCCGCACCTGGGTCGGCGAGGCGCCGCGCGGTGCCCGCTTCGACCGTCATGTCGAGTTCACCGGACCTGATGGCCGCGTCCGCGTGCGGGCGAAGACCACCTGGGCGATCGTCGACAAGGCGGCGGGCCGGATCGTCCGCGTGCCGCGCGAGGTCGCGGAGCGCTTCCTTCCCGCCTAGGCGGCGCGTTCGCTCAAATAATAGCGGTCCGTCGCGTTCAGCGCCGCGTCCAGCTCATAGACGATCGGCTGCCCGGTCGGGATTTCGAGGCTGGTGATCTCCGCGTCCGAAATACCGGAGAGATGCTTGACCAGCGCGCGGAGCGAATTGCCATGCGCCGAGATCAGCACGCGCTTGCCGGCCATGAGCTCCGGCGCGATGCGGCTCTCCCAATAGGGCAGCACGCGCGCGATCGTGTCCTTGAGACTCTCGGTCTGCGGGATCGGCACGCCTTTGTAGCGTTCATCCTTCGCGAGATCCCAAGGACTGCCTTCTTCCGGCAGCGGCGGCGGCACGTCGAAGCTGCGCCGCCACAGCTTCACCTGATCGTCGCCATGCTTGGCTGCCGTCTCGGCCTTGTTGAGCCCGGTCAGGCCGCCATAATGCCGCTCGTTGAGCCGCCAGTCCTTCTCCTCCGGCAGCCACAAGCGCCCCATGGCCTCCAGCGCCAGGTGCAAGGTCTTGATCGCGCGGGTCTGGAAGCTGGTGAAGCACAGGTCGAAATCCAGGCCGCGCGCCTTCATCAGCGCGCCGGCCTCGCGCGCTTCGCGCACGCCCTGCTCGGTCAGGTCGACGTCCCACCAGCCGGTGAAGCGGTTTTCCAGGTTCCAGGCCGACTGGCCATGGCGGATCAGAACGAGCGTCGGCATGATCTTCCTTCGTCGGGGTTGGTCAGAGCGCGTCGATCATCGCCGCGAGATTGTCGAGGCAGTCGTGCGCCAGCCGCTTGCAGCGTTCGGGCGACCAGCCGAACTCCGGATCGGAATTGTCGTCATGATCCTTGAACGGCATTTCGAGCGTCATCGACACCGCGCCATAGCGCTCGGCCAGTTGTGTCGTCGACATCGACATATTGGCCTTGCCCGGCGGCGCCACTTCATAGCCCTTGGCGATCTGGAAATCGGGCGAACGCTCCGCCAGCGTGTCGCGGAAGCGCGTGAACAGCGCGCCCTTGGCCGGATCGAACGACGGAATACCCTCGAAGCCGGCGATAAAATTGGCCGGGATCGCCTCGTCGCCATGCACGTCCATCGCAAAGTCGACGCCGGTCGCATCCATTGCGTCGCGCACCGCCAGCACTTCCGGGCTGCGCTCGGCCGAGGGCGCGTGCCATTCGCGGTTGAGGTTCACGCCGGCAGCGTTGGTGCGCAGATGGCCGCGGAAGCTGCCATCCGGGTTCATGTTCGGCACGATGTTGAAGGTGGCGGCGGCGAGCAGCGCGCGGCTGGTCGCGTCGGCGGGATCGGTGAGCTTTTCAAGCGCACCTTCCATCCACCATTCGGCCATGCTCTCGCCCGGATGCTGGCGCGCATAGAGCCAGACCTGCTTCGCGCCCGTGCCGAGCGTCAGGCAATCGAGCGGGCGGCCGTCGAGCGTCCTGGTCAACTCCCGCTGGGTGACGCCGGGACGCGCGGCGATGCGCGCCACCAGATCATAATGCCGCTCCATCGAATAAGGGGCGAAATAGGCGACCCAGAGCGCGTTCGTCTGCGGACGGACGGTGATGGTGAGCACGCGATCCTGGTAGCTGGTGTCCGCCTGGCGCCAGGTCTCCCGATCCTCCGAGACGCGCGCGCGGTAGCCGGGCCAGCCGAGCGGATAGGCGGAGCCGGCAGTATTGGTGATGCGCAGCGTCAACTCGCGTCCGGCCGCATTGCCGACGCGGAAGTGGAACCATTGGTAGAAGTCGGACCGGTGGTCGGTCTCGATCTCGAGATCGGCTTCGGTGCCGGAAATGGACAGGACGCGAATGTTACCGCTGTCGAAAGCGCTCGTGATGCTGAAGCTCATCGGATGCTGATAGTGCGCCCCGACTCTCCCGGAAAGTCCCTGAACAACGCCGCGGCCAGCCTTTCGGCAAGCACGGCGGAATCCCGCTCCGACGCTTCGCCGCGCGCGCGACCTTCCCACACCACAGTCTGATCCGATCGGCGCTTCAGCTGCACCGAAATCTGCGTCCCGACCACGAGGCCGCCCCGGTCGCCGCCCAGGCCGAAGCTGATGCCGCCACCCACGCCGCTGCTCCAGCCACCGGTGCCGCCGCCGATGCCGATCGACACGGGGGAGCCGCCGCCCACCCGCTCGCGGGTGCCGGAACGGATGTCGAGCACGGCGACGTAGAGGCTCTGGCCCACGCCATCCACTTCCGCATAGCCGAGCCGCCGCAGCTGGTTCGCGACGGCGCTGGCATAGCTGTTGAACTCCATGCCGCTCGGGGCGCCGGGCGCCGGCTCGACCGCCACCGTGCCGCGCTCATTGACCTGGCCGAGATGGAAGCGCGTGACCTCGACCGGAGACATGGGCGTGGTGCAGGCGCCGAGCGCGATGAGCGGCAGGAGCAGCGGGGCGAAACGGCGTCCAGTCATCTTGTTGATCCCTTTCAGACACCTAGATAACGATTCGTCAGCGTAATTAGCTGCATGGTTGACGCGCGGGACCCGCTCGACTAGGCGGGCGCGTCCGATTTCCAGCCCAGATTCGAGCAAGAACAATGAAGATCGTCAATTCCCTGAAGTCGCTCAAGGATCGTCATCGCGACAATCGCGTGATTCGTCGTCGCGGCCGCATCTATGTGATCAACAAGACCAACCGCCGCTTCAAGGCCCGCCAGGGCTAAGCTCCGGTGGCTGTGCGCGGCGTCGTCTTCGACGTCGGCAACGTCCTCTTCACCTGGGACCCGCGGTTCCTTTACGAGCGCCTGATCGACGACGATCGGGCGCTCGATGCGTTTCTGCGCGAGGTCGTCACCCATGAGTGGCATTTTCAGCACGATGCCGGCCGGCCCTTCGCCGAGACCAGCGCGGAACTCGTCGCCGCGCATCCGCAGCATCGCGAGCTCATCGAACTCTGGGGTCCGCGCTTCAACGAGAGCCTGGGCCCGGCCGTCGCCGGCATGATCGCGCTGGTGGAAGAGCTCGACGCCGCCGCCGTGCCGCTGTTCGCGATCACCAATTTCAGCGACGAGTTCTGGGCGCCGTTCCGCGACACCCAGCCGGTGTTCGACCGATTCCGCGACATCGTCGTCTCGGGGACCGAACGCCTGGTGAAGCCGCACCGCGAGATCTACGAACTGGCGCTCCGCCGGTTCGGCATGCCGGCCGACGAGTTGATCTTCATCGACGATCGTGCGGAGAATGTCGCGGGTGCCGAGGCCGTCGGCATGCGCGGGCACCTGTTCCGCGACGCGGCGACGCTCAGAGCGGAACTGCGCAAGCTCAAGCTTCTTTAGGCTGCCGAGTCCGCTCGTCCCGAGCGAAGTCGAGGGGCGCATCGCAGAGTTGGGACCACCGCCCCTCGACTTCGCTCGGGACGAGCGGATAGGGTCGTTGCATGCGCTTTCTTCTCGCTCTGGCCCTTGTCGCCAGCCCTGCCGTGGCTGCCCCCCTCACCCCTGCCCAGCTCGCGCAGATCGACCGCATTGCGGCGGACGCGCTGAAGCAGACGGGCGTACCATCCGCCTCCGTCGCGGTCGTCACCGACGGCAAACTCCAATTCGCCAAGGCCTATGGCCGCCAGCGCAGCGACTCCGCGCCCGCGAGCACCGCCGCGGCCTATCCGATCGCGTCCATGTCGAAGCAGATCACGGCGGCCGCGATCCTGCTGCTTGCCGAGGACGGCAAGCTGTCGCTCGACGACCTCGTGTCGAAATACCTCCCCGACCTCACCGACGCCGACCAGATCACGATCCGACAGCTGCTTAGCCACACCTCCGGATACCGCGACTACTGGCCGCAAAATTACGCATTCTCGGCCATGTTCACCCCGGTCCAGCCGCAAGGGATCCTGGATCGCTGGGCGAAGCAGCCGCTCGACTTCGCGCCCGGCAGCCAGTGGCAATATTCGAACACCGGCTTCGTGGCCGCCGGCCAGATCGTCGAGAAGGTCTCGGGCGAGCCGTTCATGCGCTTCGTCCAGCGCCGCATCTTCCAGCCATTGAGCATGAAGGTCGGTGACGCCGATCTCGACCTCACGCCGCGCGATGCGCAGCCCTTCACGCGCTATGCCTTGGGGCCGGTCAGGCCAGCCAAGCCCGTGAAGCCCGGCTGGCTCTATGCGGCGGGCCAGCTCGCGACCACGCCCGGCGAGTGGGCGAAGTGGAGCCTGGCACGCATCAACCGCACGCTGCTGAAGCCCGCCAGTTGGGCCGAACAGGAGCAGGAGATCATCCTCACCACCGGCAAGGGCTCCGGCTATGGACTCGGCGTGTTCACCGACGAGGTGCGCGGCCACAAGCGCGTCCATCATGGCGGCGCCGCCGTCGGCTATTTGTCCGAGGACCGGGTCTATCCCGATGATCGCGCCGCGGTGATCGTGTTCGTCAATGCGGAATTCGGCGATGCGCATACCGCCATCGCGGATCGCATCGAAGGCATCATCCTGGGCCAGGACCCCGACACGGCCGCCGCCCGCGCACTGTTCGACCAATTGCGTCGTGGTCAGCCCGACCAGTCCCGCTACACCGCCAACTTCAACGCATACCTGACACCGCAGGTCATTGCCGATCAGCGCGATAGCCTGATGCCTCTCGGCGAGCCGCAAAGCTTCGTCCGGTTGCGCCCGGCGCGGCTGCGCGGTGGCTTTACGTCCGAAGTGTTCGAGGTGCGCTATCCGAACCGCAAACTGCTGATCAGCATGCGCGCCGAGCCGAACGGCGGCAAGGTCGAGGAGTTCCTGATCTACCCGGAGGCGGAGTGACGATGCGCTACTGGATCCTGCGCTCAGAACCCGACGTCTATGGCTGGGATGATCTGGTGCGCGACGGCACCACCGAATGGGACGGCATCCGCAACTACACCGCCCGCAACTTCCTGAAGGAAATGGCCGTCGGCGACCGCGCCTTCTTCTATCATTCCAACAAGGAGAAGGCGGCCGTCGGCATCATGGAAATCACCCGCACCTGGCGCCCGGATGGCGAGAAGGACGAATGGGCCTCGGTCGCGGTGAAGCCGGTCAAGAAGCTGCCGCGCCCGGTCACCCTCGCAGAAATCAAGGCCGAACCGCGCCTCGCCAAGCTCGAGATGATCCGCCAGTCCCGCCTGTCGGTCACGCCGGTCCGGGAGGAAGAGTGGAAGGTAATCATAGAGATGAGCGAACTCCCGCCGGGTTGAAGGACCGGTTCTTTTGGACGCGGCATCTTACCCCGCGCACCCCCGCAGGCGTGGTCATGAAGGACCCGATTTACCTCGTCCTGGAAATTGCCTAGCTTCGAGCTGTCGGGGGGCGGGAGACGGATATGTCGCGCTTTCCTTGGCTGATCGGGATCACAAGTTTCGTATTTCTGAGCGCGTGTGGCGGCGGCTCTTCCGGCGAGGACGCTATCGTCGTCAATCCGCCAGGTCCAAAGCCCAGCCCCACTCCCTCACCAACTCCGACACCGACGCCGACGCCGACTCCTTCACCGGGTGGTCAGCCGTCGATCGTGGCCGAATTCTCATTTGCAAACGACAGCAACGGCTTCCAGGCGAGCGCTGCCGACTATGCCACGGGGCAGGAGGCTGCCGTCGCACTGGCGGCGGCTCCCGAGCGCTTGCCGAGCCCGCTCGCTGCTCTCTCGGGCTATGCCGTGTCGGCCGCCAACCCTTCCAACGATGTGTTCTTCTACATCTGGAAGCTCGTGTCCGGCCTGACGCCCAACACCAGCTACAACGTCACGGTCAGCGTGCACTTCGCGACCAATGCGCCGCCGAACTGCCCCGGTTCGCCCGGCGAGAATGTCACATTGAAGGCGGGAGCCGTCGCTATCGCCCCGGCCAATGTCACACAAGGCGGCCAGGTGAGCGTCAACTTCGACAAGGGTAATCAGGGTAGCGGCGGCGCCAACGCAGCCGTGCTGGGCAGCTTTGCACAAACAGCCGCGGCAGGAACTTGTGCCGCGCCTCTCTTCGCCG
Organism: Sphingomonas sp. ID1715; assembly: GCF_013044515.1. GTDB lineage: Bacteria > Pseudomonadota > Alphaproteobacteria > Sphingomonadales > Sphingomonadaceae > Sphingomonas_B. Next base: position 749,536 of record NZ_JABEPR010000002.1, read on the forward strand.
AGAAGACGCTGTCGACGAGCGGCGCCCCACCGCGAGTCACCTCGAACGCGAACGGCCAGGCCTGGCTCGTCATCGGCCTGGATTCCGCCTTTGCGGGCAGCACCAAGGTCTATTTCTTGGACGGCGCAGCGACCTTCTCGCCGACCACGAGCTGAGCAAGAACGACCGGGCGGCTCCTCGCCCGGCTTACTCGTTACGCTGCCTTGGCGCGGCTCGCCCTTTTCCGCTCGTGAGGATCGAGATGGCGTTTGCGCAGCCGGATGCTCTTGGGCGTGACCTCGACCAGTTCGTCGTCGTCGATATAGGCGATCGCCTGTTCAAGCGTCAGGCGGCGCGGCGGGGTAAGGCGGATCGCATCATCCTTGCCGCCGGACGCACGGAAGTTGGTCAGCTGCTTGGACTTCATCGGATTGACCTCGAGGTCATCCGGCTTGGCATTCTCGCCGATGATGATGCCTTCGTAGAGCGGATCGCCCGGCGCCACCATCAGGATGCCGCGCTCTTCCAGCGCGTTCAGTGCATAGGCGTTCGCCTCGCCCGAACCATTTGAGATCAGCACGCCGTTCTTCCGGCCTTCGATCGAACCCTTGTACGGCCCGTATTTCTCGAACAGCCGGTTCATGATGCCGGTGCCGCGCGTGTCCGACAGGAACTCGCCATGATAGCCGATCAGGCCGCGCGAAGGCGCCGAGAAGGTGATGCGGGTCTTGCCGCCGCCAGAGGGGCGCATGTCGGTCATCTCGGCTTTGCGGATCGACATCTTCTCGACGACGGTGCCAGAATGCTCCTCGTCGACGTCGATCACGACCGTTTCATAGGGCTCTTCGCGGCCGTTCGGGCCGTCGCGGAACAGCACGCGCGGGCGGCTGATGCCAAGCTCGAACCCTTCGCGGCGCATGGTCTCGATCAGCACGCCGAGCTGAAGCTCGCCGCGGCCAGCGACCTCGAACGAGTCCTTATCCTCGCTTTCGGTCACCTTGATCGCCACGTTCGACTCCGCCTCGCGGAACAGCCGGTCGCGGATCATGCGGCTGGTCACCTTAGTGCCTTCGCGGCCGGCCATCGGGCTGTCGTTGACCGCAAAGCGCATGCTGAGCGTGGGCGGATCGATCGGCTGCGCGTGCAGCGGCTCGGTCACCGACGGATCGGCGATCGTGTTGGCGACGGTGGCGACGGTCAGGCCAGCGATCGAAATAATGTCGCCCGCATTCGCCTCCTCGACAGGCACGCGCTCCAGCCCGCGGAACGACATGATCTTGGAGGCGCGGCCGGTCTCGACGACATTGCCGTCGCTGTCGAGCGCGTGGATGGGCATGTTGGTCTTGACCGATCCGGAGAAGACCAGGCCGGTCAGGATCCGGCCGAGGAAATTGTCGCGGTCGAGCAAAGTCACGAGGAATTTGAAAGGACCGTTCGGATCGGCGGAGGGCGCCGGCACATGCTCGACGATCTTGTTGAACAGCGGCGCCAGCGTGCCCTCGCGCGCCTCTGCGTCCTCCGACGCATAGCCGTTGCGGCCGGACGCGAAGAGCACCGGGAAGTCGAGCTGTTCGTCATTGGCCTCAAGGCTCACGAACAGGTCGAACACTTCGTCGAGCACTTCCTGCACACGGGCGTCCGAACGGTCGATCTTGTTGACGACCACGATCGGGCGAAGGCCCAGCGCCAGCGCCTTGCCGGTCACGAACTTGGTCTGCGGCATCGCGCCTTCGGACGAATCAACGAGCAGGATAACGCCGTCGACCATCGACAGGATGCGCTCCACCTCGCCGCCGAAATCGGCGTGGCCGGGCGTGTCGACGATGTTGATCCGCGTGCCCTCCCAATCGACGGACGTGCACTTGGCGAGGATGGTGATGCCCCGCTCCTTCTCGAGATCGTTCGAGTCCATCGCGCGTTCCTCGACGCGCTGGTTGTCGCGGAAGGTGCCGGACTGGCGGAACAGCTGGTCGACCAGCGTGGTCTTGCCATGATCGACGTGCGCGATGATGGCCACGTTGCGGAGGCTCATTGATAATCCTGGATTTGAGCGGGAGTTGGCCGCCCCTTAGCGCAAATGCTGCGCTGCGGAAAGATGGCTTCTCCCCGCCTCGCTCAAAGCTGCAGGTCGCCGTCGCGGAGCCGCCGCTCCAGCGTCGCCCGCATCGACACCGGTGCCGAACGATGTCGAGTCTGACGCCGACGCCAGACCAGGAGTCCGCTGCCTAATCCAGCAATGACGAACAAGGCCAGCCACGATGCGCGCTGGGTCGCAGATCGGTCGCTTGCGACGGCATTGGCAGGATAGTCGAAGGCGACGATTGCATGGTGGGATGCGCGGGACAGGGTGATGGACGCCGCCTGATCGAAGCGGCTCCAGCGCGCCTGTCCGGCCTGGTCGGGCTGTCCATAACGGCCGATCAGCAACGCCAGGGCACGCGAATAATCGCGCGGGTCGAGCATGATCTCGAGCCGTTTTGCCCGGCCGGCGGGGTTCAGGGCGATGGTCGCACCATCGATGGACGCGCCGCCGAAGCTTGGACGATCAAGAGCGCATTTGCCGTCCGCCGAACAGTCCGCGATCTCGGCGCGCCCGCTCAGATCGGCACGGCCGTCGATGTCGCCGAAGACGAGCGGCTCGGCGACCGCCGGCGGGGCGAAGCCGAGGCTCAAGTAGGCGACGAATAAGGCCGAACTCCCACGCAACCGGTCCAACTCCTCCACGCGATCTCATGCAACTACGCGCAGACCGCAGGAAAGGCTTCAGCCGCCCGGTGCTTCCTGGCCCCGCCACTGCTCCATGAAGTGCTTGCGGCAGAGGGCAACATAGCGGTCGTTGCCGCCTATCTCGGTCTGTTCGCCATGGCGCACGGCGCGGCCTTCGGCATCGACCCGCAGGTTCATCGTCGCCTTGCGCCCGCACCCGCACACGGCCTTCAGCTCGACCAGCACGTCGGCGAGCGCCAACAGGCATTTGCTCCCCTCGAACAGCTCGGCACGGAAATCGGTGCGCAAGCCATAGGCGAGGACCGGGATGCCGATCTCGTCAGCGACGCTGGCAAGCTGCAGCACCTGATCGCGGGTCAGAAACTGGGCTTCGTCGATCAGCACGCAGGCGAGCGGTCGCGCCGCGTGTTCCGCGGCGATCGCAGCGTGCATGTCCGTCTGCGGATCGAAGCTGTTCGCCGGCGCGTCGATTCCGATCCGGGAAGTGATCACGCCGGCGTCATAGCGATCGTCGATCGCGGCGGTGAACAGCATCGTGTGCATGCCGCGCTCGCGATAATTGAAGTCCGCCTGCAGCAGCGTCGTCGATTTGCCCGCGTTCATCGATGCATAATAGAAATAAAGCTTAGCCATGGGCGGCGGCCAGGCGCTCCAGCGCCCGTTCCCTGCCGATCAAGGGCAGCAGCGCAGCCATGTCGGGTCCGTGATCCCGGCCGGTGAGCGCGCGGCGAAGCGGCAGGAAGAGCGGCTTGCCCTTGCGGCCCGTGCGCTCCTTCAGCAGCCCGGTGAGCGCGTGCCAGGGATCGCCGCCCCAGTCGATCTCGCCGGCAGCATCCGCGGCTTGCTGGAGATAGCCGCGGTCCTGATCGTCGATCGTTGCCGACACCGGACCTTCCACGACCGCCCACCAATCGGCCGCATCCGCGACCCTCTCGAGATTGGGTCGCACCGCTTCCCAGGCGCGCGCGTTCATGCCGGCGGGGAGCCGGTCCCGCACCTGGTCGAACCGGAGCAGATGCACCGTCTGGGCGTTCAGCCTGGCGAGCTCCGCCTCGTCGAAGCGAGCTGGGGCGCGGCCGAAGGTGGCGAAGTCGAAGCTGTCGATCAGCTTCTCCATCGCCGCGACCGGCTCGACTGCGAGGCTGGTGCCGATCCGCGCCAGCTTCGCCGCCAGCGCCAGCGGCTCGATTCCGGTCTCGCGCCAATGATCGACATCGGTTGCGCCGAGCCGTTTGGAGAGCTTGCCCTCGGCGCCGGTCAACAGCGCCTCATGCGCGAAACCGGGAGGCGTTGCGCCCAGCGCCTCGAACATCTGCACCTGCGCGGCGGTGTTGGACACATGGTCCTCGCCGCGCACGACATGGGTGATGCCGAGATCGATGTCGTCGATCACCGACGGCAGCAGGTAAAGCCAGGAGCCGTCCGCCCGGCGCACGACGGGATCGCTCATCAGTTTCGGGTCGAAGCGCTGATCGCCGCGGATCAGGTCATGCCAGGCGATCGGCGCATCGTGATCGAGCCTGAAGCGCCAGTGCGGGCGGACGCCTTCGCTCTCGAGCCGCGCGCGCTCGGCGTCGGTGAGCTGGAGCGCCGAACGATCATAGACCGGCGGCAGTCCACGACCGAGCTGGATCTTGCGCTTCAGGTCCAGTTCCTGCGGCGTCTCGTAGCAGGGATAGAGCCGGCCCGACTGTCTGAGAGCGTCGAAGCGCGCCTCATAGGCAGCGAAGCGCGCCGACTGCCGCTCCTCGCCGTCCCAGTCGAGCCCCAGCCAAGTGAGGTCGTTACGAATGGCCTCGACGAACCGCTCTTCCGATCGCTCGCGGTCGGTATCGTCGATCCGCAGCAGGAAGCGCCCACCCTGCTGCCGCGCGAACAGCCAATTGTGCAGCGCCGTGCGAATGTTGCCGACATGAATGCGTCCGGTCGGCGAGGGCGCGAAGCGGGTGGTGACGCTCATCACGCCGTCCGGAATGAGTGCGTGATCGGGTAGCGGCGGTCGCGGCCGAAGTTGCGTTTGCCGAGCTTGACGCCCGGCGGGGCCTGACGGCGCTTATACTCTGCCACGTGGAGCAGGCGTTCGATGCGGGCGACCGTGTCGTGGTCGAAGCCCCGTTGCACCAGCTCGGCCACGGACAGCTCCTCTTCGACCAGCCCCTGCAGGATCGGATCGAGCACGTCATATTCGGGCAGTGAGTCCGAATCCTTCTGATCCGCGCGCAGCTCCGCCGAGGGTGGCTTGTCGATCACCCGCTGCGGCATGACTGGCCCGTCGCCGCCCAGTGCCAGCGCCGGCTTGTTGGCGTTGCGCCAGCGGCAGAGCTCGAAGACGGTCGTCTTGTATGCGTCCTTCAACACCGAATAGCCGCCTGCCATGTCGCCATAGATGGTCGCATAGCCGACCGACATCTCGCTCTTGTTTCCCGTGGTCAGCAGCATCGGCCCGAATTTGTTGGAGAGCGCCATCAGCGTCACGCCGCGGATGCGCGACTGGATATTCTCTTCGGTGAGGTCCGGCTGACGATCGGCAAAGGCGGGCGCCAGCATGGTTTCGAACGCATCCACGGCGGGCGCGATCGGGATGGTGTCGAGCCGGGTGCCGAGCAGGCGCGCGCATTCCGCCGCGTCGTCGAGCGACTCCTGGCTGGTGAAGCGCGACGGCAGCATGACGCACCACACCCGCTCGGGCCCGAGCGCATCGACCGCCACCGCCGCCGACAGTGCGCTGTCGATGCCGCCGGAGAGGCCGAGCACCACACCCGGAAAGCGGTTGGCGTTCACATAGTCGCGCAGGCCGACGATCATCGCATGGTAGACGTCGGCCGGATACGGATCGAGCGGGTGGATTTCGCCTTCGGCACAGCGCCAGCCGCCGGCGCCGCGCTCCCATTCCGTCATCACCAGCGCTTCTTCCCAGTCCGGGAGCTGGTGCGCGAGCGTGCCGTCCCCGTTCAGCACGAAGCTCGCGCCGTCGAACACCACTTCGTCCTGCCCGCCGACGCGGTTGAGGAATATGAGCGGCACGCCCGTCTCGGCGACGCGCTTTGCGCCGATCTGACCGGTGCGCAGATCGTCCTTCTCGATCTCGTAGGGGCTGCCGTGCGGGGAGATGAACAGCTCGGCGCCCTGCGCCTTCAGCTGCCCGCACACCGCCGGAAACCAGATATCCTCGCAGATCGGCAGGCCGAGCCTGATGCCGCGCCACTCGATCGGCTGCGGCAAGGGACCGGGCGTGAACCAGCGCTTCTCGTCGAACGTGCCGTAATTGGGCAGCTCATGCTTGCGCGTCGTGGCGACGATCGCGCCCCGATCGATGAGGTGCAGGACATTGAAGAGTCGTTCGTTCTCAACCAGCACGGCACCCACGATCATCGCCGGTCCGCCATCGGCGCTGGCTTCCACCAGCCGCTGCAGCTGCTGGGCGACGCGACGGTGAAGGGCCGGCTTCAGCACCAGATCTTCGGGCGGATAGCCGACCAGCTGCAGCTCGGGAAAGACGATGAGGTCCGCATCCGCCGCCTTTGCACGCCAGCTCAGCATCGCGTCGGCATTGCCGGCGATGTCGCCGACGCGCTGGCTGATCTGGGCGAGGGCGATGCGGAGCCGTTCGGTCATTCGGGCCATCTAGGCCCCGCGTCGCGACGGGTCTAGGCGCGCTCCGCCTGCGGCTCTAATGACCGCGACAGAATCGTGACAGCGGCGGGACGCAATCGATGAAGCTACTTTCCGGCAATGCGAACCTGCCGCTCGCGCAGGCGATCGCCCAATATCTCGAACTGCCGCTCACCGAAGCGAGCGTGCGGCGCTTCGCCGACGAGGAAGTGTTCGTCGAGATCAACGAGAATGTCCGCGGCGAAGACGTGTTCGTCATTCAGCCGACCGGCTTTCCGGCCAATGACAATCTGATGGAGCTGCTGATCTGCGTCGATGCGCTGAAGCGCGCATCGGCCAAGCGTATCACGGCGGTGGTGCCCTATTTCGGCTATGCGCGGCAGGACCGGAAGCCCGGCCCGCGCACGCCGATCTCGGCCAAGCTGGTCGCCAACCTGATCACCGTCGCGGGCGCCAACCGGGTCCTGTCGGTCGACCTGCACGCCGGCCAGATCCAGGGCTTTTTCGATATTCCGACCGACAATCTCTACGCCGCACCGGTGATGTCGGGCGACATTCTCGCGCGCTTCTCGGCCGACAGGCTAACGGTGGTCTCACCCGACGTGGGCGGCGTCGTCCGCGCCCGCGCGTTGGCTAAGCGCCTGAACAACGCACCGCTGGCGATCGTCGACAAAAGGCGTGAGCGGCCCGGCGAGTCTGAGGTCATGAACATCATCGGCGATGTGGACGGGCGCTTCTGCGTGCTGGTTGACGATATCGTCGATTCAGCGGGCACGCTGTGCAACGCGGCCGCGGCGCTGCGCGAAGCGGGCGCGGAAGACGTCGTCGCCTATGTGACGCACGGCGTCCTGTCGGGCGGCGCGGTCGCGCGGGTTGACGGCTCAGCGCTGACCGAGCTGGTCATCACCGACTCGATCGCTCCGACGGAAGCGGTGCGCGACAGCAAGCGTATTCGCACGCTCACCATCGCGCCGCTCCTCGCCGAAGCGATCAAGCGGATCGCCGACGAAAGCTCGGTCTCCAGCCTGTTCGACTAGGCGCTGATGGAGTTATCGTCGTCCGTCGTCGCGGCGAGCACGCCGATGGCGACGATGCCGGCGACCAATGCGATCGCAATGATCCCGCCGCTGCCTTCCGCGAGTTCACTATCGCCGCTGGTCGCGGCACCCGCGCGGGCGTGCGAAAGCGACAGGGCCGAAGCCGAAGGTGCGGCCATTACGGGCGCCGAGACAAGGCTGGCGGATACGAGAACTGAACCAAGCAACTTACGCATGTTTGCCTCCTAGGTTAGGCGCTCGCTAAACTGTTGCGGCCCGTGCTGGTTCCTCGGATAGCGCCAGCCTGAGCGGCACGGCGCGTTCAGTGGATCAGAGGGGCGGATGCGGATCGGGGAGACAGTGAAGCGGCATGCGACCCGCGTTGGCCTCAGTGCCGCCCTCGCGGCCTGCGTGCTCTGGCCCATCTTCTCGATCCGCCAGAGCTGGCTGCGCTGGCCCTTCGCCGTGGCGCTGACGCTCACCGCGCTCAGCGGCCTGGTCATTCTCGCGGTGACGGTTTCCGACCTGCTGACCATCCGCCGCAGCCGGCACGCGCGGCCGGCGCGAGCGTTCGACCTGGCGCTCGGCGTCGTGCTGGCGATTCCGGCAAGCCTCGGCCTGATTGATCTGCTCGGGTGAGATCAACCACTTAACGGACCATGCTTGCCGTGGCGCGAAAAGCGGTGAATCCTCTACTCCGACTCCAGCAAAGGGGGCTCGGATGAGCGAGGGAGTTGTGCCGGCCGCAGGGCCGAATAGCGATCGAATCGAGACGCTCGACTTCATTCGCGGCTGCGTGCTGTTCGGCATATTGCTGATGAACATCACGTCGATGGGCCTGGCCGACGCCTATACCAACCCGATGAACGCCGGGTTCGAAGGTCCTGCGGACCTCTGGACCTGGATTGTCACCGAAGTAGGCTTCGAGGGCACCCAGCGGGCGATCTTCTCGATGCTGTTCGGCGCCGGCGTACTACTCTTCACCTCCCGCGCGGAGCAGGCGGGACGGCCGGACGCCGTGGACCTGTTCCTGCGCCGCACGCTCTGGCTGATCGCCTTCGGCATGGTGAATGCCTGGGTGCTGCTGTGGGAGGGCGACATCCTCTATTTCTACGGCATCACCGGGCTGTTCGTTGTCGCCTTTAGAAAGCTGTCGGTGCGGGCGCTACTGGCGATCGGCATTGCCGGCTTTCTGTTCAACGCCGCGATCGGGATTGTCGAACTTCGGGCAATGCGTGCCGTGCAACCGGTCGCCGCACAGGCGATCGCCGTAGAGAAGGCTGGGGGCAAGCTGAACGGCGAACAGAAGGAAGCGGTGGCCGCATGGCAGGGCATGAGCTCGCGCTTTGTCGCCTCTCCGCAAGAAGTCGCAAAGAGCAATGCGGCGATGCGCGGCGGCTATGCGAGCGCCTGGGCGCGCGTGTCCAAGATCGTCGTCTTCTTCCAGAGCTGGCTGCTTTATCGGCTCTTCTTCGACATCTTCTCGATGATGATCATCGGCGTGGCGCTCCTGAAGAGCGGCGTGCTGACGCTGCAGGCGCCGTCGCGGCTTTATTGGACGATGATGCTCGGCGGTTATGCCGTCGGCTTCACCACCAATATCCTCGAAACCCGCTGGATCATCGATCACGGCTTCACACCGGTCGCCTTTTCGGAAGCGCTGATCAGCTACGATCTCGGACGGCTTGCCGTCGCGGTGGGTCACCTGGGTGCGATGCTGCTCTTCTGCCGGTCGGGCGCGTTCGGCTGGCTGCGGCGGTCGATGGCGGCAGTCGGACGGATGGCGCTGACCAACTATCTGACCCACTCGCTCGTCGCGCTGATCCTGTTCGTGTTCCTCAAGCAGTTCGGCCACTTGGCCCGCCACGAGCTCTATTATGTCGTCTTCTCGATCTGGGCGTTCCAGCTGATCCTGAGCCCGATCTGGCTCCGCCACTTCCGCTTCGGACCCGTCGAATGGCTCTGGCGCGCCCTCACCTATGGCAAGGCGCCGCCATTCCGGCGCGAGGTGCCGGTCGCGGGCGCGGCTGTTCCAGCGGAGTAGGTTGCGCTTGACGAACGGCAGTTCACGCGCTCCTTTCGGTCGAGAGGGGGGGCGCAATGACCAATGTGAAAATCCCGAAGAAGGTTCAGGATCGACTGATCGCCGGGCTGCGCAGGTACCAGCCGATTGTCCGGAAGCTCGCGGAGCGGGACATCTCCGAAGCCGACACGGTGACGGTCTGCAAGGACATGCTCACGGACATATTCGGTTATGACAAATATACGGAACTGACGAGCGAACAGCAGATTCGCGGCACGTTCTGCGACCTTGCTGTGAAGATCGAGGGCAAGGTCCACTACCTCGCCGAGATCAAGTCGGCGGGAACGTCGCTCAATCAGAACCATCTCAGGCAGGCAGTTAACTACGGCGCTCACGAGGGCATCGAGTGGGTCTTGCTGACCAACGCGATCGTCTGGAAGGTCTATCGGATCAAGTTCGGCCAGCCGCTCGATTGGGATGAAGTCTACTGCTTCGACATGGGAACGATCTCGTCCCGATCCGCCGACGATCTCGGAAAGCTGTTCATGCTGTGCCGCGAGAGCATCAGTTCAGACGCCTTGCAGGAATATCATCGGCAAGCGCAGATCATGAATCGCTATGTGCTCGCGGAGATCCTGCAATCGGATGCGCTGGTGAGCGCGCTTCGCAAGGAGATGCGCCGCCTCTTCGATCTCAAGAGCACCGACGAGGAATTGCGCCTGCTTCTGACCACCGAAGTGATCAAGCGTGAGACCCAGGACGGCGATCCTGCCAAGCAGGCGAAGTCGGCCGTGAAGAAGGCAACCAACGCGTTGGCCAAGAAAGCAGCAAAGGCGGCCTCTCCGCTACCGGTTGCCGCCGAGTAGCTCGGCACCCCGCGCCGCTCAGATCACATGAAAAAAGGCCCCGGCGGTTCCGCCGAGGCCCTTTCTTTCGCGTCCCGAGGATCAATCCTGCAGATAGTCGCCGGCGGCTTCGTCCGAGCCGTCGCCGCTGACCACGGCGACTGCCAGCGGATCGTCGCCGCTATCGTCCTCGACCGGGCGGCGCAGCTCGGCGGCGTGCTCTTCCGCGGCGCTGTTCGGCGCCACGAGCGAAGCCTGCCAGTTGCGCTGCGCAGCGCGGAGAGCCGCGTCGCGCGAGGACGCCGCCACCCGGAGCCGGTTCATGCCGGCGCCCGTGCCCGCCGGGATCAGCCGGCCGACGATGACGTTCTCCTTCAGGCCCATCAGCGTGTCCTTCTTGCCCTGGACCGCCGCTTCGGTGAGCACCCGGGTCGTTTCCTGGAAGGAGGCGGCCGAGATGAAGCTGCGGGTCTGGAGCGACGCCTTGGTGATGCCCAAGAGGACCGGCTTGCCTTCCGCCGGGCGCTGGCCCGGGTTCAGCTTGGCATTGACCTCGTCCATTTCCTCCCGGTCGAGCTGTTCGCCGACCAGGAGAGTGGTGTCGCCCGACTCGGTGATCTCGACCTTCTGCAGCATCTGACGAACGATCGTCTCGATGTGCTTGTCGTTGATCTTCACGCCCTGCAGTCGATAGACTTCCTGGATTTCCGACACGAGATATTCGGCCAAGGGCTCGATGCCGAGCACTTCGAGAATATCGTGCGGATCCGGGCTGCCGCCGATCAGGTTGTCGCCACGCTTGACATAGTCGCCTTCCTGGACGTCGATCACCTTCGACTTCGGCACCAGATATTCGACGACCTCGCCGCCATCATCCGGCTGGATGCCGATCTTGCGCTTCGCCTTATAGTCCTTGCCGAACACGACCCGGCCCGAGACCTTGGCGATGATCGCATTTTCCTTCGGCTTGCGCGCCTCGAACAGCTCGGCCACCCGCGGCAGACCGCCGGTGATGTCGCGAGTCTTGGCCGCTTCGCGCGAGACACGGGCGAGCACGTCGCCGGCCTGGACGGTCTGGCCGTCCTCGACCGAGAGCATCGCCCCCGGCGCCAGCATGTAGCGACCCGCTTCGCCCGACGTCTCGTCGAGCAGGGTGATGCGCGGACGCAGATCCTCCTTCGACTTGGTGGTCGCACGATATTCGATCACGACACGCTGCGCGATGCCGGTGGCTTCGTCCGTCTGCTCGACGAGCGTCTTGCCCTCGATCAGGTCCTGGAACTTCACCACACCGGCCTTTTCGGTGATGATCGGCATGGTGAACGGATCCCATTCGGCGATCCGCTCGCCCTTCTGGACGATGTGGCCGTCGTTCACGAGCAGGTGCGCACCATAGGGCAGACGATGGGTCGCCCGCTCACGGCCGTCCATGTCGAGGATCGCGATCTCGCCGTTGCGGGCAAGCGCAATGCGCCGGCCGCGGCTGTCCGTAATCGTCGGCAGGTCGCGGAACTCGATCCGGCCGTCGCTGACCGCTTCGAGGTTCGACTGCTCATTGAGCTGCGCCGCACCACCGATGTGGAAGGTCCGCATCGTCAGCTGGGTACCCGGCTCGCCGATCGACTGCGCCGCGATGACGCCGACGGCTTCGCCGATATTCACCGGCGTGCCGCGCGCGAGGTCGCGACCATAGCAGGCGCCGCAGACGCCGCCCTTCGACTCGCAGATCAGCGGCGAACGGATGCGCACCGACTGGATGCTCATCTCTTCAAGGCGAGCGACCATGGCCTCGTCGAGAAGCGTGCCTTCCGAAACCAGCGTCTCGCCGGTCTTGGAATCCACGATGTCCTCGGCCGTGGTGCGGCCCAGCACACGCTCGCCGAGCGAAGCGATGGTGGCGCCGCCCTGGACGATCGCCTTCATCTCCAGCGCCCGTTCGGTGCCGCAATCCTCTTCGACAACGACGCAGTCCTGCGACACGTCGACGAGACGGCGGGTCAGGTAACCCGAGTTCGCCGTCTTGAGCGCCGTGTCCGCGAGGCCCTTGCGGGCGCCGTGGGTGGAGTTGAAGTACTCAAGGACGGTCAGGCCTTCCTTGAAGTTCGAGATGATCGGCGTTTCGATGATCTCGCCCGACGGCTTGGCCATGAGGCCGCGCATGCCGGCAAGCTGCTTCATCTGCGCCTGCGAACCACGGGCGCCGGAGTGCGCCATCATATAGATGGAGTTGATCGGGGCGAGCCGGCCATCGGCCAGCTTCGGCGTCGCCTTGATCTCTTCCATCATCGCATTCGCCACCTGGTCGCCGCAGCGGCTCCAGGCGTCGATCACCTTGTTGTACTTTTCCTGCTGGGTGATCAGGCCGTCCTGATACTGCTGCTCGTAATCCTTCACGAGCGCGCGGGTCTCTTCGACGGTCGCTTCCTTCGAAGCCGGAATGATCATGTCGTCCTTGCCGAACGAGATGCCCGCCTTGAACGCATGACGGAAGCCCAGCGCCATGATCGCGTCGGCGAACAGCACCGTCTCCTTCTGACCGGTGTGGCGATAGACGGTGTCGATGACGTCGCCGATCTCCTTCTTGGTCAGCAGGCGGTTGACGGTCTCGAACGGCACCTTGTGCGACTTGGGCAGGGTCTCGCCGAGCAGCATGCGGCCCGGCGTCGTCTCGACCCGCTTCATATAGGTGACGCCGTTCTCGTCGGTCTGCGGAACGCGGCTGACGATCTTGGTGTGGAGCGTCACCGCCTTCGCATCGAGCGCCTGGTGCACTTCCGACATGTCGGAAATCATCATGCCCTCGCCCGGCTCGCCTTCGCGCTCCATAGAGAGGTAATAGAGGCCCAGCACCATGTCCTGCGACGGCACGATGATCGGCTTGCCGTTCGCGGGGCTGAGGATGTTGTTGGTCGACATCATCAGCACGCGCGCTTCCAGCTGTGCCTCGAGGCTCAGCGGCACGTGCACGGCCATCTGGTCGCCGTCGAAGTCGGCGTTGAAGGCCGAGCAGACCAGCGGATGAAGCTGGATCGCCTTGCCCTCGATAAGCACCGGCTCGAACGCCTGGATGCCGAGGCGGTGGAGCGTCGGCGCGCGGTTCAGCAGCACGGGGTGCTCGCGGATCACTTCGTCCAGGATGTCCCAGACTTCCTTGCGCTCCTTCTCGACCCACTTCTTGGCCTGCTTGAGCGTCATGGACAGACCCTTGGCGTCGAGCCGGGCGTAGATGAACGGCTTGAACAGCTCCAAGGCCATCTTCTTCGGCAGGCCGCACTGGTGCAGCTTCAGCTCCGGACCGGTCACGATGACCGAGCGACCCGAATAGTCGACGCGTTTGCCGAGCAGGTTCTGCCGGAACCGGCCCTGCTTGCCCTTCAGCATGTCGCTGAGCGACTTCAGCGGACGCTTGTTCGCACCGGTGATGGTGCGGCCGCGGCGGCCATTGTCGAACAGCGCGTCCACCGCTTCCTGCAGCATGCGCTTTTCGTTGCGGACGATGATGTCCGGCGCGCGCAGCTCCATCAGCCGCTTCAGGCGGTTGTTGCGGTTGATCACGCGGCGATAAAGGTCGTTCAGGTCCGACGTCGCGAAGCGGCCGCCGTCGAGCGGCACCAGCGGGCGCAGCTCGGGCGGGATGACCGGCACGACGTTCAGGATCATCCATTCCGGGCGATTCCCGGAGTCGATGAAGCTTTCGACGACCTTCAGCCGCTTGATGATCTTCTTGGGCTTCAGCTCCGACTTGGTGGTCGCGAGCTCTTCGAGCAGCTGGGTGCGCTCACCTTCGAGATCGAGGCTTTCGAGCATGATGCGGACCGCTTCCGCGCCGATGCCGGCGGAGAAGGCGTCCTCGCCATATTCGTCCTGCGCCGAGAGCAGTTCGTCCTCGGTCAGCAGCTGATAGCGCTCAAGCGGGGTCAGGCCCGGCTCGATCACCACATAGGCTTCGAAATAGAGGATCCGCTCAAGCTGCTTCAGCTGCATGTCGAGCAGCAGGCCGATGCGGCTGGGCAGCGACTTCAGGAACCAGATGTGCGCGACCGGGGCGGCCAGCTCGATATGGCCCATCCGCTCGCGCCGGACCTTCGAGACGGTGACCTCGACGCCGCACTTTTCGCAGACGATTCCCTTGTACTTCATGCGCTTGTACTTGCCGCACAAGCATTCGTAGTCCTTGATCGGGCCGAAGATACGCGCGCAGAACAAGCCGTCACGCTCGGGCTTGAACGTGCGGTAGTTGATCGTCTCCGGCTTCTTGATCTCGCCGAACGACCAGGAACGGATCCGCTCCGGCGACGCGATGCCGATCTGGATCTGGTCGAACGTCTCCGGCTTGGTCAGCGGATTGGCGAAGGGGGTCATCTCGTTCATTTTCGGTCCTCACTAGCCCCTCCCCTTCAGGGGAGGGGTTGGGGTGGGGCAGTAACTTGTTTTCGGAGTGAAGAGCCTGGCTCAGACTTCCCCACCCCAACCCCTCCCCTGAAGGAGAGGGGCTTTTCGGCTTTTACTCCGCGGCCTGGGCGAGTTCGTCGCCGTCCTCGTCGATCGCATCCATCGTGTTCAGCTCGACGTTCAGGCCCAGCGAGCGCATTTCCTTGACGAGCACGTTGAAGCTCTCGGGAATGCCGGCCTCGAAGGTGTCGTCGCCCTTGACGATCGCTTCATAGACCTTGGTGCGGCCGACCACGTCGTCGGACTTCACCGTCAGCATTTCCTGCAAGGTGTAGGCGGCGCCGTAAGCCTGCAAGGCCCAGACCTCCATTTCGCCGAAGCGCTGGCCGCCGAACTGCGCCTTGCCGCCCAGCGGCTGCTGGGTGACCAGGCTGTACGGCCCGATCGAACGCGCGTGGATCTTGTCGTCGACCAGGTGGTGGAGCTTCAGCATGTAGATGTAGCCCACGGTCACCTTACGGTCGAACGCCTCGCCGGTGCGGCCGTCATAGAGCGTCGACTGGCCCGACGTGTCGAGACCGGCCAGCTCCAGCATCCGCGACACGTCCGCCTCGCGCGCGCCGTCGAACACCGGCGTCGCCATCGGCACGCCATTCTTCAGCAGGCCCGCCATCTCGACGATATCCTCGTCGGGACGGCCGTCGATCTCGGCGGCATAATCGTCGCCATAGACCGTCTTCAGTCGGTCCCGGACCGCCTGCGGGGCAGCCCCGCCCTGCGCGTCGGGATTGGCCTCACGCCAGCCTTCCAGTGCCTCGGTGATCTGGCGGCCGAGACCGCGCGCGGCCCAGCCCAGATGCGTCTCGAAGATCTGGCCGACGTTCATGCGGCTCGGCACGCCCAGCGGGTTCAGCACGATGTCCACATGCGTCCCGTCTTCCAGGAACGGCATGTCCTCGATCGGCAGGATGCGGCTGATCACGCCCTTGTTGCCGTGACGGCCGGCCATCTTGTCGCCTGGCTGCAGCTTGCGCTTCACCGCGACGAAGACCTTGACCATCTTCAAGACGCCCGGCGGCAGCTCGTCGCCCCGCTCCAGCTTCTCGCGCCGATCCTCGAACTTTTCGTTGATCGACTTCACGGCCTCGTCATACTGCGCCTTGACCGCTTCGATATCGGCCTGGACGCGGTCGTCCTGCACCGCGAACTTCCACCATTCGTGACGCTCGACCTCATTGAGGAGCGCGTCGTCGATGCTGGAGCCCTTCTTGACGCCCTTCGGCGCCGCGGTCGCGACCTGGCCGAGCAGCATTTCGCGCAGGCGCGACCAGGTGGCGCGGTTGAGGATCGCGCGTTCGTCGTCGGCGTCCTTGCGGAGCCGCTCGATTTCCTCGCGCTCGATCGCCAAAGCACGTTCGTCCTTGTCGATGCCGTGGCGGTTGAAGACGCGCACGTCGACCACCGTGCCGGTGACGCCGGGCGGCAGGCGCAGCGACGTGTCGCGCACGTCCGACGCCTTTTCACCGAAGATGGCACGGAGCAGCTTTTCCTCCGGCGTCATCGGACTTTCGCCCTTCGGCGTGATCTTGCCGACCAGGATGTCGCCCGGCTCGACCTCGGCGCCAATATAGACGATGCCCGCCTCGTCGAGGTTGCGCAGCGCTTCCTCGCCGACGTTCGGGATGTCGCGGGTGATGTCCTCCGGCCCGAGCTTGGTGTCGCGGGCCATGACCTCGAACTCGTCGATGTGGATCGACGTGAACACGTCGTCCTTCACGATGCGCTCGGAGATCAGGATCGAGTCTTCGTAATTGTAGCCGTTCCAGGGCATGAACGCGACGAGGGCGTTGCGGCCCAGCGCCAGCTCACCGAACTCGGTCGAAGGGCCGTCGGCGATGATGTCGCCGGCGCTGACCACGTCGCCCACCTTCACCAGCGGACGCTGGTTGATGCAGGTCGACTGGTTCGAACGCTCGAACTTCATCAGGCGGTAGATGTCGACGCCCGACTTGCCGGCCTCGACCTCGCCGGTCGCACGGACGACGATGCGGGTCGCGTCGACCTGGTCGACGATGCCGGCGCGCTTGGCAGCAATCGCCGCACCGGAGTCGCGCGCCACCGTCTCTTCCATGCCGGTGCCGACGAACGGCGCTTCGGCACGAACCAGCGGCACCGCCTGGCGCTGCATGTTCGAGCCCATCAGCGCGCGGTTGGCGTCGTCATTCTCGAGGAACGGAATGAGCGAGGCGGCAACCGACACGAGCTGCTTGGGGCTCACGTCCATCAGGGTGATCTGCTCGGGCAACGCCATCAGGAACTCGCCGGCCTGACGCGCCGAGACCAGTTCCTCGGTGAAGCGGCCTTCAGCGTCCAACTCGGCGTTCGCCTGCGCGATGGTGTGCTTGGCCTCTTCCATCGCCGACAGATAGACGACGTCGTTCGTAACCTTGCCGTCGACGATGCGGCGGTACGGCGTCTCGATGAAGCCATATTTGTTGACCCGGCTGAACGACGCCAGCGAGTTGATCAGGCCGATGTTCGGGCCTTCCGGCGTCTCGATCGGGCAGATGCGGCCATAGTGCGTCGGGTGGACGTCGCGGACTTCGAAGCCCGCGCGCTCACGCGTGAGACCACCCGGCCCGAGCGCCGAGACGCGACGCTTGTGCGTGACTTCGGAGAGCGGATTGGTCTGGTCCATGAACTGCGACAGCTGCGACGAGCCGAAGAACTCGCGCACCGCGGCGACCGCGGGCTTCGCGTTGATCAGGTCGTTCGGCATGACGGTCGACACGTCGACCGACGACATGCGCTCCTTCACCGCGCGCTCCATGCGGAGCAGGCCGACGCGATACTGGTTCTCGAGCAGCTCGCCGACCGAACGGACGCGGCGGTTGCCGAGATTGTCGATATCGTCGATCTCGCCCTTGCCGTCCTTCAGGTTCACCAGCTCCTTGACGACGGCGAGGATGTCCTCGGTGCGCAGCGTCGTGATGGTGTCCTCGGCATCAAGGCCCAGGCGCATGTTGAGCTTGACGCGGCCGACGGCCGACAGGTCGTAGCGCTCCGGATCGAAGAACAGGCCGGCGAACAGCGCTTCGGCGGTTTCCTTCGTCGGCGGCTCGCCGGGACGCATGACGCGGTAGATGTCGGAAAGCGCCTGGTCGCGGTCCTCGGCCTTGTCGACCTTGAGCGTGTTGCGGATCCAGGGACCGGTGTTGACGTGATCGATGTCGAGCAGTTCGACCCGGTCCAGCCCGGCCTTGTCGAGCTTTTCCAGATTCTCGGGCGAGACCTCGTCGCCGGCTTCGATATAGATCTCGCCGGTCGCCTCGTTGATCAGGTCGAGCGCCGAATAGCGGCCGAAAATCTCTTCGGTCGGGATCAGCAGCGTGGTGAGGCCGTCCTTGGCCGCCTTGTTCGCGGCGCGCGGCGTGACCTTCTGGCCGGCCGCGAACACGACTTCGCCGGTCTCGCCATTGACGACGTCGAACTGCGGCTTCTGGCCGCGCCAATTCTCGACGACGAACGGCACCTTCCAGCCGCCCGTGCCGCGTTCCCACGTCACGGTGTTGTAGAAGTGATGCAAGATCTCCTCGCCGTTCAGGCCGAGGGCGAGCAGCAGCGAAGTGACCGGCAGCTTGCGCTTGCGGTCGATGCGGACGTTGACGATGTCCTTGGCATCGAACTCGAAGTCGAGCCACGAACCGCGATACGGGATGACCCGCGCGGCGAAGAGATACTTGCCCGAGGCGTGCGTCTTGCCGCGGTCATGGTCGAACAGCACGCCCGGCGAGCGGTGCATCTGCGAGACGATGACGCGCTCGGTGCCGTTGATGAAGAAGGTGCCGTTCTCGGTCATGAGCGGCATGTCGCCCATGTAGACGTCCTGCTCCTTGATATCGAGCACGGAGCGGCTTTCGGTGTCGGCGTCCACCTCGAACACGATCAGGCGCAGCGTAACGCGCATCGGCGCCGCATAGGTGATGCCGCGCTGACGGCATTCCTCGACGTCATATTTCGGCGGCTCGAGTTCGTAATGGACGAAGTCGAGCTCGGCGGTGCCGGCAAAGTCGCGGATCGGGAACACGCTGCGCAGCGTCTTTTCCAGGCCCGACACATAGCCGGTCGCCGGATCGGAGCGCAGGAACTGTTCGTAGCTTTCGCGCTGGACCTCAATCAGGTTCGGCATCTGCACCACTTCGTGGATGTTGCCGAAAACCTTGCGGATACGCTTGGACGCGCGGCCAGCCGAAGCCGGAACTGCCTGAGTCGCCATGGGGGTTTAGTGCCTCGCCGTTGAAATCCGGACGCAGACCCGACGCAAAAAGCCGCGTGTTCTCAAGGAGAGAACCGCAGCTCCAGGCGTTCGGGCAACCACCAGTCTTCCATTCGTTCGGCCCGCCGCGCCACCTGCGTGCCATGTCCCGAAAACTGTGGTGAGAGGGGCGATATAGGACTCGCGCCCGCCCCTGTCTAGGCCCTCAACGCGGCTTGCGCCGCCGCAAGCCGGGCGATGGGCACGCGGTAGGGAGAAGCGCTGACGTAATCGAGGCCGACGCTTTCGCAAAAGGCGATGGAGGCGGGATCGCCACCATGTTCGCCGCAGATGCCGAGCTTGATGTCGGAACGCGTCTGGCGGCCGCGTTCGGCGGCGAGCGAGATCAGCTCGCCGACGCCTTCGATATCGAGGCTGACGAACGGATCGCGGGCGAAAATGCCCTTGTCGACATAAGTCGTCAGGAAGCGCCCGGCATCGTCGCGGCTGACGCCCAAGGTGGTCTGGGTCAGGTCGTTGGTGCCGAAGCTGAAGAACTGGCCGACCTCGGCGATCTCGCCCGCCTTCAAGGCCGCGCGCGGCAGTTCGATCATTGTGCCGACCAGATATTCGATGCGCCGCCCCTTCTCGGCGAACACCGCCTCGGCGGTGCGGTCGATCACCTCCTTCATCAGCTCGAGCTCGCGCTTCGTCGCGACGAGCGGCACCATCACTTCGGGAATAGGCGCGGCACCGGATTTCTCCGCCACCTCGACCGCTGCCTCGAAGATCGCGCGCGCCTGCATTTCGTAGATTTCGGGATAGGTGACGCCCAGCCGGCAGCCGCGATGACCGAGCATCGGGTTGAACTCGTGCAGTTCCGCCGCGCGGCGTTTGAGCGCCTCGACGCCGATGCCTGCGGCTTCGGCGACTTCGGCGAACTCTTCTTCCTCGTGGGGTAGGAATTCGTGCAGCGGCGGGTCGAGCAGGCGGATGGTGACCGGCAAGCCGGCCATGATCTCGAAAATCTCGGCAAAGTCGCTGCGCTGTTCGGGGAGCAATTTGGCAAGTGCGGCGCGGCGGCCCTTTTCGCTGTCGGCCAGAATCATCTGGCGGACGGCGGTAATCCGCGCCGCATCGAAGAACATGTGCTCGGTGCGACACAGGCCAATGCCCTCCGCGCCGAAGCCGCGCGCGGTGCGGCAGTCGAGCGGGGTTTCGGCATTGGTGCGAACCTTCAGCCGCCGCACGCCATCGGCCCATTCCATCAACGTGCCGAAATCGCCGGCCAGTTCCGGCTGCACCGTCGGCACGGCACCCGCCATCACTTCGCCCGTCGCGCCGTCGATGGTGATGACATCGCCTTCCTTGATCGTGCGGTCGCCGATGCGGAACAGCTTCGCCTTGGCGTCGATCGCGAGCGTGCCGGCGCCGGAGACGCAAGGGCGGCCCATGCCGCGCGCCACCACGGCCGCGTGGCTGGTCATGCCGCCGCGCGCGGTCAGGATGCCCTTGGCCGCGTGCATGCCGTGAATGTCTTCCGGGCTGGTCTCGATGCGGACGAGAATGACGGCCGCGCCGAGCTGCGCGCGCGTTTCGGCCGTGTCGGCGTCGAACACCACTTCGCCCGACGCGGCGCCCGGAGAAGCGGGCAGGCCCTTGGTCAGCACGTCGCGCTCGGCCTCGGGGTCGAGCGTCGGGTGGAGCAATTGGTCGAGCGCCTGTGGGTCGACGCGACCGACCGCCTCGCTCTTCGTGATCAACCCTTCCTCGGCCATGTCGACGGCAATCTTTAGCGCCGCCTTGGCGGTGCGCTTGCCGCTCCGCGTCTGCAGCATCCACAGCTTGCCGCGTTCGACGGTGAACTCGATGTCCTGCATGTCGCGATAGTGAGTCTCGAGTAGGTCGAAGACCCGGGCGAGCTCGGCATAGGTCTCCGGCATCGCCTCTTCCATGCTGAGCGGCTTGGCGCCGGCCTGCTCGCGCGCGGTGCGGGTGAGATATTGCGGCGTGCGGATGCCGGCGACCACGTCTTCACCCTGCGCGTTGATCAGGAACTCGCCATAATAAGCGCGCTCGCCGGTCGACGGGTTGCGGGTAAAGGCGACGCCGGTGGCGCTCGTCTCGCCCATATTGCCGAACACCATCGCCTGGACGTTGACGGCCGTACCCCAGTCGCCGGGAATGTCGTTCAGCCGGCGATAGACCTTGGCGCGGTCCGATTCCCACGACCCGAACACCGCGCCGATCGCGCCCCAGAGCTGGTCGTGCACGTCCTGCGGGAAGGGCTTGCCCCATTGCTCCTGGACCAGCCGCTTGTACTCGCCGACGAGCTTGCGCCAATCCTCGGCCGACATGTCGGTATCGAGGAAGTGACCCTGGTCTTCCTTGGCGATCTCCAGCGCTTCCTCGAACGCGCCGTGATCCAGGCCGAGCACGACGTCCGCATACATCTGGATGAAGCGGCGATAGCTGTCCCAGGCAAAGCGCTCGTCGCCGCTGGTAGCGGCCAGGCCCTGCACCGTCTCGTCATTGAGGCCGAGGTTCAGCACCGTGTCCATCATGCCCGGCATCGACACGCGCGCGCCGGAGCGGACCGAGACGAGCAGCGGGTCGGCGGGGTTGCCGAAGCTTTTGCCGGTGACGCCCTCGATATGGGCGAGGCCCTGCGCGACTTCCGCCTTCACGCTGTCGGGGAACGTCTGGCCCTCGGCATAATAGCGGGTGCACATTTCGGTGCTGATCGTGAAGCCCGGCGGCACCGGCAGGCCGATCGACGCCATGCCATCGAGGTTCGCCCCCTTGCCGCCGAGCAGTTCCTTGCCGAGCCCCCGCCCGTCCGACACTCCACCGCCGAAGCGGTACACGTACTGCGTCATCGATTCCCCTTCAGCGTGGCGAATGTTCACAAAAGGTCGCGGTGGCCATGGGCGGCTCAGCCCTCGATCCTGGAGAAATCGGCGACCTGGTGCACCGCGTCGCGCATGCGCGCGAGCAGGTTCAGCCGCGCCGCGCGCCTGGCGGGATCGGCGTCGTTCACCGTCACCTTGTCAAAGAACGCGTCCACCGGAGCGCGCAAGCTCGCCAGCGCCGCCATCGCCCCCTCGAAATCCTCCGCCGCGACCGCCGCCCGCGCGCGCGGCTCGGCCGAATCGAGCGCGGCGATCAGCGAGCTTTCCTCAGGCTCGGGGGTGTAGGACAGGATTTTCTCATGCGCCGAGATCGCGTCGCGCAGATCCTCGGCCATGACGAAGGGGTCTTCCTCGCCGGTCTGGGGGATGCCTTGTACATCTCCTCCGCCGTTCTCCTGCGAAAGCAGGAGCCCAGGGTTGCCCCGTACCGCTTCTCCCTGGGCCCCTGCTTGCGCAGGGGAACTGGGCGGCCACGCCTCCTTCTTCAGGATGTTCGCCGCGCGCTTGTAGCCGGCGAGCAGGTCGCGGCCCTCCGCCGTCTCGATGAAGGATTGCAGCGCCTTCACCCGCGCGAGCAGGCGGACGAGGTCGTCCTCCCCGCCGAGCGCGAACACCGCGTCGATCAGGTCGTGGCGGACGCCCGCTTCGCGCTGCTGGACCTTGAGGCGGTCCGCGAAGAAGTCGGGAATAGCGTCCACGATGAGTTCGCCGACATCCAGGTTCTTCAACCATGTCGATGCTTCCTCATATTCAACATCTGGCATGTCGTAGTGGAAGCGTTCGCGGACGAAACCTCTCAATGCGCTTGCAACGAGCCGCTCCAAGCTCACCCTAACGCGATTATCCAAAATAAGCTGAATAGAACTCAAGGCAGCTCGACGCAGTGCGAACGGATCACGCGACCCGGTAGGCCGCTCCTTGATCCCAAAGAAGCCAATGATAGTATCCAGCTTGTCCGCCAAACTCACCGCGACGGTCACCGGCGCGGTCGGCACTTCGTCGCCTTGGCCGACAGGTTTGTAGTGATCGCGGATGGCGTCCGCGACTTGCGGCGGCAGGCCCTGGGCGCGGGCGTAATAGCCGCCCATCACGCCTTGCAGCTCGGGGAACTCGCCGACCATGCCGGTGACGAGGTCGGCCTTGCAGAGGCGGGCGGCCTGTTCGGCGAGGTCTGCGAGTTCTTGATCCTCCCCTGCGACACGCAGGGGAGGGGGACCGGCGGAGCCGGTGGAGGGGCCGGCCGCGGAGCGGGCGGAAGCCGCACCCTCCGCTTCGCTTCGGGCCCCTCCACCATGCTGCGCATGGTCCCCCTCCCCTGAGCGTTGCTCAGGGGAGGATTTGACGATCCCCTCTTCCACCAGCCAGCGGGCGAGCTTGGCGACGCGCTCGACCTTGTCGGCGACAGTGCCGAGCTTTTCGTGGAAGACGATCTTTTCGAGCTTGGGCAGCTGGTCCTGGAGCGGGACCTTCAGGTCCTGTTCCCAGAAGAATTTGGCGTCCGACAGGCGGGCGGCGAGCACCTTCTGGTTGCCGGCAACAATGGCGACGCCGCGGTCGCGCGGCTCCACATTCGCGGTGCAGATGAAGTTGGGAACGAGCTTGCCGCCAGCATCCAGGCAGGCGAAATATTTCTGGTTGGTCGCCATGGTGAGCTGGATCACCTCGGGCGGGACCTCCAGGAAGCTGGCGTCGAAGCTGCCGAGCAAGGGCACCGGCCATTCGGTCAGCCCGGCATTTTCGGCGAGCAGCGCCTCGTCGCGGACGAGGGTGAGGCCGGCCTGGGCGGCGACGGTGGTCGCGCCTTCCGCGATAATGCTCTCGCGCTCCTCGTGATCGACGATGACGTGGCAGGCGCGCAGCTTGGCGGCGTAATCCTCGGCCGAGCCGATGGTGATGCGGCCGGGGTGGTGGAAGCGGTGGCCGACGGTCGCGGCGCCGGAGGCGATGCCGTCGATCTCGAACGGCACGATCTCTTCACCCAGGAGGGCGATGATGCCCTGCAGCGGGCGGACCCAGCGCAGGCTCTCGGTCGATTGCGAGGCCGCGCCCCAGCGCATCGACTTGGGCCAGGGAAAGGCGCGGACGATGGCCGGAATGGCCTCGGCCAGCACCGCGGCCGTGGCGCGGCCGGGCTTATCGATCACGGCGAAGTACACGCCGTCGCGATCGGTGAGCTGGTCCTGGGTGAGGCCAGTCTTGCGGAGGAAGCCTTCGAGCGCCTGCGGGGGCGCGGAGGTGCGCGGGCCTTTCAGCTCCTCGCGTACGGCTTCGGTCTCGGCGGGCAGGTCGCGGGCGATCAGAGCGAGCCGGCGGGGGGTCGAGAAGGTCTCGATTGCCGCTGCCTTGAGACCGGCCTTGGCGATCTCGGCTGCGAACAGCCGCGCCAGATCGTCGCGCGCGCGAGCCTGCATGCGAGCGGGGATTTCTTCCGACAGGAGTTCGAGGAGGAAATCAGTCACTTCGTTCCCCTGCGAAAGCAGGGGTCCAGCCCTGAGCAGAGGACTCCTGGGCCCCTGCTGTTGCAGGGGCACAGTCCATTGCCCGCCTCACGCCGCCCACCCGTTCTTTTCCATCCAGGCGGCGCAGGCGCCTTTGGCGAGGTCGCGGACGCGGCCGATATAGGCTTGCCGCTCGGCGACCGAGATCACGCCGCGGGCCTGGAGCAGGTTGAAGATATGGCTTGCCTTGATCGCCTGTTCATAGGCCGGGATGGGCAGCTTCTTGTCGAGGCAGTTCTCGCACTCGGCGGCGGCCTTCCGGAAGCCGTCGAACAGGCTGTCGGTGTTCGCGACCTCGAAATTCCAGGTCGACATCTGCTTTTCGTTCTCGAGGAACACGTCGCCATAGGTCGTGCCGCGGCCGTTGAAATCGAGGTCGTACACCCGGTCGACATTCTGGATGTACATGGCGAGCCGTTCGAGCCCGTAGGTGAGCTCGCCGGCCACGGGCTTGCAGTCGAAGCCGCCCATCTGCTGGAAATAGGTGAACTGGGTCACCTCCATGCCGTCGCACCAGACTTCCCAGCCCAGGCCCCAGGCGCCGAGCGTCGGCGATTCCCAGTCATCCTCGACGAAGCGGATATCGTGCTTGAGCAGATCGAGGCCGATCGCCTTCAGGCTGCCAAGATAGAGATCCTGCAAGTCGGGCGGGCTCGGCTTCAGGATCACCTGATATTGGTAATAATGCTGCAGCCGGTTCGGGTTCTCGCCATAGCGGCCGTCGGTCGGCCTACGGCAGGGCTGGACGAAGGCGGCGTTCCACGGCTCCGGCCCGAGCGCGCGCAGGGTCGTCGCGGTGTGGAAGGTGCCGGCGCCCATTTCCATGTCATAGGGCTGCAGGATCACGCAGCCCTGATCCGCCCAATAGCGGTGGAGCGCGAGGATCAGGTCCTGGAAGCTGGGGGCGGTCTCGGGCACGGGGCTTCGCACGTGCAATATGGCGCAGGGCCGGTCAACACTTCCCTGTGAGGTTAATAATCCCAGCTTTCGCGCTGCATGGCGCGGCGTTGGCGTTCGACTTCCTTGCGGCGGCGTTCCTCGGCCTTTTGCCGGGCGCGTTCTTCCTTGGCGAGTTGCTCTTCCTGGCGGCGGATTTCGCGGCCGCGCTTTTCATCGGCTTCGGACTGGCTGGTGGTGAGCTTGTCGGCCGTCCAGCCGACCGCCTTGACCGGCATGGTGGCGACGTCGAGCGCCGTCTTGGCGAGGCAGCCGCCGAGCGTCAGCGGCAGGAGAAGAAGCAAAGCACGCACGGACGACCCCTGAAATGATTTGCCGAGCACGCTAGGCGGGTCCACCTTCACAGTCCATGAACGGGAGGGGTGGCATGGACGTGACGGTGATCACCGGCGCTTCGGCGGGACTGGGCGAAGGCTTTGCGCGGGCATTGGCGGCGCAGAAGCGCAACCTGCTGCTGGTCGCACGCCGCGAGGACCGGCTCGCTGCCCTCGCGATCGAGCTGGCTGAGCGGCATGGCGTGGCGGTCGAGACGCTGGCGCTCGATCTTGCAGCCGATGATGCCGGCATGACGCTGATGCGGGAGGCGGGCGAGCGTGGCCTCGTCATCGACCAGCTGATCAACAATGCCGGCTTCGGCGCCCGGGGCGCCTTTGCCGAGATCGGGCTCGACGAGCAGAAGCGCATGATCGCACTCAACTGCACCGCGCTGATGGAGCTGTGCCACCGCGTGCTGCCCGGCATGATCGAGCGGAAACGGGGCGGCATCCTGAACGTGGCCTCCACCGCTTCCTTCCAGCCCGGGCCGTGGATGGCCGTTTATTATGCCACCAAGGCGTTTGTGCTGAGCTTCTCCGAGGCGCTGCATGAGGAAGTGCGCGGAGCCGGCATCAAGGTGGCGGCGCTCTGCCCCGGCCCGACGCGCACCGAATTCGCCGATGTCGCCGGCATGGGCGATAGCGAGCTGTTCAAGCGCTTCGCCAGTTCGTCGGACGCGGTGGTGCGCGACGGCCTCGCCGCGCTGGAGAGCAATGCGGCGGTGAAGGTCTCGGGCGTGATGAACGCCATCATGGCCGAATCCATTCGCTTCACGCCGCGGCTGCTCGCCCGGCGGATCGCCGGCGGCTTGCAGAAGACGCGGCAAAGCTAGGCACGCGCGCCGGCGTTCGTTAACGCGAAGCCGCGATGCCGCATTTCCCGTCCTCCAACTGCCCGCGCCTGATCGTCAAGATCGGATCGGCGCTGCTGGTCGCGTCCGATGGCGGTGTGCGGCGCGCGTGGCTGGCGGGGATCGCGGCGGACATCGCGGAGCGGTGCCGGGCCGGACAGCAGGTGGCGGTGGTGTCTTCCGGCGCGATTGCCCTGGGCGCGCGGCGGCTGGGGCTGGCAAAGGGCGGCCGCGCTTCATTGGAGGATGCGCAGGCGGCGGCAGCGACGGGGCAGATCGCGTTGAGCCAGGTCTGGGCCGACGTGCTCGGCGCGCAGGGGCTGACCGCGGCGCAGATGCTGGTGACGCTGGACGATCTGGAAGACCGAAGGCGCTATCTCAATGCATCGGCGACGCTCGACCGGCTGCTGAGCCTGGGCGTGGTGCCGGTGATCAACGAGAATGACAGCGTCGCCACGGCCGAAATCCGCTTCGGCGACAATGACCGGCTGGCCGCACGGGTCGGCCAGGCTGCGGGCGCGGCCGGAGTGCTGCTGCTGTCGGACGTGGACGGGCTTTTCGACGCCGACCCGAACAGCCGGCCCGACGCCAGGCTGATCGAGCGGGTCGAGGCGATCGACGATCATATCCTGTCATTCGCCGGCTCGGGTTCGGGCTCAGGCATGGGATCGGGAGGGATGCGGTCGAAGCTGGAGGCGGCGCGGATCGCGACCTCCGCCGGCATTGCCCTCACGATCGCCAATGGCCGCACCGAACGGCCGCTTGGTTCGGATCGCGGCACCTTGTTCGTTGCGCGACCCGGAGCTTCGCCGCGCAAGGCGTGGCTGGCCGGACGGTTGACGGCACGCGGGCGGATCGCGGTCGATGCCGGCGCCGCCCGCGCCCTCAAGGCCGGATCCAGCCTGCTCGCCGCGGGCGCGGTGGCGATCGACGGACGCTTCGAGCGCGGTGACGTGGTGGATATCCTGCATGAAGGGCAGCCCGTCGCACGGGGGCTATCCGAATATGACTCCGCCGATGCAGCGCGCATTCTCCGCACCAAGAGCGATGCGCAGGCCGAAATCCTCGGCTATGCGCCCCGCTCCGCCCTCGTCCACCGCGACCATCTCGTCCTGATCTGATCCATGACCCAACCCACTCTCGCCATTACTGGAGGCACCGGCTTTGTCGGTGCGACGCTCGTCCGTCACGCGGCGATGCGCGGCCATAAGGTGCGCGCGCTCACCCGGCGTCCGCAGCCGTCGAACAGCAAGATCGAGTGGGTCGAAGGCGCGCTCGACCGGCCCGAGGCGCTGGTGCGGCTCGCGGTCGGCGCCGATGCCGTCATCCATGTCGCCGGGGCGATCAACGCTCCCGACCGCGCCGGCTTTCAGGACGCGAACGTGTTCGGCACGCTGAACATGGTGGAGGCGGCCAAGGCGGCCGGCGTGAAGCGCTTCATCCATGTCAGCTCGATGGCGGCGCGCGAGCCGGAACTCTCCGACTATGGCTGGTCCAAGGCGCGGTCCGAGCAGGTGGTCGGGGCGAGCGGTCTCGACTGGACGATCGTGCGTCCGCCCGCGGTCTATGGTCCAGGCGACCGCGAAACGCTCGAGCTGTTCAAGATGGCCAGGCGCGGCCTCGTTTTCCTGCCGCCCGCCGGCCGCATCTCCGTCATCGAAGTGAGCGACCTGTCGCGCTTCCTGCTGACGCTGATCGGCCATGAAGAGACCTACAGCGAAACCTATGAGCCGGATGACGGCTATGAGAAGGGTTGGACGCACCGCCAGTTCGCCGAGTCGATCGGGGTCGCGGTCGGGCGCAAGCGGGTCACCGCTTTAAGCGTGCCGCGGCCCATGATGCGGCTGGGCGCGCGGATCGACCGGCTGTTCCGCGGCAAAGGCGCCAAGCTGACGCTCGACCGCGCGAGCTATTTCAGCCACCCCGACTGGGTGGCGAAGCGCCGCCCGCCGGCGGAGCTGTGGCGTCCGCATATCGAGACCAATGCCGGATTGAAGGCGACGGCGGTCGCCTATCGCGCGGCCGGCTGGCTCTGAGCACTCTCGACTTTTCCGTGCGGCTGCGGACAAGTGCTCGCACCTGACCGGAGAAGATGATGCTGAAGAAGCTTGCCGCCGCCCTGTTGCTCGCCACGTCGGCGCCTGCGCTCGCCAGCGCCTCCGACGATCTGAAGCGCGTCATGGACGAGCAATGGGCCTGGTTCCTGCGCACCAACCCGACCTACGCAACCACGCTCGGCACCCATGATTATGACGACCGGATCGGCGATATCAGCCTTGCCGAGGCGGATCGCCAGGCGCAGCAGGCGCAGGCGTTCGTCGACCGGTTGAAGGCCCTTCCCGACGCACAGCTTTCAGCCGAAGAGCGCACCAACAAGGCGATCCTGAGCCGGCTGCTGTCCGAGCAGGTCGAGGGCAATCGCTATGGCGAGCGGCAAATGCTCTTCACCACCTATTATGGCTGGCACCAGGGCTTTGCCGGCATGGGCGAGAACCTGCCCTTCCGCACCAAGGCGGATTACGACAATTATTTGAAGCGGCTGGCCCAGTATCCCGCCTATAACCAGGAAGCGATCAGGATCACCCGGCAGGCCGTGGCGCAGGGGTTCGTCCAGCCCTGCGATGCGATGAAGGGGTTTGAGAAGACCATCATCGGCGTAGTCGCCGAGGATCCGGCCAAGTCGCGCTTCTATGCGCCGTTTTTGGGCGCAAAGCCGGCGGACGCGAGCGATGCCGAATGGGCCGAGCTGCAGACCCGCGCCAAGACGCTGATTACCGGCACGCTCAATCCCGAATATCGGCGATTCCACGATTATTATGTGAAGGACTATGCGCCCAAGTGCCGCAAGACGGTCGGCGCGTCGGCCATGCCGAAGGGCGCGGAGTGGTATGCGCTGCAGGCGCGGATCAACACGACGACCGACCTGACACCCGAGCAGATCCATCAGCTGGGCCTGAAGGAAGTGGCGCGGATTCGCGCCGAGATGGAGACGGTCGCCAAGCAGGCCGGCTTTTCCTCGCGCGAGGCGTTCATCCAGGAGCTGCGCACCAACCCGAAATATTATGCGAAGAGCCCGGAAGAACTGCTCGCCGCCGCCGCCCTCCAGGCGAAGCGCATCGACGGCATGCTGCCACAATATTTCGGCCGGCTGCCGCGGCTGCCCTATGGCGTGAAGGCGATCCCGGCCGAGACGGCGGAAGGCACGACCACCGCCTATGCCTCGCCCGGCTCGCTGATCTCGGGTATCGCCAGCCAATATTATGTGAACACGTCGAAGCTCGACCAGCGCCCGCTCTGGGAGCTGGCGGCGCTGACCCCGCACGAAGCGGCGCCAGGGCATCTGTTCCAGCTGGGGCTGCAGCAGGAACTGGACCTGCCGAACTTCCGCAAGCACCAGGCCGGGTTCACCGCCTATGTCGAAGGCTGGGCGCTCTATACCGAGCGGCTCGGCATCGAGATGGGGCTGTACGACACGCCCGAGAAGCAGATGGGCCGCCTGAGCTACGAAATGTGGCGG
The DNA here is from genome assembly GCF_013044515.1 of Sphingomonas sp. ID1715. Classification (GTDB taxonomy): domain Bacteria; phylum Pseudomonadota; class Alphaproteobacteria; order Sphingomonadales; family Sphingomonadaceae; genus Sphingomonas_B. The sequence continues at coordinate 779,455 of NZ_JABEPR010000002.1, forward strand.
GCGAGCCGGCTGGTCGTCGATACGGGCATCCATGCCAAGGGCTGGACCAAGGCGCAGGCGGTCGCCTTCATGACCGACAACACCGCGCTGTCCGCCGCCAATATCGACGCCGAGGTCAACCGCTACATCTCGTGGCCGGGCCAGGCGCTCGGCTACAAGATGGGCGAGCTCAAGATCCGCGAGCTACGCACGCGGGCGGAAGCGGCGCTGGGCCCGAAGTTCGACCTCAGGCGGTTCCACGACGCGGTGCTCGCCAAGGGCGCGGTCCCGCTCGATGTGCTGGAGGCGCAGATCGACGCGTGGATTGCGGGGGAGAAGGCGCGGGGTTGATGCAAGCCCCTCCCCTTCAGGGGAGGGGACGGGGGTGGGGGCGAGCGTCTGCTCGCCCAAGAGACTCCTGAGCGCGTAACGGCCCCACCCCAACCCCTCCCCTGAAGGGGAGGGGCTAAGGATCACTGACCCTCAGGCACCTGCCCGTTCTGGCGGGCGCGGCGTTCTTCGCGGGCTTGGCGGAGCATCTGGGCGTAGCAGCCGGTCCAGCCGCCGGCACCGACCGGCGTGCAGCTGTTGGTGCCGGATGCGCCCGCATATTCCATGCTGCGTGCGCGGGCGGCCCAGCTGTTGCTCTGTGCGCTCGGCTCGATGCGGCGGAGTTCCTGCGGGATGCGGTAGCGTTCGCTTTCGGAGCGGCGGACGCAGATGGTGTCGCGCGGGCAGGTGTCGTCGCCGAAGATGACCAGCACCTGTTCGTTGGTGTTGCGCTGCGCGAGCGCCGGCGCGGACGGCAGGGCCAGCGGCGACAGGAGCGTGGCGGCGATCAGCAGTTTCTTCATCATGGGGCGCTCCCTAAATGCGCTTCGACAGGGCGATGGCGGCGCGGCAGCCGAGCCGGATCGCGTGGAACATGAGCGGATAGGCCGGGGCGCGCTCGGCGCCCGCCGCCAGGGCATGGTCGCGGTGCGCGATCTCGTCGTCGCGGAACTCGCGGATCGTGTCGGAGAGTTCGGGATCGCTGTCGCCAAGCGCGTCGAGCTGTTGCGAATAATGGCGGTCGATCTCGGTTTCGATCGCGGCGGTGCAGGCCATTGCGGCTTCCGGACCAATCGCGGCGGTGACCGCACCCAGCGCGAAGCCGGCGACGTTCCACACCGGCTGCAGCAAGGTCGGGCGGACGCCGCGTTCGACGATCATCGCGTCGAAGCGCTTGCGATGCGCTTCCTCCTGGCTGGCCATGCCGGCAATGGCGCGGCCGACGCCGATCCGGTCGCCCAGCACCGCCAGCTGGCCGGCATAGATGCGCGTCGCGCCATATTCGCCGGCCTGGTCGACGCGCAGCGTCGCGGCGGCGTCGGGCCTGCGGTCTCCGGGCTTCACGGTCATCGCGCTCTCCTCGAACGATGCGCCAACGCCCAGATGGCGATTGCGGCTGCAAAGGAGAAGATCGCGTTGAACCCGGCGAGCGAGATGCCGGCGAGCGTCCATTGCGCCTGATCGCAGCGGACGACCGGGGCGGCCAGAATCGCCTTCAGCAGATCCTCGCTGGAGGCGGCGCTCGGGCCCCGCGCACAGGTTGTCAGCCCTTCCCACCAGCCATATTCGACGCCCGCGTGAAACACACCGATCGCGCCCGATGCGGCGATGAAGAGGGCGGCGAGGTTCACGGCGACGCGCGACGCGGCCGGCCTGCTGGCGATGGCATAAGCGAGCAGCGCCAACGCGATCGCCGCCTCATGCGGCCAGCGCTGCCAATAGCACATCTCGCACGGGTGCAGGCCGCCGAGATATTGAGAGCCCAGGGCGCCGCCGAGCAGCAGCACGGGCGCGAGCAGGGCCAGCAGGCGGGCTTTGGATAGATCGTTCACCCCAAACTCCGTTCGGGCTGAGCTTGTCCTAGCCCTCCCTTCCTTGATCCGTAGAAGAGAAGGCAGGCCTTCGACAAGCTCAGCGCAGGCGGAGTTTAGGAGCCTGGTCGCTGAACCGGAGCTTACTTGCCCCGGGCCGCGGTCTGCACCGCCGGCAGCTTGCCCAACCGGGCTATCGTCTTGACCGCATAGTCGAGCTGGAAGTCCTTGACGCCTTGCTTTTCCAGCTGCTCGGACGTCAGCTTGAAGCGTGGATCGTCCTTCAGATCCTCTTCCAGAACGGCATTGTCGACCTTGGCCTGATTGACCAGGTGGCGGCGCAGATCGGCTTCACGGAAGCGCGGACGAGTCTTGTAGTCCGGGTCGCTCAGCTGCGGCACGGTCAGGTCGGGCTCGATGCCGCCTTCCTGCACCGAGCGGCCCGAGGGCGTGTAGTAGCGCGCCGTCGTCAGGCGCAGCGCCGTCTCGGTGGACAGCGGCAGCAAAGTCTGCACCGATCCCTTGCCAAAGCTGCGTTCGCCCATGACGATCGCGCGGTGGTGATCCTGCAGCGCCGCCGCGACGATCTCCGCCGCGGACGCGGAGCCGGCATCGACCAGCACCACGACCGGCGCGCCGCCGGTGTCGTCGCCGGGCTTGGCATAATAGCGCTCGATATCGTTCTTCTCGCGGCCGCGCTGCGAAACGATCTCGCCATGATCGAGGAACACGTCCGACACCTCGATCGCCTGGTCGAGCAGGCCGCCGGGGTTAGAGCGCAGGTCGATCACATAGCCGGTCGGGCGATGGCCGAGCGTCTTCTGGATGCCGACGATCGCGCCGCGCACGCCCGCACCGGTGTTCTTCGAGAAGCTGTTGATGTTGATGATGCCGACATCACCCTTCACTTCCCACTTGACCGGCTTCAGCTCGATCACTTCGCGGGTCAGCGTCAGGTCGAAGGGTTTGTCGCGGCCGGGCCGGACGATCGTGATCTTGACCGGGGTGCCGGGCTTGCCGCGCATCTGCTCGACCGCCTCGTCGAGTGTGCCGCCGAACAGCAACTGGCCGTTCAGGTGGGTGATATAGTCGCCCGGCTTCACGCCGGCGCGATAGGCGGGCGTGTCTTCGCTGGCGGTGATGACCTTGACCGCGCCGTCCTCCATCGAGACGGTGAGGCCGAGGCCGCCATAATTGCCGTCGGTCTGGGCCTTCATCGACTGGAAGTCGGTCGCGTCGAGGAACGAGCTGTGCGGATCGAGGCTCGACAACATGCCATTGATCGCGCCCTTGATCAGCGTCTTGTCGTCGACCTTGTCGACATATTCGGCGCGCACCCGCTCGAACACGTTCATGAACTCGTCGAGTTCCTTGTAGGTGTCGTTCTCGACCGCCGCGAGGCCGGAGGTGGCGAGGGGCACCAGCGCAAGGGCGCTGACAAGGGCGGTGGCGCGCAACAGCGGACGGAACATGAAGGGCATCCTGCCAGAGTGTTTTCGCGAAGATATAGGCTTTTCGACCGGTGTTAAAGGTCAGCTGACGAGCGGCGTGAAATCGACGGCCCGCCCGTCCTGGCGGAACTCGATGGTTATCCCTCCGCTCGCCGCCCGGCCGAGCGGGGTGCCCGCGCCGACCACGTCGCCGATGCGGGCGATGTTGGCGGCGAGGCCCGTCACCAAACTGACCTGACCGCCGCCATGATCGATGATCGCGATCGCGCCGTAGTTGCGGAACAGCCCGGCAAAAGCGATGCGGCCCGCCGCCGGCGCGACCACTAGCGCCCCAGGCCGCGCAGCAATGCTGACGCCACGCGCGCGTGCGCCGGACGGGAGCGGTTCGCCGAAACCGTAGCGGATCGGGCCATTCGCCGGCAGGCGGTAGGCCAAGCCGCGCCGCGCTTCGGCCAGGGTGCCGCGGCGTCGGCTCCGGTCCAGCTGGCGCACGAAGGATTCGAGGGAGCGGCTCGACCGGGCGAGCAGCGCCGCGCGCTCGGCCTCGGCGCGGGCAGTGCCGGTCAAAGCAGCGGAGCGCCGCCGCTGCTCTGTTTCCGTGGTGGCCAGCCTCCTGGCTTCGGACGCTGCAGCCACCTGTCGCTGTCGCACCTCCTTCAATGCCTGGTCGCCCTCTGCCTTCAGGCGAGCGGCGCGTTCGACCATGCCGCGGAGATCTGCGGTTTGCGCGGCGACCGTCGGCGCGGCCGTGCTGAGCATCGCACGCAGATGGACAAGGTCGTCGACGCTGCCAGGCTGGGCGATGGCGGCGGCGGCCGGGCGGCGGGCCAGGGTCTGCAGCGCGGCGACCAGTTCGACGGCGGGGCGCTGCCGTTCGGCAAGACTGAGTTCCTGCCGGCGTAGCTCGGCCTGCAACAGGGCGAGCCGCGCCTCTGCCGCCGACAGCTCCGCCTCCGCGGCCTGCACGCGGGCCGCCGCCGCGGCTTGCGCGCGCCGGGTGCGGTCCGCCTCGTCGGCGGCGAGCCTGGACTGGGCCTGGTAGAAAGCGGCACGTTCGCGTGCGGCGATGACATCGGCCTTGGCAGCCGAGAGCCGCACGCGCGGATCGAGCGCTTGCGCCGCCAACGCGGTTGCGCCCGTCAACAGTCCCAATGCGATCAGCGCCCTCATCACCCCTCCCGGTGATAGGGGTGATTGGCAAGGATCGAGGTCGCGCGAAAGAGCTGTTCCATCAACATCGCGCGGGCGAGCAGGTGCGGCCAGGTGGCCCTACCGAAGGCGAGGAGCAGGTCGGCTGACGCCCGCTCCGCATCGTCATGGCCGTCCGCCGCGCCGAGCAGGAAGCGGCACTCGCGCTTGCCGGTGTCGCGCCACTTTTCGAGCTTGCGGGCAAAATCGACGGAGGTCAGCTGCTCGCCGCGTTCGTCGAGCACCACGGTGACGCCATCGGTTGCACGGGGCGGCATGCGGCCGCCCTGGTCGGGCAGTTCGGTCAGCTTGATCGGCCAGGCGATCCGCTTAGCGTAGCGGTCGACCAGCTCGGCTTCGGGGCTGCGGCCGATGCGACCGCGCGCGACGATGTGGAGCAGCAACTAGGGCTAGGCGTGTGCGGGATTGGGCGGGGGCGGCGCTTCGCCGAACGCCCACATCCGCTCCAGATTGTAAAAGCTGCGCACTTCCGGCCGGAACAGGTGAACGATCACGTCGCCGGCATCGATCAGCACCCAGTCGGCGGTGGGCAGGCCCTCGACGCGCGCCGAGCGGCCCAGCTCGCCCTTGATCCGTTCGACCAGCTTCTGCGCCATAGACGCGACCTGGCGCGTGGAGCGGCCCGAGGCGATCACCATATGATCGGCGATGCTGCTCTTGCCCTCCAGCGGGATCGAAATGGTTTCGATCGCCTGATCATCTTCCAGCGAAGACAGGACGAGGTTGTGCAGCGCCGCCGCCGGATCGGCTGCGGGCGTGGGGTGCGCAAGTGACTGTGCGGCCAAGTGGGTTCCTCAGCTAGAGTGCGTATCGTCGTGGTTGAACAACGCTCGAGGGAGCGCGGCGGTGCCAATGCGGGTCGGCCTGGCGGATGCTGGTCGCCGATCGAGGGTCGGGGACGAAGCGCAGGAACACGAGCGCCGGCTTACTCCACTCCGTCCATCTGCGTGCCTGGCCTGCGGGCCGGACGAAACGCCGCAACCAGCCCATCGCGGGTGCCGCGCGGGCAGCGTGATTATATCCCGGACGCGCCACCACCGCAATCGGAACCGTGCGGGCGATCTCCCGCCACGCGCGCCACCGACCGAACTGCAGCAGATTATCGGCCCCCATCAGCCACACGAAGCTGTGGTGCGGATGCCGCTTTTTCAAGGCCTTGAGCGTGTCGATGGTGTAGCGGGTGCCGAGCTTCGCTTCGATCGCGGTCGGACGGATCGGAGCACCGACGCCGAGCCGCTTCGCCGAAGCCAGTCGGTGCGCCAGCGGCGCCATGCCGGCCGGATCCTTGAGCGGGTTCCCCGGCGACACCAGCCACCAGACCTCATCCAGCGCCAGCGCCCGCAACGCGAAGAGCGAGATCGCCCGATGCCCGCCATGGGCCGGATTGAAGCTGCCGCCGAGAAGGCCGATGCGCATCAGTGCCGGCGCCGCCAGTTTTGCGCCATGTGACGGATACGAGCGACCTCCACGCGGCTCTCGCGCACGCGGTAGAGCAGCAACAACGGAAGTTTTCCGACCGGCCACTTACGCAAACCACCCGCTCCGACTGCCGGGCCGGCTCGAGGAAATTCAGCGAGAAAGTCGGGCGCGGCGACAATCGCCCGTCGAATCCGCCCGGCGAGCTCCTCGCTGTCCTCCTCGTAGAAGCCTAGAATGTCGTCGAGATCGGCGAGGGCCTGGTTGGACCAGATGACCTTGGTCAAGCCAGATTGCGACCCGGTTTGCGCTCATCGAGCCACTGCACGAGCTCTTCATGCGTCACCCAGCGGCCTGCATCCAGGTCGTCGACACCCGGTTGCGCAAAATCGAGAAGTTCGGCCTCATGAATCGCAGCTTCCCGAATAGCGTCGGCTGCGAACTCTTCGACACTTATTCCTTGAGCGTTCACCACCCGTGAAACAATCGCTGCTGTCTTGTCGTCGAGCTCAGTAGTGACCGCGATCGTCATCGCTCGAACCTAAGCCCATGCGGTTGCACTTTCAACCGCGCACCTGGCCGGTGCCGCGGCCGATCCATTTGTAAGTGGTCAGGCCCTCCAGCGCCACGGGACCGCGCGCGTGGATGCGGCCGGTGGCGATGCCGATTTCGGCACCCAAGCCGAACTCGCCGCCGTCGGCGAACTGGGTGGAGGCGTTGTGGAGGACGATGGCGCTGTCCACCTCGGCGACGAAGCGTTCGGCGGCCGCAGCGTCCTCGGTCACGATGGCATCGGTGTGGTGGGAGCCGTGCGCGGCAATGTGCGCCAGCGCAGCCTCCAGGCCGTCCACGACCGCCACCGATGCGACGGCGTCGAGATATTCGGTGTCCCAATCGGTCGCGTCGGCGGCCGCGATGCGCGGATCCAGCGCCTGGGCGCGACCATCGCCACGCAGCATGCAGCCGCGGTCGAGCAGCGCGCGCACGAGCGGCACGGCCGTCGGATAAGCTGCGTCGATCAGCAGCGTCTCCATAGCTCCGCACACGCCGGTGCGCCGCAGCTTGGCATCGACGACGATCGCTTCCGCCATCGCAGGCTCGGCGGCGGCATGGACATAGACATGGTTGTTGCCGTCGAGATGCGCGAGCACCGGCACGCGCGCGTCCTGCTGCACGGCAGCGACGAGCGACTTGCCACCGCGCGGCACGATCAGGTCGATGAGCCCGGCGGCGCGAAGCATCGCGGCGACCAGCGCCCGGTCGGGATCGTCCACCAGCTGCACGGCATCCTCCGGCAGGCGCGCCTGGCGCAGCCCGGCGACGAGCGCCGCGTGCAGCGCGCGGTTGCTCGCCCGCGCCTCCGAACCGCCGCGCAGGATCGCGGCATTGCCGGAGCGGAGACACAGCGCGCCCGCATCGGCCGTGACGTTCGGCCGGCTTTCGTAGATGATTCCGATCACCCCGATCGGCACCCGCACCCGTTCGAGCGCGATGCCGTTCGGGGGCACGGTGCGATCGATCACTTGACCGAGCGGCGTCGGCAGGGATGCGACGCTGTCGAGGGCTGCAGCAATGGCCTCGACGCGATCCGCGTCCAGCTTCAGCCGGTCGCGCATGGCAGGGCTCAGATTGGCGGCGCGCGCCATGTCGTCGGCGTTCGCGGCAAGGATCGCGCCCGCCGCCATGCGCACTTCGCCTGCAGCGGCGCGGAGCGCCTCGGCCGTGGCCTCGGGCGCCGTTCGCGCAAGCACGGCGGAAGCGCGGCGCGCGCGCGCGGCCATGTCTGCGATCCGTGCCTCGGCCCTCATCGACTGCGCGCCTAGCATGCGGGCCGGCAACGATGCTAGGCTCGCGCCATGACAGGGGCGGAAGCGGCAGGGGAGCTGGTGACCGGAGCTTTGGTCGCCGGCGCGGTGGAGCGGCATGCGGGCGCGCGCCACGGAGGCGGCGACCATGCGAGCCTCTGCCTCAACTGCGGGACGGCACTGCTGGGCGATTATTGCCATCGCTGCGGGCAGCCGGAACATATCCATCGCTCGCTGTCGGCGATCTGGCACGACCTGGCCCATGGTGTCCTGCATTTCGAGGGCAAGATCTGGAACACCCTGCCCCTGCTCGTCTGGCGGCCGGGCGAGCTGACCCGGCGCTTCATCCATGGCGAACGGGCGCGGTTCGTGTCGCCAATGGCGCTGTTTCTCTTCTCCGTCTTCCTGATGTTCGCAACCTTCGGCGCAATCGGCGCGCACCTGGAAATCCCGGACAACACACCACCGACGGCGGCCGCCCAGTCGAGCGCCAAGGCAGCGATCCCGAAAGTGGAAGCCGAGGTGGAGGCGCTGAAGGCTCAACTGCGCGCCACCAAGGATCCGGGCAAGGCCGAGGCCCTGAAGAGCCGCGAGGACGAGGCGCGGCGCGAACTGGCCAGCCTGCGCCAGATCGCGAGCTGGCAGCCGGGCCGCTTCACCGGCCTGAAGACCGGTTGGCTGCACCTCGACGAAGGCTTTGCGAAAGCGAACAAGAACCCCAATCTTGCGCTCTACAAGATGCAGTCGAGTGCTTACAAATATAGCTGGGCCCTGATCCTGCTTTCGACACCCTTCTTGTGGCTGCTCTATGCTTGGCACCGCAAGTACAAGGTCTACGATCATGCCGTGTTCGTGACCTATTCGCTGTCATTCATGTCGCTGCTGGTGATTGCGCTGACGCTGCTGAGCAAGGCGGGGCTGGGCGAGGATGCGGTCGCGCTGGCTGCCTTGGGCATCCCGCCCCTGCACATCTACCGGCAATTGCGCGGCGCATATGGCACGCGCCGGCGCTGGGCGCTCCTGCGCACGATGCTGCTCGTCGCCTTTGCGACAATCACGCTGACGGTGTTCTTCCTGCTGCTCTTCGCCGTCGGCGCGTTGGGCTAAACGCCCGGCGGCCGCTGCGCCAGGTAGGCGAGCCGCTTCACCTCGCGCCGGCCGCGCGTCACCGTGTCGAGGATCAGGCCGCAGGACAGGCTGAGAATGCCGAGCAGGACCAGGCCGGTCGACAGGATCGCGGTCGGGATGCGCGGGACGAGCCCGGTCTGGAGATAGGTGACGAACAGGTCGATCGAGAGCCCGACCGCCAGCGCCATGAAGAAGATCGAGACCAGACCAAAAAAGGCGACCGGCTTTTCGATCCGGTAAAGGTTGAGGATCAGCCCCAGGATGCGAAAGCCGTCGCGGTAGGTGGAGAGCTTCGACTCCGAACCTTCCGGCCGCGCGGCATAGGCGGTCGGCACCTCGGCGACCGGCATCTTCAGTTCAAGCGCATGAACGCTGATCTCGGTTTCGATCTCGAACCCTTCCGAAAGCGCCGGGAAGGATTTGACGAAGCGATTGGAAAAGACGCGGTAGCCGGACAGGATGTCGCTGAAGGTCTGGCCGAAAATCCAGGTGACGCAGCCGGTCAGCATGCGATTGCCGAAGCGGTGGCCGCGCCGATACGCCTCGGTCGCGTCGCTCTCGCGCGTGCCGACGACCATGTCGAGCTGCTCGGTCAACAGCCGCTCGATCATCTTCGGGGCCGCGCCGGCGTCATAGGTCGCGTCGCCGTCGGACAAGACGTAGACGTCCGCCTCTACGTCGGCGAACATGCGGCGGACGACATTGCCCTTGCCCTGCGTGCGCTCCGTCCGCACGACCGCGCCCGCCTCGCGCGCCACCCTGACCGTGTCGTCTTTCGAGTTGTTGTCGTAGACGTAGATGGCCGCGTCGGGCAGGGCGCGGCGAAAGCCCGCGATCGTCTGGGCGATCGCCGCTGCCTCATTATAGCAGGGCAGCAGCACGGCGACGCGCGGGGAGGTGGCGGAGGATGTCCCGGCGAGCCGTTCGACCATGTTCATGAGGTGCGGCTTTAGCACCGAAGTCTTGCCGAAGCGCTAGTCTCTTGCGAAGGGGGCGCATGGCTACCGCAGCATCCAGCACTTATCGCGTCCAGGGCGCCACCGGCGAGTGGGAGGTCGTGATCGGCCTCGAGGTCCATGCGCAGATCACCGCGTCCAAGGCCAAGCTCTTTTCGGGCGCCGCCACCGCGTTCGGCGCGGAGCCCAATGCGCAAGTGTCGTTGGTCGACGCCGCGATGCCCGGCATGCTGCCGGTGCCGAACCGCGAATGCATCCGCCAGGCGGTGCGCACCGGCATGGCGCTCGACGCGCAGATCAACCGCTGGTCGCGTTTCGACCGGAAGAATTACTTCTACGCCGACCTGCCGCAGGGCTATCAGATCTCCCAGCTCTATCACCCGCTGGTCGGCGAAGGCTCGATCGCGATCGAGCCCGAAGGCGGTGAGCCGAAGACGGTCGGCATCGAGCGTATCCATGTCGAGCAGGACGCCGGCAAGCTGATGCACGATCAGCACCCGACTCGCTCCTATGTCGACCTCAACCGGTCCGGCGTGGCGCTGATGGAGATCGTGTCCAAGCCCGACATGCGCTCACCCGCCGAGGCCGGGGCTTACGTGCGCAAACTCCGCTCTATTCTCCGCTATGTCGGCTCGTGCGACGGCAATATGGAAGAAGGCTCGATGCGCGCCGACGTGAACGTCAGCGTCCGCAAGCCGGGCGAGCCGTTCGGCACGCGCACCGAGACCAAGAACGTCAACTCGGTCCGCTTCGTCATGCAGGCGATCGAATATGAAGCGAGCCGCCAGGTCGATGTGCTGGAAAGCGGCGGGCGCATCGTCCAGGAAACGCGGCTGTTCGATCCCGACAAGGGCGAGACGCGCTCGATGCGTTCCAAGGAGGATGCGCACGACTATCGTTATTTCCCGGATCCGGACCTGCTGCCGCTGGAGCTGGACGAAGCGTTCGTCGAGGAGTGCCGCGCGAGCCTCCCCGAACTGCCGGACGAGAAGCGCCGCCGCTATGAACAGGAGCTGGGGATCAGCGCCTATAATGCCGAGGTGTTGACCGCCGAAGTCGAGACCGCCCGCTGGTTCGAGGCGCTGCTGGCCGAGGCCGGCGACAAGGTGACCGGCAAGGCCGCGTCCAACTGGGTGATCTCGGACCTGTTCGGCGCATTGAACCGCCTTGGCCTCTCGGTCGAGGAGAGCCCGGTCAGCCCCAAGCAGGCCGCCGAGCTGCTCGCGCTGGTGGCGGACGGCACGCTGTCGGGCACGCTCGCCAAGCAGGTGTTCGAGATCATGCTCGAGACGCGCGAGGATCCCGGCGCAATCGTCGAGGCACGGGGCCTGAAGCAGACCAGCGACACGGGAGCCATCGAGGCGGAGATCGCCAAGGTACTCGCCGCCAATGCCGACAAGGTCGAACAATATAAGGGCGGCAAGGAAGCCCTGTTCGGCTTCTTCGTCGGCCAGACGATGAAGGCCATGGGCGGCAAGGCGAACCCGCAGGTGGTCAACGAGCTGCTGCGAAAGGCCCTGGCGTAACGACCCTCGGCAACATTTTGTCACAAACTTGGATTTGGTTTGCGTATAGGGAGTTGCGTGTGACGTCGCGGCCCGTGCCGGGACTAAAAAGGGGGATCGCACATGCTTTCGAGACTGAAAGGCCGGATCAAGCGGTACTTCACGCCGCCGCATCCGATCGACCGGCAGCTTGGAATCGAGACGACGAATTTCGTGGGCCGCCGACAGAGCGCGACCGGGAACAAGGAACTCGACGAGAATAATGTCGGCTATGGCTGCGTGCAGCCCAGCGTCGTGCGCGGCTCGGTCAAGCTGATCCCAAATGTCGAGGCGCGCAGCTTCATGGACATTGGCTGTGGCAAGGGCCGTGTCCTCGCCGCGGCAAGCGAGTTCCCGTTCCGCGAGGAAGTGGGCTACGACATCGTGCCGCTGCTGGTCGACCGGACCAACAAGAACGGGGCGATCATCGCCGCGAAGTTCCCGGACCGGCCGAAAATCCACGCCACGCTCGACGATGTGATGGAGCACGGCAACTGGCCGGCCGGCGACCTGGCGATGTTTCTCTACAACAGCTTCCGCGAGCCGCTGGTGCGAAAGTTTGCGGCGGCGATCGAAGCCTGGGACGCGGCCAATCCCGACAAATCGCTCTATCTGGTCTATTGCAACCCGGTGCACTTCCACGTCTTCGACGCGTCGCCGAGCCTGGAGCGATTCGCGACCGACATGGTCTCCTACACCGATGAGGAAAAAGCCTCCCTCCATTCGGAGAATGTGGCGGACACCTTCATCATCTACCGCGTCAAGCGCGCGGGCGATGTGCCGCAATTGCCGGGCCATGATCGCCAGGTCCGAGTCACGGTGCCGGACCTGGGCGCCGACATGGTGATCTGAAGCCCGAGCTTAAAAGGAGCTTCAGTCGAGCTCCGTTGCTGCCACGGAAGCACCGGACACCAGCTGCGCCATCCGGCATTGTTCCGGCGCCTTGTCGGGGCGCCAGCGCAGGAAGCGCGTCGCGTGGCGAAAGCGCTGGCCGGTCACCTGATCATATTTGACTTCGGCGATCAGGTCCCAGCGCAGCGGCTGCCATTCGCCGGAGCGCTCGGTCGCCCAGCGGCTCGGCCCGCCCGGCGCGTCGCCAGTGAAGCCGGGTGTCCCCATCAAGGCCTCTAGCTGTTCGGTCAGTGCGCCCTTGTCGCCAGGCGGCGGGCAGAAGCCGACATGGTGGAGCCGGTCGTCATCGCCGAACAGGCCGAGCAGCAGCGAGCCCACTTCCTTCTTGCCTGACGCGTAGCGAAAGCCGCCGACCACGCAGTCGGCCGTGCGGATGCACTTGACCTTCAGCATCGCTCGCTCGCCGGGCCGATAGGGCTCGTCGAGCCGCTTGGCGACGACGCCGTCGAGCGCACCGCCCGTCTGGGCGAGCCAGGCGGCGGCCTTGGCGCGATCTCTCGTTGCCGGAGAGAGGAGCAGCGCCGCACCACCATGTGCGGCATGGAAACGCTCCAGCGCCGCGCGGCGGACCGAAAGCGGCTGCGCGGCGAGAACCTCGCCGTCCAGCGCGAGCAGGTCGAACAGCATGAACTGCGCCGGAGTTTCTGCCGCCAGCTTGCGGATGCGGCTTTCGGCCGGGTGAAGTCGCAGCTGCAGCGCCTCGAACGAGAGAGCGCCGCCAACGGGAATGATGAGCTCCCCATCCAATATGAAGCGATCGACGGGCAGCGCCTCCAGCATGGCCACCACCTCCGGAAAGTAACGCGCCAGCGGCTTGCCGGACTTGGAAGCGAGCCCGACCGTTCCGCCCTCCCTGATCGCGATGCACCGGAAGCCGTCCCATTTCGGCTCGAACTGCCAGCCGGCATCGGCCGGCAGGGCGTCGACCAGCTTCGCTTCCATCGGTGCGAGCATATCCACAGCTCAGCCCCCGGATTCGGCTCCGAAGCGCTTGGCGCAGGCGTCGAGGACGGCGACGGGAGAGCCGCGCTGGACAATGGTAGCCAGGGCCTTGTCTCGGGCGGCTTCGCCCTGCTTTTGCGTCAGGCCGCGGGCGCGGATGGTGGCGCCGAGCTTCGGATCGAGATCGCGGCGCATCTGGTCGTAGACGCGGATGCGGTCGATATAGTCGGCCTCGGATGCGCGCAGCGCCGTGGTGAAGAACGCCGCCAAATCCTGGCAGCCGGCCTGCGCATCCAGTGGATCGGACGGCAGGTCGACGTCCCCGGTCTTGGTGGCCGGGAACGCCGCTTCGCATCGCGGGATCAGCCGGTCCCATTTGCCCTGGGTCACCTTCTCGCCCAGCAGGGGCATGGCGTTGACGACGGCGGCGGAGCGCGTCTTGTCGAAGCTGCCTCCTTCGACGCCGGCCAGCAGCGCATAGTGGAGAATGCGGCCCTGCTGCTCGAGCGTCAGCTTGGCCTCGACATCGGCCGATGCGCGCCGTGCCTCTGCCGCGGCGATGACGCCGCAGGTCGCCGCGCGCTCGATCGGATCGGCCGGCAGTTCGGCCTCACGCCGGCCGCAACTGGCGAGAACGAGGGGCAACAACAGCCAGGCGCGCATCTTCATCTCCCATCCGTAACGATGGGATTACGGACGGACCGCTTTAGGGTTCCGCCGCCGGCGGCGACGCGTGAACAACAGGGCGGTGCCCGTGGCGGTCCCCAGCACGCCGATCACGGCCAGTCCGATCAGCAGCGGGTGGCTGGTATCCTCGCGCAGGCGCGGATCGAGGATGTGGAGACCCCACATGAAGTCATAGAGCCGCCATTGCCGCGTCCGGAGCGCAAGCACGGCGCCGGTTTCCGCATCGACATAGACATGCGCGCCGTCGGCAAAGGAAACGCGCCACGCCGGTCGGGGCTTGCGCAGGTCGAGCGGCGGATGATTGGCCGGCGTGCGGGTCACTTCATCGACCGCTGCGCTCCCGAGATACGAGGCGCGGGCGAGGAGCGTCGCCTCCTCGCCGCTCACCTTCGGGAGCAACCGCCCGGTGGCGAGGTCAGCGCGTCGCGCCTCTCCGGTGGTGAAGCTCGCCACCCACACAGGGCCGCCGGGCCGGCTTTCTACCGTGAGCGACTTCAGCGTGCGTCCGCGCGTGTCGGGCCAGCGCGCGGTTCCGGAATAAGCGAGCGGCACAGTCGGCGCACGCAGGTCCTCGCCGCGCACCTCCTCGACCGGCCGCGCAGCCATCCAGAGACCGGTGACCGTCCACAGCAGCAGCGGCACCGCCACGACCCAGCCGAGCCAGACGTGGAGGCGGTGGAAGGTGCGGTGCCCGGCTCTCATCAACTCTGCCGCTGCCCGGCTGCGAGCAGGTCGGCGACGGTGCGCATGACGCGTGGACGGAGCTGCACCCCCATATGGCTGCCGGGGATTTCGACTGTGTTCAATCCCGGTTCGGCAGGCGCATGGCATGCAAGGCCATTCACAAGACCGTCGCTGCGGCTCCAGATGGCGGTGGTCGGGACCGGCAACGGCGCGGCGATCTCCTGCTGCCGCGCGCGAACATCGTCGCTGTCCAGTTTCTCGCCGCTGACCAGCTCGTAGACGCGCCAGACATTGGTTGCGCGAGGGTCGCCCGCATAGGGCGAGGCAATCGTGATCACCTCCCGTACGTCATCAGCCAGCCGATGGGCTACCAGTCGCGCCAAAATCCCGCCAAGACTGATGCCGATCAGCGTCACGGGCTCCCCGCAGTCGGTGGCCAGCCCGTGAACGCGTTCGAACAGCAGCTCTGCTTCCGGCCCCACCGTTCGGGTTCCGAAGTTGCGGCCGAGGCCCCAACCCTCGACCCGATAGCCCAGCGAGGCTAGGTAGCGGCGAAGCACGAAGGTCGAACGATCCGAGTTGACCAGTCCGGGTAGCACCATGATCGGGCGGCCATCGCCCTGGCGAGCTCCCTGGAGCAAGCGCCACGCGGTCGCCAGGGACAGCACCGTCGCCGCTGCCCGCGGCACTTCGGCCGCCCAAAGCAATAGCGAAGGTGGCCGGAGCTCAGTCACATCAGACGTGAATCGGTTTCCCCGTCACCGCCATCGCCGCTTCTTTGAGCGCTTCCGAGTGGGTCGGGTGGGCGTGGCAGGTATAGGCGATGTCTTCGGAGGTGGCGCCGAATTCCATCGCCTGCGCGGCCTGGGCGATCATCGTGCCGGCAACCGACGCGATGATCCAGACGCCGAGCACGCGGTCGGTCTTGGCGTCGGCGACCACCTTTACGAAGCCGTCGGGCTCGTGATTCGTCTTGGCGCGGCTGTTGGCGAGCATCGGGAATTTGCCGACCTTCACCTCGCCCCGCTCCTTCGCCAGCTCCTCGGTCAGGCCCACGCCGGCGATCTCGGGGAAGGTGTAGACGACCGACGGGATCACGTCGTGGTTCACGATGCCGGTATGGCCGGCGATGTTCTCGGCCACCGCGATCCCTTCGTCCTCCGCCTTGTGGGCGAGCATCGGGCCGGGCGCGACGTCGCCGATCGCCCAGATTCCGGGCACGGCGGTGCGGAAATCGTGATCGATCTCGACCTGGCCGCGATTGTTGGTCTGCAGGCCGGCCGCTTCGAGATTGAGGCCGTCGGTGTTCGGACGGCGGCCGATCGAGACCAGCACCGCGTCCGCCTCGATCGTCTGCGCTTCCCCGCCGGCGGCCGGCTCAACAGTCAGCGTCGCCTTGCTGCCATCGACGGACACACCGGTGACCTTGGTCGACAGGCGGAACTCGAAGCCCTGCTTCTTGAAGATCTTGTTGGCTTCCTTGCGGACTTCGCCGTCAAAGCCGGGCAGGATCTGGTCGAGATATTCGACGCAGGTGACCTTGGCCCCCAGTCGCCGCCAGACGGAACCGAGCTCCAGCCCGATCACGCCGCCCCCAATCACGACGAGGTGCTCCGGCACCTTCTCCAGCTCAAGCGCGCCGGTCGAGTCGACGACCACCTTCTGGTCGATGGTCACGCCCGGCAGCGGAGTCACCGAGGAGCCGGTGGCGATGACGATGTTCTTCGCGCGCACCTCGCGGTCGCCGACCTTGACCGAATCCTTGCTCGTGAAGGCGGCACGCCCCTTCAGCCACTCGACCTTGTTCTTCCTGAACAGGAACTCGATGCCGCCGGTCAGCTGCTTCACCGCGTCACGGCGCTGGCCGTGCATCGCGTCCAAGTCGAGCGAGACATTGTCCATCTTCACGCCAAGCTTGGCGAGCGCGCCGCCCGCGGCTTCCTGGAACAGCTCGGAAGCGTGCAGCAGCGCCTTGGACGGAATGCAGCCGACGTTGAGGCACGTGCCGCCCAGCGTCTCCCGGCTCTCCGCGCACGCCGTCTTCAGCCCAAGCTGCGCCGCGCGGATCGCGGCGACATAGCCGCCGGGCCCGGCGCCGATCACGAGGACGTCATAGTCGTAGTCAGCCATCATCTACTCCTTGTTCCCCTGCGAAAGCAGGGGCCCAGAGTGGCGAAGTGCAGCGCGGGTGAGCCTGGACCCCTGCTTGCGCAGGGGAACTAAAGAGCTTGCGCTATCTCCGGCCACAAATCCTTCCAAAGCGGGTTAGATCGTTCGATCAGTTCGATCTTCAAAGACCGCTTCCATTTCTTCATCTGCAGCTCACGGAGGCGGGCTGCATCGAGATCGTCATATGCCTCGTACCAGACCAATAGCTCGCAGCCATATTCCTTCGTGAAACCCTCTACCAGACCGGTGCGGTGCTGGTATACGCGGCCGGGCAGGTCGCTGGTAACACCAATGTAGAGCGTGCCGTTCCGCTTGCTCGCCATGATGTAAACGCACCCGGACTTCGTGACTTCCTCCCTCAGTCATGTACCCGAAAGAGCAGGGAACAGGACCGTGCGTAACCGACTCCTGGCCCCCTGCTTTCGCAGGGGGGCAACAAACTAGAGATCAATCAGCAACCGCGTCGGATCCTCGATCGCGTTCTTCAGCGCGACCAGGAACGTCACCGCTTCGCGGCCATCGATCAGGCGGTGGTCGTAGCTGAGCGCCAGGTACATCATCGGGCGGATGACGATCTCGCCGTCGCGGACGACCGGACGGTCCTCGATGCGGTGAAGGCCGAGCACGGCGCTTTGCGGCGGGTTGATGATCGGCGTGGAGAGCAGCGAACCGAACACGCCGCCGTTCGAGATGGTGAAGGTGCCGCCCCTCATCTCATCCATCTTCAGCGTGCCGTCTTTCGCGCGCTTGCCGAAATCGGCGATCGTCTTCTCGATCGTCGCGACCGACATGTCCTGCGCATCGCGGACCACCGGCACGACCAGGCCGTTCGGGGCGGAAACGGCGACCGACACGTCGACATAGTCGCGATAGACGATCTCATCGCCCTCAATCGACGCATTGACGGCAGGCACGTCGCGCAGCGCCTGCACCGCTGCCTTCACAAAGAAGCCCATGAAGCCCAGGCGGACCTGGTGCTTCTTTTCGAACAGGTCCTTGTACTTGGTGCGCGCTTCCATGACGGCCGACATGTCGACGTCGTTGAACGTCGTCAGCATCGCTGCCGTGTTCTGCGCTTCCTTGAGGCGCGTGGCGATCGTCTGGCGGAGGCGCGTCATGCGGACGCGTTCTTCCTTCCGTGCCCCCGCGGGAGCGGCGGCCTGGGCTGCTGGCTGCGCGGGAGAGCTGGAGGGCGCCGGAGCCGTCGCGCCCTTGGCGTCGATCGCTGCCTGCACATCCTCCTTGGTCAGGCGACCGTCCTTGCCGGTGCCCTTGATCTGGGTCGGGTCGATGCCATTTTCGAGCACCAGACGCCGGACCGAGGGCGACAGGGTCAGGTCGCCGGCCGGCTCTTCCTGAACGGAAGCGGGAGCCGGAGCCGCCGATGCTGCGGCGGGCGCAGGAGCCGGAGCCGCGGCCGTGCCGCCGGCTTCGATCAAGCCGATCACCGCGCCGACCTGCACCGTATCGCCGACCTGCGCCGCATAGGCGCCCATCGTGCCGGCGACCGGCGAGGGCACCTCGACCGACACCTTGTCGGTTTCGAGGCTCGCGACCGGCTCGTCCGCCGCGACGGAGTCGCCCGGCTTCTTCAGCCATTCGCCAATGGTCGCTTCGGTGATCGACTCGCCGAGCACCGGCACTTTGATTTCGGTTGCCATGTTGCTTCTTCCTCAGCTCGTCGGAGCTTCTTTGGGACCCTTGGTCGCGCTATTGGCGCCGGCGCGCGTGCGGCGAATTTCGCCGCGCACGCTGTGGCCGAGCGCATCGGCGATCAGCGCGCCCTGTTCAGACGCGTGGCGCTTGGCAAGGCCGGTCGCCGGCGAGGCGGACGAGGCGCGGCCGGAATAGCGCGCGCGCTGCACGCGGCAGCCGGCGTTCGCGAGGCTATCCTCGATGAACGGCTCGACGAAGCCCCAAGCGCCATTGTTCTTCGGCTCTTCCTGCGCCCAGACCACATCCTCGACATTGGTCATGCGCTTCAGCCGCTCGGTCAGCGGCTCGCCCGGGAAGGGATAGAGCTGCTCGATCCGGACGATGGCGGTGTTCCGGTCGCCGGCGGCATCGCGCGCCTCGATCAGGTCATAGGCGACCTTGCCCGTGCAGAGAACGAGACGCTTGACCTGATCGTCGGCCGGCGCGGACGGGTCGGACAGGATGCGGCGGAAGTGGCTCGCGCCCAGGAAATCCTCGGCCGCCGAAACCGCCATCTTGTGTCGCAGCAGCGACTTTGGCGTCATGATCACCAGCGGCTTGCGGAACGGCCGCAGCATCTGCCGGCGCAGGATATGGAAGTAATTGGCGGGGGTCGTGCAGTTGGCGACCTGCATATTGTCCTGAGCGCAGAGCTGCAGATAGCGTTCCAGCCGCGCCGAGCTATGCTCCGGCCCCTGCCCCTCGTAACCGTGCGGCAGCAGCATCACGAGACCGTTGGCGCGCAGCCACTTGGCCTCGCCCGCCGCGATGAACTGGTCGATCATGATCTGCGCGCCATTGGCGAAGTCGCCGAATTGGGCTTCCCAGAGCACCAGCGTCTTCGGGTCGGCCAGCGCATAGCCATATTCGAAGCCGAGCACGCCATATTCGGAGAGCGGCGAGTCGAGGACTTCGAAGCGGCCGTGCGGCAGGGTCGTCAGGGGGATGTACTTGCCCTCGGTCTGCTGATCGACCCAGACGGCGTGGCGCTGGCTGAACGTGCCGCGCCCGCTATCCTGCCCGGAAAGCCGGACGGCATAGCCCTCCGTGACCAGGCTGCCGAAGGCGAGTGCCTCGCCGGTCGCCCAGTCGAAGCCCTGACCGGATTTGAACATCTCGCGCTTCGCATCGATGATGCGACCGAGCGTCTTGTGGACACTCACATCGTCCGGAACCGTGGTCAGCGTGCGGCCGAGGCTGTCGAACAATTTGCGATCGATGCCGGTTTCGACATTGCGCCGCGCGCTTTCGGCGTCGGCGGGCTTGTTGAGGCCCGACCAGCGGCCCGCGAACCAGTCCGCCTTGTTCGGCAGATAGGATTTGGCGCTCTCGAACTCTTCCTCAAGCTGTGCGGTGAAGCTCGCGGCGCACTCGCCGGCAAACCCGTCAGCGATCACATCCTGGGCGGTCAGCTTGTTCGCATAGACGGTGCTGACCGGCGGATGATCCTTGATCCGCGCATACATCAGCGGCTGGGTGAAGCTCGGCTCATCGCCTTCGTTGTGGCCGAAGCGGCGATAGCACCACATGTCGATGACGATGTCGCGGCCGAAACGCTGGCGGAACTCGATCGCGATCTTGCAGGCGAAGGTGACCGCCTCGGGATCGTCGCCGTTCACATGGAAGATGGGCGCCTGCACGCCCTTCGCGACATCCGAGGGATAGGGTGACGACCGCGCGAATTGGGGCGAGGTCGTGAAACCGATCTGGTTGTTGATGATGAAGTGGACGCAGCCGCCCGTGTTGTAGCCGCGGACGCCCGAAAAGCCGAGGCATTCCCAGACGATGCCCTGACCGGCGAAGGCCGCGTCGCCATGGATCAGCACCGGCAGCACCTGATCGTGCTTGTCGAGATTGTCGCGCATCACCTGCGTCGCGCGCACCTTGCCGAGCACGACCGGGTCGACCGCTTCCAGGTGCGAGGGGTTGGGCACCAGCGACATATGGACGCTGATCCCGTCGAACTCGCGATCGGTCGAGGTGCCGAGGTGATATTTGACGTCGCCGGAGCCGCCGACATCCTCCGGGTTGGCCGAGCCGCCGGAGAATTCATGGAAGATGACGCGGAACGGTTTCGCCATGACATTGGCGAGCACGTTCAATCGGCCGCGATGCGCCATGCCGTACACGATTTCGCGCACGCCCATCTGGCCGCCATATTTGATGACGGCTTCGAGCGCCGGGATCATCGCCTCGCCGCCATCGAGCCCGAAGCGCTTGGTGCCGACATATTTGCGGCCGAGGAATTTCTCGAACTGCTCGCCGCGAATCACGGCGGACAGGATCGCCTTCTTGCCTTCGGGCGTGAACTCGATCGCCTTGTCCTTGCCCTCCATCCGCTCCTGGAGGAAGCGCCGCTCTTCCGTGTCGGCGATGTGCATATATTCGAGACCCACCGGACCGCAGTAATTCTGCTGCAGGATCGCAACGATCTCGCGCACGGTCGCCTGCTGCAGGCCGAGCACCCCGCCGAGATAGATCGGCCGGTCGAGATCGGCGCCGGAAAAGCCATGATATTCGGGCGTAAGATCGGCCGGCAGCTCACGCTTGACCAGGCCGAGCGGGTCGAGCTGCGCCGCCAGATGCCCCCGCACGCGATAGGTACGGATCAGCAGCATCGCGCGGATCGAGTCCGCGGCCGCCTTGGCGATCGCATCGGGGTCGGCGGCAGGAACGGCCGGCGCTTTCCGCGCATCGGCCTTAGGCAAAACAGCGCTCTGCGTCGGGTCGAGCGCGGCGGTCAGCGCATCGGTGTCGGCCGGCGGCCAGTTGCTGCGCTTCCAGCTCGGCCCTTCGGTCGTGGCCTCCAGGCCTTCGAAGAAGCCCCGCCAGCTCGGCTCGACCGAACCGGGATTGGCGAGATAGCTGCGGTACAGCGCCTCGACGAAGGACGGCGACACGCCTTCGATGTCGAAGGACTGGTTCTCGTAACCCATAAGCGTCACTCCAAATCCTCCCCCGCCTGCGAGGGGAGGGGGACCAAGCGAAGCTTGGTGGAGGGGCCCGGAGCGTTAGCGGAGGGTTTGGCTTCCTCGCTTCGCTGCGGCCCCTCCACCACGCGCCGGGAGGCGCGCGGTCCCCCTCCCCTGCTTACGCAGGGGAGGATTATTTTACCCCTTCAACAGCGCCTGCAGCGTCTCGCCGAGTTCGGCGGGCGACGGCGACACGCGGATGCCGGCCGCCTCCATCGCGGCGATCTTGTCCTCGGCACCGCCCTTGCCGCCCGACACGATCGCGCCGGCATGGCCCATGCGACGCCCCGGAGGCGCGGTGCGGCCGGCGATGAAGCCGACGGTCGGCTTCTTGCGGCCGCGCTTCGCTTCGTCGATCAGGAACTGCGCCGCCTGCTCCTCGGCGTCGCCACCGATCTCGCCGATCATGATGATGGATTTGGTGTCGTCGTCGGCCAGAAACAACTCGAGCACGTCGATGAAGTTGGTGCCGTTGACCGGATCGCCGCCGATGCCGACCGCAGTCGTCTGGCCCAGGCCCGCATTCGACGTCTGGAACACCGCTTCGTAGGTAAGCGTGCCGGAGCGCGAGACGACACCGACCGAGCCCTTTTTGAAGATATTGCCCGGCATGATGCCGATCTTGCACTCATTGGGCGTCAGCACGCCTGGGCAGTTCGGCCCGATCAGCCGCGACTTGGAGCCGCTGAGCGCGCGCTTCACCTTGACCATGTCGAGCACCGGAATCCCTTCCGTGATGCAGACGATCAGCGGCACTTCGGCGTCGATGGCCTCGAGAATCGAGTCAGCGGCAAAGGGCGGCGGCACATAGATGACCGACGCATCGGCACCGGTCGTCTTCACGGCTTCCTCGACCGTGTCGAACACCGGCAGACCGATATGGGTGGTGCCGCCCTTGCCCGGCGTCACGCCGCCAACAACCTTGGTGCCGTACGCAATCGCCTGTTCCGAATGGAACGTGCCCTGCGCGCCGGTGAACCCCTGGGTAATCACCTTGGTGTTCGCGTTGACGAGAATGCTCATGCTCTAACCGTTCCTCTGCGTTCCGCAGTGCAGGCCGGCGCCAACGCCCGCCTCGCCACTGGACCCCGGCCTTCGCCGGGAAACATTAGGCCTTCAGGCTATTGTCGATGCCGGCGCAGGCGGTCATCAGCTCGCGCACCGCATCCACCGAGACCTGGAAGTTCTGCTTGGCTTCCGCGTTCAGCTCGATCTCCACGATCTTCTCGACGCCGCCGGCACCGATGATCACCGGCACACCGACATAGAGGTCGTTCTGGCCATATTGACCCTGCAGGAACGCCGCGCAGGGGAGCAGGCGCTTCTTGTCCTTAAGGTAAGCCTCGGCCATTTCGATGCCGCTGGTGGCCGGCGCGTAATAGGCCGACCCAGTCTTCAGCAGCGCGACGATCTCACCGCCGCCGGAGCGGGTGCGCTGGACGATGGCGTCGATCCGCTCCTGCGTCGACCAGCCCATCTTGATCAGCGCCGGGATCGGAATGCCGGCCACGGTCGAATATTCGATGACGGGGACCATCGTGTCGCCATGGCCACCGAGTACGAAGGCGGTGACGTCCTGCTTCGACACGCCGAATTCCTCGGCGAGGAAGTGGCGGAAGCGCGCCGAGTCCAGCACGCCGGCCATGCCGACGACCTTGTTGTGCGGGAGGCCGGAGAACTCGCGCAGCGCCCAGACCATCGCGTCCAGCGGGTTGGTGATGCAGATGACGAACGCGTCCGGCGCATGCGCCTTGATGCCTTCGCCAACCGCCTTCATCACCTTGAGGTTGATGCCGAGCAGGTCGTCGCGGCTCATGCCAGGCTTGCGAGCGACGCCGGCGGTGACGATGCACACATCGGCGCCGGCAATGTCGGCATAATCATTGGTGCCCTTGAGATTGCCGTCCTTGCCCTCGACCGGGCCGCACTGGTTCAGGTCCAGCGCCTTGCCCTGCGGCACGCCCTCGACCACGTCGAACAACACCACATCGCCAAGGTCGCGGGTCAGCGCCAGATGCGCCAGCGTTCCGCCGATATTGCCAGCGCCGATCAGCGCAATCTTGTGCCGAGCCATTCGGGTCTCCCAAGCAAAGTCGGCACGCGCTTAGGCCGGTAAGGTTAAGGGATCAACCTCACGCTCGGGATTATCTTTGCTATTGCGAATGAGTTGCAAAACGGCGCAGCCCGCTTGCCGGTGCCACCTAGGCTCCATATGCCGATCACATGAAAGACATGGATGCGGTCCGCTACAATGAAAAGGTGAAGCGGCT
Organism: Sphingomonas sp. ID1715; assembly: GCF_013044515.1. Taxonomy (GTDB): domain Bacteria; phylum Pseudomonadota; class Alphaproteobacteria; order Sphingomonadales; family Sphingomonadaceae; genus Sphingomonas_B. Next base: position 803,136 of record NZ_JABEPR010000002.1, read on the forward strand.
CTCGACGCTGCTTGGTGCGGGTGGGCTCGCTCTGATCGTTACCGCTTCGACGCGGTGGCTTGACCATGATGCGAATCTTACGACGGCCCTGTGGATAATCGCCGGCCTATTCTTTATATGGGGGAGCGTGCAGATGAACGAGTTGCTGCAGCTGGAGGATGAGTTATGACACTGGCTGAAATCGGGGTCGTCGTCGTCCCGGGCTCATTTGCGTTGATCATGTACCTCTATCTGCTGAACGAACGCCGCAAGCTGATCGCCGCGCGCGAACGGCGGCGGCAGCATCCCGCCGAATAAGTCTTAGCCGAGCGCCGCCAGCTTCTCTTCCGCCTGCCGATCGAGTTCGGCGCGCGATTTCTTCTCCGCCGCCGTCTTCAGCTGCCCGCAGGCGGCATCGATGTCGCGGCCGCGGGGGGTGCGTACTGGAGCTGAAATCCCCGCTTCGAAAATGATGTTGCTGAAGGAGCGGATCCGTTCCGGGTCTGAACATTCGTAAGGCGCGCCAGGCCAGGGATTGAACGGGATCAGGTTAACCTTGGCCGGCAGCTTGTACTTGCGGATCAGGCGGACGAGTTCGCGCGCGTCATCGTCGCTGTCGTTCTTACCCTTAAGCATCACATATTCGAACGTGATGCGGCGAGCATTGTTGGCGCCGGGATAGTCGGCACAGGCCTGGAGCAGTTCCTCGATGCCGTATTTGCGGTTGAGCGGCACGATCTCGTCGCGCACGTCCTTGGTGACCGCGTGCAGCGAAACGGCGAGGTTGACGCCGATCTCTTCCCCCGCCTGCGCCATCTTGGGCACGACGCCCGAGGTCGACAGGGTGATGCGACGCTTGGACAGCGCTAGGCCGTCGCCGTCCATCACGATCTTCAGCGCGTCGCGCACATTGTCGAAATTATAGAGCGGCTCGCCCATGCCCATCATGACGATGTTGGTGAGCAGGCGCCCTTCCGGCTGGCTCGGCCATTCGCCCAGCCCATCGCGCGCGAGCATGACCTGGCCGACGATCTCGCCCGCAGTCAGATTGCGGACCAGCCGCATCGTGCCGGTGTGGCAGAAGCGACAGTTGAGCGTGCAGCCGACCTGGCTGGAGACGCAGAGCGTGCCCCGGTCCGCATCCGGGATGAAGACCATCTCGTAATCCTGGCCGTCATCCGACCGGAGCAGCCATTTGCGCGTGCCGTCGGTCGAGACCTGCGCCTCGACCACCTCGGGACGCCCAATCACGAAGCGTTCGGCCAGCCAGGGCTGTTGCGCCTTGGCGATGTCCGTCATCAGCGCGAAGTCGGTAACGCCGCGATTGTAGATCCAGTGCCAGAGCTGCTTGGCGCGCAGCTTCGCCTGCCGTTCGTCGAGGCCGGCAGCGAGCAGCGCTTCCCGGATCTGGGGCCGCGAGAGGCCGACCAGGTCCAGTCTGCCGTCTGCGCGCGGAACGGCTGCGCGGGGCACGGGTACGGGATCGATATGGCCGGGCATCTGCATGGCGGGGGTCATCACCCGCCCATGTAGGGCGATTGCGGCGATTTTGCGAGGGTCACGCGGGTGCGTGGCCGGCGCCCAGATGGACGATCGTCTCGACCCCGTTTTCGATCATCACCATGCTGCCCTGCGGCAGACTGGGGGCGATGGGCGCGGACCAACGCGGCTCGACATCCACGCCCGTCATCAGCCCGCGCAGCACCCGGCTCGACATGCCGTGCATGATGATCAGCTTGTCGCCCGCCTCGCGCCCATGCTCGTCGAGCCAGGAGGTCAGCCGCGCGGCAATCTCGTCATACCATTCGCCCTGGGGCGGCCGGACGGAGAAGAGGCTTTGGGTGCGATCCATGATGTCGCCCTGCTCGGCGATGATCTCGGCATAGCTGCGGCCGCCCCAGGCACCCACGTTGATTTCAGACAGGCGTTGGTCGCGACGCGCGCTGTGCCAGTCCTCGCCGATCTGCTCGCAGACGACCGCCAGCGTTTGCAGTGCGCGCCCGTAGGGCGAGGCCCAGAGATGCGACGGGCGCGCTCCGTCGCCCAGGAACCGCGCCAGTCCCTCGCCCATCGCGTCGGCCTGGGCGAACCCCGCACGGGTGAGCGGCGTGTCCATCGCGTCGCCCTGCATCCGCCCCGCGGCGTTGAACACGGTCTCGCCATGGCGGGCGATGAAAAAGCGGCCGGGAAGATCGAGCGTCATGCAACGCCCCCTAACCCTCTTCGTCCCTCCCGCAAAAGCGGGAACCTGGCTTTCTTCTTCTTTCGCGGGCGCAGCAAAGTCGGTAGCTGGGTCCCCGCTTTCGCGGGGATGACGGAAAAATGGGTGAGCCGCTTCGTATTGCTCTGGCCGGGCTCGGCACCGTTGGCGGCGGCGTCGTCCGGCTGCTCGACGCCAATCGGGAGCTGATTGCCCGGCGTGCCGGTCGCCCGATCGAGGTGGTCGCCGTCTCGGCGCGCGACCGAACCAAGGATCGCGGCGTCGACCTTTCCCGCTTCGAATGGGTCGACGATACCGGGGCCCTGGCCGATCATCCTGCCGTTGATGTCGTCGTCGAGTTGATCGGTGGCAGCGACGGGCCCGCGCTCGCCCTTGCCCGCAAAAGCATCGACAATGGCCGCGCCTTCGTCACCGCCAACAAGGCAATGATCGCGCATCATGGCCTAGAGCTTGCCCAGGCTGCCGAGGCCAAGGGCACGGCGCTTAAATATGAAGCGGCGGTCGCGGGCGGCATTCCGGTGATCAAGGGCCTGCGCGAGGGCGCCGCCGCCAATGAGCTGGCGCATGTCTACGGCATCCTGAACGGCACCTGCAATTACATCCTGACGACGATGGAGGCGGAGGGCCGCGACTTCGCCGATGTGCTCGCCGAGGCGCAGGCGCTCGGCTATGCCGAGGCGGACCCGAGCTTCGACATCGACGGCGTCGATGCCGCGCACAAATTGTCGATCCTCGCCAGCCTCGCCTTCGGCACCCGCCTTGACTTCGACAACGTGGCAGTCACCGGCATCCGCCACGTGCTTGCGGCCGATATCGCCGAGGCCGCCGCGCTCGGCTACAAGGTGCGGCTGCTCGGACATGCGGAGACCTTGAGTGACGGTCTGTTCCAGCGCGTCCACCCGCATCTGGTGCCGGTCAGCCATCCGCTCGCCCATGTCGCGGGATCGCTGAACGCCGTGGTAGCCGAGGGCAATTTCGTCGGGCGGCTGTTTTTCGAAGGACGCGGCGCGGGCGATGGCCCGACCGCCAGCGCGGTGGTCGCCGACCTGATCGACATCGCGCGCGGCGAGTTCGGCCCCGCCTTCGCCATGCCCGTCGCCTCGCTCGACGTACGTGCCCCCGCCGATGCGGGCGAGCGCCGCGGCCGGGCCTATCTGCGCTTCACCGTCGAGGACAAGGTCGGCGTGCTGGCGGAGATCGCGGCGGCGATGCGCGATTCCAATGTGTCGATCGAGAGCCTGATCCAGCGCGGCGCGCAGGACGACGGCGCGGTGCTGGTCGCAATCGTCACCCACGAAAGTCCCGAGCGGAACATCGCGCATGCGTTGGAACGACTGGAAGGCTCGCCCAGCATTCGCGGCAAGCCGATGCTGATGCATATTCTCGACTGACCGGATAAGACACTGCGGTGCACAGCCTGCCCGTCTTCCTCCGGCTGCAAGGGCGGTCCGTCATCCTCATCGGCGAGGGCGAGATGGCAGAGGCCAAGCGCCGGCTGCTGGAGCGTGCCGGCGCGCTGATCGTCGGAGAAGCGGACGACGCCAGGATCGCCATCGTCGCGCTCGAGCGGCCGGAAGAAGCCGCAGCGCGCCTCAGGCAGCGGGGCATGCTCGTCAACGTGGTCGACCGGCCGGACCTGTGCGACTTTACCCTGCCGGCGATCGTGGACCGTGATCCGGTGCTGATCGCGATCGGCACGGGCGGCGCGTCGGCCGGGCTCGCGAAGGCGCTGCGGCAGCGTCTCGAGCGAATGCTGCCCACGTCCCTGGGCGGGCTGGCGGCAGCGCTGCAAGGCGCCCGCGCAAGGATGCGCGCGCGGTGGCCGAACGCCGCGATGCGGCGGCGGATGATCGATGCTGCGCTGGAGGATGGCGGCCCCCTCGATCCGCTCGGCGATGGCACCGGGGTCGAGGCCTGGCTCGAGCAACCTGACGCTGCCGCGTCCGACGACCTGATCCGGTTCACCCTCGCCTCCGCGGACCCCGACGACCTGACGCTCCGCCAGGCGCGCTTGCTCGGCCAGGCCGACCGGGTCTTTCACCGCCCGGACGTCCCGTCCGCGATCCTGGCTCGGGCGCGGGCGGACGCGGCCCGGATCGCCTGCGAGGCACCGCCCGAACAACCCGGTTCCGGCCTGTCCCTCGACCTTGCTATGGCGCATCCATGAAAGATTTCGCCTTTGTGGATGACGGACACAATGTCCGCGCAACGTCCCATGAAGAAGCGGCGGCGGCCAAGGGCACGGCACGACTGGTCTGGATTCACCTCGACCAGCGCGACGCCGGCACCCGCGCCTTTCTGGCCGGGAAAATGGGACTGCTCGACGTGGTGGTGAACGCGTTGACGGCGCTTGAGACGCGGCCGCGCTGCGAACCGATGGATGGCGGCGCGCTCGTCAATCTGCGCGGTCTGTCGCTCAAGGATGAGGACGAAGCCGATGATCTGGTCTCGATCCGGATGTGGATCGGACGCGGCTGCATCGTGTCGACCGCGCGCTTCGCGATGCGTCCGCTGCCGGCGATGTGCGAGGCGTTCAAGGCAGGACAGGTCAAAGATCCGGGCGACTTCGTCGCATTGCTCGCGCGGCTGATCACCGAAGACCTCGACCCCGACGTCGCCGAACTGGGCGACAGCCTCGACGAATGCGAACTGATGCTGGACGGCAGAAAGGCGTTCGCCCTGCGCGGCGAGATCGCGAAGACGCGCGCCAGGGCGATCGAATATCGCCGCTTCGTTGCCCCCCAGCGCCAAGCCCTGGAGCGGCTCGCCGGGCTGGAATGCGCCTGGCTGGAGCCCGACGACCGGCTGCACCTGAACGAAGCGGCCGACCGGTTCGCGCGGATGGCAGAGGAGCTGGAAAGCATCCGCGAACGGGCCGCGCTCATGCACGAGCAGATCACCGACCTGCATGCCGAGATGATCGATACCCGCGCGCTGCTCGTCTCGGTGCTGGCGCTGATCTTCCTGCCGCTGACCTATCTGACCGGCCTCTATGGCATGAACGTGCCGCTGCCCGGCCAGAATGACCGCTTCGCCTTCGATGTGATCGTTGGCGTCTCGGTCGCCTTTCTGGCCGGCGGCATGCTCTATTTCGTCAAGGCACGCTGGTTCCGCTAGCCGATGAACGCCTCGACGGCGGAGAAGGCTTCATCGTCGGTCATCTGCACGGGCGGATGTTTGCAGAACCAGGCGGAGGCGGGGAGGATGGCGCCTGATAAGCCGCGGTCGCGGGCGAGTTTGGCGCAGCGGATCATGTCGATGGCGACGCCGGCGGAGTTGGGGCTGTCCTCGACCGAGAGGCGCAGTTCCAGGTTCATCGGCACGCCGCCGAACAGCTGGCCTTCCATCCTGAGGAAGCAGACCTTGTTGTCGTTCTGCCAGGCCACGTAATCCGATGGCCCGACATGGATGTTCTCGTCGGCCAAGCGTTCTTCCGCGACCGACTGCACCGCTTCGGTCTTCGACACCTTCTTGGAGGCGAGCCGCTGGCGGTTCGACATGTTCAAAAAGTCGGTGTTGCCGCCGGTGTTGAGCTGGTAGGTGCGGTCGAGCCTGACGCCGCGCTTCTTGAACAGGTCGGTCAGCACGCGGTGGACGATGGTCGCGCCCAGCTGCGCCTTGATGTCGTCGCCGATGATCGGCACGCCGGC